>CAWBLQ010000015.1:0-184130 GCA_963789715.1 Binataceae bacterium (SeqCode) | reverse complement strand
CAGATTCCGAATATCCCCATCGACGTGCCTGTAGTTCCGGACTTCGCGTTGAAGCCGCCTACGACTCCAGGCAGTGCTTCCTCGTCGCCGAAGAACTCGCGGCGCATGTCATTGTCGATGCCTACCACGTCCAGACCATTCTTCGAAAAGAATCGAACGGTCTCGGCACCGATCAGGCCGGCGTCGCCGGTCACGATAGCAACGCTCATACTGATTCTCCTCTGCACCCTCTAACGGCAATTCCACGCCGCCCGAACGCCTTCTGTTTCACATTAGCATTTCACTTCCGAGCGTCCTCGCTTGGAGTGTCTGTCTCAGATGGGCCGGCGAATGACAGCGTCTTCAGAAACTTTACGAGGTCATCGATATCATCGTCAGCAAGAAACCCCACCGTCGTAGCCGTCTCTGAGGCTAAAGTCAGTCGCTTATAGAATTCGTGCCTTGCTAAGGGATCCATCGCTGAAAGGCTTACCAATCTAAGAGGATCAAAGTGAGCGACAATCGCCTCTTGGATTGTTGCAACAGATCCGGAATGCCCATACGGCGCAGTCTTTTCCACGTTGAAAAGAGGAGGCGTTCGAAACTTATAAAGGTCCTTGGGATCAAATGTCACATTAAATCGACCGTAGTCAACGCCGAAGCCATTTTTACCAAACCCGAGCTCGGGAAAGGGAACTATGTGGAACTTTAAGTCGGCAAAGTACGGGCCGTAGTGACAAGTGACGCAACGCCCTCTCCCATAAAAAATCAGTCCTCCACGAATTTCCTCGGGTGAAAGAGACTCTGACCCGGTCACAAACCGTTCTAGCTTCGTTTCTCTTATCCTGAACTCTGATCTGATAAAAGCTGCAAGCGATCTGGCGTAATCTGTGTAAGTAAGCTCATCGACAGGTTTGTTCAAATGAACAGCAAGAGCCTTGGAGGCCTCTGGCTCAAACCGTCGGAGGTTACCAGCGATCGCCTGATAAATTGCGGTCGCTCCATCAACCGACTCCTGCATATGCTGTCGTACGAATGAATCCTCATCTAGCATCTCCCGCACCTCGACAACGGGCAGGTGTGCAGCGGTTACGAGGGGGTCAGCGGACGGCGGATGAGATCCGAACTGACTCATCTGCTTGCCGTCCGCGAAATCCACCTTTCCATCCCAAAAGAATGTATTGAAGCCAGGGCCTCCTCTACCCCAAAACGGCAGGGTATTTCGAGCCAGAAGTTTTGCGCCGCTTAGCAGTCGTTGAGGCCCTTCTCCGGTGGCTCCGATGGCAGCGGCTACAGGAATGCCATCTGCGGAGCCGAATTTCGACAGGTGGCACGTTTTGCAAGCGATATTACCATTCAGGCTCAGCTTTTTGCTTTTAAAAATCACCTTACCCACGTCAACCAGAGCCTCATCCCTGTTAACGTACAAACTTTTCGCTGGAATGAAGCCATTAGCAAGAATTTGCTGTCTCAAGATTCTGGGAAACGCCGTTTCGTCGTTCTCGTCAGCAGACAACCCAACCGAAATTAGGCCGAAACAAGGAGGAAGAAGCTAATACCGAATTTCATGTGTTTCCACAAACGCCCGAACGTCCTTCGCGTTCTCCTCTATAGCCTCCAAACCGATCTTCGAAAGGTCATTCTCGCTCAAGCCGAAGCCTAGGAGCTTTTTCCGCAAATCGTCATAGTCTTGACAAGTCATCAGACCGACTTCTGCCGCGTGGAGGTTTCGTATAGCTGCTGCCGACGGTGATGCTACGACTGCGCTCTTCGCGATCAAGTGGTCTCTCATAGCATCATCGCATTTGAACATAAGCTCCTTGTATTCATTTTTGTAAACGTGCATTGCAATCGGCGGGATGAGCAAGCTCCTTCACCCCGAGAACGCCAACAATCACTAAAGCAATCACGTTCAACACGGTTAACACCGACGAAGCCACGCGAGCTAATTGCATTTCAGCGCCCTCATGGTTAGTTCATCCGCCTTACCCGTAGTGGGCAGGTTTCGATCGCTCTGAAATATGTAGATTGCCTCGACTACCTTTGCATTCAACAGATTCTCGTCGCCGTCAATCTGATAGCCGAGAGTTCTAAGCATTGAGACGCACTTGGAAACCTGGCGAGAATAAACTCCGGTGGCCTTCAGGCTTTCCTGCGCAAACGCCACACCTGGCGTCGCGGGCAAGACGAAGGATCGCGGGGTGCTTCTCTCGTTCCTCCCCGTGCCGCGTTCTTCAACAGCATGGAGACCGTAGAAATTTAGCTTCACGCTGCGGTGCCCGATCCAGTTCAGGGTTAACAAGCCACTCGTACTCAAGACGACAAGGATCTGCAGCAGCCGGTTGGGCGTCTGTCTAGCTCCTTGCATGGAAATAGTCGCCATATGTCTTCATCCACCGTTAAACGAAGGCCTTGATGTGATCGCTATGCCGGTACGCCTTTCCGGAAGAAAAGAATCCCCCGCAGTCATCGCGTCTTCTGCAGGCAATACACTCATCCAGATACTCGGTCTTCCAATCACTGATAGATTTTCGGTAGTTTTGCACCACGTCCGGATTCACGGTGCAGAGCTGATGATTGTAGACCGAGGCGGGAATTCCGTAAGAATTTAGGATTGCTACTGCCTCGCTAAGAGTATCCTTGTAGTCGTAGGGATCTATCCAGAGAAGTTGAAGGTTTGGTCTCGTGAAGCCTGTGATTTCGAGCGCCATCAATGCCACATGATCTACGAACAATAAATTTCGCGCCAGGAACTCGCAAGTCTGTCGTAACCTGGGAACCGTTTGTTTATGAATGACCAATCGGATTTCGACTCGCTGGTGGAGCTTTTTCAGATTGAGGATGCCCCGAATCGTGTCATCGAAGGCCCCCCTGCTCTGAACCACATAGTCATGTGTCGCCGGATCGTCGGAATCAGAGCGGTATACCTATCATCAGATCGGGATGCTTGACAGCCGCATAAAGTGTTGCGAACTTGAAATCCCTGAAGGCTCTTCCATTCGAGAGCAAATGTATTGCTGTCTCCGGTAGGCACTGTCTCGTATGACTCAGTAATTCGACCAATGTGGGACCGTAGAGAGTCGGTTCGCCGCCCGTCAAAATCAGTTCTTTCGTGTCTGTTGGAATCATTTTTATCAATTCGAATGCTTCTCTGAGTAGCCACGAATCGTCGGGTGTCTTAGGTGGCTGCGAACACATGAGACAATAGTGATTGCATTGTTCGGTGAGGAGTATCGAGTTTGACCGGGCGGACCTTCTATACAGGCAGCGCATCGCTCCGGACGCTGAATTCAATCTGAGGATGTCTCCTTCGTCGAGGTAAGTGTACTCATCTGAAATCTGAAAGATGTCGCTTTGGCATTCCCTAACGTCGATACTGTTTTGTCGGGCGAGCACCGCTTTATAACCGATTGGGTTTTGATTCGCTCCTTGTAATAGTGCCCTTGTGCTCCTCAATGATGCAGCCAGAAATGCATTCTTTGTGACCGTTACTAGATAAGAGCCACGAATCGTGCTCTTCAATACCGGCAGAGTTCCGTGGAGCTTTAACATGGCAGGGCCGCCCACCGAGTAAAGAGTCGCTTAGCAAACGCGTCGCCTTCCATTGTTCGTATCAGATGTCGACATATCTCCATATTTCGAAAACAGAATTCCGATTCGGGCTTTCGACCGACGTAATCCTTAGAAACGGCATAATGAAAAACGGGATCGGAGCCACAGTAGGGCTCGAAGGCGCAGTCGTTGCACATGGGAACGCTGTAGGCGAAAGACTCTTCCAGGGGAGTCAGCAGATTGGAGGACGTAAATATTTGCTCATAATCGTCCTCCATAATGCTTCCGAGTCGAAACGACAGATCTCCCATCTCAGCTAGCATTCGACCTTCATCAGACGCGTACACGTCTCCATCGTAATTGTAGACTACTCCTGCTATGCCAATCCCGGCTGGACTCATAAGATCGACATACCCTGGATCCTCACTGGTCAGCATCTTCTTGAGTACAATTGAGGCGTAAAACTCGACAAACTCTTTGCCCTGGCGATTTAGGTCGATGATGTAAGCAAGGCCTTCCTTATAGAATTTCAGCCACCGCTGGGCGTTATACGTGCGGTAAGATTTGCCTCAATAGCGAATCCATAGGGAGAAAGGGGCCTCAGAAAGATGCTGTGAAACCCTTGGGCCAGATACTCGTCGATAATTTCCCGCACACGGCCCAAACTGGCCTCCGTCGTCGTCATTAGCGCCGCTATTCGGTTTCCGCCCAAGACTTCCCGGACGAGGTTGATACCTTCGATCGTCTTTTCATAGCTGTTCCTGCCGGGTCTGGCACGGTTAGCGTTATGAAGGTCTCGAGGTCCATCTAGCGAAGTCGACATATGGACGGAATGCTCCCTACAGAATTCGAGCATCGATGTGTCAACTAAAGCAAGGTTCGAAGCAATAACAAAGGCGAGATCTTTGCTTTCTTTCTGGTTTCTCCTTTCGGCTTCGCCCACTATCAGCTTGACTAGATCGAAGTTCAAAAGAGGCTCGCCACCTTGAAATTCGATTTTTATGTCTCTCGATGGGGAGCGGAAGGCTAGCTCTACCGCCTTGGACGCGACTTCGGGTGACATGTCATATTTGATCTTGTTTTCTGATTGCCGCGACACTTGGCAGTACTGACAGCTATGTTCGCATCTGAGGGTGACTACAAAGATATGGAGTCTCGTGAACTGAGCAAGCCGGTCATACCGCGTTCTGAGTTTCATCGCCAAGAGCTCAGGTGTTATCGAAGAGTCGTCATCAGATAAGAAATGACGCGCCCGCAAGTCGACGTAAAGAGGATCCGCCGCAGAAAGTCGATGGTGTATAAGGGCCGCGAGCTTTTCGCGAGGCGCGATGAGATATTCGCCGGCGAGATTAGTCAGGACGTAAGAATCGGCATCGAGAGAGATAAAGCGAAAGGGCAACAGGCTATAGGAAGAATTCCTGCCAAAGAAATCAGCATTATGAAATGTTCTCATCGCTCGGTATTGCAGTCTGCGAGAAGGCGTACGAAAGGATTAAGTTTCGTACTGCCTCGGTTTCTACCTTGAGCGCTTCTCTTAGGTCTTGATCCAACACCTCTTTTCTGAAGTCTTCGACGAGTCGCTGGCGACTGCCGTGGTCGTTGGAGGAGGTAAAAGTGAGCCTGCAATTGATCTTTGTGCCCACAATGCTGATATCGGCAGAAAAGCAGTCGAGATATTTGTACGCGGCTTTCTTGACCGCCGTCAGGCTGTACACCTGACTGTCAAAGGTTACTGATATTGCGTCTGCCTCTCTTTCGTATTGGGACATTCGCGTTCTCCTTTGGCACAGAGTATTCAGTTGCCCGAGGAGTGTGAGCTATGAGACCCGTGAGACCCATGAGACGAGTGGTCAGCGTAAATATTGCCACTGCCCGTTTTTCGCAAGACAAGCAGATGTTGTTCGCTTTTAGTTTGGTATGTGAGCCTTTCTACAATAGAACCCCTTAGCTGCTTGGTGTCTTTGATATCCTCGCCAGGAAGCCTTGGAGTTAGGGACTCTTTAGGCGAGCTCGGGTCGACGACACTGGTGGCTTTGGCTCTACTGGCGTTAGGTACAAGAGCAGCTAAAGCTATTCCCACGCTCACTAAGAATTTCCTTGGGTTCATCGCAATTTCCCCTCCTGCAACTCGTTTTCACTGCAATATAGGCCGCCCGGCCTATAACTAAGCCGCATTCCAAAGCCGCCCATGCAGATTCGTCGGTCGGATAAGATAGAGTATATGTGCGACGGCATTGGATTCCGCCGGGTGGGTTATGCCGGAGTCGAGGTCGTCCCTAGAGTCCATGCTGCCTCGCTTGATCGTGGCCGATTCATTCGAGACTAAGTCCGCCGCGAGCGCAGCGGAGCAAGTGTTTCAAAATCTGGAGGCCAATCGCCATTCCATCCTCACTTCCGCCCTCTCTCTCAAATTCGAGTTATAGGGTCCCAATTTTGCCGGAATATACACCAAACGCAGGTTTTCGCACAAGCCAACCGTGCTAACGTCAATCAAGAGCCGTTAACGTGCGCTAGACCGTCATTCCTCGTTAGTATTAAGCCCCCTGCCAACACCCAACTTCGCCAACCGAGCCGGCAAACCTTCTTGCGCCGCGCTCCGCTGTGAGCCGCCCCGCGAGCGCTCCGTAAACTCCGCGTCGCGGCCCCACGCCGCACCCCAACTCCGCCTGCGATCTCCGCTTCGCCGCCGCTCTCAGTGGTGGCGTTCGCTGCGCTAGCACGACGCGCCAGCCCATTCGGGCCGCTTCGCTCTGGCACGTCCTGCCGCCCGCTCCGCTCGCGCATCTAGAAATCTGCGCAGGGACCTCCAGTTCGGGTTGAGAGGTCCCCGCGAAAAATGTTGCGCGGGAATGAAAGCAACGCGAAGCACGCCCTGCCCGATGACGGGAAGCGGGCGGAAAGGAGCAACGACAATGCGACGAAGGTTCAAGTGCGATCCCAAGTGGATCACCGTCCGGTATCCGGCGAAGTGTGCCGAGCCGAATTGCCAGACGCAAATCAAGCAAGGCGAACGCGCCTTCTACTACCCAGCCGATCGAGCCGTTTACGGCTCAAGCTGCGGTCACGGCGAGAAGGCCGAACGCGATTTTGCCGCGCACCGGATCGACGAAGACGGCTATTGAGCGAAACCCAAGGAACAAAGAACGGAGGTTCTAATCATGTCAGTCAACAAAGTGATCGTAATCGGAAATCTTGGCGCTAACCCCGAGGTTCGTGCGCTGCCGTCAGGTCAGAACGTGGCGAATTTCTCGCTGGCCACGACCGCGCGGTTCAAGGATCGCAACGGCGAGCAGCAGAAGCGGACCGAATGGCATCGCGTGGTTGCGTTCGGGAAGCTCGCTGACACCTGCCAGCAGTTCTTGACCAAAGGCCGCCAGGTCTACGTCGAGGGACGGCTGACGACCCGTCAGTACGAGGCGAAGGACGGAAGCGGAAAGCGCAGCCGCACCGAGATTATAGCGCTTCAGATGCGCATGCTCGGCACTCGCGCGAACGGCAACGCGCCGAAAGCGGAAGCGGGCGACGACATCCCCTTCTGAACTCATCCAACCGAGAGAGAGCCGTGAAAGCGGCTCTCTCTTTCACCGTCAATATCAACTCGGAGACTACTACAATGGATGTATATGGCATCGTTACCGAAAAGATAATCAGTATGCTCGAAAACGGGATTGTACCGTGGCGCAGGCCGTGGACCTCAACCGGATTGCCGCGCAATCTTGTAAGCAAGAAACCGTATCGTGGCGTCAACGTGTTCCTACTGTCTGCGTCGAAGTACGTTTCACCGTTCTGGCTGACCTACCGGCAGGCGAACGAACTCGGCGGCCATGTTCGCAAGGGCGAGGAGAGCACGTTGATCGTCTATTGGAAGGTAGATGACGCGAAGCAGCGCACGGAAGACCTCGCCGCCGAGGAACCCGAAGGGAAGACGCGCCGGCGTTTTCTACTCAGATACTACCGCGTGTTCAACGTTGAGCAGTCCGAATTGCCGCAGGCAGTGATCGACAAACTTCCGAAGATTGAAACGTACCAGCACGATCCGATCGAAGCCGCGGAGAAGATCATTGCAGGAATGCCGAACCCGCCCGAGATTCAGTATGCAGGCTCAAAAGCGTTCTACAGCTCGCATCACCGATCGCATCACTCTCCCGCCGCGCGAGCTCTTCGTGAGTCGCTGAAGAATTTTACGCAACGCTGCCCTGCACGAGATCATCCATTCGACAGGTAGTCAGAAGCGCCTCGCTCGCGAATCGATTACCGAAGCCGCACCGTTCGGGTCGGCCGACGTATTCACGCGAGGAGACTGGTCGCCGAGCTCGGAGCGGCTTATCTTTGCGCGGAAGCTGGAATCTCAAACGCGGTCATCGAGAATCAGGCCGCGTACGTCGCCGGCTGGCTGAAGAAGCTTCGCGATGATCGCAAGCTTCTGATTCACGCGGCAGCCCAGGCGCAGCGCGCGGCAGATTATATCCTCAACCGCACCTGCCACGAGTAGGCTGCGCGCGGCGCCCGCGCGTTCGCGCGGGCGCCGCTGTTCATTTCGTGCCAGCATCAGCCACGCAACCTTCTCGGCAAATCCAACCCAAATTCACGGACGTAATTCCGAGGATGCTTGTTCTTGTCCATCACTTGCTTTTCAAGTTCGTCGATCGAGGCGAGAAGTGACGCTTCCCTTGTTGACCGAGCCAATTCCTTCGCCTGTCTCAGAAGCCGTCGCGCGAGACGAAAACGGAAGGTAATGGCGAACTTTACAGAAAGCCCGTACTCAGCGAACGCAACATCGGCGCGGTCATTGATGGCCTGAAACTCCGCAATCGCCTTATTGTAAAACGCCACGCAATTGTTCCAAAGCCTTCGCAGTTGCCGGCGATCCTTTCTGCTGTAACCGATCAGCTTGTCGAGGTGCCAGCGACGGATAAGATACAAATTCGTGATGATTGTTTTCAGCCGTCGACGAGGCGCATGGTCCAGGCTGCTGTCCAGATACCGAGAGAAAAACACCTCTCCAAGCGCACTGAAAGTATGCCCACGCATGTAGTGATTGTCGCCAGTCTTCACCGCTCTGAGGACCTGTTTTTCCAAAGACAAAATCTCTTTTTCGAGCGCTGTTCGTTGAGCCGCTATCTTTGCAAACTCCGCTTTGTCTTCCTCCAGCGAGAAGTCGATCCACTCAAAGACCGCGGAAGCAAGATTCAAGCTTCGCTGCTGGAAGATGAGGCTCGATAAGCGGTTGGAAAGAAACTCTGCCTTTTTTCCAAGAAGGTACGTATGAACGTCTGCATCCCCTAACGCGGATGCGACCGCAAGAGTATCGTCCACGACCTTAAGGAGCTTGTCATTTTCGTTTAACCGATCGAGAGCAGCAACTAAACCCAACCCCGCTTGTAACTTTACGTTTAGATCTCCGGAATCACACAGTTTCCTGAGCAGTGGCAAAGCGTCTTTTTTTCGCCCTGCAGTAACAAGAGCCTGGCGCCGTCTTCAATGCTTCGGCTTCAGTCATGAACGCTTGTAACGGAGGTTCCGGAGTGTGAATGCCCCATGCTTTATCATTCTTCCGATGAACAGCGGGTCGAGAGGGAAACGCCGGAACCATCGACGCTTAACGTTTGGAGAGTTCGCTATGAAGTGGGCGTCCGAATATCCGTAGACCATGCGGTTGTGCTCATGAACCAAGTCCTCTCCTACGCAGAGGTAGCCTCTTAGGTTGTTCACCCAAGTAAACGAGACGGAGATCTCCGGCGACAGTGGCATTCTGACCTCCACGTCTCGCTGCGCCAGTCCGGGTCCATAAAGGCGCTGCCATTGGAGCTCTGCATTGAAGAGAAAGCAGGGCGCATCAGAGGTAATAAACGAACTACGTCTGCTCGCAACTAAAAAGGCCAGGTTCATGTTTACGAGGATATTGCTAATTTCCGGCACGGTCTGGACAATCATGAACCTGTGTGCATTTTCCTTTGCGTGTTTCAGTTCAAGAGACGTTTTGGGCGGTGCGCCATGCGCTTGCTCCATCTGTTCAGTGCGAGATATGAGTCGATCAAAAAATCCTTCGATGTTCGCCTTTTGCTTGAGGGTCCTCTGAAGCATGCCTGCCACGAAGGCACACAGCACGAGGTGCTCGCGCGCGTCTAGTGGCAGGTGTTGACCGATTTTCTGTTCGAACAGCGAGGCATAGTCACTTTCGATCTGTGCGAGGCTTTTTTCGAGTGAGTAGTTCTTGGTCCCGTCCTTTCCGCTAAAGGTATAGAGATCAGTCTCGGTCAATATGTTTCTTGGTGCTCGTTTTTTCCCTTTCCTACTTCCACGGTCAAAAATCCACACGTATGGCTCTTGCCCTGTTGGTGTATGCGGATCAACGAACTGCTTCAAATAGCATTTCGGAATGATGTGCTGGCGTTTTGGTTCTGACATGGGTACTTAGTGTGCACTCTCTTCGACTCCTTCAACCGGCAACATCTCCGGCAGTTCTAGCCTGCCTCCCGCCTCCCTAATAGCAGTGCAGATGAGTCCGCGCAGTTGAGCGAGAAATGCAGAGACCTCTCGGCTCATGGTCTCGCTGGGAATCGGTGCCGCTTCTTCCACGATCCCTTTGATTGTTTCTGCTCTGCTAAAAGTCGAAAAACGACCACTGAGATCGTACGCTCTCACTCACCCACTCGGGAAGCGGAGCCGCATACATTAAACTAAAAGCGCAGGAATGTTGCTGACCAGGTTGGAGAGCACCGCGCATCCTGAAGCGTCAGCCGTCCGCGCTGAGAGCGTCATTGATCAAAGATCACCCTGACGCTCGCGATGGCCTCGGCTTCGGGTACTCCCCCCTCGGGTCTGGCCACCACGCCATCATGGTAACTTGCGTCGTCCCAGATCAAGCGTGACATGAAGCCCGCCGCTGCATCAGCGTTGCCAAAGAATTCTGGCCGCATGGGATGAGCGATCTGCGAATTGTGGCCGGCTGCGCCCGCCTCGCCTCTCTCGTGGAGGACGATGGTCACCCAATCGACCCGGAGTGCGCTCGGATTGTTCTGAAAGAATTCCAGCAGTCTCGCTCTCACGCGGACCAAGGGTTGGGGCCAGTCCAAGTTCACCGTCGGCATGGCGAGTCCTCTCCTTCCAGCATCTCACGCGCTCGCGGCAGCGCTAAGACCTCTCGTTTTCGCAATCGAGGGTTGACCGTCTTTCCGGAACGATACGAATGCCGTACGCCTTCGCCTTCGCGACGATCGCAAGCTTGTCGCACACCGCTGAAAGTCGCTGATTTATCGGCATCGCTAGGCGACCGCCGAGCGATGCCTTGCGCTGCACGGACGGTTGGAACCATCGTCGCCTAGAGTTGCTAAGATTTCTGCGCTGAAACTCCTTATAACGCCGAGCCATTTAGGTGCGACATTAACCATTTTGTAATGTACGGCGGCGGATCAAGCGGGTAGAGTGTACCGCACTACACCGTAGTCGGTAACCGTTTGTTGGCAACGATGCGTGGCGAATTTACAGTGCGCCGGGCCTCGTCGAACTCGCTCTTCGAGTCCGCACACAATATCGGTTTGCTCACCTCTCGATCACATCTCGATCGTTCGCTCATTAGGCCGGATCGAACCGCGGCGTTCCGAATGGGGCTCCGCGCAAGTGCATCAATTCTTAACCGACCGGAGAAGCAGTTATGCGGAATACCACGGGAGGCAATGGTTCGCCCCGTGTGCCGCGAAGGTCGGGTGTGGTGGGACTGTACGCGGTCCCCAGGCTGGAGGAGCTGGTGGCTGACCCTGACAAGCTCGGGGTACTCGACCCGCGCACCAGGCGGGCTCTCACAACTACCGCGCTAGCGGCGCTGAACACGCTCATATTTAATGAGCTTGCACTGGCGGCTGAACCCTCAGGGTCGATCAGCCTTGACAGGCGCGATCGTCTTCTGGACTTCAAGCAGGCAGCCGAGAAGCTCGGCGTCACTGCCGACTGGTTGTACCGCAACTACAAAGACCTTCCGTTTTGGCTGCGTGTCGGCCGGCGACCGCGCTTCTCGGAGAACGGTATCGAAGACTATATCCGGAAGCGCCGTAACACTGATCGCTCTTGAGCTGCGTCGCGGACGCGGCGGCAACGCGGCCACTCATTCGATTTGCTGCGGCAGCGCGACGCCCGCATGATCGACGGGCTTTGGCGGACAGGTCTGTTCCACTGCCCAGCTCGGAACACTGTGGTGTACGGCACTATCAGAGCCAGCGGCAGTCAGAACGCCCAGCATTTGTTTTTGACATACCGATGTCATTTTGGTAGAATTCACTTTTGATGGGGAGACCACGAATCGATGAAGCCGGATTGACCAAGACCATGATTTACCTTAACCGTGAGATTCATCAGCGGCTGAAGCACATGGCGGTCGACGAGCGGGTCTCGATGGCGGAACTCATCCGAAGAGCGATCGATGATTTTCTCCGAAGGCATCCGTCCCGGAGCAGGCGAGGGTTGAAGCGATGAGAGGGTTTGGGCGGGTTTTCAAGCGCGGTTCGACGTACTGGATTGCGTACTGCTACCGAGGAAAGGAGCACCGCGAGAGCGCGCATTCCGATAACGAAGCCCAGGCGCGCAAGCTTCTCAAGAAGCGGGTCGGCGAGATGGGCCAGGGGCGGCTCATCGGTCCGAGCGAGGAGCGGCTCACCTTCGAAGACCTCGCGAGCATGCTGCTCACGGACTACGAGGTGAACGGGAAGCGGTCGCTCGAGTCCGCGAAACTCTCCATCAAACATTTGCGCGAATTCTTCGGCTCGGAGCGAGCGATCGACATCACCCTGGACCGCGTCCGCTCATACGTTCGCGAGCGGCAGCGCGAGGGCGCGGCAAATGGAAGCATCAACCGCGAGCTCGCGGCTCTCAAGAGAGCCTTCACGTTGGCCACCCGCGCTGGCAAGCTCGCCTCCGCGCCATACATTCCGCTACTGGAAGAGAACAACTCGCGCCGCGGCTTTCTGGATCACGGCGGGTTCCTCGCGCTGCGGGACGGACTGCCGGCCCACCTGAAAGACCCCGTCACGTTTCTTTACCTCTCCGGATGGCGCGTCAGCGAGATGCGGACGCTCGAATGGCGCGACGTCGATCTCTCCGGTCGCGAACTCTGTCTTCGCCCGGAAGTCAGCAAGAACAAGGACGGCCGCCCGCTTCCTCTCCGCAGCGAGCTCCTCGAAATCATCCAGCGGGCTCACGAAAAGCGGCGGCCAGACTGCCCGTTCGTATTCCACGATGACGGCGAGCCGATCGGCGACTTCCGGAAAGCATGGAAGACGGCGTGCAAGAAGGCGGGACTCGCCGGAATCATTGTTCACGATCTGCGCCGCACCGCCGTCCGAAACATGGTGCGCGCCGGCATTCCTGAGCGCGTCGCGATGGAACTCAGCGGACACAAGACGCGACGCGTGTTCGATCGCTACAACATCGTGAACGACGCCGATCGCGCTCGCGCCAGTGAACTTCTGCAGAGCCATCTTGGCGCGCAGCCCAGTTCTCAAAAAATCGTTCAATTACACCAGCGCCAAGACGTGCTATAGCATCAACCGCGACATCTCATCAAACGGTCGTTGTGGAATCTATCGTCGCGCAAATTCGGCGAGCTGGGAAAGCAGTTCGTCGCGTGCAGAAGGTTTCTCGTCGTAAAGTTTGCGGGCGATCTCTGAGTAGGTCTCCGACTCGCTTTCCGGGAGAAATTCCAAACTCCGCCATGATGTCGTCGCCGCTGAGTGGCAGAACCGAGATCGTTTCGGTCAGGAGCGTGGTCTCAACGAGGCGGCGCAGTGCTTGGTCGATTTCAGCTTCAGACGAGATCAGTTCTAGTGCACTCATCCATTTCTGATGGTTTCGTTTCGTGAGCAAACCCGCGTCCAGGTGATCTCGACCCATATCCCCTGCGATTTGTGACACAAGTCTTTCGCAGTCGAGAGGCGTTCGATAGCGATTCACCCGCGACCTCCACTGCGAACATATCGAGCTCTCTGGAGTCGTCCTTTTCAATGTTCCTCGCGACACCTGCTAGGACGGAGACAAATGCAACTGCTTGCTGGATTATCGCTATTAGACATCCCTTCCAGTGCCCGTCGGCATCTGGCACGGCCGTGCCACAGTTCTTTTTTTAAACCATTCGAAACAAAGTTCCCGCGTTTCGGCATCATCAGGACTTTTGAGCTCGAGATGATGCTGAAGGGACGTGCGCAGGCACCTTACCACACGCGAATGTCCAGAAAGCTCGGTGGTACGATCTGCTCCGTACACCGATATCTTCCCCGTTAAAAATTTGACGCTCACCCGCGCCGTCTCGAAATACAAGACAAAGAGCCACGAGACCATCCGGATGAATCCAAGCTCTGCTGGCTGTAGCCTAGGGACACCGACGGAGGGAATCTCGAAAGCCCTCTCATCGCTGCCTATCAACGCGAATATCAAGCTTCGCAGATGCTCCGTTTCCGCGAGCAGCCTAAGCGCCAACGGGTAGAGATCCTCGGAAATGGTTACCTCCATGCAGTGCAGTTTTAGGCGCGGAATCGATCGGGAGGGATCGGCTAGTATGTTCAAGAAATTGAAGGCTACATGAAATTCACCGAGTGAATGACCGCGTGTAACGTCGGGGCGACCGAAGTCGCCCGGGAAGAAAGTGATTGCGATTTCTGAGTTCCTCGGCGTGAACGTATCCGCGTCGGCCGTCCGACGAGATCGAGGCGACGGTGCCGTGAAACTTCCGAGGATGGCCACTCGGCTCGACTTGCTATGTAGCTTCGAATCACTCGCCGCCGACCTCTTATTTGATCCGAATTTGCTTCAACTTCCTTTATAACCTCTTCGGGCTGCCGAAACTTCTCCTATGTGGAAAAGCCCGATGGCCTTCGAAAACGCCAACACGACTGGCCTACGAGATTGACCGTGTTCTCCAGCGCTAGGTAGAGGCTCAGCAGATCGCGCCAGTTTTGCTCACTGAACGGGAGGCTTTGCCGCTCCTCTGCAAATAATTTCTTTTTCGCATGAATCATCCACCAGAGATTAAGAAGGAGTTCCAAGCAGCGAGCGTCGTTCTTTATTGCTGGGCCATTCTCGTTCAGGTAATGAAAGGCGCCAGCTAAACGTCCAAGTTGAGAGTCAGATAGAATGGCCGAATCTATAGGCAGGCCGGCTTGCGAATACGCTTTCAGATAATAGCCGCAACAGAACCAGACTTAGCAAGAGCGTTCAGAGCCTCTTCAGTCATTTCCTTCGACTGAATTAACTCTCCGAGCTTCATTCGCTTGCTCTCGAAGTGTTCGAATTGCTCGAAATTTAATATTGCCGGTTCGACAGAGATTAAACGCATCGAGCGCATCGGCATCGCTTCCGCTCTATCTGTTTGGTTCAAGTATGTAGCAGAGAGGTGCATTTTGAAGAGTTGACCAACCGATGACATCTACGGGGTAACAGTTACCTCCGTCGAAAGACACAGCCTCCGACAAAGCTGCCTTCGCGGCTCGAAAACAAGCCAGCGCGTCTTGCGGCCGCTCTTCGAGATTCCGCGCTTTCAAGGCGAGAGCCGAACCCAACTCAACGTAAAGAGAACTCTTGAACTGCGCACTTCGTGCTCTTCTTGGGCCAAATCTATGGCTTCTCGTAGTATCGACTGAGCATCCTCCAAGGCTGCTTCGATTTCGGGGCTATACGTTCTTCGAGCCCCCGTCTTGAAATCTAGTTGTCCTTGGCGACTCGTGTGTATGGCCCATTCACGTTTGAGTCCCGCTTCTTGCAGAATGAGACGCGAATTTTGAACCCACGTTGTAGACGCAGTGCGCCAAATGTTTCAGAGACTCTCGATAGTATGGCTCGAACTGCGGCGCGCGAGGTCCCTGTCTCTTAGAGCTCGAACGATGTCCACTGCGAAACCGACATCGCGACTCTCCCGATGCCGCGACGGTCGTCCTTTACCTCCAGCAATAGCCTCTTTATGAAAGCGACTTGAGTCGGAACACCTCCATTCGCTGCTGGACCAGTAGCATTGCCTCCAGCGTGTTGCGTGGGCCAATCCGTATATTGCCAGCAGTGTCCTCAAACCATCGAAAAAATCCGTATCGGCGACGATCGAAGAAAACTTTTCATATCCGCTCTTTCCCAGGGCCCGCAGAGAAGCTCTAGTGGGACCTAAAGTCCGAACTGTCCAGGAGTCATGACAAGGCCCGTGAAGTCTTGTACCTGGGTAAATTGCTCTCCGCCGACCTCTATAGTCGTCTCAAGAGGGGTGTTTGTTGAGCGAGAACCTAACTTCAAGAGTTCTTGGCCTAGCGTCGTCTCAGATCTCCGTTCAACTGGTTTTTGCGCCAGCCTCTGAAGTAATGATGATTCAGCGGATGCGACCTCTCGGCTAACGCCAAGGGTGAGCAGACGACGGCTTGGCGGGAGGAGTCTATAGAGCCATACGAGAAACGTTGCGTCAGATTTCGCCAACAGACCATTCACCGCTGCCGGTAAATCTGGATCGACGCTTCTGAGATACTCGACAAAGTGACCGGCTTCCGCTTCCTAGAGTGTTGCTGGAGCCACGACAAAGCCATCACGTTTTTCGTAGCTTTCCGGCATGCGGTAGCTGCTGCCTACTAACACGACCTTACGGCCTCGACCCGCCAGATCTGAGCAAATCAACATATTCACTGGGCGGCAGCATGCCGTCCCATAGAGCAGCGTATTCAGAAATCCCACGTCTTCCGCCCACTCACAAAACTTATGATCTCGAGATCGCCCAGGGCGCTCCATCTTTCTTTCGATATAAAGTACGGTGTGCTGTTCCCGACGACGTTCCGCATATGCAAGAGCCTGCAAAGCGATTGTTTTCCCAGTGCCGGTCTGGCCATGCAGTATTATTGGATCGTCTTTGCAGACGATTCTCGGAGTTTTTTCTGCGCTACGGCCACAAGCTGCTTTTCGAAGTATCGGATGGAAGGCGAAGCCCCGAGCATGGCCAGACCAGTTCGGTTTGCCGTCAGCAGTCGCTATGAAGTTTCTGAATTCCAGATAACCGCGTTCTGCCGAAACTGGAGGTGGTGGCAGGAGCGCTGCATAGTCGAGAACCGTCGCCGATCTGGAAATCTGATTCCAGACGTTAGACGGGACGGCGATGGTTTTATCGCCCAACGTAATTGTCCTAGCACGCCCTTCTTTTTGTCCGGTGGGCCAAAAGAAATCGAGCCCGATGCTTGTCCATCAGCTAGAACCGAGGCGAGACTGCGAGTGTTGTAGAACCAGCTTGTTTCTCTTCGTCAGTTCGCCTACGAGCGGGTGCGCTCGCAAAGCCTCTGTCGCGCTGAAGATATGGGCTTGGCCGGGGTTCAGGTCATCGAGAGTAGGCGTGATTTCCGTCAGCGATAGCCAGTCGTCGTCTCCTTTGGTATCCCTCTATAGCAAGCAACGCCAATCGGCGTCGATCTTCGGGCAAGCGGCGAGCAAGTGCGGTCGCGACTTGCTTCCGTTTGATCCACTCGAAACGGTCGAGAGGCGGTCGTTCTGCGCTATCGCTTCTGTTTACGCACCCGAACAAGTATGTGCAGTGAAGCGTGAGCCGGTTCCTTGGGTCTCCAGGCTTGTACTTTTCCTCAAAGACCGGTTGCAGTTCGCGCCATTCGTTCCTGAACGACTGCTGCCATATCGAATTGATCGCTGATGTTACAATCCGCTCACGGAAACTGCAACAGCAGTTGAACCATGCTGGGGGTTCTAACCGGCGACATTTGCCCTCGATCCAGTCCAGTGCAACATCATCCGAATCCGCCGCGGAGCCCTCAAAAATGTCGAAGTAACTGGGATTGGGTTTTCCGGCAGCACCGTATTTGCGAATAACCTCTGCAAGCAGCAGGTCCACTCCAGTTTCTAGGGCGAGGTAACGCTGACCCAACAGAATAAATGATGGTCCTTTTTCGAGCCGTGAAAGGGATTTTATTTTTCAGTGGTATCCAACCAAACCTCCGTCGAGCCTCTGAGGCTCCGACTATCGCGCGTTATTCTAACTCGCGAAGAAGGACAAGGCTCTACCTGAATGAGAACTCGAGCTTCCACCTGTAAGCGCAGGCCGACGGCTCTTTGGCGACGGAGACGAATACAATTTTAAGTCGGCTCTTGACAAATTCGGACAGTTTTCGGACAATGCGGCTGTCCGATGTTGTCCGAAAGCGCAAATAGTGCTTGATTTTATTGGTGGAGCTGACGCGGATCGAACGCGCGACCTCCTGAATGCCATTCAGGCGCTCTCCCAAACTGAGCTACAGCCCCACCGCGGGCGAGATTTTTCAGCTAATCGGATACCGTGGGTGGAGTCAACCGACTCGCTCCGCGCGGTACTGGTGTCATTTGGCCAAAAGACGCCACTGGGGGTGCCAAATGACGCCACTTGAGGTTTTGGATCAGCGAGCCTACCGTTACCCGCTATGCCCGGCGAGATGTCGGTCTGGGATCAGATCACGCGCGTCGTCAGCCTCTTTTCGAGCCAAGAGGTAAAGACTCCGTTGTCGTTTGTTTTTCGAGTATCTCTGTACGTCGCAGCATTTGCAGGAATCGCGCTATTCGCTCCGATCGATCCTGCATTCAAAAAAGAAATCGTCCTCTGTGCTGGTTCGTTAATCTTTACATTGGTCGCGTTCGTGGCTGTGTTCGCTTGGTTCAAGCCGACTAATTTGGTTTACGGCGAAGCCGGACATAGAGCAGAAAGGCGACTGGAGTTCGGTACAAACCAGAAAGTCCGAACCGCGATTCAAATTGAGGCAGAGAAAAGCATCGAAACTCCGGCACAGTTAGAGCCGCCTAAAGACGAGATAGATCGGTGAGCGTTCTACTCGTCACATATACGCTTCGAAATAAGACGAAAGACTATTCGCCATTGACCAACGCGATTAAGAACCATACGGGCTGGTGGTGGCATTACTTTGATGCGGCCTGGATCGTGGAGTCCTCTCTCAGTGCAAAAGCATTTGCGCAATCTCTATTCCCGTTCATTGAAACCACCGATCATTTATTCGTTGTACGCTTGACCAAAGAATATTGGGGTTGGCTCCCGAAAGAAGCTTGGGACTGGCTCAACGCGCGTCACTACTGACGCGGTTTGTTCGTTCCCTTCCCGCCACGTCCGACAATCAATCTGAATCGCCGTGTACCCGGTCGTAGCGTGGTTTCCGGCTCTTTCGGAAGTGGTGGTGGAACATCTGTCGGTTCGAGTGCCGCTGCGATCAGTTCGCCAATCGTCCAGATGTGATCCGTCACTCCGAGCGCCATTGCGGGCGTCGTGCGCAGCGTTTCATGCACGCGGCAGAGATTGTAAAAGCAAATCCAGAGCGCGACTGCGGCGCGATGATTTTCCAGCTTTTTTGAGAAGCCATTCGTGAGCCGAGTAAACCGGCGCATCTGCATCCGGCTCGAAAGATTGAATCGTTCGACATAGGACGTGCTGATCTGTTCGGGATTTGGGCGTCCTCTTATCACGGTCCGCTCGACGCCAGCGACGTGCCCCGGTGAATACCGATGCGCCGCATCCGGTAGATTGGAATCGCCAACATATTGTTTGGTGAGCATCGCGTAATCGACGTTCATTCCGAACGCGTTTTCAACCGCGCCGATGTATGGGGCGTATCCGTCGCTCGTAATCTGTGCGCGGTTTACGATCCGATGTCGCAAATCCATCGCGAGCGCGTAAGTGTTTTCTTGCGTGCGCTTCCCGACTGAGAAACTGATGATCGCTTTCTGAGTCGCGGCCATCGCGATGAATAGCCACGCATCGCCGACTTCGGCAGGGTCGTCCTGCTGGACGCGCTTTTGTTTTTTCGAGACGAACGACCATTGTTCGTCCAGCTCGATGAGATTCACTTGCAAGCCGCGCATCGTGCAATCATGCAAAGACTCGCAGCCTTCGCCGACGCGGAGCGCGAGACGGCCAATCGTATTCCGCTCGACATCGCACAAGCGCGCGACGGATCGGATGGACAGGCCCTCAGTAAGAGCGGCGATTATCTGTGTCTGTTTCTCGAAAGGCAGAGTGTTCATTGTCAGCCCCGTTCTTGCGTTGCCGAGTGAACGAGGCGACAATGTGCTTGCCAGCTTCATGTGTCCGTTCACGCGGATGCGTTGGAGACGTGACCGGCGGGAGCGCGCTAACGCCCTCGCCGGTCGGCTTAAATTCAAGGTTCACCACGGCCCCTCGCGCCTGATGCAGCCACGCAATCAGGGCGGGGGCCTTTTCGTTGTTGCCCGCCGCGTCGGTGAACGTGGGCGCAGGGGCTAATGCAGTTCTCATGTCCGCTATCTTGGAATATATCTCCATCCATGTCAAGGCTTATCTTGCACCGTGGAGATAAAATCTGGTAGTAATTGATCCGCGCTGGAGGCGCAACCAACATGGCTGGCGAAAAGACAGAACAAACAAAGGGCAAGAAACTAAAACATCGAAGCCCAGCGTACCCATTCATCTCGCTGAGGACCGCATTGGAAAAAGCGCGAGCTTTCTACTCGCCACAAACGCGGCATCCTGCGCCGTTATCGGCAGCCTTGGCGCTTTGGGATTTTGGCGCAAAGAGCAGCGGTGGAATGCAGACTATTTCGGCCTTAAAGCAATTCGGATTACTAGAGGACGTTGAAGGCACCAACGCGCGCCATGTGAAACTCACAGAGGCGGCATTGCGAATAATCCAAGATGAACGTCCAGTGTCACCTGAACGCGATGCTGAGATTAAGCGACTGGCGCTACTCCCGAAAATCTATTCCGAGATGTGGACCAAATGGGGATCGCCACCGCCTCCCGAAGCCACGGTCAAGTTTTTTCTAGTGAACGAAAAGAAGTATAACGAGGGTGCTTTCTCCGATTTATTCAGCGGCTACAAAGATACAATCGAGTTTGCGAAACTCGCGAAATCTGATAAAGATGGCTCTCAAGCAGGCGTGCAGGACACTCCGCAAGGGCCAATAGTAAACCCGCCCCCGGCCCCGCCGCCTAAGGGAGCGAAGCTGATGGAAGGCGAGCGAATCGTATTCACGCACGAAGTTGAGCCGGAACACGGCGTCCGTATCGTGGCGAGTGGTGCGGTTGACGAGGAACTAATCGATGCGGTCGAGATGTTCTTGGAGTTGCAGAAAAAGCGGCTGGGGCTGACCACCAAGAAGCCCAAGGCATGAAGCCCCGTCACGCCGCCGCGCTCGCGCTTGTGGGCTGGTATCTGATGTCGCCGCTAGTCGATCAGAAAGCGGCCAAAATAGTTTACGAAGCGCCGTTAACGTATTGGGAACACGAGGGGAGTTTCGATACAGCGGCTGAATGCGAGCGTAAGCGGAAGGAAAACGTTCGCTGGATTACCAACCTCACGATAAAACGCACGGATACGAGTCCAGGCTCTCATCTTGGCCTCGATTCAGCTCTGGCGGCTAAGTGTATCGCGTCCGATGATCCGCGCCTCAAGGGAAATTAAGCCACTTCGTTTTTCAAAAGACGCCACTTCCCGTCAGCGGGGCGGAAATGACGCCAGTACCCTCCGCGCGCGTCATCGCAGGATTCGGTTTCGTCACGGCGTTATTTTTCAAGAGAAGCCATAGAGCTTCGCCACGTTGTCTGACGTCATCAGGCGCCGCTCGTCGTCGGGCACGCCTTCAAAGTCGCGCGCGATTACCTCGAGTGAATTCGGCCAGGTCGAGTCCGAATGCGGGAAATCCGAGCCCCACATCAGGCTGTTGACGCCGATAAAATGCCGCGTCACCACCCCGACCCGATCGTCCTGAAAAGTTGCCGCGACTTGGCGCCGAAAATAGTAACTGGGCGGATTCGCAATCGTCTCCTTTTCGAGGTATCGATACTTCTCATACGCATGGTCAAGGCGCTGAAGAAAATGCGGGATCCATCCGATATCGTTTTCGACCGATACCAGCCTGAGACCGGGAAAGCGTTCAAGCACGCCGCCGAATATAATTTCGGTAAGCGACCGCTCGACCGAATGATGCAGTGACGGATAGCTTTTCATTACGCTTTGAAAATCGCTGCCGCCGCGCCGCTCGGTCAGGATGTGCAGGCTGATCGGCGTTCCGAGATCGTGCGCCACCGCCCAGAATGGATCGTATGATGGGTCGCCATAGGGACGCTCGGCCGGGGCCGCGCCCCAGATCATCGCGCCGCGCAGGCCCTTCTTCGCCGCACGGCGGAGTTCTTCGACTCCTTCGAGCGGGTCGTCGAGCGAAACCATCGCGACTCCCGCCAGGCGCCGCGGGCTATGCGCGCAATAGTCGGCCAGCCAATCGTTGTATGCGCCGAAGCACGCCGCGCGAAGTTCGCCGTCCTCCATCTGGAACAGCCTCATCCCGAGGCTTGGATACAGCACCTCGCCTGAGACGCCGTCGCGCTCCTGGTCTTTGATTCGGAGCTCAGGGTCCCACGCGCTGGGACGGACGCCGGGGTAACCGCCCGCCATCTTTTCGGCAAAGTCCCGGGGATCGACGCCGGCCACGGCGAACCCGGCGACCGGGAACGGGCGGAGTCCTTCGGCAACAAAGAAGTCGCCCTCGCGACTGCCGGCGTGCTTGACGACGCGCGGCGCACGATCGAGAAAGCGCCGGTCGATTCGCGAGGTCCAGACATCGGCGGGTTCGATCACGTGCGAATCCGCGGACAGAATTTTCTGCGCGTCCATCGCGGCATCCTCCTTCTCCAATTTATCGCGAGCCTGATCGCCGTTTAGCTCCGATGGCGAATCGGCGTCAAGCGCGCGCGTCATTCGCGGGCGCGCTCGAGCAGCTCGCGGGCCGCGCGCCGGAATTTGTCGGATACTTCGCCGCCGAGCATGCGAGCGATCTCCTCGGTGCGATCGCCGGGCTCCAGAATCGCCACGCGGCTCCGAGTCGATCCGCGGCGCTCTTCTTTTTCGACGGTGAGATGGCGGTCCGCGAACGCCGCGATCTGCGCCAGGTGCGTGACGCACAAAATCTGGTGAAAACGCGAGAGCTGCTTCAGCTTGCGGCCAACCACCTGCGCAACGACGCCGCCGATTCCGGCGTCCACTTCGTCGAAAATCATCGTGGCGACTCCGCGGCGCTGAGCCTCGAGGCGCTTGAGCGCGAGCATCACGCGCGACAGCTCGCCGCCTGAGGCGATTCTCAGCAGCGGCATCGCGGGCTGGCCGACGTTCGGCGACAGATGAAACTCGACGGTATCGACGCCGAACGGACCGAGCGTCACGCCGCCGTGCACGAAGCCGGCCTCGTCCGGGCCTGGCGCGCCGACGCGCGGCTCGAAGCCCGGCGAGCGCATCCCGAGCGTCTTCAACTCGGCTTCCATCTTGCGGCCGAGCTCGGCGGCAGCGCGCTTGCGAATCGCGGACAGTTTCTCTGCATGCGCGGCGAGTTCGTCGAGCGCCGACGTCATCGCGGCTTCGACCTGGGCTTTCGACTCGCCGATTCCTTCGAGCTCGCCAATCTCGGTCCGCGATCGCTCCAACGTTTCGATCGCGGTTTCCAATGACCCGCCGTACTTGCGCTTGAGACGCGACAGTTCCTGAAGACGGTTGTCGATTTCTTCCAGACGCGCGGGATCCGCCTCGATTTTGGACGCGTAGGCGCCGAGCGTGCGCGCCGCTTCCTCGAGATTCGTGCGGGCCGACCTGATCATCTCCAATGCGTCGCCGAGTTTCGGATCGAGCGCCGCCGCGTCGGCCAATCGCGCCTCGGCTCGCGACACCGTGTCGGTCGCAGCGCCGTCGGCGCCGTAGAGCGACTGCTCGGCCTCGAGCGCGGCGCTGGCGAGCTTGCTCGCGTTGGAGAGCACGGTCCGTTCGCGCGACAGCGCTTCGTCTTCGTCGGCGACGAGACTGGCGCGCTCGAGTTCGGTCGCGCGGAACCTGGCGAGTTCCAGCAAATCCGCGCGCTCGCGTTCGCGGCGGCTCAGTTCCTCAACGCGGGATCGGATTTCTTCCGCGCGCGCGTAGCGTCCGCGATAAGCCGCGAGTTCATCGTCGAGGTTCGCGTAACGGTCGAGAATCTCGCGATGGCTCTCGGCGCGCAGCAGCGAATGCTGCTCGTGCTGTCCGTAAACCTGAACCAGCGACGCGCCGATCTTGCCGAGACTCTGCACGGTGGCGAGTTCGCCGTCGATCGTCACGCGCGAGCGTCCGCCGCCCTCGGCGATCACTCTGCGCACGAGCAATTCGCGGCGGCCGCCGTCGCTTTTGCGCGCAGCCAGCTCGGGCAATGCGGCCTCGCCCTCGAGCTCGAAGAGTCCCTCGACGACCGCTTCTTTCTCGCCGGCGCGAATCATGTCGGGTGACGCGCGCGAGCCGAGCAGCAATCCGAGCGCGCTCAAGATGATCGTCTTGCCGGCACCCGTCTCCCCCGAAAGCACGTTGAGGCCAGCGCCGAACTCGAGATGAGCTTCCTCGATTATCGCGAAGTTGCGGATGTGCAGTTCGAGCAGCATCGGGGACGCCGCACCTATCCCCAGTGGAGCTTGTCGCGCCAGATTTCGAAATACGGATGCGCGGATCGGATCAGCGAAACGACGTGGCGTCCGCGATGAATTTTGATCACGTCGGCCGGACCCAGCTGCGCGGACTCCTGGCCGTCGACGGTGAATGTCGTGTCGTGATCGGGCGCCTTGACGTGAATCTCGATTTCATACGAATCCGGCAGCACCACGGGACGGTTGCTCAGAGTATGCGGACAGATCGGCGCGAGCACGATCGCGCCCAGGGTTGGATAAACGATCGGCCCGCCGGCCGAGAGCGCATACGCGGTCGAGCCGGTGGGAGTCGCGACGATCAAGCCGTCGGCGCGATACGAGCAAAAGGCCTCATGGTTGGCGATTACGTCGAGCTCGAGCATTCTGCCGAGCGGGCCTTTGCCAACCACCACGTCGTTGAATGCTTGAAACGACTGCGCGAGCTGCTCCGATGCGCGATCGACGATTGCCTCGAGCATGATGCGTCGATCGACCTCGTAGTCGCCGGCGAGCACGCGCCCCAATGCAGCTTGCGCTTCCGTCATCGTCACCTCGGTCAGGAAGCCGAGTCCGCCAAGATTCACGCCGAGGATCGGAATCCCTTGCGACGCGACCAGCCGCGCGACGCCGAGCAGCGTGCCGTCTCCACCGAGCACGACGATCAGATCCGCACGATCGGCGAGATGATGCCGTTCGACGGGCTCGGCGTCGATCTTCTTTGCCGTCTCCGGATCAGCCACCGCAGTCTTGTGCCTGGTGCGGAGATAGCGGCTGAGGGTTCGCGCGATAGTGACCGCTTCGGGCCGCTCGCGCTTGACGACCAGGCCGACCGTCTTTATGGACCGCTTCGCCGCCGCCATCAGGCACTCATCATGCGCTGAAATCTGCAGCAACGCGAAAACATTCAATGTTCATTCCCGGTCTCCGTGAGGGGTCTGAGGGATCTTGTACGCGGTACCGGCCGCCGCTGGATTTTGCTTGCCGTACACGATAGCGACCGTATTGATGTAGTAGCCCGTGGAGTCTTCGGTGGTCTGCGCCTTGCTCGTGAGAATGACGATTGCATCCGCGCCCGTCTCACAGGCCTTGCGCTGCACTGCGGGCAGCACGTCGGCCTCGCTCGCAAAACGGTTCCCCAGGGCCTCGACGATTGCGACCTTACGATAATCCGTCAGCGGCTCGTGCCGCAGCACCGGCATGTTGCAATCGGGCGGCTTGGCGGCGCGGCCCGATGGCTCCACTTCCGAAAGGGTAACCTGCGGCGGCAGCGAAACGACGTGAGCGCATCCCACCGCGGCCAGCGCCAGCACTATGACGATCGCGGCTCGCACGAGTAATGAAGTATCCACCGACGCGCGTCGCGGGCAAGAGCGTTGTGCGAGTTCCCGCCGCTCGCTTTGGGCGTTCTTTAGTATAAAATCGCGATGCGCTTGCGTCCTCAAAAGCGCAGCGCATAAGCGCGGGCGTCTCACGATGGCAAACACAGGCAAACCCCGTCGGCCAATCCTTGGCGCGCATATGTCGATCGCGGGCGAAGTCGGCGAGGCGCTGATCCGCGGCAAGCAGGCCGGCTGCCAATGCATCCAGATTTTTACCAAGTCGTCGCGGCAGTGGGCGTCGAAACCCTACAGCAAAGAGGAAATCGAGAAGTTCAAGCACAACCAGATCGAAACCGGCATCGGCACCGTGATCGCTCACGATTCCTACCTGGTGAATCTCGGCGCGCCCGATGAAGCGCTGCGGCTCAAGTCAGTCAAGGGATTTATCGACGAGTTGCATCGATGCGAGGCGCTCGGCGTTCCTACGCTGGTCGCACATCCGGGCGCTCACGTCGGCTCGGGCGTTGAGAATGGAATCAAGACTATTGCGAAATCGATCGACGAGGCGCACGCGTCGTGCAAGGGCTTCAAGGTAAAGATCGCGCTTGAGATCACCGCCGGCCAGGGCAGCACGCTCGGCCACACGTTTGAGCAGATGGCGCAGATCTTCGACGCCGTCGTTGAAAACGAGCGTCTCCGGCTATGCTTCGACACCGAGCATGCCTTCGCCGCTGGCTACGACCTGCGCACTCCGGAGGGATACGAAAATACGTTTGGCGAACTCGACAAATTCATTGGAATCAAAAAACTGGCGGCGTTTCATCTCAACGACTCGATCAAGGACTTCAATTCGCGTGTCGATCGCCATCAGCATATCGGCAAGGGATTCATCGGCCTCGACGCGTTTCGCCGATTGCTCAACGATCGGCGGTTTTTCGGACTGCCGATGTGCCTGGAGACGCCCAAGGGACCCGAGCTGAAAGAGGATATCGACAACCTCGAGACCTTGCGCAGTCTCTTTGATAACTGACTATTAAACTGACTATTGACTGATGATTAAGCGAATACTCACTGGAGACCGCCCTACGGGTCCATTGCATCTCGGTCATTATGTAGGATCGCTGCAAAACAGGATACGCCTTCAGGAGGAATACGATACTTACTTACTAATCGCGGATATCCAGGCGCTGACCGACAATTTCGAGCATCCCGAGAAACTCGAGGCGAATATCTTCGAGGTCGCGCTCGACTACCTGGCGGTCGGCCTCGACCCCGGCAAGGTGAAGTTTGTCGTGCAATCGATGGTCCCCGAGCTGACCGAGCTGACGATTTATTTCATGAATCTCGTCACCACTGCGACGCTCGAGCGCAATCCGACTCTCAAGGACGAAATCAAGCAGAAGAATTTCAGCAAGGGTCTGCCGGTGGGTTTCTACACCTATCCGATTTCGCAGGCCGCGGACATCACCATTTTCAAGGCGCATCTGGTCCCGGTCGGCGAAGACCAGCTGCCGATGATCGAGCAGGCGCGCGAGATCGTGCGGCGCTTCAATCGCATGTACGACAAGGTGCTAATTGAGCCGAAGGCCCTGGTCGGCGAGGTGGCGCGGCTGCCGGGCACGGACGGCGGCGCGAAGATGTCGAAATCGCTCGGCAACTGCATCTACCTTGGCGATCCGCCCGACGTCGTGCGCAAGCGCGTGATGTCGATGTTCACCGATCCCACACGGCTGCATCCGACCGATCCCGGCCACGTCGAGGGCAACCCGGTTTTCACGTATCACGACGTGTTCAATCCGGATAAGACGGAAGTCGAAGATCTGAAGGAGCGGTATCGCAAGGGCACGGTCGGCGACGTCGAGGTCAAGGAGAAGCTGTTCAAGGCGCTGGACGTTTTTCTGGAACCGATTCGCGAGCGCCGCGCGCACTTCGCGTCGAAGCCGGAGCAGGTGCGCGAGATCATCGTCGAAGGCACGCGGATGGGACGCGCCGTCGCGCAGGCAACGATGGCCGAAGTGCGCACCGCGATGAAGATCAGCTACAAATTTTAAATCACTTCATTGAAAGTGGAACCCGCTGTGGGTTTCAGCAGGGGTGACCCCTGCACCCAATGCCAGCAGAAGGTTACTCTAGTAGGACTTCGCGAAATACGCGCGCTCGGCCGCCGCTTCGCCGCAGACCAGGCAATTTCCCGCGACGCCGTCGTTGGTGAGCGGGATCGCGCGGCAAGTCGCCTTGGTCTCCTCGCGAATCCGCGTCTCGCAAACGGGATTCCCGCACCAATAGACGTAGGCGAATCCGCCACCGCCTTCGCCTTCCATGTGCCGGCGAAACTCGGCGTAGTCGTCGAACTTTCGCGTATTTGCGATCATCGCGGCCTTGGCCTGCGCGTAGAGATTTTTCTGAATCTCGCCGAGTAGCCCGCTGACCGCATCCGCGATCGTTGAGAGCGCCGCCTTGCTCTTCGACTCCGGCCCCGACTTGTCGCGCCGCGCGAGCACTGCTTCGCCCGCCGCGACGTCGCGCGGTCCGATCTCGATTCTCACCGGCACGCCGCGCATTTCCCAATCGTTGAACTTGAACCCCGGCGTCATTCCCTCGCGCTCGTCGATGCGCGCGCGGATTCCCGCCTGCGACAGCGCTTCCAGCGCTGCGCGCGCCGCGGCAAGCACGGCCGCGCCCTCCTCGGGCTTGCGAAATATCGGGACGACGACCGCCTGCGTCGACGCCACCGCCGGCGGCAGCCGCAATCCCTGGTCGTCGCCATGCGCCATCACGATCGCGCCGAGCAGCCGCGTCGATACTCCCCAACTCGTCTGCCACACGAACTGCATCTGATTCTGATCGTCGAGGTAGCGGATCTCGAACGGCTTCGCGAAGTTCTGGCCGAGAAAATGCGAGGTGCCGCATTGCAACGCGCGCCCGTCGCCCATCAGGCCCTCGATCGCATAGGTCTCGACGGCGCCCGGGAACCGCTCGGCCGCGCTCTTGCGTCCGACGATCAGCGGAATGGCCAGGAACTCCTCGACGAACCGGCGGTACACTTCGAGCATCGTAAGCGTCTCGCGTTCGGCTTCCTCGCGCGTGGCGTGCGCCGTGTGCCCCTCTTGCCAGAGGAACTCCGTGGTCCGCAGGAACAAGCGTGTGCGCATCTCCCAGCGCACGACGTTGCACCATTGGTTGAGCATCATCGGCAAGTCGCGATGCGATCTGATCCATTGCGCGAACATATGGTTGATGATCGTCTCGGACGTGGGCCGCACGATTAGCGGCTCTTCAAGCTCCTTGCCGCCGCCGTGCGTGACGACCGCCAGCTCGGGCGCGAAACCCTCGACGTGTTGCGCCTCCTTTTGCAGGAAGCTCTGCGGGATGAACAGCGGGAAGTATGCGTTGCGGGCGCCGGTCTGCTTGATGCGCTTGTCGAGCTCGTCCCGAAGCGCCTCCCAAATCGCAAAACCGTCGGGACGAAACACGATGCATCCGCGAACCGGCGAGTAGTCCGCCAGCTCCGCGCGCAGGCAGATGTCGTTGTACCACGCGGCAAAGTCCTCGCTGCGCGGCGTCACCTTCTTGTCATTTTGTTTTGATTGTTTTTCCGCCATTCGTCTTGCGTGACGATTGTGATTATCGTCAATTGGTACAGTCTCCGGATAAACTCGGCTCAAATCAACTTAGTCCGGAGCGCGCTCGAGGTGAAAGTAGTGAAGCTGAGACTCCGGGCAACTGCGGCCGCACTTGCGATTACTCTGTCGCTATTCGCGTCGGCGGCGTGGGCGCAAAACGATGCGAGCCCCGCCGTGCGGATGATCGAAGTGGACGGCAGCGGCGAGACCCGCACGTCTCCAGATACCGCGGACCTTGATCTCGCAATCGATACTCACGCCAAGACCGCCGAGCAGGCCGCGAATCTCAACGCCGCGCTGGCCACCAGGGTGATCGACGCGCTCAAGTCCAGGCTCGGCGACAAGGGCCAGATCACGACCGGCGGCTATTCGCTGAATCCTGACTACAGCCAGCGGCCGAGCGAGAATCCCACCATCGTCGGCTACAACGCTCAGAACACGGTCACTGTGCATACCGGCGCGCTGGACCTCGTTGGCGCGCTCATCGATACCGCGATTGCGGCCGGCGCGAATCGCGTCAACTCGCTTAACTTCAGCGTCAAGGACGACGCCAGGGCGCGCGCCGAAGCGATCGCGATGGCAACTCGCGACGCCCGCGCACAAGCCGACGCGCTCGCCGCCGCGCTCGGCGTGAAGCTCGGCAAGGTCCTCAAGGCGACCACGGTATCGGAAGCGCGGCCGATTCCGGTACGCTTGGGCCGGGCTATGGCGATGTCGGCCAACGTCGCCACCCCGGTCGAGCCCGGCGAGGTCACCGTGCCGGCGACGGTTTCTCTCACCTTCGAGATTGAGTAGGTTTTGCTTTTGCGCTATCGACCAAGCGCGCACTTGAGGCCGCGATGCTGAAGCCTGGCGATCCCGCACCGCCGTTCGATCTTGAATGCGCCCTTGACGGGCGTGTCGCACGCTCGAGTCTGGCGAGGATTTCTTCCGAATTGGTTCTGATCTTTTTCTATCCGCGCGACTTTTCGTTCATCTGTCCGACCGAAGTCACCGGCTTCAATCGCGCTCTGAAGGAATTTACCGCCGAGGAAACGACCGTCGTCGGTGTCAGCATCGACAGCGTGGACAGCCATCTTCGCTGGGCGCGCGAGCTCGGCGGAATCGGCTACCCGCTGCTTGCCGACCCCGACGGCAGTCTCGCACGCGCTTACGGCGTTTTCGACGACCGGGAAAAAGTCGCGTTGCGGGCGACCTTCATCCTCGATCGGAAACGCAACGTCGTGTTCGCGGTATCTTGTCCGCTCAACATCGGACGCAGCGTCAGCGAGACGCTTCGAATCGTGCGCGCGCTCCGAACCGGCCAACTCTGCCCGGCCGATTGGACTCCGGGCGTCGAGCTTGGTCCAACTGACCGCGACTTCTAGGGCGAGCTTGGCCTCAGTCGCTCCCGCGGAAAAAAGGCAGCTCTTCGAGCGGCTCTCGAGCGTCCGCGAAATTGTTTTCGGCGTGCAGGACGGCGTGCTGACGACCGCGGGCGTGCTGTGCGGGCTAAGTGGCGCCGTCTCGCAGCACTCGCAGGTCGCGCTTGCCGCGCTGGCTTCCACGGCGGCCGGTGCGCTCTCGATGGCCGCAGGAGCCTATCTGGGCACGCGCGCGGAAACCGAGGTGCTGCGCGCCGAGCTCGATCTCGTGCGCGCCGAGGCGGCCGCCAAGCCCTACACCGTCCAGGAAGGATTGCTCGACGAGTTGTGCAAGGAAGGCCTCACTCGCGAGGCCGGCTATCGCATCGTCCGGTTGCTGAGCACCGCCCCGCAGGCTCTCTCCTCGACCGCCGAAGCAAAAATGTTCGGGCTCAGCGGCCCGATGCTCGGCAGGCCGGCCATCGATGGCGTCGTTATGGGCATTGCATTCCTAGTCGGCGCGCTGGTGCCGTTGCTGCCCTACATGCTGATTCCGGTTCAGCGCTACGACCTCGGCAGTGCGCTCGTCGCGACCGCGCTCACCTTGTTCGGGGTGGGATACTTCGAGGGATGGCTCGCGCATCGCAACGACCGCTGGCGGTCGGGCGTGCGCTTTCTCGCGATCGCGATGAGCGCGGCTGCCGCCGGTTATCTGATCGGACTCGCGATCTCGCCGCTCGGTGCTACCGCAGGCTGACGTCGCCCGCCATGAAAGTCCCCCGGTACTCATCGCTGACCGCATTTCTGGCAGATTATCACGCGCTCAAATCGGCCCCATCCCGCGCCTCCAGCGACGAGTCTTTATTCGCTGAAATTTCAGCCGCAATCGACGCGCTTGCGCCCGAGGCCCATGCCGCACTCGATTCCACCGAGAAGAGCGCCCGCGCGAAGCGCCATCGCAAGCGCGCTGAGCTGCAACTGCGCCGCGAGCTTGTCGCACGCGGGATTATCGCGGGCTGAACGATGCTCGCAGACCTCCTACGGCGAATCGTCTTTGGCGCCGCGGTCCTCATCGGAACGTCGATCATCACCTTTGCGATCGCGTTCGTCGTTCCCGCCGATCCCGCGGTCGCGATGGCCGGGGCCAAGGCCGATCCGCAGACGCTCGCCTCGATCCGGCTCGAATTGGGCCTCGACCAGCCACTCTACGTCCAGTACGCGCGTTACCTCGACCGCGCGCTTCACGGCGACCTCGGCCGCTCCTACATCCGGCGCGAGAGCGTGACCCGGCTGATAGCCGACCGCTTTCCCGCAACTGCCGTGCTGGCCGGCGCCGCGATGGCGTTGTCGTTGATACTTGGAATTGCGATGGGCGCGCTGGCTGCCGCCTATCGCGGGCGTGCGGCCGACAACCTGCTGCTCGTCATCTCGCTGGCGCTCGTGTCGATTCCGGTATTCTGGCTGGGCACGATGCTACTGATCGCGGTCGCCGCCACCATTCGCTCTTTTCCGCTCGGCGGTTACAGCGGCGCCACCAGCTTGATCCTGCCGACCCTGACGCTCGCGCTCGGCTCGGCCGGTTACTATTCGCGCGTCCTTCACACCAGCTTGTGCGAGGCGTTCGATCAGGACTACGTGCGCACCGCGCGCGGCAAGGGTCTCTCGCGCATCCGCGTGATGCTCAAACACGCGATGGCAAACGCGCTGCTGCCGCTGGTCACGCTCGCCGGGCTCGATCTCGCCGGCCTGCTTTCGGGCGTGGTTTTGACCGAGACGGTTTTCAATTGGCCGGGCATCGGGCGGCTGGCCGCCGACGCGATCTTCAACCTCGACATCCCGGTGATCATGGGCACCGTGCTTTTCTCCGCGTTCCTGATTGTCGTCGCCAACCTGCTCGTGGACCTGCTCTACGCGTGGCTCGATCCGCGCATCCGGCTGGCGGAGACGGGATGAATCTGCGCCGCCTCGTCACGCTCGAAACCGTCGGCGCTGCGATGGTCACCGTGCTTGTGATCGTCGCGATTTTCGCGCCCTTGCTGGCGCCGCACGACCCAACGATCGTGGTCGCGCCGACCTTTGGCGATCCTGGCGCGCCCTCGCTCAAATTTCCTATGGGCACCGACGAACTCGGCCGCGACGTGCTCTCGCGGATCATCTTCGGCGCGCGTATTTCGCTCACCGTCGGCGTCGCCGCGATGGCGGTCACGATGACCATCGGGATCGCGATCGGCCTCTGCTCGGGATTCTTCGGCGGCGCCGTCGATTTTATCCTGATGCGCTTCACGGACCTGATGCTGTCGCTGCCGCCGCTGCTGCTCGCTATGGCTCTGGTAGCGGTGCTGGGACCGAGTTTGCGCACCATCTTCATCGTCATCGGCCTCGTTTCGTGGACCTCGATCGCACGCGTGGTGCGGGCCGAAACTCTGACCATGTCGAAGCGGGATTTCGTGCTCGGCGCGGAGGCGCTCGGCTCGCCGTCGCGCCGATTGATCGCCCTGCATATCCTGCCCAACGTCCTGCCGATAATTGTCGTGATGGCTGCGCTCAGGACTTCGGACACCCTGTTGCTCGACGCGGCGCTCAGCTTTCTCGGCCTCGGCGTGCCGCCGCCGACGCCGAGTTGGGGCCGGATGATCGAAGAGGCGACGATTTACTTCCGCACCGCGCCGTGGCTGGCGACCTTTCCCGGTCTCGCGATCTTTTACGCGGTGCTCAGCTTCAATCTGTTCGGCTACGGATTTTTGCGCCGGCGCTCCCAATGATGCGCCGAAGAATCATCCCGGCTGCGCTCGCGCTCGCATTGGCCGCCGGATGCGGCGGCGGACCACCTCCGCTCAACTTGCCGCCGCACGCAATGGTCCTGCGGCTCGCGGATGCCGATGACATCCCAACCCTCGATCCGGCCGCCGGATACGACACCGTCTCATGGACTTTCGAGCAGGCAATTTTCGACACCCTGGTGCGCTACGGCGACGGCAACATCGAGCTCGAACCCGATATCGCGACTGCCTGGGAAAGCTCGCCCGACGCGACAACTTTCACATTTCATCTGCGCGCCGACGCCCGCTTTTCCGACGGACGCACCGTGACCAGCGCCGACTTCCGCTATGGAATCGAGCGTGTGCTGAATCCCGCCACCCGCTCGCGCGGGATGGAGTACTACCGCGGCATCGAGGGCGCGGCCGACTTCGCCGCGCATCGCACCGCGCACTTAAGCGGCATCGACACACCTGACGGTACGACAATCGTTTTCCATTTGAGTGCGCCCGACCCGATCTTCGCGCACAAGCTCGCGATGCCGTTTGCGTCGGCTATCCCGCGCGACGTCGCTGAGAAATGGGGCGACGACTTTTCGCGCCACGTCATCGGCAGCGGCGCATTCATGCTGCGCGATTGGATTAGCGGCCAGCGCCTGGTGCTGGTCAGGAATCCATTCTATTTCGCCAAACCGCTGCCCCATCTCGATGCCATCGTCGAGTCAGTCGGCGTGAACCAGGAGCTGCAATGGCTGCGGTTCGACGCGGGCCAAATCGACGCGGTGGTTGATATTCCGCCGGCCGAGTTCCCCTACGTCATGAAAACCCCGGCGCTGCGAAATCTGACCCTGGCGAAGACGACGGTCACCACCCGCTACCTCGGCATGAACTGCCAGATGTGGCCGTTCACCGACGTGCGCGTGCGCCGCGCGCTGAGCTACGCGATCGATCGCCACAAGCTCATCGCAATTTTGAACGGACGCGGCGTCGTCGCGCGCGGCGTCCTCCCGCCCAACCTGCCGGGCTACGACCCCGATCTGAAGGGCTACGATTACGATCCGGCCAAGGCGCGCGCGCTGCTCGAGGAGGCGCATCTCGCGCACGGCTTCGACTTTGAAATCTGGATGCGCGCCGACCAGACGATCCTGATGCTCGCGCAGTCGATACAGCAGGACCTCGCGCCGCTCGGCATCCACGCCCGCCTGAAGCCAGTCGCGTGGGGTCCCTTTCTCGAAGCGATTCGCCAGCCGCAGACCGTGCAGTCGTACATGCAGGGCTGGGAGGCTGACTTCCCGGATCCCGAGAATTTTCTCGGCGCGCTGCTCTCACGCGCGCAATGGGGTTCCAACAACGACAGCTTTTATTCCAACCCCGAGGTCGAGGCGCTGCTGCGCGAAGCCGGGCCCGTTGCCGACCTGAAAAAGCGCTACGCGCTCTACGACCAGGCCGAAAAACTCGTCGTCGCCGACGCGCCATGGGTTTTTCTCTACTACCCCGTGACTTACATAATCCGCCAGCCGTGGGTGCACGATTACGTGATCAATCCGATGCGCCCGACGCGCTTCGAGCACGTCTGGCTCTCCCCGCACCCGGAGTAGCGCGCAGTCCGGATCACGCGGTCGCTGTACTGCTTGCATCCTCGGCGCGCATCGCGGTTAGTTCGCGGCTGGCGCGCGGCAGGAACACCAGTCCGATCAACGCGTTGCACAGCATGAATGTGAGTTGCGCCGCCAGACTGTAGGCGACGATCTTCACTGGCGAGGCGTTGCTCGAAAAGAACAACAGCCACGCCGCCTGGCTGGTGCCTAGATGCGCCACCGCGATCGGCAGCGCCGCGGCCAGAAACACCAGCGGCAGAAACAGCATCAGCTTCACGAACGGGACCGCGATTCCGTACAGCGCCAGTGCGTAATATTGCGCGACGACCGACGCGAGGAAGGTCGGCGCCTTGATTGCCAGCACCACCAGGTAGTCGAGCGGGCGCGCCTGGATGAACGTCGCGAGCAGTGCGCCCGCCCTGCCGGTCTCGACCCAGTTCCGAATCCGCGCGCTGCGCCGGGCAACCGCGAAGAAGACGATGATCGCCGCAAGAATTGCCCATGCCGCGATGTACACGACGCGAAGTATCGCAACTATCCTCATCTGCGCGTCGCCGACCGGCGTGTAGAAGATCACCCCGAGCGTCGAGAACAGAAAGAGCTGGTAGATCTCGAGCAGCGCGATGAACAGCACCGAGCTGAGCGCGCTCAGGAAGCTGACGCCGGCTTTGCGATGCAGATAATACGCGACCCCGCCCTGCGCGAGGCTGGTGTTGATCAGCGCCAGCACGTACATGCTCGCGCGAATCGGCAGGATGTCTCGATAGCGCATCCGCGCGTTGAAGCGCCGCACGACCCAGGTGAGACACGCCGAATCGATCGCGCAGTAGAAGAGCGAGTACGGCATGAAGACCGCCAGGAACTCGAGCACCGGCACCTGCGACAGCGCTTGCTCGACTTTGCGAATCGGGATGCGCCAGAAGATCAGCGCAAAGATCGCGACGGTCCCGAGGTAGGGAATCGCCTTGCGCCAGAGCGGCGTCGAGCGCGCCGCCGCAATCTCGTCGCGCGGCGCGTCGCTCGATTCGGGAAGAGGACCGGCGCTCATGCGTCGCCCATCCGGACCGCGGCCGTGCCTGTCAGCACCTGTTCGTCGCGCTGATTGTCGACGTGAATTTGCAGCGCGGCGCGCCTCGCATCGATTGAAACGATTTTCGCATGCGACGTCAAAGTGTCGCCGTAGAGCACCGGCCTGGTGAGCGCTACTTCGATACGGCCGCCGCGAACGAAACGCATGCCGAAGTTGTCCGCGAGGAATTGCGCGATTATCGCGATGGTCTGCTCGCCGCCGGCAATCGGCGCCGCGAATCCCGCTTTGCGCGCGGCGTCCCGGTCGTCGTGGATATTGCCGCGCGGGCGCCGACGCGGCGGCCGCTCGATACCTTCGTGGTACGCTTTCGCCGCCGCCTCATCGAGGAGGTACGGCGCCGAAACCAGCTCAGCGCCGATTCGAATCTCACCGGGCGCCGCGCTCATTGCATCTCTCCCTTGTCGTTCAGCAACACGGACGTGATCGCCTGCCGCACCAGCAGTTGATCCGTCACCGCGTCGCGCGATTCATATTCGAGCGTGAAGTAGAACTTGCCGCGCTTGCGGTACGTCGCGGTAATCCTGCCCTCGCTCCGGACCGCCTGGCCCACACGCATCGGCTCGTGAAACTCGCACCAGTGCTTGGCGTGAACTCCCCCCTTGCCGCCCTTCAGATGCGCGGCGATGAGGAGCGCGTAGTCCTGCAAGCGCATCGTCGGCGACACCATCGCCTCGGGGTTGTGCGCGTTGGCGATGAAGTCGGGATTCGTAGCCTTGACCGCCTCCGAAAACGCGCGCGCCCGCTCCGGCGTGACGACGTAATGAATCGGTCCAAGACGCATCCCTTCGTGGAGGTTCTCGGGGCACATCGGGAGTCTGGTGTCTTTGCTCATCGTACCGATTGAACGACTTTAGCAGGCGTGCAAGATTCGGCGAACCGCGGGTTTGAGTCCGATGCCAACTGACAAAGTCCCATACGCGCGCAAGGCGCGGATGCATCTTAGCAAGGCCGACCCGGTCCTCGCACGGATTATTGCCGAGGTCGGTGCAATTGGAATCCAGCCCCGGCGCGAGCGCTTCCAGGCGCTCGTGCGCACCATAATCTTTCAGCAGCTTGCGGGCGCGGCCGCCAACGCGATTTACGGCCGCTTCGTCGGCTTGTTCCCCGGCGTGGAATTCCCCTCGCCCGAGCAGGTCCTGGCCAAAACCGACGCGGAACTGCGCGCCGCGGGCCTCTCCGAAAAGAAAGCGCTCTACATAAAGGATCTCGCCGCGCACGTCCGCGACGGCAAGCTCAACTTTCATCGCTTTCATCGAATGGCCGACGAGGAGATTATCGCCCATCTCACGCAGGTGAAGGGAATCGGCAAGTGGACCGCTGAAATTTTCCTGATGTTCAACCTCGGCCGGCCCGACGTGATGCCGGCCGACGATCTCGGCGTCCAGAACGCGGTCAAGCGGCACTACCGGATGCGCCAGCGGCCAAATCGCAAGCGCCTGCTGAAGCACGCCGAGCGATGGCGTCCGTACCGGACCGCAGCCGCATGGTATCTGTGGCGCAGCCTCGACATCGTGCTGCCCGACAGCGCATCAAAGCCGCAAGCGAAGACGCGCGCCAAGCGCAAGTAGCGGTTGTCAGTCCGCGACCGCGTCGTCGCAGCCTATTTCGCCAACTTTTTCAGATCCTTCAGCAACAGGAACAAGTGAAGCGGGTCGGTCGGACTCGGTTCGAAATCGAATTGTTCGTACCAGCGGCGCGCATCCTCGTCTTTTGCGTGCACGACCAGCGCGCGAATTCCCGCGATATCGGCGGCTTGCGCCGTCCGTAGCAAGGCATCTTTGAGAAGGGCTTTGCCGATACCCGATCCTTGATCGGAACGGTCAACTGCCAGTCTGGCGAGTATCATCACGGGTACTGGATGGCGCGCCATACCCTTGACCGCTCGCGGCGGAGAGTGTTCGCGCTGCACGGAGCCAACCGCGAGACTGTAGTAGCCGACGACGCGCCTCGCGCGGCAGGTCACATACGTCTGCGCTGCATTGGCAGCCTGGTTCGCCAGCGCGAATCTCTTCAGGAAGCGGTTAAGCTCGTCTCGTCCGCAGTCGAACGGATCGGTTTCGTCGTCGGCGCTGAGCTTATGGACTGGTGAGAGCGCCTCGGGCGAGGCGGCCTCGCTCACTCAAGGACGCTCCGCTCTGCCAGCAGTCGCGCAAGCTTCCGCTTGATGCGGGGAGGTCGGTCCAGAATTTTCAGAAACTGGTCCCATCGTCTTCTGTCCAGCACGAAGGAGCGGCGGTCTTCAAGCGTCTCGGCCGCTGCAGTCAACGCCGCGTCCAACAAAAATTGGCTGACCGTTTTGTTGACCTGGGATGCGGCCATCTGCAGCGCGTTCTTGGAGGTTGGACTCACTCGCACGTCAATTCGCTGAGTTTTCGAAACCGCTGGCATCAGAGATTCACTTCCTTGTTCTTCCTTTTATCATGCCGGACAATGTCCGGACAATCTGCTCGGCGACAAATCGACCGGAACGTTGACCGATCCCGTCCTCAATCGCCGTACATTGCGTCGATCTGTTCCTTGAAGTGCGCCTGAACTACTTTGCGCCGCACCTTGAGCGACGGCGTCAGCTCTCCATTTTCCTGGCTGAACGGCTGCGCGACGATCGCGAACGCGACGATCGCCTCCACGTCCGAGAGCTGCTTGTTGATTTCGCGAATCCGCCCCTGCACCAACGCCCGCAACGCCGGCGATTTCGCCAGCGCGTCTGCGTTCTTCGGGTCGAGCTTGTTCTCGGCCAGAAACTCCGCCAGATTTTCGTAGTCCGGCACTACCAGCGCCGCGAGATGCTTGCGGCGGTCGCCGATCACGCAGGCCTGCGAGATGAACTTGTCGCCGACCAGCTTGCTCTCGACATAGGCGGGCGAGATGTTCTTGCCGCCCGACAGCACGATGATTTCCTTTTTGCGGTCGGTTATCGAGATGTAACCCTCGACGTCGATCTTCGCGATGTCGCCGGTATGCAGCCATCCCTGTTCGTCGATCGCTTCTTTCGTATCGGCCTCGAGCTTGTAGTAACCCTTCATTATGTTTGGCCCGCGCAGCAGCAGCTCCCCGTCGGCGGCGGTGTCGACCTCGATGTGCGCCAACGGAAGGCCCACCGTGCCGATTCGGGTCTTGCCGTTGTGCAGATTGCACGCGACCACGGGCGCGGCCTCCGTCAGGCCGTATCCTTCGACGATTGGAACTTCGGCGGCCGACAGGAACCGGTTGATCTCGGTCGGCAGCGGGGCGCCGCCGGAAATCAGGTAGCGGATTCGAGTTCCAAAAATCGCGCGGACCCGCGCGAAGACCAGCCGCCTGAACAGCGCCATCGAGAGCGCCAGCAGCGGCGGAACCGGTTTGCCGCGATGCCGATACTCGGCCGCTTGTTCGCCCGCCGCGAGCGCCATCTTGAACAGTCGCTGGCGCATCGGAGGCGAGCTCTCGACGGTGCGCATCACGCGGCTATGTATCACCTCGAGCAGGCGCGGCACGGTGAGCACCACGGTCGGCTCGACCTCGGTCAGGTTCGCCGCGATCTGCCCGAGACTCTCGGCAAACGCAATCGTCCCGCCTGCCATTGCCACGGTGTAGTAGCCCGCCGTCCGCTCGAACGAGTGCGCGATCGGCAGATGCGACAGCGTCATGTCGGTGTGGTTGAGGCCAAGCGCGGCGAGCGAGTCCTCGCAGTTAGCCAGCAGGTTGCCGTGCGAGAGCATGACGCCCTTCGACGTGCCGGTGGTGCCCGACGTATAGATGATGGTCGCGAGGTCGTCGCGGCTGCCCTCGACGATGGCGGCCGGCGCCTCGGCGCTGGCCGATGCCAGCGTCGCGATGACAGGCGTCCCGTTCGCGGCGGGCGCGGGTTCCGCATCGCGATGCATTGCGACAATCGCCGTGACGTCGGGAATCGAGGCGCCAAGGCCGAGAATTTTCCTGATCATCTCGGGCCCGTTGGCCGCGACGATTTTGGCCCCCGAATCGCCGATGACGTGCGCAGTCTCCTCGAGTCCGCTGGTGGTGTAGAGCGGCACGACGATCGCGCCGAGGCCCAGCACGGCCTGATCGACGACGATCCATTCGGGGCAATTGTCCGAGAGGATGGCGACGCGATCGCCCGGCCGCACGCCCAGGCCCAGCAGACCGGCGCGCAGCTTCCCGGCGGCCTCGGAAACCGCGGTCCACGAGTGGTCCGTCCAGACCTTGTCGCGCTTGTCCTTCAGGAATGCGCGCTGGCCGTACTTCTGGGCCTGCGCCTCGAAGCATTGCGAAAGGGTCGCCACGCGCTCAGCCATAAGAGACCAGGACCTCCTCTCCCCCGACTAGCTCTAGCCCAAAGATTTGTCCCCGCCAATCGCGAACCAACAGCCGAATATCGGAGGCGCGGGCATTGCCATCCTCCGACTACCAAGCTGCTTGAAATTGCTGCCGAAATGTGAGCGTCATGGCGGCGTTGATTAAGCGGGGGTTGCGGTGGTGGACAAACATTTTTCATTTCACTAATCGTGACGCTGACGGGCATAATCGCTGCCGAATTCATGAATCGGATGGCGTTGAACGTTGCATCAGCCGCCTTCTTTGGCGCGGGATACGCTCGTCCGACTTTTGCACGTTGCTAGCGCAGAGGTGAGGCTTCGATGCTCGAGCACATGTATTTTCCGCACGATATCTCGACCTTCGGTCCGCAGATCGATTTTCTGTTCGAGCTGATCTTCTGGATCGTGCTGGTGGTCTGGATCGCGGTGATGGTAGCGTTTGTGGTCTTCCTGGTTCGATACCGCACCCGTCCAGGCCGCAAGGCGGAGTATATCGAAGGCAATTCGCGCCTCGAGATCATATGGACCACCGCGACCGCGGTGATTCTGATCGTCCTGGCGTTCATGAGCCGCTCGACGTGGGCCGAGATCAAGGAGCACGGACCGCCGGGCGACGTGTTTTACCAGGTGACCGGAAAGCAGTTCAACTGGGAAATCACCTATCCGGGACCCGACGGCAAGTTCGGCACCAAAGACGACCTGATGATCGAGAACGAGTTGCACGTGCCGGTGAATAAGGTGGTGCGAATCGATCTGACCTCGAACGACGTTATCCACAGCTTCTACGTGCCGAACATGCGTCTAAGGCAGGACGCGGTACCCGGCCGCATAATTCACGTGTGGTTCGAAGCGACCGAAACCGGGCAATACGAAATTCCGTGCTCGCAGCTGTGCGGCTTCGGGCATTCCGGAATGAAGGGCAATCTGACCGTCCAGTCGCAAGAGGATTTCGACAAGTGGCTCAAAGACCAGTACTCGCAGAACAAGTGAAGCCCGCAGTCGCCGGCCACGGCGCACGGAGGAGCTAGTCGCAGATGAGCAGCACGGCAGCGGTTGCGGGACACGGCGCTCACGCGGAGCATCATGAGCTCGGCTTTGTGCGCACCTACATTTTTTCCACCGATCACAAGATGATCGGGCGCCAATTCCTGTTCATGGCGCTGTTCATGATGTCGATCGGCGGCCTGATGGCGATGCTGATGCGGTGGGAACTGGCATTTCCCGAAACCGCGGTCCCCGGATTTCACTGGGTGCCCGAGCCCTTCATGTACGACGGCGCCATCCCGCCCAACACCTACAACGCCATGTTCACCATGCACGCCACCATCATGATCTTCTTCGTTGTGATGCCGATCCTGGTCGGATGCTTCGGCAACTTCCTCATCCCGCTGATGATCGGCGCGCGCGACATGGCGTTCCCCAAGCTGAACATGCTGTCGTTCTGGGTCGGCGCGGTCGCGGGCGTGATCATTCTGTCCTCGTTCTTCGTGCCGGCCGGTCCGGCCGCGGCGGGATGGACCTCGTACGCTCCCCTGAGCGCTGTGCCGATCTACACCGGCGTCGATTGGGGCCAGGACTTGTGGTGCATCAGTCTCATCGTCCTCGGCGCATCGTCGCTAATGGGTTCGATCAACTACATCACCACGATCATCAACATGCGCACCAAGGGGATGTACTTCTTCCGCATGCCGCTGGTGATCTGGTCGCTGTTCGTCACGGCGATTCTGCTGTTGCTTGCGCTGCCGGTGTTGACCACGGCGCTCGCGCTGCTGCTGTTCGATCGGATGGGCGGCACGCATTTCTTTCTGCCCGCGGGCGGCGGCGAGCCGCTGCTGTGGCAGCACCTGTTCTGGTTCTTCGGCCATCCCGAGGTTTACATCATGATCCTGCCCGCGATGGGCATCACCTCGGAGATCATCTCGACGTTTTCGCGCAAGCCCATATTCGGTTACCGCGCGATGGCATACGCGATGATCGCGATCGCGTTCCTGTCGTGGATCGTGTGGGGCCATCACATGTTCGTGTCGGGGATGGATCCGCTCCTCGGCGGCAGTTTCATGATCACGACGATGATCATCGGCGTGCCGTCGGCGATTAAGACCTTCAACTGGCTCGGCACGCTCTACAAGGGCAACATCCATTTCACCGCAGCGATGGACAACGCGCTGGCGTTCGTCGCGATGTTCGTGATTGGCGGATTGTCGGGAATCTGGATGGCGTCCACGCCGGTCGACATGTACATCCACGATACCTACTTCATCGTCGCGCACATTCACTACGTGCTGTTCGGCGGCAGTCTGTTCGGGATCTTCGCGGGGATTACCTATTGGTATCCCAAGATGTTCGGCCGCATGATGAACGAGACGCTGGGCAAGGTTCACTTCTGGATCACGTTCATCGCGTTCAACTGCACGTTCTTCCCGATGCACATCCTTGGGATGGCCGGGCATATGCGCCGGATTTACAATCCGCAGCAGTACGACTTTCTGAAGCCCATCATTCCGATCAACGAATTCATTTCGATTAGCGCGTTCGTGCTCGGCGCCGCGCAGTTCCTGTTCCTGGCCAACATCATCTGGAGCTACTTCAAGGGCGCCAAGGCCACCGAGAATCCGTGGCATGCGAATACGCTGGAGTGGACGACGCCTTCGCCGCCGCCGCACGGCAACTGGCCCGGACCGGTGCCGGTCGTTTACCGTGGACCGTACGAGTACAGCTCGCCGGAGGTTGCGGAGGATTTCCTGCCGCAGTCGCAGTTGCTCGAGCACTCGACGGCCGCGGCGGACTAGGCTGCCCGATTAACCGCGGATGAATCATTCGTCAACCGGGGGTAAGGAGGCGCGCGGACTGCATCGCTTTGCGGTGCTGACCGCGGGCGCCACCTTTTGCCTCATCTTCGTCGGCGGACTCGTCACCTCGACCGGCTCGGCGCTCGCCGTTCCGGACTGGCCGCTGGCGTTCGGCAAACTCATCCCCGCGTGGCAGGGCGGCATCCGCTTCGAATTTGGCCATCGACTCGCCGCGGGCACGGTCGTCGTGCTCACCCTGGTGTTGATGGCGTGGGCATGGCGCGCGGAGCCGAGGCGATGGGTCCGCAGGCTGGTCGCGCTCGCGTTCGGACTGATCGTCGTGCAGGCGGTCCTCGGCGGAATCACCGTGCTGCTCGAATTGCCGCTCGCGATCGCTGTCGCGCATGCCGCCACCGCCCAGGCGCTGTTCTGCCTGATGGTATCGATCGCAATTTTCACCAATCCGCGCTGGGACACGACCGCGCACCTCGACGATCTGCCGTCGCGAATCCCGCTGCCTGCGCTGGCCGCCGCGACTACCGCCATCATCTATATGCAAATTCTCGTCGGCGCGCTGATGCGGCACATGAGCGCCGGGCTGGTGATCCCCGATTTCCCGCTTTCGTTCGGCTACCTCGTGCCGCCGTACTGGAACGAGTACATCGCGGTCAATTTTGCGCATCGATGCGGCGCGGTGGTCGTCACGGCGATGGTGCTGTGGACGGTCGCGCGCGTGTTGCGGAACCATCGCGAGGTCGGCGCGTTGCGCCGCCCGGCGCTCGGGCTGTTCCTGCTGCTGGCCGTGCAGATTTGCCTCGGCGCGATCACGATCTGGAGCGGCCGCTCGGTGATTCCGACGACCAGCCACGTGGCGGTCGGCGCCGCGGTTCTCGCGACGAGTCTGACCCTGGCGCTTCGCGCATTTCGTATTCTCGGCGCGCCGCATCGCGCGTACGCGATCGAGCCGCGCGCGAGTTCGCGCGTCGTCGAACGGCAGGTGACCGCGTGAACGTCAAAGTGGCGACCGCCGAATCCGTGCTCACGCTCCCGCACGGCCGCGTGAGCGATTACTTCGAGCTGACCAAGCCGCGCGTCGTTCTGATGGTGCTGGTCACGACGCTGGCGGGATTTTACCTCGGCGGACGCGCCGGCTTCGACCTGACGCTCGCGCTGAATCTGCTTGCGGGCACCGCGTTGGCCGCGGGCGGGACGCTCGCGCTCAATCAATACGTCGAGCGCGACACCGACGCCAGGATGGAGCGCACGCGCCATCGCCCGCTGCCCGACCTCAGGATGCGCCCGGCCGAAGCGCTGCTCTTCGGCGTCGGCGCGACCGCCGCCGGCCTCATCTACTTGTTGCTCGCGACGGACCCGCTCTGCGCCGCGGTGACCGCTGCAATCACCGTCATTTACCTGGGCGTGTACACCCCGCTAAAGCGATACACCTGGATGTGCAACATCGTCGGCGCGATTCCCGGCGCGCTGCCTCCGGTCGCCGGATGGGCCGCGGCGCGCGGCGGACTCGGCTGGGAGCCGATGGTGCTGTTCGCGATCATGTTCCTGTGGCAGTTGCCGCACACCTTTGCCGTCGCGCGGCTCTATCGCACCGATTACGCGCGCGCCGGCATCCACCTGCTGCCGCAAGACAATGCGCGCGGCGGAAATCCGTCGAACCCAATCGTGATTGCGGCCAGCCTCGGACTGGTCGCGGTGGGAATCGTCCCGACCATTTTTGGTTTCACAGGAATTCCTTACATGGTGATCGCATCCGCGCTGGGCCTCGGCATGTTGATGTTTGGCTTGGTCATGGTCCGCTCGCCCGGCAATTCCAAAGCGGCGCGCCGGTTGTTGCTCGCTTCGCTGGTTTATCTGCCAATCGTATTGTTGGTGCTCGTGCTGGATCGCGTGTGAGTATTGCAATGACTACTCTGGTTACGCGCGAAGAGCGCAAAGACGAAATCCGGCGGACGCTGAAGATCCTGATTTCCGTCATGGTGCTGCTGGTAGCGGTCTCCGTCGTGACGATCCTGGTGAAGCATTGATATGGCGCCCGGCGTGACCGCATCGACCGCGAAAGTGCGCCCCTTGGTCGCGCCGCTCCGCCGCGCCCGCAGCTCCGACTCGAACGGCGATCAGGTCGAGCGGCCCTTCATCAGCAGCGCGATGCTCGCGATCATGATGGTCATCGGGTCGGAGATGATGCTGTTCAGCGGCCTCATCGGCTCATTCCTGGTCTACCGCATGTCCGCCGCGCTGTGGCCGCCGCCCGCACTGCCGCGCCTGCCGATTGAAGTCACCTGGGTGAACACCTTCGTGCTGCTGTCGAGCGCGCTCACGATGACGCTGGCTCTGCGCGCGGTGCATCGCAGCCGCCAGCGCCTGCTGCGCCGCTATCTGCTCGCGACGCTAGCACTCGGCGTGACGTTTCTCGCGGTGCAGGGTAGCGAATGGGTGCGGCTGGTCGCGCACGGCCTCAAGCTCTCCAGCGGCATGTACGGCAGCACTTTTTATCTGCTGATCGGATGCCACGGCGCGCACGTGACCGCCGGCGTCATCTGGCTCGGGTGCGTGGTGTGGGCGGCGATGGGCGGCAGGTACAACGCCCGCAACGCCGGCGGGATTGAGCTGTGCGCCGTGTACTGGTATTTCGTCTGCGCGGTCTGGCCGCTTCTGTTCGGGCTGGTATATCTGATGTAGTTTCGCTTTGGGAGCTTTGCGTAACTTGACCGAGGTTTTGTTTCCTCTCCCTGTTAGGGAGAGGATGAAGGTGAGGGTCCTTATACAGCGCGCTATTCTGCGTGCGATTCAGGATTCTGCCTCTGCTCCGGACGTTCGTGCGCGGAGATTGTGCAACGCTCTCTGAAGGGGAGAACGCGATGATGAAAAGTGCAAAGCTCAAAGCCACAGCGATGACGATCGCGAGTGCGCTCGTCGCGGCCGCTCCGCGCCTTGCCAACGCCTGCGCGACGTGCGGGCTCTCGGACGACAGCAGCGCGTTTCGCGCCTACAAGGCCAGCGCGCTGTTCATGCTGATGTCGCCGTACGCCTCGTTTGCCGCGATCGGCGGGATTACTTACTTCGTCTATCGGCGCTCGATTCGCAACGAACGGAACTCCACCCCGCCGAAACACTGATGCTTCGAGGTAGTCACTTCAAGTGAACACTGACTATAGCTATTTGCCGCGAAAAGGATGGTTGCGATGAGCGAGGCTGCCGCAGTAGAGACCCACGGCGCGATACAGGCCGATCAGCTGGAACCGTCGCTTACGCCGGGAAACCTCGGCAAGCTCGGGATGTGGACCTTCCTCGCCGGCGACGCGATGACCTTCGGCGCCGGAATCGCAGCCTACGGCGCGCTGCGCATCAACAATCCAAACTGGCCGACGCCCGCCGACTACCTCGGCATCACCACCACCGCGGTGATGACCTTCATCCTCATCTGCTCGAGCGTCACGATGGTAGAGTCGCTGGACGGCATCCAGCACGGCAATCAGTCCAAGTTCCGGATGTTCATGGCGCTGACCGTCCTCGGCGGACTCCTGTTCCTTGGGATGCAGGCGCACGAGTGGCATGACCTGCTCACCGAGAAAGGGATGTCGGTCAAGCGCGACCTGTTCGACGCGACCTTCTTCATCCTGACCGGCTTTCACGGCTGTCACGTTTTCGGCGGCGTAGTGTTCAACAGCGTGCTGCTGATTCGCGGCATGACGGGCAAGCTGACGCAGGCGAAGGCCGGGCTGGTCGAGGTCGCGGGCCTGTACTGGCACTTCGTCGACCTGGTCTGGATCCTGATCTTCACGTTCATCTATTTGATTTAGGGCGCAGCTTTTCCAACGACTCTTCGTGCTGGAGACGAAAATCAAACCATGACGACGCAAGCTGCCATCTCGGGACACGAGGCCGAACATAGCGGACCGAACTACATTGCGGTTTTTATCTACCTGTCGGTTCTGACCGCGGTCGAGCTCGGCGTCTATGCGATGGGTCTGCCGCAAGCCCCGAAAGTTGCCCTGCTGGTCGCGCTGGCGTGGGCCAAGGCCGTACTGGTCGCGATGTACTTCATGCACCTCGCGATGGAGCGCAAGGCGCTGGCGGTCATCGCGGTAATTCCGGTGATACTCGTCACGTTTCTGTGCTTCATGCTGCTGCCCGACCTGACGACGCGGATGTGGACCAGGTTCGATCACAAGATCAAGGTGACGAACCCGGCCGAGATGGGTGCGAACCCGGTTGCGCCGCCGCCCGTGCAGACGCCGTAGCGTGCAACCGTGAAGCATCCGGCGACCTGATTGGATTCCTATCATTCGCTGGCGCCGCTCAACGCGATCCTCAACGGATGCGCGACGATCCTGCTGACTGCCGGATTCATCTTCATCAAGAACGGCTGGGTGCGGGCGCATCGCGCCTGCATGATCAGCGCAATGGGGTTCTCCGCGGTTTTTCTGATGTCCTATCTCACCTATCACTACAACGTCGGCAACGTGCGCTTCAGCGGCGCGGGATGGGTCCGCTCGCTGTACTTCTCGATTCTGATTCCGCACGTGATCCTGGCCGGCGTGATCGTTCCGCTTGCGCTCGCGACGATTTGGTTCGCGCTTAAGGGCAGCTTCCGCCGTCATCGGCGAATCGCGCGATGGACCTGGCCGCTGTGGATGTACGTCTCTGTAACCGGGGTGATCGTTTACCTGATGTGTTACCAGCTCTACACGCCGATATATTCGATGCCGGCAACGGCCGTCGCTCAGTCGTCCTCGCGCTGAAAAAAATGAGGCGGTCCGCTCCCGGCGAACCGCCCCAACTTTCGCTTATTCCTTCGTAATACGAATCTTCGCTACGCCTTGGCGCTCGGCCGGCTCGATACCGCCTGATGCCATCGCGCGAGGTGCTTCTGATTCTCCTGGATCTTGATTCCGGTTGTCCGGCCGAAATCGATTCCGATCAGCGCCGTGATATCCGCAATCGTGTAGCGCGGCCCCGCGATAAATTCGCGCTCGGCGAGCACCGTGTCGAGCCACTCGAGCCGCTTGACCGCCGCGTTCTTGCAAATCTCGCCGTATTCCTTGACTTGCGGGATTCGTCCCTTGAAGAAGTCGCTGGTGTTGCGGAACGAGCCCGCCGTCATCGACAGGATTTCCAACTCCATCCGCCGGTTCCACATCTCGACGACCGCCTTGTCCTTAGCATCGACGCCCATCAGGCGCGGTTCCGGTTTGATCTCCTCGAAGTAGCGGCAAATCGCGACCGACTCGGCGATATGAGTGCCGTCGTCGAGTTCGAGCACCGGCAGTCCGCCCATCGGATTGATTTTCAGAAATTCCGGCTTGCGATTGTCGGCGGTCGAAATGTTGACCTGCTCGAAGGGAATGTTGGTGATGCCTTTTTCCGCGAGGAAGACGCGCACGCGGCGTGGATTCGGGGCTCCGGTGAAATCGTATATTTTCATAGTGGTTGCAATTTAAAACTGTCCGGCGCTGCCGTCAACCCGCGCGACTCAAGCCTTCGCGCTGGGACGACTCGACACTGTTTTGTGCCATCGTGCGAGATTCTTGAGCGCGGGATCCAGCGGGATGCCCACCAATTGCACGATGAAATCGACCGCGACCTCGCCGGTGATATCCGCGACGGTAAAGCGATCGCCCGCGATGAACGGCTTGTTGCCGATCTGCGCGTCGAGCCATTGCAGCTGCTGTTTGACAGTCTCACGCTGCGCCGCCGCGTATTCCGGAATTTGCTTGACGCGCGACTTGAATAATTCGCTCGAATGCTGGAACGCTCGTCCGGCGGCGCCAAACAGGTTCAACTCGACTCGCCGGTTCCACATCTCGATGAACGCCTGTTCGCGGCTGTCCTTGCCCATCAGGTTGGGTTCCGGATGCAGCCCTTCGAGGTAGCGGCAGATCGCGACCGACTCCGCCAGATGGCTGCCGTCGTCGAGCTCGAGCAGCGGCAGCCCGCCGGCGGGATTCTTCGCGAGCATCTCCGGCGTGCGGTTTTGGCCGGCAAAGATGTCGAGCTGCTCGTACGGGATCTTGAGTCCTTTTTCCGCCACGAAAATTCTGAGCCGTCGGGGATTAGGCGCGCCATTGAAATCGTATATCTTCATGATGGTTGCGATTTAAAACCAGCCGCACGTTCGCGTCAACCTCCTGCGCTGCGCTTCCTCTCCCTGTTGGGGAGAGGATGAAGGTGAGGGTCCTTATACAGCGCGCTATTCCGCGCGCGATTCAGGATTCCGCGGTTCGCGCGCCTGCCGCTACAGCGTCCGCCGCAGATCGATCACGCGGCGGGCCTTGAACTCGGTGCGGGGCAGGCTGCCGGGCGCCGCCAGTTGAATTCGCGGCCGCAGCTCGCATTGGCGGACGATTTCCGCTTCGAGTCGCGCGCGCAGTTCGAGCGCGTACGCTTCATCGACCGGCGCGGAGGTCTCCGCGACAATCGTGAACGCGTCCATCACGCCTTCGGTTTCGAGCACGATCTGAAATTCGTTGCCCAGCGCGTCAAACCCGCGCACGATTTCTTCGACCACGCTCGGAAAGAGCTTCAGCCCGCGGATGTTCAGCATGTCGTCGGCCCGCCCGTTGAACCCGCCGCGAGCGCGCGCGAACGTCCGGCCGCACACGCACCTGCCGTAATCGAACGTCGCGAAGTCGCCCACCAGGAATCGCAATTGCGGCGATCCTTCCGAGTTCAGATTGGTCACCACGGTCAGTCCGCGCGCGCCCGGCGGCATCGGCTCGAAGCTCTCGGGATCGACTAGCTCCCAAATCTGAAGGTCCTCCTGCACGTGCGTCCCAACGGCGGCCGGATCGCGCTTGAGTCCTTCGCGACAGGTGAACGCCCAGCCGGCTGGAACCGCCTCGGTGCATCCGTAAACGTCGTGCAGCTCGGCGTCCCAGGTTTGTTCGATTCGCCGCCGCGTCGATGCGATTCCCGAGGCCGGCTCGCCGCCGCAGATAACCTTCGCGACGGAGCTCGCGGCCGGGTCGGCGCCAGCCTCACGCATCGCGCGTGCGAGATGAAGCGAATACGACGGGGTCGCGACGAGAATCGTCGGCCGGTAGAGGTCGATCATTTGCAGGCGGCGCTCGGTCGGCACGCCGCCGGGCACGACCGCGACCTTCATCAGGTTGAACGCGTAATGTATCGACCAGAAGAAGACGTGCGGATTGTAGTTGGTGCAGGTCAGCGCGCTGTCACCCGCCCGCACGCCCATCGCGTACAACGCGCGCGCGCTGGTCGCCGCCCACAGCTCGGCGTCGAGCGCGGTGTAGCGGAACGAGCGCGGCGTGGCGGTCGTGCCCGACGTCGAAAAGATCATCCATCCGCGCTCGCGCCAGGTCCTCTCGTCGATCGGCGTGTAGGTTCCCCACGGCCGATTCGCCGCGACGTCGCGCGCCATCTCGTGCTTGGTCGTGAGCGGCAACTTCGGCAGATCGGCGAGCGTTCTGATGTCGGCAGGCTTGAGTTTCGCGGCCTTGAACCTGGCGCGATAGAACGGGCTGTGCTCGTACAGGTACGGCAGCATCGCGGCCAGCTTTTCTTCCTGGATTTCGCCGATACGCTCGCGCGACGCGCATTCGAACTCGGGCGCCCAGTGACGCCCGGTCGCCGGCTCGCGCATCGCGCGCGCGAACTTCTCGAGCACGGAGATCCATCGTTGCCGCGAGTTGAGCCGTTTCAGTTGAGCCGCTCGCGATGGTAGGCGAGATAGATCGCGGTGCCAACCGAACCGGTCAGCGAAATGAACAGATACATCACTATGAAGCGCACCGTAGGCGGCGGCAGTTGGTGCAGCGACCAGAACATGACCATGTTCACTGGCACGTAGAACGCGTACGCGATCGACAGCGGCAGCACCCACGCGCGCAAGTTCCAGATGCCATACGCATAGATGAGCAGCACGACGCCGAACAGCGGGCCGAGCATCAGGTTGTGCGCGACGCCGTGGAATTTGTGACCGAAGATCACCAGGCCGCCAACCGCCGGATTGTTGGCGAACTGGAGCGCCTTGGTGAAATCGGAAAGTGCGAGCACGACGAACAGCACCGTCATCGTCGTGAGAAACCATCCAAGCGTCGGGCGAGCGGTTGCCATGCGCGGAACGCTAATCGCGTGCGCAATCGGATTCAAGTGAAACGGCCGGAGCATCGAAGCTCCGGCCGAGTCCGATCTGTCGAGGCGCTGCGGTCAGCCCTTCACGAATTTTCGGATTGCACCCACCAGCGCTTCCTGCTGCTCGTACATCACCATATGGCCCGCGTTCTTGATCAGCTCGAGCTTGCTGTTCTTGATCCGGCTCGTGAACTCTTTCGCGTAGACCGGCGGAATCAGCTTGTCGTCGTCGCCCCACAACAGCAGCGTCGGCGCGTGGATGCGGTAGGCGCGCTTCTTGAGCCCGCGATCGGGAATCGGCCACAGGAACTTGCTGGCGGTCGCCAGCCGCTTCACGCGCTCGACGTACATAGTCTCCAGCGCTTTGAAGTCCGTCGGTATCGCGGTCATCATCTGCGCCGCGAGCGACTTGGGATCGTGAAACAGCAGCCCGGCAATCTCGGTAAGCTGCGCCGCGAACAGGTCGGGTATCGGCGCCTCGTCGATCCAGAAACCCGCCGGCGCTATCAGCACGAGCTTGCTGGCGCGATGGATGTCGAACGCCGCGACCTCCGCCGCGAGCATCCCGCCCATCGAGTGGCCCACGATGTTGGCGGTCGGGATGCCGAGTTCATCCATCAGCTCGTGATAGAACAGCACCGCGTCCGCGATGTCGTCGATATACTCGTTGCCGGTGGACTCGCCGTAGCCGGGGAATTGCGGCGCATAGACCTTGAAGTGCCGGCCCAGCTCCTCGAGGAACGGCTCCACCGGCATCAGGCCGCCCGCGCCGTGCATGAACAGGAGCGGCTCGCCGCTGCCGTAAACCTGCATCTCGAGCGAGAATTTTCCGTTTAGCAGTTTCTGCGTGGTGTTCATTTCGCGCTCCGGGCCTCCGCCGAGGCCGACGCGGATGCGCGCGCCTTGCCGTTGACTTCGGTCTTCTGGAAATGGACGTCGGCCGGCATCGCGATATCATTTTGCGGCATCCGCTTGGGCGACCACCGGTCCTCGAAGTTGCTCCACAGGTCGCGCATGTGCGGCATCACCTCGGTCGCGAACAAGTTGGTGCTCTTGCGCACCAGTTCCGGCGGCATCGATCCGATCTGCTGCAGGATCATCAGATGCCCGCAGTTGAGCGACTTCATCGCCTCGCGCAGGCGCTCGCGCACCGTCTTCGGCGACCCCGCGATCACGTAGCCCTGCTCGATAAAGTCCTTCCACTTGAGACCTTCGCGGCGCAGCGCCGCCCGATCGCCGACCTGGCCCAGCACTCCGGCCTTGATCGTCTTCACCGTGCGATAGCCCGGCGCGTCGGCGAAGCCGTCATAGACGTGCAGGCATCGGTTGTAGAAGTAATCCATGTGCGGCGCGTAGTCCTTCTCCGCCTGCTCGTCGGTCTCCGAAACCGCGACCACCTGCGCGAAGCCGAGGCTGTAGGGATTCAGCTCCTTGTTCTTCTTCGCCATCACTTCCCAGTAGCCGTCGGCGACCTTCTTACCCGCAATATACCCGAAGTAAGAAAGGAAGCTGTACTGGTAGTCGTGGTCGGCGCAGAAGTCGTAGGTCTCGACCGATCCGCCGCCCGGAATCCAGATCGGCGGACGCGGCTGCTGGAGCGGCTTCGGCCACAGGTTGACGTAGCGCAGCTTGGTGTATTTGCCGTTGAACGAGAACACGTCCTTCGACGTCCACGCCTTGATGATCAGGTCGTGAGCCTCGTAGTACTTCTCGCGAATCGTCGCGGGCACCTCGCCGTAGCAGAAGTTGGTGTCCATCGAGGTGCCGACCGGGAAGCCCGCGACCAGCCGTCCGCCCGAGATCACGTCGAGCATCGCAAATTCCTCGGCGACTCGAATCGGCGGGTTGTACAGCGCGATCGAGTTGCCCAGCACCACCAGGCTCGCGTTGCGCGTGCGCCGGCTGAGCGCCGCCGCCATGATATTCGGCGACGGCATCAGGCCGTACGCGTTCTGATGATGCTCGTTGACGCCCAGCCCGTCGAAGCCCATCGAGTCGGCGTACTCGAGCTGATCGAGGTAGTCGTTGTACAGCCGATGCCCGACTTTCGGATCGTACAAATCGCGCGGGATATCGACCCACACGCTGCGGTATTTTTCCTTGAAGTCTTCGGGCAGGAACCGATACGGCATCAGATGGAACCAGGTAAATTTCATGGACCTCTCTCCTTCCTTTTTTTGCGATGGCCTCGGTCGCGATCACGCGGGGTTGGCGGCGGCGACCTCTTCCGGGTTTGAGCCTCTATTTTTTCGGGAAAGCGCGCTTCGCCGCTTTCCATTGCTATGGACAGTCAGTTGCGAAGCCGCCAGATGCGACTCGAGCGCCTCGTCGAGGAAGCGCTCCGGATTCAGCCCCGTGACGTCGCGGAAGAAATTGCCGTCGCCCATCAGCATGAACGCGCCGTTCATGCTGGCCCAGACCACCGCGGCGGTCTTCTTGGGCCCCATCGAGTTGGCGATAACCCCGCCTTCGAACGCGCGACGAATGGTGGCCTCCCATAGGCCGAAGATTTCGTGGCTCAAGTCCATTACGCGCTGAAAATTGCGCAGCTCGGAGGGCCGCTTGAGGCGCTTGTGAAGCTGCGAAAAAACCACCGAATGCTGCGACAGGAAGAGCTCGCGCGATTCGCGTAGATAGTCCAGGTAGGCCGACGCGATAGCCTTGAGTTCGTCGAGCGGCGCGAGTCCGCGCGCAAAAATCTCGACGTAGCGCCCGCGCAGTTGTGTCGCCCGGTCGGCGATCAGGTTCAGGTAAAGATCGTCGCGCGAAGAATAGTAGAGGTAGATCGTCCCGACCGCCACTTCCGCCTCGCGCGCGACCATCTCGATCGTCGCGCCCTCCAGCCCGTGCCGGGCAAACACTTTGGCCGCCGCCGTCAGGATAGCCTGCCCGCGCGCATGCCGTTCGCGCCGATGCCGTTCCTGAACGCTCACCTGACCGTCCTGAAATTTTCGCGCAATGAATGAGGATTCATATTCTGAACTAGACCTCATAGCGCGATCGAAAGAAACTGTCAAACGTCGGAAGGGGGAAGGGTAAATCACTCTATTGAATGCGAAACCCGCCGTGGGTTTCGCGCGAGATTCTAACCTCTCCTTGTCCGAGGAGAGGTCGGCGCGCGCCGAAGGTGAGCGACGGGTGAGGTGCGATGCTGGCCGTCGTCAAAGCCGTCATTTCGTGATGCTACGATGATCGAACAGTCGAACCGTGTACCCGTCTGCATCGCGCAGTTCCGGCCCGTATCCCCACACTGTCCGCTTCGGCTCGTGCACGAATTTCACCCCATCGCCCTTCAACGTCTCGTACCGCGCGTCCACGTCCTCGACTTCGAAATAAATTGCGAAGCCCGACGCCGCGCCTTTCGCTGCCTTCCCCTGGCTGAGCAGGACCGCCATCCCCCAATCGTCTTCGAGCGCAACGAAGCCGGTTTCCAGAACCTCGAATTCGACCTTGAGACCGATGTTCCTGACGTACCAGTCGCGCGCTCGGGCCGCGTCGCGGACGGTCAACTGCATGTGGTTGAGCTTGGCGTATTTTTTCTTCGCGCGTTTCATGAGCGAATCCTAATGAACTGGCGACTCGCCGCTCAACCCGCCGACTTTTCGCCTCCGAGTTCAGGGATGAACTAGTTCAGCCTGAACGCCCCGCGCCAGGCGTGCTACGCCTTAGGGTATGGACAACATTGACGACGCCACACACTCGCCCGCCTCGCCCGTCACCAACCTGCCCGCGATTTCGCCGCGCCAGCTTGCCGCGCGCCGCGCCAACGCACAGAAATGCACCGGTCCGCGCACACCCCATGGCAAGGCTGCCGCGCGCCTGAACGCTCTCAAGCACGGGTTCTTTGCCCGAGACGTCGTCAACCGCGAACTCGACGGTGCGGCTCGCGCCGAGGAATTCAAATCGCTTCTCGACGCCCTGCTCGAAGAGTTCCAACCCCAATCCGCTTTGGAGCGCCTCCTGGTCGACGAGGTCGCCGCATCCTGCTGGCGAATCCGGCGAGTGCTGCGCTACGAATGCCGCGAATCCTGGGTCGATGAGGACGCCTACCGCCGCAATGCCGAGACTGAGAGACCCAGCGATTCGCTGCTGGCCTCGATGGGTTATGACCACCGCGCCACTCGTCAGCGCACGGCTGAAAAACTCCACCGCAGCGGACTCGACTCCTTTATCCTGCCGAGCGATGTGGACGTGGACAAAATCGTCCGCTTCGAACGAACCGTAAAGCGCAATCTGTACCGCGCGCTCAAATGGCTCGAGCGCATTCAAGCTGCGCGCATTTGTCAGGAATCATCGGAAGCAACGTCATCGCCGCAGACATGACTCTGCACGAAAAACAATTTCTGACGGAACGAAACTACCGATTGGGGCGCTCTCCTCACCGGACCACAATAGGCAGTATAAGATGCAACGGTTGACACGGCGCTCAAGGCGCGTAGTGTTCTTTGGGATTCGCTCGGGGAAGCCGGTGAGAGACCGGCGCTGCCCCGCAACTGTGAGCTGAGCGTCGCGGCCAATCGCGGCGCTCGTCGAGTCAGGCGACCGGGCGAATCGATGGAGCCGAAAGCACCTTCGCGGGAGAGGGAGGCTTCAGGAGTTTCCTCATTCGACGTATCGCATAGCCGCACGGGATATCGCGCGGCGGCTCGTCGCTCCTGGCCACTTCCCATCTATCCGCGAAGTTCAGGCCGGAGCGACGGTGGACGACGGACAGCACAAACAGCAACTCTCATCTGACGAGGGCAGGCCGCGCTCGCGCCGCCATCTCGCGTCGTTTGCGGCGTCGCTCGCGGCTCATGCCGCGATCGTCGGGCTGCTCGTGTGTTTCGCGTCGCCGCTGGCGCGGCGGCATAGCGATTGGGTGCTAGCCTACCTCGTCGAGGTAGGCGACGGCGCTGCCGGACGCGGCGGCGCGTGCGCCGCCGCGTCCGCAGCCCCGTCGATTCACGCCGCCAGCGCGGAGCTTGAGATTCCGCCCGCGTCCGCCGATCGGCGTCCGCGCAAGCCGCCGGCGGCGCGCGAGACGCGCCGCCGGCGGATCGAAGACGACCAATCCGAGCTTGCCAGCCTGGCCCCCGTGCGCGCGGTCGCGCCAGCGCGACCGCCCGCCGCCGCCACCCGGGAACCAGCCGCGGCGTCCGACGCCGCGCCCGGTTCCCGCTCCGGCGGCGCCGCCGCCGACTCCGGCGGCGCCGCCGCAGGCACGAGCGCCGCCCCCGCCGGGTCAGCCGCCGGCGGCGACGGCGCTTCCGATTCGCTCGCGCACGCCGATTACGCCCGCAGTCCTCCACCCGCCTATCCCGCTGTCGCGCGCCGGCGCGGGCTGCAGGGCACCGTGACGGTCAGGGTGCTCGTGGGCGCCGACGGCTCCGTCGAGAACGCCGAGGTTGCAGACTCCTCCGGCTTCGACGCGCTCGACGACGCCGCGCTGGAGACGGTCCGCTCCCGATGGCGCTTTGTGCCGGCGCGCCACGACGGCCTCGCCGTCGAAAGCTGGGTGCTCGTGCCGATACGCTTTTCCCTGGTCGAGGCCAGCGCCGTTCGTTGAACTTCCTGTCCAGTGTCACCGTCGTGCTAATCCTGATTCACCGTGGTATAAGCCCTTCCCGAGGAGGGTAGGAAAGATGGCTGCTAAAGCATGTACTACTCTGGCGGTGGCGGGGCTGATTGTTGCGGGGATGCTCGCGCCCATCCGCGCACGCGCAATCGAAGTCAAGAAGGACCTCTACAACAACAGCGGTCCTGCCGGCCCCAGTGCGCCGGGTCCCGCCAAGGAGAATCCTATTCCCCCGGCGCAGCGGCAGGCGCTGAGCGACACTATCGCGAGCGAATCCGACAGCTATCTGAGTGACGAGAGCGAGAAGAAGTCGTCGGGCAAGGTCTACGTCGATCTCGAACACGCGAAGTTCCTCTACCTGCCGACGATGAAGCAGGGACATTGGACCGTGCTCGCCAAGCTGCAGGCGGCCGAATACAAGCCGTCCAAGAGCGGCGAGGGTCGCGGAAGGCCGACCGGCAACCAGAAAGTGCTGATCTTCAACTACCGTCTCGACGGCAGCAAATGGACCGAGGTCGAGCCGCCGAAGTGGGAAGATGTAGGCGCCAACGCCGCGGCGGCGGCGCACAAGTAGCTATTCGCTAGCTATAGCCAGTAGCTATTGCGGTTTCGCCGGAATACAATTCAACTACAGTGAAAAGCAGGATTCAGGACGATCTGAAGGCCGCGATGAAGCGCGGCGACAAGCTGCGCACGATGGCGCTGCGCGGCGTGCTGTCCGAGATCTCGCGCCTCGAAAAAGACTTGCGCCGCGATCCCAACGACGCCGAGATCCTGCAAATCATCAAGCGCGAGCGGGCCAAGCGGGAAGAATCGCTGGAGTTTGCGCGCAAGGCCGCGCGCCAGGATCTGATCGATCAGAACGAGACCGAGGCCAAAGTGCTCGATTCATATTTGCCCGCCGCCGCCTCGCCCGACGAGGTGCGCGCCGAAATTGCGGCCGCGATTGCGGCCGGCGCGTCGCAGATGGGCCCGATCATGAAGGCGCTGCGCGACAAGTTCGGCGCGGGCCTCGACGGCAAGACCGCCAGCGAGCTCGCCAAAGCGGCGCTCGCGAACAAGTAGTACGCGCTGCGCGCTACAACAGCCTGCGGAACAGGCCCGGATAGGTGACCACCAGCCCGCGGCTATCGACTTCGATATCGCGCGTAAAGTCGCTATCGATCGATTCATAGCGATAATGCCTGCGCGGCTCGAGGCACGTGTAGCGCTGCGGGTCGGTCGTCATCGTGAGCGCAGGGACGAGAATATAGACGGCAACGATCTCGGCAGACTGACCGGCTCTCAGCTTCAGCCTGCGAATCGGAAGAGTGTTGGTGAACGGCGTCGCCGACAGATCGATATCGATCGCCCCGGCGAGCTTTGGGATGGGCTTCCCCGCTGCATCGCACCACTTGCCATTGCCGTCGGCGGTGATTTCGATTCTGCGATTCTCGCCGACGACGCCGACCTCGGCGCTCCTGACGCGCCAGGACTTGTCGCATCGAATACGATAGCGAAGCGCAAAGACCGAGCCGTTCGCCGCTCCCACCACCACCGACTCGGCGACTATCTCGCGCGCGGCTTCGCGCAGCACGAGATGCTCGATTCCCCTCGCATCCCAATCTTGCCATCGCGCTGCCAGCGTATTGCCCATCGCATCAGCGTATCGCACAACTCTCCGGCGCGGCGCCAGTCACGACAACGCGGGTTGACGCCCAAACCCCTTTCCCGGTAGCACTTGGGCGTAATCCCGAGTCCCAGCTCCGAGGTAAAACAGAAATGGCGATTGATTTCACGATGCCCCCGCACGTGCTCGAACTTCGCGACAGGGTCCGCGCCTTTATCAAGGAAGAGATCGAGCCGGCCGAAGCGGCGATGCAAAAGAACGGCAACTGGCGCGACGGAATTATCGAGCTGCGCCGCAAAGCGAGACAGCGCGGCCTGTGGCTGCCGCACATGCCCAAGGAATTCGGCGGGCTCGGGCTCGACGCGATGGCGATCGCGATGATCTCTGCCGAATGCGGCCGCACGCGGCTTGCGTCGTTCATCCTCAACGTGCAGGCGCCCGACGAAGGCAACATGCACACGCTGCTGCATTTCGCGACGCCCGCGCAGAAGGAGAAATACCTGCGCCCGCTCTGCGACGGCAAGATCAGGTCGTGCTTCGCGATGACTGAGCCGGAGGCGGCGGGCTCCGATCCGACGCAGATCAAAACCGCGGCGGTGAAGCAGGGCGACAACTGGGTAATCAACGGCCACAAATGGTTTATCTCGGGCGCGCACGGCGCCAGGTTCGCGATCGTGATCGCCAAGACCGATCCCGACGCCGACCCGCCGCAGGCGCGCAACTCGGCGTTCATCGTCGAGCTGCCCAACCCCGGCTTCAAAATCGTTCGCGACATCGACACGATGGCCGGCAAGGGAAATCACTGCGAGATAATGCTCGAAAACTGCGTCGTGCCCGCCGACAGCATGCTGGGACCGCGCGGACAGGGGCATACGCGCGGGCAGGTGCGGCTGGGTCCGGCGCGCCTGGCGCATTGCATGCGATGGATCGGCAGCGCGGAAGTCGCGCTCGAGATGCTGGTGAAGCGCGCGATGGAGCGGCAGGTGCAGGGCGGCCTGCTCGTCGACAAGCAGGCCATCCAGTTCATGATGAGCGAGTCGGCGATGGAATTGTACACGGCCAAGCTGATGGTGCTGCACGCCGCCTACCTGATCGAGAACAAGCTGCCGTTCCGCCAGGAAGTCTCGATGGCGAAGCATCACGTGGCGAACATGCTGTGGAAGATCACAGATCGCGCGATCCAGGTGCACGGCGCGCTCGGCTACTCGACCGACACGCCGCTGGAATCGATGCTGCGGCATGCGCGGTCGGCGCGGCTGGTTGACGGCGCCGACGAAGTGCACATGACGCAGATCGCGCGCCACGTGATCGAGGCCTTCAAGCGCGACGGCTCGACGCGCGCGGCAACCGGCGCGGGATTGTTGTAAGCATCGACGCGGAGGTGCCCATGGCCGCTGGCAACATCGAACCGTTCCGCGTCGCGGTGCCCGACCAGGTGCTCGCCGACTTGCGCGCTCGGCTCGGGCAGGCGCGCTTTCCGGACGAGATTCCCGACACCGCGTGGGAGTACGGAACCAATCTCGCCTACCTGAAGGAGCTGGTCGAGTACTGGCGAACGAAATACGACTGGCGCGCGCACGAACGCGAGATCAATCGGTTCGCGCATTTCAGGGCGGAGGTCGACGGTCTCGGAATCCACTTCATCCACGAGCAGGGCAGGGGGCCGAATCCGAACCCGCTGCTGCTGATTCACGGCTGGCCGGGATCGATCTACGAGTTCATGGAACTGATCCCGATGCTCACCGATCCGGCGGCGCAAGGTGGCGACGCCAAAGACTCGTTCACCGTGGTCGCGCCGTCGCTGCCGGGCTACGGATTTTCGGATCGTCCGCGCGCCCGCGCGATGAATATCCAGGCGATGGCGGAGCTGTTTCACCGGCTCATGACCGAGGTGCTTGGTTACCGGCGCTACGCGGTCCAGGGGGGAGACTGGGGCGCGGCGATCACCTCGCGCATCGGCGAGGTGCACGCGGACAGCGTCTTCGGCATCCACCTCAACATGATTGCGATTGGTCCCGCCGAAGGACGCAGCGCGCCCGAGCTCACACCCGAGGAGAAAGTGTTTCTCGGCGACCTGGAAAAGTTCCGCACCGCCGAGACCGGCTACCAGTGGATCCAGGGCACCAAGCCGCAGACGCTCGCCTACGGACTCAACGACTCGCCGGCCGGGCTGGCGGCTTGGATCGTCGAGCAATTCCGCACCTGGAGCGATTGCCACGGCGACGTCGAGCAGAGCTTCACGCGCGATCAACTGCTGACCAACGTGATGATCTACTGGGTCACGCAGACGATCAATTCGTCGACGCGGCTGTACTACGAGGCGCGGCATCATCCGTGGCGCCTCAAGCCCGGCACGCGAATCGAGGCGCCCACCGCGGTCGCGCTGTTCCCCGGTGAGCTGGTGCGTCCGCCGCGGCATTGGGCGGAGCGTGTGTACAATGTGCGGCGCTGGACGGCGATGCCGAAAGGCGGGCATTTCGCCGCGATGGAAGAGCCCGAGCTGCTCGCCGCGGACATCCGCGAATTCTACCGAGAGTTGAGCTGAGCGCGCGCGCCTAAGATCACGCGGATGCGGCTTCGTCGAACTTGACCAGGTCCGCGTAAAGCTTTTCGATTTCGCGGCCGAGTTTTTCGTAGCGCGCGATCAGAGCGTCGGCGTCTTTGCGCGCGAGGTAGAAATTCGGATCGTTCATCTCGGTGGACAGCGCCGCGCGTTCGGTCTCGCGCTGCTCGATTTCGGCTTCTATCTGACTGCGCCGGCGTGCGATTCGTTCCCGCTGGCGAACCGCGTCGCGATCGTCTCGGGCGGGCTGCGCGGCCTTCGGCGGCTCCGCTTTGATTTGATGCGGCGCAGCGCCGTTGTTGCCGCGCGTGTCGCGCAAATGCACCGGTCCGGACCGCTCTGGTTGCGACGCTGGCGACGGCGCTTCGCTCTGCGCCTTCTTCTCGAGGTATTCGTCGTAGTTGCCGAGGTAGCGAATCGCGTGGCCCTCGCCGACTTCGAGCACCTCCGTCACGAGCTCGTTCAGGATGAAGCGATCGTGACTGACTATTATGACGGTGCCCGGAAATCGCCGCAGCGCTTCGAGCAGCGTGTCCTTGGCAATGATGTCGAGGTTGTTGGTCGGCTCGTCGAGCAGCAGGCAATTGCTCGGCCGCGCCAGCACCTTGGCCAGCGCCAGGCGCGCGCGCTCGCCGCCCGACAGCACCTCGACGCGCTTGTAGACGTCGTCGCCCGAGAACAGCATCGCGCCGAGAATCGAGCGAATCTCCGCCATCGTGCGGCCCTGCGCGCTGTCGCCCAGTTCTTCGAGCACGGTCTTCTCGTATGACAACGACTCGGCGAGATTCTGCGCGAAGTATCCGGCCTGCACGCTGGCGCCGACGATTCGCTCGCCGCCGGTCATCGCTTCGACGCCCGCCAGCAGCTTCATCATCGTGGATTTTCCCGATCCGTTGGGACCGACCAGCGCGATTCGCGCGCCGCGCTCGATGGTCAGATCGACGCCGTCGTAAACCGTGAGCGCGCCGTAGCGTTTGACCGCGCCCTTGAGCTCGAAGACCCGCCGCGTGCTGCGCGCGCACTTGGGAAATGAAATCGCGGGCGGCTTCTGCGATCCTTCCGGCGGCTCGAGGCGTTCGAGCTTGTCGAGCTGCTTGATGCGGCTTTGCACGAGGCGCGCTTTGCTCGCCTGGTAGCGGAAGCGGCTGATGAAACTCTCCATGTGCTCGATTTCTTCGCGCTGTTTCTCGAACGCCGCCATCTCGAGCGCGAAGCGCTCCTCGCGCGCGACCAGATACCGCGAGTAGCCGCCGACGTATTCGGTCAGCCGCCCGCGCGACACTTCGACCGTGCGCTCGGTGACGCGGTCCAGGAAATAGCGGTCGTGCGAGACCAGGATGATCCCGCCCTGGTACGCGCACAGATAGTCCTCGAGCCAGTTGCGCGCCTCGATGTCGAGGTGGTTGGTCGGCTCGTCGAGCATCATGAAGTCGGGCGCGTCGAGCAGGAGCTTGGCCAGCGCGATTCGCATCCGGATGCCGCCGGAGAACTCGGCAACGTCGCGGCCGAGGTCTTCGTCGGTGAAGCCCAGCCCGAACAGCACCGCGGTGGCGCGGCTCTCGGCGCTGTAAAAGTCGTGCCGCTCGAGCTCGGTCAGCACCTCGCCCAATTCCTCGAGCGCGGCGTCGTGCGCCGGCCCCGAATGCTGGCAGGTGAGAATCTGCTCGACTTCCTTGCGCCGCAGATCGAGCGCCTGCATTCGGTCCAGCGCCGCCAGCGTCTCGCGCAGCACGGACCTCCCGCCCATCTCCGGGGCGTCCTGCGCCAGGTAGCCGACGCGGGTCCGCTGCGGGCGGGTGATGCGGCCCGAATCTGGCGGCATCACTTCCGCGATCATCTTGAGCAGCGTCGATTTGCCGGCGCCGTTGAGCCCGACCAGGCCGACCCGCCCGTCGTCGCCCATCGACCAGCTCACGCCGTCGAGGATCGTGCGGCCCCCGTAGGACTTGGAAAGGTTGTCGAGGCTCAGCATGGTGAAAGAGCCATCCTACCAGCGGCGTTCGCGCGCTGAAAGCGACTACCGCCTGCCAAGGTTTGCAGGGCTTTATACGGGGCCGACATTATGTTAGGAAATGTTACACTATGGCAAAATTCGCCCCCGGATATCCGTTGCCCAGGAGCGACGACGAGTTCGAAAGACTCTGTCTCAAGCTCCTGCGGCGTCATTGGCAGCTCCCCCAGCTGGAGCGGTTCCGCGACCCCAAACGCGCCGAGAAGGGGATCAACCTCATCGAGATCAGCGGTCGCCCGCGACTCGCCGCGGTCAAGTGCGACCTGCGCGCCTCGCGGAACGAGCTGACGGTTGCCGAGATCAAGGACGCTGTGGACAGGGCCGCGAGCCTGAAGCTGCCAATCGGACGCTTCGTGATCGCGACCACGGCCGCCAAGCCCGAGGGCTTGCAGCGTTCGTTGTTCGATCTCAACCGCGCCAACCGCAATGACGGCATCCTGGCGATCGAGGTTCTGACCTGGGACGATATCGAGGAGCTGCTCGACGAGTATCCCCAGATCCTCACCGACTTCGGCACCGGCGCCAAGCGCCAGGCGCTGACCCGCGCCGATGCCGTCGTCCATCTCGAGGCACGTTGTGAGCCCGCGGCGGCGGGACCTTCCGATGCGCTGGGAGAGGAGATCTCGGCCGCCGCGGCTTTTTTGGAGAGCCACCAGTATCAGCTTGCCCGCCTGGCGCTGCTCAGACTGCGCGAGCAGAAGTGGAGCCAGCTCTCGAACACCCACAAGTTCCGCGTGCTCTCGTATCTCGGCGCCGCCTGGCTCAAGGAAGGCGAGCCGCGGAAATCCGCGATGCTCTTCATCGCGGCGCGATCATTGCAGCCCGACGAGGAGAACGCCTGCACCAACGAGGCGCTCGCCCACGAGCTACTCGGTGAGCGCGAACGCGCGTTTGCGCTGGCCGACAAACTGCGGATGCAGTTTCCCTCCAGCGGCCGCGCGGTGGCGCTGTGGCTCCACAATGCGCCCGCGACGCTCGACGCCCGCATGCTTGAAGAAAACGTCGCGCCCGAGCTCGCCTCCGATCCCGAGGTCGCGATCGTGATGGCGCGCCGCGCGCTGCTCGACGCCCATTTCGATCGCGCCGAGCGTTATGCGCGCCTGGCCAGCGCCGCGTTGCCCAACAACTCGATCCCGTGGCTGGTGCTGGGACAGGCGATTCTGCTCAATGAACTCGAAGCCGGCGGCCCCGGCGCCGGCGACGCTCCTGCCCACAACGACGAGAGCCGCGTCCGCGAAGCCGAGACTTGCTTCACCCAGGCGCTGACGCTCGCGCAGGCCGAACGGCAGGCGTCCAGCGAAGTACAGGCGCTGATCGGACGCGCACAGGCGCGAATTGCCTTGCGCGACACTGACGGCGCCGGCAAGGACATCGAGCTGGCGCATAGCCTCGAGCGCGAGGATGCCAACGGGCTGTGCGAGTACGGCATCGTCCTGCGTTCGCGCGGCAGCCTGACCGAGGCTATCGAGGTGCTGCGCCGCGCCGCTTCGGTCGGCGGTCGCAACGACATCGACTATCATCTCGCAGTCACGCTGCGCGAGCGCGACGAGCCCGGCGATTTGCAGGAGGCCACCGAGCTGCTGATGCGCTCGATCTCGCGGCCCGACGCGATTCCCGCCGGCGATTTTCCCTTCGCGGTCGCCGCTGCGGTCGAAGCGCTTTCCATGGCCGAGCGTTATCACGACGCCGACGCGCTGTTGTCGTCGATTTCCGACGCGCGCCTGCCCAAGGTCACGCTGCATGCGTTGCGCGCCAATCTCCGCCTGGCCCAGGGCAAGTTCGATCAGGCCTCGAAGTTTGCCGACGAGGCCCTCGCCGAGGTAACGCCCGACACCTCCGCCGACAACCGGCGCAAGTTGGCCGCGCTGCTCCACGATTTGGGGCGCTATCGCGACGCGCTGCCGCTGTGGCAAGCGCTCGCGCCCGCCGGCAGCGCCGGCACCGACACGCGCCGGCTGCTCGATTGCGCAAGCCGGCTCGGCCGCGAAGACATCGTCGGCGAGATCTCGCGCCAGTTGCATCCCGAACTCGCTATCGACGCCGGCACCGTCGCCAGTCAACTCGACAAACTCGAACGCACCGACCCCGAAGCCGCGCTGGCCGGACTCGAGGAACTGCTGCGCGAGCATCCCGACGACCGCGTGCTCCGCTTGCGGCGCTCGATCATTGCGGCGCGCCTCGGCAAGGCCGAGCTGGTGGTCGCCGATCCGAATGCGATGCCGTCGGCACGGCAGGTTCCGCCTGCGCTCGGCCGCGCGGCGGTGCAATTCATGCGCGACGGCGGCCGCGCCAACGAGGCTCTCGTCTACGCGTATGATTTGCTGCGCCACCAGGGTGGCAGCGTCGAAGCGCATCGCGCATACCTGGCCGCGCTCGGACCGGTTGGCCCGATGCCGCACGTGCCCGACTTCGACACCGCCGGACCTGGCGCCGCGCTGAGTTTCATCGAGGAGGGTTCCAACGCCGAGCGCTGGATCGTGCTCGAGGACTCCAGCGACGCCGACGAGACGCTCGAGGAGTACAACCCCCAACATCCGATGACACGCGCCGTCAAGGGCAAGAGGGCGGGCGAGAAGTTTCAGCTCCCTGAAGGCCGCTTCAGCCGCCGCCAGGCGACCGTCAAGCAGATGATCAGCAAGTATGCCTACCGTTACATGGACGTGCTCACCAACTGGCAGGCACGCTTCCCGGGCCAGGCCGAAATCGAAGTGAGCTACGTGCACACCGACCCGATTCCGTGGAGCGAGATGAATGACAGCTTCGAGTCATTGTTCGAAGCGAGCAACGGCAACCGAAATGGCGCCGCTATCGCTAACGGCAACGGCGTCGCCAATGGCAACGGCGCCGTCAATGGTATCGCTAACGGCAAGGGAATCGGCGCCGCCAGCGGCGCGCGCGAAGTTCTCCTCAAAAACGCCGAACGCACCTACGCCGACAACCCCGTCCCCATCCACGCGGTGGCGGAACGGATCAACCTCAACGATCTGCAGACGGTGTTCCTCCTGGCGCAACGTCCCGAAGCGCCGCTGAAGTGCTGCACCGGCTCGCCCGAGGAGCTCGAGGCCGCCCTGGGAGCCTTTGAGCGCGCCAACGCGGTGGTGCTCGATCTGACCGCGGTCGCGACGCTGTGCATGCTCGGCAGGCTCAGCCTGCTGCCGACCTGGCCGCGTCAGTTCGTCATTTCGCAATCCACCCTCGCCGAACTTCGGCGCCTCGCGTTCGAGGATACCCTGCTGCGCCTGCCGCCGGGATTTTCCGCGTCGCTTACCGGCACCGGCAACGACGGCAAGCGCGCCGACGTTCAGTTGAAGGGGCTTGCCGATGCGCTCCAGTCGGTCTGCCGCGTGCGCGACGGCGCGGCGCTGGCCTCGATCGATCCCGACCGCCGCGAGCGGCTGATCGATTTCTTCGGCCGCCACGGCGCCGAGAGCATCGTGATCGCCTCGATGCCGGGGCACGTGTTGTGGACTGACGACATGATTCTTGCCGACCTCGCCAAGACCGAATTCGGGGTCCGCCGCGTCTGGACCGAGGCGGCTTTGCAGGCGCGCGCGCAAGCGGGCAATCTCGATCCCGCCGAGCTGGCAACCGCCCGCACCAAGCTCGCGGGATGGGGCTACTCGTTCAACGCCGCGAGTATCGAGACCTTGATGCGCGCGGGTTCGGTGGCCGGATGGAATCCCGATCAGTTCCCGCTCAAGCAGGCGCTCGATCAGGTTGCATCCGATTCGATGAACATGTCGGATGCGGTGCGGCTGGCGGCCGAGTTGATCGTCAAGATGTACAACGACCAAACCCTGCGCGGGCAGCGTCGCACCGTGACCTCGCGCCTGCTCGACCGGCTTGCGCTGCGCCCCGGTGGCCGCGACGCCATCGAGGCGCTGCCGCGTTCGTTGCCGATTCGCTTCGGGCTCGATCTGATTCGAGCGCGCGAACTGAGCGACGTCGTGCGGGGATGGACTGCGCAAAGCGAGGTGCCGCAGAGTGAGCGCCTGATGGCCGGCCGCTGATTCGCCCTATCCCTCGCCCGTTATTTCACGGGAGAGGCCAAGTGAGGGTTCTGCCGACCTGGGAGAGGCAGTGCCCTCAGCGGGAAATCAATGGATCGGGTAGTGGGTCATCGACCCACTACCGTCGATCCGGGCGTGTCGCGCGTCGTGTTAGCCTTCGCGATCGAGTAGAATCCCTGCCGGCCCAACCAGCGGGCACAGGAGGAACGCGCGATGGCGGCATTGGCCCAGGATGACCGGATCGTCCTCGTCGATCGCAGGCTCTTCAAGGACGACAACACCCGGATTTTCGTGGGCATCGTCGAGGAGACCGAGGGCAGCCTGATTCGCGCCCGCGGTTTCACCTTTCACGTCAGCTCCTACGAGGTCGCCGGACAGGAACGCCGCGGCGAAGAACGCGTGCGCGTGTTCTCGATGGGTTCCGGGGACATGGTGTATCTGCTTCCCAAGGAGCAGGACATCTCGCGCCTCATGCTCAAGCGCTCGCCCAAGTCGATGACGCTCAGCGACGGACAATACGCGATGGACCTGAGCGACTTCCTGCTCCGCGCGTAACCTTTCTGTTTCCTCTCCCTGTTAGGGAGAGGATGAAGGTGAGGGTCCTTACCCAGCGGCGATTTGCGCGCGATTCAGGATTCCGCCTCCGACGAACGCGCCTACAGTTTCTCGACGAATTCGATAATCGCCGCCGCGGTGTCGCCCGGATTGTCCAGCGGCACGTGATGAAACGCGCGCGGAATTTCCTTCAGCACCGATCCGCGAATCTTGCGACGCATCCGCGCAACGTGCGACGGACTCACCAGCCCGCTCTGCGCGCCGCGCAGCAACAGTGTCGGCATTTTGATCTGCCTGATCTTCGGCCGGGTCATCCTGGCGCCATGCTTGCGCCACGCCCGCGTCTCCGGATCGAAGCGAAACGCCCACGCGCCAGTCGGTAGCTGCTCGGCGCCGAGCAGCGCCAGCCGCTCGACTTCGAGCCGCGTCAGGTGGGTCTGCGGCGGCTGCAGGCGAAACTTCCTGATGATGTCGTCGGCCGAGCGCAGCTCGGGACGAACTCCGCCCTGCGATTTCCGCCGCCATCGCCACATCAGCCGCCGAATCAGCGGCGGCGGTCCATGCGGCGCATCGACGATGATCAACGCCTCGAGCAGATCGGGATGCGTCACGGCCACCCATTGCGCGACCGCTCCACCCATAGAGTGTCCAACCAGCACTACGCGCGTGCCGAGGCTGTCTATCAAGCCGCGGACGTCTTTCAGATACGCCGGCGGCCCGTAAACGCCAGACTTCGCCCATTGGCTGCGCCCGTGACCGCGAAAGTCCAGCGCGAGCACGCGCCCATACGGCGTCAGGAGCGGGGCGACGCCGTCCCACCAATGCGCGTGCGCCGCGCCGCCGTGCAGCAGAACGAAGGTGTGTTCGCCGGGATCGCCGCCCCAGTCCAGATAGTGCAGCTTGAGTCCTTCAACCTCGACGTACTGATGGGTCGGCTCCGCTACCGCGGTAGCCGCTTGTTGTTGTGCCATAAGCCGCAATTCTATTCGACGCGGGATCGCGAGCATAGATTTTCATGCGCGGCCTCGTCGTGCTAACAACCGCACCAGAACCGCTTGCAAGGAGATTTGTCGATGGCGCTTAGACTTGAAAACAAAAATGCATTGATCACGGGCGGCGCGAGCGGTATCGGACGCGCGACCGCGATTCGATTCGCCGAAGAGGGCGCCAACGTCTTCGTCGCCGATCGCCATCTCGCCGCCGCCGAAGAGACCGCCGCCTCAGTCAAAAAGCTCGGCCGGATAGCGAGCGCGTATCAGGTGGACACCAGCGACGAGGCGCACGTGAATGCGATGGTCGCGCGGATGGTGGCGGATCTCGGCAGCGTCGACATCGTCGTCGCCGCGGCGGGAATCTCCCACGCGCACTACGGCGAAGAAGGCCAGCCCGACATCACCTTTCTGAGCAACAAGTCCTTCGCCAACTGGCGCAAGGTCTTGAGCGTCAACCTCGACGGCGTGTTTCTGACCGACCGCGCCTGCGCCGTCGCGATGATCCAGGCCGGCAACGGCGGACGCATCATCAATATCGCCTCCGCCGCCGCGCGACTCCCCACCCCGGGCGTCGGCGAGTATGCGGTCAGCAAGGCCGGCGTCTGGATGCTGACCCGGGTGCTCGCTACGGAGTTGGCGCCGTTCAATATCACCGCCAACGCGATCGGCCCCGGCTTCATCAAGACTCCGATGACAGCCCAGATCCAGGACATGCCTGACATGACGTCGATCATGGAGCGCGTGCCGATGAAGCGGATGGGCGAGCCGCTCGATGTTGCCAACACCGCGCTGTTCCTCGCCGGCGAAGAGGGCCGCTACTACACCGGCTCGATTCTGCACCCCGACGGCGGCATCGTCATGCAGTGAGATCGACTCGTAACTGTTTGATTGCAGCGCTGGCCGTTGCGTTCCTGATTCTCGGCGGATTGAGTACTTCCGCGCTGGCGCAGGAGGCGACTGCGACGCCCACCCCCATCGTCATGCCCATGATTCCGCAGATTCAGCTTCAACCGGTGCCCGGCTACGGCCCGGCCCCTCTGACCGTCGGCTTCTTTGTAACGAGCACCAATCCGGCGAGCGCGCCGCTGGCCAGCTATGCGTGGAATTTCGGCGACGGCCAGGTCTCGATGCTGCCGCCGATCGCGCTGTTCCACACCTACGCCACCCCCGGCAGCTACGTGGTCAACCTGACTGCGACCGATACCGACGGCCATCAGGCGTCGGCGTTCGCCGGCGTGGTCGTGACGCAGCCCGCGCAGTAGCAGGCACCGCGAAGAATCGAACCGCGCGCTCTATTCCTTCACCTTCACCATCTCGATCGTGCCGGTGGCGAGATCGTAAATGCCGCCGACGATCTTCAGCTCGCCCGAAATCACCATCGGGCGTAACTCTGGCGAACTGGCGAGATTCAGCATCACCAGCTTCACGTTCGCGCGCACCGCATTTTCGATCGGGTCGCCTGGCATATCGCGGGTTGCCGCCACCGCCGGCTTCAATTCGCTGAGCATCGGCCCGACGTCTTCACCGGCTACATCATGACCCTCGACTGCGGCGATCACCGCGCCACATCGGCGATGCCCCAGTACCATCACCACTCGCACGCCCAGATGCGTGACCGAGTAGTCGAGGCTTTCGATGACGACCTGGTCGGCGACGTTGCCCGCCACGCGCACCGTGAATAGATCGCCAAGTCCGCGGTCGAAAATAATTTCGGGCGGCGTTCGCGAGTCCGAGCATGCCAGCACCGACGCAAACGGATGCTGTCCCTTGGCCACTTCGGCGCGCCGCGCCGGCGTCTGATTGGGATGCTCGAGCTTGCCGGCAACGAAACGCTGATTGCCCTCGAGCAGCAGCTTGAGGGCTTGCTCGGCACTCATCGTCGGCGCAGCGGCCGCGGCCATCGCGGCACGCGTCGTCGTCATCGACAGCGCGGCTATCAAAAGCAGCATCAGAATTCTCGCCAGCACTTTTCTATCTCGCATCACCATCGCTTCTCCCTTGTCTGTCTTCGGAATTGACACGGCGCCGCCATCTGGCGTCATCGGCTCGCATCGCATCGTACTGGAAAACAAGCCGATTTGCGCCCCGTCCACCGCGCGGCTTGCCCTAAACCTGGCACAGGAGTAGCCGGTGGCGTTGGCGTCGTAACGTTACTGAACTCATCAACCTTTAAGGAGGGCACGCGTATGGCATCGGGTAAGGCAATTGGGGAATTTTCACTGAAGTCTGTAACTAGCACACTGACTCCAGGACCCGGAGGTAGCGTCCTCAACCAGGTGAATTGGGAGGGGACCGCGACGGGATTCGGCACGGTGTTCCTCACGTCCACCTTCGTCGGCGGCCCCAAAAGCGGGACGTTCAGTTTGTGTCTAACGTCATTCTTCGACGATGGCGACGGTCTCAGTGGCAACGGCGAGGGGCGCTACGACAGCACCGGGAAAAACCGGTGGCGCACTCAGGCCGTTACGCTGATCTCCGACGGCCGCAGAGTTTCAAGCGAAGGTGAGCTCGACCTCGCCTCGCGGTCGTGGAAGGGCAAGATTTCCGAGCTGGGCTGAGCCAGGGCTGAAATCGGCATTCGAGACTTAGTAACTCAATTTGACAGGAGGTAGTCCAATGAAATTCCTGGTGATTAGGAAGCCGCGCCCTGGAGCGCTGGTACAGCCCACGAGCCAGACGATTCGTGCGCACAAAGAACGCCTGCTCGCCGCTGTCAAGAGTGGCGAGGTTGATTGCACCTACGCCTTCGTCGGAGGCGGCGGCTGTAGCATCACAAACGCCAACAATGCGGAAGACTTGAACCAGCGACTATTCAGCTCGCCGCTGGGACTCTTCTATGAGTTTGAGGTGCACCCGCTCTCCGACTACGGCCAATTCATGGACACCGTAGCCCAGGTGTTAGAGACCCGCGAGAAGCAAAGTCGATAACTAACGAAACCGAGGGGCCGGTTCGCCGCCGGCCCTTTCATCTCTCGCCGGTAACGGCCATCGCAGCATTGACACCGCGCCGCCGTTCGCCAGTATTGGTGGCGATGCGTCACAAATCCAGCACCGGCGTAATTTCCATGTCCGCGACAAATCTCGCACGGCAAATCATGCCCGCGCTCGCCTTCGGCGTTTTCGCTCTCGTCGCCGTGGGATGCATGGGCGATCAGATCGCAGCGACCAATCAGCTCGTTCAACAGCAACAGGAGCAGCTCGAGCGCCAGCAGCAGGAGCTCGAAGCCCTCAAGGCGAATCAGAATGCCGGCTACACACCCGGAGTCGCCACGTCCGGTCCGGGCGGCTGCGACAAAGGAGTCGAGTCGGTCGCGAGCCAGCGCGGCGGCAACCGATTTTCCGCCGGCGACTTCTCCAAGGCGCTCGGCTACTATCAGGATGCGCTCGAGGCCTGCCCCAACGATGACCGCGCGATGGTCAACGTGGCCCGCACCTATGAGGCGCTCGGCAACAAGAGCACCGCCATCAACTACTACAGAAAGGCGGCCGACAGCAGCGGTCCCACCGTCAGCGACGCCTCGGAAGAGGCCAGGGCCGCGCTCGAACGCCTGCAGGCCTCCCGCCTGCCCTGACAAGCACCGCCTGCGCCGGGTCGCTGTCTCGCGCTCGGGTTGGTTCTACTCGGCGCGCTCGTTACATTCGATGGAGGGGTGATCGGCTGTGAATAATCGCTCCTCGTCTCGATGGACGGTAACGGCAATAACGAATCTCCCGAGCTGACCGGCGCGCGACCCCGCCGAATTGCGATTCTTACTGCCGGCGGCGACGCTCCCGGCATGAACGCCGCGATTCGCGCCGTGGTCCGCAGCGCCGCCTTTGCCGGCGTGGAAGTGATCGGTTTCCGGCGCGGCTACGAGGGCCTCATCCGCGACCTGGCCGAGCCGCTCAGCGGCCGCTCCGTCGCCAATCTGATCCAGCGCGGCGGCACCTTCCTCGAGACCTCGCGTTCGCCCGAATTCCGCACCCCTGCCGCTCGTGGCCTGGCCGCCCGCAACCTGAAGCGTCACCAGATCGAGGCGCTTATCGTCGTCGGTGGCGAGGGCTCGATGGCGGGTGCGACAGTCTTCGGCGGCGAGACCGGGGTCCCAGTCTTCGTCATCCCGGCGTCGATCGACAACGACATCCCCGGCACCGACTACTCGATCGGTTTCGATACCGCGGTCAACACCGCGCTGGAGGCTATCGACCGCATCCGCGACACCGCCTTCGCCTACGAACGCGTCTTTTGTGTAGAGGTGATGGGCCGCGATTCCGGCTTCATCGCAATCGCGGTCGCGCTCGGCGGCGGCGCCGAGGCCGTCATCGTCCCGGAGCTTCCGTTCAGCCTCGACGACATCTGCGATCGCGTCGAGGACAGCCATCGCCGCGGCAAACGCTCGACCATCATCGTGGTCTCGGAGGGTCCGCGCACCGGCGGCGTCATCCCGGTTGCCGAGGCGCTCACCGCCCGGCTGCAGATTCAGGCGCGCGTGGTCGTGCTCGGCCACGTTCAGCGCGGCGGAGCACCCACGGCCCGGGACCGGCTGCTGGCGAGCCGGATGGGCGCGGGCGCCGTCAGGGCCATCCTGGACGGCGCCGGTCCGTCGCTGATTGGCGAAGAGCGAGGCTCAATTGTCCGCGTCCCGCTGGGCGAGGTGGCTAATCGGCGCCGCCCGCTGGACCCCGCGCTCATCGAACTGGTCCACCAGCTCTCCACCTGACACCCCCCGGCCGCGCCTCGCTGACCCCTCGCACCAGTTAGGGCGTCGCCTCCCGCGCCTCTCTGATCCTTCGCCCGTTATTTCATGGGAGAGGTTAGGTGAGGTTTCCGCCGGCACAGAGGAATAATCCACGCTCTTCCAACGTACGTATCTCAGGATGACGGCGTCTTGCGGCCTGCTCCGGCGCCGATCAGGATTCCGATGCCAAGGAGAATCGCCGTCGGGAACCAATGGATGCGCTCGATGGTTATCAAGGTCGCGGGGACCGTCTCATCGCGGTCGATGAGAGAGTTCGGTCGGGAGACACTCGGATGCGCTCCCGATCGCGTAACTCCCCGACGGGTTTGGCAAATGTCTGAAGGCTTCCAGCTTACTCCCGATGCTTCGGTCGAACGCTTCGTTGGCCTGAACCAGATTCTTCCATCCCAGTATTTCGACGTTTCCGGCGGCCATCGCCTGACCGGTGAGCAGCGCCTGATGCTTGCGTTGCTGGCCGACGCTATCAACGTCTATCAACAGGGTGTCCTGTCGCGAAATACGCGCAAGCGCCTGCTCTTTATCGACGCCGAGCGATGGATCACCACAGGCCCCAAGAGCCGCCACGCATTCAGCTTCGATACCGTGTGCGATGCGCTGGGGATCAATCCCGGAGTGCTGCGGCGCCGGATGCTCACCTGGAAGCACGAACTCCGCCGCAACGTCGATACCCGCGCCGCCACACCTCATCTGCGCCTCAAGATCACGCCGCGCAACAAGCACCTGAGCCAGCGCCGCCGCCGCCCCCAGGCAGCCTCCCCCGCCTTCTGACCGACCCGTTCGAACAGGGACGAAGTCCCGCATCCTTTTTTGGTATCGGGTGCAGGGGTCACCCCTGCCCAAGGAAGTGTGAAACCCACGGTGGGTTTCACTTTAGATAAAGTGATTTCCCCTTCCCCGACGCGCGCCTCTCGCCAACGCGTCGCAACAATGCGATAAATCTCAGCGGTACCCTGCGAAGGAAGCTTCCATTTTGAAGAATCCATTCAGTGTCGAAGGCAAAGTTACGATTGTGACCGGTGGCGGAACCGGAATCGGCGAGTCGATCGCCAGGGAATTTGCGCTTCGCGACGCGCCCGTTCTGATCGCGAGCCGCAAAGTCGAAAACCTCGAGCGCGTGCGCGACGAGATCCGCAAGGCCGGCGGCAAATGCGAGATGGCCCAGGTCGATGTCCGCGACGCCGAGCAATGCGACAGGATGGTGGCGGAGGCGGTCAGGCATTTCGGCCGTCTCGACGTGCTGATTAACAATCACGGCGCCAGTATCACGACGCCGTCGCTGAATCTCTCGCCCAACGGATGGCGCGCGGTGGTCGGCATCAATCTTGACGGCGTGTTCTTCTGCTCGAAGTCGGCGGCGCGCCAGTTCATGGAGCAGAAGAGTCCCGGCTCGATCGTCAACATCTCGTCGACCGCGGGCGTGCATGGCTCGCCCACGATGCTTCCATACGGCGCGGCGAAGGCGGGCGTAATCAACCTGACCGTGTCTCACGCCGGCGAATGGGGCCCGAAGGGCATCCGCGTGAACTGTATCGCGCCCGGCCCGATCGACACCGAAGGCGCGGCGCCGCGCGTATGGCCAAATCCGAAGGTCAAGGAGATGGTGGCGCGGTCGCGCGCGCTGCAGCGCTTCGGCCGCGTCGAGGAAATCGCCTACCCATGCATCTTCCTGGCGTCAGACGCGTCGAGCTACGTAACCGGCTCGCTGCTGATAGTGGACGGCGGAGAAGGCGCCCGCGTCAGCGAGTAAGTGGACAAACCGCGTATAAGCAGACAGCCCGATTGATCAACGGCAAATAATTCCTCGACCACGTCGAGAAGAGGTGGATTCATATGGCTGATAAGAGCGCTGTCGGGAAGACCGGCAAACCATTCACGATGCAGGTCGATTGGAGCAAGGTGCGCGAGTTCGCCCGCGCAATCAAAGACCCCAATCCGCTCTACTTCGACCCGGAACTGGCGAAGAAGGAGCTCGGCGGAGTGCCGGTGCCGGTCACCTTTCTCCAGACCAGCGCGTTCTGGACCGACGAGACCTCCAGTCCCGGCTTCGGCGGCTTCGACTTGCGCCGTATCCTGCACGGCGAGCAGGAGTTCGAGTTCTTCAAGCCGATCTTCGTCGGCGACACGCTGACCGGCGTGACCAAAGTCGCCGACGTGCTCGAGAAAGAAGGCGGGCGCGGCGGCAAGATGACGCTGCTGATCACGGAGACCGAGTACACCAACCAGAAGGGCGAGAAAGTAGCGATCGCGCGCTCTACGTTGATCGAGACTGGGCAGGCGGTCAAAGCGTAGCCGGGCAGTATCCGCGAAAAGATTCAACTGGAGAACCAGAATGGCAAAATTGAAATTTGATTCCGTGAAAGTCGGGGACGAAATTCCAAAAATCGAGATCAAAGGCGTCACCCGTCCCGATTTCGTCCGCTATGCGGGCGCATCAGGTGACTTCGTCCCACTGCATTACGATCAGACCTTCGTCGAGGCGGCCGGAATCCCGACCGTGTTCGCGCAGGGGATGTTCACCGCGGGCCTGCTCTCGAAGGCCGTCACCGACTACGTCGGAATCGGCAACCTGCGCCGTTTCCAGGTGCGCTTCGCCACGCGCGTGTGGCCGGGCGACGTCGTCACCTGCACGGGCAAAGTCACCAACAAGGTAGAGAAAGACGGCGAGAAGCAGATCGAAGGCGACCTGATAGTGATGAATCAAAAAGGCGAGCCCGCGATTCGCGGCAGCTTCCGCGCCGCCTGCGCGTAGCGCTGAGGGGAAGGATAAATCACCTGATTGTATGCGAAACCCACCGTGGGTTTCGCGCATCCTTGGGCATGGGTAACCCCTGCACCGTAGTGAAGAAGAAGGATGCGGGACTTTCGTCCCTAGTAGAAGTGGTGGAGGGTGAAGTACCTCCACCCGTCGAAGTGACGGGTCAATCTCCTCTCCCCCTTTGCACTTCTAACAGGGACGAAGTCCGCATCTTCGTCTTAGTACCGGGTGCAGGGGTCACCCCTGCCCAAGGAAGTGTGAAACCCACGGTGGGTTTCACATACAATAACGTTCTTTCGGCGTGCGGGGCGACTGTGGATTGAATTGTTGAACGATTGTGGACAGTTAACGCTTTAACGCGCTTTTTCGCTTGATAAGCTGGGCCGAATCCGGCATAGGAGACGAATTAGCCCTGCTGCTGACTGGGGGTGGGCTTTCGCTCGTCGGTTGGGAGGCGCAACATAATCCTAATGGGTGAACCTCGGCATATTATTATTCACGGGCATTTTTATCAGCCTCCGCGAGAGAGTCCGTGGACTGGTTTGATCAGTCCCGAGCATGGCGCCGCGCCGTTTCAGAACTGGGACGAGCGGATTCTGAGCGAATGCTACACGGCCAATGCTCATGCGCATACGATGCAGGGGCCGGTCGTTCACGTCCGCAACAATTACGAGTCTCTCTGCTTCGACGTCGGCCCGACGCTGGCCGGATGGCTTCAAACGCACGGCAAGACCGCATATCGCGCGATGACTCGCGGCGACGCGTTGTATGCGGACGCGCATGGCGGACACGGCAACGCGATTGCGCAATCGTACAGTCATTCGATTTTACCGCTTCTGCCGCCGCGCGATCGCGAGCTGCAGATCGCGTGGGGTGTCGATGATTTCGTGTTCCGTTTCGGGCGCAAGCCGGCCGGGATGTGGCTGCCTGAGTGCGCGGCCGACGACGACACGCTCGCGTCGGTTGCGGCGGCGGGAATCTCGTTCGTCATCCTCGGCTCGGACCAGGGAAATTTTCGCGGACCCGGCGCCGAGTCGCGCGGTGCGGGACCCTTCCAGTGGCGCAGTGGCGATTTGAGCCTGGCGGTGTTTCGATTCGATCGTGAATTGTCTGCCACCGTCTCTTTTGGCGACGGCTTGGCCGATGGTGCGCGGCTGGCGGACCGGATGGCGGACGCCGCGCTCAACCTGGAGCCGGGCGCTGCGCTGATGATCGCGACCGACGGCGAGACGTTTGGGCATCATCACAAACACGGCGCGGCCGAGCTGGCGCGCGCGCTGATGGCGCTCGAGCGCCGCGACGACGTGATCGTAACGAATTGCGCGGACTATCTCGCCACGCATCCGGCGGCCGGCTCGTTCGAGATGGCGGCGGTCACCTCATGGAGCTGCCCGCATGGCGTCGAGCGATGGCGCTCGAACTGCGGATGCCGCAGCGATGCGGGCACGTCGCAGGAATGGCGCGCGCCGTTTCGCGCCGCGATGGATTTCGTGAAGAACCATGCCGAGGCGACCTATGACCGTTTCGCGCCGGCGCTGGTGAAAGATCCCGGCGCTATTTTGCGCGGCGGGATCCGCCTGCTGATCGATCCGAATCCCGCGGTGCATGACGAGACTTTCAAGCGCTTCGGGGTGGCCGACGAGGGTAATCGCGAGACCCTGCTGCGGATGTTCGAGATGGTTCGCGCGGGGCAGGCGGCGCTGACGAGCTGCGCGTGGTTCTTCGACGATTTCGGCGGGCTCGAGGGGCGGGTTGCGCTCAGGTGGGCGGCGCGCGCGGTCGAGCTCGCGGGGGAGCATTCGGGGAGCGTCGAAAACGAGCTGCTCGAGCGGCTGCACGGGATCAATTCGAACCGGCGCGAAAATGGCGACGCCGCGGCTCTGTACCTGAGTTTGAAAACGCGCGAAGCTCGCGGTCGCGTGTAACAATCAAGCTTAATCGACAGGTGCAGGCCGATGGCTTCGACCGAAGCGACTCATATCGATTCGACGCTGACCGAATCTCGCAAGTTTCCGCCGCCCGCCGAGTTCAGCGCCAAGGCGTGGGTCAAAAATCTCGACGAGTACCAGGCGCTGTGCAAGCGCGCTGACGCCGACCCCGACGCGTTCTGGGCCGAGTGCGCGCGCAATCTTCATTGGTTCAAGCCGTTCGGCAAGACGCTTGAGTGGAACTTCCCGTTTGCGAAGTGGTTTGTCGGCGGCACGATCAACGCGTCGTACAACTGCCTCGATCGGCATCTCGCGGGACCGCGCCGCAACAAGGCGGCCCTGGTCTGGGAGGGCGAGCCGGGCGACTCGCGCGTGCTCACCTACCAGATGCTTGCCGACGAAGTGGGCCGATGCGCCAACGCGTTGAAGAGCCTGGGGGTGAAGGACGGCGACCGCGTCGCGATCTACATGCCGCTGGTGCCGGAGGCGGCGATCGCGATGCTGGCGTGCGCGCGAATCGGCGCGATTCATTCGGTCGTGTTCGGCGGCTTCTCGTCGGAGGCGCTGGCCGATCGGATCAACGACGCGCAAGCGAAGGTCTGCATCACCGCGGACGGCGGATGGCGGCGCGGGCAGGTCGTCGAGCTCAAGCACAACGTCGATGACGCGCTGAAGAAGTGCGATTCGATCGAGAAAGTGATCGTGCTCAGGCGCGTCGGCAACAAAGTCGAGATGCGCAAGGGGCGCGACCTGTGGTGGGACGAGCTGGTTTCCGCGCAAAGTCCGAAGTGCGAGGCGGCGGCGCTCGACAGCGAGCATCCGCTGTACACGCTCTACACCAGCGGCACGACCGGCAAGCCCAAGGGCGTCGTGCACACGACCGGCGGGTACCTGACGCATGTGCTGATGACGATGCGGTGGGTGTTCGACTTGAAGGACGACGATATCTACTGGTGTACTGCAGATATCGGCTGGGTTACGGGTCACAGCTATACCGTGTACGGGCCGCTGGCGGCGGGCGCGACGGTCGTGATGTACGAAGGCGCGCCGAATTTTCCGGAGAACGATCGATTCTGGCAGATCATCGAGAAGTACCGCGTCGGCATCTTCTACACTGCGCCCACGGCGATTCGGACGTTTATCAAGTGGGGCGATGCGTGGGTCAAAAAGCACGACCTGTCGAGTCTGCGGCTGCTCGGCTCGGTCGGCGAGCCGATCAATCCGGAGGCGTGGATGTGGTACCGCAAGGTTATCGGCGGCGAACGATGCCCCATCGTCGATACCTGGTGGCAGACCGAGACCGGCGGAATAATGATCAGCCCGATGCCCGGCGCGATTGCGGCCAAGCCGGGCTCGGCGACGTTGCCGCTGCCGGGAATCGCGGCCGACGTCGTCACGCGCGAGGGCCAGAGCGTCGGCGCCAACCAGGGCGGCCTGTTGATTGTGCGCAAGCCGTGGCCCGGGATGCTGCGCACGATTTACCGCGACCCCGATCGCTACAAGAGCAATTATTTTGCGCAGATCGACGGCGCATACTTCACCGGCGACGGCGCGCGTCGCGACCAGGACGGCTACCTGTGGATCATGGGACGCGTGGACGACGTGATCAACGTGTCAGGCCATCGGCTGGGCACGATGGAGATCGAAAGCGCGCTGGTCTCACACAGCACGGTCGCGGAGGCCGCGTGCGTCGGGCGTCCCGACGAGATGAAGGGGCAGGCCGTGGTCGCATTCGTGACGCTGGAGGGCGGGCGCAAGGGCGACGACAAGCTGCGCGAGGAATTGCGGGCGCACGTCGTGAAAGAGATCGGTGCGCTGGCGCGTCCCGACGACATCCGGTTCACCGAGGCGCTGCCCAAAACGCGCAGCGGCAAGATCATGCGGCGGCTGCTGCGGCAGCTCGCGTCGGGCGACGAGACGCTCGGCGATACCACGACGCTCGAGGATCTGTCGGTGCTGTCCAAGCTGCGCGACGATGACGATTAGCAGGGGTGACCCCTGCACCCAATGTTAAGAAAGATAGTTCCCATGTCTGGTTCTTAAATCCGGTTCCCCTTCCTGTGCGGGAAGGGGTTAGGGGTTAGGGGTTAGGGGTTAGGTTCCGTGTATTAATTTGCCCGTTACTTTCACGAGGGGAGAGGTGAACGCCAATAGTCACTTCATTTGCCAATGATTTACTAGTTCGGTCACGCGGGCGGGATCTACAATGACTATTGCGGCGGCGCCGACTGCGAACATGATTACAAATCCCGCGATCAGGCGCATGTAGAACGCCGGCTGATGGCTGGTCCGCGCTACGGCGGACTTGAAGATCGCGTTTACCGCGTGCGCCAGCGTCAGTCCGATCACGGCGTCGCGCGCGGCGCTGGTGCCCGACTGAACGAAGGTTGCGAGGGTCACGGAGATCGCGGTGACGTCCACCAACCCGCTGATTGCCGATACTACCATCTGACCGCCGTAGCCCGCGTAATGCTTGGCGGCGCGCGTCACCAGCATCACGATCGCGAATACCACGCCGAACTCGAGTGCCGGGCGAATCGAAAACGGATTGCGGAAGGTGGAATCCGCCAGCGCGGATTTTTTCACTGATGCGGGTGCCAGGACCACGGCGGCGACGAGACCCGCAATCGTCATCGCGGCGAAAGAGGGGACTGCCGCGATCGCGAGCGCCGGGCTGACCACCGCGACGATCAGCAGCGTGCGCGGGAATAGTATCGAATTGGCGATCAGCGAATAGCGCGCCGCGGGTATCGCGGACTCCGGCGCGTCGGCCACCGCCTCTGAAATCCCGGTCGTGTAAGCAGTCGTCGAGGCTATCGCACCGACTATTGCAGTGAGTAATGCGCCGCGCGCACTGCCGGTAAACTTGGTTAGAAAATAGCCTACGTACGAGACGCCGGATACCAGTATTACGAATAGCCAGATCGCGCGCGGCTCGAAAAATCCAAATAGGCCGTAATGGCCGGCTGGCAACAGAGGGTAGATGACGAATATCAGGCCGAGAAAACTCAACGTGTCGATGTACTCCACGTCGGAGACCGCGTCGCGCACAAAGTGCCGGAGCTGATCGCGCTCCGCCAGGATTGCCGCGAGCACAATTCCAAGCCCGGCGCCAAACGGGCGGTCGGAGGTCAGGCACAGGCCCGCGAGTGCGAAGGTCGCCACCGCCGCGAGCTCGGTGGTGATGCCGTTGCGCTCCGGGTGGTGCCAGCGCATCACGAGCACGGCGCCGATAGTGCCGGCGAACAATGCGATCGCAATTGCCGCGTTGCCGGAATGCCCCGCGATTGCGCCCAGCAGTGCGATTATCAGGAAATCGCGCATCCCGGGGCGCGGGGGATTGTCGGGGCCGGGTTCGCGCGTGCGGCCGACCAGGAATCCGATCGCCAGCGCGAGCAGAAAACCAAGGGCGGGTGAGTTGGGGCCGATCAGGTCGGGCATCGAGAGAGGGATGTTACCGGAATGTTACGACAATTGCTTGAGGGGGAGGAAGGTTGAGGAGGTTGATTGTAGCGAGCCAATTCACAAAGATACCCGCCTTGCCGACACCTTGGTCGCGGTGGTATCTTGCTCACGTGAAGTGGGCGTGCGCCCACTTTTTTGTTGGTCTCGCAAAAAGGCTTTCGGGTTCGTGACATAAGCCGCCGGCGCGCTGGACGGCAATCGAGAGCGGAGAGCTTGGAGCAGATGATCGCCCTGACGCTTCATCCGACGGCGGAAAAAGTCGCCGAACTGCTCGAGCCTCATATCGAACGCCAGGGTTATGAACTGGTTTCGGTGGACTTTCGCAAGGGCACGCGAAATTCGCTGCTGCGCCTGCTGGTTGACAAGCCCGGCGGCGGAATTGCGCTGAGCGACCTGGAGAAGTTGAGCCCGGCCCTGGGCGATTTGCTCGACGTATACGACCCGGTCGAGGGCCGCTACACGCTGGAAGTCGCGTCGCCGGGAGTCAACCGGCCCCTGCGCAAGCTGGAGCATTTCAAGGCGGTGACGGGCGAGCGGGTCAAGGTGCGGACGCATCGCGCGCGCGACGGGCAGAAGTCCTTCGTGGGCCGGCTGGTGGCGGTTGGTGAAAGTGGAATCGAGCTTGACGACGAGACCAGCCGCAAGCGTCAGACAATTGGTTACGACGAGATGTCCGGAGCGAATTACGAATACAATTTTGACAAGTAAATGGATTTGACGAATAGATACGAAGCTTCCCGCCGTGCGGGAGAAATAAAAATAAAAGGCGCGCCACTTGTGCGGCCCGGGGAGGCGGTATGCAGGTCGATCTGAACCGGGTTATCGAACAGGTCTCCAAGGAAAAAGGCATCGACAAAACGATCGTGATCAACGCGGTCGAGGAAATGATGCATTCGGCGGCGCGCCGCACTTTCGGCCCGGACCGCAATATCGAGTCGCGCTTCAATCCCGAACTCGGCGAGATCGAGCTGTTCGAGATAAAGACCGTCGTCGACAAGGTCGCCAACGCGGCGGCTGAGGCCGACGTGGCGGAGGCGCGCGCCAAATACGATCCCGAGGCGGAAGTGGGTGACGAGATTCTGATCAAGCTCGACACCGCCACGATGGGCCGAATCGCGGCGCAGGCAGCCAAGCAAAATCTCATCCAGCATATCCGCGACGCCGAGCGTAAACAGATTTTCAACGAGTTCAAGGATCGCAAGCAGGAAGTCGTTTCCGGGATCGTGCAGCGCTTCGAGCGCAAGAACATGATCGTCAACCTCGGACGCACCGAGGCCATCCTGCCCGAGAAGGAGCAGATTCCGCACGAGCGCTATCGCCAGGGCGATCGGATTCGCGCTCTGATCCTCGACGTCGATCTGTCGGAGAAGGGCCTCTCGATCGTGCTCTCGCGCACCTCGAATGACTTCCTGATGAAGCTGTTCGAGCAGGAGGTGCCGGAGATCTACGAGGGTATCGTCGAAATTCGCCAGAGCGCGCGCGAGCCCGGCGGACGCGCCAAGGTCGCGGTCTATTCCAAGGATTCGGACGTCGATCCGGTCGGCGCATGCGTCGGGATGAAGGGAACGCGCGTGCAATCGGTGGTGCAGGAGCTGCGCGGCGAAAAAATCGATATCGTCCCGTGGACCGACGACCAGGCCGAGCTGGTCTGCCGCGCGCTGGCGCCGGCCAAGGTTTCGAAGGTGATAATCGACGAGGACGAGCACGCGATGGAAGTTATCGTCCCCGACGATCAACTCTCGCTGGCGATTGGAAAGCGTGGGCAGAACGTCCGCCTCGCGCATCGCCTGACCGGATGGAAGCTCGACGTGCGCAGCGAGGCCGAAGCCGAAGAAGAGGCCCGCTCCGCGCGCGCGTCGCTCAACGCCATCCCCGGCATCGGCGATATCAACGCGGAACTGCTCTACCAGTGGGGATTCCGTTCGGCCGAGCAACTGGCGGAGGCGGACGAGACCGCGTTCGACGTCGAGGGAATCAGCGCCGAGCGCGCGACGCAGATAATCAACGCTGCGCGCGAGCACGTCGCCAACAAAAAGATCGCGGCCGCGGAAAAGGCTGCCGCTGCCGCCGAGGCCGCCGAGACGGCCGCTGCGCTGGCAGCTTCGGCAGCGGCTGCGACGGAAGCCGAAGGCGCCGAGGCGGCGAGCGAAACGATCGCCGAGGAATCCGCGCCGGCTGCCGGCGAAGACGCGGGAGAAAAATAATTTGCAGCGGCCCCAGCGTACCTGTGTCGGATGCCTCGCGCAGGATGCCAAGGCGGCGATGGTGCGGCTTGCGGTCGTCAACGGGCACGTCGAGGTGGATTTCGAGGCGCGTCGGCCAGGGCGCGGAGGATATTTGCATCCAACGGCTGAATGCATCGCGCGGTTCGTCGGTGCAAAAGTTAAGGAATTTCGCGCGTTGCGGCGTAAAATAGAACGTCCCGAGCGCAAACAGATTGCGGCGGCAATTGAACGCCGACTGGATAGAACCTCAGAGGTCGAATAGTATAACCAGGATGGCGCGAAAGCGGATCAAAACTCTTGCAACTGAATGGGGTTTCCCGGTCGAGGATTTGCTCGCAGGATGCACCCGCCTCAAGCTCGGGCATACGCAGTCCGAGTCGAGCCTTCTCTCGCCCGAAGAGGCGGACCGTCTGAAGGCTGACCTCGACGAGCAGGCGCATCGCGCGTCTATCCTGCGCCGCGAAACCGTGCTCGAAACCAGCAGCGGAAAAATTCTCGAGAAGCGCCTCAACGCCAACGTGATGCGCCGGCGTCATGCAGAGCCCGGCCAGGCCGCTGGCGGCGCGGACGCGCCTTTCCATTTCGAAGTCGAAGAGTCGCGCGACGAATCGTTCGCGCCGTTTCTCGGCGATTCACCCGCCGAGCCCGAGACCCCGGTCATGTTTGACTCGGGGCCGCGTGAGGAGGCGCCGCTAGTCGAGCCGCATCGCGCACCCAGGCCGGCCGCCGTCAGGCCGGAGCCCGAAGTCGAAGAGATCGGATTGGCCGACTACGAGGCGCATCTTCCCGACGACGTCCACCTTGAAGACGTGGAACCGGAGGCCGAGCCGGAGCTTGCGCCCGAGCCCGAGCGTGTTCCCGTCGTTGCTGCTGAGCCCGCGCCAACGGCTGAAGCTGCGCCGGCGGCGCCGTCGTCGCGCTTCGGTTATCGCACCGATCGCGTGCGCCCGGCCGAGGCTGCGGAGCGTGGCTCGATCAACCTGACGCGCGGCTCGCAGACCGGGCCGACGCTCGATGACGGGCAGAAGGGACCCAAGGTTCTGGGCAAGATCGATCTGCGGCCGAAGGCGCCGCCGCCGCGCCCCGCGTCGCCCAGCTCGCGTACCGCAGCCGGCGCGCCGAGTGCGCGTCCCGGCCTCACCGGACGCTTCGCGCCGCAAGCGCAGCAGCCACAGCAGGCGCAGCCGGCGGACGGGATGCCGCAGTTGCCGCCCGATCAGACCGTCAAGCCCGGCGGCGGACGCGGAATAAAGAAAAAGAAAGTCGTCAAGAAAGGCAGTACCGATCTCGCCGCCGAACGCGAGATGCGCGGGCTGCGGGTGCCCAAGAAACGCCGCGCGCTGCCCGGCAAGGAACAGCGCAAAACCGAGATCACCACGCCCAAGGCCTCCAAGCGCGTCGTCCGCATCACCGAGGGCGTCACCGTCGGCGACCTCGGCCGCTCGATGGGCGTCAAGGCGGGCGACCTCATCAAGAAGTTGATGGAACTCGGCCAGATGGCGACGCTCAACCAGGTGCTCGACGTGGACACCGCCACCTTGCTCGCGGGCGAGTTCGGCTACAGCGTCGAGAACGTTTCCTTCGACGCCGAGCAGGTCATCGAAGAGGCGCCCGAAGAAACTGTCGTCGGCGAGAGCGTCACCCGCCCGCCGGTCGTCACCGTCATGGGACACGTCGATCACGGCAAGACCTCGCTGCTCGACGCGATTCGGCATACCAACGTCACGGCGCGCGAGTTCGGCGGAATCACGCAGCACATCGGCGCGTACACCGTCGAGGCCAACGGGCGGACGATTGCGTTCGTCGATACTCCCGGCCACGAGGCGTTTACCGCGATGCGCGCGCGCGGGGCCAAAGTCACCGACATCGTCGTGCTGGTGGTCGCCGCCAACGAAGGCGTGATGCCGCAGACGCAGGAGGCGATCAATCACGCGCGCGCCGCCAACGTTCCGATCATCGTCGCGATCAACAAGATCGATCTGCCCGACGCCAATCTCGACAACGTCAAGCAGCGCCTGACCCAGGTCGGCCTGGTGCCCGAGGACTACGGCGGCGACACCATCACGGTGCCGGTCTCGGCCCGCACCGGCGAGGGCATCGACAAGCTGCTCGAGATGATCCTGCTGCAGGCCGACGTGATGGAGCTGAAGGCCAATCCGTTGCGCGCCGCGCGCGGCACCGTCATCGAGTCGCAGCTCGACCGCGGCCGCGGCCCGGTCGCCACCGTCCTGATCCAGGAAGGCACGTTGCACCAGGGCGATCCGTTCGTCAGCGGAACCTCCTACGGCCGCGTGCGCGCGATGCAGGATCATCTCGGCCAGCGTCTCACCGAGGCGGGTCCGTCCACGCCGGTCGAAATTTTCGGTCTGTCCAGCGTTCCCGAGCCGGGCACTGTCTTCACCGCCGTGGTCGAGGAATCCAAGGCCCGCCAGGTCGCCGAGTATCGGCGCTCCAAGCAGCGCGAAGGTGAGCTGGCCAAGAGCAGCCGCGTCTCGCTCGAAGACTTGAGCCAGCGGATGGCGGCAGGCGAGGTCAAGGAGCTCAAAGTCATTCTCAAGGGCGACGTGCAGGGTTCGGTCGAGGCGCTCGCCGACGCGCTCGGCCGGTTGTCCACCGACGAAGTGAAGCTCGAGGTGATCCACGCCTCGGCGGGCGCGATTTCGGAAACCGACGTTACGCTCGCGTCGGCCTCCAAAGCCATCATTATCGGCTTCAATATCCGTCCCGAGCCGAAGGCCGCCAGCCTCGCCGAGAAAGAAGGCGTCGAGATTCGCCTCTACACGGTCATCTACGAAGCGATCAACGACATGCGCGAGGCGATGGAAGGTCTGCTCGCGCCGACCTACCGCGAGAAGGCGCTCGGCCGCGCCGAGGTCCGCAAGATTTTCAACGTGCCCGGCGCCACCGTCGCGGGATGCATGGTCGTCGAAGGAAAGATTGTGCGCAGTGCGCGCGCGCGGCTGGTGCGCGACGGCCGCCCGGTATGGGACGGCAAGCTCGCCACGCTCAAGCGCTTCAAGGACGACGCGCGCGAAGTCGCGCAGGGCTACGAATGCGGTATCGCGCTCGAAAACTTCAACGACGTGAAACCGGGCGACATCATCGAAGCCTTCGAGATGGAAGCGATCCTGCGCAAGCTCGCCGCGCCCAAGCCCGAGCCGGTGCGCGGTCAGGCGGCCGTCGAAAAGCAGCTTCAGCCCTAGCGTGCGTGTCGGTTGGTCGTTCCGGGCGCGCGGGCTGCGCGTTGGCGGAGGGGGCGTATCATCATGGTCATCGGCGTCATGCGGCTGACCCTGTTTCTGCCGGAAAATCATTCGCTCAAGGGCAAACGACAGGTGTTGCGCGCAATCAAGGATCGCGTCCGCAACAAGTTCAACGTCTCGATCGCCGAGTCCGACAGCCACGACCTGTGGCAGCGCGCCGAGTTGGGCATCGCGCAGGTCGGCAGCGATCGCGCGTTCGTGGATAGCGCGCTGCGCGAGGTCGTGAACTTCATCGACTCGCTGGGCCTGGTCCCGCTCGGCGAAGAGCAACTCGAAATCATCAACTGCTGAGAAGAAAGCCGTACACGTCGCGCGGCGCTTGTCATGCCGGGGAAAAACATTGCCTGAAGGTCGAAGACCGGAACGCGTTGCCGAGGCTGTCTTGCGAGAACTGTCCGGGCTGCTGGTGCGCGATCTGCGCGACCCGCGCCTGCGCGGCATCACCCTGACCGCCGTCAGGATGGACGACGACCTGCGCCACGGCCGCGTGTATTTCTCGCATCTGGAGGGCTCCGTGCGCGCGCCCGCGGCAGTCGCAGGCTTCAGGAGCGCCAGCGGCTTCATCCGGCGCGAGCTCGGCAAGTCGCTGGGGCTGCGCTATACGCCCGAGCTGGATTTCGAATTCGACCCCGGCCTCGAGCGCGCCGCCCGCATCGACGCGCTACTGAAGCAGTCAGCCCCCAAGGACTGAGCGCGATTTTTACCTTTCTCTCTGCTTCCCGCCATCCTAAGATCCGGAAATGGACAAGCGATCGTTCTTCGTCTTCGCCTTCGCGATGACGCTGATAGCTCCAGTGCTCGCCGCGTCCCAGGCTCGCGCTACACCCTGGATAAACGCCGATTACCTTGCTCGATGGGCCTTTTGGGGCCTTCGCCATCAAGTCTCGCCGTCGGACGACTACAAAATGTTTCCTTACCGGACGATCGACAACGCGCCGCCCGCCTATCAGTTTCCTCGTGCGGATGCCGGCTCATTGCCAGTCGAGGTGGAGTACAGGGACGGCGATTCGATCAAACGCGTCCCGCTCGGCGAGTTGCTCGAATCAACCGGCACTCACGCGTTCATCGTGATCAAGGACGGCAAACTGATAGACGAGCGGTACCTCAACGGGTATCAGCGCGACTCGATCTGCATCTCGCGATCGGTCGCGAAGTCATTCACGTCGGCTCTGGTTGGGATCGCGATCGACGAGGGTTTTATCAAGAGTGTCGACGATCCCATTATCAACTACCTCCCGGAACTCAAGGATCGGGGCTTCGACGCGATCACGATCAGAAACCTGCTGACGATGGGATCGGGAATCCGCTACCGGATAAATGAACTGCCGTGGGACGAGGACGCGCTGTACTACTTCTATCCCAATCTCAGGAATTTGCTGCTCACGGATATGGAAGTCGCCGAGCCGCCCGGGCAGGCCTTCCACTACACCGACTACAACGTGGGGCTTCTAACGATGGTTCTCGAGCGCACGACTCATCGCACCGCCAGCGAGTATCTGCAGGAGAAAATCTGGCAACCAATCGGGATGGAGTACCCCGCAACCTGGAGCCTCGACAGCGTGACGGACGGATTCGAACTGTCACACGTGGCGCTCAACGCCAGGGCAATCGACTATGCGAAGTTTGGCCAGCTTTACCTCGATAAGGGGAACTGGAACGGAAGGCAAATTATCTCCGAACGCTGGGTGACCGAGTCAACCGCTCCGGATCCGAACGATCACCGTCCGTGGGAGACGTACTCGCAATGGGCGGAGGCGGGCGGCTACTACAAATATTTCTGGTGGGGCAATTCCAGGGGCGCTGACGACTACAGTTTCGAAGCCATCGGCAGATGGGGTCAGTTCATCTTCGTGGCTCCCAGGGCGAACGTGGTTGTCGTGAGGACGGCGGGCAATCTCGGCCTCGACATCGAGCAGTGGCCGCAGGTCTTTCAATACATCGCGGATTCCGTGAGCCGCGGCGGACCTTCCAGGCCGTGATACCATCAATGCCTCCTCGTAACTTGTCCATCGTCGAGCCTCTTGAGGGTTAGCGCTTGGCGCTGAGCGCGTCACTTCGACAGCATTCGCTCGCGATCCTCCCGCTTCTCGCCGCGCTCGAGCAGCGGCTCCACGTCGCCCGTGATGAGGCGCGCGCCGCGATCGTTGCGGGCATAGTTCCACGCCCATTCGATGACTACGATGAACCGGTTTCGAAATCCGATCAGAAAGAAAATGTGCACGAACAGCCACATCAGCCATGCGATCAAGCCGCCGAAATGCAGCCCGCCGATGTCGGCGACCGCGGCGGCCTTGCCAATCGTCGCGAGCGTCCCCTTGTCCCGATAGTGAAACGGCAGCGTCGGCTCGCCACGAATCAGCCGCAAAATGTTCTCCGCCGCATGCCGCCCTTCCTGCATCGCGGCCGGCGACAATCCCGGCACCGGCTTGCCGTCGGACGAGATCGACGCCAGGTCGCCTATCACGAACACGCCGTCGGCGCCCGCCACTGAAAGATCCTGGTTCACGATCACGCGGCCCGCGCGATCCAGCTTGACGCTCGCACTCGCGCCCAGCGCCTTGCCCAGCGGCGAGGCGGCCACGCCCGCGGCCCAGATCACGGTGCGCGAGTCGAGCCGCGTGCCGCCGTGCGTGACGCCGCGATCGTCGACCGCGGTTACCGGGGAATCCGTGATGACCTCGACGCCCAGCCGCTCCAGTTGCCGTCGCGCGCTCGCCGACGATTCGGGAGACATCGCGGGCAGCACCTTGGGACCCGCCTCGATCAGCACGATTCGCGCCCGCCCAGGATCGATTTTTCGAAAATCGCGCTCGAGCACGCGCCGCGAAATCTCGGCCAGCGCCCCCGCCATCTCGACGCCCGTCGGCCCCGCGCCGATTATCACGAAGGTCATCCAATTGGCGACTTCTGACTCATCGATCTCGCGCTCGGCTGCCTCGTACGCGACCAGCACGCGGCGGCGAATCTCGACCGCATCTTCGAGCGTCTTCAAACCCGGCGCCGGCTCGAGCCATTCCTCGTGGCCGAAGTACGAATGCGTTGCGCCGGTCGCGACGACCAGAAAGTCGTACGCCACTTCGCCGTCGAGGAGCTGCACTATCTTTCGCCGCGTGTCGATCGAGACTGCCTCGCCGAGAATTACGCTAGCGTTGCGCTGGCTGCGCACAATCCGCCGTATCGGCGACGCGATGTCGCTCGGGTTCAGCGCCGCGGTCGCCACCTGGTAGAGCAGCGGCTGAAACAGGTAGTGGTTGCGCCGGTCAACGATCGTCAGCCGCACGGGAGCGCGCTTGAGCGCTCGCGCGGCCTCAATTCCGCCGAATCCGCCACCGATGATCACGACGTGTCGGTCAGCATCCACGACCATGATCGTATCGCCGCCGTCGGCGCGGATCGAATGCTCTTAAGTGACGCGGCGCTATCGGATAAGGTCACGGATCTCGCCATGAACGCAATTGTGTTGGTGGACAAGCCCGCCGGAATCTCGTCGGCAGAGGTGGTGCGTCGCATCAAAGCGCGCGTGAAGCCGGCCCGCGTGGGACATCTGGGCACGCTCGATCCGTTCGCGACCGGAATCCTGCCGATCATGATTGGCGAGGCGACCAAGCTTGCGCCGTTTATCGACCGCGGCGACAAGCAGTACGCAGGGCTGATCCGGCTCGGCGTCGAGACCGACACGCTCGACCGCGACGGCGCCGAGGTTCGCCGCGCCGCCGTGCGCGCGATCTCGGCCGAGGAAATCGCACAGGTCGCCGCCCGCTTCACCGGCGCGATCGAGCAGGTTCCGCCCGTGTACTCCGCGATTAAGCGCGCCGGCGTGCCGCTCTACCGGCTCGCGCGCCGCGGCGACGAGGTTGCACCGCCCGAAACGCGCAGCGTCGAGATCAAGCATCTCGATCTCATCTACGAGGCGCCCGATGCGATTCGATTCGTCGCGACCTGCTCGCCCGGTACCTATGCGCGCGCGCTGGCGCGCGATATCGGGGTAGCACTCGGGACCGTCGCGCATCTCGAGGAACTCCGCCGCACCCGCAACGGCGCATTCTCGATTGTCGACGCGATGCCGCTCGCCGACGTGCTTGCAGCCCTCGACTCCGGTGCGCCGCTGCCCGGCCAGATTGGCCTTCGCGAAGCGCTCGTCGGGATGCCGGAGTTGGTCGTCGACGCCGCCGCCGAAAAACGCCTGCGCAACGGCGACTCACGCGCCCTCGACTCCCAGATTCCCCCAAACGGCCCGCTCTTCAAAGTGATATCGGGCAGTGGTGAACTGATCGCAGTAGCACGAGCAACCTCCCGAGTGACGGCGATAGTAGAGCGAATCTTCAACCCCTAGTCTTCCCCGACCCTGAGAGCGAAAGGTTGTCCTCAACATTTCGCGATTGACACCGGGTGCAGGGGTCACCCCTGCCGAAGGAAGCGTGAAACCCACCGCGGGTTTCACATACGATGAAGTGGTCTCCTTTCCCCTGCCTTTACTCCCCCTCCCGGCTCTGTTAATTTGGTCGGCTAAAGATAAAGGAAAAGGGAAAGTAAGAACTCCGAATGCCTCTTCCATCAGCCCGTAAGCGGGAAGTCATCCAAGCCAACGCTCGAACCAGCAATGACAGTGGCTCGCCTGAAGTTCAGGTCGCGCTACTCTCGGCGCGGATCGACCAGCTGACCGAGCATCTCGCGGCGCACAAGAAGGATCATCATACGCGCCGTGGACTGTTGCGCCTGGTCGGCAAGCGTCGCCGCCTGCTTGACTACCTGCACTCGCGCGATTTTTCGCGCTACAAGGGGCTGATCGAAAAGCTGGGTATCCGGAGATAGGCCGCACATATTCTGCCGCGCCGCCTTCAACGCATCGGGCGCGCGGGCCTTGGCCTCGCCACCGCGGCAGGTAACAAGGCGCGTCCCCTGTGGCGCCTCGCGGGCATTGAAAAAACCGCAATCGTCGCGCGGCCTCAGATCCTCCCTCAGGTATCATTCATGTACGAAAAACTCGAAATTGACTTTGCGGGGCGCAAGCTCTCGCTCGAAACCGGCCGCCTGGCCAAGCAGGCGCACGGCAGTGTGCTCGCGACTTACGGCGATACCGTAGTGCTGGCGACCGCGGTCTCGCAGTATGAAGCGCGGCCCAACATGGACTTTCTGCCGCTGACGGTGGACTACGTCGAGAAGACGTTCGCCGCCGGCAAAATTCCTGGCGGCTTCTTCAAGCGCGAAGGGCGCGCCTCCGAAAAGGAAATCCTGACCTCGCGCCTAATCGACCGCGCGATGCGCCCGCTGTTCCCCAAGGGCTACGATCGCGAAACCCAGATCATCGTGACCGTGCTGTCCGCCGACCGTGACAACGATCCCGACATGCTCTCGCTGATCGCGGCCTCGGCTGCGCTGCTGGTCTCCGACATCCCGCACAACGGCCCGGTTGCATCGGTCCGGATGGGCCGCGTCGACGGCAAAATAGTCGTCAATCCGACCCACACCGAACTCGAGGGCAGCGATGTCTCGCTGGTCGTCGCCGCCAGCCCCGACTCGATCATGATGCTCGAAGGCGGCGCGCAGGTCGTGGACGAAGAGGTCATCCTCGAAGCCCTGTTCACGGCGCATGAGGCGATGCAGCCGTTGTACGCGATGCAGGAAGAGCTGCGCCGGCGCGCCGGCAAGCCCAAGCGCGAGTTCGCGGTCAAGGAACGCGACACCGCGCTGCTGGCGGCCGTCGAAAAAAGTATCGGCGACGGAATCGAGAAGGCGCTCGCCACCAAGGGCAAGAAGGAGCGCGCCGCCGCGCTGTACGCGGTCAGCGACAAGGTAGTGGCCGAGCTTGGCGAGAAGTTTCCCGACCGCAGCGCCGAAATCATCGACGCCTGCGACTACCTGGTGCGCACCCGCGTGCGACTGGCAATTCTCGACGACGACAAACGAGTTGACGATCGCAAGTCCACTGACATCCGACCGATCGGCGCCGAAGCGCAGGTCCTCCCGCGCACCCATGGCTCCGCGGTGTTCACGCGCGGCGAGACCCAGGCGCTCGCCACCGTTACGCTCGGCACTTCATCCGACGAGCAGAAGATCGACGCACTGCTCGGCGAGCGTTTCAAGAAATTCATGCTGCACTACAACTTCCCGCCATTTTCGACCGGCGAGGTGAAGTTCCTGCGCGCGCCGTCGCGCCGCGAAGTCGGTCACGGCGCGCTCGCCGAACGCGCGCTCTCGCCGATACTCCCCGACGAAGACGTCTTCCCGTACACCATTCGCGTCGTCTCGGACGTGCTCGAGTCCAACGGCAGCTCCTCGATGGCCACCGTGTGCGGCGGCAGCCTCGCGCTGATGGACGCGGGCGTGCCCACCAAGGCCCCGGTCGCGGGCATCGCGATGGGCCTGGTCAAGGAAGGCGACAAGGTCCGCGTCCTCACCGACATCCTCGGCGACGAGGACCATCTCGGCGACATGGACTTCAAGGTCGCCGGCACCAAAACCGGCGTCACCGCCATCCAGATGGACAACAAGGCCGGCGGCGTCTCCAAGGACATCATGCGCCAGGCCCTCCATCAGGCGCGCGACGCGCGTTTGTTCATCCTCGGCGTGATGGAAAAGGCGATGCCCGCGCCGCGCAAGGACGTCTCCAGCTATGCGCCGCGAATCGTCACGCTGCACATCAAGCCCGACAAGATTCGCGAAGTGATCGGGCCGGGCGGCAAGGTCATCCGCGGACTGGTCGAGCAGACCGGCTGCAAGATCGATATCGAGGACGACGGCACGGTGCTGATCGCGTCGGCGGACGGGACCGCGATGGAAAAAGCGATCAGCATGATCCAGGCAATCACCGCCGAGCCCGAAGTCGGCAAAATCTACCACGGCACGGTCCGCAAGATCGTCGAGTTCGGCGCCTTCGTCGAAATCATGCCGGGCACCGACGGCCTGCTGCACATCTCGCAAATCTCCAACGAACGGATCCGGCGCGTCGAGGACGTGCTGCACGAAGGCGACGAGATCAACGTAAAGGTACTAGACGTCGATCGCAGCGGCAAAATCCGCCTCTCGATGCGCGAGGCCGAGCAGGAATCCGACAAGGGAAATTAATCGCCGAATGATTCAAAAGAGCGTTATCGGAAACGGCGTGCGCATTCTCACCGAGGCGATGCCGCAAGTGGTCTCGTCGTCGATTGGCATTTGGGTCGAGAACGGCTCGCGCTACGAGGAGCCGGCCGAGAACGGCACTTCGCATTTCATCGAGCACCTGCTTTTCAAGGGCACCAAAAAGCGCACTGCCGCGCAAATCGCCGAGGCCTTCGACGCCGTCGGCGGCGTGCTCAACGCCTTCACCGGCAAGGAGTACACCTGTTACTACGCCAAGGTGCTGGGCAAGGACCTCGAGATGGCGACCGAGGTGCTCGCCGACATTTTTCTCGAATCGGTGTTCGATCCCGCCGAGATAGAACGCGAGCGCCAGGTCGTCCTGCAGGAAATTTCGCAGGCCGAGGACACGCCCGACGATTTCATCCACGACCTGTTCACCGAGAACTTCTGGAAGGGCCATCCGCTCGCGCTGCCGATTTTCGGCTCGGTCGAGACAGTAAATAAAATCGACCGCGAGCTGCTGGTCTCGTTCATGGCGGCCCGCTACCGCTCCAGCCGCGTCTTTATCGCCGCCGCCGGCCAGGTCGAGCACGAGCGTCTAACCGCGAAATGCGCGGGACTGTTCGGCGGCGTCGCCGGCGACGGCAAGGTCGAAAACTTTTCGCCGCCGGTGGACCGCCCGCTGGTGCTGACGCGCGAAAAGAAGCTCGAGCAGGCGCATCTCTGCATCGGCGGCCCTGGCATCGGCCAGTCGCATCGGCTGCGCTACGCGGCCTTCGTGCTCAACACCGCGCTCGGCGGCGGCATGTCCTCGCGGCTGTTCCAGGAAGTACGCGAGAAGCGCGGCCGTGTTTACAGCATCTACTCGTTCATCTCGTCGTTCATCGACTCGGGCTACTTCGGCGTCTATGCCGGCACCAATCCGGAGTGGGTCGATGAAGTGCTCGAAGTCACCGTCGCCGAGCTGCGCAAGGTCGAGCGCGACGGACTGGAGCCGGCCGAGCTCGCGCGCGCCAAGAGCCAGCTCCAGGGCAACATGCTGCTCGGGATGGAATCCACCGACAGCCGGATGAACCGGCTCGCGCGCAACGAGATTTACTTTCGCCGCGACGTCTCGCTCGAAGAGTTGTCAGTCGGAATCGAATCCGTCACCAACGAACAAATCGTCGAGCTGGCGTCGTCCTGGTTCCAGCCCGACAAGCTCGCGATGGTCCTGCTAGGCGACCTGAAAGGCCGCAAAATAGGCCGCGAAGTCTTCGCCCCACTCGCGTAACACTGGGTGCAGGGGTTACCCCTGCCCAGGGAAGCGTGAAACCCACGGCGGGTTTCACTTCCAATAACGTTGCCCTCGACTCGGCGACCTTGCGGCTCGCCTTCGATCTGCGCGAAGATTCGCGCGATCGTTCGAGATGAGGCCGACGCTAAAAATCCAACGCGTGCGCAAAAGTGCGCTGCCGCTTCCCGCCTACCAGAGCGAGCATGCGGCGGGAATCGATCTGATGGCGGACATCAGCGCATCGATCGAGATGGCGCCGCGCGAGCGCCGCGCCGTGCCGACCGGCATCGCTGTCGAGATTCCGGTGGGCTACGAGGGGCAGGTGCGCCCGCGCAGCGGCCGCGCGCTGAAAGAGGGCCTCGCGCTCATCAACTCGCCGGGAACCATCGACGCCGACTACCGCGGAGAAGTTAAAGTATTACTTGCGAATCTGGGCGACCAGCCGATTATGATCAAACCCGGCGATCGAATCGCCCAACTCGTCATCGCGCCCGTCATTCGAGCGGACCTCGTCGAGGTCCACGAACTCGCGCCGAGCGCGCGCGGCCCCGGCGGCTTCGGCCACACCGGCCGCTGAACGGATAGGGCGACCCCTCTCGATTGCGCGGCCGATCCAACGTAATTTAAGTTCATCAGTAAAAGGTGAAAGACCAACCAACCGAGACCGACGCGGCCTTGACCGCGGTGACGCCGATCGACGGCCGCTACCGCGCGCGCACCCGGAGCCTGGCGGCCTACTTCAGCGAGCTCGCGCTGATTCGCTACCGCGTCCGCGTCGAGATCGAATGGTACCTGTCGCTCGCCGGGCATCCCGCGATCAGCGCGCTGAAGCCGATTGCCGCCGCCCATTCGAAAAAGCTCCGCGCCGTGTTCGAGGACTTCACGATCGAGGACGCGCGCCGCGTCAAAGAACTCGAGGCGACCACCAATCACGACGTCAAGGCGGTCGAGTATTTTGTCAAAGAGCGGGTCGCCGCGATCGATCCTGCGCTGCCGATTGAGATGGTGCATTTCGCGTGCACGTCCGAGGACATCAACAACCTCGCCTACGCGCTCATCCTGAAGGAGTTCGTGGCGAACGACCTGACGCCGCGGCTCGAGGCGGCGGTCGAGCCGATCGTCAAGCTGGCGCATCGCTACAAATCGCTGCCGATGCTCGCGCGGACGCACGGCCAGGAAGCGTCGCCGACGACGGTCGGCAAGGAGATGGCGATTTTTGCGACGCGCCTGACGCGCCAGCTTTCGCAGCTTCGCCACCAGGAATTCCTCGGCAAGCTCAACGGCGCCGTCGGCAACTTCAACGCGCATCACTTTGCCCATCCTGAGGTTGACTGGATCGCGCACTCGCAGAACTTCGTCGAGCGGCTTGGCCTGACCTGGAATCCGCTCACCACGCAGATCGAGAGCCACGATTTTATCGCCGAGCTGTTTGGCGTGCTGATGCGAATCGACACGATCATGCTCGGCTTCTGCCGCGACATGTGGAGCTACATCTCGATCGGCTACTTCGCGCAGAAAGCGGTCGCGGGCGAGACCGGCTCCTCGGTGATGCCGCACAAGGTCAATCCGATCGACTTCGAGAACTGCGAGGGCAACCTCGGGATCGCCAACGCGCTGTTCGATCACCTGGCGGCGAAGCTGCCGGTCTCGCGATGGCAGCGCGATCTGACGGACAGCACGGCGATCCGATCGATGGGCACCGCGTTCGGGCATCTGGTGGTCGCGCTGGCGTCGCTGGAGCGCGGCATTGCGCGCGTCGAGGTCAACGAGCGCCGGATTGCGGAGGATCTCGAGGCCGAGCAGGCGTGGGAGGTCGTCGCCGAGGCGATTCAGACTCTCATGCGCCGCCACGGGTTGCCGCAACCGTACGAGACGCTCAAGGAATTGACGCGCGGCAGGCGGATCGATCGGCGCGCGATCGAGCAATTCATCGCGACGCTGCCGCTGGACGACAACGCGCGGCGCGCGCTCCGCGAGTTGAATCCGCGCAGCTACGTCGGACTGGCGGCGAAGCTGGTCGAGCGCTTCGCGCCAGCCGCAAAAGCGTCGGATCCAGCGGAGGCGAAACGACCGCGCGCAGTGAAACGTTGAGGCCGTCTATCCACACGCGAGCCCGCAGGTTTGTGGACAATCGGCGCCGGCTTCGTTGTGATGCTGTGACCGCTCGGTAAGATGATTAGGTTAGGATAATCCAATCGACCGAAATGGGAGAACGCAACGTGGAAACAACTCCGCAAAAACTCGAAATGTTTTACGAGGGCAAGGCGAAGAAACTCTACTCCACGGCCGACCCCGACCTCGTCATCGCCTACTTCAAGGACGACGCGACGGCGTTCGACGGCACCAAGCGCGACACGATCGAGACCAAGGGCGTGGTCAACAACCGGATGTCGGAGTTGTTTTTCACGCTGCTCGAAAAACAGGGAGTGAAGACGCACTTCGTCCGCCGTCTGAACGATCGCGAGATGCTGTGCAAGCGCCTGGATATCATCCCGGTCGAGACTGTGGTGCGGAATATCGTCGCGGGCTCGATGGCCAAGCGGCTCGGCCGCGAAGAAGGCGAAGCGCTGCCGCATCCGATAGTCGAGTACTACTACAAATCGGACCCGCTCCACGATCCGCTGATCCTCGCCGAGCATGCGATCGTGTTCGGATGGGCCACGGCCGAAGAGCTCAAGCAGGTCGACGCGATGGCGCTGAAGATCAACACCATTCTCAGCAAATTCCTCGATGAGCGCGGCGTGATCCTGGTGGATTTCAAGCTCGAGTTCGGACGCCATCACGGACAGATACTGCTCGGCGACGAAATTTGTCCCGACACCTGCCGTTTCTGGGACAAGGCGACGCGGCAGAAGCTCGACAAGGATCGTTTTCGCCGCGACCTCGGCGGCGTGCAGGAGGCTTATCACGAGATGCTGCGGCGGGTGGAGAATTAGCGCTAATTCTCGTCGATGGTCGGAATAAGCGGCTTGGCTGTTCAGGTTTTGACGAAAATGTTTCACGTGAAACGTTCCGAGTTCAGGAGAAAGAAATGCGAATCGACCGCGAGGATTTGAGTTGCAAGTAAGAGTGTTGGTGACGCCCCGGATGGGAATCCTCGACCCGCAGGGGCGCGCGGTTGAAAGTTCGCTGCAAAGTCTCGGCTTCAAAAACGTCTCGGGCGTCAAAGTCGGCAAGTACATTCTGCTCGAAGTTGCGGCGCGCACCGCGTCGGAGGCGCGCGACGAAGCCAAAAAGATGTGCGACGCGCTGCTCGCCAACCCGGTGATCGAGGACTACCGGTTCGAGGTGGACGGCGAATGAAGTGGGGCGTCGTGCGCTTCCCCGGCTCGCTGGACGACGGCGACGCGCTGTATGCAATTGCGGAGGTGATGGGCCACGACGCGCGCATCCTGTGGCACAAGGACGAATCGATCGGCGGGGTCGAGTGCGTCGTGCTGCCGGGCGGGTTCAGCTACGGCGACTATCTGCGCACCGGCGCAATCGCGCGGTTCTCGCCGATCATGAAGAGCGTGGCGAAGTTCGCCGCCGACGGCGGGCTGGTAATCGGCACCTGCAACGGGTTTCAGATTCTGTGCGAGGCGCATCTGCTGCCGGGCGCGCTGACGCGCAACCGCTCGCTCTCCTTTGTATGCGAGCGCGTGTGGCTGCGCGTTGAGAACGCGAGCACGCCGTTCACGCGCGCGGCGAAGCAGGGCGATTTGCTGCGGCTGCCGATCAAACACGGCGAAGGTCTGTACGTCGCGCCCGAAGATGAACTCCGCCAGATGGAAGAACGCGGGCAGGTGATTCTGCGCTACGTCGATGCCGACGGCCACCAGAGCGACGCGGCGAATCCCAACGGCTCGATGCGCGCGATCGCGGGCGTCGCCAACGAGCGCTTCAACGTCTTTGGCCTGATGCCACATCCGGAGCATGCGGTGGAAGCGATGCTCGGGGGAGTGGACGGGCTCAAGATATTTGAGTCGATAGCAGGGAGCGCGCGATGAGCGAGCGTCCCGTTTCGCTTGCGGGTGAGCCGAAGGTCGATGTCGAGCAGGCCCGCGCGCACGGACTCGCGCCCGACGAGTATCGCAGGATCGAACAGATCATCGGCCGCACCCCGACTTACACCGAGCTGGGCGTATTCTCGGTGATGTGGTCGGAGCATTGCTCGTACAAGTCGTCGCGCCGTCACCTGAGAAAGCTGCCGTCGAAGAGCGAGCTGGTGGTGCAGGGGCCGGGCGAGAATGCCGGCGCGATCGACGTCGGCGACGGCTGGGCGGCGGTCTTCAAAATCGAAAGCCACAACCATCCTTCGTTCGTCGAGCCGTACCAGGGCGCGGCGACCGGCGTCGGTGGAATCCTGCGCGACATATTCACGATGGGCGCGCGGCCGGTGGCGAGCATGAACTCGCTCAAGTTCGGCGCCTTCGCGCATCCGCGCACGCGCTACTTACTGGGCGGCGTGGTCGGCGGAATCGGCGGTTACGGCAACTGCGTGGGCGTGCCGACGGTCGCGGGCGAAGTGATGTTCGACGCCGCGTACAACGCGAACATCCTGGTCAACGCGTTCTGCCTCGGGCTGGTGCGCAAGGGCGAGATGATGAGCGCGAAGGCTCGCGGCGCAGGCAACCCGGTGCTTTACGTTGGCTCTGCGACCGGGCGTGATGGAATTCACGGCGCGTCGATGGCGTCGGCCGAGTTCGACAAGGAGAGCGAGGCCAAGCGCCCGGCGGTGCAGGTGGGCGATCCGTTCACCGAGAAATTATTGATCGAGGCGTGCCTGGAGGCGGGCCGGACCGGCGCGATCGTCGCGATCCAGGACATGGGCGCGGCGGGACTCACGTCGTCGTCGAGCGAGATGGCGTCGCATGGCGGACTCGGCATCGAACTCGACCTTGACCGAGTGCCGCTGCGCGAAGCGGGTCTGACGCCGTACGAAATCCTGCTCTCGGAATCGCAGGAGCGAATGCTGATCGTCGCCGAGCGCGGGCGCGAGGCTGAGTTGCAAGCGGTGTTCGAGAAGTGGGATCTGCACGCGGTCGTGATCGGCCAGGTGACCGACGACCGGCGCTGGCGTACGCGATGGCGAGGGCAGGTGGTCGCGGATCTTCCGATCGGTGCGCTGGCCGACGACGCGCCGCTGTACGATCGTCCCGCGGCCGCGCCCGATACTCAGCCGCGGACCAAACCCGCCGCGGGAAAGCATCCCGAGACCGCGAAGGCGCTTCGGGCGCTGCTCGACAGTCCCAACGTCGCGTCGAAGAAGTGGGTCTATCGGCAATACGACTCGATCGTGCAGAGCAACACGGTGCTGGGACCGGGCAGCGATGCGGCGGTTATCCGAATCAAGGGTTCGCGGCGGGCGATGGCGCTGAAGGTCGATTCGAATCCCCGCGCGTGCGCGCTCGATCCATATCTCGGCGCGGTCGCGACGGTTTGCGAAGCGGCGCGCAATGTCGCGTGCGCCGGGGCGCGCCCGGTGGGAATCACCAACTGCCTGAACTACGGCAACCCGGAGCGGCCCGAGGTGATGTGGCAGTTTATCCGCGGCGTCGAGGGGCTGCGCGACGCGTCGACCGCGTTCGGCGCGCCGGTGGTCAGCGGCAACGTGAGCTTTTACAACGAGACCGAAGGGCATCCGATTCCGCCGACGCCGACTATCGCGGTGCTGGGCGTGATGAGCGACGTCGCGAAGCACGTCACGCAGTTCTTCAAGAACGCCGGCGACGCGATTGCGATCGTTCGCACCGCCGGGGCGTCGCTTGCGGCGAGCGAGTACGCGGCGATTTTCGGAATCGACGGCGGACCTCTGGGCGCGATCGACGTGGCGCGCGAAGCGGCGCTGGTCGAGGGGCTGGTTGAAGGGGCCGAACAGGGGCTGATAAGATCAGCGCACGATATCGCCGAAGGCGGGCTTGCGGTGGCATTGGCTGAAGCCTGTTTCAATCCGCGGGCGATTCTGGGAGCCGAAGTTGAACTTGGGCGCGCTGGAAACGCCGCGGTTGATTTTTTTGGCGAGGGTGCATCTACCGTGATTTTGTCGATTGCGCCCGGTGACGTGGGGCGAGTCGAGAAATTATTTGCGGGGCGCGGATTGGAGTTTGCGGTGGTTGGACGCGTAGCCGCCGACGCGCGGCTCAAGATCAGCGCGGCGAGCGGTCTCGATCTCGATGAGGACGTTGCCGAATTGCAGCGAATTTACGAAGACGCGATTCCCAGGAGGCTCAGAGGCGGTGACTGAAGAAGACTCGGTCATAGCGGTCGAAGAATCGAACCTCGACGTCTTCCACGAGGAGTGCGGCGTGTTCGGCGTGTATCGGCACCCGGAGGCGGCCAACCTCGCGTACCTCGGCCTCTACGCGCAGCAGCATCGCGGGCAGGAGTCGGCGGGAATCGTCTCGTCCAACGGCAAGTCGCTGATCGCGCATCGCGGTATGGGGCTGGTCGCCGACATATTCAACAACTCGATCATCGCGAAGCTCGAAGGCACCAGCGCGATCGGGCATAACCGCTACTCGACGACCGGCTCGACGACCATTGGCAACTGTCAGCCGCTGGTGGTGGAGTATGCGCGCGGCGGGCTGGCGCTCGCGCACAACGGCAACCTGGTCAACTTCGCCGAGCTGCGCGAGCGGCTGGAGTCGACGGGATCGATCTTCCAGTCGTCGTCGGACAGCGAAGTGATGATTCATCTGATCGCCGCGTCGCACGCCGCCACGCTGCCGGAGCGGGTCGCGGAGGCTCTGGCGCAAGTGCGCGGCGCCTACTCGCTGGTGGTGCTGACGGAGAATTCGCTGATCGCGGTGCGCGATCCGCATGGTTTCCGGCCGCTGGTGCTGGGCAATCTCAACGGCGCGACGATCGTGGCGTCGGAAACCTGCGCGCTGGACCTGGTGCACGCCGAATATATTCGCGAGATCAGTCCCGGCGAGATGATCGTCGTCGATGACAGCGGGCTGCGCTCGCTGAGTCCGTTCGCGCATGCGCCGGCCAAGCGCTGCATCTTCGAGTATGTGTATTTCTCGCGGCCCGACAGCCAGGTTTACGGCCGCAACGTGTACCAGGTGCGCAAGCAGCAGGGGCGCGCGCTCGCGCGCGAGGCTCCGGCGGTGGCGGACATCGTGGTGCCGGTGCCCGATTCGGGCACGCCCGCTGCGCTGGGCTTCGCGGAAGAATCGGGAATCCCGTTCGAGATGGGGCTGGTGCGCAGCCACTACGTCGGCCGCACGTTCATCGAGCCGCGCGCGTCGATTCGCCATTTCGGCGTGAAGATCAAATTCAACCCGGTGGCCGAACTGCTGCGCGGCAAGCGCATCGTGCTGATCGAAGACTCGCTGGTGCGCGGCACCACGCTCAGAAAAGTTATCCCGATGCTGCGCCAGGCGGGCGCGAGCGAAGTTCACATGCGGATCGCGTCGCCGCCGAACACCAATTCGTGCTTCTACGGCATCGATACTCCCACCCGCGAAGAACTGCTGGCGTCTTCGCATTCGGTCGAGGATATCCGCCGCTACATCACGGCCGACTCGCTCGCCTACCTGAGTTGGGACGGGCTGTACTCGTTCAACGGCGAGAGCCGCGAGGGATTTTGCGACGCGTGCTTCACCGGCAACTATCCGGTCGAGATTCCGCGCGACACGACACCCGCGCAGTTGCATTTGTTTCTCGCAAATGAAGACGGGCTGAAGTCCGAGCGGCGCTGACTCGTACTGAAGGCCGGCAACCGTCGCCCGATCTCGCGGAAAGCGAGCCGTTCGAAGGATTCGACGTTATTTCTCTGCGCGGTCTTTCGGAGGGTAGGTAATTTCGACCAAGTTCCAGATGGATAGCCGCAAAAGTTGCAACCGGTAGTTAATGATGTGGAGCTTTATGGCGCGCAAACTCTCAACGGTTTGGGATAACACACGCGCACACTCTGGGTCCTGATCCAGCACGTCGGTAATTCGTGCAAGCTGCGGGCCATGGGAGGAAACAGGTAAATTGTTCCTGAAAGAACACGAGACGAAGTGCGCAACAGCTAGGGCTCGGAGTCGACGATGTCCTGCACGAATTGCTTCATCGGCCGCTGAGAAACCAGGATGCAAATGAAGCCGCCGTGCGGGTAGCTCAGGCAGATGCTGTAGCCCTTGTATTGGTAGTAATGATGGCCGCCGAGCTCCTGGAGCTCGCCGTCAGGCGGCTGCAGCCCATGCGATTGCATGTAGGTGCACAGGATCGTTCCGTTGTCGCCGCGATAGAAGGTATAGGCGACCGAGGTTCCATCCTGCAGCCGATCGATCCGTCCGCCAATCAGCTTGTAGCCGCTAGGCTCGAAGTTCCACAGAAATCCCGGTAGCTGGTGATCCATATAGGCGTCCGAGATGTCGGCGGGCGAGGTCGACTTGACGTTGGGCTCGAAGCGCTCGACGAAGTGCACGTAGTTGTCGATCGCGACGTCGAAGGGAGCGATCGCGTGCGCCGGGGGCGGGGCGCCGCCATGCAGCATCACGAAGACGAAGACGGCGACCGCAGCAATCGCGGCCGGGATCCAGACCCGCGCGCGGCGCCGCGAGAACAACCCCGCGCGATCCGCGCCGGCGGAGCGGTCGCGCCCGCGTCCCACGGCGTAGGAGGCGCCCGCCGCATCGACCGCGTCGAGCGCCGCGAGGATCGAGCCGCGCACGACCGGCGGTGTCCGCCGCACCCGGGCGCGCTCGCGCAGCAGCGCCTTGACCGCGCGTTCCTCGGCGAAGCGCGCGCGACAATTGACGCATCCCGCCAGATGATCTTCGGCGTCGCGCAACTCCGCGGCGCTCAGTTCCCCGTCAACGTGAGCCGACAGATATTTCTCGATGTAGGTGCTGCAATCCACTTTATCGTGCCCGGCTCGCTTCACACGGTCCGGTGTATCGAACCCCTCCACACCGGGAGTTGAACAGGGAGTGCTTGATTTGTCGAATAGGCCGCATGCTTCTCCGGAGTCAAGTCCGTATTATTCCGCGCTCTTTGGCGAAGCTGGTTAACGCATCGCGAAGCATCGCGCGTCCACGCGACACTCGCGATTTTACCGTACCGATCGGTATGTTGAGAACCCCCGAAACCTCCTGGTAACTCAGTTCTTCGACATCGACGAGCAGAATCGCTTCGCGGAACTCCTCCGGCAAGGCCGTCAGCGCGGTCTCGACCTCACCCTCCATCGCCTGCCCGGAGAGGATGGCCTCGGGATTCGACTCGGCCGCAGTTCGCAGGCTTTCTCCCTCGAGCTTGCGCTCGAACTCATCGGTGGACGAGGCCGGCTGCTCGCGTGAGGATTTGCGGTAGCCGTTGCGAAAGTTGTTGAACAGGATGGTCAGCATCCACGCGCGGCAATTGGTCCCGCTCGCGAATTGATGAAAGAAGCGGTACGCACGCAGGACCGTTTCCTGCAGCAGATCGTTGGCGTCGTCGGGATTGCGCGCGAGCCGAATCGCCATCGTGTAGAGCGCGTCGAGATGAGGCAATGCCTCGTCTTCGAATCGCTTGCGCCGATCCGCACCGGTGCCGCTCTTGTCCGCCATATGAGGATTTTAGCAACATAGCATCCCGCATCAGTGAAATCTTGCATAGGTCCGAAATGTTCCCGACTGGGTGGGTTTAAATTGAGGGCGACCGTCAATGTTGCAACTGCGGCGGTGCATCCGGTTCACCACGCGGTACGTAGGATCGATCGATGGAACCACGAGGACGTTTAGACTCTGCGCCGAAGCTGTAGTAGTTTCGGCCGACGAGACAACATCGAAGGAGATAGCGATATGACGAGGGCAAAGCTCACTGGCGCGATGCTGGCGACGGCGGTCGCGCTGATTTTCGCAGGCAACGCCGCGTACGCGGCAGACAGTTCCGACTCGATGGCGGCGGCGTCGCAGGTCAAGTGCGTCGGCGGCAACGCGTGCAAGGGTCAGAGTGCGTGCCAGAGCGCGGAGAGCAGCTGCAAGGGGCGCAACTCCTGCAAGGGCAAGGGCTACGTGATGACCCCGACCGCCAAGGAATGCCTCGCGGCAGGCGGGAAACCGGACACCAGCCAAAAGACCGACTGAGCCGACCGCGGGATGAAACGTTCGGACTTCCCGATGCTTGGCTACGGCGTCGGGCTCAGACGGCAACACTATAGCCACGTCCTGGAAACCCGTCCCAAAGTGGATTGGTTCGAAGTCATCTCCGAAAATTTCATGGTCGCGGGCGGACGGCCGTTGGAAGTTCTCGAGGGTGTTCGCGCCAACTATCCAATCGCGATGCATGGCGTGTCGATGTCGATCGGGTCAACCGATCCAATCCGGCGCAGCTATCTGCGGCAACTGCGCGAGCTTGCCCGTCGCTTCGAGCCCGCGTGGATTTCGGATCATCTATGTTGGACGGGAGTAGGCGGGCGCAACCTTCACGACCTGATCCCGCTGCCGTACACCGAGGAGGCGATTCGGCACGTCGTCGCGCGCATCCGCCAGGTGCAGGACGCGCTCGCGCGCCCGCTGCTCATCGAAAACGTCTCAAGCTACATGGCGTTCGCGGATTCGACGATGACCGAGTGGGAATTCATTTCCGCGATCGCGACGGAAGCGGACTGTGGAATCCTGCTCGACATCAACAACATCTTCGTGAGCGCGTTCAATCATCGCTTCGACGCCAACGAATATATCGACGCGGTGCCGGCCGAGCGCGTCGTGCAGTACCATCTCGCCGGGCACAGCGACCATGGCACGTACCTGCTCGACACGCACGATCATCCGGTCCGCGACGAAGTGTGGGCGCTCTACGAGCGAGCGGCGCGGCGCTTCGGCGCGGTGTCGGCGCTGGTCGAATGGGACGATCACATCCCGGAGTTCGCGGAGCTGGCGCAAACCGCGGAGCGCGCGCGGACCATCTTCGGCGCGACGGTGCAGACCGCGAAACACGAGTCACTGAAAAATCGCGATGCCGACTCGACTGAAAAAACTGGAAAGCCTGCTCTATCGGCTGATCACCGCGCCTAGCGGCGTCGCCGAGGGACTCGCGGCCGAGCGCGAGCTGGGCGCGGACGGCCTCGACGCGGTCGTGCTCGGCGACGATCGGCTGTCGGCCCAGGCGCGCGTCGATATTTACGCGAACATGTACTTTTACCGTATTCTCGACGCGCTCAAGGAAGATTTTCCGGCCACGCTCGCGGTCCTCGGTGGCGACAAGTTTCACAACCTGGTCACCGGCTACATCCTCGAATATCCGCCGACGGAGCCGTCGCTCTTCTATTGCGGGCGCCACCTCGCGGCATATCTGCGCGATCATCCGCTCCGCGATGGCGCGTCGTTTGTCGCGGACCTCGCGCGGCTTGAACGAGCAATCCTCGAGGTCTTTCACGGTCCCGACGCTGCGGCGCTGGGGCCTGACTCGCTGCGTGCGATCGCGCCCGCGGATTGGCCGGCGATCAAGCTCGCGATTCATCCGTCGGCGCAGATACTCGCACTCGATTGGCGAGTCTCAGAGCTGCCGCGAGCGGTTGAGGAGAATCGCGCGTGGAAGCCCGCAGAGCGGGGCGCGGCCAAAGTTCTCGTATGGCGGCGCGATGCGCGCGTGTTCCACCGCGAGCTGGAACGAGTTGAAGCCGAAGCGCTCGAAGAAGTCGCGCGCGGGGCAGGGTTTGCGCAGATCTGTGAGGTCGTCGCCGCTCATGCGGATATCGAGAATCCCGTTACTGCGATGAATCAGATTCTCGCGCGATGGCTTTCCGACGGCCTGCTCGTGCGCGGATGATCTTTGGTCCGGCTGCGGATATAAGTGTCTTGAGCGCTTCGCTCAAGTCATGGCGGCGAATCCCAAAGTTCCCGGCGATACTATCAGCATCGAGCGGCCGGCCAGCCGCGAACAGTTGGATGAGTTCGCGCGGCTTCCACATCAGGTTTATGGCGGGCGCGACGCCTGGTGGCCGCCCGACGCGCAGAACGAGATCGATCTGCTGTCGCGACGCAGCCTGCTCTCGGCGCATCTCGAAGTCATGCCCTTTTGCGCGCGCCGCGCGGGGCGGGTGGTCGCGCGCGTCAGCGCAGTTGTCAATCGCCGCTATATCGAACATTGGAACGAGCAGCTTGGCCAGCTGATTCAGTTCGAAGCGCTCGAAGGCGAGGACCGCGCGGTTGCCGCGATGCTCGAGCAGGCCGTGCAATCGCTTCGCGAACGCGGGATGCGCGCCGTGCGCAGCGGCTTCGCGGCGTTTCTCGATTATCCGTATGCGATCGACAACTACTATTCGTTGCCGTCGTTCCTGCTGCGCGGAAATCCTCCCTCGTACCATCGCTACTTCAAGGAGGCCGGCTTCGTTACCGAAAAAGGGCAGGTCGATTACACCGCCGCGCTCACGCCCGAGATCATCGCGCGCTATCGCCGGATGGCGGAGGCGGCCGCCGTGGCCGGCGTTACGATTCAAAGTTGGCGCGAGTTCGGGTTTTTGGCGGCGATCGACGCGTGGACTGACGTGACCAACTCGGCGTTCGATCGCCATTGGGGATGGAATCCGGTGACGCGTGCGGAGGTGCGTCCGATGCTCACGTCGCTGTGGGAAACGCCGGTGGCAGATCTCTCGATGCTGGCGACGATCGACGGCGAGTGCGTCGGCGCCGTCTTCTCGGTGCCCGATCTCAGCGGGACGCTGGCCCGCGTCCGCCGCGGCGTGCGGCTCGAACCCGAGCGCGGGGGCGGGACGCGCGGCGCGCTTATAAATATAGGAGTCGTCGAGCGCGCGCGCGGACGCGGGGTGGCGGTTGTGATGGCGGCGCGATCATTCCTGGAGATGGCGCGGCGCAAGATGCGTTTTGCGGGCTATACGCTGGTACTCGACGACAACTGGGCCTCGCGGCGCACGGCGCTCAGCCTGGGCGCGCGCGTCACAGGCAACTTCGTGACTTATCGGCGCGATTTGTAGGCTTCGCGACCATGATCAATAGTGCAGCCCGTGAGTTTCTCCACGGCGGCTAAAGCGTTCACAGATCGATATCCTGCGCTGATGCGCGTGGCCGTGATGGCGCTTGCCATTGTGTCGATCGCTCTGGCCGCGAGTACCTTATACAAGAACCGCGGCCGGATGGTGCGGTCGGACTTTTGTCTCTTCTACTCATGGTGGAACGAGTACCCGGCGGGTATCGATCCGTGGCATCCCTTCTTTCCGCCCAGCACCCCGCTTACGCAAAGGGTGAATTACTGCGATTACACGCCGGCCGCGGTGATCCTGTTGTCGCCGTTGGGACGCCTGGAAGTAAATCGCGCGTACTGGACCTGGCTTGGGATCCAGATTGGGTCGCTTGTGCTTACGATCCTGATGCTGACCCGTCAGATTCGCCCGCCTCCCTCGACGGACACCGTGGTCGCGATCGTGGCGCTCGCGATGCTCTTTCCGGAGTTTCACGCGACGCTTTACGAAGCTCAGCCCACCATGCTCCTGCTGCTGATCCTGACGGCGGCGTGGGTCTTCGAGCGCAACGGCCATCCGGTCGCGGCCGGCCTGATGCTCGCGTTAGCCGCGCTGTTCAAGATTTACCCGGCGACGTTGGGCGGTCTGTTTCTCTTCCGGCGGCGCTTTCAACCAATTCTATGGGCGGGGCTCTTCACGACCCTCGGGATCGTTGCGACCGGTCTGGGGCGGTGGCGCGAGTTCCTGTCGATCGGCGTGCCCCTGAACATTCATCACTGGATCGATCCGCGCGCGATCGCGATCCTTTCCAATGTCTACAGCGCGATCGTGAAGATTCATGGCGGTGTCCCTCCTGCGGTCTTCGGACCGCTGAACCTCGGAATCACAGCGATCCTCGACCTTGCAGTTATCGCTGGCGCGGCCATAGTCACGCTCAGGGCGGCTGAGGATCGCGAGACCGACGGGCTGTGCTTCGGCCTATGGCTGGCGGTCGCATTGCTAATCTCGCCGTTGACGTGGCATCACGAGCTGCTGCTTCTGATGCCGCTGTACATCTTCGCGGGGGTGTTCGCGTTTCGCGGCGGGATAGACAGCCCGGGCGGCTTCGGGTTGCTGGCGATCGGGCTGGCGGGATTCGTGATTACCTACTTCTGGGTGCCGCTGCGCGAAATACACTTGTACTTCATCATGATGGTCACGACGTACGTCGCCGCGTGCATGCTGGTGGCGGGGCGCGGCTCGACGCGTGGCGCCGTGGAGGCGCCGAGCCACGCTGCGAGCAGTCTTTGAGGCGGCACTGTGGGAATGGAGTTCTTTCACGGTACACGGTCGTAGTCCACGCGTTTGCTCCGAAATTCCGGGGCATGTTTTTTGCTGTTTCAACACTCTGAAAACGCACCTCGCGCGAGCAACTGCCGGCGGCGAACGCCAACGCTGCCGCTGCTCCCGAGGCTGCCCTCCGCTGACCCGACCATGGCGGCGCGGGTGGCGCTGATGCGGCAGGCCGTCGGGATATCGGACACGCTGCCGAGACTCAGCCGATCTGGATTCCGAGGTCGCAATAGCCGCGGGAGCTGCGCCAGCTCCCGCTTCAAGAGGAACAGTGGTAATGAGCACCCGCAACACGGCCGGCTTTCCGGTGATTCCAGGAGCGAGCGTGGCCTCCTCTTCCTCATCTGAACGCGCTTATCGCAAGCACTGGCTTGCCATGTGGATCGGCGGAATATTCGCAGCCCTGATCGTGGTGTTGTTCATCGCCTCGTTCTACCTCGACGGCATAGTCCGCGCGCGAACCCAGGACGCGATGAACCAGAAACTCAAGGGCTACCATGTGGCGCTGGGGCATGCGCATCTGCAACTGGTTGGCGGCCTGCTGACGCTGAGCGGCCTTGAGATCATTCAGCAGGTGCATCCGAATCCGGCGGTCGCCGACATTCCGATGATGCGGTTCCATATCGAATGGAAGGAACTGCTGTCGCGACGGGTGGTGGCGGAGGTGCTCCTTTCGCATCCGAAGGTCCACATCGATCAAACCCAGCTGGTGACGGAAAAGAACAGCCGAGTCCCGCTCAAGCAGAAGGGATGGCAAGACGCGCTCGAGGCCGCCTATCCGTTCAAGATCAACCGTTTCACTATCGAGGACGGAGATGTCGTCTATATTCAGGATGCGGTGAACCCGCCGCTTCACCTGGCGAATCTCAACTTCACGACCGATAACATCCGCAATATCCGCGCGCCCAACGACGCTTACCCGTCCCGGTTTCACGCCAACCTGGTGATCTTCGGCACCGGCCGCGCCACTATCGATGGGCACGCCAACTTCCTCGAAGAGCCCTTCCCGGGCGCCCGCGCGCAGTACACGATTGCCAACGTGCCGCTTAGCGCGTTCGATCCCGAGATTCGCCAGATCAATCTCGCGGTGAGCGGAGGGCGGCTGTCGAGCAGCGGTCTGGTTGAATATTCGCCAAAGATAACCAGGGTAGAGGTCGATAACGCGACGGTCGACGGGGTTGGCGTCGGCTACGTCCATGCGCCGGCGACTCAGCAAGCAGAAGCGCGGCGTGCAAAAGAAGCCGGCCAGCAGATAGAGAAGGAGAACAATCGCCCGGCGGTGGATATCAGCGTGCGCGAGTTCGACATCACTGGCAGCAGTTTCTCGTTCACCGACAAAACCGGGAATCCGAATTATCGGATCTTCATCGAGGACACCGACGTCGCGCTCAAGAATCTGTCCAACCACAAGCAGCAAGGGCCCGCCGATCTGACGCTGCACGGCAAGTTCATGGGCAGCGGCGATGCCAGCCTGTCGGGTGACTATCTAGCCAGCAAACAGGGGCCGGCATTAGACCTCAAGGTCGCGGTCCAGAACACCGACCTGCCCTCGATGAATGACTTGCTGCGCGCGTGCGGGCGGTTCGACGTGGCGGCCGGCAAATTCTCGGTGTACTCGCAGGTCGCCATCAAAGACGGCGACATCGACGGCTACGTTAAGCCGATGTTCGCAGACCTCGAGGTTTACAACTACGAAAAGGACAAGAACACTGATGTTCTGCATCAAGCGAAGGAACTGGCGATCGGCGGCGCCACCCATCTATTCAAGAATCGCAGCACCCAGGACGTCGCAACCGAAGTTGACCTGAAGGGAAAACTCACCAGTCCGGATATCAGCTCGTGGCAGGCGATCGCGCAAGTGCTGCGCAACGCGTTTGTCGAGGCGCTGATTCCCGGATTCGATCGCGCGGTCGCATCGAGCGCCGGCACCGACGTCACCCGCCAGGCCCGATCGCACTAGTCGCGCTGAGCCTCGTTACTGCGCGATTGCTCTCAAACGCAATCGAGCATATCCCACACAACATTGAGCGCCATTCGAGCGGCTGCCACGGCGATTCAATGGAAGGGCCTGGCAGTTGTGCGGATTCAAGCGACGGCATTCAACCCGCGAAACTGGGATGGTGGACCTGTACGCGCGGCCGGCGGATGCGCAATTATGCGGGAATATGCAGAAACCGAGCGGACCGCGCGTCCCGACCCTGCCGTCCGTCATCGCAGTTTTTTTCGCGTTGACTCTCTCGCTCACCGCAGCCCGGGCGCATGCCCAGGTTAAGCCCGGCGACATGATCACTGCCAGGAACGCCGAGCAGGTCCGCTCGCTGGTGAGCCCGGGTACGTTCATCGCGGTCTCCCGCGGCATGCAGATGAACATCGTCGCGCCGAGCCGGGTCGATTGGCCGCCGCCGTACCAGGACGCGACCGAGAAATATTCGGGCCAGGTGCGCCTGGGCGCGGACCATCGCGACCTCGTCGGCTACGTCGCGGGGCAGCCGTTCCCGATTCTCGATCCGAACGATCCCGACGTCGCGACCAAGATCATGTGGAACCAGTACTTCAAGCCGATCGCGAGCGACGACTACGACTTGCGCTTTTTCGAGTGCCAGGTGGCCAAGCAAAACCCCGGCGCCGAACAGTCGCTGATGCAAATGACCGAGCTGGGGCATTTGGCGGGCTACTCCGATATCGGACGTACCGAGGTCGAGCCGCTGCCCGCCGATACGGATTTCAAAACCACCGGCATCTGGGCGCGCGCGGCGGCGTACCCGACGCTGGCGCCCGCCGAAGATCGCGGCAGCGGCGCCATCCGCTATCGCTACTGGGACGCGGCCAAGGCCGACGACGCGTGGGCGTTCCTGGCAGGAGAGCGCCGCGTGCGGCGGGTGAGCGAAGTGATCATGAGTTCTTCGCCGGGGCTCTCGACCTGGGACGCCGACCACTCCGGCGGGTTCGGCGCCAAGCCGCAGGAGTATAATTTCAAATATTTGGGTGATCGCAACATGCTCGGCTGCGCACACGCGCAGAACTCGCCCGCGCATCCATGCTCGACCGACGGCGGCGCGACCTCATGCACGGACGATTGGGAGATGCGTCATCTGTACGTTGTCGAAGTGACGCCGCGCCCGGAAAGAATCCAGGGCGTGCTGCAGTCGAAGACGATCGTATACGTTGACAGCGAGGGCTGGTTCAATCCGTACGTGGACAGCTACGATCAGAAGGGCGAGTTGTGGAAGACGCAGATCTATCTCAACACTTACCGCGACCGCCCGGTGCCCGACGCCAAGGTCGCTGTCTATCCGTTCAAGCGTGAGTTCACTGTCGCCGCCTCGAGCATCGACGTGCAATCCGGCCTCGCGACGACCTGCTACCTGCCGGGACCCGACACGCCTGAGCGCGAATGCTGGTACATCAACATGGGCGCAGTGGACAAGAGCTTCTTCACAACCGAAGCGCTGACCAAGGCTGGGCATTGAGAAGCCGCGTCCGTGGGCAGGGGAGCGAAGAGAGGAAACTTGATTGAATGTGAAACCCGCCGTGGGTTTCGCATACAATCACGTTCTCCCTTTTTCTCCTTCCTACTTGATCGCCAGCGCATTCGGCGGCGAGCCTACACCGCCCGGTACGTTGAGTGGCGCTGACGTCAGGAAGAAATCGTAGCGACCGTCCGCCGCGCAATCTTCCGCCAGCCCCTCGAGATTCCACATCTCGCCGATCGGCATCCCGAAAAACGCCAGCATGTGGAAGTGCAGAAACTCCATTTCGTTGCCCGCGGTTTTCGGCAAGGCCTCCAGCGCAGGCGAATCCGACGCGACTGCCGCGAGATGATTGTCCCATAGCCATCGCGCGGTGCGCTCGCTGCCTTCGATTCCCGGCACGACCGTCTCCCTTGCCAGCTCCGCCTTAATCTCCGCGCTCGCCGACAGGTAGAACTTCGTCCATCCGATCCGAATCAGCAGCACGTCACCGGCGCGTAGCGCGACTCCTTCGTCCTCGAGCGTCGCCTGCACGTCGCCGAGCGGAATAGACTCGGCACTGGTGAAGTTGATCGACTTGCCGATGCGATCGTAGTAACGCGCGACGTCGGCCAGCACTCCGCGTCCCGCGATTCCGCGGCGCGCCAGGTTGTCGATCCCAAGGCGCATCCCGCCGCGCCCCGTAATCTGATTGTCGGGAATCCCGTTGTATGCGCCGTGGACGGGATGCTTCACGTGCGCGAGCGCGTCCCATTGCGACGACGCTTGCGGGTAGAAGTTGTCGAGGTAGTCGTCGAGCACGAATTCCGCGTTCGGAAAAATTTTGACCGTGTGAGTATGCTTGCCGCGCGTGAACAGCGGCGGATCGGGGATATTGATCGGGAGATTAAGCGCGAAGACTTTGCCCGAGCGAATCGAGGCGGCAGCCGCAATCACGCGCTCGGGCGTCAGCAGGTTGATCGTTCCGACTTCGTCGTCGTCGCCGAACACGCCCCATGCCGCGCCCGCCGGCGCGCCCGCCCGTATCGGCAGGTCGTCGTAGCTCGGGAGCTTCGGCGAAGGCGCCACGGCTGCGGCCACCGCCTGCTTCGCCCGGGCCGCAACTTCACCGACTTTTCGCACCGCTGCCCGCTCGATACGCCCGGCCGCGCTCTCGAGATCGACGGTTGCGCGAGTGGCGGCCGTCACGACCTCGGCGACTCGACGCCCGATTGGCTTGGCGGCTTTCTTCGGCGCCGGCCTTTTCGCAGCCTTGACCGCGGGCGCCGGCTTGGCGACTTTGGATGCAGCCTTCGGTCTCTTGACGGCTTTGGGAGCCACCTTGCGCGACTTTGGCGCCGCCTTCCTTGTCTTCTTTTTGGGCTTGGCCATCTGACGGGATCCTCCTGAATTGCGTGAGCGCGACCGCATCTTCTCTTAACAGACCGCCAGCCAATGGCAAGACCAACGCTGTTCGCGACGCTCAAATAAATGCGGTTGCGCCTTGAGACCCTATACCCGCGATGGTACTGTAAGGGATTGCTCCTTGCTCCAACCTGGGGCTGAAATCCGTAAGGAGGACCTGCAGCGCGTGAGGCGCTACGAAACCATTTTTATTCTCCGCCCTGATTCGGGCGACCCCCAAATCAAGGAAACCATCAAACGCTACGAGGGTATCATCGCCGCCGGCGCCGGCGAGATGATCGAAACCGAGGAGTGGGGAGCGCGCGAGCTGGCCTACAAGATCAAGGGCGAGCGGCGCGGCTTCTACGTGCGACTGGACTACGTTTCGCCCGGCCCCGTGATGAACGAAGTCGAGCGCAACTTGCGGCTCTCCGATACGGTGCTGCGTTACCTGTCGGTGCTGGTGGACGACGACGCCGACGTGGCCAAGGCGCGCGAGGAACTCGAGGCGCGCAACCGCCGTATCGCCGAGGCCAAGGCCGCGCAGGAAGCGCGCGCGGCCGCCCTGATGGCCTCGCGCGAGGAGCGGGCCGAGGAAGCACCCGACGCTCCCGAAGAAATAATGGAAGCGGCGGCCGAGGAAATCGCCGGGCCCGAAGGTGACAGGGAACCGGATTGAGCTCGAAGGCCGGCTGCTCGATCAGCCCCACGTCCGCATCACGCCCGCCGGCACGCCGGTACTTCGTTTCACCGTCGATTGCGGCGCGCCCGGCGAGGAACTGAGGCTCGGGATCGTGATGACGGGCGAAGCGGCGCTGGCGGCAAAGCGGCTCCTGGAGCCGGGTCGGCAGGTTAGGGTGATTGGCAAGTTGATCGGACCGAGGAGAATGCTCAAAGCCGGTGCAAAGATGCCGCGGCCTGACGCTGCGTTTGAAGTCGTCGCTGCGTCGATCGAGCGGAACGAAGAGCAATAAACTTTCGTCAAGGGAAGAATTTCCAGGGAATCCAAATGGCCGACGAGGAAAGATCTGAAAGAGGCGGCGACCGGCCGCGCAGCGAGGGCGGCGAAGGACGCGGGCGCTATGGCGGTCCGCGCCCTGAGGGTGATCGCGGCGAAGGTCGCGGCGGCGAGGGTCGCGGCGGCGGGATGCGTCGTGGGCGCCCCGGCGGACGGCGCAAGGTATGCCGCTTCTGCGCCGACAAGACGCTCAAGGTCGATTACAAGGACGTGCGCACGCTCGGCAGTTTCATCACCGAGGGCGGTAAGATTGTCCCGAGCCGGACCTCGGGCAATTGCGCCAAGCATCAGCGCCAACTGGCGGTGGCGATCAAGCGGGCGCGCGTGCTCGCGCTGCTGCCGTTCTCGACGCTCGGAGTCTAGCCCGGCTTAATCCAGTGACGCGCAAGGCTGTTATAGGGATGGTTCGCGCGGCCGCGTTGGCGGGTGCGTTCTTCCTCGCGGGCGGCGCCATACCGTTGCTGGGCGGTGTCCTGATGATGCTCGCGCCTGCGCCGATCATTATTTTCGCGGTTGGGCGTCCCAGTCCCAACCTTCGCGCGACGATCGCGGTCCTGCTCGCGGCCGCATTCGTGACGATGCTGGCGGGGTCGTTCGCCGGCGCCGGCTACTTCGTGTCGTTCGGGCTGGGCACCGCGATCGCATGCTACATGCTCGAGCGGCGTTCCTCGTTCGAGCTGATCACGGCGGTTGGCGCGGGCGCGATCGTGGCGGCGTCGGTGGTGGCGGCGCTCGTTTTCATGGGCGGCCCCGACGCGCTCATCAAGACCGTACACGACGAACTTGCGCAGGGGATGGCGCGCGGGCAGGACTTTTACAAACTGCTCGGCATCGAGGCCACGGTTCCGGCCGATACGCAGGCGTACGTCATCTCGCTCACGATGCGTTTGTCGCCGGCGTTTGCGATACTGCTCGCGGCGAGCACGATACTGCTCAACCTGCGCGTGTTCTGGCGATGGGCCGGGCCGCAGCGGCTGACCTACAACCTGTTCGGCGATTTTTCGCGATGGTCGGCGCCGGAATGGCTGGTGTGGCTGTTGCTGGCGGGCGGTTTCGGGATATTCATCCCGGTCCCGGCGGTGAGCGACATCGCGCTCAACGGCTTCATTTGTATCGCGGCGATATATTTTTGCCAGGGCCTGGCGATTGTCGGGTTCTATTTTCACTCGCTCTCGGTTCCGTCGATCGTACGCGGCATAATTTATTTCGTCGTGTTCGCGCAACCGGTGGTCGCCGGGCTCCTGTGCATCGCGGGTGTCTTCGATATGTGGATCGACTTCCGGCGGCTTAAGCCCCCCAGCCCGGAAGCGAACAACCTGGGCGACTTCTTCTAAGGGCGGGCGGAAACACGGCGATCAAGACGACGAGGCGGCAAAGACGATGAACGTGCAAGTCATACTCAACGAGGATCTTCCCAACCTGGGAAGGACCGGCGACGTGGTCAAGGTCCGCGCCGGCTACGCCCGCAACTACCTGTTGCCGCGCAAGCTCGCGGTCGAGGCGGATCAGAAAAATCTGCGCGCCTTCGAGCACCAGAAGCGCACCGCCGCGCGCCGGCGCGAGATCAAACGCACCGACGCGCTCTCGGTCAAGGCCAGGATCGAGGCGTTGGCGCTGACCCTCACCGCCCGCGCCGGCGAGGAGGGCAAGCTCTTCGGCTCGGTTACCAACATCGATCTCGAGCGCGCGCTGCGCGAGAACGGCCTCGATATCGAGCGCCGCAAGATTCACCTGCCCGAGCCGATCAAGCAGCTCGGAGAATTTACGGTGCCGGTCAAGCTCGATTCCGAGGTTGAGGCCAGCTTGAAGATTACCGTCGCGGCGCAAGCCGAATGAGGACTTGCCCGATATGATCAAACTCTACGACTTCCTGTCCTGCCCCTTCGGTCAAAAAGTGCGCATCGTGCTGGCCGAGAAGGCTCTGACCTACGACCTGGTCGCGGTCGATTTGAGCCAGCATGAAAATCGCAAGCCCGACTTCCTGCGGCTCAACCCGTTTGGACGCGTGCCGGTGCTGGTCGATGACGACACGACGATTTACGACTCGACGATCATCAACGAGTATCTCGAGGACGAGTATCCTGAGCCGCCGCTGCTTCCGCCTATTGGTTCCAGCGCGCTGCGCTCGAAGGCGCGTTCGTTCGAGGACTTCGCCGACACCTCGTTCACGCCGCCGGTCGGGCAGCTGATCGCAGAAGTCTCCAAGCCCGAGGGCGAACGCGATCAGACTCGCGTTCAGCGGCTGCATCAGTCAGTCGAACGCGTGCTCGATTACCTGAACCACGAGTTGCAGGGCAACAATTTTCTCGCCGGCGAGTTCTCGGTCGCCGACATTGGATTTGCGCCGCGGATGCTGGTGCTGAACGAAATAGGAATCGACGTGCTGGGCAACAACCGCGGCAACATCGACGCGTGGATCAAGCGGATGATGGAGCGGCCAAGCATCCGCAACCTGCAGGGCGTCGCCGCGGTGCCGGTGGCCGGCGGCTGAGCGCGATCCTCGCACCGACCAGGTACCAAAAAACGGGCGCGCCGTCCGGATTTCCCGGACGGCGCGCGACGTAATGATGAGAAAACGGATCTAGTGACGGACTGCCTAGATTAGACGATCCGCACCCCGGTTAATAGCGGGAATCGGCGCCCATTTCGTCGTCGTCGCTACGCGTCGGACCAACGCCCGTGGGGCGGAACAGAAGCTTGGCTCCGAAGAGCTTTTCGCTGATGCGTCCCTGGGATTTCAGCTGGCCGCCGTGCCGCTTGCAATGCGGGCATGCCATCGAACCGCTGAGCAAGCCGGCGTTTTGAGGCGTGATTTTGAGATCGAACTTAAACCCACAGCCGGGATTCTGACAAACGGTGCGGTAAACTACTCCCTGGCTACCGGTCGTTCTGGATTCATTTCTGCTAACCGCTGTTTGCATTTTTTTAATTCCTCCTCTATCGCGCTCCATCGCGAGAGGCTTCGTTGCGAGTACCATAATCGATGCCTAGCAACTTAGACGAAAGATCTATGGGGAAGTTTCAAGCAAATGACGTGCCTTGCGGAACAATTGGCGGCAAGATGCAAAATCGAGTAAAATCAAGCTAAATTCGCCCCGTTGAAGCCTCCTTGGTATGACTGACTCTTGCCACTATCCCGAAATTCCTGCGGTATCCGTCACATTTGAGCGATTTAACCGATGAAAAAAGCTGCATCTCAGGGCCGAACACTTAGGCTTCCGAAGCTACCGCAACACACCTATACTTGGCGGGCTTATTTTGCCGAGACAAGCCGCGCAATGACGATTCGAGTCCTTTCGCTCAAATGAGAACACTTGCACTAGTGATGGCAGGCGGGCAGGGGACGCGGCTCCACCCTCTAACCCGGGACCGCGCCAAACCGGCGGTGCCGTTCGGCGGCAAATACCGCATCATCGACTTCGTGCTCTCCAATCTTGTCAATTCGGGTATCTACGCAATCTACGTGCTGGTGCAGTGGCGCTCGCAATCGCTGATCGAGCATCTGAAGGATGGCTGGCAATTCGGCGGGATGCTGCCCGATCATTTTGTCATCCCGGTTCCCGCGCAGATGCGGATGGGCGAGCTATGGTACCAGGGCACCGCTGACGCGATTTTTCAGAATCTGAATCTTATCGACGATACCAAACCGGACGTTGTCGCGGTGTTCGGCGCGGACCACATTTACCGCATGGATATCCAGCAGATGATCGAGTTTCACCTCGATCGCAAGGCGGCCGTCACGGTCGCGACGCTGCCGGTGGCGGTCGATGAAGCGAATCAGTTCGGGATCGTGCAGGTCGATTCGGGCCTGCGCGTTTCAAGCTTCGTCGAAAAGCCGGACAATCCGCCGCAGATGCCCGGCGCGCCGGGCCGCTCGCTGGCTTCCATGGGTAACTACCTGTTCAGTCCCGAAGTGTTGCGCGAGGCGCTGATCGAAGATTCGATCAGGGATGACAGCAATCACGATTTCGGCCGCGACCTGATCCCGGCGTTGATCAACCGAGTGCCGGTCTACGCGTACAACTTCATGACCAACCGCATCCGCGGCGACTCCGAGTTCAACCTGAGCTACTGGCGCGACGTTGGGACGCTGGACACGTACTACGAGGCCAACATGGATTTGCGCGACGCGCGCCCGCATCTGAATCTGTACAATCCGCTCTGGCCGCTGCGCACTGCGTACTACGATCAGCCGCCGGCGAAATTCGTTTTCGACGAGAACGGGCGGCGCGGGCTGGCGCTGCATTCGGTGGTGTCGGAGGGCTGTATCGTGTCGGGCGGCGCCATTCGCAATTCGGTGCTCGGGCGAATGGTGCTCGTCCATTCGTACAGCCTGGTCGAGGACTCGGTCATTATGGATTATGCGGAAATCGGGCGGCACGCGAAAATTCGCCGCGCGATTATCGACAAGAATGTCTATGTTCCCGAGGGCGAAGAGATAGGATACGACATCGAGCGCGATCGACAGCGGTTTTTCGTCACCGATTCGGGGCTGGTCGTGATTCCCAAGGGCCCCAAACGCGAACGATCGGTACTGTAGAGAGCGCCGCAAACGATGGCATCGGCGTCTTCAGCAAGTCCCAGGATCGAACCGCGCGAAGGGCAGGCTTCGGCGGGCGACGTGCTCAGGCGCAGCGCCGCTCCGACCGACTCAGCTGACGGCGCGCCGAAGAAATCGGACTTTCCGCTTTCGCGCGGGATTCCGAAGAGCACGCGCCTCCGGCTGGGCCTGAAGGATCGGCTCATCTTCTGGCTGATGGTCGGCGCGCTGCACGCGCTCAGCCTGCTGCCCGATTTCGTGCTCTACCGATTGGGAATCGCGGGCGGTTTGATCTTCCATCGCTTCGATGGCCGCCACCGGCGAATTGGAATGCGCAATCTCGAGATTGCGTTTCCCGAGAAGAGCGACGCGGAGCGAAGGCGCATCCTGCGCGCGTCGTACATCAACCTGGGCAGGACGGGCGCCGAGTACGTCCGGCTGGGCGGATTCTTTTACCGCCGGCTGGCGCGCCGCGTCAGCTACAATCGGCTCGACATCTGGAACAATCTCACGCCGAAGTACCCGGGCAAGGGCGCGCTGATCCTGACGGCGCACTTCGGAGGCTTCGAGCTGCTGCCCGCGGGTCATGCGCTGCACGGGTTCCAGATAAGCCTGGTCCATCATACGCAACGCTTCCTGGCCGGGGACTCGCTGGTGACATTCATCCGCGAGCGGGCGGGAGTGCAGATAATTCGAAAGCATACGGCGGCGCGCGAGATGCTGCGATCGCTCAAGCGCGGCGAGATCATCGGCATCCCGCTCGACCAGAACGCCAAGCGCTCCGAAGCCGTCTGGGTGCCGTTCTTCGGCCAGCTGGCTGCGACCCCGAGTGGCTTCGATCGCCTCGCGATGATGGCGGGCGCGCCTGTGGTTCCCGTGTTCATCGTGCGCCAGCCCGACGGCCGCAGCCACGTGATCGAGATTTTCGAGGAGATTCCACAGCAGCGGACCGGTGACCGCGAGGCCGACACGCTGGTGAACACGGCGCGTTATCAGAAGGCCATCGAAGAGATGGTCAGAAAATATCCCGAGCAATGGCTATGGACGCATCGCCGCTACCGCACCCGCCCAGTAAGCGGCTCCCCCTCGCTCTACGATTAGCGGTCGATCTGCAGTCCTTCGGGCGCTTTCAAGAAAAAAATGAAAACCCGGATCGTTGACATGGCGAAGAATCCGCCGTTCCTCGCCATTCGTACCCTGCGCGAGTATGACGCTGCCGTTCAGCGCCTAAACGCGCTGGTCGACGACGTCGGCGACAACACCAAAGACGTGCGTTATCGGCTCATCGAAACCCTTAGCGTGCTGATAGAGGCATGCGACCGCGAGCATCACGGGTTGCCTGACGCTTCCGGCATCGAGGTGCTTCGCTTTTTGATGGAGCAGCACGGTCTCACTCAAAAAGATCTGGCGGAGATAGGCAGCCAGGGCGTTGTCTCCGAGGTGCTGGCCGGACGCCGCCGTCTCAACGTGCGCCAGATCCAGGCGCTTGCCACGCGCTTCGTAGTTGATCCGGGCGTCTTTCTAGATGCGAGCCGAAGCGTTGCTCGTCGGCGCCAGGAGCGGGCTTCAGCAAAATAATAGTCAGGCGGCGGTTTGTGGTGCGCCGGCGATTGGGCGGAGCATTGCGAGGACGGCTATCGCGATTGCCCAGGCGGCGGCGCCGCCGATTAGGGGAATCGAGCCGCCGCCCGCGATCCACCATGGGAGCATGGCGCGGTTGAGAATTATTTTCGCCCATAGCTTTGCGCCCAGCACGAAGCCGCAGTGCAGGCCGATCGAGAAATACACACTGCCCGTGAGGATGAACGCTGCGCCGAGAACTATCCCGAGCAGGAACAGCCCGATCAGCGTGGGGATGGCGATGGCGGGGTCGGTGAATTGGTCGATGCTGTGCGCCAGGGTGATCAATCCGGCTGCGGGCTCGTAGCCAGTGACCGAGAAGCGCGCCGGAGAGCGCACGAGATGGGCTACGGCGTAGATCGCGGCGCTCGCGATCAACGCGACCCGGTTGCCGAAGTCGCCGCTCATGCCGCCGAGCAGGAACGCGCGGAAGAATGCCTCTTCGATGAATGCGATCGCTATCGCCGAAAGGAAATATTTCGGGATCAGCGCCGCGGCCGCTTCACGATCGCCGGCGCCGCCTCCGCCGGCCGCCAGCGCGAGCGCGAACAGTATAGCCAGCGCGCACATCGCCACGACGAAGCCGCGAATCGCGCCGACGATGCTCGCCGCCGCTGGATGCTTGAAGCCGCGGCTAAGCAGTGAGCCGAGATTCAAGTCGCGCGCGGTGAACAGTATCGCGACTAGCAGCGTCGCCATCACGGTTCGATCGAAAATTCTTGGAAACGGGAAGTTCCATCCCGCGGCCGCAGCCGCCACCGCCGCAAGCGGCGCCAGAACGATCGCGGCAACGATCCCTGCGACCAGCACGATCGCGAATCTCGCGGTGAACGACATTGGCGGACGCGCGTGAAGGCCGGAACTCAGCGGGGACGCTCCGGATCGAGTTGCGGCTCGAGGATTACTTCGACCGGGCACGCGCCGGCGGGAGAGTTCACGATTTGCATCGCGGCCCGGGCGACGTCGGCAGTCGAAAGCATCGCGGCGCGATCGAGCCGCTTGTTATTCGGTATCAGCGCGGTATCGACCAGGCCCGGAACGATCACCGCGAGCTTGAGTCCGCTGTGGCGCAACTCGTGGAACGCCGCGCGCGTGAATGCGATCAGCGCGGACTTGGTCGCGCTATATGCGGCCTCGCCGGCGGGAGCCTTGATCGCGGCCGCGGATGCGATGTTAAGGATCGTGCCGGCGCCTCGCGGGGCCATCGCCGCGGCGGCAAGGCGCGTTAGAGCGATTGGCGCGCGCAGATTGACGGCGATCATCCGGTCCAGATCGACGGGACGCGCCTTGAGCAGGGGAGTTCGCGGCGGAGCCCATCCGGCGTTGTTGACGAGCACGTCGATCCGGCCGTAGCAATCAAGCGCGGCACCGATGAGCTGGTCGGGCGCTTCCTCGGCGGCGAGGTCAACCAGAACTATCAACGCACGCTCGAGCGGGAGCCCGCTCTGGGAGCGGGTTTCCTCGAGCTCGTCGCGCGAGCGGGCGGCAAGGCATAGCGAGTAGCCAGCGTGCGCGAGCTCAAGCGCGATCGCACGTCCGATACCGCGGCCGGCGCCCGTTACGATCGCGACGCGGGCTTCGCTGGTGCGCGCTCTTCCCGCGGCGGTCATAGGCAGCCTGCTTGCGCGCAAACATCTTGCACTGACCTATTCGCTCGCACAGACTGACGATAATGAATTCGCAAGTATTCCGCGAGTACGACATCCGCGGCATCGTCGCGAACGATTTTGACGACGCCTTCGTGGTCGATCTCGGGCGCGGCTACGCAACGCTGCTGCATCGCGCGGGGAAAAAAACGATCACACTCGGCCGCGATTGCCGGCTGTCGTCGGACCGCTTGCGCGATCGGCTGGCCGAGGGCCTGCTCAGCGCGGGCATCAACGTGGTGGACGTCGGCGTGGTGCCGACCCCGCTGCTTTATTTTTCAGTGCTGAGCTGGAAGATGGACGGCGGCGTGATGATCACCGGCAGTCATAACGCGGCCGAGTACAACGGCTTCAAGCTGGGCGTGGGACCGACGACGATTTACGGCGCGGAGATTCAGCGGCTGCGGGAAATAGTCGAGCGGCGCGATTTTGTCACGAGCGGTGCGAAGGGCTCGCTCTCCGAGCGTGCGGTGATTCCCGACTACAGCGATTTCATCATGTCGCAGTTCAAGCTCACGCCGGGACTCAAGGTGGTCGTGGACGGGGGCAACGGGTGCGGCGGGGTGGTCGCGGCGCCGCTGATGAAACGGCTCGGGCTCGAGACAATCGAACTCTATACCGAGATGGACGGGCGCTTCCCCAACCATCATCCGGACCCGACGGTCGAGGAGAACATGCGCGACCTGATCGCGGCGGTGAAAAAAAATCACGCGGCGATCGGGATCGCGTACGACGGCGACGCCGACCGCGTCGGTGCGGTGGACGAGAACGGAAAGATCGTGTGGGGCGACGAGTTGATGGTGGCGTTCGCGCGGGCGATTCTGCGCGAGCGTCCCGGCGCGACGATTATCGGCGACGTGAAATGCTCCAAGCGGATGTACGATGACATCGCGCGCCACGGTGGCCGGCCGATCATGTGGAAGACGGGGCATTCGCTGATCAAGAGCAAGTTGCGAGAAGAGCACGCGGCGCTGGCGGGCGAGATGAGCGGGCACATGTTTTTCGCCGACCGCTACTTCGGCTTCGACGACGCCATCTACGCGTCGTTCCGCCTCCTTGAAATTATCAGCCGCGAGGGGCGCGGCCTCGGCGCGATGCTGGCCGATCTTCCCGCCAGCCACTTCACGCCGGAGATTCGCGTCGATTGTCCCGACAATCGCAAATTCGAGGTTGTGCGGCGGGCGGCGGATTTTTTCCGCAAGCACTACGAGGTGATAGACATCGACGGCGTGCGCGTGAATTTCGCGGACGGATGGGGCCTGGTGCGCGCGTCGAACACGCAGCCCGCGCTGGTGACGCGCTTCGAAGCAACCAGCGAAAAGCGATTGGCTGAAATTCGCGCGCTGTTCGACGGCAAGCTACGCGAACTGGGCGCGATCTGACCCGATGGCCCGAAGTTCCGCGCCGCAGCGCGCCTCAGTGCTGATTATCGCGGGCGGCCGCGGCACGCGATTCTGGCCGGCGAGCCGCGAGGCAAGGCCCAAGCCGCTTTTTTCGATCGATGGCAAGAGCAGCCTGCTTGCCGACACGATCGCGCGTCACGCGCCGCTCATCCCGCGCGAGCGAATTTTCGTGCTCGCGGCAGCGGCGCATCAGGGGCCCTTTCGGCGCACGCTACGCGGCCTGATTCCGGCGAATAACCTGCTCATCGAGCCCCGGGCGCGCGGCACTGCGGTGGCAATCGCTTACGGCGCCGCAATTATCAAGCGCAGGCTGGGTCACGGAATAATCGCGGCGGTCGCAGCCGACCACTATATCGCGACCGCGGTGCAATATCGGGGCACGCTGGCCGATGCAATTGGTCTTGCCGCGGCGCACGAATCGATTGTCGCGATCGGGATTCCCCCGACCCGGCCCGACACCGGTTACGGCTATCAGAAAATCGGCCGGCGGGTCGGGGCCGGGTTCCAAATCGAAAAGTTCGTCGAGAAACCCGCGCTTGCAATTGCGCGCCGGATGGTGCGCAGCGGGCGCTACTTGTGGAACGCCTCGATGTTCGTGGCGTCGACGCGGACGCTGGCGCGGGAATTCGGCGAGCATAGCCCGGCGCTCGGCGTCGCGGCGGAGCGCCTGGCGCGAACGCCGCGGACGAAGCTCGCGCGCGGTTACGGGCGGTTGCGGTACGATTCGTTCGATCGCGTGATATTGGAAAAGAGCGCCAACGTGCTCGGCGTGCGCGCGCGATTTTCATGGCATGACGTGGGATCGTGGGACGGGCTTTGGGATGCGCTCGGCGGCGCCGGCGGCAACCTGCTGCGCGGCAACGCGATCGCGCTCGATTCAGAGCGAGTGCTGGCGTTCGCGCAGTCGCGCTTGCTGGTGCTGTTTGGCGTGCGCGATCTGATCGTCGTCGATACGGCGGATGCGATCCTGGTTGCCAATCGCGAGCAATCACCCCAGCTCCGCCGCGTCACCGAAGAGCTCGCCCGCCGCGGCCTGCGACGCTACTTGTAATCAGTCGAGCGCCAGGGCGTCGCACTTGAGCGCGAGCCTGCGCAGATCGCTTTCGCGATCGATATCCTCAATAGCCAGTTGCAGCAGCTTGGCGGCGACGTCCGAATCGACGGACTCCCACTTCATCGCGTTGACTCGCAGCTCAGCCGCGAGCGCCCGGAGCATCTCCAGGTCGCCGCTCAGGCGCGCCCAGTTGTTCGATCCGTCGTGCAGGGCGAGTTGCGGGAGTTTCGACCAGACGTTGTTGTCGGCGAGAATCGAGTGAATGATCTTGAGGTGCGCGGCTTCCGCTTCCGCGAGCGCCTCGACGCCGATCCTGATATTCGCAGAGGTAAGCGCGGCGTGGCGCTTCAGGCGATCGACGAGCCCCTGGTTGCGGCCGGCCAGCGCTGCCAGTTCCTCGAGCAGTTCCGTCCGTGCCGAAACCGGCGAAAACAACTTCTGAAAAAATCCCATACCAGTAGCCATCTCCCCCACCCGACGCGCGTCAATGTCATGCACATGCGTGGCGCATCGCGACAATAGCTATCGGCATCGAAGCCGCGTCTGTCAAGGGAGGCGGCGAGCCGCGCTTAGGAATTGAACAAGGCGCGCACCAGCGACGACTCGCGCTTGAAGAATCCCTGGGTGTGGTACGAATCCTCAAGCCGCAGTAGTGCGTAATCAAGATAGTGGCCAATTTCATGCATCAGGGTTCGCACGAAGGTCTTCGGCTTGACGACGTCGTGACGCTGCGCCGTGCGCATCCAGAGCACGATGTACGGCGGCCTTCGCAGCCGCGGATCGTAAGGATAGAACAACCCGTGCAGCTCGCCGCGCGTGTTGCGCGGGCGCACGCCGCGGACCTCGACGTTGACCGGCGCAGTCGCAAGCGCCCGGCAAATCTCGGCGGTCAACGCTCGCGCGCAGGTGGCGGTGGCAGCGAGGTTGCCGGTCTCGAGCGCGCGCATGAGAGCGTCGAGCGAGTTGCGCGCGGCGGGGCTGGGTACAAAGTCGTAACGCTCGACGGTGTCGCTCTTCAGGTAGGTTCGCTGTGCGCGCGACGAGAGCCGACAGAAAAACGACGGCAGACGCGTCTCGGAATTCGTGCGAAGGGTCAGACCGGTAGCCACCACGCCTCCATTGCCGGATACTCACTTCCGGCGCCGCATCCACGCGACTATCATCCGCGCAATAGTCACAAGGGGCAAGCACTATGCAACTGAGTATCGTCGAAATCGCGAAACCCGCGGACGCCAACCTGATCGTCGGCCAGGCGCATTTCATCAAGACCGTCGAGGACGTTTACGAGGCGCTGGTGCAGGCGGTTCCGGGAATCAAGTTCGGGCTGGCGTTCTGCGAGGCGTCGGGGCCATGCCTGATTCGACATACCGGCACCGAACCGGCGCTCGAGCAGTCGGCGGTGGACGCGGCGGCGGCAATCGGGGCAGGGCACGTGTTCGTGGTGATTCTCGGCAACGCCTTCCCGGTAAACGTGCTCAATCAGATCAAGTCGGTGAGCGAAGTATGTACGGTCTTTTGCGCCACGGCGAACCCGCTGCGCGTTATCGTTGCGGACGAAGGCGGCGGACGCGGCGTCGTCGGCGTAATCGACGGCAGTTCGCCCAAAGGCGTCGAGAGCGCGGGCGATCAGGCGGAGCGGCGCGCGATGCTGCGGCGGTTCGGCTACAAGCAGTGAGCGTCGATGGATCAGGCGTCGAGACGCGGCTAACCTTGTAAATGAGGCGGTAACTCTGATGGGTGGCGGACGGCAGGCGCCGGCGAAGGGGAATCCGGCCAGCAAGAAGCGCCGTGAATGGCGAATCCGCGGATGGCGCGTGCGTAATCTCGCCGCCGGCGGATTCCTGGCCGTGTTCTTCGCGATCGGATTTTACCTCGCGCAACTGTACGGCGAGATCTCCGCGCTCATCGAGCAGCGTCGCGCCGCGCTCACCTCCGCGATCTTCTCGGCACCGTTTCCGATCCGCGCCGGCGACGACCTCGAACGCAGGGGACTGCTGGATCGGCTGGCGCAGTTGAGCTATTCGCAGGTCGCGGCGGCTGACACTCCCGGCGAATACACCAGGGCCAAGAACGCAATCGCGATTTACCTGCGATCGTTTCAGGTCGGCGCCAAGGAGTATCCCGCCGAGATGGTGCGTATGCGCCTGGACGGCGACCGAATCGCGGGCGTTGCCGACGCGTTCGGCGTGGCCAAGTCCGATGCGATGCTCGAGCCCGAGGTGATCGGCCGGCTGTTGCCCGGCGCGCCCGCCGAACGCGTCGAGGTGCAACTGGGTCAGCTCAAGCCGTACCTAGTCAAGGGTTTGCTCGCCAACGAAGATCGTTTTTTCTACTACCATCCGGGGATCGATCCTATCCGTATCGTCGAGGCCGCGATTTCCGATTTGCGCGCGCATCGCCTCGTCCAGGGCGCCAGCACGCTGACGCAGCAACTGGCGCGGACGTTTATGGAACGCCACGAGCGCAGCTTCAGCCGCAAATTCCGCGAACTGGCTGTCGCCGCGGTGCTCGAGATACGCCTCAAGAAGAATGAGATCCTCGAGCGTTACATCAACGACGTGCCGATGGGCGAGTACGAGGGCACGCCGATCGACGGGATGCCGCAGGCGGCGCGATATTTTTTCAACAAGGACCTGGCCGAGGTGACGCCCGCTGAAGCGGCGACGCTGATCGGAATGATCCAGGCGCCCACGCTGTACGATCCGCGGCGTCATCCCGACGCATGCCGCAACCGGCGCGACGTCGTGCTTGGCGTGATGAAGCGGACGGGCGCAATCGACGACGCCGCCTACGCAGCCGCGCTCGCCGCGCCCATTCAAATCACCAAGCCGCCGGGACTCCGGCGCGCGCCGTACTTCACCGACTACGTGACCGCGTTCGTGAACAGGATTCCCGGCTTCGACGGCCATCTCGAAGGGCTCAAGGTTTACACGACGCTCGACACCGAACTGCAGAGCGACGCCGTCGATGCGGTCACGGCAAATGTCGAGCAGCTCGAAAAGAACCATCGCCGGCTGCGCCGCGCAAAGAGTGACGGCCGGCTGCAGACGTCGCTGGTCGCGCTGGACGCCGAGAGCGGCGCGATTCGCGCGATGATTGGCGGGCGCGACTACTCCGAGAGCCAATTTAATCGCGCGGCGAACGCCCAGCGCCAACCCGGCTCCGCTTTCAAGCCGATTGTTTACCTCGCCGCGCTCGATCCCGATCGCGCGCCCTTCTCGCCGCCGCTCACGCTGGCGTCTACGCTGCCCGATGAGCCGATGACGTTCAACGGATGGACGCCCGCGAATTACGAGCGCACCTATCAGCCGCAGGTGACTGTCGCGCAGGCGTTGTTCGAGTCGCTCAACGTGCCGACTGCGTACGTCGGCAACGAGCTCGGCCCCGCGACCATTGTGAAAACAGCGCACGAGATGGGCATCCACGAGGACCTTCCCGCGGTGCTGCCGATTTCGATTGGCGCCGACGAGACCACCTTGCTCGAGCTCACCTCGGCGTACCAGGTTTTTGCGACCGAGGGTCTGCAATCGCCGCCGTACGCCGTCGAGGCGGTCGTCGATGCGAAGGGCCATCAGATTTACAAGCACGCGGACGAAGAGAATCGCGTCATTCGTCCCGCCGTCGCCTATCTGATCACGGGCGCTCTCAAAGCCGTATTGCGCTATGGAACCGGCGCGAGCGCGGGCCGCTTGGGGCTGGATTTTCCGGCGGCCGGCAAGACCGGCACCACGCAGGACTACAAGGACGCGTACTTCATCGGTTACACGCCGGCGATCGTATGCGGCGTGTGGGTCGGCTTCGACCAACCCGAGAGCCTCGGCCTGACGGGAGCGCAGGCGGCGCTGCCGGCCTGGGTTGAGTTCATGCAGGATGCGGCGCCGGCAGATCCCGAGGACTTCCCCGAGCCGTCGGGCATTACGATGGCCACGATCGATCCCGAATCCGGCGGTCTCGCGACCTCGGCGTGCCCGCGGCAGGTCTCGTTGCCATTCCTGATCGGCACGGAGCCGACGCAGATGTGTCCTCTGCATGGCGGAATGTTCGCGAGCGCGCCCGCGCCGGCGCCAGTGTCGGCAACGATACCGCCGGCACCGGCCTTCGCGCCGCCCGCGCCGACCGCGTCAGCGCGCCCTTCGTCATCGGATGTTTTCAGCGCGGTCGGAAAGTTTTTTTCCGGGCTTTTTACCCACTGATTCGCGCGCACGACCGGCTCGGATGAATCGTTGTCTGAAACCTTTTTGGGACTGACTCGTCTAATGGGCGCGTCTATAATGGATCATTGAGAAGTGGCAACTCCAATTGCCGAGGTCGAAGAGCCGGGTACGCTTGCAAGATCATCTTCACACCAGCCCGCGATGGGCGCGATTTGCGCTCGCAGCGCTGACCGCCGTTGGACTGACCTGTTTGGTCGCTGCGAGCGGATGCGTTAACGGCGAGAGTATCGAATCGCCGTCGCACGACGGTTCCACGGCGGACGATGCTGCCGCCGGTGCGGCCTCGCGCGGCAACCCGGCCGCAAGTCACAACCTCAAGGCGGCGATTCCCGCGGCGGGTGACGTGTTGATAGCAGGCGGCGCGGACGCGTCGAATCGAAGTCTCGCGAGCGCGGAATTTTTCGATCCTTCATCGGGGCAGTTTGTTGCCACGGGCAGCACCGCGTCGAGTCGCGCGGGCGCGACCGCGGTGCCGCTTTCGGCGACACAGGTACTGCTGGCGGGCGGTTTCAGCGGCGGCGCCGCGATCAAGAATTTTTCGCTCAACCTCGAAGGCAACGTGCTGAGCAGCGCGGAAGTTTTCGACGAGACGACCGGCGCGTTTTCGCCCGCCGGGAAGATCGCCACGCCGAGACTGGGCTCTACTGCGACTGCGCTCAACAATTCCAGCGGCAAAATCCTGGTCGTCGGAGGCCAGGACAATCTCGGCAACGTCCTCGACACGGCAGAGCTGTACGATCCCGCCGCGCACAAGTTCCTCGCGGTCGCCAACACGATGAGCGATCGGCGCATGTTCCATACGGCGACGTTGCTACTGAGCGGCAAAGTGTTGGTCGCGGGAGGCGCGACCGATCTGTCGGGCGAGACGACCAACTCCGCCGATATCTACGATCCCGCGTCGAACTCGTTCACCCCCGTGACGTTCCCGATGGACCATCAGCGCGCCGCGCATACCGCGACACTGTTTGCGACAGGCCCGCTGGCCGGCAAGGTGCTGATAGCGGGAGGCGTCGGCGGCTCGAGCTTTTTTTTCAAGGACAGCAGCGCCGAGATCTTCGATCCCGCCTCGCAGGAATTCACCCTGCTATCGAGTTTCATGAACGAGCCGCGTTCGCTCCACACTGCCACGCTGCTCAACGACGGGAGCGTGCTGCTCGCGGGAGGCTTCAGTGGCACGGTCACGGTTTCCGGCGGCGTGCTGTCGGGCGCGTCGGGGTTGATCAGCAATTCGGCTGAGACCTTCGATCCGAATACCGCAGAGTTCACCTGCGTCGGCGGATTCAACACCGACACGCTGCGCTGCAATCAATCGATGAGTTTCGCGCGCGCGGGGCATACCGCAACGCTGCTCGCGACCGGCCCGTTGGCGCATCGCGTGCTGATCTCCGGTGGAATCGGCGCCGCGGACCCGGCCGCTCACGGCGTGGCGCTCAGCAGCGCGGAGCTGTTCAATCCCGCGGCGGGCGGCAGTTTCAGCCCGACGGGCGCGATGTCCACCGCGCGCGCCCTCCACACTGCAACGCTGCTTCGCTAATCGAGCGGCTCGTCCGCATCGACGCCGTCCCCTTCGCTTTCGCCGGAATCGGCGGCGACGAACCGTTCTTGTGGATGCTTTTGCGGATTCGACGCGTCGGCGACCAGCTTGCGCGACACGATGATAAACGCCGAGTGCGCGATCATCCTGAAGTGCGGCCGCACGCTCATCCCCTTTACCTGCCAATGACGAAGCAGCGTCTCGAAGCTTTCGATCTCGCCGAAATCGCTGCGCGCCTGAATCGCCTCGACCGTGTCCTTAAGCTGCACCGCGGTCGGCACGTAGCAGACCAGCACGGCGCCGGGCCTGAGCGCGGACGCCGCGACCGCCAGCGCGCGCCCGGGCTCCGCGAGATCCAGGAACATCCGATCGACGCCGGTTTCATCGAAGCCCGCGTAGAGGTCGCGGACCTTGATCGTCCAGTTCGGCGCGTCGCCGAAAAACGCGGCCACGTTCTTGCGCGCGGCGTCGGCGAAATCCTCGCGCAGCTCGTACGAGACGACGCGCCCGGCCGGCCCCACCGCTCTGAGCAGCGCGATCGTCAGCGCGCCCGCGCCCGTGCCGCCTTCCACAACCGTCGCGCCCGGAAAGACGTCGCCCCACACCAGCAGCGGCCCGGTGTCCTTGGGATAAATCACCTGCGACGCGCGGGGCAGATGCGGGATCAGGTCGGCGTAGGTCGGGCGCAACACCAGGAACGCCTCGCCGGTCGAGAACTTGACCCGCGATCCTTCCTCGACGCCGAACAAATCGTCGGCGCGCAGCTCGCCGCGGATGAGCAGCTTCTTGCCCGCTCGCAGCATCTTCAGGTAGCGGCGCCCCTTGCGATCGACAAAAATTACGGCGTCGTTCTCTTTCAGGCGCGCATCCAAGATGATTCAACGCTTGCACGCATCGCGTGTGCCCGCAACTCCGTGGCCGCGCCGGGCTATTGACTATGCCGCCTTGCGACCTTACCTTTGAGAATGCACCCGGCCAGATGGTAGCGTCCAATGGCCGGGTCGTTTTGCGTAAACGATTCCAGGTACAAGTTCGAGAGCCGTTAATCCAACTCGAGAGCAATTCACGTCATGGCAGAGAAAAAGGCAAAGACCGCTGAAAAGAACGCGGGCCTCCAGCAAAAACACATCTGTCCCAGTTGCGGCGCCGAGAGCAAGGTGACCAAGTTCGCCGGCTTCGGGCGCAAGGGCTTCTACCTGGTCTGCGAAAAGGCCTGCGGCTTCGTCGGCCGCACGCGCTAGGCGCAGGGGGACCACGCGATGGGCAGAGCGCGCAAGAGCAAGACCTCCAAGCGCGACAAGTACGCGTCGTTCGGCGACATGGCGGACGAGGCGGACGAAGATGCCGACCTTCCCAAGGACGAAGCCGGCCGTCGAAAAATCAAGCGCCAGTATGGTGAGCTGCTCGGCATCCGGATCGAGAAGCTGCGCGGAAGAATTCTCAACCGCGAACGAATCAACAAGACCATCGAGGGCATCTACTTCATCTGCGGCGCATGCCTGAAAGTTTGTCACTCGCTCGACGACGGCCTCAGCGAAGATCCCGCCAACCTGAACAATCTGTGCGGCGCGTGCGCCAAGGCCCAGGCGGCCGCGAACAGCGCCGCCGCGGCTGCCAAGGAAAGCGCCGGCCCATCGCGGCGGCCAACCCGGCCGACGCGCAAGCGCGCGGCCGCGAGTTGAGCATGCTTGTGCGCCTGACAACGAAAAGCTAAACAGGGCCGATGTCTTTACAGCTCATCCGTCCCGACATCAATCTCGATTTCGTCGGGAAGCGTTATTTCTTCGTCGCGCTCTCGACCGTGATCAATCTCGCGGCGATCGTGCTGCTCCTCACCCGCGGCCTCAACTACGGCGTCGATTTTGCCGGCGGCAGCGTCGCCCAAATCGAGTTCACCGCCCGCACCAACGGCGACGCGATCAGCAAGGCGCTCGCGCCGCTCGACCTCGGCGAAGTCACCGTTCAGGATTTCGGCAAGGCCGGCCAGTCATTCCTCGCGCGCTTCCAGACCGTCAAGAACATCGGCAGCATCGGGCCCCGGCTCGAGACCGCGCTCGACAAAGCCTACGGGCCGGGCGTCGCCAAGGTCGTGCGAGTCGAGAGCGTCGGCGCCAAAGTCGGCAGCGACTTGCGCCGCAAGGGGTTTGCGGCGGTTATCATCGCGACCATCTTCATGGGCGTGTACATCGCGATCCAGTTCCGCCACGTGAGCTGGAGTTTCGGCGCCGGCGCCGTGATTGCGCTGATCCACGACGTCCTGGTCGTGATGTGCGCGCTGGTCATCAGCCAGTACCAGTTCGACCTGACCACGCTCGCCGCGGTGCTGACCGTCATCGGTTATTCGGTCCATGACACCATCATCGTCTCGGACCGGATCCGCGAGGATTCGGCCAAGCGCCGGCGCGAGCCGATCGGGTCGATCATGAATCGCGCAATCAACGAGACTCTCTCGCGCACTATCCTGACTTCGGGCACGGCGATTGTCGTGTTGCTCTCGCTGCTCGCGTTCGGTGGGCCAATTCTGCGACCGTCGGCGTTCACGCTGCTGATCGGCTTCATCACGGGCACGTACTCTTCGATCTACATCGCCGGCCCGGTGGTGCTGTTCTGGGAGGGCGGTACCGGCCGCACCCGCACGCGCACCGGTTCCTCGCGCGCGGCCTGATTTTCATTGAAAACCGGCCGCGGCATCTACGCGCTCGTTAGCGCTCGATCGATTGAGCGTACAGCCGACGCTCTTCTACTAACGCTAAGCATCGAGCGCGCCGACGGAATCGAAAAGGTGGCGCTAAGATGCCGCATCGCGACGGCGTTGATTGGCGCAGCGGATTCGGACTCTCCTGAAAAATTGATCGAGCGTATCGCGCCGTGGCTCGAGCGCGAATTCGAGCAAACGCGCGAGGCCGCGCTGAAATCAATCCGCACCGAGCGCCGCCTGCTGGAAATTTCCTTCGACGCAGCGCACCCCGGCCCCTTCGCGTAGCCACCAGCGCCGCAGTCGATGCTCGCTTGAAGTAGCGCCGGCGCGCATCGAAAAGAGGTGATTTTCCCTGACCCCTTCTAACAGGGACGAAGTCCCGCATCTTAATCTTAAGACCGGGTGCAGGGGTCACCCTGCCCAAGGATGCGTGAAACCCACGGCGGGTTTCACATTCAATCAAAGTGATTTTTTCCGCGCCCGAAATAGCTCGCAGGATACCCCACTCTGACCGCTCGGTAAGCGTCATATTGTCCTTGACAAACGGGCGCAATCGCCTTACTAGACTGGTTGGGTCCAGTATATCTGCAGTCGCCTGTTTGGGCCTGAATTTCCGTTTGACTGTTGGGACGGAGCGTCTATAATATACCTAGCAGGTCCACTATTACGGTTTGGAGCGCTTTGCGCGGAACGAACCGAAAGAACCCTGAATAGATACTGAGAAAAAAGATGCTGAAGAAGCCCGTTTACATGGACAATCATGCGACCACGCGCGTCGATTCGCGCGTGCTCGATGCGATGCTGCCGTATTTCACCGAGAAGTTCGGCAACGCCGCCAGCCGTAACCACAGCTTTGGCTGGGAAGCGGAAGAGGCCGTCGATCGTTCGCGCAACCAGATAGCGGCACTAATCGGCGCCAAGTCCAAGGAAATTATCTTCACCAGCGGCGCCACCGAGTCCGACAACTTGGCTATCAAAGGCGTCGTCGAATTTTACAAGGACAAGGGCAACCACATCATCAGTTGCGTCACCGAGCACAAAGCGGTGCTCGACAGTTGCCGCGCGCTCGAGCGGGCGGGCAAGGCGACGGTCACGTACTTGCCGGTCGACAAGTATGGGATGGTCGATCCCGACGCGGTGCGCCGTGCGATCACCGACAAGACGGTGCTGATTACGATCATGTGGGCCAACAACGAGATCGGCACGATTCATCCGATCGCGGAGATCGGCAAGATCGCCAAGGAAAAGGGCATCGTCTTCCATTGCGACGCGGTCCAGGCGATCGGCAAGGTGCCGGTCGATGTCGAAAAGGCGGGCGTCGACCTCGCGTCGATCACCGCGCACAAGATTTATGGGCCCAAGGGAATCGGCGCGATCTACGTGCGCTCCAAGGGACCGCGCGTGCGGCTGACTCCGATGATGGACGGCGGCGGGCATGAGCGTGGGATGCGCTCGGGGACGCTCAACGTGCCGGGCATCGTCGGGCTCGGTGCGGCGTGCGAAATCGCGGGAAAGGAAATGCCGGACGAAGCGCAGCGTCTCATCCAGTTGCGCAGTCAGCTGCAGGCGGGACTGTTCGAGCGCCTGGATGAAATCTATGTCAACGGTCATCCGACCGAACGGTTGCCCGGCAACCTCAACGTGAGTTTTGCCTACGTCGAAGGCGAGTCGCTGCTGATGGGTATCAACGATATCGCCGTCAGCTCGGGCTCCGCGTGCACCTCGGCGACGCTCGAGCCGTCGTACGTGATTCGCGCTCTCGGCATCGACGACGAACTCGCGCACAGCTCGATTCGTTTCGGGCTGGGACGCTTCAACACGCTGGAAGAAGTCGATTACGTGACGGACCGGGTCAGCAAGGAAGTGAAGCGGCTGCGCGAAATGTCGCCGCTGTACGAGATGGCGAAAGAAGGAATCGATCTCAAGTCGGTCAATTGGAAGTCGTAGAGTACAACGAAAACGTCATTTCGACGCGCCGCAGCAGGGAAAAAATCATGGCTTACTCAGATAAGGTTATCGAGCACTACAACAATCCGCGCAACGTCGGCAGCTTCGCCAAGGACGAGCCCAACGTCGGCACGGGCGTCGTCGGCGCGCCGGAATGCGGCGACGTGATGAAGCTGCAGCTGAAGATCAGCGACAACGGCGTGATCGAGGATGCGCGCTTCAAGACCTTCGGCTGCGGCAGTGCGATCGCAAGTTCGAGCTACGTCACCGAACTCGTCAAGGGCAAGCATATCGACGAGGCGATGACGATCAAGAACACCGTCATCGTCAAGGAACTCAACCTGCCGCCCGTCAAGATTCACTGCTCGGTGCTGGCCGAAGACGCGATCAAGGCCGCCATCACCGACTGGCGCAAGCGCAAGGGCGACGATGTCGCGGCGGATGAGCCTGCCAAATCGAAGGAGGCGTAATTTCTCGTGGCCGTAATTTCACTTTCCGAGGGCGCCGCCCAGAAGATCAAGCAGCTCGTCGCCGACAAGGGCGAAGGCGCCGGCCTGCGGGTAAAGGTCGTCGGCGGTGGATGCTCGGGCTTGCAGTACCGGATGGAAATCGACGCCGCCAAAGAGCGCGACAAGGTTTTCGAGCGCGACGGCGCTCGCCTGATCGTGGACAAGAAAAGTTTTCTCTACTTAAACGGCTCCGAGCTCGACTACGGCGAAGAACTGATGTCGTCGGGCTTCAAGGTTGTCAATCCAAACGCCAAGCGCAGTTGCGGATGCGGAGAATCGTTCGTCGTATGAACGAGTGGATGTGGGGACTGCTGTCTCAAGATGATCGAATGCCCTTCATGTGGACGGCGGCAGGAGCCGCTGCTGATTTGCGCTGACTGCGGCTCGCCGCTGGCGGCGCCGCTCGATTGTTTCGCCGCACTTGGGATGCCGCGCAGGCTCACGATCGATCTCTGCGCGCTCGAGCGCCGCTATCACGAGTTGAGCCGCAAGATTCATCCGGACCGGTTCGCCTCCAGCGCGGTGGCCGTGCGCGACGCGAGCCTGCGCGCGACCGCGACGCTGACCCGCAGTTACCGCACGCTCCGCGACCCCGTCGCCCGCGGTCTCTATTGGCTCGAACTGAACGGTGAAAAGCTCGCCGAGAACAACAAACGGGTTCCGCCCGAGCTTGCCGAATTGGTCTTCGAGGTGCAGGAGCAACTCGCCGAGATGCACGAAGCCGGCGCGGACTCCGCCGCCGCGCGCGAGCTCGCGGCGCAGGTCGTTGCGCGGCGCGTAGAGCTGCAAACCAGGATGGATGAAACCCTGGCCGAGCTCGATCGAAATTTCGCGAAATGGGACCGGCCTGCGGACGAAAAGATGCTTACATTGGAACTGAAGACGATCCTTTCGAAAATCGCTTACCTGCGCACACTGATTCGCGACGTCGATCGCGCCCTCGAGAACTCAAAGGCAGCCTGACAAAGCAAAAAATGTCCCGAATTTTTGGCATCGACCTCGGCACTACCAACAGCCTGATTGCCGCCATGGAAGACGGCGAGTCGCGCGTAATCGCTTTGGTGGCCGGCGAGCGCCACAGCGCGCTGCTGCCCAGCGTAGTTGCGATCGAGCCCGACGGCGAGGTCACCGTCGGCGAACGCGCAATCGAGATGGAACCGCATCTGACCGTCGAGCGCGACGGGCGCGTGAGCGCGGTCGGCTTTGCCGGTGGCGAATACGGCGCGGTAATCCGATCCGTCAAGCGCTACATGGGACTCGGCGGAGACGAAATTGCGCCCGAAGATCGCGCGCGCTACACCTTCGCCGACTTGAGTGGCCCGGTCGTACGCTTTCAAATCGGCAAGCGCGTCTTCACGCCACCGCAAATCTCCGCCGAGATTTTGCGCGCTCTCAAGGAGGGCGCCGAACGCGCGCTCCGCGCCGCCGGCAAAGATGAAAAAGTCGAGCGCGTCGTCATCACCGTCCCCGCGTACTTCAACGACGGTCAGCGCCAGGCCACCAAGGACGCCGGCCATCTCGCCGGGCTTGAAGTCGTGCGCCTGGTGAACGAGCCGACCGCCGCGTCACTCGCCTACGGCTTGAACAAGATGGCGACCGGCAACGTCGCCGTGTTCGACCTCGGCGGCGGCACTTTCGACATATCGATTCTCAACATCAAGGAAGGGATCTTCGAGGTGCTGGCGACCAACGGCGACACCCATCTCGGCGGCGACGACATTGACCGCGCAGTCATCGATTGGCTGCTCGGCGAACTTCCCGACACCGTCAAGCTGGATCGTCACGTCTGGAACAGCGCGCGCATGGCCGCCGAGGACGCCAAGAAACGCCTCACCGACGTAGCCGAGACCGACGTCGTCATCGATCTTCCCGGCCATTCGATTCGCAAGCATCTCACGCGCGACGCCCTCGAGCAGATGGCCGCACCTTTCGTCGCGCGCGCTCTCAAGCGCTGCGAACTGGCCCTCGCCGACGCCAAGCTTAAGCCTGCAGGCATCGACGAGGTCGTGCTGGTTGGCGGCGCGACGCGGATGCCGCTGGTCCGTCGGCGCGTCGCCGAACTTTTCCGCAGGGAAGCCCTGTGCTCGATAAACCCTGACCAGGTCGTCGCTTTGGGCGCCGCCGTTCAAGCTTCGGTCCTGATGGGCACGCAGGGCGACTTGCTGCTGCTCGACGTGGTTCCGCTGTCGTTGGGTATCGAAACGATGGGTGGCGTTATGGAGCGTCTCATACATCGCAATACCACCATTCCGACCAGCGTAGCTGAAGGTTTCACCACGGCTGTGGATAATCAAACACATGTTGATATCCACGTTTTGCAAGGAGAGCGTGAGCTTGCTAAAGATTGCCGTAGCTTAGCGCGCTTCAAGCTGGGCCCGATACAGGCTCAACCGGCAGGTGTTCCGCGCATCGAGGTCACTTTCCTCATCGATGCAAACGGGATACTAAATGTCAATGCGCGCGATGAGCGCACCGGCCGCGAGCATTCGATCGACGTCAAGCCGAGCTATGGCCTGACGGACGACGAAATCGAGCGAATGCTCGAAGAGGCCATCGATCTCGGGGAGCAGGATCTCGAAGAGCGCCTGCTGATTTCAGCCCGCAACGACGCCGAGCAGATTCTTGGCGCACTTCGAAAGCAGCTCGGCGAATACGGCCCCTTGATCAATGCCGGTGAGCGTGCGCGCATGGATGAGGTGGCGGAGCGGTTGGAGGCGGCCCGAACGGGAACCGATCGAGAGCTAATCGCAAAACTGGTCGAGGAGCTAAACGAGGTTACCACTCCTTTCGCGGAGCGGATCATGGACGCCGCCATCAAGCTGGCGCTCGAGAAGAAGTCAGTCGAGGAGCTTTCGTAGCAGGGCCGTCCTGCAACGGAGATCAGCCGAGGGACGTACATTAGCAATGGGACTCAAGTGGGATCAGGCCGAGGAGATCGCCGAAGTGCTCGCGGAAAATCATCCGGGACTGGACCCGCTCGACGCGCGCTTCACTGACCTGCGCCAATGGGTAATCGATCTCGACGAATTCGACGACAACCGCGAAGGCTCAACCGAAGCGAAGTTGGAAGCCATCCAGATGGCATGGCACGAAATATACAAGGAACAGAACGAAGACGAGTCTGAATAGGCGTAGACGTGGCTACGTCAAAATTTACGGGGAGGTGGGGCGGTGGATGCACGCAGCACGAGATTGAAAGCGGCTAACGGAGAGAAGATGCAGGAAAAGGAAACACTGGACGAAAGATTGCCGGGGTTGTTCGAGCCCGACACTCTTTTGCCCATTCAATACTTCGAGGCGATGCGCAAGAAGCATCTGCTCGAAGGCGAAAAGCGGCTTATCCTGAGCGTGCTCGAGGACGCGATCGAATGCTTCATGAAATGCATCGACGCGTCCACCAGCAAGGGCCAGCGATTGTTCCGTGACGCCGACGAGTGGATCGCGCACGAAGACAAGCGCTGGGTCTTTTCGTTCGACAACGTCTGCGACATGCTCGACATCAATCCCGAGTACATGCGGATGGGGCTGCGCAAGTGGAAGGACAAGCGGCTGGACGCGATCGCGCGCCGGCGCGCGGCGCAAGTGCTCGAGGCCGAGCGCGCGGCAGCCGAGGCTGCGATGCAGCCAGCGGCCGACGCGTCGGCGTCTGCTGCCGCGGCCGCGTCGGCGGCCGCGATGCAGAAGCCCGCGACCAAGGTCGCGGGCAAGACGGCGGCGCGCGTCAAGCGCCGGCCGGAGCGCGTGCGCATCGCGAAGCGCTCGGCGGCGCGCAAACTGCGCAAAGCGCGCGCCTGAGACAGCAGCAGAAGTGACGGCGGCCGCGCGACCCGCGGCCGTCGTCACTTCTTTGGCATCGACAAAGCCGCGCGCGTGTCTTCGACACGCGCGCGCGGCTTTCTTTAGGCTTGCCAATCCCGTCCGCACCTCGTAGCGTTTTACCGCAACCGGCATTTCCCGACGCCGTGCGATGCCACTCCGAACGAAAATCGAATGCCCCGAGTGCGAGGCTGACCTGGTCGTCAAGCGCGGCGGCGTATGCCCCAACTGCGGCGCGCGTATCAGCGAGCATGTCGCCCGGGTCCGCGCGCGCGAGAAGCGCGTCGAGCAGGCCGCCGCCGTTGTCGCCACGGTGCTAGTCGTCGGCGTGGCGGTCGTCACCAGCGGCGCGACGCTGCTCGAGGGGATCGCGGCCTACGCGATCGTCGGCGCCGTGATGTACTATCTCGCGCGCCGCACTTTCGTCTGATCTTTCGCCGGCTCGCGTCTTAAGGTTTGTTTACTTTCAACCCGCTAAACCTCCGCCTGATGGCTGGTATCTGAACGCTTGTTTATTTCGGCGTCGCTCAAAACTGAACATACGTTAACCTCTTCTCTCCGTTGACGTTTTTCGTTTTTCTATTTTCGAATTGGTGTATCCAAATACTTTGAATTGCGTACTTCTAGCCGTGAAGATCGATCGTGTTGCAGGAAGGTTTTCGAAACGGCGCGACGGCATCCTTAATGCTCTCTCAATCAGGTAGAGGTAACCAACGGTGAAATCGAAACGAAGTCTGATGACGGTGCTGATTGGTCTCGCGATGCTGGCGACGCCGATTACGGCGGCTGCCTACGACTACAACTACGCCCACAACAGTTCGCATCCGTCGCGCGCCTCGCACTCCTTCGCCGCGCCGGCGCGTTCCTTTGCTTCAGCGCGCAACGTCCGGGCAGCCGTGACCCGCAACCAGTTCCGCAACAACGCGTTCGCGGCCGCGCCTGGTCGTGGCTCGGAGGCAAATCGCACCTGGGGCACCGCTGACGAGTACCGGAACTACGGTCGGAACTACGCTCGTCCCGGCTACTACGCGGCCCCTGCGTACCCAGTCGCGGCACCTTATGCTGCGGCTCCTTATTATGGCGGTGGCGGCGGCTATGGCGGCGGGTATGGGTACGTAAGTCCATGCGGACACGCGCAGGGCATCATGAATATCATCAATCACGACCGGGCCACCGGCCATCCCGCGGCCGCTTATGACGTGCTCAGGCAGAATCAGGGGCTCTTGCAGTCCTGTGGAGGTGGCGGAGTGCCTGCGACGGGCGGACTGTTCAGCGGATTCGGTGGATACGGCGGTGCGCCTGCTTACGGCAACTACGGCGGCGGATACAACAGTGGATACAATGGCGGGTACGGTCAGCCTTACGGCGGAAGCTCGATACTAGGGCCGCTGATTCAGCAGTTCGTTCGGTAACTCCGCGTCTGATGCGGTCCTTGACGACTCAGCGCGCGCCTCGTCCCTCCCGGCGGGGCGCGCTTTTTTTCAAACCGCTGCCAGCCGCTCGATCGCGCGCAGAACTTTCACCCGCCGCTCCTCCGGCGTCTTCGCGAACGACGCAAATTGGAGCGCCGTCGTCGTGATTCCCGCGCGCGCATAGTCATCAAGCCGTCGCCGGCATTTCTCGGCCGAGCCAAACACGAAAATCTTTTCGACCATTTCGTCGGGAATTGTTTCGAGTGCTTTCTTGCGGTCGCCGGCGTTCCACGCGTCGATTGCGATCGTCGCTTCCTTGTCGTAGCCGATCTCGCGAAAGAACTTGTTGTACTGCGGCACCGTCACGTAGGCCGTCAGCGACCGCCGGAACAGCGTCCGCGCGACGGCTTCGTCCTCGTCCACCGCGCAGATTATTCTGCACACCACGTCCAGCCCCGCCGGATCCTTGCCCGCCGCACGCATCCCATCGCGCGTATTGTCGAGCATCGGCGCCACCGTTTCCGGCGTGATGAAGTTGACGATCACGCCGTCGCCCAGCTCGCCCGCCAGCCGCAGCATCATGGCGCCCTGCGCGCCGATATAGATCTTCGGCGGATGCGTGATCGGCGCGTCGAGGCGAAAGCCGTTTATCTTGACCTTCACGCCGGCCATCGTGACCTTCTCGCCGCGAAAAATTGCGCGCAACGCCTCGACCGTCTCGCGCATCTGCGTCACCGGCTTGCGAAACGGCACGCCCATCCAGTTCTCGACGATATTCGGCGTCGAGATTCCCAGCCCCAGGATGAAACGGCCGCCCGCCAGCTCGTTGGTGGTCACCGCCGACATCGCGATCAGCGGCGCCGGCCGCGTGAACACCGGGATGATCGCGCATCCGAAGTGCATCTTGTCGGTGAGCATCGCCGCCGCCGCGATCGGCGCAAACGCGTCGGTCGAGAACGATTCATACGACCATGCGTCGGTGTAGCCGCATCGATCGGCGGTGCGCACCAGTTCGGGAAAATGAATGCCGTAAAACGGCTCGAACGGGATTGTAATTCCAAGTCGCATTTCAGATTTTCCTCAGCGATGCGAATGTAGCGCAGCGGGACGCGGTTAGCCTACCCGTCAAGGGAGGGTGAAACCGGCAGGTTCAGCACCTCCGCCAGATGCATCGGGCGCCGCGACGGGCAAAAGTGGCGAATCTGCGAGCGGCAGGAGAATCCGTCCGCGACGATGATCGCGTCGGGTGGCGCCTTTTCGATAGCGGGAATCAAAACTCGCGCGCCAATCGCTTTCGACACCTCGAAATGCTCGCGGTCGTAGCCGAACGCGCCCGCCATCCCGCAACATCCCGCGTCGAGCACTTCGAGCTCCGCACCCGCCGCGCGCGAGAGCAGCATGACCTCGTCGTCGATTCCCGCGATTGCCTTCTGATGACAATGCCCCTGCACCAGGGTCCGCTGGCGCAGCTCGCGCGGCGCGAAATCCGGCGCCTCGCGGACAATGAACTCGTCGAGCAGAAATGAATTCGACGCGAGCGCCGCGGCCCGCGCCTCGTCGGGAAACAACGACGGCAACTCGTCGCGAAACGTCAGGACACAGCTCGGCTCCAGGCCGACGATGGGAATTCCGACCGCGACGAATGGATCGAGCGCTTCCATCACTTCGCGCAGCCTCGCCTTGGCCTGCTCCAGCATCCCCTGATCGTAAAGCGGGCGCCCGCAGCATAACGGTTCGCGCGGAACGAGCACGCGAAATCCCGCCCGCTCCAGGACTTCAACCGCGGCGACTGCGACGTGCGGCTCGAAAAAGTTGCTGAAGGTGTCGGGAAACAGCACGACTTCGCGCATGCTCGGTCTGGGAGCCGTCCTGCGCTCGAACCATGAACGAAAAGTCCGTCGCGCAAAACGCGGCAATTCTCGTTCCGGATGGATCGCGAGCGCCTTTTTCACGACGCCCGCGAAGATCGGCGCGTGCGCCAAAGCATTGGCGAGCGACGGCGCGTACGACGCGATTTGCGCGACTTCGTTCAGTCGGCCGAAGAACGTCGACGCCAGCGGACGCCGATGACTCCGATAGTAGTTGGAGAAAAACTCGGCGCGGTAGGCCGCCATATCCACCGACGATGGACATTCGCTCTTGCATCCTTTGCACGACAGGCAGAGATCCAGCGCGTCGCGCACGGCAGCGTCGGCGAAACCCTCGGGCAACAGGTCGGTGCTCAAAGCCTCGAACAGAATTCGTGCGCGCCCGCGCGTCGAATGGATTTCCTCGCGGGTCGCCATGTACGACGGGCACATCGTGCCCGCCTCGGTCTTTCGGCATTTTCCGATTCCCACGCATTTGAGCGCCGCACCCGCCAGCCCGCCTTCGGCGCTGAAGTTGAAGTGCGTGGCTATTTCACGCGGCCGAAAGTCCGCGCCGAGCTTCAGATGCGAGTCGAGCGGATGCGGATCGACGATCACGCCCGGATTCATCATCGAGTCGGGATCGAAGATTCGCTTGAATTCGCGAAACGCCACGATCAGCTCGGGCCGGAACATCATCGGCAGCAACTCGGAGCGCGCCAGCCCGTCGCCGTGCTCGCCCGAGAGCGAGCCACCCAGGTTCGCGACCAGCCCGCCGAGCTCGACCATCGCCGCACGGAACGTCGCGATTCCCGGCGCGCTGGCTAAATCGAAATTGACGCGGGCGTGCACGCATCCTTCGCCGAAGTGTCCATAGTAGGTCGCCGTCTTGAGGCTGCGGCTGGTGAGAATGCGATCGAAGCCGCGCAGAAACGCGCCGAGCTTCGCCGGCGGCACCGCGGAGTCTTCGGCGCCCGGCCAACTGCGCGGGCGGCCGGGGATGAACGCGCTCGAGCCCAGTCCCGACTCGCGAATTTGCCAGACCGCGGCCTGCTCCCGCGCGTCGGCCAGGCAGGCGGCGCCGGTGCATTCGCGCAGCCGGCGTGCCTCGGCGATCACGCGTTCCGCTCGCTCGCGCGCTTCGTCGCGCGTGGCGCCCCCCAGCTCGACGAGCAGAAATCCGCGCCCGGCGGGCAAAAACCGCACGCCGGGCATCTCCTTAATGCGCGCGAAGTCGGGAAGATTCTGGTCGAAGCCTTCGAGCGCCTCCGGACGATGCTCGAGCAGCCACGGCATTTGATCCGCCGCGATGAAGACGTCGTCGAATCCGAGCACGGCCAGTGCGAGTTCATGCGGGCGCGGCACGGCTCGAATCGTCGCGCGCAGCACAACGGCCAGCGTACCCTCCGAGCCAACGACTGCGCGCGCAATATTGAAGCCCCGCTCCGGCATCAGCTCGTCCAGGTTGTACCCCGAGACGCGCCGCGGCAGCTTCGGGAAATGCGCGCGTACCGAATCCGCCGAACGGTCGCGAAGTTCGCGCAGCCGCGCGTAGAGCTCGCCTTCGCGGCCGCCGCGCGCGATCACAGCGCCTAGCTTGGCGTCAGCCATCGATCCGCTCAGCGAGAGATGCGTTCCGTCGTAGAGGATGACCTCCAGCGCCTCGACGTTATCGACGGTCTTGCCGTACGCCGCCGAATGCGCGCCGCATGAGTTGTTGCCAATCATCCCGCCGACGGTGCATCGATCTTTCGTCGATGGATCCGGCGCGAAGAACAGCCCGTGCGGCGCGAGCGCGGCGTTGAGATGGCTCTGGATGACGCCGGGCTCGACCTGAGCGACGCGCGCGCCGGGCTCGATCGCGATGACGCGATTCATGTACTTGGAGAAGTCGAGCACCAGCGCCGCGTTGCACGCCTGGCCGGCGAGGCTGGTGCCTCCGCCGCGGGCGAGAATCGGCATCGAGTTCTCGCGTGCGATCGAAAGCGCCGCGATCACGTCGCCCTCGTGTCGCGGAATCACCACGCCCACCGGCGCCTGCCGATAGTTCGACGCGTCGGTGGCGTAGGCCGCGCGAGTGCCCGCGTCGAAGCGCACTTCGCCTTCGACCTGGCGCGCGAGTTCGAGCTTCAGCGAATCGAGCGAGGCCATCGTGGTGGCCCGATTGTAGTCGAGCGATGGACGCGCGGAACAGGGCGGGATTCAGATTACAGCTGTACGTCTTTCAGGCCAGGCTTCGGCGCGCCGACCAGCGCCACCATCTTGCCTTCGGGCGCGCGATTTTCATGCATCGCCTGGTGGCATTCCGGAATCTCGGCGAAGGTGTAGGTCTTGGCGAGGCACGGATCGATCTTGCCGTCGAGCACGAGCTGATTGAACGCGTAAGCCTGCTCGTCGTTGGCGAAGTGCGAGCCCTGCAGGCGCTTCTGCCGCATCCACAGGTAGCGCAAGTCCGCCACCGCGTTGTAGCCGGTGGTGCCGGCGCAAATCACGACCATGCCGCCCGTGTCGCAGACGAACACCGAAGTGGGAATGGTGTCTTCGCCCGGATGCTCGAAGACGATGCGCGGATTCTTCCGCTCGCCGACGATGTCCCAGATAGCTTTGCCGAACGCGCGGCACTCCGCGGCCCACTTGTTGTACGCCGCGGTTTCCTTCCAATGTGGCATCATGCCCCAATGCAAGTATTTTTTCCGGTTGACGCAACCCTTGGCGCCGAGCTTGACGCAGAAATCGATTTTGCGATCGTCGCCGACGATGCCCACCGGAATTCCGCCCTCGGCCTTGACTATCTGAATCGCCATGCATCCGAGCCCGCCCGACGCGCCCCAAATCAGCACCACGTCGCCGCGGCGCACGACGTGCGGCGCCCATCCCATCAGCATCCGGTACGCGGTCGCGCCCACCAGCGTGGGGCCCGCGGCCTCTTCCCAGGTCAGATGCTTCGCCTTGGGCATGCACTGATGCGCCTGCACGCGCGCGAACTGTGCGAAGCTGCCCCAGTTGGTTTCGTAGCCCCAAATCTTGAACGACGGGTCGTACATCGGATCTTCGCCATTGCGGACCGCGGGCGAGTGCCGATCCCAGACACCGCAATGAATCACGACGCGGTCGCCGACCTTGACGTTGTGCACGTCGTGGCCGGTCGCATACACGATTCCCGAGGCGTCGCTGCCGCCGATATGAAAATCCGAATGATCGTACTTCGCCTTCTGCCGCGCGCCGATCACGTCCACCGGCGAGCCCAGCGCCGCCCACACGTTGTTGAAATTCACGCCCGCGGCCATCACGTAAACCAGCACTTCGTCGGCGCGGATTTCCGGCACCGCGATTTTCTCGATCTTGAACGCATGCATCGGGTCGCCGAAGCGGTCCGCGCGAATCACCTGCGCGTACATCTGCTTGGGCACGTGCCCGATAGGGGGCACCTGTCCGATCTCGTAGATTTCCTTGTGACTCATCTCAATTGTTCGTTGGTCACCAACGCGCCGACGCTCCCCGACTAGCGGCGGTCCCGGTTGGCTCCAGTCCTGGTTCCGAGGTGCGGCATTGCGCGCCGGAATTAGCTACCTGTTTGCCGCGAGTTTGACAATACTTGCCTTTCAGGTGTTAGGGAACGGTCTCTCTTGTCATTCTTCGCTCAGCGCGGGGTTGACCGCCTCGCGATCGAGCACCATGCTAAATCGCAAATGAGGCAGAGAAACGGCACGAGGTTGAAGGCCCGCAAGTGCGTGCGAGGGGTGCTGGTCAAGGTGAATGGGCTGTGGGTCCATCGAGGTGTGATGCAGCGTGACGCGGACTGGGATCGTGTGATCGAGGGCATTCGGGACGAACGAAACGATTCGCAAGGGTTCCGCTTCTTACCTCGCCCGTTACCTTACGGGAGAGGAGGCCGGCCGCTTCGCGGCCGGTAGGTGAGGGTTCTGCGAGTCAAGCTGCAAACGTGCAACCTCGCATTCGGGCTAGTCAGGTCCGCACGCCTGAATCGATGTCGGTGTGATTTGCTTCGAGAAGGATCCGGGGTCCCTCGGCTGCGCTCGGGATGACACAAGGATCTACGTATGAATAAAGACGACGACCAGGCGCCCATAAATACCTCACGTTGGGCCGGGCTCCAAGTCGGCTTTCGACGACCGAGATTCCGTCGCGACGCGCCAGGATGGTTTACGCTCCTGGTCTTTGCTTTTTTCGTTGGAATCGTCGTTGCGTTCTTGCTGGTCGGCAGAATCTAGGCGCTGGCTCCCGGAAGAAGGCGCGACAGTTCCTCGCTTGGTTGACGCGCAACCGTTAATTCCATAAAAAACGGATTCGGCTTCAGGACTTTCCGCGATCCTACGATCACAGGAACCAAGGCAGCCCGACTCACATGGCGGTGCGCAAAATCGAGCGTGGCCACTACTTCGAGGACTTCGAAGTCGGCCATCTTTTCAAGCATCATTGGGGCCGCACGATCACCGAGGGCGACAACAGCTTTTTCTCCAGCGTCACGATGAACTTCAACCCGATTTACTTCAATCGCGAGTATGCGCAGGGTCTCGGCTACCGCAACGTGGTCGTCAATCACATGCTGGTAATGAACGTGGTGTTCGGGCTTTCGGTCGAGGACCTGAGCGAACGCGCCATCGCGCATCTCGGCTACGAAAAAATGAAGTGGCACGAGACGGTTTATCCCGGCGACACGATTACTTCCGAGTCGATCGTGCTCTCCAAGCGCGACACCTCGCGGCCCGATCGAGGCGTCGTCAAGTTCCGCACCACCGGCTACAACCAACGCGGCGAAAAGGTGCTCGAGTACGAGCGGCCGGTTTTGATTCGCAAGCGCATCCCGCCAGCGTAGGAGCACACGATGCCTCTGGTCACGCCTGAGCATGAAATTATCCGGCGATCGGTCCGCGATTTTGTCGAGGCCGAGGTCAAGCCCATCGCCAACGATCTCGATCGCGAGAACAAGGAAATTCCCGAGCGCATCCTCAAGCAGATGGCCGAGCTCGGTTACTTCGGCGTGATCTTTCCCGCTGAAGACGGCGGCATGGGACTCGACTACATCTCGATGGCGATCGTCACCGAGGAGCTGTCGCGCGGATGGCTCAGCGTCGGCTCGGTGATGACGCGCAACATCATCACCGGCACCTTGATCAGCGCCAACGGCACGCCCGAGCAGAAAAAGAAATTCCTGCCGCCGATCGCGCGCGGCGAAATTCTGACCGCGGCCGCGTTCACCGAGCCCGATTCCGGCAGCGACACGGCGTCGTTCAAGACGCGCGCGGTCAAGGATGGCGACGGCTATCTGATCAAGGGCGCCAAGATGTGGTGCACGTTCGCCAATCGCGCGCACATGCTCACTGTCATGACGCGCACCGACCCGGACATGTCGAAGCGGCATAAAGGTCTGTCGCTGATCCTGTTCGAGAAGCAGCCCGGCGACGGGTTCATGCCGCCGGCGTTGACCGGCTCGCCCATCCCGACCATCGGCTACCACGGGATGCGCAGTTACGCGCTGCAGTTCGACGACGCGTTCGCGCCCAAGGCGAATCTGATTGGCGGCGTGGAAGGGCGCGGCTTTTACCAGTTGATGGCCAGCTACGAGGCGGCGCGAATCCAGACCGCCGCGCGCGGCGTCGGCGTCGCGCAGGCGGCGTTCGAGGGCGCGGTCAAGTATGCGAAGGATCGCAAGCAGTTCGGCCAGCCGATCGGCGACTTCCAGGTGATCAGGCACAAGCTCGCTCACATGGCGGTCGAGATCGAAGCGGCGCGCCAGCTTTGCTACTTCGCCGCCGCCGAAAAGGACACCGGCAAGCGCTGCGACTACGAGGCCGGCCTGGCCAAGGCGTTTGCCGCCGAGATGGCCGAGCGGGTCACGCGCGAGGCGATGCAGGTGCACGGCGGCTACGGCTACTCGATGGAGTTCGAGGCGCAGCGCTTCTGGCGCGACGCGCGCGTGCTGTCCATCTTCGAAGGCACCAGCGAGATTCAGTACGAGGTCATCGGCCGGCGTATCATGGAGCAGAACTAGGTGGGCATCACCGGCGACGGCAGCTACTTCGAGGATTTCACGGTCGGCGACACGCTCGTCCATCAGCGCGGTCGCACGATCACGGAAGCCGACAATCACATCTTCACTTCGCTGGTCATGAACACGGCCGAGCTGCACTTCAACCAGGATCTGATCGACAAGAATCCGGGCGCGTACGTCGGCGGCAAGCTGCTCGTGTACGGCGGCGTGGTGCTGGCGTTCACGGTCGGGCTCGCGTCGGAGGACACCAGCGAGAACGCAATCGCGGAAGTCGAGATGGACAACGGCAAGCATACCAACCCGGTCTTTCACGGCGACACGATTTACGCCGAATCGACGGTGCTCGAGAAGCGCGACGCCGAGCGGCCCGACGCGGGACTGGTGAAGTTCAAACTGATCGGCAAGAAACCCGACGGCACCGTGGTGGTCGAAATCGAGCGCACCGTTTTGATCAAGCGCAAGACTCATTACCTGCCGGCCTGACGCGCGCATAAAAAATCAACGGGAGAAATCCATCGATGTACGTACTGGACAAAGGCACCCGCTTCGTAATTCCGCGCACCGAGATGACCTATCCCGGCCACAACATGAAGTTGCACGTCACCGCGGCCGACGCGGTCAAGGCGCCGGTCGATCACGTGATGGCGGATTTCGAAGACGCGTGCCCGTACGAGTTCAAGGGGGAGAAGAGCCGCAAGGTGATGGTCGAGGCGCTGAACACGCTCGACTTCGGCAAGAAGGTCGTCACGGTGCGCCCCAACAATATCCATTCGAAGTTTTTCAAGGGCGATATGGAGGCTATTGTGCTCGGCGCACCCAATCGCTTCCACGGCATCATGCTGCCGAAGACGCGCGGGCCGGAGGAGATTCGCGAGGTCGCCAAGCTGCTCGACGAGCTGGAGAAGCGCGCCGGCTGGAAGTACCGCATCCAGATCGAGTCGCTGATCGAGACGCCGCACGCGCTGATCAAGGCGTACGAAATCGCCACGGCGTCGGATCGGATGTGCGGGCTGGTGTTCGGCATCGCCGACTACGCCGCAAATCTCGGCATCCGCGAGATCGTCGAGAATCAGAACCAGAACTTTCACTACTCCAAGCAGGCGGTGGTGGTCGCGGCCAAGGCCGCCGGCCTGCACGCGATCGACAACGTCTATTTGCGGCTGTGGCGCAACACGGATACGCCCGAGCGCGTCAAGGAATTGCAGGCGGGGCTGCGCGAGAAGAACGTCGGCGCCGCGAACCTCGGCATGGACGGCACGTGGGTGATACATCCGCAACAGGCGGAGATCGCCAACGCGTGCTACACGCCGAGCGTCGATCAGGTCGAGGAGGCGCGCCGCGTGATCAAGCTCTACCACGCGAAGGGAGGCGGCTCGATGGCAGATCCCAAGTCGGGCGAGATGATCGACGAGGCGACGATCAAAATCGGCCTGATGGATCTGGCCAAAGGCGCGCAGGCCGGGATGGTGTCAGACGCCGAGCTTCGTGAGTGGTCGGCAAAGAGCCGCGAGATCACCGGCTACGACATCCTGGAGCTAATGCGCCGCGTCGCCTAGCTTCGGATCATTCGGACGGCTCGATCAGGGCGGGAATGCGATTCATACCATCCATTGTGGTTTGCTAGTGGGTGCATCCCCTAGGGGTAGTTTCGTTCCGTCAGAATTATTTTTTCGGGGGACGTTATCCGATGCCAGGTCGGACACCCGGGGATGAAGTTTCGGATGATTTCGGACCTGCGTCCGGCGTGGATGGCCCTTGATGAGTGCTGTCCCATAGAGGGTAGCTTGGCACGCGAGCTACGACTTGGGCAGGCTGAACAAGTTCATCCCTTCGTTCCTGGCCTCTCTCTATCAGGGAGAGGCCGCGCCTCGGCTTCGAGGCGCGGGTGAGGGTCCAAATTCCAGGTTCCGACTTTGTCGAGCAGAAGTCTCTAACGCGAAGCACGAAAAACGCCTCTCCCCGGCGGGGATGCGCCACCGGAGCGCGGGCGCCGCAACACTAAAGAGTCTTTGAGCAGCGCGCTGATCTTCTCGATCACCTCATCGGTCGATGCGAGAGCGTCATTGTCCCAAAAGCGGACAACGCGGTAGCCGAGGCTCTCGAGAAGCTCGGTCCTCCGCTGGTCGCGATTCAACATATCGAGGTGCTGCGCGCCGTCGAGTTCGACTACCAGAGATTCTTGAGGCGCACAGAAATCCGCGAAGAACGGTCCGATCGGAAATTGCCTTCGAAATTTGACCCCGTTCAATTGTCCGCCTTTGAGGCGATCCCATAACTTCTTCTCGGCGTCGGTCTGCGCCCGTCGAAGTTGTCGCGCTCGGTCTCGGCGTAAATTGTCGTCCGCCATGAAAGTTGTCTCCGCGATCGCAGGTATCGCTAAGTTCAGCGCGGAATTTGGAATTTGGATCCTCACCCGCGCCGGAATCGCGGCCTCGCTCTGATACTGATAGAGAGAGGCTAGTACGCAGATGCTCAGTCGACCAGAGGCAACAGACCGGCGTTTCTGACGGGCTGAACTACGACCCCGCCTCGCGTTAGAGAGTTCTGCTCGAAGCAAAGGCGGGAATCTGGAATTTGGACCCTCACCCGCGCCGGAGGCGCGGCCTCTCCCTGATAGAGAGAGGCTAGGAGGAACGCGACATCTGAATGCTTGCACATCGCTCGCTCGATAGGTCGGAACTTGGAATTTGGACCCTCACCCGCGCCGGAGGCGCGGCCTCTCCCTGGTCTGGTAGAGAGAGGCTAGGAAGGAACATTGCTGGCGCGATTCGGTGAACGGGGATGTGTTGTTGCTACGCGGGCTGGAAAATGTAACAAAGGATGGTTCGGGCGGGGTCGTAGTTCAGCCCGGTTAGAACGCCGGCCTGTCACGTCGGAAGTCGTGGGTTCAAATCCCATCGGCCCCGCCAAAATCAACGTTTTAGAGGCACCAACTTGAAGCTGACCGAACAAACCCGCAGCATCTCGCGCGAGAATGGCCTGCGTGACCGTACCTGGGTCGTGATCGATGCCAGCGAGCGAGCGCTCGGACGAGTCGCGTCGCGGGCCGCAAGCCTGCTGACCGGCAAGACCCGCCCCGATTACACTCCCAACCAGGATACCGGCGACTTCGTCGTGATCATCAACGCCGCCAAGGTCCGCCTGACCGGATCGAAATTGGGGAGCAAGCTGTACCATCGCCATACCGAATGGCCCGGCGGAATCCGCACGACCTCGGCGGGCAAGATGCTCGAAGCGAAGCCCGAGCGGCTGCTCGAAATCGCGGTGAAGGGTATGCTGCCGAAGAATCGGCTCGGCCATCAGATTTTCAACAAGCTCAAGGTCTATCGCGGCCCCGAGCATCCGCACGCTGCGCAGAAGCCGCGCACCGTCAGCGTCTAACAAGGCACAGTCGTCAAATGGCAGAAAAGAAACACATCATCTGGACTACGGGCCGGCGCAAGACCTCGGTGGCGCGCGTGCGAATGTTTGCCGGCAGCGGCACGATCACGATCAACGAGCGCACGCTCGAGGACTACTTCCCGCGCCCGACCTCGCGGATGCGGATACTGGAGCCGTTCGAAGCGACGGAGACCGTTGGGCAGTACGATGTGCTGGTGAGCGTCGAGGGCGGCGGAATCGCGGCGCAGGCCGACGCGGTCCGTCACGGAATTTCGCGGGCGCTGGTGAGCGCGACCGAGACTCTGCGGCCGACGCTGCGCAAGGGCGGGATGCTGACGCGCGATCCGCGCGAGGTCGAGCGCAAGAAGTACGGGCGTCACAAGGCGCGCAAGCGGCCGCAATACTCCAAGCGCTAGGGCATCGCTGCGCACGGCGCGCGATCCGGAAAATCGAAACGAGAGGGCGTGAGCGAAGCTTGCGCCCTTTTAATTTGTGCCGCGATTACAGGTAGTTAGCGCAAGGCGTTTGACACATCCCAACTTGGCCAAATAGAAGGTAGGCGCCAGCGCTAAAGGAGCGCCACTTAGATGCGTCGAGACCGAAGTCACTATGGCGCGGGATTTGGGGCGGAGCTGTTGTTCATAGGCGGGCTGCTGCTTTTGGTATTCGGGCCGGCCGCGCAGGCGCAGACTGTCGCCGGGTCTTTCGAGTCGGTGAGCGGTCAGGTGCAGATTCAGCGCCTTGGCGGCGCCACGATCGGAGCCGCGGCCGGCGTCGGCGTAAACGTAGGCGACCGAATCGTGACCGGAGTCAACGGTCATGCTGTTATAGTGCTCAACGATCAGAGCCGGCTCGAGCTGGGACCCTCCAGCAGCATCACGCTCGATCAGTTCACGGTTGCTGGCGGAGCCGGCTCGACGCGCGTGAGCTTGTTTTCCGGCGTGCTGCGATCGCTGGTTAACTCCACGTCGGGCGCAGCACGCACAGACTACCAGGTGCATACTCCGAACGCGGTGGCCGCCGTGCGCGGAACGAAGTTCGACATCGCGTTCACCGAGAACACGATCAGGCCCGGTTACCAGGGATGCGAACAATATACTGACGTCTCGGTCTATCAAGGGACGGTCAACCTGTCGCTGGCGGCGACTCCCAACGGGAGCGTGGATATCAGCGCCGGCTACGAGTCGACGCTGCCATGCGACCATCCTCCGATAACTCCCGGTCCGCTGGCGATGACCGGCGCAGTGTCGCTGGACAGCGCCAACGCCGGCGGGGGCAATATCGCGGCATTGGCTCCCGCATCGGGCGGGGCGCCGGTGCCAGCCTGTCCGGTGTGCGTGCCGATGACGACGACTACCGTGACGACGCCGCCGCATCCGCCACCACCAAACGTGGGCGTGGTTCACTAGTCGAGGAGGTGAGACGTGGCGAAGAATGCGATTTCCCGCGTTGGCACGATGGTCGCGTTCGCAGTGGCGCTCAGCGCGTTGGCGGCGCCTGCGGGTGCGCAGTGGTTTGACGACACCTATCCGGGATTCTTCTCGCTCCAAACGCCCGCGCTTTTCCAAACGACGATTTTCGGCGGCGGCTTCGTCAGCGACAAGTATGGCGTCCTTCAGGAGGGAGTGCAGGCCGAGCAAAGCGTCACGCCTTACATTGGGTTCTTCGGCCGCGCGACCGGCTACCAACTATGGATCGGCCAGGGCTACGAGAGTCCTCTGGCGCCGGGGAGTGGCAGTTTTCCGCGCCTCAATTTCGGCCGCTTCCAGGGCGGCGCCGATTTCACGCTGTACCCGGGTACGCATCTCTACGTCTCGGGTGGCCACGACGTGGCAGATAGCGACGCCAGCGTGATCGAGGGCGATTTCTCCAGTTGGATATTTCTACACAGTCAGCATCCGCTCAATGGATCTTTCAGCTCGATCCATGATTTTCAAAATGGTGTCACCAGCACCGAAATCGATCTGCAGACGATCCTGCTTTCGAGAGAGAAGTACATGATCCTCGGCGGCATCGGCGGAGCAATGTACTTCGGCGGTTTCCTGACCCAAGGGCAGGGCCAGGGTGGCCCCGACCTCGGCTTCTACTACCGGCCGTGGAAGATTGGCGTCAGCGCGCAGGCCGGCTACGGCAACGCTCATCAGTACGGCCAGATCAGCATGTACAAGCAGTTCAGCTGGTTCGAGTAGAGACGCGATGCAGATGCGCCAGAGCGCGACCTTAACCGCAATTTGCGTACTTGCCGCGCTTGTGGCTTTGCTCGTGCAGGCGTGCGATTCCTGCCCCAGTTGCGCCGCGGCGCCGATTCGGAGGCCGACCGCAACCGCAACGGCCACTGCCACCGCTACGGCAACCGCCACCGCCACCGCGACGGCAACCGCCACCGAGACGGCAACTCCCACCGCGACTCCTACGGTGTCGAGTGAGAGCGGGAATTCGAATAACACCCTTGAAGGAGGCGGGGAAATCACAGTCCCGTACGGCGGCGTTTCCGCTGACGTGAATGAGCTGGCCATTCTCTCGCTTGGCGTACTCGACCCGCCAAACGACTTGACGGTAACTCCGCCCGCATCGACCAACCCCTGGAATCTGCTTGCCAGCCATTCAGCAGGCACCGACTATGCCCAGTATATCTACTGGCACGCGATCAGTACCGCAGAGGCTCTGGAAACGCCTACGTTCACCTTCACCTTTAGCACCTCAGTCAGGGCCACCGGAGTCGCGATTGTATATGAGAACACTTGTACCCAAACTTCGTCGCCCAGCCCGTGTTTTTCCAACGGCGGATCGCCGATCCTCGACCTGACGACCGGAACGGCGACTGAGAGCAGTAGCGTTACAGAGACCTCTGCCCTCAGCGTTCAAGCCCTTGGTGTCGCCACCTGCGTCTTTGGCACGTCAAATTCGGTTGGATTCACGGATGCGCCGACTTCGCCGACGACGCTGACCCTCGATACCGGTAACGAAGGTACGAATGCCAGCCTGGATTTGTACGACAGGCGGGAACCAACCACCACCACCGACGGACCGTGGCAGGCGACGATTCCTGGTGGCGTCACCGGTGATAACGTCGCGCAGTGCGTCGGCATAATACCGATAGGGTTCTAGCCGCTTCGATTTAGCGACCGCTCGAGCGCAGAAAATTGCGCGCGGCGCGGGCGGGCACAGTTAGCGGTGTACGCGCTGCCGAGCTAAGCTCGAATCGCCGACGATGCCTAGAGCAAGACCGTCATTCCTGGCCGCCAGATTCTCGTGGCGAACCTTTCTGTTCGGGATCGTGCTGCTGAGTTTCTGGTTCGGCTTCCACAACCGCTTCCACGACGCATTCGAGCGGATGGATCTGTTCGCGTACGACCTTCGAATCAATACGGTCGCACCGCGTCCCTCTTTGGGTGTTGTCGCAATCGCCGCTGTCGACGACAAAAGTATCGCGCAACTTGGGCAATGGCCATGGCCGCGAGCCGTGCTTGGCCGGCTGGTCGATGCGCTCAAGGACTACCAGGTCAAGGTCGTGGGATTCGACGCGATCTTCAGCGAAGCCGACAAGAGCGATGTAGCGCGCGCGCAAACAACTCAAAAGCTGGCGCAACTTGGCCTTACGCAACAGACGATCCGCGAGGTCCTGGGTCCAGGCAACGACGAAGCTTTTGCGGCCGCGATGAAAGCGCAAGGCCTGACCGTGCTTGGCTACGCATTCCAGAGCCATCGTTTCCAGGCCCATTACGCAACCGACAACACGGCCGGATTTCTCGACAAGATTCGACCACCCGGGCCGCTGGGCTACGGAATCATCCGGCAGGCTCCGGGCAAGCCGCACGATTTGATCAAGGCGCGGGCGTATCAGCCGCCTTATGAGGTTCTCAACGACGCGGCGCACTCGACCGGATACTTCGACGTGGACGCCGACGCGGACGGCGAAATCCGCACCGAGATGACGGTCATCCGCTTCGACGGCCGCTACTGTGCGCCGCTGTTCCTGGCGGTCGTCGACGCGTATGCGGACGGCGCGCCGATGATATTGGGAATCGATGCCGAGGGTGTGTCGGGGGTGTCGATCGCCGGGGTGGGAATACCGGTGGACGACGACGGCCGGATGCTGGTGAATTTCCGCCGCGGCGCCGATCCATTCCCGCGCTACTCAATCTCGGACATCATCAATCACAAGATCAAGCCGGATAGCCTGGCGGGCAAGATCGTTCTGGTTGGCGCGACCGCGCACGGACTCGGCGACCGCGGCGTAACTCCCATCGACGGCGATATGGCGCGCGTCGAGGTCCACGCCCACGCAATTGACAACGTTCTTCAAGGCGACTTCATCCGGCGAACGTATGAGGCCGTCGAGATCGCGTTTTTGGGCGCGCTGCTGATGGGCGTTGCGATATCGCTTGGCGTAGCTTGGCTGTCCGCGATGGCGTCGGCGCTGCTGGGCGCGGTGCTGCTGGTCGGCTATTACTTTTACGCGCAGATGCGCCTGCAGCAGGACGGCCTGGTGGTTGGCGTAGTCTTTCCGTTGCTGACCGTAGTTACCTTGTACATGTTCCTGGCTGGATATCGTTACATCACAGAGGGACGCGAAAAGCGCCACTTGCGCATCGCCTTCGAGCATTATTTGAACCCCGACGTGATCACCTCCGTGCTGGATTCGCCCGCGGGTTTGAAACTCGGCGGCGAGAAGCGTCATCTCGCGATCCTCTTTGCCGATATCGTCAGCTTCACCAAACGGGCCGAGAGCACCGAGCCCGAAGAACTGCTCGCACTGCTGAACACCTACATGACCTCGATGATCGACGTGATCTTCAAGACCCGCGGAGTGGTGGACAAGTTGATGGGCGACGGCATCATGGCGTTCTGGGGCGCGCCCAACGACCTCGAGAATCCTTCGCGCGCAGCGATCGATTGCGCGCTCAAGATGCTGGAGAATCTCCACGACCTCCAGACCAACGACCCGCGCTTTGCCGACCTCGACATCGGCATCGGCATTTCGACCGGCGACGTCGTGGTGGGCAACCTCGGCGGCGAAAATCGTTTCGACTATTCCGTCATCGGTGACACGGTCAACTTTGCCTCGCGGCTGGAAGGTCTGACTCGTCACTTCAAGGTGCATCTGCTGGTCAGCCTGGAGACCTACAACGAGGCCGGCGCCGGCTACATCGGGCGCGAGCTCGGGCTGGTGAAGGTCAAGGGAAAACAGCTGTTCGTGCCGATCGTGCACGTCGCCGGACACGCGAACGACAGCGTCGACCCTTCCTTCTATCGTCACTTCGGCGACGCGTTAACGATGATTCGCGCGGGCCAGTTTTTGTCCGCACGGGCGGAACTCGAGCGGCTCGGCGAGACGCGGCCCGACGACACTCCGGTGCGCATTTACCTGGACAACCTTGTCAGCGCCGACCCCGAGCATCCGCCGACCGAGATGGTCTTCGAGTTTGAGAGCAAGTAACTGGCTCGGCGTGCGCAATCGTGATAGGTGAATTGTACCGACAGCAATTGCCAAGGGAGTATTGAAATTTCGCCAGTGGCTGCGCACGACAAGGTCAAGGTGGCAGTGGTTGGCGCCTCCGGATACTCGGGTATCGAGGCGGTCCGCATTCTCGCCAGTCATCCGTTCATCGAGCTGAGCGTACTCACCTCCGAGCATTACGCGGGCCGCGAGGTCGCCGACGTGTACCGGCACATGGCCGGCATCGACTTGCCGCCGTTCGAAGAATTGCGGCCCGACCTGGTCCAGGGCCGCGCCGAGGTTGCGATCTCGTGCCTGCCGGAAACCGTCGGCACCATGCATACCGCCGAACTCATCAAAGCGGGCGTCAAGGTGGTGGATCTGTCGGCGGATTTTCGATTCAAGGACGCGGCCCAGTTCCGCGCCACTTACGGCGTCGAGCATCCCGCGCCAAATCTCCTCAAGGAGGCGGTTTACGGGCTGAGCGAGTTCCATCGCCATGAACTTCGCGAGGCGCGCGTGGTCGCGAACCCCGGATGTTTTCCGACCGGCGCGCTGCTCGCACTGCTGCCGCTTATCAGGCGCGACCTGATCGAACCCTCGTCGATAATCATCGATGCGAAGTCGGGCACGACCGGCGCGCGCCGCGCGGCGTCGATCGAGCAGCTGTTCGCCGAAGTCAACGAGAATTTCCGCGCCTACAAGGTCGGCAACCATCGCCACGTCCCCGAGATGGAACAGGAAATATCCGCCGCGCTCGGTCGCGACATCGCGCTGCTGTTCGTGCCGCATCTGCTGCCGATCACGCGCGGTCTTTTGAGCTCGATCTTCATGCGTCCGCGCGCCGGCACGACCGAGAGCGACGTTCACGCCGCCTTCGAGGCCAGCTTTGCCAGGTCGCGCTTCGTGCGAATCCTGAAACCCGGCGAGCTGCCCGAGCTGCGCAATGTGCGCGCCACTAATTTCTGCGAGTTGGCGTTTATCCTCGATCGCCGCAGCGAAACGCTGCTCGTGATAACCGCGATCGATAACCTCGGCAAAGGCGCGTCGGGCCAGGCCGTCCAGAACATGAACCTGATGCTGGGCTACGACGAAGCGGCCGGCCTGCTCGGCGCCGCGCCCGTCCCGTAGAGGGTGTCCCGCTGACTATACGAAAACCTCCGTCCATTAATTGAAACTTGCCTCACCCGGCGTCGTCCAATATTTTGAAAATTGCTCACAGGCGTAATCGTCGCCCGTTTTCCACGGCCGCGAACTTGACCAGTTAACCTCACGGTCTTCGGTACACCCATATGATGTGGATTGTACGCCTCGCGCTTCGCCGGCCGCTGTCCGTCGCCGTGATGGCGCTCCTGATGCTGGTCCTCGGCGTCCTCTCTTTCGGGCTGATGAACGTCGACATCTTCCCGTCGATCGATCTCCCGGTTGTGCTGGTGGTCTGGAACTACCCGGGTCTGTCCGCTTTCGACGTCGAGCGGCGCATGGTCTTCATCTCCGAGCGCGCTTACTCGACCACGGTCAACGGCATCGAGCACATCGAATCGGAATCGATCAACGGCATCGGGCTGCTCAAGGTTTATTTCCAGCCAGGCAGTGACATCGGGGCCGCGATCGCGCAGATAAACGCAGTGTCAGAGACCATCCTGACCAACCTGCCGCGCGGGGTCGAACCGCCGCAGATAATTTCCTACAACGCCAGCAACGTCCCGGTCGCGCAGCTCAACATTTACAGCGACGTTCTCTCTACCGCGAAACTCTTTGACTATGGCCTCAACTTCATCCGTATCCAGCTGTTCACGATTCCCGGCTTCTCGTCGCCGGCTCCGCTGGGCGGCGTACAACGCGCGGTGATAGCCAACCTCGATCCGACCGCGCTCTACGCCAACGGGCTTTCCGCCTACGACGTCGGCAACGCACTGGGCGCGACCAACGTCGTGATTCCCTCGGGCACCGCCAAGATGGGAAATTACGAATACAACGTCGACATGAATATGTCGGTGCCCAGGGTCTCCGATTTCAACCGGTACCCCATCAAGTATGTGAACGGCGCGCCGGTTTTCCTCGCCGACGTTGCGCATGTCACCGACACCCATCAGCCCCAAACCAACGTCGTACGCTTCAACGGAAGGCAGGCTACGTACCTGCTCGTCGTCAAGCACGCCGACGCTTCCACGCTGACCGTCGTCGATGCGGTCAAGGCCAAGCTGCCCGACATCCGCGCCACTGCGCCCAAGGGCTTGAACGTGATGCTGACGTTCGACCAGTCGCAGTTCGTGCGCGCCGCCCTGCGCGACGTCGTGCAGGAGGCCGTCACCGCCGCGGCGCTGGTCGCGATCATGGTGCTGCTGTTCCTCGGCTCGCCGCGCAGCATGGTGATCGTTATCACGTCGATTCCGCTGTCGATTCTGACCGCGATCGTCGGTCTCAAGCTAAGCGGCCAGACCATCAACACGATGACGCTGGGCGGGATCGCGCTGGCGGTCGGGATGCTGGTGGATGACGCGACGGTCGAAGTGGAAAACATCCATCGCAACCATGCGATGGAGAAGCCGCTGCTGGTCGCGATTCTCGACGGCGCGTCGCAGATTGCCACGCCGACCTTTGTCGGCACGCTCGCCATCTGCATCGTCTTTTTTCCGGTCGTTTTGCTGACCGGTGTCGCGCGCTTTCTCTTCACTCCGCTGGCGCTGGCGGTTGTTTTCGCGATGCTCACCTCCTACCTGCTCTCGCGCACCCTGGTTCCGACCATGGCGCGTTATCTGCTCCCCGACACCCACGAGGAAACTCTCGGCAGCGGCCGCTGGGGCCGCATCGTGCGCGGTTTCGACGCCCGCTTCGAACGGCTCAAGCATCACTATCGCTTCGCACTGGCCAAGTTCATCGCGCGCCGCACCTTCTCGCTCGCCTGCGTCGCGATTCTCATTCTGTCTTCGCTGGCGCTGCTGACGGTCGTCGGCGAGGATTTCTTTCCCAGCATCGATGCCGGGATGATGAGCTTGCACCTGCGGATGCCGACCGGAACACGCGTCGAGCACACCGAGTACGTGGTCGACAAAATCGAGCGCGCGATTCGTACCGTGGTGCCTGCAGACGAGCTGGAAGGCATCAGCGACAACATCGGTCTGCCGCTGTCGTACGATTTGGCGTTTTATCAAACCGACTCGATCGGCCCGCAGGACACGGACGTGCTGATCCAGTTGAAACCCAACCATAAGCCCACCGCCGGTTACCAGCAGAAAATTCGCGAGCTGCTCAAGGGCCAATTTCCAAACGTCACCGCCTACTTTCAGGCAGCCGACATCGTCAGCCAAGTGCTGAATTTCGGCCTGCCCGCGGCCATCGATGCGCAGATAAACGGCAACGACCTGCAAGCCGACTACGACATCGCGCTGCGCCTGAAGAACAGGATGGACTTGATTCCCGGCGTCAGCGATCTCCGCATCGCCGAGCCGCAGGATTATCCTACGTTCTTCGTCGACGTGGATCGCGACAAGGCCCTGCAACTCGGTGTCACGCAGAATGAGGTGACCTCGAGCGTCCTCGCCACGCTCTCCGGCGCTTCACTGTTGCAGCCCAACTTCTGGCTCGATCCGAAAAACGGCGTCAATTACAGCGTCATCGCGCAGTCGCCGCAGCATCTGATCGACTCCGTCGCCGCGCTGTCGAACATACCGCTCAGCACTCCCGCGTCGTCGTCTGGAATCAACGGCCAACCCGCGTCGACCACGTCCGTTGACGGCACGACGACGAGCCAGCCCCAACTGCTCGGCAACCTCGGCACCATCAGCCACCGATGGGATCCCGCCGTCGTTGCGCACTACACGGTCCAGCGGGTTATCGACGTTGATTGCGCCGTCCATGGCCGCGATCTCGGCGGCGTCGCCTCGGCAGTGCAGCGCGAGATCAACAACCTCGGCCCGCTGCCGCCCGGCACCCATGTAGTCATCCGCGGCCAGAGCCAGGCGATGCGCGATTCGTTCCGCACCCTGGGCGAGGGCATCGTGCTCGCCATCATCCTCGTGTACCTGCTGATGGTCGCCAACTTTCAGTCGTGGCTCGAGCCTTTCATCATCATGATGGCGGTGCCGGGCGCGCTCGCAGGCGTGCTCTGGATGCTTGCGATAACGGGCACCACCATCAACGTCGAATCTCTGATGGGTGCGATCATGGCGGTCGGCGTCGGCGTCTCCAACGGCAACCTGCTGGTCGTTTTCGCCAACGAACTGCGCGAGGAAGGCTACAGCCCGCTGGCCGCCGCGGTCGAGGCTGGCCGCATCCGCCTCCGCCCGATCATTATGACCGCGCTCGCGATGATCCTCGGGATGCTGCCGATGGCGCTTTCGCTCGGCGCCGGTTCCGAGCAGAATGCGCCGCTGGGACGCGCTGTGATCGGCGGGCTGATAGCTGCCACAATGATGACGCTGTTCGTCGTGCCGGCCGTTTATTCGATCTTCGGTCGCGACGTGATCGGCAAGAAGCAGCGCGACCGCGAGGTCGAAGAAGTCGCCCTGCCCAGTGCTTAGTATTATTTTATGCCTGAGATAGAAGACGATCCGAAAAATTTCAGCGCGCCCGCCCCCGGCGGATTTTTCTTTGCCGGATGGGTCATCGCCATCGTCGTCGCACTGGTCGCGACGGCCGGCCTAGTGCTCGCCCGCGAGCTATGGATCGGCCGCCAGACGTCCGAACTCCAGAACGAAAACCAGGCCGGCCCCCACGTCCTCGTCGCCGACGTCTTGCAGGCTCCGCCCACCCGCGTGATCAGCCTGCCTGCCTCGATTCGCGGCTACGATGAGACCGACATTTACGCCAAAGTCCCCGGCTACCTGAAGACCATCAAGGTCGACAAGGGCGACCGCATCCACAAGGGCCAACTGCTTGCCATCCTCACCTCGCCCGAACTCGATCAGCAGGTTGCCAACGCGCGCGCTAACTACAACCTCGCCCTCATCACCGACAAGCGCTACCAGGCCCTGGTCCGCGAACAAGTCGTTCCGCAGCAGACCGCCGATGAAACCCACAGCACGATGCTCCAGGACAAAGCCACCCTCGAACAGGACATCGCCGAACAGGCCTACGAGATAATCACCGCCCCCTTCGACGGCATCGTCACCGCGCGCTACATCGATCCGGGCCACCTCGTGCCGGCGAACACGACCCCCGGGACGCCCGGCTCCGGAGCGATCATTTCGATCTCCCGCATGTCTCCCCTGCGGGTGTTTGCTTACATGCCCCAGAACATCGCGCCGTTCGTCAAGGACGGGGATGCCGCAACGATCACGGCCAGGGGCTACGCGCTCCAGAAATTCACCGGCTCCATCACGCGCCATCCCGAAGCCTTGTCGCCCGACACGCGCACGATGCTGGTAGAAGTAGATCTGGCCAACGAGAACCAAGTGCTCTATCCGGGAATGTACGCGACCGCCGAGTTCACCGTAGCGATGGGCACGGGAGCTCCAATGGTCCCGGACGACGCGCTGGTCTTCCGCGACGGCAAGGTCTACGTGCCGGTGGTCCGCAACAACCAACTGCACCTCGCCGAGGTAACGCTAGGCTACGACAACGGCCAAACAGTGGAAGTAACCGCGGGGATTACTCCCACCGACAAAGTAGCAGTAAACGTCGGCCAGGCAGCGCGCGACGGCGAAAACGTCCAGCCGGTGTTCGACAGTAAGTAAACCAACCGATCGTGGAGAAAACCATGAGTAGGAACGGCTTGATTACGATTTCGAGCAGCCGGTCAGTGCATGAGACGATCGATCGGCTGGTCGCGAGAGTAACTACCCTCGGGCTCAATGTTTTCGCGCGCATCGATCACGCCGCGGGCGCAGCTCGCAACCCTCAGCCCGGAAAGCCAAGCGTGCAGGTCCTGGACGCGCGCGTCATAGCGCGGCGAAACTGCGGTTTGCGTGCGGCCATGGCGGCGCACCGGCGATCGCGTCGAGCACATCCTCGGGCCGCTCGACGAGCGACCACATCTCACGATGACGCTCGTCCATGAAACGCCGCTCGATGCAGCTTTCCAGGAACTTAACGCACGGCGAGTAAAAGCCAAGCGTGTTGACCAGCACGATCGCACCGCCGAACAACCCCAGCCGCTTCCACGTGATCGCTTCGAATAGCTCCTCGAGCGTGCCGCATCCGCCCGGCAGCGCGATCACCGCGTCGACTTCTTCGATCATCATGCGCTTGCGCTCGTGCAAATCATTTACGATCAGCAACTCGCTCAACCCACGATGACCCCATTCGAGGTCGTACATGAAGCGCGGCAGCACACCGATCACGTGCCCGCCTTCGGACAGCGCCGCGTCCGCAAGATGCCCCATCGAGCCGACGCTGCCGCCGCCGTAAACCAGCGTCACCTTGTTGCGCGCCAGCTCTATCCCAAGGCGCGCGGCGGCATCGTGATAGGCTGCGTCGCACTGGCGGCTCGACGCGCAGTAAACACACACTCGCTTGATAGCCATCGCGCGATCGTATCCGACCGATTCGCGCCCCTCCAGACGCGCGCGCTAGTTTTTGCTCTGCTGTCGGCGCTCGTCGCAGTTATCTCGGGCGCCGATGCGATCGCCTATGCGGCCGGACCAACGGTGTCGCCGACGCCTACCGCAACTCCAGGCCTGGTTTTCGCGACGCTCAACGCGAGCCCCAGGAAGATTTCGTTTTCAAGCCAGTTCGTCGGCGATCAGAGCAGGGCCACAAAGGTAGTGGTGATCAACACCTCTGCCGAGATGCCGGTGAGCTTGCGGCCGCCGACAGTGAGCCGCGGATTTGTCGTGACCTTGAGTAATTGCCCCGCAGAGCTGCAGCCGGGCGCCTCCTGCACGATCGAGGTCGCATTCGTTCCAACCGCGAGCGGCAAACAAGATGGGCAACTGCTAGTGAACAGCAACGCCAGGTTCGGCTCACACAAAGTCAAACTGAAAGGCAAAGGCCTTGCGCCGAAGTTGAGGGCGCGGCCGATCTCGCTAAGCTTCGGACAGGTAGCCAAGGACGCGGTGAGTCCCCCTCAGAGCATCACACTAGTCAATCCCGGTCCGGCGCCGATTTCGTTCCCGACGGCTCCTGCAGCCACTCCACCATTCAACGTGGCCGCGAACACGTGCGACACGATAGCGGCAAACGGTGGTACCTGCACCATCTCGGTCGAGTTCGCTCCGCACGATCGGGGCAGGTTCATGGGCACGCTCGAACTCCACGACAGTGCAGCCGACAGCCCGCAACACATCAAGCTCTTCGGCGTTTCAAAATAAATGGTCACGGGTCGGAAAACCCTGCTTGCCGGGGGATTCGCGATCTGAGACCTTTAGCGAATCGACGTGCGCCTGGCGCGCGCGCAAGGATACGCGATGCAGGCCGCTCATCCAAATAGAACCTCAGAACAACCGAAAGAAGTGGCGTGGAAACCGAGGCCGCGCCGTTACTGTGCCGCGCTGTTCGCGATGCTGATGTCGGCAACGATTTTCGAAGGCTACGACATCACGATCTTCCACCTGGCGACGCCGGAAATCGCGCGGACCTTTCACCTGGCCGATCCTGGGATCGGGCTGATGGCGACGATCGTGCGGTTTGGCGGGATGCTGTCGTTTTTCGTGGTAATTCTTGCCGATCGCTACGGTCGAAAACCGATCATCTCCACGACCGTACTTTGTTACACTCTCCTCACCTTGTTCACCGCGCTTTCCAGTGGCGTGGGATCGTTTACGATCTTTCAGAGTTTGGCCCAGATATTCCTTGCGGCCGAGTTCGGGGTCGCCGTCACGATGATCAGCGAGGAGTTTCCCGACGAACGGCGGGGCCGCGCGATCGCGGCGCTGCACATGGTTGCGTTTCTCGGCGTCACTGCCGCCGCACTTACCTACGCAATCATGGCGGAGTCATGGTGGGGATGGCGTGGCATGTACCTGCTAGGGATCGCGCCGCTGGTGATGATCGCGTTTTTGCGGCGCCGACTGCGCGAGACTGCCCGCTTCATCGCGCTGGAGCGGGCGCGCACCGCGGCGGGCGAGGCGCGTCCCGAATTCTGGAAACAGATTCGCAGTTGCCTGGCGCCGTTGCTTGCCGGCCCGTACCGCGCGCGCCTGCTGATCATGGCCGGGCTATGGAACTCGATTGGATTGATCGGCGGCCCGACGGTTACCTACTTCAGCCTCTTCGCCCGCCGCGATCATCATTGGAAATCCCACCAGGTCGCGGCTGCGATAATTCTGGCCTACGCGATGGGCACGATCGGGAGCATGTTGAGCGGATTTCTGATGGACCGGCTGGGGCGAAAATTCACCACCAGTTTCTTCTACCTGATGTCGGCGGCCGCAATGTACGCGCTGTTCACCAGCGACAGTAACGGCGCGATCCTCGTGGCCGAGGTCGTCACGATGTTTGCCTACCAGGCGGCGCGCACCGCAACCTCTGCGCTCTCGACGGAGTTGTTTCCGACCGCGATTCGAGCAACCGGATATAGCTTGTGCGTGCAGGTGATCGGGCAGGTCTGCTGGATGCTGTCGCCGGTGGCAATCGGGCTGCTCTCCGGGCCGCTTGGCGGTTTGGGCAACGCGGCTTCGCTCTTTGCCGCCGGCCCGATCCTCGGCGTCGTGATCGTGGCTTGGTTCGTCCCCGAGACTCGCGGCAAGACGTTGGAAGAACTCTCGCCCAGCGCCCTGGAGACTCCGCCAGTCGTGACTGAATAGGTCGCCCGCCGGGCTAGGGCCCGAGCCGGGTGCTGATCGCGTTGACGATGGCGTCCGGAGCCATCGAAATGTCGACGACGATCGCATCGCGAGGCTCCTCCAGCGTGTCGAACTGACTTTGGAGAAGGGCAGGATTCATGAAGTGACGACTGCGCTTGCGAAGCCGTGCGGCGATCAGCTGCTTCGATCCCTTAAGATAGACGACTTTCACCAAGGTAGGGTCAACGACGATCTCGTCGCGGTACGATTGCTTGAGCGCGGAGCATGCGACGACCCCATTGCGGCCTTCGGACAGCATGAACTGAATCAACTTTCGAATGGCGCTCAGCCACGGCGCGCGATCGGCGTCATTGAGCGCAATTCCACGATGCATCTTGCGCTTGCTCGCCGCGGTATGCAGGTCGTCGCCGTCGTGGAACTCCCATCCGAGCGCGGTTGCCAGCGCGCGTCCAATCGTGCTCTTGCCGGCGCCGGTCACTCCCATGACGATCAAGACCATCGCATTGCTCGCCGCACACCTACATCCTGCCTGTCGGACGTTGCAAAGAGCCTGCAACTGAAATCATCGGGGTCCGAGCGGTTATGGCGCTTCCTTGACAGTTTAAATGGTCCGTCTAACATACGACTGTTAAGCGAGTCGAAGTGGCCGCATCGGAGGTATCGTAATGGCAGGCGCGGATATCAACGCAAGCGAAATCAACGAACCCAACCGTTGGCGACTTGAAACCCCCGGGCATTCGGGATGGCAGCGCACGGCGCGGCCGGGCGACCCGGACAAGTACCTGATGATCTCGGCGGACTGTCACTGCAACGAGCCGTCGAATCTCTGGTACGAGCGGATCGATCGCAAGTATCGCGATCGGCTGCCGCGGGTCGAGGTCGACGAAAACGGCGTCAAGTGGGCGATTTCGGAGGGATGGGCGCGTTCGCGATTGCTCGACAGCCGTTTGGAAGGCGAGGACCATCTCCGCTCAAAGGCGGGTGCGGATCCCGAGCAGCGGCTGAAGGATCAGATTCGGGACGGCGTCGACGCGGAAGTCATCTTCCCCAACAAGGGTCTCACGATGTGGGCGACCCCCGACGCCGACTTTGCGCACGCGCAGTGCCGCGTTTACAACGACTGGGCGTGGGAAGCGTTCGCCAAGTACAACGACCGGATGTCGCCGCTGGCCGCGATCGCGACGGCCGACCTGCAGGGGTCGATCAAGGAAGTCGAACGCGTCGCGAAGTTGGGATTTCGCGGCCTGACGCTGCCGTGCAAGCCGATCTTCGGCGCGCATGACGCGCGCCATCCAAATTACAATCTGCCGATTTTCGATCCGCTGTGGTCGGTGATTCAGGAAGCGGATCTGCCGATCACGTTCCATGTCTCGACCGGACGCGACCCGCGCGCGGCGCGCAAAGACGGCGGCGCGGTGATCAATTACGTTTCGCATTCGCTCGTCCCGACCATCGAGCCGGTCGCAAATCTCTGCGGCTCCGGCGTGCTCGAGCGCTTCCCGGGAATTCGCTTCGCCGCGATCGAGTCGGGCATCGGATGGGTCGCGTGGGCGCTTGGCGCGATGGACGAGGCCTACCACAAGCATCACATGTGGGCGCTGCCGCGGCTCAAGATGCTTCCGAGCGAGTATTTCCGCGCGCACGGATATGCGTCGTTCCAGGAAGATCCGGTCGGGCTCGATTTGGCGGTGAAATACAATCTGACCAACAACTTTCTGTGGGCGAATGACTATCCGCATCACGAGGGAAGCTGGCCTCATTCGGCTGAAGCGATCGAGCGCGAGATGGGAGGACTGCCCGAAGACGCACGCGCGAAGATTCTCGGCCTCAATGCGGCGCGCCTGTTCAAGTTCGACGTGGACGCGCTGATGCGCCGCAATCGAGCGGCCGCGAACTGAGCCGGCCGCTCGATGCCGTCATCCGAATTTTCGCATCACTACGCCAACCTCGAAGGCGTGCGAATCCATTACGTCAGGGTGGGGGATGGCGCGCCGGTCGTGTTGCTGCACGGATGGCCGCAGACCTGGTACGAGTGGCGGCGGGTGATGCCGTTGCTCGCGGACAAGTTCTCGCTCGTGGCGCCCGACATGCGCGGCCTTGGCGATTCCTCGCGGCCCAGCTCCGGCTACGACAAGAAAACCGTCGCGAACGACATCTGGCTGCTCATGCACAGCCATTTCGGGCACACGCGCTTCGCCGTCGTCGGTCATGATTGGGGCGCGCCCGTCGCGTTTCGACTGGCTGCAGACCATCCGGTTGAAGTGACGCATCTTGCGATGCTCGACGTTCCCGTTCCCGGCGATCAGCCCGCCGGCAGCACGCTCGGCGGAGGTGCGCGATGGTGGCACATGTTCCATCAGGTGCCCGATCTGCCGGAGGCGCTCGTTTATGGCCGCGAACGGCTCTACCTCGAATGGTTTTTCATGAACGGATGCGACAAGGCCGGTGCGATTGGCGACGATGACATCAAGGAATACGTGCGGACCTACTCGCAGCCGGGCGCGATGCGGTCGGGATTCAATTTCTACCGCGCGCTTTCGCAGGACGTCGCCGACAATCGCGCGACATTCGCCACTGGATTCAAACTTCCAATGCCAACGCTGGGACTAGGCGGCGGCGGACCGCGCGGCCGCGCCGATCTCGTGGTCGAATCGCTGCGCCGCGTTGCGCTTCACGCGTCCGGAGGATCGATCGCCGAGTGTGGTCATTTCATTCCCGAGGAGAAGCCGGCGGAACTCGCCAATCAGCTGCGCGAATTCCTCGCCAGGTAGGTTCCGCCGCCACTCATTCCGAGCCAGTGCCGATTGCGCTTCCGTTCGAAATCGCACTCTGCTACGCCTCGCACATAATGTTATCGCCCGAGGAGAAACGCCGTGGACTTTAGTATTCCTGCCGATGTCACCGCCTACCTGGCCGAGCTCGATGCGTTCGTCGAGAAAGAGATCAAGCCGCTCGAACGCGAGAACGACAACATCCGTTTTTTCGATCATCGCCGCGAATGGGCGCGCACCGACTTCGAACGCGACGGCCTGCCGCGCCATGAGTGGGAAGCGCTGCTGGGCGAGATGCGCCGGCGCGCCGACAAGGCGGGACACTATCGCTACGCGCTGCCGAAGGAATACGGCGGCAAGGACGGCACCAACCTCGCGATGGCGATAATCCGCGAGTACCTGGCGGCCAAGGGACTCGGGCTGCACAACGATTTGCAGAACGAAAGCTCGATCGTCGGCAATCTGCCGACCGTGCTGATGTTCCGCGACTTCGGCAACGAACAGCAGAAAAAGGAATTCATTCCGAAGCTGCTCGACGGCTCGATGCGTATCGCGTTCGGACTGACTGAACCCAATCACGGTTCCGACGCAACCTGGATGGAGACGCGCGGAGTTCGCGACGGCGACCATTGGCGAATCACCGGCGCCAAGATGTGGAATACCGGCCTGCATGTGGCCACGCATGATTTCGTGTTCGCGCGGACCAGCGGCAAAGACGGCAGCCCACGCGGCATCACCTGTTTCATCGTCCCGACCAAAAGCGCGGGCTTCAAGATCGAGGAATATCTGTGGACCTTCAACATGCCGACCGATCACCCGCGCGTCTCGCTGACTGATGTCGCCGTTCCGGCCGACTCGATTCTCGGCGATCCGGAAAACGGGCTGGCGGTGGCGCAGCATTTCGTCCACGAGAATCGCATTCGCCAGGCCGCGGGTTCGCTGGGCGCCGCGCAATACTGCATCAACGAGAGCGTGAAGTACGCCAAGGACCGCAAGCCGTTCGGCAAACCGCTGGCGAGCAACCAGGCGATTCAATGGCCGCTGGTCGAGCTACATACCGAAGCCGAGATGCTGCGCAATCTTATTCACAAGACCGCGTGGCAGATGGATCAGATGTCGAAGCCCGAAGTCGCGCTGAAACTTTCCGACAAGGTCGCTATGTGCAACTACCGGGCTAACCGTCTGGTGTGCGACGCCGCGGACCGCGCGATGCAGGTGCACGGCGCGATCGGCTACTCGCGGCATAAGCCGTTCGAGCACATCTTCCGGCATCATCGGCGCTACCGCATCACCGAGGGGTCGGAGGAAATCCAGATGCGGCGCGTGGCGCAATATCTGTTCGGATTTTTCAAGGACCGGAAGCAGGCCGAAGACTGAGGCGTTCGCGCGGCAGACAGACATGAGCAGCGAAGACTTCGCCGCGCGCTTGCAAGCCGCCATCGCGCGTCACGTCGGCAAGCCGGGAGCAATCCACGACCTGCAGCGACTGACTGGTGGCGCGAACAAAACGACGTGGTCGTTCGACGCGGACGTAGCGGGTGCGCGCGCGCAACTCATCCTGCAACTGGCGAGCGCTCGCGCCACCGACGAAACCAATCCGCTGGCGGGCGTCTCACCGCATCTAACTGCCGACGAAGACGCGCGGCTGATGATCGCGGCGGTAAAAGCCGGCGTCCCGGCGCCGCGGGTGCGCGCGATTCTCAAGCCGGAGGACGGGCTCGGGCCCGGCTACGTCACCGAAAGGGTGGCGGGAGAAACGCTGGCCACGCGCATCCTGCGCGATGAGCGCTTCGCCGACGCGCGCGCGACGATGGCCAGGCAGTGCGGCTCGATTCTCGCTGCGATTCATCGCATTCCCGTCGCCGAAGTTCCCTTCCTGATGAAGCTGACACCGGCGGAGCACATCGCGGCACAGCGCCGAATCGTCGAGTTCTACGGATTTCATTCGCCGGCGCTCGAGCTGGGGCTCAAATGGGCGGAACAGCACGCTCCCGCAAACACTCGCCACACCGTCGTGCATGGCGACTTCCGCGACGGCAACTTCATTGTCGGCGAGGAAGGTATCCGTTGCGTCCTGGATTGGGAAATAGGACAGAGCGGCGATCCGATGCAGGACCTGGGCTGGGTCTGCGTCAAAACGTGGCGATTCGGCGGCAAACAGCCGGTCGGCGGCTTCGGCACGCGCGAGGACTTGTTCGCGGCTTACGAGCAGGCCGGCGGACACCCCGTCGATCCGGCGCACGTGCGTTTCTGGGAAGCGTACGGAAGCGTGCGCTGGGGCATCGGATGCTACAGCATGGGGACACGCGGAATGGAAGAAATGGGAATCGAACGGTGTGCGATCGGCCGGCGAGTCGAGGAGCCGCTATGGGATTTTCTCAATTTGATTGAAGGCCGCGACTGACTAATCTCGAATTCACCAACTGACTATATGCAGTTCAAGGACTGACTATGCCACAGAGTACCCCGAAGGCTGCTGTCCTGCTCGAGGCCGCGGTCAAATATCTTGAAACGGAGCTGATGCCGACGCTCGCCGGCTATCATCGCTTTCAGACGCGCGTGACGGTCAACGTGCTGAATACCGTACGGCGCGAGCTTGAGCTGCGCGGCGCGCAGGCGGAGGACGAGCACTCGCGGCTCGTCGCAATGCTTGGTCATGACGGCGACGTCGAGTCGCTGAGCGTCGAGCTTGCGGAGCGGATTCGCACGGGCGCAATCAAGATTGACGATCCTGCGCTGCGTGCGCACGTCCGCCAGTCGCTCGCCGACGCGCTCGCGATCAACAATCCCAAATGGCTGACGCGCTGATGGCGCGGTCCGAATCGGCCGAGCGCTGGCCGCGCGACCTTCGGGTTTTCGCAGATCTTTGCCTGCTTTGGTCCACAGTTCTGAGTCTGCGCGCAATATTCAACCTGTCCGCTGGAGCGCCGGCAGTTCCGATCGAGGACGTGATTTTTGGCTTCAAGTTCCACGGCGACGAGGCGCGTGGCACGATGGCTCTGCAAGCGGTCGTCTTCGCCGCGTTTGCGATTGGAATCCTGAGACGCCGGCGCTGGGGGCTCATTCTCGCGCTGCTCTACATGGCGCAAGTCGTCGCGGGCCACGTGATATTCATCACGTCGAACCTGGGCGTCGAGTCGCAGCGCGTCCACGTCAAGATCGCGTCAGCCGAAGCGCCGGTGGTGCTGCTGATCGCGCTGTACCTGGCCTATCGTGCCCGCCCGCTCCTGCGTCAGAATATCGCCTGATTCGCGCGCCGTTTTGTCATCTGGTGGGCGGTGCAGGTTTCGAACCTGCGACCCCCGGCTTGTAAGCTGTGTTCCGAGCAGAAAACGGCGATACGATTGGAGATCATTCGGTAACGACAGATAGCACGGAAACCCTTGGCGCAGAAGGGTCTTTTACATCATCCGATCATGCGACCCATCACTACCGAGTCACATAAATTGATATCGGGATAGGGCACAAATTCGGGCACAAAGGGCACAAAATTGGGCACAGTGATTTGGCACTGCGAAGTAGCTACAGAGCGAAAGGATTTGCCGTCGTTCGGAACGAGCCGACCGCGTGGCGATAGTTTCGGCGCCGCTGCGCTCGGGAATGTCGACGACAATTTCGACAAATGAGTCACTCCCATGAAGCCTTCTCCGGATTCCATCGGCCAGCCGCGCGGTCTGCCAATGCGGGATCGAGCAGCGCCGCAGCTTCAGCATAGCCCGCGCGCAGGTCCGGGGCGACGCCGACCTCCTTTGCCAGCTTTCGATACGGTACCGCCCAATCCGTCGGCGGGGGAGGGAGGCGATCCGGAAGACCTTGTTGACGCCTTCCTTCGAAGACTCCCACGAGCGCCCTGCGAAGGCGTGCTGCGTCCAGCACCATGAACTGCTTAACGAGGACAAGATCGACGAGATCTTTTGCACGACTGCTCCGCTGACCTTTGCCGTAAGTTCTTGTGTACGCATGGACCTTCTCCGCGACGTGTTGTTCGAGCGGCAGGACCGGCACTTCCGTCGGTTCGATGTCGGCGAAGGCCAGAAGGTCCGGTGCGCGAATCGGGTCAGGCTTCCATTTCAGGGGGTCTGAAAACCCAATATCGACCATAACTTCCTCGAACCGCCTACCGCCGAGTTCCGCCCGGACGCGGTATCTCACCGCTACACCCTCAAGCGCTTCACCCGGCGCGCCGACCTTCTCTATGTCGAAAGCAAAGAAATCGTCGCGGTCGATACTTTGGGCGGCGATGAGATCAGCGGTCGCGGCTGCCTCGTTGTCGGCACGGACGAGGTCCATATCTTTGGTGGTGCGCGTGCGTTCTCCCAGCCGGAAATCGAGGGCGAGCGCCCCCTTGAGAACCCATCGGTCGGGCGCGGCGATCACGAGGCGCGCCAGGAGGCGGTCGAAGACGACTGCCTTTCGCAGACGGACGAGGGAAGTGCCCCTGTCACGGGATCGCACGAGCAGGCGCTGCTCCAATGCTTGACGAAACGCGGCTCCGCTTTGGTACTTCAACGGCGGCGTCGCTCCTCGAGAACTTGTCGAACTAGGCGCTCGACTCGGCCTCCGCGCGCCTTCGCACTGGCGAGGAGTTTTGATTCGGTTGCCATACCCCGGTCAAGTGCCTGCTCCACAGCGGTAATTATCTGCTCTGGGGCGGTTCCCATCTCGGCGGCGTCGACTATGGATCGCACTGGCCCGGTCACCCGAATTCCATCGCGGACCATAACGTCGGACTTGCCGAGGCGCCGCGTTGTCGTATGGATCGCAACGCCGGGCGAAGCGGAACGGTAACGCTTCACTCTGGGAACGGTGATATGGACCTTTTCGGGCACCACGTCGGAGAGACCAAGGATGTCGAGCGCGCTCTCATGAGACACCACGGCAACTTCTTTCGCACTGGCCAGCCAAGCGGCGATTACGTCCTCGCGTGGTGAACTCGGGTATTCGCGAAATCGGTAAAGCCCTCGGTGGACTCGGAGGAAGCGCCCAGACTTGGCGTGATGGGCAAGCAGCGCCTTACTGATGCCGCAGGCTCGCGCCTGGGCGGCGGTAAAGTAGCCACTCTGCTCGGAGGCGACTTCAAAGAGCCGGGAGTGGCTCGGCTTGCCGCCATCGTTTTGGTAGCTGTCATGCACAGGTCAAATAATACTTGACTTATTCATGACATCAACTCACTGGCAACCCGAGCTATCGCGGAGGCCCGCCGCCGCAGGCACTATTGAACCCCAGAATGGGATGGTCTCAGGCTTTTTAAGCCTTCATAACAGGGGAGGCAACCCTGCCAGAGCCTCCTGCGGCGCCTGACAAAACACGCCTCGCCCCCAAACAAAATTCAGGCCGAGGGAGCTGGTAAAACTCCTGATATGCTAGGCTGGACGCAGGTGCCGGATCTTCGCGCCCGCGAGGAGGAACCCCGTGAAATGCTTTCGGCGCGGTGATGAGATTAAATCAGGGGAACAGATAATCAAAGTCCGGACAGACGTGGGAATCCGGTACGCGCACGATCGCTGCGTGCCCTCGTGTCCTCGGTGTCGTCGGGAGATCTTACCTGACGGCCCCTATTCTCAGGCACGTAGTTCATCGATGGGCCGCGACGGCTTGCCTGTCGTAGAGCATGAAATCTGCCCGCCTCATTGACGGTCGACGATAGCGTAACTCGGGTCGAATCTGCTCGCCGGAGGTTCCGAGTCCTCGGCGCCGACGCGCCTGATAAGGAGGATGGTCAAAATGGATTGGGTCTGTGCGGCTGCAGGCTGGTTAAACAACAATTCCGCCGCGGTGATGGCCATCGCCACAGTAGTCATCGCTTGGGCCTCGTTGGTGAGCTCGCGTCTTGTCCGCTTAGAGAAGAGAATAGAACGTGCAAACCGAATGCCCGTGCTCACCTTTGTTGAAGAACAAACGGGGGACCACCGCTCGGTCTACGTAAAAAACGCGGGCTATGGGCCCGCGCTAAACATAGTCAGGAAAGTTATCGAACGGGGGGAACTTCTCTGCACGAAACCGGAGGAAGTCTTAACCATCGGTGCTTTAGCTCCGGCCGAGAAGGCCTATGCTTACATTGCGACCCTTCCACCCAATGCTAGTACTCCCGTCCTTGATGATCAAAAATTTCATGCTGTCATCGAGTGCGACGACATCCTCGATGGGCACTACGAATTCACATATCAAGACCGGACGCATTCTAAGCCTGTTGCGATCGCCAAGAGAAAAATGCCACCGAGTAAAGCCCACAGGATTTAGCCAAATGCTCGCCCTTCGCGCGCTCGGGAGCGCGCCTATCGATGGAGACGACTTCGCGGATGGATCAGGCACCCGAGCTTAATGAGGGCGCGGTCGCTCGATCCTTACCCCCTTTTATTTTTACCCTGATCTCACCCATCGCCATTCTCTGGTGTCCGCGCTGAGAACGCCTTCTCTACCTCGTCTCTACCAAGCCTATCAAGTTCGTTGATATAGTCCCTGAAGCAATTTCTTTCAGCGTCGATTGTCGCATTCCGGCAAAGATCATAGGCCGCCCGCTCGGCCGACGTCGGATTGTGCCCGTAGTCCCAGAACGTTCCAAAAAAATCATCCTCTCTCGAAGCCGTCTCCTTCCTTCGCCGCGATATCCGTTCCGCCCAGGCGTTATGCGGTGCCCATTGCTCCGCCCATTCCTCCAGCGTCAACCATGGGGCGACATAGTTTCTTCTCGAATCGACAACCTGCGCGGCAACTGCGCCGGCTACGATCGCAGAGGCGAACAGAAAAAACGAGAGCGGAAGGCTCCGGGTAATCAGGTAAGCGACCAGGCTGAGCGCCAAACCGGCGAGACCCGCCAGCAAGGAAGCATCTCTCATCCGTGTCGACACAAACGTGTCGACAGCGGAAATTTCCCAAAGGTAATTGATCTTTTGGTCATGAGTCCAACCAAGCGCCCGCTCCTCGGGGAGTCTTGGATATCGCGACCTCTTCCACGCGAATTCCGCCAACCGATCCTCTTCTCGCTGGTAAAGCCCGAGAAATTGCTTGGCGATTTCCTTCTTCAACTTGCCAGGCAAAGACGGATTTCGCAGAAGTCCTCTTATTGACGGTTCATCCTTGCCCCGCATCGACTTCCGTACGGCCTTCTCCGTTTCCTTAAGGTACTTCCGATTGCCATTCCACTGAAGATTTAGCTGCTCATAGGCGGCCTTTCTTACTGCAGGGTCTTTATCGTCGACGGCGAGCTGCAGAACCTTACATTCAGACACCGTGTTATGCCAAGGATCCGAGAAGTGATGATCATTCTTGAGCACTGCGTAGCGCCATTCAGGCCGATCGCACTTGCCGTAAACGCCCTCGATGATTTCGTCGCTGGCATTCACACCCTTGAATATCAGGGTCTGCAGGCCGCTCCCGGCAGGCCACTTAAGGGCAAGCGTCCAAAGGTCCTCCAGCTCATATCCCGCAGTGTCCGCAAACTCCAAGGGCATGCTAGCCCTTGATTCGGCTTCCCGGAATCGCTTGGCTAACGTGCGGGCCACGTCGCCATCGGCCCGCTTCCGCAGAAAAGCGAGTGCAAGCTGTTTGCGCTCATCCGGTTCAAGTCCTAGCTGCTTGTCCTCTGGGTCAAAAATGCGTTTAACAAGGTCTCGATCTATGTTTCCTCGGCCTATTATAGCCAGGCGTTCCAACGGGGTCGTACTCGCAAAATTTTCCTCCTCGACGCCCGGCCCAAGAAAGCTCTCGTTCTCATAAAGAGCAGCGCGGACCAAAGGCTCAGGGTCGGCCTCCGAGACGGCAAAAAGGTTGCGCTCCGGAAACTTATAGGTGGCCGCTCCGTCGGTCCGACCGAGATACTCTCGATAGTCGAGATACAGATGTTTAGCTGCCCAGGATCGTACGCTAACAACCGGATCCCGTACCGCGAGACCTACGATCTCGTATGGTAATTCACCCCTCTGACTTAGTACTCCAAGGAAATCGATGCGCTCCTTGGGGTTCATGATTTCGTACTCGCATTTAAACGTTTCGATCCGGTACGCGTCGATTGGAAAGCCTGATGTATCCTCTCTCATTGGCGAACCACCTCCGCTTCGCAGCGTTCACGCAAAATATAGTTCGAGTCATGTGGTGGGAGATGCCGGTGCGCAGTAAATTGTCGCATTTATGACCCCCGTTTGGGGCGCTTCGTCATTCTGACCTGTCTCGTGTCCGTCAGCATAGATTTTATCTCTTTGTTCAGTTCATCACCCATTTTCAATGCCGAGGCGAGAAAATCCGGGACCAGCCCCGGTTGAACGAACCCAATGCTAGGATCGTACTCAACGTATAGGCCCGTGTTTTTCGCGCTTGCCCACTCCTGGAACACCCTCGCGAGTTCCTCTGTCGCCTCTTTATCTGTCAGGCCTTGGCTTTGAAATCGCCATTTGCCGTATGCCCTCCACTTTGCCTGGTGGCTCCTGAATTTCTGCCAGAACCGTGACCAACTCGTCGTGTCGTGCCGTCCTGAATCATTTCTATCAACAAAAGAATCTTGCTTAGCTCCTCCACCCGAATACAGGCCAGGGAAAATGCCAGCCCTCGTTCAATACTAGCGATGGCCGAGACGATCCGTCTCAGTCTGTTGGCGTACTCGAAGCACACACGAATCCCTGAATCAATCTGGCCTTTAGAGAGCGGCCGAGCGTAGAGTTTTGTCACTCTGCAATTCCCCGTGTATTTCCGGCTCACAGAGCCTTCGTCTTGGATGTGAGAACTTGCAACCCCGCCTCTGAGTGAAGGGCGCATGCTTCAACGCAGAAGTGTGCTCCGAGTGCCTGAATTTTCCCCGCTTTGATAAAGCAGCGCCTGGCCAGCACTTCGAAGACAACGCGTTAGCTTTCCATCTCGGGCAGATCCTTTTGAGTGAGAACATGCTCTTTCATCAGCGCCGCTAAAGTATCCGCCCTGCTCAGAGGTGAGTTCAAAGAGCCGGGCGTGGCGCGGCTTGCTGTCGTCGTTTCGACCGCTGTCATGCATAAGTTAAATAATACTTGACCTTCTCATGACATCGAGGGCCTCCGCCGAAGGTGGTTGTCTATGCGCGAGGTATTACCTGCTTCTACTCCCGTCCTACGGTGAACGGATCGATCTCCTCGCCGTCGATGAAGAGTCGCGCCTCGCGAGCCTCGCTCGCAGATTGTGCCTGACAACCGACCATAATCGAGCATGCGGCTTCCACCGTGCCGCCTTAGTCCCACACCCGTCCGGCAATCTGCGTAGCAAATTCGGTGTACCCACCTGACCAAATTCAGAGCGAACTTGGCCCGCCTGATCCGCTAATTTTTCAGCACTCCGAAGGCGCCCAGACTGCGCCTCCTGCTACCCGAAGAATGCGGGAGCGTTTGCCATCGCTCTTGACAGAAATTATGGAATTTCGTAATTACGAGTTCGGTTATCGTTAGAGCATTATCGGAGGAAATGATGAACACACCCACCGCAAGAAGGCTTTTCGTAACGCTCGCCACCGTAACGGCATTGTCTCTTCCGGTTCCGTGCCAGGCCGCGACTGCCGCACTGCCCTGGGACCAGGCGCTCCTTGTCTTGCAAGACATCCTCATCAGCACCATAGCGCCCGCGGCTATTGCGCTCGCATTCACTGCCGCCGTCGTTCTCTATGCGCTTGGAGGGCACGACAAGGAGGCCGGGCGTCTAGTCGGATCCGGAATCGGCGGCTGCACCGCACTCGTAGTCGTCCACCTCCTGAATTACGTTTTCCCGTGACTCGATTCGAAGCGACTCAAACTCCGAGTTTTGGAGGTTCACATGAAACTCGCACGCATCACCAAACCCCTTCGCTCCGTTCAGGTCCGCGTCATGCTGGCTGGCGACCTGAACGCCAGCCTCGAACGTTACGCGCAATATTACGAGCACGTCCATGGCGAGTCCGTAGACACGAGAGCGCTCATTCCGGAGATCCTTCGCGCCTTTCTCGATGCTGACCGTGAGTTCCAGTCGTGGTCGCGCTCCGCTGACAAGCCAGCCACGCCGCGTCCCCGCTCTGCCTTCCTCCAACGGCAGCGCCAAGACTCAACCGTGACTTGCCTTAACGAGGTACCGGCTGACGTGCTTCGCACGTGTTTACGACTGACACGTCACTCATCCCTCTGGATGAAGGATGTGTACCAGAGCGTACACGGCCCATCGGAAAGTGGCGTGACCGCGGGCGCTTTTCCGTACACGCGAGCGTGTACGGCGCGCCGACCCGTGCGAAGCACGTCAGCCTAAGCCCCCGGATTCATTGAAGTGTACGGCGTGTACGCCTTGAAGGAATGAAGAGTAGTCCGATGCCGGAGATTCCATACACCGTCCGCCTGGCGCCGAAGCTGTTGGAACGGATTGAGAAAACCGCGCGGGACAGAGGAATTGCGCCGCGCAAATTGATCCGCGCAGTACTCGCCGAGCACTTCGGTGGAGATGGTCGCCCTCGTCTCGGCGGGCCGATCGACGAATCAAACCAGCACCCAAGCCTCGATCAGATTCTCTTCGATCTCACCCGCACCCGGCTCACGCTCCAGCACTTGCTCGACCACCAGGTCGGCTCCGAAGCGACCGACCAGATCCGCCAGACTGCGCAACAAGAAGCCGAGCAGTACATGCACCGGCTCAGGAGAAGAGCGATATGAATCTGTCACGAACTGCCATCCGATACGAATTGAGTTCCGGTTCAGCCGCAGTGCTGCTGCGCCTCTATCTTCGAATCCAGCTGCTTTGGATTCTGATTTGGGCGGCTTCCGATCTTTTTCTTCGTCTGGTACTGGACCGGCCGCATCTCAGGACCCGGCGCCCACGAATACTTCGGGCGCTGGATTCTCGCCTGGTTCTTCACCCAGAAGGTCCCGCTCTATTTCCTGTCGCTCCCTTATAGAGGCGGTCGTGCGACGATCGGAAGCATGTATCTCTATCTGAACTGGCGCTTCTATCTGGGGCGCTCGTTCGGACAGTGGTTCGCCTCATACAGCGTCTGGGGAGCGGTACCGGCGACCATAACTCTCGCCGCTCTCGGCTATCTCCTTCTCCGCGACCCCGAGGACCGTTCCGAGGGGAAGCATCTGCGAGGCCTCACGTTGATCCCGCCGCGCCGGCTCGCCCGCGAACTTCGCCGCACCGAATTGCGGAGCGAACGGGCGGGAGTCGAGCTCGCCCAGGTTCGCATTCCGCGCTCGACCGAGTGCGAGCATTTCCTCATCACGGGCGCGACCGGCGCGGGGAAGTCGATGGCCATCCGTTCGCTCCTTCGACAGATCCAGGCGCGCGGAGAGCTTGCGATCGTGGTCGATCCTGAGTGCGAATACGTCTCCGAATTCTATCGACCCGTGCGCGGAGACCTGATCCTGAACCCGGTCGATGAACGCTGTCCGTACTGGTCACCGTGGCTGGAATTGAGCGAGCGATACTACCAGGCTGACGCGGCGACGCTCGCGGCTTCGCTCATTCCCGAACCCCCGCGCGGCTACGAAAGCGGGTCCGATCACTTCTTCCGGCAATCCAGCCGGACGCTGCTCGAAAGCCTGCTTCAGGTCGCGGCCTCCCGAGAGCCGCAAAGCATTCCGAAGCTGCTCGAACTCAATCGCGATCAGTTGAAGCAGGCGCTGTCCAGCACGCCGGCATACAGCCTGATCGACCCCGGAGCACACGAGCAGGGCGCAGGGATCATCGCGACCGTTGCGAACGCGACCAGACCATTCCTCTATCTGCCGCCCGCCGACGGACGACCGCCGTGGAGCGCGCTCCAATGGGCCGAGCATCCCGAAGGATGGCTGTTCGTGACGATGCGCGACGAGTCCAGCTCGGCGGCGCTGCCGCTCGCGAACCTCTGGCTCGACCTCATTGTCGGCCGCCTGCTCAACTCCGCCAGCGATCGCCGACGGGTCTGGATAGTGGTGGACGAGCTGCCGGTGCTCGGCCGTCAGGCGAAGCTCGAGACGCTGGTTACTCGCGGACGAAAGCGCGGACTCGCCGCCGTTCTTGGCTTCCAGAGCATCGCGCAACTGCGCCGAATCTATGGCCACGAGCAGGCGGCGGTGCTCGCGTCCATGCCTTCGACCAAGCTCCTGCTGCGCGTTGATGAGCCCGAGACGGCTGCCTTCATCGCGCGGCAGATCGGCGAACGCGAGGCGTTGCGCGAAGAGATCGGAATGAGCACCGCCGAGCACGGCAATCGGTTCAACATCCATCCAACGCGCCGGACCGAGCCGGTCGTCATGGCCTCCGAGATACAGCGGCTGCCGAAGCTGGAAGGCTATCTCTGCATCGCCGGACTCGATCGCGCCCGCGTCAAAGTGAAGCCGTGCCTTCCGCACAGGCGGCAGGTCGAGTTCATTCCGCGCGCTCTTCCGAGGCCGGTCAGCAATAAGCCCGGCGCCGATTTGGCGCCGCTGACCGTCGCTCGCGGGCCGATTCCGCCAAACGGGACTGCGGGCGCCCCAGTGAGGATTCAGGACTGATGCTGGTAATGTCAAAAGGCGCGCTCACCGCCGCCAAGGCCGAGACCTATTACGAGGAGAAGTACTCCCACGACGACTATTACTCGGAGAAGCAGCAGGTCGTAGGGCAATGGTTCGGACGTGGCGCTGAGGAGCTGGGCCTGTCCGGAGAGATTGCGACCGAAGACTTCCGCGCCGTGCTGCGCGGGCTTCGCCCTGCCTCCGGCGAGGTGCTCGTTCATAAGGCCAACGGCTACGACGACCGGCGCGCCGGCTGGGACGCCACCTTCAACGCGCCGAAGTCGGTTAGCATCCAGGGGCTGGTCGGAGACGATCACCGCCTTATCGAGGCGCACCGCAAGGCGGTCAGTCGAGCGCTCGTGGAACTCGAACAATATGCACTCTCGCGTCGCCGAGGCGGCAGCGAATGGGTCGTGACCGGCAATGTCGTCGCCGCACGTTTCGATCATATCGCGGCTCGTCCCGCCAGCGGCGTTGAGGACGGCTACGGTCCCGACCCTCACCTCCACACGCATGTCGTGATCGCAAACATGACCCGTCGGCCCGATGGAGAGTGGCGCGGCCTCGATCCGATCGAGATCTATCGCGCGCAAGCTTTCGCCACGGCAGTTTACCGCTCTGAACTGGCCCGACAGGTTCAACAGCTCGGATACGAAATCAGGGTCGCGGGCCATGACGGGCGATGGGAGCTGGCCGGCTACACGCGCGAGCAGGTGATGGCCTTCTCCCGTCGCCGCCAGGACATCGAACGGACGCTCGCGCGCGAAGGGCTGGCGGGCGCCGAGGCGGCGCAGAACATCGCGCATCGAACGAGGCTCTCCAAGGATCATCGCGACGAAGAAAGTCTCAAGGCGGAATGGCGCTCACGCGCGCAACAATATGGCATTGAAGTCGAGCGCCACTTTCGCAATCGCGCGAACGCGGCCCCATCCAATTTCGCCATCCGGAAAAAGCGGAAGAAGCCGTCCGCCAGAGTATCGACGAAAATATCGAGCGCGAAGCGGTCATCGATCGCCGCGCGCTTGAAGCGAGGCGCTGCAGCATGCGATGGGGCAGGCCGATCTTCATCCGATACGCGCCGAAAGCGAGCGATTCCAGCAAGACGGCCGGCTGATCGCCGCCGGCGACTCCGTGAACTCGCCCCGAGGCGCCTACACGACGCCGGAGATGATCGCGCTTGAGCGCGAGAACATCGATCTGATGCGTGCGGGCCAGGGACAAGGCCGCCGCTATCGGCAGTTCGAACGAGATCCGCCGATGGGCGAGCGAGCGCAACTTGCTGTCCGATCAGGCTGCTGTCGCCGAACTCACGCTCGCGTCCACCGATTGGATCACCTCGATCGAAGGCCGCGCCGGTGCCGCGAAGACCACCACCGTCGGCGCGATCCGCGAATTCGCGGAAGAGCAGGGCTACGCGGTCCGCGGATTCGCCCCGACCACGCGCGCGGTCAAGTCGCTCTCCGAGGCCGGTGTTCTCCGCCAGGACCGTCGCCAGTCTCCTCGAAGGCCAATCAGCACGCTGCAAACAAAACAGATCTGGATCATTGACGAATCGAGCCTGCTTCCGACGCGGCAGGTCAACCGGCTCCTCCACAAGGCACGCGAGGAAGGCATCGAGCGGATCATCTTCGTCGGCGACCAGCGCCAGCATCACGCGATCGAAGCGGGACGGCCGATCTATCAAATGCAAGAAGCGGGGATGCTGGTTGCCCGCCTGGACACCATTCGCCGCCAGCGCGACCCGGAGCTCCGCGAAGCCGTAACGCTCGCTTCTAAAGGCGAGATCGCGGAGTCGCTGGCTATCCTAGAGCGTCGCGGCGACATTCGCGAGGTCGCCGACATCGAACAGCGGCGCAAACAGATCGCGCGGGAATATGTAGCCGCCCATGAGTCCGGTGAGCGCGTTCTGGTCGTCAGCCCAGCGAATGAGGAACGCCGCGAACTGAACAACGCCATCCGCACTGAATTGATCGCCCGCGGTCATGTCTCGCCACTCGGACAGGAGCACACGATTCTGGTGAATCGTAGCCTCTCCGGCGCCCAGCGCGCGATCGCTTACAATTATGAAGAAGGCGATGTGATCCGCTTCACACGCGGAAGCAAACAATTCGCGATTCCCAAGGCAGCTACGGTCGCGTTGAGGCAATCGATCGCGACTCCAACATGCTCACA
>CAWBLQ010000014.1:0-150799 GCA_963789715.1 Binataceae bacterium (SeqCode) | reverse complement strand
GTTGATGGAAATGAAATCAGGCGGCTGTCCCCGGTTCGGAGCTATGGACGAGATCGACTACACTCGGTTTGGCAGAGGATCCGTCGCTTGGATCGACAACGACGTGGAGCATATAGTCTACATCGTGAAGTCCGCCGACATGACACCGGCGCAACGTCAAGCAGGAATTTCCGCTGTCACCTCGTTCGCCCCAGCGGACGCGCCGCCATGAGCTCTCTCTAGCAGGCTTTTGAAAGTCCTCGCCGACCGGATCGCCGGATCGTTTTACATCTGTATAGTGGAAGGAAGCGACCTGGGTTGAGGTTGAGGAGGAAGGTGGTGTCCTCACGGTTAGCAAGAAGCAGATTAGGCCCCGCCCGCGAAAGAATGCGTTTTCCTTTCAAGGCGCGGATCGTCGCTGGTGATACGATGAGCGCAATACGAGGGGGCGGCAGCGAGAGTCAAATTCGCGGGCGCCCCTCGTCCTCCTCCCTCATCTGAGAGCGAAAGCGCGGCTGCGCGATTTCGCGATCCGCCCGACACTGGGTGCAGGGGTCACCCCTGCCGCCCGCCGCGCAGGCGTCCTGGGCCGCGCGTTGCTTACTCACCGGCCGCGCTAGTGTAGAATTCTCCGGATCGAGGTGGGATTTAATTGAAGACCGGGATTATCGGCGCGCGCGGCGCCGGGAAATCAACTGTATTTCACGCGCTCACCGGGCTTGCGCCGATTCCGGGGACGGCCGAGGGGCGCAATCGCGCGCGCCCGGGACAAATCAAGGTCGCTGATCCGCGTCTCGATTTTCTCGAGGCGGCGTACGGATCGAAAAAGAAAATTCCAGTCGAGCTCACGATCCTCGACTTCGCGCCGAATCCCAAGGAGCAGAAGGAGGGCGCCGCGCTCGACGCGAGCCTGCTGCCGCTCGTGCGCGACATGGACGCGCTGCTGATCGTGATTCCGCAGTTCGCCGGCATGGAAAAAGACCTGGTTGCGACGCTCGAGCGGATCGAGGGCGAGCTGGTGTTCGCCGATTTCGATCAAGCCGAGCGCCGCCTCGAGCGCCTGAAGAAGGAAAAGGGCGGCAGCGACTTCGAGCGCGCGGCGCTGGAGAAAGTCCTCGCGTGGCTCGGCGACGGCAAAGCGCTGCGACTGCTCGAACTGACCGCGCAGGAGAGCCAGGCGTTTTCGAGCTTCGGCTTTCTGTCGCGCAAGCCCGCGCTGGTCACCGTCAACTGCGAGATGGAACGCGCCGCCGCCGATGTCACCGGCGCCGAGCGCGACGCCGTGCGCGCGCATGGGCTCGAGGTGTTCAGGCTCGCGGCCGCCTTCGAGTCGGAGCTGTGGGAACTCGACGAGGCCGGCCAACGGGAGATGCTCAACGACGCGGGCCTCGACGCGCCCGCGCGCGATCGCCTGATCGGCGCACTGTACAGCCATCTCGGGCTTATCACTTTCTACACCGCCGGCGAGCCCGAAGCGCACGCATGGTCGCTGCGCCGCGGCGAGTCGGCGCTCGACGCCGCCGGCGTGATCCATACCGACATCGCGCGCGGATTTATCCGCGCCGAAGTTGTCAGCTACGAGGACTTTGCAATTCACAAGTCCGACGCGAAGGTCAAAGAGGCCGGCAAGCTCAGACTCGAAGGCCGCGACTACGTGATGCGCGACGGCGACATGATCCATATCCGCTTCAAGGTTTGATTCGAAGCCCAGAAAAAAATCGCCTGCGCGGCGGGCGGCAGGGGTGACCCCTGCACCCAGTGTCAGGAGAATCGCGAAATCGCGCGGACGCGCTTTCGCTCACGGGTTTGGGAGGGAGACGAGTAGGCGACGCGAACTGAATCGACGCGGCGGGAAAAAAGTGCCGGCGCAGAGCGACTCGTTGGACCTGCGAGGCGCGTCCGCGCCGGCGACGGACACGGGACCTTTTTTTTACGTTCGCGATCGGGATGCAAAACCCAATCACGCGATACGCCGCCGAATATATTCCGCGGCTCGACATATGTAAAACGATTGCAGCTAACTCCTTGTCGGAAAGCCGAAGATAATAACATCGAGAGCGAAAGCGCGTCCGCGCGATTTCGCGATTCTCCAAATACCGGGTGCAGGGGTCACCCCTGCCGCCCGCCGCGCAGGCGTCTTATCTCATGGGGCCGCGGCCACCATCGATTTCACCGTGCAGAAGTCCTTGCCGACTGCGCCCATGTTGATGTACCAGCATTCGCGCTCAGGCGTGTGCTGGCCGGGGAGGTAGCACATCGTCGAGAAGTTCCCCTGCGTGTCGATCGAGGCGGCACCCACCACGAACTCACGCTTGAACGGGTAGATCGCCACGCGCGCATCGGGCACCGGGCGGTCGCGATAGGCCAGCCAGTAGATGTGCGTGCGCCACAAACGGCCCTTCTGGTCGTAAGTGTCGATGTACGGCTCGAACCATACTTCGCCATCGAGGTATATGACGGTCTCCTTGTCGAGCGCACCGGAATTGTTGTCACGCCGCGGCGTCGCCCCGACGATGTACTCGTGGCGCATCTCCCACGCCTCGGGGCATGCGGTCGCGCCGCCGTCGTAGGGGCAGGTCTCCTCGGGCGAATGCTCCGCGTGCACGCTCGCGAGCATCTGCTTGTCGCCGAGGAACCTGTAGTCGTACTGCTCGGTCTTCGGGTTGAAGCCTGAGTAGTGGTCGGGATCGTAGCTCTGCGCGCCGGTGGCGGTGGAGAGAATCGACTCGTTCAGGCGACGCACGCGACGGGTGCCGGGCGTCCAATCCCAGCTGTCGTCGCCGCGATTCGGATCCGCGTAGCGATAGCGGATCAGGCCCTGGCCGCGCGATTCCTCGGGCGCAAGCTGGGGATACAGGGCGAACAGCCACAGGCGTCCGGACTGCCTGAAGTCAGGATCTACAGGCAGCGGGTCGACTTCGGTTCGTCCGACGAGGTTGTATCCGGCGTAGTGACCGATCTCGATATCGTCGATCATGCGCTGTTCCTGGCCGGGACGAACGTACTCGCTCTGGCAGTCGAAGAAGCGCAGATCGTAGTCGTCGCTCTGGATCGGCCGGAACACATTGTTCCAGATGATCTTGGTCCCGACGTACGGATCGTTTGGATCGATCAACGGAAACGGCTGTCCGGCGACGTAGCCGATAATGCTGCGATGATCGTTGGTGAGGCGGACCTGCTGCGAATACTTTTCGGTTGCGTCGCGGTACGGCGGCGGCCAATCGACGCGCTGGCTCGGGACGATCTCCATACGCATTCCATGAGTGACCGCGTAATAGACCCCGGGCGAAACCAGGTCTTTGACCTGCGCCGCGTTGGCGGGAGTTATGACCTCGCCTACCCTCACCGCTGCATTAGCGGAAGCCGCGATGAGACATAACCCAATTGCCAGTGTCCCCACGCATACCATCTCTCCGAAAGCATGCTTGACCATCGGTAGCACCTCCCTCCGTCATTAAGTCAACTTCTGACTCCTTACTACATCAAATTGTTTCTTAATGCTACATATTGACGTTATCAATGAGAAAAAAGCGCGGGGCGATGCAGCCTGTCCGCCGCATCGCCCCGCCGAGCGTTCAGAGGGAGCTAAGTCCCTGATTTATCGGGCTAAACTCCTTACGGAGCCGCCTTGACCATCGACTGCGTGGTGAAGAAATCCTTGTCCACCGCGCCCATGTTGATGTACCAGCATTCGCGCTCCGGCGTGTTCTGCCCCGGCAGATAACACATTGTCGCGAAACCGGACTGGACGTCATAGCGGCCCGAGCCCACGATGAACTCGCGCTTGAAGGGATAGATTGCCACCTTCGCGTCGGGCACCGGACGGTCGCGGTACGCGGCCCAGAAGATATTGGTGCGCCACAGCGCGCCCTTCTGGTCGTAACCGTCGACGTACGGCTCGAACCATACTTCGGAGTCCATGTACACGACGGTGTCCCGGTCGAGCACGTTGCCCGCCTGGCCGACGCTGCGATTCGGTGTCGCCTGGACGACGTACATGTGGCGCATCTCCCAATCCTCAGGGCAGGCGGAGGCGCCGCCGTCGGTGGGGCAGGTTACCTCGGGGGAGTGGCGCGCGTGAACCACCGCGAGCATCTCTTTCTCGCCGAGGAACTTGTAGTCGTACTCTTCGGTCTTGGGGTTGAAGCCCGAGTAGTGGTCGGGGTCGAAGCTCTGCGCTCCGGTCGCGCTGCTGTTCAGCGACTCGTTCAGGCGCCGGATGCGGCGACTGCCGGGATTCCAATCCCAGGTGTCGTCACCCTGCGTGGGCGACGCGTAGCGATATCGAATCAGGCCCTGGCCGCGAGCTTCCTCCGGCGCGAGCAGGGGATAGAGACCGAACAGCCATAGGCGGCCGGTCTTCTTGAAGTCGGGATCGACCGGCAGTGGCTCAACTTCCGTGCGGCCGACCAGGTCGTAGCCGGCGTAGTGGCCGACCTGGATGTCGTTGACGACCTTCTGGTCATGGCCCGGATTGACGTACTCGATCTGGCAATCGAAAAAACGCAGATCGTAGTCGTCGGTGCTGATCGGACGGAACACGTTGTTCCACATGATCTTGGTCGCGACCTGGGGGTCGTTGGTGTCGATCAGCGGGAAGGGCTGGCCCGCGACGTAGCCGACCAGTGAGCGATGGTCGTCAGTCAGGCGGACCTGGGACGAATACTTCTCGGTCGCGTCCTTGTACGGAGGCGGCCAATCGATGCGCTCGGAGGGCACAATGTCCATCTGCATCCCGTGCGTCACCATGTAGTAGACGCCCGGCGACACCAGGTCTTTGACCTTCGACGCGTTCTGCGGGGTGATGACATCTCCGGGCTGGACTCCTGCCCGGGCGGTGGCGGCGAAGATTGCGATGCTCATGACGAGCGCGCCGACACCCGCTGTTTTCCATGCGATACGGTAACTGCGACAAAACATTCTCGGGGAACCTCCTGGCAACTGCGAAAGGGCAGGCCTGAAAAAATTACTCTTCCCAGCGCATCACATGGAGTCGCGGGAGACAAGAAGGAAAATTACTTTCACTTCACGCGGGAGTCGGTGAACATTAAGAAAAGTAATGCAAAGAACCAATGCGGTTAATGAACTAAACGTTTGATTTTACGCCTGAAACGTAGATGCGGACGCAACGGTGGAAGGAGCGCGAGCAGCGCGACCGGTGCGCCATATTCCGCTTGGATCAAAGCCGGCTATATCGCTGCGACCTAAGGCGACGTCGTCGATTACAACGCCGCCGAAGACCGCATCGTAAAGGACTGCGAGACCTATCTGATTCAAGAAGTAGGGTTCGACGCCTGGAACGCCTGTTAAGACAGATGGGCGGAATCGAGCATTGAAATCAGTGTCTGACTCGATCGGCGTCACCAACGACTAGGGTCTGACTCGATCGGCGTCACCAACGAACTTCGTATTTTTCCTATCGATAGCTCAAAGCTCAACTTTTTCGGGATGTTGCTCACATTCTGACACGCAATGGCTGGTACGAGAGATGCTTGACAGAAAGTCAATCGCGAATAAACAGAAAGGCAACGCGCATGGCACGGAAATTCCGCAACAGTAGCTTCGTCAGAGGGAGCCAGGAGCGCGATGAAAACCAGGATTTTGAGCATTTTAGGTGGGATCGCGCTGCTGCTCTCAGCCGGTTCGGTTTACGGGGCGGACCCGCCGAAACCGGTCAAAGTTTCCGGAAGCTACGGTGGCTCGTTCACTAATGCCCCTATCACATTCGACGGAGTCAATGGTGCGGGCGTGAATAACTGGATGGGCCACGACGATTTTGGAAACTACATTGGTCAAAGGCTCAACGCTTACTTGTTTACTGACGTAAGCACCGGACTACCAATAACCGGACCACCATGTACCGCGCCGGACGGGACGGCGGGCGAAACGTACTCGCTGGAGTTTGCTTTATTTGTGAGCAGCTACAACTTCAAACCCGACCAGCTCTGGGGTTATTCCCTCACGGGCAGCCTCTGCGCCAGCAACACCACCGGTTCTAATGGCGAGAGCGAAGTGTTCACGATCCTTGGCGGTAGCGGGCGCTTTACGGGAGCGACAGGCACCGTCACCATAAAGCAATCGCTAGTTGTAGGTGTCCTCTATTATTCGAATTTTCCGCCATTTCCCCCCTATTATTTGCCTTACGGATCTTCTCCCCTGTCCACAGGGGAGTTTGGCCAAATTACGGGCACCGAAACCGGCACGATCACACCATAATTGCGGGATAGATTAACCATCCGAGAGGGGCCGGTTCGCAGCCGGCCCCTTTCGTTTTGGGCTATTCGTAGCGTAGCACGTCGATCGGATGCAGCAGGCTTGCTTTGCGGGCCGGGTAGTTACCCTGGCTCCAAATCCTACGCAGGCGAAATGGGGCACAGAGCCGGCGGTGTCGAAGCCCTCGGTGCGTTCGGGAGGCGAACGCGCAAGTATCGCGACTGTGCGGCCGAAATCATAGACGCGAACCTAGACGGCGATTCGCAAGCGCTCAGAGAGCGGAGAGACGAGACGATGCTTGAACCCGACTTCGATCCCTTCCCGACAGCCGTCCCCGCATAAGCCGCATAGCTGTCAGCCGAGCGTGGCGCACGCGTAAATGTAATCTGACACCTCCGGTGTCTGTCGAACACTCGCTCGCTTGGGTTAAGCGGGGTTCGATGATAGTACTTTGCGAACAGCGCGTTACAGCGGCAAGAAATGGAAGCTCCGGTCAAATATGCCAAATGCGGCGATGTTCACCTCGCCTATCGTATCTTCGGGGAAGGTCCTCGCGATATCGTCCTCGTCCCTGGGACTCTCTCGCATGCTGAATTGAGCTGGGAAAGGCCGGCCGCCAAGCATCTGCTCAGCCGGCTGACCGCGTTCGCGCGCGTTGTCGTCTTCGACAAACGCGGTCAAGGACTATCCGATCGGAACATTGCTGCCGAGCAAACCGTCGAGGAGCGCATTATCGATATCCGGGCAGTGATGGACGCCGCAGGTTCCGAGCGCGCTACTCTCTATGGCTGGTCGGAGGGTGGGCCAGCGTCGCTGGTATTCTCCGCCACCTATCCGGAGCGAACTTCCACGCTCGTGCTGTATGCCACATTCGCCTCGCTCAAGGATCCTCCCTGGGCGATATCGCGCGAACTCTGGTACAGCTACGTAAAGAGTTGGGAGACCCATTGGGGTGAGGGCATACTGCTCGAACTTAATGCTCCCAGCGTGTGGGGCAACCAAGCATTCCGCGAGGACACTGGGCGCTGGGAACGCGCCACCGCCAGTCCCGGCTCGATCGGCGCGCTGATGCGGCTCAACTATGACCTCGACGTTCGGCACGTACTGCCGGTTATCCAGGCGCCGACGCTCGTTCTTCATCGTGGCGGCGACTCGTTGGTCCCATCCGATTGCGGCCGCTATCTCGCGGAAAAAATACCAGGCGCCAGATTTGTCGAAATGCCGGGGACCGACCACAGTATCACCGATAGTGGGACACAGGATTTCATCGCGGATAAAATCGAGGAATTCATAACCGGCGCACAACACATGCATGAAACGGATCGAATGCTCGCCACCGTGATGTTTACCGACATCGTCGGATCGACCCAGCGCGCGGCGGAAATTGGAGATTCGCGATGGCGCGGTTTGCTCGATGACTGGTACTCGGTAGTCCGCAAAGAGTTGAACGCTTATCGAGGAAGGGAAGTAGCCACAGCCGGCGACGGTTTACTCGCCACATTCGACGGCCCGGCGCGGGCAATTCGGTGCGCCTGCTCGATGCGCGATCGGGTTCATGAATTGGGTCTGCAAGTACGCACGGGTTTGCATACCGGTGAGTGCGAGCTGACCAGAGATAATGTGGTCGGGATCGCGGTCCATATCGGGGCGCGGGTCGCCTCAATCGCAGCACCCGACGAGGTGCTTGTCTCCAGCACCGTGAAGGATCTTGTTGCCGGCTCAGGACTCCGCTTCGGCGACCGCGGCGCGCATACGCTCAAGGGAGTCCCCGACCAATGGCGACTATTCACAGTTCTATAGGGCGGGCATTCCAGGCGGCGATCAGAATCGCGGGCGCGACTTCCTTGGCAGCGACCAACGCGCCGAAGGCGACTTCGCGCGCGTTGGTGAACCGGATGAGCTTAGCCTTGATGATCGCCGAGCATCTGGTGGCACGTCTCGCCGGGTAGCTGCCAAACGTTCGGTGCGCTACTTCGTCGCCAGAATCATCGGCGACGGCTGGTTCTGACTGCGAATTGTCTTCACGCCTCCGAAGCCTGCGGCTCTCAGCCATTCGCGATACTCGCGCATCGTGAATACATCGCTGTCCGGGCCGGCCATAAGCATATTGAGCCCGAACAGCATAGGCAGTTCCGGCCCGGTCCGATCGTCGTTCGGAATGAACTCCGCAATCAGCAGCATTCCCCTGTCCTTGAGTGCGGCGAAAGATCGCTCGATCAATTTCCGGCCGTGCTCGCGCCCCTCGCCGTGGATGATGTGCCCGAGGATCACGAGGTCGAACCGCTCGCGACCGAAGTCCGTCTCGCGCAGGTCGCCTTCGAGATAGTCGTATTGATCGGCGACGCCGAAACGCGTCGTGTACTCGCGCGCGACCTTGGTTACATCAGGGAAGTCCGCGACCGTGACCCGGGCCTTTGGAATGGCTTGAGCGAAGGGGATCGACCACGCGGCAGCGCCCGCCGCAACGTCGAGGATGGCGGTGATTCGCCCGCGAGCTTTCTTGTCGAACGCCGCAACCGCGGACTTGGAGCCCATGAACCCAAGTGGAAAGATCGCTCTGACCAGTGTCAAAAAGAACTGAATCCGCTCGTCCGGCGACCGCAGTGAACCTACCTTCCCGGCCTTCACAACCTCGCCGAGTTGGGACCACAACCCCACGTTGCGGCGCGCGATCGCGACCGCACCGTCCATATAGAGCTCGCTCGACTTGACCAGGTAGGTGGCGATGGGTGGGGTGAGGCGGTATTTGTCTGCCTTGCGGGTCAGATGCCCCAGGGCCACCAGCGTGTCGAGGAGGCGGCGCATTGCACTCTCATCGGCGCCGGCATCGGCGGAGATTTCTTGCGCGGTAACCTTGCCCGACGCAATCCGGTCGAAGACGCAAAGATCGCAGGCGGCAAGAAGGGTGGCCCCGCGCCATGCTCGATAGTCGAGGTCATAAAAGATCGGAAGCGGCGATGGGACCTTTGAACCTGATTTGGCCATAACTCTCTCCTGCGACTTCGAAGGAAACGATTCGATTTGCTTTGTGCCTCGGCGTCAATCTCTCCGGGAGACTATTCGCCGAATAGGCGGCGGCGATCGGCCTCGTCGAACGGTTTTATCGAGCCCACCCCACGGCGACAATATCGTAATCCGTTCGGCTTGCGATCCGGCCGGGTTCGTGTGCGACTGTCGCGGAAGCGGGGCTTCGGCTCGGCTATTCGTAGCGTAGCGCGTCGATCGGGTGGAGGAGGCTTGCTTTGCGGGCTGGGTAGTAGCCGAAGAAGACTCCGACCGCCGCCGAAAAGATGAAGCCGCCCATCACCGCCACCGGCGAGACCAGCGTCGGCCATTGCGCCAGCGCGGAAATCACCTTCGACACCAGTATCCCGAGCACGATCCCCGCGAACCCGCCCATCACCGACAGCAGCATCGCCTCGACCAGGAACTGCAGCATGATGTGGATGCGGCGCGCGCCGATTGCCATGCGGATTCCTATTTCGCGCGTGCGCTCGGTCACCGACACCAGCATGATGTTCATGATTCCGATTCCGCCCACCAGCAGCGAGATCGACGCCACCGCCAGGAGCAGCATCGTCATCACCTGGGTCGCGCTCTCGGAGGCCGCCGCGATCTCGCTCAGATTGCGCACGGTGAAATCGTCATCCTGTTTCGCCTGGATGTGATGGCGCTGGTGCAGCTCGCGCGTGATTTGGGTAACCGCGCTGTCCACCTCGTCGGAGCTGCTCGCCTTGATATACATCGTATTCACGACGCCGGTGATTTTCGGGGCGCTGCCGTACGCGCTGGTCGCCTCGGTGGTCGAGCTGTAAACCGAATTGGTGGTCGGCACGGTCGAGTAAGGGTTGGTGGCGCTGGCAGTGGCGACCGCCGCGGGCGCGGGTGTTGCCTGCGGGGCAGACACGCCAAGAACTTTGCGCTCCGCAGTGTTGAACGGCACGATCACCACGTCGTCCTGGTCCTGCCCGTAACTGGACTGTCCCTTGACCGACAGCACGCCGATTACTTTCATCGGGAAATTCTTCACCCGGATGGTCGCGCCGACCGGATTCTGTCCCTCGCCGAACAGGTTGTTCACGACAGTCTGTCCGAGCAGGCAGACCGCCGCGCCGGCCTTCTCCTCTGAGTCGGTGAAGATGCGGCCGATCGACGGCGGCCATTCGCGGATCGCAAAATAATTCGAGGTTGTGCCCTGGATGTTGGTGCTCCAGTTGCGATTTCCCGAGACGACCTGCGCCACCTGCCGATCCATGTAGGTCACCAGCGCGACCGGGCCTCCGCCATGCGCGATCGCCTCGGCGTCGCCGACCGTGAGCGTCGAATTGCTGCCGAGCCCAGCGCGCACGCCGTTGGCGGTGGTCGCGCCCGGCAGCACCACCAGCAGGTTGGTGCCGAGGCTGTTGATTTGCGCCTCGACCGAGGATTTTGCGCCGTCGCCCACCGCCACCATCGTGATCACCGCCGCGACGCCGATAAAAATACCGAGCATCGTGAGCGCGGCGCGCAGCTTGTTGCGCCTGATAGCGCGCCCCGCCGCGACCATCGCCATGGTGGCAAACGTCCACATCTCATCCACCATCGACGCTGCCTGCTGCTTCGACGCCGCCGGCGCCGCCGTCAGCGCCGCCGGTTTGCCGCCGGCTCCGCCGTGCGCGCCGACGCCGTCCTTGCGCGTGTCCGAAATGATCACGCCGTCGCGAAATGTGACAGTCCGGTCCGCGTAGGCGGCCACGTCGGGATCGTGCGTCACCACGAGCACCGTGATGCCCTGCTCGCGATTAAGCCTGGTGAGCACCTCCAAAATCTCGGCCGAGTTTTTCGAATCGAGATTACCGGTTGGCTCGTCGGCCAGCAGAATCGAGGGACGATTCACCAGCGCGCGTGCGATCGCGACGCGTTGCTGCTGCCCGCCCGAGAGTTGATTCGGGTGGCTCTGCTCGCGGCCCGCCAGCCCGACCAGCTTGACCAGGTCGGCGGCGCGATGCTCGCCGTCGGCCGTCCACGACGAATAGAAGAGCGGCAGCTCGACGTTCTCCAGCGTCGAGGTGCGCGACAGCAGGTTGAAGTTCTGAAAAACGAATCCGATTCGCCGGCTGCGGATCGTCGCCAGCTCCGATTCGCTCAGTTGCGCGACGTCCTCGCCCTCCAGGATGTAGCGGCCGCTGGTCGGCCGGTCCAGGCATCCCAGCATGTTCATCAGCGTCGATTTGCCGGAGCCCGACGCACCCATCACCGCGACGAATTCGCCGCGCTCGATGGTCAGGTTGACGCCGCGCAGCGCATTAACCTCGATGTCGCCAAGGACGTAGGTCTTGGTCATGCCGACGATTTCAATAACCGTATTCATGTGACAGCCGCGCGCGCGGCTAGTGCGGCAGGTGCATCATCCCGCCCATCGGACCGCCGCCCGCGCCATGCGACGCGCCCGCGCTATGCGATCCCGCGGTGTGAATCTCGTCCGTCACCACGCGGTCTCCCGGCTGCAGGTCGCCGTCCGCGACTTCGACCCAGGTTCCGTCGCTGAGCCCGGTGGTTATCGTCACCGGTGTCACCTTGCGACGCTCGAGCACCCAGACTCGAGTCTGCTGGCCCGGCGCTCCGTCCAGCGCCGCGGAATCCGCCGGCGGCTGCCCCGGCGGCGCGAAGCGCAGCGCGTCGATCGGAACACGCACCGCATTGGCGCGGGTCGCGGTCACGACGTTCACATTCGCAGTCATCCCGGGCTTCAGCAGCAGTTCGGGATTTTCCACGGCCACCACCACGTCGTAGGTCACGACGTTTTGAACCGTGATCGGCGCCTGGCGAACCTGGGCAACGACGCCTTCGAAATCGCGGTCGGGAAACGCGTCGACCCGGAACGTAGCCTTCTGGCCTTCCTTGACGTAGCCGATGTCGGACTCGCTGACGTTGGAGTCAACCTGCATCTTGGTCAGGTCCTTCGCGATCAGGAACAGGGTCGGCGTCTGAAAGCTGGCCGCCACCGTCTGGCCCACGTCCACGTTGCGCGAGACCACCGTGCCGTCAACCGGCGAGACGATATTGGTGTAGTTGAGATTCACTTCGGCGGCCTTCACGTTGGCCGTCTGCTGCTGGATATTGGCCTGGTCGAGCTTGACCTGCGCGACATCCATCTGCCACGCGCTGTACGCGGAATCGAGCGTGTCCTTCGAGACCGAGTCCTCCTTGTACAGTGCGGCGTCGCGCTCATAGGTCACTTTCTTGTAGGCGAGGTCGGCCCGGTCTTTACCGAGTTGCGCTATCGAGTTCGCCAGCGTCGCACGCGCGATATCGACCGTCACCTGGTAGGTACTCGGGTCAATTTTCGCGATCAGCTCCCCCTTTTTCACCGGCGCGTTGTAGTCCCGATAAATTGCGATGATCGGCCCCGACACGTAAGTGCCGAGCTGCACCGTAATGACCGGATTGACCGTACCGGTCGCCGTGACCGAGCGCACGATGGGCCCTTCGGTGACCTTGGCGGTAACGAATCGCGTCGCGGCCGAGGTCGGAGCAAGGAAATACCAGCCGGCTACGACGATTATCGCGGCGATCGCGAGCATCCACGCGCTTTTTTTCAGGCTGGACAATTTCATGGGTGGTGCTCAATTATTATCCCGTTATTCATGCGTTTCCAGTGACTAAAGACACTGTTGCCTCTTAGACGTAGCACCGTCGCGCAGGTTTCGAGTAGGTTCACCGCCATGGCTCAAGCGAATCAGCCGCCTCCGCTGGCAGGTATCAAGGTCGTCGACCTGACCCGCTATCTCGCCGGTCCGTTCTGCACCCAAATCCTGGGCGACTACGGCGCCGAAATCTTCAAGATCGAACCGGTCAAAAATCCGCGCGGCGAGCTTGGCGACAGCCAGGGTCCAGACAACTACTTTTTTCTCTCCGCCAATCGATCGAAGAAGAGTTTGCGCATCGACATCAAGCAACCCGAGGGCCGCGAAATCCTGATGCGCCTAATCGACGCCGCCGACGTCGTCGTGGACAACTTCCGCCCCGGCGTCATGAAAGCGATTGGGCTCGACTACGAAACGCTCGCGATGCGCAATCCGCGCATCATCACATGCTCGATCTCGGGCTTCGGCTCGACCGGCCCGCTGCGCGATTTTCCCGGCTTCGATCAGATAGCGCAGGGGATGTCCGGCCTGATGAGCGTGACGGGGACCGTCGAGAGCGGGCCGACCCGCGTCGGCATCGCGATCTGCGATCTGCTCGGTGGAATTTTCTCGGCGCAGGGCATCCTGCTCGCGCTCGAGGCGCGCCATCGCGACGGCCGCGGCCAGCGCGTCGAGACTTCGCTGCTCGAATCGATCGTCAGCATCCTCACCTGGTCGGCGGGAATTTATTTCGAGACTGGCAAGACACCCGCGCCCGCCGGCAACCATCATCCGCTGTCGTCGCCGCACGGCGTCTTCCAAGCGTCCGACCGGCCGTTCAACATTGCGTGCGGCAACGAGCCGATGTGGAAAAAGTTCGTCGTTGCGATTGGCCGTCCGGAACTGGCCGACGACGAGCGATTCAAGGGCACGGGCCGCCGCATCAAAAATCGCGCCGCGCTGACCGCGGAAGTGAATCGCGCGCTCGCGGCGCATCCGGCAGAGCATTGGATTCAACTGCTGAATCGCGAGGGTATCCCGTCAGGTCCTATTCTAACGGTCGAAGAAATGTTCAAGCATCCGCAAACGGCCGCCCGCGAGATGCTGCTGAAGCTGCCCCATCCGGAACTCGGCGAGTACCTGACGACAGGACTGGCCGCCAAGCTCGAATCGACACCGGGCAAGATCACGCGCCCGCCGCTGGTAGGCGAGCATACCGACGAAGTGCTGGCTGCGCACGGCTACACGCCGGATGACCTGAAGCGCCTGCGCACTTCCGGCACGATCGCATAGCTCTTTCTTAAAAGTGGAGGTGATGGACCATGGCTGCATATCTGATTGTCGATTTGGAAGTAAACGACTCGGGAAAAATCGCCGAATACCGCCGCAGTGCGGGGCCGACGGTGGTCAAGCATGGCGGGCGTCTGCTCGTGGGTAACGGTGCACGCGAGGTGCTTGAGGGCTCCTGGACGCCCAAGGAACTGATCATCATCGAGTTCCCCTCCATGCAAGAACTCAAGAATTGGTACAACTCCGATGAATATCGGTCCTTGATCGATGTGCGCAAAGCCGCGGCCCGCGGCAACCAGGTCGCGATCGAGGGTGTTTAGCTGTCCAATAGCTCCGGATGCACACCATCGACTCTGCTGAATTCGTCTGGGTGAGGTGAATCGGCGGCTCCGCGCTCGCGCGCGACCCCGAGTTCCAAGACCGCGTCGTCGCTGAAACGCGCGCCTTGCTGACGACGGTTCAGGCATGCGGGACCTGGGATGAAGGATTGAGCAGGCGGAGGCGGCGGGCGTCGCCTACGCGCGTGGTCAGGCCGGTGTGGTCGAAGTGATCGAGCAGTGCGATTGCGAACTTGCGCGACGCGCCCAGCAGATCGCGGAAGACCGCGGCGGTGATTTCGGGGTGAGTCCCGAGATACTTGACGAGCCGATCTTTTGCGGTGTCGGCGGCGGCTCGGCTGAAATACAGGTCGGTGGCTATCTTGACGACGCGGCCCTGACGTTCCATCGCGAGCAGTACGGTTCTCAGACGCGGAAGTTGGCTGGCAGGAATTTTCAGCGCGTCTGCCAGCTGCTTGAGCTCCGGCGGCTGGAACTGCGCGCTCGTGAGCGCGGCCTCGACGCTGGCACCGAGCGTCTCGGCGTCGCCACCGAGTTGCACGCGATGGCTCTTCAGCCGCAGCGCACTTTCCTCGCGCACGATTTCGGATTCATGGCTGATGCGATCGATAATCGGGCGGAATGCACGCGCGCCGATTTCGTAGGGCAGCCGCGTGCGCAGAGCTTCCATCTCGAGGCCCGGCAGCAGCGGCTCGGCCTGGTGATGCTTCGCGAGCACGTCGAGCGCGAAGCGCTTCAACTCGTCCCAGCGGGTCCGCGTGGTGAAAGCTTCTTCGTCGCCAACCGACAACTTGACGAAGCGCTCCGCCTCACGTAGCGCGGCCTCCGCCTCGGCAACAGGAATGTTCATGAGAGTCGCAATCCGGCTTGTGCCGAGCGCGAAGCTCTCCTGCAAATTGATAAACGCTTCGAGCGCGTCGCCACCCGACGCGTCCTTGAGCTGGCGGAGATTCGCACGATAGGCCTCGAGCGGCTTGCGGACGCGGCGGCCCGTCGGGTTCAGCACGACGCCGCCGCCAAGCGTGCGCGAGTTGGTCTCGTCGCGGATGACGAAGCGGTCGCCCGACAGTGCGACGACGGGGTCCGCGGTCACGAGCTGCGCGAAGGCGGCGGCTTTGGGCGCGATCGCGCCGGCGTCGTCGAGGACGATCGCGCGGGCGATAGTCTCCGCAGTGCCGATGAACAAGCGCACGCGCGTGTTGTTCTTGAGCGCGCGCCTGGCAGCGGGACGAATTTCGAGCCAGGCGTCGAAGCGCGCGGTGGCGGAGTCGAGCCGCTCGTCGGCGAGCACGTCGCCGCGAGCGAGCTCGAGCTTTTCGGCGCCAGTGAGATTCAGCGCGACGCGCTGGCACAGGCCGGCGCTCTCGACGGAGTCCGAATGCACCTGGATCGAGCGCACGCGGACCTCCTTTCCCGACGGCAGCACGCGGAGCTTGTCGCCGACGCGGACCTCAGCGCCCATCGCGGTGCCGGTGACGACGATGCCGTGTCCCTTGATGACAAACGCGCGATCGAGCGGCAGCCGGAAGACGCCGGTGGCGCGCCGCGCCTGAAAGCCGTCGAGCTGGCGGACGATCTCGGCGCGCAACTGGTCCAGCCCGAGGCCGGTGGTCGACGAGACCTCAATGACGGGCGCGCCGGCGAGCGTGGTGCCGTCGGCGAGCAGCTCGATCTCGTCGCGCACGTCGCGAAGGCGCGTGGAGTCGGCGAGGTCGGCCTTGGTGATGACGAAAATGCCGCGGCGCGTGCCGAGCAGATGCAGGATGTCGAGGTGCTCCTCGGTCTGGGGCATCACGCCGTCGTCGGCCGCGACGGCGAACAGCACGAGGTCGATGCCGTGGGCGCCGGCGAGCATGTTGCGGATGAAGCGCTCGTGGCCCGGCACGTCGACGATGCCGGCGCGGGTCGCGTCGGGCAGCGTGAAGTAAGCGAAGCCGAGATCGATCGAGATGCCGCGCTCCTTTTCCTCCTTAAGGCGGTCGGTGTCCTGGCCGGTGAGCGCTTTGATAAGCGCGGTCTTGCCGTGATCGATGTGGCCGGCGGTGCCGATGATGGCGTGAGTGGTGGGTGAGGCCATCGCGAGTCGAGCAGTCGCGCGGAACGCTACATCCTAACTCGACATCTGCTTGGTGTAGGTTGCCATGTCGAAGTAGTCGCGCCACGCGCTGATCTTTGTGCCGGTTACCTCGAACACGCCTGCAACCGGCAGCGAGATTGTTTTGCCGTTGCCCAGGTCGAAGACGTCCACCCGCTCGTTGAAGACCACGTTGCCGGCGCTGGCGGTCTTCAGCACTTTGAAGTGCAGCGACTTGGCCAGCGGCAGAAACGTGTTGATGACGCCGCGGATGGCCTCTTTGCCCTTAGCGGGTTCGAGCGGGATATTGTGATAGACGGCGTCGTCGGTGAAGTAGCCGAGCAGCTCGTCGATATTCTTGCGCGGCCATGCGTTGCAGAATTCGGTCACGACTTTTTCAGCATCGGTAGCCATAGCGATTTCTCCCTCGGCGCAAAGCGCCTATTCGTGGTCGAGATAGAAGCGGTCCTCGTCCTTGTTATAGCCGAACAGCTCGGCATAGCGCCCCCAGCCAACCATCGTGGAAAACTGGCGTTCGGGCTTTTCGCTCGGCAGCAGCATCGCGAGGTGTTCGAGGACGACTTCCCTGCTGAGAGACTTGTCCTCCTGGCCGTGAAGGAGGCGGATGAAGTAGCTGAAGAGGCTGTGTTTCTTCAACTGCTCGCGGAGCATCAGCTTGCGTTCGTTGACCTTCGCGTCGAGAAACTGTTTTCCCAGCGGCTCGAGCACGACGTCGCCGGCGGGCGTCGAAACGAAGCCAAGGATTTCCGCCGACTTCATCACCTTGAGCAAATCGCCGAATTTGAAATTGAGATCGCGCGCGATTTTGTAACCGTCCTCGCGCCCGCCGCGGTCCTCGAGCAATTCGAGCAGGCCGAAGACCAGCGTCAGCGCGGAATCGGGAAGCGGATGGATCGACGCCGGAGGCATCAGCCGCGCTCCTCGATCAGCGAGAAGACCTTGTCGGTCAGCGCGTTGAATGCTTCGTTGCGGCGGTCGCGCGGCCTTGGCAGTTCGATTTTGAGGTCCTTGACGATGCGTCCGGGGCTCGACGCCATCACGATCACGCGATCGGCGAGCTCGATAGCCTCTTCGATGATGTGGGTTACGAGCACGATGTTTTTCACCGGCATGTCGGGCGATTGCCAGATCTCCAGCAATTCCTCGCGCAGCGTGATTGCGGTCAGGGCGTCGAGCGCGGAGAACGGCTCGTCCATCATCAGCACCTTGGGCTCGACCGCCAGCGCGCGTGCGAAACCGACGCGCTGCTTCATCCCACCCGAGAGCTCGCGCGGGTAAGCCTCCTCGAAGCCGTCGAGGCCGACCTTGTCGATGTAAATGCCGGCGCGCTTTTCGCGCTCAGCCAGCGGCAATCCCTGCGCTTCGAGGCCCAGCTCGACGTTGGCTTTGACCGAGAGCCATGGCAGCAGCGCGAACGATTGAAATACCAGAGCGCATTCGAGATTGATCCCGTCGACCTGGCGGCCGCGGTACAACACCTGCCCGGAAGTCATCGGGACGATGCCGTTGATGATGCGCAGCAGGGTTGACTTGCCGCATCCCGAGGGGCCGACGATCGCGACGAACTCGCCTTCCTCGACGTCGAAGCTGATGTCGTCGAGCACCTGCAGCGTGCCCTTGGCATGCGCGAAGTTTTTCGAGATGTGTTTGAGCTCGAGGAAGGCCATGGGTCAGATGAGTCTGAATCGCACATAGTCGGGGACGCGTCAGTAGTCCAGCCTGTAGCGCTCCGTCGAGACGTTGTACAAGGGCCGCCACATGAGCCGGTTCAACAGTAGCACCACCCCTATCATCGATAGCAGGCTCAGCAGGATCATCACGCCGTTGCCGGTTTTGTAGGTGGCGGCATCAAGCAGCGCGCCGATTCCGAGTACCTGGTGGGTCTGACCGTTGTAGACGAAGTACTCCGACAGGATCAGCGCGTTCCATCCGCCGCCCCAGGCGGTGATGCTGCCGGTGATCAGCGACGGCGTTACCGCCGGAAGAATCAGCTTGCGCCATCGCGCAATGCGCGAGAGCCCGAACGCGCGCGCGGCCTCCTTCAAGTCCTCGGGCACCTGGTTGATTCCAGCCAGCAGGTTGAACAGCAGGTACCATTGCATGCCGGTCAGGATTAGCAGGATGGAGGCGAGATTCATCCCGCCGCTAAGCTGGATCACGGCGACCACGATGATCGGAAACAGCGCCGTCGCGGGCATCGAGCCGACGATCTCGGCGATCGGCGATAAGATTCGGTTGAAGCGCGGGCTCTCGCTGGCGGCGAGCGCGCACGGCACCGTCCATGCCAGCGAGATCGCGTAGGCGACAGTCATACGAATCGTGGAGAGGACGATTGCTTCTGGAATTTGTCGCGCATCGGACGGCCACGGCGCCGAGAGCGTTCTGACCAACGCGACGAAGCCCCGAGCCAATGCCCACAGCGTGAAGATCACGATCGTGCCGACGATCAGCGTTCGCACGATCGCGCCGACGCGCTTGCTTTGCTCGGGCGACAGCTGCGGGCCGCGCGGCAAAGCGTCCAGCGCGCGGGCTATCAGCCTCAGCGGAGGCACCAGAACCGAGCGCAGCGCGCGCGTCACGGCGGGGCCGACACCCGACAGCGCGTCGAACATCCCCAGCGATTGCACGGCGCCGGATGACGCCGCAAATTCGTAGCGAAATTTCTCCGCCCACGTCGAAAGCGGCTGCCACACGATCATGTCCATCAACACGATGATCGCGAGCAAGGTGAGAAGTCCCGCGGCGAGATCGAAGTTGCGTCCTTTCTCGGAGGCCTCCCACAGGAAGCTGCCCAGCCCCGGTAGCCGGTAGCTGGCGGGACCGACCGTGATGATTTCGCACGCAATGAGAAAGTACCATCCCGCGACCCACGACAGGATCGAGTTGTACACCAGCTTCGGCACGCTGGCGGGCAGCAGGAGACGCTTGAACTTGAGCCAGCCGCGCGCGCCGAACGTTTCGAGCGCGTCTTTGGAGTCCTCGGGAATCGTTTTGACCGCTTCGTAAACGCCCAGCGCCATGTTCCACGCCTGGCTGGTGAAGATGAGAAAAACAGCCGCCATCTCAACGCCGAGGCGGCTGCCGTGCGCGAGCGCGACGAAGAAATAAACCGCGGCCGGAAAAAAACCGACCACCGGCACCGACTGCGCGATGTCGATGGCGGGAATCAGGATGCGCTCGTAAAGGCCGCCGCGCGCCGCCGCCATTCCGTAGATGATCGAAAAAACCAGCGCGATGACGTACGCGGCGAGCATCCGGTAGAACGAGCAGAACGCGTAGTATGGAAGGTGTTGGATCGAGACGGGAACGTTGTGCGGAATGAGATGCTGGGCGTGGCTGCGATACGCGAAGAACAGGGCGATAATGGCAGCCAGCGCGAGGAACGAGAGCGTTCCGTTTACCGCGCGGCGCGGACTTATTTCGATGCCGAACATTTTCGCGTGACCCGAAACTCCCAGCATAACCGCGCCGGCGTTTCGCTCAAGCGCAAACTGCGTTTCTGACGCATTAATTTTCCGCGCGCCGGGATTGACAACGCGCGGCCGTGACAATAGCGAAGTCGCAAGAGCGCAAAGATAATGGCGAGCGCCAACCGAATTCCGGAAGACCAGTGGCGGCTGGACGATGAATCCAGCACGCGCGCCGAGCCTGAGCCGCGACTCGCGGCGCCGCCGATAGAGCTCGCCTTCGACCTCAGCCACGAACGCCTCACGCGGGCGGTGTACGTCGTCACCGCCGAGCATCTCGGCTGGTACCTGGTCGCCGCCTGCGCGCTCGTCACGCGCACGCTGGCTCTGGGAGCGCGCCCGCTCGATGCGGCGCAGGCGCGCGACGCGCTGGCGGCGTTCGCGATGGCGACGCACGGCCGCGACGCGCTCGCGTCCGGCGCGGCGGCCTCGTGGATCGCGATAGTTCAGGGCTGGATCTTCGCCGCGGCCGGCGCGACCGATGCCAGCTCGCGAATGGTCGCGATGCTATGCGGTCTGCTGCTGGTCGCGAGTGGATTTGCGCTGCGCCCGGTACTGGGTCGCGCGGGAGCGCTGGCTTTTGCCGCTTTGATCGCGATTTCGCCGAGCCTGACGTATTTTTCGCGCGGCGCCTCGACCGCGATCGCGTCGCTGGCGTTCATGACGATCGCGATCGTGATCGCGGAGAGCATGCGGCGGCGGCCGGGCGTGGTGCGCGCGGCGGGGCTGGGCGTCGCAATTGCGCTGTGGCTCTCGGCGGATCCGATTGGCTACGTGACCGCCGCGGCGATGGCCGTAGCGCTGATTTTCGTCGGGGTCGCCGACGCTGTGCGGATCGACCATCGGCGCCTGCGCTTGCGCGTATGGTGGGATCGGCGGGGCGCGCTTGTGATCGTATCCGCGATCGTTGCGGTCGGCGCGTGGCTGTCGCCGGCGACAGGTTTCTTTACCCGATCTTTTGCGAGCGTACTTCAACACGATTTGCGCGCTGGATTCGCGCGGCCCTCGATTGCGTTTGACCGCGGAATTCACACCGCGCTCCCGATTCTGGTGGCTTACGAATTCCTGATCCTGATTCTCGCAATCGTCGGCGCGGCTGGAATCGTCGCGGGACGTATCGGCGACCGCTTTGCGTCGTGGTCGGCGGTCTGGGCGGCCGTCAGCCTCGCGGTGTTTGCGACAGTTGGAGCAAATCGACCTGGCGCGGTCGTGGCGATTCTTTTGCCGCTGACCATGCTCGCCGCCTACGCGGTGAATTGGATGCATCAGTCGGAGAGATGGAACTGGATACGCTATGCGATTGCGGCGGGCGTCGCGCTCACGCTCTACGTTCAGTTCGCCACCAACTTCCTCTATCCCGCGCCGGACACCAGTGAGGCGGCGTGGCGGCGGCACGCGCTGCTGTTCTGGTCCGAGCCGGCGACTTCGATTCAGACGGTTAGAGAATGCTTGCGGGCGCGAACTGCGGTTTCGCTGACCGGCGCGAGCGCGATGATCCCCGACGACGCGCCGCAGGTGCGATGGTATCTGCGCGATTTTGCGCTGACCGACTCGCCCGCCGCGGCGAACATCGTCGTGACAATCGGCAAGACGCAAAGCGGCGCGCTCGCGGGCAATCCTGACGCGCCGGAGTTCGGATTCGAGGAATCGTGGACTCCGGATTTCGGCAAACTGACTCCGGCGCGCGCGATCACGTACCTGTTCACGCAACGCGCGTGGAGCGACGTCGAAATACGCGATCTCGAGATCGCGATACCGCGGCCCGACAAACCTGCTTCGTGAATTCTTCGCCCGGCCAACTCACGCACAACAGTCTGCCGCAGATTTGCGTGTCGAGCGGGGCTTTGCGATAAACTGCACAGACCGCGCGGCGGGCCACGCAATTTCGCGTCCTCTGCCCGCGCGCACTCGGATCCCGTTCAATCCAAGGAGCGCCGATGGAATCTGTGGTGAAATTCCTCCAACCCTATCAACTGCATCCGGTCGTCGATCATTTCTCGATCGCGCTGCTGTTCGCCGCGGTGCTGATCGATCTCGTCGCGAGCGCCGCTCCGACTCGCATCTGGCTCCGCTACACCGCGCTGCTGCTGACCATCCTTGGCGCGCTGGCGGCCGGCGGTTCGTATTTCACTGGCGATATGGAGGCCGACCGCATCTGGAACGCGCTCGGCCAGCCCGCGAAGGATGTCTTGAAGACGCACGCGCAGCTGGGCGAGTATCTGGCGATTACTTTCGGCGTCCTCGCGGTGTGGCGAATCATGATCCAGGGATTCGGCTTCATGGCGGGCTCGCGCCTGATTTACCTGATTGTCGCCCTCGCGGCGGTCGTGACGCTGGGCTACCAGGGGCATCTCGGCGGCGAACTCGTATTCGACTATGGCGCAGGCACCGCCCTGATGGCTGCCGGACCGGTTCCGTCGGAAGCCGCGAGTCCCGCGCCGGCGCCGAGTTCCGCGGAACCGCTGCCGACGGTGTCCGTGCCGACTCCGATGGCGACCTCGAGCCCGCCGCCAACAGTCTCTGCCGCACCGGCAACGGCTGCGCCAACGCTCAGCAGCTCGCCGTCGCCCACGGCCACGCCGAGCCCCGGGGCGAAGATGTGAGAGCTCGAGGTAGATCCCGACGCCTGCCGTCAATTCCCCCCAAAGGAACCTGAGAGCGAAATGTCGTCCGCGACATTTCGCGCTTAGCATTCTTCCTTTCACCGGGTGCAGGGGTCACCCCTGCCCAGGGAGGTGTGGAACCCACGGCGGGTTCAACATTCAATAAAGTGATTTACCCTTCCCCATTGCGCGCGGTTGCGCGCTCGCCTCGCCGTGCGGTAACACTCGTTCAGAACTGAACGAGTGTTACCGCAACGGAGGCCGTCGTGGACAACAGGCTGGGCTTTGGCGTTTTTCTCGCGCCGCATCATCCGATCGGCGAACATCCGATGCTCCAATTGGAGCGCGACCTCGAACTGGCGACCCTGCTCGACGGCCTTGGCTACGACGAGTTCTGGGTCGGCGAACATCACTCGGGCGGATGGGAAACGATCGCGTCGCCGGAAATGTTTTTGGCGGCCGCCGCGCAGCGAACCCATCGCATCATGCTCGGCACCGGCGTGGTCTCGATCCCGTACCATCACCCGTTCACCGTCGCACAGCGAATTGTGATGCTCGATCTGCTCAGCCGCGGGCGCGCGATGCTCGGCGTCGGACCCGGCGCGCTGCCCTCCGACGCGTTCATGCTCGGCATCGATCCCATGACCCAGCGCGATCAGATGGACGAAGGCCTCGGCGTGATTATCCGGCTGCTGAACGAGCGCGAACCCATCACGGTTGACGGCTCATGGTATCGGCTGCGCGACGCGGCGTTGCATCTGCGGCCGCTGCAGAGGCAAATACCGATTGCGGTCGCGTCGATGATCTCGCCGGCCGGGATGAAGGCCGCGGGCAAGTACGGCGTCGGCGTGCTATCGGTCGCGTCGTACATGCAGGAGGGGTTGACCGCGCTCAAGACGCAGTGGAGCTTCGCCGAAAGTTCCGCCAAGGAACACGGCCGGCAGGTGGCTCGCGCCAACTGGCGCATCGTCATGCCGTTTCACCTCGCCGATTCGAAGGAGCAGGCGTATCGCGATGTCGCCGACGGGCTCAAGCGCTGGAACAACGAGTACGTGGTGGGAATCCTCGGGCGTCCCGACGGCAAAGATTTCGAAGACGGCTACCAGGCCGCGAAGTTCATGGACGAGTTCGGCGGCGGAATCTTCGGCACGCCCGAAGACGCGCTCGAGAAGCTCGCCAAACTGCAGGAGCTGTCCGGCGGCTTCGGCACCATCCTGAGTTTCGCGCACGATTGGGCGCCGCGCGAAAAAATGTGGCGCAGTTACGAGCTGCTCGCGCGCTACGTCATGCCGCGATGCCAGGGGCTGCTCGATTCGATCGACGCGAGCGCCGCCCGCGTCACCGCGAAGAAGCAGACCCTGATGGCGGCCGCGACCGGCGCGATCATGAAAGCTATCAGCTCCGACCAGAAAGCGGCCGAGGCGATGGCGAACACAGTAGCCGGCCCGTTCAACATCGCGCCTGCGCAAAGCGTCGAGACCGCGCGTCCCGGCAAGTAGGTCGCGCGCTGACAACGGTTGTCCGCGCTGTGGAAACACCGCGGCGCGGCCCCTTGCGAGACGCGATCCCCGGAGCGGACGATAGTGATGCGACGCGGCCTCGAGCCGCGCCGCGCCGATGCCAGTTGCTCGTGAAATCATAGTCGCCGAGCGCGCCGCCGAGCGTATCGCCGCCGCGCGCGCGTGGCTGGAGTCGCAGCCGCCGGCCAGCGAGATCCTCGTGATCGCGTCGGTCAAGGAGGCCGCCGACGATCTGGTGCGAGCGTTCGCGGTCGCGCGCGGCGCGATGCTCGGCGTGCATCGCCTGACGCTGAACCGGCTGGTCGGCTTGCTCGCCGCCGAGGAGTTAGCCGACGCCGGCCTGGCGCCCGCCGACGGACTCTCGGCCGAGGCGGTCGCCGCGCGCGCTGTTTTCCGCCTGGCGCCGTCGGGAGCGCTCGCGCATTTCGCGCCCGTCCTGGATCGTCCCGGCTTTTCGCGCGCGCTGGCGCGGACGCTGATCGAGCTGCGATGGAACGCCGTCGGCATCGACGAGTTGCGCGCGCTCGGCGGCGCCGGTGATGCGATCGCCGCGACGCTGGCGCAGTTCGACGCCGAGCTGGCCGACGCCAGGCTGATCGATCGCGCCGGGATGCTGAGAGTCGCGACTCGCGCCGTCCTCGCGAGTTCGCCGCCGCGCTTCGTTGGACTGCCGCTTCTGCTGCTCGATCCATCTGTCGATAGCGCGCTCGACCGCGATTTTATCGCCGCCCTCGCCGCGCGTTCGCCGTGGGTTCTCGCCACGATTCCGGCCGGCGACTCGCCCGTTCAAACCCTGCTTGAAGATGCGCTCGGCGTGCGCGCGACCGCGCTATCGTCAACCGAGGATGAGAGCACTGCGCCCTCGCTCGCGCGCCTGCAGGCCCATTTGTTCGCCGATACTGCTCCGCCCGAGCGCGACGTGGACGATACCGTGGCGGTGGTGTCCGCGCCGGGCGAGATGCACGAGTGTGTCGAGATCGCGCGGCGCATCGTTGCCGAGGCCCGGCGCGGCGTGCCGTTCGATCGAATCGCCGTGCTGCTGCACGACCCGGTTCGCTACGCGCCGTATCTGCAGGAGGCGCTCGCCCGCGCGGACATCCCGGCGTACTTCGCGCGGGGGACGCGGCGTCCGGAGCCGGGCGGACGCGCCATGCTCGCGCTGCTGGCCTGCGCTTCGGAAAATCTCTCGGCGCGCCGCTTCGCCGAATATCTTTCGCTGGCCCAGGTGCCCGACCCGAATCGCCAGCGCGAAGGCGAGCCGGCACTCAGCCCGGAGGCGGAACTCGCGCCGGCGTCGCTGGAGTCGGATCTTGAAGTTGAGCCCACCGCAACTCCGACTGACAATGTCGACGCCTCCGATCCGGTCCCCGTCATTGACGGAACGGCGCGTGCGCCCTGGCGATGGGAGCGTCTGCTCGTCGATGCGGCCGTGATCGGCAGCGCCAATCGATGGCGGGTGCGGCTGGCGGGTCTGGGGATGGATCTCAAGGCGCGCCGCGCGGAGCTTGCCGACGACGATGCGCGCGCGGCGGGGCTCGAGCGGCGAATTCTCGACCTCGCGCATCTCGGCGAAGTGGCGATGCCGATTCTTTCGATGCTCGAGGCGGCGCCGCGCGCTGCGAGCTGGGGCGACTGGCTCAAGTTTCTGCGCGGGCTGGTTGAGCTGGCGATTCGCGATCGCGAACCGGTTCTCGCCGCGCTGGCGGAGCTTGAACCGATGGCGCCGGTCGGTCCGGTCGGACTCGACGAAGTGCGCCTGGTGCTGAACGATCGGCTCGGGCGCCTCGAAGCGCCGCGGCGTGTTCGACGCTACGGCGCGGTGTTCGTCGCGCCGCCGAATCGCGCGCGCGGCATGGAGTTCGACACCGTTATCGTCCCCGGTCTTGCCGAGCGCATGTTCCCGCGCAAGCTGACCGAGGATCCGATTCTTTCCGACGCGGCGCGCGCGCGGCTGAGTCCGTACCTCGCGCGCAACGAGCGGCGGGTCGGCGCGGAGCGGCTCGCGCTGAGGATTGCGGCGGGCGCGGCGCGCGAGCGTGCGATGTTTTCGTATCCGCGCGTCGATCTCGACCAGGGCCGCCCGCGCGTGCCGTCGTTCTACGCGCTTGAAATTCTGCGCGCCGCGGAGGGTCGCCTGCCGGGCTTCGACGAGCTGGCGAGTCGCGCGGCGTCGCAGCCGACGACTCGGCTTTCATGGCCGGCGCCGGCGAATCCTGCCGACGCGATCGATGACGCGGAATTCGACCTGGCGGTGCTGGACAAGCTGGTGGACGCCGACCCTCAGAGGACGACTGGCGCGGCAAACTATCTGCTCGGCGCCAACGCGCATCTCGGGCGGGCGCTGCGCGCGCGGGCCCGGCGATGGCTCAGGCGATGGACGCCGGCCGACGGGCTGGTCGATCCGGACGCGGCTGCGCTGGCGGCGCTGCGGATGCATCAGTTGTCAGAGCGTTCGTATTCACCGACTGCGCTCCAGAATTTCTCGGCATGCCCGTATCGATTTTTTCTGCAGGCGATCCATCGGCTCGAGCCGCGCGAGGAGCCCGAGGCGATCGAGACGCTCGATCCGCTGACCCGTGGCAGCATCTTTGCCGAGGTTCAATACGAGATCCTGTCGGCGCTCAGAGAGCTCGACGTGCTGCCGGTCACGCCCGAAGATTTGGAGGACGCGTCCGCGCTGCTCGACGAGCGGCTCGACGCGGTTGCCGAGCGATCGCACGAGGACCTCGCGCCGGCGATCGAGCGCGTGTGGCTCGACGGGATTGAGGGTATCCGCGCCGACCTGCGCGAATGGATGCGGCGCGCGGCCGAGGATCCGGAGCATTGGCGGCCCGAATGGTTCGAACTCGGCTTCGGGCTGAGCGATCGCGCGCAGGCAGATCCGCACAGCTCGGCGGACCCGGTTCTTATCGAGGGTGGACTAAAGTTGCGCGGGTCGATCGATTTGCTCGAGCGCGATCCGGCGGGGCGGATTCGCGTGACCGATCACAAGACTGGCAAAGTGCGCGCGGAGAAGGACTTCGTAATCGGCGGCGGCAAAACGCTGCAGCCGGTTATGTACGCGCTCGCGGCCGAACAGGTGCTCGGCGAGAAGATTTACGCCGGGCGGCTCTACTACTGCACCGCGACCGGCGGCTACGAGGAGCGCGTGGTCGAAATCAACGACGACGCGCGCCGCGCCGCGCGCGACTTCGTCGCGATCGTCAAGGATTCGCTGGAGGCGGGCTTTTTGCCGGCCGCTCCGGACGATCGCGAATGCGAATGGTGCGACTACAAGCGCGTGTGCGGCCCGTACGAGGAGGGGCGCTCACGAATCAAACCGAAAGCGCGGCTCGAGCCCCTGATGAGGCTGCGCGCGATGCCATGACGCTCGCCACTCCGACAATCATCTCCGGCATATCCGACCAGGCGGTGCGCGATCGGATTCGCGACGACCTTGACGTCACGCTCGTGATCGAGGCGGCCGCCGGCACGGGCAAGACCACGGCGCTGGTGAATCGCATCGTGTCGGTGATCGGCTCGGGACGCGGCGAGCTGGCGCGGATCGTCGCGGTAACGTTCACCGAGAAGGCGGCCGGCGAGTTGAAGCTCCGGCTGCGCGCTGAAATCGAGCACGCGCGCCAAAATACAGAACCTCTGAGCGAAGCGCGCTCGCGCTTCGACCTCGCGCTCAAGCAACTCGAGGAAGCGCGCATCGGTACGATTCATTCCTTTTGCGCCGACCTGCTGCGCGAGCGGCCGGTGGAAGCGCAAGTCGATCCGATGTTCGAAGTCGCGCCGGAGGACCTCGCGGGCGAGATGTTCGACGCCGCGTTCGACCGATGGTTCGAGCGGATGCTGGACAATCCGGGCGAGGGGATGCGCCGCCTGCTCCGCCGGCGCGATCTGTCGTCGCGCACGGGGCCGCGCGCAATCGCGCGCCGCGCGGCGCTCGAGCTGATGAGCTGGCGCGACTTCGATTCGCCATGGCAGCATTCGCCGCTGGAGCGCGACGCCGAAATAGACGCGCTAGTCGCCGAACTCGAAGCGCTCGGAAAGCTTGCCGAACTTGGCGAGGCCGACGACTGGCTCGCGAAGAGCCTCGTCGCGATCGCACGACCGGTCGCCGAGGCGACCCGGCTGGAGGCGGTGCGCGGACGCGACCACGACGCGCTCGAGTCGGTGTTGGTCGGGCTTTGCACGGGGCGGCGCTGGGACTGGAAGGGATACGGCGGCGGCTTTGGCGCAGTCGAGCGCGAGGAAGTTTTTCGGCGGCGCGCCGAGCTGCACGCGCGGCTCAAGAAGTTTCGCGACGAGGCGGGCGCGAATCTCGCGCCGCTGCTGCGCGACGAACTGTGGCCCGTGGTCGGCATCTACGAGGACCTCAAGCGCCGCGCCGGCCGCCTGGACTTTCTCGACCTGCTGCTGGTCGCGCGCAACTTGGTTCGCGACAACCCTGCCGTGCGCGCCGAGCTGCAAAATCGCTTCACCCATATTTTCGTCGATGAATTCCAGGACACCGACCCGCTGCAAGCGGAGATCCTGCTTCTGCTTTCGGCGCCCGATCCCGCCGAGACCAACTGGCTGAAGGTCAAGCCGATCGCGGGGAAACTGTTCATCGTCGGCGATCCAAAGCAATCGATTTATCGTTTCCGCCGTGCAGACGTTTCGCTCTACCAGGGCGTCAAGCAACTGCTGCTGATGCATGGCGCGCAACTCGAACATCTGACCGTCAGCTTCCGCGCGACGCCTGCGATTCAGACCATGGTCAATGCCGCGTTCGCGCCGCTGATGAGCGAGGAATCTGGCACGCAGCCGGCGTACGCGCCGCTGACGCCGTACCGCCCTGACCCGGGGACGCAGCCGTCAGTTGTCGTGCTGCCGGTGCCCGAGCCCTACGGCGACTACGGCCGCGTCGTCAACTGGAAAATCGACGAGTCGCTACCCGAGGCGATTGCCGCGTACGCGCGATGGCTGGTTAACGAAAGCGGATGGACGGTGACCGAGCGCGAGGCGCCTGCCGTGCGCGTGCCGATTCGGCCGCGCCACATCTGCGTCCTGTTTCGCCGCATGAATTCGTTCGGGCGCGACGTGACGCGGCCGTATCTGCGCGCGCTCGAGGCGCGGCATCTCCCGCACGTGCTGGTCAAAGGCGGATCGTTCAACGAGCGCGAAGAGGTGATCGCGATGCGCAACCTGCTCGGCGCGATCGAGCGGCCCGACGACGAGTTGACCGTGTTCGCCGCACTGCGCGGGCCGGTGTTCGCGCTCTCGGATGCGGCGCTGCTCGAATTCCGCATGACCCGCGGCGGCCTGCATCCGTTTCGCAAACTGCCCGACGATCTCCCAGACACTCTCAAGGAAGTGAAGGGCGCGCTCGAGGTGATCAAGGGACTGCATCGCGGGCGCAATCGAAGGCCGATCGCGGAGACGATTGCGACGCTGCTGGCGACGACGCGCGCACACGCCGGCTTCGCCATCTGGCCGACCGGCGAGCAGGCGCTCGCCAACGTCATGCGAATCATGGACCAGGCGCGGCGTTACGAAGCGCGCGGCGGTACCACGTCGTTTCGAGCGTTCGTCGACGAGCTCGAAGCGCGCGCCGAACGCGACGAAGCGAGCGAGACGCCGATCGTCGAAGAAGGCACCGAGGGCATCCGCATCATGACGGTGCATCGCGCCAAGGGCCTCGAGTTTCCCGTCGTCATCCTGGCCGATATCACCTGCAACGAGACTCGCGCCGACGCGTCGCGATATATCGAACCGGCGTCGAAGCTGGCCGCGATGGAACTGGCGGGATGCGCACCGCGCGAACTGCAGGAACACGCCGAAGGGGAGCATCACCGGGACCAGGAGGAGGCAATCCGCCTGCTCTACGTGGCGGCCACGCGCGCGCGCGATCTGATCGTGGTGCCCGCGGTTGGCGACGAAGAGGGCGACGGCTGGCTGGCGCGGCTGAATCCCGTCGTCTATCCGCCGCCGACCGATCGGCGCGCGCCGGCGTCGGCGCATCCTGCCGGATGCCCCGAATTCGGCGACGACACCGTGCTGACGCGGCCGCCCAAGGCGCCGGGCAAAGTGAAATCGGTGGCTCCGGGATTACATCGCGCGCAGCGCGGAGAGCATCAGGTGACGTGGTGGGATCCGCGCCTGCTCATCCTGAACGTCGACGAGAAGATGGGGCTTCGGCAGGACAAGCTGCTGCAGGCCGACGAAAATAAACTCGCCTCTGACCGCGGTATCAAGCTGCACGAAGATTGGAGCGCAAAACGCGCCGCGACGCTCGCGGCGGGAATGACGCCGCGCATAAACGTCGCGACCGCAACCGAGCTCGCGCTCGCGGCGCCCACGGATGGACCTGCGTTCGCGGAACCGATCGCGATCGAAGAGACCCGTCGCGATGCCGGCCGGCCGCACGGCAAGCGATTCGGCACGCTCGTGCATCTGACGATGCTGCGCGCGCCGATCGATGCGGATGCGCGCGAGATCGGTAAAATCGCGGCGAGCGCGGCCAGGATGATCGGTGCGCCCGACGAAGAAGTCGCCGCCGCAGCGACCGCTGTGAAAGCTGCGCTCCAGTCTCCGCTCATGCGTCGGGCGGGCGCCGCGGATACGGTGATGCGCGAATGTCCGCTGATGGTACGGCTCGAGGACGGCACCGCTGTCGAAGGAATCGCGGATCTTGCGTTCGCGGAGAGCACAATCGACGGCGCGGTTTGGACGGTGGTCGATTTCAAGACCGACGTCGAGGTCGCGTCGCGGCTCGACGAATATCGCGCGCAGATCCGGTTCTACGTGCGCGCGGTGAGGGAGAGCACGGGGCGGCCGGCGAGCGGCGCGATTTTGTGGATATGATCGCGTGCTTGGTGGATGCGAGGGGTTTGTGCTGAAATCGCAAAGCGAGGGAACTAGCGATGGCTATCGACATCATATTCGGTGACCGCGTTACGGCTGGCGTTGATGCGGACGCCAACGGCGGCGAGTTGTGGCTTGGCGCCGACGACCTCAACCACGTCAGCGGATGGGAGTACAAGCCGCAAGGATTCTGCAAAGGCGATGTCTGCGTGCCCGTGCCGGAGCTGCGCAAAGGCGAGTTCGTCTCTGGGGCGCGTTACAATCTCGCCGCGCTGGCAAATCTCCTCGGACAGCCGGTGGTGACTGACGCGGAGCATCGTGCATGGTGCTTCGGCGAGGCTGCGGCAGAGAGAAAGCGGATGCTCACTTCGCTCGACGCTCCCGATTTCACCCTGCCCGACCTCGACGGCAAGATACATTCGCTCTCGGACTATCGCGGGAAGAAAGTCTTCGTCGTCTCATGGGCGTCGTGGTGAGGATGCCGCTTTGACCTGCCAGTCTGGCAGGCCCTGTACGAAGAGCTCGGACCCAAAGGATTCGTGCCGATAGCGATCGCATTCGACAGCGGCGGCAACGCTGCCACCGAGCCGTGGATCAAGGCGGCGAAGCCCACTTATCCGTGCCTGATCGATCGGCGGCATCTCGTCGCCGAGCTTTACGATATGGTCAACGTGCCGACCGCGGTCTGGATCGACGAGCGCGGCAAAATAGTGCGGCCGAGCGAGCCCGCCGGCGTCACGGACGCATTCCGCAAGATGAACCGCACGAACTTTTCGATCCCCACCGACGCGATGAGCGAGTTGCAGGCAAAGCGCAAGGCCTACCAGGACGCGCTGCGCGACTGGGTGGCGCAGGGATCAAAGAGCCGCTTCGCGCTGGCCGAGGCGGAAGTTCTCAAGCGGATGCATACGCCGGACGACGTGCAGGTCCGCGCGGCCGCGAATTTCAGGCTCGGCGAATTTCTGTTCGAGAACGGACATGCGGATTCGGCGCGGAAATATTTCGAGGAAGCCAGGCGGCTGCGCCCGGAGAGCTGGAATTACAAGCGGCAGGCATGGGTGCTCGAGGATCCGATGAAGGCGGGCGGTCCCGAGTTCTGGGCGGCGGTCGATTCGCTCGGGGACGGGAAGTACTACCCAGGGGCGGAGGATATATAGGAAGGGGAAATCACTGATTGAATGCGGAACCCGCCGTGGGTTCCGCACCTCCTTGGGCAGGGGTGACCCCTGCACCCGATACTAAGATGCGGGACTTCGTCCCTGTTAGAACTCTTTTGTGTCATTCTTGAGCGCAGCGAAGAATCCCGGCTCCTTCTTTACCTCGCCCGTTGTCGGGAGAGGCCGACGTGCGTCGGCGCACGGCGGGTGAGGGACCTTCGGAATTAATTTTGCACAATCGCGAGATACTGGTTGTCGGATATGGGTCGTTGCTTAGCGGCTACGGCTTGCTGGCTGAGCGGCGCGGTGGCGCGAGCAGGTTGGTGGCGCGTGACGCGCTGCCGGTTGCAATTCATAATGCGCGCCGCGGACTGGCGAAGCCTTCGAGTCATGGCAGGTATCTTGCGATGGATATCGAGCCGGTCGATCGCGGCCTGCCAATCACGGCGTCGGTCGCCAGCGGCAATCTCAACGCGCAGATCGGCGGCCTGCTGCTGACATTCGATCGCGAATGCGCGCCGATGATCGCACGACGCGAGGAATACAATCCCGATGCGTTCGAGAGGTTGATTGGGCTTGCCGAGAGCGCGGGCCGGCCACTCGGCGAGTACCTGATGGAGATCGCCGGCGGTACGAATTTCGATTTGCTCGCATATCGAATCGCGTTGCGCACGATGCTCGACTACACTTCGCCCGGATATGTTTTTCATCCGATCGAAATTGACGATGGCCGGGTTGCGATAATTGCGATCGGTTCGGGATTCGACGGCAGCGGAGACCCGCGGATTGTCTCGCGACGACAGGAATTCAGGATGGACCGGCTGCTGTCGCTCGAGGAGTCGATGCGAGTCGCGATTCCCGGTTTCGATCGGGCGGGGCAGATAGGATACTACGCGGAGTGTATTCTCGGCGGGTTGCATGGGCTGGACGTAAGCGACCTGGCGCCGCGCTTCGACGCGCAGCAGAGCTGGACGCGCGAACTCGCGGCGCATCTCGGGCCGATCGCCGTCGGCGAGCGCGAGCGATTTATCTCGGCGACCTCGATCGACGCGGCGCGCTACGGCGAGCGCTTCTCGTCTCCGCCGCGGCGCAGCGCGAGCCTGTCAGCCCTGCTGGAGATGGCGGGGCTGATGTAGTGACGGGATGAGTCGGATGGCAGCGAAAGCGAATTTTTCAGTTCATGTTGCGAAAGAGAATCTGAAATTTTCAGCTGCGCATTTTATCGCCTACCCGGGCTTTCGCGAGCCGCTGCACGGCCACAATTACCAGGTCGGCGTGTATGTCGAAGGGCGGCTGGCCAGTACCGGCTACGTGATCGATTTCGGGCTTATCAAAAAGCTCACCAAGGAGATCGTCGATCGGCTCGACGAGCGCACTATCGTGCCGGCCAACAGCGATTGCCTGGCGATCGACGGACCGACCGACGGGGTGGTGAGAATCCGCTATGAGCACGACGAGTTCGTGCTGCCCGCCGCCGACGTTTGTATCGTGCCGATCGTCCATAGCTCGGCGGAAGAACTCGCGCGCTACATCTGGGACGAGTTGGCGGCCGCGCTTGGCGCGCGCGGTGCGCTGAAACTCGTGACGACGATGGAGGTCTCCGTGGCCGAGGGGCCGGGCCAGTCGGCGCACTATCGCAGCTCGACGGGCGACATCTGATCGCGTTCTTTCCGTAACAATTAGCGCAACTTGCATCGTCGAATCCGCTCACCGGCAGTCATCGGCCTGTCAACTGCCTGCGCGGCGTGAGACCATTTTCACGTAACGCGGGGGTTTTGGTTTCGATCACCGGTTACGGAGCGAAATAGGGGTGGCGTTGCAACCGAAATTCGCGGAGCCGGAGGCGCCGTTCGCGGTCGAGCGGGCGCTCGTCGGGGGGCATCCGGCGATCGTGAAACTGCGCGCCTTGATCGAGCGCGTCGCGCCGACCGAGGTGACCGTGCTGATCACGGGCGAGAGCGGCACCGGCAAGGAAGTGGTCGCGCATGCGATCCATACGTTGTCGCCGCGATCCAATCAGCCGTTCGTGCCGGTGAACTGCGCGGCGATTCCGCATGACCTGCTCGAGTCCGAGATGTTCGGGCATGAGCGGGGCGCGTTCACGGGCGCGGCGGGGTCGCGTCACGGGCTGCTGACGACAGCCGATCGCGGTACGATCTTCCTGGACGAAATCGGCGAGATGCCCAACGGCTTGCAGGCGAAACTTCTGCGCGTGCTCGAAGACGGCGTCGTGCGGCCGGTGGGTGCGGACCGGGCGACGCGGGTCAATGTGCGCGTGATCGCGGCGAGCAACATCGATCTCGCCAAGGCGGTCGAGAAGGGCGCGTTTCGCGAGGACCTCTTCTATCGTCTGCAGGTGGTGCCGATCAAGATTGCGCCGTTGCGCGAGCGCCGTTCGGATATCCCGCTGCTCACCGAACACTTTCTCGAGCGCATCCGCGATCGCCCGCCCGGGCGCGAAATCGCGATCAGCCGGGAGGCGATGGTGGCGCTATGGTCGTACGATTGGCCGGGCAACGTACGCGAGCTCGAGAATATGGTCGAGCGGCTGGCGATCCTGTGCGAGGACTCTCTTATCGACACGTCGATTCTGCCGGAGAACCTGGTGGCCTCCGCGCGGCCGGCGACACCCCCGGTCAAGGTCAAGCTGGGTGATGGCGGCGTTAAGCTGAACGACTTGGTACGGGAATTGGAAGGTAGATTGATAAACGATGCCCTCAAGCAAACCGGAGGCAACAAACAGGCCGCGGCGCGGCTGCTAGGGCTCAAGCGGACGACATTTTCCGCCAAGCTGAGGCGCTGCGGCGTGATAGCTCCGGCGTGCTTGGACGAATGCGAGGAAGACTAGGCAAACAGGGAATTGTATGGATGAAGCAATCAGGCCGCCCCAGATAATGGTGGTTGACGACGATCAGGACACCGTCGCAATTCTTGCCCGCCATTTGCAGCGTGAAGGTTTTGTCCCGATAGAAGCCAACTCCGGAGCACAATGTCTCAAACTGGTGCATGAAAACGAAGTTGATGTGATTCTGCTCGACCTGATGATGCCTGGTATGGACGGCTTCGAGGTGGTCAAGGCGCTCAGGAGCGATCCCGAAAGTGCGGAAATCCCCATCATCATGATCACCGCGCGCGACGACCTGGATGCGCGGGCCGAGGGGATGCGCCTGGGGGTCAGCGACTTCCTAGCCAAGCCGGTGTTCCGGCGCCAGCTTGCCAGCCGCATCCGTGCGCAGCTCGAAGCGGTCGAGACAGCGCGCAACACGACCGCCGCGATGGATCGCCTCGAAGCCGTGCGGCGTGGGCGGGAGAAGGCCGGCTAGCGAGATCGCCTGGCGGGCCAGGTTCTGGATTCGACCAGCCTGTCCTGCCGCAGTGCGCGCGCTGCATGAGAGCGCATTGCCATCACCTGACGCGTTCGACTACAAATTAGTGGCCAACTATCGCTTCCAGGATCATCGTTCGGGATGAGGAAGGAGGAATTCGCGATGAACGGTGAGACCCGAAAACCGCAAGCTAACGTAATTGGGGCGTTGACCTACCTGCTGGGTTTCGTCACTGGCCTGATTTTTCTCTACCTCGAGCCGTACAACCAGGACGACTTCATCCGCTTTCACGCGCGTCAGTCGATTGGCTTCTCGGTTGCGTGGTTCGCGATCGGAGTCGTGTTCGGCGTGTTCATCGCGGTGCTGCCCCATGGATTAGGGTCGCTCCTCAATTTCATTCTGACGCTGGTCGACATCGCGCTTGCGGTCTTCTGGGTTTTCCTGATGTACAAGGCCTACAACGGCGAGCGCTACCGCATTCCGGAGCTGGCCGACATCGTCGACAGCATTGCCGGAATTCCCGCAGCGTAGTGTCTTGCTGCGCGCCGGGTCCCGAAAACCATGTAAATCCCTCTAACCAGGTTCTAACAGAGACGAAGTCGCGCATCTTTCTCTTAATACCGGGTGCAGGGGTCACCCCTGCCCAAGGAAGTGTGAAACCCACGGCGGGTTTCACTTTAATTCTTGTCAATCTATTTGTTCGGCCGCGCGGTGCCGACGGCTTTCTCTCCGACCCCAAGGGCACGTGGAGTGGCATCCGCCGGTTGTCCATCCGCGGTCTGAGCGGCACCGTTTTCGTTGTCGGCCGTCGCAGCAGGCGCCACCTGCGACTCGATGTTCGCGGTACCCTGCGGCGCCAGGCGCAGGTTCGGTTCGCGGTTGATCGCGTCGAGCACGCGGCGCGAAACTTCGTCGGCGATTTGCGGCGCGGAGTAAGTTTCGGCGGGATAGCGAATGACTATTTCCAGGCCGGACTCGCTCACGCGCAGGCGGCTCTGCGGCTTGGGCGTGTCGAGCACGACGTTGAGGTCGCGCTCCAGATGCCGATAGTCGCGCATCACGCGGTCGCGATAGCGCGCGTACACCTCGTTGACGGCGTCGAGCAGCCGCTTCTCGGCCAGCCGGTAGTCGACGTCCGGGGCCAGCGTGAGCCGCACCTCGTTCCACACGAAGCTGGTGCCGGGCGCCTGCTTGAAGAAGTTGCCCGACGGCTGAAACACGATCGCGTTGGAGAATACCGCCACGCGGCCGGTTGGTTCGCGATGCGTCCCGGTGCCGCCCAGCTCCATCAGCGAGAGTTTCACCAGCCCGATATCGATCACGTCGCCGGTCACGCCGCCGATCTGCACGCGGTCGCCGGCCTTGATTCCGAATCGCCCGATCAGAAAGAAGTAGCCGGCGATCGACAGGATCACGTTCTGCAAGGCCACGGCGATACCAGCGGCGGCAAATCCCACGACCGTGGCGGCCGATCCGATCTCGTCGGCGAAATTGATCAGCACGACGATCAGGATGATCAGTCCCAGCACGAGACGGCGCGCCGCCATCACCTGCCCGCGGCGGCGAACGTCGGTCACGTAGCGATCCGTCAGCCATCGCCACCCCAGCGAGCCAAGGAAGATCAGCACGAAGACGCCGCCCAGCACTGTCAGCCGGATGACGAGGTTGCGGAATTCCTTTTTCCAGCGCTGTTCGACGGCGTCGTGCCACTTGCCGACATTGTTGCTGTAAATGCCCAGCTGCACGATCTGCTTGCTGAGCATCAGCGTGGGCGCGCTTGCGAGTTTGTACTCTTCGAGCAGGCTCTCGAATGACTTCTTGCGCTCTTTGAGCGTCGCGACGTCGGCGGCGCCGGTGTCCTGCTTGAGTGCGTTGCCGCGCGCGATGAGGCTGGCTACCAGGCTGATGTTCGATTTGCGCAGCTCTGTCGCGCGCGCGGCCAGCGCCGCCGCCAGTGCGCGGTTCTGGTCGAGGGCCTCCAGCTTGCCGCTGAGCGCGAACAGCTCGGTGACAAGGGAGAGAATTCCCGTGCTTTCGGCTCTTGGCGCAAGGGCAACCTCGGCCGGGAGGGCGGACGATTTCTTGTTGGCGTCGGAAATCGAATGCTCGAGCTCGTCGATCTGAGCGGCCAGGCTGTCGCTCTGCTCGGGCGACGCGCTGCCGCTTTCATACTGTGCGAGCGCCTTGAACGCCTCGGCGCGCGCGCGGTTGAGGTCGAGTAGGTTCTGGTCGTTCTGAATCTCCGCCGCGATCGCTGCGCGCTGGCGCGCCGACGCCTTCGCTAGCTGCGCCCGCAAACCCTTGATGCTGGCGCTGAGCTGGTTCGCGGCGGCGGCGAGCGTCTCATAAGTTTGTGTGACGTTGCCCAGCCCGGCCGCGCCAGCGCCGGCGGCAGCCGGCAATGCGGCAGCGCCGCCGCCGGTCCTTGCGAAGTACGCCGCTTGCGCCCGCGCGTAGTCGAAGCCCAGCCGCAGCACTTCGCCGGCTACCTGGCGGTCATCGGCAAAAAAAAGTGTCTCGTCGGGATCGCGCACCAGCTGCGCTTCGGTGCTGAGGTGCCCGTACCAGTTGATGACGCTGCTCAAGTACGAAATCACGGCCTGCGCGTCGGGAGGCGCCGCGGCCGCCGCAACGTGGAGAGAGGCGGGACTCGAAGCGGCTGCCGGTTTGGGCGCGGCGGTTACAACGACGCTCGGCGCGTTCGGGGAGATGGTCGTCGGCTGCGGACTCTGCGCGAGTGCAGTCGCGCCGAGGACCGCCGCAATCGCGATCGAAAGTGCAATCGCGAATGCGCCCGCGAGCCGCGCGCGTATGCTGGCCGATCGAATCAGAGTCTTGCCGCGGGAACGCATCGATTAGTCCGGACCCGGCAGGCAAACGCCAGCGCCGAGTCAAAGACCAACCCTACCACGCTGCACTCTGACAATTCGATTGGGCCCGGCGAGATCCCGCGCTCAGTAGCCGACCGGGGCGCCCGCCCCGGCCACCGGCGCCAGATCCGCGTAGCGCGCGGGCGGTATCCAGGGCGTGCCGAGCGCGTCGAACTCGCGCATCAACCCGTCGACGTCCTTGACGTTGGCGGTTTTGCGGATCAAATCGCGCACCATCACAGGGCGTTCGTTCAGGCGCTGACGAAGCATCGCGCGAATTCCGCGCTCCGCGAGATCGTCGACGACCTTGCGGCCGGAGACCGGCTTGCCGTCGAGCGTGAGCAAAGTGCGCGCCTGGATTTCAGAAAGTGCGGTGCGCAGGTACTCGACATGCGGCGATTCGTCGGATCGGATGAAGCGCACGAGGTTGGCGGCGTCGTCGGGCGCGTCAGAGACCTCGGGGTCGGACAGGATTTCCTCGGCCCACGCGAAGGTCGAGGCGGCGAAGACTTCGATCGCGAGCACGTTGGCCATGAAGCGAATCAATCGCTCGACCTGCTCGCCCAGCTCCGGGAAAAGCGCAACCGGCTGGCCTGCCGCGCGCCGCGCGATGAGGCTAGCGTAGATTTCCGGCGAGATTGCGGGATTGGACAGCGCTGCGTCGCGGGCCGCGTCCCACATCTGGCGATGGCCGCCCTCCTCGGACCATCCCGCTTCGTCGCGCGCGTGCGCTTCGAACAGGCCGCCGCTGAGATGAGCCAGCGCGGTGCCGGCAGTGTCCTCGCGGATGAAGCTGGCCAGCGGAGGCACGGGCAGCTCGCGAATCATCGCGCCGAAGCCCTCGACGATTGCGATCTCGGACAGCCATCGCACCATCGGCTCGCGCACGCCCGAGCGGAGCAGGAATTTCACCTGCGCGACGTTGGGCACCTGCGGCGACACGGTGTCGGCGGGAATCTCGAACAGCGCAGTTCCCGAAGTCGCGACATGCTGCTCCTGCCACGCCTTGATCGCAGGCACGCGAAAGGCAGTCCGCGGCGAGCGATAGTGCCCGTCGGCATCGAAACCGCCATGGCATTTAACGCCCTTGACAATAAGCGGCTCGCGAGTAGGAACGTTGGCAAGAATTTCCTCGGTCGAGAAGTTCAACTGCGATTCATGAGCCATCGAAAAGTCACCCGGATTAAGGTTTGATGCACCGCCGCGAGCGTCAAGGGCCTCGCGACCACTCGCCTAACATACGTTAGGGTCGCAGAATGAGTCAACGCCAGTCGGGGTTAGGAGACAGAGGGAAATCCCAGGTCACCCCTGCAACTCATGGCTGGTTTCCACTACAATCACGTTCCTCATGCGTTCCCCCGCCCTGCCGCCGGGCCCAGGCCTCGTCGCGACTTTCGATTTCGTCCGCAATCCATTTCGATTCCTCGACGCATGCGCGCGCCGTTACGGCGATTGGTTCACCGTGCGCGTGCCGGGCGTCGCGCCGTTCCTCTTCACCAGTGACCCGGCCGCGGTCCGCGAGGTTTTTCTCGGCGACCCCGACGCGTTGCATGCTGGCGCCGCCAACCGTCCGCTGGGTGCGTTCATGGGCGAGCGCTCGTCGCTGTTTCTCGACGGCGATGAGCATCTGCGCCAGCGCCGGCTGTTGCTGCCGGCGTTTCGTGGCGAGCGGATGGCCTCGCACGCCGATGCGATGCGCACGGCGGCCGACAACGCGATCGCGTCGTGGCCGATTGGCCGGCAGTTCGCGATTCATCCGCAGATGCGCTCGATCACTTTCGAAACGATCGTCCGCACCGTTTTCGGATTCGCCAATGACGAGTCCGGCACTGAACTGCGAAGGTTAATTCTAAAAGTTTTCGCGCTCTACTCGAGCCGCCTCGGCACGCTGTTCTCGCTGCCCGCGATGCGCATCGACGCCGGCCGATGGAGTCCATGGGGCCGCGCCGTCAGGCTGACACGCCAGATCGACGCGATCTTCTATGCGGAAATCGCGCGGCGCAGAAGCGAGGGCGTCGAGGGTCGCGCGGACGTCCTCTCGATGCTGCTATCCGCTCGCTACGAAGACGGCCAGCCGCTCCCTGACGCGGTCATCCGCGACGAGATGTACACGCTGATGCTCGCCGGGCACGAGACCACTGCAGCCACGATGGCGTGGGTGATCAACCGCCTACTCACGCATGCCGACGTGATGGAACGGGCGCGCGCAGAAGTTTTCTCAGTACTAAACGGCGCGCCGCTCGACGCTTCGCACGTCGGCAAATTGAAATACCTCGAGGCGGTGATCAACGAGACGATGCGCCTGGATCCCGTCGTGCCAAACATCGGCCGCCAATTGACGAAGCCGATGACAATCGCAGGCCGCCAACTCCCGGAGGGCGTGACAATCGCGCCATGCATCTACCTGGTGCACCGGCGCCCCGAACTCTGGCCGAACCCCGATCAATTCAACCCCGACAGATTCCTTGAATCGCGCCAAAGCCCGTACACCTTCCTTCCCTTCGGCGGCGGCGCGCGACGATGCCTGGGTGCAGCATTCGCGACGTATCAGATGAAAATCGTGATCGCGGAGATCCTGTCCCGAGTAGAATTGAGGCCAGTGCCAAGCTACAAAGCGCACGCCACCCGCCGAGGCATAGCATTCGCACCGAGCGAAGGACTGCCACTCATAATCCAGACGCGGTCCTCTTAGATACCGAAAATTGTCTTAGTGATTAGTCAATGTGTGCCGGCCCTTCTCCGCGCGGCGGCGCACGTGGGGGAGTGAACACAATCAGGCCGCTGTCTTACAGCCCGTCAACGCCAAAGCCTCAGCCGACTGGAATCTCATAGTTACGGCCTTGGAGTGGTCTGATATTCCGGATGAGCTGCTCAAAATCTTTAGGCGAGCACTCTACTCGCGCCCGACGGGTGAAGACGAGCCCACCGGGACAGTGACGGCCGCGACCCCTTCAGGGATGAACTAGTTCAGCGTGCCGGCGGCGCTCCCGCCATGCTATTCGATCACTGTAATGAGCAACACTCAGGACGCTGCACGCTCGCGCTCTGGCACGGGGGCGATGGAATCGCGCAAGAAAACTGAACCGTCGCACAAAATCGCGACGCGCCGCATGCCGATTGATGCTCGCGGTGTCAGCCGCGTGCTGAGGGTCCTCAGGCGCGAGGCGCCTGGATGGAACGCGCCGATCGTGAGTTTTATCGCGGTGCAGCATAGCGATCCCTTCCGCACTCTTATCTCGTGCATCCTGAGTCTGCGCACCAAGGACGCTACGACGGCGGCGGCGTCGGTTCGATTGTTCGCACGCGCTCATACGCCGGAGGCGATGCTCGCGCTGGCGCCGAAAACGCTCGAGCGGCTCATCTATCCGGTGGGGTTTTATCGCACCAAGGCGCGCGCTATCCGCGGAATTTGCCGCGACCTGATCGAAAAATTCGACGGACGCGTGCCTGACGAGATCGACGCGCTGCTGACGCTGAAAGGCGTCGGTCGCAAGACCGCCAACCTGGTCGTGACCGAGGCCTACGCGAAGCCGGGCATCTGCGTCGATACTCATGTGCATCGCATTTCGAATCGATGGGGGCTGGTGCGCACGAAGACGCCAGACAAGACGGAGATTGCGCTGCGCGCGGTCCTGCCCATCCGCCATTGGATTGAGTACAACGGAATCCTGGTCGCGTTCGGCCAGACGATTTGCCATCCGACGTCGCCGTGGTGCTCGCGATGCAAAATCGCGCCGCGGTGCCCGCGGATCGGAGTCGTCCACTCGCGCTGAACGTGGCGCAGCCGAGTTCGTTGCGACAGACGGGCCGAGTGATAGTTTGAGTTTATGACACAGAAAATCGGATTTGTCGGACTGGGCGCGATGGGTCTGCCGATGGCGACGAACCTGCTCGCCGCGGGATTCCATCTGACTGTTTACAACCGCACCGCGTCGAAGGCCGAGCCTCTTGTTGCCAAGGGCGCCCATCGCGCGGCCCGCGCCGGCGACGTCGCGCAGCCGGGCGGTATCGTCGTCTCGATGCTGGCCGATGACGCCTCGCTTAAGGCGCTGGTGACGGGCGAGGATGCCCTCGCCGAGCGTCTTGCGCCCGATGGAATTCACATCTCGATGAGCACGGTATCGCCGGCGACCACGCGCGAACTCGTGGCCTATCACGCCTCGCGCGGGAGCGTGATGGTTGCGGCGCCGGTGTTCGGGCGGCCTAGCGCCGCACAGGCCAGGCAGTTGCGAATTTGCGTGTCGGGGTCGGCGGACGCCAGGGCCAAAGTGAGACCGATCCTCGAGGCTATGGGGCAGGAAGTATTCGAATTTGGCGACAATCCGGGCGCCGCGAACGTGGTGAAGCTCGCGGGCAACTTCATGATCGCGGCGGCGCTCGAGGCGATGGGCGAGGCGGTCGTGATGATGCGCAAGAGTGGCGTCGATCCGGTGGCGGCGCTCGAGATGCTGTCCGAAACGCTCTTTGCCGCGCCGGTGTACCAGGGCTACGGACCTATGATCGCGCATGGGCGATTCTCGCCGGCGGGATTTCGGCTGCCGCTCGGAATGAAGGATATCGACCTCGCGATCCAGACCGCGGTTGCGGCCAACGCGCCGATGCCGACGGCAAGCCTGCTGCACGATCGGTTTGTCTCGGCGATTGCCAAGGGGCGCGCCGACCTGGACTGGTCCGCGATCGCGCTGGGGGCGGCGGACGACGCGGGACTGAAGGAATCGCGCTAAGGAATTTTTTTGCGAGACGCGCATGACGAGGTATGTCCGCTACACTTTTGCGCTCGCGTTAACCGTGGCCGCGATGCTGGCGGCTGCGCGTCCATCGCATGCGATCGACTTCTATGAAATCCAGATCTACGACACGGACACCACGGCGGCCGGTCATCTTCAGCTCGAACTGCACTCGAACAGCCCCACCACGGCGACCGGGCAGTTGGCGAAGAGCCAGATGGACGTTTACCAGGTACACGAAACGGTCGAGGGCACCTACGGAGTCCTGCGCTGGCTGGAGGTCGGGCAATATTTCTGCACCGCGAAGCTCTCCAACGGCGACTACGAATACGCGGGCTCGCGCACCAAGGTCCATTTCGGAATCCCGCAGACGTTCGAGTGGCCGGTGCAGTTCGGCGGCAATATCGAGCTCGACTACATGCGGCACGCGGCCGAGGAAAATCCAATGACGCTAGAGCTGCGGCCGATCGTCGGCGCAAACTACAAAAGCTTTCGCCTGGTGGGGAACTTCGCGTTCGAGGATCCCTTCAGCGGTCCCGGGGCGCATCGCGGAATGCAATTCGATCCGTCGGGCGAGTTGCTCTACAAGCTCAACGACTGGCTCTCGCCCGCGCTCGAATACTACGGCGACATGGGGTCGATTCAGCCGCTGGCGAAGGTGCAGGAACAGCAGCATTTCATCGTGCCGGCGCTGAACTTTGATTTCATACCGCAGCTCGAGCTCAACCTCGGCGTGGGAATCGGAGTGACGCGCGCGAGCAATGGGGTGTTCGTGAAATCGATCGTCGGCTGGACGTTTTAGATGCCGGCCGGGCGCCGGAGATTCATCGTTGCGCCACCGGCGGAGCTAAACTATTCTCGATCCACGCGCTTGGCGCCTTTGATGTCGTTTCTTTCAGCAGACAAGCCGGCGGACGAGAAACTCGGGCAAATCCTGGGTCGGATCGGTTCCGTTCGCGTGCGACTCAACTCGCTGGCCTTGCAGCATGCGATTTTCTACACGCTCGCGATTGTGATTGCGGGCGGCGCCGCCGTTTTTGCGGGTGCATACATGCTGCCGCCGCTCGCTTTCCTGCTCGGCGGCACGGCGCTGGCGATCATCGCGGCCGCCGGTATCGCGAGTGCGATAAGCGCCGGGTGGCGAATGCGCGCCAGCGCGGTGCGGGCCGCGGCGGTCGCCGACGATCGCGCCGAGCTGAAGGGGCGGCTTTCAACCGTCGTCGCGCTTGCGCACAGCGAGACGCGCGGCCCGCTATGGTCGTACCTGGTTGAAGATACGCTCGCCTACCGCGACGAATTCGCCGCCTCGAAGATCGAGCGGCGCCGCGTGTCGCGCGCGATCTACCCGCTGGCCGGAGCAATCGTGCTGGCGACGCTCGCGATTCCGCTTTCGAAAATCAGGCACGCGCCACAGATCGCCGCCGGCAGCGACCAGGACGACCTGACCGTCGACCTCGACGACCTGCATCTGCGGCCGGCCGATCCGGGCGATGAATCGGGAATGCAGGTTACGGCCGACCCCGCGACCATGCGCCGGCTCGAGGACAAACTGGCGCGCGAGAGCGCGGCGGGCGGCGACGTTGCCGGCAATTCGTTGAACCAGCTGGTGAATCGCGCGCGCGAGATGGCCGGAAATTTACAGAGCAAGCTGACCGGGCAGCCGACGGCCTCGAAACAGCGCCTCAACCTGCGGCTGGCCGATGCGGGCAACGATCAGGATCAAAATGAGATTCATCGCGCGCCCGATACACCGAAGAACCGCCGCGGCGAGGTCGCGGGACAGTTCAAACAGGACCAGCCAAGATCCAACGGCGAGATCGATCTGCCGCGGCAGGACGATGCGCAGCCGAATTCGTGGCCTTCGCCCGGCGCCAATGGTGAGCCCAGGGTGGAATCCAACTCCGGCACTGACAATCCCAATCAGGACGACAGCGCGACCGATCGCAGCGTCCAGCAAAGCGGCGAGAACAGCAGCAACGGCGGCGCGGCGCATGGCATCGGCGCCGATCCCGACAGCCTGTTCGGCGCGCCGGCGGCGTCGCAGCTCGGCAGCGAGGGTTTCGAGATCGCAATCGAAGCGCGGCCCGTCGATCGCGGTGCCAAGGGCGCCGGTCACGCCTACGTTCCGCCCAAAGTGCGCACGCCGCTCAACCTGACCCAGCAGCCGGATGAGCCGGTGGCGCGCGCCGCGGTGCCGGCCGACGACCGAACTACGATCAAGCGGGTATTCGAACGATGAGCGACGTGCAGGCGGAAACGCCAACGGTGGCGGATTTCGCCCGGACGTTTCGGCGCATCCAGGCCGAGATCCACAAGATGATCATTGGCCACGAGCAGGCCGTCGAGGAGTTGTTGTCGGCGCTGTTCGCGGGCGGCCACGTGCTAATCGAAGGAGTCCCCGGCACCGGCAAAACGACGCTGGTCAAAACGCTGGGGCTCGCGCTCAACCTGAGCTTCAACCGGATTCAGTTCACCGTCGATCTGATGCCGGCCGACATTACCGGCACGCGCGTGATTTTGTCGGGCGATGACGGGCGGCGCGAGTTCACGTTTCAGCCGGGGCCGGCCTTTTGCCATATCCTGCTCGGCGACGAAATCAACCGCGCGACTCCCAAGACGCAGTCGGCGCTGCTCGAGGCGATGGCCGAGTTGCAGGTGACGGTGTCGGGCACCACCTACCGCCTCAAGCCGCCGTACTTCGTGATGGCGACGCTGAATCCGATCGAAATGGAGGGCACCTATCCGCTGCCGGAGGCGCAACTCGATCGCTTCCTGTTCAAAGTACGCTTGAACTATCCCGACGAAGGCGAACTGACGCGAATCATCTCATCGACGACCGGGCCCGAGGAAGCCGGCATCGTGGCGGTGTTCCACGCCGACGAAGCGCCGGAACGAATCGAGGCGCTCAAGCGGCTGGTGCGCGAAGTGATGGCGGCGCCGGCGATGGAGATTTACGCGGCGCGGCTGGTGCGGGCCACGCAGCCGCAGAACTCGCGCTTCGTGACGGACGAAGCCAGGGCCGTGCACGACGAGATGGTCAATCGCTACGTGATGTTCGGCTCGAGCCCGCGCGGCGCGCAGGCGCTTATCCTGGGCGCCAAAGTGCGTGCGCTGCTGGATGGGCGCGCCAACATCGCCCGTGAAGATATCGAGCGTGTTGCGGTAGCCGCGCTGGCCCATCGCATCATGCTCAACTACGCCGCGCTATCCGACGGAATCGACGCCGCGCACATTGTCGAGCGCGTCATCAAGTCGGTACGCGCCGCGAAAGTGTAGGCGCTGGCGATGCTCGAGGCGCGCGCTTTCGAGCCGGACTATTTGCGCAAGCTCGACCGCCTGGTGCTGGGCATCCAGCGGGCCCGCACCGTGCGCTCCGGCCAGCGCGCGCTGGGCAGAATCCAGGGGCTCGGAATCGAACCGGAAAATTTCAAGGAGTACGCGCCCGGCGACGATTTGCGCTTTCTCGACTGGAACGCCTTCGCGCGGCTCGACGAATTGATGCTGCGAACCTACCGCGCCGATCGCCAGGTCGAGGTCACTGCGCTGGTCGACGCGAGCGCGTCGATGGGCTTGCCCGAGCGTGACGACAAGCTCGGGCTCGCGCTGGCTATCGGCGCGTCGCTCGCGTACATCGGGATGGCGGACAACGACGCGGTGCGCATCGGCGCGTTCGCGATGCATCGCGGGACGATGAAGTTCGAAGCAACGCCGTTCCATCGCCGCCGCGAGTCGTACCTCAATTTCAAGCCGTTTGTGACCTCGGTGAGAGCCAGCGGCGAGACCCGCCTGGGCGCGGCTGTCGATCAATTGCTGCTGCAGCGCCGGCCGGCGGGGACGGTGGTCGTCATCTCGGATTTTCTCGTCAACGAAGGCGACGTCGAAGACGCGCTCAAGCGCCTGGTGGCCGCGCGCCACGACGTAAAAGTTGTCCACGTGATGGGCGAGCAGGAGAGCACCGCCTCGTATCCGTCGGGACTGTTCCGCGTGCGAGACGCAGAGACCGGCGAAGTCCGCGAGACCGTGCTCGGTCCGGCTACGGGCGCCGCGATCCGGAGCCAGGTCGAGAAGATCGCCGCGCGCGTACGCGCAATCTGTACCGCGCACGCGATTACTTATGCGCAGGCGTTCGGCGCGAGCAATCTGGAAAGCTTCATGGAACGCGAACTCCCGCTGCTGGGAATTGTAAGGTAGTCGTGGGCATCCTGAATCCGCAGAACTTCGTTTATGGACTCAGCCTCGCGCTGCTGGTGCTGATTTACCTGCGCTCGCGCTCGCGTCCCACCATCGAAGTGTCGAGCCTGATGCTTTTCGACGAAGCGCCCGCGCCGGTTGCGAGCGTCCGTCACGTGCGGATCGACCCGTTGTTTTGGCTCGAGATGCTGACGCTGACCGCGCTGACGTTCGCGATCGCGGGTTTGTACGTCATGCGGCCGCCGTCGCCCGGTCACGGCCGCAGTCATGCGCTGGTGTTCGATCTCGGCGCCGGGATGAGTGCGCGCGACCCCTCCGGCACCAGGCTGGACCAGGCCCGCCGCGATGCGCTGGAGATAATCGATCAAGAGCCGGTGGGAGACGAGTTCAGCGTCATCGCATACGCGCTCGAAGCGCAGGTTCGCCATCCGCAGACCGCCAACCGGGCTGATTTGCGCAAGACGCTCGGCGATCTGGTCCCGATGGCGGTGCCGGCGCGCACGGCGGCTCTCAGAGCGGCGCTTATTCGTGCGCGCGGCGCGTCGGAAATCGATCTGTTCGCCGATCGGCCGCCCGCGCCCGCGATTCTTGCCGACGCCGGTTCGACGTCGCGGGTAAATTTCCACCAGGTCGGCTCCGGCGACTTCAACCTTGCGATTGTCTCGCTGGATCCCGGCATCCCGGGCTCGACGCGCGGCCGCGCCGTGATTCGCAATTTCTCGGCGCGGCCTCATCCCTGCGAGCTGGCGATCGATCTGGGCAACAGCGAGCAGTTTCATCAGACCATGATGCTCGCGCCGCGCGAGCAGGTCGTCGCCTCGTTCGGGCCGCTCACGACCGGAGGCGTGCTGCACGCGCGAATCCTGACTCCCGACGCGATCGACGCCGATAACAACCGCTACGCCTTCGCGCCGTCAGAAAGTGCGGCGCATGCCCTGGTCCTGTCGCCCGACCCCGCCGTGCGCGACGACATCGCGCGCGTGCTGCTCGCGCTCAACGCCAATTTCCAGATCGAGACCGCCGATCCCGCCAGGTATCATGCACCAGCGAACGCCTCCGGCCCCGCCGCGAAGCCGCTCGACCTCGTTGTCATGCACGATTGCTATGTGCCCGTCGTCGGGGCGGCGTCCACGCTGCTGATATATCCGCCGCAAGCCGCGAAGAGCTCGCCCTTCACGCCTGGAATCGGAATCTCCGTGCAGGGGACGCTGGCGAGCGCGGATATTCGGATTGACGCCATGGGCGAATCGCCCGCAATTGAATCCCTGACGCTGGGCGCGACCCGCATCGTCGCCATCCCCGAATGGATGGACCTGATTGCGACCGCGACCGGCCCCGGTCATTCGTCGATCCCGCTGGCCGCGATCGGACGTGCTGCGGGCGGTCCCGTCGGCGTGCTGGCCTTCGACGTGCGCGATCATCTTTTGCTTTCCCCCGATCATCTCGACGCGCTGGTGATGACGGTCGATATGATCAAACAACTGACCGCGCCGCGCGATACCCTGATCGTGCCGACCGGCGCCGACGTGAGCGTGCCGGCGGCGGGAGCCGCGCGCGTCACCCAGCCCGACGAAACCGTGCGCAGCGTTACGGCCGACAAATGGGGCCGCGTGCGCCTCCGTCCGCTGCAGGCCGGGCGCTACACGGTCGAGTCGGGCGGCCAGACGACGCAGGTGCTCGCCAACTACTACGATGCGGCCGAGTCCGACCTTGCTGCCAAACCGCAGGCCGACGCGAGCGCGCCCGCGGGACGGGCCGCGGCCGCCCCGAACGCGCAATCCGCCCGGCAAGTGCAGCCGCTGCTTTTCATTTTGATCGCGCTCGCGTTGCTCGCCTTGACCGTTGAATCCGCGATGCTGATTGGCCACGCCGGCCGCTGGGGGATGCGCCATGTTTGACCGGCCGCATCTGCTCTGGCTGCTGGTGCTCGCGCCGCTTGCCGCGACGCCGGGAATTCTGGCGATGCGCGGCGGCATGCGACTGGCGGGCGCCGCGGCTGCGACGCTCCGCGCGCTGTGCGTTGTGGCCCTGGTCGCGATGCTCGCGGGGCTGCGCATTCCGGCGCGCATCGCCGCGCAAAGCATCGCGGTGGTCGCGGCGCTGGATGAGTCGCGCTCGGTGTCGCCCGATCAGCAGGAATGGATGCGCGGTCAAATCGAACAGTTGCAGACCGCGATGGCGCCGACCGATCAGCTCGGGATTGTCGGTTTCGGCCGCGACGCGCGGCTGCTGGCGCCTTTGACCGATCCCAGGCTGCTGGGACATTTCGGCGACGGCGCCGATGGCGGCGCCACCAACATAGCCGGCGCGCTGACCGCGGCCGAGAGCCTGTTTGCGCCGGAAGCGGACAAGCGAATCGTCCTGCTGAGCGACGGCAATGAAACCGAGGATTCCGCGATGTCGGAAGTCCCCGCGATGCTCGAGGACGGTGTGCGAATTTTCGCCGCCGCGCCTCCGCCGTCTGCTACCGAGAGAATCGCTGTCACCAATTTCTATTCGCCCGACACGGTCCGCTCCGATCAGCGCTTTGCATTCAGGATCGACGTCGAAAGTGAATCGCAGTCTCCAGTCGCCGCCACGCTCAAGCTCGACCGCGACGGCACCGCTGTCGGCGGAGAATCGATTACGCTGAAGCCGGGGTTGAACCGCTTCGAGCTGCCGTACCGGCTGGGGCGCGCGGGCGCATACTTGATGAGCGCCGAAGTCTCGATTGCACCGCCGCGAGTGGCGCTGAATCCGCGCGTCGACGCGGCGATTACCGTGACCGGCGCGCCGCGGATTCTAATCGTCTCGACCACGCCGCCCGAGAGCCTCGTGACCGCTCTCAAGATGCGCAACTACCAGATCGATTTCGTGTCGCCGCGCAGCCTGAGCGAACACCCGCTGGACTACCTGCCCTATCAGCTCGTAATCCTCGACGACGTGCCCGAAGGATCGCTGACTCCCGCGGCGCAGCACGCGCTCAATCGCTACGTCGCCGACTACGGCGGCGGACTGGTCGCGACCGGCGACACGCTGCGCGAGGAGAAACTGGCCGGCGGCGAGTTGGAAAAGGCGTTGCCGGTAAAGTTCGTGCCGCAGCCGCCGCCGCCGTCGCGCGAGCCGATTGCCGTTTACCTCTGCATCGATCGATCGAACTCGATGAGTTACGACTCGCGCTATCCGGCCGTGCGCGACGGCGAGCGAATTCGCTACGCCAAGGAAGCCGCGATCGCGCTGCTGCGCCAGCTCGACGATACTGATTTGGCCGGCGTGATAGCGTTCGACTCGCAGCCGTACGTGCTCGCGCATCTGCAGCCGCTCGGCGAAGATCGCGGCGAGCTCGAAAACCGCATCGATCGCCTGCAACCCGGCGGCGGCACCGACTTCAAGGCCGCGCTCGAAATCGCCGAGCGCGAGATTCTGCAGAGCGGCATCCCGGTGCGCCAGGTGATTCTGCTCACCGACGGCGACACCAACCGCCAGTATCACGATCACGACGATCTCATCGCCGACTTCGCCCGCCAGCACATTCCCGTCTCGACCATCCGCATCGGCCCCGACCTCGCCAACCTGCAATTGCTGCAGGACTTCGCACAGGCGACCGGCGGCATCTTCTATCGCGTGCAGGATATCGAGAAGCTGCCCCTGCTGCTGGTCGGCCTGACGCGGCAGGCGATGAACCGGCGCAAGCAGGACCGCACCACCGTCGAAGCCGGCGACGCCAGCGCGATGCTCTCCGGCATCGGCATCAGGGAGATTCCGCCGATAGATTTCTTCGCCGCTACCGAGGCCAAGGACGGTGCACAAGTTACGCTCAAGGTCGCGCGCGGCGACAAAACCGCGCCGCTGCTCGCGGCGTGGCAATATGGACTCGGTCGCAGCGCGGTCTTCGCCGCCGATCCCGATTCACTCGCCACGCTGAGCTGGATTCGATGGGACCGCTACGTGGAATTCTGGTCGCAACTCGCGGGCTGGACGATGCGTCAGGGCGATTCCGGGATGTTCACGATGCGCGTCCACGGAGCGCCGGACGGATCGGTAACGGTCGAGGCTGAAAATGCCGACCCCAGTCCCGTCAGTAACCTGGTATGCCGCATCACCGGGCCGGGCCGCGCCATCGACGTTGCGATGACAGAGGCCGACGCCTCCATCTATCGCGGCGAAGTCGGCCTCCTTCCACGCGGCAAATACGTCGCGACGCTGATGTTCAAGGCGGGCGATTCCGAAAAAGTCCTCGAGCAGCGCGAATTCGCCGCCGCCGGATCGATTCCCGCCGACAGCGCCGAGCTGCGTCTCAAGCCGCCCAATCTCGAACTACTGCGCCGGCTGTCAAATGCGACGCACGGCGCGTTCAACGCTCCCGCCGCGGCCATCGCCCGCCATAGCGGCCAGACCGTCGCATTTCGCCGCAGCGCCGATCCGTGGCTGATTCCGCTGGTAATCATGCTGTTCCTGGGAGAAGTCTTCGTGCGACGCCGCTATCTCGGGGATTGAAATTGCCGATTGAGCAGGTCATGAAAATTTCCGCCGCCGGCCTTCCTCATCTGTTGGCCGCTGCCGCGCTCGCCCCCGCCACTCCCGCCGCGATTGCGCTCGCTGCCACCTCGCCTCGCGACGTCGACGCTCTCGCCCAGGCCACCTACATCTATATTGCGACGGTTCGCAAAGACGGCAACCAGAGCAAGGCCGTGCCGGTCTGGTTCATCACGACCTCCGACCACCAGGTCCTGATCGAAACCTCGCCGACCAGCTGGAAGGCGAAAAGAATAAAGCGCGGCAGCCCCGCGCTCATCTGGATCGGCTCGCGCACGGGGCCGGCTTTTATCGGCAAGGCAGAAATCGTCGCCGACGCGACGCTGCAGGACCAGGTGATCGCTGATTACCCCAGGAAATATCTGCTCGCGTGGATCGGCTTCGCGCGGCCTTCTCGCGCCAAGCTGGACCGCGGCCAAATAGTCGTGATTCGTATCTCGCCGACGCGCGATCTGCCCGCCGGATTTGAGTCTGCGCCCGGCACTCCGGCGCCGTTGCTCGACGAGCAGGCAAAGCCGGCCCCCGCCCAACAGAAATAGTGCCGTGAAATTCGGAGCATCTGCTTTGGCCTTAATCGCTGGCCTCACGCGTGCCACGCGGTTAAATTCGGATCGTGGCGAACGATTCCGCATCTGCGCTGATCAAGTGCGTGCTCAATTGCCGATGCCCGGTGTGTCGCCGCGGCGCAATTTTCAAATCGCACTTCAGGATGAATCGCGAGTGTCCGCGATGCCACGTCGTGTTCTGGAAAGATCCGGGCGAGACGCTGGGCGCGATGTATCTCGATTTCGCGGTGGCCGCCGGCACGTTCCTGGTCTGCTGGGCGATTCTCGCTTTCGCCACGCGCCTCTCTGACGCCGTCCAGATCTCTATTCTGAGCACGATCGCATGCGGCAGCGTGCTGCTCTGTTACCCGCTCACCCGCAGCGCGTGGACCGTGCTGGTCTATTTGTCAGGCGGCATCGAGCGTCCACGCCTGCGCACCATCCAGGGCGGCAAGAAAGCTTCTTGACCCAATTTCTCGCGCCTCGATCGCGCGCGCTTTCAGTCTCACCCCTTCAGCTTCGACCGCGCCGCCAGCTTTTCCTGCATATGGCTCAGCCGCTCGGCGGCCGCGGCGATCGTCTCGTCGCTTTTCGAAAACGTGAATCGAATCTTCCGATGCCCCAATTCCGGCCGATGGTAGAAGCTTGAGCCGGGCACTGCGGCGACGCCCACTTCGTCCAGAATGAAGTCTGCCGCCGCGAAGTCGTCTTTGAATCCCAGCTTTCCGATCTCCGCCACGATGTAGTACGCGCCGTCGGGATTGCTGCACTCCAGCCCCGCCCGCGTCAGCGCCGCGTACAGTGCGCCGCGCTTGCGCTCGTACATCGCGGTCAGCTCCGCATAAAACGATTCCGGCAGCCGCAGCGCGACGGCCCCGGCTTCCTGCAGCGGATGCGGCGCGCCGACCGTCAGAAAGTCATGCACCTTGCGAATCGCCGCGGTGATTCTCTCGCTGGCGATCGCATACGCCAGCCGCCAGCCCGTAATCGAATAGGTTTTCGACAGCCCGCTGATAGTAACCGTCCGTTCGGCCATCCCCTTGAGGCTCGCGATCGAGATATGGCGCGCGCCGCCGTAGATGATGTGCTCGTAGATCTCGTCGGTGATCGCCAGCGTATCATGACGTTGGCATAGCGCGGCGATCGCTTCGAGCTCGGCAAGCGTGAACACCTTGCCGCTCGGATTGTGCGGAGTGTTGATCACGATTGCCTTGGTGCGCGGGCCGAATGCCGCTTCGAGCTCGGCGCGATCGATCGAAAAATCCGGATCGCACAGCGCCACGTACCGCGGCGTCGCACCGGCCAGGATCACATCGGGCCCGTAGTTTTCGTAAAAGGGCTCGAAGATGATCACCTCGTCGCCCGGGTTGATCACCGCCAGCATCGTCGCGATCATCGCCTCGGTCGCGCCGCAGGTCACCGTGATATTGCGATCGCGATCGCACGCGATGCCGTTGTAGCTGCGCACTTTGTCCGCGATTGCCCGGCGGAAGTTCGGCGAGCCGTGCGTGATCGCGTACTGATTGTATTCCTCGTCGATCGCGCGCTTCGCCGCCTCCTTGATTTCGGCCGGGGCCGCGAAGTCGGGAAATCCCTGCGCCAGGTTAACCGCGCCGCAGCTGAGCGCCCGCCGCGTCATCTCGCGGATTACGGATTCGGTGAACAGTCGTGTCTTGGCGGAAATATCAGTCGGCATGATTCTGCGCGGTTACCGCGCGTGCCTCGTGAAATTCGAGGCGCGCCGAAACTCAGCTGCTCGCAGTCTAGCCGCGCGCGCGGCCGCGCGACAACTTCCCTCTTTGGAATATCAGCTTGAAATTGAAATCGACCGGGAATTGCGGATCAACGAAACAGCGATTGCGCCGCCGCGAGGCCTCGGCTAGTCGGCCCCTTTCTCTTCCAGCACGCCCGGTCCCTGGCGCAGCCGCCATTCGTCGATTACCTCGACGTTAAAGCGCCAGTCGCTTCCGATCTTGAAGCCGGGCAACTGGCCTTTCTTGAGCAGGCGGTAGATGGTCGAGCGATGTACTCGCAGATACTCGGCTAGCTCGTTTACGGTCAGTACTTTGGTCGAGGATGGCATCCGTTCACTTCCTCTTTAATGCGCCTATCCGTTCCTAAACTGGCAAAAGGGCCATCACAAAAGTTGAACTGCGCTATAGACTCTCTTATTGTACTATTTACCGCCTAAGGTCAAGCCTCACTTGGATACACCGAGCCTGCTTGTGCTATCCATAACTAAATCGGGCAGTTTTTTGATGCTTTGGAACGATTTACCCGAACACTCGGCCGGCGCTTCCGTCAGCTTCGGGCCAACCGTGCGCCGCTCACGCCGCAGCGATCAACCGCGCGGCTCTCGGATAAATCCCCAGCCCCGCACACCGCTGTTTGGCTCGACTTCCTCGATCGAGATTTTGAAGCCGTGCTTTTGGTAAAGCGGAACGTTCCTTGGCTGAAAGGTGTCCAGGTAGCATCGCAAACCCTCGGCGTCGGCCCGCTCCAGCATCGGACGGATTACCGCGCTGCCCAGCCCCTGACCCTGGCGCGAAGGTTCCACGCCCAGGAACTGTAGGTACAGATGCTTTCCGGGCGCGGTCCGCTCATGGAATCGATCGGCAAGGCTCGCGATGTGCATGAGGCGACGGAAATTCTCGGCTCCGAATATCGCAGGAATCTGATCGATGCCGGCCTGACGGTCGCGCTCCGGAGTCTCACTGAGACCTTCGAGCGGCCGCCACAGCGCAACCGCCTCGGGCCTTCCAGAAGTCGTGAACGGCTCGCCGAACATCGACGCGTAAGTGACGAATGTCTTCATGAAGGGTGGCAGCAAACGCGCGCGCTCAGCCGCGTCGGGCACCATGTAGATCGTCGGCGGATCGAGCTGAAACGCCCGCGCCAGGATGCCGGCCGCGTCATCGATTTGATCTTCGCGGATGCGAACGATGCCGGGTGATGCTGTCGCCATAGCCCTCTACCTCGACAAAAGAATTAACCGAACAGTCGGTTGGCCGCTTCCCTGAGCTCGGCGCGATGGTCGGGGTGGGCAATCGCGATCAATTCGGCGGCGCGCTCGCGATGGTTCTTGCCGAGCAGCCGCGCGATTCCGAATTCGGTCACCACCGTATCGGCGAAGTAGCGCGGCACCGTCACCAACGCGCCGGCTTCGAGTTGCGGCACGATGCGCGAAATCGCGCCGCCCACAGCGGTTGATTGCAGCAGCGTAATCGCGCGTCCGCCGGGGCATAGAAACGCGCCCATATGAGTCTCCGGCTGTCCTCCCGTCCCGTTCATCATCCGCGCGCCGAGCAGGCTCTCCGAATTGATTTGCCCGGTCAAATCGACGCTGAGAGCGTTGTTGATCGAGGTCTGCCGATAGTTTGCGACAACCGTCGCGAGCTTCAGCACGTACTCGGGATCGTAAAGCTCGAACGCCGGGTTGTCGTCGATTATCCGCAGGTCGTCCGGGTCCGAGCCCGACCACGCGACCGCCACCGCCTTGCCGCGATGTATCGTCTTGCGCCGCCCGTTGATAATCCCCGCGTCCACCAGCCGCGCGATTCCCGGCGCGACCATCTCGGTATGCAGCCCGAGGTCGTGCTTGCCGTCGAACGCGCCCAGCCGCGGCATCTGCGAGCTGGGGTCGCCGACTCCGATCTGAATCGTCACGCCATCTTCGACGAGTTCGCTCAGGTATCCCGCCACCGCCTTGAACTCGACGGGCGGCGGTGCAACGCCGAGCAACACGCGCAAATCCTTTAGCGGCGTGCGTGGCAAATACTGAACGATCGGCCAGATGCGTTCGACGCCCGCTTCCGCGATTATCGCGCGGATGCCGTCGCGCTTTTCCGCGTCCATCGACGCGAGCGCCTGCTCGATCACCGCCGGGTCGGGCCGCGGCGGAGTTCCCTCGACGAAATAATCGAACTCCGAAACGTGCATGTAAACGTCGCCGTAAGTGCGCGTCATGCTCGCGTCAACTTCGGCGACCGCGTGACGCGCGCGCCGCGCGTACATCCGCTTGTTCCACTGATGCGGCCCGAAGCTGACGAAGCCCTTCGCGTTGGGCGTGGTGACGTTGACGAAAGCGAAATCCACCGGCTGGTCTTCAGCCGGCCGCTCGTCGTGCGGCTTGAAGCCGGTCGAAAATAAATTGGGCAGGTACGTGGCCTGATGCCGGTCGTGCGCCGGACGTCCCAGGTTGCCGATGAACAGCTCGAACTCGATCCTGAAATGCGCCGCGACCTCTCCATTCAGCCATCCTGGGTCGATCAGCGGCGACGACATCCTGACATCGACCACGCCGTCGATCTGCTTGCCTCGCGCCGCCAGCGCGCGCTGCATCACGGTTCCCGCCGCGAGCGGAAAATCCACCCGCATCCCCGGCTTCACCATGGCCGCGGCTTCGTCAGCCGAAATCGTGCGCGATCGGTAATGCTCCTGCCAGTTCATTTGAGCGCTTCCTCTTGGATGTGCGAGCCCCGGCGGCCCGGGACTTCGAGCCGCCACAATGGCCCAACTCGTCCACGCTGGCAAACTTGTTCGCCCCCATCCGAGCGGTTAGCTTTCGAGCATGCTCATTGCCGACGGTGACTTCCGCTATGAAATCCGCCGCGCCGGCGAGTTGATGGCTGTCGAGCATGAAGCCCTGGCCGCGGGGATTATTCGCGGCACCCGGCGTCCCGCCAGTGGCTCCAACGTCTACCAGGTCGAAGCCGAGCTCGACGACGCCGGGCTCATTCGGCGCGTAGTCGTGAGCTACAGCCGCGGCCCCTTCACTCGCAACGCCACCTACGAATCAGCCGACAGTTTTCTGCGCGGGAACGTCGGCGCGATGGGCGGCCGCAACAACTTGACCACCAAGCTCGGCCGCTACGGCGAAGTGGACGCCGACCTGGTCATCTTCCGCGCTCTGACCATCGCGCACATTCGTGAACGCGGACAGACGCGATGGACCGGACGGGTGGCGGCAATCGATCCGAACACACTAGTCGCCGCCACCAGCAAACAATCGTGCCGCCAGCGCGGCAGCGATCCTCACCTGTGGATTTACGAACCACGAATGGGCGACTCCGAAGAGATCGAGATTGACGACAGAGGACTAGTGATTCGCCGGCGCGATTCACGCGGCACCGAAACCCTGCTGGTCACCTCCCCACCTTAACCAGTTCAAACAGGGACGAAGTCCCGCATCTTTTCTTAGTACCGGGTGCAGAGCCTGTCCTGAGCTAAGCCGAAGGAGGTCACCCCTGCTTCTTAACACTGGGTGCAGGGGTCACCCCTGCCCAAGGAAGCGTGAAACCCACGGTGGGTTTCACATTGACTGAAGTGAATTGCTCCCATCGCGCTCGCGCGCGATTAGCCTCTCCTCACGCAGCGAGCTTCTTCGTCGGCATCTTGCAGTCGCCGTCGAACTGCGCGCCCTCGTTGAGCACCAGGCTCGGCGTGCTGATCGTGCACTGCACTCGCGCAGTCGCCATCAATTCCACGCGCTCGCGCGCCGTCACTTCGCCGCTGAACGCACCCGCGATCGTCACCTTGCTGGCCGAAATCCGCGCGCTTACCACCGCGCCGGACGCGATTACAACTTCCTCTCCGGTGATCTCGCCTTCCGCTTCGCCTTCGATTTTCACCGGGCCGCGAAAGTTGAGCTTGCCCGAAATCTTGGTGCCTTTTCCGATTTTTGACTCGAATCCCGATTCTTCGATCAGCGCCATATACCTGATTGCCTTTCCCGGTTTGGGATTTCACTATTGCGGGAATGCGCGAGCGCACGCAATCCTCGGCGGCGGGCTAAATGAGGCATTAAGTACTGCGCCGTGACTGGCTTGCACGCGTCATGTCGCGCGGCGCAATCTTTTCAGCAAGGAGACTCGGAAAAAAATATGAATCGCAAATCCGGCCCGCGGCGGGACTACGGACTTGAGCGCCGCGGCGGTAATGGACTCGATCCGCATCAGTATGATTCCGGCGACGCGACGATTCTCGCGCTGCTCGCCGAGACTCCGGCGGCTGACTACGTCGATCTCGTGATCACCTGGCGCGCCGACGCGTACGAAGTGTGGTCGCGGCGCGGCATGATTCGATTCAAGCGCTTCGCCGACGAAAGCGGCGCGCTGTCATTCGAGGTCGTCGAGCAAATCGGCGCAAACCCGATCGCAAATCAGGACCCGTTCATCGTCTCCACCATCGAACAGGAGCTCGACGCCGCTGTCCGCAGCGGCAATCGCACCGACGATCCAAATCACGCGTACTTCGAACCCCAAGTCCTGAGCCATCCTTACGCGTACGAGCGAATCGCCCAGCTCTTCGACAGTCCGCGCGCTCCCGACCTGGTCGTCAGCCCCAAGGCCTACGCCTACGGAATCCAGCCCGGGCAGCATGGCGCGCTCGACGTTGTGCAATGCCGCGCGCCGTTGGTGTTCAGGGGTCCCGGCGTCCGCCGCGGACTGTTCAAGCTCAACGCCCGCCAGGTTGATGTAGCGCCGACGATCGCGCGCCTGATGGGACTGCCGAAAATCGCCGGCCTCGACGCATCCGGCTCACCCGCCGAGGTATACCTGAAGCGCCAGGACGGCAATCCGCTCGAGGAAATAGTCGCCGCCGACTCCGCGCGCCCGACTAACGTCTACATGTTCCTGCTAGACGGCCTGTCGCATTCCGAACTGCGCCATCAGCTCGACAACAATCCGGGCGCGATTCCAAATCTCGCCGGTTTGGTCGAGCGCGGCGCGATGCTCTCGCACGGCTCGATCGTCAATTTCCCCAGCATCACCTGGCCCAGCCATTCGACGATTCTGACCGGTGCATGGTGCGGGCATCACGACGTCGTCAATCCCACCTTCCACCTGCGCGAGCATCGCGAGACCGTGCCCATCCAGGGCAATATCTTCGAGACCGAGCATTATCTGAATCCCGAAGTCGAGACGCTCTACGAGATGTTCAAGCGCGTCGGCGGCGCTGGCGCGATCACGGCGTCGATCCATGAACCGCAGGGACGCGGCGCCGATCATGCGGCGTTCGAGCGGCGGATCGTCGGCGACAAGACGCGCCTCAAGGCGCTCACGGCCGAGATGGCTGCCGACGTTAGCCCGCGATGGGCGGCGGACAACATGCCCGCGATGACTCGCGAAGAGATCGTGGACATCCGCGGCATGGCGCAGGTGATCAACCTTTTCGATCATTGCGGAGGCAACGCGCCGGTGTTCGTCGCGCACGAGTTTGTGATTACCGATGGCGCCGGGCACGACTACGGGCCCCATCACGAGGGGCTGCGCGAGGCGCTCTACCGCACCGACAATCGCATCGGCGCGGTGCTCGAGTTGCTCCGCGCACGCGGCTTACTCGAATCGACGCTGTTCGTCGTCACTTCCGACCATGGGATGGCGGCGCAGCGCGTCGAGCTGAAGGCCAACCCGGTGCGCGAGGCGCAACGCGCCGGAATCCAGGGCGTGTTCGCCGAGCCGATGATTTATCTGCGCGATCTGCGCGTCGAGCTCGAGCGCGCGCGCGACCTGCGCAGCCTCCGGGTAACCGTGCTGGACAACGACTTCCTCCCCGGCGGAGAGCATCCGCCGCTTGCCGGTGCGCGCGTCACGCTGCACGGCAGTGGCGAAGGCGACAGAATCATTGCGGAGGCGCGGACGCCGGAGAGCGGGCGGGTCGCGTTTGCGACACCCGCCGATGCCTCCGACGCCGAGCTGACGGTGAGCGTCGAGCTGAAGGGCTTCAACCGTCGCGTGATCCGGACCGATGGCACCTCGATCGCCAAAGACATTCGCCAGGTACTCTACGCAAACCGGAGTTCATAAAGCTGATGCGCGACCTCGAAGGAAAGATTGCGATTGTGACCGGCGGCACGCGCGGACTCGGGCGGGCCATCTCGATCCGGCTGGCGCGGATGGGCGCGACCGTCGCGATGAACTATCGGCGCGACGAGGCGAGCGCCGCGGATACGCTCGCCGAGGTCCGCGCGATCGCGCCGCGCTCGATGCTCGTCAAGGCCGACCTCGAAGACGAGGCGCAGGTGCGTGCGATGGTCACCCGCGCCGCGTCGGAGCTGGGCGGGCTCGATATACTGATCGCGAACGCGGCTGCGACCGCGTTCAAGCCGCTGCTCGAAACCCGGCCGCACAACCTCGCGCGAACCTTCGCGCTGAGCGTCACCGGATTCGTCGCCGCGGTGCAGGAAGCGAGCCGCGTGATGGGCGAGGGCGGTCGCGTGCTGATGATTTCCGGCATCGACTCGATTCGCAATCTGCCCGGCCACGGCGTGCTCGGCGCCGCGAAGGCCGCGCTGGAGAGCCTCGTGCGCGACTTCGCGTTCGAGCTCGGCCCGCGCGGCATCACGGTCAACGGCCTCAACGTCGGTTACATCGACACCGACTCGGCGCGCTTCTACGCGAACTACCTGGGCTACTCGTACGAAGATTTTCAGCGCCGATGCGCCGAACGGTCCGCGCTGAAACGCCTGCCAACCCTCGACGAGGTAGCCGCCGTCGCATCCCTCATCTGCCTGCCCGCCGCAAGCTACCTGACCGCCCAAACCATATTGGTAGACGGCGGCTTCACCCTAAGCTTCCCCGGCGTCAAGTGATTTCAACTTGAAGTATTTCCAGAGCGCCTAAATACTCGTCGGTCGCGAGTAGCGAGCCACAAATCGAACGATAGGCCGCCGCCACCGGCGATCAGCAAAAAGATCAGACTCATCGCCATTGCGAAATCAGTTCGCGCATCGCTCACCATGAACCAGAACCCTTGCCCGGCGCGGAACAGCTCGGGAATTTTGGTCGTAGCGATCGCCATCAAAATCACGGCCAACAGCGGAATGCTTGCCAGTCTCGTGAACAGTCCAACAATCAACAGCAACCCGCAAATGATCTCGAACGTGCCGACCAAGTGGGCGGTAAAGTCGGGGATCGGAAACCCAATTCGCGTGAACCGGATCACCCCCATAGTCGGATCGAGGTACTTCAGGATTCCCTGGGTGAAGAAGACCAGGCCTGCCGCCATCCGGACAAATACGATGCTGCGACTGTTCCAGGCAGGGGTCAGAAGCCGTTTCCACATTTGCGACAGCCACCGGCAGTTAGCGGGCGGCGGTTTCGATCCGGATGTTGCCCCATTTGCCGATTGCGCCCTGGCCGTGGCATGAGACGCTGCCCTTGCCGGGTGCGATATCTTTTTCGCTCATCAGGCCGAGCGCGAGCGTGCACGGCCCGAGCTTGAACGGCACGTTCGAATACTGGCGCACCTGGCGGCCGTCGACCGAAAATGTCACCCGGTCGGCGCCGGAGTCGTACGCGATTTCAAAATGATGAAGCTGGCCGGGCGCGGTCGCGTCGCGAATTTCCTCGAACAGGCAGAAATGGCGCGGGCCGTGCACGGGATCGACGATCGGCACGCCGGGGAACGGCAGCTTGCCGTACACCGTCGCGATCGTTTCGTTGCCGACGAAGAAGTCGAGCGCGGCGCCGGTCGAAAAATCGAGCACGTTGAACGAAACGAACCCATCGTAGAGATCGCCGGGCGCGCCCGAGACGATCGTCGCGGCGAGGTCGAGCGAAAACGCAATCGTGCCGCCGTCAGGGCATGCGAAGGTGCGCGTGCTGAAGTACATGTGCTTGGCGTTGTCGAGGAACTGGATAGTGTCGTGGCCGCGGGTGTAGGGCACCGCGGCGACGCGCAAAAAACCGTCCTGCACGATGACGACGGCGTCGGGCTCTCGATAATGCCAGAAACCGCCGTCGGGCATGGGGAAACCGGCGGGCATCCAATCGCCGTCGCCGGTGACTGCGGACGCGAAGTTCGAGTATTCGATCGTCTGGTTGGCGGACGAGGCGGCGGGCTTGCTCATGTAACGAACGATCCTACTGAAGAGCGCAGACTGGCGAAAGCAGGACTCCGGCAAACCGTGCTCGACGCCTGGCTCAGCAGCCGCCACGCTGTAGCGCGCATCCGCCACTGGTTTGAGAAGACGGGAGCGACGACCGGCGCGCTCTCTCGCAGGCGCGGGAGAACCCGCTCGGCCTATGCCGCCCGTTTGCCGCTGTCTGCCTGATGTCCGTTGGAGCGGACCATCATGACCAGTTCCCTGGAGAGACCTGCCAGCTCGGAGGAGGTTTGTAGCACCTGTTTCGAACTCGTATCAGTCTGATGCGCAGTCTGCACCAGATCCGATGCTCCCACTCGGACCTGATCCACCGCACTCGCCTGCTGTTCCGTGCTGAGTTCGATTTCGCGCGCCGCCTCACTCGCCGTGCTGACCAGAGCGGCGATCTGCCGGAACAGTACCGCCGCCTCGGCGAACTCACGCACCCCGGCATCGACCAGCTTCGAACCGTCCTGGGTCGCCGCAATTGTGGAACTGGCGGAGGCCCGGATGTTGTCCAGCAACTGACGAATCTCGCTCGAGGAAATACTCACCCGATCCGCCAGCTTGCGAATTTCGTCCGCCACCACCGCAAAGCGCTTACCCCATTCTCCCGCGCCTGCCGCCTCGATCGTCGCGTTTATTGCAAGGATATTGGTCTGCTCGGCGAGCTCGTTGATCATCTCCGTGATGCTGCCTATCTGTTGAGACTTCTTGCCGAGCTCAAGCACATGAACGACTACGGAATCGACCTGGGTCTTGATGCCCGTGATCGACTGCGTCGTGCGTTGCACGGTCTCGTCGCCGCGACTCGCGGTTAGGGCGGTCTCGCGAGCGACCTTGGCGACGCGCTGCGCGTTTTCCGCGATCTGACGCGAAGTTGAAAGCAGTTCGTTGATGGTCGTGGCGATCTCGTTCATCGCGGTCGCCTGCCCGGTGGAACCGGAAGCCTGAAGATTGGCGGCCGCCTGCAACTCGCCCGACGAGCTTTGCAGCACGGCAGCGGCCGAACCGATCTGCCGCGTCAAGGAGCTCGTGATGTACCATCCGATTAAGCCAGTGAGTGCGAAGGCGGCCAGCGCGGCCAGCACTATGGTCGCTTCTGACACATTCGCGGCGAAGTCTGCGCGCGTTATCTCCTCGCGCAGCGAAGCTCTTTCCTCGTTGTCCATTTCGGTGACTACCTGGCGCAGCTTGCCCATCAAGACCTTGCCCTGGTTGGTGGCGACCACCTTCAGAGCCGCGTCCAAGCCCGCGCTGCGCCGGAGATCGATAGTCTGCTTGAGCTCTGCCATCTTGGACTGCGCCAGGCCCGCGGCCAGGTCGAGGCGATGCGACTGGCTGGGGCTATCGGCGGTAATCTCACGCAGCTGCTTGATAACACTGTAAATCGACGCGTCAGCCGCCGTATAGGGTTCCAGATAAGCGTCATCGCCGGTCAGCAGGTAGCCGCGCTGGCCGGTCTCCGCGTCCTTCATGACGGACATCAGCTCGGATAGCCGATCGATTATCGAGTAGGTATCGCTGACCTCGCGGGTGCTGTTCCGCAGTCTGGCGATGCTGATGTAGCCGACCACCCCGACGACTATCACCGCCACCAACGAGACTGCGAACCCAAGTGCGATCTTGATCGCGAAGGACTGTGATCGTTTCATCTGCTAACCGCCGCTAGGTCTGCGTTACTGCCGATTGTGCGAAGCATGAGTCGTGCCGGGGATTGGCGCGATAGGCGTCGCGCTCGACGCTAATTAACCACCATAGCGCGAGCGTCGCGACATTTGATTGGCGGCTGACACTAATCGGTCACCAAGCCCTGCGCTGCGGTCGCTCCGCCATGCGAGCGGTGCGCCGGGAGGACAATCGCAGCACAGCGATGCGACAGCTCCGTCTCAGCTTTCGTGGAGCGGAAATTGCAGACCATGCCACGAGGAGACTCATGCCGTGATTTAACTGCTGATGCCACCTGAAGCCAGCTTGTCATCAGCGCGCATGTCGGTTGTGCTCGTTCGCGCCGGAGGTCTGCTTTGCGCCCTGCCGCTCGGGAGCGTGGTCGAGATCCTGCGCAGCCCGCCGGTCATGCCGGTCGCGGGAACGCCCGCATGGGTCAAGGGTGTCGCGGTGATTCGCGGCGCGATGGTCGCCGTGGTCGATTTGGGAATCATGCTTGGCTCGGGTTTTGGCGATTCGATGCAGGCGCGCCTGGTTACGCTGCGAGTCGGGTCGCGGGTGGTCGCGCTCGCGGTGGACTCGGTGGTCGGCGTGCGCGAGTTCGAGCGCTCGGTCCTCTCCGAGGTTCCGCCGATGCTGAGCCAGACTCATCCCGAGGTGCTCATGGCGGTCGGGATGCTCGATCGTGAGCTCCTGATGGAGCTGGACGGATCGCGAATCATTTCGGAGCAGGAGCTGGATCGGCTGGAGGCTTCACGATGAAGACCGATGCGGCCCTTGACGAGGCCGACCTGCTGAGCTTCGCCGAGCTTATCGAAGAACGCCTCGGTCTTCAGTTCGACGGTTCATCGCTGAAGGAGCTGGAAGCAATCCTGCTCGCGCGCATGCGCACCCTGCGATGCGCTGGCATCGACACCTACCTGCATCGCTTCGAGGCTCCGGGACTGACGCACGAGGAGCTGCGCGAGCTGGCCACCGTGCTTACCATCGGCGAGACCTACTTCTTCCGCAGCCCCGAGCAGTTCAGCGTATTCTCCGAGGTCGCGCTGCCGCGGCTGACCCGCGCGCAGCCGGCGCGCAAGCTCAGGATATTGTCGGCCGGATGCGCCACCGCCGAAGAGCCGCACACGCTGGCGATCACGCTCCGCGAGATAGGCGCGTTGGCGCCCGAGCACGTTTCGATTCTCGGCCTCGACGTCAACCCGGAGTCAATCTCCAGGGCGCGGCGCGGGCGCTATTCGCCATGGGCGATGCGCGCGACGTCGCCGGAACTTCTGCAGAAATATTTCCGGCGCGATCGGGATCAGTTTGTCCTCGACGAAAGCGTGCGGCGGATGGTCCGCTTCGAGGAGCGCAATCTCGCGCTCGAAGACATCCATTTCTGGCAGCCGCAGTCTTTCGACGTAATCTTCTGCCGCAACGTGACCATGTACCTGTCCGCCCGCGCGTTGGGCGAACTGATTACGCGCTTCGCCCGCGTGCTCGCGCCGGCCGGGTTTCTCTTTCTCAGCTACACGGAGCCGCTGCGCGGAATCTCGCAGGCATTCCATGTCGAGCACGCCCATGGCGCCTTCTACTACGTCGTGCGCGCGCCGAGCCAATCCCCGGCGCCGTGCGCCGCGCCGCGCACCAGCGCAGCGCCGGCCGCCGCGACCGCGGCCGTCGTCCGGCGCGCGGTCCCGCTCGCCGTTCGCGATCTCACCACGCAGCCCCTCGGCTCGACCGGCCCGCCCGAGTTGCCCAAGAGCCTCGCCCTCGGCGCGGCGCTCATGATTGCCGAGCGCTTCGACGACGCGCTGGCGGCGCTGGAGGCGCTGCCGCAGGCTGAGCGCCTCGAATCCGACGCACTCCTGCTGACCGCGATGGTTCAATTGGAACGCGGCCAGCTCGACGAGGCCGCCCGGCTATGCGCCTCGCTGCTCGCGCTCGACGACCTCAATGCCGCCGCACATTACCTGACTGCGCTCTGTCACGAGCAGGCTGGCCGGCGCACCGCGGCCATCGACAGCTACCGCGTCGGCGTTTACCTCGACCGGGCCTTTGCGATGCCGCATCTGCGGCTCGGCCTCATGTTCAGGCGCGAGGGCGATCTCCGCAGCGCGCGGCGCGAGTTCCAGAATGCCTCGATGCTGCTGGCGCAGGAAGACGCGGCCCGCGTCCTGCTCTTCGGCGGCGGCTTCAGCCGCAGCAACTTGATCGATCTCTGCGCTTCGGAATTGCGCCTGTGCGAGGTGTCAAATTGATCGAAAGTAACGACGTGCTGGATTTCGAGGAACTGAAAACTTCGTTCGATCGCACCTTCGAGCAGGCCCGCGTCGAGCTCAATCAGGAGCTCGTGCATCTGCTTATCGTGCGCACCGGCGCCGCCAGGTTCGCCTTGAAGGTGGGCGAACTCGCCGGCCTTGCGCGGGCGCAGGCCGTGGTGCCTATTCCTACCGCCGACGCCAGCTCGCTCGGCCTGGCCGGGCTCAAAGGCCGGATGGTCGCGGTGTACAGTCTCGCCGCCCAAGTCGGGACTCCCGCCCTCAGTGCCGGGGCCGAGCGATGGCTCGTTCTGTGCCGTTCCGACAAGGGCATTGCACTCGCATTCACGGTGGCGGAAGGCACCTTGATGGTCCCGAGCTCGGATCTCTGCCCGGTCAGTGCCGGTGCTCCTCCGCATGCGACCGACGCGGTCGGCTCGGGCGCGTCGCGGCTGTGGCTGTTGAACGTGAGCTCGATCGCCGCGGCGATCGTGCAGCAGACCGCTACGCCGGTCTCCGCTTAGAGGTCCTGGAAGTCCGCGCGTCACATATGGCCGACGAAAACCTTTACCAATATTTCAAGATTGAGGCGCGCGAGATCGTCGCCGATCTCAGCCGCGACATCCTCGGCCTCGAAAAACAGGGCGGCGCCGGCCTGGAGCTGCTGCCACGCCTGCTGCGCCAGGCGCATACGCTCAAGGGCGCCGCGCGAGTCGTCCGCCTGCCCCGCATCGCCGAGATTGCGCATGCGATGGAGGATGCGTTGACCCCGCATCGCGACTCCCGCGACGCCGTCACCGCCGAGCAGATCGGACAGCTGCTGCAGCAGGTGGATATCATATCGTCGGAGATCAGAGCGCTGGACCCGGCGCCGCCGACCGACGCGCAATCGCCCCTGTCTGCGGTCGAGCCGTTCGAGCGCGTGCGCGTTGGTCTGGCCGAGATGGACGCGCTGTTGAGCGGCGTCTCAGAGACCGCCGTCCAGCTCGACGGCATCCGGGTCGGTATCGAAGCGGTCAAGCAGGTCGAGGACCGGCTCGCGGCGTTCGAGCGACAGTTGGCCGGGGCCGCCCCCGCGCCGCGCGCGCACGAAACCGTCGAGGAGATGCGCATCGCCCTCCAGCACGCGCGCCAGGACCTGGCCACCCGCGCCGACAGCACCGATCGCGAGGTCGCGGAAGTCCGCGGCAACATCGACCGGCTCCGCTTGCTGCCCACCAGCCTGCTCCTTCCGGCGCTGGAGCGCGCCGTGCGCGACGCCGCCGAGACGCTTGGCAAGCAGGTGAGCTTCCAGACCTCGGGCCGCGAGCAGCGCCTGGAAAGTCACGTGCTGTCCGCGCTCGGCGAAGCTCTGTCACATCTCGTGCGCAATGCCGTCGCGCACGGAATCGAAAGCCCGCCCGATCGCCTCGCGCGCGGCAAGCCGCAGTCCGGCGTGGTCCGCCTGAAGGTCGAACGCCATGCCGATCGAATCGTGATTACCTGCGCCGACGACGGCGCCGGCATCGACGTCGACGCGGTGCGCCGCGCCGCCGTCAGCCGCGGCGTTCTGTCCGCGGCCAGCGCCGCGGAACTCCCGGACGATCGCGCACTCGAGCTCATCTTCAGCCCCGGGGTGACCACCAGCACCTCGCTCAGCGAAGTTGCCGGCCGCGGCATCGGCCTCGAGGTCGTGCGCGAAGTCGCCAACCGCTTCAAAGGCCGCGTCGGAGTCCTCACTGACCTCGGCGTCGGCACCAGCGTTGAGATCGAAGTACCGCTGTCGCTCTCCTCGATCAGAGCGGTTCTCGTAGCCGTCGGTGACTTGCTCGTATGGGTGCCGCTGGAAGCCGTGCATAGCGCATTGCGGCTTGACGACGATGCGCTAGTTGCACTGGCAGGCCGCGAGTCGCTGGTTTTCGAGGGCCGCGCTATTCCATTTATCCGGCTCGACGGCGCCATGCGCCGCGTGCTCCAACCCGGGACCGATACTCGCCCGCGCCTGGCTGTCATCGTTCAGGCCGACGCCGACCTGCTGGCGGTCGGCGTCGACCGCGTCATCCACGTCAAGGAAGTCATCGTGCATCCCCTGCCTGCCTCCACGGGCCGCATAACTCCGCTGGCAGGCGCAGTCTTCGACGCTCAAGGAAATCCGCAACTCGTGCTCAACCCCGAAGCGTTGCTGCAGGCGTCGCCGGCAAACCCGTCGGGGCGGACGCAGGAGGACAAGCTCGCCCCGCACATCCTCGTCATCGACGATTCCCTGACCAGCCGGGTGCTGCTGCAAAGCATCCTGCAGGCGGCGGGCTACAAAATCGACATGGCCGTCAGCGGCGAAGAAGCGATGGCGAAGGCGCGCAAGCGTCACTACAGCCTGTTCGTTTGCGACGTTGAGATGCCCGGCATGAACGGCTTTGAATTCGTCGCTCGGACTCGCGAATACGATTACCTGCAGGGGATTCCCTCGATCCTGGTTACCACCCGCGGCGGCGCCGATGACCGCAGGCGCGGCGCGGAAGCCGGCGCCCGCGCCTATATCGTCAAGGGCGAGTTCACCGAGGACTCGCTCACCGAAACCGTTCGGAGCCTGGTGGGTTAGGCGATGGCAGCGATTCGCGTATTGGTCGCCGACGATTCGTTAACCGTTTCGCGCAGGACGAAGCCAGTTCGACCGTGTTCGGGATGCCCCGTGAGGCGATCGCCTTGAACGCGGCACAGGTCATCGTTCCTTTGGCGGACGTGGCTGGGACGCTTAGCCTGATGGCGCGAAAACACACTGGAGACGAAAAACGCGCATGACTTCAAGCGTACTGGTAATCGACGACAGCCTGACCGTCCGCATGGACCTGCAAGCGGCCTTCGTCGCCGGAGGCTACGCCTGCACCGGGGCGGCATCGCTGGCCGAAGGCCGCGCCGCCCTGCTTAAGTCCCACTTCAATCTGATCGTGCTCGACGTCCAGCTGCCCGACGGCGACGGCGTCGAGTTCCTCGCCGAGTTGAAGGCGTCCGCCGATACGCGGGCGATCCCCGTATTCCAGCTGTCGCTCGAGGCCGACGTTCGTGCCCGTGTGCGCGGACTAACCACCGGCGCCGACGAATATATCGGCAAGCCGTATGAGAGGGGTTATCTGCTGAGCTGCGCGAAGGAGCTGGTGCGCTCCGGCCGCCTGGACCGAACGGCAGGTCAGCTCACCAGCCTGCTCGTGATCGATCCCAGCGAGACCTTTCGCGATTGGCTCAAGCAGCTGGTCGAGCCAAACGGATATCGCCTCGCGGAGGGCCAGAGTGACGCGCAGGGATTGCGCTTGACCGCGGAAATCCAGCCGGCCGCAATCGTCATCGACGGCCAGATGGCGGGAATTGATGGTCTGACCTTCATCCGTCGAATAAAGTCCAATACCCTGTTGCGCGAGATTCCGTGCGTCTTCTTCACCGATTCGGACGACCCTGCCACTGAGATCCGCGCGCTCGAGGCCGGTGCCGACGCCTTCATGCGCAAAGGCGAAGACAGCGCGCTGCTGCTGGTTCGACTCGGCGCGCTCACTCACACGCGCGAAATCATGCGGCCCACCGACGCGGGCAAAAGCCTGTTCGGCAACAAGAAGCTGCTGGGTATCGCCGGCGAACCCACCTACCTGCGCGCGCTCGCGTCACAGCTGCTCATCGAAGACTACGAGATGGCGATCGCGCGCTCGGTCGAAGAAGCGCTGGAACTGCTGGTAGTCCGCCGCGCCGATTGCATACTCATCGACAGCGCGTCGGCCGACGCGACCTTCTTGAGACAAATGCGGGATTCAGACTGGCAATCGATCCCGTTGATAATCCTCACCGACGATCCCGCCAGCGAAACCGTTCGCGCAGCTCTCAGCGCCGGCGTTGACGACTTCGTCGTCAAGTCCAACGACTTCTCCGTAGCCAAGGCGCAGTTGCGCAATTTGCTGCATCGCAAACAGGTCGCCGACCGCAACCGCCGCGTCCGCGAAGTTCGACTGCGTGACGAGACCCGTTCCGCCGCCGCCGAAGCCCTGGTGATGGGCCAGCTCGCCGATACCCGCGCCCGCCTCCTCGCCGAACTCGAAATCAAGAACACCCAGCTCATCGCGGCGCGCGAGACCCTGCTTGAAGCCCTCCGAATCAAGTCCGAGTTCATGATGAACATGAGCCATGAAATTCGTACGCCGCTCAACGGCATCATCGGCATGACCGAATTGCTGCTCGAGTCGGATCTGACCGCCGATCAAGTCGAATTCGCCCGCACCATCTCCGAGAGCGGCAATCTGCTGCTCAACATCGTCAACGACATCCTCGACTTCTCGAAGCTCGACGAAGGCAAGGTCGTCTTCGAACGAATCGATTTCGATCTGCCCGTCGTGCTCGAGAGCACCGTCGAATTGTTCGCCGAAAAGGCTCACCGCAAGGGTATTGAGCTGATGCTGGCGTACTCCGGCGAGGTGTCCACGACCGTTTCAGGCGATCCGACCCGGCTGCGCCAGGTCCTCAACAACCTGATCGTCAACGCGTTGAAGTTCACCCACTCAGGCGAGGTGATCCTGCGCGTTTCCATGCAGGCCGAAACCGCCGACGAGCTCGTCATTCGCTTCGAAGTTCGCGACACCGGGATCGGCATCCCGCTGGCCGCCCAGGCCGGGCTGTTCACCGCCTTCTCGCAGGCCGACGCCTCGACCACGCGCAAATATGGCGGCACCGGACTGGGGCTGACCATCTCGAAGAGACTCGTGGAAGGCATGAACGGCAAGATCGAAATCGACAGCGAGCCGGGTAAGGGCTCGCTCTTCTACTTCACCGCGAGCTTCGGCCGCCCGGCGACGCCCACGCGGCGAAAATCGCATGGCTACTCGCTCGAAGGCCTGCGCACCCTCGTCGTCGATGACAACGCCACCAGTCGCGCCGTTGTCGCGGACACCTTGCGCGCGTGGGCGATGGTGGCCGAGACCGCCGCGAGCGGCTTCGAGGCGCTGGCCGCGATGCGTCTGCGGGCGGCCGAAAACCGCTCCTACCAGGTCGCGATCCTCGATGCCGAGATGCCGGGAATGGACGGTCCCGCGCTCGCCCACGCCATTAGGTCCGATCCGGTGCTCGCGAATACGCGGCTGCTGTTGATGAGCCCGGTAGGTGAAAGCGCAACCAGCGCGGCTCGCCGGCGCGAAGATTTCGACGGCTGGGTGACCAAACCCGTGCGGCCGTCGCATCTCTATGACACCCTGCCAGCGGTGCTCGAGTCGGGATTGCCGGCTGCTGAACGCTCCACTCGCGAGACCGTACCGCGTTCGGCTCAAATCGTGGACTTTGCGCCCGACCCGTCGCACCGCCCGATGCGCGTCCTGGTCGTCGACGACAACCTGGTCAACCTCAAGGTGGCCGAGCGACAACTTCAGCGGCTGGGATATCGCGTCGACTTGGCTGGCGGCGGCAAGGCCGCGATTGACGCGCTGTCGAGCACGCACTACCCGGTCGTGCTGCTCGACTGTGAGATGCCCGAGATGGACGGTTACGCCACCGCCGCCGAAATCCGGCGCCGTGAAGGCGTCCTGCGCCGCACGATCATCGTCGCCATGACCGCCCACGCCCTCGAAGGCGCCCGCCTGCGATGCCTCGACGCCGGGATGGACGACTACGTCGCCAAGCCGGTCACGCTGCAAGCGCTGGCCGCTGTCCTCGAACGCTGCGCCTTGTTGGCGAACAAGTCGGTAGCAGCGCCGTCAATCAACGAAGCGCCCTAACCGCCACCTTCCCAAACCTGCTCGCCGGGCCGTGGGACCTGCATCGAAGTTGCAATCGCGCAATAATGCGTCGACAGAATACCGCGGAGAAGCACTATGGACCCCAAAGGACGGGTGGCGTTGATCACCGGCGGCGCGCGAATCGGACAAGTCGTCGCGGCCGCTTTGGCAGGGCGCGGATGCTCACTGGCGTTGACCTACCGTGGCTCGCGCGACGCCGCTGAAACGGCTGCCGCGTCGGCTAGAGCGGCGGGCGTCAAGGCCGCGGTCCTTCGCGCCGACGCGACCGACGAGGCCGAGGTCGTCGCCGCTATCAACGACACGGTGAAGTCGCTCGGAGGTCTCGACATTCTGATCAACATGGCCTCCATATATCAGAAGACGCCCAATCCGGACGGCGCACATTGGTCGGCCAGCCTCGACGCGAACGCGAAGAGCGCCTTCCTCTATTCGATTCACGCGGCGCCAATCATGAAACAGCGCGGCGCCGGGCGAATCGTAAGCTTTTCGGACTGGCTGCCGGTGACCGGCCGTCCCCGCTACAAGGGCTACACTCCGTACTATGTATCGAAGGCCTCGGTCGCCGCGCTGACCCAGACGCTGGCGCTGGAATTCGCGCCCGAGATTCTCGTCAACGCGATCGCGCCCGGCCCCATTGCGGCGCCGCCCAACCTGACACCCGAAGAAAACGCGTCGGTGATCAAGGCCACACCGCTGGCGCGATGGGGAGGGGCGGAGGAAATCGCCAAGACCGTGCTGTTCCTTGTCGAAACGGATTTCGTCACCGGTGAGTGCATACGCGTTGACGGCGGCCGGCACCTCCTGTGAAAAATCTGGCACTGGTCCCGTTTTGAGAAGGGGCTTGGGGGATGAACTAATTCAGCCTGCTCCGGGCCGATTTGACGTGCTAAACCTGCGGGATGGCCAACGTCTCAGTACCCCTTATTCGCCCGAATTCGGCCGACGTCCCTTGCGGCGAAAATTATGATTTTGACGGAACGAAACGACCGATGGTAGTCGGTCCATCCTAGAACCACAACGTATGGTATGACTTGCTCAAAAGCTCTCTCGCTGAGTGATGCGAACTCAAGGCCAGGCATGGCATCGGAGTTGCTCTTTTCTCTCTGCGTCAACGTGGACCATGCTGAGAACTACGTGTTCTATTGATGTCGGTCTCGCCGCCAGACGATTTTCCGCTCCGATAACTCGGGAAAAGTTCCACACGTACCCGAGTTCGCAACAAGTGATCCGTCCAGCGTGTCCAATGAGCCCGGTTGCGGCGTAGAATGCGCCTCAGGGGCAAAGCCAGCGGCTGAAACTCGCCTATGTCGGGTGGATGGTAGTGGCCGAAATCGAAAAGCAATCAGAGCAACCCGAAAAGCAGACGGAGCAAGCCTACGGCGAGAATGACGATCGCTTCGCGATGCTATCGGTAGCCGTACCGGTTTGCGCGCTGATCATCGCCACCGGCGCTTTGTATTTCGCCCGACCGGTCCTGCTCCCGCTTGCGATTGCGCTCATTCTGAGCGTCGTCTTCAGTCCCGTCGCGACCCGTCTCGAGCGCTACTTCGGCCGCCTCATCAGCGCGGCGCTGGTAGTTCTGCTTGTAATCGGCGTCATCGCGGCGATGGGATATTTTCTGACTGTTGAACTGACTGCAGTTGCCGACCAGGTCGCTGGCTACTCGGACAACATCGGAAACAAACTCGCGGCGCTCGAAAAAACCACGCCGCTGTGGCTCCAGCAGATTGAGGATGCGGTCTCCGACGTTAAACGGCGCGTGGAAAGCGCCAATCCTGCCCCCCGCCAGCCGCGCGAGGTGATGGCGATGCCGGTTCCCGCCCCCCTAAGCGACAGCCTCAAGCCGCTTGGTCCGATCGTCGACGGCATGATCAATGCGCTGCTCATCATCATGCTGCTGTTTTTTCTCCTCTACAGCCGCAAGGATCTGCGCGATCGATTTGTCCGGCTCGCGGCGCGCGGAAGAATTCCGATCTCAGCCGAAGCGATAGAAACCGCCGGCTACAACGTCGGCCGTTACTTGTTGCTTTTTTCGTTGATCAATCTCGCCTACGGCGTCGCCGCCGGAACCATCGCATGGATGCTCGGCCTGCCGAGCGCCGCGCTGTGGGGACTGGTCGCATTCCTGCTGCGCTTCATTCCATATGTCGGCGCGATCAGCTCGGCGCTGCTGCCGGCGCTTGTCGCCTTTGCCTTGTTTCCCGGATGGGGCAAGGCCTTCGAGATTCTAGGCGCCTTCGTGATTATCGACCAGGTTGCGGCGCAGTTCGCCGAGCCATTTATCATCGGCCACGGAATCGACGTCTCGCCCGTGGCGTTGCTGATATCCGCGATGTACTGGTCATGGCTGTGGGGAATCCCCGGGCTGCTGCTTTCGACGCCGTTGACCGCCTGTCTCAAGGTCGCCGGCGATTACGTTCCTCCGCTGGGATTTCTCGCCATTCTGCTCGGCGCGGACCGCGTGCTCGACGACTACCACGACTTCTACCGCATGCTGCTCGAGCTCAATCCCGCCGGCGCGAGAGAGGTTGCTATCCGCTATTGCAATGAGAACGGTCTCGAGCGGACCTTTGACGACGTGATTCAGCCGGCGCTCGAGCTGATGGGCGAGGAGCGCGCGGAAAACCATATCAGCGACGAGAACCAGCAGCTCATCATCGATACCACCCATCAACTGATCGCCGAGCTCGGCAACCGGTTCGTGAAATCGCGGATTTCTCCGAGCGTCAGGGTAGTGGGCGTCATGGCGCCCGGCGAGGTGCACTTCCTCGGGTTGTTGATGCTGCTCGAGCTACTGCGCAAAGAGGGCGTGGTCGCAAGCTTCGCCGGCGAGTACAAATCGCCGGCCGAGATTTGCGACCTGATCAAGCGGTTCACGCCGGACTTCGTCTTCATCTCGTGCATGACCAACGAATGTATCCCGGCGACCCTGGAACTGGTGCCGGCTCTACGATCGATCTCGTCGCGCGTGACGATCATTGCAGGCGGCCCGGCCGCGGTCGAGCATTCGGACGACCTCATCAATGCGGGATGCTACCAGATCTGCGCCAGCACCAACGAAGCGCGCCGCGCAGTACGGCGTTACATGCTGCAGCGCGCGAAGTCCCGGATTCCCGGCGGCGCATCGCGCCTGCCGCGAGGCTACGCGCGAGGGCACGGCTGACGCTCCTGCACCCCGACAGATCGCAATCTACAAGCCCGGATGGGCAGACGCATCATCGGCAATCCGCTCCGGCGGCGGCGGGAAGCATGGCAGCGTGCTCGTCACCACGTAATGGTAGTAGTGCCCTTGCCAGCTGAAGGTCCCGACTGGTTTGCCAAAATTCGAAGTCATCGCGGCCATCCGATCGCTGTCGGCCTCTGACACGAATTGCGAGGGCGCATACGCCAGGAAGTTGCTCGCCGTCGCAGGGACCACAGCGCCCAGCGGTGGCGAGAAATTCATCTGCAGGAAATTAACCGCCGGCCGCCATCCGTCAGCCGTCGTTTCATTGTCCGCTATCGGCGCCCATTGCCGCTGGTCGATCGAATCGCTGAGCTGCAGCTCGCGATACTCAGGCGCGCCGTTGTTGCTCCTTCGCAACTCGATCACACCCGGAACTCCGAGGTCGAGTTGGTTGCAGCTGTCGCCGCTGTTCAAGGCGCTCTCGCGCGCGTCCTCTTTAGCCTTTGCGCGGGCAGCCTCCTGATGCGCCGACGCGCCAATACCGGCCGTCAGCTCAACGGCTCCCTCAGCGATATCTCCTGCGACGTTGGCCGCGATGGGCGCGAGTTGCGCCGCCGCCATCCAGCATCCGCTGATCCCAACGGCGACAGCGGCCGCGAATATCGCGACTATCGACGCGCAACAATGTCGCCTCAGGCGCTCGATATAACCCCCGGCCGAAACCGTCAGCGTTCCGATAGCTCTCCCGGGCAGGGTCGCCGCGGTCCGGTTTCGCTCAGCCTAGCAGAAATTGCGCGATACAAAATGCCGGAAGAAACTCGCCGCGGAGCTCGATCGCAGCTGATGCAAAAAAGACGGCCGGGCTACGAGTGGGGACCGCGGTGGGGAGCCGACGGATCAAGTAGCCCGGCCTTTGCTTGGGGACAGACGCTGTTGTCTCGGGGGAGGAGATTGTCAGCGCACAAAGATCTGAAGCAAACATTGTGCCTCGAAAAAACCGCTATGAACTCACATCATCGCGCCGAGCTTTTTTCTCTTTCTGCGACCCGAGACATCCGAAAGTCTCGAATTCGGCCACCCTCTTTGGAAAATTGCCGATTTTGCAAGTTGCGACCTCACTGCTCGATTGCGATCTCGAGATGTTTGCATCTCGCCAGATGCATCCCGCGGATTGGACAAGCTGACTGCACTGCGCGCAGCCCACGTCACGCGTCGATGCAAGTTGACGCTCGCCCGCTCCAACGAACGCCTCTATCGGCGCTCGTGCAGAGCACTCCGTTGCACGAATACATTGACGAGCAAAATCGCCGCGCGCCCGAACCTTGGTTGAGAGCCTATCGTATGTTAATTCCTAAGGGCTCGGGGCGTAGCGCAGCTTGGTAGCGCACCTGCCTTGGGAGCAGGGGGTCGGCCGTTCAAATCGGCTCGCCCCGATCGCGCCAGTAGCTCAGGTGGAAAGAGCAACGGCCTTCTAAGCCGTGGGTCAGGGGTTCGAATCCCTTCTGGCGCGCCACGGAGGAGTACTCTGATTTCGGCGGCACGACGCGCCGAACGGATCGAATAGACCGAAGGTGGTGAGTGTAGCTCAGTTGGCAGAGCATCGGATTGTGGCTCCGGCGGTCGAGGGTTCAAATCCCTTCACTCACCCCAAACATCCTGCTACGTAAACGTGCTTCGACGGTGGGCCGTTAGCTCAGTTGGTAGAGCAGCTGACTCTTAATCAGCGGGTCTGGAGTTCGAGTCTCCAACGGCCCACCAAAATTCTCTTCCAGTCCGGCAGGGGTTTCACTCGCCGCGTCGGTCGAGATCTCGCTCGATTCCTCATCGGGGCCAGATTGGTGCCAAATCGCTCCGGGAGTAACCAGCCGGTCCACAAACCGGCCCCGCCTGCGGCAGCCAGCGGGCGTACCATTGCAGTGTCGTGCTCGGTCGAGCGTGTCCGAGTTGAGCAGCTACGTATGTGATTGGCGCGCCCTTCGCGAGAAGCTGAGTCGCGAACGTATGCCGGAGGTCATAGAGCCGGTGCCCGGTGATTTCGGCTCTCTTGAGCACGCGCGCGAACCGCTTGCGGACCCAGCTCCCGGTTTGCCAACCGCTGGCGTTTAATCAACTGAATTCGCCGCTCAGATAGTCTTTGGTGTATTGTTCCTTGGGATTCTCAAAAATTTGAGCAGTTGGAGCATACTCAACCATATAGCCAGTCCGTCCGCCTTGCGAAGTATCGACGTATAGAAAAGCCGTCATATCCGCAACTCGTTTAGCCTGCTGCAGATTGTGAGTGACTATCGCGATTGTGTATTTCTTTTTCAGTTCGTGCATCAACTCTTCGATGCGATGGGTGGCGATCGGGTCGAGCGCCGAACACGGCTCGTCCATCAGGAGCACTGCCGGCTCGGTTGCGATCGCGCGCGCGATACACAAGCGCTGCTGCTGTCCTCCCGACAGCGACAGCCCGCTTGATTTCAGCTTGTCCTTCACCTCATCCCACAGCGCCGCGGAGCGCAGCGCCTCCTCGACCCGGTTCTCCATCTCGCCCTTGTATCCATTGAGCCGCAAGCCAAAGGCGACGTTGCGGAAAATGCTCATTGCGAACGGATTCGGCTGCTGAAAGACCATCCCGATATGACGACGAACCGCGACCGGATCGATCTTGTCGGCATAGATGTCCTGACCGCGGAAGATCACGTGTCCCTTGAGCCGGAATCCGCGCACCAGGTCGTTCATCCGGTTGAGGCAGCGCAGAGCCGTGCTCTTGCCGCATCCGGATGGTCCGATGAAAGCTGTGATCGTGCCGCGACCGATTTTGACCGCGACGTCGCGAACCGCCTTGAATTTGCCGTAATGCAGTTCCGAGATGTTGCAGTCGATCAGAGTATCGCCTTGGTTGACGTTTCCGCTTGTACTGACTATTGCTGCTGACATTTTGATTAGTCCTTTCTAATGATTGGCATAACGTTTGGAAATCGAATGACCGATGAAGTTGAGTACTAAGACCAGAGTGACCAGGATCAGCGCCGCCGACCAGGCCATCGCAATCTGGTTTTCGAATGGCGAGCCGGAAAAATTGTATATGAGAACCGCCAGCGAAGCAGTCGGCTTCATCAGATCGCTCACCGTCTTGGGAAAGAAGAGCGGTTGGGTTCGGCTCATCCAGAATTCGCTGAACAGCGATGTGAAAAGCAACGGCGCTGTTTCGCCGGCGGCGCGCGCGAGCGCCAGCATGATTCCGGTCAGGATCCCGGGAAAAGCAGTCGGCAGAATCACCTTGGTGACTACCTGGGTCGGTGTCGCGCCCATCCCGATTGCCGCCTCGCGCATTCGGGACGGCACTCGCTTGATGGCTTCTTCCGCCGTCAGCATGATCGTCGGCAGCATGAGCAACGCGAGCGCCGCCCCGCCTGCTGGCGCGGAAAATCCGCCTGTAACCACCACGACCGTAGCGAACGCGAACACCCCGGCCAAAATAGAGGGCAGACCGGTCAGAACCTTTGCGGCAAACTGAACCGCAGCCGCGATTTTGCTGTCCGCGCCAAAATCGGCGATGTATATGGCCCCAAGAATCCCAAGCGGCACACTTATAACGGTGGCGATCGCGACGATCACCAACGTACCTACGATTGCGTTCCCGAAACCTCCGCCTTCTGTCATCGCCGCCGGCGGAAGATCGGTAAAAGCAGCCCAGTTCAATCCTGCGATGCCACGCTCGATCAGCAGGTAGAGCACCGAAAAAAGCGGGACCATCGCGGCTATCGTTGCCGCGCCGGTCAGGAAACTCATCACATAGCTGAACAGCGAGCGCGGCTGGCGCAACGAATGCTCCAGGCTCCCCAAGTCTATCGCGAAATTATCAGCCGGCACGTTTCCCCTGGTGACCGCCATCAGCGCAGCCCCTTGAGCTGGGAATCGGCGCGCTGGAGAATCACCGTACCGACGACGTTGACCAGCAGGGTGATCGCCAGCAGGACGAGCGCCGCGTACATCAAGGCGCCGACTTCGACCTGATCCGCTTCAGGAAAGTGGTTCGCCAGCAAGGCCGCGAGAGTGTTGGCCGGCGAAAATACCGACCAACTGATCACGTTGGCGTTACCCGCCAGCATCGCCAGCGCCATCGTCTCTCCGAGCGCCCGCCCGAAGCCGAGTATGATCGCGCCGAAGATACCTGTCGCGGCGGTCGGGACGAAAATCGCCAAAATCGCCTCCCACCGCGTGGCCCCAATTCCAAAGGCGGCCTCGCGCATCTTGGGCGGCACTGCCACCAGCGCGTCGCGCGAGATCGCGGAAATTGTCGGCAGCACCATGATCGCAAGAACGAGCGCCGCCGGCAGCATTCCCGGACCACTCAACGTAGTGCTGAAAACTGGAATCCACCCGAGATGCGAACGCAGCCAGCCAGCCGGCGGCCGCACCAGCGGGATGATTACGAAGATACCCCATAGACCGTAGACAACGCTGGGAATGGCGGCGAGCAATTCGATGATAATCTGCAAAAGGTCCTGAACGCGCACCGGCATCCCGGACCAAAATAAATTGTCCGACAGCCCCATCGCGCTTATCACCGCGTCGAGCCCGATCGCGAGAAAGCCCTCGCTCAGGAAAATCGCAATCGCGAGCCCGAACACCGTGCCGATAATGAGCCCGAGAATCGAGCTATAGAGCGTACCCCAGATCGCGGGAAGGATACCGAACTCCGCGCGGTTGGCGTCCCACTTGCTGCCGACCAGAAGGGAGAGTCCGTAGGTATGAACGGCCGGCGCTGCCACCCGGGCAATACTGACGATGATCCAGACAACCAGAACCAGTGTGAACGCCGCACCCGCCAGCGAAAGCTGGCGGAAAATCCGATCACCGACAATCTCCAGTCCGGTCGGCGGCCTGGAGATTTCGCGAGTCACTCCGCTCGTCATGAAATCTGATCGAGCGCTTTCGTGACCTGATTGACTGTGTCTGCCGGCAGCGGAATGTACCCGAGTTCCGCGCTGAACGATTGCCCCTTGCTTAGACCATAGCGAATGACAGCTTTGAGCGCCTCTGCCGTCTTCGGGTCTTGATACTTCTTGTAGCAAAGTAGCCAGGTGTAAGTGACAATCGGATATGCATCCGCCGCTACTGGGTCGGTAATCCACGCCCGCATATTCGCGGGGAGTTCGACGCCGGCCAGCGCTTTCTGGCCGCTGGCGAGGTCGGGTTTGATGAACTTACCGCTCTTGTTTTCGAGCACCGCCATGGGCATAGCGGTCTGCTTGGCGTAGCCGTATTCGACATAGCCAATAGCACCGGGAGTCTGCTTGATCAGAGCTGTCACCCCAGGATTTCCCTTTCCCGCCACGCCAACCGGGAAGCTTACCGACTTGCCGGCGCCCGGGCCCTTTTGCCAATCGGGGCTGATGGCGCTCAGATGAGACGTGAAAACGAAGGTGGTCCCGCTTCCATCGGACCTGGTCACCACCGTGATCGCCGTATCGGGCAGTGTCGCGCCGGGATTCGCTTTGGCGATCACTGGATCGTTCCATTTTGTGATCTTGCCAAGAAAGATTCCCACGTATGCGTCGCGGGGAAGCATCAATTCGCTTACGCCGGGCAGGTTGTAGGTCAACACGATACTGCCTGCCGTCATCGGGAGAAGAACCACGCCGTTCTTTACCGCCGCAATTTCCGCATCGGTCATTGCCGCATCGCTCGCGCCAAAATCGACCAAGCCTTGTTGGAATTGCTTTATTCCCGCACCGCTCCCCAACGCCTGGTAGTTGATTTGCACGTCGGGATGCATTTGGTTGTACTCTTTAAACCACCTCTGATAGAGCGGTGCCGGAAATGTGGCTCCGGTGCCCTGCAAAGTGATAGCAGCGCTCGCCGTCCAGTCTCCAATACCCGGCGCATAGCTGCTTGCGAGGGTGAATAACAACAGTCCCGCCAAAACTGAAATAACAATCGAATTGCTTCGTGAGACGGCCATAGAGTTAACCTTTCCTGAATGGGGTTTCTTACGAACTCGTGAAACGCACAAGAGTCAGGTTTCTAGTTAAGCAAAAGAATGTGACGGGAGTGTTACTTGAGATGGGCTGTTGATTGAATTCGCCAACGTCTTTTGACAGCGCGAAGGCCCACTCTCTCTCGCTTAATGACTCATTTCCGTCGGGAAACGCGGCTGACCGAAGGCCCATTGCGGATTGCGAAAGGCGACAAATGCGGTGCGGTGAGAGAGATAAACTCCTGATTTAACAGGAGAAGGAGGCGTATTCCCGGTATCTTTGCAGAGTCCACGCCCAAGTACGGCCAGCAAGCTAACGCGCTAAGTCTTGCTCTGACTAGCGCATCGCAATCGTCCGCGATCAGTTTCTCGACGACTTCGTACAGACAAAGCTCTGCCTCGAGCGTCGAGTACTCGGGCCGGTATCCAGTGCCATTATGAACAAAGAAGCGCTAACTCTGAATGGCACGGTTGCTGCTCTAATCCGCGAGAACGCCCTAGGTAACGTCCGATTTGTACGAAAGGGGCATTATGCTGGATTATTGTGAACAATGCGGAAGCAGTGTCAGCAAAAGATTGCTGCGCTGCAGCAATGAGACTGCGGTTTTCCATCGCGAGTGCGCCAATGGTCATAAGATGCATAGGACGACCGGTAAAAGGGACCAGCCGACCGTAGATTCGTTCCGGCATCCAACGTCCTATGTGATCATTGAGGCGTGCGATTGCAACTAAATGCTGCACTCCAAAACGCGATGTCTCACTGGTTTGCGACTTTGCGAGCGGTAAACGATGCCTGCGTTGGGCTAGTGTCCTACTCCACGGCAATGTCCCAGAGACGCAGACTGAATTTTCCAGATTTCGGCCTGTCAGTTTCCTACGGAAAAGCCTCAATCCACATTGCCCAACCTGGGAAAGACCCGGCGCTTATTGTGATGGTTGGTGCGAGCGATCATAGCCAACCGCTGCGCCGAAACCATAAGAACATAACAGCCGGCAGCGCTATACATGCCCCGATCTCGGTGTAGAAGAGCGACTTCGAATCGAACGGCAGCGCGTTGAAGTTCTGACCGAAGAAACCCGTCAGGAAAGTCAGCGGCAGGAAAATCGAGGCGAGCAGTGTCAACTGCTTCATGATGATGGTGCTGCGGTTCGCCATCATTGAGAGGTACGCGTCCATCGCATTGCCCAGCAGATCGCGCTCGACATCGATCTGCTCGTATCCCCGCACCACATGATCGTACACGTCGCGGAAGTAGAGCGAGGTCTTCTCGCTGATCCGAGGATCGTCCCGCCTGAGCAAAATCGCCAGCATGTCGCGCTCGGGCGACAGCACCCGTCGCATCGAAATCAACCATCGCTTGAGCCGCATCAATTGCTGCAATTGCCGGCTGTCAACGCGTTTGAGAATAGCGCTTTCAACGTCCTCAAGTTGATCGGAGACTCGATCGATAAGCGGGAAAACCTCGTCCACTAATTCATCGACAATCAGGTAACAGATGAAATCCATTCCGTTTGTGCCGCAGGTCGCATCGCCGGCGGCGCGCTTCCAAACCACATCCAGGCCCGGAATCGGCTCGCGATGACTCGTGATGAGATAGCGATCACCCAAGAAAACGTCGAGCTCGGTGGTCTTGATCCCGTGCCGGCCGTGCTCGGTGACGCTCATCGAATGCGTCACAAGGAACAGGTGATTTCCGTATTCGTCGACCTTTGCGCGCTGGTTCGAACTGGTGCAGTCCTCGATCGCCAGCGGATGAAACCCGAATCGCTGCTGCAAAAGCTTGAGGTCGGCTTCGTCAGTCGGCTGAACGTCGATCCAGCACATTTCGCCGTCACCCGGCGGCAGGGCGCTGTTTGGACCTTCGAGAACTTCCGGACTTGCGCTTGCGCTCTTGAATCTGATTGTGCGGAACATCTTGGCAGTTGGCTCCTTGTTGTCGGGCAGACGCGCCTGCGTCGAGCGCGGCCAGATGAACTTCAGGTGAATTTCTGGATGAGCCTCGGGTGCTCCGGGATGCCCCAGTTATTTAGGCGATCTTCAATTAGGCGTGTCCAGTTAACAATTTCGTCATTAGACCATGCAATGATCGGGAGCCCAGTCGAAAAACGGAGAGTCTTCAATGTCGGAAGCTGATGCATCGTCCATTCATTCGGAACAGATGATCGATCTCCTGCGCGAGCTGGCGCTGGACCTCGGCGCGGTCTGGAACCGCTATACCGACGACATTTGGCGCCAGATCGATCCCGATGTGTGGCTGCTCACGCGCAACCCCTGGTTGATGCTGCACCACGCGTCGCAGATGAAGCTCAAGTCGATGGCCGATGATCAGGAGCTGCGTCGGCGCGTCGAGCAACTGGTGCTCGCCAGGCGGGAGTCTTCGCAAGCACCCGCGTGGTTCCAGAAAACTCATTCCGGCTCGGCGCTTAAGAGCGTGGCGTATTTCAGCATGGAGTTCGGTCTGAGTGAGGCGCTCCCTATCTACTCGGGTGGCTTGGGCAACGTGGCCGGTGATCAGCTCAAAGCGGGCAGCGATCTGGGCGTGCCAATCGTTGGCGTGGGATTGCTCTATCAACAAGGTTATTTTCGCCAGGCAATTGATCATGAAGGCAATCAGCGCGATCTGTTCCCCTACAATCCACCCTCGTGGCTGCCGATAACTCCCGTGCTTGATACCGACGGTGACCTTCTGCGCGTGGCGGTTGACTTTCCAGACTACAAGCTGCGGCTTCGCGTGTGGGAGGCAAACGTTGGCCGCCTCAAACTGTATCTGCTCGACAGCAATGACCCTGGCAACGTCCCGATGTACCGCGGCATCACGAGCGAGCTATACGGCGGCGGTCCCGAGTTGCGCTTGCAGCAGGAGCTGATGCTTGGAATCGCCGGATGGCGCCTCCTGAAACAACTGGGGCTGAACCCCGAAGTCTGCCATCTGAACGAAGGCCATGCTGCATTCGCAGTGCTCGAGCGGGCGCTCGGGTTCATGGAGGAAAACGGCCAGCCGTTCGAAGTGGCGCTGGCCGCAACGCGCGCCGGCAACTTGTTCACGACGCACACCCCGGTGGCGGCTGGCTTCGACAGATTCTCACCCGCGTTGATGAATCTCTACCTGAAGTGGTATGCGACCGAACGATTGCACATCAACTTCGACGATCTGATGGCGCTGGGCCGCGCCAATCCACACGATCCGGCTGAACCGTTCAACATGGCCTACCTTGCTGTGCATGGTTCCGCTGCAATCAACGGCGTCAGCAAGCTTCATGGCGCGGTAAGCCGTTCGATCTTCCTGCCGCTGTTTCCGCGATGGCCGGTCGAGGAAATTCCTATTGGTAGCGTGACCAACGGCGTCCATATGGCGAGCTGGAATTCCGAGGTTTCCGACCATCTGTGGTCCGAGGTCTGCGGCAGAGATTGCTGGCTGGGCGCCAATGAAGGAATAGGCGAAAAAATCAGGGCTGTGCCTGACGACGTACTGTGGAAGTTGCGAACCGACAATTGCCAGGAACTGGTGCGCTTCGTCCGCCTTCGAACAGAGCGCCAACGGGCCGCTTACGGCGCGTCGGATATTGAGGAGGCCAGGAACATCTTCGATCCCAACGCTCTGACGCTCGGCTTTGCGCGGCGCTTCGCCACCTACAAACGCCCTAATCTGTTGCTGCACGATCGCGAGCGGCTGGCGAGGATTCTCACCGATCAAAAATATCCGGTTCAGCTCGTGATCGCGGGCAAGGCGCATCCCGCGGATCAGGCCGGCAAGGACATGATCCGCGAATGGATCCTTTTCCTGCGCCGTCACGACATTCGACAGCACGCGGTCTTCCTCGTTGACTACGACATGCTGTTGGCCGAGCGCATCGTGGAGGGCGTCGATGTCTGGATTAACACTCCGCGCCGTCCGTGGGAGGCGAGCGGTACCAGCGGGATGAAGGTGCTGCCGAACGGAGGCGTGAACCTGTCGGAACTTGATGGATGGTGGGCCGAAGCCTACCAGCCGGATGTAGGCTGGGCGCTCGGCGACGGCAAGGAGCATGGCGACGACCCCGCATGGGATGCTTCCGAGGCTCGCCAGTTGTACGACATTCTGGAGAATGAAGTAGTAGCGCGATTCTACGATCGCGACGACGACGGCCTGCCGCGCAAATGGATTGCAATGATGCGCGAGAGCATGGCGCGCCTGACGCCGGAGTTTTCAGCAAATCGTGCCGTGCGCGAGTACACCGAGAAGTATTACTTACCAGCCGCGACCGGGTACCGTCGGCGTGAGGCTTCTCACGGCGTGCTGGCGCAGCAGATCTTGCATTGGCGCAATGCCGTGGCGGAGCACTGGTCCAAGCTCAACTTCGGCCTCGTGCACTGCGAAACTATCGGCGACGTCCATAGCTTCCGCGTCCAGGTCTATCTCGACGAACTCGGGCCTGACGCGGTGCTGGTTGAGTTGTACGCGCAGCCTTGCAATGGCGAGTCGCCTGTAAGACACCCCATGAGCCGCGGCGACTCGTTGGTCGGATCGCTCAACGCTTTCATCTATACGGCCGAGGTGCCGTCTAGCCGTCCCGCGGACGACTATACACCCAGAATAGTGCCGGCATTTGGTGACGTTAAGGTCCCCCTCGAAGCGAAACAAATCCTATGGCAACGCTAGGAGCGCAGGTGCCTTGCTACGAGCACAAGGGCCGACCCGCGGCCCGCAGTTGTTTGCGAGACACGACCGCACGCTTAGCTATGCTTCGTCGAGGCGACGACGGTTGTCGTAATCTCCCGGTCGGCGACACAACACAGCCTTGAGAATCGTCGCGATTTGTTCTTGAACTGTGCGGATGGAGTCTGCACCGAAAAGAGAATCTCCCCCGGTTTTCGCCTACGTCACGATCTTCGTGCTAGGCCTTCTGACTGCTGCAGGATTCGAGACTTTGCGCGACGCGGCCACCAAGCAATGAGTAGTTCACGCTCTCGAAACCTTCTTCTCAACGCGGCGTGGTATATTCAAGAAAGATAAGTCCCGCAGAATAAAGGAGACTTGGAACATGGCTAGACACGAAGGTGCGGAACACCACAAGAAAGCAGCCGAGCACCACCAGCGTGCCGCACGCCACCACGTTGAAGCGGCAAAACATCACGAAGCAGGCGCACATGAAAAGGCCGCGCATCATGCTCACATCGCCCGAGGACATCATGTCCAGGCCGTGCATCACGCAGAGGAAGCGGCAAAGCAACATGCCGCCGAACATAGCGACAAGCCGTAGCCGATAAATTGCAGCCTGACACTTCCTGTCGCCGGACGATCGCTGGATTGACGTCTCTATTGAGCGGCAATCTTCCGAGCGGCTGCCGGACGTCCGAGATCGCTGGCGTTGAACTGCACCAGCTTGTGACTCTTTAAATCCACAGTCACGAAATCGTCCGGCGTCTTGGTAACTGGACCGTCGCTCGCGGGATGATACTCGATTCGCAACTGCGCTGCGGTAACCACGATCCGCAGATAGCCATAGTTTTTGTCGTCATAGTTCTCTAGCACTCCTTGGTCATGTGTCGGCGCAGAAGTTTCAAAGATAGGCCGCGAGGCTGTGATGGCATGGTAATCCTCCTTTTTCTCGGCATCGGTCAGACTCTCGCGGCGTAGTGACAACCTCATATCCCGCCGGGAATGATCAACGGTGGGCTGGACTGCTTGTGACTGAAATCGAAGAGAGTCATCAGATCGCCTATGGCCGGACCGTTGCTTGGGACATAGGGATTGTCAGTCGGGGCGATCGGATTGGGCAGATTGTCGCGACTCCGCGCGGACAGCGGCGCCAGGTGCCAGTTCGCTTCAATGAACTTCAGTATCGAGCCGTGATCGGAATAGGTATGGTCGATCGTGCCGGGCTTAACGTAAGGCGAAATCACGAGCATCGGGATCCTGGTTCCATCCCCAAAGAAATCGAGTGGCTGAATGTAGCCGGAATCATAGTAGCCGCCGCCCTCGTCCAGCGTGACCAGGATCGCGCTTGTGGCAAACAGTTCCGGCTTGCTTATGACTTCGTTCGCAATGCTCAGGACGAAATATTCGTAAGCGGAGACGGCCGAGTTAGCTGGATGCCCCGAATACGGCTCGTACGGCCGCACGAATGACACTTCAGGCAGGCCGCCATTTTGAGCGTCGTGGTAAAACTCTGAAACATCTTCGATCCTATCGCGCAGCGCGGTGGTCATGATGTTCTTGTTGTACTGAAGCGGATTACAGATCGAGCACCACGTATCGTTGGCGCCCGAGTGCTGAGCACCGCCGCGCTTAAGCCCGCCGATGTAATACTTCCACGGCACGTGCGCTTTGCTCAGAGCCTCGCCGATGTTCGGCAGAGTCTGCGGCGGCAAGGTATAAGGATGCTGCTTCACATCGACCACAGTCCCGTCTGCGTTGTACGGAGGCCCATAGTTATTGACCAGGTAGTAGTGACCTGGATCGCACCGCGCAGTCCGCCTCTGCGACTGTAGATATGCAACGATCTGTGCGACGCCTGGTTGCGACAGGTCGGCGCAATTCACATACGAGCCGCTCTCGTAGCCGTCCTGCTTGTACCAGTTGTTGGAACCGGCCCATGGATCGGGATCTTCTATCAGTCTGGCGGGCGGTGTCGCGGGATTCCCGTTGCCGTCGCTGTAGAACGCAAGGTCTCCCGTGCCGAGGTATATAAAACTGGCGCCGGTGCCGCCCATGATCCCCTGGTGAAAGTTGTCGCTCATCGCATAGTGGTCGGCGATAAATTTGAAAACCGGCGCGTCGCCCTGCGTCATGTTGTAGAAGCCCATCGCGACACCGCCCTGATGAGTACTTTGATCGGTAAACGGAACCGGCGGCGGCTTTCCCCCACTGCCCATTCCGATCGTGGTCGCCACCCAAGGGACCAAATCGTTGCGGCCCTCGTCGAACTGCTGCCACATCTGAAAGAAACGATGAACCGGATCGCCGGTGTAGGAGAGTTGATAGGCAGCGTACTTGCTCAGTTGAAACGGACCATTCGAGAGACTGTCAGGGAACCGTGGATCCGCGACATTGTGCGCCTGCCCATACGCGAAAGTCGTGTTCGGTTGCGGTAGCGTCGCATAAGGCGCGGTTCGTTCGGGAGCTATCGAGTACCGGTCGTGCTCGACGGCCTGCCATTGCTCGGCCCGCTTGAAGTTGGGCCCTTCGGTCCCGTCAGTTTTGACAATCCCCTCAGATAACAAATTTCGAACGCTCTGACCCGGTCGGGGCTGGTAGACACCGAATAGATTGTCGAATGAATGATTTTCGCCGACGACGACTATGAGGTGCCGGATCGGCGTGCGGGTCGCGGGCGTTTGCGCAAGCACCGGAGGTGCGCAAAGAAGGCAAGCCGCTGCTAGTGCGAATCTCAAGCGCCCTCGAGAGCGCGAAACTGTTTTGCTCATACGCTAGGGTCAGTCGGGCATGTGCCACGGAACGTTGACGATCATGATCCGCTGTTTGCCCTTACGCATCAGGCGGACGGCGATCATTTCCGGCCGCTGGTTGTGCAGAAAATAGTGCATCCAATGCCGCTCGACCAGCTCAGGCAGCATTACCGCGATCATGCGATCGGGATTCTCCTCTTCGAGTTCCAGGATCCTGTCGACGACCGGATTGATAATGAATCGGTACGGCGACTTGAGCACGACCAGTTGCGGAACCGGACGATTGGCCCTGCGCGCCGGTTCCTGCACGAACTTATGCCAGTCGTGCCGCAGCGAGGTCGTATGCCGATCGCATTCCACGTGCAGCGCCGTGATTTCGTCCGACATCGTCACCGCGAAACGCAGCGCGCGGCGCGAGATCCGGCTCCATCGATCGATTAGAACCACCACCAGCGGGTCACGTGCGCCAGCCGGCTCAAAGTCCTCAATCGCCGCAGTCTGCCCGTCGAGATCACGGTAATGGCGATGCACCGCCCGCATGATGAGGATCAGTGCCGGGGCCAGCAGCACTACTATCCAGGCGCCCTGGGTGAACTTCGCGACCACTACAACGATCGTCGTGATTGCCGTGGCAACCGTGCCGAGACCGTTGATTAGCATGCTGGAACGTGCGCTCGCGCTGCGGCTGCGACTCCAGTGAGCCACCATACCGGCCTGCGAGAGCGTGAATGCCAAAAACGCGCCGACCGCAAACAGCGGAATCAGATTGTCGGTGATGCCGTCGAACATAATGAGCAGCAACGCGGCCAGCGCGGACAGAACGCAGATGCCTTCGGAATAGACCAGCCGCCGGCCCCGATTGGCGAACGCGCGCGGCAGGTATCCGTCTTCGGCTACTGCGCGGCACAGGCGCGGAAAATCTGCGAACGAAGTGTTCGCCGACAGGCAGAGCACCAGCACGATCGAAACAATACTGACCCCGTAGAACACTCCCTTGCCCACAACCGCCGCAAGCAACTGCGAAAGAATACTCTCGTACGCAGCACTTCCCGGCACCGTCGCGACAATCCCATAGGCATGCGAGAGATAAGCGATCCCCGCCAGCAACAACACCAGGATCCCAATAATCGCGCCCAGCGCACGCTGCGCGGAAATCACTACAGGCTTGCGAAAGGCCGGCACGCCGTTGCTGACGGCTTCGACTCCGGTCATCGCGGTACAGCCGCTGGCGAAGGCCCGCAACAAAAGCCATAGCGCCGCGATATGGACCGCGCCGGTCGCATGCGGAGGAGCGACCACCGGCTGCGGGTGTCCATGGGCGGCGATCGTCGCCCCTATACCCATGACGATCATCGCAAAGAGAGTCCCTACGAAAAAGCAGGTGGGAACCATGAACAGAACGCCCGCCTCTCGCATCCCGCGCAAATTTACGATCGTGAGGATCAGTAGAATGACAAGACAGAGAGAAAGAGTATAAGGCTGCAGCATGGGCACGGCAGAGATGATCGCGCCAACTCCTGCCGAGATACCCACTGCAACGTTCAGCAGGTAGTCGATCATGAGCGCGGCCGCCGCCAGCAGCCCCGCCTGCGCACCAAGATTTTCGTGTGCAACCGTGTACGATCCGCCGCCGGACGGATACGCGGCAATGGTTTGCCGATAGCTCAAATAGACGATAGCAAGCAGTACGCAGATGGCTCCGGTGATTGGGAGGATATAGACTGCCCCCGCCGCGCTCAGCGGCAACAGGACCGTCAGTGCCGCCTCGGGTCCATAGGCGGCCGAGCTCAGCGCGTCGAGGCCAAAAACAGGTATCCCTGCCAGCACCCCCAGGCGTTGCTGGTCTTCCTCTTCGGTAGCCAGCGGACGGCCCAGAACAGTGTCGACAAAGGACAATCTAGACATGGCAGCCTTATGCCAATCGCCTGAACGACGGTTCTATCACCGCCAGATGACCGCTCTGTGAACGAAATGGACAAAAAACGCTGCCTCGATTCACCGCTTGAGCGTGCGAGAACCAACGGTGGACGCAAGCGTGGGTCGAGGAAAGTCGAATATCAGTCGTATCTCTTCAGCGTCGAGAACCCCTAGGTGAACTATGCCTTGTCCATCGAGTCTCCAACGGCCCACCACCTGGATCCCACGGAGAGACGGCGAATCCAAAGCAGCTGTCGCCTTAGTGCTTCGGTTCTCCAGAGTCGGAGTCGAGCAACAGCCGCTGGTTGTGTTGATGGTCGAAATCGAACAGGCCTAGGATGCTGCCGGCCTTCGCGTCGAATGACTGGTCGCCGATCTGGTCCAGGCCCCAGTTGTCCTCGATGAAGCTAAGGATAGAGGTTTGGTCGGCCAAGCCATGATCCACGTAGTTGCTTTTGCTGAACGGTGAAATCGCGATGAAGGGGAGCCGCGGACCGTAACCGCACCGATCGTTATAAGCGCCTGTCTGAAGCGTTCCACACAATCCCGTCGAACCCAGCAGCGCATCCTGAGCGGAGTCGTGGGATTGGTTGACGATCGGCGGCATCACGTGATCGTACCACCCATCGGAATCGTCGTAGGTGATAACGATCGCCATTTTCGACCACTTAGGCGATTTCATCAGCTGTTTGATGGTGTTCACCAGGAACGTCTGCTCCTGGAGCGGAGTCCCGTCGCTCGGATGACCGGTCTCGCCGAACGAGGCCTTGAGAAAGCTGACTGAAGGGAGGTTGCCGGCCTCTAGTGCGTTGAAGAAGTCGGTCAAGGCGTACTGATGGTTGGCCTGGTCAGAAGCCAGGCCGATCATGCTGACCGAGGTAGGCGGCAAGTGATGCGGGTTCGCAGTCGATTGGTAGTACTGGAACGGATCGTAATGGGGGTTATAGTTGGCGTCACACTGGGCGATGCCGCCACTGGACCCGGTTGCCGCGAAATCGCCATAAAACCATCCCCAGCTTATCCCCTTGGCGTTGAGCAGATCGCCTACGTTCTTGCTGGTCATCTCTACTGACGTACCGCTGCTGCAATCATCGAGCGTTGTCGGTGGATTGATATTCGCGATAATCGAACCGTTGGTAATATCCGCGTTCGACACCACGTTCGTTTGATGGGTGTCGCCGGAGACGAGATTGATGTGCCCCATCACGGTGGTGCCGAATTCGGTCGCGAAGAAATTATCGCTCATCGCATACTGCTGCGCGTAGTTCCACAGGGCTGTGACCGTGTTGCCATCGTAGTAGCCCATCGCCAACCCAGGCGGGGCAGTAACCCCGGTCGGACAACTGGTCGTGGCACTGGTAAATTTGGGAAACAGGTCCATCAGGCCACCGTCATAGGCTTCCTGCTCGTTCTTGTAGTGGTTGATATTGTCGCAGGTGCTCGCCTGCGTACGATCGAGGCGGAACGGATTGATCGCTCCGGCGCCATTGGCGCCGTTGATGAAGTTCGGGTTCTCGGTCAGCAACCCGCCAGCCAATCCATTCACGCTCGGAGTTCCGGGGGCCGGCACGAATGCTGGTTCGCCCGAGGGATTGGTCGCATACGGATAGCTCCCGAAATAGTGATCGAAGGCGTTGTTCTCCTGAAAGATCACGACCAGGTACTCGATCGGAGTCGCAGTTGGGACGGTCTTCTTCGTCAGCGGGTCGGCATAGCCCGCGGCTGCGTGAAACAGCGTTCCTGCGACTGCGCAGGCCAGCGCCCGGAAAATCGTCGAGCTTCTGTTTTCCATTTCGTCCCCCGCGGCAAGTGTTCGGTTGAAAGCATCGGGAGGTTACTTGCCCCGGCTTGCTTGCGAGTTAAATGCTGATGAACGGTGCTTTAATTGCCGCGCCACACACTGCGGCTTATGCGGACGATCCGCGCGCGCGAGCTGACCATCACGTTGACCGCCACGATGGTGTATTCAGGGCGGGAAAGCGACGGGGAAGCGCCAAAACCGCGACCGGTAAAACCGGCCTCGCGCGTGTTATACTGAGCCAGCCGTCCAGGCTCGCAGAGATGTCTCAAGCCGGGTTCTCGGAGCGGGACCTCGCGTGTCGAGCCTACAACGGCCCATCAAAAAAATGGGAATTACCTTTACGAGGGCGAAAATTTCCAGTCCGCGCCGGCCACGCGGGCGCACTGTTGAGCTCGAATTTCTGATCGACACCGGGGCAATCTACAGCGTTGTCCCCGGGTCGATAGCCCGCAAGCTTGCACTCGGCAAACTCGATCGCGAGGAATTCACCCTGGCCGACGGAACTCGCCGCGTCTACGACATCGGCGAGACATTCTTCGAGCTCGGCGACCGGCGCGGCACTTCGAAAGTCGTTTTCGGGCCGTCTAACGTCACCCCGCTGCTCGGAGCTCTCACTTTGGAGAGTCTCGGACTGATGGTGAACCCGGTCACGCGCGAGGTTTTACCGATGCGCTTGTTTCTAGGCTCGTCTCGCGGTCGCGCCGACCGCTGATTTCACGGTCGCTAAGGATATCGAGGTACCTGAAGCCCCTCGTCGATTTCCTGCCATGAGACTTCCTGGCTGGTTTTCAGATCTTTGATCGCCCGGTTGGCTTTTTCCCCCTGCACCGAAAAATCCTGCGCAATCACCGGGTCTCGCGTCCAGTCCCACCAGCCGCGATTGTCCAGCTCTCTCGCTTCCTTCAACTCCTCCATCAACCTGGCTCTCTGCGCTTCCGAGAGTGACTTGGGAGGCACGAACAACGCGTCGTCGATTTGTGCTCGGGATACGTACCGCCCATGCTCCAGGTCGTCCATAACGCTGGCGGCCTTATCCGCTCGCAACGAGTAGTCACCCGATGCGACCGGGCCGACATCTGGATCGATTGCGTTGCTTAGGTCGAGTTCCCTGGCCGCCTGTAGCTGTCGCAGCGTCCGTTCGCTTCGCGCCGCTGAGACGTTCGATTCGGCTGGCGCACATGCTGACAGCGACGCAGCGATGAAGAAGGCACTTGCAACGATCCCGGCTATTCGAAGAGTTTTGTTTTTCATTTGCGAGGCGCCGAATTGAGCAACATGCCCGCAGCGCGATCGATTGCCGCTGTCGCCGCTGAGTATCCGTGAAGCGCGTCGACGCATGCCGCGTCCTACCCCACATAATATCGCTCCGCATCGGTCAACTCGATGATATTTTCGACACCCGCCTTGTTACGAGCGGATTCCCGCGCCGCAACGAGTCCACGATTAGCGGAAAATTCGCCACTCGGGAAAAGCGCCGGTCGCTGCGGGGCAAAGCGCTCAACTCAGGCGCGGATGACCTGTCCCATTTCCGCGGTGTCGTATGCGCAGAGCTGGCTGATTTCGCGCGCAAAGCGCCGCGAGCTCAGCGCGTCGAGCATCGCCTTGACCTGCGTCGACTCGGCCTCATCCTCCATGATGACGAGGTCGTAGCGTTCATCGAGATGCGGAAGAAAATGCAGCCCGTAAGCGTCCGCGCCGAGCCTGATAGTGACTCCGGCGTCCGCCAGCCCCGCCGCGATTGCCGCCGCGACTTCGAGATGGCCGCCGACTTCGAACTGATATCCTGCGATGCGCTCCGGCCGGACGCCGAGCTCGCCAAGCGCCTCTTCCAGGGCAGCGCGGGCTCCAGAGCCGTCTTCGCGATTCACGATTCTGAGACCCGGCCTCGCCAGGTCGGCAAATCCGCGGATCGCCAGTGGATTACCCGGCGCCGTCGCAAGGCCCAATTCCCAGCGGGCGAAATTCACGACTATCGAACGGCGATTCCCCAATGCGCGCCGGATGGGCGCCAGGTTGTACTCGCCGCTCTTCTGATCACGAAGATGCACACCGGCGACGTGCGCGCGGCCATCGACCACCGCCCGCAGCGCTGTTCGGCTCGAGCACGGAATGGCGACCGCGTGAACCGGCGACCGCCGGCGCGCGAGCCAGTCAACCAGCATCGCCACCGCCGGATCGCATCCCGACATCAACAGCGTCGAGTCGATTTCGTCAGCCATTTGAAACGTGGCAACCTCCGCGCGACGCCGCCGCGCGCGCTGCACCATCCCGGCCGCCGGCGTAAGCGTGAGATGCGCCGCCGGTTGCGCCACGGCCACGACTTTCCCCCGCACGCGCGCGAGAGCGACCCGCGATTGCGCGGGAGGATTGCGGCGCCGCGCATCGTCGAACCAGCTCGCATCGACCAGCGTCGATCTTTCATCGCCGCCTTCGCCGAACAAGGTCTCGACGCTCTCGCCCAGCTCGCGCGCGAGACGAATCGCGATTGCCACGCCCGGATGATAGGCGCCCGACTCGATCGCGCCCAACGCCTGCCGCGAAATTCCCGCCCGCCGCGCAAGCTCGGTCTGCGTGAGTTCCCGCGCCATCCGCGCCCGCGCCAGGGTCTTGCCAATCGACGCCATAATACTTGTCAATCCGCTCTTAACATGGCATATCGTTCGCTACTATGAAACGCTTTGCCACCTCGGTCATCGCCGCCTGCGCGATCCTCGCCGCCGCCACGCCGTGCCGCGCACAGAGCGTCTCGGAGTTGGGCTCCGCGGTCGAGAACTATTTCATAAACTGGTTTCCGCGCGTCACCCAAATCCAGAGCGAGCAGCCACACTGGATAACTCCGCTGGTAACCGTCACACCCCGCCTGGAAGAGGAAGTCCGCTACGACCAGTTCTTCCAATCCTCGCGCGACGGCCTTGCGACCGACAACTTCGGCGGCGGCAAAGGCATTGAGCTCATCCCGTTTCAAAATACTGAGGTCATAATTGGCGTCCCGGCGTTCCTGAAGCGCAACATCCCGCGCAACACCGACGGCTTTGCCGACTGGCCGTTTCTGCTGAAATACCGCTTGCTCTCCGCCAACGAGGAGAATGGCAACTACATCGTCACCGCCTTCATGGGGTTCAGCGTGCCCACCGGTTCCAATGTCAACGGCAACGGCCACGCGCTCTTCACGCCGACGCTGGCCGCGGGCAGGGGCTTCGGCGACTTCGACGTCCAGTCCACGGTCGGCGTCGCGTTCTCCAGCGGCGGTCGCAACCGGCTGGGGATGCCGCTGGCATTCAATACCGCCTTCCAATATCGCCTCTTCAGATATTTCTGGCCGGAGTTTGAAACCAACTACTCCTGGCAGTCGTACGGCGGCGACACCGGCCACCAGATGCTCTACCTGACGCCGGGCATCCTTATCGGGCGGATCCCGATTCACGACCGCGTCGGCCTGACCTTCGGCCTCGGCGAGCAGGTCGCGGTGACGTTCCATCGCAACTACAATCACAACCTCATCCTGACGGCGCGTATTCCATTCTGACCTCGCAGCGTCCATTGTGAGACAACGCTACGTGAGGAGAAAATTTTCATGCCGCTCAGCGCTCGCAACCATCTGAAGGGCGAAATTACCGAGGTGATTCTCGGCACCGTCACCGCGCTCATCACTCTCAAGGTCGGCGACAATATCGTCGAGTCCGTCATCACCAAGCGGAGCGCCGAAGAAATGGGCCTGAAGAAGGGCGACAAGGTGACCGCTGTCATCAAGGCCACCGAGGTAATGATTCAGAAGGGTTAGCGTGGCATTCGCCCTTCGAACCCAGCGCTCGATTTTCCCGACGCTGCTCGTGCTGATGCTATGCGCGCCGGCGAGCGCGTTCGCACAAGCGCCGCCAGCCGTAGCGCTCCGCGTTACCGGCGAGGTTCCAACTCATCTCGAGATCAGCCTCGCGGACCTTGCCGGATTTCCGAGACAGACAATCCGCGTCATCGACGACAAGGGCATTCAAGTCGAGTATTCAGGCGTGTCGATTGCGCAGATCCTGCAGAAGGCCGGGTCGCCGCTGGGCAAAGACTTGAAAGGACCGAACATGGCCGTGGGCCTTGTCGCCAGCGCGCCCGACGCGTGCTCTTCTCCATCGCGGAGTTCGATCCCGCCTTCAGCGACCGCGTCATTCTGCTGGCCGACCGTCGCGACGGCAAGCCGCTCGACAGTCGCGAAGGTCCGCTGCGAATCGTGGTTCCCGGCGACAAGCGCCACGCGCGATGGATTCGCGGCGTTACCACGCTCGAAGTTTTGAAGGTCCGCTGAGCTGCTACACGAGCATGCGATGCGTCGGCGCGAGCAATACCTCGGTCGCGATCCCGTGCGGGCAGGCTCCCGCGCACGGCTTGGCATCGCAAGTGAGACACGCCGCGGCGTTCCCTGAGAGCATCGCGTATTCACTGCGCGCAAAACGCATATCGCCATAGTCGCGCGCGTACATCCGCGTGCGCATCACGTCTGCGATAGGCACCCCGTAAGGACATGCATTCGCGCACAGGTTGCACGCCGGACGGCACTGCGAATCGCCGTTGAGGGTCGCGTAGCGATTCAGCAGCGGGAGGTCGCCCGCGGCAGTCGCGCGCGCTCCCGAGGCGCCCAGGTATTCGTCGATCATTTGCCGGCTCGTCATCGAGACGATCAGCGCGTCCACGTTGGGATTCGACAAGACCCATCGAAACGCCGCCTGCGAGAAGGTGGCGCCGCCGGACTCGTACGGGCGCATATCGTTCAGGCGCGCACCCATCAGGGTCTTCATCACCACCACGCCGACGCCGTGACGGTTGGCCTTTTCCATCACGCGCGGCAACTCGGGCTGGACCGCGACCATATCGAAGTTGCGCAGGAAGCGCTGGTAGAAGCGCGGGTCCTGGCCGAAGTTGTGCGCGCACAGGATCACGTCGAAGTGTCCGCTGTCGATCGCGTAGTCGAGGCACTCGGCCAGATTCCCCGCGTGGCCCGACATCCCGGTGAACCGAATCTTGCCCTGGCTCCGCGCCTGCGCGGCGAATTCGTACCACTCGGGATTTTTCAGCCGCGCCGGATCGTTGACCGCATGGTTGAAGTACACGTCGACGTGATCGGTCTGCAGGCGGCGCAGACTTCCTTCGAGCGCGGTCATAATTGTGGCGCGGTTGTCGTCCGCGCGCGCAATCGTTTTCGAAGTCAGGTATACCTTGTCGCGCTTGCCCTTGAGCGCGTTGCCGATGACTGTTTCGGATTCGGTGTCGCTGTACGTCTCGGCCGAGTCGAAATAGTTGATCCCGCAATCGAACGCGTGGCGGACCAGGTCTTCATTGCCTGACGTCAGGCGGCTGGCGCCGAACGAGATATCGGAAATCTTGAGACCCGTGCGGCCAAGCGTCGAGTAACGCCGCACGCGCGGAGCCGCCGCTTCGACCGCCGCGCCTGCCGCGCCGGCCAGCGGCAGGATCGATACGCCCACACCGGCCAGCACGCCGCGTTTCAGGAACTCGCGTCGTCCAATGATCGATCCGTCGTCCGATCGTTTCATCTGAGCACCTCGCGCAGCCGCAGGTCGTCTTACTTGCAATTCTAACGCCGGCCGTGGCCAGACGCGAGATCCGTTCCGCTCAGGTCAGCTCGGCCTTCCGGCGATAGAGGAGCGCGGCTGCGCCCGACGACACGCCGATCGCGACGAAGGGGTAGGGGACGAGGTAGGCCCACGAATGCTCCTGCATCACCGCGGTGCCGTGGTACCTCGCGATGAACAGGGGCATGTTGACGATCACGTACGCCGCGTAAAAGGTCCCGAGCGGCAGCGCAAACTTGCGCATCGCGAGGATTCCGTACACATACACGGCGAGAATGATTCCGAAAATCGGCGCGACGATCATGTTGGGCGCGCCCGAAAGCCGCGTCCCCAGCAAAACGAAGCCGACGCCCGGGTTATGCGAGAATGGCTTGAGGAAATCGGAAATCGCCATCAGCGCGATCAGCATCGCCAGGATCGTCAGAGCCGCGCCGCGCGATTTATCCGGCATCGCGGATTACCGGGCCCATCAACTGAGTTCAGCGCTGCGGCGGGACAGGATGATCGCCGTCGCGATCGGCACGCCAATGCCAATCGCGATTGAAGCAATCGCAAAGACCGGCGACGGTTGCGCGGCGTCACGGTTCTTCATGGTGAACAGAACCATGTTGACGATCACCCACGCGGCATAGATGTACGCGACCGGCAGCGCATACCGGCGCATCGCCCAGATGCCATAGGCGTACACCACCAGAACCATCCCAAACAGGATCGACATGACCAGGTTGCCGTTGCCGCTCAGCCTGGTGCCGAGGTAAACGAAGTGGCCGTTCTGCGAGAATGGCTTGGCGAAGTTGGATATCGCGAGAAGTGCGAACAGCAGCGCGAAGATCGTAAGAGTGACGCCGCGTGATTTCCCTGGCATCGTGGATCCCTCCCTGGGTTTCGCGCCAATTGCCGGACATCCTAGTCGGCGCGCGTGCAAAACGCATCAGGTCTTGCGTAGGTATATGAACACTTGATTGGATGCGCAGGGGATCGGTACCACTCGCAGCATCGGACTCGATCGAACAATGCGCAGATTCATCGCGGTCGTGATGCTCGTCTTGTGCGCATCATGGCTATCCGCGCCGACTGGCGCCTTCGCCGAGACCAATCTCGCGCACAACGGCGACCTCGACGCCGGCGTCGACGGCGCGCCGGCGAATTGGTACGCGCTGTCTCACGATCGCAAGCTGGGCAAGCTTTCATGGACTTATACGCCGGCCGAAGGCGGCGCGCTTGTAATCTCGAATCTGGATCGAAACTATGCGGCCTGGCATCAGGCGCTGATACTGCCGCCGGGGATCTACCAGGTCAGCGCCGAAGCGCGCGTCGACGGCGCGACGGCGCACGACGGCGGCGCGAATCTCGCGATCTTCACTTACGACGGCATCCAACTAGTCTCGCAGCACCTGCAAGGCACGGCGGACTGGCACACGCTCTCGTTCTTTCTCAAACAAGCTCGATGGGGCGACGCGACTGAATTGCTCTGCCAGCTCGGCCTCCCCGATCATCCGGACACGGGTCGCGCATCGTTTCGCAACATCAAGGTGATCGCCGTCGCGAGCCTGCCGCCGCCGGGCAGCGCGCTCATATTCGATCTCGGCGTATTTCGCAAAACTTACAACGGCCAGCTGCCTCAGCCCGATGACCGAGTCTCGCTCCGTGCGGTGGGCGCCGTCTGCGGCTTGCTCCTCGTGGGGATGCTGGGATGGGCGCTCGCGGAGATTTGGCGGCCAGCGCTCGCCGCCGGGCGCGCGGCGTGGACGCTCCCTGCTGCCCTGATGCTTGCGATCACGGCCGTCAAGTTTGCCGCGCTGTTTCATTTCACCGGTTTCTACTGGGACATCTCGGCAAAGACCAATCGCGCTTTGCTGGCCACCGTGCTCGGCCCCTCGAAAATTTACGATCCCGGCCTGCCGGTTGACGCCTATCCGCCCGGCTCGCTGTATCTGCTGTGGCTCTCCGGATGGCTCGGCACGCTGCTCGAGCCGGCCGCCAGCGGCTTCCGCGTGATCGTCGAGACCCCGCCGCTGATTGCCGATCTGTTGATCGGACTCACGCTGTACTTCGCGGCGTGGCGTCGCGGACGCAGCTTGCGCGCGCTCATAGTAATGATGCTGTTCGCGCTGAACCCGGCGCTCATCTTCGATACTGTCGTATGGGGCCAGAGCGATTCGGTCGTCGCGCTGCCGATGCTCGCCGCCGCGCTCCTGATCCTCACCGGCCGCTACCGCCTCGGATGGTGCGCGGCCGCGCTCGCCATCCTGGCCAAGCCGCAGGCCGTCGCGTTCACGCCGCCGATTGCACTGTGGACGCTGTTCAACGCGGGCCTCGCCGAATGCGGATGGTGCGCGGGCGCATTCCTTGCCACGGTTGCGCTCGGAGTCATCCCCTATCAACTCGGCCATTCGTGGGACTGGATAATCAACGTATATAAGGATCTCGGCACGAGATTCAGCGAAGCTTCGGTCGGTGCGTTCAATTTCATGGGGTTGATCGGCGGAATCGGCACGGCTGACACCGACAAACTCCTGCTCGGCGTTTCGTATCGCGCGTTCGGCCTCTCGCTGGTTTGCGCGGTGTACCTCATCGCGTCGTATCTGATCTGGCGCGCGCGGTCGGCTCGCGCCGCGATGCTCGCGATTTTCGTCGCGTTATTCGGCTTCTTCATGTTCGCGCCCCGGATGCATGAGCGGTATCTCTACTACCCGCTGGTATTTCTGATTCCGATCGCGATGGAGACCTCCTTTCTCACCTCGATCTTCGCCATAGTAAGCGCCACGTTCCTGTTCAACCTGGTTTACATCAAGCATCTCACAGACACCTCATCATATTTCCCCGACCGTCCAAGCGCCGCGCTAATCGCGACTGCCTCGATCAACCTTGCGGTGTTCTTCGCGGTAACGGCCTACGGGTTGCTGCGCACTCCTCCACCCGCCCAATCAATCGGCGGCGCAGGCTCAGCCGCGCCGCCAGCTAGAACTTTTCCCATTACCAGCTTCTAACAGGGACGAAGTCCCGCATCTTCTCTTAATACCGGGTGCAGGGGTCACCCCTGCCCAAGGAAGCGTGAAACCCACGGCGGGTTTCACATTTAATTAACTGTTGATGTTGGACGGCGACAATGAGAGAAGCTCAATCATCATGCGCCGCGCCGATCGCCTGTTCGAGATCATTCAGCGGCTGCGCCGACGCCGCGTGGTCACCGCCGGCTCGCTCGCCCAACAGTTCAACGTCAGCGAGCGCACTATCTACCGCGACATCAGCGACCTGATCGCAAGCAAGGTGCCTATCGAGGGCGCCGCCGGAATCGGTTACTCGTTGCGCAAAGGTTACGATCTGCCCCCACTCATGTTCAGCGAGAGCGAGCTTGAGGCGCTCGTCTTCGGCGCGCGGATGGTCCAGAACTGGAGCGACGCCGAGTTGGGCTGCGCGGCCGACGCGGCATTGTCGAAGATCGAGAACGTATTGCCCGCGCATCTGCAGCGGATGCTGGATGATCGATCGCTATGGGCGCCGAAGGACCTGCGGCGGGTGCCGGTGTCCTTCGATCTTGGACGCTTGCGCGCCGCAATTCGCGGACGCCTGAAAGTTCGCTTCCGCTATTGCGACGAGAAGGGCGCCGAGACGCGCCGCAAGGTGCGTCCTTTGAGCCTCTGGTTCTATCCGCCGTTTTGGACCGCTGCGTCGTGGTGCGAGCTGCGCGACGATTTCCGCTTCTTTCGCGTCGACCGCATGAGCGACGTTGAGTTTCTGAGCGAGGCATTTGTGCAGGAGGCCGGCAAGTCGGCGGAGGACCTGTTCCGCCATCTGCTCAGCAAGTCCTGAGCGCGGCCCCGGCAAGGCTCCTGAAGGGATGCTGTCAGGATCTCGCCAGATGCGGCGCGTTCCGCCGGATCGTCCTGACAGAGGGCTGTCAGGATTGACGCGCGGTTCAAAAGCAACAAAGTGTTAAATTCTCTCCTGACGCGGCATTCAGCGCAGGAGAAAGATCATGGCGACTCAGGTTTCGGATCGTCCCGCAACACAAGATCGAGTGATCGTCCTCACGTCGGCGGAGGAGACCGCCGGCGAACTCTTCCGATGCGAATATATCGCGCGCGAAGTGTCGGCGCCGCCGCGCGACCACATACACACGCATCAGGAGGAGCGCCTCGAAGTCGTCGAGGGTACCGTGCGATGTCGCGTGGCGGGAAAGGAGTACGTCCTGTATCGGGGGAGGGTGATCGTCATCCCGCCCGGCACGCCGCACGCCGTCTGGAATGACGACCGCAGTGGCTCGCGCTCGATTTCAGAGTACCGGCCCGCGATGAATGCGCAGGCGATGTTCCGAGGCTACATAGTCAAGCGTTCAGAACGATGACCACGATTTCGCCGCAAGCGCTGGAACTCTTTCCCTCACCAACTTCTAACAGGGACGAAGTCCCGCATCTTCTCTTAACACTGGGTGCAGGGGTCACCCCTGCCCAAGGAAGCGTGAAACCCAAGCGGGTTTCACATTCAATTACGGCTAGGATTTCACGAACTTCAGCACCAGCTCATTGACGTACTCAGGCCGCTCCTGATGCACGAAATGGCCGGCGCCCGGCACCAGCTCGATCTTCAATCCCTTCGGAAACAGCTTCTCCATCCCCTCGAGCGTTTCCTCGCCGATACATCCGTCGTCGCGCCCGTGAATCATCATCGCCGGCACGTTGATCGGCGTGCCCATCGCGGCCGCGAGCGCTTTCGGATCGACCGGCATGCTGAGAAGCGGGCCGAGCGTCGCGCGATAGTACCCGATCGCAGCTTCGAGCGTGCCCTTGGCGCGGAAGCATCGCTTGAGCGCCTCCATGTCCTCCGGCGCCCATTTCCAGCCCGGTGACCAGTCGGCCCACATTTTCTCGAGCATCGCGAAGTCGTTGAAGCTCACCGCCGCCTCGGCGATCTTCGTCTGGAAGAAAAACATGTACCATGAGCGCCGCTGCTGCGCGTAGCTAGTGACCAGCGACTCGAAAAATTTCGCGCCGTACGGGACCGCCGCCGTCACCAGCTTGCTCACGCGCTCCGGCGACGCGGCCGCGGCGCCGTACGCCGCGACTGCGCCCCAGTCGTGCCCGAACACGATCGCGTCCTTGTAGCCGAGCGCGCCTATCAGCGCGAGCGCGTCCTCCGACAACGCCGGCGAATCGTAGCGGCCGTCGGCCGCGGGCTCGGTCGGCGAGTAGCCGCGCATGAACGGCGCGACGCAGTGGTATCCGGCCGCCGCCAGCGCCGGCATCTGATAGCGAAACGAATGCGCGGTGTCGGGGAAGCCGTGCAGACACAGCACCAGCGGTCCTTCGCCCATCTCGAGCACCGTGAAATTGATGTTCGACGCGCGCACAACTCGATTCTTCACCTGTGATTCCATAATGGCCCGATTCATATCGCACGCCTCCGCCAATGACAAAGCACGCAGCCGCCGCCGTCCCGATCGCAGGAGCGTACTACCGCGGTGCCGGCGTCGGCGGCAGCGGCGCCCGCGTCTGTCGCAAGTCTTAAAGCGCGCCAGAGCGCTCGCGCTCGACGACGATGTCGCGGACCTGATTTGGAGAGCTGCCTATTAGCGCGACTTGCCTGCTGCGAGAGCCTTCACGTCACTGGTGGTAAGGGGCTTTCCCGCGATACCCCAGTCCCCGCTTTTGACCTCTTCTATCACGACCCAGGTGACGGGGCGCATATTCTCGCCTTCTATTGACACCATCGTCTCGGTGAGCTTGTGAATCATCTCCCGCTTCTGCGCTTCAGTGAACACGCCTTCAACTATCTTTACGTTTACCAGCGGCATCGGCGTTCCTCCCGTAAATCTTTGTCGGTCAATCCAAACTTAACGCCACAGCCTGGCAGTTCTCAAGCACATAAAGTCCGCCAGCAGCTCATGGCTGATTGATCGTCCCGATGCCGCCTTGGCCGTTCTTGCAAATGAAGATCGGCCCTGAGCTTCGAGGCTTGTTGTTCGGCGGAACTCCGGGCGGAATAACGATGCACCCGGTCTTGCAAGCTGCCGGGCACTTGGGAATCGCCATGCATTGGAACGCGTTCCCGCTTGTCGCCCACCCTTCCCCGGGCGGGCATAGAGGCTGAAACTCATAGGCGCCGATGTCGCAGGCGTAATATCCGGGGCTGGGTCGCGGAAAGCCACGCTGATCGGTTGCGACGGCGCACTTCGCGAACGGAACCGCCATGATCGCCGGGCTGCCCTTAAGCAGCGCGATGGTCTCGGTCGGGCCGCCGTTGTTGGCCAGTCCTGAAGCTAGCATCGGATTAATATTATCGCCGAAGGTCAGGCCGTTGGCGCCGGTACCCGTGCCGAAATGACAAGTGGCGTCGTCCGAGATGTTGTAGCCTTCGTTCCCAAAGCCATACCCAAGCACGCAACAATTGCCGCCGATGTTGTCAGCCAAAATGCTACCTTTGATGGACCCTTCTGACCCGCCGCTACAGATGACGCCGCTGGGAACGGCTTGGGGAGAGGGGGTTTGGTTGTGCCAAAACGTGCAGTCGATCACGTTAATTGGGCCGCCGCCGTTTGAAATGGCGCTGCCGGTTTGCCCCGTGTTGTTGGTAAACGTGCTGTTGGTGATAGTCACCGTATAGCCCTCGTTGAAGATGGCGCCGCCGCCGTCCGCGCCGGCCTGGTTACCCGAAAACGTGCAGTTGCTGACGGTCAACGTGCCTCCGTTAAAGATGGCGCTGCCCGTGGCGTTAGTCAGCGTTAGAAGTTGCAGGTTGAGGGTGCCAGGCGCGGCGGAGTAATTCGGGCCTAAAGGCAAGTTAATCAGTTGCACCCTGCCGCCGCCGCTGATCGTGATGCCCGGCGAGCCGGTCGGTCCGATGATGGTCAGGTTGCTTTTGACGATCAGGGTCGCGGCGAGCGTGATGGTGCCGGTGACGCTGAAGGTTATCGTGTTAGCTCCGCTTCCTCCAACACAGTATTTGAACCTCCCTCCTGCATTGGCCGCTGCGACTGCGTCGCTCAGGCTGCACGGCCCCTGAAAAGGCGGCAGTACTTGAAGAGGCACGGTACCGCCGGCAAGGGTGTTGACGACGATCGTCGCGCCGCGCGACAACCCCGCCATCGCCAGCAATAAAAGCGGCAACGCAACCGCCGCCAGCGTAAAGCGTCGATTCGAACCTGGCATAGACCCCTCCCCGCGGCGCTCCCCGGCCGCGTAAGCAATCTCCTTTCGCCGTAATGCGACCTCTTTCTACCATCGCTTCGTGCGTCTCATGGCTGATTAATCGTCCCGATGCCCCCTTTGGCGTTCTTGCAGACGAAGATCGGCTTGGTGTCTCCAGGCTTGTTGTTCGGCGGAACTCCGGGCGGAACAACGATGCAGCCGGACTTGCAAGCTGCCGGGCATTTGGGAATCGCGTGGCATTGGAACCCGTTTGCGCTTTCCGTCCACCCTTCACCGGGCGGGCATGGCGGCGGCGGCCCAACCGCATAGACGTTGTTGTCGTCCGAGCCGAAATAGAGCGTGCCGTCCGCCCCCACCGCCGGCGAGGACCACACCGCGCCGCCTGTGGTGACCTTCCACTTCAAGCTGCCGTTGGGGTTGATCGCGTGGAGGTTGTTGTCCCCCCCGCCGACGTAGATCGTGCCGTCCGCCCCCACCGCCAGGGAACCGCCGACCCCGTTTGTCACGGCAAACTTCCACTTCAGGGTGCCATTGGGGTTCAGCGCGTAGAGGCTGTCTGAACCTACGTAAATCGTTCCGTCCGCGCCGACTGCCGGCCAGGGCACTCCAGCGGTGAGGTAAGTCCACTTCAGGGTGCCGTTGGGGTTGAGCGCGTAGAGGTTGTCGTCCGTCGAGCCGATGTAGATCGTCCCGTCCGCCCCCACCGCCGGCGAGGACCACACGATACCCCCGGTGACGTAAATCCACTTTTGGCTGCCGTTGGGGTTGAGCGCGTAGAAGCCCGAGTGATCCGAGCCGACATAGATCGTGCCGTCGGCCCCCACCGCCGGTGAGGAGATCGCCCCACCAGGACTAGCCGACAGGGGCAACCACCACTTCTGGGTGCCGTCGGGGTTGAGCGCATAGAAGTCGCCAAAAGCCGTGATGAAGTAAATCGTCCCGTCCGTTCCCACCGCTGGCGACGAGGATAACACGAAGTCATCGGGGCTGAGGGCAAACTCCCACTTCAGGCTGCCGTCGGGGTTGAGCGCGTAGAAGTTGGCGTCCTCCGAGCCGATATAGATGGTGCCGTCCGCCCCCACCGCCGGCGAGGACCACACAACGGCGCCGGTGGCGAATTTCCACTTCAAGCCGCCGTCGGGGTTGAGCGCGTAGACGTTGTCGTCCATTGAGCCTACGTAAATCGTTCCGTCCGTTCCCAGCGCAGGCGAGGACCTCACTCCAGCGCCGGTGGCGTACTTCCACTTCAGCGTGCCTAGGTTGCCACTGGTATTGACTCCGCTCAGTCCGGTGTGCCTGAGATCGTGATGGAACATCGGCCACGGCGATGCGGCCAGCTGCTCGTGCGACACCGTAACAGTTGCGGCGATAACTAGCGCGAACGTGCCCGAGCTCAAAGCTGCAACCACGCCAATCCTCATTTTCCCCCAGGATGCTTTCATTCGTCCTCCTCCAGCAGACCGATCACAAAAATCCCGCCAGCAACTCATTGCTGATGGAACGTCCCGATGCCGCCTTGGGCGTTCTTGCAGGCGAACATCGGCGTAGAGTTTCCAGGCTTGTTGTTCGGCGGAACTCCGGGCGGAACAACGATGCAGCCGTTCCTGCAAGCTGCCGGGCATTTGGGAAGAATCGCTATGCATTGGAACCCGGTCCACCTTTCACCGGGCGGGCATAGCCGCTGAAACCCCTCATATGCGCCGATGGAGCAGGCGGTATCTCCGGGCGCGGGCCGGGGGTAGTGGCGCTGGTCGCACGTGAGCTGAGTGGACGATGAATTTGAGCAAGGGTTCGAGCCAGCAAGATATGTGCACGAGGCAATCGGGATCGTATTGAGCGCCGGGCTGCCCGCAAGCAGCGCGATGGTCTCGGTCGGCCCGCCGTTGTTTGCCAGTCCGGCGGCGAGCTCTGGATTGGTGCTGTTCTTGCTGGTGCCGCTGAATCCGCACGAATTGTCGTCCGAGATATTATAGCCGTCGTCGGTTATGTTTAGAAAAGGCATACCTTCGCAATTGTCGCCGGCGCTGCGCGCAAAGATGCTGCTCTTGAGATAGACGGATCCGCCGTTGTTTGCGATCGCGCCGCCTAAATCTTCCACTGGGGCGAAAAAAACGGTGGCCTGATTGCCCGAAAACGTGCTGTTCGTGATCTTCATAGTTGACTGGTATTCGTTGTCGATGGCGCCGCCGTAAATCGACTGGTTGCCTGAAAACGTGCTGTTCGTGATGCTCAAAGTCCCATAGGACATCGCAAAGGAATCGTTGTTGATGGCGCCGCCGTAATTGGACCGGTTGCCTGAAAACGTGCTGTTCGTAATGTTCAAAAGATAATAGTTTTCGATGGCGCCACCGGCGTAAGTGGACTGGTTGTTCGAAAACGTGCTGTCTGTGATGCTCAAACCTGTGGTTTGCTCCCAGATGGCGCCACCATCTCCCTCGCCAAATCCGTTTCCCGATCCACACTCGCTGCATGGCCCGCCGCTCCATGGCACGACTTGGTTTCCCGAAAACATGCAGTTCGTGATGCTATCGGGGCCTCCTCCGTTAATTTGGAGGGCGCCGCCCGAGCCGGGTCCGCCGAAGCCGGGGCCAAGGGGGACGCCGACCGCCTCGTTGTTTAAAAACGTACTGTTGGTGATGGTCAGCGTGTTGTAGTAATCATAGATGGCGCCGCCAACGCTGGCCTTGTTGTTGGAAAATACGCTGTTCGTGACGGTCAGAGTGCCTGCTGTGAGTCCGGGCCCGAACTTAACCCCGGTTGCTATAGCGCCGCCGCCGTTAGGGGCCACGTTGTCCGAAAACGTGCAGTTGCTGACGGTGAGCGAGCCTTGGTTACAAATGTCGGCGCCCCACTCACAAGGGCCGGCGGTGAATCGAGTGTTTCCGCCAGTTAGCGTCAGAAGTTGGACGTTGAGGGTGGCGCCCATCCCTACCTCCATCAGTTGCACCAAACCGCCGCCGCTGATCGTGATGCCCGGCGGGTTAGTCGGTCCAATGATGGCCAGGTTAGTATCGGTAATCGTAGGCAAGGTACTGCCTAGCGTGATAGTGCCAGTTAGTCCGCTGGCAAAAACGATCGTGTCGTTGTTTCCGCTGCCTGCCGCACAGTTTGTCGAGCCCGACCTGTTTTGGCCGTTGGCGTTGGTGATCGCCTCGCGCAGGCTGCAGGTGCCCGGTGCTCCGCTCGGGTCCGCCAACGTAGTGACTGTGATCGTCGCGGCGCGCGACAGCCCCGCCATCGCCAGCAACAAAAACGGCAACGCAATTGCCGCCAGCGTAAAGCGTCGATTCAAACCTGACATACGACCCCTCCCCGCGGCACTGATGACCGCGTCAGTCATGTCAGCCGGTTGAACTAGCTCAGCAACGCGAAAGCGACTCTCCCACCGCCCCAAGCCACTGTCAAATTTGTAAACATAGAGTAGATGACCGTGTTAGAACCTGCCGCTCAACAAGCTGAACTCGTCCAGTCTGTGAAACGCTCGGGATCGAAAGCGAAGCAGGCGCGCTAGCAGCTGGCTGAAAAGCGACGCCGATCGCGCGCGGCGAAATGCGCTCGCGATTCGTGATCATCTGATTCGCAGCCGCATGGACGAGTCGATTCCCCAATCTGCCGACAATCCCCCGGCGCGCCGCGACGCGTCGGGCTTCTTGCTGGCGGCTTGGGGCGAGAACACAAAAACACCGGGCCGGCGAGCGCACCATCGCCGGCCCGGACCGGCTGACGCGATCTATTGCGTCAGCCAATTTTGAAGTCTTCTCTTTTAGTGCACTCCGGGAGGCGTCGCGACTGCCGCGTCAACGTCGCTCTGCGGAACATCTTCACCCTTTTTGAGCTTGGCCATCAGGCCGTTGATCTGCTTGATCTGCCGATCCAGGTCGGCCTGCGCATGTGGATCTTGTGACGAATGTTTGCGCATCAACCTGAAGCGTTTCTTAGCGTCGTGCAACGTCTTCATGGCTGCGTCTTTGTCCGCCATCGCGCTGGTCGCAGCTGCCTCTGGAGCGGGTTGCGCGTATGACACTCCAAATTGGACAGGGGTGCTCATCCCGGCCATCACCACTAACGCCACAATCGCGATTTTCCGCATGTTCCTCCTCCCATAGGCGACCGAGAATAGCCGCGCGAGTCGGTCTTTCTTGCCAAACGGAGGTTACCGGCGCATTACCAAAAAATTGACGCGAGATGAAATACCGGCATGTCGCTGGATTGCACCCTCGAACTTGGCGCTCGGAAACTCCGGCAAATCCGCGCGCTCCATGTCGCACGCACTCGCCAATGACAAAAGCGCGCGCGGTGGAATGCGCTCGCGATTCGTGATCATCTGGTTCGCAGCCGCATGGACCAGTCGATTCCCCAAACTGCCGATAATCCCCCGGCGCGCCGCGAGGCGCTCCGTGAGCTGGCGGTGCTCTTCCTTCGACTCGGCACCCTCGCGATGGGCGGGCCCGCCGCCCACATCGCCATGATGGAAGACGAGGTCGTCCGCCGCCGCCGATGGATGACCCACGACCGCTTCCTCGACATGCTCGGCGTCTGCAACCTCATTCCCGGCCCCAACTCAACCGAGATGGCCATTCACATCGGCCAATCGCGCGCCGGCTTCGCCGGCCTCGTCGTCGCTGGCGCGTGCTTCATCCTCCCCGCCGCCGCCATCGTGCTGGTCATCGCCTGGATGTACGTGCGCTACGGCGCGATGCCGCAGGCGGCCGGCCTTCTCTACGGCGTCAAGCCGGTGATCATCGCGGTCGTGCTCCAGGCGCTGTGGGGACTCGGCCGCACCGCGATCAAGTCGCGGATGCTCGCCGCGCTCGCAGTCGCCGCGACCGCCGCGGCTCTCCTCGACGTGGACGACATGGTCGTCCTACTCGGCGGCGGAATCGCGATGCTCGCGATTCGCGCCGCCGAAGACCGCGGCGCCGCGCGCGCCGCGCTCGCTGCCATCCCGACCGCCGCCGCGCGCGCCTCCGGCGCCCGCGCCGCCGCGATAGCTGCCGCCGCGGTAGCCGTCCCGTTTAGCCTCACCACCCTTTTCCTGTTCTTCCTGAAAGTCGGCGCGGTGCTGTTCGGCAGCGGCTACGTCTTGCTGGCGTTCCTCCGCACCGATCTCGTCGATCGCTTGCGATGGCTCACCCAGGCCCAACTGCTCGACGCCGTCGCCGTCGGCCAGATCACGCCCGGCCCCGTCTTCACCACCGCGACCTTCATCGGCTACCTCCTCGGTGGATTTCGCGGCGCCGTGGTCGCGACCCTCGGAATTTTTCTGCCGTCGTTCTTCTTCGTCTCAATCAGCGGCCCGCTGATTCCTCATCTGCGCCGCTCCGCCCTCGCCGGCGCGTTTCTCGACGGCGTCAACGTCGGCGCCTGGGCCTTGATGGCGGCGGTGACGCTCTTTCTCGCCCGCGCCGCGATCGTCGACGTCACCACGATACTGCTCGCCGCGTCCAGCGCGTTCATCCTGATTCGCTATCGCGTGAACTCAGCATGGCTCGTGCTCGGCGGAGGACTGATCGGCGTCGCCATGACTCTGTGGCGCTAAGGTGCTGCCGTCATGGGGAACATTTCTTGAAGTGTTCACAGAATCGTCTGTAGCGCGCGGCGCCTGCATCCTGTAATGTCGTAGGCCGCGACGGCCAGCACATTCCGCTCCCGCCTTAGAATCGAAGGCATCCCGGTTGAAAGTGAAAATGTGCTGATGCTGGCGGCGGCTAGGAATCGCGCGCGCGAGCCGGCCACCCGAGGCATCACCATCCCTGTAAGAAAGGGAAGAAAAGGGGCAAGTGCGGCGGTGTGGGCAAATATGATTTGTGGAGAGACGAATGGCAGCAGCTTTCACGACGGTGAGCACGACCGAGACCTTAAAGACCCAGCCGTGGAAGAAGCCCTGGTGGCATGCCGCGGGGCGCGACCTTTCGATATTCTTCTGGGTTTGCCTCATCCACATTACTGCTGCGATTGGACTCGTGCTGTATCCTCTTCCCGGATGGCGTGTATTTCTCGGCGCGGTGGCGCTGGTATTCATCGGCGGATTGGGCACCACGGTCGGCTATCATCGCGCGATTGCGCATCGCTCGCTCACGCTGAATCCGTGGGCGCGCGGAGTGCTGATTTTCTTCGCGATGTTCAACGGCTCCGGCGCGCCAACTACCTGGGCCGCCGGCCATCGTCTGCATCACGCCAAGGCTGACACCCCGGAAGATATCTCGAGCCCGGTCTGGGGCGGTTTCTGGTGGGCGCATCTGCGCTGGCTCTGGCAGGCTGGCGAGCCGCCGATCGATCGTTACTGCCCCGATCTCGGCGGAGTCTCGTATCGCGCCTGGCGATGGTTCCAGACGCCAATCCTCGCGCTCTCATTTCTGGGCGGTCTGTATTTCAGTCCGGCCGCATTTTTCTGGCTGGGAGCCATCCGCTTGTGCTTCGGACTGCACGCGCAATGTTTCGTCAACAGCGTTTGCCACACCGAACCGGGCGTCACCGTCGGGCAGGATTCGAGCCGCAATGTAAAATGGCTTGCGCTGATGCATCTGTTCCAGGGCGAGAACTGGCATCGCAACCATCACGCGCGCCCCGGTTCCGCCCGTCTCGGATGGAGCTGGCGCCAGCCCGACGCGGGCTACTTGCTGATCCTCGCGCTCGAGAAGCTCGGCCTCGCCACCGACGTTCGCCACGGCACGCCACGCGGGGTGGGCAGCAGGGGCGCCGCGGACGATCTGATCGTCAAGGCGGCATAATCGCCAGCCACGACCGGGCTTTTTTCGGGCGTAACCGACCGTCCCGCCGTGCGTATTCCTTGTGAGAGGAATGCACATGAGGACCGCTGGTTTCATTTTCGCCGCCATACTTACCGGATTGATCATGTTTGGAACGGTAATGGCCGCGGCGAATGCGGGCATGACCCGAGTCGCGTCGTCGTCTGCCTCGACGACTCTGTAACGATTCTGTAGCTTGATATTAGTCTGTCGCGCGATGCTGCTGTGTTAGAAGTGCAATCAATGAAGGAGCACTTCAAGCTCACGAGTCTGGTCGCGATTTGCGCGCTAACGTTGCTGACGTGCGCGCGGACCGCCTTCAGCGCCAGCTCGCAAACGCCTCCGCTCATCGCCGCCGCCATTGATGAGAGTGCGTTGATCACGCTCGCCGGTAACACCCGTCCGGAAGCGACGGCGGCCAACGACCGCGGCGCGGTTTCTCCCGACATCCCGATGGAGCACATGCTGCTCCAGTTGCGACGCGCTCCGGAGCAGGAGCATGCGCTCGAAAAGTACCTCGATGACCTCGAGGATCCCAAGTCGCCGAACTACCACCGCTGGCTCACTCCTCAGGAGTTCGGCGAGCGCTACGGACTGGCCGCCCAGGACCTCGCGAAAATCACCGTCTGGCTTCAATCACACGGCTTCATAGTCAACCAGGTCTATCCCAGCGGCGTCGTGATCGACTTCTCGGGCACCGCCGGCGAAGTGCGCGACGCCTTCCACACCGAAGTTCACAATCTCGAGGTGAACGGCGCGGCGCATATCGCCAACATGAGCGATCCGCGGATTCCGGCGGCGCTGGCGCCGGCGGTGGTCGGCGTTGTCTCGCTGAACGACTTCAGACCGCACGCGATGAACACGCCGCGCCCCGATTACACCTTTTTTTCTGACGGTGGCCCCGTCTACGCGGTGGTGCCCGCTGACCTGGCCACCATCTACAACTTCAACCCGCTGTTTGCAGCCGATTATTCCGGGCAGAAACAGACGATTGTGGTGCTCGAGGACAGCGACCTTTACAAGACTTCGGACTGGACCACGTTTCGTAACGAGTTCGGACTCACGAGCGCCTACCCGGATGGCTCGCTCATCCAGGTTCATCCCGGCTGCGCCGACCCCGGCGTCAATGACGACGACGTTGAGGCGACCATCGATGCGGAATGGGCGAGCGCCGCCGCTCCGAGCGCCACGATCGAGGCGGCTTCGTGCGTCTCCACGGAAGCCACCTTCGGCGGCTTCATCGCGCTGCAGAACTTGCTCAACGCCTCGGGAACGCCACCGGCGATCGTCAGCGTCAGCTATGGCGAGTCCGAATCGGAGAACGGCGCGACCGCAAACGCGTCCATCAATTCGTTGTATCAGCAGGCGGTTGGCGAGGGCGTGTCGGTGTTCGTGTCATCGGGTGATGCGGGCGCAGCCGGTTCCGACGACGGCACAAATTCCCCCACAGCGACCCACGGCATAGCGGTCAGCGGATACGCCTCGACGCAGTATAACGTGGCGGTGGGCGGCACCGACTTTGGCGACACCTACGCCGGGGTGAACAGCACCTACTGGAGCGGTTCGAACGGAGCGGCGTACGGCTCGGCGCTCTCCTACGTTCCGGAAATTCCCTGGAACGATTCCTGCGCCAGCGGATTGATCGCAAGCTTCCTCGGTTACAGCTCTGCCTATGGTTCGAGCGGCTTCTGCAACAGCTCGACCGCTACCCAATCCGACGCTTACCTGAATACCGCAGCGGGCAGCGGCGGCCCGAGCGGCTGCGCCAGTGGAACGCCGTCGATAAGTGGTGTCGTCAGCGGAAGCTGCAAGGGATACCTCAAGCCGAGCTGGCAAGTGGTGCCTGGCAACCCGAGCGACGGCGTGCGCGACATCCCGGACCTATCGCTGTTCGCCTCGAACGGAGTCTGGAACCACTACTATGTTGTCTGCTTTTCCGACACGAGAAATGAAGGAGCGTCGTGTGCGGGTGCTCCCGACACTTGGGCAGGATTCGGCGGAACGTCGTTCGGCGCGCCAATCATGGCCGGGATTCAGTCGCTGATAAACCAGAAGACCGCAAGCCGGCAAGGTAACCCGAATCCCGCTTACTATTCGCTGGCCACCGCGGAGTACGGCGAAGGCGGCTCGGGGTCCTGCAACTCGACGCTCGGTAACGCGGTGAGTAGCTCGTGCATTTTCTACAACGTGACCGAGGGTGACATGGACGTACCATGCACCGGCAAACATGATTGCTACAAACCATCGGGCAGGTATGGCGTGCTGTCCACCTCGGACTCCGCGTTCAAGCCCGCGTATCCCGCGGCCAGCGGATGGAATTTTGCCACCGGGATCGGGACCGTGAATGCCTACAACCTGGTGATGGCAGCCGGCGCGACCGCGTCGTCGCCTACGTCGACTGCGACAGCCACTTCGTCGCCTACGCCGACTGCGACCTTCACCGGAATCGCGGCGACCGCAACACCCACTGCGACTGCCACGCCGACTGCAACGGCCACAGCCACACCAACCGCGACGCCCACGGCAGTTCCCGAGTCGCTGACGGTCAAACCGACGACCGAGGTGAATTTCGGCAACGTGAAAGTGGGAGACTTCAAAAGCGTAACGCTTGAGATGAGCAATCCGGCCGCTAAGGAAGGACCGCCAATCACCTTCGGGACTCCGCTGGCATCGCTGACCAACCCGCAGGTATTCGGGTCCGCCCCGAAGTGCCCCGCGCAGCTGTTACCGAAGAAAGAGTGCCAGCTCAAGGTGCTATTTTTTCCGGATTCGCCGGGTCCGCAGTCCGCTACCCTGACCATCCACGACAACGCGGTAAATGCGGACCAGGTGATCCAGTTGGAGGGTACCGGGAAATGAGCCGGACGCGCGTCTAAGCGGCAGCGCTCAGGCGGGGACTTTGGCGGCGAGATTCAGCAGTTCCTGCAGCGTCTGATTGAAGCGGTAGAACTTGTCCTCGCGCAGCTGATCGGTGGATTCCAGCCAGAGCTCCTCGCCCACCAGCGCGAGCGAGCTCAGTGTATGCCGGAGTTGCGGCCGCCCATGCTGGGCGATCTCGCCCAGCATGCGATCCCATATCTCGCGCTTGCCGCAAATCACGAAGTCCGGATCGTACTCGTTGAGATCGACCACCGGCCTTGCTTCGGTCAGCTGGTAGCCGTCGATCACCAGTCCCACGATCCGATCGCCGCCATTTCCGGTGTTGTTTGGCACGACGCGCACGGCGAAGCGCGTCTCCGCGTAGCCGAGCCGTCTGAAAAGTTCACCCTCGGCGTGCATCAGCCTGCCCAGCGTGAGGAACCACTCTGAATCGGGAAACGACGGCATCAGGCCTCGGCTTCGAACAGCTTGTTGAATTCTGTCGGCAGGATGCATCGCGGACGCCGGTCGAGTCCGGCAGAGTCGCACCGCTGCAGGTACTCGTGCACGATTCGCCGCCACAACTGCCCTTGCAGTTCCATGCCCTTGTCGAAGTTGTCGAGTCCGCCGCCCATTAGGATCGCCATCGGCTCGACCGCTTCCGGCACGCTGAAGGTCTCGAGCAGGATACGCTCGGCGTCGTCGAGCTGTTCGTGGAGCTGTTCCGCCACCACGGGATCTGACTTGAGCTGTGCGCGCAGATGCATCGTGCCGAAGCCAACGTGCCGCGATTCATCCTGCATGCAGCGCCGGAAGATCTCCTGATCGACCCGGCTCGGCGCGAGGAACTCGCCCTGGCGGAACATCGTCAGCACGAAGCCCTCGCCGAGCAGTTGCAGCCGGCCCGTCTGCGCGGAGAAAGTCGGGCAGTCGAAGATTCGTTTCAATGACAGCTCGCTTATCGGGCTGGCCTTGCCGAGTCCGCCGCCGTTGGCCAGCGCGCGCTTGCGGAACACGTCCATGTGACGCGCCTCGTCCATCGCCTGCGTCGCGAGGAACATCTTCACTTCGAAGAAGTCGTGATTCATCTGCCCCATCCAGCGCGTCGGCGCGTCGGCCGCGATGAATTCGACCTCGGTCAGAAAGGTGCACAACTGGCACATCGCGCGCTCGAGATCGTCGGGCAGCGGCTTAAGTTCCGTCCACGGGATGTCGCGAGCCGAGCTCCACTGGCGCGCTACCGCCTCTTCGTAAAGCTCCGCCACGTTGTCGGCCCAGCACTCGGCCTTCTCGTTAATCGTGAAGCCGAGCGAGGGCAGGTCTTCGGAAATCACCGCGCCGCGCGGCGCCATCGAGCGATGCGCTCCGCCATGTTCGGGCACGATTCCGTAGCTGCCGATCTCGATGTCCTTCAGGCGCAGGCCGAGGTTGCCGGGCTTGGCGCGCACGCCCCATTCGCCCATCTGATTCATCCAGCCAAGGTCAGGGGTGCCGGACGCGTAGAGCTTTTGCAGATAGACCGAAGGTTCAAGCCTGAATTTCGCTTCTGAACCGACCCGGCTCTCATCCTTTATATGCACTTCTGCCATCGGCGTTCTCCTGACGATGCGCGGCTACGGGTTTTCAGTCGCGCGGAAATCGCGCCAAAGACACCCGGGGCACAGTCCTGTACCAAATCGGCTATCAGAAGGGTTTCTCCAATGTCAATCCGGAGCCGGCCCCGCCCATCGCCGGCCGTTTTACATCGGCGCGTCCCGATGCTTTTGTAAGACAGCCGGAGGACGAGCGATGTCGATACTCTCGGAGTTCAAACAGTTCGCGCTGAAGGGCAACGTGATCGATCTCGCGGTCGGCTTCGTCGTCGGCGCCGCGTTCGGGAAAATCGTCACCTCGTTTACCAACGACATTCTGATGCCGCCGATCGGTCTCGCGCTCGGCTCGGTCGATTTCTCAAGCTTGTTCATCAACCTTTCGTCGAAGCACTACGAGACGCTCGACGCCGCGAAGAAAGCGGGCGCACCGACGCTGAACCTCGGCTTGTTCATCAACACGATAATCGACTTCCTGATAATCGCGTTCGCGGTCTTTCTGCTGGTCAAGTGGCTGAATCGTCTCGTCGGCGAAACGCCCGCGCCGCCCTCGACCAAAGACTGCCCGTATTGCGTCAGCGCGATCCCGCTCGCCGCCACGCGATGCCCCCATTGCACGTCGGAGTTGAAGGCGGCGTGAACCGAAACTCCTTCGCGAACTGAAAAAACGAAAGCGCATGCGGATTCGCCGCATGCGCCTCCACCGAAATGCCGGCTCTACTCGCCGGCGTGCGCGACGTCGGCCATCGCCTTCGCAGCGCGCTCGCAAACCTCGCTCAGCACTTCGTCGGTGATCGCGGTCGAGAGCGCGATCAGACCGCGCGGCGCCAGAAACAAACCCTGATTGAGCGCCGCCAGATGGAAGCTGGCGATCGCGCGCGCGTCCTCGCGCGCGATTGTCGGCGGCGGCGGCTCTTTGAGAAAAAACACGTTCATCAGCGATCCGCACTGCCGCACCGAAAACGGCAGCTCCACCTGGCGCGCCGCGCGCGCCAGCTCTGCCGCCAGCCGCTCGCCCTGCCGGGCCATCTTGTCGATTCGCGCCTGCGTCAGCTCGCGTATCGACACGGCGCCGGCCGCGCAGGTGACGGGATTGCCGTTGAAAGTGCCCGCATGAAAAATCGATCCGCGATTGCGCGGATCGAACGCCGACATCACTTCTTCGCTGCCGCCGATCGCGCCCACCGGAAATCCGCCGCCAATGATCTTGCCGAACATAGTCAGGTCTGGCTTCAGGTCGAAAATCTGCTGCCGGCCGCCTTCCGCCAGCCTGAGCGTGATCACCTCGTCGATCACGAACATCGCGCCGGCGCGACGCGTCGCTTCGGCCACCCGCTCCAGAAATCCCGCCGGCGGCTCCACCACGCCCGCCGAACCGAGTACCGGCTCAAGGAAAACCGCCGCGATCTCCGCGCCGCGCTCGGACAGCAGCGCCTCGAAGGCGGTCGCTTCGCCGAAGTCCGCGAGCATCGTGCGCTCGCCGTCCTGGCCGGCCAGCCCGACTTCCAAATCGTCGTACGATCCATGGTAGCCATAGCGCGCCATCAGGATGAGCTTGCGGCCGGTGAGGCGCCGCGCGACCTGCGCCGCGAGCATCCCGGCCTCCGTCCCCGAATTGCAGAATCGCACGCGCTCCACCGACTCGACGCGTTCGCACAACAGCGTCGCCAGCTCGATCTGGGTCTCCGAGCGCGCCGGCCACGAGCTGCCGTCACGCACCGCCTTGGTCACCGCCTCGACGATCGGCGGATAGGCGTTGCCGTGAACCAGGCTGGTGTAGTTGCCGAGCAGATCGACGTACTTGTTGCCGTCGACGTCCCACACGAACGGCCCTTCGCCGCGCTTGAGCGTGAGCGGGTAGGGCCGGTGGTAGGTCGTCGTGCGGGTGTCCCCGCCGGGCATCACGCGCTCGGCGCGCTTGGCGAGTTGCGCGGATTTTTCGGTGGCCGCGCGATAATGTTCCTCGATACTGTTCATCGTCATCATCCCCCGCTGAGATACAACCAGCGTTTGCGCGTCTTCCCGCATTGTATTCCTCCGTCAGGTGCAAGTATCTGGCCGCCGCGAGTCATACTGCCCGCCCGCCTGCGACGAAACCGGCGCACATGATCGTTTACTCTGACTGTTCGGGCGCGTCAAATTGTAAGAAATTATGACATAATGACAGTCGGAGGTTAATTTCAACCTCCGGAATGACGCGGCGGCCGTTCAGGACTCGACCGCCAAGCGCCGCTCACTTGACCGCTGCGATCGCTTCCATCTCGACCATCAGCCCCTCGACCGCCAGCGACGTCACGCCCACCAGCGTCGAGGCTGGCGGCTCGCCGTCCGGAAACAGCTCGGCGCGCGCCTCGCGCATCGCCGAATAGTCGGACTGCTTGTAGTTAACGATGTAAGTATTGGTCTTTACTATGTCGGCAGCGGTGGCTCCTGCAGCCGCCAGTGCAGCTTTCAGATTGTTGGCCGCCTGGCGAATCTGCGTCTTCAAGTCGCCCGGCCCGACCAGCTTGCCTTCCTTGTCGATGGCCACCTGGCCCGAGATGAATACCAGCTTCGCCGCGCCCGCGACCGTTACGACATGCGTATAACCGCGCGGCGCGAGCAGCGTATCCGGATTGAGATACTTTTTTTCCACGTCTTTTCTCCTGGAAACTCAATTTTTCGATTTTCCGTCGCCGTAATGCAGTACCTGCACCTTCTCGACCGTGATAAGCCCCGAGCCCATCATCTTGTCGAGCACCGGTATGAACGCGTCGATCTTCGCCTGGCTGTCGACGATCTCGACGACCATCGGCAGGTCTTCCGAGAGTCGCAGAATTTTCGCCGAGTGCAGATGGCTGGATCTGCCGAAGCCCATCGGGCCGCGCAGCACCGTCGCCCCGCCGAGCTGAAGCTCGCGCGCCTTCAGCACGATCGCTTCGTACAGCGGATGGTGGTCCGAGCGTTCGCTCTCGCCGATAAAAATTCTCAGCAACACCGCATCGCGTGGGATTTGCATCGCTACACCCCCCGGTTGAGCGCCGTCGCGGCGATATACCCGATCCATACTGACAGCAAGCACAGGAAAACCGAACCGGCCGCGTTCAAGGCGGCCGGCGTCCATTCGCCCGCGCGCATCAGGTAGAGCGTTTCGAGCGAGAAACTCGAGAATGTCGTGTAGCCGCCGCATATTCCGACCATCACGAACTGCCGCGCGGGCGTGCCGACCAGGACCCGCCCGTCTGGCCCGGTCAGCGTCGCGAAAAATCCGATCACCAGGCATCCCGTGATATTCACCAGCATCGTGCCGTACGGAAACGTGCCGCCGGTGAGCGTGGTGATCATGCCTGAAACAAAATACCGTCCCATCCCGCCGAGCGCGCTGCCAATCGCAATCAGAGAATACGCCAGCACCCGCGAACCTCCACTTAAATGGCCGCCGGCCGCGCGAACTGCGGGCCGTCGGCGACAGCGTTCACAATCAGATGAAGATAGATGAGTCCGCCGTAAGGACGCCACCGCTCGAGCATCCTGCCGACGCCGTCGTAAGTCGGCTCGCCGCTCGCTCCCAGCCATTCGAAAAGTTTGTTGCGGCCGCCGACGTCGTCGCCCGGGAAAATGTTGATTCGTCCGAAACCACGCAGCATCACGTATTCCGCCGTCCAGCGTCCGACTCCGCGAATCTTCGAAAGCCGCGCGATTGCGTCGTCATCAGCGAGCCGCTCGATCGACGCAAAATCGCGGTCCCCGGGATCGATCGCCAGCCGCGCGAGCCCAATAAGGTATTCGCCCTTCTGCCGGCTGAGCCCGAGCGCGCGCAGCGCGTCAGGATTCGAGCGCACAATCGCGGCCGCGGGCGGGAACGATCTCATCGGCGGCGTCACGCCGTCGACCTCGAAGGGAATTCCGCAAGCCTCGCTGAGCCGGTTCAGTACGTGCATTCCCGCGCTCAGCGAAACCAGCTGGCACGCGACCGCGTTCGCGAAGGCTTCGAACACCGTGCCGTAGCGCACCGGTTTCATTCCGCGCAGTCGCTCCGCCAGCTCCCGCAGACGCGCGTCGCCGCGTGCGAGCCGATAGAAGTCCGACAGGTCGCGCTCCAGCCCGAGCATCCTCGTCACAGTCGCGGAGACTGCGGCCTTGACGGCTTGCGGGCGCGCGGCTTTGATCAGCACCTCGATTTCAGGACGCGCACCGCACCGGGTCTGCCTGACCGCGACCGCCACCGGCGCCTTGCCGGTCGCGAGGATTCGGCGCCAGACGCCGTCGTCGAATCGATCGACCACGTTATGCGCCCGCCGCCGCAGTGCCCACACCGTCAGGTCGAGCCTGAACGGTGGCCGCGGCCGAAGAGTGAACGTCAGCTCCGGCACTTGAGGCGGCCGCCGAATCTACTCGATGCTGTTGTCCGGAATGCTTTGCTGCTGCGACGAACTCGCGGACTTGTTGCCTGACGTGCCCGGCGTGCTTGCCGCAGTCTGGTTTTTGTCATGCTCGTATTTGTAGCCCGAGTACGCGAGACCCGGAACCATCATCGCGAGACATCCCGAGCAAACCAACGCCGCCGCCATAGCGAACGCGATCGTTACAACGGATCGTCGCATCTTCCGCATCCCACCGCATCCCCGCCAAAAATTTACGCCTCGGTGCCGTCGATACCGACGCGATTCTCCAGCGCGCGCACTCGCCGAATTATTTCGGGCAGTCGCGTCAGCACGACGGCGTAACGGCGGAACTTGCGCACGTCCACCGCCGGGATGCCCGAGACGATCGCGTCGTCCTTCAAGTCGTTGTGGATACCGGCCTTCGCCACCACCATGACGCGATCGCCAATCGTGACGTGGTCGGCGCATCCCACCTGTCCGCCGAACAGGCACCATTTGCCGATTCGCGTCGAGCCCGAGATTCCGGTGTGTCCCGAGAATCGCGAGTACTCGCCGATTTCGCAGTTGTGCCCGATATGGACCTGGTCGTCGAGCTTGACGCCGCGATGCAGCACGGTCGCTCCTATCATCGCGCGATCGACCGTCGAGTTTGCGCCGATCTCCACGTCGTCCTCCAGGATCACGCTGCCCACCTGCGGAATTTTGATCAAGTCGCCTTTTTCCTCGACGAATCCGAATCCATCTGCGCCGATTACCGCGCCGTTTAAAAGTGTGACGCGATTTCCAATCACCGCGCCTTCGCGAATCGAAACGCCGCTGTGCGCGGTGAAGCGATCGCCGATGCGCACGCCCGGGTAAATCGTCACGTTCGGATGAATCACCGCGTCGCGCCCGATCGTCACGCCCGCACCGATAACCGCCGACGCGCCGATCGCCGCGTTCGCGCCGATTTCGGCGTCGGGCGCGATTGAAGCCCGAGGATCGATCCCCGGCGCAGGCCGGTACGGTGGAAAAAATATTTCGAGCACGCGCGCGAAGTCCGCATACGGATTGGCGCTGATCAGCGTCGCGCATTTGGCGCCGGCCGCCAGCTCCGCGGTCGTGATTGCCGCCGACACGTTGGATTGCAGCGCCGGCGCGTACTTCGCGCCAGCGACGAAAACAATCATGCCGGGAGCGGCGGCCTCGATCGGCGCCGGCGCGAAGATCTCCACGCCGCCGTCACCTCGGATTTCGAGTCCCAGCTTCGATGCGAGTTCCTTGAGTTTCATCTTGATGCCCTGATTTTCCGGTGTCTCGAATTTTTCAGTTCTCAGCCTTCATCGCGCCGCGCGCATCGCGGCGATCGCGTCGGCCAGCTCCGCCGCTTCGATTTGCGTCAGGCAGTTGTAATGGCCGAAGCGGCAGGTGCGCGCCAGGCACGGGCTGCATTCGAGCTTGCGGTAGATGACCCGAGTCTTCGGCCCCAGCGGCCCGGTGCGACTCGGATTGGTGGATCCAAAAATCGCGACGGTCGGGATTCCAAGCACGCCCGCGATATGCATGCTGCCCGAATCATTGCCGATGAACCCCTCGCACAGCGACAAAAGCGCGATCAGCTCGCCGACGTTGGTGTGTCCGGCCGCGATCATAGCGCCCGACTTGCTCGCCGCTGCAACTTCTTCGCACTTCGCGCGCTCCGACGGCGCGCCCACCAGCACGACTTCGGCATCCTCGCGACGAGCCAGCAGATCGATCAGCGCGGCATAGCTGTCCGCTGGCCATTCCTTCGCGGGGCCGTAGGCTGCCGCGGGAGCGACTGCAAAGACCGAGCGGCCGGCACGCTTGCGATTCGCCGCGAGCCATTCGCGCATCCGCTCGCGATAAGGTTCGTGCACGTCGATTGCGAAATCGTCGGCGCATCTGTCGGCAAGGCAAACGCCCGTCGCACGCACCATCGCCAGCCAATAATTCACCTGGTGCCCGGCAACAGCGTCGGGCGGCGGCGCCGCCTTCAGCGTCAGCATCGCGCCGCGCGCGTCGGTGACAAACCCGGCGCGCCGCCGGATTCCAGCCATCGCGATCCACAACGCCGACTCGAAACTATTTGGAAACAAAACTCCCAGATCGAATCGTCGCAATCGGATCTCTCCGACAATCCTGCGCCGATCGAAAAACCCCGACAGACCCCGCCCGACGGAATACGGTATCACCTCGTCGATCCATCCGGCTCCGTCAAAGAAGCTCGCCAGCTCCTTCTTGACCAGCACCGCAAGATGCGCCCGCGGCCACGCGCGGCGGATTGCCCGCAGCGCCGGGAGGCTCATCACGAGGTCGCCCAGCCAGTTGACTTCCTTGACCAGGATGCGCCCCGGCGGTGGATCGAGCATCACCACACGCTCCGCCGGCGGCTGCGCGTGCAACGCGGGCGCCTCATGACGCCGAATATTCTCCGATTCCACCCTGATGATTCCCGGATCGAGCCTTCAATCCTGTCAGCGATTTCATCACGCGCACGCGCCCAAATAAACCCGTCACTTCAGCGCAGCTTAGCCTCTAGCCCATTTCCGCTTTGTTTGTGCGATGTGTTACCATGTCACACATGAAAGGAGACACCATAACGGTTCGGCTTGACGACGATCTCGTGCCAATCCTCGACGAAGTTTGTCGGCGCTCGGGACGCACGCGAAGCGAGGTCATGCGCACGGCGCTGAAACGCCACCTTGCCGAACTCCGGTTCGAGCAGCTGCGCCGGCGCGTGATGCCGTTTGCGGCGGCGCGCGGCTTTCTCACCGATGAGGATGTCTTCGATCGCATCTCGTGAGGGTCTTCCTCGACACCAACGTGCTCGCCAGCGCGTTCGGCACGCGTGGCCTGTGCGCCGATGTTTTGCGCGTCATTCTGGGCGAACAAGAACTCGTAACCGGCGAGGTGGTGATAGAGGAACTGCGCCGAGTATTGAGCAGGAAGTTCGATTTACCGGCGGATGCAGTCAAGGAGATCGAGAGTTTCCTTCGCGGCTATCACGTTGAACCCAGGCCACGCCGGTTGCCGAAGCTGAATCTCAGCGAGCGGGCCGATCTGATGGTTGTGGTTTCGGCGATCGACGCGGGAGCGGAAATCGTGATAACCGGCGACCGCGAGATGCTCGCACTCAAGAAGCAGCCCGAAGGTCTGCGAATCATAAGCCCGCGCGAATTCTGGAATCTTGCCGCCCACACCGCGCTACGAAAACGGCGGCATTGATGTCCAATTCGCGAGGCGTGCGATAAATCTGTGGCGAATTTTTCATTGTTGGACGGGCGCAGCTTCTGTCGGGGCGCTGGATTCGGGGAGCATCAAGAACTGATGCTGCGTTGGTGAGTAGAACTCGACCGACGCGGTGATCAGCGATTTGTCGGCGACGCCGCCGGCGATCAGCACCTCGCCATCGTTCAGCAGCGTCGCGGTATTCGTGAGCCGCGCGACGTTGGTCGGAGTCACCTGCGAAAACACGTTCGTTGCGGGCTGGTAGACTTCCGCGTCGCGCATCCCGACGACAACCGGACCCTGGATGATCCATCCGCCCACCACGAGCACATTACCGTCGTCGAGCGTCGTCGCCGTCGGCAGGTAATGTGGCGCGCTCATGTCGCCGGTTCGGATGAAGGTCCCGGATTCAGGATCGAAAATCTCCGCGGTGTTGAGCGGCGTGAGCGAACTGAGATTGAGATGCCGCCCGGTGACGACCCTGCCGCTTTTGCCGCCAACGATCAGCACGCGCCCGTCGTTCAGTCTGACCGCCGCGGCGCCGACGCGATCGCTCTTCATGTGCGCGCCCATCGAGGTGAAGCTACCCGTGACGGGATCGTACAATTCCGCGGTGTCGTAGGAGATGTAGCCGCTCGGCATGCCGCCGCGGCCGCCGCCGGCGATCAATACTTTGCCGCTGCCGAGCAGCGCGGCGACGTGCGCGACGCGCGGCTGATTCAGGCGTCCGGTGAGGCTGAAACCGCCGCTCGAAGGATCGTAAATCTCGGCCGAGCCCGACGTCTGCACGCCGTTGGGGCTGCCGCCGACAATCAACACGCGCCCGTCGCGAAGCAGCGTCGCGGTATGCCCTTCGCGCGGCGTCGACATCGAGCCCGTCGCGCTGAAGGTGCCGCTCGCCGGATCGTAAATCTCCGCGCTGGCGAGCTGCGAGCGAAAGCCGACGTTTTGCACGCCTCCAGTGAGCAGCACGCGCCCGTCGCGGAGCATCGTGATCGTCTGCCCGGATCGCGGCACGGTCATCGCGCCGGTCGGCGAGAAGGTGCTCGCCGCCGGGTCGTATAGTTCCGCGCTCGATAGCACTCCCCCGACTTCTCCGGTCGCCGTGCCTCCGCAAATCAGCACGCGTCCGTCGCGAAGCCGAATCGCGGCGGCGTTGGCGCGTGGCGAGGTCATCGCGAGCGCTTCGACGCGGGTCCCTTGCGGATTCGTGAGAAAGACCGGGGGGGCCTCGGAAATATCGGCGCTCGAGCAGGCGCCAAGGGCGAACGCGAGGAGAAACGAAAACGCAACTAAGGGTCGGCGATTCATGCGAGCTCCGCGCGCCAAAGCATAGGCTCACCGCGCCGAGATGAAAAGTTGAAAAATGCTCCTATCGAATCGGGACACGAACGCCGCGCCGAAGCGCGTTCATCGTCGCGCGCACGAACATCGCTCCCGGCCACACTCCTCGCTTGCGCGGCGCCGCCGGAGTTTCGACGCCTTTGCCAAGTGCGCGCACCAGTCCGAGCAACTGGTCCACGCTGACGCGCGTTGCGACGTCTTCCAGCGCTCGGAAACGCACGACGCGTTCGCGATCGATCACAAATGAGGCAGGGAAGGCGATCCCGCCGTTTTCACGCGTGTTCAGCAGGCCGTATGCTTTGACGACCTCGCGCCGCGTGTCGCATAGCAGCGGAAATTTCAGTCCGAGCTCCTGGCGGCACGGCTCGGCGCGAGCGGCGTCGTCCACCGAGATTGCAACGAGCTCGGCGCCGGCCGCGCGAAAATCGTCGAGGTGCTCCGAGTAGTCCGCCAACTGGCGAAGACAAAACGGTCACCAGTGCCCGCGGTAGAAAACGACGACGCACAGTCCGCCCGCGACCAGGTCGTCGAGCCGGCGAACCACACCGGTCGAGTCGGCCAGCGCGAACGCGGGAGCGCTTCCGCCGACCGACGGGATTTGGCCCTCATCCATGCTCACCACAATAGCCGTGCCCGTCCGCTAGAGGAACATCGCACCTTCGCCGACAATCGCGCATCGCCCGCCGATTCGGATCGCGAAGGCGCCGCTGTCCTTGCGCACCACCTCGACGCGAATCTCGCTCGGCCGTCCCATCTTGACGCCTTGCCGAATCAGGAATGAGGCCTTGGGCGCGGGTTTGATCAATCCATAGGTGGCGGCGTATGCGCCGAAGGGAGCCGCGGCGCTGCCCGTCGCCGGGTCCTCGGGAACTCCGTCATGCGGCGAGAACATCCGCGATTGAGCGGAGAACCCGCCCGACTCGCTGACGACGAACGCATATAAAGGAAGCGACTGCTCGCCCGGTTTCAACAATGCGGTGTGCGCTGCCACGTTGGGAGCGCATTTACCGAGCGCCGCGATCGTTTTGAGCGGCACGAACGTGAATGGAAATCCGGTCGAGACGCTTTGCAATGGCAAATCGTCGCGAATGTCGGTCGCCGCGATTCCAAGGGCCTTCGCGATGCGCCCGCGATCGCGCCGCTTCGCGCCGAACTCCGCCGCGCGATGCGCCATCCAGACGAACTCCGGCCTTCCGCCGGTGCTCTCAACAGTAACCGTCACCGGCCCGATTCCGAGCCGCAGCGTCGCATCGACGCTCGCCGACTCGAGCGCGATCTCGCCGCGACTCGCGAGCACCCAGGCGGTGCCGACGGTGGGATGTCCGGCCATCGGCATTTCGTGCTTCGGCGTGAAAATCCTCACTCGCCGAGCACCCGAAGATTCGGGCGGCATCACAAACGTCGACTCACTGAAGTTCATCTCGTGCGCGAGTTCCTGCATCTCGCTCGCGCTCAGCGCGGCCGGGTCGGTAAAGACCGCGAGCTGGTTGCCGCCGAAGGGCCGCGCCGTGAAGACGTCGACGAGCGTGAACGGAGTTTTCCTGGACATCCGGCGATTGTGCCGTGTCAGCGCGCGCAAGCCAATCCGGAATCGAAAAAAGAAAAGCGGCGACCCCTCTTTGAGGACCGCCGCTTCGACAATTCGAAAATATCGCGCTTACTTGCCGACGATGAACACGCAGCTGGTGGTGCCGCTGCCGCCGATATTCAGCATCGCAAATTTCCTCGCGCCTTCGACCTGATACTCGCCCGCGCTATCCGTTATCTGCCGGTGGCAATCGAGCATCTGGCGCACGCCGGTCGCGCCGACCGGATGCCCCGCGCCGATCAGTCCGCCGCTCGGATTGATCGGCAGCTTGCCGCCGAGCTCGATCACGCCTTCCTCGACCGCCTTCCACGACTCGCCCGGCTTGGTGATTCCAAAATGATCGATCGCCATGTACTCGGAGGTGGTGAAGCAGTCGTGCGTCTCGATTCCCGATAGCTCGGCCGCGGACCCGATGCCCGCGCGCTTGAACGCGTCGAGAATTGCCTGCCGCGTACGCGGCAACACGTAGGCGTTGTCGCGGCTCTCGGCGACCTTGGTGTCGAATTCGAGCGGCGCCGTGTGATGGCCCCAGCCGAGGATGCGCGGTATGTCGGCGAGCTGCTTGCCGTTGCGCTTGGCCCACGCGCTCGCAAATTTCTCCGACGCCAGAAAAATCGCGACCGAGCCATCGGTGACCTGCGAGCAATCGCTCACTTTGATCCGGCCGCCGATCACCTGGTTGAATTTGCTTTCGTGCTGCGCGTGGCTCTCGCTCATGAACCAGTTGCGAGTCTGCGCGTTCGGATTGCGCTTGGCGTTGGAATAATTCACCGCCGAAATGTGCGCGAGGTGTTCGTCCTTGAGCCCGTAGCGCTTGTCGTACTCGTCGCCGAGCCGGCCAAACAGTTTCGGAAACGGGAACTCGATCCCCTTGGCCTCGCGCTCGTACCACGCCGCCGTGCCCAGGTAGTCGCCGCCGGTGGTGGAATCGACGGTCTTCATTTGTTCGACGCCGACCACGCAGGCCAGGTCGTAGCGCGCCGCTTCGATCTCCGCCGACGCCGCGATCACCGCGATCGAGCCCGACGCACACGCCGCCTCATGCCGGCTCGTCGGCAGCCCGGAGAATGCCGGGTCGATCTCGACGAAAAACGCGCCGATATGTCCCTGCTTGGCGTACAGCTCGGCGGCGAAGTTGCCGACGTGAGCGGTTTCAACTTCGCGCGGCTCGATTTTGGCAGCTTCGAGCGCGCCCAAAGTCGCCTCGCGCATCATCGCCACGAAGTGTTTTCCTTCTTTCGACCAATTGCGGGCAAAGTCGGTTTGCGCTCCGCCCAATACGTACACCGGCGCTGGTTTCGTCATCGCGCCCTCCTGCTAGTCATCAACTTAATCATCCAACAAAAGTTCGGCCATACTCGAGTACGCCGCCTGAAAACATCTTAGCACCGCGCGCCGCGGCTTGCTCGACGGTCGCGGGCACCGTCAGCTTCAGCTTCTGCAGCATCGCCACCGTGTTCTTTGCGCCGAGCAAATCGACGATCGCCGTCGGCGGCGCCCAGTTGAAGCCGTACGACATGATAGTGTCCACGTCGGCCGCACTCGCGGCCACTTCGCCGACGCGGTTCAGCGCGTAGCTGACGTAACCGAGTACCACGCGGCGGCAAAGGTCGGCCTCCGCGCCTTTCGCCTCGGCCAGCAGGTTCAACGCCTGCGAGTAGCGGCCCACGCGATGCAACTGTTTCATCTTTTCGACGAACTCGATCGGCGCCGGCTTTTGGAATTTCTCGTGCGCGCCGGTTTTCGGATCGAGCACGAAGACTTCCTTGCCCGCGCGGCGGTAGAAGCCGCCCCGCTCGGGCGTCTTGTCGCCGAGGCATCCCCGTGCAAGCCCGGCCTTCATGTACGCGGGCATCGCAAAGGACTCGTGCGCTTCGTCCTCGCAATTGGCATACACGTTATCGACGATTGCCTGGTGCACGTCCCATCCGACCAGGTCGACGGTCGCCAGCGGCGCCATCGCGCGCCCGGTATGCGGCCCGATCAGATAATCGATAAACGCGACGCCGTGTTCTGCCGCCAGTTGCGCAGTCTCGTTCAGGACCTTGAAGCCCACCCGGTTGCCGACGAACGCGGGCATGTCCCTGGTGACGATCACCTTGCGCCCCAGCCGCTTCGTCAGCATCGCGACGACGTTGTTCACCACCGCCGGATCGGTGTCGGGTCCCGGAATGACTTCGGTGCCGACGATCACATGCGGCGGATTGAACAGGTGGACGCCCAGGAAATTGCGGCGAAACGACGCGCTTCGTCCGCGCGCCATTTCCGCGATCGACAGTCCCGAGGAGCCGGTCGCGACAATCGCGTCAGGCCGCCGGCTCTGGTCGATCAGTTCGAAGAATTGTTTTTTGAGCGGCAGATCTTCGGCCAGCGACTCGAAGATAAACGCGGCCTCGCCCACCGCGCGGACCAGGTCGGCGTCGTACGCGCCGATCGAAATCCGCTCCGCGATCGCTTCCGCGCGCGCGTCGTTCTGCGCGTCCGTCAATCCTTCCGCCGCTTTGCCCGCCGACCGCGCGAGCATCGTGACGCTGTACCCGGCGCCGGCGAACACGCATGCCGCGCCCGCGCCCATGGTGCCGTTGGCGCCGATGATTACGACCTTGTTGTTGCCGGCCAAGTAGCTCTCCGATCCGCGTGGAATTATGGCTTTGCAGCCGCGGGCCGCGAGAGATGTTAGCCGAGGTCGCCCAGCTATGCCACAGGCGAAAGACCGCGGCAGCAGAAGAAGGGGAACTTGATCGTAGTGAAACCCTACCTGGGTTTCACACTTCCTTGGGCAGGGGTGACCCCTGCACCCAGTACCAAGGGAAGATGCGGGACTTCGTCCCTGTTAGAACTGGCGGCTCAAGATAGAAGTACGCAGAGTTCCCGCTGTTTCATGCCGAGTTGCCGTCGAAAGCCTGCGACAGGAATTCCTTGACTCCGGCGCGGCCCGTCAAGCTCAGCCACACCGGGCCGGACTCGGCAGCGACATCGATTCTGAACTCGAAAAACGGGCAGCACTTGCGCTCGAAGGAGATCCATTCCGCCAGCTGCGCCAGCGCGATGCGCTCCGTCGAGATCTGAATCGCGATGCCGTCGGGCAGCTCGCGCTTGCCGGCTACCGACGCCGCGACCATCCGCCGCAACTCGTTGTAGCGCGCGCGATCGGCCGCGGAGATCGCGCCGAGATCACACGCCAGCGGCGCTTCAGAACCGCAGCATCCGTCGCTTGTCATCGAGCGCTCCCGCTAAGGCTCATGCCATACTCGTCCGGCCGTGCCTATCAACTCGTCGGCCTCCTTCGGGCCCCAGCTTCCCGCCGGATACTCGACCAGCGGCACGTGCGCGCCGTCGCTCCACGAGTCCAGGATCCCCTGCACGAACTCCCACGACTTCTCGACGAACTGCGCGCTGATGAACAGCGTGTGGTCGCCGTCCATCACGTCGAGCAGCAGCCGTTCGTATCCTTCGGGCGAAGCGCCGGCGCCGAACGCGGCGTTGTAGCTGAGATTCATCCGCACCGGTTGCAGCACCAGGTCCAGCCCCGGCCGCTTGGTCATCACGTCGAACGAGAAGCCCTCGTCGGGTTGAATCCGAATTGTCAGCGCGTTGGCCGGAACCGCCGAATTGCGGTTGAACAGGATCTGCGGCACGTCCTTGAACTGGACGTAGATCGAGCTCGCGCGCGCCTTCATCCGTTTGCCGGTGCGAATGAAAAACGGCACCCCCGACCATCGCCAGTTGTCGATGTACGTCTTCAGCGCGACGAACGTCTCGGTCCGCGAATTGTCGGCGATCCCCTGTTCGTCCATGTAACCCGGCGCCGGCTTGCCCTGCGCATCGACGCCAGCGCTGTACCGCGCCCGCACCGTGTTCGCGCGCGCCTCCTTGGGCGTGATCGGACGCAGCGTGCGCAACACGTTGATCTTTGCGTCGCGAATCGCCGCCGAGTCCAGCGACACCGGCGCTTCCATCGTGAGCATCGAGAGCGTTTGCAGAATGTGGTTCTGCACCATGTCGCGCAGCGCGCCCGAATGATCGTAGTACGCCGCGCGGCTGCCGACGCCTTCCTCCTCGGCCACCGTGATCTGCACGTGATCGACATTGCGGCTGCCCCACAGGCGCTCGAAAATATTGTTCGAGAATCGCAGCGCCAGCAGATTCTGCACCGTCTCCTTGCCCAGGTAATGATCGATGCGGAAAATCTGCGACTCGTCGAGATACTTCACCAGGATGCGATTGACTTCGAGCGCGCTCGTCAGATCGTGGCCGATCGGTTTTTCGACGACCACCCGCGTGAAGTGTGGCGCGGTCGGCGGATTGATCAGGCCCGCCTTCGTCAACCGCTCCACCGAGTCGCCAATCGCTTCGGGCGGTATCGCCAGGTAGTAAACGCGATTGGGCGGGATACCGCGCGCTTTTTCGATAGCTTCAAGTTTCGCTTTAAGTTTTACGAAACCATCGGGATGATCGAGCCCGGACAGGTAGTCGAGGCTGTTGGCGAACGTCGCCCAGCAGGCCTCGTCCACTTTCAGCCGCGAGAATCGGGCGGTCCAGTCGTGCGCGCTTTTGCGGAACTCGTCGAGCGACATCTCGCGTCGCGCAAAGCCCAGCACCGCACTTTGCGCCGTCATCATGCCCTCGCCGCACGCGACGAGATTATACAGCGACGGAATCAGCTTGCGCTTGGCGAGATCGCCCGACGCCCCGAAGATAACCACCGTGCACGGCGGCGCCGATTGGGCTTTTTGTATGGTCAGCAGGTTGTCCATCTTGCAGCCTTCCTTGTAAGATTGTATGGCGCGTCGCTCACTGACAAGTCTGACACGTTTTCAATCTCCATGAAAAAGCCGACTCTCAGAAATGCCGCGCCGCGCCCCGGCTTCGACTTCTGCGCCAGTCTCGTGCGAGCGACGGCTACCTGAATGCCTGCGGCGAAATCTCTGTCAACCGGCGCCTCGCAGCCCGCTCCGCTCGGTGAATGGATCCCCGCAATCTTGTGGGGCGCCTTGATCTTCACGCTCTCGACCTCGACGTTCTCCGCCGTCAACACCGCCAAGGTCTTCGACCCAATAATCCGCTCGCTGATTCCCGGAATCAGCGCCGCGTCCGTTGACGTCTGCCACTCGCTCATCCGCAAGGCCGCGCATTTTACCGAGTACGGAATACTTTTCTGGCTGCTGATCCGCGGTCCGATGGCCGACCGGCCCAGCCTGGCGTTGATGCTTTGCGTGATCTACGCGCTGACCGACGAGGGCCATCAGGCATTCGTGCCCGGCCGCACCGCATCGCTGTATGATGTCGCGCTCGACTCGACCGGCGCGCTCTTCAGCCACTTCCTGACCACCGCAATCGCCGAACTCGCCTAGCTGGTTCTCTACCCGGCCGGTTCCTCTATCGCGGAGCTGATCCGATCGACGCGCCCGAAGAACGCGCGCAGATTCTTCATCTCCGCGGGAATTTTCAGCTCGCCGGTGAACGCCAGGTAGAACAACTGGCCGTACAGCGCGAAATCCGCCAGCCCGATCCTGCCGGTCAGGAACGGTACGCTCGCCAGTTGCTCCTCGAACGGCGCCAGCGCCGCGCGCGCGCGCTCCCAGTTGGCCGCATGATCCGCGATCGTTCGATCGACGAAACCCGCGCCGTACTTGCGCTCGCGGACCAGGCGCCATAGCGCGGCACGATCCGCACCCTGGCGTCTGTAATACGCGAGTTCGTCGGCCAGCGCGACGCGATACACCGCGTCCTCGAGCTGGTTGTCGATATAATCGGCGAGCACGAGATGCATCCCGCGCCAGCCGGTCGGGAAAATAGTCGGCTCGGGATAAAGCTCCTCCAGGCGCATCGCGATTCGCGCGGAATCGACGATAGTCTCGCCGTTCTCGAGCGTGACCGCCGGCACCATGATCTGGCCCGAGGCGAGGATCAATTCCTTGCGCTCAAGGTAGTCAACCTCGACGACTTCGAGCTCGACGCCCTTGAACGCGAGCAGCTTGCGCACCTTGGCGCAAAATGGGCTGCCGAGAAACTGGTAGAGCTTCGCCGCCATCATTTTGTCCCCATGTTTTTCAGCCCGCCGCCGCCAGCGCGCGCAAAATATCGTCGAGATCAAGCTCGGAGATCGAGGCGCGCACGACGTCCGCCGCCGCGAGTTCTTCCGCCGTAGCACTGTGGCAGAGCGTCAGCACCTTCATGCCCGCGCGATGCGCCGCCTCGATTCCGGCCCGCGTGTCCTCGACCACCAGGCATTCGTCCGCCAGCACTGGATCGCGCTGCCGGAGCAAAAATCCGATGCGCCCGAGAGCCGCGACGAAACCGTCGGGCTCGGGCTTGCCGCGCTCGACGTCCTCCGCGGCGATAATATCGAGAAACAACTCGCGAAGTCCGGCGCGCCGAAGAATCGCTTCGGCCTCGGCGCGCAGCGTGCCGGTCACGATCATCAGCGGAAATCGTCGCGCGCAGTCGCGCACGAACTTCGCCGCTCCGGGGTAGAAAACTTCGCGCTCAGCAACCTTCGCCTGATAGACGGCGGTCTTGCGCGCGATCAGACTCGCGACGCGCTCCTCGCCCGCATCTTTCCGATTCTCGCGCAGCACGGTCGCGAAGCAATCGTGATCGTTAAGTCCAATCAGCCGCGCGGAGTATTCGTCGAGCGGAATTTCGATCCCCTCGGGACGCAAAACGTCATTAAACGCCGCGAAATGCAACGGCTCAGTATCGACCAGCGTCCCATCAAGATCGAACAAAACAGCGCGAATCATGCACGAGCTAAGCTTTCACGCGCAGCAAGCCTTTGGAAGTAGGCAACGCGATCCCGACTACTTCTAACACGGACGAAGTCCCGCATCTTTCTTTACACCGGGTGCAGGGTCACCCCTGCCCAAGGAAGCGTGAAACCCACGGTGGTTTCACACTAAATTAAGTGTCCCTGACGAATATCGCGACGACCTCGCGCTGTCGCGGCTCGCCGCTGACCATCGCGCGCCCATTTTCGATTGTCATATCGAGCTCACTGCGCACGCCGAATTTTCCTGGCAAATAAATTCCCGGCTCGACCGAAAAACAGGTGTTGTCGATAAGAGCGCGGTCGTCCAGTGTCTCGAGCGAGTCGAGATTCGCGCCGGTGCCATGCACTTCGCGGCCGATCGAATGGCCCGTGCGATGCACGAACGCGTCGCCGAAGCCGGCCGCCTCGATCACCGAGCGCGCCGCCCGATCGGCTTCGCGCCCGCTGACCGCGTCACCGGCCGCCGCTCGGCGCTGCACCAGATCCACCGTCGCGTTGCGCGCATCCGCGACAATTTTGAACATCCGCGCGTGCTCGGCGGGAACCTTGTCGTCGGCGAACGCGACCCAGGTGAAGTCGGCATAGACACTGTCGGGCGCGGCCTCTTTGGCCCACAAGTCGAGCAGGATGAAATCGCCGCGTCGAATCGCGCGATCGTTCATCGAGGTCGGGCCGTAGTGCGGATCGGCGCTATGCTCGTTGACGCCGACAATCGGCGGGGCGTGCGTCACCAGGCCTTGCGCGGCGAATCGCGCCATCACGGATTGCTGCACGGAAACTTCGCTGACGGGACGCCCACCCGAAATCAACTGTCCGATCTCACTGAAGGTTTCGTCCACGATCGATCGAAGTGCGCGAGCCGCCCGTTGATGGCTCGCGAGCTGCTCGCGCGTCAAAGCTGCCTCGAAGCGCTGAATAAGATCCGCCGCCGTCACGACTTCGATTCCCATCGCGCGAACGATTTCGACCGTGCCCGCATCGACGCGCGAGACGTACGGAATCGCGCATCCGGGCGAATAGTCCATCGCGATTCGCCGCGCGCCGCAGAGCGCGGTGCGCAATCCCGCAAGCATCTCGTCGTGCGAACGGTAGACGATCTTCCCGACGCCGAGCGCGTCGAGCCGATGCGCCTCGACCGCCGACACGATCGCCCGCGGCTCGCCGCGCGCCGGCACCCAGCAGAACCAGCGCCGGGTTGCGATGCCGTCGTCCGACAGTCCGAGAATTCGATACGCCAGCGGGTCGCTCAGGCGGAAGTCATAGAACAGCCAGCCGTCGAGTTGCGCGTCGCCGAGCGCAAGTGCGATGTCGTCAAGGCGCGAAGTCACGCATCTTCTCTTGGCATCGGGTGCATTGGTCACCCCTGCTTGAAGCGCGCGCCCCAGACGTGCACGCTGACCGGTTCGATCTTCACGATTGGATTTTTCTCCGGCGTCAGGTTCATCGCGCGATACTGCAGATACTTGTCGCGCAAATTACGCATCGCCACGATGTATTCCTCGGTGTCTTCGACCACCATCGCGTGTCCATGAATCAGCACGTAGGCAAGTTGCGACCAGTCTTCTTCGTAGTGATCGATCACGATTGCGACGCGCGGATTCGCCGCGATATTGCGCATCCGCTTGAGCGCCAGACCCTTCTGCCGCTTGGGTTTCTCGTCGATCGCGAAGTAGAAGCGCTCGCCGTCGAACCAGTAGCAGAACGGGACGTTGTGCGGCTCGCCGCCGCCGTCGGCGGTCGCCAGATGCGCGACGCGCGCGCCCGCGACAAACTCCCGCACCCGCGGGTCGCCAAGTCGCGTGGCCGGTTCGTTCGCCGGCGTGCTGTTCGGTTTCCCCGCCATCACGGCTTCTCCAGCCGGTCCTTAACCAGCCGGTCGAGCGCGCCGCGCGCGGCCCGCGCGAGCGACTCGTCGCCGGAGTCAGCCGCGGCCGTCGTGAGCGCCGCCGTCGCATCGCCGCCGGCGCTCCGAATATTGCCGAGCGCCGAGGCTGCCGCCCGGCGCACGCCCGCATCCGGATCGGACTTCAGGCATCCGACCACGATTCTCGCCGCCTCGTCCGACGCGTTGCGCAGCCGCGTCAGCACCGCAAGCGCCGCGAGGCGCACGTGCACGTCCGGGTCGTGCGCGGCGCCCTCGACGACGGCGATCAGTTCGGGGCCGCCCATCTCGAGGTCGCGGATGCCGTAGAGCGCCATCTTGCGCGCGTTGCGGTCGCCGCCGGCCGCGAGCTTGAGCAGCCTCCGGCTTATCTCGGGGAGATTCTCGTTCTGTTGCCCGAGCTGGACCATCAGGTTGGTCGCCGCCCACCGGATGTCGCCGTCATCGTCGGCCATCGCCTCGCCCACCGCGTCCGCGCAGTCCATCGCAAATGCGCCCGCGCCGATTTGGCCGAGCGCGTACGCGGCGGCCCATCGCACGCGGCGATCTGCGCTGGCCACTGAGTCGCGAAGTTTCTCAACGACAAGGGAGTCCCCCGACGCAGCGATCGCAACCAGTTCATCGATCGCGCGGCGCTGCACCGTTTTGTGCGCGTCGCCGAGCTCGCGAATCAGGCTCTCGACGGCATTCGCATCGCTGCGATCGGAGCTCTTCAATTCACCCCCGCGATCAGGCGCACCAGGTTGGAAAGTTCGCCCGCGCCCAGAAAAAAATTGCTCCCGTCGTTGCGGCCAAAGATCCTGGTGACCGCCTGCGAGATCGACACCAGGTCGAGCGGCCGCCCTTTAAGTTCGCTTTCGAGTTCCGCGATAGCCGGCGAATTGGCGATGAAATCCCCGCTCAGCCGCATGCTCTCGATTGTACGTTCGGCGTCGAGCGCGACCGCGGCCTCGATTACGCCGAGCTGCGCGGCGATTCGATTCTTCAGCGTCGGTGAGCGTCCCGCTGACTGCCCATGCAGCCAGCTCGAGGCCGCCAGCGCTCGGCCGCGATGCTGCGCCTGCGCGGATTCAACAGCGGTCAGCTCGCGGCGTCGAGTCTCGCCGAGCGCGCTCCGGTAGCCGGTCACAATCGCCTCGGCCAGCTCGTCGAAAGCGACGTCGCGCGCGAGCTCGCGCACAACCTTGGTCGCGGACGCCGCGTCATACATGGGGCACGAGAGCGCGCCGTCGTGGTCGACGCGTTCCAGGTCGTGAACGAGTTCTTCCATTCCGCGATTACGCGCGACGGCTGCTTCGAACAGCATCGCGCCGGATGCATCGGTCTCGAATGTGCACATCGCAATCTCGCGCTGCTCGAAGGTTATCGCGTCGCGGCCGGGGTAGAAACAATCGATCCCCAAAGCACGCATCCCGCTCAGCAGGCCGCGCGCGTAGCGATTCATGATCTGCTCGGGTTTCAGCCGCGTGGCCTCTTCCTTGAGCAAAGCGGTGCGAGTCGGAAGAATCAGCGCCACGCTGAGCCATCCCTGTCCCGCGCCGACGACGCGTCCGCCGGTCAGTCGTCGCATCACGTTGATTCCGTCGCGCTCGTCCGGTCCGCGGAACAAATGATAGCGCCCGATCGAAACGCGGCGGCCCGGCGACGCATAGATGAGCAGGACCGGTGGCGTCTCGCGCGCGGCGATCGCGTCGAGCAGATGCAGCTCGAGGCCGAGGAGACCCTCGGGCGCCAGCTCCGGCGCGAGGATTACGTCAAGCTCAGGCATCGGACACGATTATAGCAGGGGCGGGGGATTGCCGAACGCGAATCGCTGTACTAACGACGAGTCTGCAATCTCGTTTGCCGGGGTTTGACTATGCACAACGGCGGAATCCTCTCGGGCATCAGGGTGATCGACTGCGGTACCTACATCGCGGGACCGGCCTCGGCGACCGCGATGTCGGACTTCGGCGCTGAAGTTTTCAAGATCGAGCGCCCCGATGGTGGCGATCTGTGGCGCCTCTTTCCGCATCTGCCCGGCACTCCCAAGTCGGAACTGAACTACAGCTGGATTCTCACCGGCCGGAACAAAAAAAGCGTCGCAATCGATCTCGCCAGTCCCGAAGGCCGCGAGGCGCTCGTCCGGCTCGTCAAAACTGCAGACGTCTTCGTGACCAACTATCAGACCCAACTGCTGGCGAAGTTCCATCTGACCTGGGACGACTTGCGCGCCGTTAACGAACGCCTGATTTTCGCCCATCTCACCGGCTACGGCGAAAAAGGCGACGACGCGGACCTGCCCGCGTTCGACGCGTTGGCTTACTGGGCGCGTTCGGGCCTGATGACCAGCGTCACCGGACGCGACGGCACTCCGTCGGGTCCGCGCCCGGGAATAGGCGACCATCCGACCGCGATGGCGCTCTTCGGCGCGATCATGCTCGGGCTGTATCAGCGCGAACGCACCGGACGCGGCTCGAAAGTCGGCACTTCGCTGATGGCGAGCGGCGCCTGGGCCCACAGCTGCGACTTGCAGGCGCGCATGTTGGGCGCGACCTTCCCGGAGCGCCAGGGGCCGCATCCGCTAAATCCGCTCTCGGCTGGATATGTCACGCGCGACGGCAAAGTGTTCCTGCTCGTGCAGCTCGATCCCGAGCATGAGTTTCCCCGCCTCTGCGCGATGTTCGGCGCGCCCGAGCTCGCGGTCGATCCGATGTTTGCGACCGACGCGAGCCGCACCGAGCACGCCGCCGAGCTGTTCGCGATTCTGCAGTCGCAGTTCGAATCGAAGGACCTGTCGGATTGGCGCAAGTCGTTCAAGCAATACGATATCAAGTGGTCGCACCTGCCGACGCTCGACGAAGTCGTGAGCGACCCGCAGATGCGCGCCGCCGGAGCCTTCGTAAAACTCGACTATCCGCGCCACGGCGCCATCGAGACGATCGACAGCCCGCTGTTCGTCGCCGGCGCCGACAAGCGCAAGCCCGAGCCCGCCCCGGAGCTGGGCGCGCACACGCGCGAAGTCCTGCGCGCGTTAGGCTACGCCGACGCCGCGATCGACGACCTGGTAAAGCGCCGCATCGCCGCCGGCTGACCGCTACGCCCCGCTCACGCCGCGATCGCCTTCTGCAGCCAGCTCAACAGGTCGCGCAGTACCTCGTCGCGATTCGTTTCGTTCAGCATCTCGTGGCGGCCGCCCGGATAGTACTTCTCGCTGACGTTCACCACTCCCGCCACGCGATAGCGCTCGGCCAGCGGCTTCAGCCATTCGAGGTCGTGATTAACCGGGTCCTTGTCGCCGGCGAAAATGTATATCGGTATATTCTTGCGGATTCGCGCGAGCTCCGCCGGATCGACCAGCCGGCTCGCGGACGCCACCATCGTCGCCATCGCCCGCTGGTTTATTCCAAAGCCGCAAAGCGGATCCCCCTCGTACGCATCCACCGCCGCCGGGTCGCGGCTCAACCAGTCGTGAGGGGTCCGCGCCGGCTCGAACGCGCGATTGAACACCGTCAGATCCGCGGCCTGCGACGGATCGATCGCCAGCTTGTCCACCGCCGCTGACCCCGAGAGCACCAGCCCCGCGATCAGCGCGCTGTTGTCGATCACGTACTGCTGCGCCGCGAACGAACCCATGCTGTGCCCGAGCAGCACGACCGGCAGCCCGCCTTCGCGCGTGCGCGCGAGCCGGGTCAGCGTCAGCATGTCGGCGACCAGCCCGTTCCATCCGCCGGCGCCGAAATCGCCGAGCGACTCTTTGCCGCTGACGCTGCGCCCGTGCCCGCGATGGTCGTTGGCAAAAACGTGGAACCCGGCCTGGTTGAGAAACTCCGCGACATGCGCATAACGCAGGGAGTGCTCTCCCATCCCGTGCGCAATCTGCACGATTCCCGCCGCCCGTCCGGGCGCCCGCCATCGATAGTAGGCTATCTCGAGTCCGTCCTCGCTGACGAAAGAAAAATCTTCGCGCCTCATGCCGGTCTACCTCCTCGCTTCGTCGAACCCTCAAACCAGCGCAATACTACAGATTGAATCTTCCCGTCGATTCCCTTTTGACGTTGCAGCCCGCGGCGCGATAGCTTTCAGTCAGAATCCGAAACTCGTCCACCCGGGAGTGACGCGATGAAAGATCCGGCATACGAGGCAGGCCTGGCCGTTCGGCGCCACGTCCTGGGCGACGCGCACGTCAAGCGCTCATTGGAGAACGCGACCAGCTTTGACGAGGAGTTTCAGGATCTGGTCACGCGCCACGCGTGGGGTGACATATGGACACGGCCCGGCCTCGACCATCGTACGCGCAGCCTCATCACGATCGCGATGCTGGCCGCCGGCGGCCGCCATGAGGAACTCAACCTGCACGTTCGCGCCACGCGCAATACCGGAGCGACGCCTGATGAGGTAAAGGAAGTCCTGCTGCAGGTGGCCGTCTACGCCGGCGCGCCCGCGGCCGCCGCCGCCTTCCGAATCGCCAAAACCGCGTTCGAAGAAATGGCGAAAGAGGACCCGCGATGAATACTGCCGCCGGCTATCGGCCCGAGACGCTGGGCGCTCATCCGCCGTACGATCATCCATCTTATACGAGCACCCACAAACGAGCGCCGCGTCATCCGCCGGTACCACTCGAGCACACGCTGTCGGAGATCACCGGGCCGCGCTTCGCACCCGACAACTTCAACGACCTGACGCACTTCGACGGCGGCGAGGCCCTCGGCGAGCGAATCATCGTGACCGGCCGCGTGCTCGACGAAGATGGCCGCGCGATTCCCCGCACCATGATCGAAATCTGGCAGGCGAATGCCGCGGGCCGCTACGCTCACGCCGAGGACCGGCACGAAGCGCCGCTCGATCCCCATTTCGCAGGCATCGGCAGGGTGATTACCGACGAGCGCGGAGCGTATCGTCTGATGACCGTCAAGCCGGGTGCCTATCCGTGGCGCAATCATCACAATGCCTGGCGGCCGAATCACATTCACTTCAGCCTGTTCGGCCCGAGTTTCGCCACCCGCCTCATTACTCAGATGTACTTTCCGGGCGATCCGCTTTTGGCGCTTGACCCGATCTTCAACAGCGTTCCCGACCGTGCCGCGCGCGAGCGCCTGATAGCTACATTCGATATCGAAGTTACTATTCCGGAATATGCACTAGGTTATCGATTTGACTTTGTGCTGCGTGGCCGGGACGCAACCCCGGCGCTAAGCTGAGATGAGCCTGCCGCAAACGCCATCGCAGACCGTGGGCCCTTTCTTCAAGCCCGCGCTGGTCCGGCCTGGGCAGGAATCGCTCATCACCTCGAGGTCGCGTGGTGAGCGCGTCACGATCGAAGGCCGCGTTCTCGACGGCGACGCCGCGGCCGTGAGCGACGCCATGATCGAGCTGTGGCAAGCCAACGCTGACGGCCGCTATGACCATCCGGACGACTCCCAAGAAAAACGGCTCGATCCCGATTTTCACGGATTCGGCCGCACCGCGACCGACGAGCACGGCCACTTTCGCTTTTACACAATCAAGCCCGGCTCCGTTGCGGGTCCGGGGATGATTCTTCAAGCGCCGCACATCAACGTATCGATTTTCGCGCGCGGCTTGCTGAAGCGCCTCGTCACCAGGATCTACCTTCCTGACGAGCCGCTGAACGCCACCGACGTAGTGCTGAACACCGTCGCGCCCGACCGACGCTCAACGCTGGTCGCGCGAATCGCCGAGCGACAGGGCGTATTGCTATTCGACATAGTGCTGCAGGGAGAGCACGAGACGGTGTTCTTCGACGTATGAGCATCCATCCTGCTGACTCTCAGATTTTCGGCGCGCTCTACGGCACTGACGAAATCCGCACGCTGTTTTCCGACCACGCTCACCTGCAGTTCATGCTGGATGTCGAGGCCGCGCTGGCCCGCGCGGAATCGAAGCTTGGCCTGGTTCCCGCTCCCGTCGCCGCCGCCATCGGGCGCGCGGCCCGAGCGGAAAACCTGCGGCTCGACTACATCGCGGATAGCACGCGCCGCGTCGGCTATCCCGTCGTCGCCGTTGTCAAGGAACTGGGCCGAATCGCAGGCGACGAAGCCGCTCGTTACATCCATCTCGGCGCGACTACCCAGGACATTCTGGATACCGCGCTCGTCTTGCAACTGCGGCGCGCGTTTGTCGTCGTGCGCCGCGACTTGATCGCGCTCGCGCGCACTCTGGCCGATCGAGCGGCGCGGTTTCGGGACGCGCCGCTTGCCGGCCGCACCCATCTTCAGCACGCCGTCTCGACCACGTTCGGTCTGAAGTGCGCCGGATGGGCGTCGCCACTGGTCACTCACGTCGAGCGATTGGATCAGGCTCTGCCGCGAATCCTCGTCGTTCAGCTCGGCGGCGCGGCGGGAACACTGGCCAGTCTCGGTGCCGATGGTCCCGCCGTCGTCGACGCACTCGCGCGCGAGCTCACGCTCGGCGTTCCGGACTTGCCGTGGCACTCTCAGCGCGACAGATTTGCCGAGGCCGCCGCGCTGCTGGCGTTGATTTGCGGAAGCCTGTCGAAATTCGCGCTCGACATAACATTGATGATGCAAACCGAAGTCGGCGAGGTGTCTGAGCCGCAGGACGAGGGCCGTGGCGGGTCGTCCACGATGCCGCAGAAGCGCAATCCAATCGCGAGCGAGTACATCCTCGCGGCGACCCGCGCTGTGCATGCGTTGGCGCCGGTGATGCTCGGGTCGATGATCGCGGATCACGAGCGCGCAACCGGACCGTGGCAGAGCGAAGCGCTCGCATTGCCACAATGCGTAGCGCTCACCGCGGGCGCGTTGGCCCACGCTCGTTCAATTGCGGAAGGGATGACGGTGGACACCGCGCGGATGCGCCGCAACCTCGATCTGACCGGCGGTTTGATCATGGCCGAAGCGGTTGCGGCTGCGCTGGTTGCCCCGCTCGGTCGGGCTGCCGCCGAAGCCGCGGTTGCGCGCGCCTGCAACCGGTCGATTGCCGATAGCCTACCGCTCGCAACAATTCTTCGGAGCGATCAGGAGTTGCGCCCGCACCTGACCGACGCCGAGATTGATCGGCTTACTGACCCGGCCTTGTACCTTGGAGCGGCCGGCGCTTTCGTGGATCGCGTCGTCGCGCGGGTTGCCGCGCTCGGCTAGCGGCCCTTCGTCAATCGGGAGGCTTCAATGACCAGCGATTCACCGCACGATCCTCCGTTTCGCGCCGACCACGTCGGCAGTCTGCTGCGCCCGCCCCATTTGCTGAAGGCTCGCAGCGATCGCGCAAGCGGCAAGATCTCCGCCGAGGAATTGCGCGCCGTTGAAGACTCGTCGATTCGCGAGGCGGTCGCGTTTCAGGAAGGCGTCGGGCTTAAGTCGATCACCGACGGCGAATACCGCCGCGAGATTTTCTATTCCGACTTTTATTTCCGCGGCCTCGGCGGAGGCACGGTCGCTTACGATCCGTCGTCGATCGACGAAGTCTATTTCATCGATCGCGAAGGCCATAAGCTTCCGCTGCTGGTCCCGCGCGTGCAGGCGCGGATGCGCTGGCACGGACCCATCCACGTGGACGATTTCAAATTTCTGCGTGCGGCGACCTCGCGTACGCCGAAAATAACGATCCCATCGCCAACTATCATCCATTTCCGCGCCGGCCGGGAGAATATCAGCAGGGACGCGTATCCCGACATCGATCTCTTCTGGGACGATATCGTCGACGCCTTCCGCAAAGAGTTGCAGGCGCTGGCCGATGCCGGTTGCAGCTACGTGCAGATCGATGAAACCACGCTGGCGTCGCTGAGCGATCCGCGAATTCGGGAACCCTTGCGAAAGCGCGGCGATGACGCGCGCACGCTGTTGCTGGATACCTATCCCGAGGTCATGAACCGCGCGTTTGCCGGACGTCCGGCGACGTTGCATCTCGCGATGCATATTTGCCGCGGCAACAATCAGAGTCACTGGAGCGCCGAGGGCGGCTATGACCTGGTGGCGGACACGCTATTCAACAAGATCGACGTTGACTCCTACTTTCTGGAATACGACACGCCACGTGCGGGAACTTTCGAGCCGCTGCGCCTGGCGCCAAAAAACAAAACCGTTGTGCTCGGACTCGTCTCGAGCAAATTCCCCGAGCTCGAATCGAAGGACTTGCTCAAGCGCCGAATCGACGAGGCCTCCAGGTTCATCGGACTCGATCAGCTCTCGATTAGCCCGCAATGCGGTTTTGCGAGCACCGCGCCCGGCAATCGGATCTCAGTCGCGGACCAGCGCGCCAAGCTCGAGTTGGTGGTCGAAGTCGCAAAGGAAGTTTGGGGCTAGACTGCCGGCTCAAGGCAGGAATTTCTTGAGAGCGTTAATCGGGTTCGGAATCGACGGCAGCGACGATCCAGCCGACGGCGAACCGACCATCGAACCCACCGCGTTGACGCCGCCGCGGATTATCTGTCCGGGCGCGTTGATCGCGCCCATCGCCACGCGCTCCGCCAGGGTCGGCACGTCCGGCAGCACGAGCACTGCCGGCAGTTTCCCGGTCACGCTGACCGGGATCGCGACCTGCAGCCCGAGCGTGATTCGGATGTCGGACTTCATATCGATGTTCTTGTCCATGTCGAACCAGCCGTCGCCAGTGATCGTGTAATCCGGCGACTGCGCGACGAGATCATGCGTCGTGAACCGCGGCCCCACCTGCTGAAAAGTCATGCTGGCCGATTGCAGCTCGGTGTCGGGATCGACCAGCAAGCCGTGATGGCTCGACCTGAATCCCACGTCCACGAGCTGGCTGACTCCCGGCGCGCTGGCGACGGCGTTGAGCGCGTCGGCCACAATATTGACGCCCACCAGCTTGCCGTTCGCGATTGCCACGCGCCCACTGCCGCGCAACGACGGCCTGATTCGATTCCAATCCGCGCCGCTGCCAGAAGCCGCGACGTTGCCGGTCAGAAAGCCATGCAGGGTGCTGGCCGCGCCGATATTCTGCGAGCGCAGCCCTTCTTCGATGTTCAGGTTCTTCATCCTGAGCGTGACGTTGAATGTCGGCACGGCGCCCAGTACCGCATCCGCATCCGCCGTCAGTGAGCCGCCGAACACGCCGACGTCGAGCGGGCGCGCCGACGCGCGGCCGTCAAAGTAAGCAGCCGTCAGGTCCAGGTTGTTGTATGAAATGTTTTCGAGCGATCCGTCGGTCGATTGGATCGTCGCGCTGATGCGCGGCGAAGTTATCTCGCCATCCGCGGTGCCTTTCACCACCAGCCCGTTGACAACGTCGGACGGCGGGCGACTGGCCAGTAGCTGCGCGGGCTTCAACGAATCGGCCTTCAGCTCGTAGCTCGCTTTTAGCGGACTCAACGATTCGACTCGTCCCTCGAAAGTCGCGTGCGCGGAACCGAGCGTGAAACTTGTTGGTTCGACAACTTCGAGCCCGTTGGCGAGACGAATCGTGGCATTCAGATCGCTGATTCCACCGTGCCACGACGGCCCGGGCTTCATCGCGAGCTGTTTGAACACAACTGTTCCGTCCATCACCGGCGCTTTGCCGCCCAGCTTCACGGTGCCGTGAACTTCGCTCATGCCTGCCAGGTCGTAGCCGGCCGCCGCACTTATCATCGGGGCCAGGTTGGCAAGGTTGAAACTGTTCGAATCGATTTGCGCGCTCAAGGGTTGCGCGCCGCCGCCGGAAATCCGGCTTGCCGTCAATTCGAGATCGGACAGCTTCAGGTTCACGCTCGCCAGCTCGAGCTGGTCGCCCCAGGTGCCGTTCGCATTCACCGTCATCGCGGTCCCGGCCGGCTTGTTGAAGAGGGCGGCGTACGCGACTCGGTTCGCGGTCAGGTCGGTGCTGAGCGCGATTGCGAGCTTGCCGAACGTGCCGCGCGCTGTTCCGCTGACAGTCGCGGGCTCGGTAATCGAGAGTCCCGGCGGTATCTCCGATCCTACGTCAGCGAGCGGCCGGAGATTGTCGAGCAGGATCGAATCGAGCTTTAACGTCAGATCGACGGGAATACCCGACGCGTCCAGCACGCCTTGTTTGAGCAAGGGTCCGAGCTTTCCCGACGCCTCGACGTTCTGCTCGTCGCCCGGAAAGGCGAACTTCGTCTCGACGTCGAACGCCGATGCGGCGTTGAAGTCTGTCACGTCGAAATCCAGTTGATGAACGCGAATGGGCGTCGCCTTTTCGCTGAGATCGTTGAAATAGAGCTCGCCGCCCTTGATGCTCAGCGCTTTGATCGACAAGTTGGCAAGCGACGATCGCTGCGCGCGCCCGCTCCCGGTTTTCTCGCGCCCTGATTCACCGGGATTCGACCCGATCGTGCTCAAATTGAGGTCGCCTTTCGCGTTCATCACGATCCGGATGTCGGGTTTGACCAGCTCGAGTCTGATAACCTTTGCCTCACCGCGAAGCAGCGGGAAAAACTCGACATCCACCGATACGTTATTGGCGGCGAGAAACGGCTTGGTCGAAAAGGTCGGGTCGTCGGCAATCGTGAGCCCGCTTACTTCGACCGACACGCCCCATCCCATCTGCGCCTTCAGCTTCCCGACTTCGACCCGCCGTCCAAGTCCGTCGCTCACGCGCGCCAGTATTCGATTCTCGTTGCTGGCGACGATCGAGCTCAAGTTGAAGAGTGCGTAAGCCGAAAGCGCAGCCGCGATCAGCACCACCACGCCGACCACGATGCCCGAGATGAGTAGTATCCTGCGCAAGGTCGCGTACCGACGGCTCGCGATCGCCGTCAGCCTACGGCGATACTAAGTAGAACCGCGTGCCGCAAATCGTCAGTTGGTCGCCAGCTACCTGGTACCCGCGGCGCTCCGCCGCCGAATTCAGGCGCGCGCGGTCCGCGACGACCATATCGATTCCCGATAAACCTTCACCGCGCCCGTCGGTCGCCTCGACGAATCTGACGCTTGCATTGTCGAGTGGCATCTCGAGCCGCCCCTGCGCATCCTTGCGGACCGTTACGCCCGCGATCCGGCTCCATCGGTCTGCCAATCCCGCCGGATCGGGCGTTTGTAGTTCCACCGCGGTGTAGGCGCTGACGACCTCGGTTCGTTTCGCGCGGCGCCATCCGCTTCCGCCGGCCGGCTCCCAGTTGCCCTCGAGCTCGCCCTTCGCGTCCCAATCGATCTCGAAGAATGCTCCACCGGTATCCGCCGGATGCAACTGCATCACGTGATACTCGGCGCTCTCGCGCTCCCACGCGATTCGGATGCCCATCTCGCGCGCGCGCTCGCGCCGCTCGAGCTGTGCAGCGTGGCTGTCGCATTGGCAGATGACCATGTAGCCGCCGTCGCCGCCGCGCCGCTTGAGGTAGCGGCCGCCCGCGGTGCCTTCCTTGATCGGTGCGACCACTTCGATGAAGTTGTTGCCGACCGGCAGCAGCGAATTCTCCAGCCCGAACACGCCGACTCCGGGATCGATGTAGCAGACCTCGAGTCCAAACACGGCCTTCAAGTCATCGATCACCGGCGCCAGCTTGTTGGCGACCAGCGCGATCTGGCGAAGTCGAATCGACATGGCTACCTCCGCTTCAAGGGTTAGTGCGATTGAAATGATCGGCGATCACTTTCGCCACGCAGCAAGTCACCTTTTTTGCTGTCGGGATGTGGAGAAACTCGTTGGGCCCGTGCGCGTTGGCGTGAGGTCCCAGCACTCCCGTGATCAGAAATTGCGAATCCGGGAAACGCTCGCCCAACATCCCCATGAATGGAATCGTGCCGCCCTCGCCCATGTAGGCGGTCGGTTTGCCGAAGTAGTCATTCGAAGCCGCGTCGAGGCTGCGCTCGAGCCAGGGCGAGAGTTCGGGCGCGTCCCATCCGCTGGCGCCCCAGTTGGGCTGGAAAGTCACCTTGCATCCGTACGGCGGATCTTTCTCCAGAATGCTCTTCAACTTTTGCGACGCAGCTTTTGCATCCACCGTCGGCGGCAGTCTGAGCGATAAACTCAGCGCCGTGCCCAGGCGCAACACGTTGCCGGCGTTGCCGGTCGGTGGCAGCCCGTCCGCGCCGATGATCGAGAGGGCCGGCCGCCAGGCGCGGTTGAGAATAAGCTCCGTCATGTCGCTGCTTACGGGACGCGTGCCCTCGATGAAAGGAAACTTCGTGCTCATGTCGTCGCCGAGCACCGCGGCGGTTGCGGCCGCCTGCTTGAGGCGCGCCGCGGGGATCGAGGCGTAAAATTCGGGCGCGAGCACCTTGCCCGTCGCCTCGTCCTCGACGCGGCTCAGCAACTGGCGCGCGATGCGGAAGCTGTCGGGCACGACTCCGCCGGCGTCGCCCGAATGCACGCCCTCCGTGAGCACGTCCACCTGGAGTCTCCCGCCGACCAGCCCGCGCAACGACGTGGTCAGCCAGAGTTGATCGTAGTTGCCGCATCCCGAGTCCAGCGCGATGCACAAACTCGGCTGCCCGATGCGGGTCGCCAGATGCTCGATGTAGTGCGGCAAATCGAAGCTGCCGCTTTCTTCGCAAGCCTCGATTATCACCACGCATCGAGCGTGGCGAATCGAGTTCGCCTGCATCGCGCCGATAGCGCCGAGGCACGCGAACATCGCGTACCCGTCGTCGGCGCTGCCGCGTCCGTACAGACGATCGCCCTCGAGCACCGGCTGCCACGGACCCAGCCCTTCGCGCCATCCCGACATCTCGGGCTGCTTGTCCATGTGCCCGTATAGCAGCACGCAATCGTTCGAGTCGCCGGGGATTTCGAAGAACAGCAGCGGGGTGCGACCTTCAAGCCGCACGACCTCAAGCCGCATGCCGGCAATGGGCTGGCGGCACGCCCATGCCTCGAAGCGCGCGACGACGCGGTCCATGTGACCGTGCGCTTGCCAGTCGCGATCGAAGGCGACCGACTTGTTGGGGATACGAATGTACTCGACCAGTTCGGCGACGACGGATTCATCCCACACCCGCTCGACGTGCGTTCGGATCGCTGACTTGTCCATGACGAAAGCCTACGCGAGATGACTGGCGATTGGCAAAATGACGCGCGGGCGCGTGAGCGTCCGAATCAGCCTGGACGGTTGGCCGACAAGCTTGCGATCAACAGATTCAACGCCGCGGCTGCAAACGTGCGCATGTTGGCGAGGCGATCGGCGCTCCCCGTTTCGACGGTAGTCGAGCGCTCGACCGGTCCGGCGACCGCGATGCAGCTGTGCCCCGCCGCGTCGCCGTAGCGATTGCCGGTGGGTCCGCTCGCGCCAATCTCGGCGACGCTCCAGGTGACAGCGAATCGCGTGCGGGCGGCGCGCGCCAGGATCGTCGCGCCTTCTTCGGTGACTGATTTGATTCCGGCAAAGGCCGAATCGGGAACCTCGAGCATCGTGCGCCGCGCCTTAAGCGTGTAAACGACGGCGCCGCCGATGAAGTACGCCGACGCGCCCGGGACGCTCAGCAGCGCGGCCGAGACCAGGCCTCCGGTGGTGGATTCGGCGACCGCGACATTCTCGCGCCGGTCCTTGAGCATCGTGGCGATTTTTTCCGCGAGCGGCAGCAGATCCTGCATGTGAGCCTCTCCAGGTTTCTAATCGAGGCAATGTTATCGCGCGGCGTAACCGTCGAGAAAGATCGACGTGAGGATATCGACCGCGCGATCAGGGGTCGTGTACTCGCGGCCGTAGCGGTTGATGCCACGCATCATGCCCAGCAGCGATTCGGCCGCGAGTCGAGTGTCGATACCGGACCTCATCGCCCCGCGCTTGACGCCGTCGTCGAGAACTCCGCTGATCAATCGCGACAGGTCCTCGCGCTGATCCTGATACTGTCGCTCCTGCGAGGGCGGCAACGCCTTGGGGTCGCGCAACAGGGCGAAGAATTGGCGCCGCGTCCAGAAAAATTTAAGCGCGTGACGCACGATGGTCGCGATTTGCTCGCGCATCGAGGTACATCCCGCCAGCGCCGCGCGAATTTCGCGCTGCAGTTCGGTGAATTCGTTGATTACAACGGCCGCGTAAAGCTCTTCCTTCGATTTGAATTGGCGGTAAACGCTGCCCTTGCCAACTCCGGCCTGCGCGGCCACCTCGTCGATCAGGACCAGGTCGAATTCCATTTCGGCAAAGAGTTCCGCGGCGCTTTGGAGCACGCGCTCGCGCAGGAACGGCGTTGACGGCCTGCCGCGGCCGTCCTTGCGGCGAATCGGCGGCGAAACCGGCTGTCGCTTGACGGTCATGCTTGGAAACCTGCAATCATTAAATTCGTAGAAGCGTAGTTGCCTTCACAGACCTCATCTGAAATATGGACTGGCGGGTCCAAAATTGCAACAATAGATGCAGCATCGGTCCTTGCTTGCTTGGAGACCAGCGCGACGGAGAACATGAAGGATTCAGACGGCACCACGACCGGAAAACCTAACGCCTCGCGATTTGTGCAGGATGCCGAAGTGCGCAGCTGGCTCGACAAAGCTATGGAACGATGGCGGACGTGGCTGGTCATTCTGATCATCGCTCTAGTTGGCGTTTACTATTTTACCGGCCGGAGCAGCACTGATTCCGCCACGACGGCGGCGTCTCCAACCGTGGGGCACGCGAGCATTCCGGTCGCGGCGGTGCCGGCGACGCTCGGCGATTTGAAGCAGTACATTTCGGCGATCGGCACCGTGACGGCCTACAATACCGTCACCGTCAAAAGCCGGGTGGACGGCCAGCTCAACAAGGTAAACTTTACCGAGGGACAAATGGTGAAGGCCGGCGACGTGCTGGCTGAGATCGATCCGCGTCCGTACCAGGTGGAGCTCACCCAGGCCGAGGGTACGCTGGCGAAAGACCTCGCGCAGCTCGAGAACAACAAGATTCTTCTCGCGCGCGATAAAGAACTCTACGACCAGAAAATCATCGCGCGTCAGGATCTGGACAACCAGCAATCGCTGGTCGGACAGTTCGCCGGCTCGATCGAGAGCGACAAGGGCGCCGTGGACAACGCCAAGCTTCAGCTGATCTACAGCCGCATAACTTCGCCGATCACCGGCCGTGTCGGTCTCCGGCTGGTGGACCCGGGCAACATCATTCATGCGACCGATACCACGGGTCTTGCGGTGATCACGCAGTTGCAGCCGATCGCGGTCGATTTCAGTATTCCCGAGGACGACCTGCCGAGTCTCGAGACCGCGATGAAGGCCGACCCGCAACTTCCGGTCGAGGCTTTCGACCGCGACTTCAAGCACAAACTGGCACAAGGAAATCTCCTCACCACCGACAACCAGATCGATCAGACCACCGGCACGATCAAACTCAAGGCGTCCTTTCCGAACCAGGACAACTCGCTGTTTCCGAATCAGTTCGTCAACGCGAGGCTGCTGGTCAATACCATCCAGAATGCGACTCTGATTCCGGCGGCCGGCCTCCAGCGCAGCCAGCAAGGTTCGTTCGTCTATGTCGTCAAGCCTGACAAGACCGTCGAGATGCGGCCTGTGACCGTGCAAGCAACCCAGGGCGACGTGATCGCTATAAACAAGGGTCTCGCGGTGGGAGACCTGGTCGTCACCGACGGCGTGGACAAGCTGCAGCAAGGCTCGCACGTGAGCGTGCAGACTGCGGCTATAGCGCCCGGGAGCGCCACTCCGTGAATCTTTCGCGCCCGTTCATACTCCGGCCGGTCGCGACTTCCCTGCTGATGGTCGGACTGATGCTGGCGGGCCTCGTCGCCTACGAGCAACTGCCGGTGTCGGCGTTGCCGCAGGTGGATTATCCGACCATCCAGGTCATGACTTTCTACCCGGGCGGAA
>CAWBLQ010000013.1:0-15483 GCA_963789715.1 Binataceae bacterium (SeqCode) | reverse complement strand
TCGGATGCTGGGGACTTCGAGTGCGTCGGAGGAACGGCGAGCTACAGCCTCGATCCCAGCCAAACCAGCCAGATGAGCTTGACTTCCGACGACAACGGCGGATGCAGCGTCAGCGGAACCCTCCACCTGGTCCAGACGGACGGTAATCTCCCTATTTGCGGTCAGTTATCGGGACCGTGGACCTGTACCGGCGACGTCGATGCGGCGGGCAATATGACGCTCGACTGTGAGTGCGAGACGACCATGACCGCGACGGGGAGCTTTATATTGAGGAGCGTATACTCTGGCACCTGGGACTTCTCTCTGGACCAGATTGATGGTGACGACGATTTTTACACCGACACGGGTACTGGCAATTTCCAACTCAACTTCGTCTCGGCCCCGCCATAGGTCGCCAATCGAGCGATCAGGATTTTGGCCGCGCCGCGATCGCGGCTGCGGCGTCAGGCGTAAGCCACGACTCGAAGAGAAATGCGCACGAGACAAAGCGTGATGCGATTTGCCTACCTCACCATCGCTATGATGCTGCTCGGCAGCGGCGTGGCCAGCGCCCAGGTGCTGCTTACGCAGCCGGCCAAGTTTCCGATCAAAATCTCCAGGCCCGGCTCTTATCGCCTGACGGAAAACCTCGACGTCAAGGGCGGCGACGCAATCGATGTCCTCGCCTCCAACGTCACCATCGATCTCAACGGCTTCTCGATCGTCGGCTCGAGCGTCAAGTCGTCCGGCATCGGGATCAACGCCGTGAAAATGGCGTTCGTCAAAGTCGCCAACGGTTCAATCCTCAATATGACCGGATCAGGCCTGGTGCTGGGAGGCAACGGCGCGGTCAACGGCGTCAGCGTTAACGGCAACGGCGCCGACGGGATCGACTGCGGCAATGATTGCGCGCTCATCGACGACAGCGTGACCAACAATGCCGCCTACGGAATCCTCGCCGGCGCCAACGCGATCGTGCGCGGAAATTCCGCGAACGATAACCACAACGGCTTCGGCATCGCCGTCGGCAATGGATCCTCCGTGACTGAAAACGTCGCCAACGACAACGCGGTCGGAGGAATCAGGGGCAGCACCAATTCGACTCCCTGCAATTGCCGGATCGTGGGTAACACGGCCAACGGCAACGTTATCGGCATCGTGGTCGCCGACTTCGGCGTGATCACCGGCAACGTGACCGACGGCAACGGCAGCTTCGGCATCTGCGGCGGCAAGTCCAGCACCATCGCCGGCAACACCGCCAGCTCGAATACCGGACCGGGAATCATCGGCTTCGCAGGCAGCCTGATCCAGGGCAACACCGTGATGGGCAATCAATCGGTCGGCATCCAGTTCATGGACGACGCCGGCACCGGCGGTTACGGACTGAACGTGCTGCTAGGCAACGTCGGCGGCGACGTAAGCGGCGGCCACTCGCAAGGCGCCGGCAACACCAACCTGTGCAGCGGCACCAGCTGCTAGCAGATAGAAAAGTAACCAACGCGAAGGGATAAGGAACTCAGTTGTAGTGGAACCCACCGACATCCTAACTTCGCGCTGCATTCAGACCCTCACCTTCATCCTCTCCCTAACAGGGGCGAGGTGATTTCCCCCCTCAACCCCTTCTAACAGGCACGAAGTCCCGCATCCTTATCTTAATATCGGGTGCAGGGGTCACCCCTGCCCAAGGAGGCGTGGAACCCACGGTGGGTTCCACTACAATCAAGTTCCCCCTCCCGCGCTCCCTCCCCCCCCGACCTCCGCGCGACAGCCCACATCTACTATTAGCATCGATAATCTACTCGATCGCCACAAAAGTTCAGGGCTGAACTGTTCAGCCTTATGCAATTTCGCCGCGCGATGCACAATGCGCCTCGATGGAACACCTCACTACACGCACCGGCGGTGAGAGCGAGACGCGGGCGGGCAAACTGATCCCTTCGTTCGTGATCGATACCGCCGGTGCGCCCGCCTCCGCGCCAGCGCCGGGCGAGCAAGCCGCGGCCGCGCCCGAATGGATCGAGCTGCTGCCGGCCGGCGTCTTTTACGGCCGCGACGGGCGCGGGCCATTTCGGCTCGACGATCCGGCCGCGGTCGTCGAGTCCACCACCGCGATGCAGATGAATGCGGGCCTGCCGATTGACTACGACCATGCCACCGATTTCGGCGCGCCCGAAGGACGGCCCGCTCCGGCGGCCGGATGGATCCGCGAACTCGAGGTGCGTGACGGCGCGGTGTGGGGGCGCGTTGAATGGACCGCGCGGGCGGCGAACTCGATCGTCGCGCGCGAGTACCGCTACGTCTCGCCCGTGTTCCAGTTCGATCCGAAGGACGGCAGCGTGACCCGCCTGCTGCGCGCCGGCCTGACCAACAATCCGAATCTTCACCTGACCGCGATCGCTGCGTCGCGCACGGCGGCCGCAGCCTCGAAGGATGAACGCATGGAATTTCCAACTCAGGAATTGCGCGAGCTACTCGACCTCGACGCCGATGCGACCGCGGCGGACGTGGTCGCAAGGGTGCGCGAGCTCCAATCGGCGCGCGACGCGGCAGCGCCGGCCACCGGCGCTCATGCCAACGATCCCGCGCACTACGTCGCTATCGCCGAGTTCGAGCGCACGCTCACCGAGCTCAACGCGCTCAAGGCCGAGCGCGCGCGCGAGCGCGCCGCGCACACGGTCGAAGAGGCGATTCGCGCCGGCAAGCTCGTGCCGGCGCAGCGCGAGTGGGCGGTCGCGTACTGCGCCGCTGACGCGCGCGGTTTCCAGGCCTTCGTCGCCAGGCAGCCGTCGATAATCGGCGAAAACCTGGGCCTGGCGGGAGAGCCGGCGACGGAAAGGCGCGCGGGCGCGCTCAACCCGGCGGAACTCGCCATCTGCGCGCAACTCGGCCTCAAACATTCGGAGTTTATCCGGCGCAAGCGCGGTCGCGCCGATTTCCTGAGCCTCGAGCGGGCCGGCGCCGATCTCCGCAACGCGGAAATCCGCGGCGCCGACTTTCGCAACAACCAGGACTAACTCGCGCCTCGCGCCGCTCCCAGGCGGCCGCGGGCGCGCATCAACAAGGGTGAAAAAATGGCGGCTCTAACCACTGCGCGAAACACGCCCGAGATGACCGATGGCGGCAGGATGCGCGTTTACCCGGTCGAAGCGAACACCAACGTCTACCTCGGTGGGATGGTGGCGCTGGACGCAGCCGGCAACGCCGTGCCGGCGTCGGCGACCACGACCACCGCGAACCCGCTCAAGATTGTCGGCCGCGCCGAGTACGTGACCAATGGAATTCCCGGGCAGAACGCGATCAACAACCCGGGCGCCGCTGGCGCCATTTCGATCACCGCGCGCAAGGGAGTGTTCCTCTACGCGACCGATGGCTCGGTCGGCCCCGCGCAGGTCGGCCTGGTCTGCTTTGCGCTCGACGACAACAACGTCACCGCCGCCGATCGCGCAAGCGGCGCGACCGTGCAGCAATACGCAGCCGCCGGAACGGTGGTGGCGATCGATCCGAGCGGCCAGGTCTGGGTCGATTTCTGGCATCAGACGACGGCAACTGCATGATGACAACGCTCTGCCGAAAACGAACACAAGGGAATAATTAGATGGAAATCAGTGCAGCGAATCTGACCGCATTGTTTACCGGCTTCGACGTCGTCTTCCAGCGCGGGTTCGAGAAGCCGCCGTCGTACTACGAGCAAATCACCAGCGTGGTGCGCTCGGCGTCGCGCCAGACTACCTATCCGTGGCTCGGCCGCACTACCAAGTTCCGCGAGTGGCTGGGCGATCGCGTCATCCAGGCGCTCGAGACGCATCAATACACAATAGTCAATCGGAACTTCGAGGATACCGTTGCGATCGATCGCAACGATATCGAAGACGATACCTACGGCGCCTACGAGCCGATCATCGAGCAGCTCGGATGGGACACCAAGGTTCATCCGGACATGCTGCTGTTTGCGATGATCAAAGACGCGGTGGCGAGTCCGGGCGACGTGGTCGGCTTCGACGGCGTGCCTTTTTTCTCGGCCAGCCATCCAGTCGGTCTGCTGGGCCAGGCCGGGACCACCGCGGCGAATATCAACTCGAGCGGCTCGGGTGCGTATTGGTACCTGATCGACGCGTCGCGGGTGATTCGCCCATTCATCTTTCAGCTGCGGCGCGAATACGCGGTGACGCGAATGACTACTATCACGGACGAGGCGGTGTTCAACCGGCGCGAGTTTCGCTACGGCGTGGACGGGCGGGCCAACACCGGCGTCGGCCTGTGGCAGTTGGCCTACGCCAGCAACACGGATCTGAGCAATCCGACCAATTACGGGGCCGCGCGCGCTGCGATGAGAGCGTTCAAAACCGATGCGGGACAGCCATTTGGCGCGCTCTCGAGCCGCAGCGGCGTGTACCTGCTGGTGCCGCCAACCCTCGAAGAAGTCGCGCGTCAATTGCTTAACTCCGAGTTCATGGCCGGCACCGGCGCGAGCGCCAACGTCGCCACCTCCAACATCTGGCGCAACAGCGCGGACCTTATAGTCAGTGAGTTCCTGGCGTAAGGAAGCGGCGATGAAACCAGCTTCCCTGAGCCGGCGTGCCGCGGGTCCCCCTCCTGCCCGCGGCGCCGGAGTACGTGACCGCTCTCCGCGGGCGCGGGCGATTAGCCTGACGCCCGCGGAGAGACCTCTCAGTCGAATAGCCACTTCCGATGCGATGAGGTTACCACAGTGAGTTACGCGACCGCGCAAGATGTAATTAACCGATACCCTAATCGAGACCTCGTTCAACTGACTAATGAAGATTTTACGGCGACCACGGTAAATGATGCATTGATCACGCAGGCTCTGGCCGACGCATCGGCGGAAATCGACGGATACATCGAGGGCCGCTTCGCGCTCCCGCTGACAGATCCGCCGGCCGTTCTCAACCGCCTCACCACCGACATCGCGATGTACCGGCTGCAATCGCTCCGGCCGCTGCACGACCTCGAGGACGCGCGCCAGCGTTATGAAGACGCGGTCTCGATGCTTTCGAAAGTTGCGGCCGGCGAGCTTACGCTCGGGTTGTCCGCCGACAACCAGGAACCTCCCCCGGCGGCCGGTTCGGTGGAAACCGTGGATGCGCCCGCTCGCGTCTTCAACCGGCGCAACCTGAAGGGCTACTGAGATGGGCGCCATGCTCGACGCGCCGTGGAACGGCACGGTCTTCACGCCGCCGACCGCGATCGACATCGCGACCATCGAAGCCGCGATCGTCAATCAGCTGCGTGCGCAGATCGACTCGATCGAAATCGCGCACTATCCGGACCGTCCCGAGACCTGGCGCCTGACCCATCGCGTGGGCGCGGCTTTGGTGATGTACAAGGGCGCGCAGTACGGCGATCTGCTCGACACCGCGGCGATAATCCAGGAGCGCAAGCTCGAGTTCGAAATCGCCGTGATGATGCGCGACCTGGGCTGGGCGGTCGGCGGAGACCCGTCGGGGCCGAGTCCCGGAGCATACGCAATCATCGAAAGCATTCGCACCGCCCTGACCGGATATCTGATTCCGGGCTGCCGCAAGATGCACCCGGTGCGCGAAAAATTTGTAAAGCGCGACAAGCAGGGCGGCGTGTGGACCTACGCGTCGACGTTTGCTCTGAGCACGGTGGCGGTCGAAGCCTCGCAGCCCGATGATTTCCCTCTGTTCATCAAGGGCATTGCGCTCGAGGAAGGCGGACAGACTTCCATCACGGTCGGCGCGGCGGCGTACACGTTCAATTCGAGCCTGCAAATACAGCTTCCGCACGGCAACGTGTTTGCCGTGAGCATCACGGCAGCCGGCGGCGCGGCGCTCCTCCAGGGCGTGAACTTCTCCGTGGATCGCGCCGACGGAATAGTCACTGCGTTCTCCGGCGGCGCAATTTCCGCCGGCGAGACGGTGCAGATCGCATACTCATACGCCGAAGAGGCGATTGCGACCGCGGGCCAAAGCGATCCGACTAACTAGCCCGCTACAATAGTAACTTGCCAACTGAGTAACAGGTGACACATGCCAGCCAGTTTCCTGCACGGAGTTGAGGTAATCGAAGTTTCCAACGGACCGGTCCCGGTCACGGTCGTGAAGTCGGCCGTGATTGGACTGGTGGGGACTGCGCCAATGTGGGCGGTGGAATCGCCGTCGGTCGCGGCGCCGCTCAACACGCCAACGCTCGTGTCGTCAGCGCTCGACGCGGCCAACTTCGGACCTGCCGTGCGCGGGTACACGATTCCATATGCGCTCGCGGCGATCCAGGCGCAGGGAGCGGGACAGGCGATCGTCGTCAACGTGTTCGATCCGACTCGGCACTTCACCGCGATAGCTGCGACCGCATTCACCTTCAACGCGCAGGGCGCTATCAGCCTCGGACACATGGGTGTGTCGAGTGTGGTAGTCACTAGTAATCCAGCGGCTACTACATATGCGGTTGGAACTGACTATACGCTCGACGCGGTAAATGGTGCGATCACGATCGTTCCGACGGCATCGGGAGGACATATCAGCGCCGGCGCCAGCGTGTTGATCGCGTTCAACTACGCGGATCCGTCGAAGGTGGCCGACGCTGACGTGATCGGCGCAATCACCGGCGGCGTGTACACGGGGCTGTACGCACTTCAGACGACTTACGGGACGATGGGATTTTTTCCCAAGATCCTGATTGCGTCGGGCTACTCGCAGGATGCCGCCGTTGCAACCGCTCTCGACGCGATGGCCAATACGATTCGCGCAATCGCACTGGTTGATTCTCCCCCTTCAACCGCGGTGGCAACCGCGCTGACCAATCGCGGGGTCGTTGGCAATGCCTTCGCAAGCTCGAGCAGCCGCACCGTTCTCTGTTACCCCCAGGAGACCTTCTTCGACACCGGAATCGTGCCGACCGGGGTGACGCTCACCTCTTCGGGGCTGCCGCTCAGGTCGCAATTCAACGCCAAAGCGGTTGCGCCATATTCTCAGTGGGTGGCGGGAGCGATCGCGGCAAAAGACCTGGCGCAAGGCTACTGGTGGTCGCCATCCAACACGCAGGTCGATGGAATGCTCGGGCCCGACGTTCAGCTCTATGCGTCGATTCTCGACGCGTCGTCCGACACCAACAATCTGAACGCGGCGGGAATCGTGACGGTGTTCAACGCCTTCGGTACCGGACTGCGGGTGTGGGGGAACAGGAGCGCGGCGTATCCGACCTCAACCGCGCCGGACAACTTTATCTCTGTCCGCCGCACGATGGACGTGATCGAGGAATCGCTGGAGCTGGCGATGCTCCAGTTTATCGACCAGCCGATTTCGAACGCGCTGATCGACGCGGTTCTGGCCAGCGCGAATGCCTTCATCAGATCGCTCATCCAGCGCGGCGCGCTGGTAGCCGGCGCGGCGAGCTTCGATCCTGCGGAGAATCCGGCCACGCAGATCGCCGCCGGGCAACTGGTCTTCGACATCGACGTGATGCCTCCGCCGCCCGCCGAAAGGATCACCTTCGAGGCATTCATAGATGTGACGTTACTGCAGCAGCTCGGACAGACCAGTCCGATAACTGCGGCGGCCGGAGCAACCTCGTAACTCGCCCGGCTGCCAGGGAACAGAATGAATATACAGATCAACTCACTGACTAATGCAAATATATACATCGACGGCGTCGGACTGCTGGGCCGCGCCGAAGAGATCGAGATAGCCAATCCCAAGCACAAGATGATTGACTACAAGGGCCTGGGCATGGCCGGCACGGCCGAGCTGTGGGCGGGCGTGGAAAAGCTCGAGTCGAAAATCAAGTGGTCGTCGTTCGACGCCGAAACTCTCACGCTGTCAACCAGTCCATTTCAGACGCATTCCTTCCAGGCCCGCGGAAATCTCGAACAGTACACGAGCCAGGGTCGCACTGCACAGCTCCCGGTCGTGTACCTGATGACGGGAATCTTCAAGGACGCTGGCAGTCCCACTTTCCGCCAGCATCAAATGGTCGAAACCACCTCGGTAGTGAGTATCTATCACTGCGAGTTATACGTCGCCGGCGTCCAAATATACTTGTACGACGTATTCGCGAACATTTACGTGGTCGGTGGCGTCGACCAACTGAGTACCTTCCGCTCAAATCTCGGCGGCTGACCGGGCACGGATTTGAAAGCGGGATACAGGAGTGATGGCTGATGAAGACCGACGAAATCACGGTCAACGGAGTACGAATCGGCGGCCCGCAAGCGAATGAAGAAGAAGATCTCAGGAGCATCGACTTACCTTCGGGCGCGCACGCCGAGGTGCGAAAAGGTCGTGGGCGGGATCTGATGCGGGCGCAACGGGCGGCGGCGGGCGGTGACGCGAGCGCGGTGGTCTTCGCATTAATAGCGGAACTGACGCGCGTGGACGGGCGCAAGATCGTGTACGAAGACGTTCTCGAGATGGATCTTGCGGACGTAATGGCGCTGCAGGCGGAGGTGATTGGCGAAAATTTCGACCACCCTCCGCTGCGAGTTTCGCAGGCCTCGTTCAATCCGGATTCACAGTCCAGGAGCTGAGCGGGATGGACTTTGCGGAGCTGTCGTACTGGCTCGACGCGACGACTGACTACGAACGGTTGTGCGTCGAACGCGGCGGAGGGGAATCATGAATAGTAATTGCAGTGACTATAGCAAAATGCGTGAAGTAGTTAGGCGCGCGAAACGGTGAGACGATGAAAGTGAGACTATTCGTAGGGAACCTGAGTTTTTCACTGGGCGACGGCGACTTGCGTGAAGCCTTTGCCGAGATTGGCGCAGTCGAACGGGCGGAGATTGTACGTGATCGTTTCGACGGGCGCTCGCGCGGGTTCGGGTTTGTCGAGATGACGAATGAGGATGACGCCGCAGTCGCGCTGCGCGCGATGAACGGCAAGGAACTCGCGGGACGTCCTTTGCGCGTCGAGGCAGCGACCTCTCAGCGCCGCCCTTTTGACCGCAACGTCGCTCGAGCTGGTTGAACCCGCTCGCGGCATCAGAGCGAATCATCAAATGGCGAGGCAATCCAGTACAAGCCGCGCGCCGGCTAACGTTCGGGCAGCGAAGTTGGCGCGCGCGTTCAGCAATCTTGAGCGGACGGCGAACTTCGTACGAGCGAACCTCGGGATATCGCGGGTGACTGCGGGTATTGCAAGCGGCACCGATGCTTGCCGGCAACTCACCCCGCATGCTGCGCTTCTAGAGTATCGTCATCGACCCGGGATGGAAGATCTCGCGAACCGCGAGACTCGTGTAGAGGGCTCCGAGAGCGGAACTGACAACACTTCCGGACAAAATGGAAAGACTGCGAGTGTTGCGGCTGCGCGGAGGTCTCGCAGTGACGGGAATGCGTGGCATCGCAGGTCCTCGGAGATTCGGGATCTGACTCCCGCGATCGATGCGCTATCTCGGGTTGAACGCGCGGTTCAGGCAGGAAGGGCAGCCCGGATGATCTCGAGCGCGGGCGCACGTGCCGAGGGACCCGGATTGAAGAGATCGAGGAATTTTGTCGAGTGGACGCATCGCGCGGTGGATTTTGTCAGGAAAATGGTTGCCGCGAATGAGAAGTGGTCGCCGAAGTCAGGTGCGGGAGTATCGCGTCTGGCACGAGAAGGCGTCCTCGCGAGCGCTCGCTTCGCGTCGCCGATGCGAGAAATGATTCCACCGACGAGTTTTTCCCCGCGCGAGTTAGCGGAACCATCGGGCAACGCGCACGGTCCGAGTAGCGGCGGCATGCAAGCGAGGATCACGATCAACTCATCGCCGACGGTCGTGATCAACCCGGCGGCGGCGGGCGGTAGTTTACAGCGTGAGGTTATCGGCGCGCTGCGGGCGCATCGCGAGGAACTGTTCGATCAGTTGAAACGAGAATCAGCGCGGCGCGAGCGGGCGCAGTTCTGAGGAGCGATTACTTGTTCGCAGTATTGGGCGATATTCAGTTCGAAGTGGTTGGCTCTCCGGACGGCTACGAATCGGCGGAGGCCTACGACTTTTCCGAGCAGCGGGTGATCGAAAGCAAACCACGGCTGCAATGGGTCGGCGACGATCTCGAGCGGCTGAGTTTCGAGCTGATGTGGCACTCGACGTTCACGAACCCCGCCGCACAGCTGGCGCTGTTGCGGGCGACGGCGGCGCAGCATCTCGCACTGCCGCTGGTCTTTGGCAATGGAGGATTCCGCGGGTTCTTTGTAATCGAATCGATCAAAATGAAATCGCAGCAACTGTCGGCGGGCGGCGCGCCGATCGCGATCAGGGTCGCGCTCGCACTGAAGGAATGGATCGCCGACCCGCAACTTATTTCCAGCGCAATCCCCGTCGCGACACTTTCGGCGCTCGGCATCGCGACAGCGTCGAGCGGAACCGCCGGCGCTGGCCCGGGCGAATCCACCTCCGGCGTGTCTGCATTGCTGAATGTTCCCTCCGCCACAGGAACGAGCGGTCCCAATCTCGAAGCCGACGACGTGCCTCCCGCTGTGATCGTGAGGAGCACCGCGCGATGACGCCGACCGGACCGTTCATACTTCACATAACGAGGGCCGGTGAACGCTGGGACCTGTTAGCCTGGCGATACTACGGAGATCCGACTGACTATTCACCGATCATAATGGCTAATCCCAATGTTCCGATCGAGCCGGTGTTCGATGCGGGAATATTTATCGCTGTGCCGATTCTGCAAAAGAGCGCGGTGGCAATCGCAAACTTGCCGCCCTGGAAAACCTCTCAGGCGGTGAGTGCGTAATGGCCGCGAACGCATCGTATGCAGTTCGCTCGCCGCAATGGATACTCAGTTACCTGGGCGTGAATATTACCGCCGATGTATCGCAAATGGTTCTTGCGATCAGATACGTGGATCGGCTCGACGGCGCGTCAGGCGAGCTGGAAGTGGACCTCGAAGATTCCGCGCAGCTGTGGCAAGGACCCTGGTATCCGGCGCTCGGCGACGTAGTAGGTCTGCAAATTGGATACAGCGGCGAGGCGCTGCTGGATTGCGGTGAATTTCAGATCGACGAACTGGAATTGGATGGTCCGCCGGACGTGATGAGACTCCGCTGCCTCGCTGCCTACATCACACCGGCGATGCGCACGGCCAACACTGTGGCGTACGAGAACGTGGGCATCCTGGAGATCGCGGCGCAAATCGCGGCGAAGTACGGGTTGGTAATGGTGACGGCGTCATCCGAGTCCGAGAGCGATGTCGAATTTGCCCGCGTCACTCAACGGCGCCAGATGGATTTGGAATTTCTGAAACGTCTGGCGAGAGAGCACAATTTCGATTTTACGATTCGCGCCGGACAGTTGATCTTTTACGCGCGGCCGTCACTCGAGTCCGTACCTGCAGTACTGACGATAGTGAGATCGGATACGATTCGATTCTCATTTCGGAATCGGACGCGCAGAATCTACGATGGCGCGGAATTCTCATATTTCGATCCTGACACGAAACAACTGATTACTCAGTCGGCAGCCGCTGACTCTCCTTCGCCGACCGGCGACACGCTCAAGATCGTCGCGCGCTGCGAAAACGCACAGCAAGCGCTGGTTAAGGCCCAGGCCGCACTTCACCTGCATAACATGGTGTTCGTGGACGCATCGCTCGAGGCACCCGGGACCACGGTGCTGGTGGCGGGAAACAATGTACAGCTCAGCGGATGGGGCGCGCTGGACGGAACATACTTAATCGAAACAGCCCGGCATCATCTGGCGCGAGCTACTGGATACTCAACGTCAATTGCGGCGCGGCGGATTACAGCATGAACGAACTAATCGAAAACCGTGAGCGATTTGCCTCGCTGAACCCTACTTTTCGGGTCGGGATCGTGCAGCAGCAGGATACGGCGCGCGCAAAGGTGCGGGTGGTGTTTCCGGATTACGACGAGATGATCAGTTGGTGGCTGTCGGTTGTTTTTCCCAAGACGCAGAACGACAAGGCGTACTGGATTCCGGACATCGGCGAGCAGGTCGTCTGCCTGATGGATCTGCGCGACGAGGCCGGCGCGGTGCTGGGCGCGATTTATTCCGAGGCGGACGTGCCGCCGGTCAACAGCGCCGACAAGTTTCATCTCGCGTTCAACGACGGCACGAGTTTCGATTACGATCGCGTCGCGCACGTCCTCGATCTCTTTTTCCATGACACGACAGAATTCAAGGACGACGCCAACGTGCATCTGCTCGATCTGAAGTTCCTGGACCAGGGCGAGCTCAAATACGACGGCACCGAACACATTCTGTCCGTGAGCCTGCCCCAGGGAGCGGCGTTCAACGTTACGGCGAACGGTGCGCAAATTCAGATCGACTCGAGCGGCAACGTCATCATCAAGAGCGCCGGCCAGGTGCAGCTCGGCACCGGCCTGTTGGCAGGCGTCGCGCGGCTCGGCGATAGAGTTCAGGTCGGCGAGGAGACGGGCACGATCGTGACGGCAAGCACCGACGTGTTGGCGGGCTGACGATGCCGGCGGGCGCAATCACGTTGGCGGATATCACGTCGGCTGACTGGTCTTTGGCTCTGGGGGCCATTGGCGACGTAGTGCAGGGACTCACCGACGTCGAGCAATGCCTCGGGATTATCGTCACGACACCGCGTGGAAGCGACCCGCTCCGGCCGACCTTTGGTGCGGATATCTGGCGGTTCATCGATTTTCCGATCAACCTCGCGTTGCCCGCAATCGTAAGCGAGCTGACGTCGGCGATCACGACGTGGGAGCCGCGCGTCAATCTTGTTTCGGTGACGGCGCGACCCGTGACCGACGCGAGCACGCAGTCGGGGGCGCATCTCGACGTGACGCTCAACTGGCAGCTCAAGCTCGGCGTCACCGCGGCTCCCGTTCAGACCACTACCGTGACAATCCCGGGAGCGACGGTCTAGCAGGCCGCGCCGACGGCGATGAAAGGATGAGTTGATGGGTGCAGGAATTCCATCGCTGCCGCCGCCGGTGTTCGTCAACGACGCGGACGGGCTGAATCCAAATCTGATCCTTGCCGACATGATTGCCGAGTTCGAGGCAGCGGCGGGCCGGACGCTTTATCCGGCGCAAGTCGAGCGCCTGCTGATCAATCTGTATGCGTACCGCGAATCGTTGGTCCGCAACGCCATTCAGTATGCAGCCGCGCAGAATCTGCTCGCCTTCGCGTCGTTCCCGATGCTCGACTATCTCGGCCAGCTGCTGAGCGTCACTCGGCTCGCGTCGCAGCCCGCGGTGACTACGATTCAATTCACACTCGCGGGCGCGCTGACGGTCCCGTTCACGATTGCCGCGGGAACCCGGGTCGGCACCAGCGACGGGCAGTTTGCCTTCGCGACCAGCGCGACGATCAGCATTGCCGCCGGCGCGAGCACCGGCAGTGTCGCTGCCGCGGCGACAACTCCAGGAGCGGCTGCGAATGGATACCTGGCGGGGCAGGTCAACGTCCAGCTCAATCCGAATGCCTTGATCGCCAGCGTGACCAACACCAGCACGACCACCGGCGGATCGGCTCCGGAAACGGACGACCATCTGCGCACGCGGATTCAGGCTGCGCCGAATCAGTTCAGCGTCGCGGGGCCATCTGGAGCGTACCGGTTTTTTGCGATTGGCGCCGATCCGTCGATCATCGACGCGCAAATTATCAGTCCGTCGCCCGGATCGGTGAACGCGTATGTGCTGACCGGACCGGTGATAGTGCAGCCCGCCGCCGCCCCGAACAGCGCCGGAGTCGCGGGCTCCGCGCTACTCGCCAAGGTCTCCGCGGTGCTGAACGCCGACACCGTGCGTCCGCTCACCGACACCGTGAACGTGCTCGCGGTTACCGAGGTGGACTATCAGATCTCCGCGACGGTGACGCTTTACTCGGACGCAGACCCAACCGCGACGATCACCGCGGCGACCGCCGCCGCGCAAGAACTCGCGCTCGAGCTCGCGGCCAAGATTCAGCGCGACATCGTGCCGAGCCAGATAATTGCGGCGCTGTCGGTCGCGGGTGTCTACGGCGTGACGCTCACGGCGCCGGTGCTGACCCCGCTCACGGCCGGGCAGTGGGCGAACTGTACGGCAATCTCGCTGACCACCGCGTTCAGCACGGAGCACAGCTGATGCCCGAGCTTTCGGCCGCGCCGTCGATCGACGATACCCGCACGCAGGCGCTGCTGGTGCTGATCGCGCGGCTGGCGGCGCTCGATCTCACTACCCTGCTGGTTTACCGGATTGACTCGGTGGTGGAAGCGGCGCTGCCGTTCCTGGCGTGGCAGTTCGACATCCTGTCGCCCCTGTGGCAACTGATCGCGCCGCTGACGCTCGGGGTCGACGCGCTTACCAACATCGATTTGCTGATCGATGTGGACAATCTGATCGAATCCGGCGGCCTGGTTTCGGCGCAGACTCTGACCGAGGCGGCCCAGCGCGAACTGCTCAAGAGCGCCATTCCGCTGCATCGATTTCGCGGCACGCCGTGGGCGATCAAGCAGGCGCTCGCGTCGATGGGATGGACGCAGGTCACGCTGCTCGAAGGGCAGTCGAGCTGGGGCGGTGACGCGTATCCGTCGAACCAGGGATGGGCGGTGTTCCGCGTGATGATCGATCTCGTGGCCGGGCAGGGCGTCCCAACCGGATCGGCATCGACGGCCACGGCGGCGGTGGATTTTTTCAAACCGGCGCGTTCGTGGCTGGACTCGATATGGTTTGTGCCGCCGGCCATTTCAGACACGGGTCCGGTGCCGTCAGACCGGTTGACGCTCGGCGGAATCGCCGAGTATCAGCTCGACGCGGCGCCCGCGCCCAATGACAACGCGCTGGCATTTGCGATCGCAACGGCGGCGTCAACCGACGCGTACGGTCCGATTGTGCCCGCTTACAACGCTCACTATCGGCACAGCGGGATCACCTACGGCGCCAACGAACCCGCAGTCGCAGATTCGGCGCTGATCGTCAACGGCGCTGCCGTTTTGGACGGAGGTTAAAATGAGAAGGCCGATTGGAATCGTGCGAATCAGTCTTGTCGAGCGAGGCCGTGTCGTGTGGACGTGCGAGGGCCGCAATCTTTTCGTGAACGCCGGGCTGCCTGCACTGGCCGCGCTGCTCGGAGGCGATACAACCGGCGAATTCGCGGCGGCGGTGGGATTCGGCACCGGATCGAATGCGCCCGCCGTGACCGACACCGCGCTGACTGCTCCCGCATATTACAAGGCGCTCGACAGCCACAGCGAGGACGGCAACGGCAGCGTGACTTTCAACTGGTCGCTGACGACGGCCGACACGGGCGCGCAGGGGATAACGATCCAGGAGCTCGCGATATTCGCGAATCATGCCAGCGCGGGCCTGCCCGGAACTACCGCGCCGACTCCGATGCTCGCGCGCAAGACTATCGCACCAATAGTCTTTGGCGCGGGAATGAGTATCAGTGGTACGTGGACGCTTACTTTCTGAGGTAGTCAATGGCTACACTAATCGACGCAGCCGAGTTCACCTCAAATGAGGTGTATCAAATTCAAGCAACCGATCCGGTCGAAGGCGCGGCCAGCGGCGCGAGTTTCAGCGGCACCGGCATCTCCAATCAGCCGCATCAGCAGCTGG
>CAWBLQ010000012.1:0-342416 GCA_963789715.1 Binataceae bacterium (SeqCode) | reverse complement strand
CACATGCAAGAGGTCCCTGGTTCGAGTCCAGGTGCGTCCACCAAGTTGTATTTTTTGAGCGACTGCTGTGAGGTCTGGAAATGTTTGAAGACGAGACGATTGACATTGCCTGCCCGAAGTGCGGTTTCAAGAACTCGCTGCTTGTACGGGAATTCGAACAGACCAGTGAAACTCATATCGTTTGCCAGGGCTGCCAGGTCGGCGTGAAGGTCGAAGCTTCGGAATTTCGGCAACGGCTCGATCAAATCAGCGACGAGGTCGAGTCAATGACCCTCGAAGCCCAGCAGGAACGCAGGAAGAGCCAAAGTCGCCCGCGCAAAGGTGATTTCCAGATTTGAGGCTTGCGCAGCGGCGAAAGGAAAGGAGACCTCGGCGATGAAGAAAACCAGGATAGCAGGGGCGATGCTCGCGACGGCAGTCGCGTTGGCATTCACCGGGACCGCCGCATATGCCGCGGACGCGTCGAGTCCCTCCGCCAGCGCGCCGCAAATCAAGTGCCTTGGCGTCAATGCGTGCAAGGGACAGAGCGCCTGCAAGACCGCCGCGAACGATTGCAAGGGCAAGAATTCGTGCAAGGGCAAGGGCTACCTCATCACCGTTGACGCCAAGTCCTGCGTGGCCGAAGGCGGTCGCGTCGGCAAGAAGCCGCCGATGAAGATGTAGCGCGCGTCCATTTATGTAACGCTCGAGCATCTGCTTGTTCGCGAGATCGCCGAGCGGCTGCGCGACCTTCGAATCAAGCGGTCAATTGCCCCGATCCAGGGGCTTTCGCCATCCGTTATTTCCGCCTCCAAAAAAATATCGGGTTGTAACACATGATCCCGGCGTGGCATCAATAAAGCTTCCAATGGGATCGCTCATGAAGCTCTTGCGCTCCAGCATCCGCCCGGGCGCGGCAATCTTACTACTCGCGCTCTTCGCCACCGCACCGCTCGCGGCAGACATGGACGGCGTGATGATGAGCGGCGGCAAAATGATGATGATGAAGGCGGGTCAGCCGGCGACCGCGATGGACCACGAAGTCACCCTGTCTGACGGGACGGTGGTCAGCGTCGACGGCACCGTCAAATCGAAAGACGGCAACGAATTTCATCTGCAGAACGGTGAAATGATTATGATGGACGGGCATCTAATGAAAGGTGGCAAGGCCGCCTCGATGAGCCAGTAAGCCGCTTCGATATTCGAAGAACAGCGAAAGCGAAAGATTCACGATGGATGCGCATCCGGCAAGGGGTCGAAAGGCCACGCGAGTCACCACGCGGCTTGGAGTATTGCCGCCGTGGAGCGAGCCGACAGGATCGTCGAGGGCTGCCGAAGGGCGTCGGAGCGGACGACGCGCGCAGCCGGCCGCGATTCGGCTGGCGCATTGGGTCAATATTCCGCTGCTCGTCATCATGGCCGGCAGCGGCTTGCAGATCCTGGCGGCGTATCCGGCGCTGGGGCCGCGCGGCGGACAATATAAGTGGTATCCGTTTCAGAACGACGCGCCGCCGTCGTGGCTGCGATTCGGCGGATGGCTCGCGGGCGCGCGTCACTGGCACTTCGCGATCGCCTGGTTCCTCATCCTCAACGGAGTGATCTACCTGGCCTACATGGCCGCGAGCGGCGAATGGCGGCGACGCGTGTTCATTCCGAGCCGCGATACGTCGAACGCGCTCGCGATGTTCGGCTACTACCTGCGCATCCGTAAGACTCCGCCGCCCGAGGACTTTTACAACGGCCTGCAGCGGCTCGCCTACACGTCGGCGATTCTGTTCGGCACTGTCGTGGTTCTGTCGGGGCTGGCAATTTACAAACCGGTCCAGCTGTACTGGATAACCGCGGCGTTCGGCGGATACGACGTCGCGCGCGTGGTGCATTTGAGCTGCCTGGTTTTGCTCGCGCTCTTCACTGCGATGCACTTGGTGCTCGTCGCGATCCATCCGCGGACGATCGTCACGATGGTGACCGGGGGACAGCGTGGGTAGCCTGATCACTCGGCGAAAACTGCTGATCGGTATCGCCGCCAGCACCGCAATTGCCGGATGCCAGAGCCGTGCGGCGTCGATGTTCCTGGCCGGGATGGGACGGTGGAACGAGCGCGTCGATCGGCTGCTGTTCTCGGAGGATCGGCTCGCGCCCGAACCGCCCGCGTCCGAGCTCACACCCGAGGCCGACTTCCCGAGTTATTTTATCTCCGACACGATACCGTTCGCGCCGGCGGACTGGGCGCTGAAGGTTGGAGGCATCGTCGCGCAGCCGTCGGTATTCTCGCTCGAACAGCTCAAGCGGATGCCGCAGACGGGAATGCGGATTCGCCATCATTGCGTCGAGGGCTGGTCGGCGGTGGCCGCGTGGCAGGGCGTGCAGCTGCGCGAGATCGCGCGGATGGTCGGCGCCAGCCGCGAAGCGCGCTACGTCGAGTTCCGTTCATTCGACAACGGCTACTATTCGACGTGGGATATCGAGAGCTCGATGCATCCGCAAACGATACTCGCCTACGGCATGAATGGGCGCCCGCTATATCCGGATCACGGCGCGCCGTTGCGCCTCTATTCGCCCGTCAAGCTCGGCTACAAAAACGTGAAGTATCTGACCGAGGTAAATTTTCTGCCGAATCGCACCGGTGGTTACTGGGAAGACCAGGGCTACGACTGGTACGGCGGGGTCTAGTCGATTGCGAGGCTGGCGAAGGAGACCGCCGACTCGCTCTGCGGCTCCATCGCGATTCCATACTTCAGCAGCCGCGCGCTGCGGCCGCGCAGCAGCTCGAGTTGCATGTACATCGGCGCCAGGCCGCAGATTCGCCGCGCGTCGCGATCCTTCACGATATCGGCGAAGAAGCCGTCGGGGTCGCCGCGCTTGATGCTTTCGATGAGGGCGAGATCCTCGCGCTCGACGCGCTTGGCCACTTCGCGATCGGCGGCGAACTCGTCGCCGAATTTCCTGCCGACGTGCGCGAAATCCACGCCCGCAAGAATCAGCACGCGGCGCGGCTCCGCGTCGAGCTCGGACCTCAGCGCTGCGATGAACGATTCAACCCGCGAATCGCGCGCCGGCATGACCCCGCTCAAGACCATTTCATGGAACGAGCTGACCAGGATCGGCACGACCTGGTAGCCGCGCGCACCGAGCGCATAGGCGAGAAACAACGCCTGGAATTCGATCGAGTGCTCGCCGCGATGCAGCATCTCGTCGACGAACAGGTCGCCCCGGTAGCGCGTCGCGAGCCGATCGATAAACGCGCCGTCGGTCTGGACCGCGCCCAGCGGCGTCGCGTAGTTCTTGCGCGTCGCGCTGAACAGTTCGGGGCCGGCGCCGTAGTGCGAGGTTCCCAGGATCACCACCAGCTCGGGCGGCTCGTGCGCCATCAGCTCGTAGTAGGCGTGCGCGTAGGCGGCGGCGCCGCGGCGCGGATCTATATGAGGCGCGATCAGGCCCGCCAGCGCCGCGGATTTTTTCTGCGTGGCGGCGCGGCCGGGTCCTTCGGGTGGATCGAAGAACGCCGCGAGCTCGAGACGCAACTTTGCCGGGTCTTTTTCGTAGCAGAGGCCCGCCAGCGCTGCCGGGCGGTCGGGGCTGGCAAGGAATTCTTCGCGCACGCGCCGCTCGCGGTCGTGAAACGCGGGCGAGTCGAGAAAGTACGCGCGATCCAGCGCCGCGATCAGTTCGTCCAGCTTGTCGAGCGGAATCATCTCGCCGAAGCGCTTCGCAAACGCGGCCTGGATATCTCTAAGCGACATCCGGCCGTCGAATAGAGTCACGATGAAGTACGCGCCCATCCCAAGCATGATCGGCTCGGGTGCCAGTCCACTCGGATCGCGCAAACAGATCAGCGTCTGATCCTGCTGCTCGACGGGGAAAGCCTCGACGGCGCGAATCTTTGGATTTTCCATCGCGAAATCTAAACTTGGAACTACTCGACGACCCGCATCGCCGCCGGCGCGGACGGTGCGTTTACAGATGCTACGGGCTTTGACAAACTGCGGCAAGCTGACAGGAAAATCCGCGCGCGGAAATCCTCAGTCGCTTCGAGAAGCCAAGCCCCGGCTGACACAGAATGTCCGACCAACATCGACGCCGCGCCGCCCTGACCCGATCGCATGCGCGACGCAAGGATGCGCCCGCGCGGGGGCGTTACAGAGTCGCGCGCGCCGATTCGCTCGCGCCGGGCGAGTCGCTGAAGTTCATCCTGCCGATTCGCGGCGCCGACGAGGAATGTTTTCTAATCAACTTCGGCGGTGAGTTCCACGCGTACGTTAATCGATGCCGGCATGTGCCGATGGCGATGGACTGGGTGGACAATCAATTCTTCGCGGAAGACGGCCGCTACCTGATGTGCCAGACGCACAACGCCTACTACGAGCCGGCGAGCGGCGAATGTATCGCGGGGCCGCCGACCGCATGCGGCAAATATCTTTACCGCGTGCCGACCGAGATCGAAGACGAGGTAGTCTACGCGCGACCGCCGCAGGATGAATTCGAAGATTAGGGAAAAGAGGACGGGCGCCTATTCGTATTCGTCGCCGAAATGGGCGCGCACGATTCGCGCCTTGAGGTACTCGAGCGTGCCGAGGTCCTCGACGATGTCGCCGCCGGTGTCGTAGAAGAACAGCTCACCGTTCTTCGTGCGGCCGACCGCGATGATCCATTCGAGGTCGTCCCGGTCCTCGAGCAAATAGTTGATTGTCTGCGCCACCCCGCGGCCCGGGATAATCGTAATCTTCGGCCTTGGGAGCTTTTCCTTTTCCTGCTTGGGCATCGCTTGATCAACCCTCTCCGGCGGGAGGATGCGGGACTCGAGCACTCAATTACATTAAGAATGCACCGCGATCTAAGTCAATAGCGCGTGCACGGCGATCTCAACATGATGCGTGTTGGGGAAAAAATCGAAGGCGCGCACGCGCTTGATTTTGTATCCGGCGCCCGCTAGCACGCGCAGATCACGCGCGAGCGTGGTCACGTCGCATGAGACGTAGATGACGCCAGGGGCGCGCAGCTTGACGATCGGTTCCATCAGATCGGGCGCGCCGGTGCGCGGCGGATCGAGAATTATGACCTCGGGACGATAGCGCGCGCGATGCAGAAAGTCGGCCGTCGCCGAGGCCTTCATCGCCACGAACTGCGCGTCGCGAAATTTCAATCGCGCCGCGTTGCGCGCCGCCGCTGCGATAGCCCCGGCGTCGGCATCGACGCCGGTCACTCGCGCGCCGCGCCGCGCCGCGGGCAGACTGAAGTTCCCCGCACCGCAAAACAAATCGAGCACCGCCGCCGAGTCGTGGATTGCCGCCATCTCCATCACGCTCGCGACGAGCATCCGGTTCTGCGCACGATTGACCTGGCTGAAAAGATCGGCGTCCACCTCGATCGAGAGTCCGTCCTCGAGCTCGATTGCGATTGCGACCTCCCCAACAGTCGCGCGATGCGTCCCGGATCGCAGCACGATTCCGGCGGTCTCGGCGTCGGATTCGATCACGTTTCGCGCACGTCTGAGGTCCTCTTCGGTCGCCGGCTTTTTCAGATGCGCGACGTGCACCTCGCGCGCGCCGTCGCGCACCACCTCGATCTCATCGACGCGCTTGCCGAGCGAGCGCGCCAGATGCAGCGGCATCCGGATGCCCGGCTCAGCGACCAAGCATGAATCGATCTCGACGATCGTGTTGCTGCCGGCAGCGTAAAAACCGAGCGTGCCTTTGGCGCCCACCCTGAGCCGGATCCGCGAGCGATAACCGAACTCTGCCGGCGCCGGCTCGACCAGTCCGACGGGATCGATCGCGACGCCCAGCGCATGGCCGAGTTCACGCGCGACGACTTCGCCCTTGAAACGCACTTGCGCGCCGTAGTCGATGTGCTGCCAGTCGCATCCACCGCATCGCGGCAGATACGGACACGGCGCCACCCGGCGGTCGGGGCTGGCGCGGACGACTTCGCGAATTTTCGCGAGCGCGTAATCGCGGCGCTGCGAAACGATCTCGACGTCCAGCCGGTCGCCGACCACCGCGCCGGGAACCATCACTGCCTTGCCGTCCTTGCGGCCGACGCCGAAGGGCCCGAACGTCATCGCGCCGATCTCGATCTCAGGCATACGCACCCGAGTTTATCCCCACTACGAAATTCGCGCGACGCGCCTTATAATTGATTCGCGCGCCCGTGGCTGCGCCATCCTATCCGCACGCTCACCCGGTGACACCCTTGGCGATCGAGACCGAACTCCGCGAACTAATCGACAGGAATCTTCCCGCCGATGCCGCCCCGCGCATCTCCGCCTTCGCCGCACTGCTGTTCGCGCGCGACTCGGCCGACAATCGCGAGCGGGTCCCGGCCAAGCGGCGGCTGGCGCTCGTGCAGTCGGCGTTCGAGTTTTTTTCGGTCCGCAGCGCGCCCGTGATCGCGCGAGTCGAATCGGTGCCCGGCGACGACAACGACACGCTCGCTGTCGTCGAGACCGTGACCACCGATAGCCCGTTCATCGTCGACAGCCTGCTCGAATATTTCCACCATCTCGGCGCCACCGTTCGCACGATGCTCCACCCCATCTTCAAAGTCACTCGTGACACGGAAGGGCGGAGCGCGTCGTTCGAACAGTTGCTCTCCACGGAGCGTGGTGAATCATTCGTCCACGCGGAACTCGAGCTGACGCCCACGCCTGAGCAGGCGCGGCAAATCGAGCGCGACGTCATCTCGATTCTCACCGAGGTCCAGGAGGCGACCGGCGACTTCGAGGCGATGACCGGCCGCGCGCTGCAGATCTGCGACGAGACGGCGGCGATCCGCGAACTGGTCGAGGTCCGCGACCTGATGCGCTGGCTCATCCACGGCGGCTTCGTATTTCTCGGCTTTCGCCGTTACCTGGTGAGCCGCGCCGACGGCGCCGCCAAATTCAAGCTCGACCCCGGCACCGAACTCGGCGTCATGCGCGAGCACGATGAGACGCGATTCCGCAGCTCGGTCCCGCTCGACGAGCTCTCGCCCGCCCGCCGCAAGCTCCTTTTCGAAGGACCGCCTCTGATGATCGGCAAGACCCGCGCCGAATCGCACGTGCATCGCCGCCGCCCAATGGACAGCGTCTCGATTCGCCGCACAGACGGGTTGGGTCGGGTCGTCGCGTTCGACAATTTCGTCGGGCTGTTCACGTCCAAGGCCTACGCCGAGGAAGCGCAACACATTCCGGTTCTGCGCGCGAAGTTGCGCGACGTGCTGGAGGATGAGGGCGCACTACCGGGCTCGCACGACTACAAGGAGATCGTTTCGGCGTTCAACAGCTTTCCCAAGGACGAACTGTTTCGCGCGCCGGTCGCCGAACTGCGCGCGCAATTGCGCCTCATTCTTGACGTCAAGAGCGAGGCCACCGTGCGGCTGTTCGTCGCACCCGACCTGCGCCACGGCAACGTGATCGCGCTGGTGGTGATGCCGCGCGAGGGCGGCTCCGCCGAACTCAGCCGGCGCATCCAGGACACGCTGGCGGCCGCGCTCCACGGCACCCTGGTCTATTTTCACCTCGCGCTCGGCGAAGGCTACACGGCGCGCCTGCATTTCTGTTTTTTTGCCGATCCGCCGAAGACTTCGGTGATCCACGGCCTCGAGGCCGCAATCGCCAGGCTTGCCAGGCGATGGGACGATCGGTTGCAGGAGTTGTCGATCGAAAAATTCGGACCGCGGCGCGGACGGGCGCTTGCTGAGCGATGGGCCGGTGCATTCAGTGCTGACTACCAGGCTGCGATCGACGTAACGCGCGCGGTCGGTGACATCCAGGACGTTGAAGCGCTAATCGCCGGTGGCCGTGATTCCATCGTCGAGGCCGGACCCCACGCATCCGACGGCAACGTCGACGACGGGCGGAGCGACATACGAATTGTCGGGCTCGGCGACGCGCCGATGCTCTCCGACCTGATGCCTACTTTGCAGAACTTCGGCATCGAGGTGCTGTCCGAGGACGCTCACGAGCTTCGCCCCCGGACCGATGGCAAAGTGACGCGCGCGTACCTGCAGGTTTTTTCCGTGCAGGGACCCAGCTCGCAGCCGTTCACGAAACTTCCCGGCGCGGCGCTGGTTGCCGACGCGATCGCGGCCGTGCGCGAGGGCCTTGCCGCGGACGACGTGCTGAACTCGCTGACTCTCAGCGCGGGCCTCGCCTGGCGCGAGGTCGCTCTGCTGCGGGCGTATCTGGTTGCTGCGTTTCAGATGCGGCTGGCGCCCGCGCGTCTTGCCTTGCAGCGCGTTCTGTTGCTCTATCCGCAAATCGCCCGCTCGCTGTTCGAGCTGTTCACCGCTCGTCTCTCGTTCGACAGTCCGGCCGCTCCGGAAAAAATCGCGGAGTTGCGCGAAGCATATCTCGCTCGTCTCGGCCCGATCGAAAATATTGTCGACGATCGCACCGCGCGCGCGCTGTTGTCGCTGGTCGAGGCGACGGTGCGCACCAATTTTTTCTGCGCCGCGCCCTCGCCCGACCCCTACATCGCGCTCAAGTTCGAAAGCGCGCGCATCACCAGGCTGCCCGACACCGCGCCGCTCTACGAAATTCACGTCAACAGTCCGCGGATGGAAGGATGCCATCTGCGCCACGGACGCATCGCGCGCGGCGGAATTCGTTTCAGTGACCGGCCCGACGACTACCGCACCGAGATTCTCGATCTGATGAAGACGCAGACCGTGAAGAACGCGATCATCGTCCCGTTCGGCGCCAAGGGCGGCTTCATTGTCAAACCGCGCCCCCGCCATCAGCCGGATCCCGGCGACGGCGTCGAGGCATACCGGACGCTGATCAACGCGATGCTCGATCTCACCGATAACCTCACTGACGAAGGCTCGGTGCACCCGAAACAGGTCCGGGTGCTCGACAACGACGGCCCGTATCTCGTCGTGGCCGCGGACAAGGGCACTGCGAGTTTCTCCGACATCGCCAACGGTATCGCGCTCGAGCGCGGCTTCTGGCTCGGTGACGCGTTCGCGTCCGGCGGCGAGCACGGCTACGACCACAAGAGGATGGCGATCACGGCGCGCGGCGCGTGGGAATCCGCGCGCCGGCATCTGCGCGAGATGGGCCGCGACCCGGACCGCGGCGCGCCGATCACGACGATCGGCATCGGCGACATGTCGGGCGACGTGTTCGGCAACGGCCTGCTGCGCTCGCGCAATTTGAAGCTCGTCGCCGCCTTCGACCATCGCGACATATTCATCGATCCCGACCCCGATCCCGCGCTCAGCTTCGACGAACGCAAGCGGCTCTACGATTTGCCGCACTCGAGTTGGGCGGACTACAATCCCGCGCTCATCAGTCGCGGCGGCGGCGTCTTCCGCCGAGGCCAAAAGCGAATTGAGCTCAGCGCGCAGGCGCGCGCCGTGCTCGGATGCGACGCCGACGCGCTCGACGGCGAGTCGTTGATCCAGCGCATTCTGTGCGCGCCGGTCGACCTGTTCTACAACGGCGGGATCGGCACTTACGTTCGCGCCACGACCGAGACGGACGCCGAAGTCGCCGACCACGCCAACGACGCGTGCCGAATCACCGCGCCGGAACTTCGCGCCAAAATAGTGGTCGAAGGCGGCAACCTCGGTTTCACCCAGAAGGCGCGCATCGAGTACGCGCTGGCCGGCGGACGCATCAACACCGACGCGATCGACAACTCGGCCGGCGTCGATATGTCCGATCACGAAGTCAACCTGAAGATTCTGCTCGAACCGGCGGTGGCCCGCGGCAAGCTCACTTTCGACGCGCGCAATCGCGCGCTGGCCGCATGCGCCGACGAGGTCGCCGACCGCGTCATTGCGGACAATCGCGACCAGGTGCTGTCGCTCAGCCTCGAACAGCTGCGCAGCCGCACGCACCTGATCGAGTTTCGCGACCATCTGCAGGCCATCGAGGATCGCGGCATCCTGACCGGGATGGAGCCCGTGATGCCGCCGCGCGAGGTGCTGCACGATCGCCACGCGCGCTACCCCGGCCTCACGCGCCCCGAGCTTGCGCTGGCGGCGGCCTACACCAAGATCGATCTCATCCAGCGGCTTGAAGCGACCGTGCTGGTTGACGATTCGTACCTGGTCGGACGCTTCCTGCAGCCATACTTCCCGCCTTCGCTCGCCGAGCTGTCCGACGTCGGCGCTCATCGCCTGCGCAAGGAACTGATCGCGACGCGCGCCGTCAACGAGCTCGTCGATCTGGCCGGCGCTACTTTCGTCTTCGGTTACGTGCGCGACCGCGGCGTCGCGGCCGAGGACGTGGTCCGGGCGTGGGTGATCGCGGCCGACGTGCTTTCGATTCACCAACGCTCCGGTGATCTCAAGCGCAACGCCGCCACGACCGCCGCCGAATCGGAGCTGGGCGCATTTCTCGCGCTCGAACGCGCGTGTCGCAGCGCGACGGGATGGGCGCTGAGCGAACTGGAGCCCGCCACTTCGATCGGCGCCGCGGTGACCCGCTTCAAGCCCGCGTTCGAAATGCTGTGCGGCGAGTTCGAGACGATGCTTGCGGGCGGCGAGCGCGACCGCTTCGAGCGTCTCTATCGCGAGCTGCGCAACGACATGCTGGACGGCGAACTGGCGCACGGGCTCGCGCGCCTGGCCTTCGCCGATCACATCCTGAGCGTGCTCAGCCTGAGTTTCGCCCGGGAAATCGAACCGGGAAAAACGGCTCGAGCGTACTTCGGCCTGAGCGCGCAACTGAACTTCACAATTCTCGAAGATGCCCTTCAATCGATTGGCGATGACGACCGCTGGGAGCGGCGCGCCGCCAACGAACTCGCCGCCGAACTCCGCGCCGCGCGTATCGCGCTGTGCTGCGCGGTGCTCGACGCCATCGCCGACAATCCCAATATGAGCGTCGATGAATCGATCGAGCAGTTGAAGCGTGTTCGCGCCAATCGATTCGCGGAAGTCGCGCGGCTCTTCGACGAACTGAGAACGCTCGCGGCCCCGAGCCTGCCCGCGATTCACGTCACGACTCGCGCCCTCTTCCGCCTCACCGCGTGACAGATAGCGGCCATGTTATCGCGCAAATCAACTGTGCCCGCGCGTGATCGTCGGTTCAGCGTCTCGGCGCGGTGCGAACTGCTGCCATTTCTGATCGGCCTTCCGCTCGGACTTTCGCGCAAACGGGCGAAGGAGCTTCTGCGCTTCCGGGCGGTGACCCTGAAGCGAATCACCAGCGTCAGGCACGATACCCAGTTGGAGCCCGGCGACGTTGTGACTATTGCGGCGGGACCGCAAGTCCCGGCGCCATCGATCGAGCGTCACGGCCTGAAAATTGTTTACCTCGACGATGATATCGTCGTGGTCGAGAAGCGAGCAGGGCTGCTTTCGATGGGATCGGAGGGCGAGAAGGAAAGAACCGCGCATCGGATTCTCAACGAACATCTGAGGGCTCTCACCAGATCGCCGCTGCAGCAGGCCTTCATCGTGCATCGGCTCGATCGCGAGACCTCCGGCTTGATGATGTTCGCAAGAAGTCGCGCGAGCCAGGAGGCCCTCCAGCGGGATTGGAGCAGCGTCACCAAAAAATACAGGGCGGTGGTGCAGGGAGCGCCCGCGAAGGCGGAGGGAACGATCCGGGACAATCTTGTGGAGAGCAAGGCGATGCGGATGCATCGGGTCGAGCGGGGCGGGGAGCTGGCAATCACGCACTATCGCGTCATACGAACATTCCAAGACAAGTCGCTGATCGAGCTGATGCTCGAAACCGGCCGCAAAAACCAGATTCGCGTGCAGTTGGCCGGCCTGGGGCATCCGATCGTCGGCGATCGCAAGTATGGTGCGACCAGCGATGAGGCCCGGCGGCTCGCGCTCCACTCGTGCGAGCTGAAGTTTCGCCATCCGGTATCGGGCGCCTCGATGGACTTCCGTAGCGCGATGCCGAGCCGGCTGATGGCGATGCTCGAAGGACGCGGAGTCGCAGGCGCGAAGGGCGCATCCTCGAATCCCGGAGCGGCAAACAAATGACACTGCGCTGCGATTCTGACGGCCCGCGAGGCGTGAGTATCCGCATCCGGATCGAGGTCCAAAACTCTCACTAGTTCATCAGGCGCGCGACAGCCCGCCGCAGCCGGTCATTGGCAACGTAAATCACGACTCACGGGCCGTTAGCTTGCCGCAGCATACAAATTGGATCGATCAGGCGTGTGAGCATCGAAGCCGCGAGCGTTCCTGCGATCGACATGCGCGCGATTACCCAGCTCGCTGAAGGCGACGAGCTGGGAGATCAATTTATCGCCGAAATCATCGACGTATTCCTTGCCGACCTGAGCGAACGCGTACGCACGATCGGCTGGCAGATGAGTCAGGGCGACCGCGCCGGAATTGCGTCGACGGCGCACGCGATCAAGGGTAGCTGCGGTCACTTTGGTTCGATCCGCCTGATGGAGTTGTCGCGTGAGATCGAGGATCGGGCCAGGCGCCAGCAAACCGACGGCCTGCAGACGGCGATCGATTTAATGGTTGCGGAGACGGAGCGCGTCCGCACCGCGCTGGAGGCCTATCGAGCCAGCCATGCTGCGCCGCCCTGAGCGGCGCGCAGCGCTCTGCGCGAGATCACGCAGTCGCAGCTTGCACGGGCGCAGATCCTCCAGTGCTTCCAACGCTCAACGCAAGCATCACCTCAGTCCAGCCGTCGAAAATCATATCGATGCCGATGAACAGTCCGATGACCCATAGTCCTGAAACCGGCCACGAACTCATGATGCAGAACCCGAGAAACAGCGAAATTGCGCCGTTCAGGACGAGCCATCCCCGGTGATGCATGGGGGTCGAGAAGGCCACGAAAATTCGAAAGGTACCAGCGACGATCAGCAGCATCGCGATCATCAATGTCAGCGTGATGGCAGCGATACCCGGATGCGAGACCATCAGGAGGCCGGTCACCGTGTATAGCAAGCCGCCCATGAGATTAATGAAGAAGCCGCCCCAGGCGCGCCGCGCGAAGCCGTGAACGATTTCGAACAGGCCGCCAAAGATCAGCAGCCATCCGATAAAAATCACGGAAACCATCGTCATGAGTTCGGCGCTGCCTATTGCGATCGTGCCCAGGATGATCAGCGCCGCTCCGAGGAGGAGAAACCATGTGCGATGCGCTCTTACTTCTTCGATTCCGAACGGCACTGCAAGTATAGCCATCCTGATCTCCCCTGCTTAGCGGTTAGAGTAACAAGTTGCGTATCAACCGGATGGCGCCTGTGCAGGTGGCGCGGCCGGCGCCGATTCACCGGTGAAGTGGACAGCCGTGCCCGCGCATTCGAAGTATCCATTCTCGGTATAGGGCTCGTAAGCGGCGTAGCTGTCGTCTGAAACGAACCATACGCTCGTTTTCACGATCGCATCGACCTGGTCCCCATACTTGCGATACGCGGCCGCTTTGAGTCCGTCGCCGTGGACGACCTGGCCGCTGGTGGAATTCGGCAGGTTGAAGCAGTAGCCCTCCACAGGTCCGAGCGTGGTGTACTGCGGATGACCTTTAACGCTGGCGCCCGAGACGACCGCTATTTTTTTGGTCGCGGCGCTGATGGCGTCCTGCTGCTGTTGTACATGGGTCACGTCCTGATCGACGGAAGAGCATCCCGCGAGCGCGACGATAGCCACTGCCACAAAAGCCAGCCGCATCAGAATCGCCTCCTGCCGATTGGCGTAGCCAACTCGCGCGCACAGCGCAAGCTATTTTTTTCCGGGCGTAACTCGAGCAGTTCGCTACATGGCCTTCTTCCGGCGCTCGGCCCAGCGCTTCTTCATCGCAATTGACAACCGCCTTCTGCCTTCCGGCGTCAAGCCTCCGCGTTTGCGCTTTTTCGCGGTGGTACCCTTACGCCTGCCGCTGCCGGTCGTCTTGCCGCCTGACAAGGCCGATCCCAAGAGCGCCGTAATAGCCTTACCGAGCCTGTCTCTCTCCTTCTTCAAGTCCGCCACTAATTTTTCCAGGTCCAAGGTTCTCTCCTTTGGCGCGCCAACTGTACGCAGCTTGCGCCTTTTCAGTAAAGGTCCACCCGACTCGGGTCCTATCAATACCTTAATAGGAGCTTAAGCTAATTTCCTATCTGCGCAATACCTACCCTATCTGTCGGTGCAATCCAATCATGCGGAATGTCGAATATCCCCCGCCCGACATCGCGGCATGAAAGGTGGCGAGCATTGCCAGTAACATGTAAAGTAGGTCGCTCGCTAGTCGGAAAAGATGAAAGAAGCGGTTCGCACAAAATTTCTCGTCGAGCTGATCAAACCGTCGCATTACGACGACGACGGCTATCTCATCCAATGGTGGCGCGGCTTTGTGCCGTCGAGCTCGCTGTCGAACCTCTACGGCCTTGCGCTGGATGCGCAGTCGCGGCGAATCCTCGGCGAGGGCGTCGACCTCGATATCGAGGCGCACGACGAGACCAATGCGAAAGTGCCGGTGCGTGCGATAATTCGGCGGTTCAAGCGCAACGCGAATCGCGGCATCGCGCTGCTAATCGGAGTGCAAACCAACCAGTTCGCGCGCGCAGTCGATATCGCGCGCGAGCTGCGCGCCGCCGGAATCCAGGTCGCAATCGGAGGATTCCACGTCAGCGGATGCCTCGCGATGCTACCCGAAATGCCGCCCGAGATGACCGACGCGCTCGCGCTCGGCATCACCCTGTTCGCGGGCGAGGCCGAGGAGCGGCTCGACGCGCTGCTGGTCGCGGCGTTCGAGGATCGTCTGCCGCCGGTCTATAACTTCATGGCCGATTTGCCGGCGATGGACGGCAAGCCGCTGCCGTTCCTTCCTATACAGTACGTGAAGCGCTACGCCGGGGCGCTCGGATGCTTCGACGCGGGGCGCGGGTGCCCGTTCAGTTGCAGCTTCTGCACGATCATAAACGTGCAGGGGCGCAAGTCACGTCATCGCAGCGCCGACGACATCGAGCAGCTGATTCGCGCGCACGCGGCGCAGGGGGTGCGCAGCTTCTTCATCACCGACGACAACTTCGCGCGCAATCGGAACTGGGAAGCGATCCTCGACCGCATCATCCAGCTCAAGCGCCGCGACCGCCTGAAGATAAACCTCATCATGCAGGTCGACACGATGTGCCACAGGATCCCGAACTTCGTGGAGAAGTCGGTGCGCGCCGGCTGCAAGAAGGTTTTCATCGGGCTCGAAAACATCAACCCCGACAGCCTCAAGGGCGCGTCGAAGGGCCAGAATCGCATCACCGAATACCGCAAGATGCTGCAGGCGTGGAAGCGCGCCAAGGTGCTGACCTACGCCGGCTACATCCTGGGCTTCCCGTCCGACACGCCCGCGAGCATCGAGCGCGACATCGCGATCATCCAGCGCGAACTCCCAATCGACATCATGGAGTTCTTCATGCTGACTCCGCTGCCCGGCTCCAAGGATCACCAGGAGATGTACCTGCGCGGCGAGCGGATGGAAGCGGACACCAACAAGTACGACGCCGAGCACGCGACCGCCGATCATCCGCGGATGAGCGCCGCCGAGTGGCAGGATATCTACCAGCGGGCGTGGTACCTGTACTATTCGCCGGCGCACGTCGAGACCTTGATCAAGCGGGCGGTCGCCAGCGGAATGCGCTCGCGCCGGATGACCTCGATGATTTTCTACTTCTATGGCAGTCACGCGTTCGAGCGAGTGCATCCGCTGCAAGGCGGGATCCTTCGGCGCAAGCCGCGCAGCCAGCGGCGTCCTGGATTTCCGCGCGAGAACGCGCTCAGGTTTTTTGTGCGACGCTCGCGCGAGATGGCGACGACCTACTTGCCGGGGCTGTGGTTCTACTGGCGGCTGGAGCGGCTGCGGCGCAGGATCGAGAGCGATCCGGCGTCAAAGCACTATACAGACGTAGCACTGAGCCCGGTCGCCGACGACGAGTTCGGCGCCGGCCTTGAGCTCTATCACGCGACGGATTCAGCGCGCCGCGCCGCCGACCAGGCACAGTCACGCGCCGACGAGCTGCGGCAGATAGAGCTTCGCCGCGCTGCCGCCGGATGATCTAGTTCGCGGACGGTTGCTGATATAGCCCGGGAAAGTCCTTCTGGAGCTGTTCGAGTTTCGGCAAATCGTTGAAGACTATGTAGGGTTGATCCGGGTGCAGAGCCAGGTAGTTCTGATGGTAGTCCTCGGCCGGATAGAAGCCGGTGAGCGGCACAATCTTGGTAACGATCGGCTTGGAGAATGCGTGTTTGCGGTCGAGTTGCGCGACGTAGTCATCCGCCATTTTCTTCTGCGCGTCGTTCTCATAGAAGATCGACGACCGATACTGAGTTCCTGAATCCGGGCCCTGTCGATTCAGCTCGGTCGGATCGTGGGCGACGAAAAAGAATACCTTCAGCAGGTCGTCGTACGAGACCTTCGACGGATCGTAAATGACCTGCACCGACTCGGCATGGCCCGTCGTTCCCGTGCTGACGGTCTCGTAGTTCGCGGTGTCTGCTGCTCCTCCCGCGTATCCGGAAACCACTTTCGACACGCCCTTCACATGCTTGAAGACCGCATCGACGCCCCAGAAGCAGCCGCCCGAGAAAACCGCGGTAGCGCGGTCGTTGCTTGCGACCTGCGCGAGCACGTCGATCGGTCTCACACCAAATAGAACTCCCGCAGCGAGCAGGAGCGTCAGCATCCATTTCGTTCGCGATGTCATCGTCGTGGTTTCTCCGGGTGCGGGGCGCGTTTCTTTCCCCTGCCTATCCATAATAACAACACCGTAGGCGCCCGTCAGGTTCCATCCGCCAGGTTGAATTTGACCATCGGTATTGAACTCTGAGCAAAATCCCATCCATGCGATTCGCGCCTGTCCTTCTTGCCCTGGTCACGCTCATCTCCACGGGATTGGGCGGGACTGCCGCGCTGCGTCTGCGCGACCGGCTTCATTTGCTGCTCGGTTTCAGTTCCGGCGCGGTGTTGGCGGTGGCGCTGTTCGACATACTGCCGGAAGTCTTCGCCTTCGATCACGGGTCGTCGTACATGCCGATCACTGCGCTTGGATTCCTTGCCTTCTTCGGACTCGAACGTTATACGGCGATGCACCGTGCCCGCGAGCATCCTCACCTTGTGGGAGCACACGAGCCAGAGCTTGGCGCGATGTCCGCGGCGGGGCTGGCCTTTCACAGTTTCCTGGACGGAGTCGCAATCGGTGTCGGCTTTCAGACCAGCGTCGCGATGGGGCTCTTGATTGCCTTCGGCATCATCGCGCACGACTTCAGCGACGGGCTGAACACGGTGTCGGTGGTTCTGGCGCACGGAAATTCGCCGAGGCGCGCCGTTTTCTGGCTCATAATCGACATGCTGACGCCGGTGCTCGGTGCGGCTTCGACGCTGATGTTCAATCTGAGGGCAGGATTCCTGCCGCCGCTGCTTGCATTTTTCGCCGGCTCTTTTCTCTACATCGGCGCCTCGGATCTATTGCCCGAAGCGCGCGAGCACGACTCACCACTGGTTGGCGTCGCCACGTGCATGGGGATGCTTGCAATTTATCTCACTACCCGTTTGCTGCGCGGCTGAAACAGACAGGGATCACTGGGAGCCGCACAGCGTGCCGTTGATATCGCATTGCGGCTTGATGCTGCGATCGCGCTGCTGTTGGTTAAGCGCAAAGATCGCTTTGTTGGTTTTCGTGCTCGGCTCGCATTCGCATAGCTGGCTGGCGCAGCAACTGCATTGCGCTGCGGTTTCGGCTTTAACTATTTCGGAGATGTCGCAGGCGGACAGCCCCGTGCAAGCGGTGCTCACCAGGTCGCGGTCGTTGCATTCGTCGGTGCACAATGTGGCGTCGCAAGTGAAGCCAGCCTGGGTCCCTTTCGGTTGCAGGCAGTTGTGGTACTCGTCGCAGACCTTGGCGCAATCGACGCCGCTGTCAGGCGGCAGCATCGTGGTGCCGGGGACATACAGCGGACATCCGAGGCCGCCGGGTGCGTCTGGCAGGCAGGTCGGAGGAACGGGGACCGGGGCGGCATCAGGCGCCGGCGTCATCTCATTTGCATCCGCGGAAACAGCGGCGGGCGTGGCGGTGGGCGTCGCAGCGGGAGCGTAGGCGGCCGACCATACGAGGTCGTCGCCGAGCGTGCATGCCTGGTCGTTCTGGCCGACCTGGTAGGGACCGTCGAAGACCGGGCAGGAGCAGCTTACGATGCCGGCCTGAGAAGTTTTGAAGCACGGTGCGGTCATGCATCCGGCGTACGGCGCATTCGAGCAATTGGTGACGCCTAGTCCGTTCTCGGGGACGCAATCGAAACTGAAGGTCGAGTAAACGCTCGAGCCGGGAATTAAATTTCCCTTATTGACGTTCGCGCACACCGGGGCCGAGTTGAGCGTTGAGCATTGACTGCCGTCGGCGCCGCATTGAGCGATGGTCTTCTCGTACACCTCGTGGTTGAGGATGGCGTTGATGTCGACGAAGTACACGCCGTACGGAATGTCGAAGCATTGGCAGTTGGCGTAGTTGCCGTCAGACGTCGTCGTGCAGGAGAGATCTTCGGCGCCGGAGCTCGGTCCCGAGTAATAACAGAGCGCGAAGGGCCCGCCCCGGCATGGCACGAAATTGCTCGACGCGAGGGTGATGTCGGCGTAGGCGGGGCCGAAGCTGGTCGTCCAGTTAGTGGGGTTGCTCCAGAACGCATGCGAATTGGGAACGAAGTGAACGATCCCCGCCGTCTGCGCCGCCGACGATCCTCCACTGCTGCCGTTGCAACTCGCGAGCAGGAGCACAGCCAGTATAAGGAGATGAACATGGGAGAGTCGTTTCACGATCGAAGTGTCCCGGAATTTTCACAATGATTCCATACCCCGATAGTCACAAAGTTTGCAGATTAACTCTGAGTCAAGAGACGGAGCCAGTTAGGGCAAGCAGGGAGGATATTAGAACGCCTAGGATTCGATGGGATAGAGTAAGGTGGCGTGGTTTATCAGCCGCTGCGCGGATCGTGCGACTATCTAGTTGGATAAGACCTGGATCTCGGACAAGAACGCATCGACCTCGACAATCGGCCCGGTATTGTGCCAGACTCCGACGCTATTCTTCCCATGGGCGACCGTTCGGACCAAGAAGTGTCGAGTTCTTGCGCTCATCGGCGTCGAAGTCTGCAACTATCAACTACTGGCTACGCCCTCGTATTGCTGACGGCAGCAGCTGCGATTCTCAGATTCGTTTACCTGGATTCGAAGAGCTTTTGGCAGGACGAGGGTGCGACTGCATACCGAGTGACGGAGACCTTCAGTGACCTGATAAGGCCGCACCCCGGCGAAGACTATATGATGCTCTACTATGCGCTGCTGCGCTGGTGGATCCGTGTTGCCGGATCGAGCGAAATCAGCTTGCGTCTTCCGTCGGTAATTGCCGCGACCGCGGCGGTGCCACTAACCTATGCGCTTGGAGCGGAACTTGTCGATCGACGGGTGGGCCTGCTGGCGGCGCTTCTGATGGCGATCAATGTGTCGTGCATTCAATATGCCCAGGAAGCACGCTCATACGCCATGGTCGGAATGCTGGTTGCGCTGTCCTCGCCACTATTCGTCCGATGCATCAAACGACCTTCGCTAGCGAGATCCGCCATCTACGTTATGGCTGGACCCTGGGCCGCCTATGCTCATTTGTTCGCAATCCTGATCCTGCCGGCGCAATGGCTGTCATTGTTCCTGTTACGAGTCGATCGGGAAACCAGATACGCCCGCGAACGCGGCGAAGAGATCGAGGATACTTTACTACGCGTGGGGGTCAGTTCGCAGGTGCGAGTCTGGATCATAACCGATCCCGCCCACAAGGAACATCCTACCGTGCAAGCAATCGAGGCTGGCCGTCAAGTCGCAGCTGCTCCCTATTTCGTTGGCGTAAATCTCGCCCTGGTCGAGCGGCTCCGAAGTTGATCGGGTGCCGCACGCGATGCACTTAAGGCGAAAACCGCACGTTGAAAACGAGCGGTTGATCGGGTAGCCATTCTTGTTCGATGTCATCACGAGCAGCAAGGAAGTCAGCGCCGGAGCCGCCGTCTATCGAGACGCTGCGCGCCCGGATGGACGAGATAAATCTCAAAATTCTGCGGCTGGTGTCAGCGCGCGCGAGCGTCGCCGCGGAAATAGGCCGGCTCAAGCACTATGAGGGCGGCGAGGTCTATCAGCCGGTGCGCGAGCGCGCGATTATCGAAAAGATGATCGCCGAGAACCTCGGGCCGCTCACGGACGAACAGGTCAAGCGCATTTATGTAGAAATAATTTCGGCGTGCCGCGCGCTCGAGCATGAGCCGCGGGTGGCGTTCCTCGGCCCGGAGCACACCTACTCGCACGAGGCGACGCGGATGCGGTTTGGCTCGAGCGTCGAGCTGATGCCGCTGGAGTCGTTCGCCGCGGTTTTCCAGGCGATCGAGAACGGCCGCGCGGACTTCGGCGTGGTGCCGGTCGAGAACTCGACCGAAGGATCGGTGACGCTGACCCTCGACCTGCTGATAGATACGGCGCTGGTGATTATCGGCGAGGTGCTGCTGCCGATTCGGCATTCGATAATGTCGCTCAGCGGCGCGGCGGGTGGCGTCAAGCGAATCGTGTCCCATCAGCAAAGCCTCGCGCAGTGCCGCGGCTACCTGCGCGCGAATTTCCCCAATTGCGAGACCGAGGCGGTGGCGTCCAACGCGCTGGCGGCGCAGCGCGCGGCCGCGGACGCGTCGCTCGCTGCGATCGCGTCGTCGGCGGCGGGCGAGGCCTACGGGCTCAAGCCGATCGCGACCAACGTGCAGGATCTTGCGACCAACGTGACGCGCTTCCTGGTAATGGGCACGCGGCCGGTCGAGCGCTCGGGGAAAGACAAGACGACCCTGCTGTTCGCGGTTGCGGACCGGGTGGGCACGCTCAACCAGGCGCTGAACCTGTTTGCGCGCAACGCGATCAACATATCCAAGATCGAATCGCGTCCGCTGCGCGCGCGGCCGTGGGAGTACCTGTTCTTTGTTGACGTGATGGGCCATCGCGACGACCCGAAGCTGGCGCGCGCGCTCAAATCGCTGGAACGCAAGGCTCTATTCTTGAAGGTCTTAGGATCGTATCCTGAAGGAAGGTCGGCCGCTGCCTGAGCCGGCAGCTAAAAGACGTTTCGGCTTTTCAATCGCCGCCACCAGTTTTGGTCAAAGCTCAAGATCTCGTACTCCCATCGGTCGCCGCGCTTGCTCCCTACGAGCCGGGCAAGCCGATCGAGGAACTGCAACGCGAACTCGGTATCGACGATCCGGTAAAGCTGGCGTCGAACGAGAATCCGCTGGGACCGTCGCCGCGCGCGATCGAGGCAATCAAGGCCGCGCTGCCGGAGCTCAATCGCTATCCCGACGGTGCGAGCTACGAGCTGCGGGCCAAAATCGCGGCGTATCACAAGATTGGCGTGGAGCGGGTGTTCGCGGCGTCGGGCTCGGTCGAGGTGCTCAACCTGCTCGCGTTTCTTTTTCTGCGGCCGGGACTGAACTCGGTTTACTCGGAGCATTCGTTCGCAATTTATCCGCTGGCGACGTCGGCGGCCGGCGGGGAGCATCGGGTCGTGAAGACCATCGATGGATTCTCCCACGACCTCGACGCGATGGCGGCGGCCTGCGACGCGAACACCCGGATAGTTTTTCTCGGCAATCCGAACAACCCGACCGGCACGATTTACCGGCGCGCGGAATGGAAGCGGTTTCTCGAGCGGGTGCCGGACCATGCTGTGATCGTCGCCGACGAGGCCTACTTCGAATTCGTGCGCGACCCGAATTATCCCGACTCGATGGAAGACCATGACGATAGCCGCTTGTTGATCACGCTCAGGACGTTTTCGAAAATTTTCGGGCTGGCGGGAATTCGCGTCGGCTACGCGGTGGCGCGGCCCGACCTGATCCAGATGCTGCATAACGTGCGGCAGCCGTTCAACGTGACCTCGCTGGCGCAGGTGGCGGCGCTTGCCGGGATGGACGACCGGGCGCATATCGCAAGGACGCTGCAAGTCAACGCGGAGGGGATGGACTACCTCGAGAGCGAATTCGCGCGGCTCAAGCTGCCGTTCGTGCCGAGTCACGCGAATTTTTTCCTGGTCGATGTCGGCGACGGCCGCGCGGTTTACGAAAAGCTGCTGCGCAAGGGCGTGATCGTGCGCGCGATGAACGGTTACGGATATCCGCGGCACGTGCGAATCAGCGTGGGGTTGCCGGAAGAGAATCGGCGGCTGGTCGCCGCGCTCGGCGAAGCGATGGGAGTGCAATCGTGAACGGCAATCGAAGTGCCGACTGGCTGGCGAGGGCGCTGCTCGTCGCGATGTTCGCGGCCGCGGCGTGGACGTGGCCGTCGGCGCCGGCGCGAATTCCGATCCACTGGAACATCGCGGGGCAGATCGACGGCTACGGGTCGAAATTCACCGGGCTGTTGCTGATGCCGCTAGTTGCGCTGGCCGGTTACGCACTGACCGGTCTCACGTCGATTGTTCGGCCCGAAAAATTCGAGGGGTCGGCAATGAATGCGCTGTCGTGGTTCAGGCTCGCGTATGTGCTGGTGATGGCGGGCGTGTTCGGCGTGATCGTCGCCGACGCTCGCGGCGCGAATGCCAACATGAATCAGGTAATTTTCCCGCTGCTCGCACTGATGCTGATCGCGATTGCTAACCTGGTCCTGCAATTGAACCGCGTCAGGAAGAGGAACACGACGCCGCCGTGCGGCGGAGTCCTCGAATAATGGCGCAGCTGTTTCGCCAGATGACCGTGTGCGGAGTGGGCCTGATCGGAGGCTCGCTTGCGCTTATCGCGCGGCGCGCGGGCGTCGTGGGCAAGGTCGTCGGGCTGGGTCGCTCGCAGGCGAATTTGGACGTGGCCGTCGAGCGCGGCATGATCGACGTCGCGACGCGGGATCCGGTCGAGGCGGCGCGCGGCGCGGACCTGATTGTGCTGGCGGTGCCGATACTCACGATGCGTGCGACGCTGGAAAAAATGATAGAGCATACTGCCCCCGACGCAGTCGTGACCGACGTCGGCAGCGTGAAGGGATACGTGGTGCGCGAGCTGGAGCCGCTCATCACGGGGAAGCGATCGCTGGTAGCGGCGCATCCGGTGGCCGGCAAGGAAACGACGGGCGCGGCTGCCGCTGACCCCGCGCTATTCAGAGATCGGCGCGTGATAATCACTCCATCGGCCAGGAGCACGCCCGCGGCGATCAACAAGATCGAGCAGTTGTGGGACGAGACGGGCGCGTGCGTCGAGATGATGGACGCATCGACGCACGACCAGTTGCTGGCGCGCGCCAGCCATCTGCCGCAAGCGGTGTCGAGCGTGCTGGCTGCCGCGCTCGAAGGCGAGCAAGTTGGCGGCAAGCTTGCGGTGGAGTACGGTGCGGGCGGCTTGCGCGACACGACCCGGCTGGCGGCGTCGTCGTGGGAGATGTGGCGCGACATTTTTGTGACGAATCGCGAGGCTATCGCGGCGGCGCTGAGACTCTACGGCGCGACGTTCGCGGAATTTCAGCGGATGGTCGAAGCCGGCGACGTGGAAGGAGTCGGGAAGATTTTCAAGCGCGGACGGGCGATGCGGGAAAGGGCCAAATGATCCGCAGGAGACCAATTATCGCGATTGATGGGCCGGTCGGCGCGGGGAAATCCGTCGCGGCGCGCGAGCTCGCGCGCGCACTTGGCTTCGCGTACCTCAACACGGGCGCGATGTATCGCGCGGTCGCGATCGCGGCGCGCGAGGCCGGCGTGAGTCCAGACGATGCGAGCGTCGAAGCGCGGCTGGCGCCGGTGTTGGCCGCGATAAGGATCAAGTTCGACGGCGACTGGATTTTGCTCAACGGCCGGGACGTGACTGCGATGGTAAGCGAGCCGGAAGTCGGCGAACTGGCCTCGCGGTTCTCGGCGCTTGGCGCGGTGCGCGCGCGGATGCGCGAGCTGCAACGCGCGGCGGGCGCGGACGGCGGTGTGGTGATGGAAGGACGCGACATCGGTACGGCGATTTTCCCCGACGCCGAGTTCAAGTTCTTTCTCGACGCGGATGTGAAGACGCGCGCGCGCCGCAGGTTCGAAGAACTGAAGAAAAAAGGCGCGCCGGTGACGGAGCATGAAGTGCTCGAGCAACTGATCGAGCGCGACCGCCGTGACAGCGGACGCGAGCTGGCGCCGCTCCGGCGCGCGAGCGATGCGGCCGAGATCGATTCAACGAATCTTTCAGTCGACGCGGTAGTCGCGGCGATGAAAGCGAAGATTAACGCTCGAATCAACGCCGCCAAGGACTTGAAACGAGCCTAGCCCGGTTGTAAGCATTGCAGCAGCCCCGAAGTCCGAAGGTCCCATTTAAATGGAGAAAGCGTTGCCTGAACAGATGAGCGGAGGAGAAAATGATTTTGAGTCGTTGATGGAAGAGAGTTTGAAGGCTCCCCGTCAGGGCGACGTGCTGGTCGGAAGAGTCCTTCTGATCACGCGCGACAGCGTCATCATCGACATCAACTACAAGTGCGAAGGGCAGGTTCCCCTCGCCGAATTCCTCGACCACGAAGGACATCCGACGGTCAGGGAGGGCGACGAGGTCGACGTGTACTTCGAGGGCACCGAGACCGAGAACGGCACCGTGATGCTGTCGCACGCGAAGGCCGAGAAGTTCAAAGTCTGGCGCGAACTCGACAAGGCGTTCCAGGCCGAGACCCCGGTCGAAGGCGTGGTGCTCGGCAAAGTCAAAGGCGGGCTCAAGGTCGATATCGGGGTGCCGGCGTTTCTGCCGGGATCGCATGTCGACATTCGCCCGGCGCGCAATCTGGACAGGTACGTGGGGCAACGCGGGCGCTTCCAAATCCTGAAGTTCAATCGCGCGCGCGGCAACGTGGTGGTGTCGCGGCGCAGCGTGCTCGAGCGCGAGCGAGCGTCGCTCAAAGAGCAAACCCTCAAGGTGCTCGAAGAGGGCGTGATCCTCGAAGGCACCGTCAAGAATATTACCGACTACGGCGCGTTCATCGATCTCGGCGGAATCGACGGCCTGCTGCATATCACCGACATGGCGTGGGGCCGCTTGCAGCATCCGTCGGAAGTGTTGAAGGTCGGCGACAAGGTCAAGGTCGTAGTCCTGAAATACGACCCCGAGCGCGAGCGCGTCTCGCTCGGCATGAAGCAGATCATGCCCGATCCGTGGACCAAGGTGGCGGAAGCGTATCCACCGGGAACGCGAATCAAGGGCAAGGTCGTGAGCGTCACTGACTACGGCGCGTTCGTGGAAATCGAAAAAGGCGTCGAGGGTTTGATCCACGTCTCGGAGATGAGCTGGAGCAAGCGCGCGGTGCATCCGTCTAAGGTGGTGAATCCGGGCGACTTCGTGGAAGTGCAGGTGCTCGGGGTTGACGAGGCGAATCGAAGAATTTCGCTCGGACTCAAGCAGACCGAGGCCAATCCGTGGGAAGAGCTTGGCCAGAAGCATCCGATTGGCAGCCAGGTCCGGGGCAAGGTCAAGTCGATCACGGACTTCGGCGTGTTCGTCGAGATCGAGCCCGGCATCGACGGGCTGGTGCACATTTCCGACCTGTCGTGGACCAAGAAGATTCGCCATCCGAGCGAAGTGTGCAAGAAAGGCGACGAGCTCGAAGCGACCGTCCTCGGCATCGACGTCGAGAACGAGCGAGTGAGCCTCGGCGTCAAGCAGCTTTCAACCGACCCGTGGAATACGGTGGCGGAGCGTTACCCCCTGAACACGCGAATTCACGGCAAGGTCAGCTCGGTGGCGGACTTCGGCGTGTTCGTCGAGATCGAGGAAGGAATCGAAGGACTGATCCACATCTCGCAGCTCAGCAACGAGCGGGTGGACAAGCCGTCGTCGCTGTACAAGGTCGATGACGAGCTGGATGCGCTGGTCGTGCAGGTGGACCCCAAGGAGCGGCGGATCGGGTTGTCGATCAAGGCCGTCAAGCAGCACGAAGAGCGCGAGGAAATGCAGGCCTACCTGAAGCGCGAGCACGAGGCGGCGCGGTTCTCGATGGAAGATATCCTGAAGGAAGAGCTCAAGCTCGATCGCGACGACGGCGAGCGGCGCGCGGTGCGCGGCGGCAAAAACAGTTAGGCGCAAGGAGAGCCGCTCAGATCCAGGCGGGGCGCGGACGGGCTATCGATGACCAAGCGCGAAATCATCGAAGAACTGCTGGCGCGCCGGCAGAAGTTTACCCATCGCGAGTCGGAGACGATCGTGAACGCGATGTTCGACGCGATGGCCAACTCGCTGACGCGCGGCGAGCGGATCGAAATCCGGGGCTTCGGCAGTTTCGCGGTCAAGCAGCGCCGCGCGCGCCAGGGGCGCAATCCCAAGACGGGCCAGCTGGTCAGCGTCGATGCCAAGCAGATTCCTTTCTTTCGGGCCGGCAAGGAGCTCCGAATCGAAGTTAATGGCGCCGAAGAAGCGAGTCGTTGATCGGCGCGACGAGGCGGACGTACCCGCCGAAGGGCTGCGACTGTGGGCACCGTGGCGATATGCGTATCTTCGCAGCCTGCTCTCCGACCCCCAGGCGTGCATCTTCTGTTTCGGCCAGCTGTCGGAGGCCGAACGCCGGGAACGGCTGGTCCTGTTTGAGAATCGCGACGTGCTCGTGATGCTCAACAAGTATCCTTACAGCAACGGACATATCCTGGTGGCGCCGCGAGGCCATGTCGCCTCGCTCGAGCTTTTGACGCGAGTTGATCGAGCGGTGCTCGGCGACACAGTCGCGGCGTCGATTAAAGCGATGCGCGAGAGTCTGCATCCGCAAGGGTTCAACGTCGGCGCCAACCTGGGTGGCGCCGCGGGAGCGGGCTTCGCCGAGCACCTGCACTGGCACGTGGTGCCGCGCTGGGCGGGCGACAACAATTTCATGGCGGTACTTGCCTCAACGCGTGTGCTGTCACAAAGTTTGGAAGACAGTTACGAGCAACTGCGGCCGATTTTCAAAAATCTCGGCGCTGAACTATCTTAAGATCGAGCGAGCAAACTGCGGGATTCCCGATGAATGAAAAACTGCTGAAAATCCGGACGCTGGGCGAACTCAAGAGCGCGGGCTACCAGACCATGCCGGTGCGGATGGAGATGCGCAAGAATCTGCTCGAGCGGCTGCGCGACAAGGAGCAAATCCTGCCGGGGATTGTCGGCTACGAAGAGACCGTAATTCCGGAGATCGAAAACGGCGTGCTCGCTGGCCATCATATGATTTTTCTCGGCGAGCGCGGACAGGCGAAGTCGCGAATAATAAGATCGCTGGTCGGATTGCTGGACGAATACGTGCCGGTGATCGCGGGCTGCGAAGTCAGCGACGATCCGTTCGCGCCGATCTGCCGCCGATGCGTGAAGCTGAAGGAAGAGAAGGGCGACGCGCTCGAGATCGGATGGATCGGGCGCGAGAGCAGATACGCGGAAAAGCTCGCGACGCCCGACGTTTCGGTGGCGGACCTGATCGGAGAGATCGACCCGATCAAAGTGGCCGAGGGACGCTACCTGGCCGACGAGGAAACCATCCACTACGGACTGATCCCGCGCACCAATCGCGGCATCTTCGCGATCAACGAGCTGCCCGACCTGACCGAGAAAGTGCAGGTCGGACTGTTCAACCTGATGGAAGAGAAGGACGTTCAGATCAAGGGCTACAAGATCCGGCTGGCGGTCGACGTGGTGTTCGTCGCGAGCGCGAATCCCGAGGACTACACTTCGCGCGGGCGCATCATCACGCCGCTCAAGGATCGTTTCGACGTCCAGATTCGCACACATTATCCCAAGACCATCGAGCACGAGATCTCGATCATGGAGCAGGAGGCGGCGCATCCGCCGCGGGCGGGCGTGGACGTGCGGATTCCGCAGTTCATGAAGGACATCCTGGCGCAGATTACCTTCGAGGCGCGGGCGTCGAACGAAATTAATCAGTCGTCGGGGGTCTCGGTGCGCGTTACGATCAACAATTTCGAATCGGCGATTTCCAACGCCGAGAAGCGCGCGGTGCGAAACGCCGAGAACGAGATCGTACCGCGCATTTCGGATTTGCATTCGCTGTATGCGTCGACGGCCGGCAAGATCGAGCTCGAGTACGTTGGCGAGGACAAGAAGGAAGACGATTTGATCGAGCGGCTGATCAATCGCGCGGTGCTTAAGGTCTTTGACAAGTATCTGAAGCTCGACGATTTGAAAAAAATCTCGAGCTACTTCGAGCAGGGCTGGGGCGTCGAGGTTTCCGACAGCGCGCCGTCGTCGGAATACATGGAACCGCTGCGCGAGGTCACGGGACTGCGCGAAGTGATCACGCTGCTCGGTCCGTTCGAGACGCCGGGGCTGATGGCCGCGGCGAGCGAGTTTATTTTCGAGGGCCTGCATCTGCATCAGAAGCTCAACAAAGATCGCCAGGGCGGGCGCTTCGCCTACCACGCATGACGCGCAGGGCACTGAGCACGGTCACCACGCGCTACACGCAGTGGGACGGGACCCAACGGCTCAAGCTCGACGCCGACAAGGTGTTCGAGAAGCTGGCCGAGTACCTGTCGTACACCGACGACGTGCGGCAGGCCATGGACTGGATGATGCGGCAGGGGATGGATTTTGACGGCGTCAAGGTGATGGGGCTCGAGGAGTTCATCGAGCAGCTGCGGCAGGAGATGCGCCAGCGCTATCGCGACTTCAACCTGAAGAACGCGCTGTCGGAGATGGAGCAGAAGCTCGAGGACATTTTGAATCGCGAGCGGGCGAAGCTGGAATCGCTCAAAGGGCAAAAGCCCGGCATCGAAGAAAAACAGCGCGAGTTGTCGCGCATGCCGCGGCGGCTGTCGGAGGCGATGCGCAAGCTGGAGAGCCACGAATTCGAGGACGCGCAGGCCAAGGCGGACTTCGACGAGCTGCTCGAGGAATACGAAAATATCCGCGACCTCGAGAATTTTCGCGATCGCAACCAGCACATGTTCCACGGTCCGAAGAGCCTCGGCTACGACGATGCGCTCGAGCTGATGCGCGAAATGGAGCGGATGCGCCAGCTCGAGCAGGACCTGATGTCGGGCAACTTCGACACGATCTCGATGGAAGACCTGCAGCAGATTCTAGGTCAGCAGGCGAGCAAGGACTTTCAGAATCTCAAGCAGGTGATGGTGCTGCTGACGCAGTCCGGCTACATGGTGCCGAAGGGCGATCATTTTCAGCTCTCGCCCAAGGGTGTGCGGCGAATCGGGCAGCTGGCGCTGCGCGACATTTACCAGAACCTGCTGAAGGATCGCTCCGGCGGTCACTTGACGGACCATCGCGGCGTAACCGAGATGCGCCCCGAGCAGACCAAGCCGTATGCGTTTGGCGATCCGCTGAATCTGAACCTGGTCGCGACGCTGAAGCACGCGCTGGCGCGCAAGGCGGGCGTTCCGCTGGAAGTGCGGCCGGAAGATTTCGAGATTTACGAAAACGACTACGCGAGCTCGTCGTCGACGGTGCTGTGCCTGGACATGTCGTGGTCGATGAGCTGGGAAGGGCGATTTGCGGCGGCGAAGAAAGTCGCGATGGCGATGGAGACTTTGATTCGGTCGAAGTTCCCGCGCGACTTTTTTTCGATCGTCGGTTTCTACACGCGCGCGGTTGAGTTGAAGCTCAAGGATCTGCCCGAAGCGTCGTGGAACATGGGCGATCCGTTCACCAATCTGCAGGACGGGCTGCGGCTCGCTTCGGATTTGCTGGGGCGCCACCCGTCGCGCAACCAGCACATCATCGTGATCACCGACGGGCAGCCGACCGCGTACTTCCTCAACAAGCGCCTCTACTGCGAATGGCCGCTGTCGTTCGGCGGCATCAGCATGCGCGCGGCGCAGGAGACGCTGAAGGAAGTCGAGCGGATCACGCGCAAGGGGATCACCATCAACACCTTCATGCTCGATGACTCGCCGAGTCTGCGCGCGTTCGTGGACAAGATGACGCAAATCAATCGAGGCCGCGCGCTGTTTACGCGTCCCGATCATCTCGGCGAATACATGCTAGTCGACTATCTATCCAAAAAGCGCAAGCGTGTCTGAAGCGGGATAAGTGGTGGCGGTTGCGGAGTTGCTGGAATCGCGCTCCAACCCTAAGCCCCCTCTGAAGTGGGCGGGTGGCAAGCGATGGCTAGTCCCATACCTGGCTCGTCTCTGGAATTCTCACCGATCTCGTCGCCTCGTCGAACCGCTGTGCGGAGGGCTGGCAATTGCGTTGGGCTTGGTGCCTGATCGTGCCCTTATAAGTGACATCAATCCTCATGCTATAAATTTCTATCGCTGGCTCAAAAGAGGTCTAAGTATCACTCTTAGGATGCGGAACGAGGAGACCTACTTTTACACACGGCGACTGCGGTTCAATCAGATCATTCGCGAGCGTAAGGCTTACAGCAAGGAAGCGGCAAGTCTTTTCTATTACCTGAATCGCACCTGCTACAACGGCCTATGCAGGTTCAATCGAAAAGGCGAATTCAATGTTCCGTTTGGCCAGTACAAGAAGATCACCTATAAGACGGATTTTGCGGAATATGTCAGAGCGTTCGCGCACTGGGAGTTCATGTGCGTTGATTTCGAAAAGATCCCACTCGAGGCTGACGACTTCGTCTATGCGGATCCACCCTATGACGTCGAGTTCACCCAGTACTCGAAAGAAAATTTTGGCTGGAACGAACAGGTAAGGTTAGCGGAGCAGCTGGCGCGGCATCGAGGTCCTGTTGTTCTATCGAATCAAGCTACCGACCGAATCCAGGAGCTATACCGAAAACTCGGATACCTAGTCACGATTCTCGACGCTCCTCGATTGATTAACTGCACCGGGGATCGAACCCCTGCTCAGGAAGTCTTGGCGATCAGAAATCTGTAAACGCCGACGCAGCATTTGTCGGTCGCGCGGGAATCTGCTAGCTCGTGTGGGCATGAATCTCCGCCATACTGCCGCCCTCGCGATTGTGGGCTGGTATCTGATGATGCCGCCGAACCTTGCGAAGACCTCCTGTAGCTGCGCTGGAGGCTTTCAGGGCCGGATATTTGACGCATGGATCGGATCCAATAAGCGGATGGATAATTGCGTCAGGTGGGGCAAGATCGCTGACTTCGACACGCCGTTTTCGCAGTGGTCCACCATTGGCGCTTTCGATACCTTCTGGCAGTGTGAAGATCAGCGCGGCAAAAATCTTGTTCACGAAGCTAGCTCTACATTCCCCGGTCCGCCGGCGAAGCAGCAACGATGCGTCGCGGCCGCCGATATCAAGATAGCTCACTAAATAGGTATTGGCTGTGAGTCCTAGCGGCCGGCGGCTTGACGCGTTTCGATCGATGCCGGCATAGTCCAGCTTCCGCCGATTTGACGAATCACGATTCGGTCCTGCTCACTGCCGGCGGCCGCGATTAGTCGTTGCAGCGGCTCTTCCATCGGCTCCTTCGAGAGCCTGAACGTGCCCCAGTGAATAGGAATGAGGTAGTGCGCGCGCGTCTGCTGGAACATCGCCCAGACCTGTTCGGGATTCGCATGATTGAGGATCCACGGGTCGTATGCGCCGATGGAGAATGCCGCGACGTCGGGCGGCGTCGACGCCAGGCTCGCGAACAGATCGGTCTCGGCGCTGTCGCAGGCGAGCAGCATCCGGCGGCCGTTTTTCTCGAGCACGTAACTGTTGAAGCCGTAGTCTTCGCCGAACGGAGGCCAGCGCCGGCCCCAGTGCCGCGCGCCCATCGCGCGGATGCTGAGTCCTTTGACGACGGTGGTCTCGCCCCACTTGAGTTCGCGGACGTCGTTGAAGCCCAGCGGTGCGATGAGCTTCGAGCACTTGTCGCACGCGACCACGACCGCGGTCTTGGGCAGAGCCTTGAGCGACGGCAGGTCGAGATGATCCATGTGTGCGTGCGTGATGAGAATGAGATCGATTTGCTGAAGTTGCGCGGGAGCCAGCGGCGGCTCGACGAATCGTTTTGGCCCGATCGTAAGGATCGAGTCGAATGACATGCCTACGCGCGAGAACAAGCTCGGGTCGGTAATCACGCGGGTGCCGAAAAAATTCATGAGCAGCGCCGCGTGGCCGAGATTTGCGATCGTGAGCGAGTTGTCGGGCCACGCCGCGGGCTCAAGACGCGGATGCGAATGGTCGGGCGCAGCGTTCATGCTCTGAGAGTACGACCTAGCGGCAAACAGCGCCAGAGAAAAAACGGCGACGGCGGCGATCGCTCGCAGCAGGGATCGCATCAGGCGCGACGGATGGGACGGAAGCAAATTCACTTCGCTGGTTTGAAGCAGGGGAGTTCCTTGACCAGCACGTAAGCGTAGGGACGAGCGTGCCACTTGAAGGTCCCGACGCCCGGGCCGAACGCCCCCGTCATCGAGTCGAACTGCTCGCTGTCAGACACGCTGACGACGTCGGCTGGAGCATAGGCGAGATATTCCGGCTGGTCCGGTTTGAGCATCTGATAAAGCGGCGGATTGAAGAAGAGCTTGGTGATGCCGGGCTTCGGCTGCCAGGAGTCGTTGGACCCGCCATTGGTGTGAACGAGAACCCAGGCCGGCGAGCCCGAGTCGCCGCCAATCTTCCACTGGCGCGACTCGATCACCCCGTCCTTGGTCTTCAGAACTTCTTCGACGCCGGGCGGAACGCGCAGCAGTTGATCGCACTGGTCGGAGTTGTCTTCAGCGGAAGCGCCAGTGCCGTTGGCCTGCTTCAACGCAACCTGGGAGCCGATGACCTGCGCACTCCCGGCGGCGACCATCGGGGCAACGGTGCTCACCACGCTGGCGGCCCCGGCAGCCGCGCATCCCGAGCATAAGGCCGCGAGCACGATTGCGATCGCGATGGACGCGATCCTGCGCACGATTAAACTTTCCACGGCGTCAAGGCTTGCGCGCAATAACCATCGAGGAAGTGAATGGAGGGCTTGGCAGCGCTTCATGACGGATGTCGACGAAGCCGGCGTCGGCGAGCCAGCGCGAGACTTCGTCGAATGAATAGTCACGCCCGCGCGTAGTCAGCAGCAGGTAGAGCGCGAAAATCGCGCCCGGCCTCGGCTCGGTGAGGTCGGCATTCATGATGTGATCCTTGATGATCATCAGGCCGCCCGATTCGAGCGCGCGAAAGCATTTGCGGAAGGTTTGAGCGTTGGCCGTTTCATCTTCGTTGTGAATTATATTCGACATGAACAGGGCTCCGCATGGCCCCGGGATCTCATCGTAAAGGTAATCGACGCGCACTAGGTCGATCCGCTCCAGCACCGCAGGCTCGCGTTCGGCGAGAATCCGGCGCGCAACTTCGAGAGTGGCCGGCAGATCGTAAATCGCAGCGCGCAGATGGGGCCATCGGTGGAGCATCGCGACGGCGTAGGTCCCCGGCCCGCCGCCGATGTCGGCGAGCATCGAGACGCGGCTCAGATCGAGGCGATTGGCGACGTAAATCGGATCGCCGCGGGCGCGCGTCAAGCTATCCATCGCGCGGATGAATCGTTCGGTCTCTTCGGGACGGCTCTGAAACATGTCGGTCGGACGCGCGGGAGCGCCGGTGCGAATCGTTTGTTCGAGATGCGTCCAGGTTCCGAAAATCGCTTCGTCAAACAGGATCAATCCGCCAAGATATTCTGCGGACGAGCGGATCAGGTAGCGCCGCGACGCATTGGTGAGCGAGTAGCGATTGTCGCGCTTGTCGAGCAAAGCGAGCGCCACCATCGCGTTCGCTATCAGAGCCGTCGCGCGGCGATTGGCGGAGATAGCGGCGGCAAGCCCGGCGTCGTCAAGCGGCGCGGGCTCGAGAACTTCGAAAATTCCCAGCTTGAGCGCGGTCTGGATAGCGCGCGCTTCGGCGTGACCGGAGGCCAGCGCGGCGAGTTCGGCGAAATCCATCGCAGCGCGCCCGCCTTTCAGCGCAGGAAGTCTTGCGTAACGTAAGTGCTGCCGTCGGCGGATTGCGCGATTCCGACGCCGGTTTCCGTGAACTTGCCGGACACAATGTTGGCGAGATGCTCGGGACTCTTCAGCCATCCGTTCATCGCACGTCGCGGGACGTCGGCGGAATCAGCGTAGTCATCCATGTAGATGTTCTCGGCGACGGCGCGATACCCGATGCCGACGCCACTGATTCGGTCGGCCGGCGCGACGCCGTCGGGACTGCTATGCGCAAGATAGTGGCGCATCGCCATGTCGTAACTGTGGCCGCGCGCGATTACGGCAAGGCGCGGCGAGAATTTCAGCGGCCGCAGTCCGCCGCGAGCGCGTTCCTGATTCACCAGGTCCAGGATTTCGGTTTCCTGCTCGGTCAGGCCGGATACCTTTTCGGGCGACGGCGGCGCGGTGTACATCAGGTAAAAGCGGGCGATTATCGCGGCGATCAGCGAGAGCACGAGCAGGCCGAGTCCCGCCTTGATCGCGCGGCGCTGGCGGACCACTGTGGGAATCGGCATCCTGATGACTTTCGCCGGGCCGTTGCGGGTTCCGGGAGGGCGGCGGCGCGTCGCTGGTCTTGCGCTCATGTTTCGCTCACTAAGGAACTCGGCGGCGGCGGTGCGGATTATTACACGTGGCATCCATTGTTGAACCCGAGAACTGAACCATCGGCGTCCGCCGCTTCAATGTCCAGCTATCGCGCCATCGGCAGGATGTCAACGCGAATAATTCTTGCGTCAGTCGCGATCCTTTGCTTCCTCAACACGCGAGCGAGCGCCGTGGTGGGATCTGCGAGTGCGCTGCCGGTCGGAGCGCTCAAGTCGTCGCCGAGCATGTATCTTCGCCAGGCGTCGTCGAGCTCGATTCGATGGCAAGCGTGGAGTCCGCAAACGCTCGCGCTGGCGCGGTCGCTGAACCGTCCGATCATGATCGACATCGGTGCGGTCTGGTGTCACTGGTGTCACGTGATGGACGAGACGACGTACGCCGACCCGGATGTTGCGGCGGCGCTCGACCGCGAGTTCGTGCCGGTGAAGGTCGACACCGACGAGCGTCCGGACATCGACGAGTACTATCAGAATGCGGCCGCGCAACTGACCGGCGCGGGCGGCTGGCCGCTGACCTGTTTCACGACACCCGACGGCGCGTTGTTCTTTGCGGCCGGATATCTGCCGCCGCGGCCCGGCAGCGGACCCAATGGGAGCGGCGGAGAAAACTCGTCGATGCTGCCGTTGCTCGAAAGAATAGCGCAGGTGTACGCGGCGAATCATGCGGGACTCGAGCGTGAGGCCGATGCAACAGCGGCAAAGCTCAAATCCGAGTCGAACGCAAACGCGCCGACGCAAGGAGGACTCGAGGGCCTGCGCGCGCAAATACTCGCGGGGCTGGCGGCGTCGTACGATCGCGAGGCCGGAGGATTCGCGTCGGGACCGGGGCCGCGCTTTTACGATTTTCCGGCGCTTGAACTTGCGCTAGCGCACGGCTTCTACGGGCATCCGGAATACACGGCGATGGCGCTCGACACGCTGAAAAAAATCGCGGCGGGCGGAGTGTTCGATCAACTCGGCGGCGGATTTCATCGCTACTCGACAGACCCGCATTGGCGCGTGCCGCATTTCGAGAAGCTCGGGTACGACAACGCGATGGCCTTGCATGCGTACAGCGACGCGTACGAGGCGAGCGGCGACCCGGACTTCGCGCGGGTCGCGAAGTCGATCGTCGGCTACGTGAATCGCGAGCTGCTCGACGCCAAGACGCACGCGTTCTACTCGCACCAGGACGCCGACTCGTTCGCGGGCGACGACGGCAGCTACTACACATGGACGGTCGCGGAAGTCAGGCGCGTGTTGCCGCCTGACGAGGCGCGCGTCGCGATTCTGTTCTACGGCATGGAAAACGCGCCGGCGCGCGCGCCCGACGGACGAATCGTGCTGACGCGCGCGATGAGTCCCGAGCAAGTTGCGGCGAAGCTCAAGATGCCGGTCGACGAAGCGCGCGAGCGGATCGCCAGGGCGTCAGCGGCGATGCTCGCGACGCGCGCTCGTCGTAGAACGCCGCAGGTCGATCGCGCCGTGATGACAGATCGCAACGCCTTGATGGCGGACGCGTACCTGACGGCGTCGGCGGCGCTCGACGATCCGGCTCTGCGCCGCGCGGCGCTCGACGATCTCGACTTCCTGCTCGCCCATTTGCGGGCGCCCGACGGGAGCTTCTTCCATGTCTGGTCGGATGGACGCGCGCAGGTGACCGGCCTCGCCGCCGACCAGGTTTACCTGCTCGATGCGATCATTGACGCGTACCAGTTCTCCGCCGACGAAAAATATCTGGTCGAGGCGCGCCGCCTCGCCGCGATCATTTTGAAGAACTTCCGCGCCGACACTTCGAGCTTGTTGGTGAACCGGGAGACCGAGGATGCGAGCACGGTGATTGCTCAGTCGCGGGCGAGCCCGCAGGTGTTCTTCGACACGCCGACGCCGTCCGTGCAAGCGACGATGGCGATCGCCGCGGCCAGGCTCGGCCTTCTCACCGGCGATGACAGCTATACCAAAGCCGCGAACGATCTGATGGCGAGCGCGCCGACGATGGCAGGATCGATGCTGAGCAACTCGGTCGCGACGGTCGGGCTGGCGCTGGAGTATCGCGCGAATGGCGACGCGACGGTCGCGGTAGTCGGACCGAATACTGACGCCCACGCGGCGGCCCTGTGGAAGACAGCGTTGGCGAGTTATCGTCCGGGTAAAGTCGTGATGCGAATCGAATCGAATCGCGCCAGCGCGATGCCGCCCGCGGCGCGCGCGATGCGCGCCTCGAGCGATTCGAAGGGAGTTCCACTCGCGTTCGTATGCGCTGGCACGGCGTGCGCCACGCCGGTCGGGACGCCGGCGAAGCTCGCCGAGGTCATCAGGAGATTCGGCGTCAAGGGAATCGACAAAACGACCGTCGCCAACGACGGACCGGCTCGCGCACGGCCGCCGATGTGATCGGTTGGCTCGATCAGTCGAGGGTCTTGTGAAATCTGAGCGTCGCCAGCGTGAGGGTTGCCGCGCCGAGCAGGGCCATCGCCACCATCTGCGGCCATAGCACCTCCAGTCCGACGCCTTTGATGAAAGTTCCGCGCAGGACCACGAGATAGAAGCGCAGCGGATCCAGATTGGTGATCCATTGCAGCGCGGTCGGCATGCTCCCGATCGGATAGCCGAATCCCGACAGCATGATCGCCGGCGTGATGTAAAAAAACGAAAGTGAGAAAGCCTGCTGCTGCGTCGCGCTGATCGTGGAAATCAACAGCCCGACGCCGAGCGCGCTCGACAGGAAGAGCGTGGTGCCGAGCAGCAGAACGAAAATATTCCCGCGAAACGGAACCTGGAACCAGAGCGTTCCACCTATCGCCACGACGATCACGTTGGCGAGCCCGACCAGCAGGAACGGCAGGGTCTTGCCGACGATCAATTCGGCTGGGCTGATCGGCGTGACCATCAATTGTTCCAGCGTGCCGATCTCGCGCTCGCGCACCACGGCAAAGGCGGTCAGCGTCATCACCGATACGAGCACCAGGGTTCCGATCACGCCGGGCACGAAAAACCATCGGCTCTCGAGGCTCGCGTTGTACCATGGACGCTCCTGCAACTCGATGCTGGGCGCGAAGGTCGCCAGCGTCGGTCTCATCCGGTCGGCCAGTTGCAGTTGATAGTCCGCGGCAAATCGCGTCGCGATCTGATTGATGTATCCGACGGCGATCAATGCGCTGTTCGAGTCGGTGCCGTCGAGCACGGCCTGAACCGGCGCGGTCTGGCCCTTGCGCAGCAGTTCGGCGAAGCCCGGCTGAATCTGGATCACCAGCACGACGCGTCGATGATTTAGCAGCGACGCGATTTGCGCTTCATTTTGCAGGACCTCGCGCACCTGGAAGCGGCCGCTGGCGCTGAAGCGCTCGATGAATTCGCGGCTCTCCTGGCTGTGATCGAAATCCAGCACCGCGGTCGACACGCGATTCACTTCGTAGCTCGCGGCGTAGCCGAAAATCAACATCTGCAGCAGCGGCGGCACGATCAGCGAGAAGCGTGCATGCCGGTCGCGGAACAAGTGGATGAATTCTTTGATCAGAATCTGGCGCAAACGCTCTATCACGTCAGCCTCTCACGCCAGCGACTTGTGGAACGATTGCTTGGCCAGCAACACCATGATCGCGGCATAGATGACGAGCGCAATCAAAGGACCGGCCAGAAAGCCAAGCCCGGTGCCGCGCAGAAATACGCTCTTTAGTATGACGATGTAGTAGCGCGCCGCGATCAGGTAGGTGAACGGCTGCACGCCGGCCGGCATCTGGTCGATTGGAAATGTGAACCCCGACAGCAGGAACGAAGGCAGGAATGCCGTCACCAGGCCAATCTGGCTCGCGGCCAGCTGATGCTTGGTGGCGACGGAGATCCAGAATCCGAGCCCGAGAATCGCGACCAGGTAAATTCCCGATCCCGCCGCCAGCGCGATCACCGACCCGCGAAAGGGCACCTGGAACCACCAGACCGCGATCGCGGCGCAGGCTGCCGTATCGAACATCCCCAGCGCGAAGTACGGCAGCAGCTTGCCGATGATGATTTCGAGCGAGGTCACCGGCGTCGAGATCAGTTGTTCCATCGTGCCGCGCTCCCACTCGCGCGCGACCGTCAACGACGTGAGCAGCACTCCGACGACCGCCATGACGATCGCCGCGACTCCCGGCACGATGAAATTCTTGCTTTCGAGATCCTCGTTGAACCAGGTGCGCGCCTCGACCGACAGCACGGGATTCGCCGTGGGTGCGTTGGACTTGCGGAGATATTCGGCTTGAACGACGGCGCCGTAGGAGGCCAGCACGCCCTGCGCGTAGCCGATCGCGAGCTCAGCCGTGTTGTTGTCGGAACCGTCAACCAGCGCCTGTATGTTCACCGGCCGCCCTTCGTGGAGGCGCGCCGAGAAATCGTACGGAATCACGATCGCGATCTGACAGCGGCCGTCATCGAGCGCCGCGGCCAGCGCGCGGTAGTCGGTGACGGTGGCAACCAGATCAAAGTAAGCCGAGGACTGAAAGCGCTTGAGGAGATCCTGGCTCGCCTGGCTGCCCTCTCGATCGTACGCGAACACGCGGATGTGCTTGGTGTCGAGATTGACGCCGTAACCCAGCGTCGTCATGAGCATCAGCGGCATCAGCAGGACGATCAGCAGGCTGCGCGAATCGCGGATCACCTGGAAGACTTCCTTGCGCGAGATGGCAAGCAGGCGGCGAAGATTCATGACGACAGCTCCGCGCCGGCGTCGGCGCCGCGCCGGGTAGTCAACGCCACGAACGCGTCTTCGAGGCTCGGGCGAATCTCATGCAGGCTGGCCACCGAGATTGCGTCGGCCTCGAGCGCGGCGCGAATCGCGGGTGCGGCGGCTGCGTCGGAGACGACCAGGTGCAGCGCGTTGCCGAAAACGGCGGCGTCGCGGACCCCGTCGAAGCGGCGCAGGCGCTCGAGCGCGTCGCCCAGCCGCTCGCATTCGAGCAGCAGCAACGAGCCTTCGATCGCGCCCAACTTGAGTTCGGTGGGCGTCCCCAGCGCGATCAGTTTGCCGCCATTCATCAGCGCCAGGCGGTTGCAGTATTCGGCTTCGTCCATGTAGTGCGTGGTGACGAAGATTGTCACGCCGTCGCTGCTCATCCGCTGAATCAACTCCCAGAACAAACGGCGCGAAAGCGGATCGACGCCCGAAGTCGGTTCGTCGAGAAATATGATCGGCGGGCGATGCAGCACCGCGCAGCCGAGTGCGAGGCGCTGCTTCCATCCGCCGGACAGAGTGCCGGTCAGGTTCGACTCGCGCCCGCGCAGCCCGGCCATCTCGAGCGCCCAATCGATTCGCCCGCGCAACTCAGCCGCCAGGACTCCGTACATTCCCGCATAGAAGTGCAGATTCTCCAGCACGGTCAGATCGGCGTAGAGCGAAAACTTCTGCGACATGTAACCGATGTTGCGGCGGATTAGTTCGGGCGATTGGACAACGTCGTAGCCGGCCACGATCGCGCGGCCGGAGGTGGGATGCAGCAATCCGCACAGGATTCGGATCGTGGTCGATTTTCCCGATCCATTGGGCCCGAGGAATCCGAAAACCTCGCCGGTGCGGGTTTGAAACGAAATGCGATCGACAGCCGTGAAATCGCCAAACCGCTTCACCAGGTTTTCGACTTCGACCGAATTGCCGTTCGCGCCCGTCATGGTGCCGGGTGCGCCGAGTCTTTGCGCACCGCCTCGACAAACAGATCTTCGATGGTCGGTGTCACGCGCACGATCTCGTCAAACGGGATCTGGCCGCCGCTCAACCGCGCGCTGAGTTCGCGGATGCGCCGGTCGGCGTCATCGACAAACAAATGAACCGCGTCGCCGACCAGCACCACGCTCGAAACGCCCTCGGCTGCCGCAAGTTCGTCTTTGACCCGGCGCGGCTCCGCCGACACGATCGACAGGACCGCTCCCTGCAGCCGCGCCTTGAGGCGCGCCGGCGTGTCGCAGAACAGCAGGCGACCCTGATGAAGCAGCGCTACCCGATGGCATCGCTCGGCCTCGTCGAGGTACGCGGTCGAATTGACAACTGTGACGCCCTGGCCGACCAGCGAGTAGAGCATCGCCCAGAATTCGCGCCGCGAAACCGGATCGACGCCGTTGGTCGGCTCGTCGAGAAGCAACACGCGCGGCGTGTGGATCAGCGCGCAGACCAGCCCGAGCTTTTGCTTCATCCCTCCAGAGAGCTTGCCGGCGATGCGCCCGCGGAACTCGCTCATGCCGCATGCTTTCAGCAACTCGGCGGCGCGCGCCTCGCGGTCGTGTCTGCGAACGCCGAACAGGTCCGCGTAAAACCGGATGTTCTCGTCCACCGTCAGGTCTTCGTAGAGGCCGAAGCGCTGCGGCATGTAGCTGATCAGATGCTTGACGCCTTCCGGGTCGGCGACCACGTCGCACCGTGCCACCGTCGCGGTGCCGGCGTCGGGCGGGAGCACTCCGGCCAAAATGCGCATGGTCGTGGTTTTGCCGGCGCCGTCGGGTCCGACGATGCCAAAGATTTCTCCGGGTGCGACCTCGAAGCTCAAATGATCGATCGCGCGGACGCCGGGGAAATCCTTCACCAGCTCGCGGACTACGACCGTCCTGTCATCCACGGCTGTTGCCGCTCTGCACGGGCGCGCCCAGGTGAATCGTCGCATCCGCGGGCATCCCGGGCTTCAGTTCGTGACGGGGATTTTCGACGTCGATCTTGATTCGATAGACCAGCGTCACCCGCTCCTTGTGAGTCTCGACGCTCTTGGGCGTGAACTCGGCCTCGGAAGCGATGAACGAGATCTGTCCCGGATACGCCCGGTCTGGATAAGTGTCGGTGTGAACCGTCGCCGCCTGGCCCCAGCGGATGCGGCCGAGGTCGGTCTCCGCGACGTACGCGCGCAGCCACACGTGCTCGAGGTCGGCCAGCGTGACGACCGGCGTTCCCGGTTGCATCACTTCGCCGAGCTCGGTCTGACGCGTGAGAATGACGCCCGAGAACGGCGCGCGCAGCGTGGTGTAACCGAGCATGATCTTGGCGAGTTCGAGATTTTCGCTGGCGTTGCGGATGTTCGCCTTGGCGACCGCGATATCTTGCTCCGCGCTCCGCTCCATCGCGAGGTCCCGCTGCATCGCGGCGCTCGATTGCTTCAGCGCGGTCTCGGTATGGTCGCGCTGGTCGCCCGAGATGATCTTATCGTTCCAGAGTTTCTGACTGCGGCCGTAGTCGATATTTTTCTGGGCGAGGTCGGCGGCATCGTTGGTGATGGTCGCGTGCGCGGCCTCGAGCTTTTGCATCGCCGACGCAAGTTCCTGTTCCTGCACGCGCAGTGCGGCTTCGTTGATTGCCACCTGCTGACGGTAGTCGCTGTCGTCCAGCCGCGCCAACAGCGTGCCGGCCTTCACCCACTGGCCCTCATCGAACGGCAATTCGACGACCCGCGATTGCACCGCCTTGAAGCTGACGACGCTTTCGTGAGCCTCGATATTGCCGGACACGAGCAGGCTGTCGGGCGCGCCGCCATCCTGCAAAAGCAGCGAATAGCCCGCCCAGGCGCCGACGCCAAACAGCAGCACCACGACTATGACGATGATGCGTGTCTTCATGCTGATTGGCCGCGCCTTTTGAAGGACCGGCTGCGGCGAACCGCGGTCGGGATTGGCGTCATCGGATTTCGTCGGCGTCGAGACTCAATCGGAACAGCCTCTGCGCCCCTCGCCAATCGATCCCCGAGCCAACGCAGAAAGTTCGCGCGCTGACGCATGAAGCGCCGGTCGGTTGGTTCCATGCCGTGGATCAGGCGGATCACCTGCGGCATCACGAGCGGGAACAGCCCCAGCGAGAGCATCGAAATAAATAGTTGAGTCAGATTGACGCCGCGCGGAATCGCGCCTCTGCGCTGCAGCACGCGAAGCCGCGCGACCGCCTTCTCAAACAGCGCTCGCCGTTCGCCTTCCGCGATACATTTTCTGCCGCCGCTGTCGATCGCCTCCCATTCCATTAGGCGCACGAAGTCGATATCCGTGCCGCCCGACAGGTAGATATGCGCGAGCGCTCCGGCGAAGTCGTCGGGCGTGGATTCGATGAATTCGGCGCGCTCGTCGATTTTGCGGCGCAGGATTTCGCGATACAGCTCCTGCTTGGCGCCGAAGCAGTAGTAGAGCATCCGCTTGTTGACGCGCGCGCGCCGGGCGATCGCATCGACGCGCGCACCGGCGAAGCCCCGCGCCGAAAATTCGGCGAGTGCGGCGGCGAGTATTTTCTCGCGCGTGCGATTGAGGTTGCGGACAGTTGTGCGCGGGCCAGCCAAGGGGTCAAACACTCGTTTAACCAGACAGTTAATCCAGCTATTAACTAATTAGTTAATTAGGCCTGCGGCGCAGAACGAGTCAAGGGCAACGGCGCGAATCCGGCGAACGTGGCGCGAAAGCGAATCAGAGGTGTAGGGCGCGCGGCCCTACCACTTCTCCTTGAACGGCCGAACGTCCACGTCGTGTGACCATGCGCTGCGCTCCTGATGCGCCAGGAACCAGTAGGTCTCGGCGATTGCCGAGAGCTTGAGCATGTCGTCCGGACTGAGCTGCGGAAAGCGCTCGCGGATCGCGGGCATGTCGATCGCGCCGTCCACGTTGACGTACGCGACATGAATGCCCTGCGGTTGCAGGTCGCGGGCCATCACCTGCGCGAGCCCGCGCATCGCGAACTTCGCCGGCCCAAACGCCGCCGAAGTCGCAAACGGTTTTACGCCGGCGGTAGCGCCGGTGAATATGATCGTGCCGCGGCCGCGTTTCAGCATCGCCGGAACAACCTCCTGCGCGGCCAAAAATGCGCCAAAGGCGGTGACCCGCCAGGTGTTCTCGAAGGTGCTCGGCTTGGTGTCCATCAGCTTGCCGAACGGACGCATCGCGGCGTTGTAGAGCAGCGCGTCCACGTCGCCAAGTTCGCGGCGAATCCTGTCGAACGCCGCGGTTATGTCGGCGGCCTTGGCGACATCCGCGGAGACCGCGATCGCGTTGCCGCCGCCGGTCTCGATTTCCCTGGCCAGCGCGGCCAGTTTGTCTTCACCGCGGGCTATCAATGCGACCGCATACTCCGCGGCAAATCTGCGCGCGAGCGCGGCGCCCAAACCAGGTCCGACGCCAATCACAGCACAAACCGGACGACGACTTGATTCTGCCATGTCTCCCTCCCTAGCCCACGAACAGCGGGTGAAGAGCCAATCGAAAAGCAGCGGCCCCAACGCGATGCTAAGGGATCAGCACCAGCTTGCCGGTCGATTGGCGCGACTCGATGAACTTGTGCGCCTCGACGGCCTGCGCGAGCGGGAATGATTTGCCGACCAGCAGCTTGAGTTTGCCCGCCGCGATCAGCTTGAACGATTCCTCGATTCCGCGGCGCATCACGTCGGGAACCGCCGCCACCGTGTAGAGCACGAAACCGCTCACCGTGGTTGATTTCTCGAATAGCCTGAACAAGTTGAGCGGCTCCGGCGGGCCGCCGGCGCGCCCGTAGAGAATCAGGTGCCCGAACGGCGCCAGGCAGGTAAGCCCTTTATCCAACGTGGTTGCACCGACCGCGTCCAGAATCAGATCGACGCCGCGCCCGCCAGTCAGCCGGTTCGCTTCGGCGGCGAAATCCTGGGTGGCATAGTTGATTACGTCGTCGGCGCCATACTCTTTCACGAGCGCGGCCTTGCTGGCGCTCGAGACGGTTCCGATCACGCGCGCGCCCGCGGCCTTCGCGATTTGCACCGCGACGATTCCGACGCCGCCTGCCGCGGAATGGACCAGCACGGTCTGGCCGGGCCCGGTTTTGTGCGAGGTGTGGAGCATGTGCCACGCGGTCAGCACCTGCACCGGAAAGGCCGCGGCGTGCTCGAAGCTCAGCGAGTCGGGAATCGGGATCACCTGCGTCGCCGGCGCGAGCGCGTATTCGGAGTACATCTTGGTGCCAAGCGCGGCGACGCGCTGACCGGGTTTGAAATTCGTCACGCCCGCGCCGACCGCCTCGATTTCGCCGGCGGCCTCGAGCCCAGGCGTGTCCGGCAGTTTGGGCTGCATCGCATACTGTCCGCGCCGGAAGAGCGTGTCGGCGAAGTTGATTCCGGCTGCGCGCACTTTGATCAGGACGACGCCGGGCTTCACCTCGGGCTTCGGGACCTCGGCGATCTTCATCACCTCGGGTTCGCCGAGCTTCTCGAATACGACTGCTTTCATGCGACCGACCTCGTCCACGGGCGCGTTGCGCCGGGATTTCAGATTTATCTCACGGATAATGCGACGAGGGAACCCGCGTCAGGCCGGCCGCATGAGAGCTTCCTCCACGAAATCCAGCCGATCGTTTCCCCACCACATTTCGCCATCGACGAAAAACGTCGGCGCCCCGAACGCGCCACGGCTGACGGCCTCGTCGACGTTGGCGCGCAGCCGGTTCTTGATGTCGTCGCCCTCGATCAGCGCCGGATCGATTTCCGCCTCGTCGAGAAGCCGGCGCAGCGCTTCTTCCTTGCTTAGGTCCTGGCCCTGCTCCCATATGGCGCGAAAGGCCGCCGAGTGAAACGCCGGAAAGCGGCCGTGGATTTGCGCAGCGATTGCGGCGCGCATCACGCGAATCGTATTGAACGGGAAATGGGGACTGAACCTGGCGGGAACGCCATAGCGTTTTGCCCATCGTTGAAAATCCGTAACGTTGTAACCCGCTTTGCCCTGAATCGGTATCGGACCCGAGTTTCCGGTGGCCTTCATGATCGCGCCGAGCAGAATCGGCCGATACACGATCTCAGCACCGGTGCGCCGCACGATAGCGGGCAACTGTGTGTCGGCGAGATAGCTGAACGGGCTGAGGTAGTCGTAAAAGAATTCGATTTGTCTGGCCATCGTCTATCCTCCCGCGCGGCGCCGTTCGAGCCGTGCGCCTGCCGCGCGATCAGTTTCAATTTGCAACCGATACTGGTAGCAGGCACTGTCCCGAATGACAAGGTCGATGATGCCGCCCCGGGAAAATCAGCATGTCGGGAGATTGAATCGCCGTTTCAACCGCGAGCGCGGCCTTTCGCAGTTCGGACCGCTTTGCTAGAAAGCTGACATGAATGCGCGCCACGCTGCCGCGCTCACGCTTGTGGTCTGGTATCTGATCGTGCCGACGTTCCAGGAAGGCAGGATAGTACCCGACGACGTGGCACCCATTTCCGAATGGATCATTGTGGCGCACGCCGACACGAGTTCAGCTTGCGAAAAGAAGCGGATTGACTTTCGCAGCGAAGCAGAGAAGGAGTGGCGCGCCGAACTGGCAAAAGGCCGGGCCGACACTGTTTCCGAACAAGACAAGGTGCTTAGGGAGAAAGTCGATGAACGCATGCTTAGAATCCTGAGGAAAACCGCCCCAGTGACTTATTCCAGGTGCGTATCGGCCGACAATCCCGACCTCAAGAAAAGGTAGCCTGAAGACAGAACGGGCCCGCGTCCAGAACGCCAGCCCGAAGCCGACTGGAAAAAGGGGGGCTAAACCCAGTCAGCGCCCCCCATCTACCAAATTGGCAAGCGAGCGTCCAATCGAAAGCCGGGCACTCACGCCCGCACTTCGGACATTCGGTCGCGTTCTTAGAATTGTGTCCGCTGGCAAACCAAGTTTCAAAGTGCAACGATGTTTTCGTCGCCGCGTAGCTGGGGAACCTTGCGGCGCGCGAAGTTCGGGTTCGGGGAGAGAGTGACAGGCGCCGATGCGATGGGATTCGGTCAAGGAGATGAACTGCTCGGTGGCGCGAACGCTGGCGGTGGTCGGCGAGCGCTGGACGATGCTGATCCTGCGCGAAGCATTTCTCGGACGCCGCCGGTTTGACGAGTTTCAGCAGGGAATCGGAATCGCGCGCAACATCCTGAGTTCGAGGCTGCGCGACCTGGTGCGCGACGGAATCCTCGATCGAGCGCGCAGCGACGGTGACAGCGGCCGCGTCGAGTACCGGCTCACCAGAAAAGGGGTCGAGCTCTATCCGGTGCTGATCGCGATGATGCGCTGGGGCGACACCTGGCTCAGCGACGAGTCGGGGCCGCCGATGACGCTGATACATCGCGTCTGCGGCGCCAAGACCGCGCCGGATATGGTCTGTTCTCATTGCGGAGAGCATCTGACCGCGCGCGAAGTCGTCGCGATTCCGCGCCGGCTGGCGCCGGCGCACGCGCGGCGGGTCGAGCGGGCCGAGCGCAAGCGCGCCGCGCGCTGACCGTCGCTCGAGCACGCGGCCGACTGGCGCATCGCGCGCCGGCCGCGCACAATATTCGTTCAACATGATTGAATTGGTGATGTTCGACGCCGACGGCGTGCTGTTCGATTCCACCGAATCGAACGTTGCCTACTACAACTGGATTTTCGCGAAGATCGGTGAGCCGCCATTGGACGGCGACGAGGAAATCTCGGCGATCTCTTTCGCCGCGGGCGACGTGTTTGCGGCGCGCGCGCGCGGCGACGCGGCCAAGCTCGGCGCGATGCACGACGTGGCGCGCAACATGGATCAGACGCCATTTTTCAGGATGCTGCGGCCGCCGTTTGAGTTGCGCCCGTTCATGCTCGGGCTCAAGCGCCGCTACAAGCTCGGGCTGGCGACCAATCGATCGGCTACCGTGCCCGCGCTGGTCGAGCATCTCGGACTTGGCGGCGTATTCGACGCGGTCGCGAGCGCGCTCGACAAGGTTCGCCCCAAGCCCGCCCCCGACATCCTGCGCCTGTGCCTGCAGCGCGCGGGCGTCGACGCGGCGCGCGCCGTGTACGTCGGCGACAGCGGAGTGGATCGCGAGGCGGCCGGGAGTGCCGGCATGCATTTCATCGGCGTCGGCACTCGCATCGAGCATCATCGCATGATCGCGACGATCGCCGACCTGCAACCAGCGCTCGAACTATTGGACGCGGATTCCGGTTGAATTTTCCGAGCATGTCACTCGTCTACAGCCTGTACACGTTAACTGGGAGGTAACGGCCGATGAGAAGACGCATGCTCGCGATAGCATTTCTCACAGCCACGCTCACGCCAGCGATTGTCTGGGCCGGATCGAGCTCTTCGATTACGAGTTGGAGTATCAGGCTCAGCGCGCAGGAGACTAGTTACACAACCGGGGCCGGTCCATGCACCGGCGGCGAGGGACTGGCCAACTATTGCCCGGTCGGTCCCTGTGATTGCGCCATATCGACCGGTACGGCATCCGGCTCTGTCGGGCAAGGCTCCGTCACGGTCTATGAAACCATTGATAAGGGCAAGGATTTCGGTGTTGCCGGCGATTGCTCACCGGCTTATTTCGACGTCGAGATCACCGACGCGACTCAGGACAATGAAAGCATCGCCGGTAGCGGCGGTGACTGTTATGACGGTGGCTTCAGAATCGTTAACGAGTATGTAGGCGGCGGCTGCGAGCTTGGAGCGGCTTCGAAGCTGTTTTCGAATGCCAACGGTCAATGTTCCGGCTTCTACGGTGAGATCGACAAGAGCGACACCTACCCTTTGAAATTCTTGATCACAGGCACGGCGATCAAGAATTAAATATGCGACGGACCACGAGTCTGCCCAGCGACATCCGCGGTGCCTCAAAGTTGCATTGAGTTTTCAGCGCCGGTCTAGAGAATCATCTCGATCAGAGTCGGACCCGGCGTTGCGAGCGAGCGTTCGAGTTCACGCGTGAGCGCTTCCGCGGTTTCGACTCGCACAGCCGCCACGCCCAACCCGCGCGCCAGACTGGTCCACTCGATATTCGGATTGGAAAGACTGGTGAGCGAGCGCGCCTTACGGCCGGGTTCGGTCACGCCCGCGCGCGCAAGTTCGACCTGCAGGATTCGGTAGCTGTGGTTGTTGCACAGCACCGTGGTGACGTTGAGCGATTCGCGGGCTTGCGTCCAGAGCGCCTGCAGCGTGTACATCGCGCTGCCGTCGGCCTGAAATGCGATCACGCGCCGGTCGGGACACGCCACCGCCGCGCCGGTTGCGCACGGCAATCCCTGCCCGATCGCGCCGCCAGTGAGCGAAAGATATGTATGCGGCGGCGCGGCCGCCGAGGCGGCCAGGAATGGCAGGCCGGTGGTGGCAGCCTCGTCCATCACGATCGCACCCTCGGGCATCGCCGCCGCGATCGCGGCGCCCGCAGTCATCGCGTTGAGTCTTCCGACGGGACTGTCGGGCCGCGATATTTTCGCCGGTGCGGCGACCGAAACGGGGGCGCTGATTTCGCTGGCGAGCGCTTCCAAAGCGGCCGGAACGTCGTCGGTCGGTTCGGCCAGAATCGCAGTGTCGACGCCTTCCGGGATGAGATAGCTCGGAAAATTGGGATAGCCGAAAAACGCGACGGGCTTCCTCGCACCGGCGATGACGATCGTATCGAACGGCTTCAGCATCTCGATCGCCTGTTCAGGAAAGTAAGGCAGGCGGTCGAGCGTTGGCATGCCAGCGCCGCGCTCGAGGCGGGCGGGAAAGGTCTCGCAGATCAGATGACATCCCGATTTCGCGGCGATGCGCGCGGCCGCCTTCAGGCCTCGTGCGCGAAGCGCGATGCCTCCGAGAAAAAGCGCGACTCGATTGCCTTTGCGGATCGACTCGGCCGCGTCCTTGATTGCATTCGATGCCACCGCCGCCGCCGGCATCGGCTCGATCGGCGCGGCGTGTCTCTCGGCGGGATCCCACTGGCAATCCGACGGGATGATCAACGTCGCGATCTGCCCCGGCGCGCGGCCGGCCGCCGCAATTGCTTGCGCAGTCGTATCCGCGAGCGATGCTGAATTGCGCACGCTGCGTATCCACGCCGAAACCGGCGTCGCGAGCGAAACGATGTCGGAGGTGAGCGGTGCGTCGGCGCCGACGTGCCAGGTCGCATGGTCGCCGATCAAATTAACGATCGGCGAGCGAGCGCGCCGGGCGTTGTGGAGATTCGCGATGCCGTTGGCGAAGCCGGGCCCCAGATGGAGCAGCGTCAGCGCGGGCTTCTCCGCCATCCGTCCGTAGCCGTCGGCGGCGCCGGTGCAAACGCCTTCGAACAAGCCGAGAATCGGCCGCAGCCCGTCGGCGGAATCGAGCGCCGCCACCAGCGGCATCTCGGTCGTCCCCGGATTTGCAAAACATACCTCGACCCCGGCCGCGATCGCGGTACGAATCAGGCTCTCGGCTCCATTCATGCTCTAATCCTCGGCTGCGCGGCGACGCTCTATCTTCAAGAGCCCGGCGACGGAATCCGCGATGGCGGTGTTGGCGAAAAATTCGGGATTCGCTTTCAGATGAAGCTGCGCCGGATAGGCAAAGACGAAGTCGCGATAGTCCGCATCGCTCAACAGTCCCTTGTCGACCAGCCGATGGCTCTCGAGCAGCACCGTCGAGATGTCCGGCACGTCCCAGTGGCCGATGTCGGAAGAGAAAATCGGCTGAAGCCGCGTTCGCATCGGATTGGCGCGCGAGTCGAGCGCGCGATGAACGCTCAGGTCGTCGGCCTCGCAACCGAAATAGAAGTTGGCGAAGATTCGCGCGAAGTCGTGCTCGTCGCGCACCCCGGTCAGCGCCCACTCGTCGCGGTCCGCGGCGCGATCGTGGCGCGCCAGCCCTTCGTCGTAGGCCCGCTCCGCGCGCGCCGAGTTCTGCGCGACGAATTGCGGACCTCCGTACTCGGCCAGCAACTGATGCAGTCGCGGGCGATCGAGCCGCGACGGATCGTAATTCTTAAGGCCGGCGACGTTGCGTTTCTCCCAATGCTCTTCCAGCGAATGGAGCAAGTCGCAGGCCCATCCCGCGCCGCACTCGAGAAATCCGAACGCCAGCTCCGAGAACCGCGTCGCCACACCGCCCATCACGATCGAGCGGCACAACTCGCCCTGCTGATAGGCGTGAGCGCCGATATGGTTGAACATGTAGTTGGTGGGCGAGCGCCGCCCAAGCGGCAGGTAGCGCAGACCAACGCCGCCGTGCGAGGTGACGGCGATTTTCAGATCGACAAATTTGCGCCACACCGGATCGTAGTCGAAGAAGCTGTCCAGACCGTAGCAATCAAAGTACGCCGCGGCAGGGAACGCGCCCGGATGCTCGCGCTCGAGGGCGGGAATCGGACGCGCGATGCCCGGAGGGATCATCGCGACCTTCAGGCCGAGCCGCGCCGCGTATTCGAGTTCGGCGACCGCTTCATCGGGCGTATGCATCGGAATCGCGGCGGCCGGCGCGATCCGGTCGCGAAACTGCCCGCAGATCTCCGCGTTCATCGTATTCAGCGCGCGACAAGCGATGCGCCGCACTTCGGCATCGTGAATCGTCGGCAGCGCGAGTCCCAGCGTCGGATACAAGATGGAAAAATCGACGCCGAGCTCGTTCAGCCTGCTATACAGCAGGCGCGGCGCCATCACGGTCGCGAGATCGTACGCGTCGTTGGAGACGCCCCACCATGCGCCACGCATGTCGCCGGCGTCGCGATTTCCGCGCGAGCCAGTCGGATGCTCGCGAAGCTCGCGATTGTAGCGCTCGAGCATTCCGCTTCCGCCGACCTTCTGAAGATATTCGTTGAACAGCGGCGCGGGCTCGATCAGATGGCCGTCGGCGTCGATCACCGGATGATCGAGCCGGTCGCGGAGCGCTCTCACTCGAGCAACATTTTCGCTGTTCACGCTGGAGCTGCCTCGATTTGAACCGTCAAACGAGCGGTAGCGCGCACGCGCCAAAGGTGTCAAGACCGCGTCGTCGATCACGCGGGGTCGGCGCGCCGACTTCGAATCGAAGATGCAAACGAGACAGCGGCGCTAGTGCTTGCAGCCGCGATTAGTCGCGGGCTGATGACCCGGTGCTGGATCATTGATTGGATGGGTTGCCGGTCCGCCGCTTCGCGCGGCCATGCCTTGGGCACATCGTAGATGTAGCGGAGGCTCGCCGGTTATCTTGGCGCCGAAACCGAAACGGATACCGCACAGATGGCATCGTTCCTCTGCCATCGCGCGCATAGCGTGACACTTGGGATGACTGCAAGAGCCGCGGCACGGACCGCCGGGCATTCCAGGTGTTGGAATAGTGATGCTCATGGTTTCATCCTTGCAGCTTGGACTGCAGAGGCTTCAAGGCTCCGACCTCGTTGAGACTCAGATTAGAACTCCTAACTGTTGGTAGCAAGTTGCCACATACAGCTTTTGCCAGAATTCATACATTTAGCTATCGTATCGTTTGACGCCTTTAGTTCACTTTACGCAATCTATCCCGATTGGTTTTCGCGCGCAAGCAGTCATCACGCAGATAAGTTCATCTTACAGTGCCGCCAATGGCTCACGCGCTGGGTGACGAAGCGCTGAGCAGTTTGCGCGAACGCTCAAGGTTGCGCCGGATGTATCCGCGGACATGACGAGCGACGCTGGCGTCGGCCTCGCCAAGAGCGACGGCGGTGGCGAACGCGGCCATCGCGGCTTCCATCGCGCGCCTGTCGGGCGGATTTTTCGCGCTGGCGCGAGTCGCGCGTGCGAGCGCGCCGCGAAGTCCGCTTTTTTTCGAGAGGTGTTTGGCGCCCAGTCGCTTGAGCGCCGCAAACGTAGCGCGCAGATCTTTTATCTCGGCCGCGTCGTACGCCGGCGCCGACTCGAGCACTGCCGCCGCATGCGCGAGCATTCCGATCGCCGACATCGCCTGCCCTTGCGCATACGGCGACGACAGTTCGGGCAGCATCGCCTCGATGATCGTCCGCTGCATTCCGCCGATCAGTTCATTCAATGTTGGCCGCAGCATCTGATTACCTCAAACCAAACGAAGCTGGTTGGCCAGATCCCCGAACAACTGCGGCAACAGCAGTTCAAGAAAGGGCATGACGGCATCGGAGGTGCGCCGCTCAACGAAGTCGCGGATTCCGGTCAGACAAATCACGGCCATCTTCGCGTTGCCGAGCACCTGGTAGAAAAACAGCCGCTTTCGATCGACGCGATGGCCGGTCTTCTGTTCGTAGAGCCGGTAGAAGGCTTCGCGTTCCATCAGGCCGCCGGCGAGTTCGTCGCGTCCCCAGAACATCATTGACGCCCAGCCGAGATCCTCCATCGGGTCGCCCAGATGCGCCATCTCCCAGTCGAGCATCGCGATGATTCCGTTCTCGTCGTACAGATAGTTTCCCGAACGATAGTCGCCGTGAACGATCACCACGCGGTCGGTCACGACGGGGTTGGCTTTGAGCCATGCGAACGCGGCAGTGAGAATCGGATAGTGCTCGCCCATCCGATCGCGTTCATAGACTTCGTTCCAATGCGTTGCCTGGACGCGCGCGGGAGCCTCGGGATTCTCCGGTGGCCCAAGAATCTCGAGCCCGCACTCGCGGTAGTCGAGCGATTGCAGCCGCGCCAGCTCGCTGATGAAGTCATCCGCGACCTTCGCGCGCGTTGCTTCGGGCTCCGTCGCCGCGAACGCCCCCATGCCGGTGCGGCCCGCCGCGCGATGCATGACGAAAAATGGACGATCCATAACGCCGGCGTCGAGCTCCAGGAACAGCGGCTCGGGAACCTTGAGGCCCGCGCGATGCATCGCGGCGATCACTTTGAACTCGCGCTCACGATCGGACTTGAGCAGCCCGCCGGTCGGATCGCGCCGTCCGATCAGCGGACGCATGCGCGTTTCGCCGCCCTCGCTCCATTCCAGGTCGAAGGCATAGGTCTCGCGCGACGAACCGCCGGAGATTCGTTTGAGTCCCACCACGCGATGCTCGCGCGCGTGCGGCATCCGGCGTTTGAGATATTCGGTCAGTCGATGCTGATCCAATTCAGTGACAATCCATCGCGCGCTACGGATTCGGCGCGGTTGGTGGAAGGGCTGCCGGATTCACCGGCGCCGTGAGTCCGCCCATCATCGTGCCCATTTGTGCGCGGAGCCGTTCCGCCTGCTCGACCTTGCCGTTGCGCATCAATTGTCGCTCGACGCCAAGCGCCTCGTGGTTGGCCTGTTCGAGTTGATCTTGAGTGGGCGGCGCGATTGCAACGGCGGTCGCAATCGTCTGCTGCGAAATTTGCGCCAGCAACTGTGTCATCTGCACGGTCGAGGGCGAGGGCGGCGTTGTGGTCGTCGCGCCGGCGGCTTGTCCGAGCGCCTGCGCGAAACTCCCGGGCCCGCGCGCCGTCATAAGCATCTGCACCTCGTTCATGCTGGACGCGCCGTCCAGCCGTGTGCCCGACGGCGCGCTATGGCTCATAGCATCCACGTTCATCACGTCGAGCGACGGCGTCGCGCCGAGGTTGTTCAGCGTCATTATCGAGTCGTAGTGAATTTCGTCGGCGTGAGAGCCATCGACTTCGAACGCGATCTCCGAGTCGCCGTCGCTTATCGGCGAGACGCCCGTCACGTGCCCGACCGTTGCCGACGCGTGCGTGATCGGATCGCCCGGACCAAGGCCGCCGCTCGTGTCGAGCTGCGTGGTGTAGTACGAGGGCTGACTGGCGCATCCCGCGAGCAGCAAGCCAACAACAAAGCCGCCGGCGGCAGCCACCCGCCGGACCGACGGCGCACAAATTCCAATCGCCTTACGCAAATGCCGGCATCACTTCCTTCGCGAATAGCTCGAGCGTCGGCGGCGGCGCGAAGTCGCTGAAGAAAAGCACGAACGTCGTGATTCCCATCGCCACGCGCTTTCTGAGTTCCTCGATCAGTTGCTTCGGCGTGCCCTTGATACCGGTCGTGACGAACGGCTTGAGCATCTGCGCCATCTGCCACTTCTTCTCCACTTCCTCGTCGGTCTGGCCGATGCAAACCAGCAACTGCTCTGAGATATCGATGGTGTTGAGGTCGCGCCCGACGTCTTTGCAATGCTGCTTGAGCACGTTGAACTTGTGCTCGAAGCTTTCGTAACCGGCCGGACAATTCCAGCGGTCGGCGAACCTGGCGACCAGCTTCAACATCACCTTGTCGCCCATGCCGCCGATCGTAATCGGAGGATGCGGCTGCTGCACCGGCTTGGGATTGCAGAGCGCTTCTTCGATCTCGTAGTGGCGGCCCTTGTAGGTCGCGCGCTTCTCAGTGAACATCGCCTTGAGGATGTGCAGGCCTTCCTCGAACATCTTGAGCCGCGTGCCCATCGAGGGGAACTGGTAGCCGTAAGCCTTGTACTCCTCGTCCATCCAGCCCGCGCCGTAGCCGATTTCGAGCCGGCCGTTGCTGATGTGATCGATCGTCGCGAGCGACTTCGCCAGCAGCGCCGGATTGCGGTACGAGTTGCAAATGACCATCGTGCCGATACGAATCTTTTCGGTCTTCGCCGACAAACCCGCCATCAAGGCCATGCATTCATGATGGTCGAGTTCGGGCATGCCGCGCGTCCACATATGATCGACCAGCCAGATCGAATGGAAGCCGAGCTTCTCGCATCGATGCGCCCGATCCTCGAGCTGATGCCACGATTGACCGGCTTGCGGAGAGAACAGGGCGAACTGAACTTTCTTGCTCATTGAAATCTACTCCCGTGCGTAGTTGACGTGAGGACCTGCCGACTCTGTTTCGCACGGCGGACCGCGAAGGGTCAACTACCTTCTATCTGCTATTCCCGATCGGATCCGAAGATTGGCGACGCCCTGATCTAGTGGTGCAGCGGCGACCATACCACTATGGGTAGTTTCGTTCCGTCAAAATTACTTTTCGAGTTTGAGAGGCCTGCGCAAAGAAACGGTGCTTGTGCGCGTCAGGACGCGCGATGACTTGCCCTGGGGCGGGCGAGGGCGCGCAGACCGGCCGGTCGAGAGCGCGGACATCACCGCGAGCGGACGAGTGTGGCAAGTTCGGCGCATTCTGAGTGTTGTCCATATGGCAGAAATAGCACGCCCAGCGCGCCCGCGTCAGGCTGAACTAGATCATCCCTAAAACGGACTGGGTTTTGAGGAGGGCGCGCCTCTGAAAATCATTGGGACCGCGCATCGCGGGCTTGTGCGAAGCCGCGAAATCGGGGAGAGGATCAGGCCCATGAAGATTCGACGGCGCGTTGCGATTCATGTGTTGATGGTTCTGCTTCTTTTGGCGCTGGGCGCGGTCGCGTCGGCCGCCGAAACCGAGTTCGAGGAAGTCGGCGCGGCCCACGAACTCAAGGGCGCACCGGGAATCTACGAGTGGAAGTTTTCAGCGACCGTCGGCAAATCGTCGTTCGACAAAATCGCGTTGCATCGCGTCGCAAGGGGGAGGAAGCCGCCCGCGCATCCCGAGGCGGTCGTGCTTTACCTTCCCGGCACCAACATGAACGGCGAAATGTGGCTCGACGATTCGCGCTACGCGTTCCAGGTTTACCTGGCCGAGCACGGGGTCGACGTGTGGTCAATGGACTATCGCACGCACTTTATTCCGCCGAATACGCAGCAGAGCGATCTTTCCGAGCTGGCGGGCTGGACCAACGAGCTATTCGAATCGGACATCGACGCGGCAGCGAAGTTCGTCATCGAAAAGACCGGCCGCGACAAACTTTTCGTCGCCGGCTTCAGCCGCGGCGTCGAGTTCGCATACCTGTACGCCGCGAGGCATCCCGAGCGCGTCGCGGGAATCATCGCGCTCGACGGATTCATTCCCACCCATCCGATGCGCGCGGCGGCGCCGCCAGCCGGCTACTACGCCGACGACATCGGCGGCAAACATCTGACGTACGACAAACGGCACACGCTCATGCAGATGGTGATTGACAATCCCGAGCAGCCCGCGCCGATTCCCAAGTACAAGACCGCGCGCGAGAACCTGGAACACGTCATGTACGATACTGCGGGCGGCAACGGCGGATTCGCGAACCCGCAGGGCGGCTATTCCGACGCGGTGGTGCTGGCGAAATTGCTAATCGGTTACGATCGCTACTGGCCTGCCGTTCAGGACAGCGAGAACCCGTTCACGCCGGAATTGCTCGCCTCGCTCAAGGCGTCGAAGATTCCCGTGATCGCGTTCGCCAGCACCAACTTCGGCGCGCAATGGCCCGGCCAGGTCGAAGAGGGGTCAAAATCGACCGGCGCGCCCGACCCTTCGTTTACCAGGCTGCAGAGCTGGGGCCACCTGGACGTGTTGGTGGGGACAAAGTCGGAGAGCGAGGTGTTCGAGCCGACTGCGGCGTGGATCAAGCGGCATGAGAAGTAGGCGGAAAATCCGGGGCGTCGGGGTGCGGCGGAGCCGGGCGGCTAGGCGGGATAATCATCACAGCGGCGAGCGCCCACGCGCCGAGCGCGAGTCCCGCGACGCTCCATCGAAGGGTCGAGCGGCCGCGGCGCGAGGCGATAATTGCAGTGAGAGGAGCGAGCGCGAGATCGATGATGATCGACGTTGCGATCAGATTCGCGGGCGGCTCATGGTACCCCATCAGGGCGAATCCCGATGCGATGCTAAGCAGGCTGGCGACAATGGTCATCGGTTTGCGCGGCTCGACACCCTATATAATAGTTGAAAATCATGGCACGCGGCGACGACGACAACCTGATGAACCGGCTCCGGCAGATGAGCGAAGAAGGCATCGCGGGCTTCTTCAATGAAATCATGTCGAACGACAAGATGCGCTCGAGCTTCGGGCGGGCGGGTGAACGTTTCATGGCGAACAAGCAGTCATTCGACCGCAACGTCGAGCAGGTGCTCGACTTCGTCAATATTCCCTCCAAGCGGGACGTCCGCGACCTGAAAGCGCGGCTCGACCATCTGAGCTCGCAACTGCTGAACCTCAGCCTCAAGCTTGATCGCGTGCTGGATCAAGACGAGGCCGCCAAAGCGAAACCCTCGATTCGGCGCGCGAAGAAGCCGGGCTGATCAGGCGGCCCGCAAGCTGCTTCCGATCTCGGCGAGGTCCGCGATCGTGCGCGGCTCGCGGCCGAGATCAGGCGCAACCATCAGGACCGCGCCGGCGGGAAGCGAATCGCGCAGCGCGTCCAGTGAAACTTCCTCGCGCGTCTTGAGCGCGGCGTAGTCGGCGAGATTGCGCTTCAGCTTTCTCTTGAGCGACGGCGCGATCCGGGCCGACGATAGCTCCGCCGCGTCGGGCAGCTCCGCGAGCACTCGATTCACGACCATCGCCGCTACGCGCAGACCGGCATGCTCGAGTGCGCCGATAAATTCGCGCGCCTGCGCGATTCGGCTCGACTCCGCCGTCGTGACGATCACGATTGCCGTGTCCTGCTTGCGCAGCTTTTCCTGGGCGCGCGCGGCGCGGGCGGAGAAGCCTTCGAACATGCCGTCGAAAACGCGAACGAAGGACTGGACGTCGCTCAGCAGATTCAAGCCGGTTACACGATCGAACGCCGCGAGCACGGCGCGCGCGGCGATATCCACCATCCGGAGCTGGCTCCTGAACAATCCGCGTGGAGCGCCGAGGAGGACCGCGGCGCGCGAGTTCAGCAGTTCGAGCAGGCGGCGCGGCGCGTCGAGAAAGTCGATCGCCTCGGTCGCGGGCGGAGTGTCGAGCACCAGCAGGTCGGTCAAGGGATCGGCGGAGAGTTCGAGCAGCTTTTCCATCGCCATGTAATCGGCCACGCCCGCCAGCGCGCCCGAGAGATTGCGATATATCCGGTTTTCGAGAATCGCGTCGCGCGCCGCGTCCGACAACGCGTAACGCGCGACGATCGAATCGAAAGTGCGTTTCGGATCCAGCCGCAACGCGCGCAGCCTCGCGCGATTGGAGGCGCCGCCACGGCGTGCGAGGCGAATGCCGTCGAGCTGGACCTCGACCGGCTCGGATGAATCCGCTGCGAGGCCAAGCGCGTCGAGCAGGCGCGGCGCGGGATCGACTGTCATGACATCGACGGCGCATCCGAGCATCGCGGCGCGGACGGCGAGCGCGGCGCTGATAGTAGTCTTGCCGACGCCACCGGGGCCCAGGCAGATGACGAGGCTTTGCGCGTGCAAGTCCAGCGGATCGGGATGGGCCGGTTGCTTTGGATGCGCCCTGGACTTCATCGGTCGAGCAGCTCCGAATCGAGCACGCGCCCGAGTTTCTCGAGCTCGCCGGGCCCAATGGCCGGCGTGAACATCATTGGGAGGCTGACGGCTGGCAGGCCCGCGTCGGCGAACTGCGCGATGTCGAGGGCGGCCTGTTCGTGCGCGGCGTTTCGGCGCACAGCCAGTCTCGCGTGGCCGCCGAGCGGACTCGTCGCGGCGAGTTCGGAAGTATCGAAGAGCAAATCCGGGACGCAATTCACTATCGCGGCGATGGTGGCGATGCCAAGCCGCTCGCGAACCGTCGCGGCGGTTTCAAGCGCCTCGCGAACCGCGAGCTCCTCCGGCGTCGTCGTGACGATGGCGCCGAATCGGGTCGCGTCACCGAGAAAGCTGTCGATTGAATCGGCGAGTCGGTTCAGCGTGCCGGCGGGCGCGATCCCCTTGACGCCCGACGACACCGACAGCAACTCGACGGCGCTGCCGGAAGCGGGCGCATCGATCACCAGATAACGATCCTCGAGTGCCGCATCGCCCGCCATGATGCGAAGGCGTTCCAGCAGCAGGAACGCCTCGAGACCCGGCAGCGCGGCGGTAACGTAACCGAAGGTCCGGCTGCGCAGCATCCGGCGCGAGATGGCGCGAATCGGGACGATGCGCTCGATGAAGGCTTCGAGCTCGGCGCGCGGCGTCAGCGCGAGCACGTCGAGCGAATCGGTGACTTTGACCGTCGTCGAGTTTTCCGGATTCGCGCCGAGCAGCGCGGCCGCGGACAGGCGACGGTCGAGATCGGCGAGCGTGGTCGGACGCCGGCGCGATAGCGCAATCGCCAGCGCGGCGGATACCGTGCTTTTGCCGGTGCCGCCTTTGCCGGTTACGAACAAGACCCGCGGCAGCGTCATCGGCTAGAATGTAGGGCTCGGTGGGCTGGCAGTAAACCGTGAGCGGGAAGCGAGTTGACTTCGAGCGAAAATAAACCGCCGGCGATCGATTCGATTCTGATCGCGATGCCGCCGGGGCAGATTGTGCTGTTCAAGTCGATCGTCGAGTCGTACGACAATATCGCGACGCTGCGGACCGAAGATCCCGTGCGGCACCATTTGCGGATTTATTTTTCGGCGGATTCGCGCGACGAGGTCGAGGCGATGATGGCGTCACTGGCGGCGCAGTTCGAGATCGAGCGGATTTCGTAGGCACGGGGGAAGGGGAGATCACTTCATTTAATGTGAAACCCGCGGTGGGTTTCACGCTTCCTTCGGCAGGGGTGACCCCTGCACCCGGTGTTAAGAAGAAGGGCTTGCGGGCGGGTGTTTGGTACACGCCGCCCGCGCCGCCTTTTGCTGGACGCCCGTCTCGCTCGGTCGCGTTATCGGCACATCCACCGATGATGATGGCGGAAGTAGGCATTGGCGCATGCCCACGGCCGATAGTAGGCAACGGTCGTGAATGGTGCAGGTGCGACGACCTCCTCGACCACCACCGGATGCACAATCTCAGGACGTACTCGGATGACATCGGCAGAGGCAACGGTCGGCATCGCCATCATGAGAAGTCCAAACAGCGCGGCTAATGTGGTTGTGTAGAGTTTCATATGCGTCTCTCCTGACCTGAATACGGTTGAGGAGATTTTTGGGTTACGAAGGCTGAACGATCGTTTATGGTCATCGGCAAAGCGAAGCACTGTCAGCGCTGGGCGAGGTTGCGGGGGATCCGCAGGTTGTGCGCGCGGGCCGGGCGGTGGGCGGGCGGTTTCTTCTCGATCGAGCCAATCGCGCTGAGCAGGCTGCCGGTGCCGCCCAGCAGGCGGCCGGCGCCGCTCATGACTTGCGCGGTCGTCTGCCATGCCTGGTTGCTCTGGTTGGAGAGATGATCTTCGAGCTGGAACTTCTGCTGCGGCGTGAGAGTGTTGTAGCCACCCTCGTAGTAGGACGGCGCATGGTTCTGGGCGGCATACTGCGGCGCCATGTCGGTGCATCCCTGCAAGCCCTCCATCGCGATCGCGAGGGCTGCGGCCGCGAGCAATATCGCTGATGCATAGGGCGTAGCAGGGCGACCGCCGCCGCATCGCGCCGGCGGATGCGTCACGGCAATCAAGCGAAACCTCCGAAGCTCAAGAGGCTCAGTGCTGGATGCCCTGGACTCCGCGCAGCAGAAACCCGGTCCCTTGCACGAGTTGCCCGGTGGCCGAGGTGACGTCGGCGGTAGTTCGCCATGCCGCGTTGCTCTGGTTGCCCAGGTGATCTTCGAGCTGCATTTTCTGCTCGGGCGATAGCTGGCTGTACGATTCGTTGTAGTAGTTGGGCGCCTGCTGCATCGCGGCTCCCTGCGGATTGAATGCGGTGCAAGCCTGCACGATGAGCATCGCCATCAGCAGGAGAAGGGCGAACACCAGCCGTAACTCAACCGCGTCGCGCATCAGCGAATCCTTGCTACTCATCGGGTATGCCTCCAGGTACGAGTACGACGGCGCGCCGAATTGGTTATTAACGAATTTTAAGGCAAGCGGCTGGACAGCGTGCGAGCACCTGCGGGTTCCATATATGACGAAGGGGGTGCTTGCTCAATGGCGCGCGGTGTGGTTCGATTGCGTGTTCGGGGTCGATTGAGACCGGCAGCGATCCGAAAAAAGATCAAGCTGGAACGAAAAGACACCCGACCTACTAACCGGCCAAATCGGTCGGAATACAAACCCGAGTGAAGGCTGGCGCGAGCCACGAGCAATGAAAAGGACCTATCAACCTCACAACCGCCGACGCAAACGAACCCATGGATTCCTGGCGCGGATGGCCACGCCGGGCGGACGCAACGTGCTCAAGCGCCGCCGGGCGAAGGGCCGTGTGCGCCTGGCAATCTCGATACCGCCCAAGCAGCCGGGCTAACCTCTGTGCGCGCGCAATTGAGCTTCGCGGCGGCAGACCGGCTGCATCGAAGCGCGGAATTTTTGCGCCTCCAGCGAAACGGCGTGCGCTTCCAGGGCCCTCACTTCGTGGTCTATGCGGGTAATTTAGCCGGCCGACCCGGTGACGAGCCGGCGCGCTCGCGGCTGGGCGTTACGGTGTCGCGCAGAATCGGCGACGCGGTGGCTCGAAACCGGGTGAAGCGCCGGGTCCGCGAAATTTTCAGGAAGGCTATCCGCGCCGAGCTTTCCGCCGGCACGTCGATCGTGGTGATCGCGCGCGCCGGCGCGGCGACGCTCGATTCGCCGACTATCAGCGATGAACTTTCGATCGCGGCGCGCAATTTGCGCGGACGCATCACGGCGAACGGCGCCGGGCAGACTTGATGGCTCGGGTGGATACAGCAGATCGATTGAAGGCGTCGCCACGCTTCGCAGCGATAGGCGCGCTCGCAATCTATCGGGCCGTGATCTCGCCAATGATCCACGCGATGAACGGGCCGGCGTGCCGCTTTGAGCCGAGCTGCTCGGCGTACGCGCGCGACGCGATCGCGGAATACGGAATTGTTCGCGGCGGCGCGATGGCGCTCTGGCGGATCGCGCGGTGCAATCCGATGGGTGGACACGGGTACGATCCGCTGCTCACTCGACCCTCAAGGTCTGGCGCCGGTAAAACAAGGAACTGAAGTTGGATTCCAGTCGAGTTCTGATCGCGGTGATTCTGTCCATCGTCCTGGTGGTTGCTTACCAGGAACTGGTGCTGAAACGATTTTTTCCGCCACCCACTCAACAGCAGCAGCAAGCGGCCGAGCAGGCGAAGGCGGCCAAGGCCGCGCAGGAGCAAGCGCTTGGCAACGGGCAGGCTGCGCCGTTGTCGGGTAGCCCCAGTGCTGCTCCCACTGGGGTAGCGGCTCCTGGAGCGGCCGCAAGCAGCGTCGCGGGCGGCGCCGCGACGGGGCAGCAGTCGGCTGCGATGGCGCCGTCGGGGACGGCGATGCCTGAAAAAACCGTGGAGGTGGATTCGGACTTTTATGTCGCCGTGTTCACCACTCACGGCGCGCGACTCAAGAGTTTTGTTCTGAGTCGTTATCGGCAAGCAGCCGCCAAGAACAGTCCGCCCTACGAGATGGTGCAAATTCCGCCCGGGGGGCATCTGCCGCTCGGCGCGGTGATGACGCGCGAAGGGCAGGTCTTTGACGACAGCGATCTCAGCTACGACACGACCGCGCCGGCGCAAATCAAGCCGGCTGCGGGAGCGGATGCGACGGCGACCTTCACTGCCAGGACGGCGGACGGCACGACTATCACCAAGACTTTTACGTTCCGGCCGAGCAGCTACGTGTTTTCGATTGATGTGGCTGCCACCGGCGGCCCGGCGGTGAATCAACTTGGAGTGTCGATGAGCCAGCCGCTCACGGCGCATCAGGGATACTACGATATCCCGGAGCTGCAGGCCGACGTCGGCGACAAGGTAATCACCGAGAACGAAAAGAAGCTAAAGACGGGAGTGCCGCCGGCCGCGGGGACGATCACATACGCGGGCTTCGGCGATCGCTACTTTTTGGCGGTATTTCTGCCGGTGGATCCAAAAACCGGACTTCTGACGATGGCATACGCGGGCGACGAGGCGATCGCGCGGATCCTGTTCGACGGTGCGGCGCGAATCCATAGCGAGATTTACATGGGGCCGAAGCTGCTCGAGGCGCTGGATGCGGTAAATCCGGCGCTGCACAAAGCGATCGATTTCGGCTGGGCTGGGATCCTGGCGCTGATTTTTCTGCGCACGCTGAAGCTGTTTCACTACATCGCGCCCAACTACGGCGTCGATATCATTTTGCTGACGGTGTCGATCCGGATTGCGTTCCTGCCGATATCGATCAAAAGCCAGCGCTCGATGATGAAGATGCAGCGACTGCAGCCGCAGATTCAACGCTTGCGCGACAAATTCAAGGACAACAACGAGCAGTTGCAGAAGGAGATGGTGGATCTCTACAAGCGCAATCACGTCAACCCGCTGGGCGGATGCGCGCCGATGGCGCTGCAACTGCCGATTTTCATCGGGCTGTACGAGGCGCTGCTGAACTCGGTCGAGCTGCGCCACGCGCCGTTCGTCGGCTGGATAAACGATTTGTCGACGCCCGACTGCCTGCATATACCGGGCCTGCCGCAACTGCCGCTGATGCATTGCCACGGCCTGCCGGTGCTGGTGCTGTTGATGGGCCTGACGAGTTTTCTCCAACAATACATGACGCCGACCACGCCGGATCCGAATCAGCAGAGGATGATGATGTTGACGCCGCTGATTTTCACGATCATGCTGATTAACTTTCCGGCCGGGTTGGCTTTGTACTATTTTTCGTCGAACCTGCTGGGAGTTATCCAGCAATTTTTCCTCAACCGCGAATTCCAACAATACACACCGGCTACATGAGCAATAACGACTCGATAGAAATGGAGGCCGCCTCGGTGGAAGAGGCGACCAGGGAAGCCCTCGAGCAGCTTGGCGCGCGCGAGGACGAGGTGGCGATCGAAGTGCTCGCGATACCGCGCGCCGGCGTGCTCGGATTGGGCGCGCGGAATGCGCGGGTGCGAGTGACGCGCAAGAGCCCGCAGCCGGGAGCGAATCCTCAAGCTGCCGAGCCGGCGCAGGCGCGGATCGAAGCTGGCGCGCCTGACGGGCAGACGCGCGGGCGCGAGAATCAGCGCCGCGGGCGCGACGACGGGATCGCCGCCGGCGCGGACGCCCGGCGACGGAGTCCGGCGGCGTCTGAGGACGACGGCGGCTCGGCGGGGCGCAAGAGCGCGGACCTCGAAGAGCAGCGCCGTGAAGCGATGGTGATTCTCACGCAGATCCTCGAGCAGATGGGCGAGCGGACCGAAGTGCGGCAGATAGAAGTGGACGCGGAGACGGTCGAGCTCGAGATAAAGGGCGACGGTTCGGGAATTCTGATCGGACGCCACGGGCAGACCCTGGACGCGCTCGAATACATCGTGAATCGAATCCTGGCGCGTCGAATCAAGGATGCGGCGCCGATTTCACTTGAGACTGAATCGTATCGCGCGCGCCGGCGCCAGCAATTGCATCGGATGGCGCTCTCGATGGGTGAGAAGGCCAAGCGCGAGCACAAGCCGGTGCGGCTGGAACCGATGCCGCCGCGCGACCGGCGCGTGGTGCATCTGGCGCTCAAGGAAGATCCGATGCTCACGACCCGCTCGGCGGGCGAAGGAGTGTTGCGCTCGATCGAGATCGTGCCGACCGAGAGCGGGCGTCGCGAGCCGCGCGATACTGGGCAGCAACGCGGACGGCGTCGCGAGCCTGAACGCGAGCGCCAACGGCAGGAGCCCGAGCCCGGCAACGAAGCTCCCGGCGAGCAGGGCGGTTTCAAGCACGGCCAGAAGCGGATCGTGTAGCAGGGGTGACCCTGCACCCAGTGTTAAGAAAGTTAGCGCGGCGAGAAGGGGATCGCGGGGATTCCCGCGCCTAAGGTTCCCGCTTCGCTGATCCGTAGTACTCGGCAATCGCCGCCGTCAACGCGGAAACAGTGTACTTCCCCGGCCTCACCACCACCTCGAGCCCACGATCTTGCGCAGTTGCTGCCGTGATCGGCCCGATCGCCGCCGCTTTAAGCCCCTTGGCAGGCGCGCCTATCAGGTCGCAAAAATTTGTGACGGTACTCGAACTGGTAAACGTGACAAGATCGATCGCCCCGGACGCGATCAACTCGCGGATCCGCTCGATCTGCGCGCCCTTCGGCTTGACGGTTCGATAGGCGGGCGCGACCACGACTTCTCTGGCGCCCTTGCTGCGCAAAATTTCGGGCAGTACCTCGCGCGCAACTTCGGCGCGCGGGATCACGAATCGTTTGCCGCGAATCCGCTTGATTCCGATCGCGGCAACAATCTGCTCCGCGCGATATTTGTCGGGGACCGCTGTCACACGCAGCGCGTAGTCGGCAATTCGCGCCGCGGTGGCCGGTCCGATCGCCGCGATCGACGCACGCCCGAGTTCGCGAATATCCCGGCCTCGCGACTTTATCCGCTCGATAAAACTCTCGACTCCTGTCGCGCTCGTGAAGATTATCCAGTCGAACGAGTTGATGCGCTTGATTGCCCGGTCCAGCGGCGCGTAGCTCCGCGGCGGCGCGGTTTCGATCGTCGGAAATTCCACCAACTCCGCGCCGAGCCTTCCAAGCGCCCTCGCGAACTCGGCCGCGGCCGCGCGCGCCCGCGTTACCACTATTGTGCGCCCGAACAGCGGCGTGCGCTCGACCCACTTCAGATGCTCGCGCAGGCCGGCGCATTCTCCGACGACGATTACAGCCGGCGCGCCGATTCCTTCGCGCGCCGCCACGTCTGCCAGTGTCGCGAGCGTCGCGCTGACGGTCTTCTGCGCGGCGGTTGTCGCCCATTGAACGGCCACCGCCGGAGTCTCCGCCGCAAGGCCAGCGGCGCGGATTCGATCGAGCGTGGCGCGCATCCGCGCCGTCGCCATCAGGATCACGATCGTGCCGCCGCGCCGCGCCGCCGCGACCAGCTCGTCCCAGGGGACTGTCGAGCCGGCCCCCTTGCTTTCGTCCTCATGGCCGGTGACGAACGCGACGAAGGAGCCGTGCTCGCGATGGGTCAGCGGAACGCCCGCGAACGCCGGCCCCGCGATCGCCGACGTGATTCCCGGCACCACCTCGAACTCGACTCGCGCGCGCGCCAGCGCCTCGGCCTCCTCGCCGCCGCGTCCGAAGATAAACGGATCGCCGCCCTTGAGCCGCACGACGACGCGCCCCTTCCGCGCCTGCGCGATCAGCATCGCGTTCAATTCAGGTTGCTCGATATTTTTTTCCGAACCGGCCCTTTTGCCGGCGTAGATCAACTCGGCTCTAGGCGGCGCCAGCCGGATCAGCTCGGGACTCACCAGGTTGTCGTAGATAACGACATCGGCGCGGCCCAGAGCGTCGGCGCCGCGAATCGTGATCAGATCGGAGGCGCCGGGACCCGCGCCGACCAGGAAAACTCTACCGCCTTTCTGTTTCCTTGCGCGCGCGCTCATTCATGCCCAAGCAAGGCGGCGGCGCCGCGCGCGAGCATTTTTTCCGCGAGCCGCTTGCCGCAATTTTCGGAGGCGGCCGGTGCAAGATCGACCGCGAGCGGCTCGACTGTCGAATCTGACAGTTCGCGCGCGCCGTCGGGACTGAACAGCATCGCCGCGATCACCAGGCGGTCGCCCGCGATACTCGCCCTCACTCCGACCGGTGTCGTGCAGGACGCGTCGATCGCCGCCAGGAACGCCCGCTCGGCCGCAGTCTCATAAAACGCGCGCGGGTCGTTGATCGCGGCAAACGCGCGCGCGAGTTCAATTGAGGCTGCGCCGCGATCGGCAATCGTTTCGATCGCAAGCGCGCCCTGCCCTCCGGCCGGGATAAAATCGCGCGCATCGAGCGCGACGAACTTCACATCCCTGTCCCGCGCCAGGCGCTTCAACCCCGCCATCGCGATTATGATCGCGTCGAAGCTGCCGTCGGCTACGCGCGCTAAACGCGTATCGACGTTGCCGCGCAACGGCTCAACGGTAAGCCCGCGATTCATTCGGAGTGCCTGGAAGCGCCTGCGCGACGACGAGGTGCCCAGCCGCGCGCCCGCGGGAAGCGCCGACAACTCCGCGCCGTCGCACGTCACCAGGATGTCCGCAGTATTCTCGCGCCCCGGCACCGCCGCCACGCGAAACTGATGCGGCAGCACGGCGGGAAGATCTTTCATCGAATGGACGGCGGCGTCGATCGTGCGAGCGGCGAGCGCCTGCTCCAGCTCCTTTATGAAGAGTCCCTTGCCGCCCACCTCCGCCAGTGAGCCCGACGCCATCTTGTCGCCGCTGGTGCGTATCGCGACGATTTCGATTTCGGCGGAAATTTTCGCGGCGATTAAATCGCGCACGATCGACGCCTGCGCCAGCGCCAGCTTGCTGGGCCGCGAACCGATCCTGATTTTGAGCTTGTGCTTCAGCGCCATCGGGAGTCAGCGCGCGGTGCGGTCACTCGATATCGGTGTCTTCATCGTCACCGTTTTCGTTGTCCGGGTCTTCGAAGGCATCGAGGTCATCCTGCGCGTCGAGCTCGGCGCCCAGCAATCGCCGCGCGACCTCGGCGGCGAAGGCCGCATCGAGCGATTTGTCGCCGCGTTGCCTGAGTCCCGACAAAATTCGATGGAGCAGTTTGTTGGTCAGCCCGCGGGTCAGCATTTCGACTCGCTCGCGCTCCGGGGGTTCGAGTTGCGCCAGCCACCCGCGCGCCCGCCCCATTTCGTCGTCGCGGAGCCGCTCGACACTGTAGCGGATGTCCTTGATGGTGGGCGTGAGATCGAGGCCCGCGAGCCATTTGAGGAACGATTCGAGTTCGAGCTCGACGATCTGGTCCGCTTTTTCGGCTTCGCGCTCACGGTCTCCGAGAGATCTTTGAACCAGCGCGCCGAGATCGTCGATGTCATACAGGTAAACGTTCTGCAGCGCGTTCAGCCGCTCGTCGAAGTTGCGCGGCACACCCATATCGATCAGAAACATCGGCCGGTAGCGGCGCTCGCGAACCACCGACTCGAATTCGTCTGGACCGAGCACCGGCTTGGTCGACGAGACCGAACCGATCAACACGTCAACCATCTTGAGGTAGGGTTTGTAATTGTCGTACGGCACCGCGGTGCCGCCGAGTTCGCGCGCCAGCGCCACCGCGCGATCGAAACTGCGCGAGGTTATGAGCAGCGACTGGATTCCGAGCGCGTTCAGTTGGCGGGCGGTCAACTCTGCCATCTTGCCCGCACCCATCAGCATCACGGTCTTGTCCTTCAACGTGTCGAAAATCTGGCTCGCGAGCGCAACCGCCGCCGAGCTGACGGAGACCGAGCCGTGACCGATAAGCGTGCCCCTGCGCACGCGCTTGGCGACCGTGAACGCCTTGTGGAACGCGCGATGCAGAATCAGACCGACGCTGCGCGCCTCGGACGCCTGCGCGTACGCCAGCTTCAGCTGACCCAGTATCTGCGGCTCGCCGACCACCATCGAATCGAGGCTCGCGCCGACGCGAAACAGATGTCGCGCCGCGTCGCGCCCGGCAAAGCTGTAAATCGCGCCGGCAAACTCGCTGTGCCCGACGCTTCGGTCCGCGGCGAGAAATTTGAGCGTCTCATCGGTCGCGCGCGCCACGTCGGCGGCGACGCCCACCACCTCGACTCGATTGCAGGTCGACAGCAGCGCCGCCTCGGCCACTGCGGGCGACGAATCCCGCAGCCTGGCCAGCGCGGCAACGATCTCTTCATCGGCAAACGCGAGCCGCTCGCGCAGCGCGACGGCGGCGCTGCGATGGTTTATCCCCACGATGAATAGAGTCTGATCCATTTTCAGCCGAAACTGCCGCCATGCTTGCCGGGGAAGATCAGGTTAACGCCCACGAATGAACCAACCAACACGCCCAGCAGCACGATCGTCAGCGCGGCCGCGCGCCGCCCGCGCCATCCAACCGTCAGCCGCGATTCGAGCAGACCCGCGTACAGTATCCAAATCACCAGCGACCATGACTCCTTGGGCTCCCACGACCAGAAATGCCCCCACGTCGCGTCGGCCCAAATCGCGCCGCTTACGATCGCCAGGCTCAGCATCACGAAGCCCCATCCCAGCAGGTGATAGTTGATTCGGTCGAGCTTTTCGAGACTCGGCGCGCCCTCGTTGGCGGGACCGAGCGCGCGCTTTGATTTCAGCCGCGACTCGTACGCGAGATAGACGATACTCACGCTCGCGGCCAGCACGAACATCGTGTAGCCGAGGATCGCGAGCGTCACGTGAATCGGCAGCCATACGCTGCGCAGCGTCTCGGGCAGGACCAGCCGCCCGCTGCTCGTCGTGAGCGAGGCGGCTCCCAGAGCGATCGTGACGGCAGGCGCCACAAACGCGCCGATCACCGCCATTCGCAGCCGCACTATCATCAGCAGTCCCGCCAGCGCGGTAAGCCACGCCAGAAACGACATCGCCTGGGCAAAATTAGCGACCGGGATATTACCCGCCTGCAGTCCGCGCGCCGTCAAATCCAGCGCGTGAAAGACCGCGCCCGCGCCGAGGATCGCAACCGCGTAGCCGGTCGCGCGCGTGCGTCCCAACGAACGGTCGAACACGAACAACGCGGCCGACAACGCGTAACACGCAAGCGCGGGGATTAGCCACAAGGTGTCCATCGGCAAAACGGCTCAGTGCGGAAAGTCCATCGCGCGTCCGGGGCCAAGCGCAGCCGGGTCGATTCCAAGCCGCGCCAGTCCAACTCCGTCACCCAGGTGAGCGGCGAGTATTCGCTCGACCGCGGCCACGTCGCCGCCGCCAATCGCCTCGGGCAGGGCGGAGTTGGCCAACGCCGTCAGCCGGCGCATGCGCTCGGCGGGATCGATTTCATCGGCATGCAACAGCCGGCGCGCGGCGTGCAGCACTTCGAGCGTAAGCGCATACCCGGTTCCGAACTGATCCTCCAGCTCGCGCCGGAGCCGCGCCGCAAATGCGGGCGACGCGCCGGCAGTCGAGATAGCGATTTGAAGCGCGCCGCGTTTCACCACAGCCGGCGCGATGAACGTGCACAACTTCGGTACATCGACGACGTTGATCGGGACTCCAAGAGCGCGCGCCTCTGCGGCAAGCTCGCGATGCAGTTTTGGATCGTCAGTCGCCGCATACACCAGTACGCATCCGCGGATATCGCCCCGCGCGTAATCGCGAGGCACGTGAGTCACCAGTCCGCGGGCAACGATTGCCTCCAACCGCGGCGTCAGGCGCGGACTCACAACAGTTACACGAGCGCCCGCCTCCAACAGCGACTCGACCTTGCGCGCGGCGACCTCGCCGCCACCCACCACGACGCACTCGCGGCCGCTAACATCGAGAAATATCGGAATGTATCCCATGAAACTTACGCGATTTTATTACATGATGACGCAATGAGACAGTCTCGACCGGTGCGTGCAGTCAATCAATCCCGCGGCACCGTGCTCTGCGCGCGGCTCGAGAGCGCCGGCGGTCTTGCCGGTCAGGGCCGCGGTCTGCTTGGTTGCGACGGCCTCGAGCCCGGAACGGGGATGCTATTCGAGAACGGGCGGTTCACGCCATTTATGTGGATGCACATGTTCTTCATGCGCTTTGCGATCGATATCGTTTTCATCGGGCGTGACGACAGGGTCATCAGGATCAATCGCCGCCTGAGGCCATGGCAGGTCTCGTCGATTGTGTTCGGAGCGCGAAGAGCGCTTGAACTCTCGGCTGGCGCGGCTGACGAGAGTTCGACGCAGGTCGGCGATCAGATTGCCTTCGAGCCGATCAATTAGGACGCGCAGCGATCGCACCTGGAGTCGGCAGATCAGGACTGGATTCGGAGTGTCCTCTACCGCATTTAGTGGTTGCCATCGAGCCGACTACCATTCGTTGAGTCATGTCGCTTAGCTAATCCATGTCTAGCCAAAAACTTCTTTGGCTGCTTCAACGACCAAGGACACATTCGTCGAGCATCGATCTGTTGCGGGCTCGCAACCAACAGTTGCATCACTGCGCCTATCGTAATCTCCTATGAAGCAGAAAAGTCGAAGAGATTACTGAATAGATGTAGATGGCACGAGAGATGCTCTCGATAAGTCTCGACTTGGCAAAGTAAAAGAGTTGCGACGCGCGAAGATTTTCTTCGGCAGCGGATCGATCAGCCTCTGCCCCCGGACGGCGGAGCGAGTGTGAACGAAGTCCGGTTGAATACGGGGACAATGGCCAATCTCGGCCAAAAAAATGGACAGAAGGAGGACACGGGAAATGGACAAGATCACTAGGATGTTTGTGAAGGTGCGCGAGTATCAGCGTGGCCAGACAATGGCGGAATATGCGTTGATCCTGGCGGCAGTCGCGGTTGTGGTGTTCGTCGGCTACCAGACGATGGGCACGACTATCACCTCGCTGCTGAGCAACGTGGACGGGAAGCTCTAAGGGGGAGAATGGTTTAATAAACTGGGGTGGCGGACTAACCCATCCGCCACCCCACATCATTATTTAGGAGTCAGAAACCATGAGCGTGCTCAGTCAGCTTTTCGTTCGGGTTCGCGAATCTCGTCGCGGTCAAACCATGGCCGAGTACGCACTGATACTTGCAGCAGTAGCGGTGGTGGTATTCGTCGGATACCAGACGATGGGAACGACGATATCATCGCTGTTATCGTCAGTTGATACATCTATGTAGATGTCGATGGCCTGACGGTCGTCAGGAGTAATGATCTCCTGGCTGCGGCTTCACGCACAGCCCCGCCAGGAGAAACGACTCCAGAAAAAAGACGACAACCCTGGGAGGGGGAGTCAATGAGCCAGCGGGAGAGAGTATACCGGGCAATAGTAAACCCGCGGGGTCAGACTATGGCCGAGTATGCAATGATACTCGTCACGATCGCCGCGGTGTGTATTGCTCTGGTTCAGAATGCGGGTACTATCATCTCGACACTAGTCAGCCGCGTAGATCCTCTTTTATAGTCACGATTCGCGGCAATTTCGGGGGTACCTGGCTTGACGGTAGATTCAACTACACACCGTACGAGTATTGTTCTGACTATCTGCGTCAGAGCTGGGGCTGTTCCCGGCATGCACTTTGTAGCTAGTTTTCCCACCCATCTGACTAGTACTCCATTTCGCATTACAGAAAACTAAATGACTAGATAAATGACTAGTTTGTTTAACCATTTGAAGATAGCCGGTCAGCCACGAAGCGGCCGGAGCGGAGGGGAGATATGAGACGACCGATGGTATTCGTCTTACTGGCGGGGTTGGCGGCGATGCTGGCGTCGGTGATGGTGTACTCCGCCTTGAAACGGAGGGAGGCCGAAGTACAGCAGGCGATGTCGCATAACGTGGAAGTCGTGGTCGCGGCGTTCGATCTTCCGCTCGGCACCAAGATAGAGCCGGGCGAAGTAAGGACAGCGCGCTGGTCGGCCGACAGTATGCCCGACGGAGCCTACACCGATCCCAAACAGGTCATCGGCAGCTACGTGAAGAACTCGCTGGTCGCCAACGAGCCGGTGGTGCAGGCCAAGCTGTTCACCGGGGACAAGACCGCGGGCGTAATGCCGCTGCTGATTCCCTTCGGAATGCGCGCCGTGTCGGTTCCGGTGGATGAGGTCAGCGATGTCGCGGGCTTCGTCCTGCCGCATACCCGGGTTGACGTGCTGGTGGCGACCCAGGGCGGCGAAGGCTCCGAGAAGGCGTTCTCGAAGGTAATTCTGCAGAACGTCGAAGTGCTCGCGGTAGCGCAGGAAGTCGAGCAGAAGAAGGACGAGCCGACGGTGGTGAAAGTCGTCACGCTGCTGGTCACGCCGCAAGAGTCCGAGCGCCTGGCGCTGGCGAGTCACTCGGGAACGCTGCGCCTGGCGATGCGCAATTACAATGACAACAAAATCGTTCTGACCACCGGCAGCGACATTGCCCAGATGCTGCGAGCCTACAGCCTGGCGCCTGACGTTCCGGTGATGGCCGTGCAGCCTGAGCCTCGTCATGTGGTCGCGGCGCCGCGCCCCAAGCCGGTCGAGATCGAGATTCTTCGCAACGGCAAGTCGTCCGAGTCAGTCTCGTTTGTGAACGAAGCAGCGGCGAGCAGCGACGGTGTAAAGAAGTCGCCGAGCCATGCCAGTAACGATGCCGCGCAGTCTTCTGATGACGATGACGCCGACGCGGACACCGCTGCGGCGCCTTCAACCACGGTGGCGAGCGCTCCCGAACCCGATCATCACGACCTCGTGGCGGCGCCCGTGAACAGCGGCTTTGCGCCGGCCATCGCGCCGATCAACACGCCGGCGGGCTACGTGCCGACGCCCAAAACAATCGACATACCGTAAGCGAGCCGCGAACAGCGCGAGGTGAAGAAGATGAAAGTTAAACGAGGATGTGGATTGCTTCCGTGGCTAGTTGCAGCGATCGGAATGTTCATGCTTGGCCCCGGCGTGCTGTTTGCCGCCGATAGCGACAGCACGGGAATGACTCTCGTCCTGAATGTGGGTGAGAGCTACGTAATCAACAACGTCAGCCCCGGCGATACCCCGGCCATCAAGGTGATCACGAACCCGCATGCGCTGGTCGTGCATAACGAGGAGCCGGGCAAAGTCCTCCTGCTGGGCGCGGAGGCAGGCGAATGGACCGTTTCAGTCAAAACGACGGAGGGCGGCCAGATCAATTATGACGTTACGGTCAAATCGGTCGGCAGCGTCTTCGACATCAATCATCCCGGCACCAGCCCGGGACCAATCGTGGGCTCCGGCACGTCCTCGGGCATGGCGGCCCCGGTAGTCGCGAAGCTCGATGCCGGCGCAGGGCCGGTTAGTTCATCCCCGTCATCTTCTTCGTCTTCACCGGCCGCCACCACCGTGGTCAGCCCGGAAACTTACGCCGCCGCATCGCCAGGTGCGCCTGCGCAGGTGACGACAGCGCCAGCGGCGACCGCTCCCGCGGTTGTTAGTCATTCGACGTTCGATTTTGCTCCGTCGGTTCCGGCTGCTTCGTACGCTGCCGTACCTACGGCACCCTCCAGTCAGACCGCTTCGGCGGCACTATCGAGTGAGCGGTATCGGACCGACCCATCGATCGCTCTGAGTGGCGGCGAATTGAGCTCAGGCGCGATTTCGGGCGGACGCCATTATTTGCCCGAAGATGGAGTGCAGTTGCAGACGGGATCGTCGAAAGTCATCGACTTTGCGACCCGGCTGCGCCGCGTGTCGATCGCCGATACTAACGTCGCCGATATCCAGGTGATCAATCCGTTCCAGATCAACCTGATCGGCCACAAGCCGGGCTTCACGACACTGGCGGTCTGGAATCAGCAGGGCCAGTACGACGAGCGTCCCGTGCGGATAGATCCCAACGGCAAACAACAGGTGTTGCTCAACACGATGGTGGCGGAACTGGACCGTTCCGCAATCGAAAACCAGGGCACCAACTTGGCGCTCGCGCTCAGCCATGCGGGGGTATCGCTGGTCGGACTGCCAGGCGCAGTAGCGACGCCGTTTTCGCCGCAAACGAGCATCACGGCCGCCAACGGAGCGACTATTGCGGCCGCTAACACTCTGTCGCCGGGTGGAGGCCTTACCCCGCTGGTGCTGTCGCAAGGGCTGACTTATGGCCTGGCGCTGGGGAACAGTAACTACCAGTTGCAGGGATTCTTCCAGTATCTCGAGCAGCACAACCTGGGGAAGATTCTCGCGCAGCCGCATCTGCTGGCTAACTCCGGTGAAGAGGCAAAGTTCCTGTCCGGTGGCGAAATTCCAATCGTGATCGCCCAGGCACTGAATTCCTCCATCGTCTTCAAGCAGTTCGGTACCTCGGTGGAATTCGTTCCGACCGTGATCGGCCGCAACGATATCGAGCTGCTGGTGAAGCCTGAAGTATCGGAGCCTGATTTCGCCCTTGGCGTGCAGTTGTTCGGCTTTACCGTGCCTGCATTCGTGACTCGGCGCGCGGAAACGATGGTACAGCTCAAAGATAATCAGACGCTGATCATCGCGGGCCTCATCATGCACGAAAAGAAGACCGAGGTTCAAAAAGTCCCGTACCTCGGCGACGTCCCCTACCTCGGCGGATTGTTCCGCAACACCAGCTATTCGAACACCGAGACGGACCTGGTCATGAGCGTAACGCCGCAAATCGTGCAGCCGCTGCCCGATGGCGCCGCGGTTTACAACCCAACTTCGGTGCCCGAGCTGACGACCCAGGGAATCGAGACACGTCGTCTGGCGCAGCCTGACGCGTCGCGGCCGAGGTTCTAGGGTGCAGGCAGGACAAGACATAACCGAGTATTTAGTGCATGATATGACACGGCATAGCTGAGGTATGGAGAGTGTGTGGTGTCAGCGCTCGGTAAAAAAAATGACGGACGGCAGGGCGGCCTCAGAGTCCAATTAGTTGGCGAAGGCGAGGAGCATCGCGCAGAAGTAAGAGATGCCCTCGCCGCGATGGGCGACCCAGTGCTGAACATCGAGGAGTGCGAACCAGACGTGGGCGCCACTCCCGACGCGTCCTTCGACGTCACGATGGTCGTGTTCAACGGCAACGACGAACTCTCTCTGAGTTATCTGAACTCGCAGATCGGGCGCGAGCCGCGCGCGGCTCTGTTTGCGCTGCTACACGATCGTTCTCCGGACTTGATGAAACGGGTGCTCCGGGCCGGCGCCGATGAGCTGCTGTTCCTGCCGCTGGATACCGGAGACGCGACCCGCGCCCTGCTCAAGATAAGCGAAAAGAGGCGCGAAGAAGTTCACGTCGGCGGCGGCACGATCGTTTCGCTGGTCAGCCTGATAGGCGGCACCGGAGTGACGAGTCTGGCGGCCAACCTCGCGCTGGCGCTGCGGTACGCCTTCGACAAGCGGGTTGCGGTAGTCGATCTCGACCTGCAGACCGGCGGGCTGGCGGTGTTCCTGAATCTTGAACCCGAGCGCACGATCATGGCGATTTCCGAGGGCACGCGGAAGCTCGATTCGATTCAACTCGAATCGGCGCTCAGCAAGCATGCGTCGGGAATCTACCTGCTCGCGGCGCCCAAGCGCATCGAGGACAGCGAGTTGGTCAGCGATGCGACGGTCGGCGCGATTCTCGACCTGATGCGCCAGCTGTTCGACTTCGTGATTGTGGATTGCGGCACGCATATCGACCCCAACACGGTCGCTGCCTGGGAGCGCTCGAACCATCTGTTTTACGTACTCGACCAGTCGATCGGCGCGGCACGATGCGCGTGGCGATTCGTCGATCTGCTCGGACGGCTGGGGTTGCAGGGGATTGAACCCGACTTCATTCTGAGCCGTTTCGTGCCGGGTCATCCGATCACTGAAGAGCAGCTAAGCCATACGCTGGCCCAGGCGATTCACACGCGGATTCCGCGCGATGAGAAAGTTCTCGAACGGGTACAGTTGAGCGCGCAGGATTTGTGGCAGGTGGCGCCGAACTCACCGCTGGCCAAGAGCGTCGAGGACCTGGCGCGGCGGCTCGAGGTGGGCAATGAAACCTCCAATGGCGATGCGCCAAATTCGTTGGTGTCGCGCTTGTTGAATGTCATCGGCGCGCGCACCTGAGGTCGCCGAAAATGAAGCTGGTTGAAAGAATCTCACTGCAGAACAGCACAGCGGCGGCTCCGTTGCAGCGCTCGCTGATCGGCGGCGCGCCGAAGCGCGCGGTCAAAGACGCGCAGGCCGAGGGTTTTCAGCAGCTCAAGCTCGCGGTCCACAACCGGCTGTTCGAAACGCTGGACGTGACGCGGCTTGAAAGTCTCGAGCCGGTGCTGGCGGCGCAGAAAGTCACCGAGGCGATCTCCGCCATTCTAGACGACGAGGGACGGCTGCTCACCGACGCCGACAAGACGCACCTGATCGAGGAGATCAAGAACGAGCTGCTCGGACTCGGGCCGCTGGAGCCGCTTTTGTGGGACGATGAAATCAGCGACATCCTGGTCAACGGGCACAACCAGGTTTACGTCGAGAAGCGCGGCAAGCTGCACGCCACCGACGTCAAGTTCCAGGACGATGCGCACCTGATGCTGATCATCGACCGGATCGTGTCGCAGGTCGGGCGCCGGGTTGACGAAGCGTCGCCCATGGTAGACGCGCGGTTGCCCGACGGTTCGCGTATCAACGCGGTCATTCCGCCGCTGGCGCTCGACGGCCCCTCGCTCTCGATTCGCCGCTTCGGCCGCAAGCGCTACAACATCGACGACCTGGTCGAGAAGAAGACGCTGGTGCCTGAGATCGTCGAGTTCCTGCGCACCATCGTGCGTGCGCGGCTCAACATCCTGGTTTGCGGCGGTACCGGCTCGGGTAAAACGACAATGCTCAACTGCATGTCGCTGTTCATTCCGGCCGACGAGCGAATTGTGACGATCGAGGAAGCGGCCGAATTGATGCTCCAGCAGCCGCATGTGGTCAGGCTCGAAACGCGCCCGCCCAACGTCGAAGGCAAGGGCGAAGTCAGCCAGCGCGACCTGGTAAGGAACACGCTGCGAATGCGGCCGGACCGCATCGTCGTCGGCGAGGTCCGCGGCGGCGAAGTGTTCGACATGTTGCAGGCGATGTCGACCGGCCATGACGGCTCTATCTGCACCATCCACGCCAACACTCCACGCGACAGCCTGGGGCGTATCGAGATGATGATGCTGCTGTCTGGCGTGTCGATTCCGCAGCGCGCGATGCGCCAGCAGATAGCGTCGGCGCTCAACATCATCGTGCACGTATCGCGGCTCTCTGACGGCTCGCGCAAAGTGCTGCGCATCTCGGAGGTCAGCGGTATGGAAGGTGAGATGGTGATGATGCAGGATCTGTTCGAATTCAAGCGCACCGGAATCGGACCGGGCGGCGAGGTGCTCGGCCACTTTGTCGCCACCGGAATCAGGTCAGCCTACTCGCAGCGGCTCGAAGCGGCAGGTTACAAACTCGACGCCAAGCTTTTCCGCAGCACGATCGGATAAATACCATGGATTTTTTGATGGCCAGCGGCATATTCGCGCTCGTCTTCGTGGGCGTGCTGGTCTTCACCAGCCGCCGCGGGAGCGAAGTCGAGCAACAGCGCGAGGTGGCGCGGCGCCTGACGCGCCCCCAGGAGGGTGATCTCGAGGTCGATGTTTTGCGCAAGCGCCGATCCGAAGATGGAACGCTGCTGCTGACCGGGCTGTATCAACTGAACCTGCTGCAAAGACTCGAAGAGATGATGTGGCAGGCAGGCTTGTACATCAGGGTGCCGGACATGCTGCTGGTCATCGTGCTGATGTTTGGCGCGGGCTTGTTCGCCGGCAACGTCATGTTCGGCGACATGTGGTTTGCGCTGGGCAGTGCGCTGGTGATGGGCAGCCTGCCGCTCGGCTATATCCAATTCCGCAAGAAGCGGCGCCTCAAGGCTTTTGCGGCCCAACTGCCGTTCGCGCTTGACCTGATCAAATCGTCGCTCGAGGCTGGCCATTCGCTGCAGCGCGCGATGCAAGTTCTGGTCAGCGAGTTCGCCGATCCGCTCGGCGGCGAATTCCGCACCGTGCTCGAGCAGAACCGGATCGGACTGCCGCTGCCGCGCGCGCTCGAAGATATGCTCAAGCGGGTTCCGGAAGACGACCTCCGGCTCCTGGCTGTCGCGGTGCGCGTGCAGACGGAAGTCGGCTCGAGCCTGGCTCAGATTGTTGGGCGGCTATCCGAAATCGTGCGAACTCGCCAGCGCCTGCGGATGCAAATCAAGGCGCTGACCGCGCAATCGCGCATGGGCGGCATGGTGGTCGGCTGTCTGCCGATCGTGGTGCTGACGATCTTCAGCTTGATTCAACCGGGATACACCGATCAATTGTTCCATGATCCGACCGGTCAGAAGATTTTGAAATTCGCGGTCGGCGCGGACATTCTCGCGCTCATAACCATCAGGCGGCTGCTGCGGGTGAGCTACTAATATGAGTCCATTTTTTGTTGGCGTGGTGGTCTTCTTCCTGGCTGGCGCGGCGTGCCTGGCCTTGTACCTGGCCGTTACGCCGCAGAGCCGGGTGGTCGACGAACGATTTGCGGATCTGGCGGTCAAGGTGCGGGCTTCGCAGGGCGCGCTCTCGGGCGACCTTCAGGATGATAACCTGCTCCGCATGCTTTTCAGATGGGCCTCCAAGCGCATCCCGCCGCCAAACCTGGATACTCCCACCGGTGAGAAGCTCCAGCAGACTCTGGCGCAGGCAGGATATCTGAAGTCCAGCGCGCCGCAGACCTATCAGGTCACCCGTGTGCTGATGGCGGCCGCAGGCGGCTTGGTGGGTCTGTTAGTCGGCGCGGTTTATCATTCTTCGGTGGCTACGCCGCTGCTATTCGGAATCGGCGGCGTCGGCATTGGAATTTTCGCGCCCAGCTACTACCTCGGACGCCGCGCGCGGCTGCGCCAGGGCAACATCTCGAAGCAGCTCTCGGACGTACTCGATCTGCTGGTGATCTGCGTCGAGGCAGGCCTTGGACTGTTCGAGGCGATTCGAATTGTCGGCGCGGAATGCGAACGTCATAAGCAGGAAATCGGCACCGAGTTGAATCTGGTCTCGGCCGACATTTCCGCGGGCGCGTCGCTTGGACAGGCGTTGCGCGGGCTCGCCGAGCGCACTGCGGTTGAAGATATCAAGCCACTCGCCGCAACCTTGATTCAGAGTGAACAACTTGGCGCGCAGGTGGGACCGGCATTGCGCGCCAGCTCGGACGCGTTGCGCACGCGTCGCCGGCTGAAGGCCGAGGAAACCGCGCAGAAAGCATCGATTAAGATTCTGTTCCCGCTGGTCATCTTCGTGTTGCCCGCGATGATCGCGGTTATCGTCGGACCCGCAATGATCTCGGTCTTCCACACGCTCGCGGGTGGAGGATGATTCCGGGCCGGCTCGTCTCGGCCCACAGGGCAATCCAATAGCCTCTCCCAGGGGGCCTCGGACTCGGCGCGCCGGCGCGTCGGTCCGGGGCCTGTTTGTTTGATGCGGAGAATCTGCGGCTAGAGACTGAGACGCTTCATCAATCGATATAGCGTCGTCCGATCGACTCCAAGCGTGGCTGCCGCCTCGACCCTGTTTCCGCCGGCCGCGGCCAGCGCCGCCTTGATTCGCACCGTAGCCGCGCGATCAAGGGTCGTTTGCAGCGTACCCTCGTTATGACTCTCCGCTGTATCCGCTGCGCCGTGCTGCGCGTGATTCGAATCCGGAGCCGCTCCCGCGCGTGATACCGAATCAACGCCGCTGGGCTGGGAGACGCCGGCCACCTGGCCGAGATCTTCGTCGGCGACCTCGTCGTCGAAAGCAAACGCCTCGGGCATCAGCGTCTCCTGCCCGCTCATCACGACCGCGCGCTCGATAACATTCTCCAGCTCACGCACGTTGCCCGGCCACGGGTAGCTGAGCAGCGCCTCCTCGGCCTGCGGGGAAAGCATTAGCGGGCGGCCGGCGTCGTTCGAATGAAAGGCGAGAAAATGATGCGCCAGCGGCAGGATGTCCTCGCGGCGTTCGCGAAGCGGCGCGATCCGGAGCGGAATTACGCTCAGACGGAAATACAAGTCGGCGCGGAAGCGGCCGGCGGCGACTTCGCCGCGCAGCTTGCGATTGGTCGCCGCGATTATTCGGACATCCACCTTGCGCGGTTTCGACCCGCCCACGCGCAAGACCTCGCCGTCTTCCAGTACGCGCAACAGCTTGGCCTGAAAGTCCGGGCCCGCCTCTCCGATCTCGTCGAGAAACAGCGTGCCGCCCGAAGCGCGCTCGAAGCATCCCGCGCGGTCGCGGATAGCTCCGGTGAACGATCCCTTTTCATGCCCGAACAGCTCGCTCTCGACCACGCCGTCGGCAAGCGCCTTGCAATTGATCGCCAGGAATGGACCGTCGGCGCGATTGCTCCAATAATGAAGCATGCGCGCGACCAGCTCCTTGCCGGTGCCGGTCTCGCCTTCGATCAGGGCGGTCGTGCGCGACGGAGCTACCCGCCGAATCATGGCGACGAGCTGGCGGCTCTTGGGCGCTTCGGCGACGAAACCGGCGGCAATGCTCGCGACGTCGAGCTGTTCGCGCAGCTTCCGGTTCTCGCGCTGAAGCGTACTCATCTCGACCGCGCGCGTGACGACCGCGTTCAGCTCCTCGTTGTCGAACGGCTTGGTCACAGAATCGAACGCGCCAGCGCGCAATGCCTCCTTGGCCGATTCCGCCGCCGGCAACGGCACGCTCAGCACAACCGCCACGTCAGACTGCTTGCTCTGCACTTTCTTCAACAAATCCATCCCATCCATCCCCGGCATCCTCATGTCTGCGACGATTACGTCTGCGCCCTTGCATTCGAGCAGCTTCAGGGCTGCTTCGACCGTGGGACACGTTTCGCATTCGTAACCGGCCTGTGAAAGGACCGTCGCGGCACCGCGTGCAACATGGAACTCGTCATCGACGATCAGGACCCGCGCCCTGTTCTCTGCGTTGCGCTTTTGCACACCTAATCCAAATCGCCACATTTCCTTGAGGGGCAATCGCGGCTGATCGTAGCATTCTTGCCCTCGAATGCTGGGCTGTCAATAAGGTCTAAAAGAGCCCTGTTTCCTTGAATTTTCCTGAGAACCTGGCGTTGCGAAAATGAAACGTTGACGGCCGCTGAGCCCCGCTGACCAGACTCTTTGAGCGCCACCGAAAACACCCGCTGCGGCGGCGCAACTTCAGTTGCGCAAGCCTGAGCGCGGAGTCTGCTCGCAGCTAATTTGAGGAAGCGTTACGCGAAGTGAGCGGAATTGGCAGCAGTCCCGGCGGGGACTGCAGGTATCCCAACGCCGGCTCATTCTGGTAGTCCGCCGCATCGCGCGCTTGACGGGCACTATCGCGGGCCTCGCAGTCCTTCTGGTCCTCTCCCTGGCAGGTGGTGACTGCGGCCGTTTGATCGTCGGATGATGCGCATCCGTAAAGACCAGCGGCCACCGCCAGTATCGCGATGGCCAGGACTCGCTTAATCGTGATTTCGATCATGATGCCCGGGATAACTTAGCAGATTATTTAATTGCGTCGATACGCGCGTGCGCAGGTTTGCCGAAGATAGCGCCGATCAGTTCGACTGCTCGACCCAGTCGTCAGCCACGCTCGATCCAATTCCGGGAAGTGATTGAGCTCGGATGCGTTCGCGCTCATTGGACGCGCGCGGCTCGACATTTGAGCGCGCGCATCCGTCGTGTGACTGCCTCGAGCGGCGACGATCAGAATCAGAATCCGCCGTAGTAAGGGCCGTAGCCGCCGTAGTATCCGCGATGCTGCATTTCGGTGCCGACTATATAGCCGACTGCGCCGCCGCCAAGACCTCCGATCAGCGCACCCTCCGCTGGTGCGCCTTCAGAGCCGCCAATCAGCGCGCCGGCGCCGGCGCCGAGCGCAGCGCCGCCGAGCGTATCGTTTGCGCGAGGGCTGGCAAAGCAACCAGTCATCGTCATGAGCGCGAGTGCGCTGGCAAGCGAGATAATCGCGGTCCGCAACGTCTTCCCGGTGCTCACTGTAGCCATATGCTTTGAATTCATCTTCAAACCTCGACGATGTATTCAGCATAGAATACGAATGACCCAATCGCTGGTTGCATAACCTTACTGTTTCGTAATTTTACGCAACATGAAAAAACGCAAATTTTACAACAGTGAGATGAATAGCTCCCCTTCCTGGATACGTATCGAACCATGTGCCTCGCACCGCCAGAGTTACGGGGCGTCCTAGAAGAAATTCAAGAGTTCTTTCTCACCGACTAGACCTGCGTCGCCAGTTGCTCCGTACGAGATCAGATCGGTCTATATCAGCAGGCAAAAAGGCGGCACCAATGAGCTCGATTTCCTCACACGGGCCGTTGGGTAGTGTCTCAGTTTGAATTTTGGCGGGCCGTTCCGCCCTTGTCCGTGACCTGGCTGCACTTTTCCAAAATCTCATCCACGACGCGTTCAATCGGCGCAGTGGCATCGATTACGACACCACCCTTCGGGACATCTTCTTTCGTTGCATACAATCGCGCAACGAGTTCGCGTTCCTCTGGTTTTCCGCCGAAGTCAGTCGGGTCCAGTGCCACTCGCTCATCAATCCGCCGGTTCATGGTGTCCAGGTCGACCTCCAGGACAAACACGCCGTCAAACAAGTCGATGAATTTGGCAAAATTCCTCGAGCTACCACAGAAAAAGGTGGCCGCCTCCTCCTGGTTGGCGACGAAGGCCTGTACTTTCTCTACATCCCAAATCTGGTGCTCGGACATCCAGGTAGCCGTCGGTGTACCCGTTTCCGGATCGCCTCGATACACCAATTCCCGGTCACCATGAATGGCCTGGTAGCCGCGCCGCTGCAATTCTGTGCAGACCGCCGTTTTGCCGGCGCCGGAAACGCCTTCGATCAAATAGTTTCTGATGCCCATCAAACCGGCCCATCGCGGCCCCTAACCGGACGCCTTCTTGTGGCTCCCGCGCTTCTTCGGCGCGCTCGCCGCGTCCATGATGGCCACACAGATGCGTCATGTGCTGGAGTCTTGGTGGCTCCCCGGGCCGGATTCGAACCAGCGACATGACGGTTAACAGCCGTCCGCTCTACCGACTGAGCTACCGGGGAGTGTTTCGGTCTATACGCGCGGCGTCCGAACTATTCCTGCTATCCGCGTAGCGATGCGAAATCAAGCCGACATTATAGCTGGAGATCGGCCGTCCGAATCAAATCGAATCCGCATTGCGCGCGCGACTCCGCGTCACTCGGGGACTTTGGCGCCTTGCAGCGTTTTGTCCTGCACCGCGCCCATCGCCTTGACCGTCTCGGCGACGAACTTGGCCGGGAGAACGCCTGCCAGGCCCGAAAAAACCGGATCGGTGTTGAGCGAAGTGTTGGCCTCGAGAATTCCCCATAGCGCAAAGCGAAGTCCGGCGCTGACGAAGACCGGGGCCCCGCTGGAAAAACCGGGCGCGCCGCCGCCGTCGAGATAGCCGAGCTGCTGCAGGCCCGCGCCGATGACTTCGGTGTCGGCGGGCTGCGGAACGGAGACGTGGCCGAAACGCGCGAGCGCCTCGAAGCGATGCTGGTTGACGCCGACGGTCGCCGCGGTCAGGTAGTACACCTGCGCGCCGGTTTCGGGGCGGGCGAACGGATCGTCATTGCCAAGCAACGAACCAAGCGCGATAGGCGCGATGCTCGCGCCCTGCGGGGTCAACGGAACCGCGGCGATGTCGGCCTTTTCCTGATTCGGGTCGAGCACCCAGCGGTTTTCAAGCGGCAGCGGCTCCTCCCGCATCGCACCGGTCCGGGAATCCTCGAGTGTGAGCAACAGCCCCTGGCGCGGATTGCCGTTGTCGTCGAGCAGGTTGTGATGAGCCGTCACCAGGTAAACGAAAGAGCGGCCGGGAAACACCACGCTCGGCACGGCGACGAAAAATGCGGTGCCGACCTGCACGACGCGCCCGCCGGAATGGGTCACGATGCCGGCGACGTTGCGCAGAGTTCCGGAAGGGACGGTGCCGGCGTCGTCGGCGCGGGACGCGCCTGGCGCGAGCGCGAGGATGGACGCGAGCGCGACGGCGGCCGCCGCAATCGACAGTATGGCTTTTCTCATTCGATCAGATTCATCCGGAGTTTTTGGTATTTTCTTTTGCTGGGCGTGGCCGTTGTCGGCGCATAACGATAGCAGAACAACGGAGGTGTGGAAGAGGCTCGCGGCCGTTTGACGGGAGAGTTGGAAAACAGAGCGGCGCGGCAGGAGCTGCTTGCTCCGACCGCGCCGCCAATTCAACTATTTCGCCGCCGATAGGCCGAAATCGCGACACGCTACCAGCGATTGCGGTTTCCGCCACCGCCACCGCCCTCTCTGCCCCCACCGCCACCGCCGCCGCCACGCCGCCGATCCCCGCCGCCACCACCGCCACCGCCGCGCGGGCCGGTGCTGGCCCGAGCCTCGTCGATCTTGATCCGCCGGCCCTTCAGGTCGGTGTCATTGAGGGTCGAGATTGCGTTGGCCGCCTCGGCCGCTTCCGCCATCTCGACGAAACCGAAGCCGCGCGACTGCCCCGAGAATTTGTCGGTAACAACGACCGCGCTCTCGACCTTTCCCGCCTGCGCAAAGAGGTCAGCCAGGTCTTCCTGCGTAACCGCGTAGGCGAGGTTGCCTACATACAACTTAGTGGGCATAAAAGCCCCTCCTTCTGAATTTGCCGGGAAGCTCCTAAACAGACGACCATCCGGAATTTTTGACCGGGATCAGTGAGAAAGGCGGCGTCCGAGGCGTTTAGATCCTGAAATAAAGATAGGCGCGGCGCATAGCGGTGTAAAGTCGGGGCGGAAAACGCGTCGTGGAATCAGGCGGGGGGATGCGAATCGAGGATCGCGGACGTACTGATTCACCAGGTCCGGTTTTTCTTGCTGCACCCAATGGCCCGAATCCGCAATGTACTTGATTTCGAACGGCCCGCTGAACAGACCCTCCATGCCGTAGGTCAACTCCACCCCCAGCGCGAAATCCTGCACGCCCCAGATCAAAAGCGTGGGCGCCGAAATCTTGCGATCGATCCACGAATTGGAGCCGGGCCGCGCCATGAAGCCGGTGCGGAAGTTCGCGCGATAGTAGTTGATCGCGGCCGTCAGCGAATACGGATTGCGAAACGCGGCGCGGAAGAATTCGAGATCGCTTTCGCTGAAGACGTCTTTTTGAATCGTGCCATTGCGCAACGCGTTGACAATCGCTTCGTAGTTGCGACGGCGGAACAGCCATTCGGGAAGGCGACGGATCTGAAAGAAAAGCATGTACCAACTGCGAAGCATCTGGCGCGGATTGCGCCGCAGCGCGCGGCTCATGCGCTCGAGATGAGGACAGTTCATGACGATTAGACGATCGACGACGTCGGGACGCATCAGCGCAGTCGCCCACGCGACGGCGCCGCCCCAATCGTGACCGACTATGGTGGCGCGCTGGTGGCCGAGCGCCTGGATCAGATCGGCGACGTCGCCGACCAGCTTGTCGAGTGTGTAGTTGGCGACTCCGGCCGGTGCGTCGGACTCGCCGTAGCCGCGCATTTCGGGTGCGACGCAATCGAAGCGATCGGACAGCGCGCGCATCTGATGACGCCACGAGTACCAGCATTCGGGGAAACCGTGCAGCATGATGATCGGTGGGCCGATCCCGGCGCGTGCGACACGGAGCGTGAGTCCGCTTTTGAGGGAGATCTTTTCGAAACGCCAGGGTTCGGGCATCTAGCTTAGATCTCACAGCGAGCACTTGTCATTCTGAGCGAAGCGAAGAATCCCGGATGCAGTGCTCGCTCGTGCACAGCAGCCGGGATTCTTCGCTTCGCTCAGAATGACAGAAAGAAAGCGCGCAGAGGCAACCTCGTTTCAGGCGGCGACTTTGGTCGTACCCTGCATCGCGGGCAACTCGGGGTTGCAGATGTAGCGAATCTTCGGCAGCGTCACGTCGGCGGTAGTGAACGTCGCGGAAATGGGATTAGCGAGGCGAAGATTGTTGCCGGCGCCAAACGCGTCGTTGTCCAGCAGGATGATCCGCGGCTTGCCGCGCTCCGCTTTCGAGAATGTGAAGTCGGGATCGACTTGCACTAGAACCAGCTTGCCGTCGTCCTTGTTGCGCGCCAGGTGCATGCTCGCGATGTACTGGATGTCGCCGCCGGAGATCATGTCGCGATCGAGGAGTTCGCATTCGAGCACCGGCTTGCCGCCGGCGCCGACGCGGGCCACGACGCGGTCGTGGCGGACGTCGAGCTTCACGTCGCCCGCCACGGCCGGATAACCCCATCGCGCGGCCAACTCGCGCCGCGCGTCGTCATTGTCGCAGTAACTGCGGAGCACGAAGCCGCGCGGACGAACGCCGGTCCGGCCCGAGACGCGAACCTCGGCAATCGAGAACGCGCCGACCGGGCTGTCAGGATAATTCGTGACGCAGAAAATTGCGTACTCGGGAATCGACGGATGCATCGTGGCCGGGATCAGGAAGTCCGCCGGGTCGTCATCGATCTCCATGTTGATCGTGAGGATCTTGGCGCCCTTAAGGATCCACGGCTCGGTTTTGTAGCCGTTGATGGTGGGCGCCGACTTGCTCCACGCCGCCAGATCGAGCTTTCCGTAACGCGGTGGCATCAACGACCTCCTGCGGCGGCGGAGGCGGAATCGCTCGCGCCCTGAAAATGCGGCATCACTTCCTTGGCGAACAGGCGCAGGCTGTCGAGCACCTTTTGCTGCGGCACCGTCTCGAGCGCGTTGAGCAGGAAGTTGACGCGATCGACGCCGACTGCCTCCCACTTCTTCAACTCGCGCACAATCCGCGCTGGATTTCCCATCGCGATTCCCTCTGGCGCGCCCGACGCATCGCCGGGGCCCGACGCCTCCTGGCGCAGCGAAGGCAGCAGCCCGAGCGACGGATACGATTTGCTCGGATAAGCCTCGCGCGCCGCGAGCAACTGGGCCGCGAGATAGTTGAAGGTGCCCGTGAGGCGCCGGCCGACCTTGATGCCCTCGGCATCGTCCTCATGGCAATAAAGAAAGTTCACGGTCGAGACCGCTTCGTTGACAACCTCACCCACCGGAGTGCAGTTGCGGATGATCTTGCGATAGCGCTTGACCTTCTCGTCCTGCTCGGCAAACCCGCCGAAGGTGAGACCCAGGCTCCCCATGCCGCGCTCGGCGGCGTCGATCTCGGTGCCGGGACTGGTGACTGCCACCCACAGCGGCGGATGCGGCTTCTGGTACGGCTTGGGCACTATCGTGCGCTGGGGCATCGACCACGAGCGTCCCTGGTACGAGAAACGCTCCTGGGTCCACATTTTCGGCAGGCAATGGACGAACTCGTCCCAGGTCTTCTTGGTCTCGTCGGGGCTGGCGCGAAAGCCGGCCAGTTCGGTCCAGGTGGCGGAGCGGCCGGTGCCGACATCGAGCCGGCCGCCGGACAGAATGTCGAGAACGGCGGTGCGCTCGGCGATTTTGATTGGATGGTTGAACTCGGGCACGCACACCACGATGCCGTGACCGACGCGCATTTTCTTGGTCTTCATCGCGCACGCGGTCAGGAACAGCTCGGGCGCCGAGCAATGCGAGTATTCCTCGAGGAAGTGATGCTCGACCGCCCACACCGAGTCGAAGCCGAGCGAATCGGCGAGCGCGACCTGCTCGAGGCAATTGTCGTAGACGGTTTTTTCGGTTTCGCGCCCCCATGGTCGCGGTACCGAGATTTCATAGAAAAGGCCAAATTTCATCGCATCACCTCCATACCGTTCGTTTAGCGCAATCGCGGCTGGATCGAAAGTCCCGGGAGAGGGAAGGGTAAATCACTTTATTTGATGTGAAACCCGCCGTGGGTTTCACGCTTCCCTGGGCAGGGGTGACCCTTGCACCCAGTGATAGGAAAAAGATGCGGGACTTCGTCCCTGTTAGAAAGGTTAAGGGCCGGGGTCCCGCTCTTACCTCGCCCGTTATTTTCACGGGAGAGGCGCCGGCCGCGTCGCCGGCCCGGCAGGTGAGGGTTCTGCGGTCCATGCACAATCGCAACTCGATTAATTCCCCTTCCCGCGTGGGAAGGGGTTAGGGGTTAGGTTTGGCGACATGCAGCATAAGTGGTCCTGTATATCGCTTGACATATGTTGATTCGAGGCGTAAATCGGAAGCCGAGGACCTCAGCATGAAACACGAACTTGTCGACGTCGCCGAGCCCAACCTTTTACGCGATCAATTTCCCTACCACGCGGTGCCGCGAATCATTTTCGACGGCGTCTTCGAGCAGCCCGATCCGGCGCCCGATTTTTTCATCACCGACACCACCTTTCGCGACGGACAGCAGGCCCGCCCGCCCTACACGGCCGGGCAAATCGTTGCGATGTTCGACATGCTGCATCGGCTCGGCGGCCCCAACGGCGTCATCCGGCAGACCGAGTTCTTCCTCTACTCGAAGGTCGATCGCGAGGCGGTTAATCGATGCCTGGCGCGCGGCTACGAGTTCCCGGAGGTCACCGGATGGATTCGCGCGGTGAAGTCGGACTTCAAGATCGTCAAGGAGATGGGGCTGCGCGAGACGGGGATTCTGACCTCGGCGTCGGACTACCACATCTTCAACAAGCTCAAGAAAACCCGGCGCGCGGCGATGGACGACTACCTCGAGATCGTGAACGCGGCGCTCGACGCGGGCTTGCGCATCCGATGCCATCTCGAGGACGCGACTCGCGCCGACTTTTACGGCTTCGTCGTGCCGTTCGTGACCAGGCTGATGGAACTCGGCGCCGCGAGCGGGATTCCAGTCAAGATTCGCGTCTGCGACACGCTCGGATTCGGGGTGCCGTACCCGGGCGTCGCGCTCCCGCGCAGCGTGCCGAAGCTCATTTCGGGGCTGCGACAAGAGTGCGGCGTGAAGCCCGATCAACTCGAGTGGCACGGGCACAATGATTTTCACAAGGTGCTCGCCAACGCGACGGCGGCGTGGCTCTACGGATGCATGTACGCCAACGGAACGATCCTCGGCTACGGCGAACGCACCGGCAATCCTCCGCTGGAAGGGCTGGTGATGGACTACGTGTCGCTCAAGGGCGACGCCAATGGAATGGACTTGTCGCTCATCACCGAGATCGCGGAGTACTTCGAGCGCGAAGCGGGCTATCGGATTCCCGCCAACTATCCTTTCGTGGGCCGCGACTTCAACGTGACGCGCGCGGGGATTCATGCCGACGGGCTGCTGAAGGATGAGGAAATCTACAACGTCTTCGACACCGCGAAGATTCTCGGCCGGCCGCCGCGCGTGGCGGTGGACAAAACCTCGGGCGTCGCCGGCATCGCGTGGTGGATCAATTCGTACTTCGGCCTCGCGCGCGGCGCGCAGCTTGAAAAGCGCTCGGCCGAGGTGCTGGAGATCGCAAAGTGGGTCGATGCGCAGTACGACGACGGGCGGATCACCTCGATTTCCGACCAGGAGATGGAGTCGCAAGTGCGCCGGCATCTGCCGCGGCTGTTCGAGAACGGCAGCTCGGAGAGGCTCGCCGGATAACAGCGGAACGCATTATCTCAACGCGATTGTTCCCCTTCCCACTATGGGAAGGGGTTAGGGGTTAGGTCGCCCGCTTCCTGCAACCGCCGTGATTCAGGACGCCGACGAGTGCAGGTCGCGGCCCATGCGCTCGCGGCCGAGCAGAATGACGACCGCCGCGGAGAGCATCACGATTGCGGCGACGCCCGCCAGCGTCGCGGCGTAGCCGAATCGCTCGGCGAGCAATGCCTGGCTGACGGCCGCGCCGGAAGCCAGCAAGACTCCGGTCTGGTAAGCGAGGCCCGAGAACAGACCGCGGACCTCCGGCGGCGAGAGCTCGCTCAGATGCGCCGGGATGACGCCCCAAGCGCCCTGCACCATGAACTGCATCAGAAACGCGCCAAGCGTCAGCACCGCGAGCGTCGAGGGATAGATCCAAAGCGGGATGACCAGGCCGGCGCAGATCACCGCGGTCGCCATCGTGCGCCGCCGTCCCCAGCGGTCGGACAGGTAGCCGAAACTCAACCCGCCGACGATCGCGCCCGCATTATAGATGAGCGCGATCGTCGCGACGGTGCGGGTGTCGAAGCCGCGCGTCTTTTCGAGAAAGGTCGGATACATGTCCTGGGTGCCATGCGAGACGAAGTTCATCGCCGTCATCAGCGCGCACAGGTAGAGGAACAACTTCCAGTTGGCGCGAATCGCGCTGCCAATCTGCGCGCGGTCGGGACGCGTGCGCTGCCATGCCTCGGACTCTGGAACCTTGGTGCGGATGTAGAGGGTAAGCAGAGCCGGCGCGCCGCCGAGGAAGAACATCGCGCGCCATCCGTAGTGCGGGAAGACGAAGAAGAACGCGCCCGCCGCGAGCAGATAGCCCACCGCGTAACCCTCCTGCAGCAGGCCCGAGAAAAATCCGCGCAGTCGCGGCGACACCGCTTCCATCGCCAGCGACGCGCCCACGCCCCATTCGCCGCCCATCGCGATTCCGTACAGCGCGCGCATCGCCAGGAACCATCCGTAGCTCGGCGCAAGCCCGCTCAGCACTTCGACGACGGAATAGAAGATGACGTCGGCCATCAGCGGGATGCGCCGGCCGTAGCGGTCGGCGATCCAGCCGAAGACCAGCGCGCCGACCGGACGCAGCGCGAGCGTCGCGGTGATCGTGAACGCGATGTGAGAGATCGGGCGATGGAACTCGCGGGCGACCGCGGGCATCACGAAAATCAGGATGAAAAAATCGAAAGCGTCGAGTGCCCAGCCCAGAAAGCTCGCGAACAGGGTGTGCGCGGCCTCGGTCGAGGTGATCGCGCGCACAGGCTCGCGAGCGGCAGCGCTGGAATCCATGGCGTGTGATGATTAATCGAACTGCCGCGATTTGTCATTGGATGCAGCGGCCCAAAACCGGAACCGGCTTCGCTGGCGCGAAGCTGTCCGAGGTCCTTCCTCAGCTCGCGTTGCTCGCATCGTCAGGATGACGGACAAGGCAGCTTGAGTTTGGTGGCGGCGAGCGCGATAAGTGGTTTTGCGATTGGGAGGCGAATCCAAATGTTCAATGGCATCAAGGTTATCGACGCCGACGGCCATGTGATGGAGCCCAACGAGCTCTACGATGAATACATCGAGGGCAAGTTCAAACCCGATCTCGACGAGCTTAAAAAGGTCGCGGCAACGCGCGCGTCGAAGTATTTTTTCGGCTACTTCCATCAGCTCAACACCGGCCGCCCGCTCGGCATCGCGGCGCCCGACCAGCCGCTGACGCGAACTGGCCGCAAGCCGCACGGCGAGCGGCCCGACATTCGCGGCGGATTCGATCCCCAGGTGCGCATCAAGGACATGGATCGCGAGGGAATCGACGTCGCCGTGCTGTTCGCGACGGTGGTGTCGAGTTTCTGCGCGCTGAGCAGCGTCGATTTCGAGGTCGCGATGATTCGCGCGTACCATCGATGGCTCGCCGACTACTGCGCGGCATGGCCCAACCGCTTGAAGGGCGTGGCCATTGTGCCGATGCGCGCGCCGGAACGCGCGGCCGCCGAAATCCGGCGCGTCGCGGGCGAGCCGTGGTGCGTCGGCATCTACCTCTCGGCGCATATGGAGGACAAGCTGCTCGACCATCCCGCGTTCCATCCGATTTGGAAGGCGTGCGTCGAGACCGATCTGCCCGCGTGTTTCCACGGCGGCACCGCGCGCCCGCCGTACGGGATGGGCACGTTCGAGATGGGCAACAATCTCTTCATCCAGCACTCGGCGACGAATCCGTTCGAGGTGATGCGCGGGATTGCGGCGCTCGTCGGCGGCGGCGTGCTGGACATTTTCCCGAAATTGCGCGTCGCGTTTCTCGAAGCGGGCGTGGGATGGCTGCCGTTCTGGATGGAGCGGCTCGACGAGCACTACGAGCTGATGCCGGAGTACGTGCCGTTTCTGCATCGCAAGCCGTCGGAGGTGATTCGCAGCGAGAATTTTTTCATCTCGTGCGATCCCGACGAGGAGACCCTGCCGTTCGTCGTTGATGCCGTTGGCGCGGAGCACATTCTGTACGCGTCGGACTATCCGCACTTCGATGGCAGATTCCCGCATACCGTGAGCCTCACCGCCGGCCGCAAGGAGTTCAGCCCAAGCGTGCCGAAAAAAATCCTGCACGAGAATCCAACCCGGCTATATACCCGGCTCAGCGGAACCTAACCGTGCTCTTCAAATCCGGTTCCCCTTCCCGCGCGGGAAGGGGTTAGGGGTTAGGTTCTTTGTCATCGGCAACCAGCCTATGACCCATGGCAGCAAAATAACGCGCGTCCAAAGTGTTGAGGCTGACAAGCTATCTTTCGCTAAACGCCTGCGCCACGAAATGACTCCGGCTGAACGCATTCTCTGGAAGGCTCTTCGGCGAAGTGCAGTGGACGGGTTTCACTTCCGCCGCCAGCAAGTGATCGGAGGACATATCGTCGATTTCTACTGCGATGCTGCCAAGCTTGCGATCGAACTTGACGGCGGCGTGCACGACGAACAGTGGAAGTACGACGAATCGCGTGACCGGAGGATCTCACGCACGGGGGTGCGGGTTCTCCGGATTTCGAATGAAGCGATGCTCGACAGCGAAGCGGTTATTGAGTTCATTAAGCGGGCGCTGCGAAGAAGATCAGGAACCTAACCCCTAACCCCTTCCCGCGCGGGAAGGGGAACAAGATGGAAAGTGGGGCGCGCCCGGGGAGGAGGACTGGATGGAAAGCGCGGATTTTTGGACTTGGAAGTGAAAAATCGGAAAAACCGCCGCCCAGTAATCGTTGCGCTGGAGCCTTATATCCAGCTTCAAAAACATTCGCTTGGAGCGGGAACATAAAGCGGCTAAAGAGACGGCATGAAGTTATGCCACGCTGCCGCGCTCGCGCTTGTGGGCTGGTACCTCATGGTGCCGCCTGCATTGGATGACCCGAAGAGACCGAAGTTGCTAATCGATGTTAACGCCCCCATTTCCGAATGGTCGGCCCAAGAGCCATTCGACACCGCACAGGAATGCAAACAAGCAAGGGACGCAGGGAAACAGGAATTTTATCGATCCGATTTCTGGAAGAAGGCCAAAGCAAGAGCTCGCATCGACTCAATCAAGCTCTTGCAGAAGTCGGAAGCAACCTGCATCGCCAGCGACGATCCCCGGCTCAAGCAAAAGTGATCCAGCGAAATCCGGCGACGGGTGAAGTGGTTGAAATGAAAATAGCTGCGCTTGCGAATCCGTGTAACTTGACTGCAATTCCGGGGACTCCCTATAGTTTTAGCTCGGAGTCCGGCGACGCTTCCGGAAAGCGCGGAAACCCCGTTCAGACAATCGATTCGGCGCTGGTTTAGAGATGCAAAGAAGCGAACAAATGACCTTTTGGGAGCGGATTTATATCCCCGAAATCCTGCGAGGTCTCGCGATTACCAACTACCACCTGATGCGCAACCTCGCGCTGCATACCGCGCATCTGTTCGGGATGAAGAAGGACGTCAACGCCACGGCGACGACTCAATATCCCGAAGAGCGCAAGCACTATCCCGACCATTTTCGCGGCAGCCATCGGCTGACCCTGCGCGAGGATTCCTCGGTGCGATGCACCGCGTGCTTTCTGTGCGCGACCGCGTGCCCGGCGCAGTGCATATATATTGAAGCTGGCGAGTCGCCCGATCCGCACATCGAGAAATTCCCGGTGCGCTACGAGATCGACACGCTGCGCTGCATCTACTGCGGTCTGTGCGTCGAGGCCTGCCCGTGCGACGCGATTCGGATGGACACCTACGTTCATCCGCGCATCTGGGGTTTCGACCGCAAGGATTTCGTCGAGGCCAAGGAACTGCTGATGCATCGCTCGCGCGTGCTGGCCGAGAAAGGCCGCGACGGCAACATGAACGAGATGCTGGAGTGGTACCGCGAACAGGATGCGGCGGTTTACGATCCTCAGCGGCCCGAGATGAAGACCTACACCGACCGCGAAGCGCCCAAGCATTACGCGGAAGCGCCGGATCATATCGACGACCTCACGGTGATCGACCGGCATCCGCTGCGCAGCGGCAAGTAGCCAGATGACGCGGGTGACTATTGCCCTGACGCTTGCGGGGCTGATCGTTTTGTTCATCGCCTACGCGAAAGGCGTCGGCGTGATTCACGGCGGCGACGTGATCAGCCACATGTACTGGGCAACCGGAGCGCTGACGCTCGTGGCGCTGGCCAACTTTATCGCGGTGGCGCACCTGGCGCGCTCGGAGCGGATGATCCAGGAACTGCGCGCGCTGTGCGAGAAGAACGGCATCGAGTACGGCGAGGATTGAGCTATACTTAAGGATCCAAGGCCGGAAAGCTGTGCCGGCCGCGGAGGTGACGCGATGACGCAGATTGAAGCCGCCCGCAAAAATATTATTACCCGGCAGATGACCGAAGTCGCCGAGGACGAAGGCCTCGAGGCCGAAGAGATTCGCGCGCTGGTCGCGACCGGCGAGGTCGTGATCCCGCACAACATCCATCACGACTTCAGGGCCATCGGCATCGGCAAGGGCCTGCGCACTAAGGTCAACGCCAACATCGGCGCGTCGAACTTCCATCAGCTCATCGAAGAGGAAGTCGAGAAACTTTACACCGCGGTCCGCTTCGGCGCCGACTCGGTGATGGACCTTTCGACCGGCACCGACCTCGACAAAATCCGCGCCGAGATCCTGTCGCGATGCACGGTGATACTCGGCACTGTGCCGATCTACCAGCTCGGCTCGGAGCGCTCGATCATGGAGATGGAGGCCGAGTACTTTCTCGACGTTATCGAGCGGCAGGCGCGCCAGGGCGTCGATTACATGACGCTGCATTGCGGAGTCACGCGCGAGAGCGTGAAGCGGCTGCGCGGCCATCAGCGCATCGAGGGGATCGTGTCGCGCGGCGGGGCGATGCTGGCGGCATGGATCGAGCGGACCGGCAACGAGAATCCGCTCTACGAGCACTTCGACGAAGTCTGCGCGGTGCTGCGCGAGCATGACGTGACGATTTCCATCGGCGACGGGCTGCGCCCCGGCGCCACCGGCGACGCGACCGATCGCGGGCAAATCGCGGAGCTGCTGCTGATGGGAGAATTGACGGACCGCGCGCGCGCGATGGGCGTGCAGGTGATGATCGAAGGTCCGGGCCATGTGCCGCTCGATCAAATCGAGGCGAACGTGAAGCTCGAGAAGCGGGTCTGCGGCGGCGCGCCGTTCTACGTGCTCGGGCCGCTGACCTGCGACGTGGCGCCCGGCTACGACCACATCACGGGCGCAATTGGCGGTGCGATCGCGTCGGCGGCGGGCACAGATTTCCTGTGCTACGTGACGCCCGCCGAACACTTGCGGCTGCCCGATATCGACGACGTGCGCGAGGGCGTGATCGCGACGCGAATCGCGGCGCACTCGGGCGACCTGGTCAAGGGCGTGCGCGCGGCGAAAGTCTGGAACGATCAGATGTCGCGCTACCGCAAGGCGCTGAACTGGGAGGGGATGTACGCGATGGCGATGGACCCCGACAAGGCGCGCCGCTACAAGGAAGAAAGCGAGGCGGCGGGTTCCAACGTCTGCACGATGTGCGGGTCGCTGTGCTCGATCAACATCGACAACGCGGCGATAAAATTCACCAGGCGGCGCTCGATAGCCGAGGCTGAATCGCATGCCGCCGGCTGACGCGAACAGCATTCCGGATCTTTCGGCGGCGCTCGAGTTGTCGCTCCCGGATGCGCGCGGCGAGCTGCGCCGGCTCAAGGATTTTCGCGGCCACAACCTCGTCGTGTATTTCTACCCGAAGGACGACACGCCCGGCTGCACAGTCGAGGGCAAGGAATTTCGCGACAGTTTCGAACAATTCCAGGCGCTGGATTGCGTCGTCGTCGGCGTGAGCACGGACTCGGCCGAGCGTCATCGTGCGTTCGCCGAAAAACACGCCTTCCCGTTCATCCTGCTGGCGGACGAAGACGGCAAGCTCGCGTCTGCGTTCGGCGTGCTCAAGGGCAAGTATGCGGCGCGCTCTACCTTCGTGCTTGACAGCGACCTCCGCGTGCGCCGCGCCTTTCATGACGTGATGCCGCGCGGACATGCGGCGCAAGTGCTCAATTTCATGCGTACGCTGGTTGAATCGCATCGAATGATTGGCGGATAGCCGCATCCGCGCGCGTCGCGTGACTTGCGGGCGTGGTTATAGTTGTATATTGAAACCGATTCCGCCGACGGACCGGACGGACAAATTTTATGGCCAAAACTTCGAAGAATATTCTCGACGAAGCGCGCTCGACGATTAAGCAGATCGATATCGACGAAGCGCGCCGGATGATCGAAAAGCCCGGCACGGTGCTGGTCGACGTGCGCGAAAGCGACGAGTGGCGGCAGGGGCATATTCCGCAGGCGGTCGCGATTCCGCGCGGTTTCCTGGAGTTGAGAATCGAGGAGAAGGTCCCCGACCACAAAACGCCGGTGATTCTGCAATGCGCGTCGGGCACGCGCTCGCTGCTGGCGGCGCGAACGCTGCGCGAGCTCGGCTACGAAAACGTGTACAACATGACGGGCGGCTTCAGCGCGTGGAAGGATCGCGGCCTGCCGTGGGTGGCGGATCGCGCGTTTACGGCCGCGGAGCTGACCCGCTACTCGCGCCATTTCGTAATCCCCGAGGTCGGCGAGAAGGGACAGGCAAAACTGCTCGACGCCAAGGTGCTGCTGCTGGGCGCGGGCGCGCTCGGCTCGCCGTCGGCGCTTTACCTGGCGGCGGCGGGAGTCGGCACGATCGGGCTGGTGGATTTCGACGTGGTCGATATGTCCAATCTGCAGCGGCAGATCATCCACACCACCGATCGCGTCGGGATGCCCAAGACTGAGTCGGCGCAGAAGGCGATCAACGCGCTGAATCCCGGCGTCAAGGTGATTCGTCACGACGTGCGGCTCACGTCCGAGAACGTGATGGACATCATCAAGGATTACGACGTGATCGTGAACTGCGGCGACAACTTCCCGACCCGATATCTGATCAACGACGCGTGCGTCTTCGCCAGGAAGCCGCTGGTGGACGGCGCCATCTTCCGCTTCGAAGGCAACACGACGGTGTTCTACCCGGCTGCGGGCGGGCCTTGCTACCGATGTCTGTATCCCGAGCCGGCGCCGCCGGACATGGCGCCGTCGTGCGCGGAAGCGGGCGTGCTCGGCGCGGTCCCGGGCCTCATCGGATCGATCGAGGCGCTCGAGGCAATCAAGCTGATAGTTGGCGCGGGCACTCCGCTAATAGGCAAGATGGTTTACTTCGACACGCTGTCGGACAAGGACTACGTGCGAATTTTGAGGATCCGCAGAGATCCGAAGTGCCCCGTGTGCAGCGAGCATCCCACTCAAACCGGGCTTATCGACTACGAAGCGTTCTGCGGTCTGGGCGCGCCTGCCAACGGAACCGCGCATGCCGAAAAACCAGCGCCGCATGCGAGCGCGACGGCGTCGGCGCGGTAAGCGCTCACGCGCTGGCCAGCGAAGTCGAAAATCTGGTTTGATTGCGGCGGGCGCGCATGAGCGACAGCCCGCCGACTTTTTTTTGGGCCGGCATTTCATCACCGAGGCGATTTCGATGGCGCTGGGACCGTTTTACGTCGCGGATAAACTTAGAGGTGGAAACGGGATGAGAGGAACCGCGCTCCTGATGCGCCATGGCGAGACCGCCTGGAACCGCGAAGGCCGCGTGATGGGACGCAACCCAATCGAGCTCGATGCGGACGGGCGCGCGCAGGTGCAAGCCTCGATTCCGTTCGCGCGGCTGATCAAGCCCGAGCTGATCGTCACGAGTCCGCTGCCGCGCGCGCGGCAGTCAGCCGAGATAATCGCAGCCGGTGTCGGCGGCATCCCGGTTGCCGAGGATCCGCAGCTGTCGGAAGTCCAATACGGCCGATGGGAAGGGATGGTCTACGACGATTTGCTCGAGGATGCCGACTACCTGAACTATCGCGAGCATCCGCTGGACGCGCCGACGCCCGGCGGCGAGACCATCGTGCAGGTGCAGTCGCGCGGCGTCGCGGCAGTGCGGCGCGCGATCGGAGAGAACAGCGGCCTGCGCATCCTGTTCGTCTCGCACGGTGACATCATCCGCACCGTCTTGTGCCACTTCATGCGGCTGGAACTCGCGCACTTCCGGCGGATTCGCGTTGACAACGCGGCCTTCTCGGGTTTCCAGCTGATCGGCGACTTCGCCGAGATGAAATTCCTGAACCTGTTGCCGGATCCGGACCGCGCGTTCGTATCGCCGTTTGTATCGAAAAAATCCTAGCCGCGCTGAAGCGGCGACCCGGCGAGAATACGATTAAGGTCCGCCGGCGACCGACGGATCGAGATCGGTCGGCGGCGCGCCCGCCGCGCCGACTTCGACTCCCTTGCGGACGCGAACGTCAGCGCCTGATTTGCCGGGAACGTCCACTCGCAGGCTGCGGTATCCGCCGGCGGTCGGGTCGGGCGCGAGAAATCCGATCGTGTATTGCTCGCGCAATTCGAGACTGATGTTCTCGCACGCGCGGCGCAGCGCTTCTCCGTCGCCCGCCTGGCGGATGATGTAGGTCTTGGCGCCGGTTTCGGTGGAGAGCGTGTGCAGAGTCTCGGCGTCGACGTGTTCGCTATCGTCGCCGCCCAGCACGAATGGTCCGATCGAGACCGACACTCCACCGCTGCCGCCGTTGGGATCGCCGATTCCGATCGAGTACACCAGCACGCCCATTCGCCGCGCCTGCGCAACGACGTCATTCACCGTCGACGCGCTGGTGTTGTCCATTCCGTCGGTGACGACCAGCAGCGCCTTCTTGTCGTAGCGCCCGCGCTGCACCATCTGCAGCCCCTCCATGATCACGTCGAACAACGCGGTCTGCCCGTAGGCGTGCAGCAACGCGAGCCGGCGCATCACGAGGTCGTGATTGGTCGTGAACGGCTGCAGCAGGAACGGATGGCTGGAAAACGCGAACAGGAACACGTCGTCCTTGTCATTCAGGTCGCGCAGGAATTCCGCGATCGCGGCGCGCGCCTGTGGAATTTTGGGCGTCATGCTCCCCGACGTGTCCACCAGGATGCCGACCGAGACGGGCGTGTTCAGATCCTGGCGAAAGAATTCTATCGGGCGCTGCTGCCCGTCCATGTAAAGTTTGAAATCGTCCTTCTGCAGCCCGGTGACGTAAGTGCCGCTCGGCTCGGTCACCGTCACCGTGACCTGCTCGTAACCCGGCTGCTGGCGCAGTTCGCGCGTCGGCACCTCCAGCTCCTGGCCGGCCTGCGGAGCCTGCGGCGGGATGTTGAGCGAGTCGCCGCTCTGCTTCGCCGGCATCGACGGCAGCTCGAGCGTCGAGGTCTCCTTGCCCTGGCTGTGTGGTATGAGCAGCGGCGGAGGACTCGATATGCCCTGCTGCGCCGCGGCAGGAGCGACGCCGCCAAACAATAGCGCCAGCGCGATCACCGCGGCCGTAAGCGCGGAAATCAAGCTGCGATCCATACCCGGAGTTGTTGTCCTCATCATCGCAGTGCAAGCGCGCGGGGCCGAAGCGGCGCGCGTTCATATCTAATGATCCTATTTGCTCCGGCGTTGGGCAAGCCGCTGAGTTTTGCGGGCGGTTGATTCCCGATCCCTTTCCTCTTTGGACGAATTCGCGCGGTCAAGGTTTCAGAGCCAGCCAAAGCAGCCATGAATGAAAGACGAGTCAGTCCCCCAAATGACCCTGCAACCCATAACCCGCCTCCGCCTGTAAGCCAAGCAGGCGTGCGCGAACGGGCTTCGCGCTGTGGCTGGCGCCGGAGTAGAATCCGGGCCGTCCCCGTTTCGTTCGATGCTATCGAAGGGAGGCTTCGTTGACGGCTCCGTCCGATACCCCCGCGGCAAATCCTACCCGCGAGCTGGCCGCGATCATGTTCAGCGACATCGTCGGCTACACCGCGATCATGGGCCGCGACGAGCGCAAGGGTTTGCGTGCGGTGCGCGAGCATCGCGCGCATCTGCGCGCCGTGCTGCCGCAGTTCAACGGCCGGCTGATCGGCGAGATCGGCGACGGCACCCTGTCGAGCTTTCACAGCGCCGTCGATGCGGTCAATTGCGCACGCGAGTTGCAGGCGACGCTGCTGGAAGATCCGGAGCTGCGCCTGCGCATCGGGATTCACGTCGGCGACGTGGTTTTCACCGACAACACCGTGCTCGGCGACGGAGTGAACATCGCGTCGCGGCTCAACGCAATCGCGTCCCCGGGCGGAGTCTGCATCTCCGAGCGGGTTTACGATGACATTCGCAACAAGCCCGAGATCCACGTGCAGGATCTCGGCGAGCAGCGCCTCAAAAATGTGGCGCGGCCGATTCGCGCCTACGCGTTGACGGCGGAGAATGCTGTCCAGCCCCGATCGGTGCGCGGCCTGGCCGCGGCGGTCGGGAAATCTAGCGCGACGCATCGCGGGCGCATTTTGGGCTTGAGCGCGATCCTGGCCGTCGCACTTGTCGCGGCGGTGTCGATCTGGAGGTGGCCAGGTCTGTTGAATAGCTGGCGGTCCGGGACACCCGCGCCCGGCATTCGTTCCATAGCGGTGCTGCCGCTCGAAAATCTCTCGGGCGATCCGGCGCAGGAGTATTTTGCCGACGGCATGACCGATGAGCTGATTACCGACCTCGCAAAGATCAGCGGGCTCAGAGTGATCTCGCGAACCTCGGTGATGAAGTTCAAGGGGGAGCATCGCGAGCAACTGCCCGAAATCGCAAAGGCGCTCAACGTCAATACGATCGTCGAAGGCTCGGTGCTGCGGGTCGGCGACAAGGTGCGAATCACGGCGCAGCTGATCGATGCGCCCACCGACAAGCATCTGTGGGCGGAGAGCTACGAGCGCGACACCCGCGACGTGCTGACGCTGCAGGACGAGGTCGCATCGACGATAGCGCGCCAGATCGACGTTGAGTTGACCCCGGATGAGCAGGCGCGCCTGGCCAAGCCTCGCCCGGTCAACCCGCTGGCGCTGGAAGCGTGCCTCAAGGGTCGCTACTTTCTGGGAGAGGCAACCAGCGAGGGCTGGCAGAAAGCCAAAGAGTACTACGAGCAGGCGATCAAAATCGCCCCCGAGTATGCGGGGGGCTATGTGGGATTGGCCGCGGTGTATTCTGCCATTGGGGACATTTCCGTTCCCGACCAGGAAGTGATGCCCACGGCGAAGGAGTTCATCGCGACGGCTCTGCGACTCGATGACACGAATGCCGATGCGCATTCGGTCCTTGGCACTATCCACTGGCATTACGATTTCGATTGGGTTGCCGCCGAGACAGAGTATCGTCGTGCAATCGAGTTGGCGCCCGGAAACTCGGACGTCCACGCCGGCTATGGAGATATGCTTATCCGGCAAGCGCGATTCGACGACGCCGAGCGGGAACTGAAACTCGCGCAACTGCTCGATCCGCTGTTTCCGCTGAACTACGTCATCATGGGTGACTTGTTCAATATCCGAGGAGACCATCTCAATGTTCGAGGAGACTATCCAAAGGCCTTGGAGCAATGTCGCAAGGCGCTGGAGATCGATCCGAACTTCTGGTTCGCCTACAGCGGTTGTATCGGCTGGAGTTACGACCGCATGGGAAATCACGGCGATGCGTTGAAAGCGTTTGAAAAGGGCGTCGCTATGGAGCCCACTCCCTTCTCGATAGCCTTCCTCGGTTATGAGTACGCGAGGGCAGGAAATCGGGAGCAGGCGCGCAAAGTCATCGAGCAGCTCAATCATCCACCGGCGCAGACTTACGTTCCGCGCTGTTGGCTGGGATGGATTCATCTCGCACTCGGCGAGAACGATACCGCGCTGGACCTTCTTGATGAGGCGTACCAGGAAAGGAGCAATTGCCTGACCGACCTCAAGACGGGTAGTGACTGGGACCCGGTGCGGTCCGATCCGCGCTTCGTCGCGTTGCTGAAAAAAGTAGGCCTCGACAACTGATGCGCGACGCTTGGATAGGCTGAGTCTCCGGTGCTACTCACAATGCTAGCCGCATCGAGAGGAGCACGCCGATGGACGCTCATGCCGAAATAGCCCGCGCGATCGATAACTACCGCGACAAGGTGGTCGCGCTCAGCCATGAAATCCACGAGCATCCCGAGCTCAAGTTCCAGGAGCACTTTGCCGCCGGCATCCTGACCAAGGCAGCGACCGAGTTGGGCCTCGAGGTCGAGCGCGAAGTCGGCGGACTCAAGACCGCGTTTCGCGCCGAGTTCGGCGCCCGAGGTCCCGCGGTCGCAATCCTGGCCGAATACGACGCCTTGCCCAATGGTCATTCGTGCGGCCACAACCTGATCGCCGGCGCCGCGCTCAGCGCCGTCGCGGGTTTGAAGAGCATCGCAAACCAACTGCCGGGGCGAGTCGTTTTTCTCGGCACCCCGGCCGAGGAAGGCGGCGGCGGAAAGATAATCCTGATCGACAAGGGCGCGCTGCGAGGCGTCGACGCCGCCATGATGGCGCATCCGACCGACGCCGAATTCTGCACGATGCCCGCGCTCGCCACGCAGCATCTCAAGCTCAAGTTTCTTGGCCACGGTGCGCATGCGGCGCTGGCGCCGTGGGACGGATCGAGCGCGCTGGCCGCGGTGATCCAGACCTTCCAGAGCGTCGATGCGATGCGGCTGCACCTGCGCGACGGCTCGCGCATCCACGGCATCATCACCGACGGCGGCCAGGCGGTTAATATCATCCCGGAGCGCACCGAGTGCCTGTTCCTGGCGCGCGCCAAGACCAGCCGCTACGCGAAGCAAATCGGCGAACGGGTGGTTAGATGCGCCGAGGGCGCTGCGATGGCGACCGGGACGCGCGTCGAGTATGTAGTGGAAGGCGCCTACAAAAATCTGATCAACAATCTGAGCATGGCGCATCGTTACGCCGCGCACAGCGAGGCGCTCGGCACGAAATCCGTCGAAGCGCCGGCCGACACGCCCACCGGCAGCACTGACATGGGCGACGTCAGTCACGTGATGCCTGCGATACATCCGTCGTTCGCGATCTCGCGCCACGGCGAGGGCAATTGCCACGAAGACGCGTTCGTCGCGCACGCCGACTCGAAGCGCGGCTACGATGCGATGATTCGGGTGGCGAAGGCGATGGCGATGACGGCGTACGATTTGCTCGCGGAGCCCGAGCTGCTGGCGGCGGCCAAGAAGGAGTTCGAGGCGCGCAGGGAAAGCTGAGCCGGGGCAACTTATACCATTAGTTGTGGTTCGGTGATGGAGGTTGCCACCATCGGTCGTTTCGTTCCGTCAAATTTAGTGTTTTGGAGGCGGGTGCTCGACGCTGAGTTGGCTCGGCGAAGATTTAGGGCGTTCGGTGCCTTCAGCCGTACATGAGTGCCGTCCATGAATGACTGAATAGCACGTCAGTGGGTGGCGCGGGCAGGCTGAATAGTTCATCCCTGAACTTTGGTGGCAGTATGGCAGGGGAACCGGTACCGGCTTCTCTTGCGCGAAGCTGTCCGAGGTCCTTCCTCCCCTCGCGTTGCTCGGGTCGTCAGGATGACGGACTGGAGGCCTGCGTTGCTCGGTTTGGTCAGGATAACGGGCTAGGCGAGGAGACGGAGAAGCTAGTGGCAGCCGCAGCCGCCGCCGCAACATCCGCCGCCTGTGCCGCCGCCGTTCGACGTGCCTGAGTTGGCCATCGCGGAGGCGAACGCGGCCGCGCTGTCGCCATTGCTGCCGCGTGCCGCGAACGTGGACATCTCGCGCGTCAGTTTGGAGCCGTGACAGTGCGGGCAACTCGCGCCGCCGTCGCCGGGGCGCACGAACGCCTCGAAGGAGCGGTCGCAACTGACGCATCGGTATTCGTAGATCGGCATGCCATCCTCTACTCGCGGGCCGGCTGGGCGTATTCGACCAGCACGCCGCGCGTGGCCTTGGGATGCAGGAAGCAGATCATGCCCGCCAGTCCGCGGCGCGGCTTCTCGTCGATCAGCTGGATTCCTTTGCCGCGCGCCGCTTCGAGCTCGCGTGCGACGTCGTCGGTCTCGAAGCATACGTGATGCAGGCCGCCGCCGCGCCGCGCGAGGAATTTGCCGACCGCGTTGCCGGCGTCGAGCGGCTCGAGCAGTTCGATCTCGCTGTCGCCGGCCTTGAGCAACGCGGCCCGCACGCCCTGCTCTTCAATCGTGGCGCTCCTGGTGAAATGCAGGCCGAGCGTGTCGCGCCAGAATTTCAAGCTGGCGTCGAGACTCGGCACGACGACGCCGACGTGATGAATCTTCTTCAGCATCTGAGCTGCTAGCCGGCCGCGTGATCGAGGCACAGCGAGCGCTGGAGTTTGTCCCACCTGACCTTCATCTCGTCCGAGCCCAGGGTCGGATGCTCGGTGCGCGTTTGCGCCAGCTTGCTGCATGCGCCGTTCAGATTGCCCTGCTTGGAGTAAATCACAGCCAGTTGGTACTTCGCTTCGTACCAGAGAGGGTCGGACTCGGCGGCAGTATTCTCGACCGCGGTCCATCGTTCGTTTGATTCCTTCCAATCACCCTTGGCTTGCGCGCGGCGAGCGAGACCTGCGTTCGCGTCAGGCGACGCCGGGTCGGCCTTCACGACCTCTTCGAAGACCTTGTCCGCCGCTTCGTCCTTGCCGGTAGCTTGAAGAGCCTGGGCGTAGATTGAGAGCGTACCAGTAAGATTCTTGACCGGGATTTGGCCCGACGCGGCCATCTCGGCGAAGCCCTGGTAAGCCGTCGCGGTCAACTTCGCATTAGCCAGGTATGTCTTCTCGTCGTTATTGTCCTTGGCCGCCTGCGCGGTCTTCCAGAACTCGATTCCAAGTCCCTTGACGAAATCCTGCTTGGCGGTGTCGCTCTTGCTGCGTTCGACGAGTCCGGCAACGTCGGTATTAACTTCGTCGTAGCGGCCAAGATGATCGAGCGCCGTGATGCGCCAGTCGATCACGTCCTGGAACTTCGCGTTCATCATCGGGTAATTCGATTCGTAGCCGACCAGCAGCGGCGCGACCTGTGCGTAATCGACGTGATCCTGGTCCTCTTCCAGGATCGAAGCGAGCATGTAGGTTGCTTCGCCGCGAATCTCGCGCACCGCCCTCTTGGCAGTGGCAGTATTTGCGGCGCGCTCGGCCTCGGGACCCATCTTGATCGATTCGTTCAGATCCTGGACCGCCAGCTTTCGGAGCTGGTCGGTATCGATCGAGGGGGCTGCCGCCTTGCTGTCCTTGGCGGTAGCTGCCGCACCCACCAGCTGCTTGTAGTAGCACTCCGCGGCTTTGAACCTGGCGGTGAAGGTGAACTCAGGGTCGCCCTTGACCTTGGAATACATCAGGGCGGCTCCGGGGAGATCGCCTTGCCGCTGCAGGCGCTCGGCCATCGCCACCTGTATCTCGGCAGCATGATCGCCGTTGGGATCTTTCTGCAGATACTCCTGCCCGTCCTTCACCCATTGATTTTCAAGCCCAGTATCCTTCTGACCGCTCTGCTCCCATCGGTTGTGTGCGAGGCTGTATTTCAAAAACACGGCCTGGCTCGCCTCGCCGCCACCGCCGGCTGCGATCTTGGTGAGCATCGCCTCGACCAGGTCGTAGCGTTTCTCGCGCTGATAGATCTCGGCGGCGAACCTGCAGGCCTTGGGATACTGACCGCTGTCGCACGCCTCGGCATAGTACTTGGCCGCGCCGGCTTCATCCTTGCGCGAGAGCAGGACCGCGGCGAGCAGCCATTTCTCGAACGAGTCGCTTGAGTTGCCGAATTCCTCGACTACGTTGTTTGGAAATTTGGACGCTGCCGCGACATCGACCGCCCATCCTTCCTTGTCGTTCTGCTTGGACTTCATCAGGTCGATGATCTGCTTGTGATAGGCGGCTTTCTTGGACGGGTCGCTGGTGGCCCGTTCCGCGCTGAACAAGGTCTGCAACTCGAGCATGAACTGGCCGGAGCCGGATTTCGCGCCGCCTCCGGTGACCAACTTCGCGGCTTCTTCCGCGTTGCCCATCTTGGCGTAAGTCGTGGAGAGCCCCTCGCGCGCGGCGGAATACTGCTGCGTGCCGGTTCCGTCATCCATGATTTTCTTGAAGTCCGCGATCGCGTGGTCGTATTCGGCGTGATCGAACTTGCCCAGCTCGCGTTCGCAGTAGGCGCGACCGAGCGTGTTTTCGCGGATCAGGTTGGGATCGGGCATCGCCAGCATGCTCGCGGTGAAGCCGTCGATCGCCTCGTTGAGCAGCTTCTTCGATTGCTCGGCATTGTCGTCGAACAGGGTGGTCGCCGCCGTGAACCGCAGCCAGGCAAGCGGATATGCGGCCCGCAAGGCGTACTGCTCGGGCTTGTCGTAGTCGCATTGGCCGCCGTTGTCGATCTGCGCGATACAATCGTCCTTCTTTTTCGAATAAACCGTTTGCATCCGATCGAGCATCTCATCGAGCTGATGGTAGAGCGGTATCAGCGATCCCTTGTCCACCTTGCCGCTCGAAGTGAGCTTGGCGAAGGTCGACTCGGCCCCGTCGAGGCGGTTGATAACCTGGTCGGCGGTCGATTCGTTGGACTCGGCGGAGGACATCTGGCCCGAGATGCCCGAAAGCTCTTGCTCGAGCTGTCCGGCGCTCTGCGCGGCGGCGATGCCGGCGGTGAGAGCCAGCGCGAAAAATGCGGTCAGCATCACCATCAGGCGATGTAAAGAAAGCGGACGGTTCATTTGTCTAATCCCCAAATGCTGTTCCCCATGAAAGTGTGACTTTAGATAAGGATAACGCGCCGATAACGTCAAGCGAGTTCCAATACTCGCGCAAGTTCAGGGAGGCTGGCAAGCGAACGAATTCTGGCGCTGCGGCCCGCAATCGACGGCGCCGCCTGCATGGCCTCGCGATCGATCAGCACGGCAGCCATCCCGAGCGCCGCGGCCGGCGCGAAATCGAGATGCTCCGAGTCGCCGACGTGCATCGCGTCGTGCGCGACGACGCCGGCGCGGGCCAGCGCGGCGTCATACACCTCGCGCCGCGGCTTGGCATAGCCGGCTTCGGAGGAAATCGTGATCGAATCGAAGTAACGGGTCAGGTCGAGGCCGTCTAGAATTCGATACAGGCGGAAGTCGAAGTTGGAGATCACGCCCAGTTTGAGTCCATCACTTTTTAGACGTTGCAGCATCGGCGCCGCTTCAATATCGGCAGTCCAATGAGCGGGATCGGCGAAGTGGGCGAAAAGAGCGTCGAAGTAGCGGTCGAAGTCTGGAAATTCGCCTAGCGCAGCAAAGGTTTCGCCGACGCGCTCCCGCCACCATCCCCGCTCGAGGCGACGGAGCTCGTCATGCCGAAGCCCGAGGCCGAAGGCCAGCCCGGGCGCCGCACCGAACGCGCGGCGAAAGCTGGCGGTGACGGCCTCCTCCGAGGCGTCGAGGCCGAATTGCCGCGCGATGCGGGCGTAGCTGCGTCCGACGGGCTCGCGCGGCTCGAACAGGGTGCCCGCGGCGTCGAAGAATGCGGCGCGGATCAAGGAATGCGAACCCTCAAGGGCTTTCGTTTTTCACGTTTCACCGCTTCCCGTCGGCCAACACCGGGGCTGGCGCCGGATCTTCGCCCGGAGGATTGCGGCGGGCCCACCAGAACACGTCGCACAGCGCGCCGCATGCGGCGAGATAAATTTTCGGTGGCTCGACCTGCGCCGGCGGCGGTGTCGAGGAATCGACAGCGGCTGTTTTGTTTTTCTGGTCGGGCGGCATTGCGGGTGAGATGCTAGCCGATCATTGCAAACCGTCCCAGACCTGGATCAGCACGCCGAAGGCCGACTGCGGCGAGATGAAGTATTGGCGCTCGCCGCGCCAGTTCCGTTTTTCGTCCACCACGCGCACGCCGTCGCGTTTGAGGCGCTCGCGGGTCGCGTCGAAATCCTTCAGGTCGATCGAAATATGATGCATCCCCTCGCCATAGCGCGCGATGAACTTGCCGACGAAGTCGTTGTCGGCCTTGTGCGCCGGGCTCTGGATGAATTCCAGCTTGAAGCCCGCGACCTCGAGATGGCCGAGCGCGAAGTTGCCCTCGGAATTGCTGGTGTGAGGCTCGTGGGTGATTTTCGTGCCGGGAAAGTAGCGCGTGAAGAAATCGTAGGCGGCGGCGATGTCCTTGACCGCGAGCGATACATGGTCGAAGTACGCCAGGCCGTCGGGCGCCGGCTTGGGATGGGCCTGCTCCCAGTTCGGTGTGTGCCAGAACTGGATCAGCGCGCCGAAGGCGGAGCGCGGCGAGATGAACGCGGTGGCGGAGCCTGAATCGTACTTTTGCTCGTCGACGACGCGCACCCCGCCGGCTTTCAGTTTGGCGACGAGTGCGTCGAGACCGTCCGTCTCGATCGACAAATGATGCATCCCCTCGCCGTGCTTCTCGATGAATTTGGTGACGAAGCCGGGCTTGCCGGGCGGGTCCTCGATCAGTTCGACGACGAAACCGCCGAGATGAAAATCCTGCCAGTAGAACGATCCGCTGACCTGCTCGTCGAGCGATTTCGCGCCGCGCAGCTTGATTGGAAAATATTTCGAGAAGAACTCGTACGCGCGGTCGATGGACTTCACAGCGATCGAAACATGATCGAACCTCAAGCGAACATCGTCGGTCGCATCCATGCGCAAGCAATTCTCCCTTGGATAAAAGTGCGCGCCTACTTCACGGCGCGTCCGGGCCGGAAGCGCCACAGTAGCCGGAACGAGTTGCGGAGCACCAGCGGCCAACCGTTGGCGATTTTTCCGGCGTACATCCGAAGCGATTGATCGGCGCGCGACAATGCCGGCACGTCAAAGAAATTCGAGCCTCGCGTCAAGCCGCCGGTCGCCGCCTTCAATCGTACGCACAACTATATAGCCTCCGCCCTTGAACGGGCCTGCGTTGAAAATCTGCGTCGGACCGATTCGATCGACACCGGCGGATTCATGGATATGGCCCGAGATGCAAACCTCGGGCTTCACCTCTTCGATAAATTGCCGCGCGGCGGTGCTGCCGACCGGCTTGCCGCTCAGGATTCGATCGCATTTGGTGTCGAACGGAGGCGTGTGACAGACCATCAGGAGCGGACGCACGTCGCGCACGGCGTCGTAACCGGCGCGCAGCGTCGCGTAGATTTCGTCTTCGCTCAGTTCGGTGGGAGTGCCGAACGGCGTGATGTTCGACCCGCCGCATCCGAAGATCCCAACGCCGCCCGTCACAAGACCCTTGCCGTGCAGCGCGATTCCATTCTCTTCGAGGAACGGGATTACCTCGCGCCGGTCGAGGTTGCCGGGAAGTGCGAGCACCGCGCGACACGCGCGGCGGACGTCGGTAAGCACTTTGCGCGCGTCGTCGACGCCGCCGAAGTTGGTGAGATCGCCGGACAGGATTACCAGGTCGCAATCGCGCATCACCTCGCCCATCCGGTCGAGATTGCGGGTCGCCATGTGAACGTCGCCGAAGGAAATTATTTTCATTGGAGGAATACACTTCATTGTAGTGAAACCCACCGTGGGTTTCACGCTTCCCTGGGCAGGGGTGACCCCTGCACCCAGTGATAGGAGAAGATGCGGGACTTCGTCCCTGTTAGGACGGGGCTGTGAGAGAATTACCTCGCCCCTCGGGAAAGGTCGTGCGGCGACACTTGTGTCGCGCACGGGTGGGGGCGCTCGGCTCAAGCTCAATGTGCGGTCGTCCAGCGCTTCCCTTGCGGCAGCGGGAACCGGATAAGAATGACACGATGGCTGCGCGGGAGAAATTTGCGTTCGTGCTCTACCGGCCGCAATCGGCGGGCAATATCGGCGCGGCGGCGCGAGCGCTCAAGAATATGGGCTTCGACGATCTGCGGCTGGTCGCGCCCGGCACCTTGAAGAGCCGGGAGGCCGCCGCGATGGCCGTGCATGCCGACGACGTCCTCGCGCGCGCTACTGTCTTTTCCGACCTGGCGGCGGCGCTGGGGGATTGCGCGGTCGCGGTCGGCACGACCAGCCGCCGCGGCGGCTATCGCAGCAGGGCAAGTCCGCTGCGCGCGGCTGCGGCGGAACTCGACGCGCTGGCGGGCTCGAACAAAATCGCGATCGTTTTTGGCCGCGAAGATCGCGGTTTGACTAATCGCGAGCTCAAGCTCTGTCATCGCTTGATCACAGTCCCGACCGCGCCCGAATATCCGTCGCTCAACCTCGCGCAGGCGGTGATGGTCGTCGCGTACGAGCTGATGATGGCGGCGAACGAATCGGCGGCAATCGAATCCGCCGCCCGCGCGCCCGAGTTCGTCGCCGCGTCAATCAGCGGCCCGATGCTCGAGCGGATGGCGGATGCGCTGGTCTCGATCGGGTTTCTTACCGACGACAATCCCGACCATATCATGTTCGCTCTGCGCGAGATTTTCGGCCGAAGCGGACTGACGGCGCGCGAGGTCGAGATTCTCAACGGGATGGCGCGGCAGATGCGATGGGTCGCCGAGGGCGGCCATCGGACGCTTGCGGAGAAGCGGCGCGCGGGCAGGAAGCTGCGATGAAGGTTTCCACCCACGTGCGCTATGAGTGATAATCGCAGCGGGCGAAGCGTCAATCACCAATGGCCGAGATAATCGATTTTGCGGAAATCCACGAGGCGCGGCGCAAGGCTCGCGCGCGCGGGCCTGAGCACGAAAACCTCGAGCGCGCGGTGCAACTGATGCGCGAGAACCTGGCCGCCGTCGCGGCCGAGCTGGCCGGCGCGCCGCGCGACGAGCAGGTCGAACTGCTGACGCGGGTCGAACGGCTCGCGGCGATGATTCGCTACGGGATGCGAATGCTCGGCGAGGCGAGCGGCGCCCGCTGGAACGCGGGCGGCTGAAGGTGGACGAAGGGCTGACGCTCAGAATCACCGGCGTCGAGCCGGGTGACGAAATCGCGGGCGCGCGCAAGGTGAAGCTCGCGACGACGCGCGGCGCGATCCCGCTGATGCTGCATTCGGCGCCCGAGAAGGGGCGCGCCGTGCTATGCGTCAGCGGCGCGATGGGCGGGTTCGATGGTCCCTCGATGCTCTATCCACGGCTCGGGCTGGAGATGCCCCGGCGCGGACTCACCGTCGCGCGGCTGGACTATCGCGCGCCCAACGAGTTCGGCGAATGCCTGGTCGATGCGATGGCGGCGCTGACGTTCCTGGGCGGGATCGGCAACGATCGCGTCGCGCTGATCGGGCATTCGTTTGGCGGCGCGGTCGCGATCAACGCGGGAACGCTCAGCCCAATCGTCACCACCGTGATCGCGCTGTCGAGTCAGCTCGCCGGCGCGCACGTGGCGGGCGAGCTGGCGCCCAAGCCGCTGCTGCTGATCCATGGCGGCGCGGACGCGATTCTTTCGCCCGAAAGCTCGCAGGCGCTTTACGATCGCGCCGGCGAGCCCAGGACGATCAGAATTTTACCGGGCGTCGGACACGGATTGGCGGAAGCGAGCGACGAAGTATTCGGTCTGGTCAGCGACTGGCTATTGCAAAAGGTCTGAAGCGGCTATTCACTCGAATCGCAACCGCAATATAGAATCCCACGAATTGAGCTGAGAGAATCGACTGATGGCAAGTGGACAACGAATCGCGGTGGTCGGTGCGACAGGCGCCGTCGGCCAGACCACGCTAAAAATTCTCGAGCAGCGCAAGTTCCCGATTCGCGAGCTGCGCGCGTATGCGTCGGCGCGCTCGGCGGGCAAGACCGTGACCTTCGCCGGCGAGTCGCTGACCGTACAAAAGCTCGACGCCAACTCCTTCAACGGAATCGATATCGCGCTGTTCTCGGCTGGCTCCGATCAATCGCGCGAGTTCGCGCCGATTGCGGTCAAGGCGGGTGCGATGGTCGTGGACAAGTCGAGCGCGTTTCGAATGGACCCCGACGTTCCGCTGGTGGTGCCCGAGATCAACGGCGCCGCCGCGCGCCGTCACAAGGGTATCGTCGCGTGTCCCAACTGCACGACGATTGTCACCGTGATGCCGCTGAAGCCGATCCACGACCTTGGGCGTCTTAGGCGCGTGGTCGCGACCAGCTTCCAGGCGGTGTCGGGCGCGGGCGTCAACGGTGTTGCGGAGCTGCGCGAGCAGGCGATGGCGTGGTCGAAGGGCGAGGCGATCAAGGCGAAATTTTTTCCGCATCAGATTGCCTTCAACCTGCTTCCAGCCGGCAAATTCGTCGAGGGCGGATACACCGACGAGGAAATCAAGCTGGTCAAGGAGATCAGAAAAATCCTCGACCAGCCGGACTTGCTGATTTCGCCGACCACCGTGCGGGTGCCGGTCTTCACCGCGCATTCGATTTCCGTCAACGCCGAGACCGAGACGAAAATCGCGGCGGCCGACGCGCGCGAGGCGTTCGCGCATTTTCCGGGTATCCGGCTGTTCGACGATCCCGCGCAGAATCGCTACCCGATGCCGCTGGTCGTCGAGGGACAGGACGACTGCTTCGTCGGGCGAATCCGCGAGGACCTCGGCTGCCCGAACGCGCTGAACTTCTGGGTCGTCGGCGACCAGCTGCGCAAGGGCGCGGCGCTCAACGGCGTCCAGATCGCCGAACTGCTCATCGGATAACGCGGGCTATTCCGCGCGAATGGGCAGGCGGCTGACCGATTGGTTTGTCGATTGACAATGCCCGCCCCCGCATATTAACGTTAGGCGGACTGTAGCGATTACAGCCTTATCGAGAGCGGCGGAGGGACTGGCCCGCTGATGCCGCAGCAACCGGCCCGTGATGGGTGCTGGTGCTAACTCCTGCAGGGGTTCTCAACGCGAGAGTCTCCTGGAAGATAAGGCGAGAGTGTTAAGCCCTCGTCTTATCGTCATCGCAGGATTTTTCACCGGTTCAGCATAGTCACCGACGGCGTTGCGGCTCTCGACAGGCGGGAGAAGCGCGACCGAAGTGGCAACAGAGCGAATACTGATAGTCGGCCTGGGCGGACTCGGCGTCCCCGCGTTGTGGGCGCTCGCCCGCGCCGGCGCGCGGCAACTGAAGCTGACGATCGTCGATCCCGACCCGGTCGAACTGTCGAATCTCGCTCGCCAGGTGATCTATCGCCCCGCGGATATAGGAACGCCCAAGGTTGAGGCTGCATCGCGATGGCTCGTCGAGCGATTTCCCGATGTGAATGTTGAACGCCATGCGATCGCGCTCGACGCGTCCAACGCGGCGCGTCTGGTCGCGGCGCACAATTTTGTAATCGACGCGACTGACAGCCCGGCCGCGAAGTTTTTGATCAACGACAAGTGTATCGCCGCGCGGACGCCGTACGTTTACGGCGGCGTAGTCGGGATGACCGGTCAGGCGATGACGGTAATTCCGGGCGCGACGGCGTGTATCCGATGCGTGTTCGAGACTCCGCCCGACGAAGTTGAAATCCAGAGTTGTCGCGAGGCCGGGATTGTCGGTCCGGTCGCGGGCGCAATCGGCGAGATGCAGGCGGCGGAGGCGATGCGCGCCGCGCGCGCGCAAACGCCGTTACTCGCAGGAAAAATTCTCACATACGACGCGTCCGGCCCGGCCCGGGTGCGTGTTGCGGCGGTAAGTCCGCGCCCGGGATGCGGCTGCGGCGCGTGGCGCGCCGAAAGTCGCGCTGCGCGCAGCCGGCGCGCGTCGGATTCGGCGGGCAAGTAACAGGAATCGAGGAAACGATGAGCTACATAACCAATTTGAAATGTCGCGAGTGCGGCCAGGAGTATCCGATAAGCCCGCTCCACGTCTGCGAGACGTGCTTCGGCCCGCTCGAAGTCACCTACGACTACGCGAGGATTCGCGCGGCGATCTCGCGCTCGATCATCGAGAAGCGGCCCCACAATCTGTGGCGCTATCGCGAATTGCTGCCCGTCGATTTCGACGGCGAGCCTGAGATCGGCCCCAACTCCGGCTTCACCCCGCTGCTGCATTGCAAGCGGCTCGGCGCGGAACTCGGCCTCAAGCATCTCTACATCAAGGACGACACCGTCAATCATCCGACGCTGTCGTACAAGGACCGCGTCGTGTCGGTGGCGATTACCAAGGCGCGCGAGTTCGGCTTCACCACCGTGTCGTGCGCGTCCACCGGCAACCTGGCGACGGCGGTCGCGGCGCACGCGGCGCGCGCGGGATTGCAATGCTACATCTTCATGCCCGAAGGCGTGGAGGCCGGCAAAATCGTCGGCTCGACGATCTACGGCGCGCGCGTGATCACGATTCGCGGCAACTACGACGACGTCAACCGCCTGTGCAGCGAAATAGCGGACAAGTACGGCTGGGCGTTCGTCAATATCAACCTGCGTCCCTTTTACACCGAGGGCGCCAAGACCTTCGGCTTCGAAGTCGCCGAGCAACTCGGCTGGCGCCTCCCGGACCATATCGTGGTGCCGACCGCGGGCGGCACGATTCTGCCGAAAGTCGCGAAGGCCTTTAAGGAGTTGAAGGAAGTCGGCCTCATCAAAAGCGGCGACTTCAAGATTCATTCCGCGCAGGCCGCCGGCTCCGCGCCGGTAATCCACGCCCTCCACAAAGGCACCGACCTGATAACGCCGGTGAAGCCCGACACGATTGCGAAATCGATCGCGATCGGCAATCCCGCCGACGGCTTCTACGTGCTCAAGGCGGTGCGCGATTCCGGCGGGTGGGGCGACGTCGCCACCGATCCGGAGATCATCGACGGTATCAAGCTGCTCGCCCGCACCGAGGGAATTTTCGCCGAGCCTGCCGGCGGCACCACGCTCGCGGTCGCACTCAAGCTCGTCAAGCAGGGCCGCATCAAGCCCGACGAAACGGTGGTCGTGTCGATAACCGGCAACGGCTACAAGACGCTCGAGGCGGTTGCCAGCGCGATCGATCAGCCGTCGATAATCGACGCGCGGCTGAAAGACTTCGACGCGCTGTTCGATCGGCTGACGAATACGAAACGCGCCGCCAACAGCGCCGCCTAGTTGGAGCGTCCTAATTTGCCTAACCAGCGCGCACCAAGCAGCGTGACAACGGTCCCTCGATGCCATGAAAAGGCGAAAGGCAACGACAATATACTCACTCGGGTTTGCGATCGGGGCGGTCGCTTTGCTCGCCCGCCCATCCGGAGCCTTAGCGGTCTGTATGTACCACGGCCAGCTCTACGCAAAGCCCACGCTTGCGCAGGAGTTTCGAGATTCCGATCTGGTTGTGAGAGGTGAGGTCGTCGGCAGCGAAGACGTACATGATCTTGAACTCGGCGTTTTCTATCACGTTAGGGTCAAGCAAACATTCAAAGGTAGGCCGATAGCGGTTCTCCTCGATTATTCAGAACGTGACAGCGGCGGCTTTTATCTAGATGCGGGCACTGAATATCTTCTATTCCTTAATCCGATCGACCCTGGTGATGCGGTCGTCTATCTCGGTCAAAATTGGGCAAAGAGGGCGCCCGGCGCCATGATGGTGAATTATAGTTGCGGCCAATCACGCCCTTGGAGCGAAGTCCCTTCCAAGGAACGCAAACTTTTGAACGCGCTATCAACACAAAGGACTAAAACTTCGAATTAGGCAAATATAAGCATAGCGACGCGCTTGTTTGCGCACAGCGGCCAGCATAAGTGTAAGAATTCAACCAGGAGGTTAGTCGCTAATCATGGCAGTACGCGTCAGAGTTCCAACCCCACTTCGCAGATTCACCGCTGGCGTCGACGAAGTGCCGGCCGACGGCACGTCGATCAAGGCGGTGATCGAAGACCTCGAACGGCGCCATCCGGGGATGCGCGAGCGGCTGCTCGATGAAAAAGGCGACATCCGCCGCTTCGTCAACATCTATCTCAACGGCGACGACGTCCGCTTCCTCGACGCAATCAATTCCAAGGTAAAGGATGGCGACGACATCTCAATCGTTCCCGCGATTGCCGGCGGACGCTGACCCCGGCGCGCCGGCCGGCGTGCGCAACCGCGTCTTGCCGTTGAGCGAGATCGTCCCGGTCGGGCGCGCCAACAGCGTGCTCGACCTGGTCGGCAACACTCCGCTCCTCGAGATCACGCGCCTGACCGCGGGACTGATTCCCGCCGGCGTGCGGATTTTCGCCAAGCTCGAGGGCTTCAACCCCGGCGGCTCGGTCAAGGATCGGCCGGCCAAGAAAATGCTCGAGGTCGGAATCGCGGAGGGCAAGCTCAAACCCGGCAAGGTGATCCTGGACTCCACCTCGGGCAACACCGGAATCGCTCTGGCGATGCTCGGTGCGACGCTGGGCTACCCGGTCGAGCTCGTGATGCCGTCGAACGTCAGCCGCGAGCGCAAGAAAATCGTCGAGGCCTACGGCGCGAAGATTCATTACTCGGATCCGATGGAAGGCTCCGACGGCGCAATCATCATGTGCCGCAAGTTGATCGAGCAGGACCGGGCGCGCTACTTCAAGCCCGACCAGTACAACAACGAGGCCAACGCGCTGGCGCATTTCGAGACCACCGGCCCGGAGATCTGGCGCCAGACGCGCGGCCAGGTGACGCACTTCGTCGCCGCGATCGGCACCGGCGGCACCGTGATGGGCACCGGCAGGTTTCTGAAGTCGAAGAACGGCGCGCTCAAGGTGATCGCGGTCGAGCCCGACGACGCGATGCACGGGCTCGAAGGCCTCAAGCACATGGCGAGCTCGATCGTCCCCGGCATCTATCACGAACAAGAGCTCGACGACAAAGTCCAGGTCGGCACCGAGGAGGCGTACGAAATGGTGTACGCGCTCGGGCAGACCGAGGGCATCCTGGTCGGCCAATCGTCGGGGGCCGCGATGATCGCGGCGCTCAAGGTGGCGCGCTCGATTCGCGAAGGCACGATAGTCACGGTCTTCTGCGACTTCGGCGACAAGTACCTTTCGACGAATTTGTGGATCGGATGGCAGGAATGGCGTCGCGAGCGTCTGCAACAAGTCATCGCCAAGTGGAAAAAGAAGTGACCCGCCGATGGAACGTATCCACGAACGCTACTACCTGAGCTATCCGCGCACGCTGATCAAGGAGCCGATCCTTTACCAGCTGGTGAAGAAGTTCGACCTTGTTTTCAATATCCGGGGCGCGAGCGTGTCCGAGGAAATGGGTCTCGTCGCCGTTGAGTTCGAAGGCACCTCCGACCAGATCGAGCGCGCGCTGACGTGGCTGCGCAGCACCGGCGTCACCGTCGAGCCAATCGAAAAGAACGTGATCGAGTAGGCGCTCGCGGCGGCCGCTCGACAGATCGCGATGACCCTCACTGACCCGCAAATCGATCGCTACAGCCGGCAGATAATCGTGCCGCGCGTGGGCGGCCGCGGCCAGGAACGCTTGCTCGCAGCGCGGATGCTCCTGGTTGGCGATGCGCGCGATATCGAAGCGCCGCTCGCCTACCTAGTCGGCGCAGGGGTCGGAACGATCGGCGTTCGAGTAGTTGGCAACCAGGCCGGATTCGCTGGGAAGGCAGCTCGGACGCGCGAACTGAACGCCGACGTCTCCGTCAGCGAAGTGCACGGCCGCGTCGATCTCGCACTATTGCTCGTCGGAAGTGAGGCCGTGCGAAAAATCGCTGATGAGATCGTGCACGATCGCGAGGTGCGAGCGTTGGTGATCGCGCGTCTCGACGCGCCGGGAAAAATCGCTGTCATCCCCGACCTGCACAGCCCGCGCGCCGCCGATGCGCCGATGCTGGCGGCGGTCGGTGCGCGTTCGGAAGCCGCGGATTTTATCGCGATGCTCGCGACGGCCGAGGCATTCAAGCTGGTTGCCGGCTACGCGGAAAATCCGCCGCGGGCGATCATCGAGTTCGACGGTTACCAGACCAGGGTTCGCCTCCTTACGTGAACTACAAGCTCTGGATGTTCGATTTCGACAACACCATCGCGCGCCTCGAGCCCGAGGTCGATTGGGCTGGCGGCCGCCTCGTGCTCGAACCCTACCTGCGCTCAGTTGGCGCGCCCGACGAACTGTTCGCGCGAATCCCGCGCGGCAATCTCCCGCTCTACGACGCCTACCGCACGCTGATGGTCACGCGCTTCGACCGGCAGCACGTCATCGAAACGCTCCGGCACGCATCCGACATAATCGAGAAAATCGAGCTCGAGGGAGTCGATCGCGCGCAACCGCTCGATGGAGCCATCGAGACACTCGCGGCTCTGAAAGAAAGCGGCGCCGCCGTCGCCGTCGTGACGTCCAACTCATCGAAAACCGTCAAGCGCTGGTTCGACCGGAACGCCGGTGCATCCGTCGACGCAATAGTCGGGCGCGACACATTGCTCGCGCTCAAGCCCGCGCCCGACATGCTGATGCGCGCGCTCGAGTTGTTTTCCGTCGATCGATCCGGCGCCGCGTTTGTCGGCGACAGCGACGCCGACATCCGCGCCGCGCAAAGTTGCGGTGTGCGATTTTACGGAATCGCAGCCACCGACTCCGCGCGCGATCGATTGCTCGCAGCAGGCGCCACCGAAATCCTTGGCTCGCCCGCGGCACTGGCGATTCACCTGAACCTGCCGGCCGCGCGTGGCTGACCGCTACAAGCCTTGTTTCGCTCGATAAGATTAAGTAACTTTTGGAGTTCTCAAAGTAATCAATTCTTAAGGGAGCATCAGTTTTTGCCGATGGATCAAGGTTTTACCTTGTGGTTCACAGGCCTGTCCGGGGCGGGAAAGTCCACGCTAGCGAATCTGGCCGCCGCCGAGCTGCGCAAGCGGGCGCATCGCGTCGAAATCCTCGACGGTGACGAAGTCCGCACCAATCTCTCCAAGGGCCTCGGCTTTTCCAAGGAGGATCGCGACATCAACATCCGGCGGATCGGCTACGTCTGCCATCTGCTGGCGCGCAACGGCGTGATCGCGATTTCCGCCGCGATTTCACCATACCGCGAGGTCCGCGACGAGGTGCGCCGCACTCACGAACGCTTCTTCGAAGTCTATGTCCGCTGCACGATCGACAAACTCGTCGAGCGCGACGTGAAGGGCCTTTACAAGAAGGCGCTCGCCGGCGAGATCAAATCTTTCACCGGCGTGTCGGACCCGTACGAAGAACCGCTGAAGCCCGAACTCGTCGTCGACAGCAGCACGGAAACCGTCGAGCAGAGCCTGGGCAAGCTGCTCGGGCGGCTCGAGGAGCTGAACTACATCAGCCGGGGGGCGCGGCGATGAGCGTGCGCGACGACGCAATCTCGGCGCACGGCGGCGGCGAGCTGGTCGATCTGAAAGCGTCGGCCTCCGAGCGCGCCAGCCTCGCGGCGCACGCTGCGAAACTCGCGGCCGTCACGCTCAACGCGCGTGACGTGGCCGATCTCGAGATGCTCGCTTCTGGCGCGTTCTCTCCGCTGACGGGCTTCATGGGCGAGGCGGATTACGTTCGCTCGCGCGACGAGATGCGCCTTGCTTTGGGAGTACCGTGGTCGATTCCAATCACGCTCGGCGTCGATGAGGCGAAAGCGAAATCGCTGAAGACCGGGACTGAGCTCGCGCTCGCGACCGAAGACGGCAAGCGCCTGGCGATGCTCCAGCTTGCGGAAGTCTACAAGGTCGATCGCAAGAGCGAAGCGCAAAACGTGTTCGGCACCGCCGAGGACGCGCATCCGGGCGCGAAGAACGTCACCTCGATGCCGCCGTACTGCCTCGCGGGCAAGGTCACGCTCGTCGAGGAGATACCGGGGCGCACGTTTCTGGAGTATCCGCGCGAGCCGCGGCAGACGCGCGCGGCATTTCGCGAGCGCGGCTGGAAAAAAATCGTCGCCTTCCAGACCCGCAATCCGACTCATCGCGCGCACGAATACATTCAGAAGGCGGCGCTCGAAATCTGCGACGGGCTGATGATCCATCCGCTGGTCGGGGAGACCAAGGGCGACGACGTGCCCGCCGCGGTCAGGATGGAGACCTACAAGGTTCTGCTCGACCTGTACTATCCGAAGGATCGCGCGATGATCGGCGTGTTTCCGGCGCACATGCGCTACGGCGGACCGCGCGAGGCGATCCTGCACGCAATCGCGCGGCGCAACTACGGATGCACGCATTTCATCGTGGGCCGCGACCACGCCGGCGTCGGCAACTACTACGGCAGCTACGACGCGCAGAAAATCTTCGAGCGCTTCTCGTCCGCCGAGCTTGGAATCACGCCCCTAATGTTCGAGAACACGTTTTACTGCAAGCGATGCAACTCGATGGCGTCGTTCAAGACCTGCCCGCATACCGACGAAGACCGGCTGATCCTGTCGGGAACGAAAGTGCGCGAGATGCTGCGGGCCGGCGATGCGCCGCCGCCCGAGTTCACACGCCCGGAGCTGGCAGCAATCCTGGTCCGAGCAATGCACGCCGCAAAGTAATCTGCATCACGGTTTACCTGTTCTAACAGGGTGAAACCCGCATCCTCTCTTCTCACTGGGTGCAGGGGTCACCCCTGCCCAAGGAAGCGTGAAACCCACGGAGGGGTTTCACTACGATTAAATTCCTTCCTTGCGCGCTCGCTCTCTGGCGGCGCGGCGAGCGCGCTCCGCATCGCCGGACCACGTCCAGGCGTGCTCGGTGCGGCTCACCCCGACCAGCACGCCGAGAAATGCCGACGGATGGATAAACAGTTCCGCGAGTCCCGCCTCGTCGCGGCGATGCGTCGCGAAACGCGCGCCGCGCGCTTGCAGCAGCTGTTCCAGAGCGCCGACGTCGTCGGTCTCGACGAAGAACATGTACAGCGAGTCGCCGCGGCGCTGGTGGAAGCGACCCATCGCAAGGTTGGCGTCGGTGATCTGCGCAATCTCGACGCGGTCCAGCCGCGCGGGCGGATCGAACAGCGTGAGCGTGCCGCTGTAGCCGAACTCCTTGCTTTCGATCGGGCTGAACTTCGCCGCGTCGAGGCCGAAGATGCGCGCGTAGCGGTCCGACGCCGCTTTCCAGTCGCCGACGACATTGGTGACTTCGTAGGCCCACTTTATCGCGCCGACGGGCGCGCGTTCGTGATGCTGCGAAATTACGGTGCGCATCCCAAACGTCGAGCCGGGGTCGAGATAGAGTTGCCCCGCGGACCGCTCGAAGTTGACGCCGCACTTCGCAAGATGATGCGCAGCCGCGTCGGGGTCGTCCACCGAAAATCCCGCGCCGAACAATCCGCTCCCCCATCTCGAAACAAAATCCTGTACCGCGCCTGCCCCATCGGGTTCGAGAATTTCGACGAAGCTCGCCCCCGCTTGCATCGTGGATCGCCTGGCGCCAAGCGGCGCCGCTTTGTCGCGGCGAACCAGCTCTCCGCCGAAGACTTCGGCGACGACCCGCTCGGCCGCGTTGCAGTCGGCGACCGCAATTTGAATTCTGTCAACGCGTTTGAGCATCGTCGAATTTCCCTCGCGCAGTTGCCGGTCGCGAACTACTGGAGCGGCGGCTCGTCGTCGGGCGGCGCAATCACCGGCGACCCATGATGCATCACCATGAACCAGGCGTTGCCGACACGCTCGAAAACGTTGGTGGCGAGCACGTTGGAGCGTTGCGTGCCGTCGTAGCCGCGCTGGGTCAGGTTTTCCTCGACGACCACGATCGCTAGGTCGCCGCTGATCATCACTTCGATCTCGCCGAGCTCGAACTTCATCTCGAAGACGTTGTCCAGGATGCGCTCCCAGCTCGACATGATCGGACCCCATCCCGAAAGTTTGCGCCACCCGGGATGGATGCAGATGATTCGCGGGTCGCGCAGCCAGACCGCTTCCATCTTTTCGGCGTCGAGACTTTCAAAGGCGTCGTAGAAGGCGCGATTGGCGGCCAGCACTGATTCACGATCTGACATGGCTGATTTCAGCGTAGTTTTTCGGAGCAGCAGGCGCTAGTCACGCAAGCGTCATGTCGCGGGCGAGCTTTTCTCTGCCAGCGCGGCGCCGGACGCGCGCAATCGGATCGCGTCGTCGATCAGAGCCGCGATTTGGCGTCCGGCCTGCGCGATTGGAATCCCGCCGCGATGGATGTTCGAGATGACGGTGCGGTCGGGCTCGATCGATTTGAGCGTGGGCCGATAAATCACGTACGCGCTCAGGCTCTCCGCTGTGACGAGGCCGGGACGCTCGCCGACGATCATGCAGACGACGTCGGGACGCAGTATGTCGCCGAGATGATCCTCGATTCTGACGCGCGCGTTGCGAATGAACATCGGCTTCAGGAGCCGGTATCGCGACGCGAGCATCCGCGTGAGCGTTCGCAGCAGTGGCGCCGCGTTTTTTTCGACCGCCGCCGATGAAAGTCCGTCGCCGATGCATAGCAGCACGCTGGGCGTCGCCGGTTTGCTTTTGCTGCTTCCGCGCGGTTTGAGGCGCGCGACTCGCGCCGCATCGGCGTCGCTGAGACGCCGCCCGCGCTCGGGATAGCGGAGGTAGTCTTCGCGCGTGTCGGCCTGCGAGTGAACCTCAAGCAGGGTGTTGCGCCGCGGCCAATCGCGCGCGACCTCCGTCATGACCGCATCGACGGCGCGCGCGTGATCTGCGCGCAAAGACAGCATCGCGGCCGTTGTGTAGCGCGGACCCGCGCGCCCGACGCCGAGCCGCGCGGGAGTTGATTTCCGCATCGCGTCGAAGCTGGAATTCGCGTCGGGCGGGCTTTTTTTCAACGCTCTCCCATCACGATTCGAGCGTCGCCGGCGCGCGCGGTGAGACGGCCGTCGCGGATGATTCCCCGCGTCTCGCACCACTCCTCGAACTCGGGTGCGGGACGCAGCTTGAGCACTGCGCGGAGCGCCGCCGCGTCGTGATAGCTGGTCGATTGATACGAGAGCATCACGTCGTCGCCCATCGGCACCGCCATGAAGTAGTTGCAGCCCGCGGCGGCCAGCAGCACCGCCAGGTTCTCGCAGTCGTTTTGATCGGCGCGCGCGTGATTGGTGTAGCATGCGTCCGCGCCGTGCGGGACGCCGAGCAGCTTGCCCATCAGATGATCTTCCAAGCCGGCGCGCGTGATTTGTTTCGCGTCGTATAGATACTCAGGCCCGATGAATCCCACCACGGTGTTGACCAGCAGCGGCGAGTAGCGCCGCGCCAGCCCGTAGCATCGCGCCTCGAGCGTGACCTGGTCCGCGCCCTCGTGCGCGCCGGCCGACAGCTCCGAGCCCTGCCCCGTCTCGAAGTACATCAGGTTCGCCGCGCGCAGCCGGCCCGTCTCGCGAATCATCGCGTAGCCGTCGTCGAGCATCGCGACCGTGATGCCGAAGCCGGCGTTGCCCTTCTCCGTCCCCGCCAGGCTCTGGAACATGATGTCCATCGGCGCGCCGGCCTCCAGCGCGCGCATCTGCGTCGTGATATGGCCGAGCACGCAGTTCTGCGTCGGCACTCCGGTGCGCTCGATTATGTCGGCGGTGAGCTCGAGCAACCGGCGGATGTTTTCGGGCTGGTCGATGCATGGGTTGATGCCGATCAGCGCGTCGCCAGTCGCGTAGGCTAGGCCTTCGTAGATGGCGGCCGCGATGCCAATCAGATCGTCGCGCGGATGATTGGGCTGCAGGCGTGTCGAGAGCCGGCCCGGCAAGCCAAGCGTGGTGCGCGCGTTGGTGACGACGCGAATCTTCGCCGCAATCGCGATCAAGTCGAGATTGGTGCATAGCTTGGCGACCGCGGCGGCAATCTCGGCGGTGATTCCGCGGCCCGTCGCTAGGATCGCATCGCCAGCCGTCGCATCGTCGAGCAGCCACTCGCGAAATTCACCGACCGTCTTGCTGCGCACGGCGGCGAATGCGTCGCGGTCGATCGCGTCGTCGATCACGCGCGTCACCTCGTCGCGCTCGTAGGCTACCACCGGATTCTCGCGCAACTCGTTCAGCGTGAGATCCGCGAGCACGGTCTTGGCTGCGATTCGTTCCTGCTCGGAGCGCGCCGCGATTCCCGCCAGTTCGTCGCCCGAACGCGCTTCGTTGGCGCGCGCGAGCACTTCCTTGACAGTGCGGAACCGGTACGAAGTCCCGAACAATCGCGTCGAGAGTTTCATCCCAGGTGATGCCCAACGGTCATGCGGCGAAATGAAAGACGCGAACCGCGCTGATCAGAGCGTCACGCCATTCGATCAGCTCGAGCACATGCGCGGGATTGGCGGCGTCGAGGTTCGAATGGCGCCGGTATTCGACCGCGGCGCGATCGCCGGATTCGGTGACGCTGAGGATTTCGAAGCGCAGTTCGCTGTAGCGTGAGAGACCGCGGCGCGCGTACACGGCGATTTCGTGATGCCCATTCAGCGCGAGCCTGCCCAGCTCAGGATAGATTTTTGCGATAAGCGCGCTCTGATGAGTCGCGTCGCGAGTGTACAGCGCCACGACGCGTGCCGGATCGCGGCTCTCCCACGCGGACTGCCAGGCTTCAACGCGGGCGCTCGATGCAGGCATGGAGACAAACTAACGCGGCGCAGCGATTAGTGGAAACGGCGCATCGTCGCGACCCGCGGTAGCGCGCGCCGCAATCCCGCCGTAAGATACCACTCCGCCTATGAGACCGCTTCGCCTGCGCACCACCGCCATCGCTTTGCTCGCAGCCGTCTCGATTGCCGCGGCGACCGCGGGCACGGCGCAAACCGGGAACCTGAAGCTCGACGTGCTCGGCGACGACGGCGCCGGCGCGAAAAATCCCGCGCACCTGCTCGCCGCGAACGGGAAGGAAGCCGGCCAGGTCACGCCCGGCTCGTCGATCGCGCTGCCGCCGGGCGAATACAAACTGGTGCTGCCGATTATCGGCGGGCAGATCGTCAAGGACGGCGTCCAGATCGAAGCCGGCCGCACGCACACCGTGCTCATAGCAAACGTCGCGGTGCTGCAGGTCAGCGTCAAGGACAAGACCGGCGCCGACCCGGGCTTCGGCGTGACCGTGACCACCACCGACGCGCCGCACGCGAAGGTCGCCAGCTTTATTTCGGGTGACAAATATCTGTTCGCTCCCAACGAGGTGGACGTCCACGTCGACGCGCCCCCGCAAGGCTACGACTGGCACGCCGTGCAGCTCCCGCCCGGCCATCGCGCGCTGCTGACGCTCGACGAAGTTGTCAAGGCCGACCTGCTGGTGCAGACCGTGATGTCGAAGCTTCCGTTCGACAACTCGACTCGCGTGGTAATCCTGCGCGCAGGCACGCAGACCAAGGTCGACGAAAGCGGCCCGGGCAGCGAGCATCGCTTCAAACTTGACCCGGGCAACTACGACATCTTTGTGGAAAATCAGTCCGGCAAAGGCAAGCCGTACGCAACCTCGGCTGGAATCCATCTCGATTCTGGCGCAAAGGTGGAACGGACGGTCCCGTTGGACTAAGAAAAAAAGACGAGAGGTTAGATGGCAAGCGAACGGCAAAAAGAAATCAAGCGGCGGCGCAAACGGAAAAAATCCCGACTGCAGGCGAAGACCAGGGAGTCGCGCAAAAAGGCCCGCAAGAAGCGGTCCTGAGCCTCTGGACATTTTTCCCGAGCGGCGCTCGTCGCGCGGCAGCACGCCGCGTGACTCTATCAATCTCGAATCGGAGTCAGCGATGGCATACGAAACAATCCTCTACGACGTGGCAGACGAGATCGCGACCGTCACGCTCAATCGTCCCGCCAAGATGAACGCATACACCGCGACGATGGGCGCGGAGATCATTGACGCGATGCTTCGCGCCGACGCCGACGACAGCGCCCGCGTCATCATCATGACCGGCGCCGGCGATCGCGCGTTCTGCGCGGGCGCCGACATGGCGATGTTCGCGTCCGACATCAAGAGCCGCGATACGCAACAGCAAGAGAAGCCCGCTTCGACCGAGCGCCGGCGCGCGGTCGTGTCGCTGCCGCAAGTGATGCGCAATCTGTCCAAACCCACGATTGCCGCCATCAACGGCTACGCGCTCGGGGTAGGGTGCACGATTCCGCTGCTGTTCGACGTGCGCATCGCCTCCGACAACGCCAAGATAGGCGTCATCTTTCCGCGCGTTGGCCTGATGAGCGAGCTCGGCTCGAGTTACCTGATGCCGCGCCTGATCGGTCTCTCGCGCACGGCCGAGATGATGCTGACGGGCCGGCAATATCCGGCCGCCGAATGCCTCGCGATGGGTCTCGTGAGCCGCGTCGTGCCGCTGGCCGACCTGCCCGCGACCGCCCGCGAATTGGCCGGCGAGATGCTGCAATGCTCGCCGACCTCGCTCGCGTTCACGCGCAAGGCGCTGTACCAGGGACTCGACGGCACGCTCGAAATCGCGATGGCCTTCGAGGGCTTCGCGCTCGAGAAGTGCTACGTAAGTCCCGAGCACAAGGAATACGTCGCCGCATTTCTCGAGAAGCGCAAGCCAAACTTCAAGAAGCCGAAGGCGTAGCAGGCTATCTTGACCAAGACGATGCTTGACGCTAGGTTTTCAAGTAGATAACTTAGTGAGTCTTATTTATCACCTTAATCTAAACAGGCGCTCGCCGGGCTGTTCGAGGCGGAGCTGACCGAAAAAAACGACAAGAGGCAGGTAACGAATATATGGCACTTCATATCGGAAGCGTGGCACCGGATTTTACCCAGGATTCCACCGAGGGCCCCATCCATTTTCATGAATGGATCGGAGACAAGTGGGCGATTCTGTTCTCACATCCCAAGGACTTCACCCCCGTCTGCACGACCGAGCTCGGCACCGTCGCCAAGCTCAAGAGCGAGTTCGACAAGCGCAACATCAAGGCGATTGGAGTGAGCGTCGACGACGTGCCGTCGCACAAGAAATGGGTTGGCGATATCGAGGAGACGCAGCACACCAAGCTCAACTTCCCCATCCTCGGCGACGGCGACAAGAAGGTCGCGAAGCTCTATGACATGATTCATCCCGAGTGGAACGACACGCTGACGGTTCGCTCGGTCTTCGTCATCGACAACAACAAGAAAATCCGCCTGACGCTGACCTATCCAGCCAGCACCGGGCGCAACTTCCAGGAAATCCTACGCGCGATCGATTCGCTGCAACTCACCGACAAATACCAGGTCGCGACTCCCGCCGACTGGAAGAAGGGCGAGGATTGCATCATCGTGCCGGCGCTCCAGGATGAGAAAGTTCTCAAAGAAAAGTTCCCCAAGGGCTACAAGGTAATCAAGCCGTACCTGCGCATCACGCCCGACCCGAGCAAGTAACCGATCTGCGCTGAAATCACCGCCAGAAAAAAGCGGCTCTCCAAAAGCGGAGGGCCGCTTTCGTTTTCACTCCGCCGGTCCCGTTATCCCGTGCTTGTTCAAAAATCGCGGGCGCGTTACTTACTTGAGTCATGGATATTGGAAAAGTTGGAATATGGTTCTTCCTCGACGCGATGGCCGCGCGTGACAGCGCTGAGTTCGCCAAACAGGTCGAGAAGAATGGCTACAAGGCTCTATGGATCCCCGAGGCCGTCGGCCGCGAGCCGTTCGCGCACGCCGCGTACCTGCTCTGCCATACCGACCGCCTGTCGATCGCAACCGGAATCGCGAACATCTGGGCCCGCGATGCGGTCACGATGGCGGCCGCGTCGAAAACCGTCGCCGAGCTCTCTGGCGGCCGCTTCCTGCTCGGCATCGGCGTAAGCCACAAGCCTCTGGTCACCAACCTGCGCGGCCACGACTACGACAAGCCCTACAGCTACATGAAAGAGTACCTGCCGAAGATGAAAGGCGCGCTATACATGGCGCCGGCGCCCAAAGAGCCCGTGCCCGTGGTGCTCGCCGCGTTGCATCCCAAGATGCTCGCGTTGTCGGCGGCCGAGGCTAACGGCACGCATACCTACTTTGTGCCGCCCGAGCATACCGCCAAGGCACGCGCGCAAATCGGACCGAACGCGATGCTGTGCGCGGCGCAAGCCGTCATCCTGGAAACCGATGCGGCAACAGCTCGCAAGGCGGCGCGCGCGTACATGAAGACCTATGTTCCGCGTCTGCCCAACTATACGAACAATCTCAAAGCGCTCGGATGGGCCGACAGCGAATTCGAAAACGGATGTTCCGATCGGCTGGTGGACGCGATCGTGGCGTGGGGCACTGAGGAAAAGATTCGTGATCGAATCGAGGCGCAGCTCAAGGCCGGCGCCTCTCACGTCTGCATCCTGCCGCTGCGCGCCGACAGCACGCCGCAGCCCGACATGCGGGCGGTGCAGGCGTTCGCTCAGCGCTGAGGAACTGTGCCGATGCGCCCAATTTTTGCAGCGGTGCCGGTCATGGCGCTTGCGATCGCTGTCGCAGGATGCGGGTCGGGCAACGAGCAGCAGGCAGCGCAAGCCGAAGCTGCGGCAGCCAAGGCACAGCAGGCCGCCGCGCACGCCGAACAGTCTGCGGCCCAGGCGACCGAGGCCGCCAACAAAGCGACCGAGGCCGCAAATCGCGCGGCCCAGGCGGTCCAGGACGCGACTCAGGAAATCAACCGCGTCGCCGACCATCTCGATCAAATCGAGCGCGACCGCGAGGCCGCCACGCACGGGCGCCGGCTCTCGCACGTGACGAAGGCGGCGCGCAGAGCCGCGGCCGCGCGGCCGACGACCGCGTCGGCTTCCGCGGGAGGCGCCACGACGTCGGCGGTCGCGCCGGCGCCCCCGCCCGCGAAATAGCGCGAAGCGATCGAACGTCGTGCCCGAGCCAATCAAATCGCCACCGGCCCGCACGCCGACCGAAGCCGACATTCGCGCCGAAAATCTCGCTCCGCAAGTCCGCCGCCATACCTGGATCAACATCGCGGGCCCGCTCGCCGCCGTGTTTCTCGGAATTTTCGGCGCCGCGATGTACCTGCGGCCGGTCGATGTCCTCCGATGGATTCAGATCTCGCGGCTGGGATGGTCGGGCGTGGTGCAGAACGATCTCGCGCTCAAGGACGGGCTCATCACCTACCTGATGACCGGCGGCTATTCGGAGATGGAGCCTGTCGTCATGATTCACGGGCTCGGCCCGAACGCCGCGCTGGTCTGGCGCGGGATCATGCCGCCCGTCGCCGATGCGCACTTCAAAGTGCTCGCGCCCAACCTGCCCGGCTTCGCCTCGTCCGATCACAAGCAGGTTCAATATTCGATCGCGTACCAGGCCGCGGCCGTCGCGCAGATGATCGACGAGTTGAAGCTGGACCACGTCAACCTCGTCGGCAACGATCTCGGTGCCGACGTCGCGCTCTACTATGCCGTCGAGCATCCCGACAAAGTCGAGCGACTGGTGCTGGTATCGGGCGGACTCGTAGGTGCGCGCGGCGCCGAAAAACTTCGCAAGGGGATGCTGCCGACGACGCCCGACGCGATCCGCGCGCAGGTCGAGGCGAGCTTCTTCGATTTGCCGCCGATGCCGGACTTCATTTACCAGCGCATGATGGAGCAACTCAGCGGCGACCTCCAGGCCGAAACCGACATGATCAATTCAGTCCCGCGCGACGAGGCGCACATCCGCTCGAAGATAGGCCAGGTCTTCAACACGCTCACTATTATAATGTGGGGCGCGAAAAATCCGTTCTTTTCAAATGCGGAGGGCGAGGCGCTGCACGCCGCGATGCCGGGTTCGGCCACGGTAGTCTTCAAGACCTCGGGCGCCTACCCCCAACTCGAGCATCCTGACGACTTCGCCGAGTCGCTGATCTTCGTAATCAAGCAGGAAGAAGGCGGCCGCTAACAGTCCGAGGAGAGCTACAATGTCTGCGGACGAAAATAAGGCGATCTTCAGGCGGTTCATGAAAGAACTCCGCAAAGGCAATCTCGAGATTATCGACGAAGTTTGCTCTCCCGACTTTGTCTTCCGCTCTCCCAACTTTCCCGGCTGGCCCCAAGGGCTGGAGGGAGCCAGGAGCATAGCCGTCGCGGGACGGACGTTGTTCTCCGACGCTCAGACGACGCTCGATGACATCTTCGCCGCCGAGGACAAAGTAGTAATACGGATGACCATACGCGGTACCTATATCGGCGAACCTCTACCCGGCTTCCCGAAGAAGGGCGAGCGCTTCGCGATGGGCGGTGTAGCTATCTACCGCTTCGTCGATGGCAAGATCGTCGATGACTGGGGCATCCAGCTAACCTGTCCTACTGACAGTCCCTGGGGTTAGATGTCATTTCTTTAACTGACCCCTTGTCAGAAAGTGTTCCAGAACGAATCGCACATGTGAAAGGTGTTGAAGTTGGTCTCAGGCATCGGCGTTGGAGGCACCAACGATTGGAACTGGTCGGACGACGAATACTGAGGCCACACCGGCTGGTCAGCCGAGTTAGGGTTGAGTGTCTTGGCGAACTGGGTCCAGTAGCTGACCATCGCGTCGGAGAGTAGTTGCTCGTCGGCCGTAAGTGGGTAGATGTCATCTGTTACGAAGAACAGAAATTGAAGTTCAGAGGCGTGAAAGGCGCCCAGCGGAAAGCTTAACCCTGGCACCATATCCGGGGGCGCGTCCTCGTCATTGAACTCATATGCATAGGTAGTGACGAATTTCGACAATGACTTATCCGCATTGCGCGCCGGGCATGAGAAGAGCCCATCGGTACCCGAGGCGCTCAGTGCCAGACCGCCGTCCGGGTAGCTGCTATAGGGATAGAGGTCCAATACAAACGGCGCCAATTCTGAGCCCCACAGTAGAGTGACCGCGGCAGTGTACTCGGCGGAAGTGTCGATAGGATTCCCGGTTCCGTCGTACTGCTCGGCTACGAAGATCCGATACTCATCGTGATTGGTGCCCGCAATCACTGGCACTTTATTGAATTTGCCGGTTTTGAATGCAGCGGTCGGCGTCTGAGTAAGCAGCTTGCCATCTACGAAGGGATACACCACGGATGGCTCTACTCCGACCAACGTATCTGCTGACACACTTCTTAAGCACGCTGCTGTCTGACTGCCGCATCCGACGTCAGCCGCGACCGTGTTGCCAGACGGAACGAGGATCGTACCCATAGTTTCTGCAACGGGCAGCGTTACGATGAAGTCAAAGTAGTCCTGGAATTCTGAATAGGAGCCGCTCTCCGCTATCGCGCCGCGGAACATGCCTTTTGCCAGCGGAGATGCGAGCTGGCTATACACGCTCTGCCCGCCTGCGGACTCACCGAATATAGTTACTTCCTTAGGATTGCCGCCAAAGGCCGCGATGTTCTCCTGTACCCACTTGAGCGCGAGTTGCTGATCCATGAACCCATAGTTGCCCAGCAAATGGTGTTCCTTGTCCAGGCCTGTTTCTGCCAGGAATCCCAAAACACCCAGCCGATAGTTAATCGTGACAACGATCACGCCTCCCTGGGTCACGAGCGGAGTAGGATCGTAAAGGTCGCCGCCGCCGGCGGTAAGTCCCCCGCCATGAATCCAAACCATCACTGGCAAGCTCGCGCTAGTGGTGTCCGGCTTTGGTTGACCGGCCTTGGTCTGCGCCGGCGTATAGACATTCAGGAACAGGCAATCTTCGCTGCCAAACGGTCCAGGTTGTGTGCACTCGCTGCCGAATGCAGTCGCCTCAAAAGGTGTCGTGAACTTCCCAAATGCCACCGGCGGCTCCCAGCGCAGGTCTCCGATGGGAGGCTTGGCGTACGGTATGCCGAGAAATTCGTTCACGTCATTAACCGTTGAGCCGAGCACGACTCCGCTTTTAGTAATCGCGCACGGTTCTGTGCATGACTGCTTGGCGGACGCGGTCGCTGCCAGACACAGCGTGAACGCGCAGATAGCTGCAAATCCGAGGACCATTCTGGAAGTCTTACCGTTCTTCATCGGGTTCGGCTCCAATATGCTCGCTCACCTATGCACGGACGACCCGCCCTCCGCAAGAACATTTTTACACTGGGTGCGGCTTGCGCGGCGCGGATTCGTCTGCGATAAGCGAGATTGAAATTCAAGCCCGCGAGGAAATCGACACGATGAAACTCTACAACCTTAATCTCTCAAACTTCGCCACCAAGTCCCGCCTCGTCATCTACGAGAAAGGACTCAACATCGAGATGGCCCCGATTCCGGGCGGCAGTCTCGGCTCCCCCGAATACGCCAAGGTCAATCCGCTCGGCAAGACCCCGGCGCTCGACGCCGACGGCCTGCTTATCCCCGAGTCCGAGGTCATAAACGAGTACCTCGAGGACAAGTATCCGACTCCGCCGCTGCTCCCCAAAAGCGCCGAGGGCCGCGCGCGGGTCCGAATCCTTACGCGCTTCCACGACCTCTACCTCGAGCCGCCCCTGCGTGCGCTGTTCGGCCAGATGAATCCGAAGACTCGCGACGAAAAGCTCGTCGGCGAGAAGGTGACCGACTTCAAAAATCGCCTCGACCAGCTCGAAAAGATGCTCGCCGACGGCGGCTTCGCCTGCGGCGCCGACTTCACGCTCGCCGATTGCGCGCTCGCGCCGACGATGTTCTTCGCGACCAACCTGCTGCCCGCTTTCGGCGCCAAGCCGCTCGACGGTCGCCCCAAACTCGCCGCATGGTGGACCCACGTTCAGTCCCGGCCGTCGGTGAAGAAGGCCCTCGGCGAGATGGCCGAAGCGCTGGCCGCGATGCAACGCGGAGGAAACTGAGCACTCGTCGCCCTGCGAGGATAAAATAGCGATGGCGTATCTCGATCGCGACGGCGTACGCATCTACTACGAACAGCGGGGCGCCGGCCCCGCCGTTCTGCTCTCGCACGGCTACAGCGCCAGCGCGCGCATGTGGCAAGGTCAGATGGATGCGCTGTCGGACAGCTACCACCTGATCGCCTGGGATATGCGCGGCCACGACCGCTCCGACTCGCCCGACTCGCCTGCCCTCTATTCGCACGAAGCTACCATCGCCGACATGGCCGCGGTGCTCGACGCTTGCGGTGCGGATCGCGCCGTCATCGCGGGCTTGTCGCTGGGCGGCTTCATGTCGCTGGCGTTTCACCTCGCGCATCCCGCGCGCGCGACCGCGTTGATGCTCTTCGACACCGGCCCGGGCTACCGCAAGGACGATGGGCGCGAGGGATGGAACCGCATCGCGGATAGTATGGCGGTGGCGTACGAGAAAAAGGGGCTCGCTGCCGCCGGCGCCAGCGCCGAAGTCGCCGTTGCCCGCCATCGCAGCGCGGATGGCCTCGCCCATGCGGCGCGCGGGATGCTGGCGCAGAAGGACGGCCGCGTGATCGAGTCGCTGCCCGCCATCACCGTGCCGACGCTGGTGCTGGTCGGCGAAAACGACGCGCAGTTCCGGCCGTCGGCGGACTACATGGCGGCAAAAATTCCGGGCGCGGGAAAAGTGATCCTCGCGCGAGCGGGTCACGCCGCCAACATCGATCAGCCCGCCGCCTTCAATGCCGCCGTGCGTGCATTCCTCGATCGCTTGACCCGGTAGGCGCAAGCACCCAGTTTGCCAGGTCTTCACTGACCGTCTGGAGAACCGCGCCGCGAATCGGCATTATGTAGATGGGTCGCCGATTTCGCTTCCGTGCTCAATTGGCGACAAGTCTGCATAGCTGATTGATCTTAACGGTGACTGCTCCGAGATTTGCTTAGGACTGACCCAAGAATGGCTGTTCCTCCACTTTCTGAAGCTACTCGCAACCTCTTCAACAAGCTTATCGATCATCACATCCGTTTCTCCCTGGCCAAGGTGCGGATCGATCTGACGAAGCACGACTGGTACCGGGCGACGGCACTGGTAGTTCGCGACATGCTCGTGGATAAAATGCTCGCGACGCGCATGCGTTTCGATCGCAGCAATTCCAAGAAGCTCTATTATCTGTCGCTCGAATTTCTGATCGGCCGCTCGCTGGAAAACAATCTTTTCAACCTCGGCATCATCGACGCCTGCCGTGATTTTCTCGCCGAGAACGGAATCGACCTCCAGATCCTGTTCGATGAGGAGCCCGACGCTGCCCTCGGTAACGGCGGCCTCGGCCGGCTGGCCGCATGCTTCCTCGATTCGATGGCGACGCTCGATTTGCCCGGCTACGCGTACGGAATCAACTACGAGTACGGTCTCTTCCGCCAGGAGATTCGCGGCGGCTACCAGGTCGAACGGCCCGACGCATGGCAGCGCGAGACCTCGCCGTGGTTGGTGCCGCGTCCTGAGCAGTCGTGCCGGATTCCGGTTTACGGCCGAATCGAGCACCGCATCGACAAAAAGGGCGAATACAATCCCATCTGGGTCGATTGGCGCGTGCTGGTCGGCGTGCCCTCCGATTTGCCCATCGCCGGATTCGGCGGCCGCACGGTGAACTTCGTCCGCCTGTATTCAGCCGGCGCGTCCGACGAATTCGATATGCAGATCTTCAACGCCGGCGATTACATGAAAGCCGTCGAGCAGAAGATGCTTTCCGAGACCATCTCGAAAGTCCTCTACCCCTCCGACGCGGTGGCCGCCGGCCGCGAGCTCAGGCTGCTGCAGGAATACTTCTTCGTGGCCTGCGCCGTGCACGACATAGTACAGGGATTCGTCGGTCGCGGTGAAGACTTCAATGATTTTTCATCGCAAGTGGCTATTCAACTGAACGACACGCATCCCGCATTGACTATTGCGGAGTTGATGCGCGTTTTCATCGACGAGTACGATCTCGAGTGGGCGATGGCGTGGGATATTACCCGCGCCACCGTCGCATATACTAATCACACTCTGCTGCCTGAGGCGCTCGAACGATGGCCGGTGAACCTGCTCGAACGGGTCGTGCCGCGCCACCTGCAGATCATCTACGAGATCAATCGGCGCTTTATGGCCGACGCGGGTGCCGTCTGGCGCGACGATCCCGAACGCCTCAAGCGGGTCTCGATCGTCCAGGAGGGTTACGAAGCCCAGGTCCGCATGGCGCATCTTGCAATCGTCGGCAGCCATTCGGTCAACGGCGTGTCGAAGCTCCACTCGGAACTCATCAAAACGCGGCTGGTGCCGGACTTCTATCAACTGTGGCCCGAGAAGTTCAGCAACAAGACCAACGGCGTCACGCAACGGCGATGGCTGTTGATGGCGAATCCGGGTCTCGCCAGCCTGCTCGACGCGACCATCGGCACAGGCTGGGCGGTGGACCTCGCGCGTTTGAGCGGGGTCGAGAAATTCGCCGACGACATCGAGTTCCAGCGCCGCTTCACGGCCATCAAGCGCGCAAACAAGGAGCGCCTGGCCAGGATCGTCAATCGGCTCGCCGCCGTCGACGTCGATCCCGCCGCGATGTTCGACATCCAGGCCAAACGCATCCATGAATACAAGCGCCAGCTCCTGATGGCGCTCGGAATCGTGCATCAGTACCTGCGGATGGTCGACGATGGCGTCGAGCCGCCGGTGCCGCGCACCTACCTGCTCGCGGGCAAGGCCGCGCCCGGCTACTGGGCCGCAAAGATGATCATCAAGTTGATCAACAGCCTCGGCGAGGTGATCAACAACGATCCGAAGACGCGCGAACTGATCAAGGTCGCCTTCCTGCCGGACTACCGGGTCTCGCTCGCGGAAAAAATAATCCCCGCCGCCGACGTTTCCGAACAGATTTCCACCGCCGGCCGCGAGGCGTCAGGCACCGGCAACATGAAGTTCGCGATGAACGGCGCGCTGACGGTTGGAACTCTCGACGGCGCCAATATCGAGATTCGAGAAGCTGTCGGCGCCGACAATATTTTCATCTTCGGCCTGACCGCCGAACAGATCGAGGAACTCACGTTGAAGGGCGCCTACCGGCCGCGCGAATACTACGAGACCGACCCGCGGCTCAAACGGGTGCTCGACGAGCTGGCGTCAGATCGATTTTGTCCCGGCGAACCTGGCCTGTTCAGATGGGTTCGCGACGTGCTGGTCAACCGCGATGACTATTTCCTGCTGGCTGATTTTGGACCGTATGTGGATACCCAGTCTGAAGTATTGACTGAGTACCAACATCCTGACGTCTGGACCCGCAAGGCTATACTCAATCTGGCGCGAATCGGTGCGTTCTCGAGCGATCGGGCGGTTGCGGAATACGCTCGCGAGATCTGGCATCTCGGCCAGTCATGATTTAACTCGCGGCGCTCGAAGAGTTCGAGATTCTGAGTTAAGCTGCCCGCCATGTCATTTCCAGCAGGCATCGGCAGGGACTTCGAAGCACTGGAGCGGCGGCGCATGCGCGCGGCGAGTCTGCTCGCCAAGGGCCTCAGCCAGTCGGAAGTCGCGCGCCGGGTCGGCGCCCATCGGCAGTCCGTAAGCAGATGGGCGGCCGAGCTGCACGCCAAAGGGCTGGCCGGACTTGGCAAGGCTGGCCGTGCCGGACGCAAGCCGCGGTTGAATGCGGATCAGATCAATCAAATCGAGCGTGGACTCAAACGCGGGCCGCGGGCGCTCGGCTATGAAACCGGCCTGTGGACCGCCAACCGCGTAGTCCATCTGATCGTCCAGGAATGTGGTGTGAACTATCACCCCGGACATGCGTGGAAGATTCTGCGGCGGCTCGGATGGAGTTGCCAGCGCCCGACCGGCCGCGCTCTGGAGCGCGATGAGAAAGACATCCGGCGCTGGAAGAAAGGGCGCGCGCTGAAGTCCGCGAAAAGCCCAAAAATCAGCGCCGGCTCGCAATAGCTACGACGGCTTGCTCTCCAGCGTCGGGTCGCGCACCAGGATCCCGTCCGAATACAGCTTGCGAATCCGGTCCGCCGGCATCTTGAGCAGTTCGCGCAGAACTCGCTCGTTGTCCTCGCCCAGTCGCGCGGCACGCACTTCTGTCCGGTCGGGCCACGCCGAAAACTTCACCGGCACGCCTGGAATCGCGACCTTGCCCAACAGCGGATCCGTGACCCAGCGAACTGTCTTGCGCTCGTTGAGATGCGGATGCTTCACAGCTTCGTTGACCGTCAGCACGGGAGCGCACGGCACCCGTTCGGCATCGAGCGCCGCGATTGCGTAGTCGCGGCTCGGAAGTTTCGAGAGCCAGTTCTCGATCACGTCTCTCAGTTGTTCCTTGTTGTCGCGGCGCCCGCGCGCATCCCTGAACCGCGGGTCGCTCGCCAATTCAGGCATCCCTAGCGCACGCACGAACTGCGGCCACTGATGCGGCGTCGAAGTAATCTGAATGTATTGGTCGCCGCGAAAATGAAAGATGCCCGTAGTACCGCCGTCGGGATGCAACGAACCGCTTCGCGTCGGACGGAACTTGTCGCCGCGCAGCGACACGATTGGCACCGTCTTCTCGTGCATGTGGAAGTAGGTGTCCAGCAGCGACGCGTCGAGGTACTGGCCTTCCCCCGTGCGCTCGCGATGCAACAGCGCGAAGCCGATCGCCATCGCTGCCGCCACGCCCGTGGAAACGTCGCCGATCGCCATCGTCGTCAACGCGGGTGGACCGTCGACCTTCCCGATGCCGTCGGTGACGCCCGCATAGGCCTGCCCGATAAAATCGTAGCCCGCCTTGTCCGACAGCGGTCCCGTCTGCCCCGCCATCGAAATCGAGCACATGATGATTTTCGGATTGACCGCCTTGACGTCCTTGTATGCAAATCCCAGTCGGTCGATCACCCGCGGCGCGAAGTTCTCGACCACTACGTCGACCTGCGGAATCATCGCCATCGCGATCTCGCGCGCGCCGGGTTTCTTGAGATCGATCGCAAAGCTTAGCTTCGAATGGTTGTGCTGCAGGTAGTAGGTGCTATGGCTCGAGCCCTTGAACTCAGGCGCGAGCGACTTGAGCCCGTCGGCGCGCACGCGATCGCCGGACGGCGCGAGCTCGACCTTGATCACTTCGGCGCCCATCTCACCTAGCAGTCGCGTGCAGGTCGGCCCCGCGACGAACTGTGTGAAGTCCAGCACCCGGTAGCCTTCCAGCATTTGCGGTTTGTTCTCCATAGCTCTATCTCCTTCGGTCTTATGCGGCTCCCTAAGTCCTGGCAGCGGCAATCCTCAAAGCCTTAGCAGGTCGCGCGCATTAGTGCCAAGGATTTTGTTCTCGTCGCCGGCCGCGAGGCCTAGCGCTTTGACCTCTTCCACCGGATGCGCAATGCCTGCCGGTAATGGATAGTCGCTTCCGACCACGAATCTATCCGTTCCATAGTTCTTCACGAGATGACTCAGCATTCCGCGACTGTGCGCGATTATATCGAAGTAGAACTGACTTGCGTAGCTCGACGGCGGCCGCGGAATCGCACTGCGGCACTCCGGCACCAGCCGGTATCCCATGTCGAGTCGTCCCACCAGCGCCGGCAGCGCACCGCCCGCGTGATAGAGCACGACGCGCAGCTTCGGATGACGCTCGAGCACCCCGCCATAGATCAATAGCGCGGCCGCAAGCCCGGTGTCGTAAAGGTTGCCGACCAGGTTGCCGAGAAAATATCTGGCCATTGCTCCGGCCGGCGCTGCTTCAAAGGGATGGATGCAAACAACCATCTGCAGCGCCTCGGCCGCGGCCCAGAACACTTCGAACTCCGGCTCATCGAGCTGCCGTTCAATGACCTTCGGCGGGATCTCGACTCCACGCAGCCCCAGCTTCGCCGCGCGTTCCAGTTCCTTTGCGGCGGCCGCCGGATCCTGCATCGGCACCGACGCCAGCGGCGCGAAATGATCGGGGTCGTCCGCTCCCAGAACCGCCATCGTGTCGTTGTTGACCTGCGCGATCGCCAGTCCGCGCGCGGCATCGACGTCCGGATACATCAGGAACGGGACGCACGACACCGCCTGCACCGCGATCCCCTCGCGCTCCATGTCCGCGATCCGCTCGCGCGCGTTCGAGATCGGCCCGTCGATAGGCCGCATCGCCTTCTCCTGGATCAGGAGAAACCGCCGGCCGTCGCGCTCGACCATCGTCGTCGCGAAGTGCTTTCCTTCGCGCGCAAGGAAATCGATTATTTCGGGCGCGATGAAGTGGTTGTGCATGTCTATGACATCCATCGCGTCCTCCGACGTGATCGCGAATCGCTCTTGTTACAGGATGAAGCTGATCTTCCCGTGTGGACGGAGCGCCTCGTTGTCGAGGATAGCTCTTCGTTCCCGGATTCTTAGTTCGTTGCCCGCGCGAACCAGCTTGTAGTCGTAATGTCCTATATAGGTGTCAACCGACTCGTAACGCATCCTATAGACGGCAAAGTTGGCCGTCACAAGAATCTTATCGCCGTCGACTCCGACCACGCGCACGTTGGCTATCATTCGCCGCGTGCGCGAACGTGGATTTTCCGACCACGCCGCTTTGCCTAGCAACTGCTTCACGCGCGATCGGATCCGCGTCGCGTCATCCGCGATAATGAACAAAGTGTTGCGCGAGTCGCCTTCCGGTACGTCAGTCGGCGGGATTTCGTAAACCGCGTCTTCGGTTAGCAGTCCTAGCCACTCTTCCAGCCGCCACTCATCGAGCAGCGCGGCCTCCTTGTATAGGAGGTCCTCCACTTCCTGGCGGCTAGGTAGTTCGATGCTGCTCATGCCGCTTTCCTGGCGCGCTTCAGCTGGGGTTCCGTCATGAGCTGATTCCATCGCCGCCAGAAAGCGCGCATCTGCAGTTCGTCGGTGATCGACGGGCGCTCGCGCTTCATCCCGCGCGAGATGTCCGACCAGGCGACTTCACGATTGGCGAAGCCGCGCTGACACGACTCGAGCATCTCGACGTCGTCCGGCGTCGCGAATCCTCCGGGACCCAGGAACGTCAGAAAGTTGTCCAGCCGCAGCGCTGAGTCCTCCGCGCTCTCGTCCGCCGGCGCCAACGCCCACGCGTTCACCTCCATGTAGTCGGGCGAAACCGGATAGAAGGTGCGCACCGTGATCGCCATGATGTCGTTGATCACCAGGTTGGGAAAAATGCCGAGGTTGCGGCTCGTCTCGCAGATTCGCCGCGCCCACTCCGGACCGAAGCGCTCGTCGAACCGTCGGCGCACTTCTGCGAAGTGCGCCTTGCGATGCTCCCCGAACGGCGCCACCCAGTGCGCTATAGGGCGTCCCCACGCGCTCTGGTACTCGACCACCGCGTGACCGTTGCCGAGATCGACCGCCTTCTGAGACGACGGTGCCGCAATATCCCGGCCTTTCATGTCGACACCTATGTCAGTTAGAAAGCTGAAGTATCGTTGATGTGTCGGCAGGCCATGATAGCCGTCATAGCTGTTCTCGACCAGCAGCTTCCAGTTGGCGCGGGCGCTATAGGACTGTTGTCCGGAAACGATCTTCATTCCCAGCTCGGACTGATCGGCGACTAAGTCCAGGTACTCGCGCGCGCCCGCGAGGTAGTCATAGAGGCTATCCGCGGCCGGATCGAAGCAGGCGAAAATGAATCCACGATAGCTATCCACCTGCGGCGGCGCGGCTAGGCCCATCTCATCGCGCTTGAAGGCGTCGCTATAAGAGTCTTCGCCCGGCACACCTATCAGTTGGCCGCGAGAGTTATAGGTCCACGCATGGTATGGGCACTGAAAAGTTTTCGCGTTGCCTGATTTCTGCCGGCATACCAGCGATCCGCGATGCGTGCAGGTATTGAGCAGCACCCGCACCACGCTGTCATCGCCGCGCACAATGATCGTCGGCCGCCCCGCGACGTTGCGCGATCGATAGTCGCCCGCGTGCGGCACCTCGGACTCGTGACCGGCGTAGATCCAGCACTTGTCGAAGATCCGCCGCCGCTCGTCCGCCAGGCACTCCGGCTCGGTGAACGCGCGCCGGTTGACGCGGAACAGTCCCGCCTCCTGATCGTCCATGATGAAGCTCTCGGCTGATTTATTCACAATGCTTCTCCTGCACTTTGTTGCGGCCGGTCAGCTCTGCTTGTCCGCCGGATTCCACGCCCAGTATCGCGCGATCGCGCCGGCATCGACGCGAAGGTCCGTCCCCGTAATCATCTCGGCGTCGTCCGACGCCAGGAACACCGCCGCGCGTCCGTAGTCGCTCGGACTCGGCAGCTTCTGCATCGGCACGCCCTTTCGAAACGGCTCGAATGCATTCTTGAGTTGCTCGCTGACGCGCACCTGGCGGCCCCATCGCGCCGCGCGCTCGATCGACTCCGACGGATCGGTCGCCGTCGGCGTGAGGCTGTTGACGCGGATGCCGTGCGCGACCAGTTCCATCGCCGCCGACCGCGTGAAGTTCAGCAGCCCGCTCTTGCCGGTGCAGTATGCGATGTTGTTCGGCTCGCCCTGATGCCCCGCGGTCGAGATGATATTGATGATCGCGCCTTTGCGCCCCTGCTCGATCATCGACTTGGCGACATGCTTGGTGAACAGGAACGCGCCGCCGAGAATTATCTCGAGCTGCCGCCGCCATTCATCGAGCGGCATGTCGATCACGCCCTTCTTGTTGAAGATGGCCGCGTTGTTCACCAGGATATCGACGCCGCCGAACGACTCGCGCGCCGCCGCGACCGCCGCGATCACCTGCCGCTCGTCCGTGACGTCGCAGGTTGCAGCCATCGCCCGGCCGCCGGTGCTCTTGATGTAACGCGCGCAGTCGGCCGCGTTCTCCGCGCGCGCATCGACGCAAACGATCGCCGCGCCCTCGCTCGCGAGGCCTTCCGCGATGCCCCCGCCGATATTCGTGCTGGTCCCCGTGACCAGCGCCACTTTGCCGCTTAGCTTCATCTGGTCAGCGCGGCGGCGGCGCCGTCAGGAAACATTTCGACGAGTTGAAAATCCACGTGTCGATGAATTCCGTTTCCGCCGGCTTGCGCTTGAGCTCGGCCAGCACGCCGGCGATGCACATCCAGTTGAGGATTTCCTGCTGCCCGCTCGCTTCGACCGACGACGCGGGATAATTCCGCCACGCATCGAAGTTGCCCGCGCGAATCGCCTCGAACAGCGTCCGATCGGCAGCCGTGTCCGGATAAAGAAAGTGGTTCTTCGCCGTGAGAAAAGCGTGCGACCAGCCCGACGACGCCATCAGCGCCACCCGCCACGGACTGTCCGCAAAAATCCGCGCGGTCGCGGCGCCGAGGTCGAACAGCCGCCGCGGCGTCGGCGCCGGCGGATCGAGCTGCGCTTCCGACGGCGGATTTTCGAACGCCGGCAGCCCGCCGCGCTGCGCTATCACTTTGCGCCCGTAGCAATTGATCGCGAATGGAATGATCGGATACGGAAATCCCGTGCGCTCGTAATCGAGGTACAGCACCGCGTTCGCGAATGCGTGGCCCAGCGGATGATGCAGCGGCTTGTACGAGTACGCGGTGTCGAAGCCCGCCTCGATCAGCCCGCCCGCCAGATACTTGGCCGCCGCGACGTTGCCCGCGACGCGGAACCTCGTGTCGGGCTGCTCATTCCACACGTTGCGCGCGGGCGGCGCGAACTCGAATGACTCGTGCGCGTAGATGCAGTAGGGCGGGATCACATCCTCGCGGAAATTTTCGTATTGATCGTCGCCCCACATCACGATGAAATCGGGGCTAAACGCGTCGATTTGCGCGCGCGTCTTGCGCAGCGCCTGCAGCAGCCGCGCGCGATGAACGTGCGCCGCGGCGACGCCCTCGTCGTTGCCCCATTCGGCGCGCATCGCTTCCGGCCAGCCTTCTGCCCGGCGCAATTTCTCCGGCAGCCGCGGGTTCTGCAGCATCCGCTTCAGAATCCACGACATCGTTTCGTCGCTGCCGGCCAAAGGCGGGTAGTGAGTTATTCCAACGGCCAGGATCTCACCCATCTGCATGTCCTCCCGCGGCTCGGCTGGTGTCGTCGTGAAGTATCCGTTTCTCATATAGCGCGGCGATGCGCTCCTCGGAATACCCCAGCACGCTCGCCAGAACGCCCGCGTTGTCCGCGCCAAGCGCCGGCACATAGTCGCGCGCTTCGGCCGTCGCATTGCCGAATTTGAACGCGGGATTCGGCACCTTGAGCGGCCCCGCGCCGTCGTCGATCACGCTGAAACTTCCGCGCTGCTCAAGATGCGGATGCTGCAAAGCCTCGCGCACAGTGTAGTACCGCGAGCACGGCACGCTGCCCTCGGTCAGCGTCGCCTCGCACTCTTCCGCGCTTCGAGTCGAAGCCCAGTCGTCGAGCATCGACATGAACGTCGCCCAGTTCGCCGCTCTGCCCTTCGCCGTCGCGAAGCGGCTGTCCGCCATCCATTCCGGATGCCCCACCGCGCGCGCCAAAGCCTCGAAATTATTTTGCTTGACCGCCGCGATCATTATATAGCCGTCCCTGGCGCGCGTCGGTTGAAACGTAGTCGTCCGCTTCTTTTGCGGAAACTGCGCCTCCTGGAACTCGTAGATCAGCATGCCGAGTACGCCGTCCATCATCGACAGGTCGATACAATCGCCGCGGCCGCTACTCGCGCGCGCCAGCAGCGCCGATTGAATCGCGCCGAACGCGTACGTCCCGCCCAGCACGTCGCCCACGTAGATACCGGTATTGAGCGGCCGCTCGAGCCCGTCCTGATACGACAGGTTGACCAGGTCGAAGCCGCTGGCCGCGTGCAGCATCGGCGCGTAAGCGCTGCGCGTTGCCCACGGCCCGCTTTGGCCAAAGCCCGAAATCGAGCAGTACACGATTCGCGGATTGAGCCGCGCAAGCGTCGCGTAGTCGAGCCCCAGCCGCTGCATCACGCCCGGCCGCGAATTTTCCACGACCACGTCGGAGCTCGCGGCCAGCTCGCGCATCAGCTCGCTGGCGCCGGCCTGGCGCAGATCGATCGCAAGGCTCTTCTTGCCGCAGTTCAGATGAGCGAAGTACGCGCTCTTGCCGGCGCGGATCGGCGCTTGTGTGCGGATGAAATCGCCCTCAGGCGGCTCCACCTTGATCACCTCGGCGCCAAGGTCCGCCAGCAGCCGCGTGCAATACGGCCCCGACACGATCGTCGTGAAGTCCAGCACCCGCACCCCGCCCAGGATGTCCTTATTCAACGGCGCCCTCCCGCGCGGTCTTTTCCTTCATCAGCGACAGGTAATGGCGATTCAACCGCTCGAGATGCTGCTCCATTTCCTTCACCGCCGCGTCGCTGTCGCCCGCTTCAAAGTGCTTCATGAATCGCCGCCGCGACGGCAGCACCCACGGATTTCGCTTTTGCCCGATCGCCCGGATGAAGTGCTGCATCACGTCGAGCAGCGCTTCCATCACGATTACCATCACGGGATTCTTGGCCGCGCGCGCAATGATGCGGTGAAAGTCGAGATGGATCGCCGCCTGCTCGTAAAAGTCGATGTTCTCGCGCACCGCCCGCGCCGCCGCCGCAATGTTGGCGTTGAGCGCCTCGATATCTTCGACGGTCGCCCGCTCGCACGCGGTCCGCACCGCGATCGATTCGATCAGCACCCGCGCCTCGGTCAGGTGTTCGGGCGCAATCGCGCCCAGATGAAACATGTCGCGCAACCCGGTGATTATCGCGTCGCCGGTGCTCTCGCGCACGAATGCGCCGCCGGTCGCGCCCTTTTGCAGCCGCAGCAACCCCGCATTCTCGAGCGAACGCAGCGCCTCGCGCAGCGTGTTGCGCGACACGCCGAACTGCTCGGCCAGCGCCCGCTCCGGCGGCAGCCGATCGCCCGCCCGCAGCCGCCGATCCGACAGTTCCCGGCGAATCTGATCGGCGATCTCCTCGAACGCCCGCAGGTTGCGGATACGGCTGAACTCCGCGCGGCGCGGCGCGCGCGAATCGTCGCGAACCTCGCCGCGCCGGGGCGTCGCCAGTCGCGCGAACTTCTTGCGCTTGACATTGGTCTTGCTCATATGCTCCATTGGTTCAACCATTGGCATGTTGAACCTGCGCCGGTGGAATGTCAAGCGCGAAGAAACGGAGGAAAAGGGCCGGTGATTTCATTTGATCTGACCGAGGAACAAAAACTCGCCCAGTCGATGGTCCGGCAGTTGGCCGGCGCGGCGCTGCGGCCGGCCGCGCGCGGCGCCGACGACCGCGAGACCATCCCGTCGTCGATTCTCGACGAGCTCTGGGCGACCGGGATCATCCAGTCTCAAGCCGCCACCGACTCCGACGACGCCGGCCGCTCGCCTACGCTCATCGCGCTGCTGCTCGAGGAACTCGCCGTGGCCGACGCCGCCTTCGCGATTGCCGCCGCCGCGCCAATCGGATTTCTTGGCGCGGTCGCCGACCACGGCTCGCCCGCGCAGAAGAAATATCTGCTGCCCCTGTTTGCGGGCGACAAGTATCGATGCGCGGGCGTGGCCATCGCCGAGCCCGATTTCGCCTTTGACGTTTCCGCGATTCGCACCGCTGCCGTCAAGACCCGCGACGGCTATCGCCTGTCAGGCGTGAAAGGACCGGTTCCGCTCGCATCGAGTTGCACCCACTTCATTGTCGTCGCGCAATGTGACGGCGCCTTCGACGCATTTGTCGTCGACCGTAACACCAGCGGCGTGACCGTCGGCGAGAAGCGGCCGGCTATTGGACTGCGCGCGCTCGAGATGGCCACCGTCAGTTTCAAGGATGTCGAACTGGACCTCGACGCGCGCCTCGGCGAAGGCGCGGGATGCGACGTTCAGCGCATCATCGACTCGGCGCGCACCGCTCTGTCCGCGATCATGACCGGCACGAGCCGCGCCGTGATGGAGTTCGTGATGCCCTACACCAAGGAGCGCGTGGTGCATGGCGATGCGCTGGCAAAGAAGCAGACGATCGCGTTTCGCCTCGCCGACATGCGGATCGAAACTGACGCGATGCGCTGGATGACCTGGAAGGCCGCATCGATTCTCGAGAAGGGCGGCGACGCCACCCGGCAGGCGCAACTGGCGTACACCTACGCCGGCGAGCAGGCGATGTGGATCGCGGATGAAGGCGTGCAGATGCTCGGCGGCCACGGCTATCTGCGCGTTAACCCGGTCGAGATGTGGTATCGCGACATGCGCACGGTGTCCGTGCTGGAAGGCGCGGTCGGAGTTTAGCCTTCGCCAGGTACAACGAGGAAAACGCGATGATAGATTTTGAACTTACCCCGACTGACGAGAAGGTGCTAAGCAGCGCGCACGAGCAGGCGCTGATCGGGCGACGCTACGCGCGCTACTACGACAAGCACGAAGACGAACTGGAGCCGGCGGAATTTCCCGAAGCGGCGGGATTGCCCAACCCTATTACGCTGGCCGAGGAGGGAGTCAGCGGCAGCAGCGGATCGCGGATCCTGCATTCGCTGGTGATGCTGGAAATTTACTGGGGCGGCATTTCCCTGCATCGCAGCAAGTGGGGCCTCGGCAACACCGTCCTCAAGACGGTGGCGACGCCCGAGCAATTCGACAAGTTCAAGAACCACACGATCGCGATTGCGATTACCGAGCCCGGCGCCGGCTCGGACCCGGCGAACATTCGCACGACTGCGACGTTCGATCGCGAGACCGGCGAATGGATAATCAACGGCGAGAAAATTTTCATCTCGCAGGCACAATCCGCTGACGCTGCGATGGTGCTGTCGCGATTTATCGCACCGGACGGGAGCCGCGGCATGACAACCTTCCTGGTCGAGAAGGGCACGCCGGGATTCACCGTCGGACCGCAGCTCAAAAAGCTTGGCATCCGCTCGCACGACACCTGCAACCTGCTGTTCGAGAATTGCCGGATTCCCGAATTCAACCATATCAAGGGCGACTTCAAGTCCACGATGTCGGTGTTCAACGACTCGCGGCCGATGGTCGGCGCGATGGCGCTGGGCGTCGCGCGCGCGGCGCTGGATTTCACGCGCGAAAAGCTCGCGGAGCGCGGAATCGAAGTCAGCTACCGCGGCGGTATGCGAAGCCGCTCCGCAGTCGTGGATCGTTTCATCCGGCTGGAGGCCATCTACGAAGCCGCGTTGCTGACGGTGCTGCGATCCAAGTGGCTTGAGCAGCAGGACGTACCGCCGAAAGTGGAAGCGTCGATCGCGAAAGCGGCGGGCGGCAAGGCCGCCAGAAAGATTACCCAGGGATGCATCGAGTTGCTCGGGCCGGAGGCGCTCGCGGAAGACCATCCGCTGGATCGATGCTTCCGGGACGGTCGCATCTTCGACATCTATGAGGGCGCCGGCGAAATCCAGCGCCTGATCATCGCGCGCTCGATCCTCGGCTACACCGGCCGCGATCTGAGGTAGCGCCCGGAGCTGCGGATGGTCCGCTAGCTTTCAGCCAGCGGCTCCAGGCGGGCGGCGCCTTGTTTTGGGGGCGCTTCCTGGCCCTGCCGGCGTACCCAGACCTGAGTGAATTCGACTCCCAGCAGGAAGATCAGCGCGGAGTAGTAGGTCCACAAGAGGATCACAGCCAGCGAGCCGGCGGCTCCGTAGGCGCTGGCCTTGCCCGCGTGACCCAGGTAGATGCCGATCAGAAATTTTCCAACTACAAACAACACCGCGATGAACAGGCCGCCCACCCATACGTCGCTCCAGCGCAGTTGGACGTCGGGCATGACCTTCAGTATCGCCGCGAAAACTACCGCGAACATTGCCAGTGACGTGACCATCTCGCCGGCGTGCGCGGCGCCGGGGAAAGGTATCATGTGCGCGAGCACCGAAATCGCGGAGCTTGCCGCCACCGAGACCATCGCGAGGATCCCGGCTCCAATCAGCAGAAGAATTGAGCGGAGGCGTTTCATCGCGAAATTTCTCAGGCCGGAACCAACCACCCTTACTTTCCACGCCTTGTTGAGACACTGCTGAAGTTGCAGCAGCACGCTGGTCGCCGAAAGGATCAGGCCGGCAAATCCCAACGCGGTCGCGATCAATCCACCGGCATGGTTCTGAGCCACGTTGCTCACCATGGTCTGGATTTGCGCGGCCGCCTGCGTGCCCATCGCACCGCTGAGCTTCGATTCGATTTGGCCGCTGGCGGCCTGCGGACCCAGCACGAGGCCTGCAATGTAAATGACGATCAGCAGGAGAGAGGGCAGCGAGAACAGCGTCGCGTAGGCCAAAGCCGCCGCCATCGAGGGACATTCGTCCTTGGAGAAATCGCGAAACACCTGCTGAAGGAACTCTTTTGAAGTCGTCAGCATCTGAGACTTAGCGCGGAGTTTGGCGGGTGCGATTTCATTGCTCATTGATCTTTCGGCCTCCCACGTGATCTCACCACAGAGTCAGATCTGTCACCCAACAACCTTTGGAGGTCAAGTTGAGGTGCTATCGCTTCATCGAATCGGGCCGCGAAATCCAACCAAGCCTTGCCGAGAGAGGCGGTTCGGTCTACAAGGAGAGTTGGAACCGATGAGGCGCAACCGCGCCTCTGCTTTTTGCTGACCTTGATCAGTGATCGTCCACGACCTTACCTACAGGAGAGAGAGATGAAACCAGGACTTCGCATCGCGCTTGCCGCAACGAGTATTCTCTTCGTGAGTTGTTGGTCGTTGCCGGCGCACGCCCAGAATAAGTACACGGTCAAGACGGGCTATCTGACTTGCCACGAAGCCTCGGGATGGGGATTCGTGTTCGGATCTTCGCGCGAACTCAGATGCTCATACTCCGCCAGTGGCGGAAGAGTCGAGTACTACAGCGGAAGCGTCTCGAAGTTCGGCGCGGACATAGGTTATCTAAAGTCAGCGGTGATCTTGTGGGCGGTCGCCGCGACGACCAACGATCTCAAGCCCGGCGCGTTGGCCGGGCACTACGGCGGCGTGACCGCGAGCGTCTCGTTGGGGGTCGGTGCGGGCGCAAACGTGCTGGTTGGAGGCTTCGAAAAGTCGATCGCGCTTCAGCCGGTATCGGTCGAAGGGCAGAACGGCTTGAACGTCGCGGCCGGAGTCGCGGAGATGTCCCTCAGGTACCGCGGCGAGAAAGAGCCGCGCTGAATAATCCTGCCGACGCACGCGAGCTGAACCAGCGCCGGCCTACCTTGCAGGATTCGTGGTCTCGCCGCTCAATCGGGCGGCGAGACGCGCACCGTCAGCACGTGAGGTCCGCAGAAATAGCGGTCGAACTCGCCGCCGACGTAGCTCCAACCGTCGTTGGGATTGAACCACGCGTCCATCGTCGGCATGAACGGCGCCAGCAACAGATTCAGCACTCCGAGGTCGGGCCGCATATCGAGCCGGACGAGATCGCCGGGGTATAAGAGCCAATGCTGCGATCGGTCTGGAACCGACGCCGCGACGCTGAAGAGCTCGGGTCCGGGCACGCATGCGAACGCGTGAAATCTGATTTCATGCGTCCGCCGCCGAAGGCTGCCGACTACCATCATCAGCTCCGATGCGCCAGCGAAAGAATCGGCGGGGACCTCGAGCCGAGACGTGCGCATCTTTATATTGCCCGCCGCATAGCTCGTGCATGAGGCGACCCCGGATTTGGCATCGAGCCTGTCGACCATGTAAGGCGTGCCGTCGGCGTTGAAAAACCAGTGCTCGTAACTGTCGAGCCGGGGCGTGGAGTCAGGGCTTCCGACGTGAAGCCGTTCGGATTCATTGTCATGCTCGCCGTCCAGGTACCTGGTCTCGCCCTTGACCTCTACGGTTGAGTTGTCGCGCGAGACGGTGAAACGCGTTGACCCGATCGTCTGCTTGCCGTCGGGACTCAAGACTTTCAACTCGAGCGCGCCGAAATCGAAGGCGCCCTTCTCATCTTTCTCGAATGCAGCCGTGCTTCCCCAAACCATCGCGCTCCCGACCAGGGAGAACACGACCAGGAGCGTAGTTTTCAAAATGCGGTGGCCGGGGCGGAACTGATCGTCAAGTACCGTGTTGAATCTCTGGCAGGAATTGCGTGGCGGTCGAATCGTGCTCGAATCCCGAATTTGCGGATACATGGCGGGAAATCAGGGCCTCCAGGATTTCGGGAATCTCAAACACCGCACGGTTGCGGTACGCCGTCACGCTGGCGCGGATGCGGACGAACTGCTCGCGATCGAGCATCGTCGAGACCGCGCTGGCGATCTGCCGGAACGAGGGCAGCACTATTCCGAGCCGATTTTGCGCGATCCAATCGGTGTTGAACCGCTCCTGCACCATCGTCCAGACATTGCGCTCCACTATTATGGGAAGGCCCATGACCAGCGCTTCGCTGATGCTGCCGGGACCCGGCTTGCCGACAAAAAAATCCGCCAGCTTCATGAAGAAGGGAATTTCCTGAGTGAAGCCGACGCAATGAAAGGGGTAGGACAGCTTCATGCTTTCGAGATGCTCGCGCAGCTTGTCGTTGTGACCGCAAATGAAAATCAGCTGAGTCTGCAGCCCGGCGCTTTCGATTCTTCTCGCGATAGTCGCCATCTGGGCGGAGCCGTAACTGCCGAACATCACGATACCTGTCGGCAATTTCGGATCCAGCCCGAGCCGGCTTCGCTCGGCTTCGCGGCACAGCTCCATCTGGCTATAGAACTCGGGACGCACGATCATTCCCGAAGTGCGAAACACGCACTCCGGCGCGTGTCCCATCGCGATCGCCTGCTCGGCCGCGGCAGCGGTGCCGCAGACCAGGTACTGCCTTTGGCGCTCGATCCAGAAATGCGGCGGACAGTCGGCCAGGTCGGTAAGAATCGTGACCATCGGCGTTTCGGCTCGCGCCAGCATCGCGTCGGCTTGCCGGATGCCTTCCAGAATCGCGTGATTGAAATTGGGGATCATCGAGACTACCAGGTCCGGCCGCGAGCGCTGCCAGTGATCAGCGAGTAGCTTGATCATCTCCGGCTCGAGCTGCCGAATCAGCATCTGGGTTATCCGCAGCAGCGGGCCGGTGCCGATGGTCAGACCGGATTTGAGCTGCGAGTTATAGAAGTCCTCCACGCGAACCCCAGTCACGCGAAGAATCACGTCGGCCGGTTCGAGCAGATCGCGCAGGTTGATTGGATTGATCTGCCATGCACGATGTTGTTGCTCGGCCGCCGAGATGAGGGCTTTTGCCGACGCGCGGTGTCCACCGCCTGCGTCGAAGTAGATCAGGTCGACTTGTGCATCTCGATGATTCGTCGATTCCAAACCGAAAGTTGTCACGGACTCACCCCCTCCGACCTCGGCTCGGAGACCGAAATGTTCTGGCGCGATCCATTCCATCGGATGACCCGCAGCGCCCCGTCCTGCTCCTCCACCGCCGCGGTCCGGTTCTGCACCCAATCGCCGTCGTTCACATACAGGATGCTTCCGATCAGGCGATGTTCCGAACGATGTATGTGTCCGCAGATCACGCCGTCGGCCTTGTGGTCGCGGGCGGCCGCCAGTACCGCGCGATCGCGGAAGTCGGTGAAGAACTCGAGGGCCTTGCGGGCCGGATAACGGATGTAGTCGGAAAGTGAGCGGCCTTCGTCGCCCTCGTCCGGGGACCGCCGGTTGTACCAGTCATGAATCCGCTGCGCACGCGCGTACGCGTAAGGTCCGATGATCGGCAGCAGACGATTTGGATTGAGCGAGCCATCGAACTGATGCCCGTGGATTACGAGCATCCTCGCACCGCTGGCGGTGGTGTGGATTAGGGAACTGGTAGAGGGAATGTAGCCGAACAGTCCTTCGACCAGGCTGACCTTGGACTCATCGTGATTTCCCCACAGGAACACCACGTTGGCGCCACGACGGCGCCATCGCACGATCTCATCCACCAGCTCTTGTTGCGCCTCACTCCAGTACCATGAAGGTCCGAGGTTCCACCCGTCGACTATGTCGCCAACCAGGTAGAGAGTCTCCGCAATGTGGCGGCGAAGAAAATCGAGTAACGCGCCTGCCTTGCATGCACGGGTTCCGAGATGAACATCGGATATCCAGATCGTTCGGTAATACCTGGTTGAATCCATGGCCTACCCCTCCTCCCCACCTTGCCTTGCATGACTGCAACACGACTCCACCTTCTGACATGCAATCAGATCGAAGCTTCGACAACTACACAAAAGGTGAACTGAGGCTGAAGAATGGAATAGGAACTAGTGATTAACGTATTAGCAAGTTGCTACTGTTATATTAACGCACTGAGACATCGCGATTAGCTACTCGTTGCAATGCGTTCGTCTCTCGAAGCAGCGCGCTTGATTGCGGCGTAAGATGATGGTCAGTTCGAAGTTGGCGCGGGTCGTTAGCGGCTGGTTTTCCGGACTTGTGTGATGTTGAGACTTATGAGTCCGGAAATGGCCTGTTATGGCGGGGATTAAACGGTGAAGACGATGGTCGAGGCGGGAGACGAGGCACATCGCGCGAGCGGGGGCGCCTCTGACCGGGTGCTTGCCGTTTTGCGGCGCTTTTGGGGCTATGTGAGTTTGCGCCCGCTGCAGTTGGAGGCGATCCAGGCCGGACTCGAGCGGCGCGACTCTTTGGTCGTGATGCCGACCGGTGGCGGGAAGTCGCTCTGCTACCAGGTGCCGCCCGCAGTCGCCGGACGAACCGACATCGTGGTCTCACCGCTTATCGCGCTGATGAAAGATCAAGTCGATGCGCTGCGCGCATCCGGTTATCCCGCCGCGGCGCTGCATAGCGGTGTCGACCCCGCGGAGATTCGTCAGGTCGAACGCGAGCTCGCCGCCGGCCGCCATCATCTTATATTCGTCGCACCCGAGCGGTTGCTCACGCCGCGATTCCTCGAGCTTGCCGCGCGTCTAAAGGTTTCCAGCTTCGCGATCGATGAAGCGCACTGCATCAGCCAATGGGGGCACGATTTCCGGCCCGAATATCGCAAGCTCGCCGAGCTGAAGACGCGCTTTCCGAAAGCGAGCATTCACGCATACACGGCGACCGCGACCGAGCGCGTGCGCCGCGACATCATCGAGCAACTCGGGCTCGAAAACTCGGCGGTGCTCGTCGGATCGTTCGATCGCCCGAATCTTCTCTACCGGGTCCGTCCGAAACTGGATGTGAACGCGCAAATCGCTGAGACGATTCGGCGGCATAAGGGTGAGGCATCGATCGTCTACAGCATCAGTCGGAAAGACACCGAGCAAATAGCCCGGTACCTGGCATCGGAGGGTGTCCGCGCGGCGGCCTATCATGCCGGGATGGAAGCGGACGAGCGCCGCCGCACGCAGGACCGCTTCGCCGCCGAGGAAATCGACGTGGTGGTGGCGACGGTCGCGTTCGGGATGGGAATCGACCGCAGCGACATCCGCTGCGTGATCCACGCGGCGATCCCGAAATCGATCGAGGCCTACCAGCAGGAGACGGGCCGCTCGGGCCGCGACGGCCTGCCCGCGGAGTGCGTGCTGTTCTACTCGGCGGCCGATGTGATTCGCTGGCACAGCCTGATGGAGCGAAGCGCCGAGGAAGCGGCGGCCGCTCCTGAAGTGGCAGAGAGTGGCAAGCGGCTGCTTGAAGAAATGCGCCGCTTCGCCACGGTCGTTCGATGCCGTCACGCCGCGCTGTCGGCATACTTCGGCGAGACTTACCCGGGAGCGAACTGTGGCGCGTGCGACTTTTGCCTGGGCGAAGTCGAGGGCGTTGCGGATTCGACCGTGCTCGCGCAGAAGGTGCTGTCGTGCGTTGCGCGCGTCGAGCAGCGCTTCGGCGTCGAGCACGTCGTGGACGTGCTGAGCGGCGCTGTTAGCGAACGGATCCGGCGATGGGATCACGCAAAGCTTTCGACCTACGGAATCATGAAGGATGTGCCGCGCAAGACCTTGACCAACCTGGTCTATCAGCTAGTCGATGCGGGCCTGCTGGAGCGCACGCCCGGCGATCGCCCGGCGCTGAAGCTGAACGCGCTGTCATGGGAAGTGATGCGCGGCAAACGCGCCGTCAGTATGCTGAAGGCAAAGGAGTCCAAACCTGGAAGAACCCGAATCGAAGAGGCGTCGTGGCGCGATGTGGACGAGGCTATCTTCGAGAGTCTGCGCAAGCTGAGGCGCGAAATAGCCGCAGAGCGCGGCGTCGCGGCCTTCGTCATTCTCCACGACGCCACGCTGCGCGAACTCGCCAGCGTCCGGCCCACAAGCATGGAAGCGCTGCGTCACATCCGCGGGATGGGCGAAAAGAAACTCGCCGATTTCGGCGCGCGCGTGGTCGAGTGCATTAGGTTTCATCACTAAGACCGCCAACCCGGATTTCTTCGCGCGCTGGCGCAACGCGTCAGGCGCTTAGGCGGTTGATGCCGTCGAGTGCCGCATTCTTATAGCACTCGGCAAGGGTAGGATAGTTGAAAACCGTATTCACGAAGTAGTCGATCGTGCCTTTCAGCGATATGACGGCCTGGCCGATGTGCACCAGCTCTACGGCGCCGTCGCCGATGATATGGACGCCGAGCAATTCGCGGGTCTCTCGATGAAAGATCAGTTTCAAGACTCCGCTGCTGTCGCCGATAATCTGGCCGCGCGCAACTTCGCGGTAGGCCGCCTTGCCGATTTCGTACGGGACGCCCTTGTTGGTCAGGCTTTCTTCGGTGGCGCCGACGAATGAGATTTCGGGAATGGTGTAGATTCCATAAGGGAACAATTCCGGCGAATGGGTCGCGGGGACATGGAAGGCGCGGCATACTGCGATGCGTCCCTGCTCTTTCGACGTGGACGCGAGACTGGGGAACCCGACTACGTCGCCGACCGCGTAGATGTGCTCGACGACGGTCTGGTAGTCGCTGTTGGTTTTCAGCCGGCCGCGCGCGTCGGCGGCGAGGCCCGCGGCGGCGAGATTCAGATCGCCGGTCGCTCCGTTGCGGCCCATGCTCGACAGGGCTTTGTCGGTGACGATCTGTTTTCCGCTTGCCAGGCAGGTGCGCACGTGGTTCTGGCCGTTCTCGCGGAACACCTCGATAGACGAGACTTCTTCGCCCAGGCGCAACGTCACGCGCCGTTCGCGCAAGTGGTAAATGAGGCTTTCGACGATTTCCACGTCAACGAAGTCCAGCAGCCGCGGGCGCATGTCGATCAGCGTCACGCGCACGCCCAGCGCCGCAAACATGCTCGCGTATTCGCAGCCGATCACGCCCGCGCCGATTACGGCGAGCGTGCGCGGAAGCTCGTCGAGCTGCATGACGTCGTCGCTGGAAAAGATAAGGTGTCCATCCAGGGGCGCGCGCCCGTCGCGGACCGCCTCGGTGCCGACGGCCAGCACGATCGTGGCAGCACTTATACGTCTTTGCAGGCCGCTCAATTTATCTTCGAGGTGGAGAACGTGCGGTTCGACAAAGCTCGCTCGCGCCGTGGTGAGTTCGACGCCGTTGCGCAAGAGCTGATGGCGCAATACGTCGATCTCGTGACGCACAACCGGATCGACCCGGACCAGCAGGTCCTGAAAAGTGATCTTTTCCTTGACCCGGTACGAATCGCCGTAGATAGCGTGTTCGCGATAGCCCGATAGATACATGATGGCTTCGCGCATGGTCTTGCTCGGAATGGTTCCGACGTTGACGCAGATGCCGCCGACGATCGGCTTGCGCTCGATCATGATGACGCGCTTGCGCAGCTTGGCGCCCTGGATGGCGGCATGATGTCCGGCTGGACCGGAGCCGACGACAGCGAGGTCGAAATCGAATTCAGGCATCGCGAATAATTGTTGCGCTTTGCGCGAGCTAAGGTAAGTCAGTCACTTCGTGCCGCGAGGCCTCCCCGCCGGCGCGGCGTATCGATGCAGTCAATCGAATCCGATTTCCTATTGCTCCTTGCGGACGGCGAGGACCGGGCACGGAGCATTGCGCAACACTTTCTCGGCGATGCTGCCTTCGACGAGCCGCGCCAGTCCGCGCCGGCCGTGCGTAACCATCACGATCAAGTCCGCGGGCAGCGTGGCCGCGACCTCGGCGATGACCTCCGCGGGCGGGCCCATCTGGTCGAGGATCTCCCATTTCACGTCCGCCAGATGTTGCTTGGCAATAGCTGTTAGCTTGTCGCGATCGACGCTCTCTTGGCGCTTGATGAGATCCACGTACTGCGGCATCCCGCTCACGTCCATGTCGACCGGGACTATGTGAAGAATGAAGACGGTGCCCTCGTTCGGTTTGGCCAGTTGCGCGGCGAGCTCGAGCGCGCTGAGCGAGCTTTCGTCGAAGTCCACCGGAGCCAGGATTCGTTTGAACGGGAATGCCATGTCATCTCCCTAGCACATGCGCATGACGCCTAGAACACATTGCGGAACAGCCAGAACAGGAACGCCGCGAGCACAATCGAAGCCGGCAGCGTTAGAATCCATGCCATCGCGATGTTGCGCACCGTCTCGAGTTGCAGCCCGGACTTGTTGGCCATCATCGTGCCTGCGACACCCGATGACAACACATGGGTAGTGCTGACGGGAAGCCCGTAGTAGTCGGCGGCCGCAATCGTCGCTGCCGCGGTGATCTCGGCAGCCGCTCCTTGTCCGTAGGTCAGGTGATCTTTGCCGATCTTTTCGCCGACGGTAACGACGATTCGCTTCCAGCCGACCATCGTGCCCAGCCAAGGGCCATCGCGACAGCGACCTTTACCCATCCGGGAATGAACTTGGTCGCCAGATCGATGTGCTTCTTGTAGTTGTCGAGCGCCGTCCAATCACTCGCGGAAAAAGCGGGGTTAGCCTGCTTCTTCATAAGCCGGAACGCCTCACTTGTGAGGTACATGTCATTGCGGAAGTTACGGGTGTACTGCGGCGGCACGTTGGCCATCGCCTTGTACATTCTCAGCTCGTTGGAGATATCGTTGACGATCTGACGCAGGGCTAGCATCGTGTCGGGGGTAAAAGTCTTGGACCGGATGTACTCCTGCACGACGTCGCGTGGATCTCCCGGGACGACCGCGTCCTTGGAAACATGCTGATCCAGAACCTGGACGGCCTGCGTCGACACCGCGACAAAGTCCGCCGTAGCGCTTGCCGGCACGGCGCGATTGAGCGCATAGGCGGTTGGCACGAGACCTATCAGAATCAGCATGATGAGTCCCATGCCCTTCTGACCGTCATTCGAGCCGTGCGCGAAGCTCACAGCCGTGCAGGTCAGAATCAGCAGGCCACGAATCCAAAATGGGGGCGGCTCGGTTCCCTCAGGAGCCTCATACAGGCGCTTGTCCGTGATCAGCGCTTTCGCGAGCAGCAGCAGCCCGGCGGCCAGCGCGAATCCCACTATCGGCGATACCAGCAGCGACTTACCAATATTAGCAGCCTGCCCCCAATCCACGCCGCTGGTGCCCGTCTTCACGGCCATCAACTGGTTGGCGATACCGACCCCGATGATCGATCCGATGAGTGTGTGAGAGCTCGATGCCGGAAGGCCCAGGTACCATGTTCCGAGATTCCAGATCATCGCAGCGACTAGCAGCGCGAAAACCATCGCAAAGCCGCCCGCGCTGCCCACTTGCAAAATCAGTTCGACCGGCAGCAGTGACAAAATGCCGAACGCTACCGCGCCGCTGGACAGCAGCACTCCCGAGAAATTGCAGATTCCCGACCAGGTGACCGCGACGTGCGGCTCCAGCGAGTGCGTATAGATTACGGTCGCAACCGCGTTGGCAGTGTCGTGAAACCCGTTGACGAACTCAAAGCCGAGCGCTATCAGCAGCGCGCCGCCCAGCATCAGGTATGGGCGGATCGTGGTAATCCGCTCGACACTCAGGTCGGAGACCAGATGGCTAGCCACATAAAACAGGCCCGCGGCGAGAATCAATCCAAAGATAATGATTCCACCGGCGCCCGGGCGTCTGGAAAGCTTTTCGCCGATCGCAACATTTGCCGGAATTGAGCGTTCAACGGTCGCTGCCACAGCGGTCTCCCCTGTCGGAATCTTTCTGGCGTTGCGAGCGGCACATATACGTCGCGCAGCTTGCGGGCACATCAGGGCTATGTTGCAGGAATGTGATCTGGCCTATCTGCGCTGCGCGAGACCGCCGATGCACATCGGAGCCGGTGGAGGTGTGAGCGCCGCGACCCGCTGGGACTCCGCGGTGACGACTTCGTACGGGCGCATCATCTCGTTGTCCTCGTGCTCGAGCAGGTGGCAATGCCATACGTAGCGCCCGGCGAAACCCTCGAAGCGCGCAATGATCCGCGTCACCACGCCGGAGTCGACGCGGACGGTGTCCTTCCAGCCCGCTTCGTTCGGATCGGGCGGCATGGCGGGTCTGAGATAACGCAGCGTTCGATTCTGCTGATAGGCGAAAACGTCGAACGGCCGGCGGTCGAGAATCTGGAAACGAACCAGGTGCAGATGGATGGGATGCGCGTCCTCGGTGAGGTTGATGAGGTTCCAGATTTCCACCGAGTCGAGCAGCGGCTGCTCTGTAACGGGGTCGCTCCAATGCGAGCCGTTCAGCAGCATCACCATCGAGTTGCCGACGTAATCGTCGTACTCGACTAGCGTCAGCATCCGCGTCACGACGGCGGCCGACTCGGCGAGCTTAGCGACCGGACGGAGCTTCGACGGCATGACGCCGGCCTCCTGTGCGGGATCGCGCGCGACCCGGAATTGCATCACGTCCATCGCCTGATGCTTCAGCACGATTCGCTCGCCGGCGTGACCGCTGAAATCGAAGATGAGGTCCGCGCGTTCGGCGGGATACAGCAGCAGGCTCCGCAACTCGACCGGCGCCGGCAGCAATCCCAAGTCGGTTCCGATCTGATGGAACGACCCACCGTTGCCGAGCGACAACGAAAAGAATCGCGAGTTCGCGGCGTTGAGCACGCGGATGCGGTAGCGGCGCGGTTCCACGTCCAGGTAGGGGAAGATTTTGCCATTGGCGAGCAGGACGTTGCCGTAAACCTCGGGAATCCAGGGCGCGCCGGGCAGTCCCGAATCCGGGTAGTAGAGCTGATGGTCGCGATCGAGCAGGCGGTCGCACAGCACCAGCGGGATTTCAAACTTTCCCGACGGAAGATTCAGCGCGGCCTCGGCGTCGTCGCGCACGATGAACAGTCCCGCCAGCCCGGCGTAGATGTTGAGCCGGTTAATCCCCATCGCATGGTCGTGATACCAGAGCATCGCGGCGTCCTGGCGGTTCGGATACCAGGCAAGGGCCGACTTGCCGGGCGGGTACCAGTGTTCGGGATAGCCGTCGCTGTCGGGCGGCGCCTTCGCGCCGTGAACATGAACGACGGAACGAACCTGCGGAACGTTTGGCTCCGCGCCGTGAAGCTTGTGATCGATCGGAAAGATATGTGCCGGCGGCAGAGCGTTGAGCCATTCGACCATCAGCCCCTCACCGCTGCTCGTCTCGATGGTCGGGCCGGGGAAGGTTGAGCCGTAGCCCCACAGCCGGGTTGGATTGAGATCGCGATGCAGCCGGCCCTGGCATTCGCGCATCTCAATTCGGTAGAACGGCACGTCGGCGCCAGTGGGAGCTTTGCGGAGTCCGCTCGCGCGAGCGATCCGAGGAATCGGCAGCGGATCGACGAACCGCGCGAGCGCGTCGGTGTTGAGAGTCGGGCGGAATTTAGGCGCCGGTCGGACGAACCCGCGCATCGACGTCGCCGTCAGCGCAACTCCCAGCAAGCCGCTTTTTCTCAAGAACTCCCGTCGCGTGATCGGCAACTCTTGCTCATCCCTCTCGTTGGTAAATTGACGGGCACGCGCCCGTGAAGAGCGCGTGCCCGTTGGAGTACTGCGAACCTAGCAGCCAGCTGGCCTTCGTTATGCTATGGCTCGCCGGTGGTCGGGTCCAGAATCAGCGGTGAGTACACCGGTCCACGCTCGAAGTCCAGCATCGAGGCGATCGAATTGGATAGAGCGTCGAAGGAGCCAGCCCCGAGCCGTGTCCCGTCAAGCCAGTTATCCTCGATGAAGCGAATGACAGAGGACAGGTTGGTCAGCGTATGATCTACGAAGTTGATTTGCGAGAAGGGCGAGATCACCAGGAACGGCAGGCGCGGTCCGAAACCGCAGCGGCCTTGCGCATGCGGCAGCGCAGTCGGATTGACGCCAGGCAGGGAGGCCGCACCGGTGCCGCACTGCCCTGGGCCGCTCAACGCGTCCATCGAGCTGGCCGACTGATTGAGGATCGGCGACATCTGGTGATCGTACCACCCGTCCGAATCATCCCACGCAATCACCACCGCGGTCGAAGTCCACTGGCGCGACTGCTGGATCGCGTTGAGCACGGTCACGATAAAGGTCTGCTCGTCGAGCGGGTCGGAATATCCCGCATGCCCCTCCTGGAAGCCTTGCGCCTTGAGGAAGCTCACAGAAGGCAGGTTGTTCGCCTTGAGCGCGGCGAAGAAGTCCTCGATGTCGTACTGATGATTGGCCGCGTCGGTGTGTCCGATGCTCGCCACTGAGCTCGGACGCGCATGAGTCAGGTTCTGCGTGCTCGTATAGTACTGGAACGGTTCGTGATGCTGGATGTAGTCGCTTTCCGTCACACCCGTCACCGCCGAGGTGGTAGTGCGGTGGCAGCCGGTGGTTCCATTGGGATTGGTCAGTGACAGATTGAACCCGCCGTTGAACCATCCCCAGGTGAGGTTCGCAGCGTTGAGCAGATCGCCGATGTTCGGCCCGGTCATTGACACCTGCCTGCTCGACGTCGAGCAGACGTCGCCCGTCGGGTCGGCGTCGCCGGTCAAGGTGAGCGAACCGTCGGTGTTCAAGGTCGTCACGGCGCTGACGTTGCTGCCCGTCATCGGCACGGCGCCGTTCGTCTGCCCGGAAATGAGGTTCACCGCCCCCGGTGTGGATGGCCCGAAACCTGTATCGTATGAGTTGTCACTCATCGCAAAGCGCTGCGCATAGTTCCATAGCGCCGTGACGGTGTTGCCGTCGTAGTAGCCCATCGTCAGGCCCTTGGTGGTAACGCCCGACGGCGGCGGACTTGGCGGTGAGCCGGCAACTCCGACCGACATCGGGAACAGATCCATCAGCCCGCTGTCGACCGCCTCCTGCTCAGGCGTGTAGGAGTGGTCCTGGTCCGCGGTCGCGGCCTGGCTCGGATCGAGGCGAAACGGATTGATCGCGCCGGCGCCGTTCGCGGAGTTCAGAAAGTTCGGGTTGTTCGTCAGCAGCGCGCCGGTGAGTCCGTTGAGGTTCGGCGTGCCCGGCTGAGCGAAGAAAGGTGACTCGTTCCCAGGGTTGGCCGCGACCGGATACGTGGCGAAGTAGTGATCGAACGAAACGTTCTCTTGAAAGATGACGACCAGGTTCTTTATGCGCGTAGCGGTTGGCGGAGGAAATTCCTTCGGAGGACCACCGGCAGCACCAGAGCCCTGTTGACTGAGCAGGCCCACCAGGACCAATGCAACACATCGCGCGATTTTTCTTCGCATTCCTTTTGTTCCTCCCCGTTCGGTTGAAAGCGATCTGGATGATTTCGGCAGCGGGAGAATAGAGAACGATGATTACGCGGTGATTAGAGTAAAATTTAATTCGCACGAGTTTTGTGTGAAGCGGCGATTAAGCTTCCGGGATCGGAAGTTGTCGCGACGTTACAATCCGGAAGCCTTGCCCCGCTATTCCGCTTGCAGACCTTTTATCTGACGCCATTTCGCATTAGGCTTTTGCGCGACTGCACACGCGACGCGCCGGCGAGTTGGCGCGCGCGAAGCGCACTGGGAGAAAACCGCGATGATGACCGGACAGCAATACAAGAAGTCGTTGGATGACAACCGCGAAACCTACTTCGAAGGCGAACGCGTGCGCGACATCGTCACTCATCCGCTGCTGGGCGAATGCGTCTCGCGAATAGCGGATGGCTACGACCGCTTCTATTCGCCCGCGCCCGGCGCAGTCAGTCCGCTGATGGCGATTCCGCGCTCGGCGAATGAGTTGCGCGATCGGATTCCGCTGCTGCTCGAGTCCGACATCGTTGCCAACGTGACCTACCAGTCGATCATGACGCTGACGACCGCGGCAACCCGCATCGCGGATGCTCTGCCTGAGTATGCGGAACGCATCCGCCACTACGTGCAGGCCGCGCAGCGCCGCGACATTCGCATCGTCGAATGCATCACGGACGCAAAAGGCGATCGCAGCCGTCCACCGGGCAAGCAGGACGATCCGGACGCGTACACGCGCGTCGTCGAGCGGCGGAGCGACGGCGTTGTGATCCGCGGCGCCAAGCTGCACATCACCGGCGCCTCGATGAGCCACGACCTGATGGTGATCCCGACCAAGGCGATGAAGCCCGGCGAGGAGGCCTACGCGATCGGCTGCGCGGTCCCGGTAAACTCCCCCGGCGTCAAGATCATCGACACTACTTTCGCGCCGCGCCATCCCGACACCCGCGTGTTCCCGGTCTCCGCGAAAATCCATATGCCCGAGGGATTCGTGATCCTCGACAACGTTTTCGTGCCGAACGAGCGCATCTTCCTCGACGGGGCGGTCGCGCAGGCCGCCGTCTTCGCGCATTCGCTTGGGCTCTGGGAGCGGCTCGGCGGGCTTTCAGCGATGGCGGAGGAGGGCGATCAGCTGGTCGGCTTCGCGCAGCTCGTCGCGGAAGCCAACGGATTGGCTGGCGAAGGGCACATCAAGGAAAAGATCTCCGAGATGCTCATCCACGCGACTTTGATCCGCGCGGCGCTCGAGGCCGCGATCGCGAACTGCCAGATCACCGACCAAGGCGCCTTCCCCGACGAGCTCTACACCAACGCCGGCAAGTATCACGGCGCCGCGAACTACAACCTGATGGTGCGCCATCTGCACGACATCTCCGGCGGCTCGATCCTGACCGCGCCGGGCGTCGCCGATCTCGAGAACGAAGTGACCGGCCCGCTGGTTCGCAAGTACATGGGCACCAGCAATGGAATCGACGGCGAATATCGCGCGCGGCTGTTTCACGCGATTCGCGACCTGACCGCCGACGCTTATGGCGGGTGGAAAGCTGTCACCAACGTGCAGGCCGGCGGCGGACTCTACGCGCAGCGAATCGTCACGCGAAGGTACTACGACCTGAAAGGCGCAAAGCGAAAAGCGCTGAAGGTGGCGGGATTGAAAGAAGACATCGCCGGCTGACGAACAGACGCGCCAGCGGTTTGCGCGCGATGCGACCGACGTTGTAATGAATCAATGAGATTCGCCCGCATCATTCCCTCAATAAGGAGACTCACATGCCCGGATACACCATGACCATCGACGGCAAGTCGGTGAAGGGATCGAAATCCACTGGCGTGATCAATCCCGCCACCGGAAAAATCTTCGCCGAGGTTCCCGATTGCACCAAGGCCGAGCTCGATCAGGCGATGTCCGCCGCTCAGAAGGCGTTTCCCGCCTGGAGCCGCGACATCAACGCGCGCCGCAAAGTTCTCCAGGAATGCGCGGCCGCGCTGCAACAGCCGCCCGAAGGGCTGGCACGGACGCTCACGCTCGAGCAGGGCAAGCCGCTGGACAAGGCGGGCCAGGAAATCATGGGCACCTCGATGTGGTGCGCATACACCGCGATGCTTGATTTGCCCAGCGAGGTGCTTCAGGACACGCCGCAAGGCAAAATCGAAATCAAGCGCAAGCCGCTCGGCGTCGTCGCTGCGATCACGCCCTGGAATTACCCGTTGATGCTCGGGATGTGGAAGATCGCGCCGGCCCTGCTCGCGGGCAACACCATCGTGCTGAAGCCCTCGCCGTTCACGCCCATCACGACGCTGATGCTGGGCGAGATCCTGCGCGACATCGTTCCGCCCGGAGTCATCAACGTCGTCTCGGGCGGCGACGAGCTCGGCGCGTGGATGACCAGTCATCCGGTGCCGCGAAAGATTTCATTCACCGGGTCGGTTGAAACGGGCAAGAAGGTCGCCGCCGCGGCCGCGCCGGACTTGAAGCGGGTGACGCTCGAGCTCGGCGGCAACGACGCCGCGATCATTCTGGCGGACGTCGATCCGGCGGCGGTCGCGCCGAAGATTTTCTGGGGCGCGTTCGAGAACTCCGGACAGATCTGCAGCGCGATCAAGCGCGTGTACGTTCCCGAAAAGATGTACGCCGCGCTGCTCGAGAACCTCGGCGAGCTCGCGCGCGGCGTCAAAGTGGGCGACGGGCTCGAGGCCGGCACCCAGCTGGGTCCAATCAACAACAAGCCTCAATTCGAGCGCGTGACCGAGCTGGTCGAGGACGCGAAAAAGCACGGCGCCAAAATCGTTTCCGGCGGCGCGCGCGTCGGCAAGGAAGGTTACTTCTTCGCGCCGACGATCGTCGGAAATATTTCCGACGGCGTGCGGCTCGTCGACGAAGAACAGTTCGGCCCCGCGCTGCCAGTCATTCCGTACAAGGATGTCGATGACGCGGTCCGCCGCGCGAACGCGACTCACTACGGGCTGAGCGGTTCCGTATGGTCCAACGATTCCGCGCGCGGCGCCGAGGTGGCGTCGCAACTGGAATGCGGCTCGGCGTGGGTCAATCAGCATCTTGCGATCGCGCCGAATCTGCCGTTCGGCGGCGCCAAGTGGTCGGGGATCGGCGTGGAAAACGGCCCGTGGGGGCTGCTCGGCTTCACGGAAATCCAGGTCGTGAACTCCGTCAAGCTCTCCTAGTGTGTTGAGATTTGCCGCCCCCGCGGTATCGTGAGATTCAAGCGATACCCGGGGGCGGCGTTTTTCTGAAATGGGACGCTACGACGACTACAAACAGCACGTCCTGCGCGTCAGCCGGCGGCTGTCGGCGGATGGCTTCTTCGGATCCAAGTCGGGCAGCGCGGGCAACGTCTCGATGCTCGTCGAGGGCGAGGACGCCGTCGTCGTCACGCCGACGCGCATCCCGTACGACACGATGACGGTCGAGGACATCTGCGTCGTGGACTTCGACCTCGCTAAAATCGAGGGCGAGCGCAAGCCGTCGATCGAAACTCCCATGCACGTCGCGACCTACAGGGTGCGCGCCGACGTCAGCGCCGTCATTCATACTCATCAAACATTCGCGAGCGTGCTCAGCGTGCTGAACCAGCCGATTCCGCCCCTGTTCGACGAGGTCACGCTGGCGATAGGCAATACTATCGACGTCGTGCCGTATGCCCTGTCGGGCTCGCGCGAACTGCACGACCACGTCGCGCGCAAGCTCGCCAATCGATGCCATTGCTACATACTTCAGAACCACGGCACGCTGTGTGTCGGCGCCGACCTCGACAAGACCTTCACCTTTGTGGAGTTGCTCGAGAAATCCGCCACGATCTACATGCAGGCGCTCGCGACCGGGATGCCGGTGACCGTTCTTCCTGAGAAGACCGTCGCACAGCTTCATGCCGCGGTCATCGCGCGCCAGGATCGCGAAATCGCGCGCAAGCAAGAACGCAGCATCGCGCGCAAGCAGGCTGCTCGCGCGCCGGAGCCGAGTCGCTGATGAGCGGCCAGGTGGTGACGCTCGGCGCGCACATCCTCGACATCCTCGGCCGCTACGTCACTCACATCCCCGAGGGCCAGGGCAGCGTGCTGCTCGACGAGATTCGCCTCGCGCCGGCCGGGTCTGCGGCGGGCACCGCGGTCGGCCTGGCGAAATTGGGACTCTCCGTTGCGACGGCGGGCGCTGTCGGCGACGATGCGCTTGGCGATCTGCTCATCCGCGCGTTGAACAGCTTCGGCGTCGATACCAGCCACGTTGTTCGCAAGCCCGGCGTACAAACCTCGGCGAGCATACTTCCAATTCGACCAAACGGAGACCGGCCCGCGCTTCACGCGATCGGAGCCAACGCCGCCTATTCGATCGACGACGTACCCTGGTCGTTGATCGAGAACGCCGCGCATCTGCATCTCGGCGGCAGCGATTCGATGCGCGGGCTCGGGCGCAATGGAGCCGCGCAAATCCTCCGGCGCGCGCGTGATGGCGGCGCGACCACCAGCATGGACATCTTGAGCGAAGGCTCGCCCAGGCTGCTCGACATCCTGAAGCCGTGCTTGCCGTTCGTCGATTGGTTCATGCCCAACGCCGATCAAGCTTGCCAACTGACGGAGTCACGCACCCCGGAACAGGCAGCCATCCAGCTGCTCCTCCTCGGCATCGGTGGAGTTGTGCTCACGATGGGTGGCGAGGGCAGCATGCTGACGACCGCGCGCGGTCGTGTGTTTCTGGCGGCGCACGATATTACGGTGGTTGACACGTCGGGATGTGGCGACGCGTATTGCGCCGGCTTCATTCGCGCTCTGCGGCTGGGCTGGCCGCCGCCGGAATGCATGAAGCTCGGCAATGCCGCGGCGGCGATGGTCGCGCAAGGCCTCGGCTCAGACGCGGGCATCCGCGATTTGGACGACACCATCCGCTTCATGCGCGAAACTCCCTTGCGTTCCAGCTAACTGTCTTGGAGAAACTGAGAAATATGAAAACTCAACTATCGCGTCGCGCATTCGTGGTGGGCAGTCTAGCTGCCGGCTTCGCGCTGGCCGCGATGCCGGTGTCGGCCGACACCATTACGACCGACAGCAACGGCTTGGTCGCCGGCGAGGTCAAGATTCCGGTCGCAGGCGGCGAGATTCCCGCGTATCGCGCGATGCCGGCGAGCGGAGGACCTTTTCCGACCGTGCTGGTCGTGCACGAGATTTTTGGCGTCCACGAACATATCAAGGACATTTGCCGGCGGCTGGCCAAGCTGGGCTACTTTGCGGTGGCGCCGCTGCTCTATTCGCGTGAGGGCGACGTCACGAGCATGAGTGACGTTAAGCAGATCATCGCGAAGGTCGTCGCCAAAGTGCCGGACCAACAGGTTGCCTCGGATCTCGACGCGACAGTCGCATGGGCGAAAAGCACGGGCAACGCTGACACCACGAAACTCGGCATCGTCGGCTTCTGCTGGGGCGGCCGGCAAGTCTGGCTTTATGCCGCGCACAACCCGTCACTCAAAGCTGGCGTAGCGTGGTACGGGCCGCTGCAGCCGCCGAAGGCGGACATCAGGCCGAAGAACGCGATCGATTTGGTGGATCAGATCAACGCGCCGATTCTCGGTCTCTACGGCGGCGCCGACATGGGAATCCCGGTTGCGCAGGTCGAGCAGATGCGCGCCGCGCTCAAGGCCGCGGGCAAGCCGTCCGAAATCGTCATCTATCCCGATGCCGGCCACGGCTTCAACGCCGACTATCGTCCCAGCTACAATCCGCAAGCCGCCAAAGATGGATGGAAGCGGATGCAGGCCTGGTTCAAGGAGCACGGCGTCGCCTGAAATTTACATATGCGAGTGACTATACGAATGACTATTGGAGTGGCTAATCAACCTGGATATGGAGGGCCGTTCGCTAGTACTTGTTCCAGCGACTTGTCATAGCCATATATGTCGTCGAAGAAACGGACTTCGCCATCGGGCTCCACTACCGCAGTACTATATAGAATGAGTACTGGAATAGGCTTGTCGAGATTCACTTGTACGGTGGTATCGCCGTTCATCGTGGCGCGGATTTTGTCCACCGTCCACTCGGGCTTGTCGCGCAACACCCACGCCGCCAGCGCCACCGGATCCTCAACCCGGATGCATCCGTGACTGAAGTCGCGGCGCGACCGCGAGAACAATTCCGGTTCCGGCGTGCTGTGCAGGTACACGTTGTATTGATTGGGGAAGATGAACTTGACCAGGCCGAGCGCATTCTTGGGCCCGGGTATTTGCCGGACGCTCAGTGCGCCGGAACGAAGGCCGCTTATCACGTCGTCCGACGCCGGCGATGAAGCGACGACGCTGCCGCTTCCGTCTACAACTTCGAATCCATGGTCTGCCAGGTAGTTGGGATCGCGGCGGGCTTTTGGAACCAGCTCGTTGCGCTGGATCGAGAGCGGAACCAGCCAATACGGGCGGAAGATCAAATACTTCATGTTGTCCGCGAACACGGGCGTCTGCGTATGCATCGCCCTGCCGACGACAACTCTCATCGTCAGGTAGTTGGCCGGTTGGTGGCGCAGAGTACGCAGTCGAAACTCGGGGATATTGACAACGATTGGCGGGTCGGGGAAGTCCGGCGGTATCCAGCGATAGCGCTCCAGCGTGAGTTGGAGTTGTTGCACGCGAGTTTTGAGCGGCACGTTCAGTTGCGTCACCGTACCCTTGCCCAACACGCCGTCAGTATCGAGCCCATGCCGACGCTGGAAATGTTTCACCGCGGCAACGACCGCGCCGCTGTAGACGGTCGAGTCGGCCGGCACGTCGGCGTTGGCCGGGAGGTCGCCGAGCTGACGCAGTCGAGCGGCTAGCTGAGGTATCGACGCAAAGGAATTTCCGGGACGTACGCCCTTTTGCGGCACCGGGATGAGCGGAGCGTCGCCCGCGCTCGCCATCTTCGAGTAGGTGAGGAGCGCGTCTTCGGCGCGTCGGTAACCGTCGTAAGGTGGTTCGACTTTCGCAAGGACTGCGGGAATGTCCGACGCCGGAAGCACCTGCGTCCTCAGCAGCTCGGCCAGGTCAATCCGCGCGGGCCCGACGGTCAAGCCGAATTTGAAGCGTTGCGGGTTCACCCTTCCAACATGCAGGTCGGAAATATAGCGCATCGCGGATACAGTCAGCGCCAGATCGATAACTGCGAGGTCGGAGGCTGACGCCTTCGGCGCCGACGGTTGCAGCTTGGCCAGTCGCGCGTCCCATCGCGAAGCGTCATAGTCCTCGGGGTTGAGGCCCATCGAAGCGGCCTGCTGAAAGAGCAATATCATCGAGACGGCTTGAGGGCTGGCCTTGCCGTTCTGGATCCACGCCAGCGAATCGCCACCCTGGCTGTAGAATTTTTTTACATCGTCGCGATAGTCAGTGAAGTCGGGCCAGCGCAAGTCCGGGATCTTGCCTGCGGCGATCAGAGTGCCGAGATCGCCCGGAACCGGAGCTGCGGCGCCGGCAGGCGGGGCAGCGTTGAGGGTCGGACTTGCCGCCGGAGAGCTGGCGGCGCTGGTCAAGCCGGTCGCGGCGACGCAGCAAAGCGTCGCGATCAATACCGCCAACCCGGATTTGTGAATCTTCATGCGCTCCCGCCCCCTCGAGGTGACACTGTACATAGGTGGCGCACGGATTCGTCGCAAGAGCGGAGCTGCGGTCGAATTTGCGACAATCGCGGGGTAGCCGTAGTCTCAATAGCGAGCATTGCCGTTATCGATTCTAATGATCGAGTTTTTCCAGACAGGTTAGAAATGCCGAGTGTCGCGACGTGGGTTCGCCAATGCGACGAACATTGGTTCACCATCATATTCAGCCGTTATCCGCATCTGACGGTGCATAACGCTCGATCGCATCCGGTCGATCTGGGGCAAATGGATGCGTTGATGTTGACTGGCGGCGGCGACATTTCGCCCGGCTTTCTGCGCCAGCCAATCGCGCAGCCGTCGTTGATTGTCGATACCGACAGCGAGCGCGACGAGTGGGAGTTCAAGGCGGTCAGCGAAGCGCTCTCCTCAGGAAAACCTATCCTCGCGATTTGCCGAGGTCTGCAGGTGCTGAATGTCGCGATCGGTGGGACCTTGCATATCGATATTCCCGGCCATGACAATGCGGAGACGGGGAACATCCAGCCGCTCCGCCACAGCTCGAACGCGATTCATCGATTCGCGGCGGTGAACAGCTCGCATCACCAGGCCCTCGAGAAGCTGGCCGACGGCATCGAGGTCGAGGCCTGGTCGGCGAGCGACGGAATAGTCGAACAGGCGAGATTGCGCTCGCATCCTTGCGTGATAGGAGTCCAATATCATCCCGAACGAGATCCGCTTTACCTTCCGTTGTTCGCCGAGTTCTTCGATCGGCTTCGCAATGGCGGATAGCTATTCGCATTGCGTTTGAAGGTGCTGGATGCTTACGGTCCGCGTTGGTTGTAACATTCATTTTGAATGCGAATCGGCGGCAACGGTTATACTGTTGGTCAATCCGCGATTCGACGCCGACCGGCCCATACGGCACGAGAAGCTCGACTTCGGGCGCGCCACCAAGTCCGAAACGTTCGCCGACGCCGACGGCAACGTCGCCTACCGCGTCATTCTGGACACCGGCCTGAACGAGATTCAGCACGACGCGCTGGTGGACGTGCCCACCGCCACAGACAAGCCCGAGCAACTCGGCGACGCGCCATTAGTCGCCACGCTCGAGCCCGCTTTTTTGCGTTACCTCCTGCCCAGCAGGTATTGCGATTCAGACAAGCTGTTCGCATTCGCCAGGGAGAAGTTTGGACACATATACGACGCGGGTGAACGCGTGCAGGCCATCTCCGACTGGGTCCATAACAACATCGAGTACCGCTTCGGCTCTGGAAGACCGGACATTTCAGCCGCGCAAATCATCGAACGAGGCTATGGCGTCTGCCGCGACTTTGCTCATTGCACGATTGCGCTGTGCCGGACGTTCAACCTGCCGGCGCGATACGTCACCGGCCATTTGCCGGACATAGGACACGTCGATCCCGGATCGCCGATGGATTTTCACGCGTACAGCGAAGTGTATCTTGGCGGCCAATGGCACGTCTTTGACGCGCGCTACAACGAACCCAGGATAGGGCGAATAAAGATCGCGCAAGGGCTGGACGCAGTCGAGTGCGCCTTTGCGACTGTCTATGGACCTGCGCGCCTGACCAGGTTTGAGGTATGGGCATACCAGGTCGATCCTGCTCAGGTTAGAGTAGGCGACCCGATCGATCTATCGAAGCGACTGGACGGCTCCGAGGAGATCAAATCCTAGGCCGCTGCTACGAGACTTACTTCTAACTCATAGGCCATGCGGCGGTCGCCACCCCCGCTGTTATAAACCCCGGACACTGGAGGTAAGTCATTGTAGTCCCTGCCGACCGCGAGGCGAATGTGGCGAATCATGGTACGCGTTCTATGCGTCGGATCGAATCCGGTCCATCCGGCACCGGGCAAAAGCGCCTCGATCCACGCGTGGCTTGCCAGTTCGGGTGGCGGAGACTTGGCATTGCGGGCCGGGTCGGGAGCGAGATAGCCGGAAACGTAGCGGGCGGGAATCCCCGCCAGGCGGAGCAGACCTATACTGAGGTGCGCGAAGTCCTGACATACTCCGCCGCCGCTGGTGAGTATGTCGTCAACGGTGGAATGGACGTTGGTGGTGCCGCCGTCATAGCCAAACTGATTGCGCACATAAAGAATCATGCGCTCGGTGTACGCCGTGATATCTTCGGATAGCTGGGGGCGCACTGACCAGAAAAACTTTCGCAACCGATCGCTGAATGGCACGTAGCGGCTGGGATTCAGAAACTCCGCGTATTCCTTTATTCTGTCCGAATCGCCAGCCAGGTAATCGTGAACCGTGATCCGCGTGGACGGTTGAGCGGGCAGCGCGATCCGGTCGACCACCGATTCCGAGCTGATTATCAGCTCGGTGTGCGGCGGCTGGATATGGATCGAATGCGTGAGGTTGCCGAAGGCGTCCCGATACTCGGAGATCTCGGCCGCCGGCGTGACATCGAGCTTGAAAGCGACGCGCTTCTGATCGGGCGCGTCGATTGGAGTCAGCCGCACGTCGTTGTGCGAATGAGAGGCCGGCCGTTCGTAGACGTATCGCGTGACGTGTTTGACGCGGAATCGCATACCATCAGTCACCGAGAACTATAGCTGTGCATCGGCGCTCGCTCAACGTGGCCGCTCTGACGGGACCGGAGTGCGCCGCTTTCACGCGGCGGGGTCATCATGCTTTAGATACAGATTCAGGCGACGATTCAGCGAACTGAAACGCGAAACGAGAGAAATATGACTCCGAACAGTCTTCTGATCGCCAACCGTGGCGAGATCGCAATTCGCGTCATCCGCGCGGCCGCCGAGATGGGCATCCGCACCGTGGCCGTTTTCCCGGACGACGATTCCAATTCGCTGCACACGCGCAAGGCCGACGAGGCCCGCCGTCTGAGCGGCGTGGGCGCGGCCGCGTATCTCGATGGAGAACAGATTATTGCGCTCGCCAAAACGGCGGGCTGCGACGCGATCCATCCCGGCTACGGCTTTCTCAGCGAGAACGCCGGCTTCGCCCGGCGATGCGCCATCGAAGGTATTACGTTTGTAGGACCGCGTGCCGAAATACTCGAGCTCTTCGGCGACAAGATACAGGCGCGAGCGCTGGCCGAGCGATGCGGCGTGCCGATCCTGCGCGGCAGCCTCGGGCCGACGAGCCTCGATGAAGCGCGGGCGTTTTTCTTGTCGCTCGGCGAGAGCGCTTCGATGATGATCAAAGCCGTCGCCGGCGGTGGCGGCCGCGGGATGCGCGCCGTGTCGCGCCCCGAAGAAATCGAGGAAGCATACAAGCGCTGCCAGTCCGAGGCGCGTGCGTCGTTCGGCAACGGCGACGTGTACGTCGAGCAGTTGATGCCGCGCGCGCGGCACATAGAAGTGCAGATCGTCGGCGACGGCTCGGGCAACGTCAGCCACCTCTGGGAGCGCGAATGCAGCATCCAGCGCCGCAACCAGAAGATCGTCGAGATAGCGCCGAGTCCGGGGCTGGCGCCGGCGCTTCGCGATCGGCTGACGGCGGCCGCGGTGCGGATGGCGAAGGAGGTGCGCTACGACAATCTCGGCACGTTCGAGTTTCTCGTCAACGCCGACGCGTCCGCGAAGAACGACGAGGCGCGTTTCGCATTCATCGAGGCCAACCCGCGCCTCCAGGTCGAGCACACGGTCACGGAAGAGGTGACCGGCATCGATCTCGTCAAGCTGCAGATTCAACTGGCGGCGGGCAGCTCGCTCGCGGAGCTCGGGATGCGACAGGCGGAAATTCCCAGGCCGCGCGGGTTCGCGATGCAGGTGCGAATCAACATGGAGTCGATGCGCGCCGATGGCAGCGCGAAGCCGGCGGGCGGGACGATCACCGCGTTCGAGGCGCCGTCGGGGCCGCGCGTGCGGACCGATTCGTTCGCCTACGCCGGCTACGCGACCAGCTCGCACTTCGATTCGCTGCTCGCCAAGCTGATCGCGCATTCGCATTCGGCGGACTTCGCCGACGTAGTGACGAGGACCTATCGCGCGCTGTGCGAATTCAAAATTGAGGGCGTGCCGACCAACATCGGATTTCTCCAGAGCCTGCTGCAGCATCCCGAGTTCATCGCGAATCGCATCTACACCCGCTTCGTCGAGGACAATATCGCGGCACTGGTTGGCAGCGAAAGCGAAAAATCCGGACATCGGCGGCTTTTCTTCGATCGTTCGACGCCGGCTCCCAGAGCGGGTGCGGAACCGGCCGGCGCGCGGCGAGCGGGAGCAAAGATCGACGCCAGCGATCCGCTGGCGGTGCTCCATCACGGCAAATCCGGGAGTGACGCGGCGTCGCCGTTGGCGGCGTCCGCAACGGTCGTGACGCCGCAAGTGCACGACATCACGGCGCCGGAAAACACGGTGGCGATCGAGGCTCCGATGCAGGGCACGATCGTTTCGATCGATGTCAGCGAAGGCGACAGGGTGCATCGCGGCCAGCAATTGTTCGTCATGGAAGCGATGAAAATGGAACACGTTATCGGCGCCGACAAGAGCGGAATCGTGCGGCGCATCACGGTTGCCAAGGGCGATGCAATTTTCGAAGGGCATCCGCTGGCGTTCATCGAGGAGGCCGACGTCGAAACGACGAATAGCGCCGAGGCCGAGGAACTGGATTTGGATCGCGTGCGGCCCGACCTTGCGGAAGTGGCCGAGCGTCACGCGTTGGGACTCGACGCGGCGCGGCCCGACGCGGTCGCGCGCCGGCGCAAGACGGGACAGCGCACCACGCGCGAAAATATCGACGACCTGTGCGACCCGGGCACCTTCGTCGAGTACGGTCCGCTGGTGATCGCGGCGCAGCGGCGGCGGCGCACGATCGAGGACCTGATCAAAAACACGCCGGCCGACGGCATGGTCGCCGGCATCGGGCGCGTCAACGGCGACCTGTTCGAGGAATCCAAAGCACAGTGCATCCTGATGTCGTACGACTACACCGTGCTCGCCGGTACGCAGGGGCAACAGAACCATCGCAAGAAAGACAGGATGTTCGAAATCGCGCAGAAGTCGCGCCTGCCAGTGGTGTTCTTCACCGAGGGCGGCGGCGGCCGCCCGGGAGATACCGACGGGTTGGGCGTCGCGGGACTCGACTGCATGGCGTTCAACTACTGGGGAAAATTGAGCGGGCTCGTGCCGCTGGTTGGTATCAACTCGGGCCGGTGCTTCGCCGGCAATGCGGCATTGCTGGGATGTTGCGATGTAGTAATCGCGACGAAAGGATCGAACATCGGAATGGGTGGTCCCGCGATGATCGAAGGCGGCGGACTGGGTATATTCCGGCCGGAAGAAGTAGGTCCGCTGGAGGTGCAAGTAGCTAATGGCGTAGTAGACATTCCCGTCGCCGACGAAGCCGAAGCAGTACAAGTGGCGAAGAAGTACCTATCCTATTTTCAGGGAGAGGTTCGCGACTGGCTATGCGCCGATCAGCGCTTGTTGCGCACGATTATTCCCGAGAACCGCCTTCGCATCTACGACGTCCGCGCGGTCATCGAGACGCTGGCCGACACCGGGTCGGTGCTCGAGGTTCGGCGCCACTTCGGTCCCGGGATGGTGACGGCGTTGATCAGGATCGAAGGACGCCCGGTCGGGCTCATCGCCAACAACCCGGTCCATCTCGCGGGCGCGATCGACAGCAACGGCGCCGACAAGGCCGCGCGGTTCATGCAGCTCTGTGACGCGTTCGACATTCCGCTGCTGCTCCTGTGCGACACTCCCGGCATCATGGTTGGCCCGGAGGTCGAGAAGACGGCGCTGGTGCGGCATGCGTCGCGGATGTTCGTGACGGGTGCAAACATCAGCGTGCCGTTTTTTACGATCATACTGCGCAAGGGCTACGGCTTGGGCGCGCAGGCGATGGCGGGCGGCAGCTTCAAGGCCCCGATTTTCACGGTCGCATGGCCGACCGGAGAGTTCGGCGGCATGGGATTGGAGGGAGCGGTGAAGCTTGGCTATCGCAACGAGCTCGCCGCGGTCGAGGAGCCCGGGAAGCGCAAGGAACTCTTCGACGAGATGGTCGAGCGGATGTATCGGCACGGCAAGGCGGTGAACACCGCCTCGCACTTCGAGATCGACGACGTCATCGATCCGCTCGACTCGCGCAAATGGATCGTCGCGGGTCTGCGCTCGACGCCGCCGAAGACGCCGCGCAACGGCAAGAAACGTCCCAACGTCGATAGCTGGTGACGGGTGGCGCACCGCACTTGTTAAGCAGCTTGCGCGTTCGCGATTGTTGTTAAAGCATCGGGACCTGAGTGTGAGCGAAACGGAATCAAAGACTGTTGCGCAGAGCCCGCCTGATCGCCCGACGCTCGCGTCGCCGCCGGCGCCGGCTTCGTGGACGAGCCGGATCGAATCGGTGCTGCTGCGACGGTTGCTGCTCGTCGGCGCCCTGTGCGTGCTCGTGATGATCGGCATGTTTCTGACCAACGTGAATCACCTCCGCGCGCGGTTCTACTGGAGCGCGATGTTTCCGATCTTCGGCATCGCGAGCCTCTGGCACGAGCTAGTCGGGCCCAGTCGTCACGAAGGGCCGGTGTGGAAGCGGATCCTCCGGCAGACGCTGCACTGGCTCGGGCCGATCGTTGCAGTGCGGATAATTTTCCTGCAACTCGAGCGCGGGCAGATGGACGCCGACGCGGTTGCGCTGGTGACATTGGTAATTCTCGCGGTGACCTGCTTCATGGCAGGTGTGCACATCGACCGAAGCTTCTACTGGGTCAGCGCCGTGCTCGCGTTGGCAGCCGTGGTTGGCACCGAAGTGGAAGCCTACTTCTGGATGCTCCTGGCGATCGCAATCGTCGCGATCGCGGTCACGGTATTCGCCGCGATCGCGCTGCGACGGCGCGCGACGGAACTCGCGCACGCGAGCGGCTGAGCCCCCGCCGACGCTCGTCGCCCTGAGTCGTCGTCGCAACAACGCGTCGTCCTGACGTAGATTGTTCAGCATCGCGCCGCCGCCGAGCCCGCGGAAGGCCCAAGCGCGCAGCGGGGAGGAGTCGATCGATGCTCACAAAGATCCGTCGCAATGTCGTGGCGGGAATCCTGACCTTTATTCCCATCTGGATCACCGTATGGGTGATCAGTTTCCTTGTCGGGCTGCTGGTTGCGCTCGGCAGTCCGTTCGTAAGAGTGTCGGTATCGTGGCTGCGGATTCATTCGCCGACGCTCGCCGAGGGGTTTTCCGCGCCGTGGTTTCAAGCGACGATCTCGATCGCGATCGTGCTCGCGGCCCTTTACGTCCTCGGTGAGGTCGCGACCGCCGTGGCGGGACGCCGATTGCTCGCCGCGTTTGACTACCTGATGGCGCGAATTCCGGTCGTACAGTCCATCTACGGCGCTGCGCGGCAACTCGTCACCAGCTTTCAGACCAAGCCCGGCGCTTCGCAGCGCGTCGTGTTGATCGAATTCCCGTCGCCGGAAATGAAAACCGTCGGCCTCGTGACCAGGATTTTCAACGACGCCGACACCGGCGAGGAGATCGCCGCCGTTTACGTCCCGACCACGCCGAACCCGACCTCGGGCTACATGGAATTGGTTCCGACCAGCCGCCTCGTGATGCTCGATTGGACAATCAATGAAGCGATGACTTTCATCATGTCGGGTGGCGCCGCCGCGCCGCCGAAACTCAACTACTCCAGGAGCGCTCGAGTGTCAGCGGATTAAATCGACGCACCGGGATGCGGTTCCTCGTTCAGCCGATTCGTGTCTTTGTGTTCCTGACAGCACGCCCGGAATTTTTGCTTTCCGGGCGCGAAGCTCTAGACTGAAGACATGAACCGCATATCTTCTCTGTTGGTCGCGCTCGCTCTTCCGGTTGCTTTTGCTGCTCCCGCAATCGCGCAGGAAGGAAATACGCTGGGCACCGTCGTCAATGGAAATACCACGACCGTGTTTAAAGCTGCCGATAGCCGCGATATCGACATGCACAAGCTCAAGCTCTGGCACGACTTCGCTAGCCAGCATCCCAAGGTCGCCAGCCAGCTCGCGTACAAGCCCGCGCTGATCAGTGACGACGCCTATGCGAAGAAGCATCCCGCACTTGGCGCGTTCTTCTCCGCGCATCCGGATGTTCGCGAGGCGATGGCGGCGAATCCCGGCAACTACGTCGCGATTCCTCCGCGTCCCGGCGAATAGCCGCGCTCGCTCCCGCATTCTGATTCGAGCGGCCAGCCTCAGGTTGTGAGCCTCAGGCTGGCCGTCGTGAGTTGACCAGGCTCGGACTCGCGCCGCTACCCATCCGATCGTCCTCAGCAGCTCCGAATTTCACAAACCCCCGCGGCCTCCAGTCGTTGACAGCGGTTTTCCGGGCGATCTTTCGCCCTCTCAGGCATTATTTCCTCTGGCTCTACTTCCGGTAGCATAATTCCTAGCCGAATGCAGTTGACATCAAGATGACCAGTCCTACGAATGACCGCAGCCGCGACGCTCATGAAATCGAACTCAGCGTGGTGATTCCTTGTCTGAATGAAGCTGACACCTTGGCCGACTGCGTCAGGACTGCGCAAACGGCTATCCGCGAAAATCGAATCGCGGGCGAAGTCATCGTCGCAGACAATGGCAGCGATGATGGGTCGGTTGAAATAGCGGTCAAGCTCGGCGCGCGCCTGGTCCATGTTCCCGCGAAAGGATATGGCAGTGCCTTGATGGGGGGTATCGCTGCCGCTCGGGGCGAGTTCATCATCATGGGCGATGCCGACGGCAGCTATGATTTTCTTGAGATTCCCCGATTTGTGGAAAAATTGCGCGAAGGGTACGACCTTGTGCAGGGATGCCGTCTGCCGTCCGGCGGCGGCAAGATCATGCCGGGAGCGATGCCCTTTCTGCATCGTTGGATCGGCAATCCGATTTTCTCGCGGATGGGGCAGCGATGGTTCCATTCGCACATCCAAGACATCTACTGCGGAATGCGTGGCTTCAGAAAGTCGCACTACGAGCGGCTGGATCAGCGATGCACCGGTATGGAGTTCGCCCCTGAGATGATCATCAAGTCTTCTCTGCTGCAGGCAAACGCCGCTCAGGTGCCGATCACGCTTCATCCGGACGGCCGCAAGGTCCACGCACGGCACCTGAAAACATTTCGCGACGGATGGCGAACGATGCGCTTTTTCCTGCTGTGTACTCCGCGCAGATTGTTCCTGGTGCCGGGCGTGATACTTATCCTGCTCGGCATCGTGGCCTACGGCCTGGCACTGCCTGGAGTGACTCTGCATCGAGTAAGGTTCGACGCCCACACTCTCCTATTTGGAAGCCTCGCGATGCTCTGCGGGTACGAGTCGGTATTTTTCGCGATTTTCGCCAAGACGCTCGCGGTCAAACAAGGCCTGTTACCGTCCAACCTGCGCTTCAGCCGTTTCTTCAATACCGTCAACCTTGAAGTGGGCCTGGCAGTTGCCGCCTCCGCGATGATCCTGGGTCTGGTCCTACTCGGACTTGCCATCAATCAATGGCGGCTCGCCGATTTCGGTCCGCTGAACTACGCCCGCACGATGCGGCTTGTGGTTCCAGGCGCTACCCTGGTTGCGTTGGGCTTCCAGACCGTTCTGTCCGCGTTCATGCTCAGCTTTGTGGACCTCGATCATCGATGATACCTGTCAATTGCGACACGACCGCAAGGAAGAACCATCTGTCCAAAGACGCCGCCTCCCTACAGTCCAGGTATTTCAACCAGGTCCGATATCGCGGCGCCTTTGATCCGGTCGTCGGCGCGTACGCCGAGCCGAAGCTCGAGTTCATCGGGCGTCACGCGCCGATCGAGGGGCAAATCCTCGACGTCGGCTGCGGCAACGGCATCTTCACGGCACGCTTCGCCGCCGCCGGCGCTTCGGTGATTGGCGTTGATCTTTCTCCGCACCTGCTCGATCAGAATCCGCATCGCCGGCTGACCGTTGGCGACGCGACCGCGCTGCCCTTCGGCGGCGGCGCGTTCGATATGGTCTTCGAAGCCAACCTACTTCATCACGTATCGGCGCGCGAACGAGTCATCAGCGAGATGAGGCGCGTAAGCCGCAGGTACATCGTGCTGCTGGAGCCTAACCGCTACAATCCCGTGATGCTTGCCTTCTCGCTGCTGGTTCGCGAGGAGCGCGGCGTCCTCAAGTCAAGCGCAAAGTCCCTGGAAAAGGATCTTCGCCGATGCGGACTGCGAGTCGTGAGCAGCCTCACCACCGGGATGATTTCGCAGAACAACACCCCCACCGCACTGATACCCTTGCTGCGCATCTTCGATCGCCAAATCTGGTGGGGTGAATATGTTGTGATCGTCGCCGAGAAGATCGGCTAAGTCGGTTTGCGGCACAAAAGCTCGTATTGCCCCCCAATCGGCAGCGCCGCCAGGCGCGGCTCCAGAGCGCGCAGCCATCGAAGGAAGTGCGGGAAGATAAAGAGACAATCCGTCCTCACTACCTCGAATCCCATCGCTCTCGCCATCCGCCGCGACTCAAGCGGGCTCAGCATAGTCGCATCACGGTCGAACGGAATGCGGCTCATGACGTAGCGAGTGCCCGGGTTCCACGGATTGTTCTCCCATAGCGCGAACAATCCACCCGGTCTTAGGCAGCGGTACAAGTACTCGACCGCCGCTGCACGATCGGGCGGCGGAATGTGATGGAACACCCCGTTGCAGAAGACCAGGTCGGCGCAGCCCTGAGCTTCATACTCTCCCAAACCACAGAACCGCGCTCTCGGCGACCCGAATGTATTCCGGGCGACTTCAAGTGATCTCCCGGAGGTGTCGATTCCCACTACCGAGGCCGCGCCGGCCAGTTCGATCAGGAACGGTACATTGGAGCCGGTTCCGCATCCGAACTCGATCGTATGCTTGGGTGTAAATTCCATGCGATCGAGGCATCTTCTTAGCCATTCGACCCGCCGTCGCGCGAAGTAGCTCCGATCTTCTCCGGTCGCGGCGAGCCCCCGCGCCAAAGCGCGATCATAGGAGTTTGCGTACTGGTCGAAGTCAGAAGAGTCGTTAGAGCCGCAATTACTCATTTGTCTGCAATTTCGGCGTAAAGCAATTCCTTTTTCAATACCTGCGATAGCTCACCCCATCGTCTGGACAATAAGCGGTCATTCGCGGGATACTGCGGGCGCTGTGCCTGTGCGAGTACCCTGCCATAGCGACCCGCGCCACGTCGATACCGATCTTTTACACTGGACGGCGCCGCGGGGCGGGTTCGCCGATAAATCTCCCAATTTACTTATTACTGGTCTCATACCGAGCGAACGATGAGCCGCGAACTGAGCCAGGACGATAACGGCGGAGGTTCACCCGGAGTTCGCGTTTCCACTTCGGCAGCTTCAAGACCGCGGCTCGACGATACCTATCGCGGTGTCCAGCGACTCTTCGGGAGCCATAGCAGGATCCTGGGCGCTATCGCGCTGACCGTTATCTTTGTGGTCCTGACGGCTGTCTACATCCAGTTGTCGTTCAGCCGGCCCAAAAGCTCGGACGACGCCAGCTTCGTGCAAGAAGCTCAGGACATCCTTGGCGGCAACATCCTATTGCGAGGCTGGTCCATCGCACTTGACAGCTACTACGCAGTGGTCCTTCCTCTCTATGCAATAGGTGGTCTGCTTGTGCCGCGGCTGTCTCTGCTCTTGTACTTGGTTAATCCCATAATCTACGCACTTACAGTCATAGCCTGTCTGGCTATCGGCTGGGTGTACACAGAACCACGCAACAGGCTCATCGGCATGTGTTTGCTGTTCGCAGTTGTTGCTCTTCCTTCCACTTTAATTACCGACTTTAACGTTAACTACATAGCTCACGTATCGACCGTTTTGTGCGTACTCCTGACTTTTCATCTCATCGTCGCGGACTATAGCCTCGTGCTTGCCGCCTTGCCTTTGGTCCTGGCCGCTATCGGCGACCCATTAGCTTTGTACATTGGAAATCTTCCGCTCGCAGTTGTTGGGCTTTGGCTCGGCCTAATGGATCCGCGGCATTACTTACGATTGGCTGTATTTAGTGTCTCGTGCGTGATTGTTTCGAAGATCGCCCTGGCGACGATGATGCTGGCAGGCGGCTTCAAACAGCTTCCTATAATCGCGCACTTCGTGTCAGCGGACCAGCTTTCGCAAAACATATATCTGTTATGGGTGTCGATCCTCGATCTGTTTGGAGCCGACTTCTTCGGGCGAAATGTTTTTAATGCGGGAACTGCCGCGATCCTGGTTCATGCGGCTGTCATGATACTGGTGCTTTGGCTTGTCTGCGAAGCCAGCGTGCGCGCTCTGAGGAGAGAAGAGAACCTGATGACTACTTTGCTGTGCGCTTCGCTGGTGCTTACTGCGATCGAATTCGTTTTTTCGGACAGGCAAGCAGGCGGCGGGCGGTACCTTACCACGGTGCCGATCTTCGGTGCCCTGATAGCTGCAATGTCGTGGCAAAGGGTGATCGTCAGGAAATATGCTCTGTATCTACTACCAGTCGTCGCGTGCGCTTATTTTAGCGCGATCGCGGCTCAGATGTTCGAACCGATCGCGAAACCGCCCATGACAGTGGTCAAGTTCCTCGAGGACAATGGGTTGACAGAAGGCTACGGCTCCTACTGGAGCGCAAGTATCCTGAGCGTGCTATCGGAGGGAAAGCTTGTGGTGCGCCAGGTAGGCGGCGCACGCGAAGGTATTGTGCCACTTCGTTGGTCGTCCTCCGAGCAGTGGTACGCGATGAAGGATGCAAGATTTCTGATCTACAAGGACAAAGCTTTCGGCGCTGGTCCGTTCAAGGCAGTTACAACCTGGGGTCCTCCGCTCCAGCTCAAGCAGATCGATGGTTATACGGTGATGATCTGGGACTCGCCGCTTCACGTTCCGCTGCAGGGCGACGATTTCCCTCCTTAGTCTGGAACGCCGGCTCGGGTCAATCGGAATTTCGCTCTCGAACCGCGCGGCGGGCAAATCCTTTGGCGCGACGCTTATTGACCTTGGTCGCCTCCGTTTGCCGAGTCTCGGCGAAATCTATCATTGCCTGCTGGCAGGCCGGGGCGGCGTCGGCGGCCGCCGTCCTGACGTAAGTGCCGTCGGCCATCATTTCCCACTGGCATCGGTTGGGCCGTAGCTGGATGTCAATCACGGTGCGCAACTCTTTGCGGAGTTGTGGATCCTCGACCGGAGCGACGACTTCGACCCGGCTTTCAAGGTTGCGCTTCATGCAGTCGGCGGAGCCGATGAGAAAATCCTCCGCTCCGCCATTGCGGAAGTAGTAGATGCGCCCGTGCTCGAGGAATCTGCCGACAATGCTCACCACGCGCACGTGTTCCGACAGCCCCTGGATTCCCGGACGCAGCCTGCAAGTGTCGCGCACTATCAGGTCCACTTTCACTCCTGCCTGCGAGGCGCGATAAAGCGCCCGCGTGATGTCCACGTCCTCGAGCGCGTTCATCTTGAACTGAATCAGGCCCGGCGACGCCGCCGAGGTGACCTTGATTTCTCGTTCGATTCGCGCCAGCAGCGCGCGCTTCAGCACGGTCGGCGCGGGCAGGATTTTCCGATAGCGGCGATTTGGCATATAGCCAGTCGTCAGGTAGTTGAATAACTCGGTCAGGTCTTCGCCAATAGTATTGTCGCAAGTCAGCAGCCCGAAGTCGGCATAAAATCTCGCCGTCACCGGATGATAGTTGCCGGTGCCGATGTGCGCGTAGCGCCGCAGACCGTTGTAGTCCTGGCGAATGACCAGGATCACCTTGCTGTGAGTCTTCAGCCCCACGACCCCGTAGGTTACGTGAATTCCGAATTCCTCGAGCCGCGTCGCGAACTGGATGTTGGCGGCTTCGTCGAAGCGCGCCTTCAGCTCGACCACCACTGCCACCTGCTTGCCGTTGCGCGCCGCGTCGCACAGGTAGCCGATGATTTTCGAGTCCGGCGAGGTCCGGTACAGCGTCATCTTGATCGCGCGGACCTTCGGGTCGTCCGCGGCTTCGCGCAAAAACCGCTCCACCGAGGTCGAGAACGATTCGTACGGATGCAGCAGCAGGAACGAGCCCGCGTCGCGAATGACGTGGAAGATGCTGCGTCCGATGGTCAGCCGCGGATGATCCACCGGGTGATGCGGCGGGTCGTGCAGCGCGGGTGCGTCGATCCCCGCCAGCTCTCCCAGGTCGCGTATCGCGAGCATCCCCTCGACTTCGAACACGTCGGCGCGTTCGTCCAGTCCAAGTTCCGCCGCCAGCATTCCGCGATGGACCGGATTCATTCCCGTCATCACTTCGAGCCGCACGATCGGCGCGAACCGGCGGTCGCGCAGCTCGGATTCGATCAGCGCCAGCAAGTCGTCGGCCTCGTCCTCATCGCGCTCGGTGTTGGCGTTGCGCGTCACCCGGAAAAGCTCGTACGAGTCGATCAACATCGAAGGAAACAGCAGATCGAGATTGTTCGCTACAACGTCCTCGAGCCGCACAAAATCATTTTGCTTGCCGACCCGCAGAAAGCGCGGGATTCCAAAACCGACTGGCACTTTCACCCGCGCCATCAGCGGGTCCGAGTCGTTCTGGTAGCGCGCCGTGACCAGCAGGTTGAGCGACAGGTTCGACACGAACGGGAACGGATGCGCAGGGTCCATCGCCTGCGGCGTCACCAGCGGGAAGATGTTCTTGTAATAGTAGTCGCGAACCGATTTGCGCTCCTCGTCCGAGAGGCTGGCGTAGGGGCGGACGCGGATGCCGAATTTCTCGAGTTGGCCCAGAATCTGCGGACCCAGCTCGCGCTGCCGTTGCTCGAGCTCGCGCACCACCAGGTAACACTCCGCGATCTGTTGCTGCGGCGTGCGCCCGTCAACGGTCAACTCCTGCATCCCCGCGACCACCTGCTGCTTCAGGCCGCCGATGCGCTTCATGAAAAACTCGTCGAGATTGGACGCCGTGATCGCCAGGAACTTCAGCCGCTCGAGCAGTGGATTTCGTTCGTCCTCCGCTTCATGCAGAACGCGTCGATTGAAGGCAAGCCAGGTGAGCTCACGATTGAGGAACAGGTCGGGCGAGATGAGGTCCTTGTCGATTCGCGGTGGCAGCGTCTTCTCGACCGCCGCAAACGACCCGCCGGCGGGATTGGCCGCTGCCGTCGAATCGCCAACGCCCCCATTCTGAGGCGCCGGCACATTCGCAACTGTCGTCGCGGCAACTATCCCGGGATTTTCCGTCTGACTCACCATAAGCTCATCCATGCTCATCCGCCCCCATCCTGGCCACGCATTCTAGCCGTCCGCGAGGTCCATTGCCTATCCTTGCACCACAATCATCGATACACGAGTATTTCCGCCATGTTATAAGACATCGATTTGTTATCGACCGGTCAATTGTGCGATTCTCCAGACCGAAGTTCCTGCCCCGGTGCCATCATGGTTGATTATTTGTATGACGTCGCAAGCCGGCTGGTCGCGTTCGACACGGTCAGCGCGAAAAGCGACCGAGACGCGATGGAATATATTGCGGGCGAGCTCGCGCCGCGGGGATTCAAAACCGCGCTCCAACCGGTCGAGCTGCTCGGAGTCGCGCAGACCAACCTGGTAGCATGGCTTGGACCGCCGCGCGCCGACGGCCTGATAATTTCCGGACACGTCGACACCGTCCCCTTCGACGGACAGCCCGGATGGGACCGCGCGCCGCTCAAGCTCGAAGTCGCCGGCGAGCGAATCTACGGCCGCGGCACCACCGACATGAAAGGGTTCATCGCGCAATGCCTCGACGCGGCGCGCACCCTCGATTCGGCCCGGCTCAAGCGGCCGCTGGTCTTTGTCTTCACCGCGAGCGAGGAAGTCGGGTGTCTCGGCGCTCATAGCGTCGCGCCGGCGCTCGAACAAATCCTGAGCGACACTCCCGTCCCTCGCCTGGCGTGGATCGGCGAGCCGACTTCGTGGGGAGTGTCTCACGCGCACAAGAGCATCGTTTCGTTCGGCGTAACCGTCCGCGGCATCGGCGGCCATAGCGGCGCACCGGCCCGGGGCGTCAACGCGATTGCCGTGATGGCCCGCGTCATCGACACCATCGGCCGCTATCAGCAGGAGCTCGCCGCGCGCCGGCCCGCCGAATATGCCGAGATTTTTCCCGACGCGCCGCACGACGTGCTGAATTTCGGGACGGTGCGCGGCGGAATCGCGCTCAACATGATCGCCGAGGAATGCAGGCTGCGCACCAGCTATCGCGCGCTGCCCGACGCCGATCCGCTCGACGTTTACCGTGAGATCGAGCGCCGGCTCGACGCGCTCGACGGCCTCGACTATGCCGGCCGCGAGCATCGCGCGAAAATCGAAATCGCGCTGCTGAACGTCGTGCCGCCGCTCGACTCGCCGCGCGGGTCGGCTCTGGAAGCCGCGCTGTTCGCCGTCACCGGCGCGAACACCTCTGGCGGCGCGCTCTATGCCACCGACGGCGGATGGTTCACCGGCGCGGGCATCACCTCGCTCATCTGCGGCCCCGGCGATCTCGATCAGGCGCATCAGCCCAACGAGCACGTCCGCCGCGACGCCTTCGAACGCGGCCCTGCGATGATTCACAAGGTGATCGAACGCCTGTGCTGCGCCGCGTGATTTACTGAACTGAAATAGGTATTCGAACTTCGAACGACGACACAATCGCGACGCCGTTCTTCACCGCCGGGAAAAACTTCCACTGCTTGAGCGTGTCGAGCAGCACCTGGTTCAGGCGCGGACTCGAGGTCGGCTGTTCCAGCGTGACCACGCTGGTGCCGTCGAACGACACGTTGAAGCGCGCGACGGCCTCGGTCTGAATCACATCCTCGCGAAGATCGTCCGGTATCACCGGCGTCGGCGCGTAAATCGCCCGCGCGCCCACCGTATCGCTGCCGATCCCGCCGCCCGATCCTTCGCCCGTCTCCGAACCCCCGCTCGCGCCGCTCTCAGCCGCGCTCCCCGAGCTCGCGCCAGGTGTCTCCTCGACGCCCGGAGCCGCCGTCGACTTTTCGGTGCCGTAGGGAGAGCGAATCACCGGCGGCAGCGGCGCGACCTTCTTCACGTGAATCACCGGATGAGGTCTGACGATGGGTGCGGCCTTTGGATGAGGAATCGCCGGCGCCGCCGGATGGACCGCGCCGCCGTTGCCCTGCAGACCGCCGACGTCCGGCGGTATCTCGATCAGCCGCGCATCGATCGGCTTCAGCTCCGCCGGCGGCGCCTTGGTGCGCATCAAAATGAGCGAAAACCCGCTCAGCAGGATCGTCCAGATCGCGATCGCTGCCGGGATGATCCACAGCAGGCGCCGCGCCGGTTCGTCCAACTCCGGCAAACGAATAAGGATGCGCGCCGCATCGGTCATTATTGACGCTTCACCGCAATCAGAAAATGCTCGACGCCCGCGCGCCGCGCCTGGATCATCGCCTGCACTACCGTGCCTTCGGCCGCATCGCCGTCGGCGTTGACCACTACGCCTAGGTCATTCGCCTTGAGCAGCGGCTTGAGCACGAACGCCAGTTGCTCGAGCGTGGTCGGGGTCTTGTCGACGAAGATGTGATTGTCGTGCGTGACCGTCAGGGTGATCGGCTCGCGATGCTCCAGCGACTCGGCGTCGCCCTTGGGCAGATTGACCGTGATCGAGTTGAGAGTCTGCATCGACAGCGACGCCAGCATGAACGTCACCAGCAGAAAGAACATCACGTCGATCATCGGGATGATTTCGATTCGCCCGTGACGAAAATGGCGCGCTCTTTGCAACTTCATCGCATTTCCGCGCCGCCCAGTGCGCTCATCGCGCCACCGCCTGACGCCGCTCAACCGCCGACTCGTTGCCGCCTTCCTGGTCGAGCCGTATGTGATCGACCAGCCGCGAGCCCAGCCGCTCCATCACGTCGAGCGCGTGCGTTTGCATCCGCGAAAACAGGTTGAACGCGAACAGTGAGATCACCGCGATCAGCAGACCGAGCGCCGTCGCAATCAGCGCCTGCGCCACGCCCGCCGTTACTTGCGTCGGCGCAACCAGGGTTGACGCTCCGATCACGTTGAACGATTGCATCATGCCCGTGATAGTGCCGAGCAGGCCCAGCAGCGGCGCCCCCGTCACAATCGTCTCGAGCACCCACAGTCCGCGCGTGAGCGTCTTCTCAATTCGACCGGCCTCGTCGCCCGCCCTCGATTCGACCCACCATGCGGGCTTGTTGCGATTGTCGGCGATCACTTGAAGGAAGCGTCCATACGCGTTGCGCGGCCCGAGTTTGTGCAATTGCTTTTCGAGTTCGGCCCACGAAAATCCGAACGTCTCGACCAGTTCGGCGACTGTCGACGGCAGCCGCAGGCATCGCGCATAGAGCACGCTTCGGTCGATAATTATCGCAATTGCGAGGACGCCCAGCCCCAGCAGCGGATACACCATCGCGCCGCCGTACCTGATCGCGTTCCACGCTACTCCTAGCTCCTGCATTAATCAGTTCTCCTTACGATCTGACGCCCGGCGCCGAGTTGCGTTTCATGGCGCCTGCACGCTCGCGGGTTTTGTAAATGGAAGTTCCCATTTTATCCCGCCGTACAACGCCCGGCGAGGCCCGAATTGATCGGCAAACACGCCGATCCCGGTGCCGTTTCGAACCAGGTAAGTGCGGTCGTTCAGATTCACGATCGCGCCGCGAAACTCGAGCACCCCGCCATTGTTGGGTACCGGCACGCGCTTGGTGATGCCGGCATCGACCTGGATATAGAATGGCAGGTTTCCCGTGTTAGCGAACCCGCTCCTCAGCCCGCTGCCGTAAATCCCGTCGATGCTGAACATCCAGCCACGCCAGTTGTATACCGCCCCGGCGGAGTTGGTGAACGTCTGGTCGTGATCCAGAAAGATATAATGACTATTGATGTACCGCAGTTCGTCCGGCGCGAAGTTGAATTGCCCCGACTCCACCTGCGTGCCCTGCGCGACGCTATAGGCGAAGTTCTCATACGCGTAGATATTTTCATGAGAGTACGAGCCCGTGAACTCGACTCCCCAAACGCGCCCCTTGCGGTAGTTGAACGTTTCGAAGATCAGCGCCGGCCCGAACTGCCCTTCGTCGATCAGGTCCGCCGCCTTCTTGTAGTACGAATCGATCCCGACGTTCAGTCCGGACATGATCTCTTGCGTCACTCCCGCGTCAAATAGATGGTCGCGCTCGACCGTCGGAGTGCCGTTGCCTTTCGACGGAGGCGCTCCTGTCGTGCCCTCGAGCTGCTTGATATCGCTGATCAGCACCAGCTCGGTCTCCGGAGGCGTCATCTGGCGCGAGTAGCCGGCGTGCAGCGTGGTGCCCTTGAACAGCTTGTACTCCGCCGCAGCGCGGGGACTGGCCTGATCTGCTCGCACCAGGCCGTCGTACAAGTCGAAGCGGACGCCATAGTTAAACGTGAGTTTCTCCGACAGCTTCCATTCGTCCTGCATATAGCCGCTGTAAATCCAGGTCTGCAGCGCGACATCGTCAACGAACGAGATCGGTACGAAAGGAGGCATCTGGGTGCCATCGGGGAAGGCCTTGAAGGTCGACTCGTGATTGTCGATCTCGGCGCGCTCCGCGTCGAAATACCCGCCGAGGCGAAATGTATGATTGGCAATCCCGTGATAAGCAGTGTCGAGCTGAAAACCGTTGCCCCAGTCGCTGCGAAAAACTCTCGCCGCGGCGCCATCATAAATCAGGTCGCCCACGTGGTCGGGATTGAAAGTAACCGCCGAGTATCGGCTGAACGGCGCGATCTGGTAGTCGACATTTTCTCCAATGACGCCCTGCAGCGCCAGCACGCCGAAATAGTTTTGCTCGGACTGGTTCTCGCGGACTTTCGCCGACGGATAGACCGGCACCCCTGCCAGCTCGAAAATCTGGGGCTGATTCGGGTTCGCGGGAATCTGAAAGTGATTGATCGCGGTTCCCGTGATCAGGCTCAGCCGCGTCGTCGAATTCAGAAAGTACGAGAAGTATCCGAAGCCGGCGCCCTGGTTGCTGGTGTCGTGAATCGCCGTGGGTCCTGACGTCGGCGGCTCGACTCCGCGATCGGTGCCCAGGTACTGCCCCGTCATGAAATAGCTGAAGTTGCCCTTCGACCCGCCGTACTCAAAGCTCGGCTCAGTCGTCCCGCGCTGCCCGCCGTAAAAATCCACGTCGGCGACCGGGTCGAGCAGCCCATCCTTGGTCTTGATGTCGATTACCCCGGCCGTGCGCAGGCCGTATTCTGCCGGCAGCGCACCCGTCAGCAGGCTGATCGATTGTGCGAAGCGCGGACTGAGCACCTGTCCAAACCCGGTTATGCCTTCGGGAAGCTGGACCCCATTTACGCGGTACTGAAGATTGGCATGGTCTCCGCGCACGTGGAGCTGCCCATACGAGTCCTGCGCGACGCCCGGCGCCTGTAGTATCACCTGGTTCAGAGGCGTATTCGCGCCCTGCGGCAGCTCCTGGATCGCCTGCTGGGTGAACGTGTACTTGCTGCCACCGGTGTTCGGCGACAGCGAGTTGCGCGCCTGGTTCAGCCGCGTCGCCGCGACCTTCAGGCTGACTTCCTTCTCCGCTTCCATCGCGAGCACCATCGGCGCAGCGCCCTTCGCCGAGACCGTCACGATCGCCGTCGCCGTCTTGAACCCGCCTTTGCTCGCCACCACCGCATAAGTGCCGCGCGCGATCGCGTTGAACGAAAATTCTCCCTCGTCGTTGCTCGTCGAATGAGCCACCACCCGCCCGCTCGACGCCTGCAGAGACAGCGCCGCTTGCTTGAGCGGTCTGCCGAGCGCGTCTTTCACCACGCCCGTGACTCGATATTTCGTGGTCGTCGTGGTCTTCAGTTCAGCCGCCACCGCCGGCATGCAAATAGCCAGTTGAATCAGGATCCCGGCAATCGAGACCCCGGCAATAAAATTCCGTCGCATCGTAAGCTCCCATAACTCTGAATGTTTCGCCCGCGCCCTTCAGACGCGAGTGGCGTCGCGCGAAACGGTCACGTGCGCCAAAACAAGTTCGATTGTCGAAAAAGGGGGCTTAGCTCGATGCGGGCGGAGCACGCACGCGCGCCGCCGAGAACACCGGCGACTCGGACCGGACTCGCGCGGCCAGGAATATCGTCCCTGCCGTCGCTGGCGCCCATGCGACGGTCACCGTGGCGGCGACCGAGCCCGGCGAATGCAACGCCAATTGACAAACCGGACAAAATCCCGGGTCGGCGCTGAGCGCGGCGCTTGCGACGCCGTCGCGCGAACCCGCAACCTCATGAAAATGTGCCGCGCCTACGGTCTGCGACACGAGCAACAGCACTGCGCCGAAAATCGCGATTGCGCGCGCCGCTGCTCTGCCGAATTTGTGAACCCTCAATCCCATCAGACCGTCCGGCCCGAATATTGGCGCCGGTCTTATCCGCCGATCGAGCCTGCCGCTAGACAACCGGATGTGTCAAGCGATCGAGACACCCCACTCGCGGCTCGCGACTTTTCCCGCACGCCTGCTAATCTCCAGCTCGAACTATGAAGCATTCAACCCAGGTCCAGCTCATTCACCAGATCTTCGACGCCATCGATCGCGGCATGCCCCCGATCGCCGATCGATTCACCCGCAACGACACCTCCGCCTACACCTCGCCTGAGCGCGCCGCCCGCGAACGCGAGGTGCTGTTTCGCCATCATCCGATCGTCGCCGGCTTCAGCTCGCAGATTCCGAATCCCGGCGACTACCTGGCCGAGGATCTCGCCCCCGTGCCAATCCTGATCGTGCGAAATACCTCCGGCCAGCTCCGCGCCTTCGTCAACGTCTGCCGCCATCGCGGCGCGCAGCTCGCCGCCGGATGCGGCCGCGTGGCGAAGCTGTTTTCATGCCCCTATCACGGCTGGAGCTACGACACCGACGGGCGCCTCGTCGCGATTCCCGACGACTACGGATTCGAAGGACTCGATCGCACGGCGAGCGGCCTGGTCCCGCTGCCGGTCGCCGAGAAGTACGGCCTCATCTTCGTGACGCCGGCGCCGGGCGACGCGATCGACATCGACGCGATGCTGGCCGGGCTCGGCCAGGACATCGAATCATACGGCATCGGCTCGTTTTGCGCATCAGGAAACGCGCGTCGTCCGCCGCCGGATGAACTGGAAGCTGGTCAGCGACACATTTTGGGAGGCGTACCACATAAAGGTGCTGCACGCGCGAAATGTGGGCCCGCTGTTCGTGAAGAATCTCGCGATGTTCGACGCGTTCGGGCGCAACACCCGCTACATCGGCGTGCGCAAGTCGATCGAGAAGCTGCGCGATCTTCCCGAAGAGAAGTGGGATCTGATTGCGCACGCGACCATCCTGATGAACCTGTTTCCCAACACCATCCTCGTGATGCAATCCGATCACGCTGAGATCTACCGCATCTTTCCGGCCGGCGCGCACGTTGGCGAGAGCGCCGTTGCGATCAGCATCCTGGCGCCCGAGCCGTCGCCGAAATGGTCGCGCACGATGGATCTGCTGCTCGGCGTGGTCGACCAGGATTTTACGCTGGGCGAGGGGATTCAGCACGGCTTCGAGTCCGGCGCGATCAGAAAAGTGGTTTACGGGCGCTACGAGAACGCGCTCGATCATTTCCATAGCTCGATTCGCGCCGCCCTCGGCGAAGCCTGAGCGGGACGCGCGCTAGCCCGCCTGCGAACCGACCCTCAGCGCCGCGAGCCGGTCGAAAAAGTCCGGGAACGTCTTCGCGACACAGCCGGGATCTTTGATCTTCACCCCGCCGAGTTTCAGACCCGTCACCGCGAAACTCATCGCGACTCGATGATCGTCGTAGGTCTCGATTACCGCCGGATGCATCGCCGACGGCGCAATTTCGAGTCCGTCTTCGTTCTCGACAACCGTTGCGCCGAGCCGCCTCAGTTCGGTCGCGAGTGCGCGGATGCGATCGCTTTCATGCTGCCGAATGAACGCGACGCGGCGGATTTTCGTCGGCGATGAAGCAAACGGGGCAATCGCGGCGAGCGTCGCCACCATGTCCGGCATCGAGTTCATCGCGACGTCGACGCCGCTGAGCCGCCCGGTCCCGACGACCTCGACGTGGTCGGGATGCCACAAAACGCGCGCGCCCATCTGCTGAAGCACGCCGAGAAAACCGATGTCACCCTGCACCGAGTTCGAGGTCAGGCCCTCGATTCGCACCCGCCCGCCGACCAGCGCCGCTGCCGCCGCAAAGTAGCTCGCGCTCGACGCGTCCGGCTCGACGACGAAACGCTGCGCCCGATACCATTGACCGCCCGGCACCACGATCATCTCGCCGTCGGACGAGCTCTGCGCTCCCCATGCCTCCATCGTCCGCAGCGTCATCTCGATGAACGGCCGCGCGGTATCGCCGATCACCCGGAGCTTGAGGCCGGCCTTCCAAATCGGAGCCGGCATCAGCATCGCCGAGACGAATTGCGACGACGCGCGCGCGTCGACCGAAGTTTCGCCGCCTTCGAAGCGCGCCCGGGACGCATCGACGATCACCGGCGGGCAGTGGTTGTTGCGCTCGCTGTATACGCTCGCGCCCAGGCGCTGCATCGCGTCGAGCTGCGGACCGATCGGACGCTGACGCATCCGCTGATTTCCGTCGATCCGAAAGCGTCCCTCGCCAAGCGTGACCATCGCGACGACAAACCGCATCACGGTGCCTGCCCCGCCGACGAAAATCTCGCCGCCACGCGCCGGAATCGTCCCGCCGCGGCCGCTGACCGTGATTCGGCGCGCGGCCTCGTCGATCTCGACGGTAAAGCCCATCACCCGCAGCGCGTCACTCATGTAGCGCGTGTCGTCGCTCAGCAGAACCGAGTCGATGACCGACCGTCCCTGCGCCAGCGCGGCCAGAACCATCGCTCGATTCGTGATGCTCTTGGAGCCGGGCAGCACCACGCGGGCGTCGAGCGGGGCGGTCAAGGGCGCGATTTCAATTTCGTCCACGTCAGTCTTGAGTATCTTTCCTGAAGATCGTTTTAAGATTAACCGCGCGGGTTGATCCGTCTCAAGCGCCGGCGTCCATCCACGGCCGCGTTGGAGGGTTATTGCCTCGTCCTTGACGCTACGATTACAGTACCAAACGTTACTGGCAGTAGGCTCAGGGGAGGTCGAACGCCATGAGACTCATCAAGCTGGCCGTGCCGGCTGCGCTGATAGCGGTGCTTGCACCATTCACGCCGCGTGCCGGCGCGCAGACGATGGGCGAGTACGCGAGTACGGCGGGAGTCGCAACCGGGGGCGGCTCGATGGGCGCCGGCGGAGGCTCGGACACCTGGGGCGCCAATGGTTTGGGTGGCAGCTTTGAAGATAGGGCCGGCGCCGCGTCGGCTTCCGGCGCGGGTTCGGATTTCGATTCGCGCGCGGGCTCGATGGCGAGCCTATCGACCGCGGAATCGCGCTGGCCGGGGTCGGCGTTTGGCGCAACCGGCGCGGCGAGCAGATTCGGCGATTCTTCCGCCAGGTTTCCCGATAAGGATCGATTCCTCGACGATACCGGGCTGTCGCCTACGACGGATCGCTTTCCGCCCAGCTTGTTCAACGACAATCGCAACGGGCTCGATTCAACCTACGACCGCAGCGGGCTCGATACTCCCCAAAGCCGTGACGGGCTCGACAACAGCGGCACCCAGCAACCCTAGCAAGCTCGATATCAGCTACACGTTGAGCAACGATCGCGACTAGCTCTGCGCAGCGACGTTGCGGCGCAGACGCTCCTTTTTGTCCTCCGGCCACACGTCATCCACCTTGTAGCCCGTTTCGAACGCCGTCGCACCTTCCGGAAGTCTCAGCCAAGGCAGCTTGCTCCTCGTGAAGATGTGAACATCGGGCGTCACCGCGTCCGGGTTATCCAGCGTCCCTGCCCGAACGAACAAAGCATCGCCGCCGGGCGCGACCTGGTAGCGACTCCATACGTAGGTGCCGCACTTGTCGCAGAAGAACGCCTCGTGATCCTTGCCGGTGCCGCCCTTGAGTCTGACTGACTTCGGAGTCGCGCCAGTGCTTTCCACGAATCGCTTCTCGATCCAGATATTGATCACAAATCCGCTGCCGGTCACGCGTTGGCAATCCCGGCAGTGACAGGCATGCACGATGAGCGGGCTTTCGGTCAGCTTGTAGCGGATAGCTCCGCATGAACATCCACCTTCCAGAGTCATAAGAGCCTCCTTGGTTCTCGTCCGGGACTGCTATGACCGGGATGCGACCGATCAAAGCAGTCCCGCGCGCCTTCAGCTATTCCTCGTCGTGGCAGACGGCCTCGATGTTATTGCCGTCGGGATCCTTCACGAACCCGCCGTAGTAGTTGGCGTGATACTGCGGCCTGAGACCGGGCTTGCCGTTGTCCTTGCCGCCCGCCGGCAGAGCCGCGGCGTAGAATTCCTTCACGGCAGCCCGGTTCTTCGCCGCGAATGCGATATGCACCGGTGCGCGCGACTCGCCCTCAGCCAGCCACAACGCCGGCGCGTCTTTGGGCCCGAAGCCCAGGACTCCGTCGCCCTCGTACTGCACGCTGAATCCCAGCGGCGCCAGCGCGGCCGTGTAGAACCGCTTGCTCGACTTGAGGTCCTTCACCTTGATCTGGATATGATCGAACATAACTCTCTCCTTGTCCTGAATTTTCGTTCTTCAAATCTTAGGTTACGACCGCGCCACTAATTTCGACCGCGCCACGCGGGCATGTCCGCCAGCATCGCGCGCGCCATCGCGTTCGCCGCCGCGGGCGTGACGCCCTGCGACTCGACGTAGAAGCGGGCGTTGGTCTCGAGCACCTGCTCGTAGGGCAACAGCTCCCCGCGCGCGTCGGTGCAATAGCGGCAGTAGGGGCGCGTCACGTCGCCGAGGGCATAGTCCTCGGGCTTCTCCAGCGGCATTCCGCATGAACCACAGGCTGGGCATTTTTCGGCCATGGTCTTACCTCCTATTACGGTCTCACGAGTGTCATAAAGTGATTCACCAGGGTGTCGCCGCGCTCGGCGATCACCGAAGCCCCGGTGGCGAACACGTCCCGATTGACAAGGTAGTGATGCACCAGTCCGATCCAGGTGTTGAACAGCAGCGGCCGCTCGATCTTGCGCGCGCGGCCCGCCTTGCGGTCACGCTCCAGCGCCATGAACATCCGCGCGGACACCGCCGCGTGCAGCATCATCAGCGTGCTGCGCACTTTCGGCGGCAGCATCGGCGCCTCGGTCACCAGCCGCGCGTAAAAGGGCTCGAACTCCGCCAGCACCCGCAGATGCGCATGCAGCACGGCGCGAAGCCCAAGGTTCTGCTCGAAGGCCTGGCGGAACTCGACCGCCAGCCGGCGCCCGAACTCGTCGATCACCGCGATCACCAGGTCGTCGCGCCGGGGAAAATGCAGGAACACGACGCCGTGGGACATGCGCACCGATCTCGCGACGTCGGCCGTGGTCGTCGCCACTATCCCCTTGCGCGCGAACAGCGCCATGGCCGCGTTGACCAACCGGTCCCGCGTCACCACTTTCTGTTCCCGCCGGGTCGCTGCCTGCATCGTCCGCTTCGCCGTTTACTGAGTATATAATCAGTGAGTACTCGCTCACCATACGGCCGCGGCGCGATTCTGTCAAGAGAGTGAACACCGCTTTTGCAAAAAACCCGGTTGGTGCGAAAGTAAGTAAGGCGGCAAATCCCTCATGACAGAACTGTATCCAGCCATCAAACCCTACGATTACGGCATGTTGGAAGTCGGCGACGGCAATCGCGTGTACTGGGAGACGTGCGGCAATCCGCGCGGCAAGCCGGCCGTCGTCATCCACGGCGGTCCCGGCTCAGGATGCACGCCGTGGCATCGCAGGCTGTTCGATCCCGCCGCCTATCGCATCGTGCTGTTCGATCAGCGCAATTGCGGCCGCAGCACGCCGCACGCGAGCGCAACCGATACCGATCTCGCGAGCAACACCACCATCAACCTCATCGCGGACCTCGAGCGACTGCGTCAGCACCTCGGCGTCGATCGCTGGCTGTTGTTGGGCGGCTCCTGGGGCAGCACCCTGGCGCTCGCCTACGCGGAGCGGCACCCCAATCGCGTCACGGAGATCGTTTTGTTTGGCGTCACCACTGGTCGCCACAAGGAGTTCGACTGGTCATTCCGCGGCGGCGTGGCCATCCTGTTCCCCGAGGATTGGGAGCGTCTGCGCGCCGCCGTTCCAGCCGCTCTGCGCGATTGCGATATCGTCGAGGCCTACCATCGACTGCTGCACGACGCCGACGCGACGATTCGCAATCAGGCCGCCCAGGCGTGGTGCACGTGGGAGTCCGCGACCCCGGCCTGGCCTCCAGCTCACGGACTGTCGCCGCGGTTCAGAGATCCCGCCTACGCACTCGCGTTTGCGCGCATCGTGACCCACTACGTCCTCCACTATGCGTGGCTCGAGGACGGGAGCATCCTGCGCGACGCCGCCGCGATTGCCGACATCCCCGGCGTCTTGGTAAACGGTCGTTTTGATTTTCAGGCGCCCATCGGCTGGGCATGGGATCTCAAGTGCGCATGGCCGCGCGCCAGGCTCGTGATCGTCGACGGCGCCGGGCACGACGCATCCAACACCGGCATCGCGGCGGAACTGATCCGCGCGACCAACCAGTTTGCTTCGCGCCCGTTCCAATCGCGCGGCGAATAAATCCGGCGCTTTTGTCCACTCCAGCACCAGAGGATGCCCATTGCCAGGCATCAAATTTGTTGACTACAGAGGCATTGGCGGGTAATTCATAGGGTCTGTTTCGTGGTGGAGAAGGCCTTGTCCGGAACCAGGTTGTCCGCAAACCGAATCGCAAAGGCACTCGCGGCGCTCACGCTCGTGATTGCATTTGTCGCCGCCGCGCCCGACGCGCGGTCGGAGACCAAGCTCCCATTCCCCCGTCCTGCATCGATCGAGCCCAACGTGGATTTCTGGGTCGATGTCTTCACCAAGTACTCCGAGCGCGACTTCGTGATCCTCGATCGCGACAACGTCGGGCGCATCTACCACGTCTTCAATCTTCCCGGTGACGGCGAGCCGACCCGCAGCGACGTCGAGTGGGCGAACTCTTACCTCAAGATAAAATACGGCGACATTCTGAATCGGCTCGCGTCGGGACGCGAACCTGCCACCTACGAAGAGCGTGAAGTCGCCGCGATGTTCAAGGGCGAGTCGCCGAGCGCCTATGCCGCGGCCGCGCAAAACCTGCGCGTGCAGGAAGGGCTGCGCGAACAATTCCGCGAGGGCCTGCTCCGCAGCCGCTACTACATGCCCACGATGGAGCGGATTTTCCGCAGCGCCGGACTCCCGCCCGAGCTGGTGACGCTAGCGCACGTCGAGTCGGGCTTCTACGGCGCTTCGCGCTCGAGCGCCGGCGCGGTCGGAATCTGGCAGTTCACCCGCGACACCGGCAAGCACTACATGAGGATCACGCGCTATCACGACGACCGCCTGATTCCGGAGCGCGAGACGCTCGCCGCCGCCAAGCTGCTGCGCTCCAACTACGACACGCTCGGCGATTGGCCGCTGGCGATTACGGCATACAATTACGGCACCGGTGGAGTGGCGCGCGCGGCCGGAATCTACGGCGGCGACTATTCGGAGATGGTCCAGCACTACCAGGGGCCGCATTTCGGCTTTGCCGTGAAGAACTACTACGCGGAGTTCCTTGCCGCCTTGCAGGTGCATCGCGACGAGGACAAGTACTTCCCCGGCATCGAGGACGAGCCCGCCATTCGGCCCTCGCCGATCAAGGCGGACTTCGCGCCCAGACGCGCGCGGAAGTCGCACGCCTCACACGCTCGCCATATTTCCACTTCGTCGAAGACCCGTCATTCGAAAAAGACTGTCGCGCAGAATACCTGACCGCCGCAGCCGGGCCGTCGCAATCTTGCGGCGCGCGCATGGCCGCGTCTGTTATCGTTCAGGTGATGCCACGCACCGTCGCGCAATCCCCGCAGCTCGCAATCCTTGCCAACAGGCTTAAGGACAGGCTGGGCAACGAACGCCTCGCGCACCACGCGCTGGCCGCCGTCAAGGAGCGCGCGCCCGACGACCAGTTGGCGCTCGCATTTCTAACCAGGCTCGCCGAAAATTCCGCCGCCGCGCTGAAGGACGTGCTGCGCGATCGCGCCGCCGGCGGCGACCTGGTCTTCTGCCTCGGCTCGTCGGAGCTGATTGCGACTGAGCTGTCGTTGGCCGGACCCGGATGGGCCGAAATTTTCCTCGACGCGCGCGCGCAGACGATCGACGGCCTCGTCGCTGCGATGCGCACGGAACGCGCCCGGATCGACGCTCCGGACCGGCCGGCCGCGGCCGCGGTGCTCGGCCGCTTCATGCGCCGCATGATGGTCCAGGTGGCGATTGCCGATCTGCTCGACCGGCTGAGCGTCGGCGAAACGGCGCTGGCGATGTCGGAGCTGGCCGACCAATGCATCCGCACCGCGCTCGAGCTCGCCACCCGCTTTCTCGGCGAACGTGCGCGCGTGATCGGGCGGTTTTGCATCCTGGCGATGGGCAAGCTGGGCGGGCGCGAACTGAACCTCAGCTCGGACGTCGATTTGGTTTATCTTCACGCGTCCTCGGGTTCGGCGGTCAGTTCCGAAGCGGCGGCGCGCCTGGGCGAATGGTTCACTGAAATTTTGTCCGCGCGATGCTTTCGAATCGATCTGCGCCTCCGGCCCGGCGGCCGTTCCGCGCCGCTGGTTACGCCGATCGACGGTGCGATCAACTATTACGAGAACCTCGGCGAGACCTGGGAACGGGCTGCCCTGCTGCGCGCGCGGCCGGTCGCGGGCGCACTCGAAATCGGCCATCAATTGCGCGCCGAGCTCAATCACTTCGTGTTCCGCACCTACCTCGACTTCGACACGCTGCGCCAGTTGCGCGCGATGAAGCATCAGATCGAGGCGGAGCTGAAAACGCCCGCGATGATCGAACGCAACATCAAGCTCGGCCGCGGCGGAATCCGCGAGCTCGAATTCATCGTGCAGGCCCTCACTCTGATTTACGGCGGACGCGATCCTCGGCTGCGCATTGAGCAGACGGTCGCGGCGCTCGCAAAGCTCGACGCGCTCGGCTATCTGCCGTCAGAGAGCGCGCGCGAACTTTCCGACGCGTACCTGTTCCTGCGCGACGTCGAGCACAAGCTGCAAATCGTCGCCGGCCTGCAGACCCACGTGCTGCCCGCCGATGACGACGGGATGCGCGCGCTGGCGGCGCGAATGGGTTTCGGCAAGGGGCCTCGCGCGCGCCACAAATTCGGCGCGCAACTGAAATCGCATCGCGCGCTTATAGAGCTCCAATTCCGCGAGACGCTCGCCGGCGGCGACGATGAGTCAACCCGCTCGGTCTCCTCCGCCGCGGAATTGGCGTGGAACTCGGCGCTCGATCCCGATTCCTCGACTCGCTACCTCCGCGAGCTCGGCTTTGCGCGCGCCGACGAAAGCGCGCGCCATCTCGAGCTGCTCGCACGCGGACCCTCCCACGCCCCGACCAGCCCGCGCCGGCGCGAGCTGCTCGAGCGGCTCGGCGCGATGCTGATCGACGAGATCAGCCGGCTGCCCGATCCCGACCTCGCGCTGATGAATCTCGCCGAGTTCATCGCCGCCGTCGGCGCGCGGACTTCGTTCCTCGCGCTGCTCGAGCAGCATCCCGCGACCCGGCGCATCCTGCTGCGGCTGTTCGCCTCCAGCGCCTACCTCTCGACCATCTTCATCCGCCATCCCGACATGCTCGATACTCTCGTGCGCTCCGATCTCGCGGCGACCCGGCGCAGTCCGTCCGAGCTGCGCGAAGAGTTGGCGGGCTTGATCGCGGCGAGTCCGGACTTCGAAAGCAAGCTCGACGCGCTCCGCGCATTTCGCCATCAGGAATTCCTGCGCATCGCGATCGCCGACCTCGCCGGCGATCTCGAACTCTTCGACGTCGAACGCGAGCTCACCACCCTGGCCGAAACCGTGCTGGACGAGGCGATGTCGCTCGCGCGGATTCAGACCGAGGCGCGCTTCGCGATTCCCGCCACGATGCGCCTGTGCGCGATTGCGATGGGCCGGCTCGGCGCCGGCGAAATGTCGTACAACTCCGACCTCGATCTGATCTTTGTCTACGACGACCGCGCGGAAGTCGCCGCCGGCAGCCGGGAAATCGCGTCGCGAATCACGCAAAAGTTGATCGCAATCCTCGAATCGCGCACCCGCGAGGGCTACGCCTACAAGCTCGACCTGCGCCTGCGCCCGTCGGGCAACGCGGGCCCGCTGGTCACGTCGCTCGCGGGGTTTCGCGACTATCATCGGCAAAGTTCGGAGGTCTGGGAGCGGCAGGCGCTGGTGCGCGCGCGCGTGATCACCGGCGACCCGGAGCTGGGCCGCGAAGTCGAAGCGGCGCGCCAGGAATTTGTGTACGGCCGCGGACTGACGCCGGCCGAGGTCGGCCAGATTGCCGCGATGCGCCGGCGGATGCAGAATGAGATCGGCGCCGAGGACAAGACCCGTCTCAACATCAAGCAGGGTCGCGGCGGCCTGGTGGACGTCGAGTTCCTCGCGCAAATGATGGCGCTCGGTCACGGCCATCGCCATCCCGAGCTGCGCGTTCGCGACACGATGGGCTTGCTCGAGGCGCTCGACGGGCTCCGTCTGCTGACGGCCGCCGACGCTGCCGTGCTCGAAGACGACTACCGTTTCCTGTCGCGTCTGGAAAATCGGCTGCGCATCGAGAGCGATCAGCCCGCCTGGGCTATCCCGACCTCCGCCGCCGGCCTGCGCCCGCTGGCGCGCCGGATGGGCTTCGAAGGCGCGGACGGCGCGGCGCGGATGCTCGCCGAGCTGGCCGCGCGCCGCGATCGAATCCGCGCAATCTTCGATCGATACTTCGCCGCCGAGCAGACGATCGCCCGCTGACCCGCGCGCGGCGCTACTCGAAATCCAGCTGCACTCCCGCCAGCACGTTAATCGTCGGCGCCTTGAAGCCGAACGCCTGCGAGTAGTCGCGATCCATCAGGTTGTTCACGCGCGCGAAAACCTCCTCGTTGCGCACCTGGCGTAGCGGGATTCCAATCGCGTACGACACCACCGCGTTGACCAGGTTGTACGCCGAGTGATTCGCGACCGTGGATTGTATCGTGATGTCGTCGCGGTCGCCGACGAAGATGTAATTCACGCTTGCCGTGATTTTATCATGCGCCAGAAAATTCCCGCCCCGCACGTATTGCAGCAGCGCCGACGCCGTATGCTTCGCCACCCGCAGCGGCGCGGGCGCCGGCGCCGCCGCTGTCCCAGGTTGATCGTCCACGTGGGTCTCGTCCAGCACCGTCACGTTGCCGCTGAAGGTCAGTCCCTTGGCGAGCGTGACACTCGGCACGATCTCGACGCCTTGCACATCCACCCGCGACGCGTTGCCCGCTTCCGATCCGAAGACACACGTCTTGCACGGCACGGTGACGACCAGGTTCTTCACCCGGCGCGAGAAGTAGGTCGCGGTGAAAGACGCGCGCTCGCCGAAGTTGGTCGTGAATCCGCCGTCGTACTCGCTCGAAATCTCCGGCTTCAGATTCGGATTGCCGAAGTCCGGGAAGTATAGCTCGTTGAATGCCGGCGCGCGAAAGCCTTCAGTGTAGCTGCCGCGCAACGTTGTCGAGATTTTTGTGATCGGAATCGCAATCGACCACGCCGGGCTGACCTCCTCGCCGAACTGGCTGTTGCCATCGACGCGAAATCCGCCGGTGACCAGCACGTGACCGTTTACAAAACTGCCCTCCTGCTCGACGTAGCCGGCGTACTCCTGGCGCCGCGCGTGGAATTTGCTCACCCCGGCCGCGAACGGCGGAATTGGATCGCAAAAACTGCACGAGCTGTCCGTGCGCAGCCAGCGATCCAGAGAATCGAAGCCCGCCAGCGTGCGGAAGCCGGGCGCCCACGTGTAGATCGCCTCCGCGTTCCCGCCGCGCGTCTCCTCCGGAATCGAATCCGTCTCGAAGTAGGGCACGCCGAATACGATGCCGCCTGGAAACGGAGGCGCGTTCACCCGCAGGTCCTGCCGCACGAACGACGCGCTCGCCCGCGCGAGCAGCTTGTCGCCGAAGTGATGCTCGACTTCGCCTTTGTACAGCATGAACTCGTTGCGCTGATGCGCCGTACGATCGAGCGGCACGCCGTCGAACACCAGGAAGTTGGGCAGGCTCACGTTCGACGCGATATAACGCGCAAAGCCGCGAATCACGGTGTCGTCGCCGAGGTGATAATCGAGCCGCCCGTTGAGCGCCAGGTCGTCGGAGTTGTCGTTGACCGGCCGATACCCGTCAGTCGAGAAGTACGACACCGCGCCCGAGTAGCCGAGATTTCCCGCGGCGCCGCTCACATTCGCGACCTGCTGGCTGCTCGCGCGATTGCCGCCCCCGGAAAGCAGGCTCGCCGTCGGCGGACCCTCGCCCTCCTGCGACAGCACGTTGACGACCCCGCCAATCGCTTGCGATCCGTATAGCGAACCGCCCGCGCCGCGCAAAATCTCGACGCGATCTAAATTGTCCGTCGTCAGGTTGCCAAGGTCGAAGCTGCCGGTCGCGCCCGCGTTGACTTCGACTCCATCGACGAGCACCAGCGTCTGCGACGGCGTCGCGCCGCGAATAGACACGTCGGTCACCGAGCCGGGCGATCCGCTTTGGGTGACCTGCACGCCCGGCACTTGCCGCAGCACGTCCGCGACGCGCTGGATCTTCTGCTCCTGGATTTCAGGATCCTCGACTACCGTGATCGTCGTACCGATCTCGCCGATTGGCTGCGGGATTCGCGTCGCGGTAACGACCACCGGACTCAGCCGCTGCGCCTCCTGCTTGCCCGACTGTGTCGCTTGCTGATGGGCTTTCTTCTTTGCCGGCGAAGACTTCCGGCCCTGAGTTTGCGCTTGCGACGGCGCGGAGGCGGGCGCTTCCGCGCGCGCGATCGACCCACCAAGCGCTGTCGCAACTATCGCCGACAGGATCAAATTGAAAGACCGCATGAACTCCCTCCGAGTTCAAAGGCCGCCCACGCGCGGAGGAACGATCGGGCACCAAAAGAAACCCGACCCCTCGCGGTCGAGGAATCGGGCTTCAGGAAAATCGTGCCTGAGGCCACCCTCCCCGCGGAAGGCAGACTGTTGTGACCCGGCCGGTCTCCTGGCTTGGGGTTCGTCCTCGGGCCCGCCTTCCCGCATAAGCGGTGGCATGATGGGCCGTCGTCCCCCCACACAGTTGCGGGGCAGCGCCGGATTTGAACCGGCTTCCCGTGCACCGGGTGCGACGCCGAAGTTACGCGCGGCACGGTTGCTAGTCAACCCGCGTTCCAGCCGCGCGAAACCTTCGTCACGCGCGACGCTAACGTGTACGCTTGATAATTCGCATGGGCACGATCACGCTAATCACCGGCGGCGCGCGCAGCGGCAAAAGCATGCAGGCACTGCAGCTTGCGGCCCCGTACAAGCGCAAATTCTTCGTCGCGACCGGACAGGCCCTCGACGGTGAAATGACGGCGCGAATCGAATTCCATCGGACGACGCGGCCGCCGGACTTTCAGACCGTCGAGGAGCCGGTCCAGCTTGTCGCCGCACTCCAGAAACTCGACCAAAGCGCAGACCTCGTAGTGCTCGATTGCCTGACGCTGTGGATCTCCAACCTGATGCAGCTTCATGCCGCCGATGACGGCCCCGTTCTGGCGGAGGCGGACAAGCTCGCGGCAACGCTGAAGCGGGCTCCGTTCGCGAGCATCGTCGTGACCGACGAAGTTGGCTCGGGAATCGTGCCGACCGATCACGCCGAGTCGCGACAGTTCCGCGATCTACTGGGATGGACCAATCAAAAAATCGCGGCCGTCGCCGATCAGGTGCTACTGATGGTCGCGGGCTACCCGCTAAAACTGAGGTGATAGTTCCGCGAGCGATTGCCCGTCTTCCCACACGGAAAGGCCCAGGTTAGCTCGCCTGCATCATCTCTCCCCGACTGTTCCCCTTTTGGGAAGGCGAGTATCCGGCACTTGACGGATAAGTAGGATTGCGCTATCGTGTTTGCATGGAAACGAAACGCGATAAGCACAACCCAAAGTTCACGCCTCAAATGACCATCGGCCAGTTCGAGCGGATGTTTCCCGATGAGGATTCGTGCCGCGCTTATCTCGCCTCGCGCCGCTGGCCGAACGGCGCGGTCTGTCCGCGTTGTGGCAAACAGGATCACGTCTATTCGATTGCCAAACCGTGGCACTGGGAGTGCGCCGATCCGGAGTGTCGCAAGGGAAACGCCTACCGATTTTCTCTGACGGTCAAGACAATCTTTGAAAACACAAAATACCCTCTGCGCGTGTGGTTTCACGTTCTCTATCTGATGCTCACAAGCAAGAAAGGAATCAGCGCGCTTCAAATTCATCGGATGATCGGTTCCGGTTCCTACAGCACGGCTTTCTATATGTGCCATCGCTTGCGCGCTGCGATGAAAGACCCTGAGTTCCGGCAACTGATGGGAATTGTCGAAGTGGACGAAACCTATATCGGCGGGAAGGAAGCCAACAAGCACAGGAACAAGCGCACGGGCAACGTCGGAACTGCGGGCAAGATTCCGGTCATCGGTGCGATCAGCCGCAAGGGTAACGTGATCGCACAAATGATCGCTAACACCGATACCGACACTCGATAGCTTCGTTCGCAAGGCAATCAATCGGGAACGCGTGGACCTGATCGCGACCGATGAGCACTCCGGCTATCGTTTGCTTGAACTTGGCGGCGAGCAGTTCGACCTTCCGCACGGCGTCATCCGCCATAGCAGCGGCGAATACGTGCGCGGCATCGTTCACACGAACACGATTGAAGGCTTCTGGAGCCTGCTCAAGCGCGGCATTATGGGCAGCTATCACAGCGTCAGCAAGAAATATCTGCCGCTTTACATCAATGAGTTCGTGTTCCGCTACAACAATCGCCACGAAAAAGACATCTTTGGGAAGGCGATAGCAGGGTGCTGAGACGTGGGAACTGGCGACCGTCTCAGCTATCTGAGTACGCCGCCAGCGAGCCGGTTCAATTGGAGTTTCGATTTTCACACTTAAAACATTAGAAATAATCGTGCGCGTTTTCGATTATCTCCGTTAGATTATTTAAGCGCGTCTCAAGCCACATATAGGTTGCTTGCGTGCTGTTTTGATTTCCGTATTGCCTGATTACTCCACCACTATCGCGCCGAAACGCTATGGCGGCATCAGGCGAACAGCGCCTAATCTTCTGCGCGGCGGCTTCGGTCCAATCATCCACCCGTTTCATCCATTCCACTCCGGCACCAGGATCGGGGTTACTTCGATACTTCAGACGAAATTCATCCTGCAAAAGTAGGCCGGAAAGGTGGAACGGTCGTACCCGTCTTAAACGCCAATGGAACTTCAGCCAGTGGACAACATGAACAATGCCTTCGATGGCGATCAGTCCTAAAACTAGCAGTTCGATCACGAACATTGCGCGATCGAATGCATCGTGCTGAAGAAAACTACGCCTGATTGTGTCGAGCATAATCAGCACAACAATACCGATCCGGAGCGCATAACGTCGCTTTCGCACGCGCCCGACCTACTCAGTAGAATACCGGCTTTCACCGGTATCCGTCAACTTCCGGATACTCGCCTTCCCAAAAGGGGAAGGGGTTAGGGGTTAGGTTCCTTGCATCGTTCGCGACGCCAGCGCCGTAATCCCGCAGCGACCAACGCAGGTATCACGTAATCCAGACCGCAGCGACCAACGCAGGTCCCGTAATCCAGACCGCAGCGACCAACGCAGGTCTCGTCACCCTGACCGAAGCAAGCAACGCAGGTCCCGTCATCCCAACCGAAGCAAGTACCGCGAGTCCCGTCATCCTGACCGAAGCGAGTAACGCGAGCGTAGGGAAGGATCTCGGACAGCTTCGCGCCAGCGAAGCCGGTACCGGTTTTGAAATCGCGAAGCGCCCCCTGCCGACGCCTTTCGTGCACGCCCCGGATTCCAATGAAGTAGCGTGCCACTCAAGCTTGACTAAAGTCACGAGGCCATCGTCACGAGCACCGCAATCTCGACCAGTTCGCCGCACGCGCCGATCAAATCGCCCGTAACTCCTCCCAGCCATCGCCGGTAGAAGAGTCGCATCGCTGCCACGATCGCGAGTGCAACCGCGACGGCGAGCGCTATCGGGCGCATCGCGCCAAGCGTCCACCAAATGACGAGTGTGAAAACGGTGACGATACCCGCGCTATGACCGAACTTCTTTCCCGCGAGGAGCGTCGATCCTGAGCCTTGGGCGCGCAGATAGGGTAGGCCTGAGGAGAGCAGTACCATCGCCCAGCGCGCCAGCATCGGCGCGACGATTAGCGCAGCGTATCGGCGATGACCCGCGAGCGTCGACAGCGCGAGGATTTTCAACGTCAGGTCGAAGAAGATTGCGCTCGCGCCGAATGTCCCGACCCGGCTGTCGCGCAGAATGTCGAGCGCGCGATCGCGATCGCGGCCCGCGCCGAGCGCATCAGCCGTGTCGGCCAGTCCGTCGAGATGGACCGCGCCGGTGACGACGGTGAGAGAGACGATGATAAGAACCGAGCGAACCACCTGCGCAAAAACGTGAGCCAGCAACCAATCCTCGACACATAGCATCGCGCCGACGGCGAAACCGACAATCGGGAACCATGCGAACGAAGCCGCGACGGTCTCCTCTGAGGCGCGCCGCTGATCGATCACCGGCAGGATCGTGAGGAAGCTTACAGCCAGCCGCAGTTCGGTCAGAAAACCGCCGCCCGGCGCGCCCGCGTCGTCGCTCATCGCACCTTGCCGGACACGCCGGCGCCCGCGAACGTCGCCATGTTGTGCAGCAGGCCGAGCGCGCATTCGATTACGTTCATCGCGAGCGCGGCGCCGGTGCCCTCGCCGAGTCTGAGATCGAGGTCGAGAATCGGACGCAGCTTGAAGTGCTCGAGCGCGAGCGCGTGGCCGCCTTCGGCCGATCGATGGCTGAAAAAAAGATGGTCGAACAGGCCGGGATGAATCTTCTCCGCGACCGCCGCCGCCGCCGTCGCGATAAAGCCATCAACCACGACCGGGACGTTTGACGCGGCGCCGCCCAGGCACGCGCCGGCCATCGCGGCCATCTCGAACCCGCCCAGCGCTGCCAGCGTCGCTTCGCCCGAGGCCATCGCTGCGCGATGTATCTCGAGCCCTCGCGCGACGACTTCCGTCTTGCGGCGGACGCCCGCGTCGTCGAGCCCCGTCCCGCGCCCGACCATCGAGTCGGGCGCGATTGCGGTCAGCGCACACAGGATCGCCGCGGCGGACGTGCTGTTCGCGATTCCCATCTCGCCGATTCCGATCAACGTCGCGCCGCCGCCCGCGAGCTCGCGGGCGATCTCGATTCCGGCTTCGAGCGCGCGCGTCGTCTCGTCAGGTGTCATCGCGGGGCCGTCCAGGAAATTGCGCGTGCCTGCTCCTATCCGCCGGTAAGTCACACCCGCGAGCGGGATGCTGCTGGTATCAACCTTGACGCCCACATCGACGACCTTGAGCGAATAGCCGAAGCGGCGCGCGAGCACGCTGATCGCGGCGCCGCCTGCCGCGATGTTGCGAAGCATCTCGGCCGTGACGGCCTGTGGAAATGCGCTGACGCTCTCGGCCGCGACGCCATGGTCGGCGACGAACACCGCGATTGCGCCGCGCCCGGATTTTACCGATTCGTCGTGCCGGATAGCGGCATAGCGGCGCACGAGTTCTTCCAAATGGCCGAGGCTGCCGGGAGGCTTGGTCAGTCCGTTGAGCCGTTCGTCGGCAGCCCACGCCGCCTCGTAGTCGAGCGGCCGTATCGACGCGACAGTCTGTTCAAGGATAGCCATGCCGCGTGATCGCATCACGCGCCGCATCGCCTTACAAGGACACGAGTGCGGCGCTTGCGGCTTGCCTGGGGGCGGGGGTTTGGACGACAGTTGCCGGAGGGCTATGAGCGAACTGAGTATTATTGTTGAGCCGCACGCGCCCAAGGCCTGGACCGAGGTAGTCGAACGAGGGCTGCGCAATCACAATACCGCGGCGACCGGGATCGTCGAGTTCTATCCCGTGGGATTTGTTATCAAGAATGCGGGCGGCGCGATTTTGGGCGGGCTGTTTGGCAACGTCGTCGGCGGATGGTTGCACGTGCGATCGCTGTGGGTCGATCCTGTGTGGCGCGGGCGCGGCTACGCGACCGAACTGATGGCCGCGGCGGAACGATACGCAATCGCCAAAGGATGCATCGCGGCCGCTCTGCAAACCGCGAGTTACGAGGCTCGGCCCTTGTACGAAAAGCTGGGCTACCGCGTATTCGGTGAGATCAAGGACCATCCGGTGAAGGGCCATAGCCGCTATTACCTGGCGAAGCGGACCCTTACTGGAATCGATGCCCAGCGCCGCGACCTGCACGATCGTGCAAGTCTCGTGATGCAGCCCTATGCGTCCGACGAGGCGCAAAGGATCGTCAACGACGGTATCCACGGACACGCCCATGCGGCGATTGGGCTCCCGGCGCAGATGTGGTCTGCCGCCAATGTCTTCCTGCAAAACGGCGACGGCGAAATCCTGGGCGGAGCGCTCGGCAATACCTGGGGTCTATGGCTCTATGTTTCTGACGTATGGGTCGATACTGCGATCCGCGGCAAGGGCTACGCGACCAAACTGATGACTGCGATCGAGCATCTCGCGCTGGAACGTCGATGCAGCTACTCCTATCTCGACACGTTCAATTTCCAGGCGCGCCCGCTTTACGAAAAGCTTGACTACAAGGTCTTCGTCACGCTGGAAGATCATCCGAAGGGGCATACGCACTACTTCATGAAGAAGACCCTGGCGCCCTGACTCTCGGAGGCGATGTCCCGACATGCCAATGCTTGGATCAATGAATCATGTGTCGATCACGGTCAGCGACCTGACGCGGGCGATGGGATTCTTCAAACCCTTTCTCGAGTTTCTCGGCTACAACATCTTCGACGCCGTCCAGGACCCTAATGGGCAGTGGCTATGGGTCAACGTTAATACCGGCAATGGAGCCGTGTTCAACATCTGGGAGGCCAAGCCTGAGTTTGCCGCGCATCCGTTCCAGGTCTACGAAGTGGGGCTTCATCACATTGCGTTCAACACGGATACTCGCGAGCAAGTTGACGAGGCATGTGAGCTGGTGAAGAAACTCGGCGCGCAAATCCTCGACGGCCCGGGCGAGTTCCCCTACGACCCCGAAGGATGGTACGCGGTTTACTTCCTGGGACCCGATGGATTGAAGTTTGAGGTGGTCCATCAGCCCGCCCGCGTGAGGAGGCATCGGGAAGTGACTCGCCTCATTGAGCTAGCGATGAAGCACTGAAGCTTTCTACTGGTGAGTGACTCCGCTGCGCCAGTACTCGGCCCATCCGCTGTAATCAGGCGTTTGCTCCTGACACCATCCCTGGCCTTTAGCGAAGTCCCATGACTTGTCGTTCATCGGCGGATTGGGCAGGATGCGCGCCCAATTGATTTTGCGATTCTGCGTGTCCACATGACACTCAATGTCGGCGAGTACGTTGCCGTCGGGAAACCTGGCCCATATCTCGACGTCGGGATGCCTGAGAGAGCTTTGCTGGAAGCGTTGCCAGGTGTACTTGTCGCCGTTGTAGGTGAATTCCGGCTGATCGATATAGGCCTGGCAGACCTTCGCGAAGTCGATGGTGCATCCGTTGTGCTGGAGGATCGAGCTGTTCGCCTGCGCGCCCGCAGCCGAGCTTTGCGGCTGCTGGCTGGACGAGTTATCGGGCGCGGGATTTTGCGAGCTGCAGCCGGCGAATGCGATCAGCGCGCACAGGGTGAGCAGTCGGTACGTTTTCATCGGATACCGTTCTTCCATTCAGTCGCGCGACGGTGGCTCGTCCGCGGAATCTTCGGGAAAGATTGAGAGCCAGATGGAATGGTCGTCGATCTTCTTGAGCAGAGATTCGGCGTTGGGGTCTCGATCGGCGGCCGCTCCCTGGCCGCTCCATGAATCGAAGTGGATCAGCGATCGCGGCGGCAATCTCTTCGCCCAGTCCGCGCTGGCGAGAATCGGGCGGTCGGGAAACTCGCGGACGTAGCCGACGCATAGATAGGCGATCGGTATGACGTCGTCGGGGATGCCGAAAATTTCCGCGAGCGCGTCATTGCGCAGGATGCTGACCCATCCCATGCCCAGGCCCTCGGCGCGCGCCGTCAGCCACAGATTCTCGACCGCCAGGCACGCCGAGTAAATCTCGACATCGCGGATGCTGGTCTTGCCGAGCACGGCCGGGCCGAAGCGATCGGGCTTGCAGGTGACGATCAGGTTGAGCGGAGCTTCGAGGATGCCTTCGAGCTTGAGCTGGAGGTATTTTTCGCGGCGCTCGCCGCTGAACTGCGCCGCATTCTTGGCGCGCTCGGCCTCGAAAATCTCTTTCACGCGGCGGCGCCGCTCGACGCTGCGCACCACGATGAAGTCCCACGGCTGCGTGAAGCCGACGCTGGCCGCATGATGGGCCGCGATGAGGACCCGGGCCAGCACGTCGTCGGGAATCGGATCGGGAATGAACTCGCGGATATCGCGCCGGCGAAAAATCGCCTCATACAGCCCGCGCTTGAGCGCGTCGGTGAAGGCGTGTCGATTGGGCGCGTCGGCGGGCATCAACCAAGATCTATCACGGGCGGACGCGTCCGCGACACGTCCGCCCGCGTAGTAAATCAGGCGGCGGCTTTCTTCGCCGCTTCCAGCGCGGCTTCGAAGTTGGGCTGGTTGGCGATTTCCTTGACGTATTCGACGTAGGTCACGTTGTCGTTCTTGTCCACGACGAACACGGCTCGCGCCAGCAGGTGCAGTTCCTTGATCAGCGCGCCGTATCCCGTGCCGAAACTCGCACTGCGCCAGTCGCTTAGCGTGGTGACCTTGTCCACCCCCGCCGCGCCGCACCATCGCGCCTGCGCGAACGGCAGGTCCATCGAGACCGTGAGAATCTGCACGTCGCCGGGCAGATTGCCCGCCTCGACGTTGAAGCGGCGCGTCTCCGCGTCGCATACCGGCGTGTCGATCGACGGGATGGTCGTGATGATTTTGACCTTGCCCTTGAACTGATCGAGCGTCGCCGGCGCCATCCCCTTGCCGACGACGTTGAAGTTGGGTGCCTTTTGTCCGACTTTGATTTCGGGGCCGACCAGGGTCATCGGGTTTCCCCGCATCGTAACAGCGCCTTTGCGTTCTTCCGCCATGAGCGAATTCTCCTTGATGATGAATCGAAGAAACTCTAGCCGCGTTCAAACGGAACGTAAAGCAGAGATGGAGTAAGGGGACGTTAGATGGCTTTGACTATGAGCCCGATAAGACTGCCCAGCACCAGGATGACGTTGATGACGCCGGTGGCGATTGCTCCGGGTACGCGCTTGGCTGCGGCGCTCAGGTAGCCCGACGCGTAGATGATCCGTGCGACCACGAACAGCAATCCGAGTGCGACGCCGAAGTGATAGTTCACCGTGAGCGAGAAAATCCACACAGCCGGGACAAAGACCATCAGGGCCTCGAGCGTGTTCACATGCACGCGAAAGTAGCGCTCGAAGTCGGGATTGCCCGTCGTGGCTGGCGCCTCGACCCCATACCTCTGCCGCGCCCGTCCAACCATCACGCCGAGAATCAAGTATTCGAGCAACGCCAGCAGCGTCACTAGCCCGAGTTCGTGATATCCATACATATTTCTCAAGCCTCCCCGTAATGGTCGCAGCGCCGCCCCGTTGGGATGAAGGTACTCGCGCAAGTTGAAAAGTGCGAGAGGGGGGATAGCAAGGACTCAGGAAGTCGTCCCCGATGGAGTAGAATGGAATCGAGGCGCTCGATGCGTACCCGTATCCTTACATTTGCTCTCGCCTGCGCGCTGGCTTTGACCGCCAACCGCTTCGCTCGCGCGCAAACATCCCTCGAGGTCCCCGGACCCGCGCAGCAGAATCAGCCGTACTTGCATCCGCGCCAGGCGCCGCCGCCTGCGCCCTATGCGCCAGATAACGGCGATACGATTCAGCTGCTGCCGCAATTGGCGCAGCCCGCGCCGGCCCCCGTGCAGCCTCAACCCGCTATGCCGCCCGCACCGGCGCCGCCGCCCGTCAACGTCGCGCCGATGACGGCGCAACTGCCCGCCGTGTTCCGCGGATGCTGGAATGGACAGGTGAATCAAGTCGATTGGATCAGGTCGGAACCGGGCGCGCACAAAATCGGCTACTGGACGCCCAAGACCTACCGTCTGTGCTACAAACGCGTCGGCGACGAGCCTTTCACGCTCACGTTCACCGAAACCGGCATCGCGCCGAACGAGCGAATCGTCAATCCGCACGGCAACGTGGTGCCGCTCTCGACCGACGGCCGCGAGTACGCCGCGATGCGCTCGCGCTTGCATTTCGACGAATACAAAACCCGCGCCGACGGCTTCTCGCCGACCTTCGCCGTCGACGAAACCACCATCCTCGACTGCCGTATCGCCGGCGACGACATGACGGTTGCCGCCGAGGTCTACGGCACGCGCGACGGGGAGCCCTGGTTCCGCGCGCATTGGCGCGCGGACTTCCGCCGCTTAGAAAATTAGTCCCGCGCGCACTGGCGCGCGCGCTTCCGCCGCTTAGAAAATTAGTCCCGCGCGCACTGGCGCGCGCGCTTTCCGCCGCCTCGAAAACTAGCCCCGCGCTCGGCCGCTTGCCTCTTGGTCCCGCCTAACCTAATGATCTCGCATGCCCACAGCGCTCGATCCCCAGATGAAGGTCATGCTCGACGCGTTCAACGCGGCCGGCCCGATGTTCCTGCGCGCGGAAACCGCGGAGCAGGCGCGCGCCAAGATGCGCGCGTTGCTCGAAGCGAATCCGATTCCGCCGCCCGCGATCTATCGCGCCGAGGATCGCCACATCCCCGGCGCCGCCGGCAACGTCGCCGCGCGCGTTTACACCCCCGAGGGGACTTCGCCGATGGGCGTGCTGGTGTACTTCCATGGCGGCGGATGGGTGCTCGGCGATCTCGAGAGTCACGACCGCGTATGCCGCGCGCTCGCCAACGGCGCGGGATGCGTAGTAGTGTCCGTCGATTACCGCCTCGCGCCGGAGCACGTTTTTCCCGCCGGCGCCGAGGATTGCTACGCCGCCACGAAGTGGGTTGCCGAAAACGCAGCCTCGCTCGGCGCGGACCCGGCGCGGCTCGCGGTCGGCGGTGACAGCGCCGGCGGAAATCTGGCCGCGGTAGTCTCGATGATGGCGCGCGATCGCGGCGGCCCCGCCATCAATTTCCAGTTGCTCCTTTATCCCGTCACCGATTGCGCGCTCGACACTCCCTCGCAGAAGGAATTCGCCGCCGACGGCCACGTGCTGTCGCGCGCCGACATGGAATGGTTCTGGAAAAATTATTTCGACACGAGCGCTGAGAAAAATAATCCCTATGCCTGCCCGCTGCGCGCCAAAAACCTGAAGAGCCTGCCGCCCGCGCTCGTCCTGACCGCCAGCCACGATCCCCTGCGCGACGAAGGCGAGCGATTCGCCGAGCGCCTGATCGCCGCCGGCGTCAACGTCACCTGCACCCGCTACGAAGGCGTCACCCACGGCTTCGTCAGCTTCGCCGACGGCCTCGACAAAGGCAAAGAGGGCCAGCGCCAGGCCGCCGACGCGCTAAGAGCAGCCTTCGCCCGCTAACTTCTTAATACCGGGTGCAGGGGTCACCCCTGCCCAGGGAAGCGTGAAACCCAGGAGGGGTTTCACATTAGATTAGTGTATTTACCCTGCTGACGCCGCAACGCGCCCTCCGCTATATTCCTCGGCGATGGCGAAGCAACCAACCCAGTCAGGCGCCGTCCGGAGCGACGGCCTGATTCACGGCGCACCCACCGGCATTTTCGAGGACCTCTACCACTTCCTGGTGACCATTTCATGGCCCGCCCTGATAGGCCTCATCACCGCCGCGTTCACCATCGTCAACCTGCTGTTTGCCACCGGCTACTACCTCGACCACGGCGTCGAGAACGCGCGCCCCGGCTCGTTCGCCGACATGTTTTTTTTCAGCGTGCAGACCATGGCGACGATCGGTTACGGCAAAATGTCGCCGGTCACGCTGTTTTCGAATATCCTGGTCTCGATCGAGGCGCTGACCGGATTGCTCGCGCTGGCGCTGATGACCGGCCTTGTTTTCGCCAAGTTCTCGCGTCCCACTGCGCGCGTCAGATTCACCCGCTACATAGTCATCGGCCCGCGCGACGGCGCGCTCAGCTTGATGATCCGGATGGCCAACATGCGCGCCAACCGCATCGTCGAGGCCAATATTCACGTCGTTCTCGCCCGCCAGGAAGCCACCGTCGAGGGTGATACCATTCGCCGCCTCTACGATCTCGCCATGACGCGCGACCGCAGCGCGATGTTCGCGTTGTCGTGGACCGCCGTGCATCGCATCGTCGAAGGCAGTCCGCTCTTCGGCGAAACGCGCGACTCGCTCTCCAACACCGCGCCCGAAATCATCGTGTCCATCACCGGACTCGACGAGACCTTCTCCCAGACCGTTCACGCCCGCCATAGCTACGGACTCGACGAGATCGTGTGGGGCGCGCGCTTCGCCGACGTGCTCGTGGTCCATCCTGATGGCAGCCGCAGCGTCAACTACGAGCGTTTCGACGACATCGAGCAGCTGACTCCCGCCAAATGACGCTCTCCGTGCTTGTTCACTTAACCGCGCAAATCTGGGCATGATCAGCACGCGCCGTGCGGCATGCAATTTCCGCGCACGGAACGGGGAGACAGAATGGCGTCACGTGCAGCGGGTACGTCCCGCAGATTTCTCGTTGCGATCGCGCGATGGTTCGACACCTCGGCCGGGGGCGCTCCCGCCGCCGACCTGCCGCAAAAGACCGATTGGTTCCGATGCGTCCCCTACGTCGCTGTTCATCTGATGTGCCTCGGGGTGATTTGGGTGGGATGGAGTCCGGTCGCCGCGGGCGTCGCCGTCGCGCTGTATTTTATCCGGATGTTCGCGATCACCGGGTTCTACCATCGCTATTTTTCGCATCGCTCGTTCAAGACTTCGCGCGCCGGCCAGTTCGTGTTCGCCGTGATCGGCGCGACCGCCGTGCAGCGCGGGGTGTTATGGTGGGCGTCGCATCATCGGCTGCATCATCAGCGCTCCGACGAGCCTGAGGACGTTCATTCGCCGCGTCAGCATGGTTTCATCTGGAGCCACATCGGATGGATCACCTCGGAGGCGAACTTCCGCTCCGAACTCGGCGTCGTCCGCGACCTCGCGAAATTTCCCGAGCTGATGTTTCTAGATCGCTTCGACGTGCTGGTCCCGACCGTGCTTGGCTTCGCGCTGTTCGGGCTCGGCGCGCTCCTCCAGCGCCACGCACCGGGTCTGCACACCACCGGCGCGCAAATGCTCATCTGGGGATTTTTCATTTCGACCGTGGTGCTCGGTCACGGCACCTTCACTATCAATTCTCTCGCGCACGTCTTCGGCCGCCGCCGCTACCAGACCAACGACGACAGCCGCAACAGCTTCGCGCTCGCGATGGTCACGCTCGGCGAAGGATGGCACAACAATCACCACCACTTTCCGGCCGCCGCCCGCAACGGATTTTTCTGGTGGGAAATCGACATAACCTACTACACGCTGAAGCTGCTCGAGGCCTGCGGCATAATCTGGGATCTCCGCCAGGTCCCGCCCGAGCTCCTCGACGAGTCCCTGCTCGACAAGTCCCGCACCCCTGCCACCGTGGCACTCGCGCCCGCAACCGGGTCGCATGCAGCAAGCCGGGAAGAGTCGCTCGTCGAGATTCATGTCGCAGAACGCGCAACGACGCACGACACCCTCGCCGCACTGAAGCACAACATCGCCGACACGAACGCGGTTCCCGCGCCGCAAGAGGTGACGTCGCGCTAGGGTCCGATCGGGCCGACGTCGTGAGAGTACGGGGTTTGCCGGTCTATGCCCCATTGCGATCCGGGCAGGTTCGGGATCGGTGTTTCGCTCGGCGCGTCAGGGCCGTCCACGGTGATTTCGCCGCCGCCGGGAATTGGAATCGTCACAATGTTCGGGTTGGTAGGATCGTCCGGCGCCGGCATCGGCAGCTCGGCCGGCGACTGATAGCTGCTCGCGCTGTCGTCGTACGAGGAATCGGGAATCGGCACCGCGCCTTCTTGTGCGACCGCGATACTCGCCGCGGCCAACAGCATCATCGCGGCATTTGCCAACGCAAATTTTGCGTGTCGTAATGACATCGCGATCGATTGTTACACGCGCGAAATATGAATGCATCCGCGCGGCAGTCACGCGATTGCGACAACTCGAACCAACTGGAAAACCGGAGGAGCGAAGATGATCAAACTGCATGGAACCTACATGTCTCGCGCAGGCCGCAGTCTGTGGGCATTGGAGGAGGTCGGCGCCAGGTATGAGCATATCCCGCTGGGCTTTACGGGCGAGACCCGAAAACCTGAATACCTGAAAATAAATCCGAACGGCCACGTTCCCGCGCTCGACGACAACGGCACGATCATCTGGGAGTCGATGGCGATAAATCTGTACGTCGCGGAAAAATACGGCAACGCGCCGCTATGGCCCGCGACCGTCGAAGGTCATGGCGCCTGCTACCAGTGGAGCTTCTGGGGCATGACCGAGGTGGAACCGCCGCTTATGGACGTTTTCCGTAATCGAATCATGCTGCCGGCAGATCAGCGCGACGAAAAGCCGGCGTTGGCGGGAATCGAGAAGCTAAACGCGCCGATGAAGGTGCTCGACAATCATTTGCACAAGTCCGAATACCTGCTCGGTAAGGAATTCACCATCGCGGACCTCAACGTCGCGTCCGTGCTGACGCTCGCGCCGTTCGTGCAACTGGATCTTTCAGCTACTCCGACCGCGCAGAAATGGTTGCAGAAGTGCCTCGGGCGTCCGGCGAATCAGCGAGCGGGCGCGATGAAATAGCTTCGAGCCGCAAATCCGACACGAAGCGAATTTTCGTCAGCCATATTGACTTCGCGCGCCCCGGCTGTAGCTTTCATATCTGTAGAGTCGTTGGTTTTGGCGTGTGCCCGTCGCGCCGCTAAAGTGACTCCGACTGGCGGAGAGACGGGCTGGGGACAATTGCCAAGCGCTGGTTCAATCGTTCCGCGAAAATTTGGGGGGAGGCCAAGGTGATCTGATGCCTGCCTGCAGGCAGTGCGGCAAAGAGAACCCGGAGGGCACCGTATTCTGCGGATACTGCGCCACTCCGCTGGCGAGGCCGGGATCCAATCCCACATCGCCGCCGCCGCAGCCGCTTGAGAATCCGGCTTCACCGCCGCCATCGCGCGGCTCGTCGCCGCAACCTAAACCCTTCAAACCTGAAATTCGCACGCCGGTGATCCATACGTCATCGTCGCCGCCTCCAATCGACGGCGGCAAGGGCGGCAAACGCGGCCTTGAGTGGATCCCGTGGAGCGAACTCTCTCCGGCTCAGAGGATAGGACGCTCGATCGCCGCGCTCGTCGTCTTGTTCCTGGTCTTCTTCTTCATCCGCGGGATGTTGCGCGGCCTCGGCGGCGGAACGACGAATGGAAGCGCACCCTCGGCTGACAGTTCGGACGCTCCGATTACCGAAGGAGACCGCAAGGACGGAATCGAATCGCTGTGCAAGGTATTTCAGATCTACGGGATGCCGAAGAACGACCACGACGCGGCCGAAGCCGCGCGCAACGCGGCTGAACTCTACAAACTCGCCGGCAATCAGTCGACCGAGCGCAGCGCCTACATCCTGGGCGCGATCGCCGTCGAGTTCCGTGGCGGCAAACTGACCCAAGCCGACTGCGCGGAGGCGGGAGCGCCGCTGGCAACGACGGAAGAAAGCCCGGACAATTCGACTCCGGATATCCAGCGATAAACTCGCCGTGGGCAAACCGCGTCGCCCCAAATCCCCCAAGCCCCTCGCCGCGCGTCCGTTCCCCATCCTCGAATACGATCCGTCGCCGGCCGCCATCATCGAGCCGCGCCGCGTGTACAAATCGATCGACGTGCCAAGGCATTGCGTGCTCTGCTTCTTCCAGGACGTGATCGACGACCTCATCCTCAACGGCGGCGCCCGCGAGATCGATCACGCCATCAGCGAAGTCGGGCGCCATCCCGTCTACGAGCTCGAGTTCGGCCGCAAGCGCCTCGCCGTCGTGCATCCGCGCACCGGCGCTGCGATGGCGGCCGCGATGCTCGATCGATGCATCGCGCGCGGTGCGCGCAAGTTCATCGCGTGCGGTGGCGCGGGCGTGCTCGACTCGAAGATCGCGGTCGGCCACATCGTGGTGCCAAGCGCGGCGATTCGCGACGAGGGCACTTCTTACCATTACCTCCCGCCGTCGCGCGAAGTCGCGCCGCATCCGCGAGCCATGGCTGCGATCGAGGATACGCTGAGACGGAACGGCCTCGACTACATTGTCGCCAAGACCTGGACCACCGACGGCCTGTTCCGCGAGACGCGCGCCCGGATGCTCGCGCGCAAGCGCGAAGGATGCCTCACGGTCGAGATGGAAGCGGCGGCATTCTTCGCCGTCGCGCAGTTCCGCCGCGTGCAGTTCGGTCAGATTCTTTATGGGGGCGACGACCTGAGCGCCCGCTGGGACCATCGCAACTGGACGCGTCACCAAATCCGCGCGCGCCTGTTCGCGCTCGCCGCCGAAGCATGCCTCAGCATGTGACGTGCTTTAGCTACTGCGCCAGCGTGATCCCGTACGGACCGCTGTTGGCCTTGGCCGGACTCTCGGTCGATACCAGCGGACCGGCGCAGATCTGGCTCCCGCACGAGCCGTTGATTGTTGACTGCGACACGGTTCCGTCTAAATTGTCGGCGGTATAAACGAACTTGGCCTGCGGATCCACCACCAACCCGGTAGGCGCGTTGAATCCCGTCGCGACGGTCGGCGGCACGTTCACGCTCGTTCCGGTCGCGACGAACGATGACAGCGAGTTACCCCCCTGGTTGGCCGTGAACAGAAACTCGATACCGGTGTTTACCGCGATTCCGACCCCCACCGACGCATCCACGTTGCTGCTGTTCGAGAACGAGAACGCCGGTGTCAGGCAACCCGCCAGTCCGCACGTCGCGCCCGTCTGATCGATCGAAAACGACGAGACCTCGCCGGTCACGTTATCCGCGGTGAACAGTGTATCTCCCCCCGCATCGATCGCCATCGCGGCCGGCTTCGTTGCCAATGGGCTCGAACTCTGAACCGCCGGAAAATTCTTGGTGAGCACCCCGTTCTCGAAATTATACGTCATCGGCTGGATAAGCCCGGTGGTCGTATCCGAAACGTAGAGAACGTGCAGCGTCGGATGCAGCGTGATGCCGAAAGGTGTGTTGAAGCCTCCAATCGGGCCGTTCGACTTGAGCTGACCCGTGCTCTGGCTTACCACGTACGAGGTAACCGTCCCGTTTCCCGAGCCCGTCACCCACACCAAAGTCGCGGTATTTCCAGGGAGACTAATCGCGAGTTGATTGGGTCCGCTTCCATTTCCGTTGCTCACGGATTTTGGCAACAGCGATGACAGAGTTCCGTTGGCCGCATCGATCAGGAACTCGTAGATATTGTCGTCGTTGCTGTTCGCGACGTACAAAACTGTGCCGGCGGGCAACGCGAGCACCCCGCGCGGCCCGCCTGCCGCTCCTGCCGTTACCTGACCGGTAAGCGTGAGCGCGCCGGTCGTAGTGTTGCGCGTGAACGACGACACCATGCCGTCGTTGAAGTTGGTCACGAACGCGAGCGCTCCCGTACCCGCGGTCGCGGTGCTCGTCGGAGAGCCGCCGCCGGAACCGGAAGCGTCGCTGAACCCGAGCAGTCCTGAGCTGCCGCAAGACAACGTGCTAAGTGTCGCCGCGATCACGACAACGGCGGGAATCAGACGAACGAGGTTCCCAAAAGTTTTTCGCCAGGATGAGGATAATCGGATGCCTTGCTCTGTCGCCATTCGAGCGTCTTCCCCGCCAGTCCGGTCTGAATATTACAGCGTGTTAATTATCACAAATAATACGCCGCTTCGAATCGAAGGTTTCAGCGTTCACCCCCTGACAAGCTTCTAACAGGGACGAAGTCCCGCATCTTTATCTTAATACCGGGTGCAGGGGTCACCCCTGCCCAGGGAAGCGTGAAACCCAGGAGGGGTTTCACTACGATTAAAATTCCTCGGTTCACCCTCCTCATAGCCGATGCTTGACACCACCCCACCTTAGGGCGGAGACCGACACTAATGGCTTCGCACGAAACCTCGCCGACGCGCGTAGCGTTCCGGCGCGCGACCGCCGCCGACGCGCCCGCAGTCGCGACGGTGTACATCGCCTCGCGGCGCGGCGCTGCGGCCTGGCTGCCGACGGTCGGCACTGACGACGAGATTCGCGCCTTCGTCGTCCATCGGATGGTGCCCGAGCGCGAGACCTGGGTCGCCGAGGACAGCGGCCGAATCGTAGCGGTGCTGGTGTTAGACGGCGACATGGTCGATCAATTCTACGTTTCGCCGGGCGACCAGCGCCGCGGCGTGGGCGACGCGATGCTGGCGCAGGCCAAGCGGATGCGCCCGGGCGGTCTGCGACTCTTCGCTTTCCAGCGCAACACTCCCGCGCGCCGCTTTTACGAGGCGCGCGGTTTCATCGCCAGGTATTTTACCGACGGCGCCACCAACATGGAGCGCGAGCCCGACGTGTTCTACGAATGGGGACCGCAACTTCCGCCAAGGAGCTGATACGATGGCTAAACTCGACCTCAACAAAGTTCCCCGCTTCTCCGAACTCCCGATCGCGCCCGACAAGCCCGAGCAATCGTCGTGGGGCGTGTTTGGCGACGACGACGAACTCGGATGCCTTAATTTCCTGACCCCCGGCGGCGTAATCGACGCGGCGCGCCTGGTGCGCAAGGGCGCCGTCTTCCGGCTCGATACCAAAATCAACTACGCTAACCCGCCGCTGTTCTCGCGGTCCCCCGCCAGACACAACATCCTGAGCTTCGAGAGCTTCGGCCTGCTCGGTTTCGACGACTCGCTCGACAGCTACAACACGCAGGAAGGCAGCCAGTGGGACGGCCTCGCCCACGTCGGCAGTCCGCGCTACAAGGCGTTCTACAACGGCGTGAAAGCCTCCGAGATCAAGGACGGCCCGGGCGGCCGGCTCAGCATCCACAAATGGGCCAACAAGTTTGTCGGCCGCGCCGTGCTGCTCGACGCCTTTCGCTACCGCATCTCACACGGCCGCACGATCGATCCGCTCAAATCGGAAAAATACAGCCTCGACGATTTGAAAGAGACCGCCGTCGCCGACGGCGTCGAGCTGAAACCGGGCACGATTCTGCTGATTCGCACGGGATGGATGCAGGCCTATCTCGCCGCGTCGCCGGCCGACAAGGCCGCGATGGCGCCGCTGGACGGCCTCAAGGCCTGCGGCATCGAAGACAGCCGCGCGATGGTCGAATGGTTCTGGGATCATCGCGTCGCCGCAGTCGGCACCGATTGTCCCGCCGTCGAACCGTGGCCGTGGGATTTCAAGAACGAGGGCGCGCTGCATTACCGCACGCTATGCCTGCTAGGGCTGCCTATCGGCGAGCAGTTCAACCTCGAGGAGCTGGCGGCGGATTGCGCCGCCGACAAGCGTTACGAATTCATGCTGGTGTCGGTCCCGATGAACCTGGAAGGCGGCATAGCCTCACCCCCAAACGCAGTAGCAATCAAATAAGGAAGATCGAATCTTAAGAACTGGAGCTACAGGATCGAGTCGAGCTTACCTTATAGAGGCAAAAGAACCGAAAGAAGCTTACGATCAAAAGGCGATAACGGCTTACGCATCAGAGAATTCTTCGCTCGTCGCAGCTCGGTAAGAACTGCTCGTTTTCTGTTCAGGGCCAGCAATCTGAGCGCCAGAAGATCTCTCATGTCGAGAAAGGACCGTGTCGGGCTGGAATCATATCGCAATCTGAACCGAGCAAGATGCCTCTGGGGTAGCTTGTCATAAGTTACGATCCTATCGACCATATATGTCAGCTCGGCAAATTGCCGACGTTGCAGTCGCGCTGCGACGCGTCGCAGAAGCTGATACTGGAACCACCCATAGCTGGCGAATACGACACCGGCAGATCTTCTGATTGAACGAAAGGAACCATCGGACGGTTCCTGCAGCAATCTCTTCAAAAGCGGCAAAGACCTCCGATCACCGAACCGAAGCAAAATAAGAGGAGCGACCTCGCGACAAAGTTCGGCGCCCGGCATTCTGAGCTTCCCTGTCAGCAGATCTGATGCCACCTGCCGTAAGGCCTTTCGCTCCGTTCCGAATGCTTCTATCCGAAGAAAGCATTCGGTCACTTCGAAATTGACGAACTCATGAATCTGCTCCGGGTGAGACCAAACGAGTCTAGCGAATGTAAGGAACTCGGTGGTCGAGCCCGTCCATCGCATGTAATCCGCGACTCTCCCGCCTAGATCTGGATATGCAAGAAGGTCTTTGAGAGCACGCCCCCTCAGATTTCTAGCTTTCGCCAAACCAGCTCTCCGATAGATTCGCTTGAGGATCTTGTTCCATTCTCCCTGCCCTTCGAATTTAAATGAACGTCGCAAAATCAACCTGAGCTTCGATCGGACAACCATTCTCTGACGGCTGGTTTGAACCGGCAGTGCATCGGCTTCGTCCAGCAAGCGATTGATATCGAGGTGAAAGGTCCGGCGCGCCTCTGCCAGACTTAACACTTGGGACTTTCCTGCGTTGGGAGTGAGGTGCAGAGTAACGAGCGATCGGCCTGCAAAATTGAGTGCGCGTAAGCCTTCGGCTCGTGTCGCCACGCCGAAGCTCTGATCGTCCATCCAACGGACATAACCTCCTTCTCCGACTTTCTCGACCATCCGGTCATCGTGCGAAAAGAGAACCATATGTGCGATCTTTCGCGAGCAGTCGAACTCGTCGACAGGTAGACCAATCCGAGGAGATTCGGAGAAAGCCGTTCTCCGAGATAACCTCTCCAGCAGAAAAAAGAGAAGCCCCACGATGTTTGGATCTGAGGTGTGTTTCAATAGAACGTCGCTGACTCTTCCGAACAGAATCGAATCGAAGAAGTTTGAGATGTCGGAAACCGCTATGAACTTATAAACCCTCCGAAAAATAAGATATTTCCGATATTGGTTGTACTCTAGCCAGGTCAAGAACCGGCTTCCTGCAGGACCATAGCTTGCCATGGTCTGGGTAGCTTCGCTCGCAGCGGCGACTCTCCTTCTGTTTAATTCGCGCCGATCGAAGTACACATGCTTATGCTCAAACCTCTTGGCTCTCTGGCCTGCACCCCGAAAACTCAGCCGAAATGAGGTAGAGTCCGTCGCCTGAAAAGGAGACGGGCAATGAAAGGAAGCCGCTTCACGGAGGAGCAGATTATCGGGGTGTTGCGGGAGCAGGAGGCCGGGGCCAGGACCGAAGAGGTCTGCCGGCGCCACGGGATCTCAAGCGCGACATTTTACAAGTGGAAGTCGAAGTACGGCGGGCTGGAGGTGTCGGACGCCAGGCGGCTGAAGGCGCTGGAGGATGAGAACCGCCGCCTGAAGCGGTTGCTTGCCGACTCGTTGTTGGACAACGCGGCGCTCAAGGACCTGCTCGGAAAAAACGTCTGAAGCCTGCGGCGCGGCGAGTAGCAGTGATTCGGGTAATAGAGCGTCACGGGCTGAGTCAGCGGCATGCGTGCGAGCTAGTGGGGTTGGACCGCTCGACTCTGCGCTACCGGTGCAGACGACCGGACGACTCGGCATTGAGGCAACGACTGCGGGAGCTGGCCGCGGAGCGGCGGCGCTTCGGGTATCGGCGCTTAGGCTGGATGTTGGCGCGCGAAGGCCACGCGCTGAACCACAAGAAGCTCTATCGACTGTACCGGGAAGAGCGGCTCATGGTGCGCCGGCGAAGAGGGCGAAAGCGGGCACTGGGTACGCGAGCGCCGATGATGCTGCCGATCAGAATCAACCAGCGCTGGTCGCTCGACTTCGTCTCGGACATGCTGAGCGACGGCCGGCGCTTCCGCATCTTATGCGTAGTGGACGACTTCAGCCGCGAGTGCCTGGCCACGGTGGTCGACACCTCGATAGGCGGAGTACGAGTGGTGCGTGAACTGGAGCGGCTCACGATCGAACGAGCCACACCGGAGATGGTAGTTAGCGACAATGGAACCGAACTGACTAGTGGTGCGGTGTTGCGCTGGGCGACGAGAAGGGTGGCGTGGCACTACATCGAGCCGGGCAAGCCCGTGCAGAACGCCTTCATCGAATCATTCAATAGCAAGTTGCGCGACGAGTGCCTTAACGAGTACGTGTTCAGCAGCCTCGGGGAAGCGCGCGCGATCATCGAAGCGTGGCGGCACGACTACAACCACCTGCGCCCGCACTCGAGTCTCGGCTACCTGGCGCCGGAGGAGTTCGCGGCAAGGAATCAACGGAGCTCGGCCATCGCGCGCACCGCTTGGCCAGCAAAACAGCTGCTGGCCGGCGCGGTGCAAGGCGCGCTGACCTCGGATCCAAAACCTGACAGTTTTTCGGCCGCCCTCCGAGAGTGAAGGGCGGCCGGAAAAACTGGGATGAAGATGAAACCAAAACTACAAACGATGCGCCCCAGGAGGGGCGAAATAACCGGCGGACTCTACTTATGATTGGCGGGAAATTGGGGTGCAGGCCATCTCCTGTACAAACGGTCTGCAATTGCTCGATAGAGAACCAAGTCGGGGATTTCGGGCATCGTCATTTGACGATCGAATCCCTTTGTCTTAGGTAAGTAAAATCTGAACGGCGGGCTCGGTTCGTAAGTTCCTAGCCGAAGATCACGTAAGAGGCGGTTGATCCACCGGTCAGGATCGGTGTCGTACTCCAAGTGGTCGACGACGTCCCTCACCGATGCGTTCGAAAGCCCGCGGCGAACGGCCTTCCAAGCCGCCCAGAGCGAAGTCCGACTTATTCCGACAATCCCGCCCCCCATAATCGAGCTCCGAATTTAGATGGTGTGAGTTTGTGCAACAGACATCATCTTCGTCAACACCTAGTTATCGTGATTGAAAAGTGTCTAGTCGATCAGTCAAAGCGCGTGCGGTCTCGGCGATCGCGATGCGCACCGCGGTCTCATTCATCGCAAGCGCCCGCGAAATGGGGACGCTTGATTTTTAGTACTTAACCACGATATCGGCCATCTGAGCGGTCCGCGGGTTCCTTCGCCAGGACGACGCAAACGTGAACAGGCGCGCTTTGTGATGTGTTCGCAGCACCCTCACCAGCCAGCCGCGTTGCGTCCGGCCGCCTTTCCCGTAAAAAGAACGGGCGAGGTAAGAGTAGGATCCTCTCCAACCCTTTTCTAACAGGGACAAAGTCCCGCATCTTCCTTCTTAATACCGGGTGCAGGGGTCCCTGCCCAAGGAGGTGTGGAACCCACGGCGGGTTCCACTAAAATAAAGTTCTTCGCTCTATCCTAACCTCGCCGAACGCGCAGTCTCGACGATCGCGACGCGCACCGCGCTCTCCATCATCGCAAGCGCCATGCTGGGCATGCTCCGATGGCGCCCCGCTTGGCGCGCCTCGTACGGCAGATGGATAAATCCCACCGGGATGCCCGGTTTGCGCCGCAGGTAATGCAGCGCCGCATACATCAGCGCGTTGCACGCGTATGCGCCCGCCGTCAGTGACACGCTGGCGGGAATCTCCTTGCGATCGAGCTCGCGGATAATCGCGCCCAGCGGCAATCGCGAGAAGTAGGCGTCGGGGCCGCCGCGAACGACCGGCGTAAAGCCCGGGTCGCCGCTTCTGGCGAGCGCGCCGCGTTCGTCGGCAAGATTGATTGCGATTCTCTCCAGCGAGACAGCCGGCCTGCCTCCCGCCTCGCCGAGTCCGATCACCGCGCGCGGCCGGTAACGCACAAGCGCGCCGGTAATCCGCCGCGCCGCCCGCGCGCATCCGACCGGCACCCGCACCGACTTTATCTGCAGCCCGCCAATCACCTCGCCGTCGAGCTCCCGCGCGATTTCCCACGACGGGTTGATCCGCTCGCCGCGAAAAGGTTCGAACCCGGTGAGAATCAGGATCGGCGGCATCGACGCATCCCGCTCACTTGCGCCGCGGATGCTCTCTTGGCAGGTCGTCGCGATTTCCCCATTCCGCCCACGACCCCAGGTAGTTCCTCACCTTCGGATAGCCCGCGATTTTGAGCGCGAGGTACGCATGCGCGGCGCGGTATCCGCCCTGACAGTACGGCACGATCTCGGCGGCGGGATCGAGGCCGAGCGCTTCGAACTGCGCGCGCAGCTCGGCAGGCGATTTCACAGTTCCATCGGCGGCCAGTGCAGCCGTCCAGTCCTGATGGACCGCGCCGGGAATCGCGCCGCCATGTTTCGCACGCACACGCTCGCCGAAATATTCCGCATCGCTGCGAACGTCAAAGATTTGCACGTCGGGACGCCCGAGTTTTTCGAGCAGCATCGGATAGGTCGCGAGAATCTCCGCTCGCGGACTTAGCTGGAAATCCGCGGGCGCAAATTTATCGACGCTCTTGACCACCGATGCATTTTCGCTAGCCGCCGCCTTGAGCCCGCCGTCGAGCATCTTCGCCCTCGGATGCCCCGCGTATTCGAGCGCCCACTGCCCGCGCGCCGCGCGCATCCCCGACTCATTCTCGTAGAACACCACGGTATCGCTTGCGGAGATTCCGAGCGCCGAAAAAATCCACTGGAGCTGCGCGCCGAACTCCGCGACGCCGCGCTCGGACGTATCGATATGATGGAACGGGAAGGGATCGAAATGACGCGCGCCGCTCAGATGCCCGGCGTGGAAATCCGCGACCGGCCGCGTGTCGACGAGGATCACATCTGCGTCGCCGCGATTCTCACGCAGCCATCGCGCATCGACGAGCAACTCTGCTTTTCCAATTTCCTGCTGATTCAAATCGCCTCCGCTACACGAACTCTATCTGTCGATTCCGACCGCTTCGCTAATAGAACGAAATCCACCGCGGCGGAGCAAGTCCGCGAGTCCCGCGTTGATTCTGTCCGCCACGCCCGGGCCTTCGTAGATGAGCCCGGTGTAAAGCTCGACCATCGACGCGCCGGCGCGGATATGCAGCCACGCATCCTCGGCGCTGGCGATTCCTCCAACGCCGATAATCGGGATTTGCCCGCGGGTGTGCGTATAGATGTCGCGGATCAACTCGCGCGCGCGAATCAGGATCGGACGGCCGCTGATTCCGCCCGGATGCGGCGACGAGACTCCCAGCGCTGCGCGCGCGACGCTGGTGTTGCACGCGACGATTCCGTCCACGCCCAGCGTGAGCGCGGTCTCGCAAATCTGAAACAGCTCGTTGCGCGCCAGGTCCGGCGAGATCTTCACCAGCACCGGCCGCCGCGGCTTGCCGCCGGCCTTCTCCCGGATCGCGGCGAACAGCTCGCTCATCTTCTCCGGCGCCTGCCAGTTGCGCAGTCCCGGCGTATTCGGCGAGCTCACGTTGACCACGATAAAATCCGCCAGCGGCCCGAGCCGTTGCACCAGGGCGGTGTAATCGCCCGCAATCTCCTCTTGCGGCGTGTCGCGGTTCGGCCCGAAGTTGAGACCCAGCCGAATCGAGATGCCGGCCTTGCGCATCCGCTCGATTCGCGGCGCGACCGCCTCCATCCCTTCGCTGGGAAAGCCGAGCCGGTTGATCAGCGCGCGGCGTTCGGGAACGCGCCACACCCGCGGCGCGTGGTTGCCGGCCTGCGCGCGCGGCGTAATCGTTCCCAGCTCGGCGAAGCCGAAGCCGAGCGTCTCCCAGCCGCGGATCGCGACGGCGTCCTTGTCCATCCCGGCGGCGAGCCCGACCGGGCTTCGAAAATCAATTGCCCACAGCTTGACTGCGAGCTCGGGCCGCGCCCGCGGCGGCGGAAAAGGCGGCATCATGGAAAACATCCGCAGCGTCAGGCGATGCGCATGCTCGGCGTCGAGTCCGAACAGGTATTGCTTGAGGAAGCGCCGATAGACGGCGTCGATTGTCGTCACAGCAGGCATCCGAATCTCTGTAGAGGCAATCTTGCAATGCGGGGCGGCCGGCGCAATCGCCGCGCGGTGTGGATTAAGCGCAGGCGCCCCTGATGCAGTCGCACCGCGCCTTGGAATAAGATTAGCGCTGTCGCCGGCGTCGAGCGCCCGGCCATTTGCGGGAGGGGTCAGGACAGCGTGGAAAATCAGGCGAAGATGCAAGTCAAGTTGATCGACTACGCCCAGCAGCCGCTCGAAAAACTCTACGCGGCGTTCCGCACCTGCTACTCCTCCGACACGCCCATCGAAGTCTGGGACAAGATCAAGTCCGAAAAAATCACCCACGAAAAAATTCGCGAGTTCATCACCGAGCGCCTCAAGACCGGCCACGCCTCGCCGCTCGAGCAAATCGTCTTCTGGTTCGGCATCGCCAACGTCTCGCGCTCGCTGTCGCATCAGTTCGTCCGCCATCGAATCGGCATCAGCTTCGAGCAGCAGAGCCAGCGCTACGTGAAATTCAAGCAGGACAAGCTCGCCTTCGTGCTGCCGGATTCGTGGTCGCGCGCCGGGCTCGAGGCTGAATTCTCGGACTTGCTCTCCAAGACCTCCGAGCTCTACGCCAAAGCGCTGAAGGCCGGCATTCCGGCCGAGGACGCGCGCTTCGTGCTGCCCAACGCCGCGCCGACGAATTTTCACGTGATGGTGAATTTCGCCGAGATGCTCCACATCTGCGATCTCCGCCTGTGCGTGCGCGCGCAATGGGAAATCCGCCGGATGGTCGCGATGATGCGCGCCGAAATCAAGCACGTGCTGCCGGAAATCGCCGTCTTCCTCCAGCCCAAGTGCGGCGAGAATCGCATGGGCTACTGCGACGAGTCGCTCGACGAATGGCAGAAGTGCCCGCTCGGCAAGGTCCGCCCGCACAAGTCCAGCCTGTTCGATCTCTACGAGCGTTACGGCGCGCGCAAGGCCCAGGCGCTGGGCGAGGCCGAGTATCGCGCGGTCGAGGAAAAAGAACAGTTGTAGCTGTCCAGGTTCCCGTGAGTGACGATTCCCAACCGGCATCGCTCGACGACGCCATCGCCGCATTCAATCGCGGCGCGTATTTCGACGCGGCCGAGATGTTCGAGGCGGCCTCGCGCGCGGCCGGCGACGACGCCGACTTGAAGGCGCTCGTCGTCGCCTTCAATCAGATCGCCGCGGCGCTCCATCTGCGCTTCGAGCGCGGCGGCCGCCAGGCGTCGATCAACCTGATGTCGCAGGCGATGGCCGGCCTCGAGGACATGAAGCCCGCCCGCGCCGGCGTTGACCTCGAGCGCCTGTGCGTCGAGCTCGCGGCCTACACCGAAGAGCTGCGCGCCACTCCGCGCGACGAGCGCGACGGCCTCAAGCATCGCGCGCGGATTTTCCTCGAGCGCCGCCGCGCCCCAAAGCTCAACCGTCGCTGAAGCGCATGGACGTCACCCACGAACAGATCGCCGACGGCCTCACGCGCGCCCGCTATGTCACCAACCAGCGCGTTGAGACCGCGATCTTCCTGGCGCTTGCGCTCGAAAAGCCGCTGCTCATAGAAGGTCCCGCCGGCGCCGGCAAGACCGAAGTCGCCAAGGTGCTCGCCGAAATTCTCCACACCGATCTCATCCGCCTGCAATGTTACGAGGGTCTCGACGAGGCGCGCGCGCTTTACGAATGGAACTATCAGAAACAACTCCTGCGCATGCAGGCCGACGAGCAGCAGGGCCTGCGCTGGGAGGAGCTGAGCGAGCACATCTTTTCGCGCGACTACCTGCTCGAGCGTCCTCTGCTCAAGGCCATCACTGCGCCCAGCCGGGTCGTGCTGCTCATCGACGAAGTCGACAAGGCCGACGAGGAGTTCGAGGCTTTTCTGCTCGAGCTGCTCTCCGACTTCCAGGTCAGCGTTCCCGAGCTGGGAACGTTGAAGGCGCACGAGCGCCCCGCCGTGATTCTCACCTCGAATCGCGCGCGCGAACTGTCCGAGGCGCTGCGGCGCCGATGTCTGCATCTGTTCATCGACTTTCCGGGCACTGAGCAGGAGCGAAAAATCATCGAGCTCAAGGTGCCGGAACTCGACGCCAAACTCGCGGCCGAGGCGGCGCGTTTTGTCGGCGCGATTCGCAGGCTCGGACTGCGCAAGCCGCCGTCGATCGCCGAGACTCTCGATTGGGCGCGCGCGCTCGTGCAACTCGGCGTGCGCGAGCTCGACACCGACGCGGTGCGCACCGCGCTCGGCGTGCTGCTCAAGCACGAGGACGATCGCGCGAAAGTGGAATCGAAAGCCTCGGCCCTCGCGCCGCGCCGGCGATAACTCCTCGGCATAGCCAGATGGCCCGGCTTCGCGATCGACTCGTCAGCTTCATCGACGCGCTGCGCGCCGCCGGCGTCAGAATCTCAGTTGCGGAATCGATCGATGCGATGAACGCGGTCGCCGCAGCTGGGCTCGAGCGCGCGCGGATGAATGAGGCGCTGGCCGCGGCATTGATTAAGGACGAAGCCGACCGCGCTATCTTCGACGAATCGTTCGATCGCTTTTTCGCCGCTCCGCGGCCGGACCGCGGCGATCATCCCGATCGGCGCGGCGCTCAAGTCTCGGCCGCCGCGGGCCGCGGCCGGCTGGGCGATGATCCGTCTTCGCTGCCGCGCGACGATTCGCCGCCGCGCAAGTCGGAGCAGCCGCGCGACGCCGCGCTCGCGAGTGATCGCAACGAAAACGAAAAATCGCTACCGCCGGAAGCGAAGCCTGCAAAGAAAACCGCGGCCGCGCGCCACGACGCCGAAGAGGGCCAAGACGCCGATCGCAATCAGGACGCCGATCGCGATTCAGATGAATCGCGCGGCACGCAGCCGCGTGGCGAGGCCGATACCCGCGACGAATCGCGCGCGCCCGGCATCGACGCCGCGCGCGTCGCACGTATCCGCGCGATCGAGCGGATGCCGTTCGACCTCTACTCCGACCTTGACTACGACGCGGCGCGCGACGCGCTCGCGCCGCTCATTCGCCGCTTCCGCATCCGGCTCGGGCGCCGGCTGCGGCTCGCGCGCACCGGCCGAATCGACTTCCGCCGCACGATTCGCGCGGCGATTCAGCGCGGCGGCGCGCTCGTCGATCTCAACTTTCGTGCGCGCCGGCCGCGCCACCTCGACCTCGTAATCCTCGCCGACATCTCTGGTTCGGTCCGCTACGCGGCGCAGTTGATGCTCGAATTGATGGCGGGCGCGCGCGGATGCTTCCGGCGCGTCAGCAGCTTCGTGTACGTGGACCATCTCGCCGAGACGGACTTCGAGGATGGCCACCTCGTCATGACGCCCGCGCTCGATCTTTACGCGCGCTCGGACTTCGGCCGCGTGCTCGGCGAGCTTTGGGCGCGCAGGGCCGGATTGCTGACCCGCGGCACCATCGTCGTGATCATGGGCGACGCGCGCAACAACCGGCTTCCCGCACGCGCCGACCTCGTCCGCGAGATCGCGCGCACCTGCCGCGCAGTGGTCTGGCTGAATCCGGAAGATCCCGCGCGCTGGGGCTCCGGCGACAGTGCGATCAAGCAGTACGCGCGCGAAGTAAACGCCGTGGCGCAATCGCGAAATCTACGCGAGCTTCAACTCGCACTCGCCGCTATCGCCTGACGCCCATCAGAAGTCGAGCAGCTCGCGCATCTTGTTGAGCAGCCATCGATGCGTCCCGCCTTTGCCGTCGAGCGAATCGCCCGATGCCAGCTTCTCCAGCAGTTCCTGGTTGCGCGCCGCAATAACTTCGCCGAGGCTGGCGGCCAAGTCAGGATGCTCCTTGAACAGGCGCGCGAAGCCCTCGCGGTCCATCTCGATCACTTCCAGGTCGGAGGTCGCGCGCACGCTGGCGGTGCGCGGTGCGCCGGTCATCAGCGCCATCTCGCCGGTAAAATCCCCGCGCGCATAGTTGCGGATGTGGCGCATTTGCCCGTCTGCCGTGTGAGCATAAACCTCGGCCGTGCCGCTGCGCACGATGAACATCGTGTCGCCTTGTTCGCCCGAGCGCATCAGCATCTCGCCCGCGCCGAACTGCCGGACCTCCACCGTCGGCACCAGCAGGCGCAGCTCATCGTCGCTAAGCCCGCGCAGCCAATCGACCTGGCGCAGGTCGACCATCAGCTCGCGCTCGAAGTCCGCGTCGGCGCGTTCCTCTTCGTCCCGGCGCGCGTCGTGCACATGGACGGTGCGGGTCGGGAACGGAATCTCAATTGAATGCCGCCGCAGCGCGTACCAGAGGCCCGACGCGACGCGATCGCGCACGTGTTCCTGCATGCCGTAGTCGGCGATCGAGTACTTGATTCGATACTCGATCGCAAAATCCGAATAGTTCCACGCCAGCACTTCGGGCGGCGGGTCGCGCAGCACTTGCGGCACGTCGCGCAAAAGCGTGAGCACCACCTCCCGCACGTGATTCGGCGGCACCCCGTAGCTGATTCCGATCGTCAGCTCGTCAACCACGTGCCCGGTCCCGTAGTTGAACAGCACCTCCTTGGCGATCACCGAGTTGGGAACCTCGAGCCGTTCGTTGGCGCGCGTTACGATCGTCGTCGCCCGCCATGCGATTCCCTTGACCCGCCCCACATGAGTGCCGCTGCGGATCCAGTCGCCCGGATTGAAGGGGTGCCCGATCTGCAAAGACACGCCGCTGAAAACGTTGCCCAGCGTCTCCTGCAAGGCGAAGCCGAGGACCGCCGCGAACACCGTCGTCGTGGTCAGGATCGAAACCGGATTCAAGCCGAAGTCGGTGTACAGCACCGCCATCGCAACCGCGAACCATAACACCAGCATCAGCAGGTCTTTGGTGATACTCGAGAAGTGGGCCTTGCCGCGGCGCGTTATCGCATCGACGAACTCGAGCACCAGCCGGATCGTGCCGAACAGGAAGAGCAGGTAGGCGAAGGACGCAATCTTTTGGCCGACAATTTGGTTGGGGATGAAGCGCGAACCGGCGTCGATCAAAGCGCCGCCCGACAGCAGCATGAACGTCGTCGAGGTCACTGCCCGCCTGCCCCGGCGCACGGCGAACGCCCCCAGCGATCCCGCCACGACCAGCGCGCCTTCGGCCAGGACGCGCACGTCGCGCGGCAGCGCGTACAATCCCAGCAGGTTCTGCAGAGGTGTCGCCATCGCTCAGATCCCCGCGGCCTCCGCGACTTCGTCGAGCATCTTCACCGCGTCGAAATACTCGGCTGCTATCTCGCGCGCGGCGCGCGCATGGCGCGCATAGCTGCTGTTGATTTCCACGATCGCGTCGACCGCCTCGTCCGGCGTGTCGAATCCCAGCAGTCCCGCGCCGGTCGGAATGAACTTCTCAAACCCGGTCCGCTGCGTGACCACCGGACGCCCGGCCGCCAGGTAGCAAACCGTCCGATCGCTGAACCATCCCGTGCGCGGCCTCACGTAGATGTCCTTCGCGACCGTGAACTCGCCGCGCGACCCGCTGATGTACTCGCGATACGCGTCGATATCGAGCGACATCGGCACCGCCGGCGTAAAGCTGAATCCTCCCGCGATCGCGCGTTCGTAGTCGTCGCCTGACGTCAGGTTGGTCGCGATCTCGATCGGCTGATGCGCCCGCGCCGCCACCTCCAGCGCCTTGCGAAAATTCAGATGCTTGGACCAGTAGTAGGTCTCGCCCCTTATTTCCATGTCGTTGCCGTTATTCTGCCACGTGCCAACGGTCGTGAACGCAGCCGGCTCCGCAGGCCCAACGCCCGGATGCCATTCGTCGAGATTCACCGGCGGACGCGTCGGATGCCACGTGAGGCCGGCGGTGGGCAGAATGCAATCGGGCGCGCCGATATTGTAGCAATACGTGAAGAACAATTTGTGCGATTTCGCAAACGCCACCGCGGTCGGAATCTTGCGCTGGAGCTCGAGCTGGAACACGCCCGGGTCGGTTTCGAGATACACCAGGCAGCGGCTGCGCTCATGCTCCTCGCGCGGCTCGGTGGCCCCGCAAAGATTGATCACCGCGTCGGCGTCGCGAAACAGTTCCATGCATCGCTCGCGCGACATCCCGACGTACTCATCCTTCACCGAGTCGAGAAACGCCCATCGCTCGCCAAAGCCGTAGCGTTCCAGCACGCCGCCCAACACCTTCAGGTTGCGCGACGGGTCAGTGGTCCCGCTTTCGATCGTCGGATCGTACGCGTAGGCGCGATGGTCCTCGATATAGTAAACGTCGAGGCCGAGCTCTCTGAACCCGATCAGGTGATGCATCAACTGCCAGATCACCCCCGCAAACGGGTACCGCGCCGCCAGATGCAGCACGACGATCTTGCCCTTGCGCTTGCCCTTCACCGTTTGCGTGGCGATCTTAGTCCGCGTACCTCGATCATAATAGGTGGGCGCCGCGGCCTGCGGCTATCCGCTCCAGCTCGTCCCGCAGCTTGAGCACCGCGACCCGCCGCTGGCTGAGTTGCGCCTCTTCCTCGTCGCCGAGTTCGCCCAGGTAACAGTTGCGTCCCGGGATAACCAGCACCGCGCGATACGGAAATCCCGCGCGAATCTCCGGATGCGCGCGCTCGCCAATAATTCCCTCGATCGCGGCCTCCGCGGTCCTCTCGCGCCGCACGCCGCCGTCGTCGTCGATCAGCGCGATCGCCGCGCGAATCCGCGCCGTCCGCCGCGCAGCCGCGACCCCCTTCATCCGGCGGATTACCTCGGCGACCAGCGCCTCGTCCGAATCGTCGCCCCCCGACCCTCCGAGCCATCGATGCGACCTGACGCCGGGCTCGCCGCCCAGCGCGTCAACCTCGAGGCCGCCGTCGTCGGCCAGCGTCGCAATCCGCGCGCGCTCGAAATAGAACCGCGCCTTGATCAGCGCGTTCTCGATGAAGGTCGCGCCCGTCTCCTCGGGATTCTCGGTAATTCCAACGTCAGCGAGCGACACGGCTTCGAGCTCGATCCCGATACCGCGCAGGATCAATCGATACTCATCAAGCTTGGCCCGGTTCGTAGTCGCAATCAGCAGCCGCCGCATCGCCATCCAACCGGCTCAGCCGCGCGGCCTCGCAAGAGGCTTAGGTTGATACGTGACCTTGAGCGCGGCGCGCTCGCGATGCTCCTCTAGCCCGAGCTCAATCAACCGATCGATAAGCCGCGGCAGCGGTATCCCCGTCGCCTCCCACAGCTTCGGATACATGCTGATAGCGGTGAAGCCGGGAATCGTGTTCACCTCGTTCACGTAGATCTCGCGCAAGTCGCCGCTCGCCAAAAAATCGACCCGCGCCATCCCGCGCAGCGACAACGTCTTGAACGCCGCCACTGCCATCGCGCGCAATTTCTTCGCCTTGGCCGCCGGCACCTCGGCCGGAATTTTTGTCGCCGATCCGTCCGGATCGACGTACTTCGACTCGTAGTCGTAAAACTCGTGCGCGCCCTTGACCAGTACCTCGCCCGGCACCGACGCCTCGGGACGATCGTTGCCGAGCACCGCGCACTCGAACTCGCGGCCCTCGCACGCGGCTTCGATAAGCGCCTTGCGATCGTACTGGAACGCGTCGTCGAGCGCCGCCGCCAGCTCGGCGCCACGCCTCACCCTGCTGATTCCGATCGACGATCCCAGCGCGTTGGGCTTGACGAACACCGGGTAGCCAAGCTTGCGCGCAAGCCGCGCCCCAAGCTCCGGCGCCTCCTCGTGCGCCACGCGCTCGATCGCGAAGTATCGCACCACCGCAACCCCGGCCTCGCGCAGCAACCGCTTCTGCGCGTCCTTGTCCATCCCCAGCGCCGATCCCAGCACCCCCGCGCCCACGTACGCGATCCCCGCCAGCTCGAACAGCCCCTGCACCGTGCCGTCCTCGCCATAGGTGCCATGCAACACCGGGAACACCACGTCGAGCCCCGGAATCGCGTCATGCGCGCGCGTCACTTCGCCGCCCGCGCCGTCCACCGGCGTCGCGACCAGCGCGCGTCCCTCCGGATGCGGCAGCAGAGTCACCTGCGTGCCGCCGGCGCCGAGCGCCGCCAGATGAGGCGTTTTTTCGGCGAGCAGCTTGAGCGCGTCGCGCTCGAGATACCAGCGCCCGTCGCGGCCTATCCCAATCGGAACAATCTCGTACCGCGCCGGATCCATCGCCGACATCACAGTCAGCGCCGACCGCAGCGAAATCTCATGCTCGCTAGAGCGCCCGCCAAACAGCACGCCAACCTTGAGTCGTTTCTTTTCCGCCATCGTGCCCCGCCGCGCCGCCCCGCCCGCGCGGCGGAACTTAATTGTAGTGAAACCCACCGTGGGTTTCACACTTCCTTGGGCAGGGGTGACCCCTGCACCCAGTGAAAAAGTGAAAAGAAAGGATGCGGGACTACGTCCCTGTTAGAACAGGTAATGGGGAACAACACCACGCATTCGTTCTAATGACCGGTCCCCCTTCCCGCGCGGGAAGGGGATCGCGTCCGCAGGTTCGAAGCATCAAGGCCGCGCGCAGTATGCCGACCACAACCCCAACAACCTTCTAACAGGGACGAAGTCCCGCATCTTCTCTTGATACCGGGTGCAGGGGTCACCCCTGCCGAGGGCGCGGGGCGAGGAGCCCCGCCTCCTACTGCCGATAATTCGGCGCTTCTTTCGTGATAAACACGTCGTGCACGTGGCTCTCGCGCATCCCGGCGTCGCTGACCTTGACGAAGCGCGCCCGCTTGCGCAGCTCCGCCAAATTCGCCGCGCCGACGTAGCCCATCCCGGATTGCAACCCGCCCACCAGCTGCTCGATATTCGACGCGAGCGATCCGCGATGGGGCACGCGGCCCTCGATTCCTTCCGGCACATGCTTGCCGTCCTCGACGTTGAGCTGCCCGTAGCGGTCTCCGGTGCGCTCGTTCATCGCGCCGATCGAGCCCATACCCCGGTACAGCTTGTACGTGCGCCCCTGGTAGAGAATCGTCTCGCCGGGGCTTTCCTCGGTGCCCGCGAACAGCGAGCCGATCATCACGCTGTTGGCCCCGGCCGCAATCGCCTTGGTGATATCGCCCGAGAACCGGATTCCGCCGTCGGCTATCACCGGGATATTGCGCGGCTCGGCAACAGCCATCGTGTCCATGATAGCCGTAATTTGCGGCACGCCGACTCCCGAGACCACCCGCGTCGTGCAAATCGACCCCGGCCCCATCCCGACCCGGATCGCGTCGGCGCCGGCGTCGCACAGCGCCTTGGCGCCCTCGCTGGTCGCGACGTTGCCCGCCACGACTTCCACTTCGGGCCACTCGAGCTTGGTCGCCTTGATCGCGTCGATCACGTTGCGCGTATGCCCATGCGCGGTGTCGATACAAATCACGTCGACGCCCGCGCGCCGCAGCGCCGCCACCCGCGCCTCGCGCTCCGGCCCGACTCCGACCGCCGCGCCGACTCGCAGCCGCCCCCGATTGTCCTTGCTCGCATGGGGATGGCGAATAGCCTTGTCCATGTCCTTGACGGTGATCAGCCCGCGCAGCCGGTTCTGATCGTCCACCAGCGGGAGTTTTTCTATCCGATGCGCCTGCAGGAGTTCCTTGGCGTGTTCGAGGTCGATACCTGGACGCGCCGTGATAAGCTTGCTCGTCATCACGTCGCGCACCTGCTTGTCCAGGCGCCGCTCGAAGCGCAGATCGCGATTAGTCAGGATTCCGACCAGGCGGCCGTCGGCGACCACCGGCAGCCCGGAAATTCGGTAGCGTTCCATCACCGCGACCGCCTCGCCGATTTTCTGGTCGGGACTGACGGTGATCGGATCGACGATCATCCCGCTTTCATATTTCTTGACGGTCTCGACCTCGGCGGCCTGCTCTTCGATCGACAAATTCCGATGCACAAAGCCGATTCCGCCCATCTGCGCGATTGCGATCGCGACGCGCGATTCGGTGACGGTGTCCATCGGGCTTGAGACCAGCGGGATTCGCAGGCGGATTTTGGGCGTGAGCGCGGTCGAGACGTCGCAGTTCGCCGGCAGCAGGTCGGACGCTTGCGGGAGCAGGAGAACGTCGTCGAAGGTAAGCGCTTCGCGGAGTTCCTGGTACGCCATAGTCGGACCCTCCATGGGTAAAAAAAGAGCCCGCGGTTCAACGCGGGCTCAAGTCGGCCGTCAGTTTTTAAACGCAGTCCGTTCAGTCAGATGCGCCATGCATCAATCTAACAATCCAAGCCCCCCCGATCAATACGATCCTGGCCTCTCTATCAGGGAGAGGCCGCGCCTCCGGCGGGGGTGAGGGTCAACATTCCTGGATGCCCGGAATGTGCGTCCTCTACGCTTCCAATTCTCTCGGACCCAGCCCAGCTTCGGCACCGGTAGCTGAAGAATTCCATTGCGTCATCCTGACGACCCGAGCAACGCGAGGGGAGGAAGGACCTCGGACAGCTTCGCGCCAGCGAAGCCGGTTCCGATTTCCAAGTCGCCGCATCCAACATGAACGGCCCGACGCCAGCACAACAACAGAAGACCCGCCTCTCTCTATCAGGGAGAGGCCCCCGCCTCCGGCGCGGGTCAACATTCCTGGATGCCTGAGTATGTCCGTCCTCTGCGCGTCCAATTTTCTCGCACCCAGCCCAGCTTCGGCACTGGTAGCCGAGGAATTCCATTTCGTCATCCTGACGATCCAAGCAACGCGAGGGGAGGAAGGAGCCCGGACAGCTTCGCGCCAGCGAAGCCGGTTCCGATTTCCAAGTCGCCGCATCCAACAAGAACGGCCCGAGTACGAGGTAGGGCTCCGGCGCAACTCGCTCTTCGACGAATCGCCACGCGCCGACGTCGAGAAGCCGCAGATCAGTCGCGCAATCTTCGCACAGCATCGGGCAACCGGAGTCCCACACGCAATAGTTACCTTCGGGCGGGGGCTGAAAGAAATCGAGGAAGACAACCATCATGATCCTATCGCACGGCGCGCCGCCGTATAGCGCGGCCTTGCAACGGATCACCGAAGCCCATCCCTCCACCAGTTTCTCAACGTGGCCAGCGACCTCATCGACGTTCGCAAAATCCCCCGGCCCCTTATCGACCAATTTTTTTCTTCTCATCGGCTCTCTTTTGAAACTCCGACTAATCACGCGCTCATTCGCGAAACCTCGCGCGCCAGCAGATCGACCGCATCGCCAAGTATTCTGGTCGATATGGGAAGCGCTGTCAGAGCTAGATCTACACGACGTGTGCCCGCTCCCACCGAGGCACGATTGAACAGGAGATTCCGCTCGCGCAGCGATTCCCACGTCGCTTCCTGACACGGATAGACAAGGCAAACCGTCGTCCGCGGTTTCGTCGAGAGATTTGCATACGCGAGCACCTGCAAAAGATCGTCGCGATGGCGCTCACGTATCTCTTCAGCCAAATTGGTCCATCGATGCCGTTGCATCTCCTCCCAATGCTCCTTGTATTTCGCGTCAACTATAACCGTCTGATTCTCACGCTCCAGAACCAAATCTGGCACCAATGATTTTTGCGACCCGAGATACGGCGTAGTCCAACTTAGAGGCGTGACAGTTTGCCGCTGGCGGCCGGTTCTGAGTACGCCACCGATTTTTCGCGCGACCGCAGATAATATGGTTTCCGCCCACGCCTCGAAAAACTCATCCATCGACATCGACCAGGCAAGACCTTCAAGATCGCTAAGACCAGCGAGACCACGATCTTGCGCGGTCCATTCGATAGCTTGAATTCCGTGCCGAAAAGACTCGCTAGTTAGCTTACTTCGCAGCCATCCATAAATCGTTGCAGGAGTCGGCTCTCGCGGAGCTACATCCCGCACCGATTCTAACAAGCGCTGGCAGAGCTCTATTAGCTTGAACACAAAGAGTCCTGCAGTTTGCTGTCCTTGCAGACTTCCAAGCTGTTTCTCCAATGTGAATCGAACCGCAGCCTTAAGCTCTTGATTATCCTGCAGGTCGGGGTATCGGCACGGCACACTGAGAAAGCGCGATCGTGCAATCTCGCGCCGCGCATATGTGGGCCAATCGATCCTACCACGCGGTGTACTCCGTTCCTCGTGTTTCATCTCAAATCTGCGCTCGAGTGTTCTCAGGAGCGCTTGGATTCTAGAGATGATCATTGAAGACAACACCCAAGGCGGGATTCTTCTCTCTGACCGGGGGAGCAGCGGTAGGGGCAACGGAGCGGGTACGACGCGCCAGCCGGTTGCGCCGAGAATCTCGCCCACGCCGGTCCATGCAAACCTCGGCCGCACGACGAATCCATAGTCCGAGCGTCCGGTCGTAGGAGAAATCAGCGGAATTGCGCCTACCTTTATGCCGGTCTGCACGACCAGAGTCACCGAGGCACCGTCGTAGTGAGCCGCCACACTCAAATCGAGCTCGCGAAGTCTGGCGCGATTCTGCTCGATGAACTGAGCCGCGAGCCGCGCGATTTGACTGCTCGGGTCGCGCGACGATTGGCCGCGGAGTAGGAAGTGAGCGGGAAGCCGAGCCGTCGAGCAGTCAGTCGCGTCAAATGTAACGGTGTCGAGAAGTGTTAGGGCCTTTACCGCACTGGACGCTCGCCGCCGAACCCGGACGCTTCGAGCGACCATGTCTAAAGACTGTCAATCCACTGCAAGTAGGAGCGCAACGGCTCAGCAAATGAAGCAACGTACCCTTGCGCCAGATACTCCTCGAGTAGCGGTTCAAGCGTGACCTTCAAGCGCTGGCGGGCTGCGACATCATCAGCTTCAAGAAAATACGAATGGCCGGGCATCAGATCGAAGGAATCATCACTGGCGTGTTCAACAAAGATAGTCACAAGATCTCGAAACGCCTGCTGCATTGTCTCGCAACCCCCCTCGCGCACGACTGCCATTTGGGGCCACAACTTTTTGAAAGCAAATCTGCGACGCACGGCTACATCAACAACTGCGAGACTTCTATCGGCGGAATTCATCGTGCCGATGATGTGGAGGTTTTCGGGCAGTCGGAGCTTATTCCCGAACGGATCACCGAAGTCGTATGACAGAGTAATCTCGCGCGGCATTTTGTCATCGGGTTCCAGCAAAAAGATCGCTTCACCCAGCACCTTGGACATATCAGCGCGATTGATCTCATCGACATGCAGCAAGTATGGCTTCGGTTCCTTCTTTGCTTCTTCGGCCGCGACAATCAAATGACCCTTCTTAGGTGCGAATCGAAAACCCAGGTCCCCTTTGCCTTCAAGTGGAGCAAGCCCCCCGACGAAATCCTCATACGTTGTGTTCGCATGAAATTGGATCGTTCTGCCTCGTCCTTCGTACTGATTCCTGATCAGTTCCTGCGCCATCCGCGTTTTCCCGGTTCCCGGCGGACCTTGCAGAATCACGTAACGACGAGCGCGCAATAGCTCCAGAACGTTCTGTTCCGAAGCCTGTGGCAGCAAGCACTCGAGCCACTCTTGCCTGATTCGCTCCGATTCCCCGCGGAATGCAGCAAGCGGAAGCACCCCCCGTTCTTCGAACATCAGATCCAGAAAGGCGGTTAACGCTTCGAGCGCGGAATCGCGGTCCGGAACGAAGATCCCATAGAGCACGTTTCCATATCTGTTGAACACGCGAGAGTATTGCGGGAATTGTACCGCCGTATTCTCTGGAATGGGCTGATCGATTCGCGCAGGTTCTTGCTTGGCCCACGCGCGAAGGGCTTTCTTCCCATACTTCCTGTTGAGCCAAGCGCAAATTGCCTTGACCTCGTGCATGACCGGGGCGGCCGAGAATCGCTTCGTCAGGCGCTAAGCCGTTCGTTCCCACCACGAATGAGAGAAGGCTCGGCGATTCGTCGCCGGGGAAGATAGCAATCGACATTCCGCCGTAGGGACCGGACTTCGGATTACTTGGATGTATCGAAGCAGCGAATGAGACGCCGATATCGTCGTCTGAGCCCTGTCGCTCCGGCGCGCGAACTTCCACGAGAGATTTCGCACTCGCAGGGTATCGACCTCCGGGTGAACCATAGAGATCATCAAATGCTTCCTTCATTTGCCCGGGCCAAGCAGCCGAGTACCCTTTCTGCATCACCGCCGCTAGCAATTTGTCAGACCACAAGCTCGTGCCTCCCCCCAGAGAGGAAATTGACCAGATAGCCTTATAGTGGACAACCGGAAGGTAATACTACCTCCCATCACACCGATTTGCGCTTTTTCCAGGAACGCTCCGATGCCTTCCCGCGCATCCATCGCCATCGTATCAAGCCCACAGGCCCCGGATAAACTAACGCGCAAAGCATGACAAAAACACGCCAGAGCCATCCATCTTCGTATAGACATTGCGTGCAGAGCCTCTCCTGAGCGAAGCCGAAGCAGCTCACCCTGCTTCTTAACACTGGGTGCAGGGGTCACCCCTGCCGGCGGGTTTCAACGCGAAGGGCGGCTATTTACAGGCTGGTGCTTCGAGTAGCGTGTCGAGTTCGACGCTACCGCTTATCCCGACAATTGCACTGCCGTTGAGAAAATCTATCGAGCCATCCGGCCTTAGCTCAGCTTTGATTCCGCATCTTGTGCAGTGATGCCACGAGGGTGGTTCATTGGGCTTCGTATCTTCTACGAAATAGTGCCCCTTAAAGTCGGATATCATCGACAAACCATAACAGACGCGGCCTTTAGACAACCAACGTCCAAACGTGCAGAACGGTTCCGATAGTAACGTGGCGAGCGCGGCGGCGAAATTAACGCGCAAAGCATGACACAAAAGAGCCACGCATCGAGCCAGAACCATCAACAGCGCCTCCTCCCCTAACCCTTCCAACAGGGACGAAGTCCCGCATCTTTTCTTAGTACCGGGTGGATAGCCTGTCCTGAGCGAAGCCGAACGAGGTCACCCCTGCTTCTTAACACTGGGTGCAGGGGTCACCCCTGCCGGGGGCGCGGGGCGAGGAGCCCCGCATCTTTTTCTTAGTACTGGAGTTCAGGGATGAACTAGTTCAGCCTGCCCGACCCCACCCCCGACCTGTTAAACTCCCGCTATGGGCGACATCCCTGAAACCTTTCCACGCTCCCGGCGCACCCGGCGTCCAAGTCTACGCGTCGCAATCATCCACGCACAGAAGAAACGGAAGACAAACTCAAAACCCGCAATTCGCGCCGCCGCAGAAAAAACATCAACAATCACACGCCGCTTTTCACTCCCCGCACCAAACCGGGTTCCGCTTTTTCTTCCGAACCAGTCCGCTCCTCGACGCGTTCAATACGCTGCGTCGAGGATTTCCACCAACTGCTCCAGCGTCACCTCGATACCCACCGTATTCGCGCGCTTCACTTCTTCCAGCACCGTTCCCGCGATTCGCGAGATTTGCTCGCGCGGCACGCCTACGTCACGCAGCCGCGTCGGCACCTCGAACTTGCCGATAAACTTCGCCGCGCGATCCGCGCATTCCAGCGCCGCCGCGTGTGGACTCCCCGCGTCGAAACGCACCCCGAATCCTTCCGCGATCGGCCCGAAGCGCTCCGCCGCGACTCCCGCCATGAAGCGCATCACGTGGGGCAGCGTGATACATGACGTGACGCCGTGCGGGACGTTCCACATGGGGCCAATCTGATGCCCCAGTGCGTGCGAGATTCCGCCGCGCGTGTTCGACATGCCGAAAATCGAAAGCCACGCCGCCAGCTGGCATTGCACGCGATGCTCGAGTTCGTCATCGCCGTGCGTTTGCAGCGACGGCAGCAGATGCTCGCTCAGCAGCGCGATCGCCCGCGCCGCGAGCGTGTCGGTAACAATCTGATGCCGTGTCGAGTACGAGCCCTCGACCGCGTGATCGAGCGCGCGCATCCCGGTCGACGCCCACAGCCACGCCGGCGTCTCGACCGTCAGCGCCGGGTCGAGGATCACCGTCCGCGCTTGCAGCCGCGGGTCAGCGACTCCGCCCTTGACCTTGGTTGCTTCGTCGGTGACGCCGCCCGCCGGCGTGAACTCGCCCGCCGACAACGTGGTCGGCACTGCGATATGCAGAATCTCGCCGCCGCCCGCCGCCCCCGATCCGGCCCCGCTGAAATCCACGACGCGCGAGCCGCCGCGGCCGCCCATCAACTGCCACGCCGCGTTCTTGACCGTGTCGATAGGGCTGCCGCCGCCGAAACTTACCATCGCGTCCGCGCCGACGCGGCGCGCCTCGGCCACCAGCTCCGTGACCGTCTGCGACGGCACGTGCTGCGCGGCGCCGGTAAATACTCCCGCCAGCGCGGAACCGGCCGCACTCTTGACCTTGTCCAGCAGTTTCGAGCGCCCGAGCGTCTTGCCCGTCACGATAAGCGCGCGCTTCGCGCCGCGCCGCGTGAGCTCGCGTCCGAGCGATTCAACCTTGCCGACGCCGAAGACAACCGTCTCGAGTCGGGTGAAATGATATTCGCCAGCGGTCTTGTCCAATTTCTTTCTCCTCTACTTCCCAGAATTGCACCCGCCCCCTCCGCTACTACGGCTTGATTATCACAACCGTGCCGGTGGGCAGCAGCCGCTTCAGCTCTTCGACGTCTTCGTCGTCCACTGAAATGCATCCCGTGGTCCAGTTGATATCGCCGCGGTTCAGCTCCGGCTCGTCGCTGCCATGGATTCCGATTCTGCCGCCCACGCCAACCGGACGGCCGTCTTCGCTCGGCACCTCACCGCCGTCGCGCAGTTGCTCGTAGCGATGGCGGTCAATCTCGTTGGGATAGTTCAGCGTGAGGAACCAGTCCCAGCGCCGGCTCGGATGCTTCCCGATAATCGCGTAAACGCCTTCGGGCGTGCGCCGGTCTCCTTCCCACAGCTTGGTGCCGGGTTCGAAGCTGCGCCCGAATACGGCGCGGTAGTTCTTAAACATCCGGCCCTTGTAATAGACGGTCAACTGGTGGCGCTTTTTGAAAATCATCACCGACCAATTAAGCGGATCCATGAAAGCGATGTCGCGGGTTTTGTCGAAGAGCAGCTGGCCCGGAGTCGGCACGCGATCGGTCCGCACTCCGTCGATTTTCACCTGCGGCGCGGGAGTTGGCGTCGAGGTCGGCGTCGGCGTGGGAGTCGCGCGAAAGTCGGGCGGCTCAGGCGTCGGCATCCCCGGATCGACGTACTTCACATTTGGATCGCGGCGCGGCGGCGGCGGCATCGTGCCCGCCTTCTCCGCGTCGCCGGCGGTGATCGGCGCATCCTGCAGCATGACCGCGACGGAGGGTTGAGGGGTCCCGGCTTCGGCGGCGCCTGCCGTGAGCATGGCCGCGACGAGCAGCACGGCGGCGATCGATCCAACAATCCGGCCCATCAGCGCACGCAAAGCTCCAGCATCGCGGTCACGTTCTCTATTTTGTGAACGCTTGGTGCGAAGGTCAATTGTAAAGTAGCTTCAATCTGCGATTTTGTCGGCGGGTAATCCCGGGGAGCATTCATTCGATGGACAACGATCTCGCGCGCGCGATGGCCGGACTCACCACCGGAATTTACGTTTTGACCACGCAGGAGAACGGGCGATGCCACGGGATGTCGTCGTCGTGGGTCGCGCAGGTCTCCGGCGAGCCGGTAATGTTTACGGCGGCGGTCGACAATGCGCACTTCAGCAACGGCGTGATCGCGAGAACCGGCGCATTCGGCCTGAACATCGTCGGACGCCGCGGCCGCGAACTCGAAGATTACTTTTATTCGCCGCGCGCGCGCCGCGACAACAATCTCGACGCGATCGAGTATGAACTGTCGCCGACGCTTGCGGTGCCATGGCTGAAACTCGCCATGATCTCACTCGAAGCCCGCGTGGTTGACCGCCGCACAGCCGGCGATCATACGATTTTCGTGGCGTCGCCGGTGGACGCGCGCATCAACGCGAACGATCGGCCGTTGACCTCGCTCGATCTCGACTACGTTTATCTCGGCGGCAGCCAGGTCGTCGCGCGCGATCGCTCGGGATGGGACTGACGCGGCCGCGCTGTGCGCTTTGACGGTCGGCAAAATCGTCTGCTAGCATCCGCGCGCGGAGATCTCTGAATGGCAATCGACAAGAACGAACTGCGGCGCGTGATGGGTCATTTCGCAACCGGCGTAACCGTGATCACGTCGCGGCGCAGCTCGGGTGAGCTGCACGGCCTGACGGCCAACGCCTTCACCTCGGTCTCGCTGGTTCCGCCGCTGGCGCTCGTCTGCGTGGACAAGAAGGCCGAGAGCTATCCGTGCTTCGAAGAGAGCAAAATCTTTACCGTCAACGTGCTGGCTTCCGACCAGGAAGCGTTGTCGCGCAAGTTTGCGGTCAGCGGCGGCAACAAGTTCGAGGGCGTGAGTCACAAGATTGGCGCGAACGGCGCCCCGATCCTCGACGGTGCGCTCGCCTACCTCGAGTGCAAAGTGACGACCGCGATCGACGGCGGCGACCACACGATTTACATCGCCGAGATCGAGCAGGCCGAAACTCCCCACGAGGGCAAGCCGCTGCTGTTTTTCCGCGGCGGATACCGCGAGCTCGGCGACTAGACCGCATACGCCAACGTGAGCGCCCCGGCCCGAATCCCCGGAATCAGCGTCTTTCTGCCGTCGCATAACGAGGAAGGCAACGTCGAGCGCGTGGTGCGCTCGTGGGTCGCTGAATTGCCGCGCGTCGCCGGCGAAAACAACTTCGAGGTAATCGTGGTTGACGACGGCAGCCGCGATCGCACCGGCGAGATAGCCGAGCGCCTCGCCGCGGAGAACTCGCACGTCAAGGTCGTGCGGCATCCGGTCAACCGCGGCTACGGCGGTGCGGTAATCTCCGGAATTCGGGCGGCGACCCAGCCATACGTGCTGCTGTGCGACGGCGACGGGCAATTCGATCCGTCGGATCTCGAGCGTTTGACGCCGTTTGTCCCCGAGTATGACGTAGTGGCCGGGCGCCGGGTGAGTCGCGCCGACCACCTGATTCGCAGGATCAACGGCAAGGCGTGGACGGTTCTGATGCGGGTAGTACTCGGCATCACGATCAGCGATATCGATTGCGGGTTCAAACTGTTCAAGCGCGAGAAGCTCGACGGGATGGAATTGCGGGCGGGCGGCGCGATGATCTCGACGGAACTGATGGCGCGGCTGGCGGGCCGTAACGCAAAGGTAAAGGAAGTGGACGTGCAGCATCTGCCGCGGCTGACGGGCGAGCAGTCGGGGGCCAGCCTCAAGGTGGTTGCGCGGGCGTTTAAGGAGCTAATAGCGCTATATCGCGAGCTAAGAGATGAGCGCCGGCGGCAAGGATAGGGCGTCAGAGGCGTCGTGGATGGGGCCAAAACGCCAACGCAAAGCGGATAGCCGATAGACCGATTGCGTCATCGCGGACGGCCGACTTTGTGAAAATGCCATATCGTTCCGCAGGGATCTTGCCGAGACCCCGATGGCACAGGTATAGCAATACCTCTAATAGTCACATTGCGGCCCATTAAGGGCCGCCCAGATCAAGGAGATCCAAGAGTATGAAGCGCACCCTTTCAGTTCTTTCCGCAGCTTTCTTCGCCACCGCGTTGGCGATGCCGGCTTTTGCCCAGGCGCCGGCGGCTGAGTCGAGCATGGCAGCGCCAGCGGCTGAGTCGAGCATGGCGGCCCCGGGCGCGGAGGCGTCGCCGGCCGCGACCAAGCATCATCATCGCCATCACCACAAGGCCGCCGCAACGGGCGAGACCGGCGCGATGGGCGCAACCGGAGCGACCGGTGAGACGGGAGCAACCGGAGCCACTGGTGCAACTGGCGCGACCGGCGCAACTGGAGCCCCCGGGGCGATGGGCGCACCTGCGAATCCGTAATAGCGCGATTGATAGTGGACAGGGCGGCCGCACACAGGGGCCGCCCTGGTTCGACTCGACTGAGGACCCGACAGTATCGAGGAGCAAAAAGCCGGTCCGCCGCGCGTCCGTCCGGTCACGCGCGAAAACCCTTCCCTTTTTCTGCGCAGCGTCTGAAACCCGCTGTGTTTTTTTATAGCTGAAATTCCTGCTAGCATCGGATTTCTTCCGCGGATATCGCGAGACGCGGGGATAATACGTTGAGCTGTCGGCGTTGGAGCATTTGTCTGCTGGCTCTGATCGCGCTGGTACTCCAGTCGCCGATCAGCGCGCGGGCCAGCGCCAAAAGCAGTTACGACGAGCAGGTTTGCGATCCGCTGGCCGACTACTTTCTGGGCATGGAAGATTACCCCGAGGCAATCCGCCGCCACCGTATTGTGATCAACGACGATCCGACCAACGCGCTCGCCCATTACCATCTGGGGTTCGCCTACGGCGTCGTCGGGCAGCATCGCGAGGAACTCGCCGAGTATCAGAAGGCGGTCGGTCTTGGCCTCGACGACTGGCAGTTGTTTCTGAACCTGGGCCTGCTCTACCTCGACAGTGGGCAGACGCGCGACGCGACCGAAGTGCTGCGGCTGGCGGCGCTGCTCGGACCGGAGAGGCCCGAGACGCATTTCAACCTCGCGCTCGCTTATGAGCGGCGCGGAGCGCTCGCACAAGCCGAGCAGGAAGCGCTACTGTCGCTACAAATCGATCCGAGTCAACCGGACGCGCGCAACACGCTCGGCGCAATTTACGCCGAGGAAGGCAACTACGTCAGAGCGAGCCAGGAATGGAATGAGCTGGTTGGTGAGATTCCCGATTACACGCCGGCGCGCACCAATCTCACGATTCTGCAACAGGTCGAGAGCAGCGGAGCGAAGGGCGCACCGGACTCAAGCGGCTTCATCCGCCTGCCTTGAGCGTGGCGGCGAAGCGGACTACGGCAGCGGACAAAGGCAGGTGGTGGAATTGGGGCAGCAGAGGAATTTGTCGAGGTGGCGTCGGGCGATCGCTAATCTGAAATCGGCAGCCTGGTTCGGCTCGGCATTGATGTTGAGCGGGGCCGTAGTGTGCGCCGCGTCTCCCGCGGGCGCGACCGCGCAATCGCGGCGGCATCGCGCGCCGCACTCGCGGCGGACGGCCGCGGCTGCGGCGGCCACACCGCTCTACAAGGGCGCGCTGCTCGAAGATGCGGACAGCGGCCGCGTGCTGATGGCGTATAACGCCGACATGGAGTGGCCGCCGGCCTCGATGGCGAAGATGATGCTCCTGCTGGTCGCCCAGGAGCAGATCAATGCGGGCCGTTTCAGCGGCAACGATCCAGTCAGAATTTCCGAGCGCTCCGCGCACACCGGCGGCTCGCGCGTCGGCCTCAAAGAGGGCGACGTTTATCCGCTGCGCGAGCTGATGAAGGCGGCGCTGGTCAAATCGGCCAATGACGCCGCGGTCGCAGTCGCCGAGAAGATCGGCGGATCGGTCGAGGCGATGGTCCGCATGATGAACGAGCGGGCGCAAGCGCTCGGGATGACGCATACGGAGTATCAGACCGTCGATGGACTGCCGCCGCGGCCGACGCACGACGCCGATCGCACGACCGCCTACGACCTGGCCACGGTGGGCCGCGCGATCATGCGCGAGACCAACCTGCTGATGTGGTCCGGCCAGGAGAAGATGGATTTCGACAACGGAGTCTGCGTGCTGAACAATACCAATCATCTGATCGGGCATTTCGAAGGATGCGACGGGCTCAAGACCGGATTCACTTTTCAGGCCGGCTTCAACGTGACGGCGACGGCCAAGCGCGGCGACATGCGGCTTATAGCGGTGATTCTTGGCGCACCGTCGAATACGCAGCGCTTTGCGCAGGCGGCGAAAGTGCTGGAGTGGGGTTTCGAAGAATTCACCGCGGTGTCGCTGCTGCGGTCGGGACAGCCGCTTCCGGTCCACGTGCAGGTCCGTCAGGGTCCGCTTATCCAACCGGTCGCGGCGAACGATCTCAAGCTCGTGGTGCGCAGGGGCGATGCCGCGGGGGTGAGGCTGGTGTACGATGTAGCGCCGGCGGTCGACGGGCCGGTCACGACGGGAGAACCGCTGGGGCGAGTGATCGCGCAGGACGAGGGACAAGCAGCAACGGAAGTGATGGCGATAAGCCCGATCGCGTTCACCCCGCCGCATACGCTGGGGGGCGAGGCGTACAACGCGTCCGCGCCGCCGCCGTATAATCCGAATCAGGAGAACCAATGAAGGTAGCTTCCAGGCAGCGAAACCGGCGCAATCGCAAACTTGCGCGCAAGAAAAAGAGCGATCCTCATCAGGCCAAGTCACGCCTGCGCAAGATGCGCCGGACGCGGATTCGCGGCAAGTAGTTCGCGCGCACGTCGCGAGTTTGTTTGGTGGGCGGCTCCATGCGGGCCGCCCGTTCATTTGCGATGCGAAAAACCCGCGACGATCCGCGAAATGTTGGCAATCGAGCCGTGCGAAATTGACAAAGGCTGCGGCGGTCGGTTACCAATGTATGTGCCCCTCGGATCGACAACCTCGAACAGCGGAGAAAGTTTCTGGCCGACGACTCAGTGATCGCCGTCGTACCGGCGCGGTACGGGTCTTCCCGCCTGCCCGCAAAGGCGCTGGCGGAGATCGCGGGGGTGCCGATGGTGGTCCGGGTGTGGCGCCAGGCGTCGCAGGCAAAATCGATCGCGCGCGTAATCGTTGCGACCGACGACGAGCGAATCGCGGCGCCCGTGCGCGCGGCCGGTGGCGAGGCGATGATGACTTCGCCGGCGCATGCGAGCGGCACGGACCGAATCGCCGAGGTTGCGGCGAAGCTGGGTGCCGACATCTTTCTCAGCGTGCAGGGCGATCAACCGTTCATCGCGCCGGCCGATCTCGACGCGTTGGCGGCGGCGATGCGCGCCGACGCGTCGATTCAAATGGCGACGCTGGCGACGCCGGTGGTCGATCAGCTCGAATGGACCAATCCGAGCAAGGTCAAGGTCGTGTGCGGGACGGACGGGAACGCGCTATACTTTTCGCGAAGCCCGATTCCGCACGCGCGTGACGGCGGGATGCCGAAAGAGGCGCTCCGCCATATCGGTGTCTATGCTTACCGGCGCGGCTTCCTCATGAAATTCGCCGCCCTTCCGATGGGTGTGCTGGAGAGAGTGGAAAAGCTCGAGCAGTTGCGTGCGCTCGAGCATGGTTACGCGATCAAAGTGGTCAGGTCGGTGGCGCCGTCGCTGGAAGTAGACACCGCGGACGACCTTGCGCGCGCCCGCGCGTCGGCGGCGGATTCAACTCGTTGAGGATGGGGGAGGGATTCAAGGTGGAGAGCGGAAAGACAAAATTTATTTTCGTAACCGGCGGCGTGGTCTCGTCACTCGGCAAGGGCCTGGCCGCCGCGTCGCTGGGCGCGCTGCTCGAGGCGCGCGGGCTCAAGGTCACGCTGCTGAAGATGGATCCCTACATCAACGTGGATCCCGGCACGATGAGTCCCACCCAGCACGGCGAAGTGTTCGTAACCGACGACGGCACCGAGAGCGATCTCGACCTCGGCCACTACGAGCGTTTCGTGCAGACTCCGATGGGGCGGCGCAACAACTGCACCACCGGCCAGATCTACGACACCGTCATCCAGAAGGAACGGCGCGGCGACTACCTGGGCGCGACCGTGCAGGTGATCCCGCATATCACCGACGAGATCAAACGGCGCATCCGGAGCGCTGCCGAGGGCGCGGACCTGATCATCGTCGAAATCGGCGGGACGGTCGGCGATATCGAAAGCCTGCCGTTCCTGGAAGCCGTGCGCGAGTTCCGCTGGGACCTCGGCCGCGAAAATGTTTTGTACGTACATCTGACGCTGGTCCCGTTTATCCCGACCGCGGGCGAGCTCAAGACAAAGCCCACGCAGCACAGCGTGAAAGAATTGACCGGCCTCGGCATCCAGCCCGACATCCTGCTCTGCCGATGCGATCGCCAACTCGAACAAAAGCTCAAGGCCAAGATCGCGCACTTCTGTAACGTCGAGGAAAACTGCGTCATCTCGGCGCCGGATGTGCCGACGATTTACGAAGTGCCGCTGCGCTTTCACGACGAGGGGTTCGACCAGCGCGTGTGCGAGAAGCTCAACATCTGGACCGGCGCGCCGAACCTCGCCAAGTGGCGGCGAATCGTCAAGACCGCGCAGAATCCGAAAGTCACCGTCAACGTCGCGGTGGTCGGCAAGTACGTCAACCTGCAGGATTCGTACAAAAGCCTGCACGAAGCGATCGCGCACGGCGCGATCGCCAACGAGGCGCGGGTCAACATCGACTACGTCGATTCCGAAGAGCTGGAAAAGCAAAACGTCGAGGAGCGGCTTGCGCAGGCGCACGCGATAATTGTTCCGGGCGGCTTCGGCGAGCGCGGCACCGAGGGCATGATTCGCGCCGTCCGCTACGCGCGCGAGAACGGCGTGCCGATTCTCGGCATCTGCTACGGCTTGCACATGATGGTGATCGAAGCGGCGCGCAACCTGCTGGGCCTCAAGCGCGCCAACACTTCGGAGAACGCGCCCGGCTCGCCCGACCCCGTCATCCACATCATGGAGTCGCAGAAGGACGTCGCGAAAAAGGGCGGCACGATGCGGCTGGGAGCGTACCCGTGCGTGCTGGCGCCGGGCTCGCTGGCGGCGTCGCTGTATCACAAGGCGCGCATCTCGGAGCGCCATCGGCATCGCTTCGAGGTTAACAACGCGTATCGCGAGCGCCTCGAAAAAGTGGGACTAATCGCGACCGGCACGTCACCCGATAACAGCCTGGTCGAGATAATGGAGCTGAAGGGACATCCGTGGTTTCTCGGCGGCCAGTTCCATCCCGAGTTGAAGTCGCGTCCGCTGGATTGTCATCCGCTGTTCCGCGGCTTGATTCGCGCGGCCGTGCAGCGCCGCGCCGAGCTCGGGGTGAAGCGCCCGAAGGTGCGGGAGCTGAGATCGGTTTCGTGAGCGTCGCCCAGGTCAAAGCCGGCGACGCGGTCTTCGGCGGACCGGAGCTGGTGCTCATCGCGGGTCCGTGCGTGATCGAGAGCTACGAGTCATGCATCCGCCACGCGACGCGCTTGGCTGAGATCGCTCGCCGCGCCGGGCTGCCGCTGGTTTTCAAATCTTCATTCGACAAGGCAAATCGCACCAGTCACGGCTCGTTTCGTGGCCCCGGCCTGACCGCGGGGCTGGAGATCCTGGCGCGAGTAAAACGCGAGGCGGGCGTGGCCGTGCTGACCGACATCCACGAACCGTCGCAAGCGGCGGCGGCGGCGCAAGTCGTCGACGTGATTCAAATTCCCGCGCTGCTCTCGCGGCAGACCGATCTGATCGACGCGGCCGCGAAGACCCGATGTGCTGTGAACATCAAGAAGGGTCAGTTCCTTGCGCCGTGGGATATGAAGGCGGCGGTCGCAAAGGCCGAGAACGCAGGGACCCGGCGAATTATTTTAACGGAGCGCGGGTTTTCGTTTGGCTACAACAATCTCGTCTCCGACATGCGGTCGCTGGTGATAATGCGCGGGCTGGGCTACCCGGTCGTCTTCGATGCGACTCACTCGGCGCAGCTTCCGGGCGCCGGAGCGGGCGGTGAACGCTCGGGCGGTCAGCGCGAATTCGTGGCGCCACTTGCGCGCGCGGCGGCCGCGGCGGGAATCGACGGGATTTTCATGGAAGTGCACGAGGACCCGGACCGCGCCCTCAGCGACGGTCCCAATTCATATCGGCTCGACGACCTGCCCGCGCTGCTCGACACGCTCAAGCGGATCCATCACTTGTCTCGCGAGTCCGGCTGATTCACACCAGCGGTGTTACGGTGAGGTTACGCCGGCGGCGGCGAGAAAGTGAGCGCAAGTCTGGCGCGAAGTGCAAGTATGGTGCCGAATCTCTGTTCGGTTTACTCTAAAAAAAGCACTTGATACCGTGAATCATGGGAGAGGTTGAGGTTTGAGCCCCAGACGAATCGCCAAAGCGCTGGCCGGTTTCGGCGCGGTCGCGCTGGTTGTCCTGCTGATTGCGACCGTGTGGATCGTGCGCCATCGCTCGGCAGCCCAGGTGTTGCAGACGGCGGCCGGACTGGTCCCGGGGACTCTCCTGCGTGCGCATAATTTTCACTGGACGCAAATGAAAGCCGGCGAGCGGCAGTGGGTGCTGACCGCGGGCGAGGCCGACTACTCGGCCGACAAGACCGTTTTGAAGCTGACCGACGCGGTGGTCACGATGGTTTCGTCGGACGGCAAGCCGGTGGTCGTCAACGCACCGCAAGCGGATTTGACCTTGAACGGGAATCATGTGACGCGCGCGTATTTGAGCGGAGGCACGATCATCCATTTCGGTGATTACGTTCTCACTACCGATACGGCGACCTTCAAACCTGACGACGACCAGGTCGACGCTCCCGGTCTCGTGACGGTCGTCGGCAACGGATTGAAAGTAACCGGCGTGGGACTGAGCGGGCATCCCAAGACGCGGGTCTTCCAGCTTCAGACGAAGGTTCAGACCGTGGTCCAGCCGAAGCAAGATAGTGCAAAACCCAAGCAAAGTTAGTCAAGCGTCGCGGATCGTCGCGACCGCGATAATCGCAGTTGCGCTTGCGTCGCCGGCCTGGGCTCAGGATGGCGCCGCCGCGCCGAGGTCGTCGCCGGATTCGGCGCCGGCGGTCGGAACGGGGACGGGAACGGGAACGGTCGGAGATACGATTCGCAACGAACCCGCGAATTCGGCCCCGCCGGCCGCGTCCGCCCCGCAACCAGCTAACAGCGACGAATTAAGCGGCGATTCGATCAGCGTGACCGGCGGAGTGCCGGGCGCACCGCCTTCCGCGCCCCCGTCGGACAGCGGCGCCTCACAGGCGCAGCCGGCAGTCGCGACGGCTCCGGCAGAAGCGCCGGCTCCGGCGCCGGCGGTCGCAGTCGCGCCTGCTCCGGCGGCGGCGCCAGCTTCGGTTCCTGATGTGCCGGTCACGGCGGCGGACGTCGCGCCCGCCGCGTCGCCGTCGACGGCAGTCGCGCCAATCGAGCCGCTGCCTGCGGCGCCGGCTGTCGCAGTCGCGCCCGCTGCAGCGGCATCACCAGCGCCCGCAGTTGCGATCGCGCCTGCTCCGGCTCCAGCACCAGCCGCGGTTCCTGACGTGCCGGTGACGGCAGCAGACGTTGCGCCCGCCGCTTTGCCGTCGACCGCCGTCGTGCCAATCGAGCCGCCGCCGTCGGCCCCGGCCGTCGCAGTCGCGCCTGCTCCACCGCCAGCGCCCGCAGTTGCGATTGCGCCACCTCCGGCGCCACCTTCGGCGCCCGACGTGCCGATAACCGGGGCAGACGTTGTGCCGGCAGGCGCGCCGTCAGTTGCCACGACCACCACGAGCGCTCCCGCCGCGGCGCCGTCAATTGCTACCACCACCACGAGTGCTCCGGCAGCGGTTGCGCCGGAATCAACACCAGTGACGACGGCCGCGACGGCGCCACCGGAGGGCGCGATCGCGCCGCCGATGATGCTCGCGCCAGCGCCGGCCGACGCTGCCGCGCCTGAGCCGCCGGCTGCTCCGGCGAGCGCTCCTACCGCGGCGACGGCGCCAGCGAGTGCCACCCCGCCGGCGGAGGCTGTCGTGCGGCACAAAGCGTCCAGGCCGGCGGCTGGCGGCGATACCAAGCTCGCGTCGAACGCGCCGCAACAGGGCGGAGCGTTTGCGGGGATGCAATTCGGCAACAGCAAGGCCCCTATCTACATAAAGTCCGAATCGATGTCGCTCGATTACCAGAATCATTCGGTGCTCTGGACCGGAAATGTGCACGCCAGCCAGGCGGACGCGCAACTAACCAGCGACCAGCTGCGGGTGAATTATTTAGACAAAGACTTCAAACAGATGAAGGACATGGTCGCGGACGGAAACGTGCGGCTCAGCCAGGGCACGCGATGGGCCACCGGCAAGCACGGCGTCATGGACCAGACCAAGCGCACCGTGGTTCTGACCGGCAGTCCGGTTGCGCATGACGGCAACGATCAGATAACCGGGTGCAAGATCACGGTATTTCTGAATACCAGCCAGAGCGTGGTCGATTGCGCCCACGCGGTGCTGTTCCCTCATTCCGACGAATCTCCGGGGGCGAGCGCGACGCCGGGCTCCGCGACGGACTAGCAAGCAATTCTTCGATGGCGCTGGAAGTAAAACTCGGCCAAGACTTGCGGCTTCGCCAGCAACTGGTGATGACGCCGCAGTTGCAGCAGGCGATCAAGATTCTGCAGCTTTCGCTGCCTGAGCTGGAAGCTATCGTGCAGTCGGAACTCGAGCAGAATCCCATGCTCGAGCCGCTCGATCAGAGTCCCGCCGAAGCAGCTTCCGAATCCGATACGTCCGATTCCGAAGCCGCCGCCCAGGCCGACGGCGAGCCGCTGCCACCCGAGGCCGACGCCGTCGCGGGCGCGAACTCCGATGACGACTGGGAAACCGGGTCGCGCGAGGAAAAACCCGCAGCCAGCGTCGAGACCGAAGCGCGTGACGCCGCGCTCGAGATCAAGGAACTGAACAATCTGGAGAAGCTCGACTGGCGCGAATATCTAGAGACCTATTCGAACAACTGGCAGGAGAGCACGCCCTCGGATTCCGACGACGACCATCGCAGCGCGCTCGAAAACACGCCGCTGCGCCGAAGTTCGCTCGAAGACCACCTGATGTGGCAGCTCAGGCTTTCCAACCTCATCGAATCCGACCAGCAGATCGGCGCGACTATCATCTACAACCTCAACGATGACGGGTACCTCGAAACCCCCGTCGAGGAGCTGGCGGCGCAGCTCGAGATTGCGCCCGCCGAAGTCGAGCGCGTGCTCGCGCGGGTGCAGCGCTTCGATCCGCCGGGCGTCGCCGCGCGCGATCTGCGCGAATGCCTCCTCGCGCAGCTGCAGAACCTCGGGATGGAAGAATCGCTGGCGGCGCGCATCGTCAACAATCACCTGGACCTGCTCGAAAAGCATCGCTACGCGGAAATCGCCAAGGTCCTCAGCATGCCGGTCGAAACCGTCGGGCAGGCCGCCAAAATAATCTCGCTGCTCGAGCCCAAGCCGGGCCGCGACTACGGCGGCGACGAGCCGACTTACGTGGTGCCCGATGTCTATATCCACAAGGTCGGCGAGGATTACGTGGTCACGCTCAATCGCGACGCGGTGCCGCGCCTGCGCTTGGCGGGCTACTACCAGCGCGTGCTCAACGACGTCGACGTGGCGCCGGAGACGCGCGAGTATCTGCAGGAACGGCTGCGCTCGGCGCGCTGGCTGGTCAAATCGATCTACCAGCGCCAGCAGACGATCTTCAAGGTCGCCACCTCGATCGTGAAATTCCAGCGTGCGTTCTTCGACCACGGCATCAGCCTGCTCAAGCCGCTGGTGCTCAAGGACGTCGCCGAAGACATCGGGATGCACGAATCCACCATCAGCCGCGCGACCGCCAACAAGTACGCGCATACTCCGCAGGGAATCTACGAGCTGAAGTTTTTCTTCACCTCGGGGGTCAAGGGCGCCGGCGGCGAAGACGTGAGCGCCGAAACCGTCAAGGAACAGATCCGCGGGATGGTGACGGCGGAGACGCCGCAAAATCCGCTGTCGGACCAGGCGATCGCGGAGATGCTGCGGGCCAGGCAGATCAATATCGCGCGGCGGACCGTGGCCAAGTATCGGCAAGCGATGGGAATCCCGCCGTCGGCAAATCGCAAACAGATCGGATGACAGCCCGGCGCGCGGGCAGCGAAAAAACGAAAAAAGCAAATGAGTAAAATCGACAGGCGGGGAAAGCGCGGCCGCGCGACCACCCGAAAAGTGCGGCGCGCGGCGCGGCTCGCGGGCGCAGTGGCGACCCAGGTGACGGTGACGTTTCGACACGTCGAGCCAACCGACGCGCTCCGGCTATACGCGGAACGAAAATTCGCGCACCTCGGCAAGCTGCTCAAGCGGGACTGCCAGGCTCACCTGATTCTCACGGTTGACAAATACCGGCAGCACGGCGAAGTTACTGTCAAATCAGGGCGCCTGTCGGTGAGCGCGCAGGAAGAAACCAAGGATCTTTACTCGGTGATCGATCTGCTCACGGACAAAGTCGGACGCCAACTGAAGAAGCATCTGGAAAAATTCAAGGCGAAGAAAGTCAGATCGCCCTCGACCGGCGAGGTCTTGAGCGCCAGCGAGGAACCCTGATTCGCGGCGGTCTGCCGGCGGCGAGTTCGCGATTTGGACCTGAGATTACGAAATGAAAATTACCGATATCCTCAGCCCCGACATGGTCATTGCCGACCTGAAGGGCGCCACCAAGCCCGCCGTCCTGAATGAACTCGCCAAAGCGCTGGCCGCCAAGTACACGGAGATCAAGCTCGCCGACCTGACCGCGGTGCTGGCCGAGCGGGAACGGCTGGGCTCGACCGCGATCGGCGACGGCATCGCCATCCCGCACGGCAAGTTGCGCGGCGTGACGAAGATAATCGGGGCGTTTGGCCGCCATGCGGAGGGCGTCGATTTCGATTCGCTCGACGGCGGTCCGTCGCAACTGTTCTTCGTGCTGGTCGCGCCGGAGGATTCCGCCAGCCTGCATCTGAAAGCGCTCGCACGCGTCTCGCGATTGCTCAAGGAAGCATCTTTTCGAAGCCACCTGCTTGCCGCTGCGGACAGCGCCGAAATCTATTCTCTGATCAAGGAAGAAGACGACAAGTACTGAGACGAGGTATGCGTCCGCCCGATGCGGCGGCACCAACCGGAGCCCGATGAGCTCGCCTCAGCCACCTCGCCTGATAATAGTTACCGGTGTTTCGGGCTCGGGGCGCGCGTCTGCGATGCGGGTGCTCGAGGACCTCGGCTTCTACTGCGTCGACAATCTCCCGGTTGCGCTCGCGCCCAACGTCGCGATGCTGGCCGCGGGGCGCGACCCCGCGCTCAAGGGCGTCGCGCTTGGCGTGGATTCGCGCGAGCGGCTGTTCTTCCCGCAATGGCCCCGGATATTCGCAGAACTCGACGCCGCCGGAATCCATCCCGAAGTGATTTTTCTCGACGCGTCCGACGACGTGCTCGCGCGCCGCTACTCCGAGAGCCGCCGGCCGCATCCGATGGCCGCCAGCGGAATGACGGTCGCCGAGAGCATTCGCAGCGAGCGCCTCGCGCTGGCCGAGATGCGCGAGCGGGCCAATCGCGTCATCGACACGACCACGCTTACAGTCCACGAACTGCGCGAAGTGGTCACGGCAGCCGTGCTGGGCGCGGGCGCGGGATCGCGGATGGCGGTATCGATCGTCTCGTTTGGTTACAAATACGGTTTACCGGTCGGGATGGACGTCGTGTTCGACGTGCGGTTCATCCCGAACCCGTTTTTCGTCCATGAACTGCGGCCGCTCACCGGGCAGGACCCGCGCGTGCACGAGTACGTGATGGCGCAGCCGGAGTCGCGGCGCTTTATCGACGAGGTCGGCCGCCTTTTCGACTTTCTGATTCCGCTCTATCAGCGCGAAGGGAAGAGTTACCTGACGGTCGGTCTCGGCTGCACCGGCGGACGGCATCGCTCGCCCGTGCTGGCGCGCGAGTTGATGAAGCGGCTCGAGAGCTGCGGCTTCGCCGGCAGCGTGCGCGACAACGACATCACGCGTTAGCCGCCGGCGGAGCGCTTAGTTCATGATGCTGCCGCAGTCGACGTTCATCGTCTGGCCGGTAAGCCCGGCCGACGCGTCGAGCGCGAGGAACAGCGCGACGCGCGCGACTTCCTCCTCCGTCGCCATCCTGTTCATCGCGGCCTGCGACAGGAACTGACCGCGGATTTGCTCGTACGGCTGCTTCAGCGCGTCGGCCCGCGCGCGCATCACGCGTTCGATTCGGTCGCCCTCGATCGCGCCGGGGCAAATGCAGTTGCATCGGATGCCGCGCTGACCCCATTCGCCGGCCACGGTTTGCGTCAGTCCGATCATTGCCCACTTCGCCGCCGCGTACGGCGAGCGCATCGGATAACCGCGTCGTCCCGCACCTGACGAGATGTTGATGATGTTGCCGGAGCGCTGCTTGTCCATGACCGGCAGCACGGCGCGAGTCGCGAGCCACGTTCCGGTCAAGTCGATATCGAGCGTCTCCTGCCATTCCGCGAGCGACATGTCGGTGATGCGCTTGGTCGGACCCGAGATGCCGGCGTTGTTGACCAGAACGTCGATGCGGCCGAACGCCTTCATCGTCTCCGCGGCCATCGTTGCGCAGTCGCCTTCCTTCGAGACGTCGGTGCTCACATGAATTGCGCGCGCGCCGAGGCGCTCGAGTTCGGCGCAGGTCTGCTTCATCGGTTCGATTGACCGCGCCGCGATTACAATTTTCGCGCCGGCCGCGCCGTACTTCAGCGCAATCTGTTTGCCGATTCCGTAGCCGCCGCCGGTGATGATTGCGACTTTATCCGAGAGCTCGTTCATGGAGATGGTTTCCTTGGCGATTTCGGGAGTTGGTCATTGCGCCGACTCTAGTAGCATCGGGACGCGCCCACAACGCGCGCGCGAAGCCTTGTCTCGGTCTGTTGCCGCCCAATATCATTGAGGGCTCATGGCGGCGGTCAATCCAATCGGGACTCACGCAGGCAAGCCTAGCGCAAACGGCTCGCGGCTGATGAACGTCGTCAAGATCGCGATAATCGCGATCCTGCTCGGCGGCTCAATCTGGTTACTGATTGCGCATTCCGAATGGTTCACCGATCCCGCGTTGGTCAAGGCCGAGGTGATCAGGTGGGGCGCGTGGGGACCGATCGTTTATATGCTCCTGTACGCGGTGGGGCCCTCGTTCCTCGTGCCCGGCGCAGTGATGACTATCGCGGGCGGGCTCGCGTTTGGCACCATGTGGGGCTCGGTGTACTCACTCATCGGCGGCGACGTCGGCGCGATCGTAGCGTTTGCGGCGGGAAGATTTCTCGGCAAGTCGTTCGTCGAGCGAATCGTCGGCGAGCGCTTCAGGTCGATGCTGCAGCGGATTGCGAAGCACGGCTTCCAGATAATCCTTTACCTGCGGATGGTGCCGGTGATTCCGTACAACGCGCTGAACCTGCTGGCGGGCGCGTCTCCGATCACGTTTCACGATTACTTCTGGGCGACGATGGTCGGCATGATTCCGGGGACGATCCTGTACGCCTTTCTGGGCGACGCGCTATGGCATCCGCTGTCGCCGAGGTTCTTCCTAGCGCTGTTGCTGATTGCCGCGTCGGTCGGTTGCGGTGAGCTCTACCGGCGCTGGTCGCGCGTCAAAATCGACGAATAGCAAGACTGACTATCTTTCGTGCTATCCATTTGTAAGTAATCGACCCCACTCGTACGCGCCCCATCTTGTGCGCGGCGGGAATTGCCGAAGTGGAATCCAAGCATCAGCACGTTCGCCCGATAACGTTCGAAAGCGCGAGCGTGGCGGAAATGTCGACCGCCGAGCGCCTGAAGCATGCGAGCGAGGGGCTCTTTTACGTCCAGTCAACGCACGAGAGCCGTCATACCATGCGCTCGGAGATCGACGCGCTGAGTGCGCGCGAAGCCGAGACGATCAGCGAGCACGCCAAGGAAATCGCCAAGCACTTCGGCATCTACAAGCAGCGCGAGCGCAACGAAAGCGGCAAGAAGGACGGCGACTTCATTTTCATGGTGCGAGTGAAAAACCCCGCGGGCGGCGAGCTTACGCCGGCGCAGTGGCTCGCGCTCGACGCGGCCGCCGATCGCTACGCCGACGGCAGCCTCCGCCTGACCGCGCGCCAGGGCGTGCAATTCCACTACGTGCGCGGGCGCAATCTGCATCCGCTGATTCGCGCCATCAACGCCAGCTACACCGATAACGGCTACCAGCTGACCACGCTCGGCGCATGCGGCGACGTGAATCGTAATACGGTCGCGAGCCCGATCGACGATCTGGACGCCGAGCTGCCGCTCGATTCGCGCGAACTCGCGCACGCGGTGGCGCGCGAGATGGCGCCGCGGAGTTCGGCATACTACCAGGTGTTCCTCGTCGACCACAACGGACAACAGGTGGCGCCGCTGAACTCGGAAGAGCCGATCTACGGCGCACAATACCTGCCGCGCAAGTTCAAAGTCGGCTTCGCGCATCCGCACGACAACAGTGTCGATCTGCTCACGCAGGACGTCGCCTTCCTTCCGCGCCTGAGCGGCCGCAAAGTCGTGGGCTACGACCTCTACAGCGGCGGTGGGATGGGCGCGACGCACAATCAGCCCGCCACGATGCCGCTGCTGGCGCTCTACCTGGGCGTGGTGCAACGCGCCCAGGTGGTGGACACAGTGCGCGCGATCGCGACGATACAGCGCGAGCATGGCGAACGCCGCAACCGGCGCGCGGCGCGATGGAAATACACGATTCGCCGCATCGGAGTGTCCGCGGTCAAAGCGACTCTGCGCGAACGCTTTGGAATCGCGCTGGCCGATGGCGATCCGGTTCCGCTGCCGCCGGTGCGCGATCACCTCGGATGGCATCCCGAAGCCGGCGGCCGCAATTTTCTTTACGCGGGAGTCATGATTCCCAACGGACGAGTGCGCGACGAGCCGACGGTTCGCTACCGCAGCGCCGTGCGCCGCATCGTGGAGGAAGTGGCGGGAATCGGCGTGCGCATGACCCCCAATCAGCATCTGATACTGGCCCACGTTCCGGCCACGCGGCGCGAGTGGATCGAGCGGACGCTCGCCGATCATGGCGTGCCCTTCGATGGCCAGGTGCCGGCGATTCGGCGGCTCGCGATGGCGTGTCCGGCCAAGCCCACCTGCGGACTCGCGATGACGCATGCCGAGCGCGTGCTGCCGCTCTATCTGGCGGAGCTGGAGCGCGAGGGCCTCGGCAACGTTGACGTGATTATCCGGATGGCCGGATGCCCCAACAGTTGCTCGCGTCCGCCGACCGCGGAGATTGGGATTATCGGCTATGGCAAGAACGACTACGTGTTGATGGTGGGCGGCGCCCGCGACGGCAGCCGGCTCGCGCGGGTGCTCTATCCGAGGCTCAGCGAGAGGGAACTGATCGAAGCCCTGAAAAATCTGGTGCGAGCGATCAGCGATCGCAATCCGCGTCGGCTGTCCGCGGGCGATTACCTGGCCGAGACGCCTGACGCCGAGCTCAAGGCGCGTTAGCCGGCGGATACAAACGATTCTGCGGCCTGCAAGTCGCGCCGTCGTTCCAGTTTGCGGCTCCAGGGCACGAAACTGCCCGCGCTTGACAAATCCGCGACAGACTTCGATTGCCATTTGTCGGTCACGCGCCGGTTTGCTAAATCGTTCTCGAAATGAACCCCAGCACACCGCTGCGCGTAACCGCTCGACGCCGGAAGAGGGCCAATGAAAAGAGAAAAGCCGATCAGCATCAACCAAAGCCTGAGGTGCGCAAGGGTCTATCCTGTGGAAGGGAGCGACAGGGACATTGCTGATCTGGAAACGCGCGGCCTAGACCTAACCCCTGAGCAAGCAGCCAAGTTTGCTGCCGCGCTTTCAAAGGGGGCAAGCAATCAAACGCTAGGCTTCATTCGGGTCGTCGCCTTCAGGAAGGTCGAAAAGGATGGAACGCATCGCTTAACCGTGAGGGGTTTCAAGGGTGCAACCCCATCGCCGAGGCGTTCGCGAAAATCACGCCCACAAGATGAAAACGAAGATTTCATTTGAAGGAATGCGCGCATCGCTACCGACGATTCCCGCCCCAAGGAGATGAATCTACGCCACGCTGCCGCGCTCGCGCTTGTGGCTGTCAGCTTGATGCTTTCGGGCTGTATCTTGTTGCCTCCGAAATTATCACCGCCAACTCATCTCGTCACAATCGAACCCGACGGAAGCATAGTGAAAGATGAATGTGTCCTCCCCATGCAGATATTGGTTCCGTCCACGCGATTGGAATGCCGAGAAAATGATGTGCAAGTCGTTCAGGAGTGCGATCTCAAGGGATGTACTTATGCGCGGGACGGCAAAGTGTTCAGGGAATGTGGTCGACCGAGCGGTGGTTACTTCTTTTCCGACGAGAAGGACTGCACCGAGAATGGCGTACATGTCAGTCGCAAATGCGACCGCAGCGGATGGACTACAGTAACGTGTACGGAAGCAATCGTGAAGTAAATCGGGACGCCCAAGGACACTACCGACGATCCGCGCCTCAAGGGAAATTAGGCCACCTTCGATTTCAAAACCGGCCACTTGCGCCCGAATTAGGCCAGTACCGAATCTTGTGGCTGCCGCGAAGCGTCAGAATACAGGTCGTACCCGCGAGTGACGATCCGCGCCATCAAGTAGCCGCCGCTGTTCGTCACCAACATCGCGGCCCCGACGCGAAACCGCACGGGCGCAAGGATGGCGTCATCGCGGGTGAGGCGCATGACCGCCCGTGTCTGCCGCGTGTCGGATTTGTGGGCGCGACCGTCCGCGCGTGACTGCGACGGTAAGCGTCACAAATTGTTGGTTGTGACGTAAGAAATACGGCTTATCCAGATCGGGTTTTTGAATATCAGCACTCGCTGCCCGCGACTGTCCGCAAGCGTCGGCGAGTGGGAGAATACAAATGCCCGCAAAGAAACCGCCCATCCACGTCGGCAGTCTTGCCGCCGACCAGTCGAGCCCCTACCTTAGCCTGCGGCAAGCCGCGTCCGCGTTGCACGTCTCGACGAAAAGTTTGTTACGGTTCATCCGCGCCGGGTTGCCTGCGAGTGACGGCGGCGAACGCACGAAGTCCGTTCCGCACACTCGGCTCGGTCGTGCGTTCGTCTTTCGCCGCGAAGCAATCGAACGCTGGCTCGCAGAGCGTGAATCGATGACCGGCGTCGCGCCGCGCGCACGCACACGCACGCCCGCGCTTGACAAGGAACGACCGGTCGTGCTTTTTTGGCGCTATGGCCAACACCGCAACTTCCACCCGCGAACGGATACTGCATCAAGGCTTGGCTCTGATGAGCCAGTCGGGCCTGGCCGGCGTTACCCTCGGAGTTCTGGCCGATCAGGTGGGAATCTCAAAGAGCGGACTGTTCGCTCACTTCCGCTCCAAAGAGGACGTTCAAATCGAGTTGCTCTCGCACATGGCGGAGTTCGCCGCGGCGCATGTTGTCGAGCCATCGATGACGGCCACCGAGGGCCTTCCCCGCTTGCAGGCTCTCGTTCGCAATTGGTTCGGATGGGCGCAACGCGCCGGCTTGCCGGGAGGCTGTCCGGTGGCGGCCGGCTTGTTCGAATTCGACGACATCGAAGGCCGCGTCAGGAACAAGATCCTTGAAATGGAAGCCGAGTGGAGAGGCCTGCTCACCGAACTCGTTCAGCGAGCCGTCGAGCTGGGGCACCTTCGCCAGGGCCTCGATGTGGACCAGTTCGTGTGGGAGCTTTGCGGCATCTATCTGGGCCATCACGCCGCGCATCGTTTCTTGCGCGCCCGCGATGCTGACACGCGGGCACAGACTGCGTTCCACGCGCTCGTCGCTCGCGCCATGCAACCGGGAATCGACCGCAGAGTCGCACGCAGTACCAAGTCCGGCAAAAGCGCGCGCAACAAAACGATGCCGGCTAGGAGACGGAGACGATGAAACAGGACCAACCACAGCTTGAGATCGGCATGCTGCTTTACCCGGGGCTCACGCTGCTCGATTTAATCGGTCCCCAGACGGTCTTTTCCTGGTTTGCCAATATTCACCTCGTGTGGAAGACCAATGACCTCGTAATCTCCGACACCGGGATTGGCATCCAGCCCACATCGACGTTCGAGACCTGCCCGCGTAGTCTCGACATACTGTTCGTACCGGGCGGGTTTGGTCAGCAGAGGATTATGAACGATAGCGAAGTCCTCGCGTTTCTGGCTGATCGAGCATCGCGATCCAAATACGTAACGTCAGTCTGCAGCGGATCGTTGCTGCTCGGGGCGGCGGGCCTGCTGAAAGGATACAAAGCTACCTCGCATTGGGCGGCGCGCGATGCACTCCGCATGTTCGGCGCAGAGCCCGTTGATGCGCGAGTCGTCGTGGATCGAAACCGGATCACCGGAGGCGGGGTCACCGCCGGGATCGATTTCGGATTGGTGATCCTCGCGAAGTTGCGCGGAGACGACGCCGCCAGGTTGACTCAATTGGCGATGGAGTACGATCCCGAACCCCCGTTTCATGCGGGCAGCCCCAAGACTGCCGGCCCCGCGATTGTTGAGCAAGCCATGTCCTTCATCGCGGCGGCAATAGAGAGACAGGCAGGATAGGCGCCTCGGTGGCGATGCCGGAGCCGGGAGTTTGCCGACGGTCCGAGACCGCGTGGAATGTAGCCGTCGAAGTCAATCACATCGTCATTCCTGCTGAGGACACGCGTGCGACGGCTGGACTTCTGGCTCATGTTTTAGGACTGGAAGTGGAAGCTGACTCAGGTGAATTCGTCCGCATTCGAACGATCGATGGGCTAACGATCGATTTCTCCGAACCCAAGTCCTGCTGGGCCTTTCAGTGCGCTTTCCTCGTTAGCGACGCGGAATTCGATGCCGCTCTCTTGCGCATCAACAGCGGAACCATCAACTTCTATTCCGCATTCGACGGAACGGGACGCGGCGAAATCAACCACCTGCACGGCGGCCGCTGCATCTATTTCGACGACGCCGGCGGCCACCTGTTTGAGTTGATCGAGCAGCCGGCCGCGTCCGTCACCGAGAGTCGCATCAAGGCCGTGGCGATCAAGCTGACGCGCTAGTCGGCGCGACGCTCGAGGCGGGGCGCGAACCTATTCAGCTGGGGTGGGAGGTTCGTTTTCGGTCCCGGCACGTCGACCTCTACGCTCATGTGAGCGCGACCTTCGGCAACAACCCGTCGCCGACCGCGCTCCTTGGCGCTCTGGATTAGCACCGCTCTCAAGCCAATCTTCTCAGACTCTCAAGTTTTGGTGCTCTGGCAGAGATGCTACAAATTGTAGTATTTTAGATACAAGCACATCCGAACCGGGGCAGACGCTTCTCGTCGAACAAGCCATCTGTGCTCATCGAAATCCAGAATTCTCAAGGGTTTGGAGGAGCAATCCGCTTGACACGTAGTTATGCTGGCCGCCGGCGCGCGATGGCAGGCGTTTTGCTTCATGGTGGCGGGGAGGGTTACCTATGTTGCCCCACGGCGTGCGCAGACCGGCACTTCCCGAAAGCTCGGACAGAGCTTCCAAAAAAATGGGTCGCGGGTGGCCGACTGGTCAGGTGATGCCTCTGATTGCCGGCGTAATCATCGTTCTGCTCGGCGCGATCGCCTTGGGGACGGATGTCGCCGTGCACTATTACAATTGGATGCAGATGCAGAAGGCCGTCGACGCAGCCGTGCTGGCTGGCGCAAACTACCTTCCAAACGCAACCCAGGCAGAGGCCACCGCTCAACAGTTCGCGGAAGCCAATGGCGTTGCCGCCTCGGAGATAACCTCCACCAGCGTCGCGGCGAATGATCAATCGATCTCGATAGCAGTGACACGAACGGTCCCTTACTACTTCGCCGCCGTCCTTGGACTCACCAGCAGCACGATGCACGTGTCGGCTACGGCGTCGCAGGGACCCCCGCCGACCACTGTCGGTTGTCCAAGTGTGACAGCCTGTGAGAGTCCCTCCTACACGCCTGCCGCCTGCGATAACACCGGCGATTGCCAGGTCATCCCGATCGGACTCGATCACAACACTGTCTACAGCGCCAATGAGCAGATAAACCTTCAGCAGGGTCAGGTCGGGCCGGGTAACTGGGACTTGCTGGCGCTCGGCGGAGTTGGCGGAAGTAATCTCAGAACCAATATCGCCGACGGATACAGCGGAGAGATCAGCGTGGGGGACTGGGTAACCACCGAACCAGGCAAGAAGGTCGGCCCCGTTGACCAGGGCTTCCAGGATCGCCTGGATGCGGCCGCGATCTCCGACCCAAACGGCACGTACTTGTCACACTCTCCCACGGATCCGCGCGTGCTGGTGCTGCCGGTAGTGGACTGGGAAGGTCAGAACGGCCGGAGCCAGGTGCAAGTGGACGCATTCGCCACGGTATGGCTCGACAGCTACAGCGGCGGCCAGGTTACCGTGAACTTCATCAGCCAGACCGTCGCGAACAGCTACGGCGATCCGAACGCTCCAAATTTCGGCGGGGTCGGACACCCGATCCTCACCCAGTGAGGGTTCCGCGCGCCGAGTCTTGGGAAACGCCTCGAAGGCCAGGAGACTACTTGATTATGGGCATGCAGGTTGGCGGCGCGGCGAGGCGGCGCATCGCGAAGGCTGCAGCGATGGTCTGCCGGCTCAGCGGTGCCGGCGGTGCGCAATCCGCAGTCGAGTTCGCGATTGCTTTGCCGATTGTATTGATGGCGCTGCTGGTGGGAATCCAGTACGCAATTATCGGTGAAGCAGCATTGGCCCTGGGCCAGGTAAACTATCAAGGCGCACGCTATGCCTCACTGAACACCACTGCCGACCAATCCGCTGTTCAGAGCTACATGCTCTCGGTGGCCTCCCCGACCATCAGCGCAAACAACGGAGCGTATCTGAGCTCTACTTTGAGCCCGACTCCTCCTTGCACCTTCGGCAGCACCGTGACGGTCTCCGTCACATTCAACGCCAGTTCTCTGATGGCGCTGCCCAATCCATTCCTTGGAATCAGCTTTCCTACCACGCTGACCAGCACCGAATCGGCGTTCTGCGAGGGCAGCACGAACTGATCGGCGAGCAGCGATTACCTAATCGACTCTCCAGACAATGGAGTGAAACAAAAGATGAAATCGATGCGCAGTATCGCGGCGATGATCGTTCTCTTCAGCCTGACCGGTGTCACCCCCGCGCTCGCCCATAACCCCAAGAGCATAGTTGTAACGAATAATACGACTTACACGATGACCCAGTTCTATGCCTCGCCCTCCGACTCGGCGGGTTGGGACACAAGTGCGAATTTGTTCGCCGGACAGACGCTCGCACCTGGCCAGCAGGCCACGGTCACCATCAATGACGGAATTCGTCATTGCAAGTACGATTTGATGGCAGTGCTGTTCGGCGCGACGCAGGCTGCGTACACCTACTCAGTTGACGCGTGCCGCGGCGGAAGCTGGACAATTTCCGGTATGTAGAACTTCCTCGATAGGGAGCGCATCCCTCTTGCGAAGAGATTCCTGACGCGCCGCGATCAGGCTGTTCTAAGCTGCCGGTCCGCCAGCGTGGGCGCGCTCATGTCGGTTACGCCCAGCCAGAAGCGCCGAAGCGTTATCCGATGACCCGCCGAAAACGCCTCGAGCGCCGCCAGTTGCGTGGCGGACAGCGTCTCTTGCGCAATGACGATCTCATGAAATGGCGTTTGCGTCATGATCCTGCCCAAGTCCTCGAGCGACCCCAGCACCGGATAGCCGTGGAACAGTTTGCCGTGTTTGAAATGGTCCTCGTCCAACAGCCCCAGCAGTTCCTCGCTCGCCCCGATCGTCGAGTGCAGGTGTTGAACCGCTGCAGCGCCGCGCGCATCCGCCCCGACGATCACTAGGCGTCTGGCCGAATGCGCAAGGAACCGCCTGATCCGCTGGAAGACGTGGAATGACCATCGCGTTGCGACCAGCAAGTTGAACAGCAGCAACACGAAGACCACCAGCGTCGCGAGCGAAATGGTAATCGGAAGTACCGCCGACGCCAGCTTGACCGCGAGCCCCGCGATCATTGCCGCCAGCACAAAGCGCACGCCCTCCGCCGGTCCCGTGTAGCGCCATATCCCGCGATAAACACCCGCCACCAGGAACGCGCCGCAGCTCAGCAACACGACCCACGGCAGGCCCCGCAGCATGTCACTAACCTGCGCGATGCTGAGATTGAAATCGAATCGCAGCAACATCGCGCCGAAATAGGCCGCCGACACCAGCGCAAAATCCAGAATCAGCTCGACCAGGCGGCGCTTGTAGCCGAAGTTCAGGATAACCTGCGCGATGGCGGGCAGGTTTTCGATTTGACCCGGCGACTCCCGGTCGAACGATCGATCCATCAGGAACAATGCCACCAACGCAAAGAACAACACCATGAACGGAATCAGCAACACCGCGTCGTAACCCGGAACCGCGCTCAGCGCGATGGCGCAACCGCCCGCAATTGCCTGCAGGCCTACCAGGATCGCCGCCGCGTTCCAGGTCGAGATGCCCAGCCGCGTCAGCCGATGATGCGAATGATCCAGACCGCGCCTCGAGATTGGATTCCCCGTCGCCAGCCGCGTCACCGTCACCGTCGCGGTATCGACCAGCGGTACCATCAGCGCCAGCAACGGCATCGCCAGGCGCGCCGGCAGAGAACCCTCGCCATAGTGACTGGCCTGAATCGACAGAACTCCCAGCACCAGCCCGACCGCAAGCGCGCCTTCGTCACCCATAAAAACCGACGCGGGCGGGAAGTTGAAAACCATGAATCCCCCCAGCGCTCCGGCCAGGGCCAGCGCCACCAACATCGTTCCTTCGTGGTGATGCAGGCCCGCGACGGCTGCGATACTCAGCGCCGCGACAATACCAACTCCCGCCGCCAAACCGTCGACCCCGTCAATCAGGTTGAACGCATTGGTCGCTGTTATCAGCCAGCAAATAGTGAGCGCGACGTTGAGCGGCTGGTAGGGAAGGAAGTCGAGCTGGGGGCCCCAGCCTCCCAGGATGCAGATGGCGGCCAGTTCCAGAAGCAGTTTGTTGCGTGGCCGCAGATCGACAATGTCGTCGAGCAACCCCACCAGGCACATCGCCACCGCAAACGACGCCAGCCATGGCAGGCTGTGGTACGGCAATCCCAACAGGATGCCGACGAATCCGATCGCGGCTATGAAGCCTGCGACTACCGCCAGGCCGCCCAGCAACGCGGTCGGCTTGGCATGCGGGCGGTCGCTCGAAGGACTTGAAACGATTCCGAAGTGGACGCCCGCCGCTTTTGCCACCGGCATCATCGCCGCCGCGACGAGAAACGCAGAAATGGGCGCGACCGCTATTTCAAATTCGGTGGTCAATCTCTAGCTCCGCCTCGATTTCCTTCTCACGACTCTCCACAGTACCGCTCTTTCGCGCTCAAAGCCAAGTGAGCGAATTCGACACTACTGCATACGTCTAATGCTTAAAATACACCTTTTAACGCTGTTCCTTGTTCATTTCGAACTCAATGGATCGGTCGACCAAATCGTCGTCAGCGCCGATATGCGAACCGCTGACAATCATGGCGAGTCTGAGCGGGTCAAAACCATCGGCCAAGGAAACATGGCAGACGATTCGGCTTATGTCAAGGAAGGCTATGTCGATCTATTGTGTGCGTACGCAAGTTCGACGCCATCTCTGCGCGAGACTCTGCCATTTTGGACAATCCTGAAACAGACAATCTGTTAGCAGCGCGCTCAGAAACGTCGCGCGCCGAGTTATCAGACCGCGAACGAGTTGAGGTCGGACCCTCTCCTTAACACTTAGACGCGTTGTCCGACTCGCTGCATTTGGGATGGAGAAACGTAAACGCCGCGCTCCACGTCACGGGTGAATTCAGTATTCCGAGATGCGCGGTGCCAAGGATCGGGTCATACATTCCCTGGCCTGTCAGCGATATGGTTTGCTCTGCGCCCGCCAATAGTGCGCTCTGTGAGAAGTCATGAGGGTTGCCGTCGCGGTCCTCCGCCGGGACCGCCGGGAAGACGCCGTCCTGGGCGGAGATATACACGAAGTCGCCGCTGTCGGGGCCGGCGATGTTCATGACTACAAGATAGCGAGTCGGACTTGGCGTCTCACCTGCCGCATTAAGCGTAGAGAGGAGCTGCGTCTGGTCGGAGCCGTACTCGTCGCAAATGGCGCTGTCCGGGATGAAACCACCGTTCGCGGGCTCCTGCCAATAGTTCAAGGGCGACGGCGAGCAGTCCACGATTCCGTGGTTCGGCCCATCGACGGCCACCAACGCCCTGACGATGTGGTAGGCGTCGTCCTGGAGCATCCATTCGCGCGCCACCGTAACCCCGAGGCTATGAGCGACAATATCGACGTGCTTCGCTCCGGTGTATTTCAGCACAGCGTGTACGAAACTCCGCAAGATGGGAACTGCGGCAGCGGTGCTGTGCGCGACGCCCGACCGGAGTGTCTCATCAGTCAACAAATCGCACTGATCTCCCTGGTAACCGAGTCCCCAGACCTCGCTGAGCCGGTACCCGTTATCAACAAAGTATTGCGCGAAGCTGTGAACATCGCCGTAGGGGTTGCAACTCGTCGGAAAGGGCGTGTCGTTGTTGCCGTGCAGGAAAATGACCGGTACGCGATGGAGGGCGCCTTTGCCCCCGAAGCCGAGTACCGGCTGACCCAGGTAGTAATTCATAATAACCGGGAAGTCTTTCGGCAGAGTCGTCCCGACCGTTGGAGGCGTCTTACTCGCCGGCGAGTCTGACGGCTCGCCCGCGCCGGCTGGAATAACCGATAACATCAGGAACATCGCCACCACCAGCATCCGTGATCGCGTCATTTACCAAACTCCTTTGAAGAATTCGGTCGAAGAACTTATTCGCCGTGGGGTTTCGTTCTCGCCGCCTGTCCGACGGCTATCGCTTGAGCGAGGGTATGTGGCCGGGATTTCCGTTTTGCGCCAGCGCTTCCAGCTGCCCTTATACTCAAGCGGGTCGCCCATCACAAACGCGAAATCGTGATTAGCTTTACTACCGCAGGAGTATCGACCATGCGTTCATCTCTGAAAATGGTTTCGGATGGCGCCGCTCTCAACAGCAGCCGTCCGTTTTCTTACGATTCGTCTGACGATCATCTGTTCGACGCGTATTCGCGCGCCGTGACGGGCGTGGCCGAGTCGGTCAGCCCGGCCGTGGTGAATATCGAGGTCAGCCATGCCGCGGGCTCGCGTCCCGGCCGCTCGCCGAGCCCCGGCGCGCCGGCGGGCAGCGGCTCGGGCTTCATCGTCGCGCCCGACGGATACATCATTACCAACAGCCACGTCGTTCACCGCGCGACGCGAATCGCCGTCACGCTTTCCGACGGGCGCAAGTCCGACGCCGAATTGATCGGCGACGACCCCGAGACCGACCTGGCCGTGATTCGAATCAGCGGCTCCAACCTGGCCGCCGTGCCGCTCGGCGACTCGCAGGCGATTCGCGTGGGTCAGCTCGCGATCGCGATCGGAAATCCGTACGGCTTCCAATGCACCGTTACCGCGGGCGTGGTGAGTGCGCTTGGACGCTCGCTGCGGGCGGGATCGGGCCGCCTGATCGACAACGTCATCCAGACCGACGCCGCGTTGAATCCCGGCAACTCCGGCGGGCCGCTGGTCAACTCGCGCGGCGAGGTAATCGGCGTCAACACGGCGATTATTCTGCCAGCGCAGGGGATCTGCTTCGCCATCGCCATCAACAGCGCCAAGCTCGTCGCCGGTCACCTCATCAAGGACGGCAAGATAAGCCGCGGCTACATCGGGATCGCCGGCCACAATGTCGAGCTGCCGCGGCGCTTCGTGCGCTTCTATCGCCTGTCCGCCGAAACCGCAGTCCGCGTCGCGTCGGTCGAGGCCAACAGTCCGGCCGCGCTCGGCGGGATCAGGGAAGGCGACTTCGTGATCCGGCTCGGCGACTCGCCGATCGCCGGCATCGACGATTTGCAGCGTCATCTCACGATGAGCCAGGTCGGCGTTCGCACGCCGGTCGCGGTGATTCGCGGCACCGATCAGCTGACCCTCGAGATCGTCCCGGCCGAAGCCGCCCGCAAGTCGCGCGACTGAGTTCCGGTGCTCGTCGCGCGATGGTTCTAGATCAATCGAAGCCAAGCTTGCGCATCCGTCGGACCGCGGGTTACAACGAAAGCCTCTGCTACATGAGAGGTTCTCCGATGAGCACGAAACAGCGCTACGCGATTCCGGTGGACGCAACCGAATGGGCGGTGCCCGGCAGCTTCGACACCGTCTTCAAGTGGGAATACCAGGAGGGCAGCGACGCGCTGCGCAAGCTCTACGAGAAGGGCAAGAGTCTGCAATGGAACACCACCACGCGCATCGACTGGTCGCAGGACCTCGATCCTGAAAATCCGCAGGAGCTGCCCGACGAGTCCATCTCGATTTTCGGCTCCGACCTGTGGAACCGCCTCACGCGCCAGGAGCGCGCCAACCTGCGCCGCCATATGCAAGCGTGGTCGGTCTCGCAATTTTTGCACGGCGAGCAGGGCGCGTTGATCTGCACCGCAAAAATCGTCCAGCAGGTGCCCAACGTCGACGCCAAGTTTTACGCCGCGACCCAGGTGATGGACGAGGCGCGTCACGTCGAGACCTACTCGCGCCTGCTGCATGAGAAGTTCGACCTCGCCTATCCGATTACCCCGCCGCTGAAGCGGCTTCTCAACGACGTGCTCAGCGATTCGCGATGGGACATGACGTACCTCGGGATGCAGGTGCTCATCGAGGGGCTGGCGCTAGCGGCGTTTGCCGGTATTCGCGACACCGCGAAAAACTCGCTCGCGGCCGCCGTCAACGCATACGTGATGCAGGACGAAGCGCGACATGTCGCCTTCGGCCGGCTGGCATTGCGCGACTACTATCCCCAGCTCTCCCAGCCCGAGCGCGACGAGCGCGAGGAATTCGCGGTCGAGGCTTCCTACCTGATGCGCGACCGCTTCCGCTCCGAGGAAGTGTGGGAGACGCTGGGCCTGCCGGTCGAGCAATGCGTCGAGTACGTGGATTCGTCGCCTGACATGCGCGAGTTTCAGTCGCGCCTGTTCTCGCGAATCGTTCCGACCATCAAGAACATCGGGCTATGGGGCCCCAAGATTCGCCGCGCGTACTCGAACATGGGCGTGATGGCCTTCGCCGAGCTAGACAGCGAGCAACTGATGGCGAACGACGAGAAGGTAGCCCAGGAGTTCGACGCGCGGATGGGCCGCCGCGCCGGCGCCTAGACCTCTCGCGGAAGCGGCGGCCGCGATGCGAATCCGACCTTGTCGCGGCGTTTGGCGGAAGTCGGGAAAATGCCGCAATGCGTCCAGTTCCGCCTGGAAAATGCTCCTATCGACTACCTTAGGGGCTCCAGGTTCATCTTTCATGCAAAGCTCTCCTTTAGCGCGACTTGGCCTTCAGCTCGGCGTACTTGTCGAGCATCGGGAGCACGGTCTCGCGCGTCGCGGGCGGCAGCGCGAAGATCAGCCGGTCGAGCCCGAGGTCGAGGAATTTTTTGATGTGTTCCTCGTTTGGACCGACACCGAACATCGAGACCGGAAGCTTTCTGCCGGCTTTCTTGCCCGCTTCGGCGAGCGCTTTCAAGTTGGCGGCGAGATCGTAGCGCGGAAAATTGATCGGCATCCATCCGTCGCAGTACTCCGCGACGCGCTCGAACGTCTTCGGCGATTGCGAACCCAGCAGAATCGGCGGTCCGCCCGCCTGTACCGGTTTGGGAAACGACCAGATCGGATCGAAGTTCACGAACTCACCGTGAAACTCGGCCGCCTCCTTGGTCCATATCTGGCGCATCGCGAGAACTTTTTCCTTGACGATTTTCCAGCGCCGCTTGAACACCGCGCCGTGATTCTCCATCTCCTCGACGTTCCAGCCTGCGCCGATGCCGAAGATCACGCGCCCGCCCGAAATCATGTCGAGCGACGCGACTTCCTTTGCGAGCGTGATCGGATCGCGCTCGATCACGAGGCATACTCCGGTGCCGAGCTTGATTTTTTTGGTGACGGCCCCCGCCGCGCCGAGCGCGACGAACGGATCGTGCGTGTGCCAGTATTCTTTCGGTAACTCGCCGCCGCCGGGATACGGCGTCTTGCGCGACGCGGGTATGTGCGTGTGCTCGGGAAAGAAGATCGACTCGAAGCCTCGTTCCTCGGCCGCGCGCGCGAGTTCGACGGGCTGGATTGCGTAGTCAGTCGGGAACATCGAGATTCCGAATTCGGCCATGGCGATTCCTCCTGGATTAAGCGGGCGCCGGCAACGAGTTAAGTGCGCGCCGCACAATTTTCATAGCACAACTGATCCGGAAAGCGTCTGCGCGAGTCCACCGCAATGCTAGTTGCGCGGCGCCGGCGATGCTCCGACGACGCGGACCTTCGCGGTCGAGCCGGGCATCCGGTTTTCCTTCATCGGCTCGTAGCGCCCGCCCAGGTTGTCGGCCAGGAATTTTTCCATGCGCGCGGTGAAGTCGAGCCGGTTCTCGGGCCGCACGAAGCCGTGGCCTTCGTCGGCATATAAGACGTAGACCGCGCTCCCGCGATGCTTCGCGATTGCCTCGACGATCTGCTCCGCCTCGGCCTGCTTGACGCGCGGATCGTTGGCGCCCTGGCCGATCAGCATCGGTATTTTGATTTTGTCGGCGGAGAACAGCGGCGACGCCGCGGTCAGCAGCTCCTTGTCTTGAGGATCGTTGGGATTCCCAACCCGGGTATAGAAGAGCGAGCGCGCAACTTCCCAGTACGGCGGAATCGACGCCAACAGCGTGAACAGATTCGATGGGCCGCATTCGTCCACCGCGCATCGATAAAGGTCAGGCGTAAATGCGGCGCCGGCGAGCGCCGCGTAGCCACCGTAGGAGCCACCGAAGATCGCGATTCGCGCCGGGTCCGCAATTCCCTGGTTCACGGCCCAGTTGACGCCGTCGCCCAGGTCGTTCTGCATCGCGAGGCCCCATTGGCGGTCGCCGGCGTGCAGATACTTCTTTCCAAATCCGGTCGAGCCGCGAAAGTTTATCTGCAGCACGGCGTAGCCGCGGTTCGCGAGCAGCTGGATGTAGGGACTGAAGCCCCAACTGTCGCGCGCCCACGGTCCGCCGTGCACCACGAGCACCAGCGGCAGATTTTTCGCGGGCGCGCCGACCGGCAGAGTGAGGTAGCCGTTGAGCTTCATCCCGTCGCGGGCGGTGAATTCAACCGGCCTCGTCGAAGCGAGCGGGGCCTCGTCGAGTTTGGGCTGAACGCTGAACAGGAACGTCGCCTTGGCGGCCGCGCGATCCCACGAGTAGTAGCGCGCCGGCGCGCGGTCGCTCTCGAACGAGACGAGCCAGGTGCGGTCGGCGAGGTCGCGATCGACGACGGTAAAATCGCCGTCGCTGACTTTCGCGATCGCGTCGAAGTCGGCCTTGATTGACGGATCGATTACCGTCCAATGCCGGCGGCCCGGATCGAACGCGGCGGCCTGCACGACGTGGCGCGTCGGCTGGATCATCGCGTCGCTCAAGTCGGCGTCGTCGCTGCGCGCGAGGTCCGTCTCCGTCCCCGACGCGCGCTCATGGCGCACCAGGCGGGTGGTATCCGTCCCGATCGAGGTGCCGAGAAAGATCGAGCGCCCGTCCTTGGTGAAGTCCAGCGCCGCCAGGTTATCTTCCATCCCGGCCTTCATCAGCGTGCGCCACGCGCCCGCCGCGCTGTCGCGAATCCTGAGCTCAGTGCCGCCGTCGGGCGTCGTGACCGTGGCCGCGCGCACGACCATGTCGTCGTCGGCCAGCCATCCCGCGACGTCGCCGGGGTTTTTGGTGTCGAGCTCGACCGCGCCGGTGCGCAGATCGACGCGATAGACGTCCATCAATTTGCGATCGCGCAGATTGAGCGCAACCAGAATCCGCTCGGGGAATTTCGGACTCGCCGCGACGAACTCGGCGCGCACACCCTGCCATGGCGTCAAATCGCGGACGTTGTGCGAGTCGAGATCGACGGCGAACAGGTGGAAGTTTTCGTCGCCGGCGGCGTCCTGCGCATAGAAGATCGTTTTGGAGTCGAACGCCCAGCCGTAGGTCTGGATTCCCCGGCTCTTGTCGGCCGTGACGACGCGCGCCTCGCGCCGCCCGATCGTTTGCACCCACACCTGCAGGATTCCGTGCTCATCGGGCGCCAGCCAAGCCAGCCGTTTGCCATCGGGCGCGATATGCGGATTGGCGCGCTCGGGATTGCCGAGCAGAGTGTCGCGCGGAATCAGCGGCGGCGCCTGCGCGAAGCCGGATGACGCGGGGATTGTCGAAGTCATAGTCAGAACCGCAACTGCCAGCCAGAACTTGCGCACGAATCCGAGCATCGATCACAAGGATGACAGAAACTGGCTCGGAGTGAAGGATGCAGTCGAAGAGAGCGACTTACACCATAGGTTGTAGTTTGAGGATGGGCACGGCCACCATCGGTAGTTTCGTTCCGTCAAAAATAAATTTTCGGCGGACGCCGCTGTTCTGCCATTTCGGGTCGGCCATAGCAGTATGCGGCATCCTGATCGCAGGTCCATGCCGTATAGGTAGCACGCAAAAACCGGCGGGGGCAGGATGAATAGTTCATCCCCAAGCCGGGAGCATGAATGCGCCTAGTCCGCGCCCGACCTCAGCACTCGCCCCGGCAAATATCCCGAGTGATGCCCGTGCGCGTAGAGCACGTCGCCGTTGACGATCGTGTACTCGACGCCCTCCGCCGGCATCACGAGCCTGCGCCCGCCGCCGGGCAAATCGTTCTGCATGCGCGCGCGCTTGGCCGAGCCTACCTTGCGCTCGTCGAAGATCGCGACGTCGGCGGGCAGGCCGACCTTGAGCCTGCCGCGACCCTTGATTCCGAAGAAGTCCGCCGGCTCCGACGTGATTCGCTTGATTGCGTTTTCCAGCGTCAGCGCCTGCCGTTCGCGCACCCACGTGCCGAGCAGGTATGTGCAGTAGCCCGCGTCGCACAGCATGTTCACGTGCGCACCGCCGTCCGACAGCCCAATCATGGTACGCGGGTCGCCAATCAGCCGCGCGATGCCTTCCTCGTGATACTGCTGCATCGTGTATTGAATATTGAGGTCGTCCTCGAGCGCGAGGTCGAAAAACGTATCGAGCGGATCCTGGTGGCGCTGGTCGGCGACTTCGGCAACGGTCTTGCGCTCGTGCGGTTTGAGCGCGGGATTGGAAACCTCGAGCACCTCGACCCGGTTCCATCTGCCCTGGAACAGATGCGGCCGCTTGAGCTCCTCGCGGAACGCGCCGCGAAAAGCGGGATCGCGGTAGAACTCCTTCTGCTTGTCGAGCGGCTGATTGAAGACCGGCCCCCACAGTTCCATGTCGGCGAACGAGAACGGATTGCGCAGATCCATCTGCACCACGAACGGCTTGCACAGCACCTGCGGCACACCGCCGCGGCTGATCAGCGGTTCTAGGCGGCGCAAGGTATCGGCGCTCGCCTCGGGTTTGTCGGGACGGCTTGCCATCGCGAGCCAGGTGACCGGCCGTCTGCTCTCGTCGAGCAGAAATTCCAGCAGCTCCTGCTCTTCCTCCGACACGCGTCCCGCGCGCCGCGTGAGCGCCACTTCAATCGCGCCGCGACCTGCGTCACGCAGCACGTTCGCGTAGGCCTTCAGCTCGTCGCGCGACGCCAGCCGGCACGCCAGCGGACGCCCCTGGTAGCCGATATGCTGCGGCAGCGTGGTCGTCGAAAATCCAAAGGCGCCCGCGTCGATGGCCCCGCGCAGTAGCGCCGCGACGCGCGCCGTCTCGTCGGGCGTGGCCTCCCGCTCCATCGACTCTTCGCCCATCACGTAGTGGCGAAACGGAGTCAGCGGCGCCAGGAAGGCGAGATTGATGCCGACGCCGCGACTGGCTGCTGCAGCGAGGAATTCGGGGAAGCTCTCCCACTCCCACCTGATCCCTTTCGACAGCGCCTCGAACGGAATCGCCTCGACGTTCACCAGGTCCCACGCTGCCACCTCGTGCGCGGCCGGCTTGCACGGCGCGATACCGACTCCGCAATTTCCCATCACGACGGTCGTAACGCCGTGCCACGAAGTGCAACTGACCAATGGGTCCCAGCAGATCTGCGCGTCGTAGTGAGTATGCGGATCGACGAAGCCCGGCGCGACGATCAGGTCGGACGCATCGATCGTTTCCTTGCCGCCCTCGGTGATTTTTCCGATCTCCGCGACCTTGCCGTCCTTGACCGCGACGTCGGCGCGGCGGCGAAGCGCGCCCGTGCCGTCGACAACCGTGCCGTTTTTGATAATCAGATCATAAGCCATTTTCAGATCCTCCCCGGATGCGATTCGAGGCAATCCGACTCATCATCCGGTATCGCAGGAAAGGCAGTGGGTGCGCAAGGATTGATGCGTCCGAAGGTTTCGCCGCGCGCGCGGCTGGTCGCAAGCACCATCCTCTTATATGATCGCTTCGGCGGCCGTTAGTGCGCAAGGAGACCAGTCATATGAAGGTCGTTGTCGATCTGAAGCTGTGCGAGGGAAACATGAAATGCCAGGAGGCCGCGCCGGAAGTTTTCGAGGTGCGCGACGACGACAAGAGCCATCTGCTGCTAGACCACCCGCCCGAGCGCATGCGCGACAAGCTCAAGCTGGCGGCGCGCCTGTGCCCCCGCCAGGCAATTACGGTCACCGACGATTAGATGACTCATCACGCGCGACAGGTCAGAATACTGAATCGAGACGAAAATCCCGGCATCGCGGAGACACTCGCCAATGGAAACTGAACAGGCACTCTCACTCGAATCGTTGAACATCATTGGCCCCGACCATTTCATGAAAAATGGTTATCCGCATCGCGAGTGGACCTACCTGCGCCAGCACAAGCCGGTTTTCTGGTGCGAGTATCCAAAGACCGATCCATTTTGGGCGATCACCAAGCACGCCGACATCATCCAGATCGCCAAGCAGCCGCGTCTGTTCGTCAACGGCCCGCGTCTGCTCATCTTTGTCCAGGAGGAAGGGTTCGAAGAGAGTCCCACGCCGCCGTTCCGCCACCTGCTCGACATGGACCCGCCCGACCACGGCGAATACCGCGCGGTTGTCAGCCGTCATTTCACGCCGCGCGGCGTGCATCCGCTGCAGCCGGAGATCGAGAACATCACGCGCGAGGTGCTCGACAACGTAACCGGACGCGACGTGTGCGACTTCGTCACCGATGTGTCGTCGAAAATTCCGCTCGCCGTCATCGCCGAGCTGCTCGGCGTTCCGCACAAGGACTGGGAGCAGCTCTTCCGATGGACTAACGAGACTATCGGCGGCGGCGACCCCGAGTTCCAGGCCGGGACCTCGGCGCAGGAGACGATGGATCGTTCGCGGCTCGGCCTGTTCCAGTATTTCACCGAGATGGTGGCGGAGCGGATGAAGCATCCGACCAACGACATCACCAGCATCGTCGCCAACGGCCAGGTCAACGGCCAGCCGATCCCGCAGTTCGAGATGCTGTCGTACTACTTCCTGCTGGTCGTGGCCGGCAACGAGACCACGCGCAACGCGACCACGGGCGGCCTGCAGGCTTTCATCGACCATCCCGCCGAATGGCAAAAGCTCAAGCGCAATCCCGCGCTGATCGACTCGGCCGTCGAAGAGATCGTGCGCTGGACGACGCCGGTGATTCAGTTCGCGCGCACCGCCACCGAAGATACCGTCATCCGCGGCCAGAAGATCAAAACCGGCGAATCGGTCTGCCTGTTTTATCCGTCGGCGAACCGCGATGAAGACGTATTCAACGAGCCGTTCAAGTTCGACATCAGCCGCAATCCGAATCCGCATATCGCGTTCGGCATCGGCGAGCATTTCTGCCTCGGCGCAAACCTCGCGCGGCTCGAGCTCAAGGTGATTTTCAGCCAGCTGGCGCAGCGGCTCGATTACGCCGAGCTCGCCGGCCCCGTGGAGCGGCTGCGCTCGAGTTTTGTCGGCGGCATCAAGCACATGCCGATTCGGCTCAAGATGAAGCCTGCGGCCAAGGCGGCGTGAGGTCGCGCGCGCGATGATATCCCCGCGCAAATCCGCCGACCGCGGACATACTGAAGCAGGATGGCTCGACAGCCGCCACACTTTCTCGTTCGGCGAGTACTACGACCCGGACCAGATGGGATTTCGCACTCTGCGCGTCATCAATGAAGATCGCGTCCGCCCCGGCGCGGGCTTCCCGACTCACGGCCATCGCGACATGGAGATCATCACCTACATTCTCGAAGGCGCGCTCGAGCACAAGGACAGCCTCGGCACCGGCTCGGTGATTCGTCCCGGCGAAGCGCAGCGGATGAGCGCCGGCGCGGGAATCACGCACAGCGAGTTCAATCATTCGAAAACCGAGCCGGTTCACTTTCTGCAAATCTGGATCACGCCCGCCACGGCCGGCATCGCCCCGGGCTACGAGCAAAAGACCATCGACGACGCGAAAGCGCACGGCGGCTTTGCGCCGGTAGGTTCTCCCGGCGGCGGCGATCGCGCAGTGAAAATTCATCAGGACGCCGCGCTGTCGGTCGCCAAGCTCGAGCGCGGCCAGACTGTGGCGATAGATCTGAAAAAGGGGCGCCATGGATGGGCGCAAGTTGCCCGCGGCGCACTCACAGTCAACGGCATCGCACTCGAACAGGGCGACGGCGCCGCCATCAGCGACGAAGCGAAAGTAACGATAGTCGCCAACGCGCCCGCCGAAGTTTTGTTCTTCGACCTCGCCTGATAGCGCAGGCCGCGCTCGCTCAGCCTCTAGTCGCTGCGCGCAGCCGCGCCAAATCGTAGTCGCGCAGCTCGTCGATTCTATCCACCGTCACATCCGGCGCCATATATTTGGCAACCTCGTTGGCGTCGGTCGCGTAATGCCCCTGGCGCGGAAACACCGTCGTCACGCGCGCGCCCCACGCCTTCTTCACCGCGTCAAGAATCCGCACCTTGTCGTCGATCAGCACGTAATGGTCCGCGGGATAGCGCGCCTTCACGTCGTCGAGTTCCTGCTCCTTGTGGATGTAGATCATCACCTTTTCATCGACCGCTTCGCGCAGGCCCGAGCGCTCGACCTTGAGCGGCTGAAAAATCATGTCGCCATCGGACAGGATCGCCGCCTCGCCGTACTGCTTGTATTTTGCGATCAGGTCGAGCGAGCACGGGAACAGCCGGTTAGCGAAATAGTAGTTCATCAGGAAGTAGGACACCGCGATAATCTTGAAGTCGCGCGGATGATTGACCCGGTAGCGTTGTAGCGCGCCGAGATAGTCCGCGTAGCCGAGCTCGGTCCGCAGCTGCTCGAAGTATTCCCAGTAGCGCTGCGCCTGTTGGTGGCCGATGTCGCGCTCGAGATGGCTCATCATGTCGGCCACGATGCGATCGTTGTCGATCAGCGTGTTATCCACGTCAAACAAAAAAACAACATGCTCTGCGGGCATCGGTCTGAACCTCCTCCGCCAACAATGATTGCGATTCTAACGAACTGAGGGAATCAAGGTGGCGCCGTGCGCGCTCGATTCGTAGCAGGCCTCGACCACCGCCATCGTGCGCAGCGCGTCTTCGACGCCCGAGACCAGCGTTGAATCCTCGCCGGCGACGAATCGCTGCAGGTTCGACATCGGACCCTCGAACGCCTCGAGGAACCACGAACCGCGCAGCGCAATCGCGCTCCAGCCATTCGTATCTGCGGTCGCGAGTTCGAGCGTATCCGGCTCTCCCGCGGGATAGTTGAGATTCACGCCCATCTTGGCGATCGCCGCGCCGCGCGTGCCTTCGAGCTTGAGCTGCGACATCTCGTGCCGTCCGCCAAACGTATGCGCGTGATTCATCGTCAGGCTGCATCGAATCGTATCGCCGTAGTCGAGCACGATGCTGGTGCGGGTGTCTGAGTATTCTGGCATCGCCGGATGCCGCACGCCCTTGCAATAGACTCCGCGCGGCTCGCCAATCATCGACCGGATCAAATCGAGGTAGTGAATCGAATGCATCAGCACCTCGAGGCGCGCCGCGCCCTTGAGGAACGCCCAGTAATTCCACGGCGTGTGCAGATTGATCCGGACTTCGACGTCGAGCACGTCGCCAAAGACGCCCCGCTCGAGCGCGTCCTTGACCGCCAGCATGTTGGGCGCGAAGCGGAGCTGAAAATTCACCGCGGCCGAGAGCCGTCGCTCGCGGCAGATGGCGACGATTCGGCGCGCGTCGGCCAGGTCGCGGCCCATCGGCTTTTGAATCAGCACCGCCGCCCCGGCCGGCAGCCGCTCCAGCACTCCCGCGATATTTTCGGGCGGGATCGCGACGTCGAAGACCGCGTCGCGCATCGACGCCGCCTCATCGATCGACTCGAACACGCGCGGAATCGCAAACGCCGCCGCTTGCGCGCGGCTGGCCTGCGGGTTGAGGTCGAAGATCCCCGCGACCGGATAGCCGAGCCGCTTGTAAACCGGCAGATGTGCGTCGCGAACGATACTTCCCGCGCCGATCGCGACAATCGGCTTCGGTTTCGTTGCCGACAGACGCGGCCACGACTGTCGCAGCTCGCGAACGGAGAGTGGCAATTCAGTCGTCATCGCCGGTCGCGCGATGCTACCATGCCGCGCGGAGGAAGCGATCATGGCGCGCACAATTTCGGGCCTCTCAGTCCGCGACATCCGCACCCCGACATCCAGAACGCTGGCGGGCTCCGACGCCGTGCACACCGACCCCGACTACTCCGCAACCTATGTAGTCCTGACAACAGACGCGCGCGACGGCCTCGAAGGCCACGGCATGACCTTCACGATCGGCCGCGGCAACGAGGTCGTAGTGGCGGCCGTCCGCGCCTTGCAACACCTGGTGGTCGGCTCGAAGTATGAAGACATAGTCGCCAACCTGGGCGGCTTCTGGGAGCGGCTCACCTTTGAAAGCCAGCTCAGATGGCTCGGTCCGGAGAAGGGCGCAATCCATCTCGCGACTGCCGCGATCGTAAATGCGGTTTGGGATCTGTACGCCAAAGTCGAGCGCAAGCCGGTGTGGAAACTCGTCGCCGACATGACGCCCGAGGATTTCGTCTCATGCATCGACTTCCGCTACCTGACCGACGCTCTGACCCGCGAGCAGGCGCTCGAAATCCTGCGCGCGAAATTCCCAACGCGCGGCGAGCGCGAAGCGCGGATGCGAAAAGAGGGCTACCCGGCCTACATCACGTCCGCCGGATGGATGGGATACGCCGACGACAAAGTGCGCCGCCTGTGCCGCGAGGCGATCGCCGCCGGATGGACCCGGTTCAAGATAAAAGTGGGCCGCGACTCGGCCGCCAACGTTCATCGCGCGGCGCTGGTGCGCGAAGAAATCGGACCGCGCGCGGTCATGATGATGGATGCGAACCAGGCGTGGGACGTCGGCGAGGCGATCGAGTTCATGCGCCCGCTCGCGCGCTTCAACCCGTTGTGGATCGAGGAGCCCACCAGCCCCGACGACATCCTCGGTCACGCCACGATTCGCCGCGCGATCAAGCCTGTCGGCGTCGCGACCGGAGAGCATGCCGCCAATCGCGTGATGTTCAAGCAGCTGATGCAGGCGGGCGCGATCGACTTCTGCCAGTTTGACAATTGCCGTCTCGGCGGACTCAGCGAGGCGCTCGCCGTGCTGCTGCTCGCCGCGAAGTTCGGCGTGCCGGTATGTCCGCATGCGGGCGGACTCGGCCTGTGCGAATACGGCCAGCATGTTTCACTGATCGATTACATCTGCGTGAGCGGCAGCCTGGACAACCGGATGATCGAATTCGCCGATCACCTGCACGAACACTTCAAGGATCCGGTAGTCGTGCGCGGCGACAGGTACATGGCGCCGACGGCGGCGGGCTTCAGCATCGAGATGATTCCCGCGTCGCTCGCAGCGTTCGAGTTCCCCAGCGGTTCCGAATGGATGAAATGAAATGCCGCTCCTGGAACCTGAAGCACCGCGCATCTTTCCATTGGAAAGTGAAAAGTAGAGCGCGCGGGTCAGAGCGAGAAGACCAGCTTCATCTCGGCCCACCATTCGCCCGGCTGTGCGCCCGGGACCGGCTCCTGCATCGAGGCCATCAGCTGCTGCCACTCGCGATTGCGCGGATTGCTCGCCTCGTAGCGCGGGAAGTCGCGCGCGGGATCGAATGCGTCCGTGGTCTCCATGAACATGAACAACTGGCGGCCAAGCATGAAGATCAGCATCCGCTCGATGCCGATGGTCTTGAGCCCGCGCTCGACCTCCGGCCAAATCGCGCGATGGTGCTCGAGGTAGCGCTCGACGATCTTCGGGTCGTCCTTCAGGTTGATGGTGCGGCCGTACTGTTTCATCAGAATGCGAGCACGCCGCCGTCGATTGGATACGCCTGCCCCGTGATGAACGAGGCCTCGTCCGAACAAAGGTAGAGCGCGAGCGCGGCGACTTCTTCGGGCATGCCCATCCTGCCCAGCGGCTGATACTCCGACAGTTGCTTGAACATCTCGGCCTCGCGTCCCGGATAGGTCGAGCGGAGGTATCCGTCGACGAACGGCGTATGAACGCGCGCGGGGCAGATGCAGTTGCATCGGATGCCGCGCTTGACGTAGTCGACGGCGATCGATCGAGTCATGGTCAGCACCGCGCCCTTGCTCATCGAGTAAGCGAAGCGATCGGTGAGTCCAATCAATGACGCAATCGAGGCGAGGTTGAGAATCACGCCGCCCCCGCCGGCAAGCATCCGGCGCACCGCGGCCCGCGAACAGAGAAATATTCCCTTCACGTTGACGGAATAGACGCGGTCGAAGTCATCCTCCGAGGTGTTCTCGACCGTGCCGATGTGCGCGATTCCGGCGTTGTTCACGAGGATGTCGATGCGGGCCGCATTCCGCTCGGAATCGATGCGCGCGAATGCAGCTTCCACCGAGTCGGCAAGCGCGACGTCGCATTCGAGCGCTGAAGCCGCGGCGCCGGCCGCGCGGATGCTCTCAACAGCGGCGCTCGCCGCCTTGAGATCGCGATCGAGCGCGAAAACGCGGGCGCCGCAGCGGGCAAAGGTCGATGCGATTGCCAGACCAATCCCCGATCCCGCGCCGGTGACAATCGCGATCTTCCCGTCGAGTCGAAACACGTCAGGACAGTAAAACAGGCGCGCGCTGGATGACAACCGATCCGGTCATCAGTCTTCCGATTCACGCAAGACCCGGTTGATCCGGGCGATCAGCTCGCCCGAGTTGAAAGGCTTAACAATGTAATCATCGGCACCCAGCGAGAAGCCCTTGACCACTTCGGCTTCGTCATGATGCGCGCTGACGAGGATCACCCGCGTATTCCGGGTCGCCGAATCGTCACGCAAAACGGTCAACGCCTCGAACCCATTCATGTGCGGCATCGACACGTCCAGCAGCACCAGGTCGGGCTTCTTCCTGCGGGCAATCTCAACTGCCTGGGCGCCATCGTGCGCGATGTCGCACTCAAAATTGAAGTGTTTCAGGATCGTTGAGATCATAACGATGGTCGTGGCGTCGTCGTCGGCAAGCACCACGTGCCGGGCGCCGTTTCGGACCGAGGTTGGAGCCGCAGCCGCCGCGCTCTCTACAAATCTGAGGATGCGGTATGCCCTGAGCAACAACTCCTCGGGCCCTGACGGGCGCACAACGAAGTCGCGGTTGAAGTCGGCGACGACCGCGAATCTCGCAATCAATTCATCGGGCGAGCCGATGATGACCGCGGGCTTGCGGCTGCGCGAGATCATTTCGATCGGAGCCGGCTGGCCATCAACGCCGATGGCCGAAGCGTTAATGAAGCAAGCGTCGAAGGGAGAAAAGGAGTTGAGCGCGGGAATTTTCAGTACCGCTCCGACCACGTGGCCGATTCCACGAACGGTTCCCAACGTGGCGATGATCGAATCGACCTCGGGCGTTTCGAATCCCATCAGGGCGAATCTCCGGCCGGCTAACGACCGTTGAATGATCGGGTCCATGAGAGACGCGGTCCTCCTTGCTGCGGAAAAATGCCGTAACAGGTCGATCTGCCATGTGCGATGCGATGCACTCCGCCAGGCGCAATTGACCCTGCGTGATACGCAACGTCCGTGCCTTGCGGCGATGACAAGCAACGCCCCAAATTGCTGCAGAGCCGTCGTCAAATGGCGTCGCAGAGCTTGCGGTACAAGGGGTCGGGTTCAATGGTCGACTGTAGCGGAGACAGCCATGTCGCACTTTGGGACATGGTTGGGCTCGCGCAGGCAAAATTTGCTGTTGAGTCTCCGCGCACCGCAAACTAACTTTCAATTGAACGATCGTTTAAATACGAGCGCACCTGAGGTACCCCGAGATGACGCTTGCGACCGCGGGACCTGAAACAATCAAGCCGCGCCGGCTTCCCGCCGGGCAGCGCCGTGAGCATCTGCTCGACGTCGGCGCCGCAATCATTCTCGATTCGGGCTTCGAGTCGCTCACGATGGAAGCGGTGGCCCAGCACGCCGGGGTGAGCAAGGGGCTGGGCTACGCCTACTTCGAGAATGCGGAGGAGTTGGCGCTCGCGCTCTACGATCGCGAGATGGCCGAGTTCTACCGGTGCGTCGAGGCGGTGACCGCGGGCTGCGAATCGTTCGACGAGCGGGTGCGCCGCTCCGTGCGAGCGCATCTAAATCTAATCGCGGAGCGCGGCGTGTTGTTCGTGATCCTTCAGACCAAGCTGAGCGGGCGCAAACTCAAACGGACCGTGCGTCAACGGCTGGCCCCGTTTATCGACTTCTGGTCGCGGCAGATGGAACAGGAATTCGCGGTCGATCGTGCGACGGCGGACACCGTAGCGAGCGCGATGCTGAGCGCGGCCGACATCTTTGGCCGCGCACTTCACGCCAAGCGGCTGACCAAGCGCGAAATCGAGGCGCTCAGCTGCGAGTTCGTGCTGGCGGGAATCCACGCGGCGCTCGAGTCGGCGCGTCGCCGGCGAAATCCGTGATCGAACCCACGGACGGACGATCCTGACGGCCGCCGCTCTGGCCGCGGCCGGAATGCGTGCCTTGACACTGCCGGTGCCGTTGCGCGAAACGGATGGCATCATGAGCGAGCCCACCAGCGTCCGCGAGACGACCGGCGTGCTGAGTCTTTCCGCGCTATGGCGAGGGCTGGGGCTGTCGCATCACAACTGGCCGGGAAGATTTACCGTCATGCTCGCGACGATTCTAGTGCTGCTCGTCACTCAGCCGATCTTCCTGGGTCACGCCGTCGCGGAGAATTTTGCGACCGCGTCGATATCCCTGGTGCTGCTATCCGCGCTGTACGCATTTCGCTCGGCCAAGCCTTTCTTTGTGATTGCGCTGATACTGATAGGACCTTCGATCGGATGCCGGGCGGCGCTGCAGTTCACGACGAACCCAACGCTTGAAATGATCGGCGCGATCTCTTCGTGCCTGTTCCTGTGCGTGACGGTCGTCGCATTGGTATCGCGTTTGTTCATCGTTAAAAGCGTCACTCTCGACACCATCAGCGCCGCAATTTGCGCTTACCTGCTGATGGGCGTCGCATGGGCGTTTGCCTTCGCAATGGTCGAAATGCGACATCCTGGTTCGTTCAGCGCCACGCTTTTGCAGAGGACGCCGGGCAGCATCGCGCCTCTGCTCGCGTCGCTTCACAAGTTCATATACTTCAGTTTTGTGTGCTTGACGACGACGGGCTTCGGAGATATTGCGCCGATCTCCGACGGCGCCCGTACTCTCGCAGTGATGGAATCAGTGTTCGGCCAGTTGTATTTGGCTATTCTGATCGCGCGGCTGGTCGGTCTCGAAGTCGCGCAGTCGATGGTGGAGGAGCGTTAGGCAGATGTCCGGATTATATTTCGAAGAATTCGAGGTCGGCCAGGTGTTCCGGCACGCGATCACGCGCACCATTACGGAAACCGACAATCTGATTTTTTGTGCGCTCACGCATAATCCCCAGCCGCTCCATCTCGATGCGGAATTTGCCAAGAGCACCGAGTTTGGCCAGCGCATCGTGAACAGCATCTTCACGCTCGGGCTGATGATCGGAGTATCGGTGGGAGACACGACGCTTGGCACCACGGTCGCCAATTTGGGCATGGCCGACACGCGCTTTGCGCATCCGGTCTTCATCGGCGACACGCTTCGCGCCGAGACGACAGTCGTCGAGAAACGCGAGAGCCGCTCGCGGCCCGACTCGGGAATCGTGGTGTTCGACCATCGATGCTTCAATCAGCGCGCCGAGGAAGTCGCCTACTGCAAGCGGTCGGCGCTGATGCGCAAGAGGCCGGCCGCATGATTCTCCGCTCGCTCCTGTTCGTCCCGGGCGACAGCGAACGCAAGCTCGCCAAGTCGGAATCCTCGCGCGCCGACGCGCTGGTGCTCGATCTGGAAGATGCGGTCGCGGCGGACCGCACCGAAGTCGCGCGCGCGATGGTGCTCGAATATCTGCGCGCTCATCGAGATCGCAGCAGGACTCAGCTTTGGGTCAGAATCAATCCACTTTCGACGCCGAAGGCGACGGCCGATCTGGCCGCAATCGTCGCCGGCGCGCCCGACGGAATAATGCTGCCGAAAGTCACGACGGCCAACGATGTCGTGATGCTCGATCATTTCCTGTCCGCTCTGGAAGCTCGCGACGGCGTCGCGCAGGGATCGATCTCGATTATTCCGGTGGCGACGGAGACGCCGGGCGCCATGTTCGCGCTGGGCGGTTTCGCCGGATGCAGTCCGCGGCTGTCGGGGATGACGTGGGGCGCCGAAGATCTCGCGGCGGCGGTGGGCGCCACGACCAATCGCGGTGCGGACGGCAATCTGGATTTCACTTACCAGCTGGCTCGCTCGCTATGTCTGCTGGCGGCGATGGCTGCCGATGTCCAGCCGATCGACACGGTGTCGGTAAATTTCAAGGACGCCGCCGCGCTCAGGAATGAATCCGAGACCGCACGTCGCGCGGGCTTCACAGGCAAGATAGCCATTCATCCCGATCAGGTTGACGTCATCAACGCCGCATTCACGCCGTCGCCCGAAGATATTGCCTACGCGAATCGCGTGATCGACGCGTTCGCGGCCGGGGCGGGCACCGTCGCGCTGGACGGCAAAATGCTCGACATGCCACATCTGAAGCAGGCGCGCCGGGTTCTCGCGCTCGCCGCGTCGCTCCGTTAGCGGTAGCGCCGACTACACCTCGCGCGCTGATCATTCCATCGGCAGGCCTACGTAGTTCTCGGCTAGCGTCTGGGATGCTGCGCGCGAGGTGGTTACGTAGTCGAGCTCGGCGAGCTGCCGGCGCCGGTCGAAGGCGTTCTCGCCATTGAACCGATGCAGCATCGACGTCATCCACCAGGAAAATCGCTGCACCTTCCAGACCCGCCGCAGGCAAATCTCCGAATACCTGGTGAGTAGTTCGCGATTACCATTGGCGTAATAGTCAGTCAGCGCGCGGGCCAGGACGCGAACATCGGCGATTGCCAGGTTGAGGCCCTTGGCTCCCGTCGGCGGCACAATGTGGGCTGCGTCGCCAGCGAGGAACAGCGTGCCGGATTGCATCGGCTCGACGACGAAGCTTCGCATCTCGGTGATTCCCTTCTGCACAACGGCGCCGCGGTTGAGTTTCCAGCCGGCGCCGGCTGCGAGTCGCAGCTGGAGTTCGTCCCAGGTTTTTTCGTCGGGCCAGTTGCCGAGATCCTCGTCGGGCGCGCATTGCAAATAGAGCCGGGTGATTTCGGGCGAGCGCATACTATGCAGTGCAAAGCCGCGCTCGTGGTGCGCATAGATTAGTTCATCCGACGACGGTTTCGCTTCGGCCAGGATACCCAGCCATGCGAATGGGTATATGCGATCGTAAGTAGTCAGTGCGCCGGCGGGAATCGTCGGCCGGCACACTCCGTGGAAGCCGTCGCACCCCGCGATAAAATCGCACGACAACTCGCGGGTGCTGTCGTCCACCCGGTAGCGAATCTTTGGCATGGGTCCGTCGAAGTCGTGGATGCTGACGTCGTCGGCTTCGAAAACAATCTGACCGCCGGCCTTAAGGCGCGCGGCGATCAGATCCTTGATGACCTCGTGCTGAGCGTAGATCGTGACCGTGCCGCCGCCGGTCAGTCCGCTTAGATCGATGCGATGTCCACGGCCGCCGAATCGCAGCTCGATCCCATGATGGACCAGCCCCAGCCGCGTCATGCGCTCGCCGACGCCGGTTTCCTTGAGCAAGTCGACGGTGCCTTGCTCGAGCAGGCCGGCGCGAACTCGCTCCTCGACATATTGGCGGCTGCGAGCCTCGAGCACGACCGACTCGATGCCGGCAAGGTGCAGCAAGTGCGACAACATCAGACCCGCCGGACCCGCGCCGACGATGCCGACTTGTGTGCGTTGATTCATCTTACTGCGATGCTTTCATTGATGCACAAAAGTCATGTCGATACTGTAAACGGCTATTGGCGATGATACGTACCATATACTAGGTAGTGGCTGGCTGAAGTATATTCGCTGGCGATGCGATTGGCTTGACTATTATCCAGAGGTGGCATCGATGACCAGAATCAAGGCTCTGCTGGCGGCTGCGACGTTTCTGCTGATGCTGGCGACGCCCGCATTCGCACAGTACCAACCATGGCCGTCGCCTCTTCCGCCGCCGCCTAACTGGGGTGACTACGATAGCGGCCACACCTGGCGCGATGCCGCATGGTGGTGGGACTCGCAGCCCGACTGGGTCAAACAGCATCACCCGGAATGGTGGGGCGACTTCGACGAGGATCACGTCTGGCACCCGGCCGCATGGTGGTGGGATTTTCAGCCGGCATGGGCGCGGGTTCATCACCCCGAATGGTGGGGCGACTACTACCAGGGGCATTGGTATCCCGCGACGTGGTGGTATCAATATCAGCCGGGATGGGCGCGCGAGCATCATCCCGAATGGTGGGGCGACGTCGATCAGGGCGTCTGGTATCCCGCTGGATGGTGGTGGCAACTCCGCCGCGACTGGGTATTGCAGAACCATCCTGAATGGTGGGGCGACAATTGGGAGGGCGTGTGGTATCCAGCTCCGTGGTGGTGGCAACTCCAGCCCGACTGGGTAATCGCGCATCATCCGGATTGGTGGGGCGACTACTACGAGGGCGTCTGGTACGCGGCGCCGTGGTGGTACCAGTATCATCCCGATTGGATTCCACTGCATCACCCGGATTGGTGGGGGGCGTTCGACGATCAGCATTACTGGCGCCCGGCCGGATGGTGGTGGCAGTATCACCCCGACTGGTGCCGCCAGAATCATCCCGAGTGGTGGGGCGACTTCGACGACCAGCACGTTTGGCGGCCGGCGGGATGGTGGTGGCAAAACCAGCCGGGCTGGGTGCGTGAGAACCATCCCGATTGGTGGGGGGCCTTCGACGACCAACATATTTGGCGTCCCGCAAGCTTCTGGTGGGCAACTAAGCCCGACTGGGTGCGCGACAATCATCCGAACTGGTGGGGCGACTTCGACGACAAACACGTCTGGCACACCGACACCTGGTGGCACGATCACGATGCCGCCTGGGCCAACCAGCATCATCCCGAATGGCTGGGCGACTACGACGACAAGCATGTCTGGCACGACCTGCACTGGTGGGCGCAGAAGAATCCCACCTTGGCAATGCAGCATCATCCCGAGTGGACCGGTGCTATGCGCGAGTCAGTAGCGCGCGAGCACGGCGTGCAGGAGCAGGCCCTGCAGCGTCAGCATAACGTCGAGATGCAGGAGCTCGAGCGCAATCGCGTCCAGCAGCAGCAGGAGGCCGAGCGCACTCGCGCCGCGCAATTGCAGGAGCTTCAGCGCAAGCATGACGCGGAGACGGAGGCGTTTGAGCGGCAGCATCTACAGGAAGAGCAGCAGCGTCAGAAGGCCGCTCCCGAAGCCGAGGGCAATGGTTCCGATTGGCGGCAAGTCGAGGAGCGTCACACCCAGCAGTCGGCGGAACTCGTGCGCCGTGAGCAGAATGAAACGCAGGCGCTCGCGCGCAAGCAGGCGGCCGAGCAACAGGCGGCTCAACGCCAGCATTTTGCGCAGCAGCAGGAGCTACAGCGGCAGCATTCCGAGCAGATGCAGTCCTTCGAGCGGCAGCATGCAGAGCAATCGCAGGCATTCGAGCGTCCGCGCGGCGGCGGTGGCGGCGAGCCTCACCCCCGGGCAGCGCAGCCTCACGGCGGAGAGCCGCACGGGAACAACGTGGGGCATCACTAGCAGGATGTTGAATTCAGGCAGCGGGTCTATTGCGGAATCCAGATGGGAGCGGCGCTGAACAGATGATCAACTATGCCTATCTGGTAGGCGAGGAACAGGCCAAAGCAGAAACTCAGCAGCCCGGAACCGGTGACGAGGCCCTGTCGCATCCACCACGCTTGCCGCGAGACAACCATGAACGGCGTGGCGATTGCGGTCGTGATGAGCCCCATTCCGATTATCGTGCCGACGCAGAAAATCGCGAGGTAGAGCGTCGCCCATAACGGTTGCGGAATCGCGCTCAGCACGAGCAACGCAATCGCAGCGCTGCCCGCCAGCCCATGGACGAGGCCCACTGCGAACGACCTCAGTAGCGGTCGCCGCGCGGCGAGCGACGGCAGCGCCGCGGCGGGGATGCGATGATCGTGATGCGCCGCGTCGTCGGCATCTTCGTGATGATCGACGTGAACGTGCGGATGCACATGCGTCACGGCGTCGTGGCGGTGCGCGTGCGCGTGGACGATCAGCGCTTCCGGCTTCGATGAACTGCCACGGATCCGCGCCGCCGCTTTGCGAACCAGGCCGGCTGCCGAGCCGGCGCCGAGCAGAATCAGCACCACCGCGACTGCGAATTCCATCGCCAGTCCCAGCCGGGTGGGGATCGCAATTTTGAAAACGATGATCGCGGCGCCCACCAGCAGCACGGTCAGCGTGTGGCCGAGTCCCCATACGACGCCGATCCTGGCCGCAACCGCCAGGCGGCGTTCGCGGCTGAGAATCGTCGTGACCGCGATCACGTGATCGGGATCCGTTGCATGGCGCATTCCGAGCAGCAGCCCCAGCAGCGCGATCGCCAGCGGCGCGGCGTTAGCAGGTATCATCTCGGTTGGTTCCTTTCGGCAATAGACGAATTACTATTTCGAGCGAAGCGCGACAACCGCCGCGATCGTCCTTGACACAGAAAAACGGTTCGGCAACAGATCGAGACGACACCGCCACGCATCTTCGGAGGGTCGAGCGTCGATGAGTAACGTTATCCAACCTTTCCACATCGCGGCGACTGACGCCCAGCTGGACGACCTGAACCACCGCCTGCGAGCGACGCGATGGCCCGAGCGCGAGTGCGTGGATGACTGGTCGCAAGGGCTGCCGCTCGCTTACGCGCAGGAGGTCTGCACTTACTGGCAGGAGAAGTACGACTGGCGCGCGAGGGAGGCTCTGCTCAACCGCTTCGCGCAATTCAAGACGACGATCGACCGGCTCGGAATACACTTCGTGCACGTGCGCTCGCATCACGCTGACGCGCTGCCGCTGGTGATGACGCACGGATGGCCTGGGTCGATCGTCGAGTTTCAGAAGGTAATCGAGCCGCTCACGAATCCGACCGCCCATGGCGGCGAAGCTGCGGACGCATTTCACGTGGTTTGTCCTTCTCTTCCCGGTTACGGTTTCTCGGACAAGCCCGCCCGCACGGGTTGGAATGCACAGCGCATCGCGCAAGCATGGGCCGAGCTGATGACCCGGCTGGGCTACAAGCGATACGCCGCCCAAGGAGGCGATTGGGGCTCGATTGTAACGAACTGCATTGGAATCCAGGACGCCGCTCACTGCGTCGGCATCCACCTGAACATGCCGATCGCACCGCCCGATCCGGAAACCATGAACGACCTTGCCGAAAACGAGAAAGGCGCGATCGCCAGCATGAAGCACTACAATGACTGGGACTCGGGCTACTCCAAGCAGCAGAGTACGCGGCCCCAGACGGTGAGCTACGGACTGACCGACTCGCCCGCCGGGCAACTCGCATGGATATTGGAAAAGTTCTGGTCCTGGACCGACTGCGACGGCCATCCAGAGAACGTGCTGACGCGCGACGAATTGCTCGACAACGTGATGCTGTATTGGCTGCCGGCAAACGCGGCGTCTTCCGCCCGCCTGTACTGGGAGAGCTTTCGCCGCCCGCTGACGGATCCGGTGACGATTCCGGTCGGCTGCTCGATTTTCCCCAAGGAAATATTCCGCACCTCGCGGCGGTGGGCGGAGAAAAGATTCGCCAAGCTGGTTTACTTCAACGAGCTGAAGAAGGGTGGACACTTCGCCGCGTTCGAGCAGCCCGAAACATTCGTCGCCGAGCTCCGCGCCTGTTTCCGCCTGATGCGATGAACGCGCGCGATCAAAAAAATCAGCGCGGCGCTTCGATGCTCGTACTGCGTAGTCGGTTGTAGGTGCGGCTTCCGGTCACGCAGATCGTCAGCCAGCATCCACCCAGTGCAAATCCCCCGACGATCGCGCTTAGTGCCAGTCCCGAGTAGATAGCGGCCAGCGCTATCAGCGCCACGATGTAGAGCGCTGCTGCCACGCTCAGCGTTTGCAGGCGCCAGCTCCCGGTGCCGGCCGCGAGCATGTAGCTGAGCATCCCATAGGCCGCCGTCGATGCAGTCAGGGCGGCGCTGGGAAAGCCTGCAAAGCCGTTTACTAGTACCAGGCGGGGTTGATGAGCGGAGTGCTTCGCAAACATCGCCTGCACGCCGTATGCGAGCGCATAGGCGCCGCCCAGAAACAGCAGCGCGGCGATTGACAGACTCGCCTTACGGCGGCGCACATAGGCGATCGCTCCGACTCCGACGATGAGAGCCAGCCACAGCGGATTGGCCAGCGTGGCGATCGCACTCACGGCCGAGTCGAGCCCCGAGGTGCGCTGAGCGGCGACAAACATCGCCACTGTTCTGTCCAGGCCACCCAGCGGTCCCTGGTCCGAGATAACGTCCACGATACCGCCGAACAGCCACGCCAGCGCAGCCACCGCGAGCACTCCAACCGTCAGATGAAGTCCCAGGTAACCGCGCGGCGAGAAGCGGGCGCGGACGAAATTCACGAACGGAGTCAGATCGAAGCCGTAGCGTCCGGTGAGATGGCGATTCCACGCCGCGACGATCTCTGTTTGGCGCCGGGCGACCAATCGCCACAGCCCCGCCATCAGGCCGGTCAACAGCGCCAGCACGACGATTCCCGCGCTGAGCGACTTGAGCCATTTCTCGATGAGGCTCCAGTTGGAACCCAACGTATAGCCGAGGCCTACTACAAGCGAAGCCCACACCAGACCGCCTACTACTGCGATCGGCGCGAATTGGCGAAGTCGCATCCCGGACAGACCCGCCGTGAAAGGAATGAACGCGCGCCCTACCGCGACGAAACGGCCGACAAACACCGTCGCGCCGCCGAAGTGCTCGAAATAGTATTCGAGGCGCTCGTGATGCTTTTCATATTGGCGCCGCGCAAACGACCATCGCGCCAAAACCGCCTGTCCTTTGAGATGACCGATCGTATAGCCGGTCAGATCGCCGAGCATCGCGGCGAGCGCTACCACTGCTAATGCTGTCCACGGTGAAAAGAACTCGTCGGCGGCCATCGCGCCCGCAATCACCGCCAGCGTTTCTCCGGGAAAGATCAAACCCAGGCCGGCCGACGACTCCAGTGCGATCACGATGAAGACTACGACCAGCGAGCCACGACCGGACTGAGTAAGGAAGCCTTCAACCGCGGCGAACATCGATCGTAGTTAACATGAAGCGGCCCCGCCGTCATAAGGACCGGCGAGGCCATTCGATCTGGGGATCGCGCGATGCGCCGTTCAGGCCGTATCGCGTTCGAGATTATCTCTTCGCTTCGCGCACTGCGCTTTCGTGCCCACCGCCCTCGTGACCCGCACTGGCTTGCCGGTGCTCTTCAGGGCGCGCGCGAGAAGACTGCTGCTGATGAGTCGGCTGCTTCTCCTGATGCGAGGCTTGCTGCGGACGCTCCTGTTGCTGGTGCGTAGCCTGCTGCTGCGGACGCTCCTGTTGCTGGTGCGTAGCCTGCTGCCGCTCATGGGTGGCTTGCTGTTCGTTGCGAGTAGTCCGCTGCTCGTTATGAGTCGCTTGCTGCTGGTTGCGGGTACTCTCCTGCTGCTGACGAGTAGCCTGCTGCTGGCGATCGTTCGCCTGCGTCCGCTGCTCGCGCGACGTTTGCTGTTGTTCGCGCGACGCTTGCTGCCGCTCGACTTGCGCCTGCTTCTGCCGCGTCTGCTGCTGCTCGTGCGACGCCTGCTGCTGGCGACTTGCGACGTTGCGTTGATCGCTCACCGTCCTCTGATTCTGTTCATTCACGCGATTCTGCTGACTCGAAGCCTGCTCGCGACCCCGCGCGCTACCCTCGTTCTCGGTCCGCATCACGGCCCGATGGTCATTTGGCTCTGTGTGATTCGCCCAGTTGGCATGCTGGCTGATCCAGTTGGGATGGTTGGCCGAAACCCAGCCTGGGTTCTGGTTGTACCACCATTGGCCGTAATGCCAGTTGTGCTGCGCGTCGTAAGCGCCGTCCTGGTTGCGCCAATCCGGTTGCCATGAAATCCAGTTCGGATGATTGGCGTAGAAGAAATCCGGATCGTTCTGATGCCACCAGTAGGCATCGTGCCAGGTGCCGTAGTTGTCATAGTCGCCGTCTTCGCTCAGCCATAGCGCGTCCATGACGGCCCATTCAGGATGGGTGGCGTAAAACCATTCGATGTCGTGCTGATGCCACCACCTTGCGCCGTGCCAGTTGTGGTTATTGTCGTACGCGCCCCATCCGGCTTCTCCGGGTCCGCCATAGTAGCCTGGTCCGTCATAGCCGGGGCCGGGACCGGGGCCATACTGCGCGAAGGATGGGGCTGCGATCGCGAGTGCCAGGAGCGTGCCTGACAAGGCAATCGTTTTTCTCAGTTTGTTTTTCAATGCCATAAGCAGTATTGCCGTGAGACTAAGCAGTCCCGCGCGGACCTCCTCAAGCCTTGTGCTGTGACTATTTGCGATGGTCTAGCGGAACGTGGTCGAAGGCGAGCGGAAAGGCCACTGTTTGGCTGGATCAGAGCCGGACTCGAATCCTATATCGATTCCGACCACTAGATAATACATTCAGTCATTCGGGAAAGTCAAAATGACTAATCGAAATAACGTGAACGCGGGTGCTTGAGAGAACGAACTGACTAATCAGCCAAGTACAATCCGCACTCCATGCGTGACGCCATCGTCGGCCAGGGCGATTTGCGCGGGGCGCTGCGCGAGCGCCTTGCCGTCGAATTCCACGCTGCTCACTCCGCGACTGACGCCCCGTGGGTTCTCGACCGCGATCTCATAACGCGTCGAGCCGTATCGATAGACTATCTCGAAGCCCGGCCACCTGGCCGGGATGCACGGATCGATCAGCAGGGTTTTGCCCCGGAGACGAAAGCCCAATATCCACTCGAGTCCCGCCCGATACATCCAGCCCGCCGAGCCCGTATACCAGGTCCATCCTCCCCGCCCGACGTGCGGCGGCGTCGAGTACACGTCGGCGCAGGCGACGTACGGCTCGACTTTGTAGCGATGGATCCCTGCGCGCGTGTTCGCATGATTGATCGGGTTCAGCAGCGAGAACAGTTCTCCCGCCTTGTCTCCATCGCCGAGGATCGCAAACGCGATCACGGACCACAGCGCGCCGTGCGTGTATTGGCCGCCGTTTTCGCGCAGCCCGGGCGGATAGCCCTTGATATACCCCGGGTCGAGCGGAGTGTGATCGAACGGCGGCGTGAACAGCAGCACCAGCCCGTCCTCGCGGCGAACCAGGTACTCGTCAACCGCGGCCATCGCGGACGCCGCGCGGACCGGACTCGCGGCGCCGGAAATCACGCTCCACGATTGCGCAATCGAATCGATGCGGCACTCGATATTGCCGGCCGAGCCGAGCGGCGTCCCGTCATCGAAGTAGCCGCGCCGATACCAGCTCCCGTCCCATCCTTCGCGCTCGAGCGATTGCGCCAGGGCCGTTGCGTGACTTCTCCACGCCGCCGCTCGCGCATCTTCGCGCCGAATATCCGCCAACGGCGCAAACGCCTGAATCGTCGCGCAGAGGAACCAGCCGAGCCAAATGCTCTCGCCCTTGCCCTCTTCGCCGACGCGGTTCATGCCGTCGTTCCAGTCGCCCCTCCCGAACAGCGGGATTCCGTGGATTCCAACCGCCAGGCTTTGGTCGAGCGCCCGCGCGCAATGTTCGAATATCGTGCCGCGCTGCTCGGAGACCGCAGGCTGAAAAAACGACTCGTGCTCGCCGGCATGCAGCTCCGGACCGTCGAGGAAGGGCACCGTTTCCTCGAGGATGCCGAGGTCGCCCGTCACCTCGACATAATGAGCGACCGCGAACGGCAGCCAGATGCGATCGTCCGCGATGCGCGTGCGAACCCCCTGTCCCACGGGCGGAAGCCACCAATGTTGTACGTCGCCGGCGACGAATTGGCGCGCCGCCGCGCGGACGAGATGCTCCCGCGTAAGCCGGGGCTGCGCCACCGCCAACGCCATCACGTCCTGCAGCTGATCGCGAAAGCCGTACGCGCCGCCCGCCTGGTAGAACGCCGAGCGGGCCCAATAGCGGCACGCCAGCGTCTGATAGAGGAGCCATCGATTGAGCATGATGTCCATCGAACGGTCCGGAGTCTTCACCTGCACCGTCTCCAGCAAGCCGTTCCATAGAAGCGTGACGGCGGCCAAAACCGCGTCGAGGTCCGCGTCGCGATATTTTTTGATCGCGGCAATCGCCTCTGCCCTGCTCGCAGACTCGCCGAGGATGAAAACGACCTCGGTCGCGGCGTTGGGCCGGAGGAACACCGTGGTTTGCAGCGCCGCGCAGGGATCCATCGCGGCGCCGGCTTTGGCGGATAGCGGCTTGTCGCCCGCGAGCGCCGCGGGATTGTCCAGCGTGCCGTTGCGGCCGAGAAACTCGGTTCGGTCGGCGGTCCACGAGAGTTGAGCGCCGCGCAAGTCCGCGAACGCAATCCGGCTTCCGTATTCGGTGCTGAAGGAGTTGCGCGCGAGCACCGCGTAGGTTCCGGGTTCAATCTCCGTAACGATGTACGGGGCGAAGGCGCCGCGCGAAGTGCCCAGCACCCACTCGACGTATGCGGTAACCGACAAACGACGCACGCGCGGCGAGAGGTTTCGAATCTTCAACCGCGAAATCTTGACCGAATCGTCCACCGGCACGTACTGCGTCAGCTCGAGTGAAATTCCGTGCGCGCTGTGCTCGAAGACGCTGTAGCCGTGCCCGTGACGAACAATGTAGGGTGCGGCGTCCTCGCGAATCGGGAGTGCGGACGGTCCCCACAGCTCGCCCGTATCCAGGTCGTGAACGTAGAGCACCTCGCCCGGCCGGTCGCTTACCGGATCGTTTGACCACTGGGTAATCTGATGCTGCTGGCTATTAATTGACCAGGTGTAGCCCGCGCCCTCGACCGAAACCTGGAAGCCGAACGACGGGTTCGCGATCACGTTGATCCACGGCGCCGGCGTCCATTGTCCCTCGCCGAGAATCGTCACGTACTCGCGGCCGTCCGCGGCAAACCCGCCAAGCCCGTTGAAAAATTCGATATCGCGCCGCGGCGTAACTGGGTCGGCTCGCCGCATCGATATCGGCGGAATTCGCCGCGGCGGCGGACCCGCGGCCGGCGCAAACATCTCCAGCCGTTTGACTTGCTCGGACAAGGTGCCGCGGCGGCTCAGCAACACCGCTCGCGCCACTGTCTGCAGGACGTTGCGCAGCTCGGCCGAAACCAGGTCGGCGCGCAGCACGAACACATTTCCGCATGCGCCCTGTCCGTCGGCAGCCGAGCGCGCCGGAATGGTCCGCACCATGGCCTCGAGCGCGTTTTGCAACTCCTGATCGTACGACGGTGGCCGCTCGTTCAGAATCACCAAATCGACGCATAGCCGCTTCATCCGCCAGTATTCATGCGCGCGCGCCAGCTCGCGCACGATTTCCAAATCCTCAACCTCGTCGATCCGAACCAGCACGATGGGCAGGTCGCCGGAAATTCCGGCGGGCCACAGCTTCGCTGGTCCGCCCGCGCCGCGCCTGAGCAGGTCGGACGAAGGCCGCAGGGTCGGATCCGAATAGAGCACGCGGTTGGCGATACGTTGAAAAAGATGAGCTTCGTCGGCGTCGACGCGCAGGTGGTGCAGCTGCACTTGCGCCTGCGTCCACGCCAGCGTCGCCGCGCGCTCAAATGCGGTCGAGTCGTGATGCTTGTCGACCAGGTCGAGCGCTTCGGCCCGCGTCGGCGCGACGACCGTCCAGAACGCCACCCGCGCCGTCGCTCCGGCCGGGATGCGCAGCCGCCTGCGAAGGCTGAAGATCGGATCGAGAACCGTGCCCACCGTATCCGACAGCGGACGCCCGTCGATCACCGAAACAGCATCGCGAAGGTCGCGCCCACGCCCTAAAAATCGCGCGCGGTCAGTCTCGAACTGCACCTCGCCTACCGATTCTCCTTCGGCGACTGCCAGATGCGCCGCCCAGATCGGCACGTCGGCGGGCGAGCTGAGCCGCCGCGTCGCCAGCAGCGCGCCGACCTCGGAGTCGAACTCGGTCTGCACGAACATCTTGGAGAAGGCCGGGTGAGCAGTGTCGGACGCCGCGGACGCCAGCACGATTTCGGCGTACGAGGTGAGCTCGACCTCGCGGACGCGGCTGCCGAGATTGGTAATCGACACGCGCCGGACTTCGGCGTCGTCCTCGGGCGACACCACGACTTCCAGCGTCGTGGTCATAGTGCCGTCGCGGCGCACGAATTCGGCGCGGTCCTCGGAGAACTCGACTTCGTAACTATCCGCCTCGACGCCGGCCGGCTGAAACCCCGCCGACCAGACCTTCCCGTTGTGCACGTCGCGAACGAAGATGTACGTTCCCCACGAGTCGCAGGTCACGTCCTCATGCCATCGCGTGACCGACAACTCGCGCCAGCGGCTGAAGCCTGAGCCGGCTGCCGTGATCATCACGGTGTACCGGCCGTTGGATAACAGATGCGTGCGCGGGATCAGATCGTGCGGCGAACTGAAGCGCCGAATTGTCGGCGCAACGGTCTCGCGGACGTTGGCTTCCGCCTTGACCTCTTCGGAACGCGGGCGCGCCACCCCGACGTCGCGCGGCGTTCGCTCCTGCAGCAGCAGCTCGGTCGCCTGGATCATCGGTTCGGTGTGAAACCGCGCGCGCATCGCGCCGTCGTTCAGCGCGTCGGCCAGTGCCACCAGCGTCATGCCCTGGTGATGCGCCATGTATGCGCGCACGATCGCGACCGCCTCGCCTTCCGGAACGCGCGACGGCGTGTAGTCCAGCGCCTCATACCAGCCGAACTGGCTGAGCCCCCCGGCGTCCCGCAGCCGCGAGAAGTTCTGCGCCGCGGCCTCCGCATCGACCATCGCCGCCAGCGCCGTGGCGTACGGGGCGATCACCGCATCCTCGCTCAGTCCGCGCTTGAGCCCGAGTCCGGGCACGCCGAAGTTCGAGTACTGATAGGTGAGCTCGAGGTCGCGCGCGTTGTACGCGGATTCCGAGATTCCCCACGGCACCCCGAGCTCGGCCCCGTAGGTCATCTGGCGGCGCACCACCAGTCGGTTGGTTTGTTCGAGCAGGCTCCCGGCCGGCGCGCGCATCACCAGCGACGGCATCAGGTACTCGAACATCGATCCCGACCACGAAATCAGCGCCGAGCCGCGATCGACCGGGGTCATCGGGCGCCCCAGCCGGAACCAGTGTCGCGCCGAAACTTCCCCCTTCGCGATCGCGACGAAACTCGCCAGCCGCGCCTCGGAAGCCAGCAGGTCGTAGCAGTTGGAATCGAGGCTCCCGTCCGAGACGCGGTAGCCAATCGACAGCAGTTGGCGCGAGGGGTCGAACAGGAAGTCGAACTTCATCGCGTCAACCATCTTGCCCGCGGTCGCGGCGAGTTCCGTGATGCGCCGCTCGAGCGCCCTGGCCGCCTCGCGCGCGCGTGCCAGCGCATCTTGATCGGGCGCCGAGTTCTGGCTCGCCGCATCGCTGTACAGGTCCGGCAGATCGCCCAGCGCCGGTATCGAGTCGAGCGTCCACGGCTTCAGCAATTCGACGTCGCGTTGATGACTGCGGAAGCACGCCCTCAGCGCTTCCGCCCAGATGAGCACTTCGCCGGCTGCGAGGTCCGCGCGCTCGATCGTCAACGCGCGCGCGATGTCGCCGATCGCATCGCTCTGCATCTCGACTTCCGCCAACCACAAGTTGAGTTCCGCCGCGGTTCGCGGATTCGACCGGATGAGTGCCGCCATCGCGTCGAGGGCCTGCTCGAGCTGCCTGGGCGTGACCGTATGGCTGCGCCGGTCGGCGCCGAGCGCGCCGAGCGCCTCGCGAATCAGTGCGATCGAGTCTTCGATTCCATTGAGCCACTGCCGGTCCACCACCGGCCGCGCGATCATCTCGCGGCACGCGTTGCCCAGCGCGATCAGATGTCCCGCCAGGTTGCCGCTGTCCACCGACGACACGTACTTGGGGTCGAGCGGTCGCAAGTCGCGCGTCGCGTACCAGTTGTAGAGATGGCCGCGGAACTGCTCCATCCGCTTCATCGTGTCCAGCGTCGCGCCCAGCCGCTCGACGGTCTCATGCGTTCCGATCCAGCCGAAGTCGTGAGCCGCGACGACCGACAGCAGGTAGAGCCCGATGTTGGTGGGCGACGTCCGCCGAGCCAGCGTGGGCTTCGGGTCTTCCTGAAAATTGTCCGGCGGCAGCATATTGTCTTCGGCCGTCACGAACTTCTCGAAAAAACGCCAGGTGCGGCGCGCGCTCAAGCGAAGCGCCTTCGCGTCATTGGCCGAGAGCGGCTTCGCGCCGTCGGTCGGCACCGCCAGGCTTGTCCATCGCGCGATCGCCGGCGACAGCATCCACAACATCACGAACGGCGCCGCGATCAGTCCGCCGCCGCGACCTGCCAATGCGACGAAGCCTGCCACTGCGATGCCGAGCGCCAGCCCGCCGGCCATCGTCGCGTAAAACCCGCGAACGTCGAGCCGCGTACTCCGCTTCGCCTGCGCCGCGGTCGTCCACTCGAGCAGCCGCCGATGACTCACGTACAAACGCCAGAGCGTGCACGAAATCGCGCCGCTCATCAGCCACGCCTGATGCGCGAGCAGGGTCAGCAGCATCGCGAGCTGCGAAAGTCCGACTACCAAGTCCGTGCCGACCGCGCGAATATGGCTGCGCTTGGAAATATCGCGGCGCCGCGGGATGATTCCGGTCAGGAACGGGAGCATCGGCGCCGTCGCGATCGTCGCGACGATGAACCCGGTCCAGACCGCTGCAGCCGCCGACGGCAGCGTCCATCCGGCTACCAATGCCAGCAGCGTGACTGGCGCGGACAGCGTGCGGCGCAGGTTGTCTATCATTTTCCAGCGGCCCAGCGGCGGGATCGAGGATCGGCCGTCGCGCGGCTCGGCCGCCGCCGGGCTGGCGCCGGCGTTGGAGCCGTGCGCGCGGCCCAAAATCCACGGCAGCAGTTGCCAGTCGCCGCGGGCCCATCGATGCTGTCGCGCGGCGGCAACGTCGTAGCGCGATGGAAACTCCTCGACCAGCTCGATGTCAGAGACCAGTCCCGAGCGCGCGAAAGTTCCTTCGAAGAGATCGTGGCTCAGTAGCGTGTTGTCGGGGACGCGGCCGGCGAGCGACGCCTCGAACACGTCGACATCGTAAATCCCTTTGCCGCTGTACGAGCCTTCATCGAGCAGATCCTGGTAAACGTCGGAAACGGCGAACGCGTACGGATCGATTCCGGCGGCGCTCGAGAAGACGCGCTGGAAAACCGATCCATCGCGCCCGGTCGGCAATGACGCCGTGATTCGCGGCTGCAGAACTCCGTGGCCTTCGACCACGCGCCCAAGGCGCTTGTCGAACCGCGGCGAGTTGAGCGGATGCGCCATTTTGCCGACCATCCGCCTGGCGGCGCCGCGCGGGATCCGCGTGTCCGCATCGAGCGTGATCACGTAGCGCACGCCGTCGGGGACCGTCGGGGCGTGTGCCTCCGACGCGATGAACGTGGTGTCAGTCGCGCCGCGCAGCAGCCGATTCAGCTCGTGCAGCTTGCCGCGCTTGCGCTCCCATCCCATCCAGACGCCCTCGGCTTCGTCCCAGATGCGCCGGCGATGGAGCAACAGGAATCGGTCGCCGGCCGGCCCCCGCGCGTGCCGTTGATTCAGGCGCGCGATTCCCGCAATCGCCACGCCGAGCAGGTCGTCGTCGCCGGGCGCGGTTTCAGTGGCCGAGTCGGCCCAGTCCGACAGGATCGCGAAGTACAGCTCGCCGTCGGGACTCGCCAGGTAATGAACCTCGAGGCGCTCGATCTGCTCGTCAACCTCGGCGCGCGTGGTCAACAAGGTCGGCATCACGACTATCGTGCGCAGGCTCGGCGGCACTCCGTCGTGAAGCTCGAGCGCGGGAATCGTCGCGGGGCCGATGAAGCTGGCGACTGCCCGATTGACGAGCGCGACCGCTGCATCCATCGCCGGAATTATCGCGAGCATCGCGAGAACGCCCCGGGTCCATTCACCGACTCGCGCATCCCCAATCGCCAGCAGGCCGCACGCGACGATGATCGCGCTGACCGCCGCGATCGTGCCGAGATAGCCCATGATTCCGGCGGCTGCATTGGCGCGCGCAATCCAGTCGCGTACCGGCGCGCGAAATCCCAGCTGCTCTTCGAGCGAATGACGCCCGCGCGAAATCAGGTAGTAGCCGGGATCGTGCTCGCGGCGCGTCGTCGCGCCGTCGCCGCTCGCCTCCGTATGCGCCGGCGCGCTCCCGGCTGCGGCAATCGCGCTTTGCGCCACCTCGATTTCGGTGTGCCCCGAACCGCGCGCAAGTTTTTCGATCGCATGCCGATAGCGATCGCGCGTGGCAAAATCCATCGCGGCAAAGTCGCTGTCGGCGCGCAGTACCGCATCGACCGCGCTCACGCTCTCGAAGAAATCCGCCCAATCGACCGCCGACATCAGCCGCATGCTGGTGATCACGTTGCGGACCGTCACGTTCATCGCGCCTTGCCCCTGATGCACTTGGCGCACGATCTCGTCGGCCGTGGTTCCCTGGGCTGCCAGCCGCCCGTCCAGCCACAGCAGCGCCGGCGTGACGCGCGGATCCTGATCGCGCAGGCGTTGGACCAGCTGCACGGCAAACGCCGCCGCAATCGGCGCCGGGTCAAAGTCCTTGAACACCGCTTCCGGTGACTCCGCCTCGCGGCCGTTCGTCCCTAGCAGCCTGTTCGCCAGGAGGTCGGCTCTCAGGCGTTCCGCGCGGCTGCGGCCCATCAGGTCCGCCGAGCGCCGCAGGTTTTCGACCAGCACGATCCGCAGCGTAATAGCCACCGCCCACAGCTCGCCGATCGTCAGCGGCTGCACGCGCTGGTAAGCCTGCACGAACCTCGCCAGCGTCTGCGGATCGAAATGGCTGTCGGTATGCGCGACGTAGGCCCACGCGATCCCGAAGACGCGCGGATAACCTTCCAGCGGCCCGTCGGCGAGCTTGGGCAGTTGCCGATAGTATCCGCGCGGCAGGTCGTCGCGAATTTCGCGAATCTGCTCTTCGACCACGTGAAAATTGTCGACCAGCCACTCCGCCGCCGGCGTGATTGCGCGCTCCTCGCGGATTGCGCTCGCGATGCCCCGGTACGCCTCGAGCAAGGCTCGCCCGTTGTCGCGCACGCGCGGCGCCATCGGCCTTCCGCGCCCGGGACGCTCCGTGACGCGCTGCGCGATCGCCAGCGTCTCGCCATGCTGTTCCAGGCGCTCGACGCTGAACAGTTCCGAGCGAATCGGCTCGTCGGGATGCGCAAAACCGGGAGCCGGTTCCTTGAGCGCGCGGAAAAATACGAAGTTCAAACTTTCCTCTCGATCCGGACGGCCGGCTGCAAGGATGACTGGTGCGAGCTGCGCAATGACGCGCACGAGATGCGTCGGGCGATCGCCTTCGTGCGTCGTCCCCCGTGCTACGGTATCAGAATGCGGCGTGCGAGACTTGGCATGATGCCGGCCGCCATTGGAGGCCGCGCTTCACTGACCGCACCAGACTGGTTTGCGCTTTTCCAGGAATGCGCCGATGCCCTCCTGCGCGTCCATTGCCATCGCGTTCTGGCTCATGACTTCTTTCGTGTAATCGTATGCCTTCGCGGTATCGAGATCGATTTGATCGTAAAACGCCCGCTTGCCGATCCCGATTATGAGCGGGCTGGCCTCGACGATCTGAATCGCCAGCGTGCGCGTCTCCGCGACCAGCTCCGCGTCCGGCACGACCCGGTTCACGAGTCCCCACTCGGCCGCGGTGCGCGCTTTGACCGGCTGCCCCGTCAGCAGCATTTCCATCGCATGCTTTCGTCCGACCGCGCGCGTCAATGCCACCATCGGCGTCGAGCAGAACAGTCCAATCCTCACGCCCGGCGTGGCGAAACTCGCGCTCTCGCCCGCAACGACGAGATCGCACGTCGCCGCAAGCTGGCAGCCCGCGGCGGTTGCGATCGCATGCACGCGCGCGATCACCGGCTGCGGAATCGCCTGAATCGTCAGCATCAGTTGCGCGCACAGATCGAATTCATATCGGTAGAATGCAAGGTCGCGCCCCTTCAGTTCGCCGAGGTCGTGACCGGCCGAGAATGCCGGCCCATTGCCCGCGATTATCACCGCGCGCGCATCGCTGCGTTTGCCGATCGCGCGAAGCTCGGCGTTGAGTTCCGTCATCATCGCGGTCGAGAGCGCGTTGCGCTTTTCGGGACGGTTCATCGTAAGCGTGACCAGCCCGGCTTGCTCCTCGACGATCAGATTCTTTTGCGCAGTTTCATTTGCCATCGCTTTTCACCTACCTTCCATTTTCCTGATTTTCCCGACCCAGGCTAATCGCCCGGATCGTTTTTCCATTCTTCGGGATAGAGCAGCAGCAAATCCTGGCCGAGCGCGCGCACAAGGAATCTTTGCGTCTCGTTGATCGCACGTTCGAGCGCGCGTCCGCCAATCAGCCAATGCCCGCGACCCGTGATCGTCGCCAACTTCGCGCCGATCGACTCCGCAAACTTTGCGGTCTGCGGCAGCGGCGCGAAAATATCCGATTCGCCCGCCATGACGAAGCGCGGCGCGGCTTTGTCTGGCGCGGCAAACTCGATCCTGCCGGCCATCACGTCGTCGGCGACCGCGCCCGAATCGGGTACCATCGCGTTTATCAAACCGTCGCGAGTGAACGGATCGGAATCGGCTATCAACTCGAATAATACTCTGCCGCGCGGCGGCTTGATCGGTCTGCCCCACATCATGGCGATGCGGTTGGCGATTCCACCTGCCAGCGGCGTGCGAAAGCCTGGCGCCAGCGGCGCGTATGCGACCCCGGCCTTGACGCGACGATGCTCGGTGAGTTTGAGCGCGAGCAAGCCGCCGACGCCGTGGCCGAGCACCACCGCGTCGCGGCCGATTGCCTCGAGAGCTTCGCCTGCCAACGCGGTCAAATCGCCGAAGCGAACTTTCTGGAGTGGCGGCGTCGAGCTTTTGCCGAACGCGGCGCGCAGATCAGGCACGAATACTTCCCATCCGATCGACGCGAGATAGCCGAGCACCAGTGCAAGATGGCGCGGCGTGGTGAAGAGTTCGGGCAGCAGCATTATCGGCCACTTGAATTTGACCGGCTCGGGGCGCTCGCATTGCGCGGGAAACCGGCCGAGTTCGACGTCGTCCACCGGAATGCGGGCGTTATGCGGCCCGCGACGCCGCCGCCATCAGGCGGGCAAATCTGAACGACGGAAATGCGGCGCGCGGCGTCAGCATCTGCGCAAACCTGATCATTTCGTCCGCAGCCCATTGTTCGCGGCTGGCCGCGCGATGCGCCGCGCGGGTGCCGTGGTCGAGTGCGAGCGCGCGCGATACGCGAACGCTCGCTTTGAAGTACGGCATCAGCTCCGCGTCGCGCCGTCGCGTAAATTCAGCCAGCGTCGCCGCGGAAATCGAATTGCCGCGGGCGTTCGAGAACCATCCAGGCGCGAGGTCGCCAACGATCGATGCGCTCATGAGGGCGAGCGAATGGCCCTGGCCGAAGAGCGGATCGACGTGCAGGCCAGCATCGCCGAGCAGGAGCGCGCCGTCGGTGACCGGATCGCGACAGGTGTTGTTGAGCAGACCCGAGGAAAATACTTTGCCGACCATGCTCGCGCCTTCGAGCATCCTGCCAACCTCGAACGAGCGATTAAGGCAGCGGCGCAGATTGGAGGCGAGATCGGTGCGAAAGGTTCGCATCTCGGCCGCGTCGAACGCGGTCGCCGCGACCGTAAGTCCGTTTTCGCATCGGCAAACCAGGTTGCCGGCGCCGGGCGCGGATTCGAATTCAGTGACTACCTCGTCGCCGAGATTGCCGCGTGGGACGCCTTCGAAGTACGCGTAGTAGTAGGCGCGCGCGCATGGGACGTCGGTGCGCTTGAACGCGCCGATACGCTCCGAGCCGAGCCGCGCGACCGCGCTGCGCATCCCGTCGGCGCCGATGGTCAACGGCGCGCAAAACTCGTGGACGCCCGACGCATCCTCGCCGCGGATTCCCACGACGGCGCCATCTTCGATCAGCAAATCGGCAAGCCTGAAGCGCTCGCGAAAGATGACGCCTTCGAAACTTCGCGCCGCGTCAATCATCGCGGCATCCATCAACACCCGCCCGAGACACAATCCGCGATCGTCGGCGCCATCGCGCGCGAGTTCACCGCTATAGTCGAAGTCGGGGCCGATCGAGCGCATCCGTGCGAAGCGGACGCCGCCGAGGCGCTCGAGCATTTCGAGCACGCCCATTCGATCGAGAACTCTGGTTCCGCCGCCGAGCACGATATGAGTCGAAAGCCGGTCTGACGGGAAAGCGTCCTTGTCGACGAGCAAGACGCGGCGCGCATCGCGCGCGAGTAAAATCGCTGCCGCGCTGCCGGCGACGCGCGCGCCGACAATAATCGCGTCGAAATTTTTTGGCGGCTCGGACATCGGGATTGGCGCGATTTTCGCGGCGATCGAAGCCTATCATGTTGACCACGCGCGCCCGCAAGCAAGCGCCAGATAAGGAAAGAGCCCCCTTTTTCAAGGGGGCTCTCCCGTGTTGCGAGGCCTTTCAGCCTCGGCTTAATCCAGCAGCAATCCTGGCAGCCTTAGCCAGCCCTCGGGATATTAGCCCGAGGGTAAACTCGTTAAGTGGTTACTTCTTTTTGGTCTTTTTGGCGGGTTTCTTCTTTGCCATTTTGCTCTTTCGCATCGGTTTGGACTTGGTGGCCTTTTTGGCCCGTTTCTTCATCACTGGCATAGGTACCTCCTCTTCCTAGGCTGCTGCTGGACAAGCACCCTTTCTTATGGATGAGGGTTGATCCCTCATCGATTCGGCCCGATTATAGAAACATGTTATTCTCAAATCAAGGGCTGCGAGGCGATTTAGAAAGAAATTTTAAAGTCGAAAGAGTGCAACCGAACCGGTCTGTTTCGGGTCTTTAGAATGTCGTTCAAGATTAGAACTCTTGAACTGAGCCCGCCGCTTGAATTACGATTGCGCGGATGACCCGGTTAAGCTTTCTACTTCGGCGCGAATGGCTCAGCCTAATCTTCGGCGGGGTTCTAATCATGCTGATCTTAAGCGCCATGCTGGGCAACCCGGGGCCGCGCGATCTGCTTGCGCTCCAGAGCCATCGCGCGGCGCTGGAGGCGCGCCGCGATCAACTGGCCGCGGACAACGCCGCGTTCAGAACGCGCGTTCAGAAGCTTCGTTCAGACGACCGCTACATCGAGCGCCTCATTCGCCGCGAGCTCGGCTACGCGCGTCCCGATGAGCTGGTGTACAAGTTCGCCGACGACGCCGCACCCGACGGCGACACGCCCCCGCGCTGAGTTCCCCGGAGAATTTCAAAAAACCGCGCGCGAGATCAGCCGGTACTCGCGCGCCTGGCGCTCCAGCGCCTCGCGGAAATCGGGATGCGCGATCGAGATCAGCGCGCGCGCCCGTTCCGGCACTGATTTGCCCTTCAGATTGACCACCCCGTATTCGGTCACGACGTACATCACGTCGGTGCGCGGCGTGGTGACGATGTTGGAGTCGTCAATTCGCGCGACGATGCGGCTGGCGCGGCGCGCGTCGCGCTCGTAGGTCGAGGCGAGGCATAGAAAAGATTTGCCGTCGCGCGACGCGTACGCGCCGCGGACGAATTGCAGTTGTCCACCGGTGCCGCTTATCTGTCGAATGCCCGCCGACTCGGAGCACGCCTGCCCGGTGAGATCGATTTGCGCCGCGTTGCAGATCGAGATGACGCGATCGTTCTGCATGATGCGATTGGGCAGGTTGGTGTAATCGACCGGTCCGGCGAAGCAGGCGGGGTTGCGATCGAGAAAGTCGTACATCCGTTTTGAACCCGCCGCGAAGGTATAGGTCATCTGGTAGCGATTGGTCGCTTTGTGCGCGCCGCTCACTTTGCCGGCTTCGTAGAGCGAGACGAGCGAATCGACGAACATTTCGGTGTGAACGCCGAGATCCGCGATCGACGCCGCGGCCAGCAGCTCGCAGACCGCGTTGGGCATCGCGCCAATCCCGATCTGCACGCACGCGCCGCTCGGAATCTCCGGCGCGATCAGCTCCGCGACTTTCTGATCGACCGCGCTGGCGGGGGGATTCTTCAGCTCCGGCATCTCGGATGCGCCGGCGTCCAGCACGTACTCGACGTCATCGACGTGCACCGCGTTTTCGATTCCGAAAACGTACGGCACGCTCGCGTCGGTCTCGACGATGAGGGTCCCGGCTTTTTCGCTGATCGCCTTGTGATAGGTGACCGATGGGCCGAAGTTGAAAAATCCATGCGTGTCCATCGGCGCCGTCTTCAACACCGCTAGGTCAACGTCGATGAAACGGCGATAATTGTCCGGCGCCTCGCCGAAGTTCATCGGTATATGATGCGCGAGGCCGCGATCGTGCATCTTTCGCTCGAGGCCCGAGAAGTACCACGACAGGTAAGTGAGATGACGTTCCTCGGGATCCGCCTCGACCGCGGCGCGCGGACGCATCGCAAGGCATCCGCGGATTTTTACGCGCTCGAGCGTTCGTGCTCGCGCGGCGAGCGCGCGATCGAACAAATCCGGCTGCCCCAGTCCGAAGCCGTACTCGACCCAATCGCCGGATTTGACCCGCGCCGCCGCCTCATCGGCGCTGATTTTTTTGCGCTTGAGTTCTCCCTCGTAAGAAGTCGCCATCGACAATCCCTCGTGTTGATTCCGATCGATTCGCTTGACTGCGCGGCCAGCGTAGGATTCTCTTCAACCGGCGCACTCCGATCAATGCCAAGTATCGAACCAGTCAAGCAAGCCGCGGCGCTCTACCTTGGCGGCGCCGCCGCCGCTATGCTCGCGTTCGCGGCCAGCGGCGGAAACGACCTGCACGGGATCTGACGCAGACGGGGGAACACGATGTACGCGCTTCGCGGTTTCATACTCGCACTTCACATCTTCGGCGTGATCTTCTGGATGGGCGGGCTGCTGATGATCGCCAGCCTGCTTGCGCGGGTGCCGGAAGAAGTCGGACTGCCGAAGGAGCGCGTGCTGGGGGCGGCGCGCGGTTTGTTCGAGTCCACGATCAACGTCGGCGCGGCAATCACGATCGTGCTTGGCCTGGCGCTGATCGTCATAAATCCGGCGGTGCTGCGCCAGGGATGGCTGCAGTCGAAGCTGCTGCTGGTCGCGATCCTGCTCTTTTATCACGTGCGGTTTTATCGGCGGATCAAGTTCCTCGAGGACCATCCGAGCCAGTCAACAACCCGCGAGTTTCGCGTCGTCCACGGAATGGTGAGCGCGCTGCTGATCGCAATTTTGGTGCTGACGGTGATCAAACCTTTCTAGCGGCGAAGGTTCTCTTAGAAGCGGTCCTTTAATTCGCGGGTTTTGGCGAAAATTGCGATTGGGTCGTCGTCCACTGACGGATCGCGTTGGCGCAGATTGGCGCGCAGCTCGGGGCTGTCGGTGCGCAGAAATGGATTGGTCTTTTTCTCGTCGCCGATGGTGGACGGCACCGTGAACTTGTTCTCCGCGCGCGTCTTCACGCTCCATTCATGCTTCTTTTGCAGCGCCTGGTTGCCGGGCTCCAGGGTCAGCGCGAAGCGAAGATTCTTGACGGTGTACTCGTGCCCGCAATAGACCTGGGTCGAATCGGGCAGCGACGCGAGTTTGTTCAGCGACGCGACCATGGTGGCGGCTTTGCCCTCGAACACGCGCCCGCATCCGCCGACGAACATTGTGTCGCCGGTAAACACGGCGCCGAGCGCTGGAAAATAGTAGGCGACGTGCCCGTTGGTATGCGCCGGGATGCCGAGCACGCGGGCTTCAAGCGCGCCGATGCGGAGCTGGTCGCCGTCGGCCACCGGATTCGTGAGCGCGGGAACCTTGCCGCCCTCCGCACTTGCGCCGTACACCTTGATGCCCGGCACTTTCGACGCGATTTCGGCGTTGCCGCCGGAATGATCGCCGTGCCAATGCGTGGTCAGCACCGCGACCAGGTTCGCGCCGTGCGATTTCGCCGCGGCGATCACCTTGTCGGCCTCGGCGCAATCGACCACCGCGCATTGTTTGGTGCCGTCGTCGATCAGGAGGTACGCGTAGTTGTCGGAAAGCTGCGGGACGGTGACTATGGACATCGCAATTCTCCTTGCAGCTATACGCCGACGATATTGTAACCCACGTCCACGTACAGCGTCTGTCCGGTGACGCCGCTGGAAAAATCGCTCAGCACGGCAGCGGCCATCTTGCCGACTTCCTCGATTTTCATCCCGCGACGCAGGGGAGAGCGCGCCTCGACCTCATGCACCATCGTATGGAAGTCGCGAATGGCCGACGACGAAAGCGTGCGCGCGGGCCCGGCGCTGAGCGCGTTGACGCGGATATTTTTGGCTCCCAGGTCCACCGACAGATAGCGCACGCAGGCTTCCAGAGCCGCTTTGGCGACGCCCATCATGTTGTAATTAGGAATCGCGCGGACCGCGCCGAGGTAGCTCAGCGTGAGGATCGAGCCGCCACCGCGCGCCTCCATCAGGGGTTCCGCCGCGCGCGCGAGCGCGACCAGTGAGTAGGCGCTGATTTCCATCGACTTCGCGAAGTTGGCGCGGCTCACCGTGAGAAATCGATCGCGCAGATCTTCGCGCTCCGCAAATGCGACCGCGTGCACCAGCAGGTCCAGGCCGTGCCACTTTTTCTCGAGCGCCGCGAACACCGTGGTGATCTGCGCGTCGTCGTTGACGTCGAGCTCGCCAATCACGTCAGCCTCAATTTGCGCGGCGAGCGGACGCACGCGCTTTTCAAGGATCTCACCCTGGTAGGTCAGCGCGATCTCGGCGCCTTCTGCAGCCAGCGTCTGCGCGATCGACCACGCCAGGCTCTTGTCGTTCGCGACGCCGACGATCAACGCGCGCTTGCCTTGTACGATTCCCATGGAAAGTATCCTTGTCTGCGACTGTGCGCGAAGGACTGAGACCCTGATTATCTCATAGCTTGATCTTCATGCCGTCATAGCCCATTTCAAGCGCGATCTCATCCTCGCGGCTCAGCACTTCGCGCCCGAGATGCGTCAGCACCATGCGGCGCACCTTGAACTTGTCGCGGTTGGCGGCCAGCAGCGGGTAGTTGAGATGAAACTTCAAGTGAGCGCTCTCGTAATAGGTGCATTCGCACAGGAACAGATCGGCGCCGGCGCTGAACGTCACCAGCTCGTCGTTCCATCCGCTGTCGCCCGAGAAAACTATCGACTTGCCGCCGCCGTCGATTCTGAGCGACAAGGAGATGTCCGGCTTGGTGTGCGGACTGCGAATCGCGCTCACCCTGAACTTGCCGAGCCGCGTCGAGCTGCCCGGCGCGAGCACCACGAACTTCAGCTTGTGCTTGACCTTGTGCAGTTCGAAATGCGGGAACATCGTGCGCATCAGCAGCCAGGTCCGCTCCTCGAGGCTGGCCGGGCCCGCGATGGTCAGCAACTTTTTGCGGCGCGTCTCCCACATGTAGTCGAGAATCAGAAACGGCAGGCCGGCGAAATGATCGCCGTGCAGATGACTGATCAGGAGCAAATCGAAGCTGTCGGTCGGGACGCCGTTGCCCTTGAGCGCCTGCATCAGCCCGGGCCCCGCCTCCATCAGGATCCGGCCGCCCGGCGCGTCGAGAAGGTAACCGGCTTGTGCACGGCCGAAACTCGCGAACGCGTCTCCGGTGCCCAGCAGAGTCAAGGTCACCGGCGCACCGTTCGAGGCCACGCGATTCGGATTCATTGCGGCGGCCTATGCTATTATCATCGGTGGACGCGCGCAAACGAGGGAGCGCTCGCGATGAAGCAGGTGAAAATCGGCGTTGGATTTGGACTTTGGCGGCTCGGGATGCCCGCGGCGGAAACGATTGCCCGCGTGGCGCAACGCGCCGAGGATTGGGGACTCGATTCCTTCTGGCTTTCGGATCACCTGCTCGCGCCCTCGCCGGAACTCGACGTCGTCGCGACGCTGGCGCTACTCGCCTCGCGCACCACCCGCATGAAACTCGGCCCGAGCGTGCTGCTCCTCAACCTGCGCCATCCGCTGATGGTTGCGAAATCGTTCGCGTCGCTCGACTACCTGTCGGGCGGCCGCATGGTGATGGCGGTCGGCACCGGCGCGAATCTCGCCGACTACGCCGCGTGCGGAATTCCACTCGAGGGACGCGGCAAGCGTCTCGACGAAGGAATCGACGTGCTGCGCACGGTCTGGCGCGAGCGCGTCGCCAGCTATCATGGCCGCTTCTTCAACTTCGACAACGTCACCATCGAGCCGCGTCCCGCCGCCCGCACCAACAACGATTTCGGCACGATGGACATCTGGGTCGGCGGCCGCTCCGACGCGGCGCTGAAGCGCGCCGCGCGCCTGGCCGACGGCTTCTTCGCGTCGTTCCAGACTCCCGACGAATTCGGCGCGAGCATGGCGAAGATTCGCGACTACGCGGCCGGCTACGGACGCGCCAACGCGCGCATCGAGTCGGGACTGATCCTGCTCTGCCGCATCGCGTCGTCGCGCGAGCGCGCGCTCGAGGAAATGCGCCCGATGCTGGCCGCGATGGGCCGCGGCGCGGAAGCCTACCTGGAACGAGCCGTTTACGGCTCCGCCGAAGACGTCATCGCACGACTGGGCGAGTATGTTGCGAAGGGTCTCGACAAGTTTGTACTCTGGCCAATCGCGGAACCCGATGCGTGGCCGAAGCAAATCGAACTGGTCGGCCGCGAGATTGCCTCGCACTACGCTACCGCCTGACCAGTTCGCGCGGACCGCAGCCGCTCTCGCGTTCGCATTCGTGGTCGCAACTTTTGCCGGATGCGCAAAGTCTCCGCCGCCTGTCCCGCCGCGAAGCATCTATGCCAGCGCCGAAGATGTCGAGCTCAACTTTCGCGAGCGCACTTTCGTGCTCGGTGATGACAATCAAATCGCCGAAGTGCGCCCGCTCGGTTGGGACAAGGACAAGTTCCTCAAGCTGCCGTTCTGGTTCGGCGTCAACATCCTGGTGCCCGGAGTGATGGCGCCCAAAGAAGGCGAATTCTATGTCATCAGCGAGGCGACGCTCGAAAAGCCGCTGGACGCGCCCGGAGAATGGATGATCGAAGCGGGCAGCTCGCTGGTGAAGCAGGAGACGGTGTTCGTCACCACGCGCACGCAATACCAGACGCCCGGAAAAATCCTGCCCACCATCGTTCAGTACATCGGCAAGCGCCAATTCAAGCGCCCCGACGGCAAGCCCGTGAATATTCCGGTGCTGCGCGAGGTCTCATTGCCGATGAAGTGGACGCTCGGCGGCAGAATCCCGGCCAGCTACGCGAGATACCGCACATGATTCGCCGCAGCCAGGCGATGGCCATCGCATTCGCACTTGCGCTCGTGTCGTTCGCCGCCGGATGCACGCCGGACAAGGCGCTCGACTTCGGCCCGACCGGCGAGATTACCACGCCGCCTGAGGATGAGTTGAGCCGCGACATCATGCGCGATTTCGCGGGGCGGGATTTCATTCTCGCCAACAACGATCACGAGGCGCACATCAGCCTCACCGATTGGAAGCCCGGCCGCCGCATCATCATGCCCTACTGGCTCGGCGTGAATCCGATCTATCCCGGATTTCTGCGCCCTACCGTCGGACATCTATATGTGATGAGCCAATCGACGCTGGTCCGCCCGCTCGCCGGCAACGAGTACCTGATTCGCGCCGGCTCGAAACTCTTCAAGAGCGATAGCGTCTTCGAGGCGACGCGGACGCACTACCTCGACACGGGCGGGATGCTGCCGACGGTCGTCCGCTTCGTTGGCACGCGGGTAGTCACGGTGCCAAAGGACGCGCCCGCAACCGGCACGATCACCGAAAAGGTCCCGGTGCTGCGCGAAGTCTCGATGCCGATGCACACCACCCCGGACCAGGACCTGACAGGCTACGCAAAGTTCGAAAGCGTCACCTCCACACCTTTTAATGCACCCTAGCACTGGCGATAAGGCGCACTACAGCAGTCAGAGAAACCACCACGCCAGCAACAAAGAAAAAAATTGCGGAAAATTTTCCTTCTTCTTGAGCATTCTCGAAAATGAAGGAAAACGTCCCGTATAGACTACATTTCTCGCTCAGCTAAGTCACCAAGAGGACAACCATCGAGCAAATCATCGGAGGACTACCCTCATGCTGTCGCATACCAAATATCTCACTGTGAAAGTGCCTGAGCGGATGGATTTCGTGAATATCACGGGCGAAGTTGAAAAGGCGGTGAAGGAAAGCCGCGTGCGCGAGGGACTTTGCCTCGTCAATGCGATGCACATCACCGCTTCGGTCTTCATCAATGACAACGAGCCCGGCCTTCACGAAGACTACAAGCGATGGCTCGAGTGGCTGGCGCCCTACGACCCCAGCCCCGAGCGCTACCATCACAATCGCACCGGCGAGGACAACGGCGACGCGCATCACAAGCGCCAGGTGATGGGCCGCGAGGTAGTAGTCGCGATAACCGCGGGCAAACTGGACTTCGGCCCGTGGGAACAAATCTTCTACGGCGAATTCGACGGCCGCCGCTCCAAGCGCATCCTGATCAAAGTGATCGGCGAGTAGCTACCGCTAAGACTCTCGCAGCGTTGCGCTTTGTAGTAGCTCCGCGGATACGTCTTCCAGCAAGCGCGACACGCGGCCCATCACGAAGCCGAAGCTGCGGTCGAACGTGTGGGGATGAACTATTCAGCCTGAACCAAGCGGCGTTTCTCTGCTATCCATACATCATGGTCAACGGTGGGGACAATTCTACTCGCCACGCCCGCCCGAAATCGCGCGGTGCCCACTCGAATATTATTTTTGACGAAACGAAACTACCGATGGTAGCCAAGCGGCCCCAAAACTACCACATATGGGTAGTGGGTCAGTTTGAAATCCGTCGTCGGTGCGTTCGCGTTCACTCTGTGCAATACTTGAATCATGGCAGAGAGGCGCAAGAAACGTCCGCGCGATCCATTATCGTTAGCGAAAATGATCGGCGACATCGCTACCGGCCAAGCATCCGACACCGAGCCAGACAAGCGAAATCCCGCTGCTGTCGAGATGGGGCGCTTGGGCGGGCAAAAGGGCGGTCGAGCGCGAGCGGAACGACTCACGCCAGAGCAGCGGCGGGAAATCGCCCAGAAAGCGGCGCAAAAACGCTGGTCGAAGTGAATGCACTTGATTTACGTTTGGTTCTGATACAAAAGTTTGGGACGGGGGCGGTGCGATTCGAACGCACGGGCCTGGGCTAGCAGGCCAACGGTTTTTAAGACCGTCGCGATAGACCACTCCGCCACGCCCCCGTATTTACTTTTCAAACTGTCTTCAAAAATTCTTCCCGAAGCTTGTTGTAGATTTTACGAAATCTCTGCGCACCCGCCGCATCAGCCTCTATGTTATCAGGAAGTTTCTCGGGCAATTCTTGCGGCCACAGGTCTTTTCTAACCGGAATCTTCTGCCCCACTTCTGCTTCCGCCATTTCCACGTGCAAAGCGATCCAAAATAGGGCCAGCTTTGCTTGCGGCCAAGGCAGCGTTACCGAGCATTCGTTCTTCACTAAGAGCGGGGCTGTTGCTCGATCAAGATGCCCGAATGTGATTTTCAAGTCCCATGCAGTCGATTCGATATAGACGTTGTTTGCATAGTACGTCCTAAAATCTGCCGCACGTTCAACTGAAGCGGGTGGATTGGGCTTTTCCGTCGGTTCCGTCATGTCGTTGCACTCCTCTCATTCACAAAAGCACCTATATCAGACACCTTTTTCTGCATGAGATAACTCAACGTCGCAGCGTCAACAGAGCTAGCCGCGGACTGATGCTGTGTATTGGCGGGCGCTTCGTGCTGAGAAATGTTTGCTTCGGGGATTTGAAGTACAAACACCGCCGGATGAATCATTGGAAGAGCGTTGACTGCTTCCCGAACACTGATAGGAACGATTTCCTGCTCCACTTCACGAGCGAGTTCAAGCAACGGCGTTGCAGAAGGATCGTCCAAATCCACTGCCATCCCTAGAAGGAGGTCGCTGATAGTATTGAGAGTAAGATTCCCAGGAATTGAGAGCCAGCGATTGATTTGTTCTGGCCGACTATCAATTCGCTCAGCAAGTTGTTTCTGGGTCAGTCCTTTTCTTTGTTGCTCTCTAAAGGTCTTTAAAATAAACCGATGAAACCGATTCTGTAAGCGGCGCCGTTGAAAAGCGCGAGTTCTTGCTGAGATCGGTTGACCGCGTTCAACTTCACGCAAGATCAACGTTGCTTGAGAGGTAGGCATTGATGTCTTCTCCTTTCGATAGTGCGGCACTTCTGAATAAGCGATCCCATTCAGCTCTGCATGCTTGCTTGAGCCTGCGATAGTCCCACGGCCTTCGGAACAAGCGTGATTTCCGCATCGGTCCCGTAAGGGCAACAAAGACATTGCATTCGGCAAATCGACCGTAAAATCTCAACTGCGGTTCCGTGTCGTAGATTCTCATTTCCCAGATTTCGTCTTCTGGGCGTTCCAAGCGAGCCATGAAACAATCGATATGATTGAAATGCAGCGCGACCCTCACCAGTTCTCCTAGAACGAAATCACTGAAATCCGCTCTTGTCTCTGCCACCAAAGGTTCGTCTCTGTCCAAGAAGCTCTGGATACCACGCGATATATAGAGCCTTCTTCTAGCTGCTTCTGGAATTTTATCTGCGCGCGGATTTCCCAGTGGCTCGAATTTGATTAAACCTCCGATCCGACAGTGCTCTTTAATTTCATCTAAGATTGACATATAAGTCAATTTCCAAGGAAATGCAAATGCGATGAAATGAACTGACTTATATGCTTGACAGACTAAGCATAAAGGTCTATTATCAATTCATGAACAAGTCATCCCCCGAACGGCGCGCTCAGATTCTCGGCATGATGGTCGAGGGTGTCTCGATCCGTGCGATTTCTCGCATGACTGGCGCAAGCAAAAATACCGTCGTCAAGCTGCTGGCCGATGCTGGCAATGCCTGTGCTGAGTATCAGGATCGGACGCTCAGAAATCTACCATGTAAGCGCATTCAGGCCGACGAAATTTGGAGCTTCGTCTATGCGAAGCAGAAGAACGTCCCGGAACAAATGCGCGGTCAGTTTGGAATCGGCGACGTGTGGACGTGGACGACGCTTTGCGCAGATACGAAACTCGTTCCGTCTTGGTATGTCGGGCCGCGCGATGCGGACTCGGCGCATTGGATCATGAAAGACGTGGCGAGCCGCCTGACCAATCGAGTCCAGCTAACGACCGACGGTTTTCATTGCTATCTGGACGCGGTTGACGCGGCATTCCCGCATGGGATCGACTACGCCATGTTAGTGAAATTATACGGGACCGATCCGATGGCCGAGAAGCGTTACAGCCCGTCGATCTGCTTAAGTGCGGAGAGCAAGATCATTTGCGGCAATCCTGATCGCGAGCATATCAATACGTCATACGTTGAACGCCAGAATTTGAACATGCGAATGGGAATCCGTCGGTTCACGCGCTTAACAAACGCGTTCAGCAAGAAGCTGGAGAACCATATCCACGCGCTGTCGATCTACTTCATGCACTATAATTTCGTCCGTATCCATCAGACGCTCAGGGTAACGCCCGCCATGGAAGCTGGTGTCACTGATCGGCTCTGGTCGCTTGAAGATATGGTCGGAATCGTGGACGAATGGGAAGCCAGCCAAAAAGACAACTCAAAGTGATCAAAAGCCAACTGCCAGTAGGGGTTCCGCTCTTTCGAGCGATCACGGATTCTGATAGTTTCAGATGCGGAAACGCCCTGAGGGGTCAGGGCGCTGCGCGGGTAACCGGCGAATCAGTCCGCCGAGGGTTGGATGTTGTTGGACGACTAGTAACCCCAGCATAGCCGACTCCCCCACAACTGACAAGCCGACCAAAACGATTCGGTCAGAATCGTAGGGAGAAGTGTTGTCATGAACGTAACGTGGAAGGGAATCAGCGGCACGTCGTATTCAACGGATCTTTGCCAGTACGGACGGACATTTTACAAGAACCCGGGCGTATACATATTTTGCCGCCCAACAGTTGGACTTCCCAACAACTGGGACGCGATTTATGTTGGCGAGACCGAGGATTTCGACAATCGTCTAAACGTGAACCTCGCAAACCACCATCAGTGGCCCAACATCAAGGTAAAGGGCGCAACGAACGTGTGCTGCCTACACGTTCCAAGTGGTCGTTCTAGACGGCTCGCGATTGAGACGGATTTGAGGGTTGCGCTGAATCCGCCGTGCAATCGGCAGTAGAAACCCCCTGTTGAGGCGAGGGCGGAGAAATCTGCCCTCGCGCGATCAGCGCAGCGTGGAACTCAACAATCCGATTCGTGATAAGTGTATCGATGAACGGTTGGAGATCTGCGAAAGCCTTTTCAATATCCATGACTGAGAACAATTACGCTTTATTTGGGCCGACTTCAAACTGACCCACTACCCACATATGGTATATGAACTGGTCCGGGAGTGTTGTACTTTGCGCAATTTTCAGAGTTTCAGCCTCTTCGGGGATAGGTTTATCGAGGGCGAAAATCAATACCCGGTCCCACGTCATCGATGGAATCAAAGACGGTCCTCGTATAGTGTACCCCTCACTCATGCGGGGGGAATCGCCATGTCCATTGTGAAATCACTGTTACTGGCTGGAATTGTGCTGGCGAGTCTCGCGAGCCAAGTCCGTGCACAGACCATCTATCAGGGGCCTGGCACATACTCCACCTATGGCAACCAAACATATGGACCTGGCGGAACTCAATCCACCTATGGCAATCAGACCTATACTCCGGGTGGAACGTACTCGACCTACGGAAACCAAACCTATGGCCCTGATGGGAATAGTTATTCGACGTATGGAAACACAACATACGGCAGCAACGGTACGACTTCCCAGACCTACGGGAACCAGACCTACATCAACGGCCCGAATGGCCAGAGCCGAACTTGCTCGACGTACGGCAATCAAACCTACTGCAATTAGGCGACGCCATTCTTAATGCGCGCCCCGCTTCGCCAGCGCAGCTGGACTAGATCGTCAAGCCCCTCAATTTCAAACTGATAACATCATCCAAATTCCGTTAGGTATATACTCCCGAACCGCTCATTCCGACTCCTGCAGAGTTGCGGTTTGTAATAGCTCTGCGGGCACGTCTTCCAGGAAGCGCGACACGCGGCCCATCACGAAGCCGAAGCTGCGGTCGAACATGTATATCGGATACGACAAGTACAGTTCGTCGCGCGCGCGGGTGCTCGCGACGTACATGAGGCGCCGCTCCTCCTCGATTTCGTCATCGCCGACACTCTGCGGTCCCGGAAAGCGTCCGTCGGCCGCCCAGATCAGGAAAACGACTTTCCATTCGAGTCCTTTGGCGGAGTGAATCGTGCTGAGCGTGATGTACTCGTCTTCCGAATCCGTCGCGAGCACGCCGTCGAGTGAGTCGCTCGGCGGCTCGAGCGCCATGTCGGCGAGCATCTGTTGAAGGCTCTTGTAGCGCTCCGTGAGATTCTGAAAATGTTCGAGGTCGCGCTCGCGCTTGGGGTAATCGTCGGCGTACGCCTCGCGCATCACGGGCAGATAGTATTCAAGCGTCATCGCGATTTGCTCGGGCGGCCGTTTTTCGCCGCGCCGCAATTCCGCCAGCAACGCACCCAGCCGCTTGAGGCCGGCGTCCGCAGCGCCGCGGGCCTTGTCCGCGAGCTTTGTGACCGCGGCCGCCGGATCGTCGGCTGCCACCAGCGCTTCGATCGTTCGCTCCGCGGTGCGATGCCCGATGCCCTTGACCAGCGTGAGCACGCGCAGCCACGAGACGGCGTCGGCAGGATTGTCGATGACCCGCAGATGCGCCAGCACGTCCTTGATGTGCGCGGTTTCGATAAACTTGAAGCCGCCGCGCTTGATGAACGGGATGTCGCGGCGCTGCAGCTCGAGTTCCAGGTCGAAGGAGTGAAAGCTGGAGCGGAACAGCACCGCGATCTCGCTGAGCTCGACGCCCTCTTCGCGCAGCTCGAGGATGCGCTGGGCGACAAACCGCGACTGCATGTGTTCGTCCTGCGCGCGCACCAGGAACGGCCGGAAGCCGCCCTCGCGCTGCGTGAACAGCGCCTTGGTGTACTTTTCGCCGGCGCGCGAAATCACGTCGTTGGCAACGTCGAGGATGCCCTGGAGCGAGCGGTAATTCTCCTCGAGCTTGACGATTTTCGCGCCGGGAAAAATCGCGGGGAAGTCCATGATGTTGCGGAAGTTGGCGCCGCGAAACGAATAGATCGACTGGGCGTCGTCGCCGACCGCCATCACGTTGCGATGATTCATCGCGAGCAGCCGCACCAGCTCGGCCTGAATGAGGTTGGTGTCCTGGTACTCGTCGATCATGATGTAGCGATAGCTGTCCGAGAGCCGCCGGCGCACATTTTCATGCTGCTCGAGCAACTCGGCGAGCCGATACAGCAGGTCGTCGTAGTCGAGCAGGCCGCGCTCGCGCTTGTAGGTCTCGTAGTTCTTCGCGAGTTCGAGAATTTCGGTCTGATGCTCGCCGAGATGGGGAAAGTCGATCTCGATTTCCGCTTCGAGCGCGCGCCGCTTGTTGCGCGCCATGCTGATCGCCTCGGCAATGGTGCTCTTCTTCGGAAACCGGCGCTCGCGCGACGCGAGTCCCATCCGGGTCCGCAACAGGTTGACCACGTCCTCCATGTCGGAGCGATCGAGGATCGTGAAGTTGGGCTTCAGGCCCATCGGCGCGCCCATCCGGCGCAACACGTTATTCGCAAAGGAGTGAAAGGTGCCGCCCGCGACCGCGCCCGCGCGATCTCCCACCAGCTGCTCGGCCCGCCGCAACATCTCCTGCGCCGCGCGACGCGTGAACGTCAGCAGCAGGATCGCACCCGGCGGCACGCCGCTCTCTATAAGCCGCGCGACGCGGTAGATCAGCGTGCGCGTCTTGCCCGAGCCCGCCCCCGCGACGACCAGCAGCGGGCCGTCGCGATGCGTCACCGCGGCCAGCTGCGCGGGATTCAGCAGCTCGGCGTACTTGATCTTGAAGTTGCGCTCGTCGGCCGGCGATGCCGGCTTCTCGCGCAGGTAAATTACCTTGTCGGCCACGACAAGCGCGATCCTACCACGCCGCGCGCCGCAAGTTGCGATGCCCGCTACGGCAGCATCGGCCCGTTGCCTGCCGGCGGGCTCTGCGCGCCGTTGCGGTAGATGCCCTGCATCGTCTTGTTCCACAGTTGATCGGAACTGTTGGGCGCCGATTGCGGACTCGCCGAGGTCGCTGAGCCCGGCGACCCCGAGCGCGCATCTTCCACGTGCGGATCGATCAGGATCTGGTCAACCATATTGACGCTCGGGTCGTTCAGGTAGGCAGTCGCGATTCGTTCCGCATCGCGCCGCCCGAACTGCGTCGCCACGAACCCCGTCAGATTCAACTGCTTGCTGCCGCCCGGGGAGGTGGAGAACTGCGCGGTGACCATCGGCAGCTCGTTCGTATGGAGATACCTGGTGAGCGCTTCGCTGGTGCCCTGATCGATCACGTAATTCTGCGCCTGCGCGATGCCACACGTCGCGGCCATCATGACGATCGCCGAGACCGCCGCGGTGGCACTCGTCGTTAGCTGCATTCGTCGCATCACCCGGAACCATACACCTGATCGCACGCGCTGTCCCGACGCATTCGACAAAAGAAAACGCGCGGGCGCCATCCACGACGTCCGCGCTACTCTATGCTTGCGACTTGCGGTTACGGAAGCTGGATCTGCTGAATCTGCGCCGTCTCTCTCTGCACGACTTCGGCCGGCAGCGGTGCGTACTTGAGTTCCGGCGCGTACTTCTGTCCCTCGGTCAGCGCCCAGCCCAGGAACTTCACGATCTGCTGGCCGACATCCTTGTTGGTCTGCTTCTGATAGACGAGTAGCCAGGTGAACGACGAGATCGGATACGCATCCGGACCGGGCGCGTCGGTGATCGAGACGCGGAAGTCAGGCGCCATGTTACCCGCCGACGACGCCGCGGCCGCGGTTACGCCCGCCAGACTCGCCTGCACCCAGTTACCTGCTTTGTTCTGCAGCTCGGCAAATGGAATGTTGTTGTTGAGCGCGTAGATCAACTCGACGTACCCGATTGCGCCGGGCGTTTGCTGAACCAGCGCCGTCACGCCTTCGTTGCCTTTGCCACCGAGTCCGACCGGCCACTTCACCGCCGTGCCCTTGCCCGGGTCCGCCGACCAGCTCGGGCTGACCTTGGAAAGGTAGTCGGTGAATATGTATGAGGTGCCGCTGCCGTCGGAGCGATGGCATACGACAATATCCTGTGACGGGATTGCCGCGGCGGGATTCAGCGCCTTGATCTGGCTGTCATCCCACTTGGTTATTTTGCCCGAGAAGATGTCCGCGACTACCGGACCGGTCAGGCGCAGCGTGCCGGTGAAGCCCGGCAGGTTGTACGCGATCACGACCGCGCCCGTCACGCTCGGGAAGTGCAAAATTTTCCCCGGCGCTTCGGACAGCTGTTGATCGGTCATCGGCGCGTCGCTCGCACCGATGTCGACGGTGCGATTCGAGAGCATCCTGATTCCGCCGCCCGAACCGATCGATTGGTAGTTGAACTTGACGCCCGGATTTTCTTTCGCGTAAACGTCGAACCACTTGGAATAAATCGGGTATGGGAACGTCGCGCCGGCGCCATTGACTAACATATCGGCAAATCCACGGCGGCCGATTCCCGCAAACGCCAGGACTATGAAAAGGGCCAGGATTAGTCGTCGCTTGAGCATCTTTTGAACTTACCTCGAAGTTAGTCGTGTCCGCCCGCCGAGCTGACGTGCGGCGCGCCGAAGCTACGCAGTAAAGATTAACAGAGGATGAACCCGGCGTGTCCGCGATTTGAATTCGTCCGCCTGGACCCGTATTCCCGCGCATAATCGCGCTTGGGCGCGATCGTTTGCTTTTCTCGCCCCCGCTCAACGACAATCCGATTCTCAGACGAGCGCCCGGCAATCTTCTATGACTAAAGCACTCGACGGAATCAACATCGTGGAATTCGACTCCAACTTGGGCGCCGCTTACGCCGCGATGCTGCTGGCGGAAAACGGCGCGCGCACGATCAAGGTCGAGCCGCCGGGCGGTTCGCGCGAGCGCGGCACGCCGCACTTCCACGTTCTCAACCGCTCCAAGCGTGTGCTCGAGCTGGATCTCGACGCGCGTGCATCGCAGGCGCAAGTCGCGGAGCTGATTCGATGGGCTGATATCGTCGTCACCGGCTTCACGCCGGCGCGGCTGAAACAACTGAAGCTCGATCCCGAATCGATTCGCCGCGTAAATCCTCGCGCGATTGCGCTCGGTGTGCCTCCGCTCGGCAGCCGCGGCCCCGACGCCGACTTCGATGCGAACGACGACCTGGTCGCTGCGCTCGGCGGAATCACCGGCAGTCAGTGGGCGCGCAGCGGCAATCCGGTCGCGCTGGTTTTTCCGGCGGCGAGTTATTCGGCCGGCGTGATGGCGGCGACGGCGGCCGTCGCCGCGATCCTTGCACGCGGTGCGAATCGAGCGGGGCAGGCGGTCGAAGTCTCGCTTCTGGCCGGCGCGTTCTCGCTTCACACCGGCGCAATCCTGCGTCACGAGAAAATGACGAGCCTCTATCACGGGCCGCAGGATCCTCTCGGGCCGATCCCGGTCTATCGTTTGTTCGAGGCCGCCGACGGCGAATACCTGTTCGCGGCGTGCGGCAACGCGACCTTCTGGGGCAAGTTTGCGATCGCGATCGATCGCCCCGACCTGGTTGGCGACCCGCGCTTCGAAAATGCACCGTGGGGGATCGCGGCCGAGCACTGGCAGCCGCTTAAGGACATCATCGAGCCTATCATACGCACCCGCGCGCGCGACGAATGGCTAAGCATCCTGCGCGAGTCCGACGTGCCGTGCGCGCCGGTGATGTCGCGCCAGGAATTCATCGAGCACCCGCAGACGCGCGCGCTCGGGATGCGCCATCAAATCGACGACCCTGCTCTCGGCCGCATGATCCAGATGGGCCTGCCGGTGTTCCTGAACGACACTCCGGGCGCAATCACCGGTCCCGCTCCGGCGATCGGCGACGACCGCGCATCGCTGCAATGGCTCCGCGAGCCAACGCGCGACGCTTCGCCGGCAAACGACGACCTGCACCCCGCCGGGCGGCCGCCGCTGCATGGCGTCATCGTGCTCGACTTCGCCAGTTACATCGCAGGTTCGTACGGCCCGATGATCCTCTCGCAACTCGGCGCCGAGGTCCTCAAGATCGAAAGCCTCGAGGGCGATTCGTTTCGCCATTTCGGCTTCGGCTTCCTCGGATGGAACCAGGGCAAGCGGGGAATCTCCGTCAATCTCGCGAGCGCCGAGGGGCGCGAAATCATACTCGGGCTCGCCGACAAGGCCGACATCGTGGTCGAGAATCTGCGGCCGGGGCGGATGCGAAAATTCGGCTTCGATTACGAAACGCTGGCGGCGCGCAACCCGCGCATCATCTATATGTCGGTCAACGCGTTCGGAAATCGCGGGCCCGAGCACAACCAGCCCGGCTTCGACCCATTGTTGCAGGCGCGTTCAGGCGTGATGGCGGCGCAGGGCGGCCACCACGGGCATCCCGTGTACCTGACTTGTGCGATTTGCGATTACGGCGCCGCGATGCTCTCCGCGTTTGGATGCGTGCTCGCGCTGCGTGCGCGTGAGCTTACAGGACGCGGCCAGTTCTGCGAGACCTCGCTGCTGCAATCCGCCATGGCTTTTCAGGCCGGCGAGTTCGCGTTCTATGCGGGCCGGCCCGACATGGAAAACGGCGGCGCCGAGAATCGCGGTCGCTCCGCACTTTCGCGCGCCTACCAATGTCGCGGCGGCGAATGGCTATTCATCTCGCTAACCGATGAAACTCAGTGGAATGCCCTACTGACTATTATGCCGGCGCTGCCCAATAGCAACTGGGATGCGGCCGCGGCCGAGCCGAACGAGGGCGCGCTAGCGGCGGCGCTCGCGGAACAATTTGCCAGGCTCGATCGCGACGACGCACTCGCGGCTTTGAAGAAATCCGCCATCCCGGCGACACGGGTGAATCATACCCGGGAGTTGTTCGACGATCCGCAAGTCGCTGCGAACGAGCTGATCGCCGAGTTGCCCCATTCGCAATGGGGCCGCGTGCAGCAAACCGGGATGCTGGCGAAGTTTTCCGCGACTCCCGGCAGGATCGACCGCGCCGCTCCGATGCTTGGCGAGCATACCGACGAGATCCTGCGCGAGTACCTCGCTTACCCGGCCGACCGAATTGCCACTCTGCGCACCGCTGGCATCGTCAAGTGATCGATGGATCCTGAGGCGGCCGCCGTCGTCACGCCGCATTTGCTCGCGCGCGAGGAGCTGCTCTGGTGCGGACGCCCGCATGATACGACAGCGCTCCGATGGCGCGCCGGCGCGATAGTACTCGTTGGAATCGCCGCGCTCGCGATGCGTTCGTTGCCGCTGGATTCCAGTCTTGCCGAGCGCGCCGACACCAACTCAATTCTGCTGGCGGTGCTGGTCGCCGCGCTCATCGCGGAAGCGATCGTTTACCACTGGTACCTGTCGAACACGTTTTACAGCGTCACCAATCAGCGCGTGATCATCGTGTCGGGGTTGCGAGAACCAGAAGTGGTTGCGGTTCTGCTCGATCGGCTGAACACTCCGCAACTCCGCGTACGGCGCATCCACCGCCACGTACAGTTGAGCGGGAGCGACGATCAGGCAAACTTTCTGCCGTTCACGAATCCTTCAGTGCCGCCGGAATGGGCCGGACGCGAGTGCTACCGGCTGCTCGCGCTTGAAGACGCCGCCCGGGTCTGCGACTTGATAGCTGAATCAGCGCACAAACTGGAATAGTCAGTAGCGGAGAAACACCCTATACGATCCGCATATAGTCGGGCGATGGCAGCGGCGGAAACTTTGCCGCCGGGATTGTCTGGTACCAGTACGCCACCGACGCGATATCGTCCTGCAGCGGCAGGAACTCCGCGCCCTTGCGCGGATCGCCAGTCCATCCGAGCGCCTGGATAGTCACCCGCAGGTCGCGCGTGAATCTCACTGGATCCGCGATATGCCAGCGGTACATTCCAAATCTCTGCTGCGACGCGTACAGCCCGTCGGGCCGAATCACTTGCGCCAGGCCCGCGTAGGGCGTCGTGAACTCGCGATACCCGCCGTTTTCTTTGCCCACGTCGAAGTTGTACGAGCCGCAAAAATAATCCTCGGTGCCGGTACCGCAGATCGTCGGAAACTCCGCGTCGCCGTCGATGAAGAACTTTACTTCGCCCTCGCCCCACCATCCGCTATTATGAACACCCCAGGCCAGGTACGTACCTACATACTGTCCGCGACCGGCGACTCCGTCGACGATTGTATAAACCTCTTTGTATGGCAGCGGATTCACGCGCCGGAACTGCGCATGGAAGTACGCAGCATCAGTAGGTACTTCAGTGAGTACATAGTTGATTTGATAGAATAGTATCATTGCGGTGTCAGCAGTATTGGTCATAGTAATCAGGCATCGCTTTCGAAAGGGCATTTCCCAATAGCAATTGAACGCGCTGCCGGGATTCACACAGACCGCCAACGACGAAACCTGCGCATACTTGTTCCATCCGCACGCGAAAAAATCGCCGACCGGGCATTCCACCGACGGCTCCGCCGAGCCGTCCCAGTAGATTCTCAAAATGCTCCCGCGCCACGGCCCGGTCGGAGTCATCCAGATTTGCGCGATCGCGCCCGCACCCGCGATATCGGCCAGCACTTTCACTTCGCCCGGCTCGATAACGACGTACGGCGCGACCTTCCATCCACGGCCCAGTTTGCGCGCCGGGCTCTTTGCAGGGTCGGGGAACGCCATCGCGCCCTTGCCCTTTTCGCCGGTTGGATTTTCGGGACTGATCGAGCGGCTCTCGGCCGTCGAAAGAATCGCGAGATTACCCATGTTCATGCCGAGCCCGTTGAACGATGCCATCGTGCGCGCCTCCTTGTGACGAGCCGCGCAATTCTAGTCCGGTCGCATCGCGATGCGGAAGGATTCCGCTAGTTCAATCGTTCGCGCTGCGATTACAATTCGAGTTCGACTGTGACGAAGTCGTGATCGGAGACGCGGCGCAACAGGATCGGAGAGCGAGGCGCGACAACCGCCGCGGTTCCCGCGATCGGACGAAGCTCGCGAACCGCGAGCCAATCGAGTTTGGGTCTCATCGATCGCGGAATCAGTCCGGAAAAAGTGAAGGTCGGGCAATTGGCCAGGTTGGCGTCGTCGATCTTAAGGCCACGGTCTCGCAGGTGCTCGAACAAGGGCTCGTATGCCTGGGGCGCGCGGAACCGGTCCGGGTTGGTGATCATCTGCCACGCCGTCGCCAACAGCGATGACCGACTCGATAGCTCAGTCGTCGTAGTATTCAGGTCGCCGCCAAAAATCGCGCGGCCCGCCGCCGGGAACGACTCGAGGTAGGTCGCCATCTGGCGCGCGCGCTCGGCCGGCGTGCAGCGGCTGTGCAGATGCGCGACGCCTACGGTCACCTCGTCGGCGCCGAACTTCACCCTGGCGATCAATCCCGTGGGCGTGCCGACACGCGTCCAGTGCCGGATCCGCCTGGGCCACGCCATCGGAGCGCCCGGCCTGTGCATCGCGACGGCGGCCACCTCCTCGAACGGCGCGGCGCTCAGAATCGCATTGCCCATGTACGAGACGATTTCGCTTTCGCTACCCGGGGGCACCAGGCCGAACTCGGGAACATACGCAGAGCTCATCTCGAGCAGCTCGGCGAGTTCCGTTGCGAGGTCGCAGAGTTGGGACCGCTTCGTTCCGGCATTGACTTCGCATAGCAGGATCACGTCGGCGCCCTGCAGCGGCGGACGCTTGAGACATGCCGCGACTTCGCGGAACCGTTGCCCGCCAGCCGCGTTGAGCAGCACGACCCGCAGCCGCGACCGCGGCCGGCGCGCCGCCCGATTCACGACGACCGGCGGGAAATGCGGCGTCGGCTTTACGCCAGCCGCGGCAAGGTCGCGCGCATAGCGGTTCATCGCCCGGAGCTAGTCTGCCAGTTCCCTTTGCAGATCCTTGAACGTCGTAATCGGCGGCGTGCACGCATGCTCGCGGCAGACGTAGGCAGTCACCTGACCGTCGATCTGCCGCTTGTCGCGCACCTGCTCGGGGATGAAACCGGTCTGAGCGGCGGCATCGGCATCGACGTTGTCCGCGACGAAGATTGCAAGATTCGGAACATAGATGAGCCCGAGCCGCTCCGTCCATTCGAGCAGTTCGGGCGAGTTGCGGCTGCCGACAATCACCACTTCGGTCGGACCGCGCTGATAAAGGTCGACCGCCTCGAGCATGTGCGAGAATCCGAAGGGCTGCTTTTCGATAAATTCGCGAAACAGCTTGAGCGTCCGCTCCGCCTCGACTCGGTAGCGCTCCTCGCCGGTGTAGCCGTGGAGCCTGAGCAGCGCCATCGCGGCCGCGCTGTTACCCGACGGCGTTGAGCCGTCGAAAGCCGCCTTGGAGCGGGTGATCAGTGCTTCGTGATCGTCCGAGGTGAAAAAGAATCCACCCTTTTCCGGATCGATAAACCGCTCGAGGACCACGCCGGCAAGCGTCCGCGCTTGCGCCAGGTATTTCGCGTCGAGCGACGCTTCGTACACGTCGAGCATCGCGCCGGCCAACTCCGCGTAGTCTTCGAGGTAGGCATTGTGCCGCGCGACGCCGTCCTTGAACGACCGCTTGAGCGCGCGACCGTCCCACATCGTCGCCATCATGAAATCGGCGGCGCGCTCCGCCGCCTCGAGATAGCGCGGCTCGTGCAGCGCGCGATAGCCCTCCGCGAACGCGCCGAGCATCATCGCGTTCCACGCCACCAGGACCTTTTCGTCGCGGCCCGGCTTCACCCTGTGTTCGCGGGCCGCGAACAGCTTGTCGCGAATCTCGCGAATCTTCGACGCCATCTCGTCTTCCGACACTTTGAACATCCGCGCGGCGTCGGCGACCTCGATCGTCCGATGCGGAATGTTCGCGCCATCGAAATTGCCTTCGATCGTGATGTCGAAGTAGCGCTCCGCTATCGCGCCGAGGTCGGCGCCAAGCACCGCGTCGGCCTGCTCGGGCGTCCAGATGAAAAACTTTCCTTCCTCGCCCTCGCTGTCCGCATCCTGCGCAGAGTAAAAGCCGCCCTCAGGACTCGTCATCTCGCGCAAAACGTAGTCGAAGATTTCGCGCGCGACGCCGAGAAACTCCGGCTCATTCAGCGCGCGGCCCGCGTCCAGGTACAGGCGCGCCAGCAGCGCGTTGTCGTAGAGCATTTTTTCGAAGTGCGGCACCAGCCATCGCTCGTCGACGCTGTAGCGATGGAATCCGCCGCCGACCTGATCGTAGATTCCGCCGCGCGCCATCTTCGACAGCGTGTGGCGAACCATTTCGGCCATCGCCTCGTCGCCCTCGGCGGCATGCACGCGAAGAAACAACGAGAACACGAACGTGTTGGGAAATTTCGGCGCCTGGCCGAGTCCGCCGTTGATGCTGTCGTAGTGCGCGGCGAGCGCGCGCGCCGATTCCGCCGCCAGTCCCGGCTTCAGGTCGCCGCCGGCGGGCACGTAGCTTGTGAGCGCGCCGAGCGCCTCGGTCAGCTTCTCGAGATTGTTGGTGACTTCCTTCGCCTTGTCGCGATACGCCTGCGACACCGCGGCCAGGATGCGCGGGAAGCCGGGCATCCCCTGGCGATCTTCGGGCGGATAGTACGTCCCGCCGAAGAACGGCCGTCCATCCGGCGCGAGGAACATCGTCAACGGCCATCCGCCGCGCCCCGTGATCAGCTGCACCGCGTCCATGTAAATCTGATCGAGGTCGGGACGCTCCTCGCGATCGACCTTGATCGGGATGAAGTTCTCGTTGATCAGCCGCGCGATCGCGTCGTTCTCGAACGACTCGCGCTCCATCACGTGGCACCAGTGACAGGCCGAGTAACCAATCGACAGCATGATCGGCTTGTTCTCGGCTTTCGCACGCCCGAGCGCGTCCGGCCCCCACGCATACCAATCGACGGGATTGTACGCGTGCTGGCGCAGGTACGGACTTTGTTCGTTGATTAACCGGTTCGGCTTGCGGCCGAAATGACTTTCGGGATTTTTCGCCTGGCTCATGAATCTCGTTTCATCCTATCTGCCTCCCCGCGCTCTGTCATACATCGAGTTGCTCGGGTGCAAGGGTGAGAGAGTGGCTGAGGCAAGCCTGAAATATCAGATCGTCTGACTGAGAAAGCCGCCGTCTACGCGAATGTCGGCGCCGGTGACGAAGCCGCTGGCCTTGGCGCTGGCGAGAAAGATACACGCGCCGGCCAGCTCGTGCGCCTCGCCGAGCCGAGCCATCGGCGTGTGTCCGAGGATCGCGCGAGTGCGCGCGGTCGGCGAACCGTCGTCGTTGAACAGCAGCTTGCGGTTCTGTTCGGCGGGGAAAAACCCGGGCGTGATCGAATTCACGCGGACGCCTCGCGGCGCCCATTCGCGCGCCAGAAATTGAGTGAGGCTGAGCACCGCCGCCTTGGCGGCGGAGTACGCCACCACCTGCGACAGCGCCAGGTGCGCCGCGACGCTCGCGATATTGATGATGCTTCCGTTGCCGCGCGCCGCCATCACCGCGCCGAACTCCTGGGATGGCAGCAGCGCCCCGCCGACCAGGTTCAGGTCAAAGTTCGCGCGCCAGTCGTCGGTCGCGATCGTCTCGAATGGCCGCTCCGCGGTGACCGTCGCGCGCGAGTCAGTGCCGCCAGCCGCGTTGACCAGAATGCCCGGAGCGCCGAGCGCGGAGCTGATCGCCTGATGCGCGGTGCTCAAGCTTGCACGGTCGAGCGCCTCGGCAAAGAAGAACTCCGCGATCCGCCCGGTCGCGCGAATCCGCTCCACGCAAGCATCTCCGCGCTGGCGATTGCGGCCGACGACTGCGACTCGTGCGCCAGCGCCGGCGAGACCCTCCGCCAACGCGCCGCCCAGCGCCCCGGTCGCGCCGATCACCACGGCTACCTCTCCCGACAGGTCGAATAAGCTCGTCATCTTTGAACTTCGAGCCAGCGTGATTTCACGATGCCCTACATCTCACGCGCCCACTCCGGCCGCTGTCGCAGGTGATACAACGTCTCACCCGCCTTGGGCACCAGCAGAACGCCGCCGTGGTCTTCGCGGTTCGCATAGTCGGCGGGATCAATCGTCGTGGGATCGCGATAGCCAAGGTTGATCTCCGCGCAGACTTCACGGGGAATCCCGCTGGCTAGCGTTACCCGTATGCGATCGCATTCAACTCCGTTGTCGTAAGTGCCAATACCGCGCACGTGCGTCGAGTGCGCAAGTACGCCCCACGGCATGGCGCTGAACTTATCCCACTGCTTACGGAAGTAGTCGCGGCAGTGATAGCCGATCTGTCGAATGAGGCGGCCGTGAGTATACGAAATCTCGCGTATATGCGGAGCGTAAATAATCACTTCGCCACCGTCGGCGACTACCGGTTCCAGCTTGTACATGCATTTGCCAGCAACCCATAAGTCCTTATACATAGGCGGCGCACATGACAGTACCGTGTTAAAGGGCTTCTCCTTGTAGAGTATGTGCCGCTCCTTAGATAGGTCACTCGCCTGATCCCATGCGGCCTCCGGTGATCCCACAAACACTCCCGCTAGCTGCCCATCCTCGACCACCAGGCAGAAAGCTAGCTTCGGCGTCGTAAGCATCGAGGCGGCGCGATCGACCACCTTCCTTACTGGAGTGTGCTTGTTGCCGATAGTCATCGGATTAGTCACTACCGCGCCGAGCCAATGAAAGAAATGCAATACCTCCGGACCGCTGACACCCGGGAACAGGTATTTGTTGCCGCCGGAAAAGCCGATCACCTCGTGAGGGAACACCGGCCCGACGATAATTATCTGGTCGTACTCGAACAGCCGCCGATTGATGGTCACCGTCACGTCCATCGAAAACAGGCCGCCGCTGAGCGCCTCTATCTCGGCGGCGGAGATGCGTCCTATCGGCCGCAATTCTCCGAAATTGTCCCACGCGTGGTTGAAGAAGCGGACCGCATGGTACCGATTGCTGCGCTCCCCGGGCGATATCTCGAGCCGCCTGCAGATTGCCTCATCGCTCATGGCCGGATGAGTGCCGAGCGCGATCATGACGTCAAAGGCCGCGCTCACACCGCCAATTTGATCGAATAGCCCTGAGAAGAACATTCCTAGCGGGCAGGTGCGAGTCGCGTCAGGGACCAGTAGGAGTACTCTCCTGCCCCGGTAGTGTTCTGCGGGGCATGCTCTTGCGATAAGCTCGCGCACCTCGAGCGCTCCGACATAGGAGCCGCGCGGACGTTGCAATGAAAGCATCGGCGAAGCCATTAGTCTATTGCGCTCATGGCCGGCATCTCACCCGCAAGCGACGGCTAGGTCCCTCGCGATCTTCTGTCAACAGCAGTCCTCCTTCGAGAAGAATTCGGCGAGTCTCATTGCCAGGCAAGAGTAACACTATATCCTGTTCTGTCTTAGGTACTTCTCCCGGGCGCTCGATATGAATCGACAAGTCAGAGGCCGAGCTCTCGATAGTCAATCGCCAGGTCCAGCAGTGGCCATCCCGGTAAGCCTGGCTTTCACCATCATCCTCGAAACATTCGCCCACGAACCTGCCTCCCGCACGGTGCGGAAAAATCGCGAAGCCACGCTGATCCGCGCGCCTCGCAAAGTGTTGTTCCGCGACATTCAGCGGAATCGCGCAGCCTTCTCGGGCCAGCAACGGCGTGCGCTCCCACGGCGCGTCCAGCACTATCTCCTGGCCGCCGTTATAGCTGGTCCCGTTCCAGAAGTCGTACCATCCGGAACCATTGGGAAGATAGACTGCGCGTGTGCGATGCTTAGGCTCTACCACCGCGGCTACCAGCAGATTCTCTCCAAGCATCATGTCGTCATTCTCCGAGTAGCACTGCGCGTCGTCGGGAAAATCAAAAAAGGTGGGCCGTATGATTGGAGAGTAATCGCGATGGTAGCGCCATAACAGGTCATAGAGATATGGAATCAGGCGATATCGGAATTTAATCAGGTCGCGAATGTAGCAGGTGAGTTCCGGATACATCCAGGGCTCGTTGACAGAGCTGTCATCATTCCAGGAGTGAATCGCAAAGCGCGGCATGAAGACTCCGAACTGCACCCAGCGCAGAAACAGTTCGGGCTCAGGAGCGGGCCCCGCGAAGCCGCCTACGTCGTGGCCAAGGTTCGACACGCCGGATAACGCTAGTCCTATACCCATCTTGATGTTGTAGCGCAGCGTTTGCCACGAAGTATAATTGTCGCCCGACCAGGTCTGCGCGTAGCGATGGAGGCCGACCGCGCCGGCCCTGGTGACGACGAAAGGCCGCGAGCGCGGGGCGAACTCGCGCTGAGCCTCCCACGAGGTCCGCATCATCAGCAGGGTCTGCAGAGTCTTGGCTTCGATCGCGAGTCCGTTCGTGCCGAAACCATGAACCCGCGCCGTCGAATCCCAAATCTCGAACTCATTGTTGTCGTTCCAGGTTGCCGCGATTCCGTATGCGAGTATCGTATCGGTCACCCGCGCCTTCCACCATGCCGCAGTCGCGGGATTGGTGAAATCCAGGTACGCACCAAGCTCGCCCCAGAATTGTGCAAGGCTGGGAGCGCCATCGCGATCGCGGACCAGCAGTCCTTTGGCGGCCGCCTCGGCAAATCGCGGATGGTCGCGCAACAGACACGGCTTGATATTCGCGCACAGCCGAACTCCGTGCTCCAGGTATCGCTCGACGAAGCTCGCAGGGTCCGGGAATTTGTCTCGGTCCCAGTTGAACACGTAGCGCTTGCCGCCTTTTGATGTATATCCGGATGACAGGTGAAACGAGTCGCACAAAATATCGTGCTCTTCGCAACGCTCCAGAAACTCGTTCATCCGATCCTGGGCATTGGGATCCTCGGTATAGCTCATAGTCGAGCCCGAATAGCCGAGGCTCCACTTAGGCATGAACGCCGGACGGCCCGTCATCCAGGTATAGCGTCGGACCACGTCGGCAATCCCCGCTCCCGCGATAAAATAGTAATCGAGGTCGCCATGCTCCGCGACGAAATAGCGATAGCGGCCATGGTAGTTGTCTAACTCTCGACCCAAATCGAAAGTGCAATCCGCGGCAGTATCGTATAGGAGTCCGAATCCCACCTTGCTCGATTTCTTCCAGGTTATGTAGAACGGGATGTGCTTATAGAGTGGATCCGAGCCCGCCGCATCGTAACCCATCGCGTCGATGTTGGTCATCCGATAGCGCTGACCGGCGCGATTCGTATAGCCCGTGCGCTCGCCGAGGCCGAAATATAACTCGTCGGTGTCGCGCTTCAAGTAGTGATAGACCCGATCGTCCCACCAGCCAAAGTTGTAGCTCTGGGTGGCGCGATCCGCCGCCGCCGCTGTCCAACACCCGGCTTGCATAACCTCCCATCGGCAAAAGAGTCCGAGTAACTCTACAGTCAGGCGAATGCGCGTCGTGGAGACCTGGATTCTGTCGGCGTTCTGTGAGAACTCGAAGTCGGGCAGCGCAAAGCTGCTTAGATCGAACCTGTCGCGGCCCTCGTACGGAACGTCGTCGAGCCCGGGTGCTATAGCCCAGGTGCGGGGAGAGCGCAGATGGCCATAAGGCAGGACCATGACGCGAACTATGTCTTCTTCGAGCAGGAATAAACGCGCGACATGACCTTCGGAGCTTTGAAGAGTTATCCGCGAGCCGCTCCGGCCGACAACAGAGAAGGTCGGAATGCTGGCCAGCGACATCGACAATACCCTGTCGCGACAGCTACACTACGCCGCGGCGAAGCGGAAGTAGGTCTTTGCGTTGTAGTAGCAGATGTCGCGCACCATTTGTGCAAGCGCGTCCTCGTCGAGCGGGTATTCGCCGTCCTCCACCCAGCGGCCGATAAGGGCGCACAGCAGCCGGCGAAAGTATTCGTGACGCGGAAACGACGCGAGGCTGCGGGAATCGGTGGTCATGCCGACGAACGTGCCGAGCAGCCCGTGATTGGCGAGCGTGCTCAATTGGCGCAGGTTTCCTTCCTTGTGATCGTTGAACCACCAGGCAGGACCGAATTGCACCTTGCCGCGCGCCGTGTCGTCGGCAAAGGCGCCGGTGATGCTGGAAAGTACCTCGTTCGTGTTCGGGTTCATGCAGAATAGCACGGTCCTGGGAAGCCGGTCGTCGCGATCGAGCGTATCGAGCAGTCGCGACAAGCCGCGCGCGATTGGCATATCGGAAATCGAGTCGCAGCCGGAGTCCGGGCCTAGGGTCGCGATCCGGCGGGTGTTGTTGCTGCGCTGAGCGCCGATATGCAAGCACATCGCCCAGCCGTGCTGCGCATAGATACGCCCCAACGCGATCAGCAATCCAAACCGGTACTGCGCAAGAGCTTCATCGTCGAGTGTGGCGCCCTGCACCCGCCGCGAAAACAAAATTTCGAGTTCATCCTCAGTGACGTGCCGCTCGGTAAGCGGCGCGTCGATTGAATGGTCGCTGATGCGCGCGCCGTGCGAGTCGAAAAAACGCACGCGTCGCTCGAGTGCCGCGATAAGCGTCGAGAACGAATCGATCCGCATGCCGGCGGCGGCGCCGAGTGTCGCAAGGTAAGCGACGAACCGCGATTCATTGATGGCCATCGCGCGGTCCGGCCGGAATGAGGGCAGCACGCGGGTCTTGAGTGGCGATCGAACAAGCTCCGCATGCGCCTTCAGCTCGTCGGCGGGATCGTCGGTGGTGCAGAGCGTCTCGACCCGGGCCTGATCGAGCAAGCTCCAGGCATCGATGGCCTCGAGGCGCCGGTTGGCCGCGTCCCACAAGCCCGGCGCGTTCTTCTCATTGATGGTCGCGTCGATGCCGAAGATTCGCCGCAACTCGAGATGGCTCCAATGATGAACCGGGTTGCCGATCGCCTGCGGAAGCACGCTGCAGTAGGCCAGGAATTTTTCGCGATCGCCCGCGTCACCGGTGATGAGCCGCTCGGCCACGCCCGCCATGCGCATGAGCCGCCACTTGTAGTGGTCGCCGCCCAACCATAGTTCGGTTATGTTTCGAAACCGCTTGCGCGCCGCGATCTCGGCCGCCGACAGATGCGAGTGGTAATCGACGATCGGCAGCTCGGCCGCGTAGCCGCGATAGAGCCGGCGCGAAATCGCGCCGTCGAGCAGGAAGTCTTCATCGAGAAACGATTTCATTCTCTCTGGCGATTCAGTGCTCGCTCGCCGGATCAGTGCGAACGATGATACCCGCGAGGACCCCGACCGTACACCGTCGGGCGTCCGCCTTGCGGCTCAAGGTCCCGCCTGCTTGCCGATCATGTCGTACAACGCCTGCGCCGCCGGCGATAAGTGCGCGGTCTTGCGCGACAACAGGACAATTGTGCGTGAAACCACCGGATCGTTGAGCGCAACGACCTTGATCGCCGGATACGCGCCCTTCTGGAGGGCGAGACTCGGCACCACCGCGGCCGCCACGCCTTGCGCGACGAGGCCGACCGCGGTCGAGCTGCGCTGGACCTCGTAGTGGGACTGGAGCGGAATGCTCTTCGATCCAAGGGCCGCGTCGAGCAGCGGTCGATTGCCGCTGACCTCGCCCGCGAAGATCAACGGATACCCGGCCAATCGCCTCCAGGATACGGTCCTGCGCTTCGCCAGCGGATGATCGTCGCGGCAGATGACGACGAAGCGGTCCTGCAGCAACGGTACGCTGGTCAACTCGGGATGATGAGGGCCGCCGATATTGATTCCGAATTCGGCTTCGCGGCGCAGCACTGCGTTGGCTACTCCCGACGAGGCGTGATCGAGGATTTTGATCCGGTTCTCCGGATATCGCGCCGCGTACTCCTGGATGATACGCGGCAGGTACTGCACGCCCACGGTAGGGACGCACGCGATCGATACATCGCCACGCTGCGCACTGCCGCTCTTGTGGATTTCCGTCAACGCGTTCTCGAGGTCTGACAGCAAGCGCCGCGCCTGCGGAAGAAAGTCGCTTCCAAGCTGGGTCATCGCGACCGAGCGCGTTGTCCGCTCGATGAGCTTGACCCCGAGCAGCGCCTCGAGATTCTGCAGACGGCGCGTCAGCGCGGTCTGGGTGATGTACAGGGTGTCGGCCGCCTTCTGAAAACTGGCTTGTTCGGCGATCGCGACGAAGGCCTGCAGCCCGAGCGTGTCAATTTTCATGAGTTAAATGCATTAATCAGAGACATAAATTCATTTTACTTGGAAGTCGGCAGTGCGCAAGATTGAAAAAACAGGCGAGGAGAAATCAAAATTCAATGGTCTCTATCGAATCGACCCCGGAAATGGCATCGCGTGTGTGCGCGACGCTGGCGCGGAATATCGAGATCGTGCGGCGCCGGCTGGCGCGACCGCTCACGCTGTCCGAAAAGGTATTGCTCGGCCATCTCGACGATGCGGAGTTCCAGGACCTCGAACCCGGCAAAAGCTTCGTCCAGATCCGGCCCGACCGCGTGGTGTTCCAGGACGTGCTCGGTCAAACCGGCATGCTGCAGTTCATGCAGACGCGGCGCGAGACGGTCGCGGTGCCGACAACTATTCATTGCGATCATCTGATCCAGGCGCGGGTTGACGGCGCGGCGGACCTGCGAGCCTCGCTCGGCGAGAACGAGGAAATCTACGAGTTCCTGCGCTCGGCGGCGGCCAGGTACGGCGCGGGATTCTGGGGACCCGGGGCGGGGATCATCCATCAAGTCGTGCTGGAGAACTATGCATTTCCCGGCAAGCTCATTATCGGCACCGACTCGCACACGCCCAACGCGGGCGGTCTTGGCGCCTGCGCGGTTGGCGTCGGCGGCGCCGACGCGGTGGAAGTGATCGCGGGCCTGCCGTGGGAGGTGCTTTACCCCGGACGCATCGCAATCGTTCTCAGCGGGAAGTTAAGCGGCTGGACGGCGCCGAAGGATGTCATCCTCTACGTCGCTGGACAACTCACCGTCGCCGGAGCTACCAACGCGATCGTCGAATACATCGGACCCGGAGCGCGCACGATCAGCGCCACCGGAAAGGCGACGATCGCCAACATGGGCGCCGAGCTCGGCGCGACCACCTCGATTTTTCCCGCCGACGCAAAAATGTGCGCATACCTGAAGGCGACGCGCCGCGGTGACCTCGTTCCCATCGTCGAGCGATATCGGCATCTGCTGGAACCCGATCCGGAAGCCGAGGCTAATCCTGAACGGCACTACGATCGCGTTCTCGAGATCGACCTCTCGAAGCTCGAACCGCACGTCGTCGGACCACACTCACCCGACCGCGCGCGGCCGCTCTCGAAGCTCGCCGCCGAGGTTTCCGAACCGAATAGTTCGTTCCGAGATAAAATCTCCACGGCGCTCATCGGCAGCTGCACGAACTCCTCTTACGAGGATATGAGCCGCGCCGCCGATGTTGCAGAACAGGCAAGAGCTCATGGATCGAAGGCGGCGGTACCGTTCATGATCACGCCGGGTTCCGAGCAGATCCGTGCGACGATTGAGCGCGACGGACAGATGCGTTCGCTGAAGGACATCGGCGGCATCGTGCTCGCCAACGCGTGCGGCCCATGCATCGGACAATGGCAAAGGGGAGCCACCGAAGCGCCGAGCACGATCGTCACGTCCTACAATCGCAATTTTCCCGGGCGCAACGACGGTAACGCGACAACAATGAATTTTATCGCAAGTCCTGAAATCGTTACCGCGTTCGCACTGGCCGGGCGGCTGTCGTTCAATCCGTTGACCGATTCAATTGTGGGAGCCGATGGCAAACCGTTTCGCCTCGATCCTCCGCGGCCTGCGCCGGAAGTACCGCCGAACGGCTTCGATCAGGGCCGCGCCGCGTACGAGGCCCCGCTCCCGAATGGCACACGAGCGAAGCTCGCCGTGAAACCCGCCAGCGAGCGGCTGCAGCTGATGCATCCGTGGCCGGAGTGGGACGGCCGCGATTTCCTCGACCTGCCGATACTGATCAAGACCAAAGGGCAAACCACCACCGATCAAATCTCACCGGCGGGATTCTGGCTCCGCTACCGGGGTCATCTGGAAAAATTCAGCGACAACCTGTTCATGGGTGCGGTTAACGCGTTCAGCGGGGAAGTCGGCAAGGGAAGGAATGTCGTGAGCGGTCACGAGGCTCAACCGATCGCGAAGATTGCGCGGGATTATCGATCGCGGCGCATTAGATGGATCGTCATCGGCGATCGCAACTATGGCGAGGGCAGCAGCCGCGAGCATGCGGCTCTCTCGCCGCGACTGCTGGGCGCCGCCGCGGTGATTGCGCGCAGCTTTGCGCGTATTCACGAATCCAATCTGAAGAAACAGGGCTTGCTGGCGCTCACCTTTCGCAACGAGGCGGACTACGATCGAATCCGCGAAGATGATCGCATCAGCCTGCTTCGCTTGGCCGAGATGGCGCCCGGGAAACCTCTCGAGTGCCGGATCGCCCATCGCGACGGTACTTCTGAATCTCTTTCACTCAATCACTCATTCAGCAAAAGACAGATAGCATGGTTCCGTGCGGGTTCGGCGCTGAACGTGCTCTCGTCATAGTTCCCGCGCGCGGCCGCAGTCATGGCGAGAGCGCGAACCGTGATCGCAGGGCTCGAAAAGTCGCTCCGACAGTCGAAATAAAGAAGAGGGTCGGCACAGTCCGACAGTCAAGGAAGCAAGTCCTTGATACTTCTGGAGCCACCCGTCGGATTCGAACCGACGACCTGCTGATTA
>CAWBLQ010000011.1:0-80098 GCA_963789715.1 Binataceae bacterium (SeqCode) | reverse complement strand
TTGAAGACCGGTGGGGCCACCGGGCCCCTTCCTCCTCCATCCCTTATTCATTAGAGACTTAATGTGATTCGCACAACCCGCGGATCTGCCGGAGTGCCCAGATTGCGTTTTATTCGCGATCTTCGAGGGACAAGCAGATTGCTGGCGAATTACCAGCCGAGCAATGTAGCAATTCGACTAAGCTTCGAGCTTGGCCTTTTCAAATATGTTCGATAGGACTGCTAACGTCCGTGAAACACGACCTTGTCGCGAAACGTGCGCGGGCCGTGTTCGAGCAGACCGGCTACTCCTGCACGCATGTCTTCCGTGGCGAAGAGAGGAGGGGCCACTTCGTCGACGACCTTATCAGCCGCGCGGATGCCTCCGTCCAAGTAGGCGCGGACGATCCGCTTGCCGGCGGCGTAGGCGAGCGTCGGGCCGTTGGCGAGGCGCTCGGCGAATGCCCGCGTCTGCGAGTCGAATGCTTCGTCGGGAACGATCCTATTCACGATGTTCCATCGTTCGAACGTAGCCGCATCGTACTGTTCCGCCGTGTAGATGATCTCGCGGGCTCGGCCAGGTCCTGCCCGCTCGGCCAGGCGCTGAACACCGCCGAGAAGCGTCGTCGTTCCAATTGACGCCTCAGCTTGACCGAAGCGCGCCGACGCGGCCGCCCAGATCAAGTCGCACGCAAGCGCAAGTTCAAGGCCCGCCGCGATGCATAGGCCTTGAACGGCAGCCACAGTCGGGAAAGGCAACTCCTCCAGGTCGGCAATCAGCCGCAGATGGGTCGTGAAAAGCTCGTGCGCTTCAGTCGCGGTCTTACCCTTGAAGACGCTCACATCCGCGCCGCCGGAAAAGACTTTGCCTTCGGCCCTCACTAACAGTGCTCTCAGCGGAGTCCGCTGAGCCTCGGTCACGGCAGCGCGAAGATCTTCTATCAGCTCCATGCTGAACAGATTGAGCGGCGGATTCGCCAGAGTCAGCAGACCGAGAGAGCCAGAGGTTTCGAAACGTATCTTATCCATTGCCGGCTTCCCTGCCGTCAGCGCGCCGCTGATCGTTCGGTATCGGCATGTCGCGCCGATTCTATTTTTTTCAGATATGGCTGAACGTCGGGCGCAAACGCCGGGTGCTGGCGCAGTTTGGAGAAGTGGGCAAAAGCTCGTGGAAATTCGGCATCGACGCCGGCATACAGAATAGGTTCGAGGCCTTTCTTTATGAGCTCGCCTGGTCTTGCCCTTTCGTTGAAAAACAGACTTACTTCGGCAACGAAGCATATATCCGCGATGGAAATGCCGTCGCCCACCAGGAACTCGCGGTCTGACGACAGGGCCCCGTCAATTCCTGCCGCATAGATAGCGAACGCGTCGCGCGTCTTCGAGTGAATCTCAGGCGAAACAGTCCCACTTATCAAAGACAGCAGATAGATCTGTGAGTCGCGTGCGAATACAAGACTCGCATCAAGGAAACTGTCCACGCGCGACGCTTCGTAAGCATCGCGGCCGTATAATGGCAAGCGTTTTTCGCCCAGGCGGGCTACAGCCCGCATGATGCTGTTAGATTCGAAAATGCCGGTCTTGCCATCCGGACTGAATGCGGCCGGGACTGTGCCAAAGGGATGCGCTTCCATAAAGGCGCCAGTCTTATGAAGAGTGCCGGTGAAGCCGACCTTGCCGGTCCTGAGGTCCGCGGAGGTTACGAGCTCGCCGGCTGAGAGCTGTCGCGCGTCAAAGTCCCACAGCCATGATTCTAGCTCCTTGGGCGAACTTCCCCTTACTTCCACTTCAACACCGCACAGACGCGCGGCGATAGTAGCTTTCCAGATGCGGGGGTTTGGCAAATAGGAAAAAATTCGCAGATCACTCATAGGGTGGTTCCTCAGTCTTCCGTTGATACTTTCACCTCGTTAGAGACTATCTCACCAGGTCTCGCGAAAGGGCCTGATCTCGACGTTGAATGACCAGGCGCAGCGATCCTGATGAGCGACGTGCCAGACTTCCTCCGCAATTGCCGCGGGTTTGATGAAGAACTCGGCCGGGGCATCGGGCCAACGCCTGCGCGTCCACTCGAGGTCGATAACAGCGTCGATTAACACATAGGCGACGTGTACGCCTTTGGGTCCCAGCTCGCGGGCGATGGATTCCGCGAGAATCCTTTGCGCGGCCTTGGTCGGCGCGAACCCGGCAAAGCTGGCCTTGCCGCGAAGGGCAGAAGTGTTGCCGCTGGCGATGATGGCGCCTTCACCGGCGGCGATCATCGCGGGTGCGAGCCGTCGCGCGAGATATAGCAGCGCCATGGTATTGACCTGGAAGTTCTGATTGAGGACCTTGGGATCGATTTCCATGAAGTTACCGAAGGCGCCCCCAACCGCATTGTGGACCAACACCTTGGGCGCGCCTAGTTCGGCGCGCACCGCATCCATGGTGGCGTCGAGCTGGGCTTCATCGGTTACATCGCATGGATAAGCACGCGAGTTGGGGATCTCGCGCTGGAGCGAGCCGAGCCGATCGCGATTTCGCGCAAGCATTGCCACTGCGTATCCTCCGCGCGCGAAGCGGCGCGCGATGGCGGCGCCAGTTCCGGGACCTACTCCGGTCACGACTGCAACTGGACTCTTTTCATCCACCGGCAGATTCCTTCCTTGATTGGTTAGGCACGACCCGAGTATTTTCGAGCCGCGCAATGTGGTCTGCGTCGTATCCGAGCTCGGCGAGGATAGCAGCGTTGTCCGCGCCAAGGATCGGTGCCAACGTGCGGACCGTTGCAGGCGTGCGATCGAAGCGAGCCGCCGCCCGCGGCATGCGCACTGTGCCGAAGGCGCTGCTCTCAAACTCTTCTAGGATGTGATTCTCGCGGACTTGCTGGTCTTGCAACAGTTCAAAGCGGCTCACGACCGGCGCAGATGGAACATCGTTGGCGATTAGCCGCGGCAGGATTTCGTCCGCGCGCCACTTCTCCAGCTCCGAGGAGGTTATCGTGCGGCGCTCGACCGCGTTGATCGATCGATCGCGCGCGGTCTTGAAACGGGGATCGTTGATGAGATCGAGACGATTGAGCGACCGGCACATGCCAGCCCATTCGTCGTCCGACAGCGCAGCCGCGGTTATGTACCGGTCTTGCGTCGCGAAGACGAGATCGGGACCTACCTCGCCGTCCGAGGGATCGGTCTCGTCACCTACAAAGGTCAAGCTCGGCATCGCCTCGGGCCACAGATAGGAAATCATCGCGTCGAGCATCGCGATCCGCACGTGCTGTCCTTCGCCGGATCGCTCGCGCGCAAAAAGCGCCGCGGTGATCGCCTGCGCTGCGGTCAGCGCTGTGGTGTAGTCCGCGATGATCGTCCGAACCATCCTGGGGCGCCCGGTGTCCCTGTCACGCTGGACATCCGCCAGGCCGGACATAGCTTGAATCACCGGGTCATAGGCGCGCTGGTTGGCATAGGGGCCATTGGTTCCATACCCAGTGATCGATACATAGATGATGTCGCGCCGGATAGCTCTCACTACCTCTTCGCCAAGGCCCATGCGCTCGGCGATTCCCGGACGGAAGTTGTGAACGAACACTTGTGCAGTAGCTATCAGCTTCTTGATGACCTCGAGACCATCCGACGACTTAAGATCGACCGCCAACGAGCGCTTATTGCGGTTGCAGCATAGGAAGCCCGCGTTCATACCGTTGCGCCCGCGGCTGAAGTGACGCATCAGGTCGCCATGCGGCGATTCGACCTTGATTACGTCCGCACCCTGGTCCGCAAGCATCATAGTCGCGACCGGACCCGCTACCATCGTAGTCAGATCGAGTACTCGTACTCCTTCAAGCGCACCTGGCATTTCCTTACTCCTCACATCCGGCCAGTTTGGTCTCCGTTACCCTCTCGCTGGAAAATTTCTTTCCAGCGCTTTCTGGTACGCCGGCCGGACTGCTACGCGCGAGCGATACTGATGCAAGGTGTCAGACAGGGGAATTCGGTCCGTGACGGCCCAATCCAGGCAGGTCATCAGAAGGATATCGGCGACGCTGAACTGCTCACCCATCAGGTATCGCCCCGACCTTGCGATCCTGGGGGCCATCGCTTCAGCATTCTCCATAAAGTAGCTCCTGGCAGCCTCGACAGCCTGTGGGGCGGCGCCGTAGATGTGCTCGAGTCCGACATGGCGCCGCATCACGTAGAGTGAGCCGGCGTCCAGCTCGGTCGCGATGAAATAGCACCACTCGTTGAGGGCGGCGCGACTCTCAGCATTGCGCGGCGCCGCCATCAATTCGGGATTGGTGAAGGTCTCACTAAGGTACTGAATGATCGCGGCGCTCTCGGTCAAAATGAAAGACCCATGGCGAAGGACTGGAATCTTATGCCTGGGATTGAGTCTTATGAATTCGTCGGTCTTGGTCTCGCCCGTGCGCGATCCAATCGCGTGAAACTCGTACTCCAGGCCCAGCTCGAGCAGCATCCAATGAGGCCGCATGGTGCGGCTGGTCCCGACTCCCCACAGAGTTAGATCATAAGTCATGGTATCAGCTCGCGGCGCCCGGCTCAGAATTTTTCCTTGAACGGCCTGACATCGAGCTCGTGACTCCACGCGCTTCGATCCTGATGGGCCAAATACCAGAATGCGTCGGCGATTGCAGACGGCTTCAACAGGTCTTCGTCCCTGGAATCGGGGCGGAACTTCCTGAGCAGTGGCATGTCGATACCGCCGTCCACATTCACATAGGCGACGTGGATGCCTTGTGGATGAAGGTCGCGCGACATCACCTGGGCGAGGCCTCGCACCGCAAACTTGGCCGGGGCGAAGCCCGCCGAGGTCGGCCACGGCCGGATGCCCGCGGTCGCGCCCGTGATCAGGATCGCGCCACTCCCGCGCGCGAGCATCTCAGGAACGACCTGGCGCGCCCACAGGAACGCACCGAACGTATGCAAGCGCCACGTTTCCTCGAACACCTGCGGAGTCGTATCCATCAGTCGGCCCATCGGGCGGCGGCCGCCGTTGTAGATCAGAACTTCGACCGGGCCGAGTTCGCGCTTGATGCGTTCATGTGCGGACGCGATCTCCGCTTCGACGGTGGCGTCGCTACGGATTGGCAGCGCAATGCCGCCGCCGGCCGTGATCTCGGCGGCAACCTTCCCGGTTACCTCGGCGCCCCTGGCGATAAGCGCCATCTTGTACCCAGCGGCGAAGCGACGCGCCAGGGCCATGCCAAGACCCTCGCCGACGCCGACCACGACGCAGACTTTGTCTGATTTAACCGGGGCAGAATCGCTCATAGTCATTCCCGCCGGATCGTCGTGCGACCGGCTAGTGTTTGCGGTCGCGCCGTTTCAATAACGGCCACTCCGTCTATTGATGGCGACCGTCATGTTTGGTACATTAATGACGCTCGTAATCATATGTGTCAAGGACCGATCGGAACAGGCTGGAGAACTGGATGCGGGTTTCTAAAGAAAAGGCCGCGCAGAACCGCGAACGAATCCTGACTTCCGCCGCGCGCCTGTTTCGCGAGCACGGTATCGGCGCCACCGGCGTTGACTCGATCACCGAAGACGCCGGTCTTACTCACGGTGGGCTGTACAGCCAGTTCGGATCCAAAGAGGCGATCGCAGCAGAGGCGATTCGCTTCGCGCTGGCGCGGGGCAAGCGCGTCTGGCAGCGAGCGTTGGAACGCCACCCGGGAAAGCGCGCCCTTCCCGCCATCGTGGACAGTTACCTGTCGCGCGCGCATCGCGATGCGCCCGGCAATGGCTGTGTGGTCGCCGCCCTTGGCACCGACATCGCCAGGCAACCGCGCCGCGTTCGCCAGGCTTTCACAAGGGAGTTGAAAGACGACCTTGAGTTCCTGTCGCGGCTGATGCCGGACGATGTTCACTCGCGCCGCTACGAGGATGCGATCGTTGCCTTCGCTTCCATGGCCGGCGCGCTGATTCTGGCGCGTGCGGTCAACGATGAGACGCTTTCGGATTTGATTTTGAAAAGTACCGCCAGGAGAGTGGTCAAGCGGGCTAAAGTCCGCAGCGGCGCCCGACGTTCCTAGGCGAACGGCGACGGCGGTCAAGGAGGATTGTCCTTGCAACAGAGAAACGCGACGGCGGCAGTGATCGGAGCCGGCGATTACATCGGCGGCGCAATCGCCAAAAGATTCGCGGCCGAGGGCTTTGTAGTTTTCGCGGGACGCCGCCAGGGTGACAAGCTCGCGCCGCTGGTCGCGGAGGTCGAGGCCAACGGCGGCAAAATCTTCGCGCGATCGCTCGACGCCCGCAAGGAAGATGACCTCACTGTCTTTCTGCAAGACGCCGACAAGCAGGCGCCGCTCGAGGTTTGCATTTTCAATATCGGCGCCAATGTCAATTTCCCATTGCTCGAGACGACCGACCGTGTGTTCCGCAAGGTCTGGGAGATGGCCTGCTACTCCGGTTTCGTGGCGGGCAGGGAGGCGGCGCGCCTGATGGTCCCGCGCGGGCGCGGATCGATTTTCTTTACGGGCGCCACCGCGAGCCTCCGCGGCGGGGTCGGCTACGCGGCATTCGCGGCGGCGAAATTCGGTCTGCGCGCGGTTGCACAAACCGCCGCGCGGGAACTCGGGCCCAAAAATATCCACGTCGCTCATCTCGTGATCGATGCCGGCGTGGATACTGCCTGGGTGCGCGATCGAATCAGAGAACGAGAGGGCGACGAGGCGATGAAGAACTTTGACCTTTCACGACTCATGAGGCCGGCCGCCGTCGCCGACGCGTATTGGCAGCTCTACCAGCAGCCGCGCGACGCGTGGACCTTCGAGCAGGAAATCCGTCCCTTCGGAGAGAAATGGTGAGGCCATGGTCAAGGTAGAATTTCACTTCGACTTCGGCAGCCCCAACGCCTATCTGAGCCACCTCGTAATTCCTGAAATCGAAAAGCGCACGGGCGTGAAGTTCGAGTACGTGCCGGTGCTGCTGGGCGGCGTTTTCAAGATGACCAACAATCGCTCGCCGGCGCAAAGCCTGGCGGGGATCAAGAACAAGCCTGAGTACGAGCGGCTGGAGACGACCCGCTTCATCAAGCGGCTTGGGATTACCAGGTTCAAAAGCAATCCATTTTTTCCGGTGAACACACTGACGATGATGCGCGGAGCGATCGCCGCGCGGTCGCTCGGCCTATTCGAGCGCTACGTGGACGAGATGTACCGCAATATGTGGGCTGAGCCCAAAAAGATGGACGACCCCAACGTGTTCCGCGCGGCGCTGGACGAGGCGGGACTGGAGGCCGCGCGAATCCTCGAGCTGATCGAGACCCAGCCGGTCAAGGACCAACTGCTCGAGAACACCAATCGATCGGTTGCGCGCGGCACCTTCGGCTCACCGACCTTTTACGTCGGCGACGAGATCTTCTTTGGCAAGGATCGCCTGCGCGACGTCGAGGAAATGATCGTGTCGGCGAAGTAACCGCGCGTCCGCGCGAGTCGCGCGCACCGCGCCCTTTGCCCTAAGTTTGATAACCGCCTAGGCTATAGGCTCTCGATATACTGGCATCGGAGGGCTGACTTATGCCTAGCGACGACGATGACCGCGAGTTGCTGTTGGACGACGAACATCCCGGCCCCCAAGTTCTCGAGTCCGCACTTGCCAACACTGCGCTGAGCGAGGTGGTCTCGCAGCCGCCACTGACCGTTACCACCTCGACCACTCTCGCCGACACGATCCATCTGATGCAGCAGGAGCGGCGCGCGTGCGTGCTGGTCATGGAGGACGAGCGGCTCGCCGGCATCTTCACCGAGCGCGACATCCTGATGAAGGTGGCGGGCCAGCCAATCGACCTCATCCACACTCCAGTGTCCGCGTCGATGACTCCTGATCCCTTCACGCTCCCTGCCGACGCGAATGTGGCGTTCGCGCTGAGCAAGATGGTGCTCGAGGGGTTCCGCCATATCCCGCTCGTCGACGACGCCGGTCACCCGACCGCGGTAGTCTCGATGCGCAATCTCATCGAATATCTCGGTGAGATTTATTCTCGCGAGCTGCTGACGATGCCGCCCGAGCCGCAGCATCGTTTCAAGAGCCGCGAAGGCGCCTGAACCCACGCGTCGCTCTCCCGCTTTACTCCGCGCGCGCGGCCGCTCCCGAGTTCTCTTGACGCGGCGCGTGCGCCCGCGCTAATCCCGCCGCAGCCTTCAGGAAGGAGTCGCTCTGATGCGGTTCAAATACGCTCGCGTGCTGGCTCGCATGGCGACTCTCGGAATCGTGGTCGGCGGACTCGCGGGCTGCGGCATCAACAAAATCCCGACCCTCGACGAGAATGTGAAGGCCGCCTGGAGCGAAGTGCTCAATCAGTATCAGCGGCGCGCCGACCTTATCCCGAACCTTGTCGAGACGGTCAAGGGCTATGCCCATCAGGAGCAGAATGTCCTGACCCAGGTGACCGAAGCGCGCGCGCATGCGACCCAGATGCTGCTTCCAGCGGACATCCTGTCGAACCCGCAGGCGTTTCACGAGTTCGAGCAGAACCAGGCCGCTGTTACGGGCGCGCTTGGCCGCCTGCTCGCGGTTGCCGAGGCTTACCCCGACCTCAAGTCGAATCAGAATTTCCTTGCGCTTCAATCGCAACTCGAGGGCACCGAGAATCGCATCGCGGTGGCGCGCCGCGATTACATTCTCGCGGTGCAGGACTACAACACCACGCTCCGGACCATTCCAGGCCGATGGGTGGCATCGATCCTCTACCCTGATATGAAAGTTCGCGAGACTTTCACGATCTCCGAGCAAAGCCAGCAGGTGCCGCAGGTCAAATTCTGATGCGCTCTCGCTGCGCAAGCGCGGATCTCTCCGGCGCGCGATGGGCGTGGCTCATTCTCCTGCTGATCCTCGCGTCACCTGCCCTCGCCTCCGGGCCGAAATTTCCGCCGCTCACCGGCCGAGTAGTGGACGATGCAGGCGTCCTCAACTCCTACACGGTGGGCAAACTCACCCTCATGCTGGCCGACCACGAACGCGCAACCGGCCAACAAGTCGTGCTGGTCACGCTCGGGTCGCTACAGGGATATACGATTGAGGATTACGGCTATCAGCTTGGCCGCCATTGGGGCATCGGGCAGAAAGGCACGAACAACGGCGCGCTGCTTATCGTCGCGCCCAAGGAGCACAAAGTTCGCATCGAGGTCGGCTACGGCCTCGAAGGAACACTCACCGACGCCATCAGCGCGACGATAATCCAGAACAACATCCTGCCCAGCTTCAAGCGCGGCGACTTCAACGCCGGCATCCTCGCCGGCACCACGTCGATACTCCAGGTGCTCGGCGGGAACCCGATCAGCCCAGCACCAGTGCCGACGCCGATTCCATTCTTGTCGGCTCCGTGGCAGGCATACGTGGGGCTCGTCATCTGGTGCGTGTTATTCTTTGGCGCATGGGGATTTTTCCTGGTTGCCTGGTTCAGGCATCGCAATGACCCGCATGACTGGATGAGGTATGGCGGTGGCGGATGGTCCGGTGGATGGTCCAGCGGATCTTCTGGAGGAGGATCTTCCGGTGGCGGCGGCTTCTCCGGCGGTGGTGGATCGTTCGGCGGCGGCGGCGCCTCGGGAAGCTGGTGAATCAGAAACGGCCATTCACGTCCGATGAGCACGAGCGCATCGACGCCGCGATGGCCGCGATCAAGCACGATACAGCCGCCGACTTTTGCGTCGTCGTGACTCGCGTCAGCGATCGCTATTCCCTTTATCCGGTCGCGTGGGCCGCGATCGGCGCAATTCTGCTGGGCGGGCTCGTCAGTTTGATTCGGCCCGATATCGCGAGCCGCACCGTGATCATGATCCAACTATGGTTCCTGGCTCTGACGATGCTGCCGCTCGAATGGCTGCCGGCCCGCCTCTCGATCGTACCGAAGCGCGTCAAGCATGCTCACGCATGGCAACTGGCGCATCGCGAATTCAACGCGCACGTGCTCGCAAATCCCGAGCAGCGGCACCTAATCCTGCTATTTGTGTCGCTCGGCGAGCGCTACGTGGAGATCGTCGCCGACCATGAGACCCACGCCCTCGCGCCCGCCGGAGCGTGGAACAAAATCGTCGATAGATTCCTGGCAACGGTGAAGGCCGGCCGCGTCGCCGACGGCGTCCTCGCCGCCATCGCGGCCTGCGGCGCGCTCCTGAAGGATCACCATCCCGCGTCGAACGCACCGTGATCCTTGACGAGGCGCGTCCGCCCGCGCTAACCCCACAGCTATGCAGACGGTACACGCGGCCGACGTTGAATGGGGTGCGGTTTCGGGCCATCGCTCGGGTGGGATCGACTTCAAACGCCTGCTGCAGGGCACGCCCGGCGCGCCCGACAATTTCGAGCTGAGTATCGTGCGAACGGCCGGCGACTATTTCACCCCGCGCCATCGCCACAACTTCGACCAGGTCCGTCTCTGCCTCGAAGGCGCGATGAACTTCGCGCCGGGCAAAGATCTGAAGGCCGGCGCCGTCGGCTATTTTCCCGAGGGAACCTTCTACGGACCGCAGTCCGACACCAGCCAATCGGTCGTGCTGCTGCTCCAGATGGGCGGCTCAGCCGGCTACGGCTTCATGAGCTATCAGCAGTTGAACGCGGGCTACGAAAAAATGTGCGACCTCGGGCAATTCGACGGCGGTGTCTTCACGCGCCGCACTCCCGACGGCCGCGTCATTCGCAAAGACGGCTACGAAGCGATTTGGGAGCATGTCAACGGGCGCGCCGTCGAGTATCCGCCGCCCCGCTACGAGGAGCCGGTGGTCATTCATCCCGAAGGCTTCGGATGGCTTGCGACGCGCGACCCCGGCTTCGAGTTGAAGCACATGGCCACCTTCGGCGAGCGCGCTGTGAATATCGGCCAGATCCGCGCCACGCGCGGCGCGCGCCACAGCGTCGATCGGCATCGCGCACCCGAACTCCTGTTCGTCGAGCGCGGCGCGATTCGCGACGTTGCCTCCGGCGAGGTGCTCGACGCTCGCTCGGCGTTCCGCGTAGATCCCGCCGACACCGGCCGCGAACTTGAAGTGGTGGAAGACTGCGTGCTGTTCTTCGTCCAGCTTCCGAAATTCGACTCGAAATCCGCAACCGCCGCAGCCGCCTGAGTGCTGCACGCACTGACTATCGGAGGTCCCCGCGATGGCATCCACGACCGCTTCACCGCGCGCCCACGGCGCCCGCACCGCCAGAGCTCGCGCAGGCGGCGGCCGCGGTAAACCCCAGGCTGGATTCCATCAATCATGGTACGCGATCGCGCGCTCGGACGAAGTCGGCGCCGGCGAAGTCATCGGCCGCGACTTCCTCGACGGCCGTGCAATCGCCTATCGCGGCGAGAACGGCCAGGCGGTCGTGATGAACGCATACTGCCGTCATCTCGGCGCCGACCTCAGCATGGGCAAAGTCGTCGGCAACGACATCCAATGCGCGTTCCATCATTGGCAATATGGCCCCGACGGCGGATGCACGAAAATTCCCGCGTCGGAGAAAATTCCCAAGGCCGCCAGGATGTTCAAATTCCCGACCGCCGAGAAGTGGGGGCTGATTTGGGCATTCAACGGGACCACGCCGCTGTTCGACGTGCCCGAGTTTGTCGGCTACGCAGAGCCCGACCTCGACATCCGCACGGCGGAGGCATTCGATCTGCCGGTTGAGCCGTGGGTGCCCTTCACCAACTCGATGGACTTTCAGCATCTGCGCGTGCTGCATGGCCTCAAGATCGAATGCGATCCCGACGCGATCGAGGTCGGCGACTACCGCATCCAGTACGACGTGCGCTTCGAGGATCCCAACCTCGGCGTTTTCGACCAGCGAATCCGCGTCACCGGAACCAACACGATCGCGCTGGCCGGCCGCCTGGGCGGCATGGCGATTCTCTCGATGGCGACCGGGACGCCGACACCCGACGGCCGCACTCACGGATGGTCGGTTACCGCGACGCCCAAGGCCGAGGGCAACGACGCCGAGCGTGAGCAGCGGCTCCAGATCGGCGAGGCATTCTTTCGCCGCCTGATCCAGGAAGACGAACCCATCATGCAGACCATCCGCTTTCACGACGGCCTGCTCATCGACGCCGACCGCGCGCTCGTGCGTTTCCTGCAATACGTCCGGCGCTTTCCAACCGCGCGACCTGCCGCGGTCTGAGAAGCAAGGAGGCAAGTCATGGCTCGTCTGACGGGCAAGGTAGCGTTAATCGTCGGCGGCGGCGCGGACGGACCGGCGAAAGCCGGCGACAAGCTCTCCATCGGCAACGGCCGCGCCACCGCGATAATGTGCGCGCGCGAAGGAGCGGCCGTGATAGTCGCCGATCGCTCGCTCGAGCTCGCGCAGCAGACCGCCGCCGCAATTCGCGACGAAGGCGGCCGTGCCGACGCGGTCGCCGCCGACGTCAGCATCGAAGCGCAATGCCGCGGCGCCGTCGAAGCCGCGACGCGCGCGTTCTCCGCGCTCCATCTGCTCGTGAACAACGTCGGCATCGCGATCGGCGGCAATCTGTTGAAGACCAGCACCGAGCAGTTCGACACGATGCTCGCCGTCAACCTGCGCAGCCATTTCCTGATGATGCGGTACGCGGTGCCTGAGATCGCGAAAGCCGGCGGCGGCGCCATAGTCAACGTTTCGTCGCTGGCCGCGATGCGCAGTAACTCGCAGATTTCGTACGAGGCGACCAAGGCCGCGCTGCTGGGACTCTCGCGTTCGGCCGCGGTTTCGCACGCGCGCGACAACATCCGCGTCAACACCATCCTGCCCGGCCTGATCGATTCCTCGATGGTGCGCCGCCTCGTCGGCGACCGCGAGAGCGCCGTCGCCCCACGAATCCCGATGCGCCGCCAGGGCACGCCGTGGGAAATCGCAAACGCAATCGTCTTCCTCCTCTCCGACGACGCGTCCTACATCACCGGCACGGAATTGATCGTCGACGGCGGTCTCGCCGCACGCTGACGCGTCGCGGCTTCCGCCATGAGGTGAATCGTGCACAAGGTGAAAGTTGGCTATCAGCTCGATTTCCGCAATCCGCCAGGCTCGACTGTGTCATTTCGCGATCTCTACCGCGAATCGCTTGCGCAGGTTGAGGCCGCCGAGCAGCTCAGCTTCGATTCCATCTGGCTCACCGAGCATCACTTCACCGACGACGGCTACCTGCCCGCGCTGATGCCCGCGGCCGCGGCTATCGCGGCGCGCACGAGGCGCGTCAGCATCGGCACCTACGTCCTGTTGGCGCCGTTTTATCATCCGCTGAAGCTTGCCGAGGATGCTGCCTTCGTCGATGTAGTCTCGGGCGGCCGGCTCCGGCTCGGAATTGGTCTCGGCTACCGCGCCGAGGAGTTCGAGGGCTTCGGCGTGCCGCGCGCGCAGCGCCTTGGCCGCACGCTCGAGACCATTGAGATTCTCAAACTGGCGTGGAGCGGCGAGCGATTCAGTTTCGACGGCAAATATTTCAAGTTTCGCGACGCGCGCGTGCTGCCGCGGCCCGTTAGTCAGCCGCATCCCGAGCTGCTGTGGGGCGCCGGCGCTGCAAAATCGATTCGGCGCGCAGCCGAGCTCGATTTGTCGTTCGCATGCGTCGGCGGCCGCAGGGAAATTGGCATCTACCTCGAAGCGCTCAAGGACGCCGGCAAGGACCCGGCGCGCTTCAGCATCGTCAACAGCCGCGTGGTTTACATCGCCGACAGCGAAGAACAGGCGTGGCGCGACACGCGCGACGCGCTGATGTACCAGGCCGAGCTCTACGGCAAATGGCTCGCCGCGGCGGCCGGCACCGCTGACCAGAGCAAGGTGCTGATTCGCCCCGACCCCGACCGTCTCAGACGCACCAGCGTGCTGGGAACGGCCTCCGAGGTCGCCGCACGGCTCGACGAAATACTCGCCACGACTCCGATGACGGAGCTGATCGTCGTGACGCAGTTGCCGGGACTCGATCCCGCCAAGGCGCGGCGCTCGCTGGATCGATTCGGCGCCGAGGTGCTGCCGCGTTTCAAGTAGCCGGCTTCGGCGCCGCCCACGGTGCTTGCAAACCTGCATCGGATCGGTACATGCCGCATGCGCGAGATCAGCTTTTGAAAAAGGCGCGAGTGGTTTGGTGAGCAAGATTCCCGCGCAGAATTTCGACCCGAATCTTCGCGAGACCCACCAGCACCCATCAGCGAACGGCGTTAAACACAATTTTCATTTTTGACCCGCATTTCCGTCTCAGGCGTGAACTACTCATCTCTTGAAGTGTCTGAAAATCCGTTATTCACGCCGGCTTCTTTCAGTCAATGGTCTAACTGGTCGCCGTTCGCGCGTCGATCGACGCGATCGGATTGACACAGCTAGCGGTATTCATGATATGCAGCCACACGCCACCTGAACATTTCGGTGGGAAGACTAACGATACGCCGATTTCCGCAAGACGGGGAGCGAATTCCAGCGAGCAGTGCTGCGCATGGACCGAGCGCTGTTGGTGTCGATCACAAGAATGCATTTACGTAATAGAGTTCTCAACACAACCATAATGATTCTTCTGGCCGCGGCCATCGCGACGTCGGCGTGGCCACGCATGGCGGCGGCGGAGTCCGAGGAGGCCGGGCCGGAGTTGCAGAACTATTTCAGCAACGCCCACCTCGGAGGGTTTCAACAGGGTCTCGTCAGTATCACGGCGCCCTTCGAGGGAAATTCAACCGCCACCAGCCTGGAGCTGCGAGAGGGCGAAACTTGCGCGATGATCTACGTCTTCGATACCGACCAGGCGCTGCAGTCCTGCTGCGGATGCCCGCTGACCGCCGATGGTCTGTTGGAGCTCAGCGTCACCCCTGATCTTGCGGAGAACCCGTTGGCCAGCGGGCAAGTTCTTCGCAACGGGTCGATCCGTATTCTGTCGGTCGCGCCAAATGCCCTTCAACCTCCAAACCCGCTGAAGATTCCTGCCTACGAAGGTTGCGACCCCAGCACCGGCATGTGCTGCGATCCGACCGCGGGCGGCACCTCCGATGGAAGGCTGACTCCGAGTGCCAATCCACTGGTCGCCTGGGCGACTCACGTACAGAATACTCAGGTCACCGAACAGAATTTCTCGACCACTACTCCGGATGCGGGGGAACTCGCTGGACTGCCAGAAACATGCGCCGGGGTCGTAGCGCTGGGTAGCGGACAAGGCGTCTGCAATTGCAGCTTCGTGGATCCGTTCCCGACCCCGACCCCGACCGCGACGGCAACCGCGACTCCAACCGCGACTCCAACCGCGACCGCGACCGCAACCGCGACCGCGACGGCAACTGCAACAGCGACCGCGACTCCGACGGCAACCGCAACCCGGACGGCGACCGCAACCGCGACGGCGACTGCAACCGTGACGGCGACCGCAACCGCGACGGCAACCGCAACCGCGACTACTACGGCAACCGCAACCCGGACGGAAACGCCAACTGCTACTTCAACCGCCACGCCGACCAGGTCGGCAACGCCAACCAGGACGGCGACGGCTACGGCGACCAGGACGGCAACGCCAACCAGGACGGCTACGGCTACGGCGACCAGGACGGCTACGGCGACCAGGACGGCTACGGCAACCAGGACACCAACGGCTACCGCGACCAGGACTGCAACGGCAACCAAAACGCCAACGGCTACGGCGACCAGGACGGCCACGCCATGAGCGACACAAGGATATGCGCGACGGTCGCGCGCAAGCCGTCGTGCTCGCGATCGTGATAGAGTGAAAGCCATGCCGGTCGCATACATTCCACGCACGCGCGATCTCTACAGCGATTTCACTCCCTACCGATGGGTCGAGAATGAATCGACGCCGTTCACGCCGCTCGCCAAGCCGGTCGCCGAATGCAGGATCGCCATGATCAGTTCAGGCGGAATCATGTATCGCGATCAGCCGCGCTTCCATCGCGAGGACGCGTCGTATCGCCGCATCCCGATTCACGCCCGACCCGACGAGCTCAGCGTGTGGCACTTCGGCTATCCCACCCGCGACGCCGAGCGCGACGCCAACTGCGTCTTCCCGCTGCAGCGGATGCGGGAGCTTGAAGCGGCCGGCGTGATCGGCGCGCTGGTCGATCCCGCGTTCAGCTTCATGGGCGGAATTTACTCGGCGCGCAAAGTCCGCGATGAACTCGCACCGCAAATCATTGACGAGTTGAAACGCGCCCGCGCCGACGCCTTCTTCCTGGTCCCCGCATGACCCGTCTGCCATCAGTCCGTTGGACTGATCGCGCGCGCGGTGGAGGCAGCGGGAATTCCCACTCTCTCGATGACGTCGGCGCTCGACATCACGCAATCCGTGAAGCCGCCGCGCGCGGTGTTCGTCAATTTTCCCCTCGGCCATCAGACCGGCCCGCCCGATCAACCCGAGTTGCAGCGCCGAATCGTCGCCGATGCGATGCGCGCGTTCGAGGCTATCAGCGCTCCCGGATCAATCGTCGAGCTGCCCTATGTCTGGGACGCCAACGATCGATCCTGGGAAGACATCGACTACACCAGGGGATGGATGCCCGAGCGGCCGGCGCGCGAAGTCGCTGACGCGCTCGAAGCCGAACGCCAGGCCAAATTCAGGCGCGGGTGAGATTTACGTCGCCCCTTTCTCGCCTTATCGGAAAGCCGAGCCTGGCGGGGTAGACGAGGGTTCCGCTGAACCCGGGAACCTTCCGCCCTTGTTCGCAGTTAAGTGCTGGAGGGGAAGGACTCGCATGAAAATGTTCACCGTCGGACTAATCGCAATCGCAGTCATCGTCGTCGGCGTCGCGCTGCGCCCGCGAACTGCACGTGCCGAATTGATCAAGGAAGGGCAGATCGCGCCGCCGTTCAGCACCCAGATGGTAACCGGCGAAACTGAGGCTCCGGTTTCGCTCGCCGACTTCCACGGCAAAAAGGTAATCCTCTATTTTTATCCCAAGGATGAGACCTCGGGATGCACCAAGGAGGCGTGCGCGTTCCGCGACGGCTACTCGCGCTACACCAACGCCGGCCTGGTTGTCCTCGGATGCAGCATCGACTCCGCCGAAGCGCACAAGGATTTCATCCGCAAGAACAGTTTGCCGTTCCCGCTCCTGCTGGATCCCGACAAGAAGATCGCAAAGGCCTACGGCGCCGCAAACGGAATCCCGATCCTCGGCCTCGATCGGCGCATCACCTACGTAATCGACGAGAATGGCAAGGTTCTGAAAGTCTATCCGAGCGTCGATCCCTCCACCCACGCGATCGAAATTCTCAACGACCTCGGCGTCGCCGCCGCCGCCCAACCCGCGCAAGCCAGCCCCGCCCCCGCAACTTCCAACTGACCGGTTAATCCCGGCGCTGCCGTATCAGACCGCGGCCTCCGGCAGTTGCGCGGTGGCCTGCATGGCCGCGGATTGCGCTGCGGCGTCGAGACTCCTGGCAGCCTGCGACGCCGTCAAATCCTGGTAGAGGCGCAGTCCCGCCGCGACCAGGAACGCTGTGGTCGTAAAGTTCACACTGATCTCGGCGAGATCGACAAGAAAAATCGTCGTCCCGAGAAAACCCGTCACCACCCCGACCGGGCCGAACAGCAGGCTCACCACCACAAATGCCCCCGCGGCCCACGAGTTGAATCCCGACCAGACCGCGAGAAAAACCACGATCCGCGTCGCGACTTTGAAGAAGCGCTTACGCATCAGGTCACGGCTGAACAGCAATGCGTGCCAGCTATGCTTTCCGTCGAAGATCAACGCGAACTGCGCGAAGTACAACCACGCGTAGATGATCGCGCCGACGATGATCATCAACACCAGCGCGATATATGCCCACACGCCGACCGAGCCGGGCATGTAGGTTGACGTCGTCTGGAACAGGAACAGCCCGGCCGCCGGCGCCAGGAGTTGCAGGACGGTCACCCAGATGAACCCCGGCGCAAGCTGAATCGACCGCCGGTAAACTTCGATCGCTTCGCCGATAATCGTCGGTTCCCGGATTCCCGCCTGGATCCTCTTGAGCGAGCACAACGTAATCAGCGTCACCAGCAGCGTCAGCAGGCCGAAGATCACGTGGAGCGCATTGGTGACCCACGGCGAGAACGGCTGTGGCTCTTGCAGCGGCGCGTGTTTGTCGGGAGCGTCGACGCTCTGCACCTGCGTGTAGCCGATATTTTGAGATCCCGGCTCAAAGGTCGCGGCTAGTCGATATTGCAGATTCAACGCGTCCGGTAGCAGGCACAAAGCCGCCGCCAGCAGCAACGGCGCCAGCACCACCGCCAGCACCGACCAATTACCGCGCAAATCGTTCACCGCGTTAGCTAGATATATGAAGCTGCTTTTGAGGCGGACGGGGCTCACGGCGCGTTAGAGGTTGGCATCCTCGGTCAAGCGAGACAAGTCCGCCGTTTTTGCCCATGATCGCTGCTCGCTTCGATGATATAATGCCGACTCACGACTACCCATACGGAGAACCACTCATGGCCGACGACGACCGTGCATCGAAAATCGAGCATGAGAACAAAATGATCCGCCGGCTGCGCTTCCTGGTCGAGCTGACCTTCGCAACTATCGCGCAGGACAATGACATGACGCTCGAACTGGGATGGGAACACGTCCTCGCGCTCAAGGGCGCCGCGGTTGCGATGTTTCCCGGGAAGGAAGAAACCTTCGACCTCGTGTATCTGCCGCGCTTCTCGCGTCTGCTCGCGGAGCGATTCGGCGCGAATTGACCGCCGGGCCGACATCGGCGAATCCGCGCGGCGGCAAACTGTCGGGCTGTATCGCCCGGCCCGATGGCTCTCTCATTCGCGGGCGCCTCACGTTCACCGATCGGATAACCGCGCTCGAGCCTGCGTCGGACGACGCCGGCCGAGACTACATCCTGCCCGGCCTGGTCGATCTTCAGGTCAACGGTTCGCACGGCATCGACGTCATGAACGCGTCGCCAGACGCACTCGCCACTCTCGGCCGCTCCCTTGCGCTTGAAGGCGTCACTGCCTGGATGCCGACCGCCGTCACCGCGACAATTGAAAAGACCACACATGTCCACGAGTCGATTGCCAGTGCCTTTGAAAATTCGCGCCGCGATAACTCCGCCGACGCGGCCGCCATCCTCGGGATGCATCTCGAGGGTCCGTTCATCTCGTCGCTTCGCCTCGGCGCACATCCCAGGCTCAATCTCGAACCGCGCGGCGAAGCCTTCGAGCGAGTACTCGCGATGGACGCGCTTCGATTGATCACGCTGGCGCCCGAGTTGCCCGGCGGGCTCGATGCGATTCGTCGCCTTACTGCGCGCGGCGTAGTCGTTTCCATCGGCCATACTAACGCGACGTTCGACGAGGCGAACGCCGCCATAGCCGCCGGCGCCCGCATGTTCACGCATCTGTTCAACGCGATGCGCCCGTTGAACCATCGCGATCCCGGCGTGGTCGCCGCCGCGCTCGCGCCGTCGCCCGCACTCGCCGCGATCATTCCCGACGGCGTACACGTGCATCCCGCGATCCTCCGTCTCGCATGCACGGCCCGCGGCAAAGACGGCATCGTCCTGGTAACCGACAAAGTCGCGCTCGCAAAAACCTCTGACAGTGAAAAACATGTCGGGCGGGCGCGCGCGACGATTCGCGACGGCGCTGCGCGCCTCGATGACGGCACGCTCGCCGGCAGCATTATCTCGCTGCTCGACGGCGTCCGCCTGATGGTCGAAAAAGCCGGCGTCAGCATAGGCGATGCAGCCGTGATGGCCGCGACCAACCCCGCCAATCTCCTTGGCGCCAACGATCGCGGCCGCATTCAGGTCGGCGCGCGCGCCGATTTAATCGTGCTCAGCCCGGCGCTAGAGTTGAAGTCGGTGTTCATCGGCGGCCGCGAGATAAGTTAGTTGCCGATCAACGAAACGGGGAACACTTCGAGAGCATCATCCATCGGAGCCAATCGATGCCGCTGAACAAAGCCTGCGTGGGCCGCCAATTTCCTCCCGTCACGACCAACGTCACCCTCGCCGCGATGCAGAACTATGCGCGCGCGTACAACGACGACAACCCGGCGTTCTTCGACGCGAGCCTCCCCGGCGGCATCGTCGCGCCACCAATGTTCGGCGTCACCGTCAGTTGGGACGCCGTGATGAAAGCTGTGATGGATCCCGACTTGCACGCCGACCTGCTGCGCCTCGTTCACGGCGAGCAGGACATGGCGTTTCCAAATCCAATGCGGCCCGGCGACGTTGTCAGCGCCACCGCAAAAGTCATTTCGATCGAAACCAAGGCCACCGGCGAGACCGTGACCGTCGAGCTGAACGCCGCCAACCAGAAAGGGCAACCCGTCCAGAAAACACTCTTCATTGCTTTTATTCGCGGCGCTCGAAACCGCGACGCTGCGTCGCGGGAACCGCGCGCCGCCGAGCCCGATCGCGGTGAGCCGATCTTTTCGGTCGCGCAAACCATAGACAAGGATCAGACCTTCCGCTACGCAGAGGCGTCCGGCGATCGCAATCCGATCCATGTCGATGAAAATATCGCAAAGATGGCGGGCCTGCCCGGCATCATCGTGCACGGCCTCTGCACGATGGCGTTTACGTCGAAGGTCGCGATCGACAGACTCTGCGCCGGCGACCCCACTCGACTCAAGCGCCTGCGCGTGCGCTTCTCCCGTCCCGTACTGCCCGGCCAGACGATCACCACCAGAGTCTGGTGCGGCGGCGAGCACGACGGCCGGATAGTTTTCGACTACGAGACTTTCAATCCCAGCGGCCAGGCCGTCATCAAGGGCGGCATCGCCGAAGTCGCGCCCTGACTCTGCTTCGCTACCGTGAAAATAACCATCGGCCTCTCGCTCTCTCTCACCGGCGAATATTCCCCGATGGGCCGGCAGGCCGAACTCGCCGTTCGCTTGTTCACCGCCGACGCCAACGCCGGGGTCGCGCTCCGCATCGCCGGCGAGCGATGTGAGTTCGCGCTCGAATGCCACGACGACGCCAGCGATCCCGCGCGATGCGCCGAGATCTATCGCTCGCTCTGCGCAGATCGCCGCGCCGACATAATCTTCGGCCCATACTCCAATCGCCTTACCCGCGTCGCCGCGGCCATCGCGGAACAATCCGGCCGCCTCTTTGTCAATCACGGCGGCGCCGGCGACGAACTCTACGAGCGCGGCTACAGGATGATCGTCGGAGTACTCAGTCCCGCGAGTGACTATTTGCGCGGCTTCGTTCGCCTGCTGACCCAACTCAAGCTCTGGCGCAAGCGCGTCGCGCTGGTGGCGTCGAAGTCGGCCTTCGCTCGCGCGGTTGGATCCGGCTTCGAGCGCGCCGCCGGCGAACGCGCCGCTCGCCGCCGCGGTGTCCGCGTCCGCGTGAAATGGAACGGTGCATTCGACCCCGCCTCGACGCCCGCGCTGCTCTTCCCCGCACTCGCGCGCAACCGCGTCAACGCCCTCGCCAGCGCCGGCAGCTATGAACACGACGTCGCCGTGATGCGCGCGGTCGCGGAGTCCCGTCTCGACATCCCGGTGCTCGGATGCGTCGCCGCCGGCGTGCGCTGCTTCGCATCGGACCTCGGTGAACTGGCGGACGGAATCGTCGGCCCTTCGCAGTGGGAGGATTCCATCGATCTACAGCCCGCGCTCGGCCCGACGCCCGCCGAATTTGCGCGCCGCATGCGCACCGCCGGCGCCGCCGATTCTCCCGACTATCCTGCCGCGCAGATCTACGCCGCCGGCGTGCTGACCGCCGCCGCGCTCGCCGCTGCCGGCCGCCCCGACGACGCGATGCTGCGCGCCGCATTCTCCGATTTGCGCACCACCACGATGTTTGGCGATTTCTCGATCGATCGCGTCACCGGCCGCCAGCTCGGTCATCGGATGCTGCTCGTCCAATGGCATCGCGGGCGCAAGGTGATCATCGAGCCGGAATCGCACGACGACTCCGGCGCGCTCGATTTTCCCTCCGGCATGCGAATGCTTCTTGCTGGAATCGAGATGCTTCGCTTGAGTCGTCCCGACGATTCGCAGGAATCGCTCGGCGACAACGAAACCGAATCTGACGATCCGGACCTCGATAAAGATGAGCGCAATCACGATTAGACTCGAGCGCGGAAGACTTCTCGCGATCGGCTTGATGTCAGGGACTTCGCACGACGGGGTCAGCGCCGCCGTCGTCGAGCTCGACGAGCGTTCCCATCCGCCCGCGCGCTTGATCGCGTTTCAAATTTTTCCGTACGCCGCGCGCTTTCGCAAAGAATTACTCGCCGCCTCCGCCGACGAAAAAATCGGCGCGGCTGCGCTCTCCACGCTCAACTTCGCGCTCGGCCGCGAGTTTGGGCGCGCCGCAATCGGGATCGCCCGAAGCTCGCGCACCGCCCTGTCCGACGTTGCGTTCGTCGGTTCGCACGGCCATACCTTTTTTCATCTGCCACCGCGCCGCGCGGCCCGCGGTCAGCTCGCCTCCACGATGCAGCTCGGCGAGTCCGCCGTCATCGCCGCGGCCACCGGCGTTGCGGTCGTCAACGATTTCCGCGCGATGGACGTCGCGCTCGGCGGCGAGGGCGCGCCGCTCGCCCCGCTCGCCCATCTCTGGCTTTTCGCCGACCCCGCGCGCGCCCGCATCGTGCAGAACATCGGCGGCATCGGTAACGCCACTTACCTTCCGCCTCGCGCGCGCCTCGGCGACCCCGATCTGATCGCATTCGACACCGGCCCGGGTAACGGAATGATCGATGCGCTCGCGTCGCGAATCTCGGGCGGCCGCCTGCGGATGGATCGCGACGGGCGCATCGCGGCCGGCGGCCACGTCAGCGAGCCGCTGCTCGCGAAGCTGATGCAACATCCTTACTTTCGCCGCCCACCGCCAAAATCGACCGGCCGCGACGAGTTCGGTCCCCGGCTGCTCGACCGCATCGTCGCCGACGCCCGCCGCATGCGAATCGTTGACCACGATCTGCTCGCGACCTTCACCGCCCTCAGCGCGCGCTCGGTCGCCGACGCATGCCGCCGCTTCATCTTGCCGCGTCCCGTTGATCAGTTGATCGTCACCGGCGGCGGCGCGCAAAATCCCACCTTGATGCGCATGATCGCCGGCGACCTTCCCGACCTCGAAGTACTCACCGCCGCCGGCGTCGGCGTTGACGGCAACGCGCTCGAGGCCGTCGCGTTTGCCATCCTCGGCTACCAGATGCTGCGCGGCCGCCAGGGCAATATCCCCAGCGTCACCGGCGCGCGCGCGCCCGCCGTCCTCGGCAAGCTGACCCTGCCGCCGCGGCCACTCACTGAGACCGTGAGATGATCGCCTTCGAGCGCAACGGCTGGCTGTTCGACTTCCGCGTCGCTGGGATCGTACTCCACCGCGATCACGTTCTTCTGCTCCGCGTCGAGCCTCACGATTTCTGGTTCCTCCCCGGCGGCCACGTCGAGATCGGCGAACTCGCCGACCGCGCGCTGCTGCGCGAGATGCGCGAGGAAACCGGCTTGCAGGTTGAAATCAATCGGCTCGTGTGGGTGCTCGAAAACTTCTTCACTCACGAGGGCCGCCGGCATCACGAGCTCGGATTCCTGTATCTGGTAACGCCGCTCGACGCGGCCGAGCTCGATCTCAGCAGGGAATTTTACGGTCAGGAAGAAAACGGCACGCAACTAATCTTCCGATGGCACCGGCTGGACGCGCTGGCGGACTTGCATCTGCATCCGTCGTTTCTGCGAACCGGCTTGAATGCTTTACCCGATTCTATAACCCACGTCGTCCAAATGGATGTCTGAAAACTGCAGCGGCCTTCAGGTTCGAAGTTTGCGCGCTACATCCTTGGCGAAGTAGGTCAGGATCAGGTCGGCGCCCGCGCGTTTTATCGCCGTCAGGACTTCCAGCGTTGCGCGTTCTTCGTCGATCCATCCGTTGATTCCGGCCGCGCGGATCATCGAGTACTCGCCCGAGACGTTGTAGGCCGCTACCGGCGCGTTGAATTCGTGCTTCACGCGCCAGATCAGATCCAGGTACGGCAGCGCGGGCTTGACCATCACGATGTCCGCGCCCTCTTCCAAATCCAGCGCCACTTCGCGCATCGCTTCGTCGCCGTTGGGCGGGTCCATCTGGTACGAGCGGCGATCGCCGAATTTCGGAGCTGACTCCGCCGCCTCGCGAAACGGGCCGTAAAATGCCGACGCGAACTTCGCCGAGTACGCCATGATTGCGACGTGGCTGAAGCCGTTGCTGTCCAGCGCGGAACGGATTGCCCCGACGCGCCCGTCCATCATGTCCGACGGTGCGACAATGTCGGCGCCCGCGCGCGCATGCGACAGCGCCGATCGCGTCAGCAGCTCCAGCGTCGCGTCGTTGTCGACGTCGTTGCCCTTAAGCGCCCCGCAGTGGCCGTGGTCGGTGTACTCGCACATGCAGACGTCGGTGATCACCGCCAGGCCGGGCACGCGCTCCTTGATTTCGCGGATCGCTCGCTGCACTTCGCCGTTGTCGTTCCATGCCTCGCTGCCCTGCGCGTCCTTGCGTTCGGGAATTCCAAACAGGATGACGGCGGGGACGCCGGCGGCCCACGTCTCGCGCGCTTCCGCGACGATATTGTCAACCGACATTTGCGCGACGCCCGGCATCGACTCGACGGGCTTCTTCACGCCGCGGCCGGGGCACACGAACATCGGCAGGATCAGGTCGTCGGGCGACAAGCGCGTCTCGCGAATCATGCGGCGGATTGTTTCGGTGCGCCGCAAGCGGCGCGGACGATTGATTGGAAATGGCATCGGCGTACTCGGGGCTGGATTATATCTGCATGGTCACGGGTGTTCCTACACTTAGGCCGACGCGTCTGTCTCCTCTCCCTCTACGTCTCTTGAGTACCGATTAACCCTCGCCCGGTAGCGGGAGAGGGAACGGCGTCCGCGCCCGGGGTGAGGTGCTGTTAGGGAGAGGATAAAGATGAGGGTCCTTATGCAGCGCGCTAGCGCCCCCTCCATTTGGGCGCGCGCTTTTCGATGAAGGCCAGGGGGCCCTCTTTGGCGTCTTCGGTTTGCAGGACTCGCTGGAACTCGGTGATCGTGTCGCGCGAGATCGAGGCGTCGTCGTCGACGAAGGCGCGGGCTGCGAGGTTGCGGCTGGCGTGGACCGCGATTGGTGCGTTGGCGACTACTCGCGCTGCCAGTTCCAGTGCGGACTCCAGCGCCTTGCCGTCGGGTACGACGTAGTTGATCATCCCCAGCTCGTAGGCGCGGCGGGCCGGGATTGGATCGCCGGTTAGAATCACTTCCATCGCTGGCGCCATTCCGATCGCGCGCGGGAGCCGGAACAGGCCGCCTGCCGCGGCCACCAGCGATCGCTTCACTTCCGGCAGTCCGAAGCGCGCGCTTTCGGCCGCGACGATCATGTCGCACGCGAGCGCGATCTCGCATCCGCCCGCCAGCGCCGGACCGTTGACCGCTGCTATCAGCGGCTTGGTGCGGCTCCGTGCGACCAATCCGGCGAAGCCGCCGCGTTGGGTTCCGAGTCCGGCGCCGCCGCTGGACGCAATCGCCTTCAGATCCGCGCCCGCACTGAAGACGGTGCCCGCGCCGGTTACCACACCTACCCAAAGGCCGCGGTTCGCTTCGAACTCGTCGAGGCGCGCTTCCATCCCCGAGGCGACGTCCGCGTTGACCGCGTTGCGAGCCTCGGGCCGATTGATAGTCAAAATCGCGACGTGTCCGCGAACCTCGAGCGTGACAGCCATCTTCCAAAACCTCCGCGCAAAAATAACTTACTTAATTTGCGATGCCAAACTTGGGGAAGCGGCATAAGACCGCGAAATCCTCAGCGGGGTTTCAGGTGCTTTTCGTAATACGGGCGCATCGAGCGCAGCGCGCGCATCTGATGATACGCGAGCTCGTCGTCCGGGTAGCGATGCTCGGGGCCTAGCACGCAGCCGGCGCGAGCGTGGCATCGCTGAGCGCAATCCGGCTCTGCCTCGACGCGATGGGTCAGGCATTTTGGGATGTCCCATCCGGATTCGAGGCTTACCGCGTTGGCCGGACAGGCCGGGATGCAGGTGCGGGCGATGCATCGGGGACATGGGTCGAAGCCTAGCGCGTCGCCCGGTGAATCGAGCTCTTCGTCGAGCAACAGCGCGGCGCGAAATGCGATCCAGGGTCCGTATACCGGATGCACCGTTACGCCGAGGATGCTCGGCCCCGCGATGCCTGCGACTTTGCCGAGCTCGATGAAGTTGAGCGTCGGGCCGTTGTTCATGAAGGGGTAAACGGAGATGCATCGCGCGCCCGATCCGCGGATGGGGGCGGCGATGTCGCGCTCGACCACTTCGCGGGTGAAATCGTCCAGCGGGTTGTCGCGATTCCACCATCCCGGATGGCGCACCACGTGGGCCTTGAGAGCGCCCCAGAGCGCGCCACCGCCGTTGCCGATGACAACGATTGAGCGTGCCAGCGGATCGATCGCCGAGGCGCGCGAAATTTTCTTGACCGTAGCGTCGTAGCGCGCGACGGAAATCGCTGCGACCAGATTGAGTCCGTGCGGAGCGGCCGCGCGGAGAATGTTATCCAGAGTCGATGACACGAAAAAATCCTGCAAGCGCCGCGCGAAAATTGGCCGGCTTCCATTCTAAGCCAGGCGACTCGACTAATCGATGCGCTCCGCCGTCACGCGATCTTGTACGTGACCAGCGCGTCGGCGATCAGGGCGTCTGAGCCGTCGGCGACCTCCACCGTCAGGCTCGCGATCCGCTTGCCGGTGCGCTTCACCCGCGCGCGGGCGACCAGATCGGACTTCACGGCGAAACCCGTGTAGTTCACCGTGATCGAGATGGTCGCGGTGCGCGTCGTCGCAGCGAGGCTCCATACCGCGGCGCACGCGGCCACGTCGGCAAGCGCGGCGATCGCGCCGCCGTGAATAGGAGCGGCGAGGCCGCCCTCGTTCAGGATGCGCAGATCAAAGGGCATCCGCACCGTCGCGTCGCCGTTGGCGGCCGATTCGATTTTCAACCCCAGCGTCCTGGCGAACGGCGCGCGTTCCAGTGCATGGATAAAAGGGCTTCGATCGTGAGCGGCCATTCATTTTCTCCGTCGCGAACTTGACCTGGCAAGCCTGAGTGCCAGCGCGACCGCGTCGACGGGGCTGCCGGCGCGGCGCAGCCCGCCGATCTCGGGCCATGAATCGAGCGCGACGATCGGCTTGCCGAATTTCTTGGCGAAGCCGATCTCGGCGAGAGTGCCGCCCTCGCCGGCCAGCGCGATTACCGCGTCGGCGCTCGCGACAATTACGGCGTTGCGCGCCTCCCCGATTCCGCTTGCAATCGCGAATTCGATATGGCGGTTCGCATCGCGGCGATCGTGACCCGGGATGATTCCGATCGTATGACCGCCTTCCTTGCGCGCGCCGGCCGCCGCCGCTTCCATCACGCCGGTGCGCCCGCCGTTCAGCAGCACCGCGCCCCGGCGGGCGATCTCGCGGCCGAGCGCGAACGCCAGCTTGCAAACGGCGCGCGGCGCGTCACCCGCGCCGATGACCGCTACTACTTGCCGCCGCTTCATCGAAACCGCGCCGCTTGTACTATTCCTGCAGGCCGAGCGCGTCGGGCAGTTCCGCAAGGTCGGCGATGACGATGTCCGGCGCGGGGATTCCGGCTGGCAGGTCGCGGCCGCGCGTGCGAATCCACGCCGAATGCATCCCGACGCCCTTGCTGCCAAGCACGTCGTCGTGCGGGGTGTCGCCGACGAACAGGATATCAGCCGGCTCAAGGCGCATCGCGTCGAGAATTTTTTTGAAGATGAGCGGGTTGGGTTTTCGATAGCCGGCTTCGGCCGAAATAATCACGGCGTCGAACAGCCCGCGGATGCCGGTGTCATGCATGATCAGGTGGCCGGTCTCGGAATCGTCGAAGTTGGAAATCAAGCCGACGCGCAGGTGCTTCGCGATTTTCTTTATCGCGTCGACGCGCGCGGCCGGCGCCTTGGTGACCTCGCGCACGGTCGCCATGTGGATGCGGCGCAGATTTTCGGCGAGCGGCGCCGCCTGGTCTTCATCGACGTCGAGCTTTTTGAGCGTGCGTGAGAAGCGCTCGAGGCAGGTTATCTCGATCGCGTCGGATTTTGCCCGCTCGGAGAATATCTCGGCGTAAACCGCCGCGTGCGCCTCCGAGAATCTCACCCGGTCGAAGCGCTCACCCAGCGCCGCTTCCAGCGCCGGGTAGAGCAACGGGGTCGTGCTGCGAATTCCGCGCCCGCGGAATTCCATCAGCGGCAACGCGTCGGGATTCCAGTTGACGAGCGTGTCGAACAAGTCGATCACGACCGCCTTGTAACGATGCTCAGCCACGCGCGGTCAGCGCTCCCGCGGTGCCAACCACAGCGGCGACGTTCAACAGCAGCACCGTGCCATTGAGAATCACCGACATGTGATGCAGGTTGTCGAACTCGGCCTTGCGCGCCGGGTCGGGATTGGGATCTTCGGTGACAGTGCGGAGCGCGTCGGCGCGCGGCAGAATAATCATGCCCGCATAAAAGGTGATTCCGAGTCCGATTGCCAGCGCGAGCGCAGTCGCGCCCCACCATATCCGCGGTCCGCGCGCTGCCGTGAGATAGATCGCGAGCAGGAGGCTGATTGTCCCCACGATGTAGCCGAGTGTGTAGTAGCGCGGGAAGATTGTGCTGATCAGTTGGCCCGCCTCCGGGCGCGGCAGCACCGTGAAGACGGCAGGCGCGGTGAAGAACGAGAAAAAGACAATTCCGCCGAGCCAGCATCCAAGTGCGGCCAGGTAAATTGACAAAACCAGAATCATTCGGAGTGCCTGCTCTTCAGTTGAGCCAGCGGTTGGGCGCGCCCGGCAGCGGCTGGCGCTCCGCGAATCCACTGTTGACGCTGTGCCATGCGACGACGCGCGGCTCGCCGAACTGCCAGCACAGGAAAACGACTTCGTCGCCCGCGTCGTAGGGAAAATCTATCAGGCCGAGGTCGATGTCCTTGAGGATGCAGCCGAAGGACTCGATTTGCTCGGCGGCGTCGGCCATGTTGCTCGCGAACGATCGCAGCTCGGGGTAACGGCCGACGATTTCGCTCATCGCCGAGTGCAAAATCGACGGATCAGTGACCGCCAATTCCTCGATCCGCGCGCGCAACGACGTCGCCTGCATCTGCAGCTGACGCAACAAAATTTCCAGCCGCGGAATCAGCTCGTTGGCTTCTTCCTCGCTGAATAGCTTATCAAATGCAATATTTGTCAACTTTTCTCCGTCAGTAGCGCGAGCCGGTCACCGTGATTAGCTTCTTAAGTAAGAGGTAACCTTGTCTGCGCCACCTCCGTATATTACGGTGAAATTTGGGTTGCGGGGAAGGTGCGGCGCGGTTCCCTCCCTGCGAGGTCCGATGACCAATGGCAGATAAACCCAAAGGGGAAAAACGTTTCGAGATTGAAGAGGACCTGAGCAAGGCCGAGATTCCCGAGATCCTGCCGGTGCTGCCGTTGCGCGGCATCGTGATTTTTCCCAGTCAGATTCATCCGTTCCTGGTCTCGCGACCGTCCTCGCTCAAGCTGATCGAGGACTGCGGACAGACGTCGAAGGTAATCGCGCTCGCCGCGCAGAAAAATCCGGAAGACGAGCAGCCGGCCCCCGAGGGATTGTTCGCGCGCGGCACCGCGGTGCGCATCCTCAAGATGTTGCGCTATCCGGACCAGAGCGTGCGCGTGCTCGTGCAGGGTCTGGCGCGAATCGAACTGAAGGACTTCACTCAGCGCGAACCCTACTTCCTGGCGCACGCGAAGCGGCTCGTCGAGCCGGTCACTTCCGACAAGGAAATCGACGCGCTGCACGCGCACCTGGTCAGCCAGTTCTCCAAGTTCGTTTCGCTCGTGCCGTACCTGCCCGACGAACTGCAGGTGATGGCGATGCAGGTGAAGGAGGCCAGCCGGCTTGCCGACATGGTCGCCTCCTACCTCAAGATACCGATCGAAGAGGCGCAGGATCTGCTCGCCACTCTCGACGTGCGCGCGCGGCTGGAAAAGCTGATCGCGATTCTCGGGCGCGAGATCGAGATGCTCGAGCTCGGGCACAAGATCCAGTCGCAGGTGCAGACCGAGCTCAACAAAAATCAGCGCGAGTACTATCTGCGCCAGCAGCTCAAGGCGATTCAGAAGGAGCTCGGCGAGGGCGACGCGCGCAGTTCCGAAGTCGAGGAGATCGAGAAGAAAATCGAAGAGGCCAAGATGTCGCCCGAGGCGCGCAAAGTCGCCGACAAGGAACTCGAGCGCCTCAAGATGATCCCGCCCGAATCGGCCGAGCACACCGTCGTGCGCACCTATCTCGACTGGCTCGTGAGCCTGCCCTGGGGCGTCTCCACCGAGGACAACCTCGACATTCGCCACGCCCGCCAGGTGCTCGACGAGGATCACTACGACCTCGAAAAAATCAAGGAACGCATCCTTGAGTTTCTCGCGGTGCGCAAGCTCAAGAACGACACTAAGGGACCGATCCTGTGCTTCGTCGGCCCGCCCGGCACCGGCAAAACTTCGCTCGGCAAATCGATCGCGCGCGCTCTCGGCCGCAAATTCGTGCGCCTGTCGCTCGGCGGCATCCGCGACGAGGCCGAGATTCGCGGCCATCGCCGCACTTACATCGGCTCGCTGCCCGGCCGAATCATCCAGGGACTTCGCAACGCCGGCTCCAACAACCCGCTGTTCATCCTGGACGAAGTCGACAAGCTCGGCATGGACTTCCGCGGCGACCCGGCCTCGGCCCTGCTCGAGGTCCTCGATCCCGAACAGAACAACACCTTCTCGGATCATTACCTCGACGTGCCGTTCGATCTCTCGAAAGTGCTGTTCCTCACCACCGCCAACATGCTTGACCCGGTTCCGCACGCGCTGCGAGACCGCATGGAAGTGCTCGAGCTGCCCGGTTACACCGAGGAGGAGAAGCTGCAAATCGTGCAGCGCCACCTCATTCCCAAGCAGCTGGGCGAGAACGGACTCGGCGATCAGAAAATCGAATTCTCCGAGGAAGCGCTGCGCGAGATTATTCACAGCTACACCCGCGAGGCCGGGCTCAGAAATCTCGAGCGTGAGATCGCGCGCGTGTGCCGCAAGATCGCGCGTTCGATTACCGAGGGCGAAACGGCGCCGCCGGTCGTTAGTGGCGCCGACGTGCAAAAGTACCTCGGCCCGCCGCGTTTCTTTTCCGAAGTGGCCGAACGCACGCAAGAGCCGGGGGTTGCAACCGGGCTGGCGTGGACGCCAAACGGCGGCGAGATAATGTTCATCGAGAGCACCCGCATGTCCGGCCAGAAAGGCCTCAACCTTACCGGCTCGCTCGGCGACGTGATGAAGGAATCGGCGCAGGCCGCTCTCTCTTACGTGCGCACCCACGCCGCGGCGCTTGGAATCGCGCCGGACTTCTTCGACAAGTCCGACATCCACGTCCACGTTCCCGCTGGCGCAATTCCCAAAGACGGGCCGTCGGGCGGTGTGACGATCGCGGCCTCGCTCGCGTCGTTGCTCAGCGGAAGGCCGGTGCGCTCCGACATCGCAATGACCGGCGAGATAACCCTGCGCGGCAAGGTGCTGCCGGTCGGCGGCATCAAGGAGAAGGTGCTCGCCGCCAAGCGTGCCGGGATCAAGACCATCATTCTGCCGCGGCGCAACGAGCGCGACCTCGAGGACATCCAGCCCGAAGTCCGCAAAGAGCTCGAGATGATCTTCGTCGACACCGTCGATGAGGTCATTCGGCACGCGCTGCGCGACGGCGACGCCGCCGTGCAGCCGGGCGCAGAGGCCGTCGCGCCCACCCCGGCCGCCGCCCGCACCGAGCGCACCGTGCTGAACTAGGGAAGAACTTCCTTTTTTGTGTCATCCTGAGCGCTGCGCAGGAACCCGAATCCTTCTTAGCCTCTCTCTATCAGGGAGAGGCCGCGCCTCCGGCGCGGGTGAGGGTCCAAATTTCCAGTTCCTCGCATTGCGAACGTGAAGATAGCGATCGTCGCGGCGGAAGCCGCCCCTCATGCTAAAGCCGGCGGCCTCGCCGACGTGATCGGCGCCCTGCCTGGCGCATTGCAGGACGCCGGCGAGCAACCGTCGCTGCTCGTGCCCGGCTACGCCTCGCTCGTCGAGAGCGTCGAGACCGCGCCCGTGATGCGCGATATCCCGATCCATTTCGACGCCGGTGTCGAGCGCTTCTCGGTGTTGCGCGCGACCGATCCGCATGGCGTGCCGATGTACCTCATCGACCATCCCGGATTTTTCGGCCGGCGGCGCGGAATCTACGGCGAGAACGGTAACGACTATCCCGACAACATGCGGCGCTTCATCTTCTTCGGCCGCGCCGCCGCGCTCGCGTCGGCCGAGATCCTCGCGCCGGACGTAGTCCATGCGCACGACTGGCATTCTGCGGCCGCGCCGATCGCGATGCGCGCCGACAACGCTCTGCGTCCCAGCTTCAAGCGCGTGCTCTCGGTCTTCACGCTTCACAATCTTGCATTCCAGGGGATCGGCAAACGCGAGGACTTCGCGCTGCTGAATCTCGACCCGCCGTATTTTTCGCCCGACTACCTGGAATTCTACGGACACCTGAACCTGATGAAGGGCGCGCTCGTTCTGTGCGACGGCGCGTCGACGGTCAGCCCCAACTACGCACACGAAATTACCACGGACCCGGAGCTCGGCTTTGGCCTCGAAGGAGTGCTCCTCGACAAGGGCGAAAATTTCGTCGGAATCCTCAACGGCGCCGACTACAACGAATGGAGTCCCGCAATCGATCGCGCGCTCGCCGCGACCTACTCGCCCGCCAGGCCCGACGGCAAGCGCGTGTGCGCGCGCGACTTGCGTGATTCACTCAAGCTGCCGCACCGCGACGATTCCCCGATAGTCGGGATGGTCACCCGAATGACCGCGCAAAAAGGCGTTGACCTGCTCGCGGACGCGCTCGACGCCGTGATGCGCATCGATTTGCAGCTCGTCATGCTCGCCAGCGGCGACGCGGTGCTCGACCGATTTTTCAAAGAGGCGGAGTCCCGCTACCCCGACAAACTTCGCGCGATAATAGCGTTCGACGAAACCACGGCGCATCGAATCCAGGCCGGCAGCGACGCGTTCCTGATGCCGTCGCGATTCGAACCCTGCGGACTCACGCAAATGTACGCGCTCCGCTACGGCACCGCGCCCGTGGTGCGGGCCACCGGCGGGCTGCGCGACACCGTCAGCGAGTTCGATCCCGCGGCGGGAACCGGCAACGGCTTCGTCTTCGGGAATTTCGACAAGGCCGCGATGGTCGCGGCGCTGCTCCGCATGGCCGCGACATTCAAGGACCGGGCGGCGTGGCGCCGGTTGATGGCAAATTGCTTTGCCTCGGATTTCTCGTGGGATCGCACGGCGCGGCAATACCTCGAGTGGTTCGCGCGGCTGCGAAAAGCTCGCGGCCTCAGCTAGAATCCGCCCGTGGCACTCTCGTCTCGCGAATACCTCGTCTATGCCGACGGCTCCTGCATCGGCAACCCGGGGCCCGGCGGATGGGGCGTGGTGGTGCGCGACCCCGCCGGCGTCGTGACCGAGCTTAACGGCAGTCATCCTTCGACCACCAACAACCGGATGGAGTTGACGGGCGCGATCGAGGGCCTGCGCGCAACTCCCGCCGGTGCGCAGGTTGTTCTGCGCAGTGACAGCAAGTACGTCGTGGATTCGATGACGCTGCATTACAAGCGCAACAAGAATCACGATTTGTGGGAGCTGCTCGACGCCGAAGTCGCGGCGCGAACCGTGCGATTCGAATGGGTCCGCGGCCACGACACCGACGCGACCAACAATCGCGCCGACGAACTCGCCCTGATGGGCGCGAACGGCCGACTCATTGCCGAAGGAGCGTCGCCAGACCAGCGAAAGACGCGAGGCTCGAAGAACGACGACTCGGTCGTGGAGGCGGAGCTGAAGGCGCTGCTAAAGCCAGGCGAATCAATTCGCGAATGCGCCGGATGCGGCGCGAAGTTCGTAAGCGTCGCCGCTGCCGACAACTATTGCTCGCACACCCCCTGCCAGCTCAAAGCCCGCCGCCGCTGAAGCTACAGGCAGTCGGTCAGTTTCAAATCATCGGGAGAAAATGCCGGATTAGGCTGGACCAGCAGGCACTGGTTCAGTTTCAAATTTTGGCCGCGCGCATAATTCCCACGGCCCCGTCTGCCAGCAGGAACACGATTGAAACCAAAAGGATCCAACTATCGACCTCCAACGTGTTCAGGAAGGCCATTAACGCCGTTGGAAACGTCAGTACACAAGCGACGTATAGGCGCCAGACCTTCTTTTGACGAAGGGCAATTGCTTCTGCGATGGCAAATCCGATTGCGGCGCCTAAGAACTGCAACGCGATTACGAGCTTGGTGGTCTCGTCGCCGACATGTCGAGAAAATTCAAACCCGGGCCAGCCTACCAATGGCCCTAGGCCTAACAGGAAAATGGGACCATCCAGTGCGCTGGAAGCGCAGAGGATCACGAGCGCCCACCACCAGAAACCTTTGATCTTCACGACTTCCGGCCTATTCAAACTGAACCAGTGCCGACCAGCCGGGACGAAGTGGACCAGAACGGAATCAGCCGGGACGGTCTGACTTGCTGCTACGGATCTTTATGATCAATCGGACCAAAAACGCGAGTGGAAACACAATCACCGCGACGAGCCCGATTGAAGAGGGACTCGCCGATGCGCCCTGATTGACTATGGACAGCGCAACCCAGCCAACCACGAAGAGCACAAGTGCGAGCGCGGCTGCGGCACGGGGCTTCATGGACCGACTGCCAGGCTACCAGATAGCCGGAACCAGCGCGTCCGTCTCGCGCCGGTAAGCGTCGTATTCTTCGCCGAATCGGGCGCGCATCGCAGCCTCTTCGGATTTCATCCGGCGCTGCGCCAAAATCGCGCCGATTATCAGCGTCAAGACCGCCGTGACCGGCGCCCCGTAGATGAGCGTCCAGCCGAACGTCACCAGAAATGTCCCCGCGTAAATCGGATGCCTGATGTACCGATAGAAGCCGCGCTTGACCAGCACCGGATGCTCGGCCGTCCTGCCGGATGTGAAAAATCCGAGCTGGACGCGTGCGCCAAGCGCGAGCCACATCCCCAGCAGCTCGAGCAACAGTCCGAGCGCGCTGACGAACGCCGGCGCCGAGCCGCCGTAAACGTAAGTCCGCTCGAACGGCGCCGCCGCGAACGTCGCCAGCAGCGGGAGCTGCGCGGCGACACGCCGGCTCAGCTCCTCGTGTGCGGGACGATCCTCGGCATCGTCGCGCACAATCAAATCGGAAAAGCGAAAGCCTGCGTAGGCCGCCAGGTACGCGAGCACATAGCTATGCTCGCCGAAGTAGGCGGTGATACCGAGGCCCAGGGCAATCGCGCCGACAACGGCGAGCAGGAAGATTGCGGTCTCCGCGAAGTGGAGCGCCAGGCTGCCGATGAAATGCGGATGCTCTGCGGGCGCGGCGGCGTCCGCAGCAGCGAGCATTGCGGTGGCAGGCTTCAGTCCCCCGGTAGCTTTGCCGTCGGCTTGGGGCGCGTCGGGATTTGTCTCACTCGGCATCACGCCACTCTCGCAGATGCGTTGCAGCGATCAAAGAGGAGCCGACCGGGCACCGACCCGCAGTAGAATAGCTGCGGCCTGGCGGTTGCGCTGATTCGCGAAAGACGAAACTTAGCGCGAAAATGGAATCCCGACGGATTTAATCTCGCATTCTGCGATTTCATCTAAGCTCCTAATTTCATTGATGTTTACCCAATTGCGGCTCGCTTCCAGCCTTCAGTCATTTTGGAAAGTTGTTGTTAAATCGAGAGGTTTTTAGATGGCACCCGACTTGCTGTACCACTGTCAGCAACCAAGCACGGGAGGAATCTGAAAATGAGCGCAACCACCAACGAAGCAACACTCGCGGTACTCACCAACGCCAACGAAGCGGCGGAAGCCACGGCTGGAACCCGGCTCGCGCAGAACAGTCTGCTCAGCGAACTGCCCGGCGTCGTGTTCGGTCTGATCACGCTCGGATACATCGTCAGCTCCTTGCTGGCGCTGGCCTGAAATCGTCCGAAGAAATTACGGGAGGCATTTGAAATGAACGCAACCACTACTCAAAGGCTCGCAGGAATCGCGTCGATCAACCAGGCGGCGGAAGTCAGCGACGCGACCCGGCTCGCGCAGTACAGCATGCTCAACGAGATCCCGGGCGCGCTTTTCGGGATCATCACGCTCGCGTACATCGTCGGCTCGCTGCTCACGCTTGCGCACTAAGTCATGTCGTGGACTCGCGCGGCCAGCATCGCCAACGTCATCGGGTATGCGAGTACCCGAGTCGCACGACCAGGTGCGGCGCGCGCGGAAATGCGCGATGCGGTGACGGGCTCATCCACCGCCCGCGCAACCATCGTGAGTGATACCCAGATGACAGCGGCCGCCAGCACGATGGTGAACCACACCATCGCGCGAATTCTCCGCAGCATCGAGTTCAGCTGCTCGACGGTGAACGCCTCGCCGTCGCCGTGTGCGGCCACCTCTTCCTGGCGGCCGATTCTAAACGCCAGTCCAAACGTGATGTAGGTTTGTATGAAGATGAGAACGAAGGCGAGCCCCAGCTTCAGTTCGAGCGCGGAACCGATCCGCGCGAAGTAGTCGAACTTCATCGACGCCTTCAGATCTGTCAGCCGCATCGCGCCGCTAATTACAATAATTCCCAGCACCCCGATCGTGAACGGGTTGTAGAACTTGAAACCCGCGATCAGGCTCGAGCGCCGCGCGGCCTCGTCGGGGGCGGTCTCCGCGGCCGGAATCAGCATATAGATGACTGCGAACTGCGCACCCACGTACGAGGCCATCGCGCACAGATGCAGCCACATCAGGAACTCGCCGCCGATCATCGCGGCACCGGCTGGGTCACAGGATCAAACGACCGGGTCGAAATCGAGCGCGCCGGTGCGCGCGAGCCGCGCGTACCAGTGGCCGCTCTCCTTCACGATTCTCTGCTGCGTCTGGAAGTCGCAGTACACGATCCCGAAGCGCTGCTGGAATCCCTCGGCCCATTCGAAGTTGTCGGTGAAGGTCCATAGAAAATAGCCGCGCACGTCGGCGCCGGCCTTCATCGCGCGTCCGACCTCGCCGATAAAACGGCGCAGAAAACTCACGCGGCGCTGGTCGCTGACCTTGCCGTCGGCGCCTGGCCGATCGCCGTATGAACATCCGTTCTCGGTCACGTAGATCGGCAACCCACCGTAGTCTTTGCTGATGCGCAGGATCATTTCCGAGAGCGCCTGCGGATAGACCTCCCAGCCGAAATCCGTGATCTCTTCGCCGCCGGTTCGGATCTGCTTCACGCCCATCGTGTGATCGCTCCCATCGTGGGCGACGACAACCCGCGTGTACAGATTGATTCCGATGAAGTCCAGCGGAGCCTTGATGACCTCCAGGTCGCCGTCCCGAATATCGATATGGTCCTCGACCGAACCGTGCAGGTAGGCCTCCGGGTACTTGCCGCGCATCACGGTATCGAGGAACCACATGTTGTAGAACCGATGCCATCGCTCGGCCGCCGTGCGATCTTCGAGCGACCCGGTCTGCGGATGCACCGGAGACATGCTGAACGCGGCGCCGACGGCCTCCGGCTTGTTCTTCGATTCGCGAATCGCTTTGACCGCCATGCCCTGCGCGAGGTTGACGGTGTGCGTCGCCTGAAACGCCTTCTCCGACTCATGCCGTCCCGGCGCATGGATTCCCATGTGGTAGCCGAGCATCGTGAAGATCCACGGCTCGTTGAATGGCATCCAATGCTTCACGCGATCGCCGAGCGAGTCGGCTACGGCGGCGACGTAGTCTCGGAAATATTCGGCGAGGTCGCGATTCGGCCATCCGCCAGCATCCTCGAGCGTCTGCGGCAGGTCCCAATGATAGACCGTCACCCACGGCTGGATGTTGCGCTTGAGCATCTCGTCCACGACCCGGTCGTAGAAGTCGAGGCCCTTTTGATTAACCGGGCCCTTGCCGGTGGGCATGATGCGCGGCCATGAGAGCGAGATTCGCGCGGCGTTGAGGCCGAGCTCTTCCATCAGCGCGATGTCGTCCGCGTAGCGGTGGTAGAAATCGCACGCGACGTCGCCGGTGTCGCCGCGCTTAATCTTGCCGGCCGTGTGCGAGAAGCGATCCCAGATGGACTCGCCCTTGCCGTCTTCCTTGCAGCCGCCCTCGATCTGGTAGGACGCGCTGGCGGTCCCCCACAGAAATCCTTTTGGAAAAGAAATTGGCGCCATAGGGCGCTTTGTTATCACAGCGATAACAGCTTGGCGACCCTGTAGCGCAGGCGCTTAAGCTCGATCGAACTCGAGGTTGAGCTGCTTCAGTCCGCGCAGGATGAAGCTCGGCGTATGCGTGAAGTCATTGCGGGACGCCGCAAAGCGAAGGTTGCGCGTCTTGCTGAGAATCGTCTCGAGCGCCACCCGCGCCTCGAGCCGGGCCAGGGCTGCGCCGATGCAAAAGTGCACGCCTTGCCCGAACGCGAGATGGGTGCGCGCGTTGTCGCGCGAAATGTCCAGCCGCTCGGCGTCAGCGAACTGCGCGTCGTCGCGATTGCCCGACGCGTACATCACGACGATTCGCGAGCCGGCGGGAATTTTCACTGAGCTAACTTCCGCATCCCCGGTTGCAACGCGAAACAGTCCTTGCACCGGGGATTCAGTGCGTAGCGCTTCTTCGACGAAGTTTGCAATCAGCGACGGATCGGCCGTCAGCGCCGCCATCCGCGACGAGTCCTGCAGCAGCAGCATCATGGCGCTCGCGATCAGATTCGTGGTCGTCTCGTTTCCCGCGACCAGCAACTGCTCGAGGATGTTGAGCATCTCGGGCATGCTCAGCGGTTCGACGCCCTCCAACCGTGCGTTGACGAGATCGGTTAAAATATCGTCGCGCGGCGCGACGCGCCGCTCTTCCAGCCTGGCCGCAAAGTAGTGCTGAAACTCGACGCGGCTGCGGGCGCATTCGAGTTGCCGTTCGTGGGTGATCATTCCGCCGAGCGGCGCCACCGAGTCGTCGGACCAGCGCTTGAACTTGTCCATGTCGGTGCGCGGCACGCCCAGCGCGTCGGCTATCACGCTCAGCGGCAGGCCGACTGCGAACTGGCTGACGAGTTCCACGCGTCCGTCGCCGATGAACCGATCGAGCAGCTCATTTGCAATCGTTCGGACACCAGGCTCCATCGTGGCGACGCGGCGGGCCGAGAACGCCTTGTTCACCAGCGCGCGAAAGCGCGTGTGCGCGGGCGGATCGTTGGTCAGCAGGGTATCGACGGGCGGCCATCCCCTGGCCAGGATTTCTTTTGCCTCCGCGCTCATCGTCGTCTGCACGCCGGGCGGTTGATGCGACGAAAAAATCTGCGGGTTGGCGAGCACGTACAGGATGTCGTCGTAGCGGCTGACGATAAAAAACCCGGCGCCCGGAACCTGGTAGACTGGCGCCTGCTCGCGCATCGCGCGATAAAACGGATACGGATTCTCGACCGTCTCCGGCGCAAGCGGATTGAACTCTTTCACCGACGCCATCGCGGTTTTACCTCAGGCGCGCGCGCGCTGCGGCCGGGCGATCCATTTCTCGAGCGCCATCAAGATCTCAATTTCGTTTGGTCGCATCGCCCGAATGGCGCGACCGCGCAGCCAACTCGCGGCCGCCGATCCACACGCACATATGCGGGTCCGAGGAGTAGATGTCGCCCGAAATGTAACTGCCGTCGGCGCGGAACAGACCGACGCGGCCGTCCTTCTCGACGCGGACGGTGCCGTCGGGTTGCCGGTCGTAAAGCGCGCCGCTCAGCGGATGGCGAATCGATCGCATGGTCACCTCACCTTTTGGGCGTAACGATTCGCCGATAACCCACGCTTACTCGCCCTTCGCTTCGAGCCATCGCTCGGCGTCGATCGCCGCCATGCACCCCGTGCCTGCGGCCGTGACCGCTTGACGATATACGCTGTCGACGACGTCGCCGGCGGCAAACACGCCATCGATGTTGGTGTAGGTCGAGCCCGCTTTCACCTTCAGATAGCCGATCTCGTCCATCTCGAGCTGGCCCTTGAACAGCGCGCTGTTGGGATTATGGCCGATCGCGACGAACACGGCGTCGGTCTTCATATCGGTGATTTTGCCGGTCTTGAGATTTTTCAACTTGACGGCGCGCACGCCATCCTTCTGCTCGCCGAGAATTTCTTCGACCGCTGAATCCCAGATGAACGAGATCTTCGGATTGCGGCGCGCGCGATCCTGCATGATCTTCGACGCGCGCAGCGAGTCGCGGCGATGCACCACGGTGGCCTTGGTGACAAACCGGGTCAGGAAGGTCGCTTCCTCCATCGCGGTGTCGCCGCCGCCAACCACAATCGCGTCCTTGTTCTTGAAAAATGCGCCGTCGCAGGTGGCGCAGGCGCTCACGCCGTAACCCATCAGGCGTTTTTCCGAATCGATTCCGAGCAGCTTGGCGGTCGCGCCGGTCGCAACGATCACGGCCTCGGCTTTGATCACTTTGCCGTCCGCGACCAGCTCAAAGGGCCGCTTGTTAAAGCGCACCTCGCTCACGGCGCCACTCAGGAAACGCGTGCCGAAGCGAGTCACCTGGCGGCGGAACACGTCCATCATCTCGGGGCCCTGGATACCATGCTCGAAGCCCGGATAGTTCTCGACGTCGGTGGTTATGGTGAGCTGGCCGCCCGGTTCGTGCCCTTCGATCAGCAGCGGACTGAGATTGGCCCGCGCCGTATAGAGCGCCGCCGTAAGTCCGGCGGGACCGGAGCCGAGGATTACGACCTTGTTGATTTCGTCAGCCATATGAACCGTCTGCGCAATCGTTTGAGATGTTTGGTTGAACTGAGAATCAAGAGTTTATTGTATATGCGCGGGCGGTCAACATAAGCTCTAACCACTTCCTTCGATGGCGGGCAAGAAACAATCCCGGTCGCATCGCACCGCGTCCCCGCACCTGACGCATCTCGATGCCCGCGGGCAAATCCGGATGGTCGACGTCGGCGAAAAGCCGGTCACGCGGCGCGAGGCAATCGCGCGCGGCGAGGTCCGGATGGCGCCGGCGACGCTTCAAGCGATAGTCGGCGGGAAACTCAAAAAAGGCGAGGCGCTCGCCGCCGCGCGTCTTGCGGGAATCATGGCGGCAAAGCGCACGCATGAGATGATTCCGCTCTGCCATCAGATTCCGCTCGACGTGGTCGAGGTCGATTTCAGGCCCGATCCGGCCGGTACCGCGATCCAAATCCAGGCTCGCACCGTGACCGACGCGCGCACTGGCGTTGAGATGGAAGCGATGGTCGCGGTGAGTGCGGCGGCGCTGACGATTTACGACATGGCCAAGGCAATCGATCGTGCGATGGAAATTGGCGGCGTCCGGCTGGTCGCAAAACGCGGCGGCCGCAGCGGCGACTTCGCCCGCGCCGGCGAGCCGCCATGGCCGGCGCGGTGAGCGCGCCGCTGGCGCGCGCAATCCTCAAGCGCGGCAGGGAGGGCCCGGTCCGCGGCGGCAATCCGTGGATCTTCTCGCAAGCAATCGATCGGATTGAACCGCCATCGCCTGAACCCGGTGCTCCCGTCACGGTGCATGACGCGGCGGGCGCGCTGCTCGGCGTCGGTTACTGCAACCCCGCGACGACGATCGCAATCCGGATGCTGGCGTGGGGAGAGGCGCCCGCAATCGAAGAACTCGTCGCGCGCCGGCTGAAGGGAGCGCTCGAGCTTCGGCGGCGCTTCATCCGCGCCGATACGGACTCCTACCGGCTCGTCAACGGCGACGGCGATGGGTTGTCAAGCCTGGTCGTCGATCGGTTCGGCGATGTGCTCGTCGTGCAAATCCTGACCGCGGGCGCCGACCGAATGCGCGCGACGATCGCTGCCGCGCTGAACGAACTACTTCACCCGCGCTCGATCATTGAACGAAGCCACGGCGCAGTGAGAAAGCAGGAAGGCCTCGACGATCGCGCCGCGGTTCTGGCTGGCGAAGCGCTGACGGAGACGATCGCAGCCGAGAACGGAATCAAGATCAAAATTGATTTCGAGCACGGCCAGAAGACCGGTTACTTCCTGGATCAACGCGACAACCGCGCATTGTTCAGCGCGATCGCGTCCGGCGCGCGGGTGCTCGACGCTTTCTGCTACCAGGGCGGATTCTCGCTCGCGGCGATCGCAGGAGGCGCCAGCCGCGTCGTCGCGGTCGATACGTCGGCGCGGGCGCTCGAAATGGCGCGCCAAAATCTCGAGCTGAACGAGCATCCCGCGGGCGCCGTCGAGTTCGTTCACGGTGAAGCCGGCAAGTTCATGGCCGAGACGCCAGATCGTTTCGATCTGATCGTCGTCGACCCGCCGCCGCTGGCGCGTAGCCGAAGCGACGCGGAGCGCGCTGGCCGCCTTTACGTCGAGCTCAACTCGGTCGCGATGCGCGCGCTGGCGCCGGGCGGGCGGTTCATGACGTTTTCGTGCTCGACGCACTTCCGCGCCGACGATTTCATCCGCGCCGTGCGATTCGCCGCGTCCAACGCGGGCCGCAATCTTCGCCTGATCGCGCATCTTGGACCCGGCCCGGACCACCCGGTGCTGCTCGGTCACGGCGAGGGCGAGTACCTGACCGGCCTGTTGCTGGCGGACCTGTAAACTTACGGCCGATTTTTTTGCCCTCAGAATACGACTTGCTAAGCTGGCGGGTTTGCTTGAGTATAGAGCAAATTTTTCCTTGGGATCGGGCCGAATGGAGCGAAACCTCCGCGCATACCGCTTAATCAAGACGCTATTTGTGCTAATCGCGCTTGCCGCCGGCGCGTGTCATCGCGAAGTTGCGATGCCGCCGTTGCCGCTGCGCAACATTACGCTGACCGACAAGTTTTTCGATGTATGGCCGACCAGCCCGACGCGCGCGTTTGTCGTCGGCGATCGGGGCAAGGTGCTGCTGACCGAGGACGGCGGCCGTCACTTCAAGCGAATCGACATTGGCAGCCAGTTGGGCATCTTCGGCATCCAGATGACCGACGATCATAACGGCTACCTGTGCGGGCAGGACGGCCTCGTGATGCGCACGCGCGACGGCGGCCAGACGTGGGAGCGGCTTAACTCGCGAACGCACCTGTTCATTTTCGGCCTGTCGTTTCCCGACGCGCTGCATGGTTACTTTGTCGGCGACCGCGCGCTGGTGTTGAGCACGACCAATGGCGGCGAGAGTTTCACCAAGCGCCAGTTGCAGCGGCTCTTTCCGGGGGAACTGGCCGACTACGCGCTGCCGTACGAGGAGCCGGTGCTTTACAGCGCGAGTTTTCTCGATGTCGATCACGGCTGGGTGGTCGGCGAGCTCGGGCGAATCTGGGCGACCGACAATGGCGGCAAGAGCTGGCAGGAGCAGCAGCAATCGCTGCTGCCGCAATGGAAACGTGCGCTCACGCCCAACGACGATCCGCGCTTCGCCGATTTTCTGCTGCCGACTTTTTTCAGCGTCTCGTTCCGCGATCAAAAGCATGGCGCGGCGTGCGGACTCGAGGGATGGGTGATACAAACCGATGACGGCGGCAAGAGCTGGCGCTTTGTACACCAGGCGGACAAGCCGGGCGCGGCGCCTGACGCTTTGATCCCGGGAGCGCCGCAGATTCCGGCGCGCGATCCGCTGTTCTCGATCGATTTGTTTGGCGGCGACCAGGGAATCACCACCGGACTGACGGGCACCGTGCTGCGCCTGCAGCCCAACGGCGCGTGGGCGCATGACGCGTCGGTGCCGGCGATACCGTTTCCGCTCAGCCAGGCGCGGTTCTTCGACGCACAGCACGGATGGATCGTCGGCTACGGCACGATCCTTTACACCGAGGACGGTGGCAAGACGTGGCGCTTCTGCCAGGGTTGAGCGCGAACGCGCGAACCAGAGGACTGCGGAGAACGCAATGACCTGGTACCGTTTTGGTGAATGGATTCTGCGCCGGCGCTTCATCGTGCTGGGCGTCGTCGGCGTGCTCACCGCTTTCTTCGGCTACTACGCGGCGCAGACCCAGCTCGTCACCAGCTTCGGCGACCTGCTCCCGCAGAACCATCCGTTCATCCAGGTCGCGCACAAGTACGATCAGTATTTCGGCAGCGTCAACAACGTCACGATCATGATCGAGGCGAAAGAGGGGACGATTTACACCTCCGATATCATCAAGAAGATCGTCCGGATGACGCAGGACATGGATCTCGTTTACGGCATCCAGCATGGCTCGGTACGCTCGATCTCGACCTCGAGCTATTTCCGTCCGCTGGCCGGCGGGGTGATTCTCAATACGCCCATACTGCCCAACGGCGACATTCCCAAAACCGCCGGCGACCTTGAGGAACTCGAGAGCAACGTCCACAAAAATCCCGGCGTGATCTTCGGCCGCTTCGTCTCGCTCGACGACCGGGCGGCGGTGATCGAGGGCAGCTTCCTCGAATCGCGGCTCGACTACACGCGCATCTTCGACGAGATTCGGCACATCGTCGTTGACCCCGAGCGCGACGCGACGGTGCATATCTACTACGGCGGACAGCCGATCCTTTACGGCTGGGTGTATCACTACACGCCGGAATTTCTCTGGATCTTTGTCGCCACCGTGCTCGCGGTCTGGATCCTGCTCTATCTCTATTTTCGCGATTGGCGGGGAGCGCTGCGGCCGACGATCTCCGGCGTTATTTGTGCAATTTGGGGCCTCGGCTTCATCCGCCTGGTGGGCTTCGGACTCGACCCGCTGGTGCTCGTCATCCCGTTCCTGATAACCGCGCGCGCCGTCAGCCATTCGGTGCAGATGCACGATCGGTACTACGAGGAGTTCTACCGCCTGCGCGACAAGGAAAAGGCCATCCTGTCGTCGTTTTCCGAGCTGTTCGTTCCATCGCTTTCGGGAATTCTGACCGACGCGTTCGGTGTGCTCGTCATCCTGCTGGTGCCGGTGCTGTTTCTGCAGAAACTCGCGATCACCGCGAGCTTCTGGATCGCCGCCATCATCGTGAGCGAGCTGATCCTCAATCCCATCGTGTACTACTACCTCGACCCGCCGCGCATCGAGGTGATCGAGCGCCGCGAGCACGGCTTCTTCAAGCGAATGCTGATGTCGACCGCCAGGCCGATGCTGGAAAGAACGGGCCGGGTCGCCACCTTCATCGCTACCGTCGCGGTGATCGCGCTGTGCGCTTTTTTCTGGTCCGGCCTCAAGGTCGGCGATCCGTCGTCTGAATCGCCGATCCTGTGGCCCAATTCGGCGTACAACCGCTCGATGGCCGCGATCCAGAGCGAGTTCGGCGCGATCGAGCAGTTCGTCGTCGTCGCGGAACTCGCCAGGCGTGAATCGCTCAACGACCCCAAGCTCTACCACGTCATGGACGAGTACGAGCGCTACATGGAACGCGATCCCGCGGTGGGGCGCACATTCTCGGTTGCCGACCTGGTGTCCAACGGCGGCTCCGCGCTCAGGGAGTTCCAGCCCAAGTGGAACGTGCTGCCGACCACCGCACGCGGCACCGGACAGTTGCTCGGCGGACTGCTGGCGGGCGCGTCGCCGCTCTCGACCGCCTACATCATCACGCCGCGGCGCGACGCCACCCAGATGACGGTGTATACCAAGGATCGCGAGGGTGAAAACGTCCAACGGATCGTCTTGCGCACTCAGCGCTTCTTCGCCGAGCCCGAGCATCAGGTGCGCGGCGTGACGTTTTCTCTCGCCGCCGGAATCATCGGCGAGCTCGCCGCCGCCAATCAGGAAATCATCGACAATGATCTTTTGCTCAACGTACTCGCCTTCGCTACTATCTACATAATAATACTCATAACCTATCGCTCATTCATGGCTGGACTCTACTTGTTATTCCCTCTCGCGCTCGCTAATGCCGCGATCAATGCCTACATGGGCGCCCACGACATAGGCATAAATATCAATACTCTGCCGGTAGTCACTGTCGGCGTCGGATTCGGGATTGACTATTCCATTTATATAGTCAGCCGGATTATCGAGGAACTTGCCGCCGGCCACGAGCTCAAGGAGAGTACCTATATCGCCTTGATCACCTCGGGCAAGGCGGTCGCCTTCACCGCGCTGACGCTCGTCGCGTCGGTCTTGTTCTGGTACTGGTCGAGTATCCGCTTCGACGCCGAAATGGGCCTGCTGCTGGCGGTCTGGATGTTCGTTTCGATGCTCGGTGCGATGACCATTCTGCCCGTCTTGATCGTCACTTTCGATCCCGCCTTCATCCGCAGCGAGAAGGAACGCGTAGTCGCATCGAAGCGGCTCGACCTCGAGGGTCGCTCGCTAGCCGCATCTTCCTAATCATCGGCACTCGTGGATAATCTGATCCGGTGCCCGCGATGAAACTCGAGCGGCTCGATCATTTTGGCATCGAAGTGGCGGACCTTGCGCGCGCGGAGCGCTTCTACACCGGCGTCCTGGGACTTCAAGTCGTTAACCGTTTCGGCGATCAGGTTTTGCTCGATTGCGGCGGCCAAAACCTTGCCCTGTTCGAGGTGCCGCGCCCGCCGCTCGACGACGCGGCACGCTTATCGATCATCGCTCACCCGCTCGGCCGCGGTCATCATGCGTTCAAGGTGAAGGCCGCCGATTTTGCCGGAGCGCGTGAGCGCCTCGCGGCCGCCGGAGTCGAGAGCGCCGCGCCTATCGATTGGGGCGATCACGACTGCATCTACTTCCTCGATCCCGACGGCAACCTGCTCGAGATGGTGAGTTACCGCTGAATGCCGACCTGAAATCCCGCGCCTCCGTGGTTCATCGTCGATGAACTCGGGCCCCATGATCCGCGCCGAGGATCTCCGCAAGCGCTACGGCCGTCGCGTTGCGCTCGACGGCGTATCGTTTGCTGTGAACGCCGGCGAGATCGTCGGCCTGCTCGGTCCCAACGGCGCCGGCAAGACCACCACGCTCTCGATTCTGTCGGGCGTGATCGCTCCCGACTCGGGCCGCGCCTTGATTGCGACTCACGATCTGGCCACCGAGCCGCGCCTGGCCCGCAGAAGCCTCGGCCTGGTGCCGCAGTCGCTCGCTCTTTATCCCACTCTCACCGCGCTCGAGAATCTCCTATTCTGGGGACGGATCCAGGGGATGGCCTGGCGCGACGCGCTCAGCCATGCCCGCACTTTGCTGGAGGAAGTTGGCCTCGGCGATCGCGCTGGCGACGTGGTCAACGAATTTTCCGGCGGCATGATGCGCCGGTTGAACATCGCTTGCGGAATGATGCATTCCCCGGCGGCGATCATGCTTGACGAGCCAACCGTCGGCGTCGATCCGCAATCGCGCGGACGGATCTTCGCGGTCGTCGAGGCCGCCGCGCAAGCTGGCGGCGCGATTCTCTACAGCACGCACTACATGGAAGAAGCTGAACGGCTATGCAACCGGATCGTACTGATCGATCATGGAAAAATAGTCGCCCAGGGTACCGACCGCGAACTGATCGCGTTGGCGGGGACCGAACCGCGGATCGAAATCATGACCAAGAAAGCGTTGGCGCCCGGATGGTCCAACGGAATCACCGGCGTCAGCGAGCTGCCATGGGAGGTGCTCGACGGTTTCGCGGCTGCGGCCACGCTGCGCACGCTCGACCAGGTGCCCGACGTGATTCGCCGCGCCGGCGAGGTCGGCGACGAGGTCGTCGAATTCCACGTCCATCGCCCCAATCTCCAGGACGCGTTCCTCAAACTCACCGGCCACGCGCTTCGCGACGCGCCATGAAAATGATATGTCCCACGCCAACGGCTTGGGTTGCTTGAGGTGATGATGCTGCGCGCGGTGTGGCTGACGATTGGCAAGGAATTCCTGCTCATCCGTCGCGATCGCGTCGGCTTGTTTATGCTGCTGGTCGCGCCGATCGCCGTCATCGCGGCCGCCGGTTTCTCGCTGGCGAAAATCTACGGCGGTCGAACCGCTCCGCGCGGCGAATATTCGGTGGCGGTTCTCGACGAGGACCACGGCGCCGTCGCGCACGCGATCCTCGACGCCATCGCGCATCAGCCCGACCTGTCCGTCATTCGTTCTTCGAGCCGCGCCGACATGCAGCAGACCGTCCGCGAGCGAAGACTGGCGGTGGTAGGAATAGTCATTCCTCCCGGAACCACCGGCGCGATCGAACACGGCCGCGCCGCACGGCTCATTCTCTACACCGATCCGGTTAAGTATCTGCAAACGACAAAGATCGAGCTGACCCTTGCGGAGATGTGCAGGAACATCAGCGCCGGCGCCGCCGCTGAGGCGCGCAGTCAGGCCGCCGAGCAGACTCGCAGCTTGACCTCCCAGCTCGATCGGGCGCGCGACTCTGCCGCGCAAGCGCGCGCCGAAGCCGCCCGCCTCACCACGCAAGCCACCGCATCGCGAGCTGCTGCTGCTGCGCGGATTCACGCGCATCTCGAGACTGCTCTGACCAACGCGCGCGATCGAACCAGGCTTGCGCTTGACACCGAGTTGGATCGTATCCAGCGCAAACTCGACGCCGACACCGCCGCGCAGCAGGCGAAACTCGATGAGCTCAAGGACTATCTGAACCGCCTCGAGATTGCGCACGGCCAGTTCGAGACCTGGTTCGGCCAGCTGCAGCAACTGGCCGGCAGTCATGCCGCCGATATCCCTGCGCCGCCTTCCATGCCGACTCCGCCGGCCGATCTGGATCTCGGCGGAATCAAGCTCGCACCCGTCGCAGATCTCAGGGACGCCCGGAGCAGGCTCGAAGGCGCGCTTACTATTCCGCGGATCGATCTCAACCTGCCCGAGCTGCCGGCGGCGCCAAAAATTCCGCTCGTCACCATTCCCGAAGTGCCGGTAATCGATCCCAACCTGGCGATCCCCGGCACGCTCGGGCTCACGGAGGTAGATCTGGCTGGCAGGGAAATCGGCGAGTTCGCGGGATTCAACGCCTTCGATCTCCAGGTGCCGGGTTTCGCCGTAACCTTTCTCTTGATCGGGATGTTGATGGGCGTGTCGTTGGCGCTGATCGACGAGCACGATTGGGGCACTCTGGAACGCCTGCGCTCGGCGTCGGCGCCACTGTCGACGACGCTCACCGGAAAGCTGCTCGCCCGTTTCGTAGTCGGGTTTGTTCAGATGGCGGTACTGTTCGCCGCCGGATACGTGTTGTTCAGAATTTCACTCGGCCGCACACCGGCTGCCCTTCTACTTCCCGCCGGGGCGATCGCTTTCGCGGGCGCGGCCTTCGGCTTGATCGTCGCCGGAATCGGACGGACGCGCGACGCCGTGCTGCCCGTGGGTGCAATCGTGATCATGACGATGGCGGCGATCGGCGGCTGCTGGTGGCCTATAGACTTCGAACCCGCCTGGATGCAGCAGCTGGCCCTCGCGCTGCCGACCACGTGGGCGATGCGCGCCTTCAACGATTTGATGATCCGCAACCTCGCTGCGTCAAGCGCGCTGGTTCCCACCGCCGTCAATTTCGGATTCGGAATCATCTATACCGTTATCGGCGTCGCAATCGCGCGCCGCCGTTTCGGCTGATCGCACGACGATGGAGCACTTGCCAATTGAAAAGGTCCGCAGATAAATTTCGCGCCTTCCTCACGCGCGCGCCCATTGCGCTGGCCGGCGCATTCGCGCTGATTGTTATCGAGACGGATGCCGCCGGCGCGGCCACGCTGCGATTCAAAATAGACGCCGACCGGAGCACGGTCAGCGTGTCGGTCGCGGAGCCGGCCGCGTTCATTCGCGGCAGCGCTACGGGGACCTTCCGCATAATCGATGGCGCGGTCAGCGGCGATCCCGCCAACATCTCGGGCACCGCGAAGGTCAGAATCCTTATCGACGCGAGCAGCTACAACAGCGGCAATTCGTCGCGCGATCGATCCGTCACCGAAAAATCCCTCGAGGCCGACAAATTCCCTACTATCGGATTCGAGAGCAACAGCGTCGTTGGGATCGTGATGACCAATCCGCGCGAAGGCACCGCGATCGTCACCGGATTCCTTACTCTTCACGGCGAAGCGCACGCCATGACCATGTCGGTCCACGCGACCCTCAGCCCGGACGGCGTCTTCGCGGGCGACGGCGAGGTGAAGTTCAATTACGAAGATTTCGGCGTCAAGGTTCCCGGCGTGTTGTTCCACGCGATCCTGGCCGGCGACGAAGCGACGGTTCGCTTTCATATCGTCGCGGTCGGCGGCGCCGCTGCTCCGCAGTAATCTCCGTTTGTCCGCGAGGCCGTCCATCCACTACAAGCTTGAGCATGGTGGAATTAGCGATTGCTCCGCGCGGCGCAAAACTCCCGGCCGCGGTAACTGAATTGGCGGCGACGATCGAAGCCGACGGCGGCTTGGCGCTGGCCGCCTATCAGGAGCCGATTGGCGATCACTGGCATCTGTTCGCGATGCTGCCGCTGGCGAAAGTGGACGCGACGCCGTATCAACGCGACCTCTCGCCGGCGCATCTCAAGCGGATGATAGAAGTGATGAAGAAGCTCGACCGCTTCACCGAGCCGATCGTCGCCGTTCACTCCGCCGGAACCTACTGGACTCCCAACGGCAACCATCGCCGCGCTGCGGCGTTAAAGTCCGGCGCCAAAATGATTCCCGCGATTGTGATACCGGATCCCGAGGTCGCCTTTCAGATCCTCGCGCTCAACACCGAGAAGGCTCACAACCTGCGCGACAAGGCGCTCGAGGTCATCCGGATGTATCGCGCGCGTCTCGAGGAACGCCCCAAGTCCGTCGAGAAAGATTTCTCCTTCGAGTTCGAGCGCGCGCATTTCATCACGCTCGGGCTGCTCTATGAAAAGGAGCCCAGGTTTTCGGGCGGCGTCTACGCGTCCCTGCTCAGCCGCGTGGACGGGTTCCTGGCCAAGCCGCTCAAGGACGCGATTGAAGATCGCGAGGAACGTGCGGCCCAGGTCGAGCGCGCCGACGAATTGGCGGTCGAACTCGTGGCCGCGGGCAAGAAGCGCGGCCTCATGCATCCCTATCTGAAGAACTTCATCGTCGCGCGATCCAATCCGCTCACGCGCGCGCGAAAAAACCTTCCGACCTGCAAGGCGGCGCTGGCCAGCATGATCAAGGCGCTCGAGGAATTCGATCTCGGCAAAATCCACTTCGGACAGATTCGCGACGCAGCCCAAATCGCCGCCGCCACCTCGGTCGCCGACCCGGCATGACTACGGAAAGCGAGGCGCTATGAGGATTTTTGGTAGAGGCCGCTGCCGGCCAGCACCAGGCCGATGACAATCGCCGCGCCCGCCACGATCGGCGGGACGCTGTGCGAAGTCGGTTCTGTGGCCTGGACCTTCAAGTCGCCAAGTGTCACGACGTTCTTGGTATCGTTGGTCGTGAACTCCGGAATCGCCAGCCCCAACAATCCGAGCAGGGCGATAATCACTCCGACTATTACTATGGGCTTCATTCGTTCATGACTCCGTGGATTGGTGCACGGCTCGCGGCCTTATGATTGCGTAGCACGCGATCCCGACCAGCAAGATGCCGACGCCCGGTATTCCGAACGCCTGCCACAGCGGCAGCCATTCATGAAGCAGCAGTATCGCGCCGCACAGTATGCATACCGCGCCGCAAATCATCACTGCGATTGCAGTTACAGTAGCTATTGCATTAGCTAGTCGCGTCTCCAGCGCCCCGCCGATGCTCGCCTGCAATATATGAGCCTCGGACTGCAGGATGCGCGTTACGTCGTCCACCGCCCGGCCCACCAGCGTCGGCCAATCCTGCAAGGTCCCCGGCGCGCCGTTGGTGGTTTGTAACTGTTTTTCTGTCATGGCTTCGTAGCGCTCTAGCCCTGACCGTTTGACGCGTGCTTTGAGATCGCGAAGCCGATCAGCGCCGCAATCATGACTGGACCCGCGCCGCGGCTATTGGAGATCGAGCCGAACAGAAAGCCCAACGCGCCGGCGATCAACGACGCTCCAACCGGATGGCTCTCGATCACATGGTCGGGACGCATCTCGCCTTCGACGCGTACGACTTTGTCGTTGACCTCGGCCAAGGTGTCGCGCAGGTCCTGGCGCGCGTCGTCGCGTTCAATCTGGATCGCGGAAATCTGTTCTTCCGTCGTCATGGTTTCCATTGCGATAGCTCCCGCCGCGAGCTTTTGCCCGGTCCGCCTTTCGGTTGTCGGGATTGCCGGTGACCAGGCCGACGATGAAGCTGGTGGCTGCCCCGCGCAGCGCGATTCGTCCCACTATAGTCAGCAGCGCAAGCCCGATGCGGCTGTTGGCGCCTCCGCCGAGGATGAATCCGACGCCACTGGCTATAGCCAGCGCCGTCAGCGGTTCCTCCCTGACATATTCGCCGATATCCCGCTCGCGCCGACGCAGCCTCTCATCCGCATCCGCCATGGTGGTCTCCGCTGAACTATTCATCCGCCTGCGCCCGCTCAGGAAACGCGACGAACGATCTGCGCCGCGACGTAGCCGACCGCAAACGCAGCCGCGATTGCGAGCCACGGTTCACGGCGCACCAACTCTCTCAGGTCCAGGTCAACGGTCCTGTCCTTGACGAATTGCTGCGCCGCGTCGTAGCCGTCTTTGACTGCCTGCGTGGCTTTGTCTGCAGCTTGACGGCCCTGGTCCATTGCGCTTCGAGTGGTGGAATTCGCGGTTTCTTCGAGTGTCATTTTTTCCTGCTCCTGCTCTCTTACGATGTATGGTTGTCGGTTTTTGCTTGATGTCTTCAGTCTGACAATTAAACGGTTGAACACTGAAATATTTGGCGGGCACCGAGGGAGGGGGGAGTCTCCCGGATGCCCGCCGTTTCACCCATCACCTTGCGACGAACGCCGCTCGGTTGCTGGAAGAATGATCGCTTTTGAGGCGCTTGATTTGTTGCTTTGCTATTTACCTCGAGGTCCATCTGCAGGCTTACGCCGATCACTTCAACGCCGGCATCTTGAGTCCGGGTATCGCTCCGATCAATCCGAAGGTCTGCAAAATCCAAATCAACACCACCACGAACACAACGATATTGAGTAAACTCTTGATAGCCCCGGCCATCGGGATGTAGGTATTGATTAGCCACATCACCAAACCGACTACGACCAGGATCACTACTATATTGACTAGTGTCACCCGAGCTGCTCCCTGGGCGCTGGCACTCTCTCACCGAACCGCCCCGCCGTAACCAGACCGTCAAATTCCGCCACGGCCGACCAGCAACCAGATCACCAGCACGACAAGAACCAGCGGTACTAAACCTCCGGTGGCTCCGTAGTTACTATAACCATAATAGCCACCGCCGCCGCCGAACAACAAAACCAAAACTATAATCAATAGCAACATGACATTCTCCTTTGCCCATTCTCCAGCTCAATCGCTGCGTACTTGACGAGTGCTAATACGGCGACGACTCATACGTCGTCGTGGTCCGCTTCTGTACCGTTCCGTCGTTTCCATCGGTCGTTACCGTGGTAGTGCTCTGATCGGGAGAGACATACGGAGAGACGTACGGAGCTGGCTGCGTGTAGGTCCGCTGCACGGTGCCGTCATTGTATTGAGTGGTCGTGGTCGTGTTTGCGTCCGCGACCGGCGCCATCACGATCGGCGGGTTGGTAGTATCGTATTGCCTGGTCGTCGTGGTCTCCGTGACGTGAGTAGTCGGCGCACAGCCGGCCAGCCATATCAGCGCAACACCGGCACAAATAGCCACTGAGAAATTGGATGTGTATTTCATATTCAGACTCCTATTGATGTTGTACTCTCCCGCCAACCGAAATACATCCGCAGGAATCGCTGTTGAGTCGAATTGCGTTATATGAGGAACCGTCCTGTGAATACTAAGTTGGATTACACACATGACTGTGCTGCGGAGCACGTCCCTGGCCGAATGCAGATGGCAAACGCGTCGACGTTAGGAGAGACTGGCAGAGGCCCCGAAGTTAACCGCGAAAGTCTAAACGTTTCAGCAATCGTAACTGACAAGGAGTGTTAATCATGATCTCTTTCACTCATCCTGCCGTACGCGCTGCCAGCGCCGCGGCAACTCTGCTCGGCGCTATCGTTCTCGCCAGCCCTTTGTTTGCGGCCTCGAGCGAGACCATTCCGCAGGCCTCGTCACAGCAGGCGATGGCGTCCCCGGCGTCGGAGTCTGCAGGTAGCAGCAGCGCCGTCGAGACCCGTATCAAGGAGCTGCACAAGAAACTCCACATCACCGCTGCTCAGAAGCCGCAATGGGACAATCTTGCCCAGGTGATGCGCGAGAATGCTCAGGCGATGATCGACCTGCAGAAACAGCGGGCTTCAGACGCGCAGTCGATGAGCGCTGTCGATGTCATCAAGTCCTATGAGTCAGTTATCCAGGCGCACGAAGATGGAATGAAGAAGTTCGTTCCGCCCTTCGAGGCTCTCTACAACACGATGTCGGACGCGCAGAAGAAGAACGCCGACTCTATGTTCCGCAGCCGTGAGAAGGTCTCGGCGGCCAAACAGACCGCATCAAAGTGAAGCGGGATTCGATCCCGCGAGGTTGTGTCGTTATGCAAGTATCGCTTAAACCGAAAATTGAATTGCGCTCCAAGCTCGCCAGGATTGCGGCGGCCATCGGGCTTGCTGTCGTGATTGGCAGCTTCGGGGTCGGACCGGCTCGCGCCGACGAACACCACGGTGGTAACAATCGCGGCGGCGATCAGCATCACGATAACGGCAATCGCGGCGGCTACCGCGGCGGCGGTTACCACGGCGGCGGCTATGCGCCAACTGTGGTGGACAACTACTACGCGCCTCAGCCGGACTACTACGCGGCGCCCGATCCGGACTACTACTATGGGTCTGGTCCGGGATACGACGCTCCGCCGCCGCAAGGCATAAGTCTCTTCTTCGGACTTTGATAGCGCGAAGCCTTTTAGTCGGTAGTGTCCCGATTTGAAAATTGGGACACTACCACATTCGAACCCCGACAATCCTCTCGCGCTTGCTCAGCCGCGCTTACACCGTGTGAGCCGAGAAATTAGGTCTATGGGGAGGAGGCCGTCGATCGATCGGGTTGCGCCGGTTCGGAAGCGACGCGCTTGACCTTGAGCCGCGCAACTCCCTGATCAGTAATCCCGAGTTCTTCTGCCGCGCGCGCGGAGAGATCCAAACTCCGGCCGCGAACGTGTGGTCCGCGATCGTTGACCCGCACCTTAACTGATTTGCCCGTCTTGGGATTGGTTACTATCAGTGTGGAGCCAATCGGGTAAACCTTGGATGCCGCCGTCAACTCGTCGGGGTTGTAGCGCTCGCCGTTAGCCGTCAGGTGCCCCGCTTGCTCATTGCCTTGAAAGGACGCCCTGACTGTTCGCGGCTTGGTGCTGACTTGCGGCGGCGTCGCCGGCACAGGTGCAGGCGCCGTCGCCACGGGCAGCGGCGCTTGGGGCAATTCCTGGCGCGTCGCGCATGACGCAGCGAGAACCAGGCTCATCAGGGCGAGCGCTCCGCGCAGAGTGAGTTGCCGATTACTAGTATTCAATAGCTATTCACCTGCGGCGGTCCGATTAATCACTCGCAACATAATGCTCGCGCGGGTGAACTCAATTGACTACTCAGAAAGGTACAGCCCTCGGGCACAGCCACTTAAACCAGCGTAGCACCGTTTCGCGAAACGAGACTAGGCGGCGGCCGGGGCGTGGGCGAGTTCGAATGCGCCGAGTTCGATGCCGTCGTGCGATCGCAGCACTATCTTGGTCCTGAGCCGCTGCTCGAGCGTCTCGAGGTCTTTGGCGCCGTGGTCGTACAGGTAGCGCGCGACTTCCGGATTAAGCTTGGCGATCAGCATATCGCCCGCGGACTTGGAGACCGCCTCGCGCTGAATTCCGCGCAGCACTTCCGCCGCCAGCGTCGGCACCGATTTGACGACGCGCCGCCCGTCGCATCGCGGGCACGTGTCGGTCAGCAGCTTCTCCAGGCTCTCGCGCGTGCGCTTGCGCGTCATCTGGACGAGCCCCAGCTCTGAAATCTTGAGCGCCGAAGTCCGCGCCTTGTCGCGCTTGAGCGCAATCGCCAGCGCGTCGCTGACTTTCTTGCGATCGCTCTCGCGCGACATGTCGATAAAATCAACAATGATGATGCCGCCGATGTTGCGCAGCCGCAGTTGCTTCACTACTTCCTCGACCGCTTCGAGGTTGGTCTTGAAGACGGTGTCGTCCTGGTTGCGCTTCCCGACGAAGCGGCCGGTGTTCACGTCGATTGCGGTCAGCGCCTCAGCTTGATCGAAAACCAGGTAGCCACCCGACTTGAGCCACACCTTGCGGTCCAGCGCGCGCTCGATCTGCGGTTCGATATTAAACCGATCGAACAGCGGCGTCGGCCCGTCATGCAGCGCCACCCGCGCCCGCAGCCGCGGCATATAGTTCTGCACGAACTGCACGACCCGGCTGTAGGTCGTCGGATCGTCGCACCATAGCCGGTCCACCTCACTCGAAAAGAGGTCGCGCACGATTCTCAACGCCACGTCGAGATCGCTGTAAAGGATCGACGCGGGCGCCATGCTCTCGTGCTTGCGCAGAATCGAGCCCCACAGCTTGGTCAGAAAGGCGACGTCGCGCTGGATTTCGCGTCGGCTGACGCCCTCGCACGCGGTCCGCACGATAAAACCGCCTTGCGGCGGCCTGAGCTCTCCCACATCCGCGCGCAGCCGCGCGCGCTCCTCGGCGCTCGCGATTCGCCGCGACACTCCAATGTGATTGCTCGTCGGCGTGTAGACCAGGTGGCGCCCCGGCAGCGAAATCGACGACGTCAGCCGCGCGCCCTTGGTGCCCATCGGTTCCTTGGCGATCTGAACGATGATGTCCTGGCCGCGCCGCAACTGCTGCTCGATGGGAAGCCGCGAGCGCTGCGGCGCCTGGCTGCGCCGGCCGCGACCGCGGCGCCGTCCGCGCGAAGGCCGCGCCGCGATTTCGTCGCCGTTGTCGGTGGCCGCGGCTTCGTCAGCCGCGCTCGGCTCCGCGTCGGCAAACTCGTTGTCGCCAATCGGCTCGGTCTCGACGTCTTCTTCGCCGATCACTTCCGCCACGGTGTTGAGCGCGGAAACTCCGTCGTGAAAATCCGAGACGTGCAGGAAGCCCGCCTTCTCCAGCCCGATATCGACGAACGCCGCTTGCATCCCGGGCAGCACGCGCGTGACCTTGCCCTTATAGATGTTGCCTGCCAGCCCGACCTGCCGATTGCGCTCGAGGTAGAATTCAGCGAGCTCGTTATCTTCGAGCAGCGCGACCCGCACCTCCAGTGCAGACGCGTTGATTGCGATTTCTCGTTTCACCGATGGACTCTCTATTCCGGCTTATACGATAACATCGCGACCCGCCGGAAGCTGTCACGCGGGCGCCGCGAGCGCCTGGAAAAACACCCGCGTCTGGTGGGACATCGTTTTACCCCTCCCGTCAGCAACTTGTTCAGGATCATACGAGGCACGCCCGACCTCCGCAAGCAAGCGTGATTAGCGCATCAATAACAGGCTTTTAATCCTGTAGTATCTTGACATGCTATCCGGGGGCCGATACTCGTCATGGGGATGTCTGCTGCAGCCACCATGGTTGCGCCCAGTCTGCCGGGAGCCGGCCTGCTCAACAGCAAGGTCCTCGTTCTCAATCGCTCATATCTGCCGGTTCACGTAACCTCCGTAAAACGCGCGTTTGCCCTGCTTTATCAGGGAGTTGCGAAGGCTGTCGATGAGCAGTATCACACCTTCGACTTCGACAGTTGGCGCGATTTGTCGATCGAAGTTCAGCACGAGCGGCTCGGGATCGTAAACGGCTTCATCCGCGTGCCTCGAGTCCTGTTGCTGACGGCCTACGAGCGCGTGCCCAAGCGTCACGTGCGATTCTCGCGCTTCAACATCTTCGCCCGCGACGGCAACACCTGCCAGTACTGCCACAAGAAATTGCCCCGCACCGAGCTCAACCTGGACCACGTTATCCCCCGCTCGCGCGGCGGAATGTCGACGTGGGAGAACATCGTGTGCTCCTGCCATCACTGCAATCGCCGCAAGGGTGGCCGCACGCCTGACGAGGCCGGGATGCATCTGTTCCGCCGGCCGCGCCGCCCCGAATGGACGCCGTTTTCGTCCGAGATGTTCAGCCTACGGCGCTACCGCGAATGGATGCCGTACCTGTCGCAGGTCGACAGCGCCTATTGGAACACCGAGCTGATCCAGGATTAGCGTTCCGCTGTTTGCAAAGTCGGCTATCCCCAGCCGCCCCCCACAACTCGCTGTGGATATCGGTCCCGCAACCCACGATATGTTGCGTGTCCTCTTGACCCTCTGTGGGTAGTTTAGGATAAACTTTTCGCTGACGTGGTGGTGGTGTGGTGGAGGCGAAGGCAGCATGCGTCTTAAGAGCCTTGAATTACTAGGCTTCAAGTCCTTTCTCGATTCGACGACGATAAGTTTTGCGCCGGGGATGACCGCAGTGGTCGGCCCCAACGGCTGCGGCAAATCCAACGTCGTCGATGCGATCCGATGGGTCCTCGGCGAGCAGGCGCCGACCCGCCTTCGCGGCAAGAGCATCGAGGACCTTATCTACGCCGGCAACGAGTCCAATCCCGCCGCCGGAATGGCCGAGGTTTCACTCGTGCTCGAGGCCGAAGAAGGCAGCCAGCTTCCCGAGCCGTACTCTGCCCTCAGCGAGGTCGCCGTGACGCGGCGCGCCTATCGCTCGGGCGAGTCCGAGTACCTGCTCAACAAGATTCCGTGCCGCTTGAAGGACATCACCGAGTTTTTCATGGCCGCGCAGATTCACAGCCGCGGCTACTCGCTCGTCGAGCAGGGCCGCATCGAGGAAATCATCCAGGCCAAGCCGCACGAGCTCCGCACTCTGGTCGAGGAAGCCGCCGGCTTGTCGCTGTTCAAGGGCCGGCGCGAGATGAGCGAGCGCAAGCTCGAGCGCGTGAAGGAAAATCTCGCGCGCGTGGACGACGTACTCAGCGAAATCGAGCGTCAACTCAGCTTCGCCCGCCGGCAGGCAAGGAAAGCCGAGACCTACAAGGTCGTCAAGGCGGAGCTCGGCGAGCTGGAGCGCTACGCCGCGGCGCGACGGCTGCTCGATCAGCGCGAAGAGCTGGCGACGCAGACCGGCCGCGACGCGGAGCTGAAGAGCGCGCTCGACACCGCGCGCGCCGGAGCCGCCGCTATCCGCGAGGATGTCGAGGCGGCCGCGTCGGCCGCGCAGTCGGCGCGCTCCGAGCTGGGCGGCGCTCAGCGCGAGCTCGAGAATCTTCATTCCGGAACCAATGAACGCGCACGCACGCGCGCATTTCTGCAGCGGCGGCTCGACGCGACCGCACAGCTCGAAGTCGATCTGCGCGCGCGGCTCGTCGATCTCGAATCCAACGCGACGCTGGCGCGCGCGAATCGGGCCGAGGCCGGCGCGACGCTGGCGCGCGAGATCGCAGCCGGCGGCGGCGACGCCGACGCTGCCCTCAAGGAAATCTCGCTCAAGCACGAGGCCGCCAACAACCAGCTCAAGCACGCCGAGCGCCGCGGAGAGGAATGCAAGGACGACCTGTCCGACGTCGTGCGCGAGGCGGCCGTAATCCGCGGCCGGCTGGGCGATCTGGCCGGCGAGCGCGCGGATCTCGAAAATCGCCTCGCCGCGGCCGCGGTCGAAACGCCTGCGCTCGCGTCCGCGCTCGAAGCTGCGCGCGAATCGATGCGCGCGGCGGAAGCCGACCTGGAAGCGTCGCGCGCGGCGGCGGCCGAGCTCGAAGGATCGCGGCGCGCGGCCGCCGAGCGCGAGATCGAGGCGCGCACTGCGCTCGACCATCTGACCGCGCGCGTCAATTCGATGCGCGCCGTGCTGGTCGCGCGCGGCGAACTTCATTCCGACAATTCGTCGAACGCCGTCGATTTGAGGCTCCGCACGATCCTCGAGTCCCTCAACGGCGATCGTCCCGCCGTCGATCCTGCGATCCTTAAGCAGGTCGTGCGAGCGCCGCTCGCGCTGGAGTCGGCTCTCAAAGCCGTGCTGGGCAATCAGATGGACGCGGTGATCGTCGAGTCGCCGCAATTCGCGATCCGCGCAATCGATATCCTCAAGGAAAATCGGGCGGGCCGGATGGATTTCGTGCAGGAGCCCGACGCTGCCGTTGCGGCCCATCCGTCGATCGACGCGCCGGGTATCGCCGGACGGCTGGTCGACATGCTCGAGGTCGAGCGTCGCTTCTCGCCAGTGGCCGAAGCGATGCTCGGTCATGTGATGCTGGCCGACGATCTGCATTCCGCGCTGGCGGCGTCGAACCTCAACGGCCGCGGTACCGTTTTCGTAACGCGCGAGGGCGACTTGGTGTGGCCGGGCAGAATGATCAGCGGCGGCAGCGCCGAAGACAATCACGCCGCCGTGGACGTCGCCGCAATCGAAGCAGAAACGCGCGAACTGGCGCGCGCCGAAGAGGAGCATCGCACGCGGGTCGGCCAATTCGCCGCGGTCCGCGCTGAACGCGAGCGCGCGGACGCCGGGCTCGAGCAGGGACGCAGCGCGGCCCGCGATGCGGAACGAGCTGCTAACGAATGCCGTGACGCGCTGGCCCGCGCCGAGCAATCGATGGCGCTCGCGGAGGCTCACGGCGGCAATTCGCGCCGGCGGCTCGGCGAGCTCGCGGACCTGGTCATCGCGTCCAACGCGCGGCTGGAAGAGCTGGCGAAGCTCGAGCAGGAGGCGCGCGCGCGGCTGGGCGTGATGGTCGGCGAGATAGCGTCGATGCGCGCGGTGGCGGAAGAGCTTGGCGCCGTGATGCTCGAAGCAGCCTCGAAAGCGCAAGCGCGCAAGTCGCGCCTCGGCGCCCTCGAAAGCGAACTGGCGCACGCGCGGCGCGAGGCGGACGCGCTCGAAGCGCAGATCGATGAGCATCGCGCAACTCTGGAACGCTCGCACGCCGAGCGCGCCGAGTTCGAGCGCGAACTCGAAACTCTTGCCGCGCAGGATGTGGCCGCGCGCGCCCGCCAGACCGATCTCGAAGCGGAACTTTCGCGGCTGCGCGCGGATTGCGAAGCGTCCGAGCGTGAGCTGGAGTCGCGCCGCGCGGATTACAAGACTACGCAGGAGAGCTTGACGGCTCTGGAAGCCGAAACGACCGATTGCGGCCTCAAGCGCGAACGCGCCCGCGCGCTCAGCGAGGAGTTGGCGCGCGCGTTTGTCGAGAAATTCGGCGCCGAGTTCGACGCGATGGCGGCCGATATAATTCCCGCGCTCGACGGCAGAGTTGCGGCCGATGACGACGCGCGGCTCGTCGAGTTGCGCGCGAAGCTGGAACGAATCGGCGAAGTCAACCTCGCCGCCGACAGCGAGGTCAAGGAGCTCGAGGAACGCGCGGGAGTGCTCGGCGCCGAGCGCGCCGATCTGCAGAGTGCGCTCGACGATCTGACCAAAACGATCACCCATCTGAATCGCGAGGCGCGAAAACGCTTTGCCGAGACCTTCGAGGGCGCGGCGAAAAACTTCGCCGAGCTGTTTCCCAAGCTGCTGCGCGGCGGCAAGGGACGGCTCGAATTGACCGACGCCGGCGACGTGCTCGACGCGGGCGTCAACGTGCTGGTGCAGCCGCCGGGCAAGAAGGTCAAGGAAATCGGGCTGCTGTCAGGCGGCGAGAAAGCGCTGTCCGCGATGGCGCTGATTTTCTCGCTGTTCCTGCTCAACCCCAGCCCGTTCTGCGTGATGGACGAAGTTGACGCGCCGCTGGACGAGTTCAGCCTTGCGGCCTTCACCACGCTGATGGCAGAGCTGAAAGCGCGCTCGCAGTTCATCGTGATCACTCACAACCAGCGCACCATGCAGCGCGCCGATCAGATTCACGGCGTCACGATGGATCGCCCGGGCGTCTCGCGAATCATCTCGCTCAGAATCCCGCAGGCGGCCTGAGAAAACAGAAACGTCCTGCGCGCGGTTAGATCAGGCTGTAGCCGCTGCCTTTGCGATCGAAACCGATTCCGACGCTGTTCACCTTCACGCCGAACTCCTTGAGCAGCGGCTGACTGTACGTCACCAGCCCCGTCACCTTGTCGAGCGGCTCGGTGGCGAGAATCAGCGCCGACTGCGCCATCCATTCAACCGGCTCGCCGGTAGGATCGTCGGGTCCGGTGACGAGGTGATGATGCACCGTGCCCGGAGTCGCGACGACCTGCGATGGCGATACGCAGGTCACCGAGATTCCATCGCCGTAAACTTCTTCGGCGAGTCCTTGCGTGAAGCGCTCGAGCGCGGCCTTCTCTGCCCCGTAGCATACACCGCCGCGAAAGACGGTGGCGCTCTTGTAAGGTCCGCGGCCGGGTCCAATCGCCGCGCCCGACGAAATGTTGACGATCGATCCGGACTTGCGCGGGATCATGTCCTTGAGCGCCAAATGGCTCAGCATGAACGGGCCGTGAAGGTTGACCGCGAACGATCGCATCCAGCGCTTGGGCGGAAAATCCTTCACCTCGATGAAGTAGGTCAGCGCCGCGTTGTTCACCAGTACGTCGACCGGTCCGTAGAGCTTGTGCGTTTCGTCGACGAGTTTTTCGCAGTCGGCTTCCGACGAGACGTCGCAGGTGACGGCCTCGGCCGCGCCGCCCGCCTTCTTGATTCCGGCAACTGTGGTCTCGAGCGATCCTTCCAGTGGATGCTCGCCCTCTTTGAGCGTGCGCGCCGAGCACACGACCCTCGCGCCTTCTTTGGCGAACAGTTCCGCAATTGCCTTGCCGATGCCACGGCTCGCGCCGGTTACGATTGCAACTTTGCCCTTGAGCTTGGCCATTTACATCTCCCTCGGTGATGAGGTCCGCGTGAATTTGCGATCTCGCCGCGGCCCAACGTTTCTTATAGCGGGAACGCCGCACGCTCATCCAGCATGCAGAGCGCACTATGGAAATGACACACGAAGTGTCCGCTCTTCCCTCTAACATGTTCTAACAGGGAGGAAGTCCCGCATCTTTATCTTGGTACCGGGTGCAGGGGTCACCCCTGCCCTAGGGAAGTGTGAAACCCGCGGCGGGTTTCACATTAGATTAAGTTTCTCCTTCCAAGGTTTCGGAGTGCGACCGCGACTGTTATTCTTGGCAACCGAAGTTCCTCAGCATTATTTTTCCGGACGACGCAAGCTGTGACTCCATTCAGTATCGCATTCATTCTGATTACCGCCGCCGGCGCCGGTTCGGGCCTGGTTTTCATTGGAATCCTGATTCAGTGGAGCCTCCGCAAGGCGCGCCCGTCTCGCCCGCCGCAAATCGAATCAGCGCCGCCAGCCGAGCTGGCGCCGCCGCTCGAGGAGGTCGCCGCCGAGCCGGCGCCCGAGCCTGCGCCATCTGCCGCACCCCCGGCGCCCGAGCCTGCGCCGCTTGTCGCACCGCCGCCGCCCGTTCGTGAACCGGTCAGAATCGGGCTGGGACTGCGCAAGACGCGCGAAAACTTTCTCGCGCGCATCAGGGCCGCGCTGACCGGCAGCGCGAAAATCGACGATATCTATGAGGGCCTCGAGGAAGCGCTGATCGCCGCCGACGTTGGCGTCGAGGCGAGCATGAAGATTTCCGCCTCGGTGCGCGCGAAGCTCGGCAACGACAATCGCCCCGACGCTATCCGCGACGTGCTCAAGGCCGAGCTTGCCACGATCATGATGTCCACGGACCGCCAGCCCGCCGACTCCGGCGATGCGCCGCTGGTTATCATGCTGGTCGGAGTCAACGGCGTCGGCAAAACCACGACGGTCGCGAAACTCGCGGCCCGGCTCAAGGCCCAGCGCGGCAGCGTGATCGTCGCGGCGGCGGACACCTTTCGTGCGGCCGCAATCGAGCAGCTCGAGGTCTGGTGCGATCGCGCCGGCGCCGACATCATCAAGCAGTCGCAAGGCTCGGATCCTGCGGCGGTCGCCTTCGACGCGGTCAAAGCGGCGGTCGCGCGAAAGACGCGGACGGTGCTGATCGACACCGCCGGGCGTCTGCAAACCAAGGTCAACCTGATGGAGGAACTCAAGAAAATCGCCCGCGTGGTCGCCCGCGAGCTGCCCGGCGCCCCGCATGAGACCTGGCTGGTACTCGACGCCAACACTGGTCAGAATGCGCTCAGCCAGGCGTCGATCTTTGGCGACGCAGTGCCGCTGACGGGAGTGGTGCTGGCCAAGCTCGACAGCACGGCGAAGGGCGGAGTGGTGGTGGCGGTCGCGGAGCGGCTCAAGATTCCGGTGCGTTTCGTGGGAGTGGGCGAGGCGCTCGAGGACTTGCGCGAGTTCGACGCGCGCGAATTTGTCGATGCGCTGTTTGCAAGCGACGACGCTGGAGAGCAGACTGCCAGCGGTTCCTATGCGGCTTGACGGCCAGTTTATCAAAAATTAAACTAAAGGTAGAAGATTCTCCCTCATGGCGACAGATGTCTTAAAGCAACTAGACGAGCGAATTCAGGCGTCGGTGGCGCGTATCCTGCAATTGCGCAAGGAAAATGAGCAACTCGCGCAGAAACTCTCGGAAATGGAAAAAAGGTATGCCGACGCCGCCGGCCAGGTGAAGCAGTTGAGCGCCGAGCGCCAGCAGCATGAAAACGAGCGCAACGACGTGCGAAGCAGGATCGAAAAAATCCTCACCCGCTTCGACGGGATCGATCTTGGCTGAAGATGAAGGGCGTCAACGTCCAGATCATGGGACAAAGCCTGACCGTCGCCAGCGATGCGGGCGACGAATGGGTCAAGTCCCTGGCCGAGACGGTGGACGAAAAGATCAGGGATATCCGCGCCGGGAGCCAGACCATCAATTCGGTGAACCTGGCAATCCTGGCTGCGTTAAATTTCGCCGAGGAGCTCGAACACCTGCGCCGGGAGCATCAGGAGCTGGTGGATCGAATCGCGGCGATGAATAAACGGCTGTCCGCGGCTATCGACGGCGAATGACGATGCCCATGAACCGTCATCGCAGTGCGCGGCATCCGAGAGGTGACGAATTTCGGACGGGGGCGGGATTTGGAATGTGGATCTCGACAGCGGCCTTGACGCGGTGCTTACAAACATGAGGCCCGTGCAATATTTCTCAACCGCAACGAAGGCTTTCGCGATAGAACGTATCGTGGATACAGGCCGGCTGTCAGCCGGATCGAGAACGACATCGACAGGCGCGCGCGACGACGGCGCGGCCCTATCGAGCAGTTGACCCCGCTCCCGCCATGGCAACGACTGTGGCGGACGAAAAGAAAAGTCTACGCGCGATCATGAACGCATGCCGCGATGCGCTCCCCGCCGGGCGCGCTGCGGCGTGGTCAGAACTGGTCGAGCGGCAAGTGCTCGCCAGCGAGCTATACCGCGGCGCATCGGCGATCGTCCCCTACGCAGCCATCGGCAACGAAGTCTCGACCAGCCGCATCCTGGCTGACGCAGTGCAATCGGGCCGCGCCGTCTTCTATCCGCGCGTTGACGCTGCGGCGGGCACGATCCTCGCGCGACGCATCCGCGATCACGCCGAACTCGTCCGCGGTGCATATGGAATCCTCGAGCCGCCCGCGTCGGCGGAGCTGCTCGACAGCAAAAAGTTCGCGAAAATTCTCGTTTGTGTTCCCGGCGTCGCCTTCGGAGTTGAAGGCCAGCGCCTCGGCCGTGGCGGGGGTCATTATGATCGTTTCATCGGCCAAATCGGCCGCGAAGCGATCAGCGTGGGACTCGCCTATTCATTCCAGCTGCTCGATCGGATCCCCGAGACGGGACTCGACCGGCGGCTTAACTTCATTGTGACCGAGTCCGCAGTTCATCGAGCCTGCGAAGCGCCACTGCCAGCTCGCCGAACGCGGACGAAGGAGGTAAACCCGGGTGGCTCTAATCACCGCAATCCTGGGATTCATAGTTGGTGGCGCGGTCTTTTTCATTTGGGGAATAGCGAAACAGCGTAAGGACGCCGTTAACCTGGAGGCCGCGCGCGCTCAGGCCGAAGACATAACCAAGGAGGCTCAAACCAGAAGCCAGCTAGTTGTAAAGGAGGCTGAACTAAAGGCCAAGGACATGGTGGTCGGCGCGAAGGCCGACGCCGAACGCGAGATGCGCGATCGCCGGCGCGAGATTGCCGCGATCGAACAAAAGCTCGAAGCGCGCGAGGAGACGTTCGAAAAGCGCCAGGAAGCCTTCGAACGGCGCGAAGCCGACCTCAACCGGCGCGATCAGAGTCTGCGCTCGCGCGAGAAAAATCTCACCGACAAGGAAGAAGTGCTGCAGGCCCATATCGACGAGGCGCGCGGCAAGCTCGAGGCCGTCGCCGGCCTGACCCGCGAGGAGGCCAAGCGCTCGCTCATGGACGAGATGATCGGCCAGGCGCGCACCGACGCCGCCAAGCACATCCGAATCGTCGAAGAAGAGGCGCGCGAGGAGGCCGACCGCCGCGCCAAGCGGGTCGTCGCGATCGCGATCGAGCGGCTCGCGGGCGAGTTCGTCGCCGAGCGCACCGTCTCGGTGCTGGCCCTCCCCAACGACGAGATGAAGGGCCGCATCATCGGCCGCGAAGGACGCAATATCCGCGCGATCGAGGCCGCCACCGGCGTCGATATCATCATCGACGATACGCCGGAGGCCGTGGTGATTTCGTGTCACAACCCGATCCGGCGCGAAATCGCGCGCGTCGCACTCCAGCAGCTCATCTCCGACGGCCGCATTCATCCCGGGCGGATCGAGGAAGTCGTGCGCAAGGCCGAGCAGCAGGTCGAGGAATCGATTCGCGAGGCCGGCCAGCGCGCGATCATCGAAGTCGGCGTGCACGGAATCCATCCCGAGCTGGTCAAGCTGCTCGGGATGCTCAAGTATCGCTACAGCTACGCGCAGAACGTCTTGATGCATTCGATCGAGGCCGCGTTCATCTGCGGCGCGATGGCCGCCGAGCTCGGACTCAACGAAAAGCAGGCGCGCCGCGCTGCCCTGCTGCACGATATCGGCAAGGCGCTGACGCATGAGGTCGAAGGGTCGCACGCGTTGATCGGCGGCGAGATCGCCCGCAAGTACGGCGAGTCGGCGAAGATCGTAAACGCGATCGCGGCGCATCATGAGGAAGTCAAAGCCGAGACGATTCTGGCGCCGCTCGTCGATGCGGCTGACGCGCTCTCGGGCGCGCGTCCGGGCGCCCGGCGCGAGGTGCTCGAGAGCTACGTCAAGCGGCTCGAGGATCTCGAGACCATCGCGAAGTCGTTCAAGGGCGTCGAGAAATGCTTCGCCGTGCAGGCCGGGCGCGAGATGCGCGTGATCGTCGAGCCGACTCAGATCTCGGACGAGGACACCTCGATGCTGGCGCGCGACGTGGCGCGCAAAATCGAAACCGACATGACCTATCCCGGGCAGATTCGGGTCACCGTCATTCGCGAGACGCGCGCGACCGAGCTCGCGAAATAACAGTTGCGCAATTCCAAGGCGGAGGCCCGATCGCTCAAGTGCGGTCGGGCCTTCGTGCGTTAGCGCGACGCTTCCGTTACGATCATCGCGTTGTAAGTCGCGCAATGTTTGAAGCCGAACAAATCGCCGGAACTGATTTCGAACCGAGTCCACTGACCGATTTGCTCCGGCCGCCATTTCGTAAATTTGAAATCTCGACGCCGATGAGCCCCGCCCATGCTGCCAGGATTCTCGAAGAGATCGTCGAACCGCCCCGCAGGTGGGGATGGCCGACTTCGCGCAAGCGCGGATTTTTTGAGGGCAAGGTTGCCGGCGGCCGCTTCAAAATCCATCGAATCATCCGTTACCAGAACTCATTCATACCGATCATTGAAGGGAACTTCCGGCGCGACGGCTTGCGGACCATCGTGACGCTGAACATGCGGCTGGTGTGGCCTGCCGTGCCCATCTGGTTCGGCATAATCCTGTTCCTGGCCTGGAGTTCCGTGGCCGTCGATTCGCGCGTGGCCGGCCCGTTCGCCGCTCGAGTGGCGCTGATCGCGATGACGTTCTTCATATATCTTGTCGTGACCGTACCGTTTGCTATCGAGGTGCGAATCGCGATGAAACGCTTGTTGAACCTCCTGTGCTCCGCACCTGCGGGTCCGGGCTTGTCGTTCTGACATCGGAGAGTGCGGCCTTCGTGCTTTACCCCGCTGGAAGCCGGAAGGTATCATCGGTCCACGATGCCCACGACGCGCGAAGTCCTCGATGCGACCATCGCATTGGAAAAACAAAGCATGGCTTTGTACGCACGCTTCGCGAAAATCTTTGCGAGCCAACCCGCTCTGCAGGATTTTTGGTTCGGGATGGCGCGTGACGAAGCGCGCCACGTCGGCGCGCTGGACCTGGTCACCACCGTGCTCGACCAGGAAGCGATGCTCGATAAGCCGAGCCCAATCTCGCTCGAAGACGCCACCATCGTGCGGCTGCGGGCGCTGCTCGAAAAGTCGCAGCGCGACGCGACGCCCGGAATCAAGCTCGACCGCGCGCTCGAGATCGCGCTCGAAGTCGAAGAAACCGAACTCGAGGATCTCGTGTCGGATCTGTTGAAGGCCTTGCAGACCCCCGACGAGTACGAGCGATGTCTGCGCCTGCTCGTCCACGATCTCGGCGAGTTGAGCTACATGATCGAGCGCCACTCGGCCAATCCCGCCTTGCTGTTGCGATGCGACGCGCTCGTCAATCGTCACGCCGAGACCCTTCGCCGCACCGCCGTCAGGTAGCATCGCGCCGGTGCGGTGGCGCGCGCGATGGCCGTTGGTTATATTTCAGGGCTGCGCTGAGGAGTGGCCAAATTGGTAAGGCACCTGACTCTGGATCAGGCGATTGCAGGTTCGAGTCCTGCCTCCTCAGCCAACGTTACGGCTAAGGTGCGCCGTCGGCGCGCGCGACGACGGTCCCATCGTCTAGTGGTTAGGACACCGGCCTCTCACGTCGGGAACGCGGGTTCGACTCCCGCTGGGATCACCAAATAAATCAATCATTTGGCTGCACCGTTTTTTTGGCCCGTCCGTTCCAGCGCCAAATAGGTGCCAAATTCGGTGCCAGACTAGCGCCAACCGGCAGTCTTTCTCGGTGGTGACGGAGCGTCACTAAGTGTCGCCAAGTCCCCGGTGCCGGCGCCGTCAGACTGCCGGTAAGCCATCGGCGGATGCGCCCCAGGCTGTTACTCGATGCCGAATCCGCCGGTGCCGCAGGTGCACACTCCCTGGCCGCTGCCCGTCTCTACGGCGAAGGCGCACGCGGACGGCAAACTAGTGAGGTCGCCGGCGGCCTCGGCAGCGGGGGTGGTCTGGAACACAGCTTCGGTGATCTGGGTATTTTGCACGTGGTTCGCCCATGCGGCCAGCTCAAGCTGGGGAACCAGCGGTTTGGCGCCGCGGTCCGCGGTAGGATCGCAGCAGGCGCCGGTGACCGCGTCGCAATTCACGCCCCTGGGCAGCGTCAGCCCGGTGATGGCGGAATTGATAGCGGTCGAGAGGATGCGGATCGAGCCGTCATGGAGAATCCTGCCTGAAGCCACCGGGTTCGGCGCCAGATTGCCGCTGATGCTCAGGGTCAGCAGGCCGTCGGCGGTTATCGGACATCCGCAGCAGGCCTCCACCGCCTGGTCGGTGTTCAGGACGTAGATCATCGCGCACATCTCGCCCTCTTGAACCACGGGGTTGGTGGCCGTTTGATTGCCCTCGAAGGGCGAAGTGATATTGACAAAGCCCTGGCCTCCGGTGGTGTTGGCGTTGCTGAAATAATCCTGCAACTCGATGCCGGCCCCGCTTGGCGGGATGGGGGTCACGCCGGCGCAGGGACTTGAGGCAACCGGGCCGCAGTCGCCCGCGGGACTAACGACTACGGCGTCGTCGCCTACGCAACTGGGGGCGTTCACGTCGCTGCCGGTTGCGGTGGATGAGCCGTTGCCGGCAAATGTACAGACGGTCGTACCTGGGGTGCTATCGGTCGACGTTGCGGTGCCTGCGCCGAAGGCGGTGGCGATAGCGGTGCTGCTGGTGGCTGTGGCGGTTGCCATGCTGTCAACACCGGTAGTTGTCGAAGTGGCCGAGCCATTGGTAGTTGCGGTCGACGTCGCTGTAGTAAATTCGCCATCCGCCGTGGAGGTAGCAGTGCTGTCGGTAGTAGCGGTCGACGTCGCTGTATTAACGATGCTAGACGCGGTGGAGCTAGCAGTGCTGTCGGTAGTCGCGGTCGATGTCGCGCTATTTCCAAAGCCATTCGCGTTTGCCGTAGCCGTACTCGCGGTTGTTTGAGTTGCTGTACAAGAGTTTCCATCCCCGTCGGGCCCGTTAGTCTGAGTTCCACCAGGAGGAACTGCACAACTCACATCGGCATCCGCAATTCGGACGTGACTTCCCAGACATAAGAGGATGGAAAGTGCAATCAACGCGGGTCGGATGAGGCCTCTGGCAAAGTAATACATAGCGTCCCCCGTGGCGAGGCGAGGTGGCTAGCCTGCCCGCCGCTTCTTGTATGCCGGTTACTCGATGCCGAATCCACCGGTGCCGCAGGTACACACTCCCTGGCCGCTGCCCGCCTCTATGGCGAAAGCGCACGCGGACGGCAAATTTGTGAGATCGCCAGTGGCCTCGGCAGCGGGAGTGGTCTGGAACACCGCTTCGGTGATCTGGGTATTTTGCACGTGGTTCGCCCATGCCGCCAGCTCAAGCTGGGGAACCAGCGGTTTGGCGCCGCCCCCCGCGGCAGGATCGCAGCAGGCGCCGGTGACCGCGTCGCAATTCACGCCCCTGGGCAGCGTCAGCCCGGTGATAGCGGAATTGATAGCGGTCGAGAGGATGCGGATCGAGCCGTCATGGAGAATCCTGCCTGAAGCCACCGGGTTCGGCGCCAGATTGCCGCTGATGCTCAGGGTCAGCAGGCCGTCGGCGGTTATAGGACACCCGCAGCAGGCTTCCACCGCCTGGTCGGTGTTCAAGACGTAGATCATCGCGCACATCTCACCCTCTTGAACCACGGGATTGGTGGCCGTTTGATTGCCCTCGAAGGGAGAAGTGATATTGACGAAGCCCTGGCCTCCGGTAGTGTTGGCGTTGCTGAAATAATCCTGCAACTCGATGCCGGCCCCGCTTGGCGGGATGGGGGTCACCCCCGTATAGGTGAATTCCGTCACGAGGCCAATCGAGTCGGCAGTTCCGACGCCGCTGCTGTCGAAGGCGTAAAGGCGGCTGGTTTGGGTACCGCTATCGTCAGCCTGGTCGTAGCCATTTCCTGTACCATTGGGCACATTGTCCTGATTTGTGACGACGAAGTCGATCAACAAGTTACCTTTGCCAGGGTCGTAGGTGAACGGAACACCGGTTATCGTGAATGACGGGTTCGAGTCCACATTGTGGGAGGACACAACGAACGTCGCAAACAGCGTATTATCCGGTCCGATGTTGTTGGCCGCGGTGGAACTTAGACCGCTTATCGGCGCGGACGTGGTCGAAAGAGATACTTTGTAACTGCCGTCAAGGACCAGGCTCGAGCCGCCAAACTCGCTGGCGAAGAAGAAAGTCAGGGCGGTGATGCTGACCGGCCCACTAAAGGCGCTTGAAGCATAGACCTGCTGATATTCGAGGGATTGGCCGCTCGATATGCCGCTGTCATTGCACAGAAATGGGTAACAGTTCCCGCTCTCGAAGGTTCCGACAGTGAGAGTGGCGGCATCCGCAGTTCGGACGTGACTTCCCACACATAACAGGATGGAAAGTGCAATCAACGCGGGTCGGAATAGGCCCGTAGCAAAGTGATCCATAGCGTCCCCCGGTGGCGAGGTGAGGTGGCTAGTCTGCCCGCCGCTTCTTGTGTGCCGTCACTCGACGCCGAATCCACCGGTGCCGCAGGTACACACTCCCTGGCCGCTGCCCGCCTCTATGGCGAAGGCGCATGCGGACGGCAAACTAGTGAGATCGCTCTCGGCAGAAGGAGTGGCCTGGAACTCCGCTTCGGTGATCTGGGTATTTTGCACGTGGTTCGCCCATGCGACCAGATCAAGCTGGGGAACCAGCGGTTTGGCGCCGCCGCCCGCGGTAGGATCGCAGCAGGCGCCGGTGACCGCGTCGCAATTCACGCCCCTGGGCAGCGTCAGTCCGGTGATGGCGGAATTGACAGCGGTCGAGAGGATGCGGATCGAGCCGTCATGGAGAATCTTGCCTGATGCCACCGGGTTCGGCGCCAGATTGCCGCTGATGCTCAGGGTCAGCAGGCCGTCGGCGGTTATAGGACATCCGCAGCAGGCCTCCACCGCCTGGTCGGTGTTCAAGACGTAAATCATCGCGCACATCTCACCCTCTTGAAGCACGGGGTTGGTGGCCGTCTGATTGCCCTCGAACGGAGAAGTGATATTGACGAAGCCCTGGCCTCCGGTGGTGTTGGCGTTGCTGAAATAATCCTGCAACTCGATGCCCGCAGCCGGGCTCGGGATCACGCCGGCGCAGGGAGTGTCAGCAACAGGGATATTGTTACAACTATCCCCGGGAGTGGAGCTAACGACTACGGCGTCGCCAGTGCATGTGCCTCCCGCGCTGTCGCTCCCTGTTGCTGTGCCCGAATTGGTAGCAAATACACAGACCACCGAACCTGCGACGGTAGCGGTCGCCGTTGCGGTGCCTGAAAGGGTGGCGAAGGCTTTAGCGGTGTCGAAGTCACTCGCGGTCGACGTTGCGGTGCCTGAGGTCGTGGCTGTAGAGGTAGCGGTGCTGCCGGTATTCGCGGTCGACGTCGCGGTACCTGAGTCCGAAGCTGTAGAGGTAGCGGTGCTGTCCGAACCAGCGGTTACACCCGCGGACGACGTCGCTGTACCTGAGGTAGTCGAGTTCGACGTCGCGGTATTTCCGCCACCAGGCCCCGCTGTTGCCGCCGAAGTGCCGCCCGAGGCAGCGGAGGAAGTACAAGAATCTCCGTTACCGTCGTGATTTGTTTGATTCCCGGTACAGCTCACCAGGGCATCCGCAGTTCGTGCAAAACTTCCCAAACACAGCACGATAGAAAGTGCAAACAACGCGGGTCGGATGGGGCCCTTAGCAAAGTAGTCCATAGCGTCCCCCGTGGCGAGGCGAGGTGGCTAGCCTGCCCGCCGTTGGCAGATTTACGCAGGTCCTTTACGTGGCGGTTGGAACGTACCGGATTTCGAGGTAAATCGCAAATTGAAACACCGGCAGCGTTGTCATGGAATAATTGAGAGAGCCACTGGTGTCGCGGACGTATTGACGATGACGCAGAGGATCAAAGCCGGGTTGGAAAAATCGTCGACCGCGGTCAGTCTTTTTGCAGCCGCGCTGTTGCTTTCCGGCGCTGCCATCTACAACGGATACCCGCTGTTAGACCAGGACACCTCGGGCTACCTCCGTCCGGTTAACATCGGCTATCGCAGCTTCTTTTACTCTCTGTTCCTCGTCTCGGGACGCCTCGCAGGCTCGCTTTGGCTGGTGGTATTCATTCAATCGCTGATCGAAGCCCACCTGCTTCGACTGATCCTGCGCGTCGTCTTCGGGATCGCGTCAGCGGCAGCCTTCATCGCAATTACCGCTCTACTCTGCGTACTGACCTGCCTGCCGTGGTTCACGGGCTTTATCATGCCCGACGTTTTCACGTCGGTACTGGTGCTGTGCTTCTTCCTTCTGGCGTTCTGCTCTCGGCGCCTGAGACCCGCGGAGCTGGGGTACGTCCTCGCGCTGACAGTCTTTGCCGCCACCGTACACTTCTCGCATCTACCCCTGGCCATAGGCCTGCTCCTGATGACCGTGCTGGTCCGGATAGCTTGCCGCAAGCGGCCGCAAATACCACCACCGAATCTGATTCTGCCTGCACTGCCGATGGCCGTGGCCCTGTTACTTATGATGGCCGTGAACTACTTCACGCTGGGCGAAGCAGCCTTCTCGGTCAATGGATACGCGTTTCCATTGGCGCGGCTGGTGGCTGATGGGCAAGCCGTCAGCTATCTGCGGGAAGCCTGTCCGCAACGCAGTTATGCCCTGTGTGAATATATTGACCGCTTGCCGAACGACTCTGACAAGTTTCTCTGGTCGCCGGATAGTCCGTTCAGAAAGGTCGGGTCGTTTGCCGGCTACCGCCGGGAGGGGCGAGAGATCGTCGTACATACCATCATGCGGTTTCCGCTTTGGACTCTGAAGAGCGCTCTCAAGAACACCGCCCGGCAGCTTGTCGAAGTCCGCACAGGAACAGGATACGGTTTCGCATCTTATAAAACTTATGGAAATGGAAATCGGCTGAACACGAGCGACGAAATACATACTTACTATCCGTCGGAATACGGCGCGTTCGAGAATTCACGGCAGAGCCGCGGCGAGTTGGCCCATTTGTATAATCTCAATCGGCTGCATAGGGCGGCCCTGATTTTGAGCTTTCTGTATGGCTGTGCGATGGGCCTGCTCTCCGCCAAGCGCGGACAATGGCTGCAGACGGAACTGCTGGTTACTATCGCTTGCGCGGTGCTGGTTAATTCGTTCGTGTCAGGAGCTTTGTCCCGACCCTCAGCGCGCTATGGGAGCCGCCTGATCTGGCTGCTGCCCTTGTTCGCCCTGGCCTCGTATCGCCAGGCTTATGACCTGCTGTGGCCGGCGCGCGCGCTTCGACCGAATTGAGCCGGCCTAGGGGTTAGAAGGATCTGGAGCGCTACCTGGTGATCCCAGCGGGAGTCGAACCCGCGTTCGAAACGTGAGAGAACGAAGATAGCCCAAAGTTCGGAGAAACCAAGGACAAGCACCGAGCATCACTAAGTGCAATTGACTCAACTCGGTTCCTAACGAACCGGGCTCACTGCCGGCTGATCGATTCTGAAATCGGAAAACCCGGAGTATAAGGTGAAAGGAAGCTCATGAAATACACACGTATCTACGCAGACAGCAATGGAGAGTCGCACTTCGAGGATGTCGAAATCAGCATGAAGCCAGGGCCTGCCAGCGCCGGCACGATCTCGGAGATGATCGCGGCAAAAGGCGTCATGTTCCGGCAGTCGGGTGAATACTTCATAAACTGGCACAACGCGCCACGCCGCCAGTTCGTAGTCAACCTCACCGGCACGGTCGAAATCGTCGCCAGCGATGGAGAGAAGCGACGCCTCGGGCCCGGCAGCATCCTGCTGGCGGAAGACCTTACCGGCAAGGGGCACACCTCGCGAGGGCTGGGCGGCGAAGAGCGCATCTCTCTTTTCATTCCGCTTGCGGACTAAAAGTAGCGACGGAGGCTCGTCCCATGGCTTTTCGTGGCATTCAAGCCGAAACTGTGAAGTTCCAGGGCTTCAATGGCGAGAGCGGCGAGGCTTACTACGCGCGTCCTTCGGCGGCGGGAAAGTATCCGGGCGTGGTCGTGATTCATCACTTTCCCGGTTGGGACGAATGGACGGCCGAGGTCGTTCGCAAATTCGCAGATCACGGTTATGCCACAATCGCGCCCAGCCTCTACTTTCGGCTCGGTGACGGAGCTTCACCGGAAGTCGTGGCGCGCGCACGCGCAGCGGGCGGAATGCCGGATGATCAGGTGATGGGAGACGTGAGCGGCGCCGCCTCGTTTCTGCGCGCGCAGCCAAACAGCAACGGAAAGGTCGGCGTCATCGGGTTCTGCTCCGGCGGTCGGCAAGCGTACCTGGCGGCGTGTCGGATCGCCGATCTCGATGCCGTCGTGGACTGCTGGGGCGGTAGCGTGGTGGCTGATGACCCGTCGAAATTGCCCAAGACTCAGCCGGTCGCACCTATCGAGTTGACCGAGAGAATCCGCTGCCCTCTTTTGGGACTATTCGGTAACGACGACACCAACCCTTCGCCGGCAGACGTGGACCGCACCGAGGCCGCGCTCAAGCGCTTCGGGAAGAACTACGAATTTCATCGCTACGACCAAGCGGGACACGCGTTCTTCGCGTGGTATCGCGCGAACTACCGGCCCGAGCAGGCGCAGGACGGCTGGAAAAAGGTGTTCGCCTTTTTCGAAAGGTCACTGGCAGTTGCCTGACCAGTGCGACACCAATCGCCGCGACGACGCACGCGCGATCCTCGCCGAGATCTACGGCTGGTTTACCGAGGGCTTCGACACGGCCGACCTGAAAGACGCCCTGGGGAAAGTCGACGACCCTGAGGCGAAGGATAAATATCTAGATGGGAAGCACTCATGCGATTGTGATCGGCGGAAGCATGGCGGGACTTTGTGCTGCGCGCGTGCTTGCCAGGTTTTACGACAAGGTGACGGTGATCGACCGCGATGCTTATCCGGCCGGGGCGCATGAGCGGCCCGGGGTTCCGCAGAGTCGGCATGTTCATGTGCTGCTGATGCGCGGACGGCTCGAGCTGGACCGGCTGTTCCCGGGGTTCGAGAAGACGATGCTCGAGCGTGGCGCGCTCGAGATAAATTTCGGGCGGGACTTCGCTGCGCTCAGGCCGGACGGATGGGCCGAGCGGCGCCCGAATGCGATTACGACGCTGTTCGCGAGTCGCGTGCTGATCGAGGAGACTGCGCGCGAATTGATCCGCAAAGTGCCGAACGTCGAGCTGATCGAGCGGGCGGAAGCGGTGGGCTTCGAGACTGCACGCGGCGATACGCTTGGCGTCAGCGGAGTAAAAGTGAATCCGCGCGACGGCAGAGCGGCGTTCACTCTGAGTGGAGACCTGATCATCGATGCCAGCGGGCGCACTACCAAAATTCCCTCGTGGATCGAAGCGATAGGTTTGCCGACTCCCCCCGAGACAGTGGTCGATTCGCATACTGGGTACGCGTCGCGATGGTACAAGATGAATCCCGACCGGCGCCCGAAGGATTGGTGGTGGAAGGGTGTCTGGATCGATCCGATCGCAGAGGATTTCTCAACCGCCGGCGTGCTGTTTCCGGTCGAGGACAATCGAATGATCGTCACGATGGCGGGAATCGGAGGTCATTACCCGCCGAGCGACGAGGACGAGTTCACCGCCAAGCTCGCGCAGTTGCGTTCTCCGATAATCGCCGAGGAAGTCGCGCTGGCGGAACCGATGTCGCAGGTTTATTCGTACCGGCACATGGCGAACCGCTGGCGGCATTATGAGAAGTGGAGCGCGCGGCTCGACGGCTTTATCGCGCTCGGCGACTCGTCATGCGCATTCAACCCCGTTTATGGCCAGGGGATGACGACCGGAGCATTATCGGCGCTGATGCTCGGAGAGTGCCTTGAGAAGAATGGCATCAAAGACGTCGAAGTTCCGCGAAAATTCTTCGCGGCGCAGGCGCGCTTTCAGGCCGAGCCGTGGGGGCTGGCGACGGGCGCTGATTTCAGAATTCCGGGCACGGAAGGCAAGCGTCCAATGATCAATCGCGTGATAGATCCGTTGCTCGGAAAGATGTTTCTGGTCGCCAACGATGATCCTGAGATCGGCGACCGGATCGGTGAAGTAATCAACATGATGAAGCCGCCGTCGGCGCTGTTCGAGCCGTCATTGCTGAGGCTTATCGCGAAGGCATGGTTGCGGCGGCTGATTCGAGGGCGGCGCCCTCAGCGTGAAGCGGCGGCGATGCCACCGCTGGCGCTGGGCGCTGAGGGGTAGGGTGGATCTAATTTTTCTTCATGGGCCGGTAAGGTGGAGGCGGAGGAGGCCGCGAGGACCATCAGCACTTTCTTGGGGTTGAAGTGAGTTAGGAGAAATGAGGGGACCGCCGGCGGAGGTCCACCATCATTGGCCGACCACCCGCAAGACTATCGACCATTGCGCGGCGGGCGAATGCTATAACTAATGTCTACTTCTACGGGTTACCCTTGTTGGAGATAGTCGCTGTCGTACCGTCGAACTTGGTGAGTTCGACGGTGAACGGCTCGTTGTAGGTCCGTGCCCTGTCCCTGAGGAAGCTGAGCGCGACGGCCTCTCCCAGCAACAACGAGGTGTCGGTGTCGCTGCGCCAGTGGATGCCGGCGTGGATCCCATGACCGAAACTGACGTTGTGCCCGAGCTTGTTGAGTTCTCCGTTGACGGTTAACTGTCCCGCATCCGAGCCCGTGTAGGGCAACAGCGAAAGTCCATCGTCCAATGGCACCAGCGGATCTGGGATCACGAAGTTGCCGTCGAAGAAGAACTTCAGCCCTGTGATGCAAGCGCCCGCGACTACGCCGTGTCCCGTCGGGTAAGACGGATGCGTCGGCGAGCCCTCGGGAAACGCCTGCGAGAGCAGCCATGTCCCATACTTGATGAAACTCTCCTGAAGTCCCTGCGAATTCAGGATCACCGGACTCAGAGTGACGTCGGTCTCGTTGCCTTGCCCGTTCTTGATCAGCTGAACGATGCCGCCAATGGCCTCTGGCCGAGGACGGAGGTGCACAAACCATTTCTGGTACCAGACGGCATTCAGAGCCTTGGTCGCCACTTCGGCCAGCGTCGCCGCGAAATCGGGCTGACCGAAAGTGCCGAAGCCGTTCTCCGTCTTCGAGCCGATATAGGGGTTACCGGGATTTAGCGGCGTTCCAATTGTGTTTAGCACGAGGTACGCCGTGAAGTAGGCTTGGTAAAGTACGTCGACGTGGGTAAATGCCGCGAGGTCCCGACCGTTACGCTGGTAGCGAAGTTGCGGATCGACCTGATCGTGAAGACCGGTGACATCGCCATTCTGGACTGTCAGCCAGTCGGCGAAATTGGCCATGTAGTCGATGTCCGGCAGATAGGTCACCATCTGCTGGCTGATCGGTTGGGCTCCTAGCGCCGTAGGCGTAATGAAAAATTGGGAGATGTAAGGGCCCAGCGTCTCGCCCGGGAAGGCGCCCCGGAATAACAAGTTCGGTGTCACTTCGCCGGCGCTGTTCCTGGGCCCGAAATAGGTAAGTTGTGCTCCCAATTCCGCTGCTGCCTGCGCGGCAAGCGGATCCGAGCCGTAGTCGGTGAAAGCCACGTCCCGCAACAGCGCAGCCCAGTAGTGTTCGAGCAGCTCGGTGGCGTTTTGGTCGCTGGCTGTTGTGGGGGCGGGTGGCACCTGAGGCTGCCCGAACTGTGCGTTATCGAGCGCCTCCAGGTCGAAGGCCAGCCCACCTTGCGGGCCATTGAGCGTGCGCGTGCCGCCGACGATGATCTTTTCGAAATCCGAAAACTTTCCGGTGTTCAATGCTTTCGTTAAGGTCGCGAAGGCGTTCAGATCCACCCGTCCGAAGTTGTCGTGTGGAAGACCTTTGGTGTATGTGCCACCCTTGTCGGCATAGAGTGCCGTATCACCGTTGTTGACATTCACCGCGGGCCCAACGAGTGCGTCCTGAGTCGCTTCACTGACCCGCAGCGAGAAAGCTTCGATCGCCCTGTTGTTGGTGACAGACGCCGGCAGTCCAGTGCGGGAAAGGCCGGAGCCTAGAGTGACTGCGTCGGTACATCAGGTGTTTCGCGCGCGCTGGCTGACGATGCGGCCACGAGCGGAGCTAGGACTCCAGTCGACACAGCAGCGGTCGCGGCGCCGAGTCCGGCGATGAAGCGCCGGCGTCCCGGAGACTTCGGCGCTCCGGTCGACTCAGTAGCCTTCTCAGAACGGTCTGCGTACGTGCCCGTTTCGCTCTTGGAGGAAACATGGTCAGCCATAAAACCCACCCCATGGCTGCTGCGGAGGATTTACCCGCAGGCTAAAATAATGTGGTTCCGCTTGTAGCAATCTGAACGGTTAAAAGCACGTGAAAATTGATCGTCGTCTAGCGATTTGTGCGTACGATTCACGCACGCGAGACTCACTACCAACTTTGACCATTAAGGGGATGCATGATGGCGGACAGTATGGCTTGGGGGGCTGACTGTCTAATGGATTGCTTCGCTTGGACACTAGCGGACGGAAGTCGTCCGCCTTTCACCCCGGACATGGATGGCACTAAGCCTACTGGCTGCCGCTGCCCACCAGGCTGTCCGCTTGATGGACAAGCGCGGTGGTTGGAGCATCACAAGTCCAGGTCTTGGTGACTACCACTACGTCGCCTGTTCTCGGACCTGCGTGTATGTGTGTGCACTGCGTCTTATCGCGCCGTTGCTCAGCGCCAGGCCATTGAGGGCGTACGAATAGTCCGGGTCGATCTGCAGCGCGCTCATGTACGCTTTCATGGCGGGGATGTAGTCGAGCGCGTAGTAGTAGTCGGATCCGATGTCGGTCCACATATCCTTTGGTTCGCCCGCGCCAAGTTGCAGGGCGCGCTGGTATGCCTGCGCTGAGTCCTCAAAATTCTTCTTGGTTTGATCCGGGAGGGCGCCACCGACCAGCGCATGTGCCGCCATTTGTTGCTGGGTCGCGAGGTTTTGAAGCTGGTGGCAAACCCCAGCCAAACGCGACCGCTGTTCGGAGCGATTTTCACCGCGGTCTGCAATGCGTACACCGCTTTCTCGAACTGCTTGGCGTTAGCATAGCATCCGGCCATCGCCTCCCACGGCCGCGAATCTCCGGGGTGAGCGCCGCCGCTTTCTTGAAGTCTTCGGCCGCCTGATCCGGCTGATCCCGGCAGTAAGCATCGGCGAGGGTCGCCCAGGCAAC
>CAWBLQ010000010.1:0-76564 GCA_963789715.1 Binataceae bacterium (SeqCode) | reverse complement strand
CCACTACGATTACTGTCCGCCCACTTCGAGCTTTCCGTTTGACTACGTAATCGACCCATTCGTCGCGCATACGATTAACACTCAGAGCTATGGGACGTTCTTCGGCCAGTACCCTGTCGATGAAGGACCGGGAACTGTTTCGGCGAGAATCGTTTCGCTTCCGAAACCGTACGGCGCTTGCGGTACCTGGAACCTGAATCTCGAGGCGACCGGGCTCGACCTCTACAAGATTCAAAGCAATCCTGTTTCGCTGTGGTTGAACGATGCGGCCGACACGGGTCCATTTTGCTTCGACATCTATAACGCGGTGATCGGACATCCCATCGCACCGCCGGCGCCGGTCGTTCGTAAGGGCGTCCGCCGCTAGGCGACACGCGGGAGCAGGGTCCGCAAATCTGATCGCGTCGAATAGCCGCGCCGGTTGATGCCGGCGCGGCTTTTTTTGCTCCCGGTTGCATCTTGCGGCTCGCCGCTGATATTCCCCGTGCGACCGTCGGCGTCGCCGCGGCGTCGAAGCGTTGGTTCCTGCGATGTTGATAGAGCGAAAAGCACTCGTCGCCGTCATTGCGCTCGCAACGCTGACCTTCGCCGCCTCGCATTCGTTCGCTGGCGGATCGCTAGGCGCGAATCTCTCCGCGTCCGAAGCCTCCGCAAATCCCACCGACGCGCTTGACGCGATGGCCCAACGGAAATTCGGCGCGTCGATCAGCCCGGCCGAACGAAAGCTGCTGCAGGCGGCGCCCTTGCGCGACGTGCCTTGGTTCGGCCCGAGCGACGATCCCGACAATGCCGCCAACGATCCCGCGCACGGCGAGAATTGGGGTCCCGAGCGCACCGTCCGCGCCGACTTCATCGCATGGCTGGTCGGCGATCCGCAGGCCGCGCAATTCGTGCATCCCAGCGGACTCGCACTCGCCGGCGCACGCGTCACCGGCAGCCTCGACCTCTCCTACGCCACCATCGACAAGCCGCTGACCTTCATCCGCTGCTACCTGCCCGACGGATTCGACCTGTCGTATGCCCATCTGCACGACGTCACCGTGCGCCGCTCGCGCACCGGCCCGGTATTCGGCGACATGGCCGTCATCCACGGCGACGCGTCGTTTCTGAACGGTGATTTCGGCCCGCTGAGCTTTTTGCGCGCGCAAATCGACGGCACTCTCGACTTCAGCGGCGCGCGCACCCTCAACGTCGCCGACGACGCGGTCAATATCGTCGAGGCCAACATCGACGGCGACGTGCTGTTTCACGACGGCTTCGTCACCGACGGCATCGTCTACGCGCGCCTCGCGAAAATCGGGCACGACCTCAGCTTCCACGGCGCCGAATTCCGCGGCGACGGACAATTCGACGCCGAGCGCGCCACTATCGGCGGCACCCTTTACTGGGTCGACGTGAAGCATACGCCGAAGACTGTGCTCGACCTCGAGGACGTGCACGCCGGCGCAATCTGGGATGACGAGACGAGCTGGCCCGCGCCCGGCAACCTGGACCTCAACGGTTTCGTGTATGGCGATATCGCAGGCGGCCCCAGCGACGGTCCCGCACGCCTGCGATGGCTCTCGCTGCAGCCGCCGGAATATCATCCGCAACCGTATCGCCAATTGGCGAAGGTGCTGGGCGAGATGGGCCGTGACGACGGCGCAATCGAGGTGCGCATCGCCAAGGAAATCGCGCAGCGCCGCCTTGGTCACGAGACCCTCCCGCAGCGCGCGTGGAGCCTGATACTCCAGTACACGATTGGCTTCGGCTACCAGCCGTTGCGCGCGCTGTGGTGGATCGCAGGTTTCGTCGGACTCGGCACGCTGCTGTTCGGATGGGGTTATCGGATGCGCATCATCACGCCGACCGAGGAGCCCGCCTACCGCGAGTTCGTCGCCAGCGGCGAAGCTCCGCCGCACTACCCGGTCTTCAATCCGCTGGTCTACTCGCTCGAAAACTTCCTGCCGGTAGTGGAACTCCACCAGGACAAATACTGGCGCCCCAACCCGCGCCACACAGTGTCCGCCAAATCCCGGCGCGGGGACGAACCGCGCGACGCGTCGTCAACTCCGAGCCGGCTTCTGCGATGGTACCTGTGGCTCCACATCCTGGCAGGCTGGACCATCACGCCGTTACTATTCGCCGGCCTCTCCGGCCTGGTCCGCCCCGACTGAGTTCAGGTCTGGCGGTATCCCACAGTCCCTTCCTACGCGATTATCCTATAGAGTATTCCTACGCAGTGAGGACTGTCGGATATTGCGAGGTTCACAAATGCATGCTGTCAACGTACACCAACTCAAGAACAACCCCTCCGAGGCTCTGCGCAAAGTCAAAGACGCACCCGTCATTGTCCTCAAGGGAGATAAACCGACTGCCATCATGCTGAACCTCGATGACGACGCTCTGCTGACTCAGCCGTGACGTAAAGCTCGCGCTCGCAACGGAGTTGTTTCGATGCGGGCATCTGCCACTTGGCCGCGCCGCGCGACTGGCCAACATGGCCATCGTCGATTTCATGCGTCATCTCTCCGCGCGGGGCATCCCAATCATCCAGGGCACCGCCAACGAGGCAAAAGCCGACCTCAAAGTATTGAAAGGTCGGCGCAGTAAAAGACGCAGCCCGAAGAGTCCCAGCTAGCTGCCTCTTTGTGTCCTCTCCCTGGTAAGCGGCGGACTAAGTTCAGCGAACGGCGAGAAAGCCAGGAACCGAGAAGGAGACCTATCGCACGCCATCGCGATGGCATTCACCAAGAGAGACTGTCCAGAGGCGATTTCGAAATCGATACCGTGAAGCAAGACCATCGGCCAGTCCGCAAAGTATATGTAGGCGTCTCCGATGGTCAGCGGATGATGCCCACCATTTCCAAGCCAAACGATCAACATCGTGGAGACGGTCATCGCGACACTACCGACCGCAAAATACAGGCCACGGTTACAGCAGGGCGAGACGAATCTCTTTTTTCCGCTGTCCGCGCGCTGGAGATTCATTTCTTTGCTGCTGAATTTGCGCGCTCGGTTACCATCGCCGCCATTGCGGCGAAGCGCTCCTGCCCGACTGCGATGAACAGGCCCTCGGCCTCCGCCGTCAGCATGCCGTTGGCCGACAACGTGCCATGAGTGAAGATCTTCCTGCCCTCGACGCGATCGACCCACGCCTCGAACACCAGCTCTGTCAGCAGCGGCGTCGGCTTCCTGTATCTAATCGTCAGCGTCCCCGTCATCCCGGGATTCCCCGTCAGTGACTGCGCCATCCCGAGCACTTCGTCGAAGGCAGCCGCGAGAAATCCGCCGTGCACGTGTCCCGGCGGGCCTTCATACGCGACGCCGAACGTGCCGCGCCCCTCGACCTTGTCGCCCAGCACGGCCAGCCGAATGGGCGGCGCCAGCGGGTTCGAGATTCCAATCAGCGGGCTGTGATCGAAGAACGCATGCGGATCGCCAGCGTTGGCGCTTTCGGCAAATCCCTCGTAGCTGCGCGAGATTGGATACTTCGACAGGCGCTTGGCGTAGCGCTCCAGCGCGTCGGCCGCCGCCGACAAATCTTCCTCGGGCGCCGCCACCTGCACCAGATGGTCGATCACACGGCGCATCGCGTTGGCCAGTCGATGCGCCTGGGCGCGACGTCCAGTCGCGGGCGCCTGGCTGATAGCCCACGCCGCGTCGAAATTCACATTTTGATCGCTCATCTTTGATCGCTCACTTGCCCTGCATCGCGTGCAGTAAAATTGCTGCTAATTTTTCTCGATCGTAGCTGTCACTTGGCGGTCAATCTACGGCGGGATTCGTCATCGGCAACGGCACTCGATATGCATTCGTATATAGTAAGATGAAACCGATCAGCACGATGCGAACCCGAATCCTCATATTGTGTCTCGTCGCTTGCGGATTGGCCGCCATTGTCGACCGATCCGTTCGTGCGCAGAGCAACATGCAGGTCCCCGCCCCGGCGAATCAGAATCAGCAGTATGCTCCGCCGGCGCCTGCACAGCCGCCGCCATACGCGCCCGACAATGGCGATACGGTTCAACTGCTGCCGCAATTGTCGCGGCCGGCGCCGCAACCCGCGCCCGCTCCGATGCCGCCGCCGGTGAACGTCGCGCCGATGACGGCGCAGGCGGTTCCTTCGCTGCCGGCAGTCTTCCGCGGATGCTGGCAGGGCGAGGTCTCGCAGCTCGATTGGATTCGGCGCGACCCGGCCAGCTCGCACAAAATCGGTTTCTGGACGCCCAAGACTTATCGGCTCTGCTACCGGCGCGTCGGCGATCAACCGTTCACGCTCACCTTCACCGAGACCGGCGTCGCGCCGAGCGAAAAGATTATCCATCCCTACGGCAACGTGGTGCCGATTACGACCGACGGCCGCGAGTACGCCGCGATGCGCTCGCGCTTGAATTTCGACGAGTACAAGACCCGCCCCGACGGCGGCCTGTCTCCCACTTTCACGGTTGACGAGACCACCAACCTGGCCTGCCACATCGCCGGCGACGACATGATGGTCAATGCCGATGTCTTCGGCACGCGCGACGGCGAGCCGTGGTTCACCGCGCATTGGCGCGCGGATTTCCGGCGCGCCGCCGATTAGCAAGACCGTCGATTAGTAACATTTGCGCCGCTTGCCTCTCGGGGCTGCCTAACCTAATGATCTCGCATGCCCACAGCGCTTGATCCGCAGATGAAGGTGATGCTCGACGCGTTCAACGCGGCCGGTCCGATGTTCCTGCGTGCGGAAACGGCCGAGCAGGCGCGAGCCAAGATGCGCGCGCTGCTCGAAGCCAATCCGATTCCGCCGCCTGCAATCTATCGTGTCGAGGATCGCCACATCCCCGGTGCTGAGGGACAAATCGGCGCGCGCGTTTACACTCCCGAAGGGAATCTGCCGATGGGCGTGCTCGTGTATTTCCACGGCGGCGGATGGGTGCTCGGCGATCTCGAGAGTCACGACCGCGTATGCCGCGCGCTCGCCAACCAGGCGGGATGCGTCGTCGTGTCGGTCGACTATCGCCTCGCGCCCGAGCACGTCTTCCCGGCCGGCGCGGAGGATTGTTACGCGGCGACCAAGTGGGTTTCCGAAAACGCCGCGTCGATTAACGCCGACGCGACTCGGCTCGCAGTCGGCGGCGACAGCGCAGGTGGCAACCTGGCCGCCGTCGTCTCGATGATGGCGCGCGACCGCGGCGGTCCCGCCATCAACTTCCAGTTGCTGCTCTACCCTGTCACCGATTGCGCGCTCGACACTCCGTCGCAGAAGGAATTCGCCGCCGACGGATTCGTGCTGTCGCGCGCCGACATGGAATGGTTCTGGAAAAACTACGCGGACACGGTCGCTGAGAAAAACAATCCGTACGCATGTCCGCTTCGCGCGAAGGATCTCAAGAGCCTGCCGCGCGCGCTCGTGCTGACTGCCAGCCACGATCCGCTGCGCGACGAAGGCGAGCGCTTCGCCGGGCGCCTCATAGCGGCAGGCGTGCCAGTGGTCTGCACTCGCTACGAAGGCGTCACTCACGGCTTCGTCAGCTTCGCCGACGCTCTCGACAAAGGCAAAGAAGGCCAACGCCAGGCGGCAGACGCCCTGAAGGCCGCCTTCGCCCGCTAGCGCGAATTCGTTCTTTTCTGCTTCCTGCTATATTCCTCCGCGATGGCGAAGCGAACTAAGCAGCTCGGCAGCCTGAAGGGTGACAACCCAATTCGCGGCGTGCCGACTCGCGCGTTCGACGACCTCTATCACAGCCTCGTTACGGCCTCGTGGCCCGGCCTGATTGCGAGGATCGCGCTTGCGTTCACCCTCGCCAATCTCATCTTCGCCACCGGCTACTACTTCGATCAGGGCATCGAGAACGTTCGGTCGCACGATTTCATGGACATGTTTTTCTTCAGCGTGCAGACCATGGCGACCATCGGCTACGGCAAGATGGAGCCGGTCACCCTCTTCTCGAACATCCTCGTTTCGATCGAGGCGCTGACCGGGCTGCTTGCGCTCGCGCTGATGACCGGCCTCGTGTTCTCGAAGTTCTCGCGCCCAACCGCGCGCATCAGATTCACCCGCTATGCCGTCATCGGCCCGCGCGACGGCGTCAATAGCCTGATGATCCGTGCCGCCAACATGCGCGCGAACCGAATCTTCGAAGCGACGATTCACGTAGTCCTCGCGCGGCAGGAGGTAACTGTCGAGGGCGATACCATTCGCCGCCTGTACGATCTGCCGACGACGCGCGACCGCAGCGCGATGTTCGCGTTGTCGTGGACGGCAGTGCATCAGATCGTCGAAGGCACGCCGTTGTTCGGCGCGACCAGGGAATCGGTCGCCGCCAGCTCGCCCGAGCTCATCGTGTCGATCGTCGGACTCGACGAGACGTTCTCTCAAACCGTTCACGGCAGGCATACCTTCCAACTCGACGAGATCGTCTGGGGCGCGCACTTCGCCGACGTGCTGGTGCTCCATCCCGACGGCAGCCGCAGCGTCGACTACGACCGCTTCGACGACATCGAAATGATTACGCCCGCCAAATGACGCCAGTTCGCGCGTGTTCACACATCTGTGCAAATCTGGGCATTATCAGTGGGCGCGTGCGGCAGGAATTCCGCGCACGGGTGGGGAGACAGAATGACGTCAGCGGCGGCACCGGCGGGTAACTCCCGCAGATTTCTTATTGCGATCGCGCGATGGTTCGACACGTCGGCCGGCGGCGCTCCCGCTGCGGACCTGCCGCAGAAAACCGATTGGTTCCGATGCATCCCGTACGTCGTCGTTCACCTGATGTGCCTCGGCGTCATCTGGGTTGGATGGAGTCCGATCGCGGTGGCGGTAGCGGTCGCGCTGTATTTCATTCGGATGTTCGCGATCACCGGCTTCTACCATCGCTACTTTTCGCATCGCTCATACAAGACCTCGCGCGCGGGCCAATTTGTTTTCGCCGTGATCGGCGCGACCGCGGTGCAACGCGGCGCGCTGTGGTGGGCGTCGCATCATCGGCTGCATCATCAGCGATCCGACGAACCCGAAGACGTTCATTCGCCGCGCCAGCACGGCTTCATCTGGAGCCACATCGGATGGATCACATCGGAGTCGAACTTCCGCTCTGAACTGCGGGTCGTGCGCGACCTCGCCAAATTTCCCGAGCTGGTGTTTCTCGATCGCTTCGACGTGCTGGTGCCGACCGTGCTCGGCTTCGCGCTGTTCGGGCTGGGCGCGTTTCTTCAGCGCCACGCGCCGGGCCTGCACACGACCGGCGCGCAGATGCTCATCTGGGGATTTTTCATCTCGACCGTGGTTCTCGGGCACGGCACCTTCACGATCAATTCGCTCGCGCACGTTTTCGGGCGCCGCCGGTACGAGACCAACGACGATAGCCGCAACAGTTTCGCGCTCGCGATGGTCACGCTCGGCGAGGGATGGCACAACAATCACCATCACTTCCCGGCCGCCGCGCGCAACGGCTTTTTCTGGTGGGAAATCGACATCACCTACTACACGCTGAAGGTGCTCGAAGCCTGCGGAATCATCTGGGACCTGCGCCAGGTGCCGCCTGAGCTGCTCGACGAATCTCTGCTCGACAAGTCGCGCATCGACAAGCTGGGCGTCGCGGCGGCAGCACCGTCCGCGATGGCCGCCGAGCTCGCGCCGTCAGTATCCTCCGCGCGCACAACCGCGCCCGCCGACATCGAATCCGCCAGCCCCGCGCAATAGCACGCGGAGCCCTTCGCCGCGCTTGCGCCGTGATGCGAGCGCGTGTATTCGATGGCGTCGATGGCTAAGTCGGATTCAATTGTCGCGTCGGGGGTCGAGGCGGCGCGTGCGCGGCGTCCCGCTATCATCGATCGTTTCGCGCGGGGCGCGGTGCTCTCCCGTCTCGCGGGGATAAAAAGCGATCGCCTCGTGATTGAAGACGGCGGCGAGCGGATTCCATTCGGCCAGGACGCGGCCGACGCTGATTTGCGCGCGACCATCCGCGTTCACGACCGGCGCTTCTATTCGGATCTCGCGCTCGGCGGCAGCATGGGCGCCGGCGAGGCGTACATGGCCGGCTCGTGGACCACCGACGATCTCACGGCGCTCGTGCAAATCATGATTCGCAACCGCGAGGTGACCGAGGGCATCGACGGCGGCCTCGCGCGGCTGGCAAATCCCGTCCGCCGCATCCTGCACTACCTCAATCGCAATACCAGGACGGGCGCCCAGCGCAACATCGCGGCGCATTACGATCTCGGCAACGACTTCTTCGAGCTGATTCTCGATCGCACGCTGATGATGTATTCGTGCGCGATCTTCGAGCGCCCCGACGCCACGCTCGAGGAAGCGTCGGCGGCCAAGGTCGATCGCATCTGCCGCAAGCTCGACCTGCGCGCGCACGATCATCTGGTTGAAATCGGCACGGGATGGGGCGGGTTCGCGATTCACGCCGCCAAGAACTACGGATGCCGCGTGACCACCACCACCATCTCGCGCGCGCAGCACGACTACGCCGTCAAGCGAATCGCCGCCGAGGGATTGTCGGAGCGAATAACAGTGCTGCTGAAGGACTACCGCGACCTGACCGGCCAGTTCGACAAGGCGGTCTCGATCGAAATGATCGAAGCGGTCGGGCATCACTTCCTCGATTCGTATTTCCGCAAATGCGGCGAGTTGCTGAAGCCCGACGGCATGATGCTGTTGCAGGCGATTACGATCGCCGACCGCGAGTACGAAGGTGCGCTCAAGCGCGTCGATTTCATCAAGCAGTACATCTTCCCGGGCAGCTTCATTCCGTCGGTGACGGCGCTGTGCGATTCGATCACGCGCGCGAGCGACATGCGGCTGTTCCATCTCGAGGACCTCACGCCCAACTACGCCGAGACGCTGAAGAACTGGCGGCTGCGGATGTTCAAGAACATCGAAGGCGTGCGCGCGCTCGGCTATCCCGAGGAGTTCATCCGGATGTGGGAGTTCTACCTCTGCTACTGCGAGGGCGGCTTCCGCGAACGGTACATCGGCGACGTGCAGATGCTGCTGACCAAGCCGAGGTCGCGTCGCGCTCCGATTGTGCCGCGGCTGCTTTAGCTAACACCGGTCGCTTTGGGGTATGTCTGGAGCTATGTCGTACAAGCATCCATCGGGCGAAGAATTTGGCGGCGTGATCGGTCGCACAGTTGCGGAGTCGAAACCGTGGTGGCCTGAGCCGAAGCTCCCGCAGGGCGCACCTAACGTGGTGATCGTCGTGCTCGACGACAGCGGCTTTGCGCATTTCGGCTGCTACGGCTCGACCATCGAGACGCCCAATATCGACCGGCTCGCGGCCGGTGGCCTGCGCTTCACGGGCTTTCACACCACCGCGCTGTGCTCGCCGTCGCGCGCGTGCCTGCTCACCGGACGCAATCATCACGCGGTCGGGATGCGCGCGATCTCCAACATGGACACCGGCTTTCAAAATATGCGCGGCGCGCTTCCCCGTTCCTCCGCAACGCTGGCCGAGATTCTCCGCGATCGCGGTCACGCGACGTTCGCCGCCGGAAAGTGGCACCTGGCGCCAATGGCGGAATGCACCGCGGCGGGACCTCTGCACAACTGGCCGCTGCAGCGCGGATTCGATCGCTACTACGGCTTTCTGCAGGCTGAAACCGATCAGTTCTATCCCGAGCTGACCTCCGACAATCATTTCATCGATACGCCGGGCACGGTCGAAGAGGGCTATCACGTGTCCGAGGATATCGTCGACCGCTCGATAGGTTTCATTCGTGACACCAAGTCATTGGTGCCCGAGCGGCCGTTTTTCCTCTACCTGGCCTTCGGTGCGACTCATTCGCCTCATCAGTCGCCGCGAAAATATCTCGAGAAGTATCGGGGACGGTTCGATGCCGGCTGGGACGCGGCGCGCGAGGAATGGTTCGCCCGGCAAAAACAGTTCGGAATCGTGCCGCAAGATACGCGCTTGGCGCCGCACAATCCGGGCGTGAAGCCGTGGGCGCAGCTATCGGAAAAGGAACGCCTGTTCGCCGCGCGGCTGCAGGAAGCGTTCGCGGCGATGCTCGATCATACCGACGCGCAGATCGGGCGCCTCGTGGAATTTCTAAAAGAGCTCAACCTGCTCGACGACACGCTGTTCATCGTCATGTCTGATAACGGCGCCAGCCAGGAGGGTGGCGCGACGGGAGTGCTGGACGAGATGCGCTACTTCAACGGCATGCGCGAAGATCTCGACACGGCGATCGCACGTCTGGACGACATCGGCGGACCGAACAGCCACTGCAATATTCCGTGGGGATGGGCGCAGGCGGGCAACACTCCACTGAAGTGGTACAAACAAAATACTCACGGCGGCGGTGTGAGAGACCCGCTGATCATTCATTGGCCCGCGAAGATTAAAACGCCCGGACAAATCCGTCCCCAGTTCTGCCACGCGATCGATCTCGCGCCCACCGTGATGGACCTGCTGAACATCGAAGCGCCGAGCGTGGTCGCCGGCGTGGCGCAAATGCCGGTTCATGGCACCAGTCTCGCGCCCGCGCTGACCGATCCGAACGCAGCGACCGCCAGAGCCACGCAATACTTCGAGATGCTTGGACATCGCGGAATCTGGCATCGCGGCTGGAAGGCGGTGACGCATCACGAGTCGGGCACGCCGTTCGACGACGACAAGTGGGAGCTTTATCATCTCGACGAGGACTTCTCTGAGTGCATTGACCTGGCCGCGGCCGAGCCCAAGCGCCTCAAAGAGATGGTGGACCTGTGGTGGGCCGAGGCGGAACGCAACGGCGTGCTGCCGCTCGACGATCGCCCGGCCGCGATGCTGTTCCGGGCCGCGATGCGGCCGGGACTGCCGACCTCGCGTCGGCGCTTCGTTTACTATCCGCCCATCTCGCACATCGTTGCCGACGCGTGTCCGTCCACGGCGCGTGGCTGGACCATGACGGTCGAACTCGAGCACCCGTCGCCGGACGCCGACGGCGCACTCATTTCGCGCGGCAGTAGCAACAGCGGATTCGTGCTGTACGTGAAACAGGGCCAGGTGAAGTTCGACTACAACTGCTTTCATCAGCACACGCTGGTCGCGTCGGAGAATCGGCTAACGGCGGGCCGCCACCAAATCGCCGTGAAGATCGAGAAGACGGAAAAGACCGCCGCGCGCGCAACACTGCTAATCGATGGCGTCCAGGTGGGAGACGGTCAAATCGCGAACCTGCTGCGCATACTCTCAAGCACCGGCATGGACCTCGGGCGCAGCCTTTCGCCGATCAACGCGGACTACCAGTCGCCGTTCAAGTATCCGGGACGGATTCTGAGCGCGGTGTTTGAACTGCCGACCGGACCGCAGGACCGCGAGATCGACGCGCAAGTGCGAGCCGCCATGACGCGCCAGTAAGTGTCGTTCGACGCAGTCGGTGCCATGTAATCCGGCGAATCGCTTTCGCCGCGTTCCCTGTTCGACGCCACGATTCGCAAAAAATTACGATCACAATCCGCGCTTGTAAGAGTCGAAGGGGACCATAAAACTACAGGCTATGGCCGGCTTGGCGAAATCTGAGCGCCGCCTCGCGCAGCCGTTTGCCTGGTTCGATCAGATCGCCGCATTGCTCGCTCGCGAGCTTGCGCCGAATTCACGAAAACTCCGCTCCGCGCTTCGCATGACGACGATTGCCACGATCGGCGCCGGCCTGGTCGTGAGTTGTCACGTCAACAACGAGCTGGGCACTTACATCGTGTGGCTGCTGGTGGGCGCGGGACCAATGATGTCCCTCCGCAGGGCAACTGCATTTCTGATCGCGGAAGCGATCGCGCTCTGTGGTGCGGTGGTGATGGCGGGGATGCTGGTGGAAGCGCCGTGGCTCATGCTTCCGTTTCTCTTCGCGGTGATTTCGTTTTCGACTTACTTCGGAGCGACTCGCAAGCTCGGTGCCCCACTCCTGCTCATCCAGGTGGTATGTCTCGATACCTTCTACAACGTCGTGTTTGCGTACGACCAAATCGGTTGGGCCGCGTCGGGCATCTTCGGTGGCAGCGTGATCGCCTTCGGCACGATCCTCCTGTTCGACAACTGGATCTGGCCCGACCGCTCCGAACAGATCCTGCTCGAATCGCTGGGGGCGAGCGTCGGGCGGGAGCGTTCGCGGCTGCTCGAGGCTTCAAATTTTTACCTGGATCCACAAGATGCGCCGCAACCGCCGATCCCACCGCCGACTTCGGAGCTCCCGGCGGACATGGATCTTCTGAATCGAGCGGTAGCCGAAGGTGTGTCGGCGCATCGCCAGGCGATCCTGCTAGGAGCTATCACCCGCGTGGCGCGCGTCGGGATCGAAGTGGATCGCCTGACCATGGCGGCCCGCCAACACGTGCCGCGAGACGTGCGCGATATGGTGCGGCCCGAAATCCAGGCGACGGTCGACGCGATCGCGGAAGTATTGGACGAGCTTTCCCGCGAACTGCCGACGCACGTCGCGGTTGGCGCCGACGAAACCCCTCCCGCCTCGCGGACCCGCGCGAGAGCGATGCTGGACGCCCTCAGTGCTCGCATCATCCAGGTCAGGCCAACATATCTCGGCAAGGCGAGTTCCGCCGAGCTCGAGAATTTCGCAGACTTCACCGATTCGCTGGCTGCGCTGACCGGACATATCGAGCGCCTGCTCGACGAGCCTCCGCAGCCGTCTGCCGCGACGCCGGCCAACAATCTGGTTCCGCGTTTGTCTGACGCTCCCGATCCCGCAATTGTCCGATATGCCCTGAAGGTCGGCGCCTGCGTGGTGATCGGTTACGTCATCGGCATCGTTGACCACCGCCCCGAGCTGAACACCATCCTGACGACGGTAATAATCACCGCGCTTCCCACCTATGGCGCGGCCTTGCGCAAGATGAATCTGCGTATCGTCGGAGCGTTGATCGGCGGATTGATTTCTCTTCTCACCATCATCATCGTCACGCCCAACTTCTCAAGCCTCCCGTCTTATCTGCTCGCCGTGTTCCTGGTCTTCTATCTCTCCTCGTACTGCTCTCTCAGCAGCGGACGGGTTGCATACGCCGGCAAGCAGATAGGCACGACCTTCGCGCTGGTGTTCACGGGCTTGAGCCCGGCACTCGACGTCTATGAGCCGCTCTGGCGCATCTGGGCAATCTTGCTGGGCACGCTGGTCGTGGCGTTCGTCACTTTCCTGTTGTGGCCGGAATATGCCGGTGACTCGTTGTTGCCGAGGCTGCGTAACGTATTTCGCGACACGCTTGCGATAGCGCCCGGCGGTTCCGCGTCGAACACTGAGGATGGGATCCAGCAGGCTATTTCGAGGACGATGCGCGCGCTCGCCGAAATCCTCGAGGTCGCGGAGGATGCGCGAGTCGAAGGCCGCACGAGCCTGGTCGACCATAACGCGATCGTCGAGGCGGCCGGAGGCCTTCGGCGCATCGCTAACCGGCTGGCCTCAATCGCTTCCGGGCGCATCGTCACTCCCGTGCCTCCCTTGGACCCAGCGACAGAATCGGCGCGCGAGGCGATACTCGACGCGATTCGCCGGCACCTGCAGTCGTGGCTCGACTTCTTCGGCGGCGCTGACAGCCTCAACGCAGCGGCCGCTGAGGCATCGGCGCGGGCAAACTCACCCGACGACTTGAAGGCGCCGCTCGATCAGTTCAGCTCGCGGCTCGAGGAACGGCAATTCGCCCGACTCGACTCGTGGACTGTCGACCAACGGCGGGCGATCCTGTCTGAATTGCACTCGATGCGCCGTCTCGAATACCTGCTCCACGACTTGAATCGATGGCTCGCGCTGATTCCGGGTCACGCGCCGAACCCCGCGCGCTGAGCGTGAGCGCGCCTGGGCAATAGCCCGGACGCTGCCATCGCGTCACCGTTGCCGGCTTGACCAACACCATCCATTTTCTCGGATTACCAGTTTGATAAAATCGGGCCGTTCCTGACTCGCCGCTGGTGTCCGAACTGCGGTGAGACAGGCCGAATTAGTCACAGCAGAGGGATTACCACCGATGCCTGAACCGAAGACCGAACCACCGAAATCCAGGCAGCGTAGAATTAAAGCCGCCGATTTCCTCTCTGGCGGCGGCGAAATCGGGAAGGCGATACGGTCGCGAGATTGGTCGCGCACCTCGCTGGGCGCGGCGGACCGATGGCCTCAGAGCCTGAAGTCCGTGGTGCGGATAATGTTGGGTTCCCGCTACGCCATCTGGATCGGATGGGGACCCGATCTGACCTTCCTCTACAACGAAGCTTATCGAGCCATGACGCTGGGCAAAAAGCACCCATGGGCGCTTGGCCAGCCCGCGCGAGAGGTCTGGGCGGAAGCGTGGGAAGATCTCGGGCCCAGGGTGGACGAGGTGATCCGGCGCGGGCGAGCTACCTACGATGAGCAGCTGCTCTTGCTGCTCGAAAGGTCCGGCTATCCGGAGGAAACCTACCACACATTCTCCTACAGCCCGCTGCCTGATGATGAGGGCAATGTCGGCGGCTTGCTCTGCATCGTGGTTGAGGACACCGAGCGGTACATCGCGGAGCGGCGGCTCAACGTGCTGCGCGAGGTGGCGGCCGAAGTCGCGAACGCCCGCACTGTAGAGAGCCTGTTTGACGCGATTCGCAAATGCCTGGGCGCAAATGCTCACGACCTGCCTTTCACGCTAATTTACCTGGCTGAGCCGGATCGGCAGAGCCTGCGGCTGGTCTCCAGCACAGGCTTTCCTCCGATTGCTGAGCATCCTGCTGCGCCCCAGGTCATCGAAGCCGGCGGGGATAACACGTGGCCGGTCAGTCGAGTGCTGTCGCATGCCGAAGCGCGCGTGGTGGAGGACCTGGCCGGTCGATTCAGCAACCTGCCTGCGGGGGCTTGGGACAAAGCCCCAACTTCGGCGGTGATCGTGCCGATAGCGCAGCACGGGCAGACACAACCCGCGGGCGTGATGATCGTAGGCACGAATCCCTACCGGCCTTTGGATGACACCTATAAAGATTTTATCAATCTACTGGCCGGTCAGATCGCAGCGGGACTGGCCGATGTGCGCGCTTACGAGGAAGAGAAAAAGCGTGCTGAGGCGTTGGCCGAAATTGATCGCGCCAAGACCACTTTTTTCTCAAATGTCAGTCACGAATTTCGAACTCCGCTGACGCTGATCCTGAGTCCGCTCGAGGAAATGCTCGTCAGCAGTTCCGGTTCGAATCTCGTCGCGGCTGAGCGCAACGAAGTCGAATCGATTCATCGCAACAGTCTGCGCCTGCTCAAGCTGGTTAACACCTTGCTCGACTTCTCGCGGATTGAAGCTGGGCGGGTGCAGGCGTTCTACGAGCCGGTCGACCTGTCTTCTTATACAGCAGAGCTCGCCAGCAGTTTCCGCTCAGCGATGGATCGAGCCGGCCTCAAGTTCGAAATCGATTGTCGGCCGCTGCCAGAGCAGGTCTACGTCGATCGCGACATGTGGGAGAAAATTGTTCTCAATCTTATATCCAACGCGCTCAAGTACACGCTCGACGGCAAGGTCACGGTTTCGGTCGGGGCCGCGTCGGACGGTGATAATGCGCAGCTCGTCGTGCGTGACACGGGGGTCGGTATTCCGGAACAGGAATTGCCTCGAGTGTTCGACCGTTTTCACCGAATTGAAGGGCAGATCGGCCGCACCCAGGAAGGGACCGGTATCGGGCTGGCGCTCGTACACGAGCTGGTAAAAGTTCACGGCGGCGGTGTTCGGGTAGAAAGCGTGGTGGGAAAAGGCTCGACCTTCACCGTTTCAATTCCCCTCGGCAACCGACACATTCCCGCCGATCGAATTGGCGAGGCAAAGGTTGTTCCGACACAATTGCGCGCCCAGGTTTTCGTCGAGGAGGCGCTCAGATGGCTCGGAGATACGCCGGAAGCTCGACTCGATCTCAACGAGGAAATCACCGGTCCGTCAATTGGCACGGCGCCGCTGGGCAGAAAGCCTCTCGTGCTGGTCGCTGACGACAATGCCGACATGCGCGAGTACATTACCCGCCTGCTGAGTGCGCGTTTTGATGTGCGAACGGTCGGCGATGGGCAAGCGCTGTTGCAGGCCGCGCGCGTAAACCCGCCGGACGCGATCCTCAGCGACGTCATGATGCCCGGGCTCGATGGTTTCGCGCTGTTGCGCGAGCTGCGCTCCGACCCGGAGCTGCGGAGCGTCCCGGTCGTTCTACTCTCTGCGCGAGCCGGCGAGGACAGCCGGATCGAGGGCCTCGAAGCCGGTGCTGATGATTACCTGGTCAAGCCGTTCAGCGGCCGCGAACTTATTGCGCGCGTGGAATCCACGGTCAAGATGGCTTTGCTGCGCCGCGAGAAAGAGGGCGCGCTGCGGGAAAGCGAGCGGCGGCTCACGGCGGAAGCTGAGGCGCTCAACAAGCTCAACCAGTGGAGTTCGCGGCTCTGGCGCTGCCGCGACCTTCGCACAGGGTTGGATGAAATGCTCGATGCGGTCCTCGAACTGCTCGGCGCCGACAAGGGTAACGTCCAGCTTCTCAGTGAAAACGGGCAATTGAATATCGTTGCGCATCGCGGATTCGGCAAAGGCTTTCTCGAATACTTCAGAGAAGTGTCGGTCGAGGACAACCCCGCCTGCGCGAGATCGCTGAGATCCGGCGAACAGACAATCATCGAGGATGTCGAAAACGACGCCCTGTATGAACCGTTGCGCCCGATCGCACGCGCCGAAGGCTATCGCGCGGTGATTTCAACTCCGTTGATAGCAGGAGATGGCACCCCGGAAGGCATGCTGTCGATGCACTTCCGTTCCGTACATCGTCCGGACGATCAGCAGCTGCGCCGCCTGGATCTATACGTTCGCCAGGCGAGCGATTTCATCAGCCGGTGCAAGACCGAAGGGGTGCTGCGGGAGCGGGAAGAGGCGTTGCGCGAGTCAGATCGTCTCAAGAACGAGTTTCTCGCCGTGCTCGGTCATGAACTCCGCAATCCGCTGGCCCCGATCTACAACAGCAGCGAATTGCTTTCGCGCACTCTTACGAAACACTCACAGGCGCAAGCCAGTCTCGCGGTGATCAAGCGGCAAACGGAACAGCTCATGCGGATGGTCGATGACCTGCTCGACGTCGCGCGAATCACGCAGGGTCATATTTCATTGCGGCGCCAACCGGTCGAATTGTCGAGTGTGGTCGCGCAGGGCGTCGAGACCACGGATCGGCTGCTGCGCGACAAGCAACATCAGCTTTCAATTGTCTCGAGCTTTCGGCCGGTATACGTGTCCGGCGATGCGGCTCGCCTGGCCCAGTGCGTCAGTAATCTCGTAAGCAATGCGGCCAAATACACCGATCAAGGCGGGCGGATTCGCGTCGAGACCCGGGCGGAAGGATCCACTGCACTGATTGAAGTTAGCGACAACGGGATCGGCATCCCAGAAACCCTGATGCCGCGAATTTTCGAACTATTCGTACAGGGAGATCAGAGCCTGGATCGCGCGCAGGGCGGGCTGGGCATCGGTCTGCCTGTAGTCAGAAGATTGGTCGAAATGCATGGGGGCAGGATCTCCGCGCACAGCGCCGGGGTCGGCAAAGGATCGAAATTCGAGATCCGCCTCCCCAGGATCGAGACGCCCGCAGCGGCCGGCAAAGCGATTGAGCCGGCGAACGTTCCGTCCAGGCGAATCTTCATTGTCGATGATAACGCCGATGCCGCGGAGGCCCTCGCGTCACTTTTGGAGATGGACGGCCATGAGGTGCAGGCCGTGAAGTCTTCCAGAGAAGCGATCGAACGCATCGAATCGTTCAAGCCTGACATCGCATTGCTCGACATCGGGCTGCCGGAAATAGACGGGTACGACCTGCTGCGACGCCTGCGCGCGATTCCTGCGCTGCAGGCCGTGAGATTCATCGCGGTCACCGGCTACGGCCGTCCCGAGGACCGGCAGCGAATTCGCCAGGCCGGATTCGAAAGCCATCTCGTCAAACCGGTGAGTATGTCCCTGCTGGCCCGTGCGCTCATCGGAAATACGAGGCTGTCTGAATGTGCGGAGGAACTCGACTAACACAGCCCAGCGGTTCGCTCAGGTCGCAACTCGCACTCTTGCCGACCCGCCAGCAACTCCCGATCACTTCCACGGCAGGCGTTGGCCGAGACTGTGCGTGAGGCCCTCGATGTCCTTGGCGGCGTACACATGCCGAGGCGGCGTCTCGAATGTTTCATACGGACGAAGGCGCAACACCACGCGCTTCTCGGCCAACGCACCCTGGCGAACTTGCCCACGCACCGACTCGGGCATCGGCTGGCCCGCCATCACGCCGGCGATTCTCATCATCAGATCAGTCGCGGCCTCGAGCTCAGTTTCCACCGACGCGTCGCAATATACCTGCAGGTAGGTCGGCGGCCACTTTTCATCCATCACGCAAAGCGAGACCTTGGGATTTCGCCTGACCGCCTTTGCCTTTCCGCGCTCAGCCATGGTCGAGACCAAAATGTCGTCGCCGTCCATCACGTAGTAGACGATCGTCATCGACGGACCGTCGTGCTTGCGACCGTAGCCAAACACGCACGTGCGATGCGCGCGGACAAATTCGCGTCGTTCCTCTGCCGTCATCGTAGGTTCTCCTGGTTCAAAAGATCGGTCCTCTCCGTTTCGCGGCGCGCTTCAAAGGCGGCCCGCACCGTGCCTAAGCTTCTTCGCAGGTGGGCGACGCGTACACCCACCGCTTGCTCGACGTTGCCAGTGAGCGCTGCCTCGAGCAACTGTTCGTGCTCGGCCATCGACTCGCTGATTTGCTCTGAAAGGAACACAGTCGTCAACCTCTAACCTATAAGGAAAAATATGAAGCTCGCTCTATTCAATGACTATGTGCCGGGAGTCGTGAACGGCGATCGGATTATCGACATCAGCGGTATCGTCGGTCCCGGAGCTTGCCGCCGGCCGATCGCATGCTCAAACTGATCGCCGACTTTGATCGGCTGCGTGCCAAAATCACTGAGACCGCCCGCGGCGAAGGGCTTCCGCTGGCACAAGTGCAACTGCGAGACTCTCGGGGACTCCGCAACCGCTAACGACCTCGGAACAGTCAGTTCCCATCTGTAGCGAACGTCGAGGCTGCGCGAGTAACTCTACTGGTGAAAAGTCGCCGCCTGATCAATAAATGGACGAACGATTTCGGATCAGGGAGAACGAATATGAAATTCGGTATCGCCTTTGCCAATTCCGGAGCCTTCAGTCAGCCGGCTTTGTTGGGTCATCTGGCGACCACCGCCGAGCGATGTGGTTTCGAATCGCTGTGGACCGTCGAGCACGTCGCGATACCTGTTCAACACCTGCCGTATCCTGGCACCAAGGACGGTCAAATGCCCGGCGGCGACCAGGTGCCAATCCCGGATCCGCTGATTCCGCTCGCGTATGTTGCGGCGATCACAAAAACGATCAAGCTCGCGACGGGGATTTTAATCCTGCCGCAGAGGCATCCGATTTATACTGCCAAAGAAGTCGCAACGCTCGACGTGCTGTCCGGCGGGCGCGTGATGCTCGGGATCGGCAGCGGCTGGATGAAGGAAGAATTCGAATCGCTCGGGATCGATTTTCGCAAACGCGGAGCGAGGACCGACGAAGCAATCCAGGCGATGCGCGCGCTCTGGAGCGAAGGTACGTCGTCATTCGAGGGCAAGCATTTCAGTTTCGGGCCGCTGCACTCTTATCCAAAGCCGGTACGGAAAAATGTTCCTATCCATGTCGGCGGCGATTCTCCCGCCGCCGCGAGGCGTGCTGGTCGTTTTGGCGATGGTTACTTTCCGACGGTGATGAATCCGGAAAAACTCAAGCCGCTTTTTGCACTGGTGAGATCCGAAGCGCAAACGGCCGGACGCGATCCCGCCTCGATCGAGTTCTCCTGCATGGTGAGATCGACGCGCCCGGACGACCTCAAGACGCTCACGGATTTGGGCGTGTCGCGAGTAGTGACGATGCCGCCGGGAACGAATCCGGAGGTCATTACGCAGTCGCTCGAAAAATTCCAGCAGGACGTGATCGCCAGGATGTAGCCGTCGCAGGCAACGCCCGGCCTGCAGCATTCCTGGGTTGCCGTTCTACTGGCGTCCACCGCAAGGCGGAGGTTGTGATATTGCTTGCGGGGAGCATTCGATACCGCTGAAATCGATTCGGAGGTCCTACGCCAATGACGCCGCGAGTTCTAAATGACCCCGACAGCCACATCATGGAATTGCCGGACTTTCTGACCGCGTATGCGGATCCCGCCATTCGTGACCGCTTGCCCGCACTCCTTCCGGTCGGAAGTCTCGACGCGACATTGGCGGGACTGCCGGACAGCGGGCGCCACGGTCATTCGCCGGAAACCGTCGCGCAGCTGAAGGCGCTCGGCGATCAAATCCTTCGCGGGCCAAAATGGTACGCCGCACTCGGCGCGTTCAACAGCAAGGAGCGCGGCCACGTGCTCGACGCGTTGGGAATCCAGCGCCAGGTCATCTTTTCTTCGTTCGCCGCCGCCACACTTTTCGCCTGCCATGATCGCGAGGTCCGCTACGGAGGCGTCAGGGCATTCAATCGTGCGATGATGGCGTTCGTCGCCGATGAACCGCGCCTGGTCGCAACCGGTATTCTCGTGCTGGACGATCCCGAGCGCACGGCGGCCGAACTCGACCGCGCGCTGGCCGAAGGATTGCGAATGTTTATGCTGCCGTCGGATGCGCCCGGACGCTCGCCGGGACATCGCGCTCATGATCCGATTTGGGCGCGGCTCGCGGAAGCGCGCGCGTCATTCGTGCTGCACGTCGGCAGCAGCAAGTTGTCGATCGATCCCGAATGGATGATTGATGGTTTCCCGAATCGCAAGACCGCACGCGGCGGCGCCGAAGTCGTCGGCTCGAAGGACATGACTTGCATCTTTCACTCCGCCGAACGGTTTCTCTCGGTGCTGATTCTCGACGGTGTGCTCGATCGTTTTCCCACCTTGCGCGGCGGATGTATCGAGCTCGGTGCCGGATGGGTTCCCGCGATGCGCCGACGTCTCGATCATATCGTGGACATATGGTCGAAGCCCGAGCCGCATTTACGCGAGATGAAGCGGCGGCCTTCCGAACAAATCGACGACCAGTTGCGTTTTACGCCATATCCGTTCGAAGACGTCGGCGAACTGATCCGCCAATCCAATGATCGGCTCTTTATGTTCTCGACCGACTACCCGCATGCGGAGGGCGGCCGCGATCCGATCGGCAGATTCGAAGCGAGCATCGCCAGCTATCCCGAGTCGACCAAGGCGCGCTTCTTCACAGAGAATTTTCAAAATCTGGTGCAGGCCTGATTTCCGACATCGTTAGATTTTCCCTTTAGACACGCGTTTTAGGAGGGCGCCGAGATCATTCGTGTCAACGGTTAGCCGGCCAAGATTCCACCATCCACTGCTATGGACGAACCGGTCATGTATGAGGCCTTTGCGGAGGCTACAAAGACGATCACATTAGCGATCTCTTCCGGCGTTGCGAGACGTTTGACCGGCACGGTCGAGACGAGTGCAGCCTTGTTCTCATCTGACTGCGCAAAGCGTGTGAGCATACCCGTATCGGTAGCGCCCGGGGCCACTACGTTTACGCGAACGCCCGTACCTGCGACTTCCAGTGCGGCAGACTTGGTCAATCCTTCGACTGCGTGCTTACTCGCCACGTATACAGATGCTCCCGCAGCGCCGACGCTTCCATAGGACGACGAAATATTCACTATGCTACCGCTACCTTGCGGCAGCATCACGCGCAGCTCGTGCTTCATGCTCAGCAGCGTGCCGAGGACGTTGGTGTCGAAGGTGGCCGCATAACTCTCGGCGGTCTGCTCCGTGACGGGGCCGGTCTTGCCTTCGGTACCGGCGTTGTTGACGGCAATATCCAAACGGCCAAAGCGCTTGACGGTCTTATCGACCAGGTCGCGCACATCGTCGTCATGGCGCACGTCTAAGCGCCAATACTCCGCCTCAGCGCCGATGTCGCGGAGTTCAGCAACTAATTTTTGGCCGACTTCGTCGCGGCGGCCGGAGATGACGATGCGCGCTCCATCGCGGGCGAAAGCAATCGCAGTGGCTCGTCCAATGCCGGTGAGCGAGCCAGTGATCAAAACAACGGGGGTACTCATAGTGAACTCCTTGGTGGGCAATTTATGCGTTAGTCGAGGCTGACTGGTTTGAATATGGACGCACGTTTCGCATTGCAGCAACTCCGCATCGGGCCTCAGACTTGAGCGGCGCCGCCGTCGACGAACAGCTCGGTGCCGGTGACGAAAGTGCTGTCGTCGGAGGCGAGGAAGACTGCTGCTCGCGCGATTTCGTCCGGTTCGCCGAAGCGGCCCATCGGGACCCTGCTCACTATGCTCTCGAGCATCTGTTTGCCTGCCGGCCCGGACTCCGCCAGCCGGTCATATGCGGGAGTGCGGATCGGACCCGGGCTGATGGCGTTCACGCGGATTTTCCGTTCCTTCAAATCCATCGTCCACGTGCGCGCGAACGACCGCACGGCAGCCTTGGTCGCGCTGTACACGCTCGACGCCGGGTTGCCTTTCGACGCCACGATCGAGGCATTGAGGATGATCGATCCGCCGTCAGGAATCAGAGGCAGAGCTTTCTGAACGGTGAACAACAATCCTTTGACGTTGATGCCGAAGATCCGATCGAAGTTCTCCTCGGTGATTTCGCCGAGAGGCGCGAGTTCCGCGACGCCGGCATTCGCGAAAACAATATCGAGCTTGCCCTTCTCCCGCTTGATCTGCGCGAACAGGCGGTCGAGGTCCGCGAGCTTGGCGACGTCGCCTTGAATGCCCGTCACGTTTTTGCCGATTTCTTTCACCGCCCCGTCGAGTTCGTCCTTACGGCGGCCGGTGATGAAGACATACGCGCCTTCGCCGACGAATCGCTTCGCCGTCGCGAGGCCGATGCCACTATTGGCGCCGGTGACGAGTGCCACCTTGCCTTCGAGTTTTCCGCTCACTGTGAATTGCTCCTTACCTGGTTTTGTTGTTCGTCATCCGCAGCACTTCAGCAAGATTGCTTACTCCGTTCGCTGCATCCCCGGTCCCGGGCTCACTCGCAAATCGCGACGGCGTTGGCCGTTTGCGAATTGATTTTGTCGTGATTTCAACCTTGTCGCACATGTTTTTGGCCTTGATAGTTGCATATACAAGATGTGGACCAAAAAAGTTTCGGGGCTATGCATCAATCGACATCGCCGCGATCGGTCAGTTGGACGATCCGGCTACGTCCAGGAGAATCTTGCCGCCGCGCAGCGCATGCGCGACTGCTTCCTTGATGGACGAGAGTGGGTAGGTGGCAGCCACCGGGATATGCACCCGGCCCGACGCGATCATCTCGGCCGCTTGCGCGATAGCCGGCGCACTTTTCGCCGCTGACTCAGGATGTCCCAGCCAAAAGCCCCGCAACGCGATGGGCTTGAAGATAACGTCGAGCGGGCTAATCGACATGGGAGCCTGGCTCATGGACGCATAGATCACGAGCGTGCCGTGGGCCGAGAGCGTCGATGCGATCACTCCAGTCGCTGGGCCGCTGACGCCGTCGAGCGCCAGGCGGAGCTCATCCTTTCCGACAGCAGCTTTGATCTCTTTCGATACATCGCGGGAATCGACGACGACCACATCTCCGCCAATCGCCTTAAGCTCGGCCACGAGCTCTGGCCGCCGGACGATGTTTGCGGTCTTCAGGCCGCGCGCTTTCGCGAACGCGATCACCCATCGCCCGACTGCGGAGTTGGCGGCGTTCTGCACCACCCACTCGCCCGGCTTCAGGTCGACGTACTCACTAAGAAGAAGTGCCGCGGTCGGAGGATTGATCGCGAGCATCGACAATTGCTGCGGATCCGCGTTAGCGGGCAAAGCGAAAAGACCTTTCGCCGAAATAACCATTCGCTCCCTCCAGGTGAAGCTGGAAAGCGGCGCGAGGACGCGGTCGCCGACCTTGACGTTCTTCACCTCCGCTCCCACTGCGAGAATGCGGCCGACACCTTCATTGCCGATCACGGTCGGAAGCGCGGGGCGGATTCCATAGATGCCCTGTGCGAGCATGAGGTCGCTCGGGTTGAGCGGCGAGAACTCAACCCCGAGAAGGACCTGGTTCGGGCCGGGAGCCGCGGGCTCGGGAATGTCGACATAGTTAAGTCCCTCGACCGGGTTGCCATAAGCCGTAAGCTGAACAGCGCGCATATTGATAATCTCCTTCGTATAGTTTCAGTGCCCAGCGGGCGCCGCTTTGCCTATTTCGAAACGCTTGATCAGCAACGCCAGCGGCAGTCCCGCCAGCACGATGATCGCGAGCAGGTGGAAACAATCCAATTTCGGCAGCGGCGACTAATTTCGGGCGCTTAGTTTGCGAAGGGCGGACCGCAACTCCGCGACAGTCTCTGTGCCGAGGCGGCGACTGACTTCTGCTTGAGCCTTCTGCCAGGCGGGGAGGCATTTGCGAATCAACGCGTGGCCCTTGTCGGTCACTTCGATCAGGTGGCTCCGGCGATCCGCGTCCGGCACGAGCCGCAGCCAGCCCCTGGCGCGCATCCGCTCGACGTTGCGGCTGAGGGTAGATTCATCCAACTGCAGATGCTTTGTCAGCTCCGCTGGCCGCGCCTGTTTTCGATTGGCGACCGAAACCAGCACGCTGAACTGGCTGGTCTTCAAGCCGGCGTTTGCCAGCGCGCCGTCATAGATCGCGCTGACCATACGATTCAGCTTGCGGACGCAACCACCGAGGCATACGCCTTCGATACTCTTGGTATCCAGACTTTTGGCATCCAGGGTCATATTCATTGTATATGCATGCATTCGCCGCTCGTCAACTGTCTTCCCGACGACACCGATTCGTACTATACGACAACTGATGCATCCCGGAATTCACGCCAAGAGCAATCCTGACAAGGCCGCTTACATCATGGCGGCGACCGGCAAGGTCGTCACCTATCGCGCGCTCGACGAGGAGTCTAATCGCGCCGCGAATCTATTGCGTTCGCTGGGACTCAAGCCGGGCGACACAATCGCATTGTTCGCCGAGAATCATCCGCGCTATCACCAGGTTCTGTGGGCTGCCCAGCGTTCCGGGCTCTACTACACGGCGATCAGCTCGCGCTTGACGGCGGAGGAAGTCGCCTACATCGTAAATGACTCCGGCGCAAAAGTTCTCATCACAACGCATGCGATGGGCGACGTTGTAAGCCAGATGGACGCGGCCAATCTGATTCCGCGCAGCGTCAAGCGCTACATGATGGACGGCACGATCGCGAATTATAACTCGTGGGAGGATGCGGTCGGCTCGCAACCAATGACTCCTGTCGCCGACGAGACCGAAGGCGCCGCGATGCTCTACTCGTCAGGCACAACAGGCAAGCCCAAGGGCGTGAAGCATCGGCTAACCGGACAACCGCTGGGCGCGCCGAGTCCTATCGGCATGCTGCTGGCCGGGCTCTACCAGGCGACTGCCGAGATGATTTACCTGTCGCCAGCGCCGCTTTACCATTCGGCGCCGCTGCAGTTCACGATGGCGGTGCATCGGATTGGCGGCACGGTGATCGTCATGGAGCACTTCGACGCGGAACAATCGCTCGCGCTGATCGAGAAGTACCGAGTGACGCATACGCAGATGGTGCCGACGATGTTCATCCGGATGCTCAAGCTGCCCGAACCGATTCGCAACAAATACGATCACACGAGCTTGAAGGTGGTGATTCACGCGTCCGCGCCTTGTCCGATCGCGATCAAGGAACAAATGATCGCGTGGTGGGGGCCGAAAATTTACGAATACTATGCGGGGACGGAAGGTAACGGCTTTTGCGCGATCGACAGCGCGCAGTGGCTGCAGCATAAGGGTTCGGTCGGCAAGCCGCTCATGGGAAAAGTGCATATCGTTGGCGATGACGGGGTCGAGCTTCCGACTGGCGAAGCGGGGACGATCTTTTTCGAAGGCGGCGGCACATTCGAGTATCACAACGATCCCGAGAAAACGAAAAGCTCGCGCAACGATAAGGGATGGTCGACGCTCGGCGACATCGGCTATCTCGATCAGGACGGCTATCTCTACCTGACTGATCGCAAGGCTAACATGATCATCAGCGGCGGCGTGAACATCTATCCGCAAGAGGCTGAGAACCTGCTCGCGACGCATCCGAAGGTTCAGGACGTCGCTGTGTTCGGCGTGCCAAATGAGGATTTCGGCGAAGAAGTCAAAGCCGTTGTGCAGCCGGTCGATATCAAGCAGGCCGGGCCGGCCCTGGCGGCGGAGCTGATCGATTTCTGCCGCGCGCACCTGTCTGCGATCAAGTGCCCGCGGACAATTGACTTCGATGCGGAGTTGCCGCGCCATCCAACGGGCAAGCTCTATAAGCGGCTGATCAAGGATCGCTACTGGATAGGACACTCAAAGCGAATCGCCGAGTAAGTCTCTTAATCTCGTCGGAGGCCGGCCGGTTGTAATTCATTGCAGGACAGCTCCGGGCGGAGTATCGGCGGTGGTTCCTGCGACGCTCGGTTGTCGGAGGCTACCAATGCACCAGATGGCCATTACCGCATGCAGCACAACCGCCACCGGCCACAAGACAAAACCGACCGGCGACAATCGGATGCCGGCCGTCCCCAGGATGAGAGCTACTCCGAGATTGTAGATCACCATCGCGGCAACCAACCCTCTCGCGGCGCGACTCTTCGTGTCGCCGCGCGCAAGCCAGCATGCGACTCCTAGTGCGAGCAATGCGGCGCCGCCGACTCGAGCCACAGCCAAGCCCGTGGGCGCTTCGAACGGTGCACCCAGCAAGATCTGCACCGCAGCCGAAGGTATACACACCAGCGCCAATCCCGCACCTACTTCGATCACTGCGGTAGCTACGTATAAGGAGTTCACGATTGCCTAGTCCTTAGCTCTTGCCATTTTCTCCGCGATCGCCTTCTTATCGGCGTCAGTCAACTGTTCCGGCCCGAGATTGAAAGTTAGCTTGTCGATGGTGCCGGTGAATCGGAATGGCAGCTTGTAGTCGTCGTTCACCGGCGTCCTAGTGTCGCTGCCGACGTCAAAGGTCTCGTCTATCGACATGAGCAAGGGAATCGTATGATCCATCTTCTTGCGAGCTATCTCATTGCCATCGACCTTAAAGACTCCCTCGCCGCCCTTGCCAGGCCCCGGTCCGTCGTATTTGAAGTCGAACACTATCGTGTGCTTGCCGGGCTTGAGTGCATCGGCCAACAAACCGCGACCTAAGGGTCCGCCTTCCCAGCGATAGTGCTTCAGATCGAGAAGGTTGTAATCGAAGACCGGCTTACCCTTAAGCAGGTATAGGCCGTAACCGCCGAAGCGTCCACCTAAAGTCACAATCATTCCTTCAGCGCCACCTTGCGGAACCGTGATATCGGCAGTGATTGTATAGTCCCTATCCAAGATGCTGGGAGCATTTCCGACAGGAATGTTCTCATTCGGACCCGTGTAGGTGAAAACCGTCCGCCCGGCGACGGCGCTGGGTCTATGCGTCAACAGTCGCGAGAACCCCGTGTTATCCAGGGGAAGGACTTGATACTTCGCGGCTTCAGTCAGAAACAGCGCCTGCATCTCCTTCAGCTTGTCCGGGTTTTTCTGGGCTAGGTCGTTGTTCTGCGAGTAGTCTTCATTGAGGTTGTAAAGTTCCCAGTTGTAATCGTTGACGTCGGTCAGCTTGCCCGTTGCCAGCAGCCATGGCGCGGCCGGCGGCGTCGTGGAAGCTATCCAGCCATCGTGGTAAATCGCGCGGTTGCCGACCATCTCGAAATACTGCGTCTCGTGTTTCGACGGCGCATTAGCATTTGCTTTGTCGAATGTATAGACCATGCTCACGCCTTCAATCGGCTTCTGCTTAATGCCATCGACCACGTCGGGAGCCTTGATCCCTGTCGCTTCAAGGATCGTAGGAACGATATCGATGACGTGATGGAACTGCGAGCGAATGCCGCCAACATCAGTGATGTGCCCAGGCCATGAGATGGCCATCCCTTGCCGCGTGCCGCCGAAGTGCGACGCCACCTGCTTGGTCCACTTGAACGGAGTGTCGAAAGCCCATGACCATGCTACTGACATGTGCGGATAGGTCTTATCCGAGCCCCAGTCATTGTAGTGCAGCAACTGCAGCGGCAACGGGAGGGTCAGGATACCGTTGTAGGCAGTCATTTGATTGAAGGTGCCCTCGAGAGTGCCTTCGGCGCTGGTTCCATTGTCGCCGCTGATATAGATGATCAACGTGTTGTCGAGCTTGCCCTCATCCTGAACTTCCTGGATCACGCGACCGATTTCATGATCGGTATAAGCGGCGTATGCGGCGAAGACCTCGGCCTCGCGCGAGTAGAGCTTCTTCTGGAGAATTGAAAGCGAGTCCCATCTAGGTAGTTTGGCGCCACCATACGCTGCCTGCCCGTCGGGCCACGGAGTGAGCTGGGCATTCGCGGGAATCACTCCGAGCCGTTTCTGGTTGGCGAAGATCTGTTCGCGCAGCTTCTCGTAGCCCATGTCGAACTTGCCTTTGAACTTGTCGATCCATTCCTTAGTCGGCTGATGCGGTGAGTGGGTGCCGCCTGGGACGTAGTAAATAAAGAACGGCTGGTCGGGAGCGGCCGCGTTCAAGCCGCTCATATATTTGATGGCATCGTCGGCAAGGTCGGTGGTGAGGTTGTAGCCGGACTTGCCGATCCACGGAAACACCGGTGTCGTATTACGATAAAGGTAAGGTGTCCACTGGTCCGTCTCGCCGCCGAGGAAACCGTAAAAATACTGAAAGCCCAAGCCTACAGGCCATTGGTCGAATGGCCCGGCGGCACTGTATTGAAAGGAGGGAATGTTGTGATCTTTGCCGAACCACGCCGTCGTGTAGCCGTTGTCGCGGAGGATGGTACCGATGGTTGCGTTGTCCGGACCGATCAGCGAATCGTAGCCGGGGTAACCGGTCGACAATTCGCCGATTACGCCGTAGCCGACTGAGTGATGGTTGCGGCCCGTGATGATCGCAGCGCGCGTCGGTGAACACAGCGCGGTCGAATGGAACTCGGTGTAGCGCAATCCGGCGTTAGCAATACGATCCATCGCAGGCGTCGGAATGACGCCGCCAAAGGTGCCCGAAACGCCATAGCCCTGGTCGTCGGTCATGATGAGAAGGATGTTGGGCGCGCCTTTGGGCGGCACGACGCGTGGCGGCCACCATGGTGTGGAATCCTTGGCGCTTTCCTTGATCACGCCGCCAAACGGCATTGGCGGTGGCGGCAGCTGCTTGCCGTCAAGCGTTACTGTGGCGTCGGGCGAACCGAGAGTGCCGGTGACTTGCTGGGCCGAAACCGGCGTTGAGCGCAACAGTCCGGTGGCGATCAGCAGAGCGAATATCGTCAAAGTCGCAAAAGTCTTTTGGCACTGAGCGTTCATCGAGCGCTGTCCTCCTTCGCAATAGCTTCGAAAAAGGTCCTTACCGAACCACTTACCCGGCTACGATCAAGGGATCATGCCGCATTCAAACATCTTGTTGGCAATCGGCGCCGCTACCCTATCGATGAACATCTGGCGCATCTGTGGATCGCTACGCAGAAAATTCACGGCTTCCTGCTCCCTCTGCGATTTCGGCTGCCCCCGCTCCTGCCATAACTGCTCGCACGAGGAGTTCTGGTACTTCTGGATGACCTTGTTGGCGACCTTGTCCAGTATCGGGTACTGGGCGCTGCTTACGCCGGCGAACAGCAGGACAGGAAGCGTCAGTAGGGTTACTCGCTGCAGTTTCGATTTCACACTCCACATAATTTTTTCTCCACTCTCTTTTCGTTTGCCCGGAATCGTTGTCTGCGAAGCATCCGCGTCATTTGACTGACGGCGATTCTGCATCGCGCCAACGGGTTACGTCTATTGGACCAAGGTACTATTGGTCCGGTCGCCGAGAACTGTTGGACATCCCGACTCGGTTGGCGTCTGGCGTTGAAACTGGCGTAAAATTCTTCAGAGACCGGAGCTCTCCGATGATAGCGCCGAAGCTCAGTTTGGCGCGCATTTCATGGCGCAGGCAGGCGTCCTGAGGCTCGAGCCGCGTCTTTTCCTGCTCCATCAGCACACGGTCTTCAATCCGCATGAAGAAATCTGACGTCAGTCAAAGCAAGTCGCCTTCTCAGCTCATCACCGAGAGAATCGCAGAGCTAGACGACTGGCGTGGCGAGACACTTGCCCACGTCCGCAAGCTCATCAAAGAGGCCGACCCTAAGATAATCGAAGAATGGAAGTGGAGGGGAGTTCCGGTCTGGTCTGACAACGGGATCGTCTGCACGGGCGAGTCCTACAAGGCGATCGTAAAGCTCACTTTTGCGAAGGGCGCTTCGATCAAGGACCCAACGGGCATCTTCAATTCCAGCCTGGATGGGAACGCGAGGCGCGCAATCGATCTGCATGAGGGCGACAAGATCAATGAGTCTGCCTTCAAGGAGTTAATCCGCGCTGCGGTCAAGTTGAATTCCAAAGGAAAGAAACAGGGTTGATCGCGCGGCACAAGGAGAGAACCAATGTCGCGTAAGAATGTGAGTGTCGTCCTCGCGCACGGAGCTTGGGCTGACGGATCGAGCTGGGCTAAAGTCATCGCGCCGCTCGCTGCTGAAGGCGTCAAGGTGCTCGCGGCTCCGTTACCCCTGACGTCGTTTGCTGAGGATACTGCCGCGGTTGAGCGCACGCTGGAGCGAGTGTTGGGGCCGGTCGTTCTTGCGGGGCATGCTTACGCTGGAGCTGTGATCGCATCTACGCGAAATGAGAAGGTGAAGGCGCTGGTTTACGTCGCTGCCCTTGCACCCGATGAAGGTGAGACTGTCTCCGACGTCTTCTATCGCAGCAAGCCTCATCCGCTGGCTCCGAAGCTGGCACCGGACAGTCATGGGCTGATCTATCTACCGCACGAAGCATTCGCCGCGGCGTTCGCCCAGAATGCCTCCGCAGAAGAATTGGCGCTGCTCGCCGCGGTTCAGCGGCCGATTTCGCCCGCATGTATCACGGTGCCTGTGAGTCGTCCACTCTGGAAAGATCGCCCGACCTGGTTTCTGATGGCGGAAGAGGACCGCATGATCCTACATGACACGCAACGCTTCATGGCGGAGCGGATGCACGCCCGGGTGCGGTCTCATCCTGTCGATCACACGCCGATCGTTACCGCGCCTGGCCTCGTCGTCGACATCATACGCGAGGCGATTCGGGAAACGACCAGCGGATAGTCATCTTCGGTAAAGCCCGGACAAATCCACCGTCACTGTTAAGGAGATAGGCCAATGGCTGACTTAGAAAAATTTGAAATCCTGGTTCTAGGAAGCGGAGAGGCCGGCAAGTGGACAGCCTGGACGATGGCCGATGAAGGTCATAGCACTGCGATGGTTGAGCGGAAATGGCTCGGCGGTTCATGCCCGAATATCGCGTGCCTGCCGAGCAAGAACGTAATCTACTCCGCGCGGATAGCATCGCTGGCGCGTCGCGGCGCTGAATTCGGACTGGAAATCGACAACCTCCGAATCAACATGGCCGGCGTTCAACAGCGCAAGCGCAAGATGGTCGAAGAGGAACATGAGTTCCACGCCAAACGTACCAGGGACGCCGGAATAGAATTAGTCATGGGTGAAGGCCGTTTCGTTGCTCCGAAGACGCTTGAGGTCGCGCTCAACGATGGCGGCACTCGGCGGATTGTTGGCGAGCGTGTGTTCCTCGACCTGGGTTCGCATTCGGCAATGCCCAATATTCCCGGGCTCGCCGCGTCGAGTCCTATGACTCATGTCGAGGCGCTCGATCTCGATCGTCTGCCACGTCATCTCATAGTGATTGGCGGAGGTTACATAGGCCTGGAACTCGCGCAGGCGATACGGCGATTCGGATCGGATGTGACCGTGATCGAACGAGGCGCGCAGCTCGCCGACCGGGAAGATCCTGACGTCGGCGCCGCTCTCCTTGATTTGTTTCACGACGAAGGAATCGAGGTTTTACTGGGCACTCGTGTCTCAAAGGTTGAGGGGCTTTCGGGCAAAGAGGTTCGGGTCTCCGCAAAGGACGGTCCTGGTGAACGGATCGTCGATGGAACCGATCTTCTCGTCTCGGTCGGTCGCACGCCGAATACAAAAGGAATCGGACTGGAGCAAGTCGGCGTCGAACTCGACGAGCGCGGCTATATCAAGGTTAATCACCGGCTCGAGACGACCGCATCCAATGTGTGGGCGATGGGCGATTGCGCGGGCAGTCCGCAATTCACGCACGTCGCGTACCACGACTTCCGCGTCGTGCGTGACAACTTGAAGGGCGGCAATCGATCTACGAAGGATCGCATCGTGCCGTTCTGCATGTTCACCGATCCGGAGCTGGCGCGCGTCGGCCGCAACGAGACCGAGGCGAAGCGCGACCACATCGAATACCGCGTCGCGAAACTGCCGATGGCTAATGTGCTCCGCACTCACACGATTGCCGAACCGCGCGGCTTTATGAAGATGCTCATCGGCAAAGACAGCGACGAAATCATTGGCTTCACTGCGTTTGGTATCGAGGCGAGCGAGCTGATGGCGGCAGTTCAAACCGCGATGGTTGGGCGGCTGCCGTACACCGCGTTGCGCGACGCGATCTTCGCTCACCCGACGATGGCCGAGGCGCTGGTCTATCTTCTAGGACAAGTCGAGAAACGCAAGAGCTAGCGGCCTCCGTCGACGCATGCCTCAGTTGTGATTGTAGCCGCCCGCTTCGTTCTCGGTGAGTGGATGCGAAACCGGATGCTTTTCCAGTGTCGCGAGCGAGCGCCCGATATCGTCCAACAATATGTCGCCAAGGTCGCGGCTTACACCGTGGCGAACCAGTATGCGCTGGACGACGAGATCCTCCCGATTCGGCGGCATCGAATAGGCCGGGACCTGCCATCCGCGCGCGCGCAAGCGGTCGGAAAGATCGTACAAGCTGAAGTGGCTCTGAGCGCTGTCACGTAGCGTCCAGCACACTGCCGGCAGTCCGCCATTGCCGTCGTGGATTATTCGGAACGGCCCCAGCTTGCCAATCTCGGCCGCCAGATGTTGCGCGGTGTGATAGCAGGCGTTCTGGACCCTGCGATAGCCTTCAAACCCCAGTCGAAGAAAGTTGTAGTACTGGCAAACGATCTGACCCGCTGGACGCGAAAAATTCAGCGCAAAGGTCGGCATGTCTCCGCCCAGGTAGTTGACGCGAAAAATTAAATCCTCCGGCAGGTCTGTGTGATCGCGCCATACCACCCAGCCGACGCCGAGCGGCGCCAGCCCGAACTTGTGCCCCGACGCGTTGATCGATTTGACTCGCGGCAGGCGAAAATCCCACACGATCTCAGGCTGGCAGAATGGCGCGAGAAATCCGCCGCTCGCCGCATCGACATGAATTGGAATATCCAGCCCGGTGTCGCGCTCGAGCTTATCGAGCGCATGCGCGATCGCCTCGACCGGCTCGTACTGACAGCTCATCGTGAGCCCGAGCGTCGGCACGACCATGATTGTATTTTCGTCGCATCGCGCCAGCACCTCGTCCGGGCCCATCATCAGGCGGTCGCCCTCGACCGGCACTTCGCGGACTTCGACGTCGAAGTAGCGCCCGAATTTGTGCCAGCAGACTTGCACCGCTCCGCAAACCAGGTTCGGCTTGTCGACCGGCTTTCCCTGCGCGCGTCGCTTGGCGCGCCAGCGCCATTTTGCGGCGAGGCCACCGAGCATCGCCGCTTCGCTGGAACCCGTGGTCGAGCATCCTATCGTGTTGGCGCCGTCCGGCGAATTCCACAGGTCCGCCATGATATGCACGCAGCGGTTCTCGATTTCCGCGGTCTGCGGGTACTCGTCCTTGTCGCACATGTTCTTGTCGATGCACTCCTCCAGCAGCGCTCGCGCCTCGGGTTCGATCCAGGTGGTGCAAAAGGTCGCGAGGTTCTGGCGCGAGTTGCCGTCGAGCAGCAGCTCGTCATGGACCAAAGCATAGGCAGTCCGCGCCGAACGCTCGCCCGGCGGTATCTTGTACTTAGGTACCGAGAGCGAAAGATCGCCCGACGCCTGGGTAACGTCCAACGCTTTTTTTCCAGCGTTATGTCTTCGATGAAGCGACATACTTACTCCTCAGAGTTCTCCGACTATAAGAGCCGTACTGCGATATGACACTAGCTGGCGATGTGCATCAGCGAACTGTAGCCGCTCCAGATGATTCCGATGCCGATGCACATCAAGATGAAGGCCGACAATCGCACCAGAACGTTGGTGCCCTGCTCGCCGAGCGAGCCCACCGTTCCTTCAGCAAAGCGATAGCACAGATAGATAGTCGCGGCCATCGCGATCAAGCCCAGGAGCGTTGCGCCACCCAACAGAGCGATATAGGTCAGGTGCGCCTCCTTCGGCCGCTGGCTGCCGATCGTGATAGCGACCGCAATCGACCCTGGACCGACCGTGATCGGCATGGTGAGTGGGTAGAACGAATCGGTCGGTGTTACAGGTTTGTGATCGCTCCCCGGATCGTCGATCTGATCGCCGGCTTGAAGCAGGTTCCATGCAGCCACTGTTACTATCAATCCGCCGGTGACACGAACAATCGGCAAGGTTATGCCAAAGAAGTCCAGTACATAGGAGCCGAGGAGCACCGATCCAAGCAGCAGAAAGAAACTATTGATCGTAACGCGCAATGCGAGTCCGTTGCGCTCCTCGTCGCTGCAGTGTCGCGTAAGGCCAAGGAAGATCGGCGCGCCACCGATCGGATTTATGATTGGAAATAACCCCGCGTAAACGAGCAGGAATACATTAACGAGATTTTCGACGATCGGCGGCATCAGTTTCCCGTCCAGCAGAAGTTCCAGTTATCGATTGCTTGCGGTGAGCGTACAGAAGAACGTACAAGATGGCCATCGCGCCCGCATCGCCTCTTGCCTTCGAGGTGCCGCGCGGCGTAATCATCGGCGGGTATGGATGATGCCACTATGGAAGTCCCTTCGAATAGTTTCAAGCGCGCGATCACGAACGGCAAACGCCAGATAGGTCTGTGGCTTGCCTTAGGAGATGCAACCAGCGCCGAGCTATGCGCGGGAGCCGGCTTCGACTGGTTGCTGCTGGACGCCGAGCATGGCCCGAACGATCTTCGCAGTCTGCTTGCACAACTTCAGGCGATCGCTCCTTATGAGACTCATCCTATCGTGCGCCCGCGAGTTGGCGATACCCATCTTATAAAGCAGCTACTTGAGATAGGCACTCAGACTTTGCTTATTCCAATGGTCGAGTCGGCTGAGCAGGCTGCCAGCCTTGTAGCCGCGATGCAATATCCACCGCTGGGAGTGCGCGGTGTCGGTGCAGTGCTGGGACGTTCTTCGCGCTGGAATAGGATACCTGATTACCTGAAGCAGGCCGGCGACGAGATGTGCCTGCTGGTGCAAATTGAGACTCAGCGCGGAATCGATAACCTTAGCGCAATCGCGAGCGTTCCCGGCGTCGACGGCGTTTTCATCGGGCCTGCTGACCTATCCGCCTCGATGGGACACCTGGGAGACATGACTCATCCCGACGTGCTAGCGGCTATCGAGCGATGCATCGTAGCTATCCGCGCCGCGAACAAGGCGGCAGGTATCCTGACGGGTGATGAAACACTCGTTCAACGATACCTACAACTGGGATGTACGTTCATCGCAGTCGGTGCCGATACCATTTTGCTTTCTCAGGCGGCGGACCGCCTGGCCGCCAGATTCAAGGCGCCACAAAGCTAGTGATTTGCGCTCGTTTCGCCCGTTAGTTCGCCAGGTTGTAGGCGCCGCCCTTTTCAATCGCTTTCTTGTAGGCCGGCCGCTCGTGCAACCGCTTGATCCATGCGTCCAGGTTCGGATACTGCGCGCGCTTGCCGAACGCTCCCGCCACCTCGCCGACAAAACTCATCTGGATATCGGCGCCGCTCAATGTGTCTCCCACAAGGAACTGCCGCCCTTTCAAAGCGCCATCGATGTACGCGAGATGATTCGCAATCTCACCTTCGACTCGCGGCATCAACGGCGCGGCCGCATCGCCCAGCCGCGCGGCATAGAGGTTAAGCATCAACGGGAGCATCGCCGAACCTTCAGCGTAGTGCATCCACTGCACGTATTCGTCATAGGCCGCAGATTCAGGCGCCGGCTGCATGCGTCCCTTGCCGTATCGCCGTATCACGTAATCGATTATCGCCCCTGATTCGATAATCGTCTTGCCGCCATCGGTTATTACCGGTGACTTACCCAACGGGTGCAGTTGCTTCAATTCCGGCGGCGCCAGCCGAGTCTGGGCATCGCGCTGGTAAGGCTTGATCTCATAGGGCACTCCCAGCTCTTCCAGCAACCACAAGATCCTTTGCGACCTCGAATCATTAAGATGATGAACAACTATCATTACGCAATCCTCCAATTCTCTCTGTCTGCTCTCCCGAACGCCTACCCACCATGCGCCACAATACGCCGAAACGTCAAATTCACGCGCGCCCCGCATCGACGCGTCTCCTTCGCGATCCCATGCTTCCAATATCTCTGCGTCTCACCCTTCATCAGCAATAAACTTCCCGACGCAAGCCTTAGCCGCACAGGCGTGGCGAGCTTGCTCACCTTATGCTTCAGCACCAACGTCCGCTCTTCCCCCAGACTCACCGACGCGATTACTGGCTTCTCGCCAAGTTCCGGCTCGTCATCGCTATGAAACCCCATGCTATCGCGATTGTCCCGATAGTAGTTCAGCAGCACGCTGTTATAGGACTCCTGCGTAACACTCTCGACCCTCTTCTTTATATCAAGCAACAACTCGGTCCACGGCATTGGACTTAGCGTGATACCCGAATAGGTGTAGTCGATTCCATGGTCTCCGTACCATGCTACGAGCCGCGGCTGCTGATACGTCTTGCCCCAAACGACAATCGTATCCTGCCGCCACTGAGTGTTCGCGATCAGCCGCTGCAAAATCTCATTTCGATCCTGCCCGAGTGCAAGGTCGTCCAGGTAATACACATCGGCATCCAACATCGGAATTCTTTCAAGACGCTCCGCCTCTGCAAACAAGCCCGACATCAAGGTTCCCTCAATACCCGATACTGTGTCATAGGATGCGGCAATATGGGTCATCGCACTCATCTTACTTCGATTACAGCGAGACCATAGCCCGCGTAAAGACCCAATCGGCGTCGCTGGCGTAAGTCAGGCCGAAGTCCGCTCGAGGCAAACGTCGGTGGCGCAGTTCGTGCTGCTTTCGAGCGGTGACTGCCCGTCAAGGACACTACTATCTGCGCTCCAACGTCGCCGTCGAGCCTCTTATCGACCGATGGTACGCATGGTCACATCTTATTGCGCCCGCCACTTACGCGCGCAACCTGACCCATCGCCATCTCCCCATCATGGACTCTTACGTCGCCGCGCCCGACGCTCATGTGGCTGCATCCGCAAATCCCGGTCTGCTCGGCGGCCCGTTCGTCAACTACGCCAATAACCGCTCCGACGAAATCGCTCGTCTCGCCGAATCGACTCGCGCCACTCGCGGCGATTTGCTCGATCTCTCCGCTGCCATCGACGCTCTCGATTCCCTCCTCGCCGGTCGCGCCGATGGTCACTCGCTCGAACCGCTCTACTGCGCGATTCCCGCTCCGCTGCGCGGCTGCGTCGAGCTGCTCTATGACCGCGCCCATCGCGCATCCTTCAGACTCATCGAGCCGCTGCTCTATCGCGGCCCGTACTACCGGCCCGACGCGCAGAGCCTGATGCTCCGGCGCATCGACGGCGACGATCGCCCCTTCATCCTCAGCACGCCGCGCCTCGACGACGACGACAGTTTTCATTTGCCCGTCCCATTTGCCGACGCCCGCGTCGACGCGGTCCTCAATCTGCGCACTCAGCCCGCGTCTCTCTCCTCGATTCGCGATATCCTCGGCGGCTCTGACCGCGACGCGCAAGCTCTGGTCGACTTTTTTCACCGAGCACGCGCCGCGTCGCGCGTCGCGCTACGACGGCCCCGGCCTGCGATGGCGCTATTTCGGCCACGCCACTGTCCTCATCGAATCCCGCGACTGCGCAATCCTCACTGATCCGCTGGTCGCGTATCCCTTCGACGGCATGTCGCCGCGCTTCACCCTCGAGGAACTCCCCGACCATATCGACTTCGTGCTGATTACTCACGGGCATCAGGATCACCTTGTGCTCGAAACCCTGCTCCAGCTCCGCGACCGAATCGGAACCATTGTCGTTGCGCCCAGCAACGGCGGCGCGCTTGAAGACCCTTCACTCGCGCTGATTCTGCGCATCTGCGGCTTTTCGCGCGTCCGCGAGTTGTCCGAATGCGAACAGCTCGCCTTCGACTCGGGCAGCATTACCGCCATTCCGTTCCTCGGCGAGCACTGCGATTTGAACATCCGCAGCAAGACCGCCTATCTCGTCCGCATCGGCAGGCACACCCTGATGTTCGCCGCCGACGCCAGAAATCTCAGTCCAACCTTGTACGACCGCATCCGCCAAATGGTCGGGCCCATCGACACTCTATTCGTCGGCATGGAATGCGACGGCGCTCCGCTAAGCTGGATTTACGGTCCACTCCTCACCGCCAAAGTCGCGCACTCGGTAAACCAGTCGCGGCGCGCGGCCGGCTCCGACTTCCGCGGCGCGATCGCAATGGTCGAGAGCCTCGGTTGCGCCGAGGTGTTCGTCTACGCGATGGGCCAGGAGCCGTGGCTCAATTTTATCAGCAGCATCCGCTACACCGACGACTCGACGCCGATAGTCGAGTCGAATCTGCTCATCGCCGCCGCGCGCGAACGCGGCCTTCGCGCCGATCGCCTGCTCGGCAAAATGGAGGTCGTGCTCGACCAATGACCGCGCCGCACAACATAAAGGTTCCCGCGCGATGGAACGGATTCACGACCGACTATCCGCGCCACCGATGCGTCCACGAGCTCTTCCAGGAAGTCGCGCACGCACATCCCGCAGAACTCGCGCTCATCTTCGGCGACGAGCAGGTCACTTATGGCGAACTGAACGCGCGCGCCAATCAGCTCGCCCATTGCCTGCTCAGCCTGGGCGTCGGCCCCGACATTCCGGTCGGCGTCTGCTTCGAGCGCTCCGTCCACATGATCGTCGCGATGCTCGCGATACTGAAAGCCGGCGGCGCTTACGTCCCGCTCGATCCGCGCTACCCCGCCGCGCGCCTCTCTTTCATGATCGCCGACGCCGGCCTCGGCGTTATACTCACCGATAGCGCCTCACAAGCGAAACTGCCGTCGAGTCCCGCGCGCACACTGCTGCTCGATGCGAGCGCCGGCCTGTGGATAGATTTTCCCGCGCGCGATGTCTCCGCCGCCGCCGGTCCCCACAATCTCGCCTACATTATATATACCTCCGGCTCGACTGGCCGTCCGAAGGGCGTGATGGTCGAGCATCGCGCCGTCGTCCGCCTCGTCCGCAACACCAACTTCGCCAAGTTCGACGCCGCGCAACGATTCCTGCAACTCGCGCCGATTTCATTCGACGCGTCGATCTTCGAAATCTGGGGCGCGCTCTTGAACGGCGCCAGCCTCGTCGTCATGCCGCCCGGCGTGCCTTCGCTCGCAAGCATCGTCGACGTGATCTCGCGCCATCGCGTGACGACCGCCTTCTTCACGCCCGCGCTGTTCAACGTACTGGTCGACAATCACGTCGATCAGCTTGCCCCGCTCAAGCAAATCATCATCGGTGGCGACGTCGTCTCACAGCGCCACTTTCTGACGGCGCTCGATCATCTTCCGAATTGCACGCTCATCAACGGCTACGGACCCACCGAGAGCACTGTCTTCGCCGTCTGCTACCCAGCCTCGCGTGAAAGTGCCGCGGCTCAATCGATTCCGATCGGATTCCCAATCGCGAACACGAGCGCCTTCATCCTCGACTCCGCGCTAGAGCCCGTCGACATCGGCGCCACCGGCGAGCTCCACCTTGGCGGCGACGGACTCGCACGCGGCTACCTGAATTGCCCCGATCTGACCGCCGAGAGATTCGTCACCGGCCCGCGCGGCGGCGCTCGCCTCTATCGTACCGGCGATCTCGCGCGCTTCCGCGCCGACGGCGCCATCGAGTTCCTGGGCCGCCTCGACGCGCAACTCAAAATCTCCGGCTACCGCGTCGAGCCCGGCGAGATCGTCTTCGCGCTCCGACAACACGCTGCCGTCCACGACGCCGCCGTCATCTGCCATCAGCCCGCCGACGCAACCGAGCGCCGGCTCATTGCCTACGTTGTCGGCCCGGTCACGCTCGACCCGCTCGAACTGAGAAATTTCCTCGCGTCGCGCCTCCCGCCCTACATGATTCCGTCCGCCATCGTCGTGCTCGACGCGCTGCCGCTCACGATGAACGGCAAGCTCGACACAGCCGCTCTGCCGACGCCGAACAGCGCACCCGCAATCGCCGCGCCCAGCGAATCCGGCTCAGATTCCGAGCAGGTCATCGCCGCCATCTGGGGCAAAGCCCTTGGCCGCACCGACATCGGCCGCGACGAAAATTTCTTCGACGCCGGCGGCGACTCACTGCGCCTCATCGCCGTCCACAGCGAATTAAGCCGCGCGATTCCGACCGCGCTCACCATCGCCGACATGTTCGATCATCCGACCATCGCGTCGCTCGCGAAATTCCTCGCGCGCGCGACCACCGTCACTCCTGTGCGTGAATCGACTGCGCGTGAATCGCCCGACGCTCGCGCGCGCAAACAGCAGGACAGCATCCGCCGCCGGCGGATGCGTACCGCCTCGTGACTGATATGCAACCAGACTCGGCCGGCCGCATCGCCATCATCGGGATGGCCGGCAGATTCCCCGGCGCCCGTGACGTCGGCGAGTTCTGGGAAAATCTGAAAGCCGGGATAGAATCGATCACCCGCTTCACCGCCGACGAACTCGAAGTCCCCGACTGCGCTCGCCTCCTGGCGCTCGACAACTACGTCCCCGCCCGCGCCATCGTCGCCGGCGTCGATCAGTTCGACGCCGCCTTCTTCGGCATCATGCCGCGCGAAGCCGAGCTGCTCGATCCGCAACATCGCCTGTTCCTCGAATGCTGCTGGCATGCCTTCGACGACGCCGGTTACGACCCGCTCAACTGTTCGGCGCCGGTCGGCATCTACGCCGGCTCCAGCTACAACAGTTATTTCCTCGAGCACGTCGGCGCGGGCCAGGCCTTCTTCGACGATTACGCGGCCGGCTACCAGGTCGGCAACTTCAGCACCATGCTCGCCTCCAACGCCGAGTTCCTCGCCACGCGCGTCGCCTACAAGCTGAATCTGCGCGGACCCGCTTTCTCGCTGGGCGCCGGATGCGCCACCTCGCTGGTGGCAGTCTCGCAAGCGTGCCTCGCGCTGCAGAATTACCAGTGCGACATGGCGCTCGCCGGCGCCGTCTCGATTACCTTTCCCCAGCGCCGCGGCTATCTGCACGAGCCCGGCGGGATTGTCTCCGCCGACGGCCACTGCCGCAGCTTCGACGCCGCCGCCGACGGCACCGTCTTTGGCGACGGTGTCGGCGCCGTGTTGCTGAAGCGCCTCGAAGACGCCGTCGCCGACGGCGACCACATCTACGCCGTCATCCTCGGCTGCGGCATTAACAACGACGGCTCGAACAAAGTCGGCTTCACCGCGCCCAGTGTCGAGGGACAGGCGCTCGCAATCGAGATGGCGCACGCGGCAGCCGGCGTCGATCCCGCGACCATCACTTATGTGGAAGCGCACGGCACCGGCACTGCGCTCGGCGATCCGGTCGAGGTCGCAGCACTCACGCGCGCCTTTCGCCGCCGCACCGATCGCAAGAACTTCTGTGCGCTCGGCACCGCCAAGACCAACGTCGGGCATCTCGACGTCGCCGCCGGCATCGCCGGTCTGATCAAGACCGCGATATCGCTCCACCATCGCACTCGTGTCCCCCTGCTTCATTTTCAACGCGCCAACCCGCGCCTCGATCTCGAAAACACTCCATTCTATATCCAGCGCGAGCTGCAGGACTGGACTCCCGGCACGACTCCGCTGCGCGCCGGCGTCAGCGCGTTCGGGATGGGCGGCACCAATACTCACCTCGTGCTCGAACAAGCGCCCGCCGCGTCGCCCTCGCCTTCGCGATGGACCCGCCATCTGTTGATTCTTTCCGCCAGGACCGAGCCCGCACTGGATCGCAGCGCCGCCAATCTTGCCGGCTACCTCGCCGCCCATCAGCAACTCGATCCTGCCGACGTCGCCTTCACCCTGATGAACGGGCGCCACTGTTTCGACGCGCGGCGTATCGCCGTCTGCGCCAATCTGCGAGTCGCATCGGCCGAATTCACTGGAACCGCCCGCGACAAAACCACTGGCCGCGTCGCGCGAGGACCCGCACCGCCGGTCGCCTTCATGTTTCCCGGCCAGGGCTCGCAATACGTCAACATGGGCCGGCGCCTGCGCGCTCTGAATCCGGTCTTCCGCGACCAATTTGATCGATGCGCCGAAATCGTGCGCGATCACAGTGGTCCCGACCTGCACGCGCTCATCTATCCCGCCGCCGATTCCGTCGCCGGCAGCGCCATCGACGACACCGTGTGCGCCCAGCCCGCGATCTTCGCCGTCGAGTACGCGCTCGCGCAGATGTGGCTCAGCCTCGGCATCGCACCCGCGATGATGCTCGGCCACAGCGTCGGCGAATTCATCGCCGCGTGCCTTGCCGCCGTGATGACGCTCGACGACGCGCTCGCACTCATCGTCACGCGCGGCCGCCTGATGAGCGCGCTGCCACGCGGCGCGATGCTCTCCGTCCGCCTCGCCGAACCGCGGGTCCGTGATCTGCTCGACGCCACCCTCTCGGTCGCCGCCGTCAACTCGCCGACGCTCACCGTCGTCGCCGGTCCCTTCGACGCCATCGAACGCTTCGAAAAAGTTCTCGCCGCCGACTCCGTCGCATGCCGCCGCCTGGCCACCTCGCACGCGTTCCACTCCGAGATGATGGATCCGATTGTCTCCGACTTCCGCGCTGCCTGCACCCGCGTCCCGTTTTCCGCGCCGCTCATCCCGTTCATCTCGAGCGTCACCGGCGATTGGATTTCCGCGCTCGACGCGACCAGTCCCGACTACTGGGCGCGCCATCTGCGCGAGCCCGTCCGCTTCTCCGACGGCGTGGCCCGTCTGCGCGCCGCGTCCTGCTCGATCCTCGAAGTCGGTCCCGGCACGACGCTCACCACGCTGGCGCGCCAGCATCCCGCGACGAATCAATCGGCCGAATCGACTCAACTGATAATCAACTCGATGCCCGCCGCTTCTGCCGCTTCCGATCCCGCTACTGAGGAGACCTGCTTTCTCAACGCAGTCGGCCGGCTATGGCTCCATGGCGCGGTGCCGCTCTGGCCCAATCTCTACTCCGACGAATCCCGCCGCCGCGTCTCACTGCCTGGCTATTCATTCGAACCTGAACGCCACTGGATCTCGCGCCGCGCCGCGGTCGACGCGCCAGTTGTCGAACCCGCAAAGGTCGCCGTCGCCTCGATTCCGAATCCCACAGCAATGTCGACACCCACCGACAGTCGCACCGACATCCGCACAAAGCTCGCGTCGATCTTCCAGGATCTCTCCGGCCTCGACCTCGCCGCGCTCGATCCCGCCACCAGCTTCCTCGAGCTCGGCTTTGACTCGCTGTTCCTGACGCAGGTCGCGCAGCAATTGTTCTCGACCTTCGCACTGAAGATCACGTTCCGCCAATTGCTCGAAAATGAGTCCTCGCTCGACGCGCTCGCCGCCTGGATCGCCGCGCGCGCGCCGGCGCCGGACTCATCTGTGCCGATTTCCATTTCCGTGCCGACACCTTCCGCATCGGTGCCGGCGCCACCGGCCACTCGCTTCCGCCCAATCACCGCCGGCGCCGTCGCCGCGACTACTCCCGCGCAGCTCGACGCGCTCAACGCCCTCATTGCGCGCTACACGACGCGCACCGCGCGCTCGCGCTCCTTCACCGCCGCGCACCGCGCCGTCCTCGCCGACCCGCGCGCGGCGGCCGGCTTCCGCCTCCAGTGGAAAGCCCTCGTCTATCCCATCGTCACCGCGCGCTCGCTCGGCGCGCGGCTGTGGGACCTCGACGGCAACGAATACATCGACGTCGTCAACGGCTACGGACCCATCATGCTCGGCCACTCGCCGCCCTTCGTCATCGACGCCGTAGCCGCGCAACTCCGCGCCGGCATCGAGACCGGCCCGCAGACCGCGCTCGCCGGCGAAGTCGCCGAACTGATCGCGGACGCCACCGGGATGGACCGCGTCACTTTCTGCAACACCGGCTCCGAAGCCGTCATCGCCGCTTTTCGCCTTGCGCGCACCGTCACCGGCCGCGACAAAATCGTCATCTTCAGCGGCGACTACCACGGCATGTTCGACGAGGTGCTCGTCCGCGGCGTCGGCCCGCTCAGCGCGCGCCGTTCGATTCCGATTGCGCCGGGAATTCCGCGCGCGAGCGCCGACAACATCATCGTGCTCGACTACGGCACCGCCGACTCGCTGGACTTCATCCGCGCGCACGCCGCCGAACTCGCCGCCGTGTGCGTCGAGCCGGTCCAGAGCCGCCATCCCGCGCTCGTGCCGATCGATTTTCTGCGCGCTCTCAGAGCCATCACCAGCGCCTCGAACACCGCGCTCATCTTCGACGAGGTCGTCACCGGCTTCCGCGCGCATCCCGGCGGATGCCAGGCGCTATTCGGAATTCGCGCCGACCTGGCGACCTACGGCAAAGTCCTCGGCGGCGGATTGCCGATCGGCGTGTTGGCCGGCAGCCGCACTTTCATGGACGCGCTCGACGGCGGCGCATGGTCCTACTCCGACGATTCGTACCCGGCGGTCGGCGTAACTTTTTTCGCCGGCACTTTCGTCCGTCATCCGCTCGCGATGGCGGCCGCGCGCGCCGTCCTGCTCCATCTCAAAGCGGCCGGCCCCGCGCTGCAGGAAAATCTCACGGCCAAAACTGCCGCGATGGTCGCCGAACTCAATTCGTTCCTCGACTCGATCGGTCTGCCCACTCGCGTCGAGACCTTCGCCTCCTTCGCGTATTTCGCGTGGCCGGCCGAGTACAACTTCGCGAGCCTTTTCTATTACTGGATGCGCGCGAAGGGCATCTACATCCAGGAATCGTTCCCGCTCTTTCTCACCACCGCGCACACTGACGCCGACATCGCGCAAATCGTCGGCGCCTTCAAACAGAGTGTGCTCGAGATGCAAGCCGCCGGCTTGCTGCCGACGCCCAACGATCTTTCGATCGCGCCACAGAGTGCGCCCCTCGATGACTCCGCGCAGCTCGAATCGCCGTCGCCAACGGCGCCGCCCGCTGATGTGCCGATCACCGAAGCGCAACGTGAAATCTGGCTCTCCGCCCGTCTTTCCGACGCCGCCGGCAACGCCTACAACGAATCGTTCACGCTCAAGCTGCATGGGCCGCTCGACGCGCCCGCGCTATGCTCGTGTCTCAACCAGGTCATCGCGCGCCACGACGCGCTCCGCGCCACCTTCAGCGACGACGGAGAAGTCCAGCACTTCGCGCCGCACCTCCAAATCGAAATTCCGCTCGTCGATTTGCGCGCGCTCTCGGAGTCCGCTCGCGACGCGCGCATCAACGAGATTCTGTGCGCTGAAGCCTCCACGCCTCTAAGCCTCACGCGCGGCCCGCTCATCCGCGCGCAACTGGTGCAGCTCTCCGACGATGAAAACCACCTCGTCGTCACCACTCATCACATTGTGTGCGACGGATGGTCCGCGAACGTCATGCTGGACGAACTGTCGACGCTCTATGCGGCGGTTCTTGGTGGCGAGCCTGCGAAGCTCGAACCGGCAATGCAGTATCGCGAGTATGTCGTCAACGAATCGATCCAAATCCGCAGCGCCGCGCATTCGGCCACCGAAAATTATTGGCTCGCGCAGTTCTCGACACCGGTCGATCCGCTCAACTTGCCCGCCGACCGCTCCCGCCCTGCAGTCAAAACTTTTCGCGGCGCAACCTGCCGCCAAATGATCGCCGCGGACGTCTATCAACGCATCAAGCGCGCCGGGGCCAAAAACAAGTCTACGCTCTTCTCGACTCTGCTGGCCGGCTTCCAGGTCCTGCTCGCGCGCCTCTCCGGCCAAGACGACATCGTCGTCGGCATTCCGAGCGCCGGCCAGTCCGCCCTCGCCGGCGCCGAAAACCTGGTCGGCCACTGCGTCAACTTCCTGCCGATACGCATCCACGTCGATCGCGCTCTCGGCTTCGCCGACTTCCTTGGCCTCACGCGCCGTGCCGTGCTCGACGCCTACGAGCATCAGGACTACACCTACGGCACTCTAGTCCGAAAACTCGATCTGCCGCGCGACCCGAGCCACCTGCCGCTCTGCGACGTGCAGTTCAATCTCGAACGCCTCGGCGCCGATCTCAGCATCCCCGGCGTCCGCTCTGAAGTCAGCGCCAATCCCGAAGAGATTCGTCAATTTCGATCTCTTCATGAACGTGGTCGAGTCCGCCGACGGCCTGCTCATCGATTGCGACTACAACACCGACCTCTTCGACGACGCCACGGTCCTGCGATGGCTGGGCCATTTCGAAACTCTGCTCGAGTCGTTCGCTTCCGGCGCGAGTCTGCCGATCTCTTCGATGCCCCTCATCAACGACGCCGAACGCCACCAACTCCTCGTCGAATGGAACGACACCCGCGCCGACTACCCCTCCGATGCGCTCGTGCAATCGTTGTTCGAGGATCAAGTTGCGCGGCAGCCCGACGCCATCGCCGCCGTCTTCGGCGACAGCGAACTCACCTACGCACAGCTCGACGCCCGCGCCAACCAGCTCGCGCATCAACTGCGCGCCGACGGCGCCCGCGAGGGCGATCGCGTCGCCATCTATCTCGAACGCTCGCTCGATTTGCCGCTGGCAGTTCTCGCAGTCCTGAAGGCCGGATGCGTTTACGTCCCGCTCGACCCCATCTACCCGGACGACCGCGTGAATTTCATCCTCGACCAAGCCGACGCGCGACTGCTGCTGACGCAAACCGCGCTCGCCGACGCGATACCGTCATTTTCGGGCGCACGCATCTTGCTCGATGCTGAAACCGACGGTCTCTCCGCTGTCGCGCCGTCAATCAGCCGCTCGTCCGCCGATCTCGCCTACATTACATATACGTCCGGCTCGACCGGCCGCCCCAAGGGCGTCGAAGTCACCCATCGCTCGTTCGTCAACCTGCTGCTGTCGATGGCCCGCGCGCCCGGCCTCGACTCCACCGACGTGCTGCTGGCGCTCACCACGATTGCCTTCGACATTGCCGGCCTCGAGCTGATGCTCCCGCTCGCAGTCGGCGCCCGCGTAGTAATCGCCAGCCGCGAGATGACTGCCTTCCCGGCTGCGCTGATCGCAGAAATCGAACGCGTCGGCGCCACCGTGATCCAGGCGACGCCCACCACCTGGCGAATGCTCGCCGACCTTCCCGCTTCGAAGACGCCACTCAAGATGCTGTGCGGCGGCGAAGCGCTTCCACCCGATCTCGCCGCACGTCTGCTCGATCGCCCGGGCGAGCTCTGGAACATGTACGGACCCACCGAAACCACCATCTGGTCCGCCGTCGCGCGCATCGATCGCGCCGACGCCATCGCGATCGGCCGCCCAGTCGCCAACACGCAATTCTACGTCCTCGATGAAACCGGCCAGCCCATGCCGCTCGGCGTCCCCGGCGAACTTCACATCGGTGGCGACGGCGTCGCGCGCGGCTACTTCAAGCGACCCGACCTGACTGACGCGAAGTTCGTGCCCGATCCGTTCTCGGCAGTATCCGGCGCGCGGATGTATCGCACCGGCGACCTCGTCCGCTATCGCGCGTCGGGCCGGCTCGAGTTCATCGGCCGCCTCGACCGCCAGGTGAAACTCCGCGGCTATCGCATCGAGCTGCCCGAAATCGAAGCGCGCCTCATCGCACTCGCAAGCATCGACGACGCGATCGTCGTGCTCGGCGCCGACCCGTCCGGCGAACCGTGGCTGGTCGCCTACATCGTCAACTCGCGCGACTCCGCCGCACTCGACACCGGGTCGCTCCGCGCCGCGCTCCGAATTGAACTCCCCGACTACATGATCCCGTCGATATTCGTCGCGCTCGACGCTATTCCGCGAACCCCGAACGGCAAGGTGGATTTGAAAGCGTTGCCGCCTGCGAAATCCACGTCTTCGACCAACGGATTATCCAAAGCCGATTCCGCGCCAAGCGATCTTACCGACGGCGAACTCGCGATGCGCTCGATCTGGCAAGACGTACTCGGCGTCGACGGACTCTCCGTCACCGACGACATCTTCGCGCTCGGCGGCGACTCGCTCCGCATCCTGCAAATAGTCGCGCGCGCCCGCAAGGCCGGCTTCACGCTCGACGCGATGCGAATCTTCGAGCATCGCACCATCGCCGCCGTCACCCGCTCGATCGCCACCGACACTTCGCGGCTCGACCGCCAATCGAGAATGACAAGCTGAACATGACAGCTGCGCAACTATCGCTTCCGGCCAACCATCGCGGCGATCTGATCGCGCCGCTCTCGCTGCAGCAAGCGCGCTTCTGGCTGGTCGATCAATTGTCGCCCGGCAACGCCGCCAGCAACATCGCCGTGCGATGGAAACTGCTCGGACCGCTGAATGTCGCGATCCTCGAGCGCGCCATCGCCGATGTCGCCCGCCGCCACGACGTGATGCGAACCCGCGTCGAGCTCAAAGACGGCGAGCCGATGCAAATCATTGCGCCAGATCTCGCCTTCGGACTTTCTCTCATCGATCTCGAAAAGCTCGCGCCCGCCGCGCTCGACGCCGAAGTGCAGCGCCTCAGCTATCTCGAAGCGCGCAAACCCTTCGACCTCACCCGCGCTCCACTCTTCCGCGTGACCGTGCTGCGCGCCGGCCCCGACCTCCACTGGCTTCTCATGACGATTCATCACCTCGTTTCCGACGGATGGTCGATCGGAATTTTCGTTGACGAGATGTGCGCGAACTACGCTGCGCTCGCGCAGGGCGGGGCGTCGCCACTCCCTCCGCTCGATTTTCAGTATCGCGATTACGCCAACTGGCAGAAGGACGCCCTCAATCGCAACGTCTCGAATCCCCAGTTGCTGTATTGGCTCCGCCAGCTCAAGGATCTGCCGCGCTTCGAAGTCCCGTCCGACCTGCCGCGCCCGCCGGTTCAGACTTCCAACAGCACGATCGTCTCGATCGTGTTGCAGCGCACGCTTACCGACGCGCTCGCCGATCTCTCGCGCACGCATGGCGCGACGCTCTTCATGACCTCGCTCGCCGCCCTCGACGTTCTGCTCCATCGGCTCACCGGCTTCGACACCGTCGTGGTCGGCACGCCAGTCGCCGGCCGCACCGCGCTGGAAACCGAGCCGCTCATCGGCCTCTTCATCAACCTGCTCGTCATCCGCTCCGACTTGAGTGGCGATCCCTCGTTCACGGACCTCCTCGCGCGCGTGCGCAAAACCGTGCTCGACGCCCTCGCCAATCAGGACGTGCCGTTCGAGCAGCTGGTCGATGTCCTCAAGCCGCGCCGCGATCTCAGCCGCAATCCGCTCTACCAGGTCAGCTTCATCTTCCAGCGCTCGTTCGTGCGCAGCCAGAGGTTCGCCGCGATGGAACTAGTCGACCTCCCATCCACCTCCGCCGGCGCGCTCTACGATTTGAATTTCTTCATGGTCGAGCGTGCCGACGGATGGCGCCTCTCGTGCGAGCTGAACACCGACCTCTACCGCCCCGCGACCGTCATGCTGATGCTCGAGCAACTGCGCGACATCCTCGGCGCCATCCTGCTGGACCCCGAGCGTCAAATCTCCACACTGCGCGCCGGCCCGCTCGAACTGCCCGCGCCCGCGCCGACTTCAACCGTCGCCCGCCTCATTCCTCTCTGGGAAGAGGTTCTCGGCGTCGCTCCGGTCCGCCCCGGCGACGACTTCTTCGAGCTCGGCGGCAATTCGCTCCGCGCCGCGCGCCTCATCGCGCGCATCGCCGAATCCTTCAACCGCAAGCTGCCGCTCGCCGTGATCTTCCGCTCGACCACTCCCGCCGCGCTCGCGCTCGAAATCGACGCGCCTGCCGGCCTCGACGACGCGCCCCGCGTCATCGCGCTCGAAGGCCTCGGCGATCAGCCGCCGTTCTTCATGGTCAATGCCTTCACCGGCCTCGTCGACGTCGCCAAGCGCCTCGACTCGGGCCACCAAATCCTGAGCCTCATCGGCGACGACCGCCGCGCGCTGGCACCCGACTACGATCTCTACGCCGAAGCGCGCGAGCATGTCCGCACCATCCTCGCCACGCGCCCGCGCGGCCCGTACATGGTCGGCGGATGGAGCGCCGGCGGCATCATGGCGTACGAAATCGCGCAACAGCTCGCCGCCTCCGGCCATCACGTCGCGCTGCTGGTCCTGTTCGACACCGCCAACCCGTTCTTCATGCGCGAGTACTCGAAACTCGAGCAGCTCCGCGCCCGCCTCGCCGACAGCTTCCGCTACCACCTCGCCAGGCTGCGCCGCATGGACTACATCCAGATGCCCGCATTCGTCGCGCGCAAGCTCGGCGCCCGCTTCGCCCGCCAGCGCACGATCTCCGATATCGCAATCGCGCCGAGCGAAGCCGCCAAGCCCGAGGCCTTCGAGGTTCGCATCAAGGCTGCCCGCAATTATCGCCCCGATCGTTATCGCGGCCGCGTGCTGCTGTTCAAACGCAACAACCACCTGACCGGCCGCTACCTCGATCCCAGCTTCGGCTGGCTCGGCACCGCGGTCGGCGATTTCGAACTGTGCCTCGTCAGCGCCGCCCATCTCGACATCTTCAGCAAGGACAATCGCGATCTAATTGCGCGCAAGCTCGGCGTCCGCCTCACCGAGGCGGTCAACGACAGCGCTGCCAAAGGAAAATAAAATGGAACACTACGAAACAATCGCCACCGACGACGCCATCATCGAGCGCGTGCTCGAGTCCCGCCTCGACGCAAGCTCGGCCCCCGCGCTGAAAAAAAGAATCAGCACGCTCATCAGCAGCGGCCATCGGCGCATCGCGCTCGATCTCTCAGCCGTCGAATTCATCGATTCGAGCGGCCTCTCCGCCATCGTCTCGGCGCTCCGCCAAATCCCCGGCGGCGGCGAACTCGTGCTGATCGGCCTGCGCAGCACCGTGCTCAGCATGTTCAAACTGACGCGCCTCGACCGCGTCTTCCGCATCTTCGACGTCCCCACCGAAGCCCTCGCCGCGCTGGCCGTCCGCTGATCCCCATGCGCACCGGCTCGATCGCTCTCACTATCGACAGCGAGTTCCGCAACGTCTTCCTCGTCGGCCTCGCCGTGCAAAGCATCTGCGCGTCGATCCCGCTCAGTGAACAGTCCGCCTACGAAATGGAAATGGCGGTGGTCGAAGCCGTCAACAACTCGATCGAGCATTCCTGCCATAACCGCGCCGGCCATCCCATCACGATTTGCATGCATCTAACCGTGGATCGCATCACCTTCGTCATCGCCGACGACGGCGACACCATCATGAGCCTCCACGCGGCGCCCGCCCTCGACGACAGCGACACCGCCACGATGCCTCCGCGCGAGCGTGGCCGCGGCGTCCAGATAATCCGCGCGCTGATGGACGAGGTCGCCTACCGCACCGAGGGCACGTCCAACATTCTCACGATGGTCAAGTACCTGCCGGTCGCCTGATTCACTTCTGCGCGACGAGGATCAGCTCTTCCGTGATTCGCGGCATCAGCGGCGCCAGCATGCATTCCAGGGTCTCGATCGCGAAGGCGCTGATGCTCTTCGCCGCGACTTCCGCGCCAATCATGCGCGACTCCGGCCGCGCGCCGGCTTGCCGTTGCCGCCGGCTCAGATTCCAGATCAGCGCCGCGCCGCGGCTGGTGCCGGCAACGACGCACGGAGGCTCGACGAATCCCGCCATCCGCGCTAGCGAGGCGATTGCCGCCGGCGTAAAAATCTGCAGATGCCGCGGCGGCTCGAGTCCGCGCCAGTCGCGCCCGAATACGCGATGGCCCAGGCTCGACGCGTTCGGCGTCGCCGCGATAAATCTCCCGCCCATTCGCAGTATCCGCCGCGACTCGCGCATCAGTTGCAGCGGCTCATGCACATGCTCGATCACGTGACTGCTGACGACCGCATCGAAATGCCCCTCCGGATATTTCTGCTCCGCCAAACTTCCGCAGCTGACCTTCAGCCCGCGCATTCTCGCGTCCGCCACCGCGACCGCGTCCGTCTCGACGCCCTGCGCATCCCATCCAAGCTCGCGCAACTTTGCGATCGTACGCCCATGCCCGAATCCGATTTCCAGGATTCGCCCGGTCTCCGCCCGCGGCAGATACCGCATCGGAAATTCCACGATCGCCCGCGTCGGCGGATACAGCCCAATCGCAAGCCAGGTGAGAATCGCCGCCATCCGCCGATGCTCGCCGCGTTCGCCGTAGCGCGTCCGCAAGTGGATATTCTTCACCGCGTAGTTGCTCCGGTAATACAAATCCCACCAGCGCGAAATTTTCACGTCGCGCTCCGGATGCGTGTAGTAGTTCGCATACGCCCGCCCGACGTCGCCCTCGACTGGAACCGGATCGAGCCAAACCAACCCGCACCTGGCGTCGGGACATCGCTTCAACGACCACTCGCCGGGCGCACCGAACAATCGATCCCTGAGGCCGGCGTAAAGCGGCTCGCCCACGCGCCGACATACCGCGCACTTCGGATTGGCCCGCGTCCGAATCTCTGTCTCGTCGCGCGATGACTGAGAGGGTGGAGGCAACGCTCCGATTACAGGGCGCAAAGCGTCCGATTTTTGATCCTGTCTCTCCTCTGAAAGCACGCCTCAACTCCCGTGCAGCGCGAGTCCTACCCACAACTGCAAACTGATTTGCATCGTGCTTATAATTGCATTACCATCTGTAAAGAGCAATTACTGATATATACAATCTATCAAAGCTATTAAACATCTAATAGAGCCACGATTATCCCCGATTTCCTATGATAAGCACTACCTCCACGATCGCCCGCGACACCATCCTGATCGTCGACGACGAGCCCGCCAATCGGGACCTCCTTTCCGTCATCCTTCGCGGTGAAGACTGCGACATCCTCTATGCTGGCGACGGCGACTCCGCCATCCGCCTCGCCGAGCTCGCGCTCCCAAGCCTCATCCTGCTCGACGTCATGATGCCGGGCGCGAACGGCCGCGCTGCCAAAGACGGCTACGACGTCTGCGCCCATCTGAAGAACGACCCCGCCACCTCGCACATCCCCATCGTCTTCCTCACCGCACTGCACGAGCCCGCCGAAAAAATCCGCGGCCTCAGCCTCGGCGCCTCCGATTACATCGCCAAACCCTTCGACCGCGGCGAGGTCGTCGCTCGCGTCCGCAGTCAGCTCGCAGTCAGCCGCCTCACCCGCGAGCTGCTGGCAGCCAATCGTCGCCTCGTCGAAAAGCAGGCGAGCCTCGACTCCGACCTGCGGGCCGCCGGCAACATTCAGCGTGCGCTGCTGCCCTCGCCTGAAGACGATCGCGTTCTCAACGTGCGGATGGCGTGCCGGCTGAATTCCTGCGACGAGGTCGGCGGCGACATCTGCGACTATCACTACATCGACGAGGATCACCTGGCCGCCTACATCGTCGACGTGAGCGGCCACGGCGTGCCGGCCGCCATGCTGGCCGTTGCCGTCTCGCGCAGCCTGGCGCCGCCGTCATTGCATCGCGCCGCAGACGGCACCGCCGGCATCGACCCGGCGATGTTCTCGCCGGCCGAAGTGATGCGCCGTCTCGATCGCGAATATCCGCTCGAGCGCTTCGATAAATTTTTTACGATTTGCTACCTCGTCCTCAATCAGCGCACCGGCCAGTTCCGCTACTGCCGCGCCGGCCATCCGATGCCCGTGGTCGTGCGCAAGTTCGGCTCGCTCGAGATGCTCGAGACGGGCGGCACGATCATCGGCATCGACAGCCCCGTGCCGTTCGAGGAAGGCACTGGCCGCCTCGAGCCCGGCGACTCGATCGTCCTCTACACCGACGGCGTCACCGAATGTCAGAACGAGGCCGGCGCATTCTTCGGCGACGAACGCCTCTTCCGGGTCCTGCTCGCCTCGGCCACCGCGGCGCCCGAGGCGGTCTGCGAAACCGTCATGACCGACCTGCTCGATTTCAGCGGCGGCGCACGGATGCGCGACGACGTTACGATGATGGCGCTGCGCTATGAAGGCGTCGGCGCCGCAAATCAACTTCCACTCCCCGAGTTCGAGGTTGGTATGTGAAGTCCGCTCCCTACATTGTCGCTTGCGCGGCGTTGAGCCTGCTCTGCGGATGCTTCAACTCCACGGACAAAGCTCCCGCCAGCGATCGATACGGCGCACCGGTTCCGCAGGGTCCTCCGCTCGAGAACGCCTACAAAAATTTCGGGCCCTCGTTCGCCACTCAGAATGCGCTGCTCGCGTTCGACCGCACTCCCGAAACCGCTTACACCATCGGCCCCGGCGACTCGCTCGGCGTCACCGTCTGGGGCCATCCGGAACTCTCCGGCAAGCACGTCGTCGGCCCCGACGGCAACATCCAGATGCCGTTCGTCGGCAACGCGAAGCTCGAAGGCCTGACCGCCGACGCCGCCGCGCACAAGGTGAACGCGATGCTCTCCGACGTGTACGTGGGCGCCGTCTCAACCGTCCAAATCGACGAGTACACCGACAACCAGGTGACCGTGCTTGGCCACGTCAGCAATCCCGGCGTGCAGAAATTCAGCGACCAGCCGATGCTGCTCGACGCGCTCGCGCGCGCGGGCGTGCCGTCGACGCAAGCGGGGGGCGAGTCCGGCCGCCGCAGTGAAAGTTTCACGCGATGCGCCATTTTTCGCGGCAACGACGCGGTCGTCTGGATCGATCTGCGGCCCCTGCTCCGCGGCGACGGCCTCGCGCTCAACATCCGGCTCCATCGCGGCGACCTCATCTATATTCCCGACGCCAACGACCAGCTGGTCTACGTGATGGGCCAGGTGACCAAGCCGGGCGCGTACGAACTGTCGGCCAATATGTCGTTCCTCGACGCGCTCGCGATGGCCGGCGGGCCCAACGACAACGCGCAGCCGGGCAAAATCGTTCTCGCCCGTCCGAGTCAGAACCTGCAGCAGGTCATCGATCTCAAGCAGTTCATCAAGGGCAGCAGCGACTCCAACTTCGTGCTCGAACAGGGCGACATCGTCTATGTCCCCAAGAGCGGCATCGCGTCGGTTGGCTACGTGCTCCAGCAGTTGAATCCTCTAACCCAGGCCGTCCTCTTCGGAGCCGTCCTACTCTGATGAGCGCCGCATCGCCGCCGCGCGCCGCCGCCGAGTCCCTCGACGACCGCCACACCAGCTCGGTTCGCGACGCGCTCACTCGCAACGTCGGCCCCGACCTCGCCGCCCGCATCGGTTACCTCGTCTCGCGCGTCTTCATCCCGCCCTTCGTGCTGGCGCGCCTCGGCCTCGAGATGTACGGACTCTGGTCCACCGCCTTCATCGTCGTCTCCTATCTCGGCATCAGCACCTTCGGCATCTCGTCGGTCTACGTGAAGTACGTCGCCGAATACGCCGCCCGCGGCGAAACGCGCAAGGCCAACTCGCTGCTCTCGACCGGTTTCGTCATCACCGCCGCCGGATGCGCGATGCTGTTCGCGATTCTTTTCCTCGTCATGGCCGCACCTGCAGCACTGGCTCAACATCCCGCCGCATCTTCAGGCGACAGCCCACGGCGTCATCATGCTGGTGGTCGCCTTCTTCCTCTGCGACATCGCCACCTCGGTCTTCCGTGACGCGATGGCCGGGGCGCAGAAAATTGCCGAAATCCAGGCCATTTGGGTCGTCTGCTACGTCGTCGAAGCCGTCCTCATTTTCTACCTGGTCGGCACCGGCCACGGCATTCTCGGCCTCGCCGAAGCCTTCATGGTCCGAACCATCCTTTCGATTCTGCTGTCGGCCGCGCTGGCGTACCGGATGCTCCCGTGGTTGCGAATCTCGCCCTCGCTCTGCACGCGCGAGTCGATTCGCGCGTTGCTCGGCTTCGGCGGCATCGTGCAGCTCGGCGCGCTCATCGCGATCGGCCTCAACACCATCGAACGCGTCATCGCCGCGCCTCTCATCGGGCTCAGCGCTGTCGGCCTGCTCGACTTGAGCGACAAGCTGCCGCAAATGGCCTCCTCGATTCCGTTCGCCTTCGCCGGCGCGTTCCTGCCCGCCGCTTCCTACATCAACGGCGCCGACGCGGGCACCGCTGCCGAGCGCCGCCAGGTGATCGTCAAGCTCTATCTCAAGGGCGCGCGCTACATGAATCTCGCGTCCGCCGCGCTCGCCGGCCTGCTCGCCACTGCGTCCGGCCCAATCCTCGCCGTCTGGATCGGCAAAGTTTATCCGGGCACCGCGTTTCTCATGTCGATCTTCGCTGTCCAGCAGCAAATCCATCTTCTGACCGGCCCCGGCACCTCGATTCTCAAAGGCATCGGACAGCCGCGCGAAGAATTTTTCTACTCCGTCCCCAACGCGCTCGCGCTCGCCGCAACCGTCCCGCTCTCGCGCCTGATTCTCGGCCGATGGACGGTAGTCGGCCTCGGCAGCGCCGTCGTCGCCGCCACTATCGTCTCCGCCATCGGCTTCATCGTCCACGCCAACCGCATCCTCGAAATTCCGTGGCGTCGCTATGCGCACTTCGTGCTCCTGCCCGGCGTCGTTCCGTACCTGGTTGGCGCTGCAGTCTCGATCCCCGCGTGGATTCTCGTCCCGCATCTGAGCCGCCTGGACGGCGCGGCGCTGCTCGCCGCAATCGGACTCGCGTATGCGGCCGGAATTGTGATTCTGGCCGACCGAACGATCCTCGAAAGCGACGAGCGCGAATGGTTCCGCGCTGTCATCCGCCAAAAACTCACGCAGCTGATGCCGGCAGTCGATAGCGGAGTCAGTCCATGAACGAGATTCAACGCAGCGACAGACATCAGCCGCGCGCCTCGGTCGCGCCGCCGCCCGCGACGAATTGGACGGTGCCGGGCCGCAAACCCGACTTGCGCGCCAGCCTGACCGCGCATCGCAGGCTTGCGCTCTGGGTCGGCGCCGTCACCGCAACCCTTGGCCTCGCCCTCGCGCTCATCGCAGGACATCCGAAATACCTGGCCGAAGCCTCGATCCGCGTTTCGCCGAATTTTCCCAAGACGCTGCAGGAAGACGTCGAGCCGCGCTTCAACTCCAACTCCGACTACCACGACTACGTGCAGCAGCAAGTGGTTGAAATCCAGAGTCCGCTCACGATGGCCGACGCGCTCAGCCGGCTCGGCGCCAAGCGCACGCTGTGGCAGCACCCGGGCGAGACCGACTACCGCGCGGCCGAACGCCTGATGTGGGCGCTCAAGGTCAATGCGGTCGCCGGCACCTACCTGATCACGGTCGGCCTCGAAGGCTCGAATGCAAAAGGACTGGCCGACATCGTCAACGCCGTCGTCGCTTCCTATCTCGCGCGTCAGCAAGGCCAGGAGCTCAACGGCAGCGACCAGCGCGTGCAGTTGCTCGTCTCCAGCCGCGCACAACTCGAAGATCAAATCGACGCGCATCGCAAACAGGAGAGTCAGCTCGCCGGCGAGCTCGGCGTCTCGACCTTCGCCGACAGCTTCGTCAGCCCCTACGACAAGATGGTCGGCGACGCGACCACCGCGCAGGACCGCGCCGGCCGCAACCTCATAGAAGTACAGGCGCGCCTGACCGCGCTGCAGGATCACCAGCGCCGCGTCAGCCAGCTCGAAGTCGACTCGACCGCGCAGCAGATGCTGGCGAACGATCACGACGTCACCGGCGCCAACGCGCAACTCACCGCCCAGCGCGAAACCGCCGCCATCGAGCTGCAAGGCCTCGGCCGCAATCATCCGGGGCGCCCCGCACTCGAGCGCCAGATCAAAACTATCGACGAAGAGATTTCTCAGACCAACACGTCGGCGCTCACGTCGATACGCGCGATGCTCCGGCAAAGTCGCGACACCAAGCAGCGCCAGGAAATCTCCGAAGCGCAGGCGCGCGTCGACGAGGCGCGCCTCGCCAGCACCGGCATTGCCGACGAAGTCGCGAAGCTGCGCGCCAGCAGCGCCGCCTTCGGCGCCAAGTACAACCAGGCGCTCAGCAACCGCGACGAAATCGATCGCCTCCAGAAGAACGTCCAGGCGATCGACGACCGCACCAACTATCTCCGGCTCGAAGCCCCGTCGCCGGGCTTCGTCCGCCTCCAGTCGCCCGCACAAACTCCCGACATCGCCGTGAAAGGCGGCCGCCGAAAATTCTTCGCACTGTTCATGCTCGCCGCGCTCGTCCTCGCCGTCGCCGTTCCAGTCGGCGTCGACTTGATCGATCCAAAAATCAAAACGGCGAACGAGCTCGAAGCGATCCTCGGGTTCCCGCCGCTCGGCGTCGTCAGGCAAGGCTCCGACCGCCTCGCCCGCGAGTCTCTGCGGCGAGTAGCCCTGGCAATCATCCGCGAGCGCCGCACTTCCGGCGTCCGCAGCTTCGTCCTCGCCCCGGTCCGCGGCCACTCAGGCACGACAGCCCTCGCGCTCGCGCTGGCCCGCGAGCTGAACGAGCTCGGCCGCCCCACCGTCGCCATCGAAACCAATCAGTTCGCGCCCGACCCGCGCTACGGCAGCGCCCGCAACGGCGCCACCAAGCCGAATCCTCGTTCGTTAGCCCACGTCGACGACAAACTGCCCGAGCGCGTGCCCATCTGCCGCCACTTCGGCAGTCCAAGTCTGACGCTCAAATGCATCGAGAGCCTCGTCGCGCTCGCGCTGTCGACCAACGACCTCGTGATCCTCGACGCGCCCGCGCTGACCGAATCAGCCGACGCCGAGATGCTCATCCAAATGCCGGCCGCCGCCATCCTCGTCGTGCGCGAGGACCGCGACCTGGTTCCCGAAGTCATCGCCGCGGCGCGCACGCTCGAACGACTCGCGCCGCCCGTCGTCGGCGCAATCCTGAACGCCATCGCAATCGACTATGGCGGCGCGGCTGCTCATCAACCGCCGCTCATGATGATCCCGGCGCGTGCGGACTTAGAGGAAAAATATCAGGCATGACGTTATTGCTCCCCCGCCAAAAACTGCTCTACGTCCTGCACAGTGGAAATCTCTACGGCACCGAGCGCATCGCACTGGCAACCGCGAGCGGACTCGGCAATGAATACGCGGCGACGATCTTCGCGCCACCCGGCCCGGTGCTCGACGAAGCGCGGCGGCGCGGCCTCGAAGCGCGCGCATTCCGCGGCTCGCGCGACCTCGCTGCGCAGATGTGGCCGTGGTTCCGCGCCAACCGTCGCCTCGCGTTCATCGCAACGGGAGTCAGCCATTCGCTGATCGCGTCGATGCTTTCGACCATCAGCCGATGCCGCCTCGCGCATCTTCAGGTCGTCAGCGGCGGCGCCGATGAGGGCCTGAGTTACAGCCGCAAGCATCGCCTCAACCGGTTCGGCATCCGCTTCGTTGCCGCATCGGAATTCGTCCGCGCGCGCCTGATGCATCATCGGGTGCGAGCGGACCGGGTTGCCGTGATCGAAAACTTCCTGGCGCCGGAACAGATCGCGGCGGCGCCGCGACGCGCCCGCTTCGAGCGCCCGGGCATACGCCGCGTCGTGGTCATATCGCGCACCGATCCAATCAAGCGGATTGATATCCTGCTCGACGCGCTCGATCTCGTCCCGTCCCTGCGCTCCGCGCTCAACGTGCGCGTGCTCGGCGGAGGTTGGGATCTGGAATCGCTCCGCGTTCGGGCCGCCAGGCGCAATCCGAACGTCAACTTCGGCGGCTTCGTGCCGGATGTTGCGTCGGAGCTCGCCGCGTCCGACCTGCTGGTCCATCTGTGCCCCGTCGAGCCGTTCGGTCTGGCGATTCTTGAATCGATGGCGGCGAATGTTCCGGTGCTGGTGCCGGATAGCGGCGGCGCGGGTGCGCTGGTCGACGAAGGCGTCACGGGATTTCATTTTCGCGCGAACGACCCGCGCGATCTCGCACGGCGACTGCACGAACTCGCCGATGCGCCGCCCGCATTGCTGAATCTCGTCGCGGACGGTGGGCGGCGAGCGCTCGAGTCGCGATTTTCCGCGGCTGCAAGAATTGAAGATTATCGCGGACTGCTGAGCGAGCACCTGCAATGAGCGCATGCCCGCTCTTGTCGGTCGTGGTGATCGGACGCAACGAGGGCGCGCGCCTGCTGCGATGCCTCGAGTCGGTCGTCGCGATGCGGGCGCCGTCCGGCAGCGTCGAGACTATCTACGTCGATTCGGCCTCGACCGACGGCAGCGTCGAGCGCGCGGCTCGCGCGGGCGCAAGAGTCGTCAGCGTCGCGCCGGCGCGTCCGTGCGCGGCAGTCGGACGAAACGCCGGATGGCGCGCAGCGCGGGCGGAGATGGTTTTATTTCTCGACGGCGACACCACGCTCGACCCGGGTTTCGTTTTCGATTCAATCGTTGAGTTCGACGACCCGACCGTCGCGATCGTTTTCGGCAATCGGCGCGAGAGCGATCCGCGCGGGTCGATCTTTAACCGCGTCCTCGATCTCGACTGGATGACGCCGTTCGGTCTTGCGGATTCATGCGGCGGCGACGCGCTGGTGCGTCGCAGCGTGCTCGAGCAGGTGGGCGGATTTGACGAGCGGCTGATTGCGGGCGAGGAACCGGAGATGTGCCGCCGAATCCGCTCGCTCGGCTTTTCGATCGTTCACGTCGATCGCGCGATGACCCTCCACGACCTCGGCATCACGCGGCTGTCGCAGTATTGGCGCCGCGCGGCCCGCACCGGGTACGCCTACGCCGAGGTGTCGGAGCGATTTCGCGCGACCGACTCGCAGCTGTGGAATCGCGAGGCGCACCGCAACCTGATTCACGGCGGCGCGATGCTGGCGCTGGTGGCCGACCCGATTTTGATCGCAGTGGCGAGCGGCTCGGTGCTCCCCGTGCTCATCGCAGTCGCCATCATCATGATGCTCGCGGCCCGAACTGCATCGCGGTTTCGATGGAAGTCGGCCGACTTCACCACCCGCTTTCTCTACGGCTTGCATTCGCATCTGCAGCAGATTCCGATTTTGTTCGGGCAGATCAAGTATCGCGCCAACTGCCGCTACGGCAGGACCGCGCAGCTCATCGAATATAAAGACACGCCGCGAATCGCGATGCCGGCCGCGCCGCGGGTTCTGCTCGCGGCATACCAGTGCGGACCGGGCATGGGATCAGTCTCCCAGATCGGCTGGGAGTGGTACTCGCGGCTTTCACGAAAGATGGCGGTGACGCTGGTGACGCATGCGCGCAATCGCATCGCGCTCGCCGCCGCGGGCGCGCCGCTATCCGGCTCCGAAATTATTTTCATCGACACCGAATGGTTCGCCGGTCCGCTTTATCGAATGGCGAAATGGCTGTTTCCAAAAAGTGAGCATTGCGCATTCATGCTCGCCTCGCTCGACTTCTTCGTTTACGAGCACGCGGCCTTGCGAATCCTCGAGCGCCGCGTCGCCGCCGGCGAGCGTTTCAATGTCGTCCACGCGGTCACGCCCGTCACTTCGCTGGCGGCGACGCGGCTTCATCGGCTGGGTGCGCCGTTGGTGATTGGACCGCTCAACAGCGGACTCGGCACTCCGGCCGGCTTCGACGCAATCCTGCGCGACGACTCGGCGTGGATTTATCGGCTGCGCGGCCTCGCGCGAATCGCGCGCGCGGGTGCGGGCTCGATTCGCCACGCGACTGCGATTCTGGTTGCGACCCGCGCCACCCTGGCGAGCATCCCGCGGCGATATCGCGCGCGCTGCATCCCGATGCTCGAGAACGGCGTTGACCTGCGCCGGTTCGAGGCGGCGCCGTGGCCGGCAGCGCCGAACGCGCTCGTGCCGCTGCGCCTGCTTTTCGTCGGCCGGCTGGTGCCGTTCAAAGGGCTCGCGATGCTGCTCGAAGCCGTCGCGCGCGTGCGCGCCGAATTTGCTTTCGCGGTCCGGCTCGACGTGATCGGCGACGGGCCGATGGCCGCGGCCTGGAGTGCCGAAGCCGCGAGGCTTGGGCTTGCCGACATCGTAAATTTCGCGGGTGCGCGTGAGCTCGACGAGGTCGCGGCTGCGATGCGTTCGGCGCACGTTCTGTGTCTGCCCTCGATTCGCGAGTCGGGCGGCTCGGTGCTGCTTGAAGCGATGGCGTCGGCGCGCCCGGTTATCGCCGTGGCGTTCGGCGGGCCGGCCGAGATTGTCGACGAAACCATAGGCCGCGCGATTGCTCCGAACGGAGTCGAAGCGGTGATCGCGGGCTTCGCGGATGCGTTGCGCGACGTCGTGCAAAATCCCGAAGCGTGGCGTGCACGCGGCGTCGAAGGGCGTCGTCGCGCGGAAGATCTTTTCAGCTGGGACGCGAAAATCGATCGCGCGATCGAAATTTACGCCGGCCTCGCCGCACCGAGCCGCGCGCTTCCGTCGGTGCCCGCGCGCGCACGGCGAGTCGAGGCTGCTCCCGCTTGAGCACGTTAATCACCGGAGTTCCGGGCCTGCTCGCGCTGATAGTCTGCATCCGGCGCGGGCCGGCGCGCGCGCTGCTCAACGTCTATCTCCCGACGCTGTTGCTGCTGCCGGATTACTACCGCTGGTTCTACACCGGCCACCTGACTTTCAGCGAAACCGCAATCATCCCCATCGCCGCGTTCTTTGCGCTTGGCTATTGGCGCGAGTGGCGATGGAGCTTCACCGATTTCATTGTCGGCGCGCTGACCTCAATGATGGTCGTCTCGGAATTTGTGAACGCCGATTTCTATGCCGCGAGAAACCTGGCGCTCGATCTGCTCTGTACCTGGATTCTGCCGTACGCGCTCACCAAGGGGTTGATTCAATCGCAACATCTGCAGGCGCTGTTTGCCAAGCGGGTCGCGGTGCTGCTGACCGCCGTTTCGATCGTCGCCGTCTATGAATTCAAGATGGGTTCCAATCCGTACGCCGCGGCCCTCGGTCCGATTTTTCCCGGCATGAACGTCTGGGTCACGACCTTTCGCTACGGTCTTCCGCGAATCGCGGGACCGTACGGGCATGCGATTATCGCCGGCATGATCCTGGTCGTCGGCTACCGCTTCACGCGCTGGCTCGACTGGAGCGGCGAGTGGCCGGGCAACGTGCCGATGCTTCCGATCAGCAAAGTGCGCTTCTGCGAAGTCTGGATCGTCGCGGCGATCGCGATGACGCTATGCCGCGGGCCGTGGCTCGGCGCGGGCGTAGCCGCGGTGGCGGTGGCGCTGGGCAGAGCGCTGAATCGAAAGCGGGCGATCGCGTACACGGCGCTCGCGCTCGCGCTCGTATCGCTTCCCGCTTACTACGCGGTCAAATCGTACGTCTCGGTCAGCCGTGAGGACGCCGCTTCCGAATCGCAGGAGACGGCGGCTTACCGGCGGGAGATTCTCGAGACCTATTTCTCGGTCGTCGAGCAGCGGCCGACCTGGGGCTACGGCCGCGACTTTCCCCGCGACGGCAGCATGACCTCGATCGACAACTACTATCTGCTGCTTGCACTGACGCACGGCGTGTATGCGTTGCTGGCGTTGGCGACGCTGCTCATCTGGATGCCGGTCCGGCTTGCACGGCTCGGTGCGCGTTTGCCGCGCGAGGATCCGGCCGCGTCGCTGGCGTTCACGATGCTCGGCGTATACCTGGCGTTCGCCGTTTCCATCGCCACGGTTTACCTCGGGTTGCAGGCGGTTCCGCTGCTGTCGATGGTCACCGGCTGGAGCGAGGGCATGCTTCTCGCACCAGCTCTCGCCGGCGAAAAACAATCGGCGCCAATCGCGCTGCGGCAATTTCAGTTCGAGCGGGTGATGGCGTGACGCCGGTGCGCATCGCCTATCTGGTCAGCGAGTATCCCGGACTGTCGCATACGTTCATCCTGCGCGAAGTCAGGCAGCTGCGCGCGATGAGCTTCGACATCCGGGTCGCCTCGATAAATTCTCCCCGCTTGGCCGATGACCTGGCTGATGAAGAGCGCGCTGAAGTCGCCGCGACGTTTTACGTCAAGCAGGCCGGCGCGCTGGGCGCGGCGACGGCGCATCTCGAAGTTTTCGCGCGGAGACCTGCGGCGTACTTCAAAGGCTTGCTGTTCGCGCTAAGCCTTGGCGGATCCGACCTCAGGCGAATCGCCTTCGCGATTTTTTATTTCGTCGAGGCGGTGATGCTTGGCCGCTGGATGGAGTCGCAGCGGCTGCGCCACTTGCACGTGCATTTCGCGACGGCGGCATCGACGGTGGGTCTTATCGCGAGCCGTATTTTCCCGATCGGATTTTCGTTCACCGTTCACGGCCCGGATGAATTTTACGACGCGGCCGGTTATCGGCTGGCGGAGAAGATCGCGGGCGCGTCGTTCGTGATCTGCATCGGTTATTTCGCGCGCAGCCAGATGATGAAACTTTCTCCCGCTTGCGAATGGCGCAAGTTCGAGATTGCGCCGCTCGGCGTTGATCCGGAAGTTTTCGCACCTATGACACTTTCCGACCCGTCCGCAGAGGGCTTCGAGGTGCTCTGCGTCGGACGCCTGGTGCCGGCCAAGGGCCAGCACGTTCTGATCGCCGCCGTCGATCGCCTGGTCAAGGCGGGACGCGACCTTCGCTTGCGCCTCGTCGGGAATGGGCCGGATCGCGACAGCCTCGAGCGGGAAGTTGCGCGGCGTGGCCTGGTCGATCGCGTGAGCTTCGCGGGCGCGGTTAACCAGGATCATATCCGCGAGTTCTACGGCGATGCCGACGCATTCGTGCTGGCAAGCTTCGCCGAAGGCATTCCGGTGGTGCTGATGGAAGCGATGGCGACGGAGGTCGCATGCATCGCGACCGCGATTGCGGGAATTCCCGAACTGATACGCAACGGCATTGACGGGATGCTGGTCGCACCGTCCGACGAGCGCGCGCTGGCCGATGCGATCGACAGTCTAATCAAGGATCCCGCGATGCGCCGCCGACTGGGCGCCGCGGGACGCCAAAGGGTAATCGAGAGGTACAATTTGAACTGCAACGTAGCGCGGCTCGCGCGGATTTTTATAAATCAACTGGCGATCGACGCGGGAGCGCCTTGATGCGCAGACCAGGCGCCTTCGCAATCGGCGCGGCTTTGATCGTCGCGCTGGTCGCGATTGGCATCAACCGCGAGCCTGCCGCCGTCGCTCACAGCGCCTCGGCGACACTGAGCGTCAGCCCCGGCGCTGCGATCGTCAAGGTGCCCCGAATTGGCGTCGATCTCGGATCGTGGACCTACTATGGAGCGGAGCAGTTCAGCTCGAACGTCGTGATGAATCCCGGCTTCGAGCCGACGATCGATCGCGCGATCGTAATCGTGCACGACACCAGCGCTGCGGGATTTTCAGACGATTCATCGTGGCTCGGGCGCCCCGACAATTTCTGGAATGGCGCGACCTTCCAGGTCCGCACCGGTCAATCGGCTGGTTATTTTGGGACGATTGCGACTTCCCTGCAAAGCGGATCGGACGGCCTGCCATGGTTTTCGACCAGCGGCCCTGCGCCGGCGCTGGCGGCGGGAGATGTGATTTCGCTGCTCACCACGCAAAGCGCGGGAGCGCCGGCGAATTGGTGGGTCCCGGGATCGTCGAGCGGAAATGTCGCGATCAACACCAGCGACCATCGTCCAGGCAGTCCCGGATATTCGGTTGCGCAATTGACGCTTCAAGCCGGTCAAACGACGGAGATCGATTCGTATCTCGACTCGATGGACGGCACCGACGGCGCGCCGAAGTTTCTTCCGATCAACGGGCCGTGGCAGCTTTCATTCTGGTCGCACGCGGCTGGCGGGACCGCGAACATGTCGGTGAGTTTCTCGCGGCTCGGCCCGACTTCGTCGGTTTCGTTCCTGTCGCAGTCAGTACCGGTCACCGCTGCGTGGCAGCAGACCGTCATCAACTTCACTGCCAGCGACACGGGACCGGTCGGCACGCTGGCGCTGAGCTTCGCGGCCTCGGGCGCGGCGGGATCGCAGGTCAGGCTCGACGACGTCACGCTCGAGCGCTCGCTCGACCTGCCCAACGCGTTTCGCGCGGAAGTAATCGGCGCGCTGACCGCGCTCCATCCTTCATATCTGCGCGACTGGCAGTCGCAGCTCGGCGATACGACGGCCAATCGGCTCGCAACTTCGTTTGCGCGAAGTCCCTCGCGCTACCGCCCCGACCCGGACGGTTCGCAGCAGTTGTTCCTCTACTCGCTCCCGGATTTTCTCGCGCTGTGCAATCAAATCGGCGCGCAGCCGTGGATCGTCGTGCCGACCACGCTTTACGATTCCGAGTTCGCAGCGCTCGGCACTTACCTGGCGCAGGCGCAGGCCACTTACCATTTCAGCGAAATCGTCGCCGAATTCGGCAACGAAAACTGGAATTCGGATTTCCGTCCGGCCGGGATCGAGAACCCGGTGCCGATGGGCCAGCTGGCCAATCGCGCCTTCGCCACGATTAGTCAGTCGGCGGGATCGTCGGTGCCGCTCCACTTCGAAGTGAATAGCCAGTTCGTTAATCCGTGGATCGGACAGCAGGCGATTGCGAATGCGCCGGCTGCGAGCGCGGCCGATGTCGGGCCCTACTTCTTCTACACGCTGAACGCCGGCACCGCTCTGTCGGCGGCAATCGCGAGCATGATGACCGACGACGAGACTGCGCTCGTCGCGCAACTCGCCGCGACCACGACGCCGCTCGGCAAGGCGGTCGACGTTTACGAGGTCAACCTCTCGACCTTCGAGGGCACCGCGCCGGAGTCGCAGCGCACACCGCTCATAGCCGGCGCCGTTTCGGGAACGGCCCTCGCGCGTCGCCTGATGATCGGCATGAACGCGGGCATCCGCCGTCAATGCGTATGGTCGCTCTCTCAGTACGACAATTTTCTTTCGGCCTCGGCGGGATACATGAGGCTGTTCGGCATCACGCACGATCTCACGACGGCGAGCAGCTTCCGTCCGACCGGACTTGCGGTCGAGATGCTGAACAAGGCGATCGGCGGCGACTTCCATCCCGTAACCATCTCGGGCGCGACCGGACTGACGGCGGTGGCGTTTCTGTCGAGCGCAGGATGGTCGATGGCGATAGCGTCGACCAATTCGACATTGACCAAAGTCGCGATAAATTTTCCAACCACCGCACCCGCGCCGACCCGGTTCCTCTCGCTCGAATCTTCCAGCGTCACTGCGACCAACGAGACGCAGGAGCAGGTCAAGATTGGGCAAGTGGCTGAGCCCAAAGGGCTTCAGAACGTGTCGGTGCCGGCGTACGGATTCCTCGTGATGCTGCCGCCGGGCAATCCGTCATGATCCATTCGATCATCGCGCTCGCGGGAGTGGCGCTGATACTGACGACGCTGCCCGGGACCTTTGAACTGGCGCTGCTGACGTTCAGCGGAATAATGCGGCCGCGCTCGCGCGTCGCGCGAATGAAGACGGCGATCGCGAGGATGGCGGTCGTGATACCGGCTCACGATGAAGCCGCGTCGATCGTGCGATGCGTCCGCAGTATCGCGGCGTGCGATTCGCCGGGCAACGGCACCGCGGTCAGCATCGTCGTGGTCGCGGACAATTGCCTCGACTCAACCGCCGCGCTCGCGCAAGCGGCAGGCGCGCGCGTCATCGTCCGCATCGATAATGTCCGGCGCGGCAAAGGCCTCGCACTCGCCGACGCGTTCGCAACTCTGCTCGCCGAAGGTTTCGACGCAGTGGTTGTGGTCGACGCGGACACGGTCGTCGAACCGAATCTGCTGGTCGAGATAGCGGCGCTGCTCGCAGCCGGCGCTGACGGAGTGCAAACGCGGTACGGCGTGCTCAATCCCAGCGTCTCGATTCGCACGCGCCTGATGAACGTCGCGCTGATGGCGTTCAACGTGCTGCGGCCGCGCGGCCGCGACCGTCTGGGCGTGTCGGTGGGGATCCTGGGCAACGGATTTGCGCTCAGCCGCGCCACGCTCGAGGCGGTTCCTTACGATGCGCAATCGATCGTCGAGGATCTCGAATATCATCTGCGGCTGGTGCGCATCGGCCGGAGGATCGAATTCGCGGATCGCACCACCGTGCGCGCCGATATGCCGGCCGCCGGTCCGGGCGCGTCGACGCAACGCGCTCGATGGGAAGGCGGGCGGCTGCGCATGCTCGCGGATCATTCGGCCGGCCTCGCTGCTGGAATCCTTCGCGGCAACACCCGGCTGGTCGAGCCGCTGCTCGATCTGCTGCTCCTTCCGCTCGCCTTTCAAGTGGCTTTGCTGCTGGCGACGCTGGCGATCCCGTTCGCGCCAGCCCGAATATACGCAGTCGCGGCGCTGGCCATAGTCGTGATTCACGTGGCCGCCGGAATCATCGTAGGCGGCGGAAACTTCGATGATTTCGCTGCGCTGGCGGCAGCGCCTTTTTACATCGGGTGGAAGCTGGCGATGTCGCCGTTGATCTTCAGGATGGCTCGCCACAACGCTTCGTGGATTCGCACAGAACGGTAATAAGGTGATCGCATTTCGATAGCATCAAATCATTCAGTCACGCCGCAAGTCACCGTGGTTATTGTTTCATTCAATACCCGCGAGCTACTGCGCGAGTGTATCGGCCGGCTTCACGACCAGGCTGGCGGCGTATCCTACGAAACCATCGTGGTGGACAACGCCTCCCGCGATGGCTCGGCGGACATGGTCGCATTCGAATTCCCGGATGTGCGGCTGGTCCGCAGCCAGACCAACCTGGGATTCGCGTGCGCTAACAATCGCGGTTTCGAAATCGCGCGCGGCCGCTACATTGTGCTCCTGAATTCCGACGCGTTCCTCGAGCCCGGCGCTTTGGCGCTCTCGGTGATGCACATGGAAAAAAATCCGAGGGTCGGTTTGGGAGGTGCGCGCCTGGTTGGACGCGACGGCTCATGGCAGCCGGCGGCTCGGATGTTTCCGTCGCCGTTGAACGAGCTTCTGATGATGTCGGGGTTGGCGGCAAACTATCCGCGCTCACATTTTTTTGGCCGAGGCGATCGCACCTGGGCCGATCCCTGCGAGGCGGCCGCCGTCGATTGGGTGCCAGGCGCCTATAGCATCATCCGCCAGGAGGTACTGCATCGCGTCGGATATTTCGACGAGAGATTTTTCCTTTACTACGAGGAAGTCGATCTATGCCGGCGAATCAGGGCGGCGGGATACGAGATCTGGTATTGGCCCGATATCGTAACGGTGCATCTTGGCGGTGAATCATCGCGAAAAGTCTCGGGACTCGAGCTGTCGTCGTCGGGATCGCAGCTGACCCTGTGGCGGATGCGCAGCGAGCTGCTCTACTACCGCAAGCATCATGGGGCGTTTGGCGCGTGGTCGGCGATGCTGCTCGAGACGTGGTGGAATCGCGCGCGCGCTCTGCGCAATGCGCGCTTCGGAAACGGCGCCGGCCGCTGCAAAAGCCGTGAAGCGCGTGCGAGCGTTGCGACCATGAAGCAGGCCTGGCGCGAAACTCATGGCGGCCAGGTATCGCCGCCGCGGCCGTGGTGATTTGCGCGATGCTGGATAATCTTCGCGACGACTGGGTCACTTACGACCGTGACATCTGGCGGCAAGGGCTGTGGGTGATGGCGGTATATCGGTTCGGACGATGGCGTTACCGCGTGCGTAATCGAATTGTTCGCGCGCCGCTTTCCTTCATCTACCGGATATTGAAGATACTCAGTCAGATACTCACTGGAATCGATTTGCCTTGCGAAGTGACTATTGGGCGTCGGTTCAGGATTGAGCATTTCGGCGGAGTCATCGTCAGCGGCGACGCGGTCTTCGGCGACGATGTCGTCATCCGCAACGGCGTGACTGTGGGTCTGCGCCGCACCGGAGTTCCGGGCGCGCCGGTGATCGGAAACCGGGTCGATATCGGCGCAGGCGCGAAAATATTGGGCGCGATCACTATCGGCGACGACGTCGCGATCGGCGCCAACGCGGTGGTCCTCGAGGACGTGCCCTCAAACTACATCGCAGTCGGCGTTCCGGCCCGCGTTATCCGGCGACACACGGCACCCGGCCGCATCGACTCCGCGGGGGTTTCGCAGTGACGCAGCTGGGGATGCCGGGGCCGATCGGGCGCGGCCCGCGCCCAATGCGTGCGGCGCTGGTGCGGCGCGCGAGCGACTTCGACGCCGCCGGCAGAGAAGGGATGCATCGCACGCTCGACCTCGTGGGCGCGGTTGTCGTCTCGATCGTGCTGTCGCCGCTGCTGCTGATTCGCGCACTGATCGCGGCGATCGCGACCGGCCGAATTTTCGACCGTCAGCTGCTGCTGGGCCGCTCTCGCATCCCGTTCGAGCGGTTGCGATTTGCCGGTTCGTTTCCGGGGCGATGGCTCGCGGCGCTGGCGAATATCGTGCGCGGCGATTTGTCGTGGACCGGGCCGCGCGCGCTCAGCGAAGCCGAGGCGGCGACCGTCCCGGCGCGGGCGTGGGTGCGATTTCGGATGCGCCCCGGCCTCATCTCGACTCATATATTGCGCGCGCGAGTCGGACTTGCGTACGAAGACGAGAACTCGACCGATCGCAATTTTTTCTATGCGCAGACGATTGGCGGGAGTATCGGAGTGCTCGCGCGTGCTCTGCCGAGCGCGATGATCGGAAGTACCGCGCCGGAAACCGCGGTCCCCGTGCTGAGATTCTTCGGCGTCGCGATCGTCAACACGACGATGGACGAGGCGGTTGAGTGGATCGTTCGCCGCGCCAGGAGCGTCGGCAGCTCGCAAATGTTCTTCGTCAATCCGGACTGCCTGAACATCGCTTTCGGTAACGCGCAATACCGAACGGTATTGAAGCAAGCGGATCGAGTTTTGCCCGACGGCATCGGCATCCACCTGGCCTGTCGCATTTCCGGGACATCTTTGATCGCAAATTTGAACGGCACTGACCTGTTTCAGCGCATGTGCGAGCGGGCGGCGGCCGAAGAGTTGTCGATTTACCTGCTTGGTGCGGGGCCAGGACGGGCGGCGGCTGCGGCGCGGAATATGCAAGCCAAGTTTGGGCGTCTGAAGATCGCCGGCACCCATGCGGGATACTTCGCGCCGTGCGACGAGTCGGCGTTGATCGACGAAATCAACCTTTCCGGCGCGAATATTTTGCTGGTCGGTCTCGGTGCACCGCGGCAGGAGATGTGGATCGCACAGAATTCGTCGCGGCTGCGGCCGGCGGTGAAAATCGGTGTCGGCGGATTGTTTGACTTTTACTCGGAGCGGATTTCGCGTGCTCCACAGTGGATGCGTGAGATCGGAATGGAGTGGTTGTGGCGGCTGATGATGGAACCGCGGCGGATGTGGCGCCGATACGTGATCGGGAATCCGCTGTTTCTATTTCGCGTATGGCGTGAATCGAGGTCGGGTCATGCAGACGAATCGTAGTCATCGGGATTCCGCGCGGAGCGTGCATAAAAATTCTCTGCGGCAGTCCTCGTCACTCAGCGCGGCTACTCGCGAGAGGGTTCTCCGGCGCTACGAAGCGATCGAAGCCGCCACGCGATGGCACAGCATGCGCTTCCGGCTCAAGCAGGCAGCTTGGTGGACAGTGGTTCGCGGCACTGGTGCGATCAAGCGGATGATCGATATCACCGGTGCGATTGTTCTGCTCATCGTGCTTTCGCCGCTGCTGGTGACCATCGCGATAATTGTGAAGCTGAATTCGCGCGGCCCGATCCTTTACAAGCAAACCCGCGTGATGAAGTGGGGCCGGCTGTTTGAGATGTACAAATTCCGCTCGATGCATCGCGACGCGGAGCTGCGCGCGAAGGATTTGCTCGCGCAAAACGAAATGGCGGGCGGCGTGACCTTCAAAATGAAGGACGACCCGCGCATCACCACTATCGGACGCCTGTTGCGGCGCGGCTCGATCGACGAGTTGCCGCAGCTTTGGAACGTGCTCAAAGGCGAGATGTCGCTGGTCGGTCCGCGGCCTCCGATCCCTTCGGAAGTCGCCAGGTATTCCCTGGCCGAGCGGCGGCGCCTCGACGTGACGCCGGGAATCACGTGCATCTGGCAGGTTTCGGGCCGTTCGGAAATTCCATTCGAGCGGCAGGTCGAGCTCGACGTCGCTTATATCGAGTCGCAGTCTCTTCGCGGCGATATCGGCCTGCTGCTGAAGACGATCCCCGCGGTGCTGATGGGGCGCGGTGCCTATTGAACGGCGAGTCGTCAACCGCCTTGCGCCGGATAGTCGTGACCGGAGGCGCGGGCTTTATCGGCTCGAATTTCGTGCGGATGATTCTGGCGGCGGGCGGCTGGCGCGCGATCGTATTCGACAAGCTGACCTACGCGGGCAATCTGCTGAATCTGCGCGAGGTCGAAGCGGATCCGCGCTACACGTTCGTGCGAGGCGACATCGCAGATCGGGTCGCAGTCGAATCGCTGATGGCGCGATATCGGCCCGACGCGATCGTAAATTTCGCGGCTGAGACACACGTCGATCGCTCGATTGACGGCCCCCGCAGCTTTCTGCGGACCAACGTGGACGGGACCTTCGAGCTGCTCGAAGCGGCGCGTCAATACTGGTCGCGGCTCGGGCCCGCCGAGCACGAGAGCTTTCGCGTGCTGCACGTTTCCACCGACGAGGTCTTCGGCTCCCTCGGCGATTCGGGCAGCTTCCGCGAGGACAGCGCCTATGCCCCCAACTCGCCGTACTCGGCGTCGAAGGCTTCATCGGATCACTTCGCCCGCGCGTACTTCCAAACCTACGGCCTGCCGGTGCTGGTGACCAACTGTTCGAACAACTACGGATGCTTCCAATTTCCGGAGAAACTGATTCCGCTGACGATTCTGAACGCGATCGCGGCGCGCGATTTGCCGATCTACGGCGACGGCGGGAACGTCCGCGACTGGCTATTCGTCGAAGACCATTGCGAGGCGATTTTGGCCGTGCTCGAGCGCGGACGAATCGGCGAGACGTACAATATCGGCGGCAATAGCGAGCGCACCAATCTCGAAGTGGTCGCCGAAGTCGCCGCTGCTATCGAAGAGGCGAGGCCGGCGGCGCTCAACCCGGAGTTGGCTGCGCGCGGGCTCGAAAACTATCTGCAGCTGCGGACGCTGGTGCCGGATCGGCCCGGACACGACCGCCGTTACGCAATTGACTGCACGCGAATCAAGCGCGAACTCGGCTGGACTCCGCGCACGAGCTTCAGCGCCGGGATACGCGCAACGGTAAACTGGTACCTCAACCATCTCGAATGGTGCGCCGGGGTTCAACAGGGACATTACCGGGGACAACGTCTCGGCTTTTCGCCCGCAGTCGTAGCGCAGTGAAGAAATGAAAACGGTTCTGCTAGCGAACCGGTTGATGCCGGAGCTGTCTCCGTTGACCGACCTTACCTGCGCGGCGCTGCTGCGGGTCGCGGGCAAGCCGCTGCTGATACACGCGATCGAATCGATCGCGGCGGCGCGGCTGACGGACATAGTGATCGTCGTCTCGTCGTTTGCCGAGCAGGTCGAGAAGACGCTTGGCGACGGCGCGCGATGGGGAATGCAATTCACATATTTTACCGCCGGTGGCAACGAAAACGAAAATCCCGACGATCTGATACGGCGGCTTGGTCGGCGCATCGGCGAGGATTTGCTGGTGGTGCGAAGCGAAATTTTGCGCACCCCGATCATTGCGGAGTTTATCGCGCGGGCAGCGTCGCATCAGGCCGAGCGGATCGAAGCGCGAATCGCGGGAAATCCCGCGGGAATTGTGTTGGTGCGATCAGATCGCCGCGAAAGCGCGCGGGTATCGATCGACTTTCCCGACGCGCGTCTCTCGACTATCGAGTCGCTGCGCGAATTTCATCGCGCAAATCTCGACGCGGCTGCCGGGCGCTTCCCAGGATTGATTGTTCCCGGCCGCGAGCTGATGCCGGGCGTGACGGTCGGGCGCAAGACGCATCTGCCTGCGAGCGCAATCAAGGGCAGACCGGTATTCGTGGGCTCGCGATGCCGTGTCGCGGCGGACGCCGAGCTGATGTCGGAGGTCGTGGTTTCAAGCGACGTGGTAATCGATCGGCGCGCGACTCTGCGCTCGGCCGTGATTATGCCGCACACCTATATCGGTGAACTGGTCGAAGTGGCGGACGCGATCGTCGCCGGGCACATGCTGATTCACGTCGATACCGGCGCGGTGACGCTGGTGACGGATTCGTTTTTGCTGGCAAGTGTCCGTACGCGAAGCCTCGCGTCTCCGCTCAGAACGATGGCCGATTCGGTTGCCGCGATGCTGCTGCTGATATTGTCGATTCCGCTGTGGCCGTTGGCCTTGATCGCTTCGTTGGCCGCCGAACCCGGGCATCCGATTCGCCGCGTGAGATTGCTTGGAAATCGACGCGCGATGACTCGGCGGATCGAATTCACGGCTCGTCAATTTTCCACCTCGGTCCCGATCCTGCGATACCTTCCATATTTGTTTTCGGTGATCGCGGGTCATCTGCGGCTGGTTGGAGTCGAGCCGCTCGCGCCTGCAGCCGCAGCGGCGCGCATGGAAGATTGGGAATTCGTTCGGGACGAAGCCCCCGCGGGATTGCTCGGTCCCGTGCAATTGACGCTGCCCGCGGATGCGCCGCGTGAAGAGCGCCGGCTGATGGAGGCGTACTACGCGCGCACGCGATCGTTTGCGGGAGATTTGAGATGGATGGCACTCGGGGTGGCCTCGATTTTCGGCACTCGCAGCGCGAAGCAACAGATCGTGGCGGCGGAGTCGGCGCATGGGCGGTGAGCCCGAACGCGGGAGGCATCAGTTTGCCGATCGCGGTGCGTCACGTCCGGAGCATCCCGGTCGCCCGCTCGCGTGGAAGGGAATTATCCTGGCGGGCGGATCGGGAACGCGCCTGTATCCACTGACGCGCGCGGTCTCGAAGCAGCTTGCGCCGATCTACGACAAGCCGATGATTTACTATCCGCTGTCGACGCTGATGATGGCGGGAATTCGCGAAGTATTGATCATCAACACTCCGCACGAGCAGGAGGCATTCAAGCGGCTGCTGGGCAGCGGCGCCGATTGGGGCATGAAATTCCAATACGCTACGCAGGCGAAGCCTGACGGAATCGCGCGGGCGTTTCAAATCGGGCGCGAGTTCGTCGGCGGCAGCAATGTCGCGCTGGCCTTGGGCGATAATATTTTTTACGGCCATGGACTCCAGCAGTTTCTCGATCGCGCGACCCGCTGTCGCGAGGGCGCGACGGTGTTCGGCTATCTGGTCAAGGATCCTGGCCGGTACGGCGTCGTCGGATTCGACGCGGCCGGGATGGCGACGAGCCTGGAAGAGAAGCCGGTGCGTCCGCAGTCGTCGTACGCGGTCACGGGACTTTATTTTTACGATAGCCGGGTTTGTGAGATCGCAGCGGGGCTGAAGCCCTCGGAGCGCGGCGAGTTGGAGATCACCGACGTCAATCTCGACTACTTGCGCGCGGGAAAACTGCGAGTCGAAAAGATGGGACGTGGAATTGCGTGGCTCGACACCGGCACGCATGATGCTCTCCTGCAGGCGTCGAACTTTATACAGGCGATCGAGGAGCGGCAGGGACTGCAGGTCGCGTGCGTCGAGGAGATCGCGTGGCGACTCGGATATATCACCGGGCGCGACGTGCTGCGGCTGGCGGCCGCAATGGGAAAGAGCGGCTACGGTCAATATCTGGTAAGAATGCTGGAGCAGGCGACTTAGTCTCAAAGCGCTTCCTTGGGCAGAGGCAACGTTTGGCGCGAAGGTGCGCAGTGAAAGTAGGAAAGTGAAAATCCTGATTGCTGGCGCCGCGGGACAGCTTGGCCGCTGTCTTCAGACGGCGCTCACGCAGCACGAAATTATCGCGTTCGACCGTCGTGCGCTCGATATCACGCGGCTCGAGCAGGTGCGGGAGGCAATCGGTGGATGCAGGCCCGCGATGGTGATCAACGCGGCGGCCTACAATGATGTGGACGGGGCGGAATCTCACGGCAAGGAGGCGTACGCGATCAACGCGGTCGGGCCGCGCAACCTGGCGCTGGCAACGGCGGCAACGAAGATCTCGATCGTCCATGTTTCTACCGACTATGTTTTCGATGGCGCGTCGACGCGGCCATACACTGAACTCGATCGCACCAATCCCCTTTCGGTGTACGGCGCAAGCAAGTTGGCGGGCGAGGAAGCGGTGCGGTCGGAGAATCCGCGGCATTTCGTGGTGCGGACCGCGTGGCTGTTTTGGGAGAACGGCAAGAATTTTCTGCGCGCGATGAAGGCGGCGGCGTCGAAGCCGGAACTGCGCGTAACCAACGATCAGTACGGCTCGCCGACTTACGTTCCGCATCTGGCCGAGGCGATTGCGCGGCTCGTTACCACCGAGTCCTACGGCACAATTCATCTCGCGGGCGCCGGCGGCGCCAGCCGATGGGAATTGGTGCGCGAGGTTTTTCGTATAGCGGGAATCGCGACGCCGCTGATTCCGGTGTCGCACCGCGAATTTACGGCGGCGGCAAAGCGGCCGGCCTACAGCGTGCTCGCAAGCGTGCGCGAACCGCGAATCGAGTTGCCCCCGTGGCAGGAAGGCGTGGCCGAATTCGCGCGCAAATGTTAATCGACCAGGCGAATCGCCATAATGTAGAGGCATGTTGCTTTGAGTTAACCGCGGTGCGAAAATTCTCGGGTTCCTCGCAGGAGTTCAAATATGGCTGATTGGAAAAAACCGGAGTTCGTCGAGATTCGGATGGACGCGGAAATCAACTGCTACAGTTCTGCCCTTGCTGACGATCCAAGGCGAG
>CAWBLQ010000009.1:0-177571 GCA_963789715.1 Binataceae bacterium (SeqCode) | reverse complement strand
TCGGCGCCGATCAATTCCTGCACGTACACCGCTCTTCGAAGCGATCTATTTGTTCTCTGGATAACACACGAAAGAGTCTCGCGATGGCTTTGCCGACACGCTCGCGATAGTCTGAACAAGGCGGGATCGAAGCAGAGGTTGAGGTTTTAATTGATACGGCCCAAACAGCGGTCCTTCCACTCGCCTTTGTCTGTATTCCGTTCCACGGACTCCAAATCCGACAAGTAAGGCCTGAGGAAGCCGCTAGGAACCTTCCTGTTTCTGCGGGAGACTTCGTGGTCATCGTCCTCGAGTGAATAACAGTCTGTGCGCAAAACCGTCGTGCAAAACTTCCTGGCCTATGCGATTGCCGCGGCAATCGTATGCTACGCCGCGCGCGGCGTCTCCTGGAGTCAGGTGGCCGGCGCCGCCAGTCACGCCACGCTCTGGATTTTCGCCGTCGCGAGCGTGGGCGGTTTCCTGTGCTGGTTTATCGGCGAGACATTTTTGTATTCGCGGTTGTTCAGCTATTTTCACGGTCCGACCGGAAAAGTCGAACTGCTCCCCACCATGGCCGCCGTCTATTTTCTTCAGATCGCGAACTCCTACGTTGCCAGCGGCGCGTTTGTGCTTTTTCTGCACGTCCGCAAACGCGTGCCCTGGCTGATGGCGGGATGCACCTTGTTGTTCCAGGGCTATCTCGACGCCATGCTGCTGGCCGCATTGTCGCTGCTTGCGATCGGTCTGGTGCCGGCTTCACCGATTCGCCTCGGTCTCAATTACGCCGCAGTCGTGTTGGTTGCGGGCTGTCTCATCGCATCGTTTTGGCTCTCATGGGGATCGCGGCTGCGCGCGGGCAATTGGCTCCGATGGATCTACGAACGGCCCGCGATGGCGAGTTTCCGCATCGCTCGGCCGTCGCAATACGCCAGGCTTCTCGCCGTCAGGTTCCTGATCGTCCTCGGAGCGGGCTTCGCGCTCTACGGACAGTTCGTCAGCTTTCATATCGGGGTGCCGCTCATGCAGACGTTGGCGCTGACGCCGTTCATTGTGGCGATCGGTAATTCTCCATTCTCACCCGGTGGAATCGGAACGACTCAGTTGGTCTTCACCCTGGCTTTTTCCCGGTTCGCCGCCAAAGACGATCTGTTCGCCCTGTCGTTGGCCGTTACCGCCTTCAATCTCCTCGTCCGCATACCCATGGGCCTGGCTATGGGCGCGCCGCTGGCTGAAGGAGCAGTCGAGGTCGAAAACGAACTGGCGCTCGGGCGCAAGGTCGGACAGCTATGACTTTTGTGCGCTGGCAGAGCGGACTCGTCGCGATGCTTCTGGGGCTGGCGTTGGTGAGCCTGGCGCCTGCCTCTCATGCTGCCGACGATCAACAGACGCGTGAGACCGTGGAACGGGTAGCGCGTCTCTTCAGCAGCAAATCCAGCATCGCTACCGTAAAAATGCGGATCGTCAACGAAGACGGACAACGCGATATCGCGATGAAGATCTGGTCGCTCGGAGACAAGCTGCTCGTCCGCATCACCAGTCCTCCGGATGAAGCCGGCACCGCCATCCTGAAAGAAGGCGCCGACATCTCCTACTATCTGCCCAAGTCGAATCGCACCGTCGAAGTTCCTCCTTCGATGGCGATGAACTCATGGATGGGCAGCGACTTCACCATTGACGACCTGGTGAAAGAGACTTTCCTTACCCGCGACTACTCCATCAGCACCTCTTTCCAGGGAAAGCGCGGCGGGATCGCGGTCGATGAATACACCCTGACACCGAAGCCGGACGCCCCGGTGGTGTGGGGCAAGATTATTTTGCAGATACGCAAAGCCGACGCCGTGCCTACCTGGCAGGGTTTCTACGGCGACGACGGCCAGTTGGTTCGCGAGCTAACTTTTTCCGACTACAAGTCTATGGGCGGCAGGCTTATTCCCACGCGCCTCGTCATGCGGCCGGCAGGCAAGGACGGTGCGCAGACCACGATCGAGTACCAGGATATAGCGTTCGATGCGCCGATCGCCGAAGGCACGTTTTCACTGCCCGGCATGAAGTGATGAACGGACGGCTCTTACAGCTCGCGTGGCGCAATCTCTGGCGCAATCCTCGGCGTACCTTCATCACCATGGCCGCCATCGCCTTCGGCTATGTCATGCTTCTGTTCGTGGCGTGCCTGATGGCGGGCCTGCGCTGGCAGATGATCGAAAACGGCACCTGTCTCGTCATGTCCCAGATCCAGGTCCATGCTCCCGGTTACTATCCCAGCCGCTCCATTCAGAAGACCCTGGGCGGCAGGAATGGGACCGATGTCAGCGCGCTGCTGGCCTCCATCACCGCTGATCGCCGCGTCTATGCCGCGGCGCCCAGGGTCTACGGATACGGCTTGTTAAGTGCGGCCCATCGCTCCGCCGGAGTGGAGCTGATGGGAATCGTTCCCGATCAGGAACCAAAGATTACTATTCTGAATACTCAGATAGCAAAAGGCAGTTACCTGGATGCGCGGACGCCAAAGGGGATAGTGATTGGAGATAAGCTCGCCAGCACGATCGGCATCGGCGTCGCCTCGGAAATCGTTCTGCTGACACAGGCGGCCGACGGCTCGATGGGCAACGACGTGTACACGGTCGTTGGAGTCTTTCATAGCGGTCTGGATACCGTTGACCGAAGTCTGGTCCTGATGTCGCTGCCCGCTCTACAGGACCTTCTCCACCTCGCGCCGCCGAGGATCCATGAAGTCGGCATCAAGCTGGATGACATAACTGCGGCCACCACCGTGGCCACCGCACTTGAGCTCCAGCTGGGTAAAACCTTTCCCGTGCGCGCGATGGCTTGGCCTGAGTTGGCCCCGGAGTTGGCCAACTACGTGCAGTTCAATCACGGCATCACCGTTGTCCTGTTCTTTATTTTCTTTCTGTTGGCGGTTATCGGTGTCATGAACACCATGCTCATGGCGGTGTTTGAGCGCACGCGCGAATTGGGCATGCTCATGGCTCTCGGAATGCGCCCCGCGCAGGTGATCGTTCTTATCCTGACCGAAGCTGCCGGGCTGGCAGTGGCGAGCCTGGTTGTGGGAGGAGCGCTGGGCGTTCCGGTCCTATGGTATTTGCAGGAGCACGGCCTGGACCTGGGGGGCGCTACCGGCGGGGTAATCTCTCTGGCGGGCGTAGTGGTGGGTCACCTCTGGTACGGCAGACAGGATTTCCCCGCCTATAGTCAGGCCGCGGTTGGGCTGGCCGCTACAGCCCTGGTGTCCGCTCTCTACCCCGCCTGGCGAGCGGCTCATTTTCGGCCGACAGAAGCGATTCGTAAGGTTTAACCGTGAGAAGCCTTCTCCTCCTCGTGAAAATCAGCTGGCGCAATCTCTGGCGCAATCCTCGAGGTACCGCGCTGACTGCCCTGGCGCTGGGCCTGGGTCTCGCGTTGCTGCTGATCTCTCTGGGTCTGCTCGACGGCGGGCACGAGCAAACAATTGCCGACGGAGTGCGGTTCGGTCCGGGGCATGTAGTAATTGAAGAAAAGGGGTATCAGGATTCCAACTCCGACGACCTGCTGCTTCCGGCCCTGTTGGTCTCCAGGGTCGAAGCATTTCTGCAAACGCCGGAGATGAAGAAAATTGTGCGAGGAGTTAGCCCAAGGCTTCTAGCCACCGGCCTGCTAAGTTCCTCGGCCAATTCTGCCGGTGTAAGAATCACCGGCGTGCTCGCGCAGGACGAACCCGCGGTATCGCTGATCCCGGAGCGGATAGTTGAAGGGACCTATCTGAGTAGCGACAAGCCTTCTGGCGTTGTTATCGGCTCCGACCTGGCGCACAAGCTTGAGGTAAAGATAGGTTCCCGCGTGGTCCTTATGACTCAGGCGCTGCGACCGCCTGGCGATGAAACCAAGCCTGGCGCCGTGGACGAAATGCAAAGCACTCTTCTGCGAGTGAGCGGCATCTTTCGCACCGGGCTGCAAGCCGTCGATGCCAATATCATTCAACTGCCCTTGCCCGCGGCTCAGACCCTGCTCGGCGTGCCGGACGGCCAGGTGACCCAGGTAGCCATCCTGCTGCAACACGAAGGTGATTCGGCGATGGTGGCCAGAGCTTTGCGAAAGCAGTTGACGGGAGAGCCGGTTGAAGTTCTGACCTGGCGCGAATCAATCCCGATGCTTGCCCAGATTCTCGGCCTGGACCATGCTTTTAACTACATCATGAACGCTGTAGTGCTGGCCATGGTAGGATTGGGAATACTCAATACGATTCTCATGAGAGTACTGGAGCGCCGGTATGAATTCGGCGTCTGTAAAGCGCTCGGTCTCAAGCCTCGGCAGCTTGCAGTGATGGTCGTCGGCGAATCTCTGGCCCTCACGGCGATAAGCCTGGCCTTGGGACTTGCGCTGGGCTTGAGCGTCGAACATTATTTCGCCACCTCGGGATTGGATCTGCGCTGGATATTCAAGGCGGGTCTTCCACCCGCGCTTGTTTTCGATCCGATTCTCTACTCGCGCCTCAGTTCGAATCGAATCGTCTGGTCCGTTGGCATCGTGTTCGTGATGGCGACATTCATTTCTTTCTATCCAGCGCTCAAGGCAGCACGAACGGAACTGCCGGACGCATTGAAGGTGCTCTAGTGGAGAGGGTTATGGCGGCAGAGTGGGTGGTGGAACTCAAGGAGGTAATGAAGACCTACCGCACTGGACCTATCGAGGTTCCGGCACTGCGTGGCGTCTCTCTACAGATTGCCGCAGGGGAATTCGCGGCTACTGCCGGTCCGTCAGGTTCCGGCAAGACCACCCTGCTCAATATCATTGGCGGACTCGACCGGGCGGACACCGGCGAGGTATGGGTGGCAGGGCAAAACCTTCAGCAGTTATCTTCCGGCGAGCTCGCGCTTTTGCGTTTGCAGCGCATCGGCTTTGTGTTCCAGACCTATAATCTGTTGCCTGTTCTCACCGCATTGGAAAACGCCGAGTTTACGCTGCTGCTTCAGGGGATGCCCGCGCGCAAGCGCAGAGAAAGGGTGGCAAAGCTGTTCGCTGAAATTGGCCTCGCCGGCCTCGAGGATCGTCGCCCGGCGGAATTGTCAGGCGGACAGCAACAACGGGTTGCCGTGGCTCGCGCCATGGTTACCGAACCCACGCTCATTCTGGCAGATGAACCCACGGCGAATCTGGACTCTGCCACAGCTATCGCCCTGCTGGATGTGATGGAACATCTCAACCAGACGACAGGTACGACTTTCATCTTTTCCACCCATGATCCGCAGGTCATGGAACGGGCTCATCGTTTGATCCGCTTGCGGGACGGCAGGATAGCGAGCGACGAGACGCGTGACAGGCAAGCGGCGCGAGCGGCGGTTAGAGGAGACGCTGGCTGACCACGGAAAAGCGTCACTTGGGAATCGATACGCCCCCGAGCACCGCTGCGATCGGCGCACGGCCCGGTACTACGACTGCCGCAGCGACCTCCGGCTGTGCGCCTGCGATGTAAAAGCGAACGAGTTCCGTGGTGACCTCAGGGCCGCCGACAAAGGTCGTGCCTTCCTGCTTGAGCAGCCGATAAGGCGGCGCCGCCTCGAAGTAAAGCGTGTTTTCCGGAATTACCGGCTTGATGACCTGCAGGACGAAGCGAGGCCAGTTCGGCATTACCGTCGTTACGTCGACTTTCGCGATTACCTTCAGCGCGGGAAAAGTTCCTGCCGGCACGCTGATTGGTCCGGAGCTCCTGACCCAAACCTCTTGACCTACGTAGCTGTACGGGGTGATCTGCTGATGAAGGTTACCCTCGGCGCCATCGCGCGGTGCGTCGAGGACGCGTAGAAACGCCATCCACGGAACCGAGTCCGGATACAAGTCATGTGGCAGGTCAGCGGCTCCGGCCAGTCGCAGCACCGAGGCATCATTGCGCCAGAAAGCACTCTGCAGAGCGCGACCATGATCGTACAGCGTCCATTTGTACATGGTGCAACCCTGACGATGATTGGGAAACAGCCAGAAAGCCGCTTCGAATTGAGAAGCCGACAGGGTGGTCACCTCGATATGGATCGTGTCGTCGTCGACCATTTCGTTCCACGACTTGACCCGGTTCAAGACCTCTCCCGTGAGGTTTGCCGTTTGCCGGGTCTCGTCTACCTCGGCGCCCGGCGGCGGCGTCATTATGTCCTCGCCGGATTGTTCGCTGACCATCCCGTGACCGAGCAGACCGCGCGTCACAAGCCAGGCATCCGTTGCGCCACCTGCATTGGACTCTGTGCCCGGCGCCAGAACGACATCCGTGCGGCCCGCAGCAGGCCAAAGGGCTGAAATCGCTACGAATACGGTGAGCGAAGGAACCAGAATCCAGACTCGGAACGATGATATACTCATTCTAAAATTTGCTGCTCCTGAACGCGCACGGCCATGCGTGCCAGTTCACGGCGCGTGACGCGCGAAATGACAACCCTTCCCCGGGCAGAGTATGTAGGTGGAAGCAAAACTCTCGGGCGAGGTGGATTCAGCCTATGCCCTTTCAGCCGGCAACGCAAAGACCGCAGATCAAAGAATCGAAGCGCAACTAGCGATCAATAGTTGATCGCGGCCATTGCCAACAGGTTAGAGTCCAGTCGCGTCCTTCGGCGGCCAGCGCGGCAGCGTAGCCGGCGCCGAGCGCGAGCTCGTGAAGAGACCAACGGAGCGCTTCATCTGAATCTGTCTGGGTGCTCAATAACGCCGCAGGTTCGCCTGGAATCAGCGACACATCGAACTGATCGAGGGGGATGGAGAGTCCTTCGCCTCTTGCCTTGATGTAAGCTTCCTTGCGCGTCCAGCAGAGGAAAAATGCGTATTGCCGAATGCCGGGCGGAAGCGACCGGAGTGTCGCAATCTCCTTTTTCGAGAAAAATCGCTCCGCGATTTGCTCCGCCTCCAAATCGCAGCGGATGAACTCGACGTCGATTCCAATCTCGCGACCTCGCGTAACCGCATAGAGGACCGCTTCGTGAGAATGGGACATGTTGAAGCGGAGTGCGTCTGCACCAGATTCGCCGGCCAGGACGGGCTTTCCGTGAGAACCGTAACAGAAGGAAAGAGATTCTGGATCTCTATTCAAGTAGCGGCCGAGGATAGCCCTGAGAATTCCGTGAGCGGTGACGAAGCGTTCGCGGTCTTTCTGAAAGTGAAACCGCTCGGCCTTGGTTCGCTCATCTGCCGCAAGCGTTCGCAGCAACCTGTTGCGCTGCGGCGCGGACTCGTCCAAAGACACCCGCCAGACATGCACATCGTTATCACCTAGCGCTATCGTCGCCGGCGGAAAGCCCCACCGTGTGGGAGTTGAAGTCACGGGTACTATCCTGGTGTGACCGTTATCAGCGGCCTGATTGCAGTTCATGGGAGAGCACCGGCAGCAGAAGAGGCTGTTTCAGGAAAAAATGGTCGCCGGGAAACATGCGCAGCGCGAACGCACCACTGGTCTGAGCACGCCAGGCTTCAAGGTCGTGATCGTTCACTCTGTGATCCTGCAAGCCGCCAAAGGCGGAGATGGGACAGCTGAGGGGCGCCTCGATCGAGTACTGGTAGGTCTCGTATAGCGCAAAGTCTGCCCGCAACAGAGGAACCATTATCTCCATTAGTTCCTCGTGGTTCAGGAGCTCGCTGGGCGTGCCGTTCAGCCGGCGCAGCTCCAGCAGAAATTCTTTGTCTGGCAGAGCGTGGATCGCCGCGGTTCGATGAGGGATTTGAGGCGCGCGACCGCCAGATACAAACAGGCGAACAGGATGTCTGCCGTATTGTCCGCGAATTTGGCGGGCGAGCTCAAAGCTGACTAACGCTCCGAGGCTGTGGCCGAAAAAGGCAAACGGCTTGTCCAGGAGTGGAGCCAGGCCTTGGGCGAGAGCCTCGATAAGAGTCGAGAGTTGTGTGAAAGGACGCTCCATCAGGCGAGTTCCCCGTCCCGGGAGTTGTACGGGACAGACCTCGACGTCCGCCGGCAAACCATCTGACCAGGTGCGAAAGATTGACGGGCCGGCTCCGGCGTACGGAAAACAAAACAAGCGAAGACGGGTCTTTGGCCGTGGGTTGCGGCACGCAATCCAGGGGTCAAAGGCGCCGGCGGTTGCCGATCGGTTCATTCAGAGTCCGCCCTTACCAGGTAGAAACATACTACCTAAGTCTTTGATGAAAGAACCTGGCCGTTGCGCTGATCCATTTTTTTTCTCAGACTGAGCGGTCTCATCTCGGTCCACACTTCCTTGATATAAGCCAGGCATTCGGCCTTGGAGCCGGTCTTGCCCTTAGCCGTCCAGCCAAGAGGGATTTTCTTTTCGGACGGCCAAACAGAATACTGCTCTTCATGGTTTATAACTACTTTGTACGTTGCTTTATCTTCCCTGTCGTCGCTGTTCATTTTGCGTCCCTCATCGATCCGAGCGGCGGATTGATTTCATCGGCGATCCACTCTTCAGTAGTTCGCACGCGTTCGAGGCAAACCCGTAGCTTCTCCGCCAGGACCTCAACGTGAGGCTTGTAAACCATCGTTGCGTGATTACCAGGAACAATATCGACCTCCACTCCTTCAGCCCAGTCACTCCAGCCCAAGGTTGGATCCGACGAAAGTTCCGCAAGCTCGTGGCCAGCCTTGAAAAGCGTTATTCGACCGGGGTAGCGATGCAGTATGTAGTTTCTGGTAGCTCGAAAATCGGCCTTGCAGAGTTCGATAAACGGTTGAGCCTGCGATACTTCAATATCGAGGGGCATCAGCCCGGCTCTTTTTGCGTGCTCAAGGACGCGCTCCAGCAGCTCGTGCTTTGGAAGCCGGGCGAGAGAATCCCGGGGGTCCAGCGAAAGACCGAAATAGCGGACAAAATCGACCAGCAGCCGCGCCTCGAAGTCCTCGTCGGCCAGCTCTTCATCGACAGCTGGAATCCGGGTATCCAGTAAGACCAGCAGAGCTACCCTTTCACCCTGAGCGTGAAACTGCTGGGCCATCTCGAAAGCTACGACACCTCCCATCGACCATCCGCCCAGGAGGTAGGGACCGGCGGGCTGCACCGTCCGTAGCGCTTCGATGTAGTAGGCGGCCATCTCTTCGATGCGCGAATGCGGTTGCAGCCCCTCTTCCAGCCCTCTTGCTTGTAAGCCGTAAGTAGGTTGATCGGAGCCCAGCAGGCGCGCCAAATGAACGTAGGGAAAGACATGACCTCCCGCCGGGTGAATCAGGAACAAAGGCCGTCGGTTGCCTCCCGGTTGAATTGCTACCAACGATGAACGCGGCGGGGCTTTGGCGTGCTGGCGGAGAATCGTCGCGAGCTGCTCAACGGTTGCTCCCTGGAACACGGTAGCCAATGGAACTTTCTTTCCCAGTCTCTTTTCTATCAACGCGAACAAGCGAACGGCCGCCAGCGAGTGTCCTCCCAGCTCAAAGAAATTGTCGGTTACCCCGATGGGCCGAACGTTCAATACCTCTTCCCACAGACTAACGAGCTGCAGCTCCAGGCCATTACGCGGCGCGACCAACTCCTTTCCCGGTTCGGATCGCGTTCGTCCGGGCTCCGGCAGGGCGCCGCGGTCTAATTTCCCATTGGGCATTAACGGCAACGTGTCGAGCGGCGCGAAGACCGTGGGTATCAGATAGTCGGGTAGCTTCTCCTTCAAGAAGAGCCGCAGCCCGCCAGCCGTTGGCTGGGACCCCCGCTGGGCGACCACATAGGCCACTAGCTGCTTCTCTCCGGGACCGTTATCACGAGCCAAAACAACAGTCTCGCGCACGCCAGGATGTTGGCGAAGAGCCGCCTCAATTTCTCCGAGTTCAATTCGGAACCCGCGAATCTTCACCTGGTGATCAATTCGACCGAGGAACTCGATGTTGCCGTTGGATAGATAGCGCGCGAGATCACCCGTCTTGTACATCCGCGCTCCCGGCTCGCCACTGAATGGGTTCGGGACGAAATTCTCGGCAGTCAGATCGGGCCGGTTCAGATAACCTCGCGCCAGGCAGTCGCCGCCGATATACAACTCACCCGGAACTCCAGCTGGAACAAAGTTACCGTACTTGTCCAGGATGTAGGTCTCCCTGTTGGCCAGCGGACGGCCGACAGGAATTCTCTGCAGCGTTGAGTGCTCGCGAAGCTGCGGAGTGATATCGCAAACAGTTGCCGTTATCGTCGTCTCAGTCGGCCCGTAAGCATTGATTAGTCGGATCGAACGCATCGGTGTTCGAGCCCAGAGGTCAAGGAACTCGGGCAACATCGTGTCGCCGCCCACGATGAAAACTCTGACCCTAATATCCGGAACCATCTCCGAAAGTTCCGCCCACTCTCGCGCCAGTTCCTGCCAGTAGGCAGTTGGAATATTGAGTACAGTGAGTCCGTATGCGGCAATCTTCTCGTGAAATACAGTGGTGTCCCATACGTCGGTACTCATCATAACCAGCGTGGCGCCCGTTACCAGCGTAGGCAGGACTTGTTCCAATGAGAGATCGAAACTCAGAGAAGCGAACTGCAGCACTCGGTCGTTTGAATCGAGCGCGTAGTACCTTTGACCATTAAGGCAGTGCGCCGCGATTGAAGCGTTGGAAATGAGAACTCCTTTCGGTTGACCGGTGGATCCCGAGGTATAGATTGCATAAGCCAGGTTCTCGGACATGGTCAGGCAGAGCGGGTTCTCCGCGCTCTCTTGGGCGACCGTCTTCGAGTCTGAATCCAGACAGACCACCTTCGCATTGTTTCCCGGCAATCCCGCAAGCAAGGACTCCTGGGTTAGTAGTACTGGCACCTCCGCGTCTTCAAGTATGAAGGCGAGTCGCTCCTTGGGATAGGATGGATCCAGGGGCACATAAACTCCGCCGGCCTTTAGAATACCCAGCAATCCGATAACCATCTCCAACGAGTGCTTGAGGCAGAGAGCTACAGGTACCTCCGGTCCCACTCCGAGAGCCCGTAGATGATTCGCCAGTTGATTCGCGCGGCGGTTCAGTTCTTTGTAAGTCAGTTGCCGGTCTTCTAGTATCAGCGCTACAGCGTCAGGCGTTCGCTCGACCTGCTTCTCAAAGAGTTGAGAGATGCACAAATCTTTCGGATAGTCAGTCCTAATATCGGTCCGGCTCGCCAATACTTGCTGTCGCTCTGCTTCGGTCAACAGGGGCAGGTCCGAGAGGCATCGCTCAGGAGCGGCGGCCACCTCCTCCAGGAGAGTTCCGAAATGGCCAAGCATACGCGCAATAGTGGGAGCCTCGAACAGATCGGTGTTGTACGCCAGCGTTCCGACGAGGCCTCGATCGGTGTCGACGACATGCAGGGTTAGATCAAAGTGACTTGTTCCGGTATCCACATCCACAGGACTCAGGCTCAATCCTGGCAGTTCCACCGCCTGCAGCGCGGCATTCTGCAGCACGAACATCACCTGGAAGAGAGGATTACGACTCAGATCCCTCGCCAGATGCATTTCCTCGACCAGCCTTTCAAAAGGCAGGTCCTGATGAGCATAAGCTCCCAAACATACTTCCCGCACCCGGCGCAGAAGCTCGCGAAAGCCAGGATTACCCGAGAGATCGGTGCGCAGGACAAGCGTGTTTACGAAGAATCCTATAAGCCCCTCGATCTCCACCCGGTTACGGTTGGCGGTCGGCGTTCCGACGACGAGGTCGTCTTGACCGGTGTACTGATGCAACAAGGCCTGAAACGCCGCCAGCAGGGTCATGAACAATGTGACCCCTTCATTCCGGCTCAGCGCCTTCAAGCGATCGCCCACGTTCCTGGGTAATAGAATAGTCTGGTGCGCGCCGTGGAACATTTGTACAGCGGCCCTTGGGTGATCTGCGAATAACTCCAGCGGAGGAGCGCCCAGCAGTTGCTGCTTCCAATAAGTAAGCTGAGTTTCCAGGACCTCACCCTGCAACCAATTCCGCTGCCAGTGGGCAAAGTCTACGTATTGGATGGGTAGCTCTGGCAACGATGCGGTCCTTTCCGAACAAAAGGCCTGGTAAAGTATGGCCATCTCCCGGATCAGGATTCCCGTTGACCAACCATCGGAAACAATGTGGTGCATCGTCAGAAGCCCGACGTGTTCGTCTTCGGCCAGACGCAACACGGTAGCCCGCACCAGCGGACCTACTGCCAGATCGAAAGGCCGGCGCGCCTCGTTCGTCGCCAGCCGCTGGACCTCGGCCTCCCGCTCGGCCTCAGGCAGATCTCGCAAATCCAGTATCGGCAGGTTCAAGGTCAGGAGCGGTGCGATTACCTGAACTGGGCGGCCGTCGACCATGGCAAAGGTCGTCCGCAGGACTTCATGGCGCCTGATGATTTCATTGAGACTCAGCCTGAGTGCCGCCACATCGAGGGGTCCCTTGAGACGGACGGCGGCGGGGAAGTTATAGACGGAGCCGCCGGGTTCGAGCTGATCCATAAACCACAGTCGCTGTTGCGCAAAGGATAGCGGCAGTTCTCCGTCCCGAGGGATACGCACAATGGGGGGAGCTTGAAGTCCCGCCCCGCGGTCTGCGTCAATGGTCTCAGCAAGGCCCGCTACGGTGGGCGCCTCGAACAGGCGGCGCAGCGGCATCTCCACCCGGAAGGCTTGGCGGATTCGAGACACAACCTGGGTAGCCAGCAGTGAGTGACCGCCCAGTTGAAAGAAGTTATCGTAGATACCTACCCGTTCGACGCCAAGGACTTGGGCCCAGATCTCGGCGAGCAGCTCTTCGGTAGGCGTGCGGCCGGCCACGAATGCCTCGTCCAGTTCGGGTCGCTGGCCGTCGGGCGTCGGCAGCGCGTGGCGGTCTACCTTGCCGTTGGCCGTCAATGGGAAGGCCTCAAGCAGCACGAAGACCGCTGGCACCATGTGCTCGGACAGCTTGTCCTTCAAAAAGCCGCGCAGCTCGCTGGCGCTGGGGCGCGTCTCTCCTTCCGCGGACACATAGGCCACCAAACGTTTTTCTCCGGACCCGTCTTCCGGAGCCAGCACGATCGCCTCCCGTACCGCCGGATGTTGTCCGAGCGCTCCTTCGACTTCTCCAAGTTCGATTCGGAACCCGCGGATCTTAACCTGGTGATCGCTACGACCCAGGTACTCGATATTTCCATCGGGCAGGTACCGCGCCAAGTCCCCGGTCTTATACAGGCGAGCTCCTGCCTCGCCGGTAAAGGGGTCCGGAATGAATTTCTCTGCGGTCAAATCGGGCCGTCCGACATAGCCTCGAGCCAGACCCGCGCCACCGATGTACAAGTTACCTGTGACGCCTATAGGCAGGAGTCGAAGTAAGTCGTCCAGGACATATACTTGCGCGTTCGGTATAGGTCGTCCGATAGGAACTACGCAGTGCGTATCACGCTTTTCGCAAAGCCAGTATGTGGAATCGATGATCGTCTCGGTTGGCCCATACACATTGTACAGCTTGGCCCCGATGCAACTTTGAAATCGCGTGACAATCTGCGGCGTCAAGGCCTCGCCACCGCACATCACGGCACGCAAGGCCGAGGCGTCGTTGAAGGCGGGTTCTTCCATGAGAAGCCGCAGCAGCGACGGAACGCAGTGAAGAATTGAGATCCGTTCGCGGCGAAGCGTGTCCGCGATGTATCGGCAATCCCGGTGACCGGCGGGTTCCGCGATTACCAGCGTCCCTCCCGAGGTCAGGGTTGGAAACAACTCACGCCCGGCGGCGTCGAAGGTGACAGGTGTTTTCAGAATACAGCGGTCGAGATCTGACAGTTCCAGCGTCTCGGTTATCCAGTTGACGGCGTTACCAAGTCCACCGTGTTCGACCATGACCCCTTTTGGCCACCCTGTCGAACCAGAGGTATAAATCACATAGGCAAGGTCTTTGGCTGCCGCTGTACGGACCGGATTCAACTCGCTACTGCGAGCTATCAGTTCCCAGTCTGAGTCCAGGCAGAGCATGCGGCCCTCATAGCTGGGCAGTGTCTTCACTACATGCTCTTGCGTCAGCAGCACTGGCGCACGCACGTCTTCCAGCATGTAATTCAGACGCAAGCTCGGATACTCAGGGTCCAATGGTACGTAGGCGCCGCCCGCCTTCAGAACGCCGAGTATCGCCACCATCATCTCCAGACTCCGCTCCATGCAGATGGCAACCGGTACTTCCGCTGCGACCCCGAGCGCTTGCAGATGATGAGCAAGCTGATTGGCGCGTGCGTTGAGCTCAGCATAAGTGAAGTGACGGTCCCCGAAAACGACGGCTGGTTTCACCGGCGTTCGCTCGACTTGGTCCTCGAACTGATGGTGAACACAAGCGTCGCCAACGTGGACAGCCTTGGTATTGTTGAATGCGATCAGTTCTTCGCGGTCTGTGCGACCTACTATCTCAAAGTCATCGAGCTGAGCGTCCGGACTAGTCGTGACGCTCTCCAGCAGAGTCTGAAACTCTCTGTGTAACCGAGCTATGTCTTCAACCTGATAGACACTGGAATCGTAATGAAGCTCCGCGACCAACGAGTCCTTCTTCTGAACGCATGAAAGCTTAAGCGTGAACCGGTCTGAACAGGAGTATTGCTTTTGGAGGGCAAAACTGACGCCGTCAACGGAATATTTCCCGCGTTCTTCCCTGAATTCGAAAGCAACCGGCAAGAACTTGGGCGTCTCGCTTTCCGGCTGCGACTCTGCGGCGTTTTCCCAGCTGAAGTACTCCTGCCAGGCGACGGCGTCATGCACCGATTCTGTAGCCTGGTCCAGCAAAGTACTTAGGCCAAGGTGCCCTTGCAGATGACAGGCGACGGGCAAGCTCTTTCCAAAGAGGCCCATTGCTTCCTGCAGCCCTTCATATGAACGGCCGTCGCAAGCTATGCCGACAACAAAGTCTGACTGGCCGGTGAGGCGCCAGAGCAGGGTCTGCCAGCAAGCCAAGAAAAACGCAGACGGCGAAGTATCGTGCTTTCGGATGAGCGCTCCGAGGTTTGCGGCCAAGTCGCCCTCGATCGGCGAGCGCAAGACGCGTGGCTCAAATGTTGACCTCGCGGCGGGCCGCTGTTGAAAGGAAAGCTGCGGGCACGCGAGGGCGGAGAGCTTTCGCTCGCGCCAGTATTTCCTGCCTTCTTCCGATTCAAGTAACTCATTTTGCCATTCTGCGGCGTCGGCGTACTGCAGCGGTTCATCGGACAATTCCTGGCCATTCAGACAAGCCAAATAGCAACGGCTGAGATCTCGCGTCATGTTTTCCAGTGAGATCGCATCCGCGCAAAAGGAAGATAGATTGACGAGCAATACAGTGCGGTCTGGCGACAGTGTAAGGAGAGACATACGCAGGAGCGGACCTCTGTCCAGGTCAAAGGCCAGCTCGCCCGCTTGCCGATAGAACTCCTCGATCGCCGCCTCTTGCCGCGCCGAGTCGCAACCGCTCAGATCGTAGGCGTCGATTGTCGGCTGGCCTGCCTTGCCGACGACCTGAAGTGGAACGGCAGTGCCAGGCGCGCAGCTTAATGAAGTACGGAGAATCTCATGCCGATCGAGGACCTTCTGCACGGCGGCCTGTAAACTTCTGGTGTCAAGGCGACCTTCGATCAGAACGGTGCACTGGGTATGATAGTGAGAGCTGCGGTCAGCTTGATACAATGACCACAAATGCTTCTGCTGAGGCGAAAGCCGGAAGCTTTCATTAGAGTCTGTTTGCATTTGTGTGCTTGAGTTTCCCATCGATGCTGTCAATCGGCAGGTGCGATGCGCCAATCGCTTTCCGCTTGACCTTCTGTAATTTCTGAACGTTGAGTTGTCGGTGCTGTTCCAGGTGCCGCGCCTGTTCTTGCCGGTCTGCTTTCGCAAGCAGTTCCTTTAGCGCGCTCACGCTGGCCGCCGGTTCTCCAACGACATGACGCAGAAGCGTTTCGAAGTGGCTTGAGATTCGGGACATCGTGGTTGGCGCGAAGAGGTCCGTATTGTATCGCATGGACGCGGAAAGCGATTCTTGCGTCTCGATTATTAACAGCACCAGGTCGAGCGTGGCTGCCCGACGTTCCAGGTTAAAGGACTCGAGCACAAGGCCGCCGGGACTCATACGAATCCCTGTCTCACCCGTGGCGAACGTCGATGCTCCCTGTTCCGACAGCCGGTGGGGCTTGTCCAGCACGAACATCACCTGGCAAAGCGACGGGCGGTTGAGAACCCGAACGGGCTTGAGCCTTTCGACCAGCAGGACAGCGGGGTAGTCCTGATGCTCGAGCGCCGAGAGCACGGTGTGGCGAACCCTGCCGAGGAATTCCGGAAACGTCAAGTTCCCGGAGATGTCCGTCCTTAAGACTACCGGGTTCGTAAACAGGCCTACTATACCCTCGAACTCGGCCCGGCTCCTGCCCAGCATAGGAGTACCCACCAACAGATCGTCCTGGCCGGTATGGTAAGATAGAACCACCTGGAAGGCCGCCAGAAGAATCACGTACAGCGTCGCTCCATGAGCCTTGGCGAGAGCCTTGAGCGCGGCGCTGAGGTCCGCGTCCATCGTGAAGTCGTACGACGCCCCTTGATAGGTCGGAATCGCGGGCCGCGGCCGATCGGTCGGAAGGTCGAGGACAGGTAACTGCCCGGCTAATTGCGTCCGCCAGTACTCCCACAGCCTCTCTCCATCCGGGCTCGCCAGCATTTCCGCCTGCCAGCGGACATAGTCAGTGTATTGCAGTTTAACGGGAGGTAAGGGCGCCTTCACACCGGCGCATGCCGCCGGGTAGATCACGCCGAGTTCATTCAGGAGGACCGCCAGTGACCAGAAGTCGATTACTATATGATGAACGACCAACAAAAGAATATGTTCGCGCGCCGAGCGCATGATCAGACTTACACGCAGCAATGGCCCACGTTCCAGGTCGAACGGGCAATAGGCCTCCTCGAGTAGCCGGGCCTTCAGCTCGTCCCCGCTCCAGGCGGTGCCGTCCACTTCCGCGAAGTGAACTTTCTGGTGTTGGTGGATCTGCTGGACCGGGGTGCCCAACTGTGCGGGAAAAGTGGTGCGCAGCGAAGGATGTCGATCGACCAACAGCTGCAACGCCTGTCGCAGTGCAGGAACATTCAGGTCGGATGCGATGCGCGCCGCAAAATTCACATTGTAAACGGCGCTCTCTGGCGCCAGTTGAGAGAGAAACCAGATGCCCTGCTGGTTGAACGAAAGAGGATAAAGTGATTTGGAATCGCTCGCTTGCTTGCGAAGTAGCCGGGCAAGAAGCGCCCGCTTTTCGGCCGGCAGAAGATCGGCGATTCGCTGCGAAGTGCCGCTATTCACTGACTGCCTCCCTGGCTAGCAGGTCAGTGAGCATCGAGTTCACTTCCTCGTCCGAGTACTGGTCCAGGCTTTCCGGCAGGTTCTCATCGAGACCGCCGTTTCCTTGCTGCCCTTGTAGGTCCGCATTTGCCGAGGCAAGAGGCACTGACTCCGAAGAGGTCTCGGATGTGAGTAGCTGAAGCAGTTGCGCGGTTGCCTGCTCGACGCTGGGCCCGGAAAGGAAGGTGACCATCGGCACGTTTACGCCTAGGTCAACCGCAATCCGGTTTTTCAACTCGACCGCCATCAAGGAGTCCAGTCCCAGGTTGCTAAGCGGCTGCTGCACGTCCACCTTCGATGCGGACTGTCCGAGCACCCGAGACACCAGCTCCGTCATATAGGACTGGATTAGATGGAAGCGCTCCGCTGGTTCTGCGGCCAGCAGGATACGCCTTTTCTCGCCGGCGCGACTCGCTTGGATTGAATTGCCGGCTTCCTCTCGCGCAAGCTCGGAGAGCAGTGGTGATTCCGTCCCCGCCGGATAGAATTTGCGAAACCGATCCCAGTCAACGGGCACCACCGCGGCCTGGGTCGAGTCTTGACCCAGCAGTCGTTGCATCGCTTCCAGCGCGCGAGCGGGTGCGATACTCCCGATTCCCGCAAGCGCGAGGCGCGCGGCCAGGAGCTTCCCTCCCGACGTTTCCGCAAAGCCCAATCCGCTCCACGCTCCCCAATTGATGCTCAGGGCAGGCTTGCCCAAGGCTCTTCGATGATGCGTGAGAGCATCGAGGAAGGCGTTGGCGGCCGCGTAGTTTCCCTGACCAGGCTGGCCCAGGAGGGAACCTGCCGAAGAGAAAAGTACAAAGAATTCCAGCGGCGCGTCCTCGAGCAGGCGATGCAGCAGCCAGCCACCCATCATCTTCGGCCGCAAAACCGAATCCAGCCCTGCCGTATCGAGCTGCACCAGCAGTCCGTCCTGTACCACTCCCGCCGCGTGCACTATGCCTCGGATAGGCGGCCAACCCTCAGCTCGATACTCATCCAGGTAGGCGCTTAACCGTACCTCATCGGCCACGTCCAACGACGCCAGATGTACGCACGCACCCAATGCCTCCAGCTCGCGAATCGCGCTAACTTGACCCGCCAGCCGGCTGTTCGCCTCGACGGAGTTCCACAGCGCGCGTGATGGGAGCCTGCTGCGTCCCATAAGGATCAAGCGTCGCGCCCCTTGCTCCACCATCCAGCGCGCGACCGCGAGGCCCAGGTCTCCCAGTCCGCCGGTGATCAAATAGCTGCTGTCAGCGCGCCAGCTAAGGGGAACGGGCCGCGCGCTGGATCGAGGTTTGCGTAGCAGCCGGCCTGCATACCGCCGACCCTGTCGGAACGCAATCTGATCCTCTCCGTCTGGAGCGGAGATTTCTTTCCACAACTGATTGGCATCGTCCGCGGCAACCGAAGCCCCGGGTTCCAGGTCCATCAGTCCTCCCCAGAACATGGGATGCTCCTGAGCGATAACACGCCCCAATCCCCAAAGCGGCGACTGGGCGACGTCCAGCGGCATGGTCTGTTCGCCCGCCGGCTGAGCTCCGCGCGTGACAAGCCAAAGCCGAGGTAAGTTATCCCCTTCGATCCGAGCCAGCGCCTGGACTAACTGTAAGACACTGCTGCAGCCGAGAGTCTGAGCGGTCTTCAGCGAAGCGACAGTGGTCTCCTCGGGCCGACCTCCATCAAGGCTCCATAGATGTACGACCGCCCGGCAGATTGGCTGATCGCGGGAGAGCACCGCCTCAAAGAGCTGTCGGATATCCTCCGGCCGTTCGACATTGACGCGAATATGCCCGGCGTCCGTGCGCTCGTACGATTCGCCGCGAGTAACCAGAATGCTGCCGTCACCCTTTTCTTCAATCTCTGCTGCAAGCTTTTCTCCGACCCCGCTGCTGTCCGCAAAAATAAGCCAGTTGCCCCGCGTAGCTGGCGCGGAAGCTTCTGGGGCCGGCTCCCGGTCCGAACGTTCTATTGACTGCCACTGGAATTCGTATAGCCAGTCGTCAATGTTCTCCTCGGCAGCCTGCTTGGTATCAATACCTATGCTATCGAAGCGCAGTCCTATAATTTCGGCTGCCACGTGCCCGGTCTCATCCAGCAGCCGCACGTCTCCCTTGATGCTATCGGCGCGGGGCTCCTGCAGATTGGCATGACTCCAGAGATTCAGGCCGTGGCCACCGTGGATCCGGAGCTCATCTATATGAGTGGGCATGTAGGCGCCCGTTTCATCCTTTCCTGTCGCTTGACCGGCTATACCCGCTGCCAGGGTCTGGAAGCAGGCGTCCAGGAGGGCCGGATGGAATTGATAGGCGTCGAACTCTCTATGCGAGCCTTCAGGCACGCTCACTTCACCGACGATTTCGCGAGCGCATCGCCAGACCCTGCTGATGCTCTGAAAGGAGGGGCCGTAGTCGACGGCGCGTTCGCGAAGCCTCAGGTAGTAGTCCGGTCCTGAGATCTGATCCGAGCATCGAGCCTGGACCTGAGCGAGTGCTTCATCCCCGACAACCGGAGAAATGCCGGCGTCCGGAGCGAGACAGATCATTGCCGTCGCGTGCAGCGTCCACACTCTGCCGGCTTGCGATTCATCGCGCGGGCTACTGTAGATATGAACGGATGCGGCGGCGTCGGCTGTGGGAGTGAGGATCACCTGGAGCGTCCGCGCGGCGCCGTCGGGAATGAAGAGCGCTTTTCGAAATTCTACAGCTTTCAAGGCGACGGACTGCGACGGGAACGCCTCAGCGGCCGCCGCCAACGCCATCGCCAGGTAGAGCGCGGCGGGCAGCACCGCGACTCCTTCGACGCGATGGTCATCGAGATAAGGATGCGCGCTCCGGTCGAGATCGCTCTCCCAGAAGTGGGTTTCGGTTTGCGCCGATTTGAAGTGGCGGCCGAGGAGCGGATGCTGCGCCGGTCCGTCGCCGTCGCGCGAGATGTACTGCGATGCCGATTGAGCGGCGACATCGCCGGGCGCCGGCGGGTCCATCCAACAGCGCTCCCGATCCCACGGATAGGACGGAAGCTGGACGCAGCGGCCGCCGTCAGGATAGATGCGGCTCCAGTCGAGCGGATAGCCCAGGGGGTAAAGCGCGCCGAGCGACCCGGCCAAAACTTTGCTTTCTTCTTCCTCACGCCGCAGCGACGGGAGAACCGCGCCTTCGACTCCGGCGTGACCGAATTGCTGTTGAATACTGCTGAGCAGAATGGGATGCGGACTGACCTCGAGAAAAATGTCGTGTCCATCTTTCAGCAACTGTTGAACCGCGTTTGAAAAGAGCACGGGCTGTCTGAGGTTCTTGCTCCAATAGAGCGGGTCGAAGTTCAGGCCGTCGGCGAGCCGGCCGGTTACGGTCGAATAGATCGGCACCGACGACGCAGTGGGTTGCAGCCCGGCCAACGCTCGTTCCAGATCGGCGCGAAGCGGCTCCATCTGAGGACTGTGCGCGGCAAAATCGACCTTGATCATCCGGCCGAAGATGTTCTGACTCAGCAATCGAGTCACGATTGTTTCCAGCGCCGCCGGGTCTCCCGACAAAACCGTCGAGGTGGGACCGTTGCTCACGGCGATCGACACGCGATCTTCGCAGCCGGCTATCGCGCGCTGAGCGTCGGCGACGGAAAGGTCGACGGCCGCCATCGCTCCGCGCCCGACCGCCGGCTTCACGAGCCGGCTGCGGCTGCAAATTACCCGGACCGCATCTTCGAGGCTGAGCGCGCCGGCGACGTGAGCCGCCGCGACCTCGCCCATGCTATGGCCCACGACAGCGTGCGGCTCGATACCCCAGGAACGCCACAGAGCGGCAAGTGCAACCTGAATCGCGAACAAGGCCGGCTGCAGGACGTCGACTTCGTTCAGCCGGGAGCGGGCCGCGTCGGCGCCGGAGAGTTCCTCAAGCAGGGACCAGTCGCTGTAGGGGCGCATCGCGCAGTCACAGCGTTCGATTGCCTCGCGAAAGACCGGTTCATTGCGCAGCAGCGTTTGCCCCATCCCGAACCACTGCGAACCCTGCCCCGGGAACACGAAGACCAGTTTTCTCTGGCGATCGGAAAGCTTGCGGCCGGAAGAGAGCCCGGGACGAATCTCGCCGCTCAAAAACGCTTCGAGCCCGCCGGCCAGTTCCGTCGCACAATTGCCGGTCGCGGCCAGCCGGTCCTCGTGATGACTGCGCCTTGCGCCAGCCGCGTAACAGATGTCGCGGGGCGCCGCGGTCAACTCCGGCGAGAGCAGATAGTCGCGGTAGCTTTGCGCGAGAGACTTCAGAGCCGGCGCGCTGCGTGCGGACAAAGGCAGCAGGCAGGTGGAGGCAGTATCGCGATTGCCGTTCTCGCGAGCCCCGACCGGTACGCCCGCGTCGGGTTGAGGAGGCCCCTGCAGAACAAGGTGGGCGTTGGTTCCGCCGAAACCGAATGAACTCACCCCGGCCAGCATCGCCGTATCCGGCGGCGCGGGCCATGGAACCAGCGCGGTGTTCACGCGCAGCGGGAGTCGATCGAATGGAATATGAGGGTTGGGCTCCTCGAAATGCAGGCTGGCCGGGAGCTCCCGATGGCGCATCGCGAGCGCCACCTTGATCAGTCCCGCGATGCCGGCTGCGGCCTCGAGGTGTCCCAGGTTGGTCTTGACCGAGCCGAGCAGACACGGCCGCCCCTCAGGACGGTCCAGGGCGAGGACAGCGCCCAGGGCTTTGGCCTCGATTGGATCGCCCAGAAGAGTGCCCGTGCCATGCGCCTCGACGTACTGAACGTCGCCGGGCGACACTTCGGCACGCCGATAGGCCTCGCGCAGCACGGCTTCCTGCGCATGAGGATTGGGCGCCATCAGTCCGTTGCTGCGCCCGTCCTGATTCACCGCACTGCCGCGAATGACCGCGTAGATCGGGTCGCGGTCGGCCAACGCTCGCGACAGCGGTTTCAGAACGACGACCCCGGCGCCCTCGCTGCGAACGTAGCCGTTGGCGCGCGCGTCGAAGGCTTTGCAGCGCCCGTCGGGCGCCATCGCGCCCGCCTTGGTGAAATTGATGGTAATCGCAGGCGACAGGATCAGATTCACGCCGCCGGCCAAGGCCAGGGTGGACTCACCGCTGCGCAGGCTGGCGCAGGCTTGATGGACGGCGACGAGCGACGATGAGCACGCAGTGTCGAGCGCGATACTCGGACCGCGGAAATCAAACACATAGGAGATGCGGTTGGCCGCGATACTGAGGGCGTTGCCGGTGCCGGCGTAGGCGTCAATCCGAGCCAGATCGCTGAATTGAATGCGGCCGTAATCGTTGTTCGAAATGCCGATGAACACGCCGACCGGGGCGCCCGACAGCCGATCGCGCACCTGTCCGGCGTCTTCCAGCGCCTCCCATGCCACTTCGAGCAGAATGCGCTGCTGCGGATCCATACGCGCGGCTTCGCGCGGCGAGATACCGAAGAAGTGCGTGTCGAACTGATCGACATCGTCAATAAAACCGCCCCAGCGGGTGGCGATTTTCCCCGGCGCCGCCTGATCCGGATCGTAGAAATCGCTCAGGCTGAAGCGAGCCGCGGGAACTTCCCGGATTGCATCGACTCCGTTGCGAAGCAGATTCCAGAACTCCCGCGCGTCCTTTGATCCGGGGAAACGGCATCCGACGCCGATTATCGCGATCGCTTCCGCATTCGCGTCCTGCAGCTGGCTTGCGGCGGCGGCCGGTTGCGACGGGCTTGACGAGTCCGCCAAGCGGTGCGCGAGAGCCTCGATGGTGGGGAACTCGTACGCCAACTCGGCCGGCAGGTCCCGTCCCAGCCATTCGCCGAGCTCGCCGGAGAGACTGACCAGCTCGGTCGAGCCCAGTCCGTAGCTGTCGAACGGCTCGCCGACGTCGAGCTCGTCAGGTTCGATTTGCAGCAGATCGGAGAGCCGGGATACGAGCCACGCCTGGATCGTTTCCGCGGCGGGCGCGGGAGTGCCCTGCGCGCGGAGTCCGATTCGATCCGCTTCATGCGTCGTCGCGCCGTTAGTTTGATTTCCCGCTGCCATCAGTCACTCTTCGCGCTGCGCTCCAGCGTTCCATCCTGAAACCTGGCCTGGCAAACGCGGCGCTGAACCTTGCCGCTCGGAGTCCTTGGAATGCATCCGGCGCCGAGCAGCACGACCGCATGCACCCGGATGTCATGCTGCTGCGCAACCGCGCGCCGAATGGCGCGAACGACGGCGTCGAGGTCCGCAGCCGACCGCCGGTTGCGCTTGCCGCCGTCGGACATATCGCGCGATTCGCCGTTGCGACGCTGTTGCTCGAGCTGATAGCGGCGCTCGATTTCGGCGGCGACTATCAGGCGTTCGTCGTCGGTGACGTCGACCGAAAAAGCGACGCTGCCGCCCGACCGTACCGCCTCATGGCTTTGTTCGACCGTCAGTTCGATGTCGCTGGGGTAAAGGTTGCGCCCGTCGATGATGATCAGATCCTTCAGACGGCCGGTGATGAAGAGCTCGCCGTCGCGCAGGAATCCGAGGTCTCCGGTGCGAAGAAACGGCCCTTCGCCGGTGTCCGCGAGGTGCGCGTTGAAGGTGCGCGCGGTTTCCTCGGGCCGGTTCCAGTAGCCCTGAGCCACGGCCGGGCCGGAGACCCAAATCTCGCCGACCTCGTCGGGCGCGCAGGCGAGCATCGATTCAGGATGGGCGACAACAATCTTCGTATCGGGCATCGCGCGCCCACTGCCAACCAGCGTCCGGACATTGGGCTGAGCGTCGGAGGTCTCGGCGACGCCGTTGTGCTCGAGGGCAGCCACCCGCGTGGTGCATAGAACGGGATCGGCTTTCACCAGCCCGCCGGAAACGATCAAGGTGGCTTCGGCGAGGCCATAGCAGGGGTAGGAGAAGCTCGGTTGAAAACCGCAGGACGAAAAGGCCTCGGCGAAGCGCTTCAAGGTATCGCCGCGGACGGGCTCGGCGCCGTTGTAAGCGACCTTCCAACCGCTGAGGTCGAGGCCGTCGCGCTGTTCCGGGGTAATCCTGCGGGCGCACATTTCATAGGCGAAATTAGGCCCTCCGCTGATGGTCGCCTTGTAGTGCGAGATAGCCCGGAGCCATCGCCCCGGCCGCTGAAGAAACGCCTGCGGGGCCATGAGAACGCAGAGACGTCCGCCATAGATCGGCTGGATGATGCCATTGGTGAGTCCCATGTCATGGAAAACCGGCAGCCAGGTCACGGACACCGCGTCCGAGGCAATCTCGAACGCCTGGCTGATGTGGGCTGAATTCTGGAGAAGATTTTCGTGACTGACCATCACGCCTCGCGGCGCCGCGGTAGAGCCCGAGGTGTATTGGAGCAGGGCAAGGGTGTTGCCGGTCACCGCAGGGTCGCGCCATTCATCGGCCGCGCCGGCGCTGACCTGGTCAGTAGCCAGCCATCGCAGCTTACGGAGCTCGGGAGCTTGCGCGAACAGGCACTCAACCTTGGAGAGGATCGATGACGTGGTCAGGACGATCGCCGGTTGAGCGTCGCTCGCGACGGTGCGAAGCCGGGCCAGAGTGCGCTGCGGCTGGGCCATATTTTGCGGCGGCAGAGGAACGGCGATCGCGCCGGCATACAAGGCGCCAAAGAACGCCGGGATGAAGTCGAGACCGGCAGGATAGAGCATCAGGGCACGATTGCCGGCGGCTCGATGGCTCTGCAGGAGCGCAGCGATTGCGCGCGCCTGCCGGTCGAGCGCGCCGAGGGTCAAATGCGAGCCTTCGATTTCGCCGTCGATCAGATAGGTGTAGATCCTTTGATCCGGGTCGTGGAGGGCCCGCCGCTGAAGCAGTTCGATCAGAGTGGAAGCATGGACTGTGGTTCGATTCACCGTGGCTCACCAGGCATACCCGCCAGGCGACTCGCGTTTCGGCGAAGTTACTTTGTTCGTGGGTTCGAGAGCAAGACCGATCGCCTGGCCACACCCAGCCTATTGGAAGCGGCTTTTACAAGATATGAAGTGTGCCGCGGAAGGATCACCCAATGTTCTCCAAAGAACCAAAAGCCGAACGAAACTCTTTTAGGCTGCGCGATGCTATGTTCGGCCTGGGCCACCCAGCGCGGGACAATGATGCGCCCGGCGGTCAGCGGGAGCGCGGCCGCGGGGCTGAAATCGAATAGCAACTCGCAGTAGCTAGTTACTATTCGCGCCGGGTGCAACTGAGTATACTTACTATATACTCATTGACTAATTAGTACAGCTAATTTGACAGACTTAGCGGATACGGGATAAACTCAGGTTGGTCGGAATCTTAAATCGAGCCCGACTTTGATCCAGCCCGACCAGTGGCCCTTCTGCTCGCCTTTGACCACGCTCCGCTAGACCAACACCAACTTGTAAGACACGAAGGCTTGAGGGAGACCCCATGGGACGACCTCGTTTCCGTTCTATCCGGAACACTGTGACCGCGAGCGCCGCGGCCGGCGCGATGATCTTGATGCTAGCCGCGCCCGCGCCGGCGTCGGCCAGGCCGTGGCAGCAAGCGTGGGGCGATTACGACAGTCATCAGCAATGGCACGACGCGAGTTGGTGGCTGGAGAACCAGCACGACTGGGTCACGTCGCATCATCCGGAATGGACTGACAACTACGCCGCGACGCGCGGACAGATAGGCGATACGGACCGGTTCCACGTATGGCACTACGGTGACGGAGGATTCGATCGCCGGGTCAAGGCGGCGGCAGTCGAGGCCGCGAAAAACGAGACGCGAAAGGCACCGGCGACATCGACGGGGAAGACCGATGCGTCAATCACGAACGCACACCAATCTTGAGGAGCATATGAGAGCGATTAAGTCTCAGACACTGGTAATGACGCTCGGCGGAATGCTGATTGCGACACTGGCCGCGGGATGTTTCGGCGGCGGATCGGGCTATTCGGGTGGCCCTTACGGCTACAGTAGCAGCTACAGCAGCTATGGAAGTTCCTATCCTTACAGCGGCTATGACGGAGGGTATTCGTCGTCGCGAAGTTACGGACGTTCATACGATGCCGGCTACCAGAGCGCGGGACGAGCCGACGTGAATCACGATCGAGGCGAGGCGCGCGTCGAGACGCAGCGAGCGAGCGTCGATCACGCCAGGGTCTCAAGCAAGGAGCCGGAGTCGTCGGCGCGTCGCGTCGAGAAGAACTAAGGCTCAGCTGGCGGCGATGAAGTCCGCGACGAGGGCGATAGCCGCGTCAAGATTGGCGGCTTCGGTGCGGCCGCTGCGAGCGCGCGGCTTGAAGGAGTGATCGCCATCTTCGAGCCATTGGAGCCGAATCGCGGGCGACAGCTTGTAAGCGGCGACGTCGTCGGGGCGGCCGAAGCTGTCGCGCGTACCTTGGACGATCAAGGCCGGCGTCCGCAGATGTTCGAGATGACTGGTGCGCGTTTTCTCGGGCTTGCCAGGCGGATGAAACGGATAACCGAGGCACACCAGGCTGAGCACCGCGGCTTCGTCGGCGACCATACTAGCGATCCTGCCGCCGAGTGACTTGCCGCCGATCACGAGGCGCTGGCCGCCACCGAGTTCGTCGATTACGTCGCGCATCGATTGCATCAGGACGCTCGGCGGATCGGGCGCGCCGCGCTTGCCGGTCTCCCGCCGCCGTTGCATGTAAGGAAACTCGAACCGGATCACGCGAACGCCCGCTCCCGCCACCCCTTCAGCGACGCGCTGCATGAACGGCGAATCCATTGGCGCTCCCGCGCCATGCGCGAACAGAAATGACTTCGACGCGGTCTCAGGTCCGTCGATAAGTAAAGCCGCCATGGCGTCGGATCATCGAACGGACATTGCGTCGGCGCAAACCGAATCGACGTTAATCCGGCCGACGCTAGCGGCGACGCCGGAACTACGATGATACTGTTCGCTGAACACTAAACTGCGACTATACGGTGCGAGGCGAACCGCGTTGCAAGCCTGTCATCAATGCGTCCATTGCCGCGTCGACCAGCGGGGCGCGGTCCGAGAGCAGATAGCCCGGCCGTGCGATCATGAGAGCGACGAGACCGTGGGCTGTGGCCCAGATGGTCTGAGTGACGAGCGTGGGGTCGCCATCGTTCAAGTACCCGGCTTCGATCATCCTGGTCACCTGATCGCGGAACAGCAGAAAGGACTGCACCCCGATTCCCTGTTGCGCAAAAGGCCGGGCCAGGTCTTTGCGGCGTGTGAATTTCGTCGCCGAACGGCCCGCCATGAACGTCAGTTGATACTCGTCAGGATGCTCGATTCCGAATTCGACGTAAGCCTCGACCAGCCGCCGGATCAGATCGGGAGAGTCTTTCCAGTCAGCAGCGACGGCGCGAAAGCGTTGCACGAGACCCTCGAAAGTGACCTGGCAGAGCGCATCGAGGATCTCCTCTTTGCTCTTGAAGTATACGTAGAGACCGGTCTGCGAAAGGCCTACGCGCGCGGCGAGCCGGCGCGTCGTGAAGGTTTCGGAGCCTTCCTTGAGAAAGAGTTGTTTCGCCGCGGCGAGAATCTCCCCGCGCCGCTGGTGGCCGAGTCCGCGCGGCTTGCGCGCGCGCGCAACGATTCTTACTCGAGGTTTAGGCTTCATGAGGTCTGTGATGCTTCGAACCAAATGGCCAAAACGACCAACGTTCGGGCGGCCAGGGTTCGGGCGACCATACCGGTTGCGCCGTGGACGCTCAAGCGGAGCCCGAGCACCGGGCGAGAGCCTTGACTTGTCCGTTCCGCTATCGCATATATAACTGGTCAGTGAACACTGTTCAATGACCACTTAAAAAATCAAGGGGTCACCAAACCGAGATGCATGATCGCAGAAGACTTGTGGGCGTGCTGACCGCCTTCGTCGCTGCCGTTGCAACCGGAGCGCAGGCCAATACGGCGGCGTCGGCGCGTGACGTGAATGCTCTCTCCAACGCGAGCTACCTGTATATCGCGACCGTTCGCAAGGACGGCAACCAGAGCGCCGCGGCGCCGGTCTGGTTCATCACCACCGCGGACGGCCAGATTCTGATCGATACGAATACCGATAGCTGGAAGGCGAGGCGAATCAGCCGCGGCAGCCCGGTGCTGGTCTGGATCGGCTCCCGCACGGGGCCCGCTTTCATCGGCACGGGCGAGTTCATTCGCGACCGCGCCGTTCAGGATGAGATGATCGAGGCAATTCCCAGGAAGTACTGGCTGGCGTGGATGGGCCTGTTCGGTCCCAAGCGGGCGAGGTTCGACTCCGGGCAGATTATTACGATTCGCATCTCTCCTGAGCGCGATCTGCCCGACGGATTTCAATCGCAGCCGGGGACCAGCGCACCGGTGCTAAACGACAAAACAAGTTCCACGGCGGGCCAGTGACGATCCACGAGCACAGGTAAAATTGTTACGAACATGTGCGCAGGGTAGGCGAGACCCAGTTTGAGTCCCGCTCACCCTGCCTGGTCCGCTACGATACAGCTCGTCGAATCGTCATGCGTGCGCTGATGCAGCCGGGGTTGCTGCTCGCAGCGGCGCGGTGGCCTCGGCAAACTCCGCCAGGTAGCGCGACACGCTCGGCCGGCTGGTCATCCGCTTCAGCCAGCTTGCCAGCTTGGCGCACTCCGGTGGCGGCGCGCCCTCCATCAAGGACGCGATGTTGATCGGCGAGAAGCACGATATATCGGCGACGCTGAATTCGCCGCACAGGTACTCGCGGCCGCTCAGCTCGCGGTCGAGCCGCTGATAATTGCGCGCGAGCTCGGCCTTCGTAGCCGCTACCGCGGCGCTGTCGCGTGTCGACGAGTCCGGCTTCAGGAGCACCTCGCGCACCAGCACGCCGAGGTTGGGCGCGAGCAAAGTATCGCCGAGATCCTCGAGCATCCTGCATCGCGCGCGCTGACCGGCGCCGGCCGGGAACAGGGCAGCCTTGGGAAAGCGGTCTTCCAGGTATTCGAGGATGATCGTCGAGTCGTAGACGACCTCGTCACCGTCGACGAGCACCGGAATCTGCGCCTTGGGATTGAGCCGCGGCAGTTCCTCCGGCTTGATCCATCCGGTGGCCGGCGTCCAGTTGACCAGACGGATTTCGTGGGCGATCGCCTTCTCGTACATCGCGATCCGCGGTTTGGCGCTGAACACGCTAAGGGGAGAGTAATAGAGCTTCATCGTCTTCCTCGTGAGAAGCGTTTGAGCTGGGATTTTTTCCGTCTAAAGGTCGATAAACGCGATCAAGTCGCTGTTGAGACGCTCGATATGCGTCAGCATCAGACCGTGCGGCGCGCCTTCGTACACTCTGAGCTCGCTGTCAGGCATCAGCTTCGCGGTGCGCCGTCCGGTTAAATCGAGCGGCGCGGACGCGTCGGCGGTCCCGTGGATGATGAGCGTCGGCAGCGCGATCTTCGGCAGTTCAGCGCGGAAATCAGTTTCGTTTACTGCGCGATTACATTCGATCGCCGCGTGCAACGAGGCTTGCAGCATCAGATTCATTCCCCATTGCAGGATCTGACTTGAAGTATCCGGCATCACGAACGGTCGGGCGTTGTCAGCGAGCCATCCCGGAAAATCCTTGAGCCACGCGGCGCGCATCTGCTCGGCGAACGCTCCCGGGATGCCGCCGGGATTGTCGGGAGTCTGCAGCATGAAGGGTGTCGTCGGCGCGATAAAGACCAGCCGCGCGACGCGCGCGGAGCCGTGACGCGTGAGGTAGCGCACGATTTCGCCGGGACCCATCGAATGGCCGACCAGCGTCAGCTCCCGGAGATCGAGGTGATCGATAATCGCGGCGAGGTCATCAGCCAGCGTATCGTAGTCGTAACCGTGGCCGGGTTGGCTCGAGCGGCCGTGCCCGCGCCGATCGTAAGCGATGCATCGCACGCCGTGCTGGACCATCGGCACCATCTGGTATTGCCATATGTCGGAATTCATCGCCCAGCTCGATACAAACAGCACCGGCTTACCGGCGCCCCAATCCTTGTAGCAGAGCGCCGTGCCGTCGTCGGCCGCGATGTACGGCAACTGCGGCACTGATTTGGGGATGTCTCGTCGATCCATGATGCCACCTCGCAATTTCAAGTTGAGATTATTTTTGGGGCTCGCCCGGCAGCACCATCTGCGTTTGCGTGACGAGCGCCAGCAGCTTGCCGCTGTCCGACGTCGCCCGCGTCTGCCAGACCATCGTGCGCCGTCCCCGATGGAGCGCGACGGACTCCGCGCGCACAGTCGCGCCGGCCATCGCAGGCGCAATGAAGTTGGTCTTCGATTCGATGGTGGTGGTGGTCGCGCCGTCGCGCAGATTCAGTGACGTCGCACAGCCGCCCAGCGTGTCCGCCAGCGCCATCATCGCGCCGCCGTGCAGCACCGCGGGCCGCGTGCACATGTCCTCGCGGACCTTCATTTCGGCCGTCACGCATTCCGGCGTCGCGGTCAGGAACCTGATGCCGAGCAGCTTCGCGAATGGAAGCATGTCGCGGGTGAGTTGTTCGATTGCGTCCATCGCTGATTCCGTGGCCTCCATGGCGGGGCGCGGTTGCCGCCCGCACGATCATCATGTGCTCGCGGGCGAACGCGAGTGGACCGGCAGTAGCACCACTTTAGCTAAAAAATAAGGATCCACTTTCGCCATCGGCGCTCGCGTAGTACGGTCGTTTTGAAAGAGGTGTTCGGATGTTTCTGAAGCTCGATGCGGACGGCGCCCTGCACGATCAGATTTACCGGGCGCTCAGAGGCAATATTCTCAAGGGGCGATTGTCCGCGGCTGAGCGCGTGCCGGCCACGCGCGACCTCGCGCTCGAGCTGGGCGTTTCGCGCAACGTCGCGCTAATGGCTTACCGGCAACTGCTCGACGAGGGCTAGCTGACTGCGCGCAAGGGCGCGGGCACCTTCGTCGCGCGCGAACTGCCGCCTCATCTCACGACAGTTGCCGCGCGCCGCCGGCCGGCGCAGGCGCGGACTCCCGCGGCGGTGCATCTGTCGGCGTACGCCCGCCGGGTGCGCGAGGCGTCGCAGGGGGTGCAATTCACCTGGGAGCCGCGGCGCGAGGTGCTGCCGTATGACTTCCGGTACGGTCCGCCTTCGTTCACCGATTTTCCGCACGAGACATGGTGCCGGGTGATGGCGCGGCGCGCGCGCCGGGTCACGCTGCGCGACCTCGACTACGGACCGCCGGAGGGTTTGCCCGCTCTGCGCGAAGCGATCGCCGACTATGCGGGCCGGGCGCGCGCGATCGCATGCACGCCAGAACAGATCCTCGTGGTCAACGGCTCGCAGCAGGCGCTGGACCTCGCCGCGCGCGTGCTCGTCGATCCCGGCGACGTCGTGCTGATGGAAGAGCCGCACTATCGCGGAGCGCGAACCGTGATGAGAGCGGCGGGCGCGAAGATCGAAACGATCGCGGTGGACGAGCACGGCCTGCAAACCGCGGAGCTTGCCGAGCGGCGCACTGTAAGCCGGCTCGCGATCGTGACTCCCTCGCACCAGTTTCCCACCGGTGCGGTGATGCCGCTGGGGCGGCGGCTCGAGCTACTTTCATGGGCTCGGCGATGCGGCGCGTGCATTTTCGAGGACGACTACGACAGCGAGTATCGCTACTCGGGCCGGCCGATCGAGGCTCTCGCCGCGCTCGATGACAGCGGCTGCGTGCTGTACGCGGCGACGTTTTCGAAAGTGATGTTCCCTTCGCTCAGGCTGGGATACGTGATTGCGCCCGAGCGGCTGATCGAGCCGTTGCGATCGGTCAAGGCGCTGATGGACACCGGCGGGCCCACGCTCGCGCAGGCCGCGCTGGTCGATTTCATTGGCGAGGGACACTTCGAACGGCATCTGCATCGGATGCGCACGCGCAACGCCCGCCGCCGGGCCGCGATGCTGGAAGCGATCGAGCGCGAACTCGGTGGCCGCGCGCAGGTGTCGGGAACCAATGCCGGCCTTCATCTGATGTTGTGGCTGCGCGATTTGCCCGCGTCGAGATCGCGCGAGTTGCGCATGCGTGCGGCGCGCGCCGGCGTTGGCGTGTATCCGGTGGAGCCTTTTTATCTGAACCCACCCCGGCAGGTGGGACTGCTGCTGGGCTACGCGTCGATGCCGGAAAAGCAAATCGCCGAAGGCATCCGCCGCTTCGGGTCCATCGTCAATTCGCTCTGAGAGCGCCCGCGGAGCCGAGCGGCCTCAGGACGACCATCCCTGCCGGTTGTAATAGGCGACCACCAGCTCGACGATCTGGCCGGTCGTTTTGTCCACCAGAAAGCCTGTGGCCGACGTATAGTTCTTGACGCCTGCCGCCGCGATGTTCACGCCTATCGACGCGGCGGCAACGGCTCCGCCGGCGGCAGCGCCGGCAGGTCCGGTGATGCCCGCTCCGGGCATGTAGCCGCTGTCAGCGCTGGTGGTGAAGTCCATCAGCTCGACCGTGCTCTCGTCAGTTTTCTGAAGAACCTGGACCACCGCGTCCAGTTTCGAGGCTCCCGCGCCCAGCCCGATGACCATCCGGCGAAGCCGGTTTCCTTCGCTGATATCGGTGAACTGGCCATCGAGGATCAGCACGTTGCTCCCGGTCGGCGGCACGCCTCGCTGGATGCAGGTGGCGGTAATGCCCTTTTGCGTCAGGTTCGCTGCGACCTGGATGCAGATATTTTGCGCAGTCTGGTGAGCGATCTGGAGTTGCGCGTCAGATTCGTTCTCGCCGGACACATTTCTATAGACTTTCTGAAAGATGCCTTGGTTGAGCGTGACATCCGAAGCATCCGCGGCAAACGGATAAACGAAAATCTGCGTGGGAGGTCCGGCTGTCGGAGCGGGCGCCGCCGAACTCTGCTGCGTAACCTGCGCCCCGGCGCATCCGAACGCCGCAATCGCCATCAGCACATAGAGACAACTAAAGATTTGAGACCTCATAATATTCTCCTTTGCGCGAGGTGATCGCTTCAACTTCAACGTTTCGTCTCTGCCGAGCGACGGCTCACGTATTCTTCGGCGATTCGTTGATAGAGCAGGGCGGCTCCGTCGTAGATCGTCGAGCCGTCATCGGGAGCGCCGATGAACTCCGCAATCTGTCGCATCTCCGCGACCCAACGGTACGCCTTCGGGCGCATTGCGGGAACCGCGCGATTCAGCCACGCGAGGAAGTACGGCTGACTGCGTGCGAGTTCGTCACGCAACGCGTCGGCAAGGCCCTCGCGTTCCGCGGCGCCCAGCATCGTCGTGGACAGCGCGGTAAAGCCCTTGGTCAGCCCGGCGTAAGAGAGCTTCAAGCCGGAGGCGGCGCCAACGGGTCCGTCGAGGATGGCGATGTCGAGACCGAAGCCGGCCAGGCGGGTCAGAATGCGAGCATCGGGGCCCGACGCGTAAAAGCGCGGACCCTTCGCGGGATCCTGAGTGCCGGCGACGGGCGGTCCTCCGATGATGCCGGCGTCGATGAAGGTCGTGGCGCCGAGCAGGTCGCGGATGCGCCGGCAAGTCGCAGGCGAAATCGCGTTGCATTCGACGTAGGCGGGCTTTGCGCGCGCGCGGGCGAGCGGACCGCGAAGGCGATCGGCGACTTCAACCGCGACGCCCGGGGGAACGATCGAAAGCACGAAGTTCGCGTCGCGCACGATCGAATCGTCGTCGTTGACTACTTCGAGGCCGGCGTCGCGAACGCGTGCGACGCTTTCCGCGCTGCGGCCGGCGAGCGACGTGATTACGCGCGCACCGGCTTCGCGCAGCCGGTGGCCTACCGCGGCGCCCATCTCGCCCGCGCCGACGATGGCCACCGTCACGGAGTTTTCATCTCGATGCGAATCGCTCATCGAAGCACCTATCCGGAAATGCGTGCGGGGTTTGGCGCGCGTCAGTAGCGGCTCAGGCGGGCCAGCCGATCGGCGTGAAAGTTTGCGTCGCCAAACAGTTCCTGGCATACGCGAACCCGCTTCATGAAGAGGCCGATGTCGAACTCGTCGGTCATCCCGATACCGCCGTGCATCTGGACGGCCTCCTGCACAGCGAGCGTGGCGCTGAGCCCGGCGCGGGCCTTGGCCACCGACACGATCGCACCGGCGCGGTCGTAGGAATCGTCGAGTGTCTGGAGAGCCTTCAGCACGGCCGAGCGCGTGACTTCGAGTTCGCAGTAGAGATGCGCCGCGCGATGTTGCAGCGCCTGGAATTCACCGATTGGCTTGCCGAATTGTTTGCGTTCTTTCAAGTAGGCGACAGTGCGGCTGAACGCTTCGTCACTCGCGCCGACCATCTCGGCGGCGAGCGCGGCGCGGCCTGCATTGAGCACGCCTTCGAGCGCGTCCCAGCCCGCGTCAACTTTGCCAAGCACGTTGTCGGCGCCGAGGTTGACGTCGTCGAACGTGATTCGCGCGGCATTGTGCGAGTCAACGGTCGGGGTGCGCTCGGCGCGAAGTCCACGGGCGCTCGCGTCGGCAATGAACAGCGTGAGGCCGTTGGTCTCCCCCGGTTTACCCGCGGTGCGAGCGGCCACGATTAGCAGATTCGCGACGTGGCCATCGAGCACGAAAGTCTTGGCGCCGCTCAGCTTGAAGCCGTTGCCGGCGCGAGCGGCGGTCAAGGCGGTTTTTTCCGGATGATGTTTGGCAGTTTCGTCGACGGCAATTGTGGCGATCAACTCACCGGCGACGATTTGCGGCAGGTAATTTTTTTTCTGCTGATCGTTGCCGGCTCGAGCGATCGCAGTCGCGGCTAAAATGGCGGTCGAAAGAAAAGGGGAGGGCGTCAGCGTGCGGCCCAATTCCTCCATCACGACACCGGTCTCGACATGTCCAAGTCCGAGGCCGCCGAAGTCTTGCGGAACGAGAATTCCCGCCCAGCCCATCTCGACGAAGTCCTTCCAGAGTGCGCGCGAGAATCCGTCGGCGTCGCGAGTGTCGCGCAGCGCGCGCAGATGTGCGATGGGCGCGTTTTCGGCGAGGAAGCCGCGCGCATTGTCGCGCAGCATCGTTTGTTCGTCGTTGAGAACTAGCGCCATGTGATCGGATCCAGTCGCGATCGACGCGGTAGCGGGCGGCTGGGGAGATTCGCCGACCCGCTAAGCACCGGGCAAGCCCAGGATGCGCTTGGCGATGATGTTGAGCTGCACCTCGCTGGTCCCGCCCTCGATCGAGTTGGCCTTGGAGCGCAGCCACGCGCGCGCGGTGCGGCCCTCGCGCGACCGCTCGCCTTCCCATTCCAGCGCATCCATGCCGCCGGCCGACATCACCAGTTCCATCCGGCGCTTGTTGAGCTCGGTGCCGTAGTATTTCAGCAGCGACGATACCGCGGGATGCGCCTGCCCGACCTTGGCCATGTCGCCCGCGCGATCCATCGTGAGGCGGAAGGCGAGTGCGTCGATCTCCAGCGCCGCGATCTGTCCGCGCAGCACAGTGTCCGCGAGCATCCCGTTGTCGGTCCCGACCGTTTCGGTCGCAATCTGCCCGAGCGAACGGTTTTCAGACGTGCCGCCCATCCCGCCAATCATGTCGCGCTCATGCGTCAGCAGGTACTTGGCGATATCCCATCCCTTGTTGAGCTTGCCGACGAGGTTGGCCTTGGGCACCAGCACGTCGTCGAAGAAAGTCTGGCAAAACGGCGACGCGCCGGAGATCAGGGTTATCGGTTTGGTCGACACGCCGGCGCTTTCCATGTCGAACAGCAGAAAGCTGATGCCTTCGTGCTTGGGTGCACTGGGGTCGGTGCGCACCAGGCAGAAAATCCAGTCGGCCTTGTCCGCGTACGAGGTCCAAATTTTCGAGCCGTTGACGAGGAACTGATCGCCCTTGTCCTCGGCGCGGGTTTGCAGCGAGGCGAGGTCGGAGCCCGAGCCGGGTTCGGAATAGCCCTGGCACCATCGAATCTCGCCGCGAGCGATCTTCGGCAGATGCTCGCGCTTCTGTTCTTCGGAACCATATTTCAGCAGCGCCGGTCCGAGCATCCAGATGCCGAAGCTGTCGAGCGGAGAGCGGCAGCCGAGCGCGCGCATTTCCTGGCGCAGAATTTTGGCCTCGTCGCGCGTGAGGCCGCCGCCGCCGTACTCGCGCGGCCACTCCGGCACCGTCCAACCTTTCTTGGCCATGCGCTCGAGCCACAAGCGCTGCGCGTCGGATTGAAAAACGCAATGCCTGCCGCCCCAGCAGGTGTCTTCCTCGGTCTGCGATGGACGGCGCATCTCGGGCGGACAATTCGCTTCCAGCCAGGCGCGCGTCTCTTTCCGAAAACTTTCAAGATTTTCCATAGCTACGTCTGGTCCTAATAGTTCCGTCCGCACGATTCAAGGTATGTGAGTTGCTAACGGGTCGCTCTCATTTCTTTTCGCCGGGCATATCGAATCCGCCCGCTTCCGGATGATGCCCGTAAACGTCTCCGACAAAGTACTCCGACTGGTAGGTAGCCGGCCGCGCGCCCCATCCATATTCGAACATCCATCCCGAGGGATTGCGGAAATAGAATGAGTACATGTGATCGTTGGAATGTTTGCCGGGCGTAATAGTCACCGGGATCTTGTTCTTGCGAACCAGGTCATAGGTCATGCCTACGTCGTCGAGATTGTCCACCTCGATCATGAGGTGGTTGATTCGGCGATCGCCGCCCGGGATTCCGAAGGCAACCGTGTGGTCGCGTTCGTTGCAGTGCATGAAAACCAGCCCGATGGAGCGCTTGCCGCCGCCAAACTTGTACTCGACGCCGCCGCGCATTCCGAGTTGAGCGTAAAAGCGCTGGGCCGCATCGACGTCGCGCTCTCGCACGATACAGTGCCCGAGTCCGCCCGCGCCCGTCTTGAACCGCCCATGCATCGCGCGGCCGGGATGGAACGGCTTGCTGAATTGCATCAGCGGGCCGTGAAAGATCTCGACGGGATTGCCATCGGGGTCATTGAGCTTGAGGACTTCTAGCACTCGACGCTCGTCAGCTTCGTCCTCGGAGCCGACGCGAAACTTTATTCCCGCTTCGGAAAGTTGGCGCTGCATTTGCGCGAATTCGTCGGCGCCGGCGACGCGGAATCCCAGGTACGCGAGGTCGTCGCTGCCGTCGGCATGCAGGACGATCCGATGATGCAGGTAGTCCATCCGCAAGTAACATCGATCGGATTCGCCTTCGTCCGCCAGTTCCAAGCCAACTATGCTGGTCGCGAAATTCTTCCACGCCTCGAGGTCTTTCACCCCGACTCCCATGTAGCCCAACTCTGTTACCTGGATCATATATTTCCTCCGAGTGCTGTCCGTTCACTTATCTCAGATCATTAGTCAGTCGTCCAACGTATCACGTTTCACCGAGCGTCGCCGCGGACCCAGTCGGAACCGAGCGCCACGCGCCGCACCGAATCGGTATCTGTCGGCTGATGGCCGACTTTGTGTGCGGGCGCAGGGGCTTCGACGACTCGATTCGACAGGCGCCCGAGCCCGCTGACCTCGACTTCGACCAGGTCGCCGATATTCATCGGGCGCGAATTTTTCGGCGTGCCCGACAGGATGATGTCACCGGGAAGCAGAGTGATGAACCGCGACAGGTCGGCAAGTATGTAGTCAATCGGAAATATCATTTCCAAGATTGCTCCCTCTTGTACCATCTTGCCGTTGACGTATGTCCGCAAAGTAGATTTGCGAATATCCACTCCACTGACTATTCCGGGACCGATCGGACAAAAGCCGTCCTGACCCTTTACGCGCAGCATCGAGCCAGCGTCGGTGTCGCGATAGTCCTGGCATCCGACGTCATTGGCAGGAGCGAACCCGGCGATATAATCCCAGCTCTCTTCGCGGCTGATGTTGCGCATCGCCTTGCCGATAATGACTCCGACTTCTCCCTCGTAGTTGAGATACTTGTGCCCGGCCGGGCGGCAGAGCACGCCCCGGTGAGAGTTCAGGGCAGTGACGGGCTTCTGGAAGTAAGTTGGCGTGTCGAGCTGCGGGGCTTTGAACTCGACGCGCCGGGAATCGTAGTTCAAGTGGATGCATAGAATCTTGGTGGGGTCGCATGGCGGCAAGTAGGTCGCTTCGACGTCGGCGATACGTCGGCCGTCGCCCAGGAGCAGACGCTCGCCGTCGGGACGCACCCACTTCGGCTGTCCCTCGTGCAGGACTCGCCGCCATTCCTGTCTCGGCCCGTCAAGTACGCTCATTGGCTATTCTCCGATTAGTCAGTTGCTAGTGGCTTGGTTGCTATCAGGCAAACGATCCTTTCAGTACCGCAATGTTCTTGACGTCGCAGTAAAAATCGAAACTCCAGTTGCCGCCTTCGCGTCCGATGCCGGAATCGCGGCTGCCGCCGAACGGGGCCGCAAGCTCGCGAACGAAGAAGCAGTTGACCCACACCGTGCCGGCGGTCACGCGACTGGCTATTCGCATCGCGCGTTCCTCGTTGCGGGTGAAGACCATCGCGGCCAGTCCGTAGCGAGTGCCGTTCGCGAGCTCGAACAGATCGTCCTCGTCGCGAAACGTCTGCCACGTCAGCACCGGACCGAATACTTCGCGCTGCACGATTTCCATGTCCTGCCGCACACCGTCGAGCAGCGTGGGCTCGAAGTACAGTTTGCCGGCGCTGTGGCGCTTGCCGCCCCACAGCGGCTTGACCCCGGACTTTAGCGCGCGATCGACAAAGCCCTCGACGCGCCGAAAATGCTCGGGCGTGATGAGCGGACCGACGCGCGTGCTTTTCTCGCGCGGATCGCCGACTGTCATGGCGCCGGCCGCAGCGCGAAACCGATTCTGAAAATCGTCGGCGACCGCGGCGTCCACGAGGATCCGCGTACCCGCCAGGCAGACTTGCCCCGCGTTCAGGTATTGTCCGGCGGCGGTCTGCGCGGCCGCATCAAGGTCGGCGTCGGCGCATACGATGTAGGGAGACTTGCCGCCGAGCTCGAAACTGACGGGAGTGAGCGAGCGCGCGGTGGACTGCCCGATCAGCTTCGCGGTGTCGGTCGAGCCGGTGAAGCTCAGCCGGTCGATGCCGGTATGTGCGGCGAGCGCCGCGCCCGCGTCTTCGCCGATGCCCTGCACAACGTTGAGGACGCCCGCGGGGATGCCGGCCTCGACGGCGAGATCGGCCATCATCGAGCACGTCAGCGGCGCCCACTCCGGCGGCTTGACGACCACCGTGTCGCCCGCGGCGAGGGCAGGCCCGACTTTCCACGTCGTGAGCATGAACGGCCCGTTCCACGGCGTGATCAGGCCGGCGACTCCGGCCGGATCGAAACGCACGTGATTCACTACCTCGGGCGAGTCGATTTGCTCGCGGCCCAATTTCAGCGCGCGATCCGCGAAGAACCCGATGTTGAGTGAGGCGCGCGGAATTACCCGCGCGAGATTGCCCATCAGCAAGGATCCGTTGTCGGCGGTCTCGACGGCCGCGAGTTGCTTGGCGTGATCGAGGATCGCTTGCGCGAACTTTTTCAAAACGCGATGGCGTCCGTCGGGGCCGAGTGCCGCCCATTTCGGAAACGCGCGGCGCGCCGCCGCCACGGCCGCATCGATTTCAGACGCACCGCCGGCGCTTACGTCGGCGAGATGTTTTCCGTCGATCGGCGAGCAGACCTCAAAGGTTTGCTTCGACGCGACCCGCTTGCCGTCGATGAAATGCTCAGTCGATACGTCAACGCCGGCGACTTTTGCGGTGTTCATTTGAGAGTCTCCATGGTGAGATTGATTTTCCGTTTTGCAGGGCTCGATTGCACGTCGGCCGCGGCCGAATGTTCGCCGAGGATGCCATCGACGAGCCGCCGCGCGCGTTCTTTTGGCGCGAGCGCATTCGCCAACTGATAATTTCGCGCGCCCGAGGCCAGGTAGAAGCGCTCGTACAGTTCGTTGCGGCTGGCCAGCGCGCTGCCGACGAAGTCCCACGCCAGGCGGAATATTCGTGCGCGCTCCGCGGCGCCCATCGAGCCCGCGCCGCGCAGATACCGCTCGATGAGCGGGCGGAGTTTCGGATCGCCGAGCTGCGCATCGGTGGGCGCGGCGAGCAGATTGTGCGAGCCGAGCAGCGTGATTATCTCGCCGACGCGCGGGAACCAGCTTGGCAGCGCGGCGCGCAACGCGGCCAGCGGCCCGCCGTTGGGAAACCAGACGCCGTTGCCGTAGTCGAAGGCCTCGACTTCGGCGCTGTGAATCGCGGCGCGCGCGAACTCCGCGTAGGTCCAGATTTCGCCCAGCATCTGCCTGGTCGCCGGCGCAAAATCGTTGATCGCTTCCGCCATCCGGCTCGCCAACCCGTAGGCGAACTCGAGCTTGGTCTGCGCCCGAATCATCGTCTGCTGCATGATGTTCGGATACCAGCCGGTCGTCATCACGGTGTTATAGGCGTCGCGGTTGGCGTTGATGAAGACGCGATCGCGCGGGACCTCGACGTCGTCGAAAATCACAAAGGCGTCCTGCTCGTCGAAACGGCTCGACAGCGGATGGTCGAAACGATTCGGCGGCGTCGCGCAACTGTCGCGGCAGATGAACTTCAACCCCGGCGTATCCATCGGCACGCAAAAGGACAACGCGTACGCGTCGGTGCCCTCGAGCAGCGGGACCGCGGGGTACACCGCGATTTCGTCCGCGAACGGCGCCAGCGTCGCGAGGATTCGCGCCCCGCGCACGACGATCCCGTGAGCGGTGTCGGCGAGTTTGTGCAGCGCGACCTCGTTACCCGGCTCGGGAACGTCGCCTTTGGACTTGTCGATCGTCGGATGGATGATGGTATGCGTCAGCGAGATGTCATTGCGCGCGAGAAACTTCTGATACGCAACCAGGTTGGCCGCGCCATGCTCGTTGCCGTTGACCGCCCACTCTTCGGCGCGCCCCGCGAAGCCCGCGAAGGTGACATTCATATAGTCCGGCGTGCGCCCCATCAGTCCGACGGTGAACTCCGCTATTTTCTGCAGGCACGCGTGGCGCCGCTCGAGGTCGGCGAGCGAGCGCGGGATCATGTGGCTCACGTTGATCGGCTCGCCGGTCTCGGGGTCCGGCATCAGGCAGACGTCGCGCGCCTGATGCTGCAGATCGAATATCTGCGCCATCGTCATCGCCGCCCCCGCGAATGCGGGATGCGACACGATGTCGGTGACCTTGTCATCGCCGACCCACAGTTCGCGCGGCTTGGACAAGCCCGCGAGAAACTCGCGCCCGGTGCGTGCTCCCATTAGCGGCCTCCTCGTCCGTTCAGTCTCGCAATTTGAGCGCCGCGCACGGCCTTTCGTCAAACGCGCCGAACGACTTTCGGACCCGCACATTTGCGAACCTGCACGGCGCTGGCTACTCTGCGATCTCATCGGAGGACAACCATGGCCGGCTTAGTGCTTCGCGAAGACCGCGACGGTCTCGCCACGCTCACGCTCAACCGCCCCGAGAAACTCAACTCGCTCAACGTCGAGATGTTCGTCGAATTGCGCGCCCACGTCGATCAGATCGCGCGCGAGACCGAGCGCGTCGGCCTCGTCGTCGTCCGCGGCGCGGGCAAGTGCTTCTCCGCCGGGCACGATCTCGGCGACATCGCAAAGGGCGAGCGTCCGCCGAAGCCGAACTTCCAGTCGGAAACGATCGAACGGCTGGCGGACCTTCCGCAGCCGGTCATTTCCGCGGTGCATGGACATTGTTACACCGGCGCGCTCGAATTGGCGCTGGCCGGCGACCTGATCGTCGCCGCCGAGTCCGCAAAATTCGCCGACACTCACGCGCGATGGGCGCTCACTCCAATCTGGGGGATGAGCCAGCGGCTTCCCCGGCGCGTCGGTCCGTCCAAAGCGCGCGAGATGATGCTGACCTGCCGCACTTACTCCGGCGTCGAGGCCGCCGCGATGGGCCTCGCGAACATTTGCGTGCCCGACGATTCGTTCGACAAGGAACTTCGCGCGCTGGCCGATACCATCCTCGCCAATTCATGGTTCAGCCACCGCGCCAACAAGCGCCTGCTGATCGAGACCGACGGCTTGCCGCTCGGCGCCGGCCTTTCGCATGAGGTGTACAGAAACCCCGGCGTTGGTCCCGACATGCGCCAGCGCATCGCGGCCTTCACCAACAAGTCGGCGCGCCGTGCCTGAGACTGACGCCGCGCCGGCGGAGGAGACCGGCCAGCCCGACCAGCTCCAACCGCCGAGTGAACCTTCAAGCGAGCGCCGCGGGGCGTTCCGCGCGCTGCGCCATCGCAACTACCGTCTCTATTTCTTCGGCCAGCTCACATCGCTGGCCGGCACCTGGATGCAGAGCGCCGCGCAGGCGTGGCTGGTGTTGAAGCTGACGAACTCGGCGACGATGCTCGGCGTGGTATCGTTCGCGCAGTTCACTCCGATCCTGCTGGTCGGCTTGTTCGCCGGTGTGATGGTTGACCGCCTCGATCGCCGACGCCTGATAATCACCACCCAAATTCTGCTGATGCTGAGCGCCTTCACGCTCGCGACGCTCACCTGGACCGGCGCGGTCCGCGTTCAGTACGTGATCCTGCTCGCCGCGTTCAACGGTACCGTCGGATCGTTCGACATGCCTGGCCGCCAGTCGTTCGTGGTCGAGATGGTGGGCTACGAGGATCTCGCCAACGCGATAGCGCTCAACTCGATGATGTTCAACAGCGCGCGCATGCTCGGTCCGGCGGCCGCGGGCTTGCTGATCGCATGGCTCGGCATCGGCACCTGTTTTTTCTTGAACGGCGTCAGCTTCCTTGCTGTCATCTGGAGCCTGACCCAGATGGAAATTCCCGTCCGCCTGATTGCCGGCGCCGGCGCGCGGATGCTCTATCAACTGCGCGAGGGCCTCGCCTACGTATGGGCCAACCGCCCGCTCCTCTACCAGATGGTGTTGGCCGCCGTGACCAACGGCTTCGGCTACCAGTACCTCGTGCTCGTTCCATTGTTCGCCCGCAACGTACTGCACGGCGACGCCCGCACTTACGGATTCCTGGTCGCGATCCAGGGACTCGGGTCAGTCGTCGGTGCGGCGACGCTGGCCTCGCGCGTCACGACCCGCGGGATGAGGAACAATCTCCTGGCCGGACTATTTCTCTCCGCGGTCGGAATCGTGGTCTTCGGCGTGTCGCGCTCGTTTGCACTCTCATTGGCCGCGCAGTTTGTAATCGGCGCCGGACTGACCAACTTCAGGGCCAGCAACAACACGCTCGTGCAGATGTTCGTCAACGACGACCTGCGCGGCCGCGTGATGAGCACCTATCAGCTGGCCGCCGTCGGGATGACTCCGGTCGGCGCGCTCGAGGTCGGCTACATGGGCTCGCACCTGGGGCCGCTGCAGGCGGTCGTCATATGCGGCGCGGTGACGATGCTGAGCGGAATCGTGCTGCTGACCAGCCTCAAGTCGGTCGGCATGGACGCGGCGCCGACGTAATCTCCTCCTTGCCAGACCCCCACTTCGCGTGTTCAATACCGCATCTAAGTGGATTCGTCGGATCGCGGCCCGCTAACCGCTCAACCCAAGGAGCCCCCCTATGAAGTCCTGGATCTCGAAAACTGCAATCGCGATAGCGCTAGCCGTCGCGCTCCCCGTCCTTGCACAAGCCGATACCTGGCAGATAGATCCCCCGCACACCAACGTCCAGTTCGCCGTGCGCCACATGATGATCTCGAATGTGAAGGGGCAATTCCAGAAGACCTCGGGAACGATCACCACCAACGGCAACGATCCAGCCTCGGCCACAATCGACGCGACTATCGACGCCTCGTCGATCGACACCCGGGTTGACCGGCGCGACGCGCACCTGAAGAGTCCCGACTTTCTCGACGTCGCCAAGTTCCCGACCATCACGTTCAAGTCGACCAAGGTCGAAGCCGACGGGCCGAACAAGTGGAAGGTAACCGGCGACCTGACGCTGCATGGTGTGACCAAGCCGGTCGTGCTCGACGTCGAAGGATCAGGGCCGCCGATTCAGGTGATGGGCCACACGCGCGCGGGCGCATCGGCGACGGCGAAAATCAAGCGCAGTGATTTCGGCCTCACCTGGAACAAGGCGCTCGAGTCGGGCGGCGTGATGGTCGGCGATGACGTCGCAATTTCGATCGACGTCGAAGCGGTCAAGAAGTAATCTCCCGCATGCTGCGTTGCGTTCGCGCAACGTGGCGGGAAACAAGTCGCCTACGGCTTGGCGGTTCGATGATGCTCGAGTGTGCGGGCGCCGAGGCGCGCGGGAGCGCTGTCTGATCCCTGCACTACCACGACGCATCGCCTGGGGTCGGTGAGGTCGTCGGGCGAGAGTCCCACCATGTCCGCCAGGTTGGTGGCGACGATCACCAAGCCGCCCGGCGTCTGACGCGCGAGTTGCGCCGCCGTGGGCGCGCTCAGCACGTCGGTATGTAGCCGGCGTCCCAGCGCGCGGCCGGCGTCGCGAATCAGTTCGAGCAGTTCAGCGTCCTCCCCGGCTCCGTCCTCCGGCACCAGCACCGCGTGCAGGCCGGATTTCTTGCGCAGCGCCACTCGCAGCGCCAGATCGAGCGCCGCGCGCCCATGCGTCCCCCGATCCACCACCGCAAACACCCGGTCCAGCGGCCGCTCGCCGCCGTGAATGACGACCGCCACGTGAACCGGCATCGCGCGGGCTTTGTCCATGATTTCGCGGACCACGCCGCCCATGAAGTCCGACCCGAAGACCGCGCGATGCGAGCCCAGCAGCAGCCATCCGATTTGCGGCTCATTGGCGAACGCTAAAATGTCCACCGCGGGATTGGTGGTCCACACCGCCTGCGGCGTGATGATACTGCCGCGCGCGAGCGCGAGATCCAGCGCCGCCGCCAGCGCGGGAGAGCGGGGCGGCACGCGCTGATCGGCCTCGCGCAGTCCCGAGCGCACGCCCCCCGGCGGAGTCTTCACCAATGCGAGCACGCGCGGCGGCGGCGCGTCGTGCGGCGTCGCCGCCAATGCAAGTTCGACCAGAACGGCGACGCCCTCGGGGTTCGAGACCGGCACCAGGATTGCGCTGTGCTCGGTTCCGACCAGTATCGGGCGCGCGGGCGGCTGCGCCGGCCGCGGCGCGGGATACGGCGCGCGAATTGGAGCTTGCGGCGCGACCGCCGGCTCGGGCGACAACGTCCCCAGCTCCGGAAACGGCTCGATCTCCGCAACTTGACGCCCCGTTATCAGATGCAGGATCGGCGTGGTCGCAAAGGTGGTCACCAGCGCCATGATCACCAGCATCGCGAACAGCGTGGGCGAGATGACGTTCAACTCCAGCCCGATGTTCAGCACGATCAGTTCCATCAGCCCGCGCGTGTTCATCAGCACGCCCAGCGCCGACGAGTCGCGCCAGTCCAGTCCGGTCATTCGCGCCGCGATTGCGCTGCCGCCAAACTTGCCCGCCGACGCGACGATCACGATCAGCGCGCACATCATCCATTGCTCGTATCCGCTGACCAGCCCGATCTGAGTGCGCAGTCCCGTGTACGCGAAAAATGCCGGCAGCAACAGCACGATCACGAAGTCTTCGAGGCGATCGGTCAGCTCGCGCGCCATGCCGCTGTCGTGCGGAATCACGGCTCCGAGCGCGAACGCGCCGAACACCGCGTGGATGCCGATCAACTCGGTGGCCGACGCCGAGATCAGCAGCGCGATGAATATCGACGCCATCACGCCCTGCGTCAGCCGCCCGCGATTTCCATACAGCAGCGACAGGCGGACCATCGCCGGCCGCACCACGACGATCATCAGCGCGATAAACCCGAGCGCCATCGCAATCGTCGCCACTGCGCCCGCCGCCCGCGCCCGCGCCACGCTGACCACGAATGCCAGCATGCACCACGCGGTCACGTCGTTCACGGCGGCGCAAGTCAGCGCGATCGCTCCCATGCGGGTTTTATGAATCCCGCGATCGGTCAATATTCTGGCCAGCACTGGAAACGCCGTCACTGACATCGAAACGCCGAGAAAAAGCGAGAAGTACGTGAATGGCACGTCGCTGGTCGAAAGTTTCGGATAAAGGTAAAGGGCAATCGTTGCGCCGAGCAGGAACGGCGCCACGATGCTCGCGTGGGAGATCGCGACTGTTGCCTGGCCGCGGTTGCGCAGCAGCGCGGGATCGAGCTCGAGCCCGACCAGGAACATATAAAGGATGACGCCGACCTGCGCGATGATATTGAGAAAAGGCCCCACCGTGGCCGGGAAAAGATATCCTTCCGCGCCCGGCGCGAGTCGCCCAAGGAGTGAAGGGCCAAGCAGGATCCCTGCGAGGATTTCTCCGACCACCTGTGGTTGATGAGCGCTGCGGAACACCCAGCCCATCGCGCGCGCGGTCGCGATCACCACCACCAGCGCAAGCAGCACGTGCAGCAGGTCGCCTTCGTTCACGTGCGACGCGGCCGAGCCGAACACCGCACTCCCGGCCGGAGCCAGCGCGCCCAGCGTCTCGCCGTACGAGCGAATCCACAAGTAAAGCAGCACCAGGCCGCCTATCATCAGCCCGTAGACTGCTGTGGTGCGCGTGCCTGCGGTGGTAATTCGCGGCTGCCCTTCAGCCATTGCTCCACTGTACCAGAGTGCCAGCGTCATGCGGAGCGCTGCGCAAGCCGGCGACGGCTCGAGTGCCGAGCTCGTCTAGCCAGGGTCTGCGGCGGGCTTGTTTTTCCGCGCGGATGCTTTTCTCGGCGCCCTGGTCGATTTGCGTCCGGGCGCGGCGTCTCCATTCGATGAAACCATCGCGGCCGGTTTCCGGCGCCGGCGAATCGCTGAGAACGTCGCCGCGATTTCAACCGCCTGCTCCGCCGCGCGCTCCCCGTGCCAATGGTTTACGATATCGCTCAAAGACAGGATTCCGACCGGCCGCCCGCGCGTGTCGGCCACGAGGAGGCGATGAATCTCATGCGTTCGCATCAGGCGGTGCGCGGTCTCCAGCTCGTCGCCGCGCGCGCATGTAACCACGCGAGCCGACATCACGCGCTCCACCGGAATAGCCTCGAGCGGCAGCCCCTGCGTGTATGCGGCCATGCAGATGTCGCGATCGGTGACGATTCCCACGAGCCTGCCATGCCCGTCGACGACTGGCGCGCATCCGCAATCGTGGTCCCACATTATGCGGGCCGCAGCATTCAACGATTCATGAATCGCGCACGCTCGCACGTCGCGAGTCATAAGGTCAGCGACTTTCACTCAGTTCCACTCCTCACCGCAGCATTGGCTTGTGAATCACTTCCAGGTCGTGAATGGTTTGTTTGACAGGTTCGAATTGAAGTACCGGGGATCGCCGCTCACTTCGCGGTCGATCCAGTCGGGAAGTTCGACCTGCTCCCTGGGCTCCTTGAGTTCGACTTCGGCGACCGTCAGTCCGCGATTTGCGCCGGCGAATTCGTCGACCTCCCAGGTATGGCCCTTGAACACGATTCGGTACCGGGTCTTTTCGATCGGCGGATGCTCGCACAGGCTGCCCATGATCTCGTTCGCGTCAGCCAGCGGAATCTCGTACTCGTATTCGTTGCGCGAAATTCCCGACGTGGCGCCCTTGATTGTCACGTATGCGCGGTCGCCGTACGTGCGTACGCGGACCGAGCATTGCTTCGAGGCGGACAGGTATCCCTGACGGATGACGAGGCCCTCGCCAAGGTCGCTCCATTTGCGCGGGTGAACCAGGAATTTGCGTTCGATTTCTTTCGCCATGCGCTGCACGCGCTAGTTGGCTGACGCGTCGGTGCGCGGCCCCATTCCAGTCATCAGCTTCAGATGACGAATATAGTTTATGTTGGGGTGAGAGTTGAGGCCAAGTTTTGCAATCGCGCGAAGCACCGCCGCGGGGTCGTCCGATTCGATTTCGATTGTTTCGGAGGTCGCGCCGCCGGCGATTCTTACTTCGGCGAATTCGGCCGTGTACTTGTCGGCGGTGAACTGCCGGCGCACTTTTACGACTTCGACCAGCGCGAGCTCGCGATGCGGCCGCACGAGGCCGCTGATAAACTCGCCGTGAGTGTACGACGGTTGCTCGATATGCGGGCTCGCGACGCCGAGGTCGGGGAACACCTGCTCGACGATCGTGCGCGAATCCAGCGGGAACTCCGTCTTCAGCACCGGACGCCAGCGCTCGAGCCGGCCGACTTGCTCGGTCATCAGCTTGATGTCGAACAAGCCGGCGCGAATCTTGGCGTTGGCGGAGTCGGTGGTGCGCGAAACGATGTAGGTTTCCGCGCTTTCGCGCGGCTCGGACGGCGCCGCAATCGCGGCCAGCCGATCGCGAAACGGGCCGAGGTGATTTTCCCAGACGCGGAACTCGAATCTTCCCAGCGGATTGCTCATCGTCGTCGCAGCGGCGCATCTTCGCGGCCGCGCGCCACGATAACATTAGCGCCGGGCGGGCAGAACAATCAGGCGGCGACCCACTTTCACTTCTTTAGTTTTTCAGCTGTTCACTTCCTCAAGCGCCGGCGCCTTCTCGCAGTCCCGCGCCTCTGGCAGACGAACCGGGATCGCCGCCGTTGGACCGTTTGCGCGAGGAGCGCCCGGCCCGTACGACTTGCCTGCGGCCCACCGAGCGCATCTGCTTGGTCGGCAGATCGTTGACGCTCAACAATCCAAGCCGCGCACGCAACGCCATCGGCTCGATCCCCAGCACGTCGCATACGTACTCAAACGAGAACGGGCTGCGGATTCCAGCTTCGGCGTTGAACCATCGCTGAACCTCGTCGAACTGCTCGCGATCGCATCGCCGCGCCGAGTCCACCGTCTTCACGTAGCATCGCACGGCGTCTTCCAGCACCGCGAAGACCAGCCGCGTCTCGCCGTCGAGCGTCGAGCGTCGGCGGGTCAAATCGAAAAACTGTACTGGTACCAGGAAATCCGGCTCGAAGCGCGCGCTCAGCCACGGATCGGGCTCCGCGCACTCAGTGATCACCCGGTTCTGATTCGAAGGTCCGTATCGGAGAAACTGCTCTGAAACAGATGCGGACATGCTCATTGGACCTCCTCCCTACGCCGAATTGAACTCTGCTTCGCGAGCATGGTCTGTGCCAATTCGACCGACGCGCCGTAAAATGGAAAATCAGTAAGGAATTTAGAGATTTTGCGATCCTGACCGCGATGGATGCTGCTCAATTATGCGGCATCACTGCGATTGTCGCATGTGCACTGAACCCCACCGGATGGCGGGTTCGAACGTTAAGATAGGCTCTCGCAGGTTCCTTCAGATTCGATTACACTGCCGCGGTCCGGGGAGCGGCAACGCCTATGAGGCAACCAATCAGAAACAATTTCCGTATATGGAAATACTGGACTCGAATGGTGCTCAGCAAGACTATTGAGGCCGCTCGATCTTTCTTAATGTGGCGCGAGGCACGATCAATGCTGATATTAGAAACCGGATCGATTTGCGCGAACGGTCCTTACAAATGAAAACTCGAACCAAAACCCGACCGACAAAGACTCCCAAGAGGCAGAAGACCAAGATGGCATCCGCAGTTAGCACCGGCGGACGGCGAATCGATGCGCTCAAGCGCCTGCTGGCCAAAGAGCGCGCTGAGACGCTCGCCCGGGTAAAAGAATTGATGCGCGAGCAGGCCCGCAATGGCGGCCAGCCGCCAGCCGACGAGATGGATGTCGCGCGATCGCTGTCCGAAGTCGAGACGCATGCGGCGCTGTTCGACCGCGCGCAGGAGCGCCTCGGTGCGATCGACGCGGCAATCGCCAGACTGGGCGCGGGAGTTTACGGAGTCTGTGCGCGATGCGGCGACGAGATTCCGCTGGCGCGGCTCCAGGTAATCCCGTTTGCGCAGTTCTGCGTCGATTGCCAGAACGAAGCGAACACCGAAGCGCGCAGCGGTCAGAGTGGATTGACCAAGCCGTTCGGCGGCCGCTGGTCCGGGCCCGAAGAGCTCAGCAACCCGGACGACGCCGAGGAACATGTCGAGCCGGTCCGCTCAGCCGAGGACGACGTGCAGGTCGACAGCGCGTTCGGGCCCGATGAGGACGAGCTCGAGGCGACCGGCGTCGAGAAGCGTCGTCGAGGGCGTCCGCCGAAACCGAAGAAGCCGGCCGCGCAGAAGAAGGTGCGGTAGAGCGCTGGCGCCGGCAATCCATCGGGAAGGGAACGTCTCAATTGCGGTGAAACCCGCCGCGGGTTTCATACTCCCCTGGGCGGGGATTTAGCCGATCCACCTTAGTCCGAGGAGGTGCCGGTTCGAATGAGCCTGCCGGCAAATCTGAGTCAATATCTCGCCTGGGAGTGGCCGATCGTCATCGGGGCGTTTTTCGTCCTGACGTTCATTTTCCTTGCCCTGACCCGCATCGTTCTTCGATTGATCAGGCGTGTGACCGGTTCGCGCCGGGAATGGATGGAGGCTCTTCTGCGTGCGTTCTCGCCGGCGCTCAACATAGCAGCGGTTGTGCTGGCGCTGGTTGTGGCGCTGAGTTTCGAGCCGATTCCAAGCCGCTGGAATGGAGTGATTGCGGGGATCACCTCAGCCGGGACGATTCTGGCCCTGGTCGTATTCGCCGACGGCCTGCTGATCGTCTGGATGGGGCGAGCTGCGGTCCGATTTCCGGTGCTGGGCGGAAACTACGGACTCATCACCGGTCTGATACGCGGGCTGGTGTTCGGCCTTGGGGCCCTGATGTTCCTGGAGACCGTCGGGATTTCAATCGGGCCTATCCTGGCGACGTTGGGCGTCGGTTCCCTGGCGGTCGCGCTGGGCCCTTCAGGAGACACTGAAAAACACGCTGTCAGGCTTCTTCGTGGTGATCGACAAGCCGTTGGCGATGGGCGATTACGTGAAGCTCTCGAGCGGTCAAGAAGGATGGCTGACTGAACTCGGATGGCGCAGCAGCAAGTTCCGGATGATGAACGACAACGTGGTGGTCGTGCCAAACTCGCAGCTGGTCGACGCGATTCTAACCAACCTGCGAGCGCCGGATGGAGCCCTTAGTGTCGAAGTCGATCTGAACGTGGCAGCAGGCCCCGATCTCCAGCTGATTGAGGACGTGACGATGGAGACGGCGTCCGCCGCGATGAAGTCCGTCAATGGCAACGGGTTCAAGTTCGAGCCCTCGGTGTATTTTCAGAGCGTGAGCGGCAGTTCGCTTGGTCTGGCAGTATTCCTGCGCGTGGCCGAAAGCGTGGCCATCGAAAAAGTGCGCCATGAGTTCGTCAAGCGGGTCTCGGAAGTGTATCGGCAGAAGGACATAAAACTCGCTTGAAGGGGACCGTCACTGGCGGAACTTGTGTCTCATTGCGGGACGCCGCCTGGTCAGTTGCGGAACATTGGATTGACACTCTCGCGCCGGTCGCCGCCGTTCAATCCCAAATCTTGACTATCTTATGCGCTTCTTTCGAGCGCTCACGAATTCACCCGTGTCGGCATAGTGATTGCTCTGCTTGATATGCAGTAGCGCGTTTCGCACGCGCGAAGATTTTTTCGAATGGACTTGTTGCTCGTCGAAGACGATCCAACGGATCGGATGGTTATCCATGCCCGCCTCCGGCGCGCGTTCCCGGGCGCGCGGATCCTGGCCGCTGACGATCCGCTGCAATTCAATGAGCACCTCAAACGCGGCGGCTGCGACGTCGTGGTCACGGACTACTGGCTGGGCTGGAGCGATGGATTGTCCGTGCTGCAACGCGTGCGCGAGCGATGGCCGCGAACCCGGGTAATCATGCTGACCGGCAATGGCGGAGAAGAAGTGGTGGCGGGCGCGTTCAGGTACGGGCTGTATCATTACCTGCTGAAGCCCGACGGTTTCAATGAACTGGTGGCGGTGACCGCAGCGGCGCTGGAAAGCAAGCGGCGCGAAGAGTTCCACCAGCTGATGGCGATGATCGTCGACTCGATTCCTGACGGAGTACATTGTGTGGATGCGGCCGGGACCATCACGGCGATTAATGCCGCGGCGCGTCAGCTATATGGATACACCGACCGCGAGATCGTAGGACTTACCAACGAGATTCTGCTGCCGGCGGATCGGCATGAGGAAATCCGGCGGCTCCATGAGCAGGCGTTCGCGGGAGAAATCGTGCCGTGGTTTTCGACCTTGCAGATGTGCAGCGACGGCGCCGAAGTCGCGGTCGCGATGACGATTGTGCCGATGCGTGACGAGGTCGGCGCCGTATCCAACGTGGTGTGCATCACCACTCCGATTGTCGGGCCGATTCGCGAGGTGCCGGGCCCGAGCGCGCGGCACGAGAACCGGCTGCAGGGAGCGCATCGGTCCCATCGGCCCCGGTTCGCGATGAGCACCCGACGCCAGCGCTGAGGGCAAGCAGAATCGGCTTCTTTTGCGAGATTCGAGGCCGTCTATGAGCCGAGCTTGACGGGGGAACAGGACCAATTCACCGCTACTTATCCACAGGAAGCCCCCGGCTGTGTCGAAAGAAACCCGGCCATCGCGGGCAAAAAATCTCGCCCTTCCACCCCCGCACGTGTTGCATTCTTATTACGAATATAACTATATTTCCCCGTCAATTGGGGTGGGACAGTTCCGGTTTGGACATGATCCGGGCTCGGGGGCACAAGTGAGGGGTTCGCTTCGCGTATAGACGCACTTGGGTGAGGAGGAGTTCATGAGACTGAAAGCAAGGCTATTCAATGCGGTCGCCGGCATTGCGTGTGCGGCGCTAGTCGCCTCCAGTTTGAGCGGTTGCGCTTACTTCCAGCAGCCACGCCATTGGGGAACTTGCGCGGTCATCGGGGCAGCGCTGGGCGCAGGCGCGGGCGCCGCGATAGGTATCGTCATCGTTGACAATACTCACGGCAAGACCAACAACAGCAGCAACGATTCCAGGGCTTGGGCTGGTGCGGGTGGAGCGGTCGGAGGCGCCCTGGTCGGCGGGTTGGCCGGCCACTACATCTGCGACGAGATAATCGAGGCGCCGCCGCCTCCTCCTCCGCCACCGCCGCCTCCTCCTCCTCCGCCACCTCCTCCGCCGCCTCCGGTCAAGGAGAAGCTGGTGCTACGCGGTGTGCATTTCGACTTCAACAAGTCGAAGATTCGGCCGGGTGACGCCGCCGTTCTCGATGAGGCCGCAACGACTCTGAAGGCCAATCCGAACGTGACTATCAACGTCAACGGCTACTGCGACGCTATCGGCGGGGTTGAGTACAACCTCAAGTTGTCCGATCGACGTGCGGACGCCGTGGTGGATTACCTGGTGAAAGCCGGAATCCCGTCGAGCCAGCTGATACCGCATGGCTACGGCAAGACCGACTTCGTCGCGACCAACGACACGCCGGAGGGCCGCGCTCAGAACCGTCGCGTCGAGCTGGTGCCTAACGAGTAAGTCGGACCGAGACTGAAACGTCTGTGGCCGGCCGCAGTCCCTTCGGGGGCTGCGGCCGTTTTTTTTGGGTAAACGAATTATTACGGCTCGCGTGCTATACGACGGATTCTCCACCTCAATGGACCTAACTTTTCCGAAATGGCAAAATCTGTCCTCCTTGATTTTGAAATAGCCTGAACTTAGGGAGGATGCCTGTGGATAAGTGGAAAAAGTGGATCGGAGCAGCAGCTGCCGTCGTTCTTTTGACGGTCTCGTCATGCGCGTCGTGGACGCCACAGCAGCGAGAGTACGTCGAGTACGGAACGGCCGGCGGCGCACTTGTCGGCGGTGGGTTCGGATGTGGAATGGCTGCGACAAATGGTTCCAAAGAGGCTTACGAGATCGGATGTCCCACCGGGGTTGTCATGGGCGCTCTGATCGGCGGTCTGGCCGGGTACCTCCTGGCGCCTTCGCCGGCACCGCCGCCGCCACCACCACCACCTCCTCCTCCGCCTCCACCGCCGCCACCGCCGCCGCCGGTCAAGGAGAAGCTGGTATTACGCGGTGTGCATTTCGACTTCAACAAGTCGAAGATTCGGCCGGGTGACGCCGCCGTTCTGGATGAGGCCGTGACGACTCTGAAAGCCAACCCGAACGTTACTATCAACGTCAACGGCTATTGCGACGCGATCGGCGGGGTTGAGTACAACCTGAAGCTGTCCGATCGCCGCGCGGACGCCGTGGTGGATTACCTGGTGAAAGCCGGAATCCCGTCGAGCCAGCTGATACCGCATGGCTACGGCAAGACCGACTTCGTCGCGACCAACGACACGCCTGAGGGCCGCGCTCAGAACCGTCGCGTCGAGCTGGTGCCTAACGAGTAAGTCGGGCCGAAACTGAAACCGTCTGTGGCCGGCCGCAGTCTCTTCGGGGGCTGCGGCCGCTTTTTCTTCTGGCGCGCCCGTTTCCGGATGCTGACGATGGCAGGAATTTTTGCTATAGAAACCATCGCTATGATGTTTAGACGGACGGTGGGAACGGCGGTGGCCATCGCCGCGCTCGCAATCGCGGCGCTGATGGCGGCGTCGCCGGCGCACGCTCAAGCGCCGGCAATTGCGCAGACGTCACCCGCAGCCGCGTCGGATGGCGCAGCCGTGCCGAACGCGGCCGCTTCGCCGGCGGCGAAGAAGACACTGCGGCAAAAGGTCACGGCGCTGATCGCGAAGATCACGCCCGATCGAATCAAGCGCGATCTGGAATTCAAGAAGGCGGCCGCGCTGTTCCCGGGATTTTGCAAGCATTGGGAGCAGGATTTGCACGACCGCGAGACCAACAATCTGTCGAAACTGAAATTCATTCTGAAAGATGGTTTCCAGACCGCGACCTACACCGCTTACGGCAAGGTCGCCGCCTGCGAGTCGCATCAATCCAGGGACGGCTACTCGATCGGCAAGATCACTTACGAGGAATTTGAATACTACATCGCCGGCAAGTCCGAGGATGAAGCCCGGCACGCGGCGCCCAAGACCGTCAGCGACACCCACACCACGGAGATTTTCCGCTGGGATAACGGCAAGTGGTTCTACTAGATATGAGGGGAGCTTTGGATAACCTCGGCGGACGCGTTCGGAGCGAGGCAGAATCCTGAATCGCGCGCAGAATACCGCGCTGGACAAAGACCCTCACCTTCATCCTCTCCCTAACAGGGAGAGGAAACAGAACCTCGATCGGGTTACGCAAAGGTCTCCTTAGAGGGAGAGGAAACAGAAAGATTCAGTTCAATTCCTTGCTGCTGTAGTTCAGGATGCGGCGCGCGATGATTATCATGTTGATCTGCTGCGTGCCCTCGAAGATGTCGTTGATTTTCGCGTCGCGCATCCATTTCTCGACCAAGATTTTGCGCGAGTAGCCCAGCGGCCCCAGCAGCTCGACCGCCTTCTGCGTGATCAGCGTGACGGCCAGGCCCGCCTTCGCCTTTGCCATCGAGGCCTCGAGGCTGTTGCGCTTGCCAGTGTCGAGCATCCACGCGGCGCGCCAGGTGAGCAGTCGCGCCGCCTGCAGCTGTACCTCCATCTCCATGAAGTCGCGCTCGACGGCGGTGAGGCGTCGCGGCGAGAGCCCGTAGCGTATCGGCACTTTCTGTTCCTTGAGAAAATCGCGCACGAAGTCGAGCGCCGCGCGCCCGACTCCGATAGCCATCGCCGCGACGATCGGCCGGGTCGCATCGAAGGTCGCCATCACGTCCTTGAAGCCGCCCTCTTTGCGAACCTCGGCGCTACCCAGCAGATGGTCGAGCGGAATCCGGCAGTTGTCGAAAACCAATGCGGCGGTGTCGGACGCGCGAATGCCGAGTTTATTTTCGACCCTGACCACCGACATGCCAGGCGTGTTGTGCTCGACGACGAACGGCTTGATGCCGGGACGTCCGGCGGTCTTGTCCACCGTGGCCCACACCACCACGAAGCCTTCGGACTTCTCGACCGCCATCTCGCCGGCGGTGCAGAAAATCTTGGTGCCGTTGATCACCCAATGATCGCCGTCGCGGGTGGCGGTGGTCGTGACCGCCGACGAATCGGAACCGAAGCCTGGCTCCGTAATCGCCATCGCGCCCCATTTCGGCTTGCCTTCCTTGAAGCGCTTGAGGAACCGCTCCTTCTGCTCGGGCGTCCCCGCCGCCATGACGGCCGCGCCGCCAAGTCCCGAGTTGGGCGTGGACAGGTAGAGCCCGGCGTCGCCCCAGCACAGTTCCTCGGTGCTGAGCACGGTCATCAGATTGCCGCGTCGCGGCGTGGAAGCTCCCGACGAGTCGGATTTTTTGCTCTTGTCGTTGCCGACCTGGATGTCGGCGGCAGCGGACGCCGACCACATCGACTCGTAAAACTGGGTCGGCTTGGTGTGCTCGTGCTCGTCGCAGTCGCGCGAGATCGGACGCATCATGTGCTCCGAAACCGCGTGGAACATCTGGAGGCGGCTCAAAATTTGTGGTTCGAGTTCGAAATCGATCATGATTTTTTCTCCGTCGCGGCCGGTTAGACCGTTGCGATTCCGTCGATTGCGGAAAATCCGCGCGCGTCGCGCAGCCACATCTCGACCGGATGCTCGCGGATGTAACCGTGGCCGCCGAGCACCTGCACACCGTTGTCCGTCACTTTGAGCGCGCTCTGCGCGACATAGTTCTTGGCGAGGTAGCTTTCCTTCAGCGCGTCTCTGCCCTTGTCCAATTCGAAGGCCGCTTCCCACACCAGCAGGCGCGCCGCGTCGATCTCGATTGCCATGTCGGCCAGAATAAACGCGATCGCCTGCTTGGTCGCGATCGGCACGCCAAACGCCTTGCGCTCCTTGGCATAGTCGCGCGCGTATTCGAACGCGGCATTCATCACGCCAACGCCCATCGCGGCCAGCGCGACCCGCGACTCGCTCATCAGCCGCGAAAAGTCGATGCCCTTGTCACCGCCGAGGCGCGCGTCGGCGCCGACGCGGCAATCCTTTAACGTCAGTTCGTAGGTCGCGAGAGCCTTGAGTCCCATGTTTTTCTCGCGATCCGAAACCGTCACGCCCGCCGCGCCGCGCGGGACGATAAAGCCGTCCACGCCGGCAAAACCGGTGGCCGCGTCGGTCGCCGCATACACCAGCATCGAATCGGATTCGGCCGCCAGCGGCACGTAACATTTGCCGCCGTTGAGGACGAAGCCGCCGCCGTCGCGCCTGGCCGACACTTGCAGCGCAGACAGATCGAAATCGAAGCGCGGCTCCATCACGGCCGCGGTTGCGGCGGCGAAGTCAGCGCCGGCGAATCGCTTCAGATATTTTGCGCGCTGATCGTCGGTGCCCATCTCGACGATCGGAAATGCGAACAGCCGCGGCGCGAGCACGTGCAGTGCGATCGAAATATCACCGAAGCCGAGTTCTTCCGCGACGATCGCGCCGGTCACCGCCGAGCGGGCGTCGCCGCCGCCGCCGAATTTCTCCGGGATTGCGCCGCTGACAAATCCGAACTGCCACGCCTTGGCCACCAGTTCGGCGGGGATCGTGCCGCTCTCGTCGGCGGGCCGCGCGGCGGGACGAATCTCCTCGCGCGCGAACGCGCCAACGCTGTCGCGGATCATCTGCTGTTCTTCGCTGAGTTCGAAATCGATCATAAGTGAGAGAGTATTCCCTTCTCGATTAAAGTAACACTTTAAGTTCTGGCCGGCACTGCCGCTGCGGTGCGTGCCGACTCGTAAGCCGCTTCCACCATCCGCTGCGCCGCGACTCCGGCCGCGAATTCGGGGTTTGGCTCGCATGCGCCCTTCAGCGCGGCAACGAAAGTCGCATCTTCGGCGGCATACGGAATCGCGAGCCGGTCCTTGATTGGCGCGAGGTAGGGCCGCTCGCGCAGGATTTTTTCAATGAATCGGGCCATCACTTCGCGTTCGCCGATGGTCTCTTCGATCGCGCCGGAGCCGCGCTGAAAAACGATCGGCCCGAGTGTATCGGCGTCGGACGCGACAAACAAATTCTCGGCGAAGACTTCGAGCCTGCGATTGCTCGCGCGTCCGAGCATCCGATGCCATATCGAGGTGAGCTGGCCGTGGAAGCCGCCCGCAAATTCGATCGCGGTCGCGCCGAAGTCTTCGACTCCATTGGCGCCGTTCACGTTGCGCGTGCGGCAATAGACGCTGGTGACGGGGCCGAACATCCACGTCAGGAGATCGAAGTCGTGAACGCTGTGCTCGATGAGCGTACCGCCGGCCGTCAGCGACGGATCGTTGCGCCACGCGCTCGCATGCACGCCGCGGGTCGGAAAATCCTGGTCGTCGCGCATCGTGACGCTGAGCAATCTGCCGACGTCCGGCTGCTGATACATCGCCTTGATCACGTTGTACACGGGCGAAAATCGCAGCACGAGGCCGACCTGGCTCGTCACGCCGGACGCTTTGATGGCGGCCGCCATCTCGGCAGCTTCCGCCGCGGTCATCGCGAGCGGCTTCTCGCAGAAAATATGCTTGCCCGCGCGCGCGGCGGCGATGCAGGCCTGGTGATGCATCGCGGTCGGCGTGCAGATCCATACCGCGTCGATCGACGGATCAGCGATTATCTCTTCGGCGGTCTCCAGCGCCCGCGCGCCAATCCAGCGGGCAGCGAGGCGCTCGGCGGCCGAATGCGACACGTCGGCGACCGAGACCACGCGCACGCTCTGTTCGGTGCAATCGGCGACGTAGCGGAGCATCTTCGAGTGCAACTGGCCGATGAGGCCGGCGCCGATAATTCCGACTCGAATCTGTGCGCTGACGGGCGTTGGCATCAGGAATTCCCGGATTTTTCCTCGCGGCGAAGTTTTTCCAGCTCACGCTCGCGATTGTACTTGGTCGGGTCGTCGATCGTGCGCGACGGCGGCGCCATCGGCTTGCGGATTTTCGCGATTAAGCCGCCTGCGCGATGCTTCTTTGGTTTACGTTGCGGCATACGACTACGCGGGGAAGCCCACAAAGCTCATCTGCAAGCCGGTGGTTTTTCCGCCGGCCGCGCGCCGCGAAAAAAACCGAGCGGAGGCGCATCGGGTGCACGGACCGACGCTCGCAACGTTTTCGGCCGCGAGTCCCGCGCGTTCGAGCTGGTCGCGCACGACGGCGCGCAAGTCGATAAACGCCTTGCCGGGACGCCCGGCGCTGGTATGATTCCGCGCGCCGGCAATCTCGCGGCCGAAGCGATCGCCCAGCTCGGCGTCAACTTCGAAGCAACACTGGCCGATAGACGGGCCCATCGCGGCGCGAATGTCGGAGGCGTCGGCACCGATCTGGACCATCGCACGAACGCCCGCGCCGGCGATGTCTGCGATGACGCCACGCCATCCGGCGTGCAACGCGCCGGCCACTTTGCGTTGCGAATCGACCATCAGGATAGGAACGCAATCGGCCGTGAATATTCCCAGCATGACGCCAGGCTCGGCGGTGACGATCCCGTCACCGGCAGGACGAAGCGCGGCAGTGTCGCGAGTGGCGGCGTGAATGACGTTGCCATGCACCTGATTGAGGCGCGCCACCAGCTCGAGAGGCGGCACCGCGCGACGGAGGCGCTCCCAGTTGGCATCGACGGCGCGTTCGTCGTCGCCGACCCAATAGGAAAGATTCATCGAGGCGAAGGCGCCGGCGCTGAGGCCGCCGACGCGCCCGATGAAGCCGTGACAAAGAGCGGCGTCGGGCCACGCGCGAATGATCTCAACGTCGGCGGAATTGTGTGATGAGTCAGTATGAGTGTCCACGTGAAGATAACCTATACCTCTCGCGTGAGCTCGAAAATATCCCGATTGGGAGCGCCGCCCGCCGAATGAATATTCGGACTCCGAGCAGATCGGCTTCGCGTGCCCTAAGTGAGGTCGAGGCACCTTGCGTCGAAAAAGATCCGGGGTCCCTCGGCTTCGCTCGGGATGACACGAAAGTGAAGACGACGGAATGAGGAGCGAGGCGCGCCGACTGAATTATTCGGACTCCGAGCAGATCGGCTTCGCGTGCATTAAGTGAGGTCGAGGTACCTTGCGTCGAAAAAGATCCGGGGTCTCTCGGCTTCGCTCGCGATGACACAAAAGTGAAGACGACGGAATGATAATGGTTCCTTTTCCGTGTGGGAATTCTAACCGGCTCTGATGACACGGCGCGGTCGTATAACCTATAATTCTGATCTTTGGAATTTGAGGATTTAGAGCGCCTATGAACGGATACGAATATCTGGTGGCGCGGAATCGCCTGATGCAGCGGCTTGAAGAGGAACTGGCGCGGCTCGCTCCGCTGCCGACCGAGGAACGCGAGGCTGAAACGCGGCGCATCCAGGCGAAGTTCGACGTCCAGCTGGCCGAGTTGTACGCAAGAGTCGCCGACGAATATCCGGGCGAGCGCAAGAAAAAGGCGCGGGCAATCGCCGACCCTCGGTAAGCCCCCAAGGGCTGGGAACAAGCTTGGATCGCTCAATCAGTATCCGGGGCGCGCGCACTCACAACCTGGCTGATATTTCGCTCGAAATTCCGCGCGAAAAGCTGACCGTCGTCACCGGAGTGTCCGGCTCGGGCAAGTCGAGCCTGGTTTTCGACACTGTCTATGCCGAGGGTCAGCGGCGCTACGTGCAGAGTCTCTCGACCTACGCGCGGCTGTTCCTGGAGCGGATGGAGCGGCCGGACGTCGATGCGATTTCGGAGATTCCGCCGGCGCTGGCGCTGCGCCAGAAGAACACGATCAAGAATGCGCGCTCGACGGTCGGCACCGTCACCGAAATCAGCGACTACCTGCGGCTGCTGTTCGCGACCGTCGGGCACACGATTTGTCCGCGATGCGGCGGCGAAGTGAGCCGCGACACCGTCGAGAGTGCGGGCGCGCAAATCCTCGCGGCGCCCGGGTTGTACGTCGTGCTGGCGCCGTTCGAGGCGGGATCGCGATCGCTCGCCGACGCGGCCGGCTACCTGATTCAGAACGGGTACCATCGCCTGTACGCCGACGACGCGATCACCGAGACTGCGGAATTCGCCGCGCGCGCGATCGCCGCCGAAGCTCGCAACGGCGGCCAGCCGCCGGCTGAGAGCACGATGATGGTCGTCGTCGATCGCATCTCGGTAAGCAGCGAAAGCGAAGGCGGAATCGAGCGGGTGCGCGAGGCGCTCGAGAAGGCCTTCTACCTGGGGGCAGGGCGCGCGCGAGCGGTACGCGTCGAGCGTGACAATGGCAACACGCATAGCGTCGGCGCGATCGATTTCGACCGGCGCTTTAATTGTTCGCGATGCGCGACTGCGTTTGCCGAGCCGACCACGGCGCTGTTTTCATCGAACAGTCCAATCGGCGCGTGTCCCGAATGCGAAGGCTTCGGCCGCACCGTCGAGCTCGACCTCGACAAGGTGATTCCCAATCCGAACCTGTCGATGCGCAATGGGCTGGTCGCGCCGTGGCGCACGCCGGCGTACCGCGAGATGAACGAGTGGATGCTGAAGCTGGCGCGGCGCAGGAAAATCCGAACGTCGGCGCCGTTTCGCGAGATGACCGACGAGGAGCGCGCGTGGCTGCTCGACGGTGACGAGGGTCCGCGGGCGAAATGGGACGAAGACAAGTGGCCCGGAGTGCACGGCTTCTTCAAGTGGCTCGAGGGGCGGCGCTACAAGACTCACGTCCGGATTCTGCTCGCCAAGTATCGGCGCTTCGTCATCTGCCCCGCGTGCGGCGGCGCCAAGCTGAAGGCCGAGGCGCTCAACGTGCTGGTGGACGGGATGTCCATCGCCGGCGTCGGGCGGCTCTCCATTCGCGACCTGGCGGCGTGGCTGGACAAGATCGGAACGATCCCGGAGGTCGCGACGCGCGCGGCAGTCGTGATGCGCGAGTTGCGCAATCGCGTCGGTTACCTGGTCGAGGTCGGCCTGGGCTACCTGACAGTCGAGCGCCAGGCGCGCACGCTGTCGGGCGGCGAGGCGCAGCGGATTCATCTCGCGAGCGCGCTGGGCAGCGTGCTGGTGGGGACGCTGTACGCCCTCGATGAGCCGACGGTCGGCCTGCACGCGGCCGACGCGCGGCGGCTGCTCGCGGTGTTGCACAGTCTGCGCGATTTCGGCAACACGGTCGTCGTCGTCGAGCACGATCCCGCCATGATCGCGGGCGCCGATCACGTCGTCGAGCTCGGCCCCGGCGGCGGCAGCGAAGGCGGCGAGCTGACGTACTCGGGTCCGCCGACGAAGGCGAACCTTGACAGCATGGCGTCGTCGCCGGGACGCGTGCTACTGATGCGCGCGCTGGCGAAGCGGCGCAAATTCACGCGGCGCGATCCCGCGATTCGAATCTTCGGCGCGCGCGAGCACAATCTCGCCGGGGTGGACGTAGCGATACCGGCCGGGCGGATGGTTTGCATCACCGGAGTTTCGGGATCGGGAAAATCGACGCTGGTCGAGGACGTGCTCTACCGCAACTACCTGCGCCGCGCCGGCGACACGTCGGCGGAGCCCGGGGCGTGCGAGCGCATCGACGGCTTCGAGCTGATCGGCGAAATGGTGCACATGGGACAGGAGTTGCCGACGCGCTCGATGCGCTCGAATCCGGCGACCTATCTGAAAATCTACGACGAAATCCGCAAGCTGTTTGCCGCCAGTCCCGAAGCGCGCCGGCTGGGCGTGCAGGCGCGGCATTTTTCGTTCAACGTCACGGGCGGCCGATGCGAGAAGTGCAGCGGCACCGGCACCGTCACGATCGAGATGCATTTCATGGCGGACCTCGAGGTGAAGTGCGACGCGTGCGACGGGCGCCGCTTCCAGAGCCACATTCTCGCGATCAAGCTGCGCAACTACAGCATCAACCAGGTGCTCGATCTCACTGTCGAGGACGCGCGCGCGTTTTTCATCCATCATCCAGCGATCGTCAAGCGGCTCGACGCGCTGATCTCGGTCGGCCTCGGTTACATCCGGCTCGGGCAGACCACCTCGACTCTGTCCGGCGGCGAGGCGCAACGCCTCAAGCTCGCGCGGTTTCTGCTGGCCGATCTCGAACCCGTGCCGGCCGGCGAAGACGGGACGCATCTGCCGCGGATGTTCATCCTCGACGAGCCGACCACCGGGCTCAGCTCGACCGACATCAAGCGCCTGATCAAGGTGCTCAACCGGCTGGTCACGGAAGGCAACACGCTGGTGGTGATCGAGCACAACCTCGAGTTCATCGCGAACGCCGACTATGTCATCGATCTCGGACCCGGCGGCGGCGACGAAGGCGGGCGAGTGGTGGCGTCCGGTTCACCGCTGGATATCGCGGCCTGCGAGAAGTCCGAGACCGGCCGCGAGCTGCGACGCCTGTTCGGCTTGCCGGAGCATGGCCGGCAGGTCCGATCGGCTTTGCGCACGGCGGCGGGGGTATAGTCTGGTGAATTGGCAAGGAGGACGAATGCGGGGATTCAATCGTCTGGCGCGCGGCGCAACGCAACTCGGCTTCGTGGATATACTCACAGCGGTAGTTCTACTCGGGATTCTGCTTTACGCCGCGACTCTGCAATTCTCCGTGTACGATAGGCCGCCGGCCGTGCCGATTCCGACCGGGACTGCCGCGAGCCACTAGCTCCTTGCCCGACGCGCTGAAAGAACGCCTCGACCATTACCTGGTGCGGACCGGATTCGCGCCCTCGCGGCGCGTTGCGCAGGACCTGGTCGAGCGCGGGATGGTGCGAATCAACGGACGGCGCTCGAAGAAAAGCGAAATCGTCGGCGCCGAGGATCGGGTTGAAGTTGACACCGCAGATCGCCGCGCGGCAATCGAGCCGAATGCCGGCCTCGCGCTCGAAGTTATCCACGAAGATGCGGCGGTGATCGTCGTCAACAAACCCGGCGGCGTGCCGTGTCATCCGCTCGACGCCGGCGAGCGCGACACGGTCATGAATGCGGTCGTCGCGCGTTTTCCCGAGACCGCGACCGTTGGCGAGAAGCCGCTCGAAGGCGGCCTGGTGCATCGCCTGGACAACGGCACCTCGGGCGCGCTGTTGATCGCACGCAACCGTGGCGCGTTTGAAAAACTGCGCGACGCGATTCGCGCCGGAAAAATCGCGCGCCGCTACGAGGCGCTGGCCGCCGGAGCGCTCGAGCGCAAGACTGAGATCGATGCGCCGATCGCGCATCACGCAAAGAACGCGCGCAAGATGGTCGCCGGCGATCCCTCCAGCGCGAACCCCAAGCGCGCCGGCCGCGCCGCGATTACGCTGGCCGAGCCGATCCGGCGCGTCGGCGAGTTCACGCTGTTGTCAGTCGCGCCGAAGACCGGCAGCCGCCATCAGATTCGCGTGCACCTGGCGAGCCTGGGCCATCCGTTAGTCGGCGATACACTTTATGGCGGCCCCGCAAGCGAGACGCTCGCGCACGGGCGCTTCTGGCTGCATCTATGCGATATAGCGTTCGACTCGCCGGCGGTCGGTCACGTCAAGGCGACGGCGCCGCTCCCGCCGGATTTGAAGAAGCTAATCGACTAGCCGGTAAAGGCCCGTTGCTGGCCACGAGCAGAGCCGCCAATGCGAGCAGGCCGCAGAGCGGTACGTAGAGCCATGTGTCCCACCAGCGAAGGGCGTTCCCGTCACTCGTTTTGAAGAGTCCGAACCATCGGAGATCGCCCACGACGCGTGCCGCGAACACAATGACGAGCGTCCAGGCGCCAAGCACAAACAGCCATCGCGGCAGCCACAGTCCCCAGAGGCCCACGCGTCCAAGGAATACCAATCCCGCGGCCCAAAGGAGCGCTGCGACTATGAGAGTGGCCGCCGTTCCCGGCACAATGAGCGGCTGACCGCCGCGATTCGGCATGGCGACTTCAGTCCCCCAGCGGCCGCCGCCGGCCCAGTAGGCGTGCAGCGCCCCAAGGCCGAACAGTACAGCCGCTGCAAGCATCCCGGCGCAGCGCGTCATAGTCGGGGCTTTGCCTATTGTGTTTGCGAGAGGTCGTTTATCAGGCCCTGCGACGATTTCAGTTGCAGGCGCATCGCGTACACTGGGTCTGCTCCAGCACTTCCGTCGAGCGTTGCTGGAGAAACGACTGTCCCACCGAGGTCGACACCGTCGCGCGCTGCGTGAACGCCTCGCCGTTGTAGAGCGTGGGCCTTTGCTGGCTCGCCGTGGTTGACTCCTGTGCGATGTAGGCCGATGGCCCATTCTCGTTCAGGATGTAACTGGCGCACTGCGTTTTCGCAGACTGGCTGGCGAGCACATAGCTCGACGACGAGACGATGCCCGCCCACTCGGTCCAGACTCCGGGCGCCGAACAGGTGCATCGAAATGCGCGCGGCGTCGCCGCGGCGCTCGCGGCCGCTGCAGACAGAATGCCTGGCGCCGGCGCCAGAGCGGGCAGCGCTCCGATCGTCGAGAAGGCCTGCGGCTGACCGGGAGCGACGGGTGCAGTCAGTGGCACGGGTCCCGGCGCCGCGGTAATTTGCGCGCATGGCTGCCGCGACAACCTTGACTCGCTGAGGGCAAGCATGAGGATCGGAGACAGGATGAATACTGCGATTGTCAACCGGACAGCGCGCATGTCATCTCCAAGTGCGACTCTGGTTAAATGCCGCCCGCCTTCGACTCCGGGAAGACAAGGATGGCGACCTTGGCTATAATCGCGAGCCAATTGGCGCCGCGCAAGCGCTTCGCGTCGGTTCGATTCGGCGCTGGCAACTCGATCCCAACTGCTGAGTCAAGTTACGCAGCCGCGGGCGCGGAAGCGGCGGGCCATCGGATGCGATGGCAACAGGCATCAAGGAGGTTGGTTAGAATGTCGAGACATAAATGCGTTTGGGTTGCGATGCTGACAGTTTTCGTGCTGCAGCTCGGAACCTCGGTGGGATTCGCCCAGGATCAGCTGAAGGTGACCGGCTCGCTGCCCACCACGCCGTTGCCGCCGCCGGATCTGAGTGGGCCGATCCAGATGCAGTCGGTGCCGGTCGGGCCGCAGACGCCGCCGCACGCGACCGTGCCGCCCAGCGCCTCCAACGAGTTCGAGCATCATGACGATCTGTTGAATCTGCCGCGGATCTTCACGCATCAGTGGTCGCTGACTGACGAAATCGTGCCCGACAACGTGATCAGCGAGCGCTTCATGCGCTCCGAAGATCCCAACGTGCGCGGCCTCACGCTGAAGGAAGCGATCTACATCGCGATCCAGAATAACCCGGCGCTGAAGGCCTCCCAACTCGACCCGATCGCCTCGATGGAGACGGTCCGGGAAGCCAACGGGACCTTCGATCCGAACCTTACCGCGCAGGGTGACATCGAGAAGACCGTCGTGCCTGTGACGTCGGCCTTGCAGACCGGCGGCAGCGACGTGTTCGTGCAGAAATTTTACGACTGGAACTTCGCCGTCAACAAGGTCTCGGCGGTCACCAATGGAACCTGGGGGGTGACTTTCAACAACGATCGCGCGCTGTCGAACTCGACCTTCGCCGGCGTCAATCCTGCCTATGCGCCCAGCCTCGCACTGTCGCTCTCACAGCCATTGCTGCAGAACTTCGGCTGGGATTTCGCGACCATCAACGTCCGGATCGCGGAGTCGGGTCAGAAGCAGGCGCAGTGGACTTACGGCCAGGCGCTGCAGGATTTCGTGCAGAGAATCGGCGGTGACTACTGGAACGTCGTACTGTCGGAGGAAAATCTCGAGGTTGCGCGGGCCGCGCTGCGCTTCAATCTCGACCTCGTTCGCCAGAACGCGATCAGCGTCAAGGTCGGCACCCTGGCGCCGATCGATCTGCAGGAAGCACAATCGGCGGCCGCCACCGCGGAGGCAAACGTTTACACCGCCGAAGCCAACCTGAAGAATTCGCGCACGCAACTCCGCCAGGACGTGATGCTCAACCCGTACGGCACGTTCCTGCCCGAGGAAATCCAGCCGCTGACGCGGCCCAATCCCCAGGAGCGGATCGTCGTCGATGAGGAACGGGCGCTCGAGCTGGCGGTGCAGTACGTGCCGTCGCTGGGCAGCATGCGAGAGGCGATTCGCGACGCGTTGCTGCAGGTGAAGTTCTCGGAGAACCAGGTCCTGCCGCAGCTCAACCTCGGCGCGCAATTCGGCCTGACCTCCAGCGCCGGAACCACGCCTTGCCAGGCGGGCTTCAAGACGATCACGAACGGAAATTGTACGCCGCCGGGATTACCGCCGGGTGACGGCAATAAGCTTCCGTTTGGCGGAATCTACGGCGACGCACTCGATCGCCTGTGGGGTTTTACCTACTACAACTATGCAGCTGTGATGACCTTCCAGATGCCGCTGGACAATGCCGTCCCGCGCGCAGCCCTGGCGCAGGCTCGCGTGCAATACGAGCAGCAGCGGGTGCTGTATCGAGCGGCGCTGTCGCAAGCGGTCGTCAATGTGGAGAGCGCGATAGCCGATCTTTATGCCGATCAGAAGCGAGCGTCCGCGACCGCGTCGGCGACTTACTACGCTCGCCAGTCGCTCCACGATGAGCAAGTGCGATTCCAGGTCGGCCTGGCGACCACGCACGACCTGCTGCAGTTCCAGGAAGAGGAAGTGAGCGCGGAGGGCAACCAGGTGCAGGCCGAGGTGGATCTCGAGAACGCCAAGCTCGCGCTCGGGCACGCCGACGGCACGCTGCTGCAGCAGTTCCAGATCAACTGGGAAGTGCAGAGTCCGCACGAAGTGCCGTGGTACGCGGCCTTCTGACGCGGTAATCAGCTACACGAAAATGCGGCGCCGGATCGTATCGCGATCCGGCGCCGCTGGTTTTTGCGCTTGAAGAGAATCTCAGCGATGGCCGCCGCCACCACCACTGTGGCCGCCGCCACCGCCACTATGGGCGCCGCCACCGCTGCCGCCGTGAAAGCCGCCGACGCCACCGCCGCCCACATGCGCCACGCCGCCCCCGCCACCGTGATAGAACTCCGTATGATGGCCCTCGCCAGCATAATGTCCTTCCCAGGAATGGTGAACGTCGAAGCCGGGACTATATCCCCATCCGCCCCAACCATATGCGTACGGCGCGTAGCCATAGGAAGGGTAATCCCCGCCCCAGCCGTAACCGCCGCCGTCATAGCAGCCGCTGGCGCCGGATGCGATCACTCCGAGCAGTACGACCGCTCCGATCATACGACCCGGGCTGAAACATTTTCGCTTTGAGCGCATGTCAGGGCACTCCCCAAGCCGGCTTGCCGTCGTCTTTATAGAACGCCAGGCCCGGCGTCTTGGCGGCAGGAACATCCAGGCTGGTTCGCAGGTTACCATTGGGACCGTAGAGCCCGAGTCCGGGCTGGCCGGCGTCCCCGAGCGCCATGGTCGCGCGTATCTTGCCGTCCTGATCGTAGAGGTCGACGCCGGGAGTGCCGTTCGATGCCAGGTCAACGGTCAGCCTGGTGCGGCCGGCCGGGTCTTCAAGATTGAATCCGACGGCGCCATCGGATAGCACGCCGATCGCGCCGCGCAACTTGCCGCTGCTGTCGCGCAGCAGGAATTGTTGCGCCTCGAGCGTCTCGGGAACCGTCGAACTGGTCTGCGCCATCGTGACCAGCGCGCCGCAGAGCAGCATCAGCGCTCCGGTCGTCATCCGCAGGCGCTTGTTGCTGCGCTGGAGTTTGTCCTGCTGCAATTCCAGCCGCGATAGCCGCTTGATCAGATCACCTGTCGATTGGTCCATGATTGGTCCTCAACCTGCGCGCGCCGAGGCGCTACGAAAATGCTATCAAAGTTGAAATTCGGGTCCAGCGTGCGGGTCTCAGTGATGCCCGAGGATCGTCACTTGACGGCTCGCGAAGCGCCATCCCTCCGGCGTCTTGCGCAGCTCATCGGTGTAGTAACCCACCGTCGATTGCTGCACTCGCCCTTCCTTGCAGTGGTAGTAGAGCAGGTAGGCGGTGCCGCTGCCGCTGGCGCCGTCGAGGTCGAATTGCGGATTGGCGACTACGTGGAGCACCTGCGCGCCGCCGAGTGACTCCTTGTATCGCGCCGCGAACCGCTTCAGTCCCTCGCGTCCGCTGTGCTTGCCGAAGCGCGGGCTTTCGAAGACGCCGTCCTCCGTGAAGCAATCGATCCATTCCTCGTAGCGCGCGCTGTCGATCGTGAGGCAGTAGCGGGCATGCAGTATGCGAACCTCCTCGCGGTCCTCGAGTGTTCCTGTCATCGTCATCGCATCGATTCTCCCGGTGCCGCCGTCACTTCGAGTGCGCGGCACTCAAATCACGTTAGCTTCGCGCAGGCGCGCGACCTCGTCCCATGAGTAGCCGAGCATCTCGGTCAGCAGCATCTCGGTATGCTCGCCGAGTTCGGGCGCATGCCCGCGGGGCTCGCCCGGGGTCGCGCTCAACTTCACCGGCATCCCAAGCAGCGTCAGATTGCCCAGCGCGGGATGATCGTAGTCGACGAGGTAATCGTTGGCCCTGACCTGCGGGTCGCCGGGCAAGTCGGACACAGAATTCACGATCGTATAGATGAAGTCGCCGCTGCCCTTGAGGATTCGCATCCATTCGTCGCGTGGGCGCGCCGCGAACACGTCGTCGAATATCGCGACCAGCGCCGCCGAATTCTTGCCGCGGGTTTTAACGTCGGCGAAGCGTGGATCCTCGAGCAACCCCGTTTTTCCGATCACCGTGCAGAAATCTTTCCAGTAACGATCGGGCTGAAGCATCGCCAGTGAGATCCATTTGTCGTCGGCGCATCGATAATGGTTCCACAGCGGATTGTACGCGTTGGCGCGCGTGTTGCGCGGAAATTCCTTGCCCATGATGGTTCGTGCGACGACGTTGAGTCCCTGCAGCGCCATCATCGAGCCCAGGTGCGACGCATCCACTTCCTGCCCGATTCCTGTTCGTTCGCGCGCGAACAGCGCCGCGAGCACGCCGTAGGCGAGCATGATCGCGCCCATCTGATCGGCAATGCCGCCGTAGACGTAGGTGGGCGTCGTGGTCCCGCTGCCGACCGCATTCATGATTCCCGAGCGCGCCTGCCCAAGGTAATCGAATGACGGCTCGCCGCTGTCCGGCCCCTCGGGGCCGTAGCCGGACGCGCTCGCGTAGATAATTCGGGGGTTGAGCGTGGCGAGGTCCGCATAGCCGAGCCCGAGCCGCTGGGCGACGCCTTTGCGAAAGTTCTGCACAAATACGTCGCTGCGCGCCGCCAGGCGATGCACGATCTCGCGCGCCGCGGGCTGCTTCAGGTTGAGCGCGATACTTTTCTTGTGCTTGTTGTTGGCCTCGAAATAATAATTGCGCCCGCCCCTGACGGTCGCGCTGCCCGCGACCGCGGTAATTCCACGGCCCGGGTCGCCGCGCTCGCGCTCCTCGATCTTGATCACCTCGGCGCCCAGGTCGGCGAGCATCTGCGTGGCGACCGGCCCCTGCTGCCAGATCGTCCAGTCGATAATTCGAATTCCTTCAAGCGGTCCGCTCATGGCTTTTCTGTATACCACAACGCTCTTGAGTTTGGGCGTCGCCGGACGCATCAATCATATATGGCCGCGATCGCCCAGGTTCTCGACTTTCTTTACCCGCCCCGATGCGCCGCGTGCGCAATGCCGCTCGCATCGCAGGCGGGACCACGCAAGCGCGTTTGCGCTCAATGCGTGGCGCGAGTCGAGCGAATGCCCGAGCCGCGCTGCGAAGTATGCGGCGGGCCGCTCGAGTCCGTCGTCACCGATGCGACGCGATGCGCCCGATGCCTCGCGCATCCGCCGCGCTACCGCATCGCGCGAACTATCGCGCGGTATCGGACTACCGCCGAGGACGAACCCGGCAGCCTGCCCGCGCTGATTCGCCGTCACAAGTACGGTCTCGACCAGTCTGTCGGGCGTGCGCTGGCGGAATACATGGGCGACGAGCTGCCTGTGTCGGCCGCTGACTACGACGTCGTGATTCCCGTGCCGCTGCACTGGCGGCGCTTGTGGTGGCGCGGCTTCAACCAGGCCGCGCTGCTCGCCGCCGAAGTCGCGCGCCGGCTGAATCTTCCGCTCGATACTACCGCGATGTCGCGCCGGCGCTTCACCACGCCGCAGACCTCGCGCCACCACGACGAACGGATCAAGAACGTGCGGCGAGCTTTCACCGTCACGAATCCCGCGCGGGTCAGGAATCGCCGCGTGCTGATCGTGGACGACGTGATGACCACCGGCGCCACCGTCGACGAATGCGCGCGCGTGTTGATCGCGGCGGGCGCGACCCGCGTGGACGTATTCACGCTCGCGCGCGTGCTATGAGCGAGCCGCGGGCCGCCGAATGGGACGAACGCCATCGCGGCAAGCCGGCCGGCGCAGCCGAGCCGTTCCTGGCCGCGATGCTCGCGCGAATCCCGCGCGGCACCGCGCTCGACGTCGGTGCAGGACGCGGACGCAACGCGGTCGCGCTCGCACGAGCGGGCCTGGCGGTGGTCGCGGTTGATTTTTCCGGCGAAGCAATGCGCATCCTCGCGGCTACCGCGCAGGCCGCGCGCCTGGCCATCTGGCCCGTGGTCGCAAACTTGGATAGCTTTCATCTCAAGGACGAATCCTTCGACGTCATCGTGAATATAAATTTTCTCGAGCGCACGCTGTTCCCGAAATTCGTGCGGGCGCTCCGACCCGGCGGGATGCTGCTCGCCGATACGTTCCTGGTTGACCAGGCTACGATCGGACATCCGCGCGATCCGCGCTTTCTGCTGGCTCACGGAGAGCTTCGCGCGCTTGCGAACGGACTCAAGATCGAGGAATACCGCGAAGGCCCGGTCACTTATCCAAACGGCGAGAGCGCCTTTCGCGCATCGATAGCGGCGCGGCGGAGGAAATCGGCCTGATGGCGCCCGGGATGACTTACAAAGCCGCCGGTGTCGACATCGCGCTGAAGCAGAGCCTGATTCCGCTGTTCAGTTCAATTGCGAAGACCACCGCGGGCGCGCACGTTATCGGCGGCGTCGGTGGATTCGGCGCGCTGGTCGGACTCAACGGCGCCCGCAAGATGCGCGCGCCGGTGCTGGTCGCGGGCACCGACAGCGTCGGCACCAAGCTCATGATCGCGTTCGAGACCGGGCGGCACGACACCGTCGGCATCGACTGCGTCGCGATGTGCGTGAACGACATCATCTGCCACGCGGCGCGGCCGCTGTTCTTTCTCGATTACATCGGGTCGGGCAAGCTCGAGAAGCAGATCGCGCTCGATCTCGTCAAGGGCGTCGCGCGCGGATGTGCGCGGGCCGGCATGAGCCTGGTCGGTGGCGAGACCGCGCAACTCAGCGGGTTATACAAGCCCGGCGAATACGACCTGGCCGGCTTCGCGGTGGGAATAGTCGAACGCGCGCGAATCCCCGAACCGTCGAGTGTGCGCGCGGGCGACGCGCTGATCGGAATCGCATCCAACGGACTTCACTCCAACGGCTTTTCGCTGGTGCGCCGCGTCCTGCTGCAACACGCCAGACTCAAGCTCGGCGCGCACATTGCCGAACTGGGATGCACGCTCGGCGAGGAACTGCTGCGGCCCACGCTCATCTACGCGCGAGTCGTCGGCGAACTGTTCGAGCGCTTCAAGATAAGCGGCCTCGCCAATATCACCGGCGGCGGCGTGATCGAAAACCTGCCGCGCGTGATGCCCGCCAACAGTTGCGCAATCCTCGAACGCGATAGTTGGCCGACGCCGCCGATTTTCGGCTTGATTCAGCGGCGCGGCAAAATCTCTCGCGCAGAGATGGATCGCACCTTTAACAACGGCCTCGGGATGGTCGCGATCGTGCCGGCGCGCGAGGCGGACCGCGTCGTCGCTCATTTGCGCCGCCGCGAATATGCGGCCTATGTTGTCGGCGAAGTGAGGCGCGGCAAGCGCGGAGTGTCGATTCGCTGAGCCGCGACTGGTTCGATGGCGGAAAATCCGACGGTTAAACTCGGCGTCCTGATCTCCGGCGCCGGCACCAATCTGCAAGCTATAATCGACGCGATTCTGCGCGGCGAGCTCAAAGCCGAAATCCGTCTCGTCATATCCAATCGCGCGGACGCGCAGGGGCTCGAGCGCGCCCGCCGCCACGGAATCGAGACGACGGTCATCGACCATCGCAGGTTTCCGTCGCGCGAGGACTTCGACCGCGCCGTCCTGGCCGCGCTGCTCGATCGCTCGGTCGAACTGGTTGTGCTGGCGGGCTTCATGCGCCTGCTGTCGCCGGTGATGCTCGACGCGTTCCCCGGCCGTATCATGAATATTCACAACAGCCTGCTGCCGTCGTTTCCCGGCATTCACGGACCGAAAGACGCGATTGAATACGGCGTCAAGATTGCGGGATGCACCGTCTTCTTCGTAACGCCGGGCGTCGACGCGGGCCCGGTGATCGTGCAAGCCGCTGTGCCCGTGCTGCCCGGCGACGACGAACAACGTCTGGCCGCGCGCATCCTGCTCCAGGAGCATCGCATCTTTCCGCACGCGATCGCGCTCTTTCAGCAGGGCCGGCTCGAGATCCAGGGCCGCCAGGTTATCATCAAGGGCGATTCGGCCAAGCCAAATTCCCCGCCGTTGGTAAATCCTCCGGTGGATTGATTCGCAAAAGGTGAAAACACTTTCGGTAATCGTGCCGATGCTCAACGAAGCGGCCGCGATCGCGAGCACGCTGGGCGCGATTCGCCGGGGCGCACCCGGCGCGGAGATCGTCGTCGTTGACGGCGGCAGTATCGACGCGAGCGTCGCGCAGGCGCGGCCGTTGTGCGAGGCGTTGATTGCCGCTTCGCGCGGCCGGGCGCAGCAGATGAACGCGGGCGCGCGCGCGGCTCACGGCGAGACGTTGGTCTTCGTGCACGCCGATACGATCGTGCCATCGACCTTTGCGGCTGACATCGCATCGGCGTTGTCGAATCCCGCCGTGGTGGGCGGACGCTTTGACGTGAAACTCGACGCGAGCGGGCTCGTCTACCGGATCATTGGCGCGATGATCAGCCTCCGTTCGCGAATCAGCCGCACCGGCACGGGCGATCAGGCGATCTTTGTGCGGCGCGAGGTTTTCGATCGCCTCGGCGGTTTCCCCGAGCTGGAGCTATGCGAAGATCTCGAATTCGCGCGCCGCTTGAAGCGGGCGGGACGCGTCGCGTGCCTGCGTGCCCGCGTGACAACCTCCGCGCGGCGATGGAATCAAGGCGGAGTGGTGCGCACCATCGTCAGGATGTGGTTGATTCGCGCGATGTACCTGACGGGCGTGCCGCCGGCCCGCCTGAAGCGGATGTACTCCGACACGCGTTAGCGTCAGCCTGCCGGGGGCAGAGTGGACAGACTTTTTTCGCGCGGATAAGAATGACTCAAGCGAGGTACCACGTGGCCAAAGTCGAACTGTACACCACCACCTACTGCCCGTTCTGCACGCGGGCCAAGAGCCTGCTCAAGAGCAAGGGCGTCGATTTCGTCGAAATCGATGTGACCGACGACGACGAGTTGCGCGCGAAGATGGTCGAGTTGTCGGGCGGGCGCCGCAGCGTTCCCGAAATTTTCATCAACGGCAAGATTGTCGGCGGCTTCGACGAATTGAAGGCGCTCAACGACGCCGGCAAGCTCGACGGTCTGCTGGCCGAATCAGCGCCGGCCTGAACCCTCGACTGTCACCCGCGATAGAGCTCGTCGATCCGCAAATAGAGACGGGCGCATCGCGGATTGGTTTCCGCGGCGCGCCCGTTTTGGGTCTCACTCTATCGCGAGCCGCTAGTTGCCGTTGGGCGACGCGACCATTCCCTCGTTCATATGATGCAGGGCCTCGCGGTCAACCGACGAGTCGTATTTGATCGCCTTGGCCGTGACCGTTATCTGCGAGCCATCGGACGAGACCGTTTGATTCTCGTTGACGATCGCGTCGATAGTGTCGGGCCATTTTGCGAACGCCATCGCTTTCAGCCTGTCGCTGATCTTCGCCTCGTCAATCGCATCAGGCGAGAACGGCTCGGTATAAGACAGTTCGCCAAGCTCCGAGTACGGTTTGCCGGCCGGCGGCGCTTCCGTGGTTACCCAGATATGCGCCATGTCGACGCGATGCTCGAACACCTGCTGCTTTTGTACTTCATTCTGACGAGCAGCTTCCATGGCGCCGCAGGCGGAAAGGCCCAGCGCCAACCCAATCGCCAACAATGTTAGAATTTTCGATGAACGCATGTTGTTCCCCATCGATCCCCGTCGATCTGACTTCAATTATAGCCGCGCCGCCGCGGATGTCTAATCTCGCAGGTCGCGCCCGTCTGGCTTTTATTTCACCGAACGGCACGCCGGGGCAAGCGATTCGGTCTCACCCAAACGCCACAGCGACTCTGCCGAGTGTTCGCCGTGCGCCGCGACCGGTAGTATTCCCGCGTGACCAGATTCGCCGCCTGCTTCATCCTCGTCTTCGGCGAACTCGCCTGGGGCGGGCTCTTCGCACTGGCGATTCCGCCGTTCTTCAATGTCGAGCGTGGGTTTTACAAATCCAGCGCGTCCGTCTACCTGGCCGCATCGCTTACGACCGCGGCCGGCCTCGGATTGCTGGCGTTGCGCGGCGGCGCGTCGGCGGGACCGGGCGCGGGCTCATTGTGGACGGCGTCCGCTCTCTGGACCCTGTCGAGCACCGCCGTCGCCGTCTATCTCTACACGCTTTGGACCGAAAACGGCCGGCTCCGCGCGCGCTCGTACGTGCTGGGACTGGCGCTCGGCCTGCTTGCCCTGCTGGCCAACATGATGCTCCTGATGCCGCCCGGCTTCGGCGCAGTGGCTGCGGTCGCCTACGGACTTACCGCCATCACCTCGGCGCTGGTGCTTGGACTGGTCAGCGGCGCGATGCTGTTCGGGCATTGGTACCTCATCGACCTCGAGATGCCGGTCGACTACCTGCGTACCTTCATCCGGCTGCTGGGAATCGTGCTGGTCGCGAATCTGGTCGCACTCGGACTCGCGATCGGATTGCCTGCGGCGTTCGGCAGCGCTGGCGCGAGCGCCGCGGTGCACGAGCTGTTCGCGTCGCATCTGGGACTGCTGGCAGTTCGGCTGCTGCTCGGCCCGGTCGCGACCATCGTGCTGGTCTGGATGTGCTGGCAGACGCTGAAAATTCCTCAGACGATGGCAGCCACCGGCCTGCTGTACATCGCAGTGATGTCAGTCCTGGTTGGCGAGATGCTCGGCCGCTTCATCCTGTTCCGCACCGCAGTTCCGCTCTGACTCACGTCCGCCAACGGACAGGCGACCGCGAATCGTCGAGGGATTGACTGACCTGATAACCTTTGTGGCGTAGTTTCATCTCGTTTCCTTGAGGCGCGGATCGTCGGTCGCGACACATTCCGCCAGCTGCCATGCTTCTGCTACGGCTACGATGTTGCCGTTCTGATCCTGATCGGGATGTTCACGGGCAAATTTGAGGCGCAAAGGGGCCTCGTTCCGAATGCGCTCCTTCTCTTTCTCGCAACTCTCGTTGGATTCGAACGATCCTTGGATATCCCATCGGTTGAGTGAAGCGTTCAAATCGTTGAATGCGCGAGGATGGTTTCCCATTGGGCTAAAGACCGGCGGAATCAACAGATACCAACCCGCAAGCGCGAGCGCGGCGGCGTGGCGCGGGTTCATTCTACTCTTTGAGGCGAGGATCGTCCCTGGAAATACATGTCGCGTTGTTCGAGATTGCGTAATCCGACAGCACCGCCGCCGTGCGCCTGGCTTTGGCGTCAGCCTTGATCGCGTGCTTCGCGTCGCTGATGATTTCATGGCGTCTCCTTTCGCAGGCGCTCGTGGCGTCAAAGCGTTGAACAATCTGCCAATCGCGGAACGGAGCACGCGAGACCCATTCGACAGGATCGGTGAGTTTCGGGCGGTCGGGCGGCACCATCAGATACCAGCCTACAAGCGCGAGCGCGGCGGCGTGGCGGCGGTTCATTGCGTGGACGATTTAGCAAGCAGGCGTGCGACCGGCAAACGCAAACTGGCGCGCCCGGAGGGATTTGAACCCCCAACCCTCAGATCCGAAGTCTGATGCTCTATCCAGTTGAGCTACGGGCGCCGTCGCGAATGACGTTCGAAGCTCAGCAGTCTAGGCACGCTGGCTTGGACGCGCAACCAAAGCCGAACCGCGCATTTTCACATTGACTCGCTCTATCGAAGCTCTCGCTGCTCTCCCACTTCGCAAGCGGTGCCGTCAGATCGAGGTTGTCATCGCCCGGCGCGACCGGGGGCCACATCAGATACCAGCCCACGAGCGGCGAGCGCGGCGGCGTGGCGGACATTCATACTTTGCGCACTTAGCAGAAGGCCAGCGCAAAGCAAACGCCCCAATAGGGGCAAAGTCCAGGTCCTCACGCTCAGCGAAGGACTGCTCATCATAGTCGCGGACCTAATTCCTGCGATATGATTCTCGCAACCTTCGCTTACGAGAATCGCCCCGCAAATGGAAAAAGGCAAACCAATCTCCAACGAATCAAAGTCAGCTGCGCCGATTACACTCCCGCAGGAATCAGAGGTCCAAGCAGCCCGCTCGCTTCAGGAATTTGTCGGCCAGGTCGAATTGGTTCGCCGCCTCCAGGCAATGGTCGCATCGTGCAAAACAAAGGCGACCGTTTTTCCTCATGTCTTGCTGATCGGATCGCAAGGACTTGGTGGCACCACAATCGCTCATTGTGTGGCGCGCGAACTGGGCGTCAATTTGCATGTCGCTGAAGCACAAGACCTCGACGCCGCCGATCTGGCAGCTTGCGTCAACAACTTGGAAGCACACGATGTCCTTTTCCTCCCCGATTTGGGGCGCATGAGGCGGCCGGTGGTGAAACGATTGACCGGGGCCATGCTCAATTTTCAATTCTCTATCATTGTCGGCGAAGGTATGGGCGCACGGACAACGAAGTTGTCCGTAAATCCATTCTCGTGCCTTGCGACCGTTACTCGAGAAGGCGAATGCGATCCGGAACTCCTTAGGGCGTTCCTCTTAGCGCTGAAATTCAAGCCCTACACCACAGACGAAATGCGGCAGATCACCGAACAAATGACTTCGCGCCTGCAAATTTCATTGGAACCGCAGACCGTGTCGCTCATTGCCCGAGCATCGAAGGGAAGTCCCGGCGAGGTTGAAAAAATTGTCCGCTGGTTGTCCCGTCAAGGAGTTGATTGCCTTTCGGAACAGGATGCACGCGCCGCCCTCGATTTGATTGGCATATCAGCAGACAAGTTCGAGTCACCTGACGCGGCCCGAGACTTCGCTCTGTTTCACCCATTGGAATTTGAGCGGTTCATCACTGGTTTGTTGCACCAAATGGGATTCGAGGCACAAACGACAAAGGCGAGCGGGGACGGCGGAATTGACATTGAAGCCGTGCTCGACCGCCCAATCGTAGGCGGACGGTATTTGTTCCAATGCAAGCGCTTCGCCGAGGACAATCCTGTTGGAAGCGCCGCTATCAGGGAATTTTACGGAGCGCTCATTGCCGACCGTAAAGCGGCCAAGGGCGTCTTCATCACGACTTCGATTTTCACGCCGCAAGCACGGGATTTCGCACAGGGACTTTCAATAGAACTGATCGATGGAGAGCAGCTTCGGAGGCTGTTGAACGAGCACAATAAGCCCCCTTCCTAAGGCTGAACGTGCTACACGTTCGACGGCGCGCGACGGTGCGCGGCGGCTGAGTTGGGTGAGTTAATTTCCGGTCGGTCGAAACCACTCAACTTTTATCCCTGGAATTGCGTTCCTGTGAGTCAGGACAACCGCCTCCGTCGCCCATCGGCGGAGGCCCGTGTCCGCAACAGGGGTAATCTTCACACCTTGCCATTTTTACTTCTCACCTATGCTATGTTCGCAGTCCGCGACGAATGCGTCGCGCGCCGCCGGACCGCTTAAATCCGGTTTGTTATAGAGCGCATACATCGAGCTTGCGACGAACGCCCTGATCCAATGGTTAGCGACGCTGTTGTCGGGCGGCAGCTTCAAGAGCATCGCTTGGGCATTATTCTCCACCGACACGCCACGGTCGCGAGCATAAGCGATTTGCAGAACCAGTCTGCCGGCCGCGTTGCACGGATCGGCCTGTGCCGCTGCTGCGTACGTGAGCGTCGTCATAATTGCAAAAATCGCCGATGTCTTTTTCAAAGCGGACTCGTGTTTTCAGCAATTTTGATCAGCGCGACTATCAACTCTGCCTGCACCCTCAGCACCACTTGGAGCGGCAGCCAGACCAAGGGTAGCAAACAAGCTACGACCACCGCCCATGCTGGCTGCATCATTGTCAACTGGTACACGCCAGTCGGCATCGTGCCCAACCCTATTATGGAGTGCCCGAAGATTTGGAAGATCGCTTCCATTTCTATGATCAACGCAATAGCGCCGAGTACCATACTCTCGACGAAATAGACGCCCGCTATGATTGTCGGCGTAACGAATCGGTTGAAATTCAGCGAGAATACAGCCCTCACCAAGTTTTCAATCATTGCTCGGCACCAAGCGTCGGAGTTCGGGGAAGTCTTCGTGCAATTTCTTGACGATGCTCTCGACCTGATATCATCGGCCGCTCCCGCCGCACCTTCAAGCGCCGGGCTTAAGTGGAACCCTGGCCTGTCAAGCCTGTGCTCCCGACCCTATCTACCGAGCCGCAACCTGACGACGCGCGATGAAGTCAACTAGGCCCGATGCTTTGCCAACAAATCGAGAATGAACTTGGCGACCGTTAGGGCAACACTAATCCACTCTCTAATCGCCCGCGAACGTCCTTCGGTGTCGTTTGGATTGCGCCTGCCTCGCCGACGCGCTAGAAACTTGAAGCGCGTGGGGCTGTGATTGGTGGTGTTCAACGCCGCACATCCTCCTCACATTAGTCGCCGCCGCCCAAGGTCGTTCCCTTCAAAAAGATAGCCTTGGGCGCGGCCTTTTTTGTAAGTGTTGGGGTTACTAGCTCGAGTGGTCAAGCGCGCCAAAACTTTCGTCGTTAGTCGCGCGGATTGAAAAGGAAATTTCTCGCGCGAGCGATCCTCGCTGCTCGCACAAAATATAGCGCCTATCAACGCGAACGCGCGTAGCCGCTCTGAAAGCCATTCGACGCGCTCTCAATTTTTCACGGTCGCCTCGCAATTCTGTCATCGTAGCAATGAATGCAATCGTTTTCTTTTGCGATCACAAAAATTTCTTGGATCGCGCCGCGGCCTTATGATCGTGGACTCGCAAACCGGCTTTCCAGTCGAAGGCGGCGGCGGCAACATAAGTTTCAGGAAGGGCTATGAGTTGTCGCTCGACGACGTTCAGGAATGGGTATTGGGCATGAAGGCAGCCGCCGCGACGGCTAGGAAGGCCGCCAAAGAAGCGCAGAAAGCGACCAAGCGCCCGCGCACTCACGGAACTCCCTAACTCACCGTCCAGTTGAGCTACGGGCGCCGTCGCGAGCGACATTCGAAGCTCCCGAGTCTAGGCACGCTGGCTTGGACGCGCAACCAAAGCCGAGCATCAGCCGGGGTCCTGTTGACTCGTTTCTCGACCCCTGAATATATATGACTGACTGGTCAGTTTATGAACACAACAAACGCAAATTCGGCTAGAATTCACAATCCACGCCCCTACCACGTCCACGACGAGCAGGCGAACAAGCGCGAACGTATCCTCGCCGCCGCGCTCAAGCTCTTCGCGCACGAGCCCTACCAGGCCGTCACGATGGACCGCGTGGCCGCCGCCGCACAGGTAGCCAAAGGAACGCTCTATCTCTACTTTCCGTCCAAGGACGCACTCTATCTCGGCGTTTTGAGCGACGGACTCGACACCGCCTATCGGACCTATCAGAGCAGCGCCGATCCGAAGCTGCCGGTGGTGGAGCGTCTGCGCCGCTCGATTGCGGTGATGGTGGAGTTTTACGATCAGCGCCGCGACTTTCTTCAATTCTTCGCGACCGAAGAACCGCGGCTGGCCGAGGCGCGCAATCGCATTATCGAAGGCTCGCGCGAGCGCGGCTTCAATTTTTTCGCGTCGCTAATCGAAGAAGGAATCCGCGCCGGCGTCTTCACTCGGGTCGATCCGCGCCTGGCGACGTTCACCATCCAGGGCGCGATCCGCTCGCTGCTGCTCTATTACGGCGCCGGCCGCCCGGTCTCCGAGCTCAGCCGCGATCTCGGCAACCTGATGATCCGATCGCTCGGCGCGGAACCGTCGCAGCCCTTCAAGCCGGTACATCCGCAATGATTCGAACCTTGGTTCGCCGGGCCATTCGGCTGGCAATCCTGGCCGGCGTTGCGCTCGGATTTTATTTTTTTGGCCGTGCCTACCTGTGGCCGCCCGAGGATCGTTCGACGATCAAGGTCGTCGGCATGATCGAAGCGCCCGAGGTGAATATCACCAGCCGCATCGCCGGCCGCATCAAGCAGCTCGATCTGCTCGAGGGCGACCACGTCAGGAAGGGGCAGGTCGTATGCATGATCGAGGATATCGACCTCAGAAATCAACTCGCCAAGTCGAAGGCTGATCTCGCTCATTCGCAGGCCGACCTGGCGCAGGCGCGGCGCGACCTCGCGCGCGACGAAACACTCTCGGTCGCGAACGTGATTGCGACCAAGACTCGCGACGACGCTCTGACCACCGTCCAGCAGGACGAAGCCAACGTGCTCAGCGCACAGGCCAACGCAAAGTTCTACGCCGATCAAATCGTCGACACCGAGATAAAGTCGCCGGTCGACGGGGTCATCGTCAGCAAGGCGCTCGAAGTCGGCGAATGGGTGACGCCGGGCGTGCCGGTGCTGACCGTCGATGACCTCTCGACGATCTGGGCGCGCGTCGATGTCGAAGAGACCGACCTAGGGTCGCTCTACATCGGCAAGTCGGCGCAGGTGGAATTGCCGACGGTACCGCCGCAGATTTTCACTGGCCGAATCGTGGCCATAGGGCAGGAAGGCCAGTTTGCGACCGAGCGCGACGTGCGGCGCGGGCGTCAGGACATTCGCACGTTCTACGTCAAAGTCCAGGTGTTGCAAGCCGAGGGCGAACTGAAACCCGGAATGACCGCGGAAGTCACCTTTCCGAGAACCGATGGAACCCGAGTCACCAGCAATACAGACCAAAGACCTGACTAAGCGCTTCGGCGCTTTCACCGCGGTTGACAAGGTCAACTTCGAGGTCCGTCGCGGCGAGGTCTTCGGACTGCTCGGCCCCAACGGCGCCGGCAAGACGACGGTGGTGCGGATGCTCACGACGCTGCTGCCGCCGAGCGACGGCCAGGCATTCGTCGCCGGCTTCGACGTCGCGCGCCATCCACGCCAGGTCCGCGAAAATATCGGCGTCATCCCGCAGGCGCTCACCTCCGATCTCGATCTCACCGGATGGGAGAACGTCGATATCTACGGCGAGTTCTTCGGCCTGTCGCGCCGCGAGCGTCGCGACCGCGGCCATCGCCTGCTGCACATGGTCGGGCTGACCGAGCGCGCCAACGACCTGGTCGCGACCTATTCGGGCGGGATGCGCCGACGGCTCGAGATTGCGCGCGGGCTGATTCATTCGCCCGACGTGCTGTTCCTCGACGAGCCGACCATCGGACTCGACCCGCAAAGCCGGCGCGCGGTGTGGGACCTGCTCGAAACGCTGCGCAGCGAGAGCGAAATCACCATCTCGCTCACGACCCATTACATGGACGAGGCGGAGTCGCTGTGCGATCGGATCGCAATCGTCGACGGCGGCAAGATAATCGCGCTCGACACGCCGGTGGGGCTCAAATCGATGGTGCCGGGCGCGGACCGGATCGATCTGGTCGTCGAAAGGAATCCCGCCGCGATCGCCGAGATGCTGCGGCCGATGCCCTATCTGCGCGAAGTGAACCTTGACGGCGGCAACCGCCTGCAACTCTCCTCCAACGACGGCGCGCGCGCCATTCCGAAAATTCTCGAGGCTATCGACGGCGCCGGCGACCACGTGACTTCGATCACCGTGCAGAAGCTCTCGCTCGAAGATGTCTTCATCCACTTCACCGGGCGCACGCTCCGCGACGAGCCGGCCAAGAAGGTCAGCCTATTCGTGGGAGCCGGGATGCCGCAGCAGCGCTGAGGAGGCCGCCGATGTTCGGGCTCAAGTTCCTTGCCATCATGCGCCGCGATCTCAAGAAGCTGACGCGCAATCCGATCACGCTGATCTCGGTCATCCTGATGCCGATCGTCTATCTCGTGATCATCGGCAACTCCTTCCAGGGCCAGCTGAAGCATCTGCCGATAGTTGTCGTCGAGCAGGATCACGGACTCTACGCGCGCCGAATCGTCGAACAGTTGCTCGCGCTACAGGCGGGACCGAAGACCGTCGACGTAACCTTCGAGAGCGATCCCGGCGGCGCCGTCGACGAAGTGCGCGACGGGCTCTACAAGGGCGTCGTCGTGATCCCGCCCGACTTCAGCCACGACGTCGCCGAAGGGCGCATCGCGCAGATCGGACTGTTCACCGACAACGTCGACACCGTCAGCTCCGAAACGCTCGAAAGCGTGCTCGACTCGGCCGCCGCAACCGTCAGGGTTGCCTTCGTGACCGCGCGCGAACCCAAGCTCAATGACATCTCGCTGCGCCCGAGCTGGCTGTTCCCCTACGTGGACTACGATCGATCGCTCATCCCCGGCGTCATCGTGATGGCCATCTTTATGGGCTCGCTGATGTCCGGCGTGTTCAACTGGGTGATGGATAAATTCATGGGCGTCACGGAATGCTACCTGGTGACGCCGCTTTCACGATGGGACATCGCCGGCGGCATCCTCGCCAGCGGCGTAACGGTAACCAGCGTCGGCGGCATTCTGGTCTTGTTCCTGGGCCTGATGATCACGCGTGGGCGAATCCTGGGCGGGGTCACGGCGCTGGCGATGCTGGTTGGAATAATCGTCATCAGCGCGACCGGTCTGCTGGCGATGACGTTCTCGATGCTCGGACGCGCTGGCCATCCTCGACTGGTCGGGACGTTCTCGGGGTTTCTGAATGTGATCCTGTTTTTCCCGAGCGGCGCGATTTATCCGGTGGAGAGCTTTCCGCCGTGGCTGCGGACCTTCGCGCACATCAATCCCGAGACCCATTCGGTAAGCGCGATAAAACAGATCCTCTTCAAAGGCGCGGACTTCACCGCCGTAAGCGGCGACATAGCGTTCCTGCTGGTCTTCATGGTCGTGATGCTGGTACTCGCCAGCGTATCCTTCAAACGCACGTTGTAATTTTCGGTCGCTCATCGCAACGCTGAAAGTTCAGCGCGCGAGGGCTTCGCCAATCACGCGGCGCAACTCGGCAATCGAAACCGGCTTCAGCAGCGAGAGGTTCGCGCCCGCCGCCTGCGCCGCTTTGTTGAGTTCGGGCGTGTTGTGCCCCGACATCACGATGATCGGCGTGATCGGCGACTTCGCGCGCACGTGGCGGATGACTTCGATGCCGCTGATGTCGGGCAGGCTCAAGTCCGTGATCACCAGGTCGGGAGATTCGGCGTCGATTATCCGGATTGCTTCGCCGGCGTCGAATGCGCCAACGCATCGATGGCCCGAGCGCTCGAGCAGCCGCACGTAGGCGTCGACGAGGTCGCGTTCGTCGTCCACGATCAGAATGTTCGCCTGCGCAGCCATCGGCATCGACCAGCTAGCGCCCCGGTCGACTACTGCGCGCCACCGAGACCTGTGCCGGTGGCGGCGGTTCATCCCGCCCGGTGAGCACCAGGCGCGGCGATGCCGATTCGCCAATCGTCGGCAGCGTTATGGTGAAAGTGGTGCCTTTGCCCTTTACCGATTCGACCGCAATACTGCCGCCGTGATCGTGCACGATCCGCTGACTCAGCCAGAGTCCCAGGCCAGTCCCCTTAACCTTGGTCGTGAAGAACGGCTGAAACAGTTTCCCGAGCACGTCGCTCTCAATTCCCGAGCCGTCATCCGAGATCGACAAGCGCAGATGACCGCGACGCCCCGGCGCCGGCCCGGTCTCGATGCGTATCACGCGAGCGCCCGCGTCGCGCGCATTCAGAATGAAGTTGATCAGCACCTGCTCGACGCCGGTCGGCTCGGCCATGACCGGCTGCAGCGAGCGATCGAGGATCGTTTCGTAGCGCAGCAGGCCGCCCTTGGCCTCGGCGCCAACTATCAGAATCGCGTCTTCGACCGCCACGTTCATGTCCACCGCCAGGCGCACGCCCGGGCGCTGACGCGCGAGCGAAAGCATGTTGTGCGAGATGCGGCTCGCGCGTTCGATGTTTTTCTGCAAGACCGTCAAGTCGTCGCGGGTCTGGACGCTGAGATCCTGGTCCGAGGCCAGCATCAGCTCGATCCTCGACGCCATCACGGCCAGCGGGTTGTTCAATTCGTGCGCGATTCCGGCCGCCACCGCCGCCAGCGCGTCCACCGTCTCATTGCGGCGCGCCTCGCGCTCCATCACGCGGCGCTCGGTGATGTCCATGACGAACGCGATCACCAGCTTGCCGCGCTGCGTATGCACGACATTGAGGCTGATCTCGACGGGAAATTCGCTGCCGTCTTTTCGGCGTCCGGCAATCTCCATCCCGCGCCCCATCATGCGGGATTTCGGCGCCGTAAAAAATGCGCTGCGGTGCGCCTCGTGGCGATAGCGGAAGCGCTGCGGTATCAGGACTTCGATCGGCTGACCGACGAGTTCCATTTCGTGATAGCCAAACATCTCCTGCCCGCGTGGATTGAGCTGGTGAATCATCCCGTGGCCGTCCGCCGTGATGATTCCTTCGACCGACGACTCGAAGTAGCCGCGCGCGCGCACCAGCGCTTCTTCCCGCGCCGCGACCGAGATGCGAATCGTCTTCATGTAGCGCGCCGCTACCAGGTACAGCAGCAGCGCGTTGACGCTCACGAACATCAGCCGGTTGAGCGTGTACGAATGCGCCGGCATCAGCGACAGCACCCGATCGGAGACCACTACCCAGATGAGACCGCCGAGCGCGTAGTAAAGTGCGATCCGTAGCGGGCGGCTGCGGAACAGCGGCACGTGATTCAATGCGCCGTGCTCGGTCAGCTTATGGGTCTCACTGCCAACCATCAGACCCGTTACTGTAGTCTTCCGGCGCGCGCCAAGGTAGCGGGCCCCGTTCTGCGCTTTTCCTGCACGCCCCGGCTTTCCTCGGCGGCGCGAGCCTTATAGACCTGCGCACTACGACCATGCTGAGTCCGGTCAATCGATGGTTTCCGCAGAGCGCAACGGCCGACGCAAAGCTGCTGCTGGTAACTCGCGCGCTCCGCGGGCTGGCCGACGGCGCGGTCAGCGTATTGTTGCCCGGCTACCTGACGGCGATCGGATTCAATCCGCTGCGCGTCGGCGCAATTGTGTTCGGCACATTGTTGGGCTCGGCGGCGCTGACGCTGTGGGTGGGGCTGGCAACCGACCGGCTGGGCCGGCGCCGAGTCCTGCTCGCGGCGTGCGCTCTGATGATGGCGACGGGGATTGGATTCGCCGTCACGACGAGCTTCTGGCCGCTGTTCGTAGTCGCTGTCGTCGGCACGCTGAATCCGTCGGCCGGCGATGTCAGCCTGTTTCTGCCAGTCGAGCAGGCGGCGTTGGCCGAGGCGGCGGAGCCTCGCGATCTGACGGCGATGTTCGCGCTGTACAACGTGGCGGGCGCGATGGCTGGCGCGTTCGGGGCGCTCGCCAGCGGCGTGCCGGCGATCCTGGCGGCGCGTCATGGATGGGCGCTCGCGCCGGCGCTGCGGTCGGGCTTCGTCGCGTATGCGAGCATCGCGGTGATCGCGTTCGCGGTCTATCGGCGGCTCTCGCCGGCGATCGAGGTGGAGCGCCAGGCGGTAAAGTCCGCGCCGCTGGCGAAGTCGCGCACAATCGTGATCCGGCTGGCGGCGCTGTTCAGTCTCGACTCGCTCGGCGGCGGCTTTGTAATCCAGTCTTTGCTGGCGCTCTGGCTGTTCCGCCGCTTCGACCTGTCGGTTCAAGTGGCGGGCGCGTTTTTCTTCGTGTCCGGATTGCTCGGGTCGTTTTCGCAGTTCGTTTCATCGGCGCTGGCGGCGCGGTTCGGCCGCATCAACACGATGGTGTTCACCCATCTGCCGTCGAACGCGATGCTGATTATCGCCGCGCTGATGCCGACGCCGGGGTTGACGATGGCATTACTGCTGCTGCGCTCGTCGACCTCGCAGATGGACGTTCCCGCCCGCCAGTCGTACGTCATGGCGGTGGTGCCGCCCGAGGAGCGTGCGGCTGCGGCGACAGTCACCAATGTGCCGCGCAGCCTGGCGGCCGCGATAGCGCCGTTGCCGGCGGGGGCGATGCTGAATCGATCGTCATTCGGCTGGCCGCTGATTTGCGCGGGCGTGCTGAAAGCCATCTACGACATCGCATTGCTGATTCAGTTCCGCGCGGTGAAACCGTCCGACGAATCCTGATTTGCTTTTTCACGGACAGGAGACGTGATGGGCTCGGCGCGTCATGCGTATGCCCAGGACGACGGCCAAATCGACGAGAGCGCACGCGGTTGGAAGCAGCGCGCACAGTTCGATTTGCCGAACGTGACGGCCTGCTGAATCGACTTTCTTTGCATTGCTGGTCGCGCGCTTCAGACAGCGGCGCGCCTTGCACTGCGAAACGACAGCTTGCGGCGGAGTTGGACAAGAGCATGGTGTTCAGTTTAGCTTAGGCGCGGGGATTTCTTCACGTTCACATTCAGTTCAGCTCGTGCCGCTGTGTGGGTGTTGGTCGCGCTGCTTACGGTGGCGAGCGGGCTCGTTGCATACGATGTTGCGATCGCAGCAAATCGCGCGATCGCGCCTGATGCGAAGAACTCCGATTCGACCGCGACGCTCAAAATCAAACCTGAGAAACACGACTTCGGCAAAGTGATCGTCTCTTTGAAGAGCGCGCCCGAGACGATTACTGTGACCAACAACTCGAAGTCAGCTTCGATTGAGTTTACGACTATCGTTGCTTCGCTCCCTTTCTTGATTCAAAGCGACGGATGCTCCGGGTCGCCTCTAGCCACGGGCGCGATATGTCATCTCGCTGTCGTTTTTTCTCCGACCGCCAAGGGGAAGGTCACGAATAAGAAGGGCCTGACGCTCACCGACTCGGCGAGGAAGAGTCCGCAATACGTCGAGCTCTCGGGACAGGGTATCGTTGGTGCAACACCGACGGCGACTGCCACGACCGTCGCACCAACGCCTACTCCGTCGCCAACTCCGACCGGGGTAACGCCGACCCGACTGTAAGCACAACCCCCACGCCTACTGCATCGGCTACCTGCACGCCACGCCCCTCAGCGACTCCGGATATCGCGCATCTGGTTTTGATCGCGGGAGGTCAAGGCTCCGATGGCACTCCACTGAACAGCGCGGAAGTCTTCGACCCGGCCACTAATATATTCACCCTGACCAATCCGATGAATGATGCCAGGTACGCCGAGGCAGCAGCGGCGATCAACACGAGCGGAGGAGCCGATGTCGTGGTGACAGGTGGCTTCGATCCGACTGGCGTCTCACAATCTACCGAGACCTTCACCGGCTCCACATTTCTCACTGGCTCAAACATGACCGACTCGCGCGAAGGCCACACCGCAACGGCGTTCAACGACGATTCTACCAACGTGTTGATTGCGGGCGGTCGGAATGCTGACGGCACCGTTCTCAATACAGCCGAGATCAGTGGCACGGCTACCGGCCCAATGAGCGCGCCGCGCGTAAACGCTGCTGCCGTGCTCTTGACACAGCCGTTCTCAAACACGTGCCCGGCAAACGCGGTGATCACGGGCGGCTCGGACGGGGTAACCCCGCTACAAACCGCGGAATTGTTCAACCCCGGCATCGACACCTTTACTCTGACCGATGATGTTTCCCTGGGCGGCAGTCAGATGAACGCAGCGCGTGCGTTCCATACCGCGACGCGGCTGCCCAACTCCGGCAAGTTGCTGGTGGCGGGCGGCGAAGGCGTCGCTGGGGTTGCACAGGCGAGCGCAGAGATCTTCGACGTGGGGACAAACAAATTCACGTTGACGACTGCGCTCGGCGGAACGGATATGACCGTCGCGCGCCAGAAGCATACGGCGACAGCATTTGGAGAGACGATGGTCTTGATTGCGGGAGGCATTGACAGTTCCAATAACGCGCTATCAAGTGCAGAGGTCTTCGATCTCGCGACGAATTCGTTCACGGCGGTCGGCTCGATGCATAGCGCGAGATTCAATCATGCGGCCGCACTACTTCCGAGCGGCAAGGTGCTGATCACCGGCGGCGAAGATGGAAGCGGAAATACTCTCAATACTGCCGAGATCTTCGATCCAGTGACGAACAAATTCACCCTGACTACCGATCCCTCGCTCGGCGGCAACGACATGAACGTCGCGCGGAAGCTGCACACGGCGACCGCGTACTAGCGGCGAGACGGCGCTGTGAATCGTCGCTGCGAATTGCGGTGAAATTTGAGGCAGCGCGCCGAAAAAGGGCGTTGCCTGTTGGGGTTTCGGATCAAAATGTTTCACGTGAAACGTTTTGTAGTTCAGAGGAACGAAACACGAAGGGCCGCGATGCGCTACGCGCGCAGCGTCGCCATCCCGTCGCGAATCGCGAGGCGGCCTTCGCCGCTCAGCACTTCGAAGAATACGACCGCCCTGTCCGCGCGGTGGTCGCGCGCGAGCACGCGCACCGTCAGTGTCGAGGGCATCGTCACCATCGCGCCGAAACGCCCCGCGACTCTTTCGACTCGGGCAGGATCGCGTCGGGCCTGGCTCTCGATTATGCGCGACACCGCAATCGCGAGCGTCGCGGTGCCATGCAGGATGATCGACGGCAGGCCGGCCGCGCGCGCCACCGACGCGTCGGTGTGGATCGGATTGAAGATTCGCGCGCACTCGGTGTAGATGTGCGCCATGCCCGCCGGCACATCGACCTGGCACTCGAGAAGCGGCTCGCCCTCCTCGACCAGCGGTTGCATCGGCGCGGGCGCGAGCTTCGCCGGAACGTCGGGGCCGTTGACCTTGACGCCGCGATAGATAGCGCCATACCAGCTCGTGCAAACCGGCTTGCCCGCGCCGTCAACCGTGTCGAGCCGCGTGACCATGTACGCGCCCGGCGGGCGGCGCTCGACGCCCGCGACCGTGAGCTGCGTCGTCAGCCGCTCGGGCGGCCGAATCGCGCGATAGAGCACCGTGTCATGCGTCGCGTGCACGGCGCGCATCGCCTCGTCGCGGGTAAGCGTGGTGGAATTTCCGAGCTGCGCGCGCATCGCAAGCTGCACCGGCCATTCGAAGCAGACCGGGAACATCGGATGCGCGATGACTCCCGCAACGGTGTCCATGTAGGAGGGCATCGCGTCGCCGAGCGCGGCGGCATAGGCCATGGTCCAGCGCGAATCGATCTCGCAGACCATTGGCGCGCCCGCACTACCGACGATTGAAGATTCAAGCGGCATGACAAGGTAGTACTAGCTGTCGCGACACTATCGCGTCCAGCGCGATTTACGGCAGCGCAAAAGACGGCAGATGGTACGGGCGTGGGCAGAGGCAGAATCCTGAATCGCGCGCGAAGATAGCGCGCTGTATAAGGACCCTCACCTTCATCCTCTCCCTTACAGGGAGAGGAGACAGAAAGCGCTCGCTCGAAGGCTTTCTCAACTCTTGCGGCGGGCTCGGTACCTTCTTATCAGTGCGTTGGTTGAGCTGTCGTGGGCTAGTGGGGGTTCTTTGGGAGATTCCAGCTCCGGGATTATTTTTTGGGCCAGGACCTTGCCTAGCTCTACGCCCCATTGATCGAATGAGTCTATGTTCCAGATTGCGCCCTGGGTGAAGACGCTATGCTCGTAAAGTGCTACCAGCTTGCCTAGCGTTTCGGGGGTTAGCTCGTCGGCCAGGATTACAGTTGACGGGCGGTTGCCTTCGAATACTCGCGCCGGCACCAGCCAGTCTGGGGTGCCTTCTGCCTTTACCTGCTCGGGGGTCTTACCGAATGCCAGTGCTTCGGCTTGCGCGAATACGTTTGATAGCAACAGGTCGTGATGGCGTCCGAGAGGATTCAGCGCTCGGCAGAAACCTATGAAGTCGCATGGGATCAGTTTCGTGCCCTGGTGGATTAGCTGGTAGAACGAGTGCTGGCCGTTGGTGCCGGGCTCGCCCCAATAGATAGGTCCAGTCTGGTAGTCGACGGCCGCGCCTTCGAGCGTGACGTGCTTGCCGTTCGATTCCATCGTGAGCTGTTGCAGGTAGGCGGGAAAGCGCTTGAGGTATTGCTCGTAGGGCAGCACGGCGACGGTTTGCGCGCCGAAGAAGTCGTTGTACCAGACTCCGAGCAGGCCCATCAGGACCGGCAGGTTGCGCGCGAACGGCGCGGTGCGAAAGTGCTCGTCGATGGCGTGGAAGCCGGACAGCATCGCGCGGAAGTTGTCGGCGCCGACCGCGATCATAGTGGACAGGCCGATCGCGGAGTCCATCGAGTAGCGGCCGCCGACCCAGTCCCAGAAGCCGAACATATTTTTGGTGTCGATGCCGAACTTGGTCACTTCGGCGGCGTTGGTCGAGACCGCGACGAAATGCTTCGCCACCGCCTTGTCGTCACCCAGGGCGGCGAGACTCCAGTCGCGGGCAGTGTGCGCGTTGGTCATCGTCTCGAGCGTCGTGAAAGTTTTCGACGAAACGATGAACAGCGTTTCGACCGGGTCGAGGTCGCGAGTGGCCTCGGCGAAATCGGTGCCGTCGACGTTGGAGACGAAGCGCACGGTCAGCTTGCGATCGCTGTAATGGCGCAGCGCCTCGTACGCCATCACCGGGCCGAGGTCGGAGCCGCCGATCCCGATATTGATGATGTTGCGGATGGGCTTGCCGGTGTGACCTTTCCACGAGCCGTCGCGGATGCGCGCCGAAAAATCCGCCATGCGATCGAGCACCTCGTGGACCTTGGGCACCACGTCGTCGCCGTCGACGCCGATTGAGACGCCGCGCGGCGCGCGCAGCGCGATATGCAGGACAGCGCGCTTCTCGGTCACGTTGATTTTGTCGCCGCGGAACATCGCGTCGATGCGCCCGCGGAGTCCAATCTCGTCGGCCAGCGCGAGCAGGAGGCGGATGGTCTCGTCGGTCACACGATGCTTGGAATAGTCGAAGTAGAGGCCCGCGGCCTCGACGACGAGCCGCTCGCCGCGTTTTGGATCGGCGGCGAACAGTTCCTTCAGGTGGCGGCTGTGGAGCTGATTGTAGTGCGCCTGCAAGGCCTTCCACGCGGGGCGTTGGGTAAGCAGAATCGATTCTGGCATGGGGGGTCTCCTTCTTCGAACTACGAAATCGGCGCTGCCGGAAGTTCACCGGCGACTCGTCGATGAGAGTCATCTTCGCGCGCGGAATTGCGCGAGAGGTTTTGCGGCGCGAGCATCTGAAACATGATGAGCGCGGCGGGCACCAGATAGAAAAGCGAGCCCGGCACCCACATGATAGCGCCGGCGACAATCTGGTCGCCAAGGGGAGTGAATCCCGCGACGCGCGGCGCGCTCGCATAGAAAGGATAAATCAACCGTTCGGAAAACATGAACAGCGCGGCGAGGATGGTGTTCTGCCCGTCGGCCAGCAGCAGATAAGGAATCATCGCCCATCGCGGCCATCGCGCGGCCGCCGGCCATGGCTGGATGACCGGGTACCAGAACATCAGCGCCGTGGTGAAAAAGCACGCGTGCTCGACCACGTGCCATCCGTCGGAGCGCAGCGCGAGTTGAAAGGCGGCCGGAATATGCCATCCCCAGGTCGCGGCGGCGAACGCGAGCCAGCATACGAGCGGATCCGTCAGCCATGCGAAGAATTGTCGCACGAAGCTCGAACGAAGAATCGGTCCGACGAGCGCCTTGGCGATACCCGGAGGAAGCCCGCGCACGATCGCAATCGCGGGTGCGCCGGCGAGGATGAGCGATGGCGCGACCAGCATCAGCAGGAGATGCTGCGTCATGTGCACTTGCAGCAGCTCGTCGAACGCCTCGAGCGGCGACGCGACGGCGACCACCAGCGCCGCGATCCCGCCCATGAACGACGCGAGTCGCCAGGTTGGGAAACGTCGCGGCATCTGACGATGCAAACGGTGGAATCCGCGCGCATACACGGCGGCGGTGACCAGCAGCGTCGCGAGGGTGGCGACGGGGGGCGTCCACGAATCGAAGGCGGTTTGAAGTGCGGAGTTCACTCAGTTACTCGACGCGGGAACGGCGGGTCGCGCCGAATCGCGCGCGGGAGGTTCGCCCGGCGGATGCATCGTGGCGAGGAACGCGACGATCGCGTTGACCTCCGCGGGCGTGAGGTTCTTGCCGTAGGCCGGCATGTTGCCGCCACCCTGAATGATCTGGCGAACGATCTGATCGCGCGTCAGGCGTGTGGCGGTGTCGTCGAGGGCTGGACCGCGCATCCCGCCGCTGCCACCGAGCGAGTGGCAGTTACGGCACTGCTTGCTCTGGACGAGCAACGCGCCCTGAAGTTCCAGCGGAGTGCGGCCCTTGACGTAGTCAACTGGCGTCGGCGCGGCGCTCCACGCGTCCATCACGGGCGACCATGGCGAAAACGTCCCGAGCCAGGTGAGAGTGGCGACGATCGTGACGGCGAGAATGACGATCACGACCGAGAAGGGACGCCGGCGCCAGCTCTTCTCGCCGGTTCCCGAAATGAATGGGACGGCGAAGAGCAGCGCGATGACCGCGACCGGACCGGTGAGCATCAGGAAGGTCTCGGTCCACGGCGGCAACAATGCGAACAGGGAGAATAGCCACAGGAAGAAAAAGTCGGGGCGCGGCACGGTCTGGATGATCGTCGGATCGGGCTGGCCGTTGGGACCGATCGGGCCGGCAATGGCGGCGACGACGAGCAGACTCAAGATAATCAGTCCGGCGAAGACGAGATCCTTTTGCGCGGCGAACGGCATGAACGGCTCGCCGTCGGCGTGTACTAACTCCTGGTACTGCTGCAAGTAAGTACTGCGTCTGACTATTCGACCAGGCATTGGCCATTCGTTGATGCCCAGCCGCAATACCAGGTAGAGATGCAGGCCGACGAAGCCTATCAGCAGCGCCGGAATCACGAACACGTGCAGCGCGAAGAAGCGCGACAGAGTCTCGCCGGCGATGATCGGTCCGCCGAGAATGAGGTCCACGACTTTGAAGCCGATGATCGGCGTGCGGCCGGCGATCGACGCGCCGATGCCGAGGCCCCAGTAGGCGTTCTGATCGAAGCGCAGGACCTGGCCGGTGAACGCCATCCCCAGCGTGCTCAGGAGCAGGACGCAGCCGGCCACCCAGGTGAGTTCGCGCGGATACTTGTACGCGCCGAACAGGAAGACCTGGATCATGTGGATGAACATCAGGGCGACCATGAAGTTGGAGCCCCAGCCGTGCAGCGCGCGCAGATACCATCCGAGCGGCTGCTGGTAGTTGAGATATATCAAGCTGTCCCAGGCGCGATCGGCGGCGGGCGTATAGACCGTCGCGAGGCAGATGCCGGTGACTACCTGCAGGATGAAGACGACCAGCGTCGCGCTGCCGAAGATGTACCACCAGCTCGCGGAGCTGCGCGGCACGGGATGCGCGGCGACCTCGGCGATGGTCTCACCGAGTTGCAGACGCGCGTCGAGCCATCGACCGACCGACTTGAGCAGGTCGATCATGCGTTAGGCTCGCCGAGCGTCGGCAACTGGCCCGCGTAAATCCAAAGCTGTCCCGCCTCGACCTTGTATTTGTATTGATACAACGGGCGCGGAGGAGGTCCCGAAGCGTGCCTGCCGTCGGAGTAGAATACGCCGCCGTGGCAGGGGCACATGAACAGTTCCGATTCGGCAAACCATCGGACCGGGCATCCGAGGTGGGTGCAGTTGATCGCAAAGACCTGGAATTCGTCGCCCGCCATGTGTCGCACCCAGCAGGGAATCTTGGCCGTCTCGCCGTCCCACGCTTTCTTGAACGGGTTTACGTACTCGGCCAATCGCGTCTGATGTTCCGGATAGTCAGTCAACGGGCCGATGGGTATCCAATCGAGCCAGGTGAAGCGCCGGGCAGGCGATAGTACGTAGCCGACAATTGGTATTGCGAAGAGTGCAATAGCTATTGCGTTGATAGCTACACCGAGACTAAACAGAAACGTGCGCCGGGTAGTTGTTTCAGGAGGTGGTGTCATTTCAATTACTCAGTGTGCAAGAGGTGCGGGACGTTTCGAGGCCAGCCATGCGACCACGTCGGACACTTGTTCGGAGGTCAACGGTTGTCCGGCGACGTCGTTCTTCCAATCGGGATGGCCGAGGTCGGCGCGTCCAGCGATCACAACTGTGCGCAAGTACTGATCGCTGACGAGCGAAAGGTAGGACGCGTCGACGATCGAACCGACAGCGGAGCCACCCTTGCCGTCGGGGCCGTGACACGACTGGCAGCTTGACGCATAGACCTGGGCGCCGCGAGACGAATCGCCCGTGGCGCCGTAGTAGGGCGGAGCGCCCGCGCCAGCATCCGGAGCACCCGCCCAAGTTTTGCGGATGCCGGCGATCAGAATGCCGACCTGACGATCTGTCAGCGAACCGCCGGCGTTTTGCGCGAACGGCGGCATCGCGGTGCCTGCAACGCCGTCGGCAATGACGCGGCGCATCGAAGCGTCGTCGACGATCGCTAGGTACACAGGGTTGTTCATCGCGATCGCAGCGCCGAACTTGCCGTCGGCGCCATGGCATCCGGCGCAGTTCTCGCCGTACAGCGTGGCGAAGTCGGTTACGTCGGAGGGGCGCAGCGGAAGGTCGGCCTGGGTGGGACGGCCCGGCATCGAATCGCAGCCAGCGAGCAAACTCGTTGCTATCGATGCGATCGCGAAGAGCGATTTGATTCGGCGCGCGTTCAACTTTGTCCTAGTCCTCGCGCTTCTCGCCGAGGCCGGGGGCCTCGATGCCGGTGCGAACGGCAAACGGGAGATGCTGCATAGTGCGGACGCGCTCGGTCAGGTTAACCACGAAGCCCGCGACGGCGCCAAAAGCGATTTGGCACAGGATGAACCATCGCCACTCGATGCGCGCGTCGAGCAGCGGATCGATCACGCTCAGCGACGACCAGAGCAGCCCGGTCCACAACAGCGGGGCGACAATCGCGGCCCAGAAAGCGGGATAGCGCGGAAACATCGGAAGCATCACGCCATAGAGCAGTCCGACCAAGATTGAAGCCGAGGCGTGAATAATCAGGGCGACGAAAAATGCTTCCGGGATGAACGACGAGAGCGTGGCGGTGTCGGCGTGGGCGAGATTGGCCATCGCGGTCGCGGCGAGAATGTTGACGGTGTACCAGGGGCTGCCGTGCAGAACGATTCCCTGCAACACTGCGAGCAGCGCCATCGCGACGCCGCCAGCGATGCCACCCTTGATACCGGCGGAATAGGGATAGATTTCGAGCGGCAGCACGGCGCGATTACCCAGTTCTCCGACCCGCAGGTAATCGACGCCGATTTCTGCGGGAACGACCGCCTCCCCGACCGGCTCGACGCGAACCGGCTCGCGATGCTCGACGGGAAGCACCTCGCGAAACCATCCAACGGCGCCCGCTACGACGAGAATGAATCCGACCATGCTGACGGCGATGCTGGTGACGAGGCCGGCGAAAGCGAGCGTCAAGCCGAGCGCAAATATCATAGGCCACGCGGTTGGCGCGGGAGCTTCGATTACGTAGTCGGTGTTTTCCTGAATAGCCATTGCTCCACCTCAGCGACCGATCACGTACACGGTCAGGAATACTACTACCCACACCGCGTCGACGAAGTGCCAATACCATGAAAGAACGTCAGTCCGCTCGACGTGACGATCGTTCATGTAGCCGCACATAGTCAGAACCATCACGAGCAGGATAAGTAGTAATCCGATGGTGACGTGGAGAGCATGCAGACCGACAAGTGAGTAATAAGTGGTCCCGAAGAGGTTGGTGCGAATCGTGAGGCCCTCGTGGTAGATGAGCCGATGCCACTCCAGCGCCGTGCCGGTCAGGAACTCAAGGCCGAGCGCGAAGGTGATGAACCACCAGATCGCGAAAGTTTGAATTGCGCCGGCGCGCAGCGCGCGGATCGCGAGTACGATCGTGATGCTGCTCGAGAGCAGGCAGATGGTATTGAGAATCGGAGGTGACAAAACGTCCCTGGGGTACGGGCCGGTCAGGCTCTTGCCGAGGTAGAAGATATAGGCGACGACGAAGATCGAGAAGAAGACGGACTCAGTAAGGATCAGCGCGAGAATGCCGACGCGGCCGCGTCGCGGGAGGGTCTCGCTCCGTGCGGCGGCAGTTGAAGGGATGGCGGAGGGTGCGGCGGCCACTATGAGATCCTCCGGTTCATTCGTACTTCCAGTCGGGGTCTTCAGGATGCTTCAAGTCCCAGAGCGGGCGGCGGCTGCGGACCACGGGCGACGCGGCGAAGTTGTACTCCGGCGGCGGCGAGGTTGTGGACCACTCGAGCGTCCACGCGTCCCAGGGATCGTTGCCGGCGGGCTCGCCGGAACGGAGCGAGCGTATAACATTGATTACAAATATGAGCACGGCGACGCCCTGCACGAGCGCTCCGATCGACTCGATGAAGTTGAGGGTCTCGAGTCCGCGCCCCGGCTGATAGGTATAAATGCGGCGCGGCATCCCGCGCAGACCCGCGAAATGCATGGTATCGAAGGTCAGATGGAAGCCGATCAGAAATAGCCAGAAGTGCCACTTGCCAAGCGTCTCACTAAGCATTCGGCCGGTAGCCTTTGGGAACCAGTAGTAGATAGCGGCGAATATCATGAAGACGATCGCGCCGATTAGTACGTAATGAAAATGAGCGACTACGAAGTAGGTATCGGTAAGTTGCCAGTCGAAGGGTGCGACGGCTAGCATAATGCCGGTCAATCCGGCGACCAGAAACTGAAAGAGAAATGCCAGGCTGAACAGCATCGGTACCTTGAAGCGAATTTTCCCGCCCCAGATTGTGCCAAGCCAGTTGAAGATTTTGATTCCGGTCGGGACGCCCACCAGCATCGTGGATAAAGCAAAAAACGAGTTGCCGGCGGGCGTCATGCCGACCGAGAACATGTGATGAGCCCACACGCTCAGACTGATGAAGGCGATCGCGCACGACGCCGCGACCATTACGCTGTATCCGAAAATCACCTTGCGCGAGAAGACCGGAATGATCTCGGAGGCGAAAGCGAAAGCGGGAATGACCAGGATATAGACCTCGGGATGGCCGAAGATCCAAAAAAAGTGCTGCCAGAGTATCGCGGAGCCGCCCGCCTGTGTGTCGAAGAAGTGCGCGCCGAGAAAGCGGTCGAGGAGCAGCATCGCCTGCGCGGCCGAGAGCGGCGGCAGCGCGACCAGCATCATGAACGCGACGACGACCGCCAGCCACACCAGCACCGGCATCTTGCTGAGCGTCATCCCTTCGCAGCGCATGCAGAATGCGCTGGTGATTATGTTGACGGCGGTCGCGGTGGTGCCGACGCTAGTCAGAAAAATACTCAGTATCCAATAGTCAGTACTGTTGCCGCGCGAGAACGGCAGCTCGGTCAGCGGTGCATACGCGAACCATCCGACGTCGGGCGCGCTGCCTGCACCGTAGAGACCGTCGCCGCCGATGTAGCTGAAGTAGAGCAGGAGGGCGCCGAAGAACCACAGCCAGAAGCCGAAGGCATTGAGCCGCGGGAAGGCGAGATCGCGCGCGCCGATCATCAGCGGCACCAGGTAGTTGAAGAAGCCGGTCAGGATGGGCATCCCGACCAGGAACACCATCGCCGTGCCATGCATCGTGAGCAGGCGATTGAACACCTGCGGCGGCACGATGCCGGCGTCGGGGAAGGCGAGCTGCAGGCGAATCGTCGCGGCTTGCAGACCAGCGATCAGGAAAAAGAACAGTCCGCCCGCGATGTACATGATGCCGAGGCGCTTGTGATCGACGGTAATGACCCATTCGTGGAGCCGCCCGAGGGCGGGCAGCGCTTGTACATCGTCGCCGGCGCCGAGAGGAATTTCGCGTTCGATGGTTCCCGCCATGCCCGTGTCTTCCCGCTTAGTGCAGCGTCGCCAGGTACGCGACGAGGTCGTCGAGGTCCTTGTCGCCGAGGTTCATCGCCGGCATCAACGCGCCAGGCTTTATGACGTTGGGGTCTGTCACCCAGACCTTGAGATCATCGGGCGTGTTCATCGCCGCGCCCGAGCCGATCGTCTCACGCGCCATCAGATGAGTAAGGTCGGGGCCGAAACGTCCGTTCGCCGAGGTGCCCTGGATGGTGTGGCAGTTGACGCAGGCGGTGGATTCGAAGACCTGCCGGCCGTGGACGACCGACGCGTCGACGTCAGGCGGCTGCTTCTGCGCCGCGACCCATTTATCGAAGTCGGCGCGCGGCTCGACGATCACCCGCAGCAGCATCAGCGCGTGCTCGGTGCCGCAGTATTCGCCGCACTGCCCCAGGTAGGTTCCGGCGACGTGGGGATCGATCCACATCGAATTTTTGCGGTTCGGGATGACGTCGGTCTTGCCCGCGAGGCGCGGGACCCAGAAGCTGTGCGCGACGTCGGCGGACTCGAGATCGAGAAAGGTCGGCGTGGGATTTTTCGGATCGCTCAGCGGAACGTGAAGCTCGTTGGCGGTGACGACTCCGAGGGCGGGGTAGCGAAACTCCCACCACCATTGATGCGCGATCACGTGGACGCTGATTGCACCCGCCGGCCGCGTCGCCGCCTGCACCGTATATATGGTCCGAGCGGTGATGAGAAAGAGGACGAATACAATCAGGACGGGGACCGTCGTCCACGCGAACTCGATCGGATTGCTGCCGTACACCTGCGGCGGCTCGCGGTCGTCGTCGCCGGGGCGGGTGCGAAAGCGCACGATGCTGTAGCTGAGCAGACCGGCGACTATCAGGAAGATGACCGCGGTTATCGAAATGACGAAGAACGCGACGGTGTTGATCTCGTGGGCCGGCGTCGAGACCGCATTGAAGACGCTGCTCGGTGGGATTTTGGAGTTCGAATCGCCCATTCCCCAGTCGTTGGCGAATGCGGCAACGGGGGCGCAGCCGACCGCGGCAATCGTCAGGCACCAGCGCTTCATCAGTGCGGACAAGTTACTTCCGGAATCTCCGACACCGCTGCCGCCGACGCGGCGGCGCAACTGGGAATCTTAGTCACGCGGCACATCTGGCACAAACAATTTTTTGAAACCGGGCGGTGCCAGGCGGGCGAGGACGATTGACGGAGCGGAGGACTAATTCGGGACGGCGGATACGATCGCGCGATCGCCGCGCGGCAGGATCATCACTTCGGACATGCGGGTCTCAGGATCCAGCCTGATGAAATAGGCCGGGAAGCCGGTCTCAGCGACGGCGACGTTGGTGCGCGCGTCGCAACCGCATCGCGCGGCCATCGCGTCGTTTATGGTGGCGAGCCGGTCGAGGCTGAGCGCGACGAGCTGCAGGTTCGCGTCGTCGACGGAAAGGTCGAGGGTCGAATCTTTCATCTCGACGCCGGCCGCGACCGGCGTGCCGGAGACCGTCGCAGTCTTGACCACCCATCGGGTAAACTGGCCTTGGTCCATTTTCTCGACGTTGGGATGGTGCTTGCGCGCCTCGGAGATAGCCGCTCCGAGCGAGCGCTTCTGCGCGGCGGAATCCGCGAAAACCTGCGCGTCGGCCAACGTCCAGATTTGCTTCGACCAGCGCGCGACCGTCGCGGGATCGCCTCCGGGCAAACTCTGATAGTCGGTGGCGGCGCGTTCGGCGTCGGCCAGATCGTGAGCGGTCAGGGCAGCTTCGACCTCGTGTGCGTCCTTGTTGCGCTCGGCCTCGTCCATTCGCGCGATAATCGAACTGCTCTGGCTATCGGGCTCTTTCACGGCGTCGGCGCAGACGCTGCGCTGCTCGGCGAGCGTGAACGTGGGGCGGCCGATCATGAAGTCGCAAAGACATAGATCGTCCTTCATCTCGCGCCGCTCGCTCGGACTCAAGTCGCCGCCGCGGGCTGAGAGGGCGACCAGTTCCTGACGGGCTGCCGGATAATTGGCGGCCGCAATTTGGCTGCGCGCCGCAGAGAGCGCAGACGGGGCACATCCGGCGAGCCCGACTGTGAGCGCGATTGCGACTGCCGCGCGAGCTGTGAGCCGCGCGAAATCGCGGGGCGGGCCAGATGCGTGGCGGTAGCGAACCATGGGCCGATTATGGCAAAGGCGGCAGCCGATTGCCTACCGTCAAGATGAGAAATGGAATTCCGTGTCGGCGAGTGAATCACTCGATGTATCGCGATGCGACATGGGTGGACTCAGATCGGCGTGACCGATCCTGTTTGGGGGCGGGTAGGTTGGACCTTTTCTGCCGGCTTTCGCTGGCATGAGTGGTGCAATTGAAGCTCTCTACAAGGCACCGAGGAGCTGGCGGCTGCATGGAGCGGAGAGGAACTGAAAGTGGTGCGGCTGAGGCAGTGACAACAGCCCGGTTGGCCTGAAACGAATCGATTGCGCTGACGAAACGCGCAAAGGAGGACATCAATAATGAACTACATCAACAAACTCATAGTAAGGGTCCGCGAGAGCAAGAAGGGCCAGACCATGACCGAGTACGTGCTGATCCTCGCGGCGATCGCGGTGGCCGGCTATACCGCGTACGTCGGTCTCGAAGGCGCGATCAACACGCTCATCGCCAGCGTGAAAACGAGTCTGGGCAGTGCGTAAAAGACCGCCGGGTTTCTCGCCGACAGGTCGAATGCGTGACGCAAACGACAAGGAGAGACATCGACGATGGAGTGCGTCAAACCACTCGTTGATTGGGTCCGCGGGAACCGAAGGGGTCAGACGATGACCGAGTACGTGCTGATTCTCGCGGCGATCGCGGTGGCCGGGTACGTCGCGTACCAGGGCCTCGAAAGCGGGATCAACTCGATGATCGTCACCGTGAACGGGATTCTCGCCGCGGCATAACAGCAGCCCCCAAACCGCGCGGAGTCGAACTAAGGCACGCGGGATTGGCGGCGGGGACCGAGTGCCCCGCCGCGCAAATCCCGAGTTTGGAGACGAAGTGACCAGTCGAGGAGAGCCAAACAGCGACTTCAGGAAGTTCCGGTCGCGCCCGCTTCGGCGCGGCTCGCGACGGGGCCGCAATGAAAACGTGAGCGATGGAATTCTGCCCGTTTGGGGGGCGGTCCGCGTCGGCGGGTCGCGCAAGAATGGGGGCATAGATGAAACGACCAATAGTGTTCGTAATCCTTGCAGCGATGGGCGCGGTGCTGGCCGCGATCGTGGTCTTCTCCGCGATCAGAAAACGCGAGTCCGAAGTGCAGCGCGCGATTGCCCGCACGGTCGAAATCGTGGTCGCGGCCAACGATATACCGGTGGGCGCGAAACTCGATCCCGCCGCCGTCAAGCTGGTCCGCTGGGCCCGCGACAGCGTCCCGCAGGGCGCCTTCACCGATCCGAAGGCCGTGACGGGCTCGTTTGTTAAGAGCCAGTTCGTCGCCAACGAGCCGGTTGTCGCGAGCAAACTGTTCATGGGCGAAGAGGCCTCCGCCGTAATGCCGCTGCTGATCCCCGCCGGGATGCGGGCGATGTCGGTGCCGGTGGACGAGGTCGCGGACATCGCGGGCTTTGTCGCGCCGCATACGCGCGTCGACATCCTGGTCGCGGTCGCGGGCACCGGCCCGGACGAGCCGTCTTTCTCGCGCATCGTTCTGCAGAATATCGAAGTACTGGCTGTCGCCCAGGAAATCGAACACGTCAAGGACCAGCCGGAAGTGGTGAAAGTCGTCACCCTGCTGGTGACGCCAACCGACGCCGAAAAGCTTACCCTGGCCAGCCGCGAGGGATTGTTGCGGCTCGCGATGCGCAACTACGGCGACGCCAGGATCGTCACCACCAAAGGGATCGCATTGACCGACCTTTTGCATGAAGGCGGAAGCGGCGCGACCTTGCCGGTAATGCACCTGCAGCCCGCGCCGCCGCTCGCCGCGCGTCCGGCGCATGGCCCCACGGCCGCTCGAATCGAAGTGATGCGCGACGGCAAGTCGTCGGAGGAGATTTCGTTTATCAATACCGGCGCGGGGACGCGTGCTGCCATTCAGGCGCACCCGGGCGCCCCCGCCGTTGCGGCGCCGCCGATGCCTGCGGCTCCAGAATTACCCGGCGCGCCGGAGTCCCCAGTCTCGTCGGCCAGGCCGGCGTGGTCCGCGAGCTTTGCCGCACCACCGGCAAGTGCGTTCGCGGCGGTACGAACGGAAGCCCTCGACGGTAGCGCGTCGCTGAATCCGGCGCAGCTGAGACCGGGGGATCCAGGGTACGAACCGGCGCCAAAGACCTATGTGGTTCACTGATCGCAGGTGGCAATAAGGGGGAAAGCCATGAGGGTACGCAGGAGCATCTACGCAAAGATTTGGCCGCCGGGAGAATTCGGTCGGCTGCTCGCGTTTGCCGGGTTGATTTTGGTCGTCAGCGCCACAACCGGCCGGGCCCGCGCCAATGACGGGACCCAATGGGTTCCGGTTTCGATGAACGCCGGCGAGACCTACGTGATCAATGATATTAAGCCCGGCACCAAGCCGTCATTTCAGATCGTACAGAATCCGAACGCCTTTGTGAGCTACGACTCGCCGCCGGGTAAGCTCACGATACTCAGCGCCGCCGCAGGTTGCTGGATAGTTACCGTAACCAACTCCACGGGCCGCGTAGTTAGTTACGACGTGAATTCGTTCGCGGCGGCGAAGCCCGGCGCGCCGCTGACGCCTGGCATGGCGCCGCCGTCGATGACCGATCCGGGGCTCAACTCGCGCCCCGGAGCCGGTGCGTCGACGTCCACGTCGATGCCGTCGGGCGCGCCGGAGTTGGCGACCGTTTCGACTAACCCTCCGTCTTCGTCGCCGGCTTCGCCGTACAGCGTCACGATCCCCGCCAAAACGTCATCGTCCTACGACGCTTCGTGGAGCGTGCCTCCTGAACCGGGCAAGGGCGTTCAAGCCTACGAGCCGGGCCAATCGGTTGGACCGCTGGAATCGCACGCCGGCCAGTATCGCAATGATCCCTCCGTGCGGGATTCAGGCCTTGCCTACCCCAGCGAGACTGTCACCGGGGGCAAGCACTATCTGCCCGAGGACGCCATCTCGCTCATGATGGGCACCTCCGAAGTAATCGACTTTCGTCGTCGCGTGACGCGCATCTCGGTCGCCGACTCCAAGATTGCCGACGTGCAGGTGATCGATCCCTTCGAGCTCAACCTGATTGCCCATCAGCCCGGCTTCACGACGCTTGCGGTCTGGGATGCCAACGGACGTTACGAAGAACATACGGTGCGGATCGACGCGAGCGGCAAACAGCAGGTGATGCTCAACACAATCGTGGCCGAGCTCGACCGCTCGAAGCTCGAAAACCAGGGAATCAACCTCTCGGTCGCGTTCTCGAAGATGGGCCTGTCGCTGGTCGGTCTGCCGGGCACGGTCGCGACGCCATACACCGCAAATACCAGCCTCCAGAGCTCGGGCACGGCCGGGTCTACAGCGGGGACTGTGTCGCCGAACGGAGTCCTGCCCAGTGGCGGCTCGATGATCCCGCTGTTGCTGTCGTCCACCATGACCTACGGTCTGGCTGCGCAAAATGCCGACGTGATGTGGCAGGCATTCTTCCAGTTTCTCGAGCAGCACAACCTCGGCAAAATCCTCGCCGAGCCGCATCTGCTGGCCAACTCGGGTGAGAAGGCCAAATTCCTGTCCGGCGGCGAGATCCCGATCGTAATTGCCCAGGCGCTCAACTCGACGATCGTCTTCAAAACTTACGGCACCTCCGTCGAGTTCATTCCGACCGTGGTTGGCCGCGACGATATCGAATTGCTGGTGAAACCCGAAGTCTCGCAGCCCGATTACGCGCAGGGCGTCAGCCTGTTCGGCTTCACCGTTCCGGCCTTCGTAACTCGCCGCGCGGAGACCATGGTCCGCCTCAAGGATCGCCAGACCCTGATTATCGCCGGCCTCATCCTCCATCAAAAAACCTCCCAGGTGCAAAAGGTGCCCTACCTCGGCGACATCCCGTGGGTAAGAAATCTATTCCACACCACCTCCTACTCAGACCAGGAGACCGATCTGGTGATGAGTGTGACGCCCGAGATAGTCCGTGCGCTGCCGCCCGGCGGGCAGGTCTTCCTGCCCACCAATCGCGGCGAGCTGAGCGCAGAGGAAATCAAAACCAAAGCTGTCGAGCCGCCGGACGCGGCCCGGCCCCGCTTCTAGGCGCCGACAGCTTGGTAGAGAGATCGAGTGCCACTTAATGGGTCAAAAGGCGACGGTCGCCGCAGCACGATGAAGGTCATGCTGGTCGGCGAGCCCGGCGAACAGCGCACCCAGCTCAAGACCGTGCTGGCGGCGCTGTCCGAGCCTGAACTCGAGATCGTCGAGGGCGAGACTGCCACCGCCGCGAATCTCTCCGAGAATGCCGCCACGCCGCCCGACGCAACCCTGGTGATGGTCAACGGCGACGAGGAGGCTGCGCTCAGCTTTCTCCAGAGCCAGGCGCTCCATTCGCCGCGACCAGCTCTGCTCGCGGTGCTAACCGCGCGCTCGGCCGGACTGATGAAGCGCGCGCTGCGCTCGGGCGCCGACGAGATCCTCTTCATGCCGCTCGACCCGGGCGAGGCCACCGGCGCTTTGCTCAAGGTAAGCGAAGCGCGCTGGCGCACCGAGCGCCGCGCGGGCGGGGTCGTCATTTCCGCAACCAGCCTGGTCGGCGGCGTCGGTGTCACCTCGCTCGCTGCCAACCTCGCGTTGGCGCTCGAGTCGCTGCATCAACGCGTCGCGTTGGTCGATCTCGATCTCCAGACCGGCGGCCTGGCGGTCTTCCTGAACCTTGATCCGGAAGTGACAATCATGCCGCTGGTCCGCCTCGACCGTAAGCTGGATTCGATTCAGCTCGAATCAGCCTTGACCAAGCATCGATCCGGGGTCTATTTGCTGGCCGCCCCCAAGCGAATCGAAGAAGGCGAACTGGTTTCAGACATCACGGTCGGCACGGCGCTCGATCTGATTCGTCAGTTGTTCGACTACGTGATCGTCGATTGCGGCGACCACGTGGACGAAAACGGGGTCGCGGCGTGGGAGCGTTCCGAGCATCTGTTTTACGTCCTCAATCAGTCGATCGCGGCCGCGCGATGCGCCTGGCGCTTCATCGACTTGTTCGAGCGCCTGGGCCTGACTGCGCTCGAGCCGCACTTCATTCTCGATCGTTACAATCCGGCGCATCCACTGACCGAGAAGGCAATCGAAGCGACTCTCGCCAAGTCGATCTACGCCCGGATTCCGACCGACGCTCGCACTTTCGAAACCATCGAGATGAAGGCACAGGACCTTTTCCAGGTTGCGCCGTCGTCCCCGGTAGCGCGCGCGATGCTCGATCTCGCCGCCCTGGTGATGCCGCGGGTTGAGCCGGCCGCACTCCCGGAAACATTCATGTCGCGGCTCAAATCCGCGTTCGGCGCACACTGAGGCCAAGCGTTGAACTCAACGAGGTATGCAAGATGGGACTGACTGACCGGCTGTCGAATGCCGCCAAGGGCGGGCGCCCCCCGGACCCGATCGGCGGCGGTGGCTCGCTTATCGGCGCGACCGTGCGCCGGCGCAAGGATGCGATCGCGGATAGCTCGCGCCGCCTGAAAGTCAAAGTTCACAACAAACTGTTCGAGACCATCGACGTCTCCAAGCTCGAGACCCTGGAGCCTGCGATGGTCGCCACCAAAGTCGCCGCCGCAATCAACGACATTCTCGATGAAGATGGCCGCCTCCTGACCGACACCGACCGCAGCCGCCTGATCGAGGAACTGAAAAACGAGCTGCTCGGCCTGGGCCCTCTCGAGCCCTTGCTCCGGGACGACGAAATCACCGACATCCTCGTCAACGGCCCCAACCAGGTCTACGTCGAAAAGCGCGGCAAGTTGCACGCGACCCAGGTCGTCTTCCAGGACGACCAGCATCTGATGCTGATCATCGATCGCATCGTGTCGCGCGTCGGACGCCGCGTCGATGAATCGTCGCCGATGGTCGACGCGCGCCTGCCCGACGGCTCGCGTATCAACGCGATCATCCCGCCGCTGGCGCTCGACGGGCCGGCCCTGTCGATCCGGCGTTTCGGCAAGCATCGCTTCGACATCGGCGCGCTGGTCGAAAAGGATGCTCTCACCTGGGACCTGGTCGAGTTTCTGCTGGCTGTCGTTCGCGCGCGCCTCAACGTAATCGTTTGCGGCGGTACCGGCTCGGGCAAGACCACGATGCTCAATTGTCTGTCCGCGTTCGTTCCCGAAGACGAACGAATCGTTACCATCGAGGATTCCGCCGAGCTGTCCTTGCAGCAGCCTCACGTCGTTCGGCTCGAGACGCGACCGGCCAATCTTGAAGGCCGCGGCGAGGTCACGCAGCGCGACCTCGTCAAAAACTGCTTGCGCATGCGCCCCGACCGAATCGTCGTCGGCGAGGTCCGCGGCGCCGAAGTGTTCGACATGTTGCAGGCCATGTCCACCGGCCACGACGGTTCCATCGCCACCATCCACGCCAACAGCCCGCGCGAGTGCCTGGGCCGCCTCGAGATGATGATGCTGCTGTCGGGCGCCTCGATTCCGCAGCGCGCGATGCGCCAGCAGATTGCGTCTGCCGTCAACATCATCGTTCACGTCAGCCGCCTATCCGACGGCTCGCGCAAGGTCATGAAAATTTCCGAGATCAGCGGCATGGAAGGCGAGATGATCATGATGCAGGACTTGTTCGAGTTTGTGCGGACCGACACCACCCCGGCCGGAAAGATCAACGGCAGTTTTCAATCGACCGGCATTCGTTCGACTTACACGCAACGCCTGGAGGCGGCCGGCTACAAGACCGAATCAAAAGTGATCAAAGCGGCGGCGCGATGAACTTCGCCGACCTCTTGATGCCCGCTGCCGTCGCCGGTTTTGTGCTGGTGGCCTGCGCGATGGTGTTGATGCGCCGCGGTAATCGGCCCGGCCTCACGCGCACCGTCATGCGGCGCATGTCGCGGCCCGACGTAGCGCTGTCCGACGATATCACCAAAACCGATCGTTATCGCCGCAACGGGCGCGAATTCCTGAGCTGGCTCTATCGCATCAACCTGTTTCAAAAGCTCGAGGAAAATCTTTGGCAGGCGGGAATTTACGCCCGCCTTAGTGATGTCCTGCTCGTGATCCTGCTGACGTTCACCGCGGGTCTGCTCGCCGGCCAGGCGATTTGGGGAAATCCACCCATCTCGATCGCGATGGGCGTGGCCATGGCTGCGTTGCCGATAGCGTATATCCGGGTGCGCAAGCAGCGGCGCCTCAAGGCCTTCGCCAAGCAACTGCCGTACGCGCTCGATTTGATCAAATCGTCACTCGAAGCCGGCCATACTCTGCTGCGCGGATTGCAAGTCGTGGTTTCGGAGTTCCCCGATCCGATGGCCACCGAATTCCGTTCCGCTATCGAACAGAGCCGCCTTGGACTGCCTCTCTCACGCGCGCTCGAAGAGATGCTCAAGCGCGTGCCGCAGGAAGATCTCCGCCTGCTGGTGGTCGCAGTGCGCGTGCAATCGGAAGTCGGCAGCTCGCTGGCGACAATAGTCGGACGCCTCTCGGAAATCGTCCGCACCCGCCAGCGCCTGCAACAGCAGATCAAGTCGCTCACCGCCCAATCCAGGATGAGCGGAATCCTGGTGGGGTTTCTGCCGATCGTGATGCTGGGCGCTTTTACCGTCATCCAGCCCAGCTACACGGACACGCTCTTTCGCGATCCCACCGGCCAGAGACTTCTCGAAGTTGCCGCCGTGCTTGACGTCATGGCGTTCCTGACAATTCGCAAGTTGTTGAAGGTCAAGTACTGAGTTACCTGCGATGGCGGCAATCTATGTGAGTCTGACCGTGTTCCTCTTGTTCGGCGGGATCTCGTTCGCGATCTACGCCGCCATCTATGGCAGTCATCGCCCGTTCGACGACCGCATCACCGACATTGGCGTTAAGATGCGCGTCGCGTACGGAAATCCCGCTGATCTCGACATGCAGTCTGATTCCTTTGCGAACGCGTTGTTTCGATGGGTCGCCAAGCGCCTTCCCGAACCCGGTCTGAACACTCCCGAGCGCGAGAAGCTGGCGCAGACTCTGGTTCGCGCCGGCTTCCCCGGGTCAGGCGCCGTCCGCAAATTTCATTTCCTCCGTCTGTCATCGACGGGGGGAACTGCGCTCCTTGCACTCGTCGCCTCGATTGCGTTCGGCTTTCACGGTTTCAAGCCTGTCGTGTTCATCCTGATCGGCGCGGGGGCTGGCGCGTTTGCTCCCAATTACTACATCAGCCGCCGCGCCAAACAGCGTCGGAATGAAATCGCCGGCCAGCTATCCGACGTTTTGGATCTGCTGGTGGTCTGCGTCGAAGCGGGTCTCGGCCTCAGCGAATCGATCAAGATCGTAGGTTCGGAAATGCAGCGCCAAAACCTCAAAATAGGGACCGAGCTGGCTATAGTCTCCGCCGAGCTGGCTGCCGGCAGCTCGCTCGGCGTTGCCCTGAAGAGCTTCGCCGATCGCACCGGGGTTGAGGACATCAAGCCCCTTGCCGCCACGATGGCGCAGAGCGAAAAGCTGGGCGCCCAGGTCGGGCCCGCGCTGCGATCGATCTCGGACTCGATGCGCACCAGCCGCCGGCTCCGCGCTGAAGAAGCTGCCGCCAAAACCACGGTCAAGATTCTTTTTCCACTCGTGCTGTTCATCCTGCCCGCGATGATGAGCGTAATCATCGGTCCTGCCATGATTCAGATCATGCGGGCGCTGACCTCGGTCCATATACCCTAGCGGCGCTCTTGACGCGGGCGCAGCCGCACAATATCCGATCGATCATGGCCGCTTCAGAGCCGCGCACGCGCGCCCTCGAGCTATGGAACGAGGCGATGCGCTTTCACATGAACCACGATCTCGATCGTGCGGTCGAACTCTACACAAAATCGATCGAAGTCTTTCCCACCGCCGAGGCCTACACCTTTCGCGGATGGGCGTTCGAAGGAATGGGCCGAATCGACGACGCGATCGCCGAATGCCGCCGCGCGATCGAAGTCGATCCCGCGTTCGGCAACCCGTACAACGATATCGGCGCATATTTGATCGCCAAGGGCGAGCTCGACGAGGCCGTCCCGTGGCTCGAGCGAGCCAAGACCGCGCCGCGCTACGATCCGCGTCACTTTCCGTTCATCAACCTGGGTCGAATTTACGCCGCCAAGGGAATGGTCAAACGGGCGATCGACGAATTCGAAGGCGCGCTCGCCTTCGCGCCCGGCGATCCAACCTGCGAATCCGCACTGGCGCAACTCCGCGCCCTGCTGAATTGAACGATCAAGTCGAAATGAGCCGGGTTGAATTGAAGTGATCAAGGTCGGAGAGCCGGCGCCCGATTTCACTCTCGCCGCGCACGACGGCGCGAGCCTTTCCCTGACGAGCCTGCGCGGCGCAAAAGTGCTCCTGTGGTTCTTCGTCGAGGCCAACACGCCCGGCTGCACGCTCGAAGGGCGCGGTTTTCGCGACCATCAATCGTACTTCGACGGCAACAACATCCGCGTCGTCGGCGTCAGCTTCGATTCGCCCGAGGACAATGCCGCCTTCGCCCGCCGCTACGAGTTCGGCTTTCCACTTCTCAGCGACACCGATCACGCTGTCGCGATTGCATACGGCGCATGCGCGGGAGCCGGCGCGAGATACCCCGACCGCGTGAGTTTCCTAATTGACGAGCGCGGCGCGATCGAACGGGTCTACGACCAGGTCGATCCTCGCGACCATCCGGCGCGCGTATTGGCCGAAGTTCTGGGCGTGTGATTGATGACGCATCCCCGTCTGAAAATCCGCGCCGTAATTTTCGACCTCGACGAAACCCTGATCGTCGAAGAAGCCTCCAACGACGCTTCCGTGCTGGCCGCCGGCGAGCTTGCCGTGGCTCGCCGCGGCGTCGATCGGCTCGCGCTGCTCGCGGCCTTGCGGATGCGTTCGCGCGAGCTGTTTCTCGCCGGCCCGATGATCGATTACTGCCGCGACGTCGGCATCAGCTCGCGCGAAGCACTATGGGGTTCGTTCGCCGGCGACGATTCCGCGCTCTCACAGCTTCGCGATTGGATGCCCACGTACAGGCTGCGCTCGTGGATGGGCGCGCTGGACCAGCAGGGCATCGACGACCCCGCGCTCGCCGCCGAACTCGCCGAATTCTTTGCGCTTGATCGAAGCCGCCGCCACATCGTCTTCCCCGAATCAGTGCCGGTCCTGCATGACTTGAAAAAACGCTTTCGGCTCGCGCTGATCACCAACGGCGCGCCCGATATCCAAAGCGCCAAAATCGACGGTTCCAACCTCGCCAGCTTCTTTGAAACCATAGTCATCTCGGGTCATCTCGGATTCGGAAAACCCGACCCCAGGATTTTTCAAATGACGCTGGAACGGCTGAAAGTCTCGCCTCACGAAGCAGTGATGATAGGCGACAGCCTCAACCGCGACGTAGCCGGCGCGCACACCGCTGGCCTGCGGACCATCTGGATCAACCGCTACAACAGAACCCTGACCGACGAGCATCCTATCCCCGATCTCCAACTAACCGACCTGCGCGACCTGCCAACTCTACTGACGCCCGCCGACTGATCCGCGTTCTTTCGAGGTCCCGGGCAGCGGCAAACCAATGTCGCATTCTGAGTGCTCGACGCCATCGAAGTGCCGCATCGAGCGTCCTATGCGGCCCGTCGCGCGGTTGTGCCTATTACAGACAACCGTTCAATGAGTGTCCCGATTCCGACCCGATGGCCCGTCACTTGCTCTGAATACGTGGTGCAGCAAAGGGACCTTCATCCGGCTTCTGGAACTCAGCCCGCAGCGGCGACGGCTAGCAACGGCGACGGTGCAAACGAGATGGTCTCACTCGCCCATCTCGTGCATAGCGCGGACCGGCTTGGCGGCATGGTCGTGCGCTCGGCGCAGGTGCGCAAGGTCCTCAAGTCCGTGTCGCAGCTGAGTCCGTACAAGGCTACGGTCCTGATTTCGGGCGAGTCGGGAACGGGAAAGGAACTCATCGCGCGCGCGCTGCACACGCTGGGTCCGGTTCCGAACGGCCCGTTCGTGACCCTGAACTGCTCAAACCTCGTCGAGGCGCTGGCCGAGTCGCAGCTGTTCGGCCACATCCGCGGCGCTTTTACCGACGCACGCGAGGAGTCACAGGGTTACTTCCGCTCGGCGAACGGTGGCACGCTATTCCTGGACGAGATCGGCGAACTGCCGCTCAAGCTTCAGCCCAAGCTGCTGCGCTCGGTCGAGACCCACGAGGTTCAGCCGGTCGGCTCGTCGCATTGCTATAAGGTCAATCTTCGGCTGGTCGCCGCGACCAATCGCGACCTGCGCGCGATGGTCCGGGCGGGCAATTTTCGCGACGATCTCTTCTACCGCATGAGCGCCTCGGCGATCTTCATCCCGCCGCTTCGCGAACGCCGCGAGGCCATCCCGGCTTTCATCGGCTTCTTCATCGAGCAATACAATCGCCTGTTCGGCAAAGCGGTCTCGGAAATCTCCCGCCGCGCCATCGAAATCCTCTGCGCATATCCGTGGCCGGGAAATGTCCGCGAACTTTCCAACGCGATCGAAAGTGCCGTGATGCTGAGCGAGACCAACAACATCGGCGTTTCCGATCTCCCCGCGCAAATAGTGGACGGAACCGGCGCCGAGTTGTTGTATCGGCAGGAGGAATCTGCCCCCAACGGCCACCCGGCCCGGCCGACTGCACTCCGCCTGCCCGCGCTGGATCTCGCCGACGAGCCACTGGGATTTCTGCTCGACGACGTGATCAAGAAAACCCTGATGCGTTCGCTCGAAGAGACCGAGGGCAATCGACGGCGCGCCGCCGACCTGCTCGGCGTTTCGCGCTCGACGCTTTACCGGATGCTCGCTCGTTACGGAATCGCCGAGAATCCGCGCCGGCTTTCGCTCCAGCCCGGCGGGTCTATTGAATCCCGCATAATATCGTGACGCAACTGATTTTGGGTTGAGCTGCGGCAGGGGGAAACGAAGCCGCGCGGCGCCCTTGTCAGAGCGCGCCCATCTGCCTGAGAGTTTTTTCGGCTTCGGATGCGACGGTGGGATTTTTAGCGCTGTCGCCCAGCGCAATTTTCAGATACTTCAAGGCGTCGTCGCGTTGACCGTTCTGCGCGAGCAGTTCTCCAATTCTCAGCGCGGCGAAAGTGTTCTTCGGATCGAGCTCGTACGCCTTGCGGTAGTAGACCAGCGCGTCGTCCGTCTTGGGCGGGGAGAACGACATGTACGCCTCGCCGATATTCAAATAAGCGCTGACCTCGTTGGGCTGATACTTGACGAGCTTCTGATAAACCTTGACGACGTCGCTGAAGTCGGAGCGCGAGTTGTAGTAGAGGCCGAGATAAACGTAGGCGTCGTCGAGCGTCGGATCGATTTCAGTGGCCTGCCAGAGCAGCTTTACAGCGGCGTCACTGTCGCTCATCTTGATGGCGGCATCGACCAGCGCTCGCGCTTTTGCCGCGTTGGCGTCCTGGGCACGCGCCGGAAGAGAAAGGGACGCCAGCGTAAGTATCAGGGCGGCGACGAGAGTCAGCGGTTTCAGCGCGGTTCGATCTCGCATAGCTTCAGGTCGGGCACAGGACTTGGCACCTAAATGGTGGCATGAAAGGAGCGCGCTGCAAAGCTATCATGTCTGTGCGGCGGGCGGCGGCTTGCAGACGAGAAGAGAAATTCCGGGAGGACCGATGAAGGCGCATCGCTTCACAGCCAACGGGCTTGCGCTCAACTGTCTTGACTACGGCGGCGAGGGCAAGCCGGCGATGCTGTTTCTGCATGGCGGCTCCGCGCACGCGCATTGGTGGGATTTTGTCGCGCCGGCATTCGTCGCGGATTTTCACGTGCTGGCGCTCGATCAGCGCGGGCATGGCGAAAGCGAATGGGCGGATGAATGGGCGTATGGCTCGCGGCACTACGTATCGGATTTGGATCAAGTGATCGACGGTTGGGGATTCGGCGCGCCGATCCTCGTGGGGCACTCAATGGGAGCGCATAACGTGCTCGCATATGCGGCGGAGCACAGCGAAAAATTGCGCGCGCTCGTGGCGCTCGATCCTCCTCCGGACTACACGAAGCAGGCGGTCGAATTCCTGCAGTCGATCGCCGCGAAGCCGGCGCGCCGCTTCGAGTCGCTCGACGAGGCCGCGCGGAATTTCAAGGTCCTGCCGCGTGAGACGCTGGCGAAAAAAGAAATCCTGGACTACGTCGCGCGCCGGAGCTTCAAGCGCACCGACGACGGCGCGTGGACCCACAAGCTCGATCGGCGCACGATGATTCGCGAACCGTCGCGGGTCTGGAAGTCGCTGCATCGCATCGCATGCCCCGCGCTGATCGTGAAGATCACAAAAAGTCCGCTGCTCGATCGCGAGGTCGCTAAGAAAATGGTCGCGCAGTTCGTCAACGGACGGCTGGCGGAAGTCGACGACTCGTATCATCACGTGATGCTCGACAATCCAACCGCGCTGATCGAAGTGATTCGAGATTTTGTCGATGGCCTGAAATGACGGCGCCGCACAGTCATCTGCTCGAAGGCACTCCGCGGCTGCATTACCTGGAGTGGAATCCGCACGCGCCGCACACGATCATCCTGCTGCACGGCAATTCGGCGAATGCGTGGTGGTGGGAACCCGTCGCGCGTGCGATTGCGCCGGAGTACCGGCTGCTCGCACTCGACCAGCGCGGGCATGGCGACAGCGAGTGGGCGCGCCCCGCGGCGTACTCGCCGGCGGATTACGCGAGTGACCTCGCGCGATTCGTCGCGCAGGTAACGGCCAGTGCTGAGAAGGCGGTCGTGGTGGGCCACAGCATGGGCGGGCTGAACGTGCTGGCATTCGCGCGCAATCATCCGGACAGCGCGCGCGGCGCGATGGCGATCGACGTCGCAGTCACGTCGAGTCGCGGGCGGGATCGATATCTGCGGCGGCTGAAAGGACTGCCGGTGGTGACCTATCCGGATCTCGCGACGGCCAAAGCGCGCTTTCGGCTGATGCCGAACGAGGGCGGAATCGCGGCCGAACTGCTCGGCCAAATAGCTGAAAGAAGCCTGGCGCGGACGGACGAAGGGCGGTGGACGCTCAAGTTCGATCGCGAAAGTTTTCTCGGCGGCGACGGGCTCGCGGTGCTCGAGACAATCAGGGAAATCAGGATTCCCACGATGCTCGTGCGCGCCGAGCACAGCCGCATCATGGCGGCGGAGGCGGCGGAGCATGCGCGCGTGTCGAATCCGAATGCGCGGCTGGTGACGATTGCCGGCGCGCGTCATCATGTGATCCTTGAGAAGCCGGAATCGGTCGCGCGTATAATCGAGGAGTTTGCCGCGAGCCTGTAACGCTAGAGATCGCGTTCCATCTTGCGATGCGCGATGCCGGCCTCGTCGAAGACGCCGCCCACCCCGATGAATCCCTGCTTGAGATAGAAGCCCTCGGCTGTGAGTTGTGCGTGTAGGATTGCTTTCCGGAATCCGCGGATGCGTGCGCGATCGATCAGGAACCGCAGGATGTGGGCGCCGACGTCGGTGTTTCGAAACTCCCGCAGGACCGCCATACGGCCGATCTTCACTTCGCTGCCGCCGTGCTCGACCATGCGGCCGCATCCGATGGCGGCGCCGTCGCGAATCGCCAGCGCGTGAAATGCGCGCGAGTCGTCGGCGTCCATCTCGATTTCTTCGGGCACGCGCTGCTCCTCGATAAAGACGCGGCGGCGGATCGCGTAGGCGCGCTGCATGTCGGCGGGCGATTCGATTGCAATCACTTTGAGGCGTGAAGATTCATCCACCAGCGATTGACTAGCGCGCGATGGGCGAAGCGTCAAATCCACTTAGAGGTGAAACCGCAGCTGTGCTACGCTCCGGGCCATCGAGAGGATCGAGATGCCACAATTGTCTGAGACCGTATTGGCGCCGGAACTGGATGGCGGGCAATGGATTCAGCACGGGCCGGTGAGCATCAAGGCGCTGCGCGACAAGGCAGTGGTGCTGGTCGATTTCTGGGACTACACCTGCGTCAACTGCATCCGCACGCTGCCATACGTGGTGGCGTGGCACAAGCGATACGCGCCGAGCGGCTTGGTGGTCGTCGGAGTGCACGCGCCGGAATTTTCTTTTGCGCGGGAAGGATCGCATGTCGCGGAAGCGGCGGCGCGATTCGGCCTGGAATACCCAATCGTGCTCGACAACGAATATGCAATCTGGCGAGCGTACTCGAATCGTTTCTGGCCGGCCAAGTACCTGGTCGATGCGAAAGGGCGCATTCGCTATTACCATTTCGGCGAGGGAGGGTACCAGGAAACCGAAGTAGCTATTCAGGGGTTGATCCGCGAATTGAATCCGGGCGCGGATCTGCCGCCGCCGATGGAACCGGTGCGCGACAGCGACCGTCCCGGCGCGGTCTGCTACCGAGTCACGCCGGAGTTGTATCTGGGTTACGGGCGCGGCCAGTTCGGGAATTTCGAGGGCGTGGTTCGCGATCGTCCGCATGACTATCGCGATGCCGGGCCGCACGTTGAGGGCATGAGCTACCTTGCCGGGATATGGCGCGTGGAGCAGGAGAGCGCGCGCAGCGAGGCGCCGGGTGCTGCGATTTCGCTCAGGTACACGGCCAAAGACGTCAACCTGGTGATGGGGCCGGCGGCGGGCGGGAGCGTGCGCGCCGAGATCGCGCTCGAAAGCGGGCAGCGGCCAGGCGACGACGTGAAGTTCGCGGGCGAGCACGGATTTATCACGGTGGACCGGCCGCGGATGTACAGTATCGTTGCGAATGATTCCGTGGTTTCAGGCTCAGTGACTATTCGTGCCGAGGCCGCAGGGCTGGCGATGTACGCATTCACTTTTATTTCGTGCATAGTCAGTTGAGAAACGACTGACTATTCAAGATTGCGCATGGAGGGCGAATCGCCGATGGCGAAGGCGAGCGAAAGAGCGAGCGACGAGGAAGTTCGCGAAGCCGCGAGCGCGATCCTGGCGGCGCGCTATGCGATTGCGCTGACCGGCGCGGGGATGTCGGTCGAGAGTGGCATACCGCCGTTTCGCGGACCGGGCGGGCTCTGGACCAAGTATGGTGAGCCGCCAATGAACGGCTTTCAACGCTTTATGGCCGATCCGAAAAAAGCCTGGGAAGAGCGGCTGAGCAAGCGCAATGACGAACTCTTCAGACCGCTGACGGTGGCGAAGCCCAATCCCGGCCATCTCGCGCTTGTGGAGCTGGAGCGGCTCGAAGTGCTGCGCTTCGTGATCACACAGAATATCGATGACCTGCATCGGCAGGCCGGGCAGCAGGCGCTTGCGGAGATTCATGGCAACTGGACTTTGATTCGATGCCTCGATTGCAGGACGCGGTTTCATGGCGACGCGATCAGCCTCGAGAAGCTCCCGCCGGCCTGTCCGCGATGCGAAGGGTTGTTGAAATCCGACACGGTTTCGTTCGGCGAGCCGATTCCGATCGACGTGCTGAACATGTGCGCGGAGCATTCGGCGAAGGCGGACCTGGTGATCGTGGCGGGAACCTCGGCGACGGTTTATCCGGCGGCGGGATTTGCGCTCGAAGTGAAGCAGCGCGGCGGAACGCTAATCGAAGTGAATCTCTACGAGTCTGAGATCACGCAAATCTGCGACGTCAGCTTGCGCGGCGGCTCGGCGGAGGTGCTGCCGCGGCTGGCGAAGGCGGTCGCGGAGATTCGAAGGAAGGCGCTGTCGTAGAAATTCCGGCCTGGATGTAGTCGTCGGAAGGTTTAAGCGGCGGCGTTGGCGAACCCGCGCGCTGGCGGATCAGGACCATCTCATCGGTGCCATCGAGCGACGTCGGGTTCGAGGTCATCACGAGCTCGAAGCGGCCGCGCGTCGCGGCCGGAAACGAGTCGAAGAGAGAGCGCCAGACAATCAGGTACCCGGGCATGTCGGGATTCTGCGACACGATCGGAATCGTGCGGCGGCTGTAAAAGGCGACGTCGTAGTTGAGCTCGCCCAGGTAGCCGACCCGGCTGTCGTCCACAATTTTCATGGCGTGATCGGTAAAGTCCCTCAGCGAGAGGGTGTTGGCGATGGCCGGCACTACCACGACGTTGACCGCAAGGGTGATGAAAACCATCGCGGCGGCAATCGCGAGCACCATTCGCTCCACCAGCGGCCGTGTGACGATCAGGCGTACGCCGAGCACCACGACCGCCACCGGCATCGCGATCGCGAGCATCCAGTGTTCGCCGACAGTTGAGGACAAGACGCGCGGGAAGGCGGGTGCGCGAATGTCTGCCGCCTGCAGAAGATCGGCGAACTCATTTGGCCACGCGACCAGCATCGCGAGCGCAACCAGCCCCGCGCTACCGAGCAGCAGCATCGCGAACCCGGACAATCGCGCGATCCAGCGGACGCAGGTGCGCACCGGCTCCGGGCGCGCGATGGTCTCGCGCACATAGATCGCGACGAGCGTGGCAAACGCGGGATACATGCAGAGCAGGTACACGCCGCGCTTGCTCTGCGGGAGGTTGTAAAAGATCAGCACCGCGGCGAACCAGACGATGAAGTATTTGAGGCGCGGATTGAGTGCGCGCGGCCTCCGCGCAGCTTGAACGCCTACGATCGGCAGCAGAATCGTCCACGGGATGAATCCGGCGAGAAGCGCGAGCTCCATATAGTAGAAAGGATGAATGTGGCCCTCGTGGAAATCGCCGCCGCCGGCGAAGCGCAGCAGATTTTCGGTGAGAATCTGTTTGCGGAAAAAATCCGGGCCCCCCTCGATCAGCGCCGCGACGTACCATCCGCCGGCGAGCACCAGCACGACGATCGCGCCGCGCACCAGATTCATTCGGCTCAGCATAGTCCATCGTCTTTCAACGGCGATCCAAACCAGCGCGACGAGGCCCGGAAGAATCAAGCCGATGGGTCCCTTGGTCAAAACGGCGAGCGCGATTGCGACGTAGAGGAGCATCCGGCGGCGCGTCAGTCCCTCCGCGATAAGAATGAATTCGAAGAACGCGACTTCCATGAAGAAGGTGAGCGTCATGTCGACGCGGGCGCCGGTCGCGGTCTGCAAGTACTGAAAGTTAGTGGCGAGGATGAGCGCTGCGAAGAACGCGGTCACGTCATCGAACAGGCGGCGCACGTAGAAGTAGCAAACGATCACGCCGGCGATCGCCAGGCCGGCGGACGGCAAGCGCACCGAGAATTCGTTTACGCCGCCGGCGACGAGCGAGATGAGTGCGGCCATCCAGTGCATCAGCAATGGCTTGGAGGGAATTTCGACGCCCGCGCGCTGAGGCAAAATCACGCCGCCGCCGTGGACGATGTCGAATACCGTGACGGCCTCGCGCGGTTCGCCCTTGGTGTAGAGCGGATAGCCGCCGAGATTTACGAGGTAGAGAGCGACGCCGAAGATCAGCAGGACGGGCCATGCCTGGCGCGGCTCCGAGATGTATTGAAGCCAATCGGCAGGGGCGGTATCTCGGGCCTCCTCGCCGCCGGCTGCCACAGCGGGCTCGGACTCGGCGCGCGCGATTTCTCCGGGAAGCTTCAAGTGGGACGCACCGGCTTCAGGGGGGAGAGAAAAGCCTGACCCCTAGCCCCTTTCCATGTGGAAGGGGAACCATCGCGCGGGGGGACGGCAATCGGAACAGCTGAAAATTAATACTCGTTCTTTACGCGAGCCCGGCCGATGTCGTCGTAGAGATAAACGTCGGCCGGGTTTTCGTCGCGCGTTTTTTTGTGCGAGCCGTCGCAAAAGGGCTTATTCTTCGAGAGTCCGCACGCGCAGATGTAAACCGGCAGCTCGGTGCCTTCCGGGACTTCGTAGGGCGCGTTCTTTTCGTGTCTGACCATTCGGGCCATGAGTGATTTCCTCGCGTTGAGTTTTCCTGCAGGAGCGTCTGTGGGTCACTTAAGTCCAGGCGAGTTGAAGAGTCAAATGCGGCGGAAACGGGAATCAGATCAGCGGTTCGTGGATTGCTTCGGCGGCTTCGGAGGCGGGTTGCTTGCGATGCGGGTCGGCGCCGAGGACCAGGACCAGCACGCCGCTTACTGAAATCAGAATGCCGACGACCTCGCGGGTCGTTGCGCGCTCGCCCAGAAATATCACCGCGAACAGAATCGAGAGTATCGGGATGCCGGGCACGACCAGCGCCGTCGTCCAAGCCAACGAGAGCCGGTTGATCGCGCCGTACCAGGTGAGCCCGCTCAGAAAATAGATGAAAAAACCGGTGACGACGATCACGCCGAGCGAAGTCGGCTCGGTGAGTTGCACGATCGAGTCGCGGCGAAACACGATCAGCATCGCGCTCATGACAACCGACGCATAGAAAAACCGGCCGCCGATCATCGAGGTCGGCGTTAACGGTGGCATCAACTTCAGCCCCATCACGTGCGACGCCTGCCAAAACAGCGGAGTCGTGAAGATGATGGCCGAGGCCCATAGCGGCGAAAATGAGCCGCCGCCCGCGAATACCGATCCGATGCCGACCAGGATGGCGGCGGTGGCGACAATCTGGCGGCCGGACGGGCGCTCGCCGACGAAGATCGTCGAGAGCACCAGCGAATAGACCGGCTCGGTTTGCAGCAGCAGCACTCCCGCTACGGCGCCGATGCGTGTCAGTCCGTAGGTGAGCGTGAGGCTCGTCATCACGGTTCCCGCCATCGACATCCAGAACAGCCGCGCGCGATAGCGCGGGTCCACGATCAACCTCAACTCGCCGGTGAATTGCAGAACCGGGATCGTGCACAGCGTGGCGAACACGACCGCGCCCGTGCAGAAAAGCAGGGGGTCCAGGTGAACCGCGCCCCATCGCGTGATCACCGGCTGGCCCGCGCCGATTACGGTGTTGATGATGCATAGCGTCAGGCCGACCTGAAAAGCTCGGGCGAGACGGGCCGTTTCGTTGGCGCCGGCAACGGGCGGCAGGGGAGTCGCTGAGGTATCGGAGGTCATCGACTAAGACCCCGCCAGCGCAATGGCTATGACAATCCCGGCGAGCGCAATCCGATAAATCGCAAACGGCCGGTAAGTGTGGGTCCGAACGAAGCTCAGCAAGCCCGCGATCGCCAGCAGTCCGAAGACGGCGGAGGCCGCAAAGCCCCATCCGAGCTGAGTTGCGAGGCCCGAGTGGAAGAGCTTGGGCGTCTCGAGCAGGCCGGCGCCCGCGATAATTGGGGTCGCCATTAGGAAGGAAAAATTGGCCGCGTCGGCGCGCTCGATGCCGAGGATGCGGGCGGTGGTAATCGTCGCACCGGAGCGCGATACGCCGGGGATGATCGCGAGCGCCTGGCTCAGACCGATGAGGAGGGCGTCGAGGACGTTGAGATCGTCTATTTTGCGCTTTTCCGACCCAAATGCGTCAGCGGCCCACAGAAAAAGACCAAGGGTAGCCATCGTGGCGGCGATCAGCAGCGGCGAACGAAAGATCGTCTCTGCTTGTTTCTCCAGTAGGATGCCGATGATGGCGCCGGGTACCGACGCGATTATCAACAGGAACAGCAAGCGGCGCGAGAGGCGGTTGCCCCCGCTGGCCAGCGATAAACCCATATCGAGCCATTCGCGCCAATAGAAGGCTAACAGCGCCAATAGCGTTCCCAAATGAAGCGCCACGTCGAAGGCAAGCCCCGGATCCTCCCATCGCAGCAGCCACGGGACGAGGATGAGATGGGCCGAGCTGGAAACCGGCAGGAACTCGGTTAAGCCCTGGACGATGCCGAGAATGATAGCCTGAAATATGGAAAACATAATGATTTCAGATACTTAGTTAAACGCCGGGCTTTCTGCGCATCATAATGGTGCCCTTCGGGACCCTTGACCTCGAAACGCACCTAATAGGTGAATACATGTCGAATCTGCTCCTTGACCTGCTCGCTGCTTGGTTTACAATTATTTCGGGCTCAGGGGGATATAGAGCAGGAGGCTCTACCGCCTATGAATCGAGTTGCCAGAGGCAAAGTAATTCCCCTACGGGAAGTGAGCGTGGTCGAATCCGACGGAGCACCCGACCAGTCTGCCGTCTGGGATAACATCAACCCGGGCGAACCGCGCCCATTTCCAGTCGTTTCGACATTGCCGCGCCTGCCGGTGATGATCCCCGACGAGATCCTCGATTATTACGGATGGGTTTTCTGCCAGGGCGGGTTTCTCAATCTCCAGATGACGTTCGAGCAGTTCCTGGCCGTGGTCGCGGCGGTAAGTCCGGCGGGGCTTAGCCCGGAATACGACGCGAGCGAGGCCTCCTTCCCTAACGACTGATTCGCCGCGATAACGCGAAAGCTTTGGTTTGATGCCCGCACGAGTGCACTCGTGCGGGCATCGACTTTTGTGGCAGTTGATTTTCACAATTTTGCCGAGCAGCCCCTCAGGTTTAGTTGTTTCCCGGGGAGCCTTTTTCCGGCCCGCTCAGCAGGGTGTTCCTGACCCACACGCTGGGCAGATTGGCGCCATCGGTAGGCGACTTCAGCCCATTATCCTGCGCGATTTGCCGCCAATTATCCTCGTTGCCGGTCGCCCGCCGGGCCAGCCCCTTCAAGTCCTCGTTGGGCAGCAGCGCGTAGTTGACGCCGCCCTCCTTCGGGGCGCCGCCGGAGGGAGGGAATTGCGCGGCGAGCTGGTCGATCTTTGCGAACAGGTTCAGCCGCGTCGTCGCCTTGTACTTGGCGAGGTCCTCGTCGGGGATGTCCTCGGCGCGAACATTGACGATTATTCGGGAGCTGCGAGCGTTATTCGGCACGACCTCGATCTCATAGCGATACTGCGGATGCTTGCCGACGAGACTGCCGAGCATGCCGGCGCCCGTGTCGGCATCCTCCCACAGCGTGACGAGCTTGTCGTCGGGCTTGACCTCGAACAGCACGCCCTCGCCGCGGAGCGCGTCCTGAGTAAGAAGGTACGAATCATTCGCGGTGTAAGGGACGTCGTGCTGCTCGCCCTCGGCAGCATCGGTGCCTCCGCCGGCGGCGCGATCGGCAAAATATGGGGCGAGACATCCCGCGCAGACGAGCATCGAATAAGCGATCGCGATTAACCCAAATTGCCGAAACACAGTCCGCGCCACGCTCATCACAACGCTAAAGCAAACCACGGGAATTTCATGCGCGCAAGACGAACTACCGCGGCGGCCGCCGCAAGCGGCACCGCGCGCGATTGAGATTGCACGGCAGGCTCGCAGACGATAATCAAATAACGCTTATGACGGACGCGGAAAACAAATCATCGCGGCACGTGATGGCCGTCGTCGGCGGCGCGACGGCGGGCTCGGAGATCGCGCGCATCTTGGCGAGTCGCGGCGCGCTGGTGCTCGTGTTCGAGCAGAATCCGCGTCCCTACGGAAAAATCGAAGACGGGTTGCCGCGATGGCACGTCAAGCAGCGCAGGGATGAGTACGAGGAAATCAACAAGCGCCTCGACCATCCGAATATCGAGTACGTGCCGATGACGCGGATGGGCCGCGAGCTCGATTTCGACGAACTGCGGAACGGTTGGGGACTCAGCGCAATCGTGCTGACGCACGGCGCCTGGCGCGATCGCGCGTTTCCAGTCGAAGGCGCGGACCAGTTCATCGATCGCGGCCTCGTCTATCAGAACAAGCTGATCTATTGGTTCAATCACTACCCGGAAAAGAACTACGACGGCCCGCGCTATGAGCTGACTCCGGGAGCGATCGTCGTGGGCGGAGGACTCGCGTCGATCGACGTGGTCAAAGTGCTGCAAATCGAGAACACGCTGGCCGCGCTGAAGGCGCGTGGCATCCAGGGCGATATGCTCGCGCTCGAGCGCGAAGGCATCGAGCCGGTGCTCAATGCGAGCGGAATAAAGTACGCCGACCTCGGCGTCGCTCCGTGCAAATTATTTTATCGCCGTCGCGTGCTCGACATGCCGCTGTCGGATATTCCCGCCGACGCGCCGGCCAGGCGGGCGGAGGCGCTCAGGCAGGCGCGCGCGAAGATACTCGAGAAGGCGCAGCGCAAGTTCCTCTTCGAGTTCCAGGAACTGCGCGCGCCGAGCGGCGTCCTGGTGGAGCACGGCGCGATGGTCGGGGTGAACTTCAGCCGCACCGAAGTCGCGGACGGGCAAGTGCGGATCGTCGAGCAGGCCGCCGAATCCGCGCGCGCGCCGCTGACGATCAGTTCGATCGGCAGCATCCCGGAACCGATTCCCGGGATTCCGCAGAAGGGCGAAGTCTATACTTACGCCGACCAGAAGATCGGCCTGCTGATGGAGGGCGCAACCGCAGTGTTCGCGGCCGGCAACGTGCTGACGGGCAAGGGCAATATCAAGGACTCGCTCGTAAGCGGAACCGAGATCGGAACGCGCGTGGCCGAGGCATACCTGGGATTGTCGAACGAGGAAGTCAAGATTGCGGAGGGCGCGCGCAAGGAGGCGGCGGTCTCGGCCGAGAAGATCGCCGGCGCGATGAGCGAGCGCGAGAAAATTGCGCCGGACGGCGTCGCGAGCATTTTGCGGCGCGTGCGCGAACGCCAGCGTGCGGTCGGCTACGAGGGCAACTATCGCGCATGGATCGCCAAGGTCACGCCAGCCGACCTGCACTAAACTTCAAGCGCTGCGTTTCACCGGATGCAGTCGTCACGGGGGATGCCCTTTTTAGCCTGCCGCCCACGCGCCGGACGTGCTATTCATTGAATATGGGGCAACAGTCACGACACCTCCTCCCGCCAAATGTCCGCGTAGGTAGATACTGTTTTGGAAAAAAACTACTTTTGACGGAACGAAGCTACCGATAGCGGTATGCCTATCGCCAAGCCACAACCAGTAGTATAGATTGTCAACTTCTCAACAAAATCGAATATCGCAATTCGGCGCTTTTGAGAGCATTTGATGACGAGTTCTTTCCGGGTTTTGCCTCGTTTCGGACCCGACTATAGGCTCGTTCGATGACGGCTAAGGAGGTGCGGTGTGGACGAACTCAAGCGAGATGACCCGCAGATTTATCAGCTCATCAAGGATGAAGAGCGCTACGAGATAGATTCGCTCCGCCTGATCCCGTCGGAGAACTACGTTTCGAAGGCGGTGCTTGAAGCGACCGGCTCGATTCTCACCAACAAGTACTCCGAGGGCTACCCGGGTCGCCGCTATTACGAGGGTCAACGCAACATCGATCAAATCGAAACGATCGCCGTCGAGCGCGCCAAGGCGCTGTTCAAAGTCGATCACGCAAATGTTCAGCCGTACTCGGGCTCGCCCGCAAATCTCGCGGTCTATTTCGCGTTGCTCAAGCCGGGCGACACCATCATGGGCCTGTCCCTGCCGCACGGCGGGCATCTGACGCACGGATGGCCGGTGAGTATCACGGGCGCGTTCTGGCGATCGGCGCAATACGTCGTGGATCGCGAGAGTCACGTCGTGGACTTCGACCAGGTCCGCGCGATGGCGCGGAAGGAGCGGCCGAAAATCATCGTGACCGGCGGCACCGCGTATCCGCGGCTGTGGGACTTCAAGAGCTTCAGCGAGATCGCCAGGGAAGTCGGCGCGCTGCTGCTCGCCGACATTTCACACGTCGCCGGACTGATCGTCGGCGGCGTGCATCCCGATCCCGCGCCGTACGCCGACGTGATCATGACGACCACCCACAAGACACTGCGCGGCCCGCGCGGCGCCATGATCATGTGCCGCAATCAATACGCCGAAGCGATCGACAAGGCGGTTTTCCCCGGGATCCAGGGCGGTCCGCACAACCATACGACGGCCGCGATCGCCGTTGCATTGAAGGAAGCCTCGACCGCGGAGTTCACGGCCTACGCGAAAAAAGTGGTGAGCAACGCGAAGACCCTCGCCGACGAACTGCTTGCGCGCGGCTTCAGTCTCGTCTCGGGCGGCACCGACAATCATCTGATCCTGGTCGATTTGACCAGCAAGAAAGTAATTGGCAAGAAAGGCGCGAAGGCGCTCGACGCCGCCGGAATCGTCTGCAACTACAACACGGTCCCGTACGATCCGCGAAAACCGTTCAGCCCAAGCGGCCTTCGGCTTGGCACGCCGGCCGTAACCTCGCGCGGGATGGGCAACGCGGAGATGCGGCAGATCGGAAAATTCATGGACGAGGCGCTCGCCCACGCGGGCGACGAGGCCGCGCTCACGCGCATTGCGGCCGCGGTCGCCGAGATGTGCCGCAAATTTCCCGCTCCGGGAATCACGCTCAACTAGCTTGAGTTCGCGTCTTTATACTGGTCCAGGGGTCACCTCTGGTTGACAGCGCGGGCGTAGTGACGCGATAAATCCCGCATGGCAAACATAAAAGTTGAACGCGGCCTTCACCTTGGAACGGCGTATACGCCCGACATGCAGGACGGCACGAAGCGGCCCGAGCCCTCGTGGAGCACGATTCGCGACCAGGTGCGCGACGCCGATTCGCTCGGCTACGACACCATCCTGGCGGTCGAGACGCAGCACGACCCGTATCTCGAGCTGGCAGTGGCGGCGCAGGAGCCGTCGAAGATCGAGCTGGCGACCGGCATCGCGCTCGCTTTCACGAAAAGTCCCGTCGCGACCGCCTACACCGCCTGGGATTTGCAGCGCATGAGCGGCGGGCGCCTGAACCTCGGGCTCGGCTCGCAGGTCAAGGGCCACGTGACGCGCCGCTTCGGAATGCCGTGGTCGAAGCCCGCGCAGCGGATGAAAGATTACGTTGGCGCGATGCGCGCGTGTTGGCGAACCTGGCAGACGCGCGAACCATTCAACTTCCAGAGCGAGCATTACAATCTCTCGCTGATGACGCCGAACTTCGCGCCTCCGCCCCTGTCGAATCCGAATATCCCGGTGCTGATCGCCGCGGTGCAGGAGCGGATGCTGCAAGTTGCGGGCGAGGTCTGCGAAGGCGTGCGCCTGCATGGGATCGTCACGCGCAAATACCTCGATCAGATCGCGTTCCCGAATCTGAAAAAGGGCTTCGAGAAGTCGGGCCGGCCGGCCGCGGATTGGAGCAGTTTTCAAATCGGCGGCGGTGGTTTTCTATGCGCCGCCAAAGACCGCGACTCGCTCGCACGCGCCGTCAGCGGCATGAAATCGACGATCGCGTTTTACGGCTCTACGCGCTCATATCGATCCAGCTTTGAGATAGACGGATGGGGCGACACGGCCGACCAGTTGCACAAATTGTCCGTGCAACAGAAATGGCCCGAGATGGCGAAACTCGTGACCGATGAGATGGTGCATGCGTTCGCGGCGGTCGGCACCTACGGCGAGATCGCCGGAGTGATAAAGAAACGCTTTGCCGGGGTGAACCGGCTGTCGTTCGACGTGCCGGTGAAGAACGATCACGATCGCGGCGTGCTCAAGGAGATAGTCCAGGATTTGCGGCGCTAACGGCCTAGCTCAGGCGCGCGGCGGGTCGATGTCGGACCACAGACGGCGCATCAACTCGATATGAGTCTCGACGGCCCATAGGGTCTCCGCCGCGGCGCTCTCGGGTATCGCGCGGAAAATCGAACCCGCGCTCGAGTCGCCGTGATCCTTGTCAACCTTGACGTGAACGCTGAAGAACAGCAGCGCGTCGTCCGAGAGTTTGTAGTGGCGGCTGAGCCCGTCGATCACGCGGACGTAAGCGTCGGGGTTGAAGAGCTCCGAGCCGAGACTGATTCCGGCCAGCGTGACGTACCACGGTTTCGATTCGGCCAGCCAGTACATCCAATGCATCATCGCGGTCGCGTCGGCGGTCATGCTCGCGCCGAGCAATTCGGCGCGCGGGATTCCGATGGCCTCGCCGAACTCGAGGTACAGTTCCGGATGCGATCGATTAGCGCCGGAGACGCGGCCGAGTTCCTCCTCGATCAGATTCTCGACGATCGCTTTACGCGCTGGGAAATCGTCGCATTTCGCGTAGATGAGGCCGAGGATATTGGCGTTGTGCGCCTTGTTGCCGACGAAGAGCTGCGTCGCCCAATGGCGAAGCTGGGGCATCGACAGCTCGCCGCGCTCAATTTTCTCGATGGTAGGATGCGATCGAAGCGTTCGACTATTGCGCTCGAGCTTTTCGATCAGGTTTTTGAGTTGGCGTGTTCCTTTTTCGACATCCATGATCAATTTCCTTATGGAACATCTGGTGCGGAATCTGAAGACGCGCTTTCGACCGCGAGTTTTTCCGCGATGTCGCGGCGCAGGTCAGCCTTTCTGATCTTACCGACGTTGGTAAGCGGCAATTCGGCGACGATCTCGATTCGTTCAGGCCATTTGAATTGCGCGACACCTCGCGCCGCAAGGAACTCGCGCATCGCGGAGAGCGCGAAAGCCTCTCCACCTCTGACAGACAAATAGGCGCAGGCTTTCTCCCCTAGTATGGCGTCGGGCATCGCCACCACCGCGGCGGCTCTCACAGCGGGATGCGCTATCAAGTGCGCTTCGATTTCCTCGGCGCTGATTTTTTCACCGCCGCGGTTGATCAGGTCTTTGACTCGTCCTTCGACGACGAGGTTTCCGGACGGATCGAGCCGCACCACGTCGCCGGTGCGATAGAATCCGTCGGCGGTGAACGCTTCACGATTGCGCTCGGGCGCTCGATAGTATCCGCGAATCGTGTACGGTCCGCGGCAGCACAATTCGCCGGCCGCACCGGGCGCGACGTCGGTTCCGTCGGAGTTGACGATCTGGATCTCGTCGGCCGGCGAAAGCGGGCAGCCTTGCGTCGTGAACGCGACTTCTTCGCGCTCGTCCATGCGCGTGTAGCACAGCAGTCCCTCCGCCATCCCGAACACCTGTTGCACGACGAGATGCCGGAATGCGTGCTTGAGAGCGCGTGCTGTCGGCTCCTGGAGGCGCTGACCGCCCACCGTGATTACGCGCAGCGAAGCGAGACTGGCGCGTGAAGACTGCGGAAGGTCAAGTAGAGCGATCGCAACCGCCGGGACGCATGGCAGGTGAGTAATCCGTTCACGCTCGATTACTGCCGCGAGTTCAATCGCCCTGGTTGATTGGCTGAAGCAGGCACGCGCGCCGGTGAGGATCGCGCCGAGCAGCCCTGGGCACGCCAAGGCAAAGTTGTGCTCGGCGGGAAGCACAATCAGGATGCGCGATTCGGACGTGAGACCGGACGCGGCGGCCGCTTCGCGCGCGTTGTACAAATAGTCCGCGTGAGTGCGCGGTATCAGCTTCGGGGTTCCGGTGGTGCCGCCGGAAAGCAGAAACAATGCGACCTCGAATGGATCGCCAGGCGAAGAGCCGACGGCGACCGATGTGCCGCCATCGTCGTGCATCGAAACGCATCCGTCGGCCGGCACGGTCGCAAGGATGGACTTCAGAACCGGGAGCCGGGCCTTGAGTTCGCGCGCGAGCGCAGCGTGATCAAAGCCGCGATGCTCGGGGGCGATCGCGATCGCCTTTGCATCCGAGAACGACACAAGATATTCGAGTTCGGCTCTGCGAAAGGCCGGCAGCGCCATGACGGGAATCGCACCGATTTCGAGACACGCGAGAGTCAGCGTCGCGAATTCGACACTATTGGGGAGTTGAATAACAACTCGATCGTTGCGCGCGATTCCGTGGCGAATCAGCAGGGCAGCGAGACTTCCCGTTTCAGCCAGGAATTGCGAATAGGTGAGGCTTCGGGTCGAATCGCGGAGCGCGATTGAATCGGGCCGCTCGAGCGCGGTCTTCGCGATCACTCGGGGGATGGTCTCGCGGCGCCAGATTCCCGCGCGAACGTAACGCTCTGCGAATTCGGCGGGGAATGGCGAGCATCCTTCGAGCATCGTCGTTGCGCCTGCTCCCGGCGGCTCAGCGGGCGGAAAGAGTCCCCGCGATCATGCGGAAACATTCGTCCATGATGCGGCCGCGCTGTTCGTAGTCGCGTGCCGGCTCGTACCAGGTATAGAACCAGTTCATCGCACCGAACAGCAGGGAGGTAAGGATTCGCACCTGCTCGCGATCGAGGGTCTTGTTGCGATGCGCGGCGTAGCCTTCGAGCAATCGGCGACAGATGCGGGAGTACTCGCGCTTGAGGCGCGTGATATCGGCGGCGTAGCGGCCGGTCAGCGAATCAGCTTCGCGCACGAGTACTTTCATCTCGGCGAGATTGTTCATGTGGTATTCGAGATGACTGCGGATGAAGAGGCGCAGGCGCTCTTCGGGATCGTCAACATCTGACATCCGCGCTTCGGCGAGCGCGACCAGTTGTTCAAACGCGCGCCGCGAGATGAGGTAGAGAAGTTCCTCCTTGTTGCGGAGGTAGTAATAGATGCGGGGGAAGGAAATTCGCGCGCGCCCCGCGATGTCGCGAATCGATGCGAGGCCGAAACTCTTTTCGGCAAAGACCGCGGCCGCCGATCGCAGAATGTGATCGATATTTGCGTCGTAGCGCTCATCTGGGGCCATCGCGCGCGAGGCCGGCTTGATTCGCGCGACCCGCTTCGGCGCTTCCTCCAGATTCGACTTCTTCAATTCATCACCTTAGCTGAAGCGGCGGCCGGCCGCCGGATCGGGAATCGGAATCTCGAGCTTGGTCAACAGATTGTTGACCTCCGCCGTGAACTCATCGCGCATCTGCTCGTTGCTGCGGCGTCGCAGACCCCATCGAACATAATCGAACTGCCGCTTCGATCCCGACTTGCCGAACATATCGAGGCCTGCGGGGTACCACTTTGCGAGATGCTCGATCAACAGCTCGCGTCCGCGATCGCCTTCACGTTGCAGATACCTGCGGATCAGCCGATAGCCGAACGCGGCGTGGCCGAGTTCCTCTTTGTGCACGCGCTCCGCGATTCGCGCCAGCGGATCGTAACTGCATCCGACCCACTCGTATCCCATGTAGGCGCCCTGCCGATCGGCGAAAAAGCTGAACAGGCCATATTCGAGCCAGTCCTTCGCCTGGTCCCGCATTTCAAAAATGTAGATCGGCATCGGCGACGCCATGAACTTGCTGTCAACCGTGACGCCAAGGTCTTCAAGCAGCTTCATCCAGTAACTGGCGTGGCGAACCTCGTCCGACCAGAACGCTGCGTACTCGGCCTTGTCTTCAGCGGTAGGCGCCAGCGCGAGCGGCTTTATCAGCGTGCGCTCGGGCGCGAGCATGTACTCCGACTCGATGCGTGACTGGATCGACAACATCCGGATTAGAAGATCCTTGTAGTCGGCGGGAAGGCCGTCGGGGCCGGCGAAACGGATCTCGGTCGCAGGTGATGGGTTGCTCATTTCGATTGCTTGTCCTTGGAGAGAAGTTCTCGGCAGATGGTCTCTTGTTCTGAACGATAGTTCAGATACCATCCACGCGGTTTGCGGTCAATCGGTCCCCTCGCCCGAGCCGGCATTCAGCCCGCCATGGTCAGGCCGCCGCTCACGCTGAGCACCTGGCCGGTGATGAAGTCCGAATCGGAAGAAGCGAAGAAGGCGACCGCGCCGGCGAGGTCGGCCGGTTGCCCGAGCCGGCGAAAGGGGATGCCGCGCGCCATCGATTCGAGAACTTTCTCGCGTCCAGCCATCGCAGTTTTGAGCAGCGCGGTATCGGTTGGCCCCGGGCAAATGACGTTGACGTTGATATGATTCGCCGCGAGTTCGCGCGCGAGTGTTTTGGAGAAGCCGATGATGGCGGCCTTGCAGCCCGCGTAGACCGCTTCGCCGCTCGAGCCGACGCGGGCCGCGTCGGAAGATATCGAGACGATCTTGCCTGAGCCGCGTGATTGCATTCGCGGCGCCACGGCTTTGCAGCAGTTGAGCATGCCGCGAAAGTTGATCGCGATCACTTTATCCCAGAAGTCGGGAGTTGAATCGACGAATGGCATCAAACGGTCCCATCCGGCGTTGTTCACCAGGATTTCGATTGGCCCCAGTTCGCGTTCGACGCGATCGGTGGCCGCGATCGCGTCATCAAGTTTAGTGACGTCAAGCGCGACTGCGATCGCGGCCGCGCCGCGCGAGCGAATTTCCGCCGCGGCCTGCTCGGCGGAATCGAACTGGATGTCCGCTAGCGCCACTTTCGCGCCTTCGTCGGCGAGCCTCGACGCGATCGCACGCCCGATTCCCTGGGCGGCGCCGGTTACGATTGCGACTTTGCCTGTGAGGCGGGCCACGATGCTACTTCAACTCGCGATCCAGCCGCCGTCGATGATGAATGGCGCGCCGGTGGCGAACGGCGCTTCGTCGCTGGCGAGGAACAGCGCGGTATGCGCGATTTCGTCCGCGCTGCCGACGCGGCCGAGCACCGAACTGCGCTGGATGAATTTCGGTTGCAAGCCGTCGGGCCCGGTGATCCGATCCACCATCGGCGTGTGAATTACTCCCGGGCAGATGCAGTTGACGCGAACGTTGTAGCGGCCGTACTCGAGCGCCGCGACCCGCGTCAGCGAAATCACGCCGGCTTTGGCCGCACAGTAGGCGGCCGCGCCCTTGAGTCCCACGATTCCCGCGACCGAGGCGGTGTTGATCACCGCGCCGCCACCGCGCTCGACAATCCGGGGGAGTCCGTATTTCATTCCGAGCCAGACGCCGCGCAGGTTGATGGCTATGACGCGGTCGAATGCTTCTTCGCTGAGTTGCGCGATGAAGCCGGACTCGCCTTCGATTCCCGCGTTGTTGTAGAGCACGTCGAGTCCGCCGAACGCGCGGACGGTTCCTTCGACCATCGCGCGCGCGTCCTCCGAGTCGGACACGTCGGCGCGCAACGAAATGGCTTCGCCACCGGCCGATTTGATCATCCGCGCAGTCTCGGCCGCGGACGCCTCGGTTACGTCAATAGCAGCGACCTTGGCGCCCTCGCGCGCAAACAAGACGGATGCCGCGCGCCCCATTCCAGAGCCCGCGCCGGTGATCAGCGCAACTTTTCCCTGAAGTCTCATTTGCATCTCCCGAAAACTTTCGATGCTCGACAGGAGCGATCCGTTCGCGAAGCCTAGCGCATTTCGACGGCATTTAGTTAGCGCGTTTTACAATCGGGTGCGAGCTTGCTACGGCACGACAGAGAGGGAAGTTTGCGAAGGGAGAACATTGCGATGCAATTCAACGGCAAGGCGGCGCTGATTACAGGTGCGGGCTCCGGGATTGGGCGCGCAACCGCGATTGGATTTGCGCGGCTGGGCGGCTCGGTGGCGGTCGCCGACATCAACGCGGAGAACGCAAAAAAGGTCGTTGCGGAAATCGCATCGGCCGGCGGCCAGGCGATCGCCATCGTCGCCGACGTTACGCGTGCTGCCGACATCGACATGATGATCGAGCGGACTGCCACGGCCTTCGGGCGGATCGACCTGCTGCACAACAACGCCTTCGGCCTTCCGGCGGCGCTGACCAGCACCCAGGCCGCGTCGCGAACGGCCGACGTGGACGACGCTCTGTGGAATCACATGATCGAGGTGGGACTGACTGCCGTGTTCCGCGCGATGAAGCGCGTGCTGCCCACGATGCGCGCGCAGGGCGGCGGGGCGATCGTCAACACCGCGTCGATTTCCGGCTTGCGTGCCGACTACGGAATCCCAGCGTACAACGCTGCGAAGGCCGGCGTGATAAATCTGACGCGCGTCGTCGCGATCGAATACGGGCGCTATGGGATTCGCGCGAACTGCGTCTGTCCCGGCGCGATCGACACTCCTCTGCTGGCACCGGCGCTGGCGCAGCCGGGATTTGCGGATCGAATGAAGGAAGCAATCCCGATGGGCCGGCTGGGACGCCCCGATGAAATTGCCAGCGTGGTGCTGTTCCTCGCGTCGGAACTCGCGTCATTTGTGACCGGCGCTGCGTTCGTTGCGGATGGCGGACAGACGGCGAAGACTGGGAGCCCGTCGTTCATGCCCGAGTGAACCTGCCTTGAGTTGACGCCGTGCGAAATGCCAGACGGGGCAGCAGCCGGTTGGCCGCCACCCCGTCCGGGTTGGGAGGGGGAGGTTCCCGAAAAAGTATCCTAGTTGCTTGAAGGTGAATCGCTGGCGCTGCCGCTCTGCGCCCACAGGGCCTTTATCTCGGCGTGGATCGAGTCGAGCTTGGCCTTGGTCGCGGAGATTTGCGCGAGCTGCGCCGGAGTCAACACGTTGCGGATCGCGATGGCGTCCTGAATTTGCTCATTGGTCATCTGGTCCTGGAGTTGAGTGATAGTCGAAACCGAGCTGGACAGGTCGCTGGCTGCCACCGCGCCGGTCGAGGTGTACTTGGCCGCGATTGCTTCCTTGGCGGCTTTGAGCTGCTCGTGCTCAGCCTTCCGGGAAGCGCGTCGGGCCTCGAAGATCGCATGAATCTGTTGCTTCTGTGCGTCAGTCAGGTTGGCGGTTCTCAGCAACAGCGGAAGCGGGACGCCAAGTGCGTCCATGCCGCCATGCATGCCGTGAAAACCGCGATGGCCCATGTGACCACCCATGCCGCCCGAATTCGATGAAGCGACATGTGCTATCGCAGCGACCAGGAGCACCGCCATAATTACTGGAACGATACCGCGAGAGAACTTCGAAACCATAAATGTCTCCTTGAATGCATCGAGCGCCACCTTCATCGGCGGCGATTCGCTCTATTCTAAATGTACGTTAACCGAAAAAACCGGTTACGCACGAAGGGGCCGGTCACGCTGCTTGGCTGCTATCGGCGACTAAGTCCGGCGGGTCGCCATCAGACGGTTCGCGTCGGCAAACGTGGTCGCTCCTTCGAGCATCGATTCGTATGTGCCAGCGGTCAACAATTCCCGTACCGTTCTCTGCAAACTCGACATCGCCCCGAGAGCCAACCGGGTGCCGACACTCAGGCGGGCCACGCCGAGCCGCTCGAGCTCGGGGACAGTCGGAATGCCGGGAAACGCGAGCAGGTTGAGCGGGCCTTCGAGGGCGGGCACGATTCGCTCAATGTCCGCGCGGCGGGTGAGGGCCGGGATGAACAGACAATCGGCGCCGGCCTTGCGGTATGCGTTCGCGCGGCGGACGGCGTGGTCGAGACGGGTGTCGGGCTCGCCGATTGCGAGCAGGTACACGTCGGTGCGCGCATTGATCACGATCGGAACGCCGCTTGAGTCTGCCGCTTCGCGCGCCGCGCGCACGCGCTGGACGGCGGCGTCCAAATCATAGAGCGACGGGGCGCCCCCGTGAACCTGGTCTTCGAGGTTGATGCCGACCGCGCCGGCGTCGATGACGCGGCGAACGGTCTCGGCGACTTCGCGGGCGTCGTGCGCAAAGCCGGACTCGATGTCAGCCGAGACGGGTACCGTCACGACGCGAGCGATCCGGGCGATTGCGGCGATCATCTCATCGCGCGAGATCGCTTCGCCGTCGGGATAGCCGACTGAAAATGCCACTCCTGCGCTGGTGGTAGCTATCGCCCGCGCGCCGGCTTCCTCGATCACGCGCGCGCTCATCGCGTCCCACGCGTTGGGTAACACCAAAATTCGCGAGCGAGCGTGCATCGCTCGAAATGCTTCTGCCTTGGCCCGTTGCGTGTCGCGGTTCATGGTTGCCTCCGTGGATCTGCTGACTACATACAACACCGCATCCGGCTTCGTGTGAAATCGCGCGATCAATGAAAATCATGCGACGGCGGAACTGCGCCGGGAAGCTTGATCTCCTCGAAGCGCCGCGCGCGAATCGCCGTCACGCCGTCAACCCTTTGCAGGACGCCCTCGGCCAGCAGAATTCCCGCGCTGCGCAACAGCAGGCGGTGTTGCTGGAACAGGTCGGGCGTGACGATCAGGTTGGCAATTCCGGTTTCGTCTTCGAGCGTGATGAACAGGAAGCCCTTGGCGGTGCCGGGGCGTTGGCGCACGATGACGACGCCGGCGGTCTTCACCCACGACTGATGCGTGGCGCGCGTGAGGTCGTCAGCGCTGAGAATTCCGCGCGCGGTCAAATCGCCGCGCAGATAGGTCATCAGATGCGGCCCGGTGGTGAGGCCGGCCGCGGCGTAGTCAGCCAGGGTTTCATCGATCGGCGACATCGGCTCGAGGGGGACCTCGCCCGCGCGCGGTTTCGCGCCCGCCAGCAGGCTCGTGGGGTCGCGTTCGACGGCGGCCGCATTCCACATCGCGTCGCGTCGCGCCAGGCCGAACGCGGCGAACGCGCCGGCGTAAGCGAGCGCGTCGAGCTCGCGGCGGTTGGGTCCGACGCGCGCAGTCAGGTCGGCGATCGAGTCGAACTGCCGCTGCGCACGCTCGCGTTCGATGCCAAGCGCGATTTCCTCGCGGAGGCCGGTTACGTAGCGCAGTCCCATCCGCATCGCGGGCCGCCAATCCACGGTCTCGATTGTGCATTTCCAGCACGACCGGGTTACATCGATCGGCAGTACGACGACGCCGTGACGCGCGGCGTCTTTCACCAGCGTCGAAGGATGATAGAAGCCGAGCGGGTAGCAATTCAGCATCGCGGCAAGGAACGCCGCCGGATGATGGTGCTTCAGGTAGGCCGACGCGTACGCGATCAGCGCGAAGCTCGCGGCGTGCGACTCGGGGAAGCCGTACAGCGCAAACGAGGTGATCGAGCGCACGATGTCGTCGGCGACGTTGCCTTGCAGGCCGTTGCGCAGCATCCCGGCGCGCAGCCGCGCTTCGATCTTTTCCATCCGCTCGGCGGAGCGCTTGAATCCCATCGCGCGGCGCAGTTCCTCGGCCTCGCCGCCGCTGAACCCCGCCACCGTCATCGCCATGCGGAGCAACTGCTCCTGGAAAAGCGGGACGCCGAGCGTGCGTTTCAGGATCGGCTCGAGCGAAGGATGCGGATACTCGACGGGCGCGCGCCGATTGCGGCGATCGAGATAGGGGTGCACCATTTTGCCGACGATGGGGCCGGGGCGAATTATCGCGACCTCGACCACTAGGTCGTAAAATCGCTCCGGCTTCATCCGCGGCAGCGTCGCCATCTGCGCGCGGCTCTCGACCTGGAAGACGCCGACGGTGTCCGCGCGCCGCAGCATCGCGTACACGCCGGGGTCGTCGGGCGGCAGATGGGCGAGGTCGATTTCGACTCCTTCGTGCGCGCGAATCATCGGGATCGCTTCTTTCAGCGCGGCCAGCATCCCGAGTCCGAGCAGGTCGATCTTGATGATGCCGAGATCGGCGCAGTCGTCCTTGTCCCATTGAATCACCACGCGGCCGGGCATCGAGGCCGGCTCGAGCGGCACGATTTCATCGAGCGGCTGCGCGGCGATCACCATGCCGCCGCTATGCTGCCCGAGATGGCGCGGCACGCTCTGAATCCTGCGCACGAGCTCGACCAGCATCGTGATTCGCGGCGCTTCCGCGTCGACGCCGCCGCGCTTGAGCAGCGCTACGAGATCGTCGTGATGGTCGCGGAACTCGTACGCCTGGTTGAGCCTGGCGAGCCGGTCAACCTGTTCGGGCGAAAAGCCCAGCGTCTTGCCGACTTCGCGCACCGCGCTTTTGGTTCGATAGGTGATCACGTTCGCGGTCATTGCGGCGCCGCGTTCACCGTAGCGGCGATAGACGTATTGAATCGCCATCTCGCGGTCGTCGCCGCTGGGCAGGTCGAGGTCGATGTCGGGCCATTCGCCGCGCTCCTCCGAAAGGAAGCGCTCGAACAGCAGCTCCATTTTGACCGCGTCCACCGCCGTGATGCCGAGCGCGTAACACACCGCGCTGTTGGCCGCGGAGCCGCGTCCCTGCACCATGATCCGGTTCTCGCGGCAGAACTGGACGATGTCCCATACGATCAGGAAGTAGCCGGCCAGCTTGAGCCGCTCGACGATGCCGAGTTCATGTTCGAGCTGGCGGCGGGTGCGGTCGTCGATCGCGCCGCGCCATCGCTCGCGCGCGCCGGCATAGGTGAGTATGCGCAAGTAGCTGTCGGGCGTTTCTCCCGGCGGAAGCGGATAGTCGGGGAAGCGATAGCCCATGTCGCAGAGCTGGAAGGCGCATCGCTCGGCAATCGCGCGCGAGGCGGCGACAGCGCCCGGCAGATCGCGAAACAACGCGGCCATCTCGGCCGACGATTTCAGATGGCGCTGGCTGTTGATCCACAATGCGCGGCCGGCTTCCTCGAGCGTGGTCTTGAGGCGGATGCAGGTCAGCACGTCGAGCAGCCTGCGATCCGGGCCGCCGTGGCATACGTCGTTGGTCGCGACCACCGGGATTCGCGCCGCGGCAGCCAGCGCGGCGAGCTTGCGATTGAGGCGCTCCTCGCCGGCGTCGAGATGACGCTGCAAATCGATGTAGAGATTGCCCGCGCCGAAAATCCCGCCGAGCCGCCCGCTCAGTGCGACGGGATCCTCGCCGCGCACCAGCATGCGGGACAGCGGGCTCATCGCGCCGCCGGCCAGGCAAATGAGTCCGCGGCCGTAGCGTTCGAGTTCGTTGAGCGTGATGCGGCTTTCGCCCTTGGCGGGATAAACGGGCGGTGCGACGGAGCCGTCGCGTGCGAGCGCGCCGGGGTTGAGTACGCGCATCTTCGAGTCGGTGATCATGCGGCAGAGATTCTGGTAGCGCTTGCGATCCGGTGCGAGGACGTAGAGGCGCGAGCCGTCGTCGAGGGTCAGTTCCGCGCCGACGATTTGCCGGATGCCCGCCGACCTGGCGGCCTGGTAAAAGCGCGGCGCGCCGTAAAGTCCGTCGCGATCGCCAAGCGCCATCGAGCGGTAGCCGAGTTCCGCCGCGCGTGCGGCGAGATCCTCGGGCGTGCTCGCGCCTTCAAGAAAGCTGAACGCGCTGCGCGCGCGAAGTTCGATGTAGTCGGAGTTCATGGAGCGATTCGGCGCGACCAGTCAGTCGTAGGCGCCGTCGAGAAACCACTGCTGCGAGTTGAGGTCGCGGAAGACGCGGTAAACGCCGCCGTCTTCGAGCGCGAGTTCGTAGTAATCGCGGATGAAGCCGCATTGGTCCCGGCCGTTCATCTCTGTTCGCGCGTCGCTGGCGGAGGCGCCGTTAAGACCGGGAGGCGGATTGGGCGAGGGCGGCGCCGGCGGCGTGAGCGAGGACAGCGCCTTCAGATTTTGCGCGGATACTTCGCGCGGATGGGCGCCGAACGGGGGCCCGTCATGTCGCTCCAGGCCCCGCTGCGCGGCGGGATTTTGTTCAGCGGATGAATTCGCGGGCGCATCCGCGTCGGCGGTGAAGCCAAGCCACCATTCGCCGTCGCGCCGCCACGGCCCCGCGATCGAGATCACGCGCGCGCCGAGATTCTCGCCGCGGACGAACTCCGGAATCTCCCGCGAGCACATCACCTCGATTTCGCGCGCCGGACGAATCGCGCGGATCACGAGCTGCGTCACATTCTTCGCCGCCGCATTTTCGGGGAGCGGCGGCGCGGGGGGCGGTGCGAATGGATCGAGCCGCATCGCTTCGGGCCGATGCGAATTCTCCGCACTCAGCATGCCCACGTTGCCGGGGCCGCATAGCGCTGCCAGCCGCGCGATCGTGGTCTGCAGCTTGTCGGGCGCGGGGCAGGGCGGGATAAACATGTCGGTCTGCGCGGGGCGCGGGACGCGCGGCGCGATCTCGATTCGAATCGATTCGACGGCGGCCTCGGGCGGCGCCGCCTCGAGGCTCAGGTTGATGAGCGTGAGAATCGCGCGGACGTCGTTCGACGGCGCTGCGACCGCGATTTGCCGGCTGAAACTGCGATGACCGCTCATCCCGAACGCGAGCGTGACGTCGCCGGCGACCAGGCCGCGGAGCGAAAGCCGCTCGGCGAGCCGCTCGAGCATCGCCTGCATGACGAATCCCAGCGGCTCAAGATTCTCGATGCCGTATTCAAGCTCGACAGTTTCGATGAAAAACTCGGCGCGGCGGCGCGGCACGAGCGGCGCGTGGCTGCCACCGCGCGCAAGGCGGACCAGCTCGACGCCGCGGCGGCCGAGCCGCGTGCCGACCGCGTCGGGATTGAGGCGCGCCAGCTCGCCCAGCCGGCGCATCCCCCATCTGGCGAGCGTGGTCTCCAGGTCGTCGCCGCGATCCGATTTGCCGAGGCTGAGCATGTCCAGTGGCAGCCAGTTCAGGAATTCGCGCTCGCGCCCGGCTTCGATCACGCGCACGCCTCCGCATCGGGCGGCCAGATGCGCCAGTTCCCTGTTGGCCGCGACGCCGACGGCGGGCTCCATCCCGACTCTGCGCACGCATCGCGTCAGATCGGCGGCGATTTCTTCTTCGCCGTTGTAGATGCGATGCAGCCCGGCGAGATCGAGCCACACGCATCCCGGCGCGCCCGGCTCGACGATCGGCGAAACCGATTCGGCGGCGTCGAGCAGGGCGGAATGCGCCGAACTTTCGGCGGCGGGTGAGCGATGGACCACGACCAGGCCGGAGGAGATCGCGCGCGCCTGCGCGATCGTCATGCCGGAGCGGATTCCAAGTTCACGCGCGCGCGGCGAGACGGCGTCGAGCTCGGCGTGCGGCGCAAGGCTTCGGCCGATAGCCAGCACCATCCCCTCGAACGCGGGATTCGCGCGCACCAGCGCCGCAATAGGAAAATCGGCGACCATGATGCAGGCGATACGAGCCATCGGAACACCGTGCTAGCCGCTTGCGGAAGCTCGAACCCGCGCATGCAAGTCGGATGGAATTGGAATTGGAACCGGATCGACGAGCGCGCGAACGCGAACCCGCCGCCCGGTCCCGCCCATCTTGTTCCGCGCGACCATCGCATCCACCGCGAGTCCGTCGAAGATTACCGGCGCGCCGGGCGCGAGCCGGCTGAACGACGCGTCGGCGCGGCTGGCAGCCAGGCTCAGCGCCGCGAACGTCCCGCACATCCGCCACGGCGCGATCGCGATCACGGCGGCGCCGCTGCGCTCGGCCGCGCGCGCGATTCGCAGCGCAGACGCGTGCGTGAGTGCGCGGGGAGCTTCGCCGAAATCGACGACGACCAAGCCGAAGCCGCCAGCCTCGAGCACGAGTTCCGTGGCTTTGACGATCGCGGATTGCCGGCGCGACCTCACCCCTAGCCCCTCTCCCTTCTGGAGAGGGGAACATAGGTTGCGCGCTGGATTGGGGCTCTCCTTTGAGCCTCTCCTCGTCGAGGCCCACAGCATCCGGCGAAGCTCTACTCCGGCGGCCGACATGCTCTCGGGATCGAAGGCGCCCGAGGCGTCGAGCCATGCGGCGACCTCGCCGCGGCGGGTGGCGAAGGCGGCGAACGATGCGGCGAGCGAGGTCTTGCCGGAACCGGCTCGGCCGGTGATTTCGCTGATACGCCCGCGCGGGATTCCGCCGTCTATAAGGGCGTCGAGCGGGGCGAGTCCGGAACTTAGGCGGCGGTCCTTGCGGGTGAGCTCATGTCCGCGAAAAATCCCTGAGAATTCAAGTACTTGTGGCCGTTTGACAACTTGAATCGGGATTGAAGGATCGGTCCATGACGAAGGTTTTGGAAGAGCAGCCACAAGATACGTTTTCGTCTTTTCTTCGCTTCATGTCAAACCAAAATGGGCAAGTCAAACTGCGATGGAGACGATTCTTATTGATCGGATGAGCTGGAAAAAGCAATTCATACCATATGATGTGGTTTTGGGGCTGACACTGATCTATCGGTAGTTTCGTTCCGTCAGAAATTATTTCTGCCGCGAGCCGGGGTCGCACAATTTCGGGCGAGCTCGGCGCGTATCGGGCATCTTGACGGATTGTCCATAGCTTGAGAGTAGCATGCCGAATCCGCCGGGGGCAGGCTGAATTAGTTCATCCCCAAAAATTTGGACTCGGCGACTCGGAGTCGGTACCGGCTTCGCTGGCGCGAAGCTGTCCGAGGTCCTTCCTTCCCCGCGTTGCTCGGATCGTCAGGATGACGGAGTTGGCGTTGGTCGCTTTGGTCAGGATTACCACCAACAATTCGGTCGGGATGACCGACAAGATGTTTACTGCTCCATTACGACGCGGGTTACGCCGTTCAGGAAGGGATCGAATTGGCGCGCCAGGATGCCGGCCAGGAAGATTTTCGCGAATGCGATCATTGGCGTGCTGACGATGATGCGGCTGAGGAGTGAATTCGACAACATGTAGCGCGGTGCGAGCTGTTGCATGTCCTGGATCGTCACGATCTCGGGCCATCGCTCGGCCTGGATGTTGCGCGCCGCAAAATCGAGGGTGGCCTCGTCGGACCGCATCATAAGTGCGCGACCGAGATGGTTGGCCGTGACGACCGCGTCGCGCAGGGCGACATTGATTCCCTGTCCGCCGACCGGGGACATCGGATGCGCCGCGTCGCCGATGAGCAGGAGGCCGGGCGCGGTCCATTCGCGCAGCCGATCGCAAACGACGTCGAGCAGGAAGGGATGTGCGAGGCCGGTCTTGTTCGCGACGAGAAATTCTCTGAGATCGGGCGACACGTGCGGCGCGAGCTCGCCGATCCATCCGTCGGCGCCGAGCTTCCTGATATCGCCGAAGGTCCCCTTGTCGATGACCCATCCGATCTGCATGTGCCCTTCGGGGGAAGGATAGATGATGAGCAGGTGGCCGCTGCCGATGTAGCCGCGCGCGGTGCGGCCGTCGAGAAAATGGCCGGCGACATGGCCCCAGACGACGTCGAAGCCTTGCATGATGCGGTCCTCGGGGAGCGCGGCGCGTTTGCGAATGGCGGAGGCGCGCCCGTCGCACGCGATGACGAAGTCGCCACGATAATCGCGCGGACCCTCGAGCGTGTCGGCGTGCACGCCGATGACGCGATCCTTTTCGTAGATCAGATCGCGCACGGTGACGCCGCGCTCGAGCTTGAAGCCGGGGAACTTCGTTTTCGTTGCCTCAGCGACAATCATCTCGAGCATCGCGGGCTGCGGCACGACGCGCGGACGCGGGTCGAAGCCGTCGAGCGCAATGGTGACCAGTCGTCGTTCGCCGCGAAAGAGCTCGGCCGTCCCGATCGAAAGATTGGGCAGAGCGTCGAACTGCTGACGAAGCCCGGCCTCGCGGAACGCCGCGATTCCCGACGGCATCAGGACCTCGCCGCGGAACTCGCGCGAAAAATCAGTCTGTCGCTCGAGCAAGGTGACGGGGACGCCGCGGCGCGCGAACAGGTAGGCGAGCAGGGCGCCTGCCGGTCCGGCGCCGACGACGATTGCAGTGGGCATGTCAGACTTCGCGGGAGGTCTGGTCGTCGATCAATGTTGCCAGGCCGTCGCGGTAGAGCGACGGTTCGAGCCTGCCGACGATCGAGCGCGCGATGGCGACCTGCTCCGCGGCCAGGCGGCGGGCGGTGGCGATGATTTCAGGATCGCGCAGCAGGTCGAGCGCGCGCTCGAGCACCGCGTCCTCCATCATGGTTCCGTCCTGGAACATCGCGCGCAGCTCGGCGCTGCGCTCGACGCCGAGGACGACGGGCAGCGAAGGAATGCCGGCGCGCAAATCGGACCCGACCGGTTTGCCGATTTTTTCCTCGGGCCCCAGGATGTCGAGCAGGTCATCGACCATCTGGAATGCGAGGCCGATCGCGGTGCCGAGTTTCGCCATCGCGTCGATGGTCCGCGACGGCACGCCCGCGAGATCGGCCGCGACCCTGCCGCCGGCGTGGAACAGCGACGCGGTCTTGCGATCGCTCACCGCGATATAGTCGGCCAGCGTCGCAGCCGAGTTGTGGCGCAGCCTGCTCTCCATCACTTCGCCCTCGGTGAGCTGGATGCAGGCCTGCGCGGCAGTGTGCACGAGATGTTCCTCGAAGCGGCCGCATACCTCGAACGCGCGACAGAACAGGTAGTCACCGGCGATGAGCGACGGGCCGAATCCGTAGCGGGCGAAGGCAGACGGCTTGCCGCGGCGGAGCAGGCCGCGGTCGATGATGTCGTCGTGGAGCAGGGTCGCGGAATGGATCAGTTCGAGCGCGATTGCCGCGTCGATCGCAGCACCGACGTTCGCGTCGGTTCCGCCGCAGGCGCGGTACACCAGCAGGATGAACGTCGGCCGCAGGCGCTTGCCGCCCGCGTCGATGAGGTAATGGCAAATTTCCGCGATGGTCGATTCGTGCGAGTCGAGCAGGCGCGAGAGTTTCGCTTCGGCCGCGGCGAGGTCGGCCTCGACCAGGCGCGCGGGGTTCACCGCCTCAGGCGTCGATGCGGCAGCGAGTTGAGTTGCTTTGGCTCTTTTCACTTTTTTCGGTGAAATCGGATTAGCGGAATAAATCGGCTTCGGCGGGGCGAATCAATATCTTCGCGCTGCCTTCGAACGGTTCGTATTGGTACCCGCGCACCACGACCGCCGGAGTGGCGCCCGCTTTTTCCATCAGCAGGCCGGCGGCGGAGGCGAGCTCGTCGGCGATCGCGACGACGGTGTGCTGCAATTCGCGGCCGCCGAGGTCGGTGGTGCCGCGCAAGTCGAGGATCGGATTCATGCCGGCGATGCCGAGGCATATTTCGGTGAGGCCGTCGCGCCACGGGCGGCCGAAGGTGTCGGTCACCAGCACCGCGACGGTGACGCCGACGCGGCGGCGAAGCTGGTCGCGGAGGCGGCGCGCGGAGGCGTCGGGATCTTCGGGCAGCAGGATGGCGCGGTCGTCTTCGAGGCTGTTGGATTCGTCGACGCCGGCGTTGGCGCAAATCCAGCCGGGACCGGTCTCGACGATCAGCACGCCGCGATCGTTGCGGACGATTCGGCTGGTCTGGCGCAGCACGATTTCGATCGCGCGCGGATCTTTCTCCCATCGCCTGGCGTAGGCTTTGGCGAATTCGGAAGGCTCATAGTCCTTCAAATCCACGGTGCGACCCTCGGCTTTCGAGACTACCTTCTGGCACACGACGAGAATATCGCCAGCATCGAGCTTGAAGCCGGTGTGGTCGAGTCCCCTGGCGAGCAGCGCGGCGAGATCGTCGCCGGCCTTCACCATCGGGATTCCCTCGATCGCGGTGAGACTTATCGTGCGCATCGGCGGGACCACCCTACTACACCTCAAGCGCTCGCAGAACCACTTCAGCCAGCGCGGCGGCGCGCTCGGGAGTGGTCATGATGGTGTCGGTTGCCAGCGCGCGCATCCCAAGCCGTTCGATCGATTCGACGCAGCGGCGGTCGGCGTTGTCCAGCACGAAGAGTCCCGCGATGTCGCGATAGAGGCGCGCGACTCCGAGCGGCGAGACTTCCATCCCGAGTCCGCGCAGCATTTTGTCGGCTGGACCCTTGATCGTCTTGCCGCCAACTATGGGGCTGATGGCCGCGACGCGCGACTTCACCCGGCGCAGCGCCGCGCGCACGCCGGTCAATTGCAGAATCGGGCCGAGCGAGACGAACGGATTCGACGGTGCCAGGATGACCGCGGCGGATTTGCGAAGCGCCGCGAGGACCGCGGGAGCGGGGCGTGCGCCGCCGATTCCGCGCAGCTCGATCTTTTCGACGGCGCCGCGGGCGCGCCCGCGCACGAAGTACTCCTGGAACGGGACGGCGCGCCGGCCGCGCAATTTTACGAAGGTCCGCACGCGGTCGTCGCTCATCGGGATGATGCGCGACTTGACTGCGAATGCGTGCGCGATTTCCGCGGTGATTCGGCTGAGCGATGCGCCCTGGCGCATCCGCTCGGTGCGATACAGATGGGTGGCGAGGTCGCGATCGCCAAGGCCGAACCACGGCTGGCCGTAGAAGCGCTCGAGCGCCGGCAGCACGTTGAAGGATTCGCCCTCGAGGCCCCAGCCTTGCGCGCGATTCACGACGCCGGCGAGGGTGTAGGTGACGGTGTCGATATCGGGCGAGACGTGCAGCCCGTAAAAGGTCTCGTCGTCGCCGGTGTTGACGACGACGGTAAGCCGCGCGGGATCGATCCGCCGAACCAGTCCCCGGATGAACTTAGCCGCACCCACTCCCCCCGCTAGCGTGGTGATCTGCCGGGGCGGGAGAGGACGCGATTGGCCGCGCTCCATTGGGTGCCTTTCTTCCGTAGAGCTTCTTGTAGAGCGTGGTGCGTTCGACCGCGACGCGGCCCATCTCGCGCGCTTTTTCCTCGAACAAATCGACGGGCACGAACTCGCCGGAGTCGCCGCCGGCCTGGGCGGTGATGCTTTCCTCCATCAGCGTGCCCGACAGATCGTTGCATCCGGCCTTCAGCGTGAGCGCCGCGAGCTCGACGCCGCACTTGACCCACGAGGTCTGGATATTGTCGATCTGCCCGCGCAGGAACAGCCGCGAGAACGCGTACATCTGGAAATCCAGCTGGCCGCGATCCACCGGCGACACCAGGCCCTTGCGGTAGAGCATCGTGTTCTGATGGATGAACCTCAGCGGCACGAACTCGGTGAAGCCATGGGTCTGCTTCTGGATGGTGCGGAGCAGGTCGAGATGGTTGACCACATGGTGCGGAGTCTCGACGTGGCCATACATGACGGTTGAGGTGGTCGGCACGCCAACCGCGTGCGCGGTCGTGATTATCTCGACCCAGGCGGCGACGTCGACTTTCTTGTGACTGAGGATCTCGCGCACGCCGTCGTCGAGGATTTCCGCGGCGGTGCCCGGAATCGAGCCGAGCCCGTGCTCCTTGAGCATCGTGATGTATTCCGGGTAGTCCATCCGCACGCGCTTGGCGCCGTACATTATTTCCATCGGCGAGAAGGCGTGAATGTGGATCTCGGGAAAGGCGCCCTTCATCGCGTCGAGCAGGTCGCGATACTTGAACGGCGGCATGTCGGGGTTGATGCCGCCCTGCATGCAAATCTCGGTCGCTCCGCGCGCGACTGCGTCGGCCACTTTGCGCACGATCGTTTCGTCGGAATGGTCGTAGGCGTCGGCCTCCCAGCGCTGACGCTTGAAGCCGCAGAACTGGCATCCCACGAAACAGATATTGGTGAAGTTGATATTGCGGTTGACGACGTAGGTGACTTCGTTGCCGATGTCCTCGGCGCGCGCGAGGTCGGCGCATTTGACGGTCGCGCGCAGGTCGTCGCCGTCGGCGGTGTAGAGCAGCAGCCCTTCTTCGGGCGTCAGCTCTCTTTTCAGGAGAGCGTGTTCAAGCGCGGAGCGGACCGCGGGGGACGCCTTGCCGAGCAAAGCGTCGACGGGAGTCGCTTCGATTTCGTCGACGTAAGTGCGCCAGTACTCCAGATTCATGATTGGCCTCCGACAGGTCGATCCCATATCGCGCGCACTTTAGTCGCGACCGCCGGGTCGAGCCATTCATCATTGATGTATTCGTTATAAATTGCGAGCCGTTCACCGAGCTTGAATCCCGCGCGCGCGCATTGCTCGCCGAGCTTTTCGATATGCGGCCACGGCGCCTCGGGATTTACGTAGTCCTTGCTGAGCGGCGAAATGCCGCCCCAGTCGTTGATGCCGGCGCTCAGGAACAAATCGATCTGTCGCGGCGACAAGTTGGGCGGCGCCTGCACGTTCATCGCAGGGCCGAGCACGAGGCGCGCAGTCGCGATCGCGCGCGCCATGTCGCAGGCGTCCGGCTCGGGCGCGTCGGCCATCGCGATTTCAGGCTTCGCGCGAAAATTCTGGATGATCACTTCCTGGATGTGGCCGTGGCGCTCATGCGTGTCTCGAATCGCGGTCAGACTCAGCGCGCGTTCGGCCGGGGTCTCGCCGATGCCGAGCAGGATTCCGGTCGTGAACGGAATCCGCAGCGCGCCTGCGTCGTCGATCATCTTGATTCGCAGGGCGGGGTCCTTGTCGGGCGCCGCCTGATGCACTCCGCCGCGCGCACGCAGCCGCGGCGAGATATTTTCCAGCATCAAACCCATGCTCGCGTTGAGCGGGCGCAGCGCGCGCATTTCATCCGAGGTCATGAGGCCGGCGTTGGTATGGGGCAGAAGTCCTTCGGCCAGCGCGATTTCGCACGCGCGGCCGACGTATTCAATCGTCGTGCGGACGCGAAGCGTCGCCAGCGTCTCGCGATATTCCTTGAACGCGACCTCGGGCTTGTCGCCCAGGCACATCAGTGCCTCTTTGCATCCGAGCTCGGCGCCGCGCCGCGACCACTGGGCAATCTCGTCGGGCATCATCGTCCACGCGCCGGGGTCGCCGGGATCTTTGCGAAATGTGCAATAAGTGCATCGGTCGCGGCAGAGATTGGTGACGGGCAGAAAAACTTTGCGCGAGTAGGTTACGTCGCGGCCTTTGCCGCGGTCGCGGAGTTCAGCGGCCGCGGAGAGCATCGCGTCGAGGTCGCGGTCGGGACATTCGATGAGTGCGATCGCGTCGGCGTCGCCAAGGCGCGCACCCGCCAGCGCTCGATCGAGGATCTCGCGGATCGACGCGCGTTCGCGCAGGTCGGAAGCGAGCGATGAATGTATCGACGCCATCAATCGCGTTTATAGGCCATCAGTTCTGCGGAGGCAACCTAGTTGCAAAACAAAACTGAGCGTGGCTGCAGACTCCAAGCGAAGTCGAAGTTCTGTGCGCTGAGAAAGATCCGGGGTCCCTCGGCTATGCTCGGGATGACACAGTGATGGGACGACACGATGATAGGACGGTACAAAATGATGAAGGAGCACCTCAAATGAATTTGAACGTCGAGCCGCTCGTTCACACTTACTCGATCGTCGCGCGCGACGCTGCTACCGGGCAGCTTGGCGTCGCCGTGCAGTCGCATTACTTCGCCGCCGGCTCGGTGGTCACCTGGGCGGAAGCAGGCGTGGGAGCGGTTGCGACGCAGGCGACCGCCGATCCCGCGTACGGCAAGCTCGGACTCGACTTGATGCGCGCGGGCAGGAGCGCGCCCGACACGTTGGCGGGGCTGGTCGCGAGCGATTCGAGGCAAGCGGTGCGGCAGGTAGCGATGGTCGACGCGAACGGACAGGTTGCGGCGCACACCGGCTCGTTTGCGATTGCCGAAGCCGGACACATCGTCGGCGAGGGATTTTCCGTGCAGGCCAACATGATGCTCAAGAATTCGGTGTGGCCCGCGATGGCCGCGGCATACACCAGCGCCGGCGGCGAACTCGTCGATCGCCTGCTCGCGGCACTGGACGCGGCCGAGGCGGAAGGCGGGGATATTCGCGGGCGGCAGTCGGCGGCGATATTGATTGTCGAGGCGAAGAGCAGCGGGCGTCCATGGCACGACACCGTCTTTGATCTTCGCGTTGACGATGCGCCCGAGCCGCTTGCGGAGATTCGCCGTCTGGTCGCCGTCCGCGGCGCTTACATTCATATGCGCCTTGGCAACGACGCGGCGGCGCGCCGCGATCTGGATGCGACCGAGCGCGAATTCGCGCATGCGGAGCGGTTGATCGGCGACAATCCGGAAATGCGCTACTGGCACGCGATAGCATTGCTCGGAATGGGCAAGGTCGACGACGGCCTTGCGATACTGCGCGAAGTCGGGCGACGCGATCGCAACTGGATCGAGCTTACGCTACGGCTACCCAACCTGCTCCTGGCCGGCGATTCATCATTGAAGGACCGCATCAGGAAGCTGCTGGAATGACTGTCGCTTTGGAGACAAAATGGTTTTGCCCCGCTCATCGGCAGGGACTAGTCTCTGCTGGATAAGCGAACCCGGAGTACACCCAGATGCCCGAAACCAATGTTGCGCGCGGTTCCGACGAACCCGCTCCACGCGTCGAGTACGAGCTCCAGCTCTATTACTGGATGAAATTAATTCGCGCGTTCGAGGAGCGTGTCTCGCGACTGCATCGCCAGAACAAAATCCTGGGCGGCGTTTACTCCGGCGCCGGACAGGAGGCGATCGTCACCGGTATTTGCGCGCCCTTGCACGAGGGCGACTTCACGGCGCCGCTGCATCGCGACATGGGAGTTTTCCTGATGCGCGGCGTCGATCCGGGCCGCCTGATGGCGCAGTTGATGGGCAAGGAGACCGGGCTCTCGCGCGGCAAGGACTCATTTCTGCACGGCGGCGATTTGGAGCACGGAGTTTTCGGATCGACCTCGATGCTTGGCTCGTCGCTGCCGGTCGCGGTCGGCGCGGCGCTGAAATTCAAGATGAAAAAGAATCCCAACGTCGCCGTCGCGTTCTTCGGCGAGGGCGCGGCCTCGCGCGGCGACGTGCACGAGGCGATGAACTTTGCCGGCGTCCACAAGCTGCCGGTCGTGTTCGTGTGCGAGAACAACCGCTACGCGTACTCGACGCCGCTTGAAAAGCAGATGGCGATCGAAGACGTGGCGGATCGCGCGGTGGCCTACGGCTTCAAAGGCCACGTGTGCTCGGGCAACGATCTGCTCGCGGTGCTCGAGTTGAGCGAGCGGATGATCGCGCGCGCTCGCGCCGGCGAGGGCCCGGTGCTGATCGAATGCAAGACCTATCGCTATCGCGGGCATAGCGAGCACGACGCGGCGCTCTACCGCGACCAGGAAGAGCTTATCGAATGGCAGAGCCGGGACCCGATCCCGCGCTTCGAGTTTTACCTCGAAAAGAAAGGCCACGACATCAAGCGCATCCGCGAGCAGATCGACGAGCGGGCGAACAAGGCGGTGCAGGCGGCGGTGGACTTCGCCGAAAGCAGCCCGCTGCCAGAACCTCAAGAAGCACTTGAAGATATTTACGCGCCGCCGGGGGCGTCGATTTCCCCCAACTCGACGAATTCTTCGTCGAACGGCGCGCGCTGAACGCGATGGAAGTCACTTACATCAAGGCGATCAATTCGGCGCTGCACGAGGAGATGCGCCGCGACGAAAATGTTTTCGTCATGGGCGAGGACGTCGCGGATTTGGGCGGCGCGTTCAAGGCCACCGAAGGCTTGCTCGACGCGTTCGGCGAGCAGCGGGTGATCGACACGCCAATCTCGGAGGAGCTGATCGTCGGCGCGGGAATCGGGGCGGCGATGCTGGGGCTGCGGCCGGTGGTCGAAATGCAGTTCGCGGATTTTATCTCGTGCGCGTTCGATCAGATCGTCAACAACGCGGCGACGCTGCGCTACCGTCACGGGGGCAAGGCCGCGTGTCCGCTGGTGATTCGCGCGCCGTCGGGCGCGGGCGTTCACGGCGCGCTGTTCCATTCGCAAAATCCCGAGGCGTGGTTCACGCGCGTGCCGGGACTCAAGGTGGTCGCCCCTGGGACTCCGTACGACGCGAAGGGACTTTTGAAAAGCGCGATTCGCGACGGCAATCCGATCGTGTACCTGGAGCACAAGCGGCTCTATCGCAGCGTCAAGGAAGACCTGCCCGAGGGCGACTTCACCGTGCCGATCGGGGTTGCGGAACTTCGCAAGGAAGGCGGCGATCTTTCGATAATCACCTACGGCGGCACGCTCGGCCAATCGCTCGACGCGGCGCGAATAGTCGAAAAGGAAGACGGGCTGTCAGTCGAGGTGCTCGATTTGCGAACCCTGCTGCCGCTGGATCGCGAGGCGATACTCTTGACCGCGCGCAAGACCGGCAAGGTGCTGGTGGTGCACGAGGATCGGCTGACCGGCGGAATCGGCGGCGAGGTCTCCGCGATCATCATGGAGAACGCGTTCGAGTATCTCGACGGGCCGGTGCGCCGCGTCGCGGCCGTCGATGCGCACGTCGCGTTCAGCCAACCGCTCGAGGACTTCATACTGCCCAGCACCAACAAAATCGTGGACGCGATCCGCGGCCTGGCGGCCTACTGAAATGGCGATCGACGTAACGATGCCGCAGATGGGCGAGAGTGTCGTCGAAGGCACGATCACGAAGTGGCTGGTCAAGGAAGGCGACGTCGTCACCGAAGATCAACCGCTCGTCGAAATTTCAACCGACAAGGTGGACACCGAGATACCGTCGCCGGGCGCGGGACGAATCGCAAAGCTGGTCGCCGCCGAGGGGCAGACACTGCCGGTCGGCGCGACGCTCGCCGTGATCGAGCCGGCCGGCGCCGAGGCTCCAGCAAAACTGAAAGTCGTCGCACCGAAAGCCGCGCCAAAGGCGGAGCCTCTGCCAGCGCAGTTGAAGCCTGCACCGCCGCCGCAGCAGCCCGCGCCGTCACTTCAGCCGATACAAGCGGCGGGCGCAGGCCTTCGTGAGGCCGAGCCCGAGGCGGGAGGTCCGCGGCGGTTTTCTCCGGTAGTGCTGAAGATCGCGGCGGAAGAGGGGATCGATCTGAGCCGCGTGCCGGGGACGGGAATCGGCGGACGAGTCAGCAAGCGCGATCTGCAACGCTATCTGGATACGCTGCGCAAGGGCGGTGCGCCGAGTGTTGCCGCGCAGCAGCAGACCAACGGCGCCGAGCAGAGCAGCGCGCGTCCCGCGGCGAGTGCGGGATCGACGGCGCAACCGGCGCCGCAACTAGGCGCGGTTTTTAGGGCGCCTGTCTACCAGCCGGTCCAGGGCGACGTCGTCGAGCCGTTCACGCGCCGGCGCAAGCTAATCGCCGAGCACATGGTGTTCTCCAAGACGCATTCGCCGCACGTGGGCACCGTCGCGGAAGTTGACGTCACCAGTGCGATGCGCCTGCGAGAGAAGCATAAGGATGAGTTCGCGCGCCGCGAAGGTTTCAGTCTCACGTTTTTGCCGCTGGCGGCCGCGGCGACCGTTCGAGCGCTCAAGGAATTTCCGCGGATGAACGCCTCGGTCGTTGGCGATTCGGTGGTCATACGCCGCGAAATCAATCTGGGCATCGCGATGGACACGGATGAAGGCCTGCTGGTCCCGGTGATCAAGGCCGCGGAAGGCATGTCGGCGGTCGGAATCGCGCGCGCGATCGAGAGTCTGCGCCGCAAAGTCGCCGAGAAGAAAATCACCTCGGACGATCTCGCGGGCGGCAGCTTTACCCTCTCCAATCCGGGCAGGGAGGGGAACCTGTACGGATTCGCGATTATCAATCAGCCGCAGGTCGGAATCCTGCGGATGGGCGAAGTGAAGAAGCGGCCGGTGGTCGTCGAAGTTGACGGCGCCGACGCGATCGCGATCCGCACGATGATGTATCTCGCGCTGTCGTACGACCATCGCGTCGTCGACGGGGTGCTGGGCAACAGCTTCCTCTACCGCGCCGCCCGCATCCTCGAAGAAGCCGACTTCGAACTGTAGCCTCAGGCGGGATGCGCGCCTGGTTGCGTGCGCAACTGGTGGATCATGTTCGCGATCTGACCGCTCAAGTCGCCGATCGTGCGGCTGAGCGCCGCCGCCGCGTCGGTTTCGTCGCCGGGTTTGGAGGGCTGCGTCAGATGAGAGTCCACCGTGTAGAGGATGTTCTTGCCGGTGGAGTCGAGAATCGTCCACTTCGCCGACAGTTGGGCGTTGCCCTGGCCGTCGGTCTCGAAGCGAAACACGTCGATCTGGACCTGCAAATCGATATGCACGGTGTTGTACCAGGGGAAGACGATCACGCGCTCGGTGCCGGCTTGTGCGGAGAGGTCGCGCTCCAGCACGCTGGTGAAACCGTTCTGCAGCGACTCGCCCCATCGATCTTCCTTCGACAGCTCGAGCCGATTGGGGGCCATCCGTGTGACGATTTCCGGCCGATCGAGGTACGGCGGTAGTTTGATCGGCCCGAGTCCGATCGTGAAATCGCCGCCCGGGCTCTGTGCAGATGCCGGCGACGCCGTCTCGCTGTCGACGGTTGGCGTAAGCAGATAAAACCTCGAGACATCCTTTTGCGGGGCGAGAATCGTTCTGGCAAGCGCCGAGCATCCCGCGAGCGAGATCGCAATCGCGCCGGCCGCGAGAGCCTTGAGAAGTCCGGTCAAGCTCATCAATTGTCCTGGCTGAAGTCGCGCCCGCGCACGACCGCGCTCGGGTTGCGCTGCAGGTAGTCCGCCAGCTCCTTGATCGAGTGTGCGGCGGCGGAGACATCCTGCAGCGTCTGCAGAGCCTGGTAGTTTATCGGAGAGTTGGGCTCGATGGTGGTTTGCACTGTGCCGAGCGTCAGCCGGACCTGCTTGGCCGCGGCATCCGCGGAAACCGAGGTCTTCTGCAAGGAGTCCGACAGCGGAGGCACCTGGCTGTTCACCGTGCTGAGAGTCTGCTGCGCGCCGGCGAGAGTGCGGTCGAGTTGCTCGCGCGTTTTCTCGGAATTAGCCACCACCGCTTTGAGCGCAGGCGAGCTGGCGATTTGCCTGATCGAATCCATCGTGGCGCTGAGCTGCTGGGAGACGGCGGCGAAATCCACCTTCTCGAGCCCTTCGAGAATTCGGATTGCCACGGCCTGCGCTTGTTCCAGGGTGTTGGGAACCGCGGGGATTTCCTGCAGCGGAGCACCAGGCGGCGCGACCATGAGAATCGGCGTATTCGGCTCGATGTCCAGTGCCACGTACAGCAGGCCGGTCACGAAGCTGTCCGAGCCGAGTTGCGCGCGCAGCCCTTCGCGGATCAAGTTGGGAATCGTATGCGGGTCGCTCAAGTCGACGGCGGTGCCGCCGTGGGAAAGAATTTTTTCCTCGTCGAGCTCGATAACCACCGGGATGCGCACGTCGGCGTTCAGCTGGCCGTTCTGGCGGTTCACCTGCTGCTCGAGGCGCAGTCGAATCCGGCTAACCTGGCCTATCTCGACGCCCTTGAACTTGACCGGTGCGCCGACCCTCAGGCCGTTGATATCGCCGGCGAAGTAGATCACAAATTCGTGCGTCTTGCGGAACAGGTTTCCCGATCCGAAAACCACTACCGCGGCCAGGATGAGGCCGAGCGCGCCCAGCACGAACGCACCAATCGTCGCCGGATTGATTCGCTTACCCATGATCCCTCGCTGATTTTTCCGGTTTGTTCTCTTCTCCTCCGCGGGTGAGGAAGGTTTGCACGCGCTGATCCTTGCAATGCGCCAGCAGGTCCTTGGGGTCGCCGTTTGCGATTACCGTCTTGCTCTCCGCGTCGAGAAAGACACTGTTGTTGCCGATCGCAAAAATGCTGGCGAGCTCGTGGCTGACCACGACCACCGTCGCGCCGAGGTTGTCGCGCAGGTCGAGGATCAAGTCGTCCAGCAGCCGCGAACTTATCGGATCGAGGCCCGCCGACGGCTCGTCAAAGAAAAGAATTTCGGGGTCCAGCGCGATCGCGCGCGCGAGCCCGGCCCGCTTCTGCATCCCGCCGCTGATCTGGCTCGGATAGTAGCCCTCGAAGCCCTTGAGCCCGACCAGCGCCAGCTTCAGCGAAGCGACCTCCCGAATTTCCTCGTCCGACAGATCGGTAAATTCGCCGAGCGGCAGTCCCACGTTTTCCGCCAGCGTCATCGAGCTCCACAGCGCGCCGCTCTGGTACAAAACGCCGAAATGCCGCAGCATCTCCTCGCGCTCGAGCGGCTCGCTCTTGGTGAAATTGAAATCGCCGTACCAGATCTCGCCCTTGGCGGGCTCGATCAGTCCGAGCATATGGCGAAGCAGCGTGCTTTTACCGCTGCCGCTGCCGCCCATGATGATGAAGATGTCGCCGTGGTTCACGGTGAAGTTTACATCCTTCATCAGCACGAACGTCCCGTACGCCATCGTGAGATTCCTGACGGTAATCGGCGGCGCGCCGTCCCTGGGAAACCTGACCACCGAGAGGAGTTTCCCGTCCGAAGCCTTGATTGATGGATGCGTAGTGGCCATTTCAGCGCGCCGGTCGGCCCGGCTTCATTTCGTTCCAAGTGAAAAGTTAAACACCTAGATTCCCAGCACGTTGAAGATGAAGGCGAAGATTCCGCACGCCACGATTACATAAACGATTCCCGTGACGACCGCCTCGGTTGCCGCGTCACCGACCGCCGACGAGCTGTTGCCGCACTGGAACCCGCGCAGGCATCCGGCGACCGCGATGATTATGCCGTAAACGGCCGCCTTGAAGATGCCGCCGAAGATCATGGTGAGCGTGATCGCATGCCTGGTCTCGGTGAGATAGGTGCGCAGCGAGATATGAAGCATCGTCGCACTGACGAACGCTCCTCCCGACACTCCGAGGCAATCGGCGTACACGCACAGCAGCGGGATCATCAGGAACAGGGCGAGCACGCGCGGCAACACCAGGAATTCGAGCGGAGAGATGCCCATCGTGGTCAGCGCGTCGATTTCCTGATTCACCTTCATCGAGCCTAGCTGCGCGGCAAACGCGGCTCCCGTGCGCCCCGCCATGATGATCGCCGTCATCATCGCGCCCATGTCGCGGCTCATCGCAATTGCAACCAGGTCGGCGACGAAGATTGCCGCGCCGAATTGCTGTAACTGTACCGCGCCCATGAACGCCAGAATCACCCCGACCAGGAACGTGACCAGGGTGACGATGCCGAACGCGCTGGCGCCGCAATCCTGGATGACCATCATCAGGTCAACCCGTCGAAAACGCGCCTTGCCGACGGTGAGCTTGGCGAACGCGATCGCCACCTCGCCCAGGAAGCGCAGAAAATCGTCCAGCCCCTGCGCGAACGAAAGCGCTTCGCGGCCAACTTCTTCGATAAACGAAGTCTGCGACGCCTCGTGCCGCGCGCCGGTTTTTTCCGGCACCGCTTCGGCCAGCTGGATCAGGCCCCGCACGCCCTCGGGAAGCGGCGCCCAGTCCGCCGGCAACTTGCGCGCATGGCAAATCTCGCTGACGCCTATCAGGAACGTGAGCAGGCCGCTGTCCCAGTCGCGCAGCTCGGCGGCGTCGAAGGTCAGCCTGGTTGGCTTCGGCGGGGTGTCGAGTTGTTGCTCTAAGAGGTCCGGCGATGGCAGCCCGTGACGAAGATGCCAATCGCCGGCGAGCCGGACGACCAGCGTGGAGCTACCGGCGCGCGCGAACGAAAGTTCGCCCGATGGTTCGGATTGTTTGTGCGCCTCCATCCGTGGGGCTCAATAGAGCACGCCGATAAACGGTAGCACAATTCTTTGCTTTTCGGCGGCTTAAGTGGTTCTTTTGCAAGCCAACGGCTGGCGCATCGAATATAATGTTTCCAATGAAGGCGATGGTTGTCGAAAAGCCCGCTGCGATCGAATCCGATCCGTTACATGCGATCGACGCGGCCGTACCCGAGCCGGGGCCCCGCGAAATTCGCGTGCGCGTGCGCACTTGCGGCGTATGCCGGACCGATCTTCACGTCGCCGAAGGCGACCTGCCGCCGCGCCACCCGCGAATAATTCCAGGTCATGAAGTGGTGGGCGTCGTGGACAAGCGCGGCGTCGGCGCCGCTCGTTTCAAGCAGGGCGATCGAGTCGGAATCGCGTGGCTTCGCGAGACCTGCGGTGCATGCGCCTACTGCCGCCGCGGCCGCGAAAATCTCTGCCCGAACGCACGCTTCACCGGCTACGACCATGACGGCGGCTACTGCGAATACGCCGTCGTGCGCGAGGATTTCGCCTATGCGCTGCCGAATTCGCTCGGCGATGAGGAAGCCGCTCCGCTGCTGTGCGCCGGAATAATCGGCTTTCGCGCAATCAAGCGCGCCGATGTTCAGCCCGGTGCGACGGTCGGACTCTACGGCTTCGGCGGCTCGGCTCATCTGGCGATCCAGGTGCTGCGCCACTGGGGATGCCGCGTGTTTGTCATGAGCCGCGGCGGGACGCATCGCGATTTGGCGAAAGACCTTGGCGCCGAATGGATCGGCGAGGCGGAAGATCTGCCGCCCGCGCCGCTCGACGCAGCGATTCTCTTTGCTCCCGCGGGAAATCTCGTGCCGCCCGCTCTGCAAGCGCTCGACCGCGGGGGAATCCTTGCGGTCGCGGGGATTTACCTAAGTCCAATTCCGGCGCTCGACTACGGGAAACACCTCTTCTACGAAAAAGAGCTTCGTAGCGTCACTGCCAACACCCGCGCCGACGGCCAAGAGTTCCTGAAACTGGCCGGCGAGATAGGGATCCGCACGAGCACCGTGGCCTTCGGCCTCGGCGAGGCGAACGTGGCGCTCCAGATGCTCAAGCACGACGAGATCAAAGGCGCCGGCGTCCTGCGAATCTCGGGAGGAACGTGATTGAGGAACGTGATTGAATGTGAAACCCACCGTGGGTTTCACGCTTCCTTGGGCAGGGGTAACCCCTGCACCTTAGTATCAAGAAAAGATTCGGGAGTTCGTCCCTGTTAGAAATTTTCGCAGTGCAAGTTGGTCTTCACTCAGAGCCTTCGTCTCATTAGACTTCGTTGGCGCGCCGACGCGATGCTTGCTACGCTTCAACTGCAACGGTCTAACGTATATATCAAGCGCCAGAGGCATCAATGGCATTAGTTAAAAGCGGGCTCGAGTCGTTCAAGGGCGACGAAGTCCTGCTCGGCGACACCGCGGTCCTTACCCGGCTGGACAAGGCTATCGGTTGGGCGCGAAAATTTTCGATCTTTCCCTATCCGTTCGCAACCGCCTGCTGCGCGATGGAATATATGTCGCTCTCGATGGCGCCCTACGACCTCGACCGCTTCGGCGCGTTGCTGCCGCGCTTCACTCCGCGCCAGGCCGATCTGCTGATGGTTATCGGCACCGTAACGGTTCGCCAGGGCCCGATCCTGCGCCGGGTTTACGATCAGATGGCGGAGCCGAAGTGGGTGATGGCGTTTGGCGCGTGCGCTTCGACCGGCGGCTTCTACGACAACTACGCGACCTTGCCCGGCATCGACAAAATTATCCCGGTTGACGTGTATGTTCCCGGATGCCCGCCGCGGCCCGAAGGCGTGCTCGACGCCGTGATGGCGCTGCAGCGGAAAATCCAGGGCCAGAAGCAGAAACTGATGGCGCTCAGCGAAAAGCATCCTGCCTGAACCACACGACGACACCACCCTGATTCACATGGAACGGATACTGACGCGCTGGCTGGATATCCCTGATCTTCGCAAGCTCGAGGTGTACGTCGGCAACGGCGGATACAAGGCGCTGCGCAAGGCGCTGTTCGACATGACGACCGAGGAGATTATCAACGAAGTCAAGAACTCGAATCTCCGCGGCCGCGGCGGCGCGGCGTTTCCCACCGGGGTGAAATGGAGCTTCATTCCCAAGGATTCGAAGAAGCCAGTCTACCTGTGCTGCAACGCCGACGAGAGTGAGCCGGGTACCTTCGCCAATCGCTACCAGATGGAGTTGGATCCGCACGGCATCATCGAGGGAATCGCTATCGCATGCCGTGCGGTCGGCGCGCACACCGCCTACACATACCTGCGCGGCGAGTTCGCCGTGCAGAAGAGAATCCTCGACGCCGCAATCGCAGAAGCCTACGCCAACAATTACCTCGGCAAGAACATCCTGGGCTCCGGCTTCGACCTCGACGTCTTCACCCATCGCGGCGCCGGCGCGTACATCTGCGGCGAGGAAACCGGCTTGCTCGAATCGCTCGAAGGCAAGCGCGGCTATCCCCGCAACCGCCCGCCGTTCCCCGCCATCCAGGGCGCCTTCGGATGCCCGACCGTCGTCAACAACGTCGAGACGCTGGCCAACGTCCCGCACATTATCAATCGCGGCGCTGCCTGGTATAAGGCGATCGGTCCCGAGAAGAGCCCCGGCACCAAGCTGGTATGCCTCTCGGGCCACGTGAACAAACCCGGCCTGTACGAGTTGCCAATGGGCACGCCGATGAAGGAAATCATCTACGGCTCCGGTGGCGGCATCCTCGGCGGCAAGACGCTCAAGGGCGTCATCCCGGGCGGCGCGTCATTCCCGGTCCTCAACAAGGAGGAGGCCGAGCGCGCGATTTTCGATTTCGATTCGATGCGCACGATTGGATCGGCGATGGGCTCCGGCGTGGTCATTGTCATGCACGAGGATACCTGCATGATCGATATGCTGCTGACGACTGCGCACTTTTATCATCACGAGTCGTGCGGGCAGTGCACGCCGTGCCGCGAAGGAACCGGCTGGATCGAAAAAATCATGATTGAGATGGAAGCGGGGCAGGGCAAGATCGAGCAGCTCGAGCTGCTCAACAACATCTCCGACAACATGGTCGGCAATACGATCTGCGTGCTCGCCGACAGTATCGCGATGCCGGTCAAGAGCTATGTCGCCAAGTTTCGCGACGAATTCGAAGCGCACATCAAGCTCGGCCGTTGTCCTTTCAAGGACGCCTCCGCGCGACAAGCTGCGTGAAGAAATCAGATGCCGAAACTCACCATTGACGGCAAGGAAGTCGAGGCTGCCGCCAGCCTGAATCTCATCCAGGCGGCCGAGCTCGCCGGCGTCGAGATTCCTCATTATTGCTACCATCCCGGCTTGTCGATTCCCGGCAACTGCCGCATGTGCCTGGTCGAAGTCGAAAAAGCGCCCAAGCTGCAAATCGCCTGCAACACGCGCGTCGCCGAGGGGATGGTCGTTCACACCGAGAGCGACAAGGCCAAGATCGCGCAGAAGGCGGTGCTCGAATTCCTGCTCATCAACCATCCGATCGATTGCCCGGTCTGCGATCAGGCCGGCGAGTGCAAGCTGCAAGACTACTACATGGATTACGATCAGCAGCCGTCGCGCTTTCCGCTGCCCGAGAAAAATCACAAGGGCAAGGCGATCGGCATCGGCTCGGGCGTGATGCTCGATCAGGAGCGATGCATTCTGTGCGCGCGATGCACGCGCTTCTTCGACGAGGTGACGAAAACTTCCGAGCTGGCGATCTTTGAGCGCGGCGACCACAACCGCATCGACATCAACCCCGGCCAACCGGTCAACAACAAGTACGCCGGCAACGTCGTGGACATCTGTCCGGTCGGCGCGCTCACCGAAAAAGAATTTCGCTTCCGGATGCGCGTGTGGTACCTGCATCGCACCGCGTCGGTGTGCGGAGGATGCGAGCGCGGCTGCACGATCGACATCCATCACCATCGCGGCCGCATCTACCGCTTCAAGCCGCGCTTCAACCCCGGCGTCAACAGCTACTGGATGTGCGACGAGGGCCGGCACAGTTTCCCGGCGCTGCAGAACGAGACGCGTCTCACGTCGCCGCTGGTGCAATCGAAGGATCAACTGGTGATCGAGCCGTGGGGCGAGGGTGTCAGGCGCGCGGCCTCGATCATCGCGGAGTACAAGCGCACGTACGGCCCCAATTCGATCGCGGCGGTCGTCGACGCGACGGCCACCAACGAAGAAGCGTTCGCGCTCAAGGATTTGATGAAGACCGCGATCGGCTCAGACCGAATCGCGACGCTCAACTGGTCGCCGCCGGGCTCCAGCGGCGACGACGACTTGCTGATTCGCGCGAACAAAAATCCCAACACGCGCGGTCTCGCGGCGCTCGCGATCCCGCCCGACGGACTCGACGGACTCGCCGCCGCGGTTGCGTCCGGCGAACTCAAGATGCTCATCGCGATGCGCGCCGACCTGGTTCGCGCGCTCGGCGAAGAAGAGTTCGTCAAGCGCTTCGGCGCGCTCGATTACATGCTGGTGCTATCGACCGACGCCAACGAGACCTGCCAGATGGCCAACCAGGTCTGGCCGATCGCGGCGTATCCCGAAATCGACGGCAGCTTTACGAACTTCAAGGGCCGGGTGCAGCGGATTAGCGCCGCGTTCCCGCCGCCCGGAGCCGCCATCGCCGGCGTCGAGGCAATCGCGCGGCTCGGCCACGCGCTCGACGGCGCCGATCGTCCCCGCACGCCGGACGCCGTGTTTGCCGCGATGGCTGCCACGGAGCCCGCCTTCAAGGGCCTCAGTCTCGCGACCCTTGGCGAGCACGGCGCCGACCTCGCCGCAAGCTGATTCGACGAACGCCGGCTGTCCCGCTGCCTCCGCGCGGCTTCGCTAGTCTTTGGACGGCTGGAACACTACCTCGAGCCGATCCATGTAGTTGAGCAGCTGGCGCGCGAGTGTTGTCACTGCGCCGTCGTCGCGCGTCGCGGCAGCCTGCTCGAGCAAGCGGCCGATTTCCGTCATCGAGTCGAATCCGTAGCTGCCGCCTTCGCCCTTGATCCGATGCGCGATGGCGGCGATGGCCGCGTAGTCGCGGCGCGCAAGCGCCTCGAAAATCGCGCCGATGTCGGCGCGCTTGTGCGTCAGAAAATCCGGAATCAGGTCGCTCAGATCTTCATCCACTTCCACTATTACTCGCTCCGGCATGTTCCCTCCTTGAGATTGGCGCGGCCCGAGCGTTCGTCATCCAGCGGCGCGCCTTCGATTGCGCTGCGAATGGCGTCGAGCAGCGTCGCTTTTCTGACCGGCTTGGTCACGTGCGCGTCGCATCCCGCCGCCCTGGTGCGATGCACCGCTTCCTCCAGCGCCGACGCCGTGAGCGCCACGATAGGCGTGCGGCGGCGATGGTTCTCCCTCTCCCAGCCGCGAATCGTGGTGGTCGCTTCGTAGCCGTCAACGATCGGCATCTGGATATCCATCAGCACCAGGTCGAAATTTCCGTCGATGAATTTCTCGATCGCCTGCCGCCCATCTTCCGCCTCTTCGACATGGTACGGCGTTTTTTTGAGATACGCGCGGACCAGCGCGCGATTGTCGGGCGAGTCATCAACCATGAGAATCTGCAGCGGCCGATCGAGCACCGCCGACGAAGGCGATACCGGCGCGATTGCCGGTGGCGCCAAACTGTTGCCGCGCGGTTCGAGGTGCACTCGCTCGCGAGCTTGCGCGACCGCCGCGAACAATTCAGCGCGCCGCACAGGTTTGACGATATAATTGTCAACCCCGATCGCACGCAGGCGCGCAACCTCGGCGGTCAAGTCGTGGGTGCCGAGCATCATCACGATCCGCGGCCGCATCGGTCCGTCGTTCATCATTTGTCCAGCGAAGTCGAGTCCCCCCGCATCGGCATCGTGCCGTCGAGCAGCATGACCTGGAAGCACGACCCCTCGCGCGCGAGTTCCGCCAGCGCTTCCGTCTCCGACGACGCCTGAGTCACCAGCGCCCCCTGCGTGGTGAGCAGATCGGAAGCGATCGACCTGCTGTCGGCGTTGTCATCGACCAGCAGAATTCTCGCGCCGCCGAACGCCCATACCCGCGGCCCGGTGGGCGTCGGCCGGGTGCCTGCCATTCCGAATTGCGCCGTAAATAAAAACTCGCTTCCCGTGCCCGGCTCGCTCGCCACGCTCACTTTGCCATGCATCAGCGCGACCAGCCGCGACACGATCGCCAGGCCGAGCCCGCTGCCGCCGAATTTGCGCGAGGTCGAAGAATCGGCCTGGCTGAACGCCTGGAACAACAGGTGGAGCTTGTCGGCAGAAATTCCGATTCCGGTGTCGGTCACCGAGAACTTGAGCGCGCCCGCAGACGTCGAGCTCGGGTCGTGCTCGACCGACACGAGCACCTGTCCGTGCTGGGTGAATTTGATCGCGTTGCCGACCAGGTTGATCAGGATCTGCCCGAGTCTCAGCGGATCGCCGAGCGCGAGCTCGGGAACCTCCGGCGCAAACCGCACCATCAGCTCGAGGCCTTTTTCATGGGCGCGAATCGCCAGCGTCTCGAGCACCTTCTCGGTCACGTCTTTGAGATTGAATTCGACCGCCTCGAGACTGAGGCGCCCGCTCTCGACCTTGGCGAGGTCAAGGATGCTGTCGATCAGTTCGAGCAGCGCGTGGCTGTTGCTGGTGACGGTGTTCAGATATCGCCGCTGCTCGTCACTGAGCTCAGTTTCCATCAACAGCTCGGCCATTCCGAGGATCGCGTTCATCGGAGTGCGAATCTCGTGCGACATGCTCGACAGGAACTCCGACTTGGCCCGCGACGCCGCGAGCGCCGCTTCGCGCGCGCCGACCAGCTCGCGCTGGGTCATCTTGAGGTCGGAGATTCCGCGCGAAACGGTCAGACAGCAGAGCTGGCCCTGCAACTTCAGAAACACCGCCGAAATGAGCACCGGCCGCTCCGACCCGTCTTTGTTGCGCAGCGCCACCTCGACGTTGCGGACTTCGTTGCTCCTGACCAGTCGATCGGCGAAGGCGATCATCTCATCCGGATGAACCCATAGATTGAGTTCGGAAAAATGGCGGCCAATGGTCTCGTCGCGCGAGAACCCGCTCGATCTGACGAACTCCCGGTTGACGCTCATATAGATTCCGTCGGGCCCGGTCAGGGTCATGCTGTCGAGGTTCGCATCGAAGAGTGCGCGGAAGGTCTCCTCGCTGTCGCTGAGCGCCTTCAAGCTCTCTTCGAGCGCGCGCGAAGCTTCCTTCGCCGCCGTGAGATCGCGAATCATCGCGACCACGCAGTCATCGCCCTCGAGCTCCACGCGCACCGCGGACAGCAGCGCCGGCATCAGGCCGCCGTCGGGCTTCAGGAAATCCACCTCGAGGTCGCGCACCACGCCGTCGGCCATCACGCGCTCGCGAAACTTCTGATGCTGTTCCTCGCTTGCCCAGATCTGACGCTTGCCATTGCGGGAATCGTCGAGATCCTGTTGCACGTAGCCAAGCCGGTCGAACTGCTGGTTGAAATCGATGTAGCTGCCGTCGGACAGGCGCGTTACGACGATAATGTCCAGCGTCGCGTCGAAGATCTTGCGCAATGCGGCGTGGCTGGCCCGCAGCCTGGTCTCGACGCGTTTGATATCGGTGATGTCGCGCGTCATCGAAATCACGCACGGCTCCCCATCGACTTCGACCACCGACGCCGAGATCAGGTTGGTCTCGACCCGGCCGTCCTTGCGGCGTTGCGTGATTTCCATGTTCTTGACGCGGCCGGTCTGCTGAATGCTATCGAGAAAGCGGCGCAGTTCCTCCGCATCCGGCCACGTCCCGAGCGCGATCACATCGGTCCCCATCACGTCGTCGCTCGTATAGCCGGCGACCCGGTACTTGTCGTTGACGCTAATGAAACGGCCGTCGGCCAGGCTGTTGATTGCGATATTCTCCGGCGACGCGTCGAAAACCTTGCGCAACATCGCCTCGCTGGACTGCAAGCGGAGCAGGTCGCGTTCCCGCGCAGTTGCGATTTCCGCGCTCAGCGCCATTTCGCGCCTCAGCAGCAGATCGTTCCTGGCCAGCGCCGCGAGTTGCTCGGCCAGTTTCATTCGATTGCGGGCGCCATGGACCGAACTGAGCTGCGACAACACCGCCGCGCCCGCCAGCGTCATCCATGCGATCGCGAGGCGCGAACCGGGATCCGCGCCGTGCATCGAGTATCCTAACAACACAAGCGCGCCGATCGCCTCGACCGCGGCCTGCCAGCGCGGACTCCATGGGAGCAAGGCGCCCCCGCTGAAGAAAAACAACGCAATCGACGCGACCAGCACGTCGCTGTCGCCGTCGATCGCCGCGATCCATGCGGTGCCCGCGATAACCACCGCATAGATTGTGATCGACAGCGGGCGCCAGTACCGCGCGGCACGCGGCGACAGCGCTAACATTAACGCAATCAGGGCGACCGCCACGTTGGCGATGTGAAGCGACCGGGTTTGCGCAAACCTAAGCGGATACTCCACGCGGTCAAGCATCGCGTATCCGATTTGAAAGGCTAAGAGTGCCGATGCACTCGCGCGAAGCATAGGCGCGATCCAGGCGGAATCGTCATCGGGGCGCCTCGCAAGCGTCGTCGCCTGCTCAGAACTGTGCGCCGGTTGCGATGCGAGGTCGTCGGTTATCGCGGCCGAAACGCCGCGCACGGCCGGCGCCGGCGCGCCGTTGACTGTATGGCGCGAGTCACCATTCGCAAGCCCATCGGCGGACGGATCGATCTGATGGTCCACACTTCAATAGCAAGTCCAATGCCCTCATGGAGCAGGGCAACGACTTGCTATCGCAGTCTGAGGTTCGCTTCTGTCGCCGAATCTCTATGCAGTCGCGGCGAGTGTCCCAAAATGCGTTGGCTGCTTCCGAATCCATTCAGCCGCCCAGCGCCGTCTCAAAATCCTCGAGCAGGTCGTCGCTCGATTCCAGGCCGACCGACAGCCGCACCAGGCCGTCGCCGATTCCGGTCCGCGCGCGCTCTGCTGGCGACATTCCAGAGTGCGAAGTCGTCGCCGGCCGCGTGATCAGGCTCTCGACGCCCCCCAGGCTCGGCGCGCTGATCGGTATCGTCACGCGCTCCATGAAACGCCGGGCCGCCTCGAGGCCGCCGCCCAGCTCGAAACTCAGCACGCCGCCGAAGCCGTCGAACAGCTCGCACGCGCGGATGTGATTCGAGTGGCTTTCCAGCCCGGGATAGTTCACCCGCGCGACCGCGCGATGCTGCTCGAGCCAGCGCGCAATCTTGAGCGCGCTCTGATTCTGATGGCGCACCCGCACCGCGAGCGTCTTCATCCCGCGATGCAACAGAAAGCATGCGTGCGGATCGAGAATCCCGCCAAGATGATTCAGCGTATGCGTCACGCGCTCGACCAGCTCCGCCCGCCCAATCACCGCGCCCGCCACGATATCGGTATGCCCGTTGAGATATTTGGTGCCGCTATGCAGCGACAGATCGAAGCCAATTTCCGCGGGCCGAAAATTAATCGGGCTGGCGAACGTGTTGTCGATGATTGAGACCAGCCCGTGCTCCGCCGCAAACTCCACCGCTGCCCGCAGGTCGCTCACCTGCAGCAATGGATTCGACATCGCCTCCACGTAAATGGCCCTGGTGTTGGGACGAAGCGTCTCGCGCCAGGCGCCCGGCTCGTCGCCATCTACGAAATCCACGGCCATCCCGTAGCGCGGGAACTCCTCGGCAAACAAGTCGTGAGTGCCGCCGTAAACGCAGTCCTGCGCAATCAGATGCCCGCCGTCCGCCAACACCGTGAACAGCGCCGCTGAAATCGCCGCCATCCCGCTGCCCGCGACCAGCGCCGCCTCCGCGTTCTCGAGCGCCGCGAGCTTGGCGTGCAGCACCGCGTGATTGGGCGTGTTGCTCAGCCGGATGTAGCGCAGGTCGTGATAGCTGGTCTGGCCGGCGTACTCGAAAGTCGAGGATTGAAAAATCGGCATCGTGACCGCGTCGCCGATTAGCGGCTCCGGCTCGCCGGCGTGAATCAGCTTGGTGTCGAGCCCTTTGATAAGTCGCGCCATGCGCCCTCCGTTGCCACGAGATTTATCACTCGGCGCATCACGGAAAATAGGTCTCCGCCGTGGCCGCGTCGGGCTTGGCAAGTTCGATGGTACCGGCGGTGGGCGCCGAGCTTCGCTTGAAGAGCGCGGCAGTCGCGTCCTGGTAGATCAAGAACCAGTGCGGGTCGTCGATCGCGACTTCGTAGGCCTTGGTGTGCGGGCCGATCAATACGAAATCGTGGGGAGACGCGTCGAGCACCTTTTGCGCGCCCTCCATCCCGAAGAAAAAAACTGCGTACTGCCGGATCAGCGTGTCCGGGTAGACCAGCTCGCAGCGTCCGTCGATAAAGACTCTGCTTCCTTTCCCCAGGTGCCAGATCAGGTAATCGCCCCATTCGTATTGGTTGAGGATGTTGCCGTGAAGTCCGTGCCCTTCCATGAATGCGACCGCACCGGCCGGCAGCGGCTTCCACGTCTTGAGCCGATCCGAGAAAGTTCCGCCCACAATTGCGACCGCCAACGCGCCAATCGCCAGCAGGGCCGGGGCCGGCTCGTCGATTGTCGTCGGCCGAATGCCAACCTTGATTGCCGAGGCTGGCTTCAATGCCAAACTGGCGTGGCGGGCGAGTGGAATCGCGAGCGCGATCACCGCCAGCGCCAAGTTGCGCACAGCATAGAAGGCGGCGCCGATGAAGATCGTTGCTACCGCGCTCAAAGGCGCATCCCCCAGGTCCGGCGCCATCGCGATTGCAGCTATAAAACCTGCAAACAGCAACAGCGGGGCCGCATCCGCAAACACCTCCAGCCGCGATTCCCGCCAATTGTCCAGCACCGTCTGCGGCAGCGGCACCCAGTCATTGACTACCTGCCGAATCAGCGGATCCGAGACCGAATGCGCCACCCCGGTCCACAAGCCCACTCCGAATGGATTGAGGATCGTGGCGGCTGCGCATCCAAGCGTGACCGCCAAAAGTCGGCGCGCCGACGTCTTGCGCTTCGCGTCGCGAAGCCCCTGGACGAACAAAACCGCAGCCGCGAGCGTCATCGCGCCGAGCCCTGCCGCGTAGCCGCCGTGCAGGTTAGCCCACAACGCGAACATCGGAATCAGCGGCCACAGCGTTGCCTCGCCCCGGTAGATCTCGATCGCGAGCAGCGTCATCACCACGCTCAACAATGCGAAGGTGAAAAGCTGCGGCCGAAATTGCATCTGCGTCGCCAGCGCAACAGCGGTAAAGGTAAGCGTCAGCCGCTGTACCCGACTCGACGCGCCGGTGACGGAAATCCCGATCGCCAACGCCACGATCGCGACACTCGCGCACCCAATCTTCAGCAGCTTGAGGCCGAACACGCCGGGATGCGCATAGCAGAAAGCCAGCGCCACCTGCGCCAGCCATTCGTGATTGCGCCACGGCATTCCCGCCGCGCTGTAGGAGTAGATATCGAGTCGCGGTATGTGGCCGGTGCGGAGAATCGTCTGACCGGTCAGAATGTGCATCCACAGATCCGGATCGGCGAAGTTGTCAGCCGTGGCCAGCGCGATCGCAAGCACAACCGTCCATCGCGACGCCGAGATCAGCGAGTAAAGTGGCAGCTCAGACTCCTGCGGGTTGCGCGAGACTCCGCGGTCGCATCGCCGTTTGTACGATTACTATGGAAACCGCCACTACCGCTGCGCCGGCTATCATGTCGACTAAGTAATGATGCCCCGCAAATGGAATAGCCACTAGCATTATCGCATTGAGAATCGCGACTGGCACAAAGCTTCGCAACGGCGGACGATGTACATACACCAGCAGAATTGCCAGCACGGTATGGAATGAAGGAAACGCCACGATCCCGGTCAGGTCGGCCAGTCCGAATCTGGTTAAACTACCGTTGCGTATCGTGACCAGCACCGCCGACCACGCCGGCATATCGCCCTTCACATAGGGCCCCAGGGCTGGAAGCAGCCCCGCCACGGAGGTAGTGATCAACGCCGACAACATTCCAATCCACATCAGCTCGCGATTTCGGTCGCTGCGCTTGATCAAAGCGAAATAGCCAATCGACGCGAATACCTGGACGAATATACTATTGTACGCGCGCGCAAGTAGGTATTGGAGAGTCTGATGCGGCGTGATCAAATCAAGGATCGCGACCCAGTTGAATCCCAGTGCCGCGTCCATCCGCGCAAACTGGAGATCGTACATCGGCATTCGAAGGGTCGCTAATATATAGCTGTAGATTTCGAGCGCGTACGCGAACGACAGCCACAAGGCGCAGTAGTGTGCCGCGTCAGATACCTGCCGCGCACGTCCTGTGTAGTCGAAAAAGAATCCGATCGCCGCGAGCGTTGCGACCGCGCGCAGTAGTGCCGGGATTCCACTAATCCTGAAGCCCGCGCGCCCGGCCCCTACCAGGTCAATCGCCGCAAAAATCAGGATTACGGTCCACGCTCTCAGTATGTTGTCCGGGTCGTCGAGAGTTATCCTCGAGACGCGCGCGGAATTCTGCACCTCCTCCGACCGCGCCTCTGAATACTCGGAAAGCGGCGGAGCCAAATCAGTATTCACGCTCTTGCGCAACGAGTCCCTCCCCCTGGCGCCCGTATTTTGCTGCCGACATTGCCAGCGACAGCACCTACTATGCCAGAATCGCCAGCGCCAAAAAGCCAAGTGAATTTTGACCTTCGGCAATTCCGAAGCGCATCGATTCCACGACCTGTTGCATCGACGCAACAAGCCCGCCCGCTCGCTCGCACGCTTTCACCGCCGCCGTCGCGTCGGTAATCTTGAAGGCCGTGAAAGCGCTCGTAATAGGCGGCGGCATAATCGGTAGTTCGGTGGCATGGCGCCTGGCGTGCGACGGCGTCCAGGTCAGCGTCTTCGAGCGCGGCCGCCTCGGCCTCGAAGCCTCGTGGGCTGCGGCTGGACTCATCGGCCCGCAGGCCGAGGCGCACGAGCCCGGCGCCTTCTTCGATCTCGCGCTCGCCGGCAAGCGCTCCTTCGACGCCATCGTCGAACGCCTCACCGCCGAGAGCGGCGTCGATCCCGAGTACGACCATCACGGCGTCCTCTACGTCGCCTTTGACGACGCGGCCCGCGCCGAGCTGCAGGCGCGCGCGCGATGGCAGCGCGCGGCCGGCGGCGAGGTCCAGGAGTTGTCCCCGCGCGAGGCTTTCCGGCTCGCGCCCATGCTCTCGGAGAAAATCATCTTCGCGCTCCACCTGCCCAACAACTGGCGCGTCGAGAATCGCAAGCTGACCCTTGCCTATATCAACGCCGCCACCCACGCCGGCGCCGACTTCCGCGAGGGTGCCCGCGTCGATTCCCTCGCGATTACCGCCGCGCGCGCCACCGGCCTGCGGCTCGCCGACGGCTCGCTCGAGACCGGCGACGTCGTCATCAACGCCGCCGGCGCGTGGGCTGGCGACATCCGCGGCCTCGAAGACGATCGCATCCGCTTCTACCCGGTGCGCGGACAGATCCTGTGCTTCGACGCGCGCCCGGGCCTCATCGGCCCGTCGCTGTTCTCCACCGGCGGAATACTGGTGCCGCGCCGCGACGGCCGCATCCTCGCCGGCTCAATCTTCGAAGACGCCGGCTTCAACAAGTCCGTCACCCTCGACGGGATGGAACGAATCCTGCGCGCCGTGCGCGCGCTGGCCCCGTCGATCGCCTCGGTTCCATTTCGCGAGGCGTGGGCCGGCCTGCGCCCCGCCAGCGACGACCTGCTCCCAGTGCTCGGTCCGTCGCCGACGGTCGCCAACGTCCTCTACGCCGCCGGCCACTTCCGCAGCGGCATTTTGCTCTCCGCGCTCACCGGCGAAGTGATCGCGGACCTCGTCAAAGGCCGCCAGCCCTCGATTGATCTCGCGCCCTTCTCACCCGCCCGCTTTCGCGACGGCTCCGCCCACCCGGTAAAACTCGCCGACATGATATAACCGGCTCGATCATGAGCGATACGAGCCACACGACCGCGCTTGGACTGATCCGCGACCTCTTCTTCCGCGCGAAGATCGACGCGGTTGCCGCCGCCGTCGGCGCCGACGTCGAGTACGCGTCGTCGCTCGACGCCATCGCCCCACGATGCGCCGAAATCAGACCCTCGATCGTCTTCACCGATCTTTCCGACACCGCCTTTCCCGCGCTGGAGACCCTGGGCCGAATCCGCGCCGCCGCCCCGGGCGCACGCGTGATCGGATTCGCTTCGCACGTCGATCTGAAATCGCTGAAAGCCGCTCGCGAAGCGGGCTACGAGCAAACCCTGTCCCGCAGCGAATTCACAACCCACCTCCCCGATCTGCTCAAGGGGTCGCGCTAACAACACCCGCGTGCTAGGGCGCGCATGATCCGACTGAATTGTGCTTTGCGGAACGTTGATAACGTTCGACAAAGCACGCAGTGGCGCTATGCTTGGCCTCAACACGCAGTTAACGCGCAGTTAACGCGCCGCCCGACCCCGCCGTACGTGTAGCAGCCTCATCGCCATGCATAGCCGGAAGGCGCCGGTCGTGGTTGGCGAAAGGAGAGCGCGTGCGCCCTGGTTTGAGGACCGGCGAGATCGTTCTGACGGGGGTTGTTGCGGCCGCACTCGTGCTGGCGACGATGCGCGGGGTTTTGCGCGCCGCAGTCGGCGCGCTGAGCGCCGACCGCGTGCTCGGGCAAATCGATTTCACCAACAACGCAGTCAATTTTGTAGACGCGATCGGAATGAACGCGCCGGCCGGCGTGATGATCGACAAAACGGCCGGCCACGTGCTGGTCGCCGACACGCAGAACAATCGCGTGCTGGGTTGGAAGAGCGCGCACGCGTTCGCGGCAGGCGGCGCGGCGGACCTGGTGCTCGGGCAGCCCGATTTCAATTCGTCGGGATGCAATCAGAATGCGCAGGCGCCCGACCCGACGCGGCTCTGCCAGCCTATCGGTCTCGCGGTGGACGTCTCGCATAACGTGTACGTCGGCGACACGCAAAACAACCGGGTGCTGGTTTTTGCGGATCCGTTTGCGGCGCTGCTGACCTCAAATCAGACCGGCGACTTCGCCGCTTTCGCGGTATTCGGGCAGGCCGGAAGCTTTGTCACCAATGGCAGCGGGCTCAGCGCCGACAATCTCAGCAGCCCGCAGGGCCTGGCGCTCGATGCGAGCGGGAACCTGTTCGTTGCCGACGTCAACAACAATCGCGCGCTGGTGTTTTTCACGCCGATTCCGATGACTGCCGTGAAGGGCACGCCCGGGAACTACGGCGACGCGACGGCGGACGTGGCCGTCGGACAGCCGGACCTGGTCAGCGGAGCTTGCAACCAGGGCGGCGGCGCGACGCTGGCGAGCTTGTGCATGGCGCCGTTTTTCGGCGTCGGGATTGCGGTCGATGGCAGCGACAATCTGTACGTCGCCGACACGCATAACGATCGGGCGCTGGAGTACAACGGCCCATTCGGCTTTATGGAGACCAACAATGTCTCGGCCGACCTGGTTTTCAGCGGAAACAACCTGGCGCGACCGTCGGGGGTCGCGGTCGATTCGAGCCAGAATTTCTACGTTTCATCGGAAACGCACAACCAGGTTTACGAGTACACGGCGCCGGTCCCGCTGATGACGGCGGACTTTCTCAACCTGATGATCGGGCCCGGGGCGCAGAATCCGAACGCGGCGTCGCTGCAGTTCCCGATGGGGCTGGCGCTCGATGCGCTCAACAACTTGTACGTCGCCGACCAGGCTAACAACCGCGTGCTGGAGTTCATAGAGGGCAATTCGCCCGCCACTAAGGTAGCCAGCGGCGCGGGCGGACAGATCGATCTCGCGCACAACGCGCCGAACTTCGTCGATAAGATCGGCCAGAACGCCGCCGGCGGTATCGCGGTCGACGCGGCCTCCGACCCGCCGCATCGTCATCTATATGTCGCCGATACCACGAACAATCGCGTGCTCGGATGGAATGACATATCGACCTTCGTCAGCGCGCAGCCGGCGGATATCGTCTTCGGACAGCCCGACTTCTTTTCGTACAGGTGCAACAACGGCGTGTCGGGAGGCGACCTGGCCGGACTCGGCCCGGACAGTCTCTGCGGTCCCGAGCGGATGGCGGTCGATCCGAAGGGAAATCTGTACGTCGCGGATTCGGCCAACAATCGCGTGCTGGTGTACAACACCCCGTTCAACGCGGCCAGCGGCGAGCCGGGTGCGGGCGACACGTCGGCCGATTTCGTTTACGGACAGGCCGCGGCGTTCACGACCAGGACCTGCAATCTCAACGGCGCGAGTGCGACGACTCTGTGCAATCCGTCTGCCGTGGCGCTCGACGGGGCCGGCAACATCTATATAGCGGACGCGGCCAACAATCGGGTGCTCCAGTTCGCCAAGGCGGGCAATCCGCCGGGCGCGTCGGACGCGCTCGCGAGCCGGTCGTACGGCCAGGGCGAAGTCACTGATTTCTCCGACACGCTGTGCGCCGACGGCGTGGGTCAGGATCCGCCGCCGAGCAACCAGGGGATGTGCAATCCGGGTGGAGTGGCGCTGGACGTGTCGGGCAATCTGTTTGTCGCGGATTCGGGCAACAGCAGGGTGCTCGAAATCAACGCGCCGCTTTTGGGCACGCAGGCGGCGACTCGCGTGTTCGGCCAGACGGGCGACTTCGCGACGTCGGGATGCAATGGCGGTGCGATGGCGCCGGACTCGTCAACCTTATGCGCGCCGGCGGGACTGATGTTCGACCTGCTCGGCAATCTGTGGGTGGCGGACGTGAACAACGATCGCGTACTCGAGTACGAGCCGCCCTTCGGTTCGGCTCCGGCGGCGGCGATGGTAATCGGGCAGGGCGACGCCGACAGTTTCGCGACCGCGGGATGCAATCGGGGAATTGCGCTCGACGACTTGTTCGGACTCGGCGCGGACAGCTTGTGCGCGCCCGCCGCGGTCGCCGTCGATTCCAACATCGATCTCTACGTGGCGGATACCCGCAACAATCGGTCGTTGGTCTATGACGGTATAGTCGCGACGCCCACGCCGACTGCGACGGCCACTGCAACCGCTACCCCCACAGCTTCGCCGACCGCGACTGCGACGGCGACCGCGACGGCATCATCAAGTGCGACGGCGACGCCGACCGTCACCGCGACGCCCACATTGTCCGCGACGCCGACGCCGACGTCGGCGCCGGGCGGTAAACTGGAGCTTAGCCCCACCTCGATCAATTTCGGCAAGGTCGCGGTCGGGAGCCATTCGGCGTCGCACGCCATCAAAATCGAGAACGCGGGGACGGCCCCGCTGGTGGCCGCGGTGCCCACCGAAAGCGCACCCTTTCCAGTGAGCGGGGGACAGTTCACCGTCACTCCGCACGGCTTGATGGAGGTGACGATTCAGTTCGTACCGACCGCGAAAGGAACGGCTCGCGAGACGCTCGTGATAACAAGCAGTGACCCGAAGCATCCAACCGTCAGCGTAAAGGTAAGCGGGACCGGCAAGTGACGGCCCCGAGGCGGAGGAGGGAAGGAACTCAATTGTAGTGGAACCCACCGTGGGTTCCACGCCTCCTTGGGCAGGGGTGACCCCTGCACCCGATGTTAAGAAACTCATCCGTCGCGCAAATGCGCGCTGACGCGTGCTCAGATGCAATCTTAGGCCGCGTGATGCTCTTTTCGCACATGGCGGTATCCTATATTTCCTTGTTGTTATTAAAGTTTCAGGCCGCCGTGGTTATTTTCCTTCCCTTTAGACGGGCGCAATGGTAACAAGTTTGCACTTTCGCAGCTTTGTGCCCGCCGGGAACGTCAATCCTGGGCGGGCGGCTTGAACCTGCAGCGCGTCTCGGGGGAGAAACGCAGTGACTGTTGGTCATTCCGGCACTTCGTTGCACACGCGGTTGACGATCGCGGCGGTATCGATTGGGGTAGCCGCGATCCTCGCATTCGCGGTCATGACGTTTCGATCGCGAATCTCCGCGCCGACAACGACGTCGCCGGCAGCCGTTGACGCGAAAACCGCGTCGCCCGATTCCTCCGCAGTGCGCGCAGCCAGCCAGGCCGAAGCTATTGCCAAGGCCGGGGGCATGCTCGCCTCGATGCCCAGTTACTTCGAGAAGAACCAGGGGCAGAGCGATCCGAGCGTGAAGTATCTGTCGCGCTCCGGACGATATTCGATGTTCCTGACCGAGGACGGGACGACGGTCATCTCGATGATCGGCGGGCAGATTCACAAGGGCCCCGCCTTTGCGCAATCGAATCCGCCACGCAACCCCGACGCGGACCGCCTCGTCGAATCCGACGTGCGAATCCGCCTGCTCGGAGCGAATCCTCATCCTGCCGTGACGGGATTGGAACCGCTGCCCGGGCGCGTGAACTACCTGATCGGCGACGACAAGTCCAAGTGGCATACAAACATTCCGACCTTCGGGCGGGTGAAATTTGCCGGCGTCTATCCGGGTGTGGACGTGGTCCACTACGGCGTCGGCGACACGCTCGAGTACGACATCGTCGCAGCGCCGGGTGCCGATACGTCGCGCATCAAACTCGCGGTCGAAGGCAACGCCAGGACCTCGATCGACAACGACGGCAATCTGCAGATCGTGATGCCGGCGGGCGTCGTGGTGATGCGCAAGCCGAACATCTATCAGTTAGGCGCTGACGGTCGCCGGACGCCGGTGGACGGAGGTTTCGTACTGGCCAGGGACGCCGTCGAGAACCGGATCCCGCGGCGCGAAGTCAGCTTTCAGCTCGCCGCCTATGACCGTTCGCGCGAGCTGGTAATCGATCCCACCGCGATCCTGCTTTACTCGAGCTACCTCGGCGGCACCGCGTCGAGCACCGGCCCCGTGAACCTCGAGCAATTCGGCGGACTGACCGGCGGCACCCCGCTCACGGTGGCGGACGTCGGACTGGATGTCGCGCTCGACTCCGCCAACAACGCCTACGTCACTGGTGTCGCATACTCGAAGGATTTTCCGGCCACGCCCGGCGCATTCCAGACCACCTTGAAAGGCGCGTTCGAGCCGACCAAGCAGAATCCGAATGCGTTCGTCGCGAAGTTCAACTACACCAACGCCGCCAGCAACAACGCGTCGCTGGTCTATGCGACGTATCTCGGTGGCTCGGGCAACACGGCCGCATCGGGAACCGGCGACGGCGACCTCGGATTTGGAATCGCCGTCGACGCGGGCAACCAGGCATTCGTCGTCGGTCAGACCTATTCGACAAATTTTCCGGGAACGTCTTCGTGCGGGCCGTTCGGACAGAGCAACAACCAGGGCGCTCCTGACGTCAACGTAGGATTTATCTCCAAGCTCGACGACACCGGCTCCGGTGTCGCATGGTCCTGCTATATCGACGGTTCAAGCAACGCGACCGAGTCGCGCGTCGCGCTGTATCCGGCCGGCTGCGGAGCCACCGCCGATACGCAGTGCAAAGCCTACATGTCGGGCGCGACCCAGAGCACGAGCGGGATGGGCGACGGCTTTCCCGTAACCGGCAACGCGTTTCAGACTCAGCTCGCAACCGGAGAAGGCGGCAAGAGCAACGCGACCTTTGTCGTCGTGCACGAAGACGGCCAGTCTCTCGACTACGCCACCTATTACGGCGGGACCGGCAACGGCACGAATGCCGACGCGGGCATCGCGGTCGCGGTTGACGCCGACGGCAACGGCTATATCACCGGCGCGACGTACTCGACCGATCTGCCGCTTTCGGCGAATGCTCCTTTCACCAGCTACGAGGGCGGTGGGAACAGTCCGAAAACCAGCAACGCTTTCGTCGCCGAGTTCGACCCGACTGGCGACAAGTCTGGAACCTCCACGTTGCTCTATGGAACGTATCTCGGCGGCCACGGCGCCAGCGGCGCAATCAAGATCACTGTCCCGCCGAAAACCTTTACCCTCACGACCGGCGACGTCGGCACCGGCATCAAAGTGGATTCCAACAGCAACATCTGGGTGAGCGGCGTGACCGGTTCCACTGACTTTCAGGAGATACCCGGCAACGCGGGAACTTCGTTCCAGGCGTTCAACGAGGCCGGCAGCCGGCACGATTGTATTCCCGGCGCCGCCAATCCCCCCGCCACGGCCGCGTTCGTCATGCAGCTCGATCCCACCCAAAACGGCGCCAACCAGGTTCGTTATTCCACGTATTTCGGCGGATGTGGAATACAAGTAACACCTCCTAAAGGTGGAACCGGGACAATCGGATTCGGCGATGGAGCGACCGATCTTGCGCTCGGCCCGGGCGGCCTGGTTTACATCACGGGCGCCACCACCAGCGGTACCAGCGCGGCGCATGATTTCCCGCTCAGCTCGAACGCGAAGGCCTGCAGCACCGAATTTCGCCTCGACGACAACCAGAGCAAGGGATTCAGCTTCGGCGGAGGCCTGGTTCAGATTCCAATTGTGGCGTTTGCCAGCGAGCTGAACACTTCGAGCGACACGCTGACGTTTTCAACGTTGCTGGGCGGCACCGGCACGGCCGATCTGGGCGGCGGACTCGCGGTCGATTCGAACGGAAATATTGTGGTGGCCGGACTCACCTATTCCACCGATTTTCCGATCACCCCCAACGCGTTCCAGTTCGCAAATCGAGGCAACCAGAACAACTCGTCGAATGCCTTCCTGACCGTGATCGATCCTTCGGGCAGCACCTGCCCAACGCCGTTCGCAACGCCGACCGCCACCGCGACTGCAACTGCAACATCGACCTCGACCGCGACCGGCACCGCCACCGCGACGGCCACTTCGACTGCGACCAGGACCCCGACGCCGACGCTGACGTCGACGGCGACCCCGACTCGCACGCCGACCCCGAAGGCAACGCGCACGGCGACCCCGACGCGCACGCCGAAGCCGACCCCGACTCGCACCAGGACCCCGACCCGGACTCCGACTCGCACCAAGACCCCGACTCCGACTCGCACGCCGAGATCGGCTGGCACGCCAGCTCTGATTGCGGGACTCCGACAATCATCGCGACTCCCGGCCGCTCGCACCCCAACTCCGACTCGCACGAAGACCCCGACTCCGACGCGCACGCCGCGCCCGACGCGCACGCCGACTCCGACTCGCACTAGGACCCCGACCCGCACGCCGACCCGGACCCCGACTCGCACGCCGCGCCCGACTCGCTCGCCGACCCCGACCGCGACGCGGAGTTCCACCCCGACGGCGACGGCGACTGCGACCGCTACCGCGACGGCGACTGCAACGGCTACCGCGACTGCGACGGCTACCGCGACTGCCACCGCAACCGCGACGCGGACTTCCACTCCGACAGCGACTGTCACCGCCACCGCCACACTCACGGCAACTGCCACCTTCACGCCTGCGACCGAGACGGCAACTCCAACCGCGACTGAGACGGCCACCGCGACCGAGACTGAGACTCCAACCGCAACCGCAACAGCAACCGACACCGAGACGCCAACCGAGACCGCAACCGCGACACGCACGGCGACCGCGACCGCAACAGAGACTGCGACCGCGACCGCAACAGAGACTGCGACCGCGACCGCGACAGCAACCGCGACTGCGACAGCAACCGCGACGCCGACCGAGACCGAGACGCCAACTCCGACTCGCACCGCGACCGCGACGTCAACCGGGTCCGCGACGCCAACCGCGACCGCGACCGCTACCGAGACCGAAACGCCGACCGCTACCGAGACCGGCACCACGACGCCGACACCGACTGCCACTCCGACGGCGTCTGTCGCCACCTGCGGGATCTACAACGTGGCCAGCTGGTCCGGCACCATCACGGAA
>CAWBLQ010000008.1:0-44779 GCA_963789715.1 Binataceae bacterium (SeqCode) | reverse complement strand
GGGGACGGCTCCGCCACCATCGGTAGTTTCGTTCCGTCAGAAATTGTTTCTGCTCGAAGCGGGTTTGGAGGTTGTCCGATTCCCGGTCGAGCGCGGAGCATGGGCATCCTGACCAGCTGTCCATACCGTACGAATAGCACGCCAAATCCGGCGGCGTCAGGCTGAATAAGTTCATCCCCACGCCCCGGCAATTACTTGCCCATTGCGAATGAGCCGACCAGTGCGATTGCGAACGCGACGCCGCCGATGATGCACATCAACATGATCAACTCCGCGATCCCATGCGCGGTCGTCTGCTGACGGTCCGAAATCGGCTGCTCGACGTGCGCGGAATGCGCGCCCGAGTGGTATCCGGTGTGGGACGTATAGTAGATGCCTGTGCCGGGGATGCCGACGGTCCTGCGAATTCCCTTGCTGCCGACCGTGACGTGCGCGCCGCGCATCCCGACCGTGAGGCTTGGACCCGATTTCGAAACGTTGATCGACAGTCCTGGAAAGATCGATATGCGCCGATAAAATCTGAAGTTGCCCATGACTACCGCGCTCCCGCCTTCATGCCCCGCCGCGGCGCGTCCGAAAAAATCCACGCATCATCTCCGCGGATTCGGACTCCATGACGCCGCCGACGACTTCGAAGCGATGGTTCAACCTGCCGTCTCTGCCGATGTCGTACACCGAGCCGAGCGCACCGGCCTTGGCGTCGCGCGCGCCGTAAACGACTCGCGCCACGCGGGCATTCAGCATCGCGCCGACGCACATGACGCACGGCTCGAGCGTGACGTAAATCGAGACGGCGTCCAGCCGGTACGTTTTGAGCGTCGATGCGGCGGCACGGATTGCCAGGACTTCGGCGTGCGCGGTCGGATCGCTGAGCCCGATGGGCCGGTTGTGTCCCGCGCCGACGATTTGCCCATCCGCGACCGCGACAGCGCCGACCGGCACTTCGCCATCCGCCTCGGCACGATGGGCTTCAGCGATGGCGGCGGCCATAAAATTCAGATGTTCAGCGCTCGTCATGTGACACTCGCTACGGCTCCGGCGGGTTCATATAGTAGATTGACATTGGCGAAGCCCCGCACCAAGATCGGTGAACGGGAGTCGGGGAGATGAAAAAGCTAATCGCAATAGCAACTTTTCTAGCCTTCGGTGCGGCCAGCGCCACGTTCGCCGGCACTCGCGTCCAAATCAAGGACAGCGAGCAGGCAGCGGAGGAAGCGGACATGCACGCGCGCTACGATCATCCAAAGACCCAGGTGGTCCCCAACGACCAGCTCCAGGTGGTGGTCACGCGCGACATGATCATGCATTCGTGCTGCATGCCGCCGAACCTCGTAGTCTCGGGCAAAATCACCAATATCAGCGGCCGGCCGATTGACTACGTGCTCCTACATTTTGCGTTCGAGGACCAGAACGGCAAAGTCCTTCATGGCGAGAGTCTCTATAATCACCATGCCGAAAGCCTGGCTGATGACGAGTATGTGCAGAAAATCCTGCGCGAGAAGCCGCATTTCGACCCGATCCTGCCGGGTCAGAGCGACACGTTCGGATTTTCGATTTCATGCACGGAGCTGCCGACGTTCTCGAAGGTCGAGTTGTTTTCCAACGACATCAGACAGTAGTGCGGCGCGCTCGCCGGACGCCTGATGCCTGATATCGGCGCAATCGAACCGACGGCGCTCAAGGCGCGCCTCGATCGAGGCGAGCGCGTCTTCATCCTCGACGTTCGCGAACCCTTCGAAGTTTCGATCGCACCTTTCCCCGGCGCGAGTCACATCCCGATGGGCGACGTTCCCTCGCGCCTGGCCGAGCTGGATCCCGACCGCGAGACCGTCGTCGTATGCCATCATGGCGTCCGCAGCGCGCAAGTCGCGATGTACCTGCTGCGCATGGGTTTCGAGCACGTGCTCAACCTGTCAGGTGGAATCGACGCGTGGTCCGAGACGGCGGATGCGACGACCCCACGCTACTAACCGGCCGGGCAACGCGTCATAATGTCAAATGGAAATCCAGTAATGACTTACTTGGCAGCCGCGATCCAAATGACCGCCGGCCCCGACAAGGCGGCGAACCTGGAACGCGCCGAGCGGCTCGTCCGCGTCGGCGCGGCGCGCGGCGCAAACCTCGTCGCGTTGCCCGAAGTATTCAACTGGCGCGGCAAGCGCAACGAGCAGGCGGCCGCGGCGGAGACGCTCGACGGTCAATCGCTCGCGCTGATGGCGCGGCTGGCGCGTGAGCTGCGAATCCACATCGCCGCAGGATCGATCACTGAACAGGCGGCAGGCGAGTCGCGATGCTACAACACCTGCGCGCTGATCGGCCCCGACGGCGGCAGAATCGCGGTGTATCGCAAGATTCATCTATTCGACATCGATCTTCCCGGCCGCGTGACGGTGCGCGAATCCGATGCCAAGCTCGCCGGCGCCGAGACCGTTACTGCGAAAACGCCTATCGGCGCGATTGGACTCAGCATCTGCTACGACCTTCGCTTCCCGGAACTCTATCGCCGCCTGACTTTTGGCGGCGCTCAAATTATCGCCGTGCCGAGCGCGTTCACTTTCCCCACCGGCGAGGCGCACTGGGAACCGCTGGTCCGCGCTCGCGCGATCGAGAACCAGGCGTACGTGATCGCGCCCGCGCAGTTCGGTCCCAACATCTACGGCTACAGCGATTACGGCAATTCGATGATCGTCGATCCGTGGGGACGCGTGATTGCGCGCGCCGCCGATCAGGAAGGCGTCGTCGTCGCGCCGATCGATCTCGAGTACCAGGAGCGCGTGAGGCGTGAACTGCCCGCGCTGAAACACGCACGTTTGGGAGCCGAGCGCGACTGAAGTTATACGCAGGGGGATCGCATGAACAAGCACAAGCTCGCTCTTCTGACGGTCACGCTCGCTGTTTCAATCGTCGCGCCCGCCTTCATTCACGAGATGGCCGCGCTGGGTGATTTTGACGGCGACACTGCGCCCAACGCGATGGGCGTGCAGATGTGCGCGGGTCCGCACCTGATGGTGACGCCGTTGCGTCCGCAAACGGACCAGGACGTCGAGCGCGCCCGCGACCTGATGGACACGCTGCGCCGCGCGCTGGTCAGGTACCACGATTCTCGCGTGGCGCTGTCGGAGGGCTACCGGGTTTTTCTGCCGACGGTTCCGCAGGAGGTCTACCACTTTACCGACTACAGCGCCGCACAACAGGAATACATGGGTCATTCCGATCCAGCGCGTCCGGGCTCGATCCTTTACGTCAAAAATGCGAGCGGCGATTACGTTCTGATCGGCGCGATGTATAGCGCGCCCCCCGACTCCACTTTCGATCAGCTCGACGCGATGGTTCCGCTGAGCATCGCGCGCTGGCACACTCACACAAACGTCTGCCTGCCCAACGGCATCACGCTCAACGACGTGCTGCGCGGTGACGTCGGCGCGGGCCATCTCGACATGCCCGGCATGTTACCGGTGTCGTCAAGTCCGTTTGCACCCGCAATCAACCAGCGCCTCGGCTTCCTCGCGGACGGACGCTTCGGATTCACCGGCAAAATCGCCGACGCGTCGGAGTGCGAAGCCGCGGGCGGTCATTTGCTGAAAAAGGCGTTCGGCTGGATGGTCCACGTCTATCCGTTCAACGGCGACGACCTGAGGGTCGCATTCGGCATGAGCGTGCCAAAGCCTCCCGGCAACTGAACCGAGCGAAACCGCATTTTGACTGCGCGATCCGTGACACTCCGCGTCATCGCGGCTAGTATTTGCTGACGCCCGAGCGTCCGTTGTTCGCGCTTGAAGGATTTTCGTCATGGCTGATGGACCGCTGATTGGTTTTCGCATTCTTGATCTGACCGCCGTCATTTCGGGGCCGTTCTGTACGCAGCTGCTCGGCGACCTCGGCGCCGACGTCATCAAGATCGAACCGCCCGAGGGCGACTCGATGCGCCGCAACGTCGGGCCGCAGCGCGGCGGCCTGACCGCGGCCTTCCTCAACTTCAACCGCAACAAGCGCAGCATCGTCATCGACATCAAGAAGGAGCACGGCCGCGACCTGGTGCGCCGGCTGGCCGTGAAAGCCGACGCGCTGGTCGAGAACAATCGCCCCGGCGTCGCCGACCGCCTCGGAATCGGCTACGCCGACATTCGCCGCGCCAATCCCAAGGTGGTGTATTGCTCGATTTGCGGCTTTGCGCCCAAGGGCCGCCTTGCGAATTTTCCCGCCTACGATCCCGTAATCCAGGGCTACTCCGGCATGGCCTACATCCAGGGCCTCAAAGCCGGCCAGCCCACCGCGGTCAAGATGGCGCTGGCGGATAAAGTCAGCGGCATGACCGCGGCGCTGTCGGTCGTCAGCGCGCTGCACGCGGCGCGCGCCCGCGGCGTCGGCCAGTACATCAAGGTCCCGATGCTCGAGGCGATGATGGCCTTCACCGCCAACGATTCGATCTACGGCTACACGCTCATCCCCGAGGACGAGTTCAAGCACCTCGCGCCCAAGAGCACCACGCTTGATCCGTTCAAGACGAAAGACGGATGGCTCACGATCGCGCCGTTCACCGACGCGCAGTCGAAGCGGCTGGCCGAGGCGGTCGGGCATCCCGAATGGTGGCCCGAAACGTCGGACCGCGCTGAGCGCGGACGCAATCTCATGCGCAGCCTGGCCAAGCTCTTCCCGCAAAAGACCACCGCCGAATGGCTGCCCGCGCTCGAACAGGCCGACATTCCGTGCGGCCCGGTGCACAACTACGAAACGCTGTTGCAGGATCCCGAAATCGTCGAGAACGAAAGCTTCTCGGTTTACGACCATCCCAGCGCCGGCCGCGTGCGCACCGTGAATCCCGGCGCGCGATTCTCGGAGACCCCGATGAAGATGTGGCGCGTGCCGCCCAGGCTCGGCGAACATACCGACGAGATTCTGCGCGAGGCGGGAATCGAACGCAGTCAGGTAGAGGAACTTCGCGCCACCAAGGTGATCGTCTAGAGCGCGAAATAGATTGTCCCGTTGAGTGCCCTCTCCTTGTCCGAGGAGAGGGTCAGGGAGAGGTTCCACCCAGGGCCACCACTATCCTCTCGACGACACTATCGACATCCGTAAGCACTTCGCTGTCCCAGAAGCGTAGAACGGAGAATCCGCGCTGTCCGATGAAGTTCGTGCGCCAATCATCTTTGGCTGCCTGATCCAGGTGATGGCCTCCGTCGAGCTCGATCACTAGTTTCGACTGAGGGCATGCGAAATCCGCGATAAAGTTTCCAATCGGGAATTGTCGTCTGAACCTAAATTGAATGAGTCTCTTCGATCGCAATCGACCCCAAAGTTTCTTTTCGGCCTCCGTCTGATCACGGCGAAGTCGACGTCCCGATGGTGTGGAAGGGCAACGGCTCTGCGTTTCGCGTCATTGTTGAATTCCAAGTTGGCGGCGATCGCGTACGCTGCACCTCACCCGCCGCTCACCGAGTTTCACTCGGCACGCGTCGACCTCTCCTCGGACAAGGAGAGGTTACTGGAAAATACTACATCCCAGCGCCGGCCGCGTGCGCACCGTGAACCCGGCGCGCGATTCTCGGAGACCCCGATGAAGATGTGGCGCGTGCCGCCCAGGCTCGGCGAACATACCGACGAGATTCTGCGCGAGGCGGGAATCGAACGCAGTCAGGTAGAGGAACTTCGCGCCACCAAGGTGATCGTCTAGAGCGCGAAATAGATTGTCCCGTTGAGTGCCCGGAAAATTCGTCTCTTCGGCTACTCGAACATTTGCGGTTCGCGCGATCTCAGCCACACCAGCCCGCGATACATATAATGTACGAACGACGCCGCGGTGACCGCGACCGTCGCTATCAGCAGCGCGTTGAAATCGCCGGGCCAGTAGTTCCCGGCCCGCGCCAGCACCGCAGTCACGCACGCGAGCTGCATGAACGTGCTCAACTTGCCGAGATAACTCGGCCGCACCGGCACCCGCTCGCCGGTGAAGAAGGAAATCATCAGGTAGCCGACGACGATCACGATATCGCGAATCATGACCACGCTCAGCAGGTAGCCGGGCAACTCACCGTCGATGGTCAGCACGACGAACGCCGACACCAGCATCAGCTTATCCGCGAAAGGATCGAGAAAGGCTCCCAATTCGGTGCGCGAGTCGAACCATCGCGCCACCGCGCCGTCGAGTCCGTCGGTCACCGCGGCAGCCGCAAAAACGTACAGCGCTGCGGCGTAGTGTTGGCGAGTCAGAAACGTCAGGAAGATCGGAATCGATCCGAGCCGGCACAGGGTCAGGAAGTTGGGCAGATTCAGCAGATGGCCGTACGAGGCCGCGGGCTCGGCGGCCTGATGCGTTTGAAGGCGAGTATGTGAAGGCGCTGCCATCGTGAACCGGTCGGCGCGGGCTCAGTTTGCGGCGTCCGCAGCCTTGCGCAGCCGCCCCGCGACGGGCGCGCTAACGCGGGCCCGCACCGAAACCAGGCCGTCGCGGTATTCCTCGCTTAGCACTTCTCCATCCCGCCGCGCCATTGCCACCAGGTCGCCGCGCCGGGCCGAAAAGGTGACCGATACTTCTTCGCGTGAGCCACCGAGGTGGCGCTCGATAGCGTCGAGCAGATCGTCCAGGCCTTCGCTCTTCAGCGCCGAGATCGAGACCGCGTCATGCGCCCCGTTGCGATTCGATCCGTGCTCGGCAAGGTCGGCTTTGTTCATGACCACGATGCGCGGCGCGGCGCCCGCGCCGATTTCCCGCAGCACTTCATCGACGATCGTCATCCTCTCCGCCGCCAGCAGCGAACTCGCATCGACGACGTGCAGCAGCATCGTGGCGGTGCGCACTTCCTCGAGGGTTGCCTTGAACGCGTCGATCAGCATATGCGGCAGGCGATGGATAAATCCCACCGTATCGACCAGCATGACGTTCATCCCGCCCAGCAGCTTCAGGCGCCGGATGGTGGGATCGAGCGTCGAGAACGGCCGATTGGCAACTTCGACGCCGGCGTCGGTCAGCGCGTTCATCAGGGTGGACTTGCCCGAGTTCGTGTAACCAACGAGCGCGACAGTCGGATATGGAACCTCGAGACGCCGCCGGCGCTGAATCGTGCGCGTGCGTTCGACCTCTCCCAGCCTCGCTTTCAGACGCGTGAGCCGCTCGCGCAGCCGCCGCCGGTCGACTTCGAGCTGCGTTTCACCGGGTCCGCGCGTACCGACGCCGCCTCCGCCCGCGCCGCCGCCGCGAACGCGCGAAAGATGCGACCACTGGCGCGTCAATCGCGGCTGCAGATAACTGAGCTGCGCGATCTCGACCTGCAGCTTGCCCTCCAGCGTATGCGCGCGCTGCGCGAATATGTCGAGAATCAACTGGCTGCGATCGATCACGCGAATTTTGAGTTCGTTTTCGAGATTGCGCGCCTGCGCGGGGCTGAGGGCGTCGTCGAAAATCGCGAGCGACGCGCCTTTCGCACTCGCCAACTCGCGCACTTCGGCGGCTTTGCCCTTGCCGATAAAAGTGCGCGGGTCGGGCGCTTTCAGGCGCTGGCGAACGATTCCGGCGACTTCCGCGCCGGCGCTTTCGGTCAAGGCTTTGAGTTCGTCGAGCGATTCTTCGCTGCCGATTCCTGCCTCGGTCCCAAGCTCGATCCCGACCAGGATGGCGCTTTCGTGATGCTCGTGGGCGACGTCGTACGACTTAGCCAGATTCTTACCTCGATCAGAGAAACCTTACGAACTAAGCCTATCAGATACAACAAATCCGGGGTACGCCACCTCCTCCATCTCGGGAGGTGGCGGTTTAACATTCAAGTGAACCCCGTCCTATCTCAATTCAACGGCGCCGGGCGACAAGATCTGCTCCAGCTCGGCGACGAACGTTTCTGTCGGCGTCACGCGATAGCTGTCGCCCAGCAGCATCACCGCCTCGCGGCCGTCGTCGAGGCCGAGACACAGGTAGGTCATCGATTTGCCGCGATACCGCGCGAGCATCGCCTTCAGCGTGTCGAGCCCGCCGTTTTCGAGGCGGCTCATCGGCGCTGTGATCCGCACCTCGCGGATCGAATCGAGCAGCGCCGAATCGAGCGGCGCCAGGCCTTCGAGAATTATCTGCGCGCGCTCGTCGTCAACGTCCAGTTTGCCACGCGCTACCACCGGCTCGTCGCCCATGATGATAGCCTCGAACTTCTGATAGGTCTCCGACCACGCGATCGCCTCGACCGCGCCCTCGCGATCCTCGAGCGAGAAAGTTGCGTAGCGCTTGCCCGACTTGTTGTTCTTCAGTTTGACGGCGTGGATTACGCCGGCTATCTGCACCTGGCTGCCGTCGGGCGCGGTGGACAAATCCGCGGTCGTGAGTTTGCTGATTCGCGCGAGTTCGCGTTCGTACTTATCCAGCGGATGAGCCGTTATGTAGAAGCCGAGCGCTTCTTTTTCAAATTTCAGTTTCTCGCGGGGATCCCATTCGGGAATCGGCTCGCGCGCCGCCAGCCCGGGCACCTTGACCGCGCCGCCGAACAGGCCAATCTGGTTTTTCTCGGCATCGCTCTGCGCCTTCTGCGCGAGCTTGATCGCATTCTCGGCTTCGGCCATCAGCGCGGCGCGCACCGCGCTCACCGAATCGAACGCGCCGCACTTGATGAGCGCCTCGAGCACGCGCCGGCTTACCAGTTGCGCGCCCACGCGCAGGCAGAAATCCGCGACGCTCTCGAACGGACCGCCGGCCTCGCGCTCGGCGATAATGGCCTCGGCCGGCTTGGCTCCGACCCCGCGAATTGCCGCCAGGCCAAAGCGAATCGCGCCGTCCGCGACCGTAAATTTCACCCGGCTCTGACTCACGTCCGGCGGCAGGATCGCAATCTTCATCTCGCGCAGCGCCGCGATATTCTTGTAGGTCTTGTCGACGTCGTCCATGTCGAGCGACATCAGCGCCGCCATGAACTCGTGCGGATAGTGCGCCTTCAAGTAGCCGGTGGTGTAGGTGGTCAACGCGTAGGCTGCGGCGTGCGAGCGGTTGAACCCGTACGAAGCGAAGGTTTCGATCTTTTCGAAGATCGAATTGGCCAGCGCGGCGTTGACGCCATTTTTCTTCGCGCCCTCGATAAACCGTTCGCGCTCCTTTTCCATCACGGCGCGGTTCTTCTTGCCCATCGCGGCGCGCAGGATGTCGGCCTGCTCGAGCGAATATCCCGCCAGCGCCTGCGCCGCGCGCATCACCTGCTCCTGGTACACGATGACGCCGTAGGTGTCGCGCAGGACAGGCTCCAGGAGCGGATGATCGTACTCGACCGGCTCCTTGCCATGCTTGCGATCCACGTAATGCTGCACCATCGTCTTGCCGTCCTGGATCGCGTCGAGCGGACCGGGGCGAAACAGCGAGCCCGCCGCAATCACGTCGTCGAAGCAGGTCGGCTTGAGCTCGCCGATAAATCGGCGCATCCCAGAGCTTTCGAGCTGGAACACTCCCACGGTGTCGCCGCGCGAGAGCATCTTGTAGGTATCGGCGTCGTCCAGCCGCAGCCGGTTGAGGTCGGGCGCGGTCCTGCCGCCGGCCTTGATCAGCGCGAGCGTGTCGGTGATCAGCGTCAGGTTCTTGAGCGCCAGGAAATCGAACTTGATCAGCCCGATTTCCTCGACCCCCTTCATCGGATACTGCGTGATCGCGAGCGCGGCCTCGTCGCGTTCCTTGTCGACGTACAGCGGCACCAGGTCGGTGAGCGGCTGATCGGAAATGACGATGCCCGCCGCATGCCGCGACGCGTGGCGCAGCAGGCCTTCGAGCTTGAACGCGTAGTGAAAAAGATCGGGATGCAGTTTGCGCTCGGCCTTGAGCCGCGGCTCCATTTCGAGCGCGTCGGCCAGCGGAAAATCGCGGCCCTGCTTGGGCGCCGGATAGAGCTTGACGATTTTGTCGGTCTCGGCGAACGACAATCCAAGCACCCGCCCGACGTCGCGAATCGCCTGCTTGCCCTTGATCGTGCCGAACGTGATGATCTGCGCAACCCGATCGTCGCCATACTTTCTGCGCACGTAGTCAAGCACTTCGTCGCGCCGCTCGAAGCAAAAATCCACGTCGATATCCGGCATCGACTTGCGCCCCGGATTCAGCCATCGCTCGAACAGCAGCCGATGCTCGACGGGATCGACCTCGGTGATTCCCAGCGCGTACGAAACCAGGCTGCCGACCACCGAGCCGCGGCCCGGACCGACCGGAATTCCAAGCCCGCGCGCGTAACCGATAAAGTCGGCGACGATCAGCATGTAGCCCGAGAAGCCCATCTCGCGGATTACGGGAATCTCGCGATCGATGCGCTCCTGGTACTGCGATTCGTCGAACTCGGCGCGTCGCGCGCGAATCTCCGCCAGGCGGGCGGTCAAGCCGTCGCGCGCGCGCGTCTCCATCTCGGCGTCGAGATCAACGCCGGGACCCGACTTGAAAACCGGGAAGTGAAACTTGCCGAATTCGAATTCGAAATCGATCCGCCGCGCGATCTCGACGCTATTGCGCAACTCCTCGGCGTCGGCGCCGAACGCGCTCGCCATCTCCGCGGGCGTCTTCACGTAAAGTTCGTCGGTATCGAAACGCCAGCGCGTTTCATCGGCCATTGTCTTGCCGGTCTGGATGCAGAGCAGGACTTCGTGCGCCTTGGCGTCTTCGCGATGGAGGTAATGGCAGTCATTGGTCGCCACCAGCGGCAGCCCGACCTGTCTGCCGATTTCGCGCAGCGCCTCGTTGTAAGGCGAATGGAGCTTGTTGTCCTGGAGTTCGAGATAGTAGCGGCCCGCGAATATCCGGGCGTACGACTCCGCCGTCTCGCGCGCTTTGTCCATTCGATCCTGCCGCAGCCATCGCGCGAGCTCACCCGACAGGCAGCCCGACAGCACGATCAACCCGTCGGACAGCTCGGCGAGGACTTCCTTGTCGATGCGCGGTTTGTAGTAGAGGCCGTCCTGGTACGCGGTCGTAAGCAGCTTGCAGAGATTTCGGTAACCTGCGCGATTCTGGGCGAGCAGAATGAGATGGAAATTGCCGCCACCGTCGAAGTCGTCGCTGCGCGGAACCTGCGTGCGATCGGTGCGCTTGCCCGGCGCGAGGTACACCTCGCATCCAATGATCGGCTTGACTCCAGCCGCGCGCGCTTTCTGATAGAACTCGACCGCGCCGAACATGTTGCCATGGTCGGTCATCGCGATCGCTTCCATCCCCGACGACTTGGCGTGATCGATGAGCGGCCCGATTTTGTTGGCGCCGTCGAGAAGGCTGTACTGGGTGTGGACGTGAAGATGAACGAAACTCATTGCGGCCCCTCCCCCTGCACCGGACTGGCAGCGTCGGCTGCCGGCCCGTTCCCCTCACATCTATAGTGCTCGAGCGCGTCGCCAGCCGATTTCTGGGCGACGCACTCGAGCCACGAAAACAACTACGACTTCTTCTTCTCGGCCGCCTCGGGCTTCTTGGCGGCCTTGTCCTTCTCGGCCCCTTCTTTGGCCGCACCCTCGGCGGGTGCTGCCGCGGCCGCGCCTTCCGCCGGCGCCCCTTCGACCGGCGCGCCTTCGACCGGTTCCGCCACAGCGGCGACTGCCACTTCCGCAACGGTCGGGGGCAGCACGCTGACGACTGGATAATCGGTGTCGAAGATAGCCTTCACATTGTCTGGGAACTTGACCGCCGAGACGTGAATGACGTCGTGGATATCGACGTCGGACACATCCACCTCGATCGAGTCGGGAATTTCCAGCGGCAGGCATTCCACCGTCGCGGTGCGCTCGAGCGGCGCCAGAATTCCGCCGTTGGCAACGCCCTTGGCCTTGCCCGTGAACTTGAGCGGCACTTCGACGCGAATCGCGCGGTTGAGATCCACCTCGTACAGATCCGCGTGCAGGATTTCGCCCGACACCGGCGCGCGCTGCACGTCCTTGAAGATCACGTGCTTGCCGTCGAGCTCCGCGGTGCTCGACTTGAGCCTGATGATGCGCGTGTGGGCGGCCGCCGAAATCCTGGCCTTCAGCTCGAGGCGGTCGATCGCCAGCGCCGTCGGTGCGGTCGTGGGTCCGTACAATATCGCGGGCACGCGGCCGTTGCGCCGCAGCGCGTTGTTCTGACCCTTGGGTCGGGTCGCGCGTTTCTCGCAGGCTAGTTCACCGGTCTCCATTGTGTCCTCGCTTGATGGTTCGCGCGCTCACGCAAAGAGCGAGCTCACCGACTCCTCATTATGAATTCGCTTCATCGCTTCCGCCAGCAGGCTCGCGACCGACAGCACGTGCAGCTTGGTGAGTTCGGCCTGCGCCCTGGCGCGGAGCGGAATCGAGTTGGTCGTAACGATTTCAACGATGTTCGATTTGTTCAGCCGATCGCACGCCGGATCGGACAGTATCGGATGGGTCGCGACGGCGATCACTTGCGACGCGCCCGCGTTGGCGACCACCTTGGCCGCCTCCGTGATTGTGCCGGCGGTATCGATCATGTCGTCGACTAGCAGCGCGATCGAGTCCTTCACTTCGCCGACCAGCTGCATCTCGGCGACTTCGCTCGCGCGCCGGCGCCGCTTGTCGATGATCGCGAGGTTCGCATTGAGCCGCCGCGCGTAGGCGCGTGCGCGTTCGACGCCGCCCGCGTCGGGCGACACCACCGAAACCTTGTTGCCCTCGATTCGCTTGCGCAGGTAGCTGATCAACACCGGCATCGCGTACAGGTTGTCCACCGGGATGTTGAAGAAGCCCTGGATCTGCCCGGCGTGCAGGTCCACCGTCAACACGCGATTCACGCCCGCCGTCGTGATCAGGTCGGCGACCACCTTTGCGCTGATCGGCACGCGCGGCGCGACCTTGCGATCCTGGCGCGAGTAGCCGAAGTACGGAATCACCGCCGTGATGCGCCCGGCCGACGCGCGCCGCAGCGCATCGGTGAGCAGAATTAGCTCCATCAGGTTTTCGTTGGGCGGAGTGCAGATCGACTGGATGACGAAGCAATCGCCGCCGCGGACATTCTCGCGGATCTCGACCATCACTTCGCCGTCGGGAAAGCGGCCAACCTCGGCTTCACCCATCTTCACGCCGAGGTGCTCGGTCACCTCGCGCGCGAGCGCGGGATTGGAGTTCCCGGTGAAAACCTCGAGTTGGTCCTTGACCCTGTCCGACATCTTCAATTCCCCTGCGTCGCGATCGTCATGCGATTCTTCGATTGTCGCAAATCAGCGTTGATTCTGGCTGGGCGGGAAGGATTCGAACCTTCGAATGCCAGGTCCAAAGCCTGGTGCCTTACCAGCTTGGCGACCGCCCAGCGCATTTGGATTCAAAAGCTCGGGGCCCGCGCTTCTCCCAATCAACATCGTCAAAACTGACAGCCGGCGAAACGCCATCGAGGCGCTCAGCCGGCGAATCGAACAATCGGACTATTCGGACCGAACCGCCGCGCTACTGTATCGCACAATGTCGCGGCGAACCTGCCCGGACTTCGACTTTAGCAGTCTGCGTGCAGGAACTGCGATGTTATTGATGCTGTTTTTCGCTGTCAATGCGTCGTCGCCGCGGCCATGCACAGCCCCGCGCCAGGGGCTGGATTCAAGCCAGAGTTCCTGTGGATTCGCCGTCCAGGGTTTCCGCCGCTACTACTGTGGCGAACGGCGCGCGCCGCCGGACTCTGGCCGCCGCAGTCTCGGCGGCGTCGGTGGAGTCGAACACGCCAAAGACGGCGCCGCCGCTGCCTGACATCTGCGCCGCGCGCGCGCCAGAATCTTCAAGTAATCCTTTAAGGCGGCGAATCTCCGGAAATTGTGCGATCGCCACCGCCGCCAAATCGTTTACCAGCAACTCCGGCGAGATATCGCCGCGCGCGATGGCTGCGATGTGCTCGTCGGGGGCCGCACCGCTCCAACCCGCGGGCTCGAGCGCGCGAAAGATCGCTGCGGTCGAAACCTCGAACGGCGGTGCGACGATAACGATTGGCAGACGCGGCAGGTCCGCAATTGCAACGATTCGCTCGCCGATTCCCGTGACTCGCGACGGACGCGGATCGAGAAAAAACGGCACGTCCGCGCCAATCGACAGCGCGATTCGGCGCAGCGTGCTCTCCGCCGCTTCGTCGGTGAGCTGCGCCGCGGCGGCCATCATGCACAATATCGTGGCGGCGTCGCTCGAGCCGCCGCCGAGCCCGGCGCCTACCGGGATACGTTTTTCCAGATCGATCAGCACGTCGCCGACCAAATCGAATTCACTCATGAATGAGCGTGCGGCGCGCGCCGCCAGGTTGTTCCGGCTCCTCGCGAGTTCCGGGATGTTGCAGCTGATGGCGACCGTGGGCAACTGCGCGGCGCGGATTTCGAGGCGGATTTCGTCGGCGAGCGAGACCGGGACGAACAGCGAGTCGAGTTCGTGAAAGCCGTCGTCGCGGCGCCCGGTCACGCGCAGGAACAAATTGATCTTCGCGCACGCGCGCCCGGATAGCTCCGTTACCATCGCGGCAATTCTATCGAGGAGCCCGCGGCGCGCCGGGCAACGCCCGCGGCAGCACCGCCTCGTCCTCGGGGCGTCGAAACGCGCGGCGCGAATCCTGCTGAATCACGCTCATGAAGCCCAGCAGAGTTAACAGCAGCCCGAGCAATACCATCGCGCGGCCGGCCAGGAAGGCCGCGTGATAGAAATCCATTCTCGCCGTTGCGTACGACGCTTGCCGCTGTTCAGCCGTGAGCGGCTCGAGGACCGCGGCGCCGTCGGCGCCCCCGTCGAGCTCGTCGAAACTCCGATAGTCTGTCGCCGCGGGGGACGCTTGCTGGTGCGCAACGATGATACGGCTGTAAATCTGCGTCCGTTCCACCCCGATGATCCAGTTGGCGGCGCCCAGCATGACAAGCCCGAGTCCGATCACGATTTTCCAGTCGGTGTAGATGTCAGGAAGCTTCATCCCGGGATCCGAGACTAAGGCGCATGCGCAGGGAAAACAATGCCGCGCGGCGCGATGTATTCACCGGCGGAGATTTGTTGCGCCACTCGATCGCCAGCCGCTATCATTACTGGACAACCTCGTATGCCTGCTGAATCCCGACAACATCCTGCCGAGCCTGCCGCGGCTGGTGAGACCAAAAACGCGCGGCTGGACGCGCTGCTCGAGCGTTTCGACGCGGGCGAGATGCGCGCGCTCGCGCAGCTCATCACGATGGTCGAGAATCGCGCCCCCGAGTCGAGCGCGATCATCGAGCGAATCTACCCGAAGACCGGCCACGCGCAGGTGGTCGGAATAACCGGGCCGCCGGGCGCCGGAAAATCGACGCTGGTCAACGGCCTGATCGCGAAGTACCGCGCGCTCGGCAAGAAAATCGCGATCCTCGCGATCGATCCGTCGAGCCCGTTTTCCGGCGGCGCCGTGCTCGGCGATCGGGTCCGCATGACCGACCATTACAAGGACGCCGGCGTCTATATCCGCAGTCTCGCGTCGCGCGGCAGCCACGGCGGACTCAGCCGGGCCGCCCGCGAAATCGTCAAACTGCTCGACGCTTACGGTTCCGACGCAATCATTATCGAGACCGTCGGCGTGGGACAGACCGAGCTTTCGATCATGGACCTTGCCGACACCACCGTCGTCGTCACGGTGCCGGAGGCGGGCGACGGCGTGCAGGTGATGAAGGCCGGGCTCAACGAAATCGCCGACATCTTCGTCGTCAACAAGGCCGACCGCGAAGGCGCCGATCGAGTCAAGGCCGAGCTCGAGCTCAGCGTGCATCTGCGCGCGGGCGACGGATGGCGCGCGCCGGTGCTGCTGACCCAGGCCGCTAGCGGCAAGGGCGTCGACGCGGTAGTCGCCGCGATTGCCAGGCACGGCGAGTACCTGCGCGAGCACGTCGACGCTGCGCGCGAGTCCGAGCGCCGCACCCGTGAGTTCGTCGAGGTGCTGTCGGCTGAACTCGAGGAGCGCGCCGCACGCGCCGTCGCCGACGGCGGCGCACCGGGCGTGCTCAGCGAAATTCGCGCGGGCAAGCTGAATCCTTACAGCGCCGCCCGTCGTATAATTGAAGACCGCAAGTCGCTGATCGATTTGCTCCACAACGGCGGCTCGAAGCCGCGCGCCGGCTGACCGCAAGCTCGCATCGCAATGACGGCCAAAGGAAAATCGAAACCGGAAGGACGCCTGTTCGCGATCGGCGACATCCACGGATGCCCCGATGAACTGCAAGCGATTCTCAAATCGATCGCGCCGGCCGCCGGCGACACCGTGGTCTTCGTCGGCGACTACGTCGATCGCGGCCCGTCGGCGCGCGACGTTATCGAGCTCGCGCTGGATCTAGAACGCGGCAACGCGGAGTGCGTGTTCCTCAAAGGCAATCACGAGGACATGATGATGTCCTTCCTCGGGATGGAGGGAAATTACGGCGAGTCGTTCCTCTTCAACGGCGGCATCGCGACGCTCGACAGCTACGGCGTGCACGAGGAGGACCTCGAGGACGCCTTCGCGCGAATGCCCGACGCGCATCTCGGCTTCATGAATCGCCTCGCCACCAGCTACCTGCGGCCGCCCTACCTGTTCGTCCACGCCGGCATTATGCCGACGCGCCAGCTCGAGGAGCAGCAGACCGAGGACATGCTGTGGATTCGGCAGGAGTTCATTTTCAACCCGCACAAAATCGACGCCACCGTCGTCTTCGGCCATACGCCGATGCGCGGCGTGATGATCGATCTGCCGTACAAACTCGGCATCGACACCGGCCTGGTGTACGGCGGCAAGCTGACCTGCGTCGAGTTCACCGAGGGCGTGCTGTACCAGGTCCAGCGCGGGCATCGCGCGGTCAGGACCCGGAGCATCCCGCTGCGCTGAACGGCAGTTGATTGTTCGCGGTCTTTCACGCGTTGCGCGCTCACGCTAGATTTGACGATTCCGGTGGCGACGTAGCTCAGTTGGTCAGAGCATGCGGCTCATATCCGCAGTGTCGTAGGTTCGACTCCTACCGTCGCCACCAAAATCTGTCTTTTCCTCCGCTTCTGAACAAGCATTGTCTGAGTGAAAGGGAAGGTGTGTAGGGCAGAACTTGTCGACTTCGACCTCGTCTCGTTTCGGTCTTGAAAACTCGCGATGGAAAGACACCATCGTGATTCTAGATAAGAGTTTTCTCGATGGAAATAGTTCGACGCAATTACAGTTCCGAGTTCAGAACGGATGGTTGGTTCGCCTTGCCAGAGACGTTGATGCACGAACTGGCCTGCACCCCAATTTCCCGCCAATCATAAGTAGAGTCCGCCGGTTATTGACCTGCCCCGCAAAAGCATACCAGGTCGAAGTAGAGGAAATGGCGTGCGTGGTCCGGTTAAGGCCGGTCTGGCCGGCGTTTTTTGCACTCAACGGACTCAAGTGAGTATCTCCAGTGAATTGCCCTCCGCGGGCTTTCCCGGTCGAACCGAAACTGCTTCCGGACCGGGCGCCGCGGTCTCAGTCCATTGCGCCGCGAACACTGCGGGTGCGCTATCGCGTAAGGCGCTGTGTGGTCGTACCTGGTTATAATCCCGCCGCCAACGCTCGAGCTTGTCACGCACGTCGATGAGCGCAAAGAATACCTCGACGTTCAAGCACTCATCCCTCAGCCGACCGTTAAACGATTCGATGTAGCAGTTTTCCACCGGCCGACCCGGCCGGATGAAGTTGAGTTGCACGCCGTACTGATACGCCCACGCGTCCATCGCTTTGCTTGCGAACTCGGTCCCATTATCGACCGTGATCGACATCGGCGCACCGCGCTGGGCGATTACCTGCGATAGCGCCAATGCCACCTTGTGACCGTTCAGCGAGCTGTCCGCTAGCAGCAGCACGCATTCGCGGGTGAACTGATCGACCACGGTCAGCACCCGGAACAAGCGCCCATCAATCAGACGGGCGGCGACGAAGTCCATCGACCACCTTTCGTTAGGCCGTGTGGCAGTTAGGGCCGGCACCCGTGCGCGCCGCGCGATCTTCTGGCGCACCTTGGTCCGCACCGCAAGCCCATCCTCGGTATACAGCCGATAGATCCGCTTAGGGTTAACCGCCCAGCCTTCGCGCCTGAGCAGCACCGTCAGTCGTCGATAGCCGAAACGCACCCGGCTCGCGGCCAGCTCCCGCATCCGCGTTCGCAACGCGTGCTGCGAATCTCTTCGGCTCTGGTACTTCATCGTCGCTCGATTGAGCATCATCAGCCCCGACACCCGACGCGTACTAAGTGCGAAGACGGCCTGCGTCCACCGCCCCAGCTCGCGTCGATGGCGAGGCCTTACAGCTTTTTTTGGACGATCTCCTGCAGGATGTGCCGGTCCAGCGAAAGATCCGCGACCAGATGCTTGAGCTTGGAGTTCTCCTCGCGCAACTGCCTGAGCTCACGCAGTTCGCTCAGTCCCAGTCCCCAATACTTCTTCTTCCAGATGTAGTACGTCGCCTCGCTGATCCCGTGCTCACGGCAGATGTCGGCCACCCTGGTGCCGCTCTCCGCCTGTCGCAATGCCCGCAGGATCTGTTCCTCCGTATGTCCCTTCTTCGCCACCTTCGTGTCCTCCTCGTTCTCGTCCAGAGGACCACGCTTGCCGCTTCTAACTCAACTTGCCCGTGGCTCGCTTTTCGGGTTTTGGGTCATTATTTCGCCCCTCCTGGGGCGCATCGTTTGTAGTTTTGGTTTCATCTTCATCCCAGTTTTTCCGGCCGCCCTTCACTCTCGGAGGGCGGCCGAAAAACTGTCAGGTTTTGGATCCGAGGTCAGCGCGCCTTGCACCGCGCCGGCCAGCAGCTGTTTTGCTGGCCAAGCGGTGCGCGCGATGGCCGAGCTCCGTTGATTCCTTGCCGCGAACTCCTCCGGCGCCAGGTAGCCGAGACTCGAGTGCGGGCGCAGGTGGTTGTAGTCGTGCCGCCACGCTTCGATGATCGCGCGCGCTTCCCCGAGGCTGCTGAACACGTACTCGTTAAGGCACTCGTCGCGCAACTTGCTATTGAATGATTCGATGAAGGCGTTCTGCACGGGCTTGCCCGGCTCGATGTAGTGCCACGCCACCCTTCTCGTCGCCCAGCGCAACACCGCACCACTAGTCAGTTCGGTTCCATTGTCGCTAACTACCATCTCCGGTGTGGCTCGTTCGATCGTGAGCCGCTCCAGTTCACGCACCACTCGTACTCCGCCTATCGAGGTGTCGACCACCGTGGCCAGGCACTCGCGGCTGAAGTCGTCCACTACGCATAAGATGCGGAAGCGCCGGCCGTCGCTCAGCATGTCCGAGACGAAGTCGAGCGACCAGCGCTGGTTGATTCTGATCGGCAGCATCATCGGCGCTCGCGTACCCAGTGCCCGCTTTCGCCCTCTTCGCCGGCGCACCATGAGCCGCTCTTCCCGGTACAGTCGATAGAGCTTCTTGTGGTTCAGCGCGTGGCCTTCGCGCGCCAACATCCAGCCTAAGCGCCGATACCCGAAGCGCCGCCGCTCCGCGGCCAGCTCCCGCAGTCGTTGCCTCAATGCCGAGTCGTCCGGTCGTCTGCACCGGTAGCGCAGAGTCGAGCGGTCCAACCCCACTAGCTCGCACGCATGCCGCTGACTCAGCCCGTGACGCTCTATTACCCGAATCACTGCTACTCGCCGCGCCGCAGGCTTCAGACGTTTTTTCCGAGCAGGTCCTTGAGCGCCGCGTTGTCCAACAACGAGTCGGCAAGCAACCGCTTCAGGCGGCGGTTCTCATCCTCCAGCGCCTTCAGCCGCCTGGCGTCCGACACCTCCAGCCCGCCGTACTTCGACTTCCACTTGTAAAATGTCGCGCTTGAGATCCCGTGGCGCCGGCAGACCTCTTCGGTCCTGGCCCCGGCCTCCTGCTCCCGCAACACCCCGATAATCTGCTCCTCCGTGAAGCGGCTTCCTTTCATTGCCCGTCTCCTTTTCAGGCGACGGACTCTACCTCATTTCGGCTGAGTTTTCGGGGTGCAGGCCAGAACTATTACGAAAGCGAGACCATCGCCGCATAGCGAATCTGTTTAAGTTGCATAGTATTGAAAAAGCGTTGGTCCTTTTGCCGGGCATCGGTGAGATGTTTAGAGCGGAAGCGGAGAAGCTTAAACCGGCGCAGGATGTCTTACGGGGAAAGTTTGTCAGCTTGCGAGTGCAGAGGGGGCTATCCGGCGAATATTTTGAGCTGACTGGTGATGCGTTGCGGTCAACCGAGCAGAGAAGCGCTGACATGGAATGGAAAGTAGGCAAAATATCTAAAGTTTGGCACTCATTCATCAAGATTCCCGGCCTCGAAAAGAAGGGTCAGGAAGAGATACGCGTGAGAGTTCGCGAGCTCTCAGAGGAAATTCGGAATGACCAAGACGCGATGCGGGCCTTTTATTCGAATCATCGCGATAAATCTTGGCCGCCGCCAGAGTTATTGAACGAAAGATGGACGCTATTCCGGTGGATTCAAGTACATTTGCTGGCAGGGCTGGACTTCTTTATGAAGTATGGGCTGAGCATTGATCCTGCCAAGGAAAAACTAATCCACGAACTTCTCGACTTAGATTATTTGATTCCGGCTCTCTTTAGTCGGTGGTTTGGCGTGCAGAGAAAAGCGATTTATTGAACGCTTCAAATTTCTGCGCCCTGATGGCGTGGTTCTGAGATAACTCATTCGAATACTTCTACCGTCGCCACCAATCAGGTACTCATTTCGCGATTGCGGCGACATCGCCGGCGCGGGAATCCGCGCTGACCGCGGCGCGATTATTCGCATGTGACACTTTCAGCGGGCGCGGATCGGCGGATTGCGCATCGAAGATCAAATCGTATGCGCGTATCCAGAGGTACAGCGTGATCAGCACCATCATCGGTCCCTGCGAGGCGACCGCACGTACGTTCATCCATTCGGATGGAATCGGCAGGTACGCGATCGCGAACGCGAGATGGCTCATCACGACCTCGGCCATGTAGCAAAGCGCCAGCAACAGACCCCATCGGTGGCGCGCAAAAACTCCGACCGCAATCGCCGCGAATATTCCCGCCTCGACGAGCAACACCAGGCGAGCGTCGTCACCGTTGAACCGCACGCCGGCGAAAATTGTCTCGACCGGATCGACAACGCTAAACTCGTCGAGATGAACGAACGCGCTGAGCGCCAGGCACAGCGCCCACAGCCCGGCCGCAACGGCGAAGACCCGAAGGTCGAAGGGCCACGCAAGTTGCGGTTGACGAGATTGGCGATCGATTTTCATCTATGGTTTAGAGGCTATCGCAGCGACACTAGACCCAACTAGGCTAGCAAAATTAACATTCAGCGACGTGGTTTGATAGCCGCGCCCGACGCTGCCGCTTGCTCGCAACCGCGGGTCTCCACGATAATCGCCGCGATGAACGGCGTGCATGACATGGGCGGGATGGACGGTTTCGGGCCGGTCGTTCGCGAACGCAATGAGCCCGTCTTTCACGCCGACTGGGAACGGCGAGCGTTTGCCCTGGCGAGTCTCGCGATGCGGTCGGCGCAGTTCAATGTCGATGAGTTACGTCACGCGATCGAGCGGATTCCGCCCGCGCGCTATCTCGCGTCGAGCTATTACGAACGATGGCTGGCTGCGGTCGAGACGCTGCTCATCGAGCACAACGTTGGGACGCGCGAAGAGCTGCTCGCGAAGGAGGGTGCGGCGATCGATCCGGCTCAGATCGCGAATCCAGTCGCGACCCGGGGTCCGGCTCCCGTCAAGGACAAACCCACAAAGAGGCCGCCGCGCGCCCGTTATGCCGAAGGCGCTCGCGTGCGCGCACGCAACCTGAATCCTTCCGGGCACACGCGGCTGCCACGCTACGTGCGCGGCAAGGCCGGCGTCATCGCGCGCGACTGGGGCGTTTTCGTGTTCCCCGACACCAACGCGCATCACGCGGGCGCCAAGCCACAACATTGTTATTCCGTTTCATTCGACGCGCGCGAGCTGTGGGGTAAGTCTGCGAACAGGCGCGAGCGGGTATTCGTAGATTTGTGGGAAGACTACCTGGAGCCGATCGCGTCGAAGTCGAAGCGGAGTGTATCGAAACGCGGGACGGCTCACCGTCCGGGTAGATACTGAAAAAAAATGAGCGGAGATCATAACACTGACGACACGGGGCCGGCCGCGCGCGTGAAGGCTCTGGAAGCGCTCCTCACCGAGAAGGGACTGATCGATCCGGCTGCCGTCGACGCGATCGTCGATACCTACGAGACCCGCGTCGGCCCGCGCAACGGCGCGCGCGTGGTCGCGAAAGCATGGACCGATCTCGCGTATCACAAGCGCCTGCTGGCGAACGCGACGAGCGCCGTGGCGGAACTGGGCTTTGCGGGCCCCGAGGGCGGCCATCTGGTCGCCGTCGAGAACACCGACCGCGTCCACAATCTCGTCGTGTGCACGCTGTGCTCATGCTACCCGTGGCCGGTGCTGGGCCTGCCGCCCGTCTGGTACAAGAGCTTCGCGTATCGCTCGCGAGCCGTTAGCGATCCGCGCGGCGTCCTGCGGGATTTCGGTCTCGAGCTGCCGCGCGAGGTCGAAGTACGGGTGTGGGATTCGAGCGCGGAGATTCGCTACCTGGTCATCCCGCAGCGGCCGAAGGGAACCGAGCGGATGAGCGAAGAAGCGCTCGCCGCGATCGTGACGCGAGACTCGATGGTCGGCGTCGCGAAGGTCGAGGCGCCGCGCACATGAGCGCGGCATCGCAAGCGCTGAACGAGTTGATCGAGGCGGCGCGCCTGGACGCCGGCCACGTCTTCAGCGCGCCGTGGGAGGCGCGCGCCTTTGCCATCGCGCTGCAACTTTCCGAGGCCGGGCATTTCAGCTGGGATGAATTTCGCGATCGCCTGATTGCCGAAGTCCGCGCCTCGGACCGAATCCGCGCGCGCGACGGCACTTCCGATCACGGCGAGTACTACGACCACTTCCTGCACGCGCTGGAGCGCCTCCTCGACGAAAAAGGAATCGCGCACGTGCGCTAAGCGTTCTTGCCCTGCTTGCCCTCGATCCACTGGAACATCAGCGACTGGTAGTACTCGATGTTCTGGCCGAGCAGAAACACTTTCGGGACTCCCTCGATCTGCGCGTAGATGGCGGTGTGCGTCGGGTTTTCGTTGCCGAACGCCAGCTTGATCGGCTGCGGCTGTCCGGGTCCCTCAACGGTTATCACGGACTTCGGATGGTCGAGTCCCCACTGCGCGAGGTCGGTGGAATCGTCCGCCACCACTTCGACTGACTTCGCACTCGTCAGCAGCGACACCATCGCGTCCATCAGGTCATGCGGGACAAATTTTCCCTGCGGCGCGACCAGCTCGTAGAGCTTGCCGTCTTTGGTCTTCTGAAAACGCAGCGACTCCGATCCGCTCGAAACGGTGATCGCGTCGATGCCGTCGCTGAGCTTCAACAGGCTCTCTTCTTTCTGCTCCAGCGCGCCCGCCGGCTTGATGGTCGGCTGAATCCAGAAATATACCGGCAGCAGGATGAAAAAAACGATCGTGTAGAAGATTGCGGGACGCGCGCTCACGCAAAAAACCTCCTGCGCACCATGACCGTAACTGCGATCAGGAACAGGATGCCCGGTTCGACGACCGATCCAAAGATCAGTATGTGGCGCGCCTCCTGGTCGCTGATATAGAAAGCCGCGGTTTCGTTTTTGTTGAGCCGCTCACGGCTTGCGATCAGCATCTCGTCGCCCGCCAGCTCGTTGATCAGGCTCACCGCGAGATCCTGGTTCCCGAGCATCTCGATGAACTGGTTCGAGGCGAACGCCGAACTGCCAATCCCGACCAGCCGCGTCATCTGCTGAACGGGGATGTGCGGATTCGACGCCGGCGCGAAGTCAATCTCGGAGGCCACCGGAATCGGCCCCTTGATATCGCGGCCCGCCTTGTACTCGGTGATTCCGGTCGTCAACGCATTGGGATCGCCCGACGCCCAGCTCTCGTGCGATGACGAGAGGAACTTGTCCTCTTGCGCGATCTTCAGATCGTCCGGCGCGATTGCGCCAACCGCCCCGGTTACCATCACGCCGCGGCCCAGCGAGAACACGGCCGGCGCGGTCATGGAGCGGCTCATCGGATTGTCTTCCGAGCGCAGCGGGATCTGCGTGGTGAGAATTTCGCCGGCGGTCAGGCGATACGCGGGATCGACGACCACCTGCGGAATAAAATCGAGGTAGTACTTTTTCAGGAAGTCGACCAACGTCGGCGATCCATAGGGATCGATGATCGCGATGTAATGTCCGCCATGACCCAGGTACTTGGCGAGCGCCGCCAATTCCTCCGGCAGGAAATCCTTCTGCGGTCCCAGCGACACGACCACCTTGGCGTCGTCGGGCACGCCGCTGGCGAACAGCGACACGTTATCGATCTGATAGTTGTTCTGTTCGAGCAGCCCGCGCCATTGCGAATATCCCAGGCTGCGATCGGAATTGAACGGATCGCGCTCGCCGTGCCCAATCGTGAAATAGATGTGCTTGTTGGCGTCGGCGGAGATTTGCAGGATCGCCGGGATCAACTCATCGGAACGTGCGTTGTCGAAATCGCGGCGCCGCCCCTGCGATTCCACGATCACCTCGCCGTAACTCGACACGCCGTACTCGCGCGCCATCCCCGGCGCCTTGTTGACGTCGATCACCTGGTAGGTCAGGCGCGGCGTGAACGCAGCTGCCTGGAACAGCAGGTCCGCGAGTTCGAGATAGGCGGGATCCTCGGTGCGCACAAACGCCATCACCTTGACGTTGTGCGTCAATCCGCCGAGCACGCGCTTGTCGAAATCCGAAAGCGAGTATCGCTTCTGCGGCGTCAGGTCCCAGCGGATATTAAAGGTGGAAATTATCGCATTGGCGACGAACAGCACGGCGCCGAACGCGATCACGGTGTAAAGCAGGACCGCATAGCTCGTCCAGATCGAGCGGCGCCCGGGTGCGGACGAATCTATCAGCGCCGGCCGGTCCACTTGCGTGCCTCCATCGAGCGCTGCGTGAGAAACAGAAAAAAGACGATGAAAAAGACGAAGTAGGTAACGTGACCGAGGTCGATCACGCCCTTGGCGAAGCCGCCGAACTGATCGAACAACGAAAACGCGCGCAGCAATTCGAGCCACGAGTTGGTAAACGCCGCCTCGTTCCAGTTGAGAATCCAGAAAAACAGCAGCAGCGTGATGGTGCCCATCCCCGCCATCACCTGGCTCTCGCACAGCGACGAAATGAACACGCCGCACGCGATAAACGCGCATCCGATCAGCAGCAAGCCCAAGTACCCGGCCACCAGCGGAAACAGCGGAAACCAGTGGATGCTGTAAATGTAAACCGGGTAGAGAATCGTCAGCGCGAGCATCATGACGAAGATCGCCACCGACGCCAGGTACTTGCCGCCGAGTATTTCGCCGTCGCGCAACGGATAAGTGTAGAGCAATTCGATCGTGCCCAGCTTGCGCTCCTCGGCGAACAGCCGCATCGTAATGAACGGCAGCGTCAACAGCATGCACAGCCGGATGTCCGAAAACAGCAACTGCCAGTAGTTCTGCATGATGTCGCGGGCGAACGCGATCGTGACGAAGAAGACCAGGTCGGTGTACGCGTAGTATCCCGCCAAGACCAGGAACACGCCCGACAGGACGTACACCAGCGGAAACGCGAAGTACGAGCGCAATTCCTTGCGCGTCACTGCGAGCATCCTGCCCAGTGAAAATCCCGTTCCCGCGGCGCGGATCGCGGCGCGGCGCGACTCGGTGGCGCCTCCGGCGACTTCCAGCGTGGCTGCACCGTTAGACATCGACGACCTCAACGCACATCAGAACCTCGACCGTGGCCGCGCTCATACGCGCTCTTCCTTGGTGACGAGCCGCATGAACAAATCTTCAAGGCTGAGCGCCAGCGGTTTGACTTCGAGCAGACTCCAGCCGTGCTGCACGACGCACGCCGCCAGCGCCGAGCGCACTTCTTCGCCATGCCCGCTCGAATACGCCAGGAAGGAGCACACACCGTTGGCGCCGGCGTCGACCGGCCTGGCCTCGAGCCGCTGCACGAACTTGACGGCAGTCAATGCCTCGCGCACCGCCGGCGCCGGCCCCGCCACGGTGATCAGCGTCTGGTCGGTGCCCTGCAGTTTCGCCGTCAGCTGCTCGGGCGTGTCCTGCGCGACGATTCGTCCGCGGTCGATAATCACGACGCGCCGGCAAGTCACGTTGACCTCGGGCAGGATGTGCGTGGACAGCAGCACGGTCGAATGCCCGGCCAGCGAACGAATCAGGTCGCGGATTTCCACCACCTGCCGCGGATCGAGTCCGACCGTCGGCTCGTCGAGAATCAGCACCTCGGGATCGCTCAGGATTGCCTGTGCGATTCCGACGCGCTGGCGATAGCCCTTCGACAGTTTGCCGATAAGCTTGCGGCGCACGTCCTTCAGGCCGCAAGTGTCGAGCGAGTATTCGATTCGATCGCGCGCCGTCCGCGGATCGATCTCGCGCACGCGCGCGCCAAACTCGAGCAGCGCGTCGACGCTGAGGTCAGGATATAGCACCATGTTTTCCGGCAGGTAGCCGACGCGCCGCCGCGTCTCGAGCGAATGCTCGGCGACGTCGAGCCCGCCGATCAGGGCGCGTCCCGAGGTGGCCGGAAAAAATCCCGTAAGTATCCGCATGATCGTCGTCTTGCCCGAGCCGTTGGGCCCCAGCAGTCCGATGATCTCGCCCTTCTCGACCTTGAACGAAACGTGGTTTACGGCAAGCGTGGCGCCGAAATATTTGGTTAGCTCCTGGACCTCTATCATGAAGCCTGCTTCAGCCGCTGCGGCGTGCGAAATTCGTCGATCCCCAGTTCGCCGGCGCCGGGGTGTCGTGCATAATTGTCAATGTAGTGCAAATGGCGCAAGGAGGTGAAGTGTGATCCTCGATATTCTAGAGACGGCTGAGCGGCGAAGTCAATTCAGTTTTTTCCGCGCGCTCGGCTAATCTATCCAATGCGCCCGATTGCCAAATCGGCTCACAACTCCGAGGAAACGGTGGACTAGATGGCACGATTGCTCATAGGCGGATTGATTGTCGCGATAATCGCGGCGCTATTCTTCTTTTTCTACTCCAGCAGTTATCGCACCCGTCTCGAGCAGCAGACCCAGCAGACCTCGCAACTCAACGACCAAATGCTAAAGCTTCAAAATGAAAATGAGCAGCTCAAAGCCGAGCTTGCGAAAGTCCAGGGCGAGCAAACCATTCTCGCCGCGCAGAACGACGAGCTGCGCAAAGCGATCGCGCAGTTCAAGGCCACCGGCAAGATGCCACTGATTCTGCCACCCGCAAAATAAGATTCAGTTCCCCGTTCCCCTCACTCCTTCTTCTCGTCTGGCTCCGGCTTCAGCATGTAGCGCTGCCATTCCTGGAGAAACCCGAGCGCCCGCATATCCGGCATCCGGTCCAGGTAAATTTCGCCCTTCAGATGATCCGTCTCGTGCTGTATCACGCGCGCGTGGAAATCCGACGCGACGATCTCGACCGGCTCCGCCTCGCGCCCGAGCGCCGTCACCCGGAGTTGCTTGAAGCGCGGCACCTGCCCCCTAAGCTCCGGCACACTCAGGCATCCCTCCCACTCCTCGACCAGCGTCCGGTCGAGAATCGTGACGGCAGGGTTGACGAGGACGGTCAGCGGCACCTCCGCCACGTCGGGGTACCGCGGATGGTTATGGACTTCGAGCACGGCGAGTTGAATCGGCAGATGCACCTGCGGAGCGGCGAGCCCGACGCCGCTGTACTCGTACATCGTCTCGATCATGTCGTTGATCAGCTGCTGGAACTCTTTGGTTTTGATCCGATCGGGCGCGACCGGGCTGGCCGCGGCGCGGAGCGACGGAAATCCGAGACGTGCAACTTTCAAAATCATCGCGTCACACGGGCGCGCCGTATCATTCGAGGAATGAGCCCGGAGCTACGGCTTCGAGGCGAGATCGGGCTTGCCGGTCGCAAGGTCCACCGGCACCGAAACGTGCTCCTCGACGATCAGCCATTTGCCTTTTATCTTGCGATAGCCATCAGTCACCCGCGTAGTGATCTCGACTGGCTTGCCGTCTTTGCCCGTGCCGCTCATGTGTTGAATGCTATGGCCGAAGGCGAGATTGCCTCGGGCAGTTACGCTGACATCGCTGATATCGAATTTGATCGGGCCGTTGAAGCCCTCGAGGAAGCCCTTCCAGTCATCGCGGTAGGCCTTTGCGCCGACATACTGGCGCGGAGGGATTAAATCGAAGACGAACAGGCTGTCGTCGGGGACATAGACAGCCATAATCTTGTCCAGGTCCTTCGCACTTACGGCCGCCGCAAACTGGTCTTCGAGCGCCTTGATCTCAGCTTCGTCGTCGCTTTTGGCGCTGACCTGGCCAGCAAAAGAGAGCCACGCGAGCGCGATTGCAATCGCGCCGGTCACCAGCAAAGTCTTTTTCATGAGGGCCTCCTCCGCAGCGGCAGAAATACCGCCGCGCTCAGTACGAACCGGCGCAGTACCAAGCCGGAGTTGCGTGTTTGCCTTGCCAAGCGGGAACGCTTAGCCCGCTGGTGACTCGATTGTCAACTCCGCGCGCGGGTGAGGCTCAGCCGCAGCCGGGTTACTTAGATACTTGCTGGAGGCCTGCGGTTTTTTGGCGGATTATCGCGACGAGCTTGTCGTAGCCGTCGTTGTTGAGGACGCGGTTGAACTGATTGCGGTAGTTGGCGATTACGCTGATGGCGTCGATCGTGATGTCGTAGATTTTCCACTGGTCCGCGTCGCGGCGCATCAGGTAGTTGACGGGAATCGGATCGGGCTGGTCCTGCAGCACGACGGTGCTGTAGACCTCGGCGTAGCCGGAGCCGTCGTTGGTCTGGCGGGTGAATTGAATGAGCGAGGATTTTATCTGCTGGTTAATCTTCTCGACCGAATACGATTCGATCCGCGACAAATAGGCGTCCTCGATGAACGCGGTGAACAGCGGCACGAACTCGGCCTGCTGCGCGGGCGTGAGAGTCCTCCAGTGATAGCCGATCGCGGACTGGGACATCTCCTGGAAGTCGAAGTGGCTCTCGGCGATCGCGCGCAGCTTCTGCTCGCGATCGGCCGGGGCAACATTCTGGTCCTTGAAGACGACGATTGACTGATCGATGATCGATTTCACCGACGCGGTCGGGTCATCGGCCGGCACCGACGCGTCGGCCAGCCCGCGGGCGGCAACCGCCGCGCATAAGATGAGCGCGCCAAGCGCAACTATCCGCATTTTTAATTTCATTTGCGTCATCGTTCGAGAAAATATTCTAACTTTGCAGCGTGGGACCGTTCTTGAATTGCTTGCGATCGTCCTCGTCGCCCTCCGAGGGGCGCCGCAGGCAGCTTTCCGCGAGCCATCGCGTGGTCACATTATCCGACAGAGCGGTCCCGGCGGTATCGACCGCCCAGGTCCGGCTGTTGATGGTCGTCTGATTGAAGATCCTGCCGCAGCTTCGGCAGGTAAAGGCGAGCCGCGAGCCGCCTCCCGGAGCGATCGATTCGATGGTGCGAACCTTCCAGTCGTGCGTTCTCCACGGCGTCAAGCCTTCATCGCGCATATCAACTCCTGATTGAATTTATCATTCTGTGCAGAGCGTCCCGAGACCCGGACTGGCCGCGCGTCGAGCCGGCTACGCGGTGCCATTGCTGGTGGTGCGCTTGACGGGCGCGCGCCGCTTGCGTTCGCCGCGATACTTCTGCGCGCCGTTTTCCTGGGGACGGTACGGATCGATGTGAATTTTGCGGCCCTCGAGCTCGGTGCCGCTGAAGTAGACGGCGGCGTTGACGGCGTCGTCAACTTCGACCATTTCGACGAAGCCGAAGCCCCTGGATTTGCCGGTCAGCTTGTCGGTGATCACGAGGGCGCCGCCGACGCGGCCGATTTTGGAGAACAGCGCCCGCAGATCGTCGCGCGTAACTGACTCGGCGAGATTTCCTACATATATTCTGGGCACCGAACCTCCTCGTGCGACGCGCAAACGCCGGCCGTCTCCCAGGACGGGAGCTCGAAGACAGCGAAAAATTGAAAAATCAGGGGCCGCGAATCCGGAGAGTCGCGCACCTCTGAAAGCGACTGAGCGGGCATCGAGTGCCCGCTCAGCCTGGCTAAATTACCAGCGGCCGCCGCCTCCGCCGCCGCGATTGTCGCCACCGCCGCGCCGGTTGCCGCCACCACCGCCGCCGCCGAAGCTGGATTCGCGGGGCTTGGCCTCGCTAACCTTGATGTTCCTGCCCTTCAGATCCGTATCATTCAGGGTCTGTATTGCCTTGGAAGCCTCTTCCGCATTCGCCATCTCGACGAAGCCGAAGCCCTTCGATTGGCCGGAAAATTTATCCGTGATCACCGCCACGCTCTGAACCTGGCCTGCTTGTGAAAACAGTTCTTCCAGGTCGCTGTTGGACACCGAGTAGGCCAGATTGCCTACGTACAATTTGCTGGGCATTTTTGCCCTCCGTAAGTATTTGCCGGGAAGCTCTCGTACAGAAAACCCGGGCTAATTCCCGGGCTTAGAGAATGGAACAATCCGAGCGTTAGGCTAAGAGAGTACGCTATTTGCGAGGGCGAAGATAGAGGGGGGTCGAGACGTGGTGCCGGTGTCACCTCACCCCCCGCCCCCCTCCCTTCTGGAGAGGGGATTAGCGCGCTCGGGCGCTGGCTTCGACGACGCCGCGCACTCCCATCAACTCGCCCCTCGACGACGCCCGCATAACGGCAATCGCCGAGGGTGGTCAGAAGTTCAGGTTGACCGTGACAACATCCCGGTAGTCGCCCGCTGGAACATCCTGCCGCGGCGGAACTCTGCCGTAAACCGAACCGACCAAGCGGTGGAGGCGCATCCCCGACATGTAGTGGTTTTGGCACCTGATCGAAAGCCTGATTGCTGCACGCAGTCACGATACAGTCCGCATCGCCCAAAGTGGGCTCGGGATCGAAGTCAGACTCTAGCACTAGAGGGGTTCCGGTGCGGCCATCTGCTGCCCAGCGGCCAGACCCTCTGGATTATGGCGAACAGAAAGGCCGTCGTCAGCCCGAACAGCAACATACCGTCCAGCGCCTCTAAAGCGCCCATCAACTGCCAGCGATTCTCCAGAAACAGGTTCGCGTGGCCGAAGGTCGTCATCGCGCTGAGCGAATAGAGCATCGCGGCCCGGTCGTCTGGAAGCGCACTCAGAAACCTATACGCGACGGCCCATATGGCTCCCTCGATTCCATGCAAAAGGGTGGCTAGCAAGGCCACAGCACCCATGACAACGGCGAATCTGGGTGTGGGGCTGTGCCCACCCTCAGACACGCTCAGCACAGCGACTACTCTCTCACCGATGAGAGCGAGTCCGCATACATGGACCACCACGGTCAGCACAATCAAAGGCAGGCTCCAGGCCCAGTCGCCGATCCAGGTGCCGGCATTCGTTGGATTCATTTGTGCTCCTTGCCGAACAGTTTACACTGGCTGCATGCGCCGGACACATTCGCGTTGTGGATACCTGACGCATGCATCGCCCAGTGCGAGTCGCATCCAAGTCACATACGAAACGCTATGCCCATACGAACGAACGATCGAACGAGAGAATAACTCGTGGTTAGGGGTGGTTGAATTCAGGAATTAAACTCGGAAATTGAGTAGTGCCCTGATTTGAAGTGCGGTGCGAATCAAGTCGAACCGCAGCCGCAGTCGGAAGTAGGAAGCTTCAACCTCCATCCCGAAAAATGATTCATCGACGATCCGTGCTGCCAATAAGCCGCTCCACACTTTCTGCACTCTCCTTCAAAATGGAAGACGCCGGCCTTCTCGCGAGGCGCCCGCTGGCGTCGAAGATCGATCAGTTCCAAGTCGTGATTAGCCCCGACAGTCTGGCAGCGCATTGTTCACCTGAACTCCGGCCTTTCAATCGGAGATCTGCGGGTTATTGGCTGACGACATGATTCACTACGGCGAACACGATCCGTAGCATACGAATGCTGTAAAAGACGATCACCAAAACAACAACGGTCTTTGCCACGATGACATTCATTGATTTGTTAAATTTTACCAAAGGATCTCTCGCTGCGATAAGTGCATTAGCACTGCGCCAGACACCAACGCCTGCGGTTATTTCATAGGCGAACAGGCAAAGCTGGAAACCCAGAGAAAACAGAAATATCGGCAGAAAAAGAAAAACTGGGTTCATGCCGATGATCGCACCAACGAATGTACCTAATATGAAGAAACCCCAGAATGAGCGGGCGAACGAATATTGTCCCCGCCAAAGTTTTCGGTACCACCTTGTTGTCGCCTGACTGGGCGGCGGATCGTTAGCCGCGATGGCCGCATCGTCAGCCGGTAAAAGCAGGATCAATCCGCTGACGAGAAAAATCGCGACCGCCGAGGAAAATGGGCCGGTCACAAAGATTCCAATCAGCCCGCAAAGATTCCCTGATTGCGGACTGGAGCACGCCCAGCTATTTCCAAAATACAACCCGAATGAATAAGCGACGATGGCGCAGAGGCATACGGCGATGACGTACCAGACGAGGGGAAATCGCCTTTCTGACTGAGGATGGCGGCGGCTATGGAAAGCATAGCAGCGCACAGCGAAGAAAATCGCGGCGACTGGCGATAGGAATGCCAAAGACCACAGGAAAAGGAAGTGTCTACCGAGCATCCTCTTGAGTTCCCATTATAACTGAGATTTCCTTTCTGACTCTCAATTCAAGCCTTTGGTTTCCTGACGAAGCCAACATTGCCAAAGTCGTGCGGTCCCTTGGTGTAATTCCACTTTCGTGTGCCCATTGGAGACTGCCTCGCGCGAGAGTACATAACCGTCGCGAACTGTCCAACGCTAAACGCACGCCGGGTTTTCGTGGAAGTTGTGCCAGCAGAGACAAATCATCTTTGCCACCCTCCAAAGTAATCAGATCTGTCGCGGGCGATCGCGGGGTGTAAGTTCCTGTTGGCTAACGGTCTCGTAGAGCAAGACGATCTCGCCCAAGTGTCGTCCGCCATCCCACGCTCCTTCGCCTGTGGTTTCATCGGGGCGGCTACGCCCGCAAGCCGAGCCTCGCGCAGGCGCAGCGTTCCGGTTGACGGTGCAAGCTTTTTCTGGTTGAACCCAAGCTCCTCGGCCAAAAGGTCAATTGACTCGTCCTTGGGGTCGCGATGAGGGTCGCGCGGGTATGGCGCCGAAACGGTTCAGAGATTTGCTGCTCGTGGCTACGGCCGGATTCATTCTGGCGATCGCCGGATTTCTTGCCGCCACTCCCGAGGCTCGCGCCACCGACTGGCTGTCAGGTGCGTCGGTATACGGGAACAACCAGGATTGGCATGGACTCCAGGCCTATGGGCAGCGCTGGACGCAGGCGGAGCCCCAAAATCCGGTTGCCTGGGCGACCCTCGCCGATGCTTACTGCCGGGATCAGCCGGATCAGGCGGCCGAAGACTTCAAGAAAGCGGCGGCGCTCACGCCCGGAGATTCGCGGCCGTGGGAGGCGATGGCCGGATGCTATGCTAACGCCAAGCAGTTCGAGAAAGCGGTGTACGCATTGCAGACCGCGGTGAAAATCGCTCCGAACAGCGGTCGCGTTTGGCTGGGGTTTGCCACCCAGCTTCAAAACCTCGCGACCCAGCAACAAATGGCGGCACATGCGCTGGTCGGTGGCGCCCTCCCGGATCAAACCAAGAAGAATTTTGAGGACTCAGCGCAGGCATACCAGCGCGCCCTGCAACTTGGCGCGGGCGAACCAAAGGATATGTGGACCGACATCGGATCCGACTACTACTACGCGCTCGACTACATCCCCGCCATGAAAGCGTACATGAGCGCGCTGCAGATCGACCCGAACTATTCGTACGCCCTCAATGGCCTGGCGCTGAGCAACGGCGCGATTAAGACGCAGTGCACACACATACACGCAGGTCCGAGAACAGGCGACGTAGTGGTAGTCACCAAGACCTGGACTTGTGATGCTCCAACCACCGCGCTTGTCCATCAAGCGGACAGCCTGGTGGGCAGCGGCAGCCAGTAGGCTTAGTGCCATCCATGTCCGGGGTGAAAGGCGGACGACTTCCGTCCGCTAGTGTCCAAGCGGAGCAATCCCGTACAACAGTCAGTCCGCCCCAAGCCATACTGTCCGCCATCATGCATCCCCTTAATGGTCAAAGTTGGTAGTGAGTCTCGCGTGCGTGAATCGTACGCACAAATCGCTAGACGACGATCAATTTTCACGTGCTTTTAACCGTTCAGATTGCTACAAGCGGAACCACATTATTTTAGCCTGCGGGTAAATCCTCCGCAGCAGCCATGGGGTGGGTTTTATGGCTGACCATGTTTCCTCCAAGAGCGAAACGGGCACGTACGCAGACCGTTCTGAGAAGGCTACTGAGTCGACCGGAGCGCCGAAGTCTCCGGGACGCCGGCGCTTCATCGCCGGACTCGGCGCCGCGACCGCTGCTGTGTCGACTGGAGTCCTAGCTCCGCTCGTGGCCGCATCGTCAGCCAGCGCGCGCGAAACACCTGATGTACCGACGCAGTCACTCTTAGGCTCCGGCCTTTCCCGCACTGGACTGCCGGCGTCTGTCACCAACAACAGGGCGATCGAAGCTTTCTCGCTGCGGGTCAGTGAAGCGACTCAGGACGCACTCGTTGGGCCCGCGGTGAATGTCAACAACGGTGATACGGCACTCTATGCCGACAAGGGTGGCACATACACCAAAGGTCTTCCACACGACAACTTCGGACGGGTGGATCTGAACGCCTTCGCGACCTTAACGAAAGCATTGAACACCGGAAAGTTTTCGGATTTCGAAAAGATCATCGTCGGCGGCACGCGCACGCTCAATGGCCCGCAAGGTGGGCTGGCCTTCGACCTGGAGGCGCTCGATAACGCACAGTTCGGGCAGCCTCAGGTGCCACCCGCCCCCACAACAGCCAGCGACCAAAACGCCACCGAGCTGCTCGAACACTACTGGGCTGCGCTGTTGCGGGACGTGGCTTTCACCGACTACGGCTCGGATCCGCTTGCCGCGCAGGCAGCAGCGGAATTGGGAGCACAACTTACCTATTTCGGGCCCAGGAACAGCGCCGGCGAAGTGACACCGAACTTGTTATTCCGGGGCGCCTTCCCGGGCGAGACGCTGGGCCCTTACATCTCCCAATTTTTCATTACGCCTACGGCGCTAGGAGCCCAACCGATCAGCCAGCAGATGGTGACCTATCTGCCGGACATCGACTACATGGCCAATTTCGCCGACTGGCTGACAGTCCAGAATGGCGATGTCACCGGTCTTCACGATCAGGTCGATCCGCAACTTCGCTACCAGCGTAACGGTCGGGACCTCGCGGCATTTACCCACGTCGACGTACTTTACCAAGCCTACTTCACGGCGTACCTCGTGCTAAACACAATTGGAACGCCGCTAAATCCCGGTAACCCCTATATCGGCTCGAAGACGGAGAACGGCTTCGGCACTTTCGGTCAGCCCGATTTCGCGGCGACGCTGGCCGAAGTGGCGACCAAGGCTCTGAATGCCGTCTGGTACCAGAAATGGTTTGTGCACCTCCGTCCTCGGCCAGAGGCCATTGGCGGCATCGTTCAGCTGATCAAGAACGGGCAAGGCAACGAGACCGACGTCACTCTGAGTCCGGTGATCCTGAATTCGCAGGGACTTCAGGAGAGTTTCATCAAGTATGGGACATGGCTGCTCTCGCAGGCGTTTCCCGAGGGCTCGCCGACGCATCCGTCTTACCCGACGGGACACGGCGTAGTCGCGGGCGCTTGCATCACAGGGCTGAAGTTCTTCTTCGACGGCAACTTCGTGATCCCAGATCCGCTGGTGCCATTGGACGATGGACTTTCGCTGTTGCCCTACACGGGCTCGGATGCGGGACAGTTAACCGTCAACGGAGAACTCAACAAGCTCGGGCACAACGTCAGTTTCGGTCATGGGATCCACGCCGGCATCCACTGGCGCAGCGACACCGACACCTCGTTGTTGCTGGGAGAGGCCGTCGCGCTCAGCTTCCTCAGGGACAGGGCACGGACCTACAACGAGCCGTTCACCGTCGAACTCACCAAGTTCGACGGTACGACAGCGACTATCTCCAACAAGGGTAACCCGTAGAAGTAGACATTAGTTATAGCATTCGCCCGCCGCGCAATGGTCGATAGTCTTGCGGGTGGTCGGCCAATGATGGTGGACCTCCGCCGGCGGTCCCCTCATTTCTCCTAACTCACTTCAACCCCAAGAAAGTGCTGATGGTCCTCGCGGCCTCCTCCGCCTCCACCTTACCGGCCCATGAAGAAAAATTAGATCCACCCTACCCCTCAGCGCCCAGCGCCAGCGGTGGCATCGCCGCCGCTTCACGCTGAGGGCGCCGCCCTCGAATCAGCCGCCGCAACCATGCCTTCGCGATAAGCCTCAGCAATGACGGCTCGAACAGCGCCGACGGCGGCTTCATCATGTTGATTACTTCACCGATCCGGTCGCCGATCTCAGGATCATCGTTGGCGACCAGAAACATCTTTCCGAGCAACGGATCTATCACGCGATTGATCATTGGACGCTTGCCTTCCGTGCCCGGAATTCTGAAATCAGCGCCCGTCGCCAGCCCCCACGGCTCGGCCTGAAAGCGCGCCTGCGCCGCGAAGAATTTTCGCGGAACTTCGACGTCTTTGATGCCATTCTTCTCAAGGCACTCTCCGAGCATCAGCGCCGATAATGCTCCGGTCGTCATCCCCTGGCCATAAACGGGGTTGAATGCGCATGACGAGTCGCCGAGCGCGATAAAGCCGTCGAGCCGCGCGCTCCACTTCTCATAATGCCGCCAGCGGTTCGCCATGTGCCGGTACGAATAAACCTGCGACATCGGTTCCGCCAGCGCGACTTCCTCGGCGATTATCGGAGAACGCAACTGCGCGAGCTTGGCGGTGAACTCGTCCTCGTCGCTCGGCGGGTAATGACCTCCGATTCCCGCCATCGTGACGATCATTCGATTGTCCTCGACCGGAAACAGCACGCCGGCGGTTGAGAAATCCTCTGCGATCGGATCGATCCAGACACCCTTCCACCACCAATCCTTCGGGCGCCGGTCGGGATTCATCTTGTACCATCGCGACGCGTACCCAGTATGCGAATCGACCACTGTCTCGGGGGGAGTCGGCAAACCTATCGCTTCGATCCACGAGGGAATTTTGGTAGTGCGCCCGCTGGCATCGATGATCAGGTCTCCACTCAGAGTGAACGCCGCTCTGCCGTCGCGCGGATTCACTTTTACTCCGCTGACGCCAAGCGTATCGCCGCGTGCAGTCTCGAAGCCCACCGCTTCCGCCCGCTCGATCAGCTCGACGTTCGGCACTTTGCGGATCAATTCGCGCGCAGTCTCCTCGATCAGCACGCGACTCGCGAACAGCGTCGTAATCGCATTCGGGCGCCGCTCGGCCCATCCGTCCGGCCTGAGCGCAGCGAAGTCCCGCCCGAAATTTATCTCGAGCGCGCCACGCTCGAGCATCGTCTTCTCGAACCCCGGGAACAGCCGGTCCAGCTCGAGCCGTCCGCGCATCAGCAGCACATGAACATGCCGACTCTGCGGAACCCCGGGCCGCTCATGCGCCCCGGCCGGATAAGCATCGCGGTCGATCACCGTCACCTTGTCGTAAAACCTGGCAAGCACGCGCGCAGCACAAAGTCCCGCCATGCTTCCGCCGATCACAATCGCATGAGTGCTTCCCATCTAGATATTTATCCTTCGCCTCAGGGTCGTCGACTTTCCCCAGGGCGTCTTTCAGGTCGGCCGTGTCGAAGCCCTCGGTAAACCAGCCGTAGATCTCGGCGAGGATCGCGCGTGCGTCGTCGCGGCGATTGGTGTCGCACTGGTCAGGCAACTGCCAGTGACCTTTCGAAAAAGGCGAACACCTTTTTCCAGCCGTCCTGCGCCTGCTCGGGCCGGTAGTTCGCGCGATACCACGCGAAGAACGCGTGTCCCGCTTGGTCGTAGCGATGAAATTCGTAGTTCTTCCCGAAGCGCTTGAGCGCGGCCTCGGTGCGGTCCACGTCTGCCGGCGAAGGGTTGGTGTCGTCGTTACCGAATAGTCCCAAAAGAGGGCAGCGGATTCTCTCGGTCAACTCGATAGGTGCGACCGGCTGAGTCTTGGGCAATTTCGACGGGTCATCAGCCACCACGCTACCGCCCCAGCAGTCCACGACGGCATCGAGATCGGCGATCCGACACGCCGCCAGGTACGCTTGCCGACCGCCGGAGCAGAACCCGATGACGCCGACCTTTCCGTTGCTGTTTGGCTGCGCGCGCAGAAACGAGGCGGCGCCGCTCACGTCTCCCATCACCTGATCATCCGGCATTCCGCCCGCTGCGCGTGCGCGCGCCACGACTTCCGGTGAAGCTCCGTCACCGAGCCGAAAGTAGAGGCTGGGCGCGATTGTGGCATAACCGTGATCTGCGAATTTGCGAACGACCTCGGCCGTCCATTCGTCCCAACCGGGAAAGTGATGAATCACGACCACGCCCGGATACTTTCCCGCCGCCGAAGGACGCGCGTAGTAAGCCTCGCCGCTCTCGCCATTGAAGCCCTGGAACTTCACAGTTTCGGCTTGAATGCCACGAAAAGCCATGGGACGAGCCTCCGTCGCTACTTTTAGTCCGCAAGCGGAATGAAAAGAGAGATGCGCTCTTCGCCGCCCAGCCCTCGCGAGGTGTGCCCCTTGCCGGTAAGGTCTTCCGCCAGCAGGATGCTGCCGGGCCCGAGGCGTCGCTTCTCTCCATCGCTGGCGACGATTTCGACCGTGCCGGTGAGGTTGACTACGAACTGGCGGCGTGGCGCGTTGTGCCAGTTTATGAAGTATTCACCCGACTGCCGGAACATGACGCCTTTTGCCGCGATCATCTCCGAGATCGTGCCGGCGCTGGCAGGCCCTGGCTTCATGCTGATTTCGACATCCTCGAAGTGCGACTCTCCATTGCTGTCTGCGTAGATACGTGTGTATTTCATGAGCTTCCTTTCACCTTATACTCCGGGTTTTCCGATTTCAGAATCGATCAGCCGGCAGTGAGCCCGGTTCGTTAGGAACCGAGTTGAGTCAATTGCACTTAGTGATGCTCGGTGCTTGTCCTTGGTTTCTCCGAACTTTGGGCTATCTTCGTTCTCTCACGTTTCGAACGCGGGTTCGACTCCCGCTGGGATCACCAGGTAGCGCTCCAGATCCTTCTAACCCCTAGGCCGGCTCAATTCGGTCGAAGCGCGCGCGCCGGCCACAGCAGGTCATAAGCCTGGCGATACGAGGCCAGGGCGAACAAGGGCAGCAGCCAGATCAGGCGGCTCCCATAGCGCGCTGAGGGTCGGGACAAAGCTCCTGACACGAACGAATTAACCAGCACCGCGCAAGCGATAGTAACCAGCAGTTCCGTCTGCAGCCATTGTCCGCGCTTGGCGGAGAGCAGGCCCATCGCACAGCCATACAGAAAGCTCAAAATCAGGGCCGCCCTATGCAGCCGATTGAGATTATACAAATGGGCCAACTCGCCGCGGCTCTGCCGTGAATTCTCGAACGCGCCGTATTCCGACGGATAGTAAGTATGTATTTCGTCGCTCGTGTTCAGCCGATTTCCATTTCCATAAGTTTTATAAGATGCGAAACCGTATCCTGTTCCTGTGCGGACTTCGACAAGCTGCCGGGCGGTGTTCTTGAGAGCGCTCTTCAGAGTCCAAAGCGGAAACCGCATGATGGTATGTACGACGATCTCTCGCCCCTCCCGGCGGTAGCCGGCAAACGACCCGACCTTTCTGAACGGACTATCCGGCGACCAGAGAAACTTGTCAGAGTCGTTCGGCAAGCGGTCAATATATTCACACAGGGCATAACTGCGTTGCGGACAGGCTTCCCGCAGATAGCTGACGGCTTGCCCATCAGCCACCAGCCGCGCCAATGGAAACGCGTATCCATTGACCGAGAAGGCTGCTTCGCCCAGCGTGAAGTAGTTCACGGCCATCATAAGTAACAGGGCCACGGCCATCGGCAGTGCAGGCAGAATCAGATTCGGTGGTGGTATTTGCGGCCGCTTGCGGCAAGCTATCCGGACCAGCACGGTCATCAGGAGCAGGCCTATGGCCAGGGGTAGATGCGAGAAGTGTACGGTGGCGGCAAAGACTGTCAGCGCGAGGACGTACCCCAGCTCCGCGGGTCTCAGGCGCCGAGAGCAGAACGCCAGAAGGAAGAAGCACAGCACCAGTACCGACGTGAAAACGTCGGGCATGATAAAGCCCGTGAACCACGGCAGGCAGGTCAGTACGCAGAGTAGAGCGGTAATTGCGATGAAGGCTGCCGCTGACGCGATCCCGAAGACGACGCGCAGGATCAGTCGAAGCAGGTGGGCTTCGATCAGCGATTGAATGAATACCACCAGCCAAAGCGAGCCTGCGAGGCGTCCCGAGACGAGGAACAGAGAGTAAAAGAAGCTGCGATAGCCGATGTTAACCGGACGGAGGTAGCCCGAGGTGTCCTGGTCTAACAGCGGGTATCCGTTGTAGATGGCAGCGCCGGAAAGCAACAGCGCGGCTGCAAAAAGACTGACCGCGGTCGACGATTTTTCCAACCCGGCTTTGATCCTCTGCGTCATCGTCAATACGTCCGCGACACCAGTGGCTCTCTCAATTATTCCATGACAACGCTGCCGGTGTTTCAATTTGCGATTTACCTCGAAATCCGGTACGTTCCAACCGCCACGTAAAGGACCTGCGTAAATCTGCCAACGGCGGGCAGGCTAGCCACCTCGCCTCGCCACGGGGGACGCTATGGACTACTTTGCTAAGGGCCCCATCCGACCCGCGTTGTTTGCACTTTCTATCGTGCTGTGTTTGGGAAGTTTTGCACGAACTGCGGATGCCCTGGTGAGCTGTACCGGGAATCAAACAAATCACGACGGTAACGGAGATTCTTGTACTTCCTCCGCTGCCTCGGGCGGCACTTCGGCGGCAACAGCGGGGCCTGGTGGCGGAAATACCGCGACGTCGAACTCGACTACCTCAGGTACAGCGACGTCGTCCGCGGGTGTAACCGCTGGTTCGGACAGCACCGCTACCTCTACAGCTTCGGACTCAGGTACCGCGACGTCGACCGCGAATACCGGCAGCACCGCTACCTCTACAGCCACGACCTCAGGCACCGCAACGTCGACCGCGAGTGACTTCGACACCGCTAAAGCCTTCGCCACCCTTTCAGGCACCGCAACGGCGACCGCTACCGTCGCAGGTTCGGTGGTCTGTGTATTTGCTACCAATTCGGGCACAGCAACAGGGAGCGACAGCGCGGGAGGCACATGCACTGGCGACGCCGTAGTCGTTAGCTCCACTCCCGGGGATAGTTGTAACAATATCCCTGTTGCTGACACTCCCTGCGCCGGCGTGATCCCGAGCCCGGCTGCGGGCATCGAGTTGCAGGATTATTTCAGCAACGCCAACACCACCGGAGGCCAGGGCTTCGTCAATATCACTTCTCCGTTCGAGGGCAATCAGACGGCCACCAACCCCGTGCTTCAAGAGGGTGAGATGTGCGCGATGATTTACGTCTTGAACACCGACCAGGCGGTGGAGGCCTGCTGCGGATGTCCTATAACCGCCGACGGCCTGCTGACCCTGAGCATCAGCGGCAATCTGGCGCCGAACCCGGTGGCATCAGGCAAGATTCTCCATGACGGCTCGATCCGCATCCTCTCGACCGCTGTCAATTCCGCCATCACCGGACTGACGCTGCCCAGGGGCGTGAATTGCGACGCGGTCACCGGCGCCTGCTGCGATCCTACCGCGGGCGGCGGCGCCAAACCGCTGGTTCCCCAGCTTGATCTGGTCGCATGGGCGAACCACGTGCAAAATACCCAGATCACCGAAGCGGAGTTCCAGGCCACTCCTTCTGCCGAGAGCGATCTCACTAGTTTGCCGTCCGCATGCGCCTTCGCCATAGAGGCGGGCAGCGGCCAGGGAGTGTGTACCTGCGGCACCGGTGGATTCGGCGTCGAGTGACGGCACACAAGAAGCGGCGGGCAGACTAGCCACCTCACCTCGCCACCGGGGGACGCTATGGATCACTTTGCTACGGGCCTATTCCGACCCGCGTTGATTGCACTTTCCATCCTGTTATGTGTGGGAAGTCACGTCCGAACTGCGGATGCCGCCACTCTCACTGTCGGAACCTTCGAGAGCGGGAACTGTTACCCATTTCTGTGCAATGACAGCGGCATATCGAGCGGCCAATCCCTCGAATATCAGCAGGTCTATGCTTCAAGCGCCTTTAGTGGGCCGGTCAGCATCACCGCCCTGACTTTCTTCTTCGCCAGCGAGTTTGGCGGCTCGAGCCTGGTCCTTGACGGCAGTTACAAAGTATCTCTTTCGACCACGTCCGCGCCGATAAGCGGTCTAAGTTCCACCGCGGCCAACAACATCGGACCGGATAATACGCTGTTTGCGACGTTCGTTGTGTCCTCCCACAATGTGGACTCGAACCCGTCATTCACGATAACCGGTGTTCCGTTCACCTACGACCCTGGCAAAGGTAACTTGTTGATCGACTTCGTCGTCACAAATCAGGACAATGTGCCCAATGGTACAGGAAATGGCTACGACCAGGCTGACGATAGCGGTACCCAAACCAGCCGCCTTTACGCCTTCGACAGCAGCGGCGTCGGAACTGCCGACTCGATTGGCCTCGTGACGGAATTCACCTATACGGGGGTGACCCCCATCCCGCCAAGCGGGGCCGGCATCGAGTTGCAGGATTATTTCAGCAACGCCAACACTACCGGAGGCCAGGGCTTCGTCAATATCACTTCTCCCTTCGAGGGCAATCAAACGGCCACCAATCCCGTGGTTCAAGAGGGTGAGATGTGCGCGATGATCTACGTCTTGAACACCGACCAGGCGGTGGAAGCCTGCTGCGGGTGTCCTATAACCGCCGACGGCCTGCTGACCCTGAGCATCAGCGGCAATCTGGCGCCGAACCCGGTGGCTTCAGGCAGGATTCTCCATGACGGCTCGATCCGCATCCTCTCGACCGCTATCAATTCCGCTATCACCGGGCTGACGCTGCCCAGGGGCGTGAATTGCGACGCGGTCACCGGCGCCTGCTGCGATCCTGCCGCGGGGGGCGGCGCCAAACCGCTGGTTCCCCAGCTTGAGCTGGCGGCATGGGCGAACCACGTGCAAAATACCCAGATCACCGAAGCGGTGTTCCAGACCACTCCCGCTGCCGAGGCCACTGGCGATCTCACAAATTTGCCGTCCGCGTGCGCTTTCGCCATAGAGGCGGGCAGCGGCCAGGGAGTGTGTACCTGCGGCACCGGTGGATTCGGCATCGAGTAACCGGCATACAAGAAGCGGCGGGCAGGCTAGCCACCTCGCCTCGCCACGGGGGACGCTATGTATTACTTTGCCAGAGGCCTCATCCGACCCGCGTTGATTGCACTTTCCATCCTCTTATGTCTGGGAAGTCACGTCCGAATTGCGGATGCCGATGTGAGTTGTGCAGTTCCTCCTGGTGGAACTCAGACTAACGGGCCCGACGGGGATGGAAACTCTTGTACAGCAACTCAAACAACCGCGAGTACGGCTACGGCAAACGCGAATGGCTTTGGAAATAGCGCGACATCGACCGCGACTACCGACAGCACTGCTAGCTCCACCGCGTCTAGCATCGTTAATACAGCGACGTCGACCGCTACTACCGACAGCACTGCTACCTCCACGGCGGATGGCGAATTTACTACAGCGACGTCGACCGCAACTACCAATGGCTCGGCCACTTCGACAACTACCGGTGTTGACAGCATGGCAACCGCCACAGCCACCAGCAGCACCGCTATCGCCACCGCCTTCGGCGCAGGCACCGCAACGTCGACCGATAGCACCCAGGTACGACCGTCTGTACATTTGCCGGCAACGGCTCATCCACCGCAACCGGCAGCGACGTGAACGCCCCCAGTTGCGTAGGCGACGACGCCGTAGTCGTTAGTCCCGCGGGCGACTGCGGCCCGGTTGCCTCAAGTCCCTGCGCCGGCGTGACCCCCATCCCGCCAAGCGGGGCCGGCATCGAGTTGCAGGATTATTTCAGCAACGCCAACACCACCGGAGGCCAGGGTTCGTCGATTCACTTCTCCCTTCGAGGGCAATCAAACGGCCATGAACCCCGTGGTTCAAGAGGGCGAGATGTGCGCGATGATCTACGTCCTGAACACCGACCAGGCGGTGGAGGCCTGCTGCGGATGTCCGATAACCGCTGACGGCCTGCTGACCCTGAGCATCAGCGGACCTGGCGCCGAACCCGGCGGCTTCAGGCAGGATTCTCCATGACGGCTCGATCCGCATCCTCTCGACCGCTATCAATTCCGCCATCACCGGCTGACGCTGCCGCAGGGCGCGAATTGCGACGCGGTCACCGGCGCCTGCTGCGATCCTACCGCGGACCGCGGCGCCAGACCCCTGGTTCCCCAGCTGAGCTGGCCGCATGGGCGAACCACGTGCAAAATACCCAGATCACCGAAGCTGTGTTCCAGACCATCCCCGCTGCCGAGGCCGCCGGCGACCTCACTGTTGCCGTCCGCGTGCGCCTTCGCCGTAGAGACGGCAGCGGCCAGGGAGTGTGCACCTGCGGCACCGGCGGATCGGCATCGAGTAACAGCCTGGGGCATTCCGTCGATGGCTTACCGGCGTTCTGACGGCGCCGGCACCGGGGACTTGGCGACGCTAGCGACGCTCCGTCACCACCGAGAAAGACTGCCGGTTCGCGCTAGTCTGGCACCCAATTCGGGCACCGATTTGGCGCTGGAACGGACGGGCCAAAAAAACGGTGCAGCTAAATGATTGATTTATTTGGTGATCCCAGCGGGAGTCGAACCCGCGTTCCCGACGTGAGAGG
>CAWBLQ010000007.1:0-7290 GCA_963789715.1 Binataceae bacterium (SeqCode) | reverse complement strand
GGCGGTCAGATCAAGAATGCGAAAACCAATCAGCGGTCCATCAGCCATGACGAAAATCCTTCAAGCGCGAACAACGGACGCTCGGGCGTCAGCAAATACTAGCCGCGATGACGCGGAGTGTCACGGATCGCGCAGTCAAAATGCGGTTTCGCTCGGTTCAGTTGCCGGGAGGCTTTGGCACGCTCATGCCGAATGCGACCCTCAGGTCGTCGCCGTTGAACGGATAGACGTGGACCATCCAGCCGAACGCCTTTTTCAGCAAATGACCGCCCGCGGCTTCGCACTCCGACGCGTCGGCGATTTTGCCGGTGAATCCGAAGCGTCCGTCCGCGAGGAAGCCGAGGCGCTGGTTGATTGCGGGTGCAAACGGACTTGACGACACCGGTAACATGCCGGGCATGTCGAGATGGCCCGCGCCGACGTCACCGCGCAGCACGTCGTTGAGCGTGATGCCGTTGGGCAGGCAGACGTTTGTGTGAGTGTGCCAGCGCGCGATGCTCAGCGGAACCATCGCGTCGAGCTGATCGAAAGTGGAGTCGGGGGGCGCGCTATACATCGCGCCGATCAGAACGTAATCGCCGCTCGCATTTTTGACGTAAAGGATCGAGCCCGGACGCGCTGGATCGGAATGACCCATGTATTCCTGTTGTGCGGCGCTGTAGTCGGTAAAGTGGTAGACCTCCTGCGGAACCGTCGGCAGAAAAACCCGGTAGCCCTCCGACAGCGCCACGCGAGAATCGTGGTACCTGACCAGCGCGCGGCGCAGCGTGTCCATCAGGTCGCGGGCGCGCTCGACGTCCTGGTCCGTTTGCGGACGCAACGGCGTCACCATCAGGTGCGGACCCGCGCACATCTGCACGCCCATCGCGTTGGGCGCAGTGTCGCCGTCAAAATCACCCAGCGCGGCCATCTCGTGAATGAAGGCGGGCGCGACGATTGAAACAGCGAGCGTGACCGTCAGAAGAGCGAGCTTGTGCTTGTTCATGCGATCCCCCTGCGTATAACTTCAGTCGCGCTCGGCTCCCAAACGTGCGTGTTTCAGCGCGGGCAGTTCACGCCTCACGCGCTCCTGGTACTCGAGATCGATCGGCGCGACGACGACGCCTTCCTGATCGGCGGCGCGCGCAATCACGCGTCCCCACGGATCGACGATCATCGAATTGCCGTAATCGCTGTAGCCGTAGATGTTGGGACCGAACTGCGCGGGCGCGATCACGTACGCCTGGTTCTCGATCGCGCGAGCGCGGACCAGCGGTTCCCAGTGCGCCTCGCCGGTGGGGAAAGTGAACGCGCTCGGCACGGCGATAATTTGAGCGCCGCCAAAAGTCAGGCGGCGATAGAGTTCCGGGAAGCGAAGGTCGTAGCAGATGCTGAGTCCAATCGCGCCGATAGGCGTTTTCGCAGTAACGGTCTCGGCGCCGGCGAGCTTGGCATCGGATTCGCGCACCGTCACGCGGCCGGGAAGATCGATGTCGAATAGATGAATCTTGCGATACACCGCGATTCTGCCGCCGTCGGGGCCGATCAGCGCGCAGGTGTTGTAGCATCGCGACTCGCCTGCCGCCTGTTCAGTGATCGATCCTGCGGCGATGTGGATTCGCAGCTCACGCGCCAGCCGCGCCATCAGCGCGAGCGATTGACCGTCGAGCGTCTCCGCCGCGGCCGCCTGCTCGTTGCGCTTGCCGCGCCAGTTGAATACTTCGGGCAACGCGACGAGGTTTGCGCCGCGCGCCGCGCCGACGCGGACGAGCCGCTCGGCGCGTTCCAGGTTCGCCGCCTTGTCGGGGCCGGCGGTCATTTGGATCGCGGCTGCCAAGTAAGTCATTACTGGATTTCCATTTGACATTATGACGCGTTGCCCGGCCGGTTAGTAGCGTGGGGTCGTCGCATCCGCCGTCTCGGACCACGCGTCGATTCCACCTGACAGGTTGAGCACGTGCTCGAAACCCATGCGCAGCAGGTACATCGCGACTTGCGCGCTGCGGACGCCATGATGGCATACGACGACGGTCTCGCGGTCGGGATCCAGCTCGGCCAGGCGCGAGGGAACGTCGCCCATCGGGATGTGACTCGCGCCGGGGAAAGGTGCGATCGAAACTTCGAAGGGTTCGCGAACGTCGAGGATGAAGACGCGCTCGCCTCGATCGAGGCGCGCCTTGAGCGCCGTCGGTTCGATTGCGCCGATATCAGGCATCAGGCGTCCGGCGAGCGCGCCGCACTACTGTCTGATGTCGTTGGAAAACAACTCGACCTTCGAGAACGTCGGCAGCTCCGTGCATGAAATCGAAAATCCGAACGTGTCGCTCTGACCCGGCAGGATCGGGTCGAAATGCGGCTTCTCGCGCAGGATTTTCTGCACATACTCGTCATCAGCCAGGCTTTCGGCATGGTGATTATAGAGACTCTCGCCATGAAGGACTTTGCCGTTCTGGTCCTCGAACGCAAAATGTAGGAGCACGTAGTCAATCGGCCGGCCGCTGATATTGGTGATTTTGCCCGAGACTACGAGGTTCGGCGGCATGCAGCACGAATGCATGATCATGTCGCGCGTGACCACCACCTGGAGCTGGTCGTTGGGGACCACCTGGGTCTTTGGATGATCGTAGCGCGCGTGCATGTCCGCTTCCTCCGCTGCCTGCTCGCTGTCCTTGATTTGGACGCGAGTGCCGGCGAACGTGGCGCTGGCCGCACCGAAGGCTAGAAAAGTTGCTATTGCGATTAGCTTTTTCATCTCCCCGACTCCCGTTCACCGATCTTGGTGCGGGGCTTCGCCAATGTCAATCTACTATATGAACCCGCCGGAGCCGTAGCGAGTGTCACATGACGAGCGCTGAACATCTGAATTTTATGGCCGCCGCCATCGCTGAAGCCCATCGTGCCGAGGCGGATGGCGAAGTGCCGGTCGGCGCTGTCGCGGTCGCGGATGGGCAAATCGTCGGCGCGGGACACAACCGGCCCATCGGGCTCAGCGATCCGACCGCGCACGCCGAAGTCCTGGCAATCCGTGCCGCCGCATCGACGCTCAAAACGTACCGGCTGGACGCCGTCTCGATTTACGTCACGCTCGAGCCGTGCGTCATGTGCGTCGGCGCGATGCTGAATGCCCGCGTGGCGCGAGTCGTTTACGGCGCGCGCGACGCCAAGGCCGGTGCGCTCGGCTCGGTGTACGACATCGGCAGAGACGGCAGGTTGAACCATCGCTTCGAAGTCGTCGGCGGCGTCATGGAGTCCGAATCCGCGGAGATGATGCGTGGATTTTTTCGGACGCGCCGCGGCGGGGCATGAAGGCGGGAGCGCGGTAGTCATGGGCAACTTCAGATTTTATCGGCGCATATCGATCTTTCCAGGACTGTCGATCAACGTTTCGAAATCGGGTCCAAGCCTCACGGTCGGGATGCGCGGCGCGCACGTCACGGTCGGCAGCAAGGGAATTCGCAGGACCGTCGGCATCCCCGGCACAGGCATCTACTATACGTCCCACACCGGATACCACTCGGGCGCGCATTCCGCGCACGTCGAGCAGCCGATTTCGGACCGTCAGCAGACGACCGCGCATGGGATCGCGGAGTTGATCATGTTGATGTGCATCATCGGCGGCGTCGCGTTCGCAATCGCACTGGTCGGCTCATTCGCAATGGGCAAGTAATTGCCGGGGCGTGGGGATGAACTTATTCAGCCTGACGCCGCCGGATTTGGCGTGCTATTCGTACGGTATGGACAGCTGGTCAGGATGCCCATGCTCCGCGCTCGACCGGGAATCGGACAACCTCCAAACCCGCTTCGAGCAGAAACAATTTCTGACGGAACGAAACTACCGATGGTGGCGGAGCCGTCCCCAGACCGCAACCTGTGGGAAGCGAGCCAGAAGGCGGCATAAATTGAAGTCCAACTATTATTTATTGGCGGTCGGTCTATTTGTCGCTGGCCTGATTCTCATCCCCGTTTCTGTAGGGTGGGGTTGGCCTTTCGACGCCGCACCGGCTCTCGTATGGATGCTAGCGTTGTTTGCAGGCGGGCGAGGCTACAAAATGACGAAGGAACGCCGTTTGCAGCGCTATGCTGAGGAAATCGAACGGCGCATGCGTTAGGGTGATTTGCCATCCGCCCTCGCCCGGGCTGGTTCGCTCTGGTCCGGCATCACAGTTTATCCCCATGCGATCCCGCTTCATCCCCCCAGATGTCTAATAAAATTCAAACTGAGACACTACCCAACCTGTGGTATGTTAGAGCGTCAAGCCGGCATCAACGACCAATTCAGCCCCGGTGATGTATTGGGCCGCGCCCGGCTCGCCGGCGGATGACGCGGCGGGGAATATGTGAGACAACTCACTACTGCGCCAATGCAAATGACATCTTCAGAGCGGCAGCGCCGACACGATGCCCAGTGACAAGGCCAAGCTGAACAAGGCGCTGACCGCGACCTGCGTCGCGTGCCACAAGCCCGTATCTACGGAAAGCGCGGTCGCGCTCTCCGGCGTCGAGGACGGGCGCCACCAGCAATACGTTGTATGCAACGCGTGCGCGAACGGCGGATGGCGTCCGCCCGGATTCGTGGGCCTGCTCGCGTTCCGCCGCGAGTAGCTCGCGGCGCGGGAACTAATACCGGTACAGGCGTTTGGCTTCCGCGCGCAGTTCAGATCTGAAGTCGGGATGCGCGATCGCGACCAGCTCGTCGATTCGCTCGCGTATCGATTTGCCCTTGAGTGTCGCGATGCCGTATTCGGTCACCACGTGATGGACAAATCCGCGCGGCGACGTCACCACGCTGCCCGCGTCGAGCACCGGCACAATCCGCGATACGCGCTGGCCTTTGACCATCGAGCTCGACGGCACCACTATCACCGTCTTGCCGCCCGCCAGGCATGCGGCGACGACGAACGCCGTCTGCCCGCCGGTGCCCGTGTACATCAGCGGTCCGATCGATTCGCCGTTGGTCTGCCCGGTCAAATCAACCGCCATCGCGTTGTTGATCGAGATGAGCCCTTCTTCCTGGGCGACAAAACGGATGTCGTCGGTCGTGTTGAAGTCATACAGCGCGAACGCGGGATTGCCGTCGATGAAATCCAGCTCTTCGCGCGGCGTCAGCGGCGCGAACCCGGCGCCAACCACAAATCCCGGAAACAGTTTCTTGTGCTTGCCAGTCAGCACTCCCGCCTGTACCAGCGGCGCGGTGTGAAGCGGAATAATCTCCGTCTGCATCCCAAGCTCATGATGCCCGTGAAGATGCTTACACAACATCCCGGACATCGATCCGACGCCGATTTGCAGCGTCGCGCGGTCGGGGATGAGTTCCTTGGCGACCATCGCGCACACCGTCGCGATATTCCGCGCTTCTTCTTCGCCGGGCGCGGGCAGATTGATCGCCGGCAGCTCGACCGTTCGCTCGACGAAGTAGTCAATCTCCGAAATATGAATCGAGTTGTCGCCGCCGACCCGAATCGAATTCTTGTCGATCTCCGCGATCACCAGCTTCGCATTGCGCGCCAGCAGCTTCGACATGATCTGCGCTTCGCCGAAGTTGCAGTAGCCGTACTCGTCGGGCGGCGACACGGTCATCAGGTACACGTTGAAATTGTCGAGCGCGGGCGGCAGATGCCCGGCGCGATAGTACACAATCGGCGTGAATTCTGCCGCGCCGCGATGGTAAATCGCGCGGTCGTACGGCGACAGGTACATCGACTCCAGGCGGAAGCGCTCGCCCAGTCCGGGCAAATCCCAGTTCATCACCGCGGCGCCGTGATTGACGACGACGTTTTCCAATTCCATCAGGCGGCCCGCGAGCGCGGGGCAGATTTCGAACGGCGTTGCCTGCGCGATCGACAGGCAGACGCGGTCGCCCGACTTGATATGCGAAACAGCCTCGTCCGCGGCGACCAGCCGCGCACCCAGTTGCGCGCGCCAATCGGTCCCGGATTTCTGGCCGCTATGCCGGCTCGGCGCGGTGGCCATCTCAGGCGGCGGCGGCAAGCGTCGTGTTAATTCCCATCTCACGCATGAAGGCGGAGGTGCGCTCGTTCAGCAGTCCGACCTTCTGCATGTTGCTGACAACGGTCTGATGCATCTCTCGCCGGAACAGCTTGCGAAAGAGTGCGTACTCGCTGCCGAGCGCGATTTCCTTGCGCGCCTGGCGGACAGCTTCGATATCGGACACGCTCATTCCGATCGTTTCGTAGGCTTCGCGCGGGAACTGCCCGGTCATGACCAGCACCAGCGCCTCACGGGTGAAGTCCTCGAGTTCATGCAGGTCGCCGGCATTGAGTCCGCGAATCTCGTCGGGCAGGCTGAGGATCGAGAATCCCATGTGGCGCGATTCGTCGGCCAGGATGCGCCGGCAAATTTCGCGCAGCAGCGGGTCCTTGGCAGTTTCCATGAGCATCCGGAACAGCGACACCGCAAACGTCTCGGCCAGCAATTGCAGACCAACCGTTTTGATGAACCATTTGCCCTGGCCGAGGATGTAGTCGAAAAGCGTTTTGATGTTCCCGGTCATCGGATAGATCTTGCCGCCGCACTTCTCGAGCAGGTAGCGGCTGAGCACTTCGGTGTGGCGTGCTTCATCGACCACCTGCGTCGCCTGGAAGAACTTCGCGTCGTTGCCGGGCACCATGTCGACCAGCTGGCTGCACGCGAGCATCGCGCCTTCCTCGCCGTGGAGCAGTTGCGAAAGGCGCCAGCACGAGAACTCGACGTTGAGCCGCTGGAATTCGCGCGGCTCGAGCCGATTGATCGTGGGAGTGCCGTGCCCATCGATCAGCTCGTCGGCAAAGATACCCCGTTCGGGGTCAACTTGGACCGTCCAGTCGATGTCGCTCGACGCGTTCCACTGGTCGCGCTTTGCATTTTCGTAGAGTCGGCGAAGATCGGGCGCTTCGACCGCGTAGTACCGCTGGAAGGTGGTCTCGAATGAGGTCGGGATTCGGTCGGCGATCGAATTCGATGGCATAAAATGCGCTCCTGGGCTCGCTCAAGAAATCTAACCTACGCTAGCAAATTCCGTCGCGATCGGAAAATCGTCCGATCGAGTGCTGTGGGCGTGGCATCTCATTATAATGATGAACAACCTGGAACGAATCCGAGTCAGCATCGGCTTGACTGCGCCGGAGCAAACATCGATGCTCGTCTGTCGCGGAGAGGTTCGGGAGTCTGGTTTAACCGGCCTGACTCGAAATCAGGTGAGCCTAACGGCTCCGGGGGTTCGAATCCCTCCCTCTCCGCCACCTCACTTCCCGTCGGAGGAAGGCAACGCACGACCCGACGACATTGCTACGTGGCGCGTTACGCGCTGAGCTC
>CAWBLQ010000006.1:205000-794943 GCA_963789715.1 Binataceae bacterium (SeqCode) | reverse complement strand
ACGCGTAGTCGCCGTTACCTGTCGCTCTCTTCGCGTCGGGAAGTCCCGAAAAGTGTGACTATTCGGCTTTGAGGAGAGCGCCGACCAGCCGTTCGAGCACCTGCCGTGCGCGGGGCACGGCGAGCCTCTGATCCTTGCGCAGCCGCCGCCAGGTCTCAAAGCTCAAAACCAGATCAAGGCTCTCCAAGAACGTGGCGTCATCGCGCTGGTCCTTTGGCACTAAGCGGCTGAGCGCCGCGCGCTGCTCCTTGGTCATCTTGTCCCACTGGCTGGCAAGAAACGGCGAATGATGGCGGTGAAGGTCCGCCGCGATCTTGAACGGCATGATGAGTTCGAAGATGCGGATGCGGCGGTCGATCAACTCACCCAGCTGTGCCTTCCACTCATTGGCGGAGAAGGGACGTTCGGCCACCGGACGAATCTCTGCATCCATTACAGCGTTGATTTGCCGGTACAGGCTTTCCATGTTGTCGAAATGGCGGAACACCGTACGCAGTCCCACACCGGCGCGGGCGGCGACCGCTTCCGCGCTGGGCGTAACCTCGCCCGCACCGACGAGTTCCAGCATCGCGCGTACGATACGCTCGCGGCTTACTTCGCTCCGCTGGCGCCGGCCATCGGTTTGTTCTCGTGCGGATGTCTGGATATTCATTATCGCCTCAGTCAGTTAGCGGATTTCTGCGGACGCTGACGGCGGGGCCGTACACTGCTCGCGTTCCCACGGCGGGCCGAAAAGGCGGTTGAGAGCGGGACGCGGAGGCTCCTTGTAGTCCGGCAGCTGGCCAGCACCGTCGATATAATCAGCGAAGGCAACAGGTATGAGATGCTTTTGTAGTCGAGGTAACCAGTGAGCTTGCGCGTGAAGTAGGACTGGCTCATCCCATAGACGCGATAAGGCGAGGTACTCAGCACCCGCGGCTCAGCGCTGGACTGACGTGCGGGCATTCTTCGTAACCTCCTTTCGCCAGCCTCACGCCATCAACCTGATCGCGATGGGGAGCCTCGAGCAGCTCTTGCATACTATATTGACATGCTACATGTCAATAATTTCGAACACTGGCCAGCAACGGCGAGGCAGTCAGGTTCGCCGGCAGGCCGTGCCCGGCGCGATCGCGAAGTGCGCGGAAGCAGCCCGCTGCAGTTTTTCATTGGATCTCGGAGGTCTTGATCGCCTTCGTACCCTCGGGCAGCGTCAGCAGCATCCCGTCGTAGCCCAGCAGCACGCCGTGCGGCCTTACCGCCTCAACGCCGCGCATGAACGCGATCCGCGTGAGCGCGTTTGGCGTCGGTGGACCGATGTGGCTAAACACGAGCAGCTGAACTCCGGCCTGGTTCGCCTCGGACGCGGCCTCCACCGGCGTCGTGTGGTAGCGGCGGATGTCGGCCATGATCTTGGCAATGCGCGCGTTGCCCATCCTCTCCGCGGCGTCCTGGATCAGCTTCACCAGATGAGCCGCCTGCGCTTCGTGAATCAGCACGTCGGCGCCCGCCGCGGCCGCGACGAGGTTGGCGCACTTCACCGTATCGCCACTGATGACGACGGAGCGTTCCTTGTAGTCAAATCGATAGCCGTAAGCCGGCGCTACCGGTGCGTGATCGACGGTGAAGGCGGTGACCTTGAGTCCGTTCTCTTCCAGCACCGTCGCGGAACCGCCTGCGCATGGCGACACGCCCGGCGGAGTGTCGATTCTCACCGCAAGCGGCTGCATCTGCCAGTTCGCGGGGGGCATCAGCCCGGCGCCGTGGTGCGCGATGCGGTAGCCCTCATCTAGCGAGTACGCTTTCTCGAATCCTCCCACCACTTGCTCGACGCCCGGCGGCCCGTACACGCGCAGCGGATGCTCCCGCCCCTGCGCCCATGTCTGCATGTTGATTTCGCCGAGATCGCCGATGTGATCGGAATGAAAATGGGTGAGCATGATTGCCGCGATCCGCGCCGCGGGAATATGCCACAGTGCGAGGTTCTTCCAGGCGCCTGGCCCGGTGTCCACCAGGTAGATGTTGCCGCCAGCGAAGATCGCCGTACACGCGTCCGCGCGATTTCGATCCGCCAACGGATTCCCCGTGCCGCACAACACCACCCGGAGCGCATCCGGTGCGAGCAGGTCAGTCCGTGATGCTGCCAGATTTCGATTGATCGCGTACCGATATGCTGCGTCCTGGAACGCAGGCACGCGAATCAGTCCCCACGAAACAGCGGCCAGCGCCGCCAGGACGACGGCGCCGGCAATCAATCTTCGTGACGTTCCCGACATCAGAGGTTAGCGCGCGCGCTGTGTGATCTGATCGTTTTGTCCCGCAATCGGAGCGGTTGCCCCGGAAATCAATTGACACTATAGTTGCCATAATTTCCGCCGTTTGGAAAGGCTGCAATCAATCCGTGACGAATCCGGGAAGGGGTTCAATGAAGATCGGCAGAAGAGGCAGAATCGTAATCGGCTCGGCGGTCGCGGTGCTCGCCGCCGTCATCTATCTGTTTTCGCAATACTGGTACTACCTTCCCGGCCTCCTCCAGAGCGTCCGCGATCCGATTCAGCCGAATCGGCCGGTTCAATGGCAGGGCGGCCCGGCGACGGCAGCGGAACGTGCCTACCAGCGCCCGCCCAATATCATCCTTATTCTTGCCGACGACCTGGGCTACAACGACATCACGTCTAATGGCGGCGGCGTCGCCGGTGGCGCTGTCCCCACGCCGAACATCAACTCGATCGCGCGCGAAGGCGTGGCGTTCACCAATGGCTATGCCGGCAATGCGACCTGCGCGCCATCGCGCGCGGCGATCATGACGGGCCGTTACGCGACACGCTTCGGCTTCGAGTTCACGCCCGCTCCGGTCGCATTCATGAAGCTGGTTTCGACGTATTATCAACAAGGTCCCCACAAGGCCATTTTTCACTCCGAACGCGTGAGCCAGGTGCCGCCGCTTGCCCAGCAGGCGGTGCCGACCAGCGAAATCACGATGGCGCAGCTTCTGAAGACGCGCGGCTATCACACGATTTTTCTCGGCAAATGGCATCTCGGCGAAACGCCGCAGACGGCTCCCAATGCGCGCGGCTTCGATGAAACGCTGGGCTTTCTGGCGGGCGCGGCGATGTACCTGCGCAGGAACGACCCGCAAGCCGAGAACTCGTACCAAGATTTCGACCCGATCGACAAATTTCTCTGGGCGAATCTCTCATTCGCGGTCATCAATAACGGAAGCCGGCGGTTCTATCCCTCCGAATACATGACTGACTACCTGGGCGACGCGGCGGTGAATGCGATCGATGCAAACCGCAACCGCCCCTTCTTCATGTATCTTGCATTCAACGCGCCGCACACGCCGCTGCAGGCGCTCAAGTCCGATTACGACGCGCTTTCGGAGATCAAGGATCATCGGCTGCGAGTATACGGCGCGATGGTCCGTGCGCTTGACCGCAACGTTGGACACGTGCTCGACGCCCTTCGAAAAAATGGGCTTGAGCAAAACACGCTGGTGTTTTTCACCAGCGACAACGGCGGCGCAAACTACATCGGCCTGCCGGATATCAATCGGCCCTATCGGGGATGGAAGGCGACCTTCTTCGAGGGCGGAATTCATGTGCCGTTCTTCGTGAAGTGGCCGGCGAAAATTCACCCCGGAACGACTTACGCGCTCCCCGTCGCTCACGTCGACATTTTCTCGACCGCGGCGGGAGCGGCCGGTGCGTTGATACCCTCGGATCGCGTGATCGATGGAGTGAACGTGCTGCCGTTTCTCGACGGCTTGTCCGCCGGCACGCCTCATCACACGCTCTTCTGGCGTTCGGGACCCTACAAGACGCTGCTCGACGACCAATGGAAGCTGCAGATCGACGACAAGCCCAACAAGACCTGGCTCTTCAATTTAAGGGATGATCCCACCGAGCATCACGACCTTGCCGAAAGCAATCCGCGGCAGGTCAGGGAACTGATGAAAGTGCTCGATCAGATCGACGGGCAGCAGGCGAGGCCGCTGTGGCCGTCGCTGCTCGAAGGTCCAATCGACATCGACCATCCTCTGTCCTACCCGGAAAGCTCCAGCGACGATTACGTCTTCTGGTCGAACTGAGCCGGCGCATAAAGGTATGCGTGGCACAGCCTTTTGCTGCATGCCTTGACCGCCGCGCAAAGAAATGACATTAGTTGTGTCAATATATCGTCTGGGAAGCAGCGCATTCAACACGGAGGCCAACTGGTGAAAGTTCTCAGAACACCCGACCAGCGATTTGCCAACCTGCCGGACTTCCCATACCCGCCGCACTACCGCGAAGTAAAGGACGCCGGCGGCACTGCCCTGCGGATTCACTTTCTGGACGAAGGCCCCGCTAGTGCCGCGCCGGTGCTCCTCATGCATGGCGAACCGTCGTGGTCCTTCCTTTATCGCAAGGTGATTGCCGGACTCACGGCCAAAGGGCATCGCGCGGTTGCCCCCGATCTGGTCGGCTTCGGCCGCTCCGACAAGCCCGCCGAAAGGTCCGACTACACCTATGAACGCCACGTCCGCTGGATGAGCGATTGGTTGACCTCGCTCGACCTTAGAAACATCACTCTCTTCTGCCAGGACTGGGGCGGGCTTATCGGCCTTCGGCTCGTCGCCGCATTTCCCGATAGGTTCGCGCGCGTGGTGGCGGCAAATACAGGCCTTCCAGTCGGACTTGGCTTTTCGCCCGCTTTCGAGCAGTGGCTCAACTTCAGCCAGACTGTTCCAGAGCTCCCCGTCGGACAGATCGTGAATATGGGCACAGTGCGCGAACTTTCGCCGGCCGAAGTCGCAGCTTACAACGCGCCCTATCCTGACGAATCCCATAAAGCGGGTGCGCGGATATTCCCCGCACTCGTGCCGATTACGCCCCAGCACGGCTCGGTCGTTGAGAACAAGAAAGCATGGGAAGTGCTCGAGAAGTTCGAGAAGCCTTTTCTCACGGCTTTTTCGGATTCCGACCCGGTCACCAGGGGCGGCGAAAAGATGTTTCAGGATCGCGTACCGGGCGCGAGAGGGCGGTGCCACGTTACGATTACCGGCGCCGGGCACTTTCTGCAGGAGGATCGACCCGAGGAAGTAACGCGAGTTCTCGACGAATTCATCCGCGGAACCCTTTAGGAGAAAAACGGAAATGAGAGTCGAAAATGCACTCTACCCGACCACCCAACAGATCGAGGCGCTTCGCAACGATCCCTCGCCCAGTCCCGTCGTGATGCTCAACCTGCTCAAGTTTCGCACTCGGGCGCAGTATCCGGATGGACGCAAGACCGATCTTACCGGTGCTCAGGCCTACGGGCTCTACGCCGAGGCGATGCGCAAGATCGTCGAACGTGAGGGTGGAAAATTTCTCTTTGCCGGTGACGTGAAGTACCTTCCGGTCGGCCAAGTCGAAACCGCCTGGGACATCGTGGGGCTCGTTGAATATCCCTCGCCGGCGGCGTTCGTTAAAATCGCGACCTCGCCCGAGGTCGCCGAGATCGGCGTGCATCGCGCGGCCGGCCTCGAAGGTCAACTGCTGATCTGCGTTTCGCAGCGGTGACCGCAGCCATGCGATATGTTCCGCGCGTCGTGCTAGGGCTGATGAGGCTGACGAATTTCGGACGTGGCTTAATCCACGCCTTCGCGCCCGACGGCGGCGCTCATTCGATCGCAGGTCTCGATCTTTCCAATGCGCGGCAGACCATCCTGAGCCTGTTCGCGCTCATGGGGTGTGTGGGGAATTGCTGATCGTTGGGAAATCAGCAATTCGCCACACATAGGTCATTCGGAGGTTGGCTCCGCCGGCGGGGAACCGATCGGGTGGCAGAAGCGCTCGTAGATTGAGTGTGATCTGCACTCAGGCGTCGACGCTGCGGCATCTATCGGCTGGCAGATTCCCGATTCGCAATAGTCTTTCTTGCTCAGAGACGGCACTGCAGGGGAGCACGTGCGGATTGATTCGACAAACTGGGTACATGGCGAAAAAGGGTGCCGCCTTAAGGGATCTCCCAAAGTCGCTAGCTTGGGCTGCTGCCCGTCCGCTCGGACTGAAGATCGAGTAGCACGTAGCCCGGCAGGTCCGCGATACGAAACGCCTCGCGCACCGCGCCTCGCAGCTCTGGCTCGGCGGCGTCAAAGTCCACCACGCGGGGATTCGAGATGGTGAAGCGCCGGCCCATCTGCTCCATTTGACAGCCGTGCGCCTTGACGATATTGCGCGCCCAATCGACATCGCGACCGTAGGTCATGGGGATCACGAACCTGTGTGTGGCGAATTACTGATTTCCCCAGAATCAGCAATTCGCCACACACAGCATGGGCTCGAGGGTTCCTTCAGTCGATAGAGCACGACTCGAAGGCTTCGGGTTCCTATTCAAAACCTGAACCCTGACCGACAGCGCCGTGCGCTACAGGTTCCGGCCGCCGGCCGCATCAGTGAAACCTCTGATGCCGATACCGCCTTCGCAAAGGATCACGCCTCCAGTCGCGGTGGAAGAATTCTCGGCCGACGCCAGCAGAACATACGATCCGGTGTAGTCACGCGGCTCGGGCAGCTTGCCGAGCGGAATTCCGCGCTCGGCAGCCGCCTTAAGCGGCACCGAAGCGATCGATTGTTCTCCCATGTCGAGCGAGCGCGGGCCGCGCAAGTCAGTTGGGATCGCGCCGGGCGCGACTCCGTTGACTCGAATCTTGGGCGCCAGCTCGTAGGCCAGCTGGCGAATCAGCCCGACCACGGCGTGCTTCGAAGCTGTATATAGAGGACCGCCTCCGCATGGGTAAAAGCCGGCGTTCGAGACCGTGAAGATGATACTGCCGTTGGTCTTCGCAAGTTCGCGGTAGACAGCTTTCGCGCCGAGCAGATAGCCCTTAACGTTCACGCCGAACAGTTCATCGAAAGCGTTGCTGACTCGATCGTCGGGCAATGCTGCAAGCGAAATCGAGAAGTCCCAGATTCCGGCGTTGCCTACGAAGCAGTCGAGTTGCCCGAACTTCGCGACTGTCTCCGCAACCGCTCGCTGATTGTCGCCAAGGTCCGTGACGTCGCCGACGATCGCCGCGACGCGGTCGCCGAGCTGCTTCGCCAGGTCCTCGGTGCGCTCGCGCGCTCGATCCAGGATCGCGACTCGTGCGCCCTCGTCTACAAATCGCTCGACGATTGCCCGTCCAAGCCCCGATGCGCCCCCTGTGACGAGCGCCACTTTATTTTCCAGCCAGCCCATTTCAGAAAAAGTTACTCAGGTTGCGCGACAGCAACACCGTTTGCTCGAGAAAAATCTTGCGATCTGCGATCTGGAACGATCCTTCGACTCGCCGCAGCAGGTCTCGTCGCGATCCGATCCACGAGCTTTCCTCCGAGTTAAGCCGGGTGCGGTAAACGTGGAAGTTTGACTCGACTTCGAGCTCGCGGCCGCTATCGCGAACCACTCTCACATTGGTGATCAAATGACGCGTGCGCGAGGGTGGATCTTCCGCCCATGAGCGCCCCGAATTGAGCTTCGCCACCCTTCCGGCGAGCAGAGTCTTGTCGTCATGGAAGAAGGCCATCTCACCGGGCTGTGTAAATTCCTTGTTCAACTCGCGTTGCATGCGAGTGCGGCGGATCGGCATGAAGTAATGCGCGTCATCGCTGAACAGTGCGAGCCACTCCTCGTATCGATGCGCGTCGAGCAACGCTGCCTCGTCGTAGTAGAAGCGCTCGACCTCGTACTGGCGAACCATCGCCGCTATTTGGTCGTTGTTCGGACGCAAGCCTGAGTCAGCGGACATCTATAGGCTCGCTAGATATAATCGCCGGGCGTTGTCGCCTTGAGCAGATCGTCCCAGCCGAGGCCCTTCATCCATTGGGCCCACGAATGATACGTCCACAACTGGCCATGCTCGCTGGTGAGCCCCTCGACGCGCGCCAAACCGCCTTCCTTGATAATCTTACCCCGGCCCAGACCCATGGTGAGCTGATGCTTCATCCGCCTGCTTGCGACGCCGCGCGTCTGTGCCGTGGCCTGCGACCAGTTCTCGCCGTCGTCTTGTTCGAGCACGCCAGCCGGGCCGAAAACGCGGCATGCGGTGCTGACGATGAAATCGCGTGTCTCGCGCGGCAGGTTCCGATCGATCAAGGTGAACCACCAGATCTCGGTCTGAGCAGAGCTGCGCGGTATTCGTAGCGATAGCTGTCCTGTCACCGAGGCCACCCACGTGGTCGGAAAGATGTTAGGGTGTCCGGCGACTTCCACTCCGACCGGGCCCAGGGCGGCCCGAGCTTGCGGCGTGGCCCGCCAGCCTTTGTCGAAGTCCGGATTGCCCAAAGAAGACGCCGTGGGCCCGCCGATCGCGTGCCCATATTCGCCGAGTACAACCACCTGGTCGAACTTTGTGCCGCTGATGCCGATGCCGGGCATATCAAGCGCGCCGCCGTTGTCCATGTTCACGTCGCTCATGTCGATCTTCTCGGTCGTCGTGCGGCCTGGATCGGTGCCGAGCACACCGGGCAAGAATGCCGACGCGTGAGTGATCTGTGGATGATACCAATCGAAGAGATTGTCGACTGCGATTTTCCAGTTGCAATCGATGATGAACTTCTGGATGCCGGGCACCACGACCATGTCGCCCCGCGCTGCAATCATATCGAGGCCGAGCCGCCCGGTAGCGCCGAGAAACTGTTCCAAGGGCGGTGCGGAAATGTCGTGCGTACCGAATATGAATCCCTTGTAGGTTGCCACTTGGGCCACTTGTGCCAGCCCGTGTTTCGATTTGTCGAGCTCACCGTTGTAGAAGGTCTTGAATCCCGGCACGCCTAGAAGTTGTCCGTCGATGCCGTAGGACCACCCGTGGTAGGTGCACAGGAAGCTCTTGGCGTTGCCTTCCTCCGCGCGACAGACTGCGTTACCGCGATGCGCGCAGGTGTTGATCATGGCTTTGACCGTTCGATCCTTCTGCCGCACCACTAGCACGTTGTCGCGGCCCATGACTGATTGGAAAAAGTCACCGGGCTCGGGAATCTGTGATTCGTGGCAGAGGAACAGCCACGAACGGGCGAAGATCCGCTCCATCTCGAGTTCGAAGATCGCAGGATCACTGTAGATACGGCGATCAATCTCGCCCCGCTCGAGCGAAACCATCTCGTCCATCTCAATGGTCTGCGACATCATGCAGAACCTTCCTTTTAAGGAGCGTGCCGCGACAACGAATCCGCCGCAAGTCCGGAACGGATCGATAACATAAATTTGAATTGCACTGGTAGCGGAGTGATCCGACGCCGTCGACGAAGCGCTTCCATTGATCTGCGTTGATTGTCCCTGGTCGTCTGCTGGTCTAGCCTCTTTCGCGACGGAGTTTTACGCATGGCGGAAATCTTCGCCGGCTCGCCGGCATCTTGGCGGCGAATATTATTTCGTTAGCCTTGCTCGAAAAAATGGTCAGCCTTTAAGAGGATGGCATGAAAGTCAGCATCGGGATTGGCGGCGCCGCGTCGGGTCGCAAGCGCGACTTCGACGAACAAGTCGACTACGTCGTCGAAGCGGAAAAGCTCGGGGTGGATTCGGTCTGGTCTGCCGAGGCGTGGGGGCAGGACGCGATTTCACCGCTCGCCTATCTCGCTGCGCGCACAAGCCGGATCCGGCTCGGTACCGGCATTATGCAAATAAGCGCGCGTGTGCCGGCGATGATCGCGATGACGGCGCTGACGATGGCCTCAATCAGCAACGATCGCTTCATCCTGGGCCTCGGTGCGAGCGGTCCGCAGGTAGTCGAAGGGCTGCAGGGCCGTCCGTTCAAGGCGCCACTCACCCGGATGAAAGAAACGGTGGAGATCATCAAACTGGCGTTTGCCGGCGAAAAGATCGAATACCACGGCAAGTATCACGAACTGCCGCTGCCGGGCGGACAGGGCAAGGCGCTCCGGTTGTCACAACCCGGCAACCCTCACATTCCGATTTATCTCGCCACGCTCGGACCCCACGCATTGGAATACACCGGTGCCGCGGCCGATGGTTGGCTCGGCACGTCGTTTACGCCAGAACATGCCGCTGCGCACCTCGACTATCTGCGCCGAGGCGCAGAACGGGCCGGTCGCAGCCTAGCCGACATCGACATTCAGGTCGGCGGAACAGTTGCGTTCGGCGATAATTTAGACGCGCTCGTGGAGCCTTTGAAACCTGCCATGGCATTTACGCTCGGTGCGATGGGTTCGGCGACGACGAATTTCTACAACGACGCATTCAAACGGGGCGGTTGGGAGGCGGCGGCGCGCGAGGTGCAGCGTCTCTGGATTGCCGGGAGGCGTCCCGAAGCCATTGCCAAGGTGCCGTCGGAAATGGTGATCCAGGCGAATCTGCTGGGCGACACCGAGATGGTGCGCAACCGCATTAGTGCCTTCAGGGGTGCAGGAGTCACGACGCTACGCGTCGCTCCTCAAGGGCGCGACCTCGCGGAGAAACTCACGACGCTCGGACGTGTGATGGACCTGGTGCGCGATTAACGCGGGCAGATGGCAGCGCTTTACTCATATGATTGCGTCTCGCTTTTGTTTCCGCAGCTCGCAGTGGTCAGGAAGCTGCTTGCATCTTGGAGAACAGCGCGTGCATCTTGCCTTGAAGGTTTGCGGCGACTCCCATGTCCGAGAGGCTAAGCCGTCCGCTCATGATCGCGGTCATCTGGGCGAGCTTGCCTTGGCTTATGGCTTTCAGGTCGTCGATGGTGAGGGTCAGTGTCAGATCCGTCGGTTTATCCTCGTTGGTCACCGAACCGCCGTCGATGTAGATGAAGCCCTCACCTTCAGATCGAATTTCAGCGTTTTGCCGAGAGCGGAATCAGCACCCACTGTGGCTTTCATGGATTCGGTCAGCTCATCGAGGCGCGACATCGCCTTCTCTGCCTTCGCTGGTATTTCGGGCGGACCCTGCTTGGCGGGCCGCGCCATGTTTAATCGGTTCTCGTCCGGATGGCTTTCAACCTTGTTGCTTGATCCACCTGGCCGCCGCCGGTTTGAGGCTTCTGTCTTATGCAGATAGCTCGTGAACCCATCGGCGGGCGGTGTGATCGAGTTTTCCATCATTATCAACCCGACTTGCCCCCTGTGGCCTGCGCCATGAATCACTCGCATTCACGGCCGGATGCATATGGCGCGTAAACTCCAAACAAACCCAAGAAAATCGGCCTCGCAGGAGCGATCGCGTGCAACCGTCGATGCGCTCTTGGAAGCGACTGCTCGCGTTTTGATGAAGGAAGGCTATGATCGGGCGAGCACCAACAGGATTGCCGAGGTGGCTGGCGTCAGTATCGGTTCGCTGTACCAATACTTCCCGAGCAAGGAGGCGCTGGTGGCCGCGGTTATTGACCGCCATACGCAAGAAATTTCCGAGGTAACTCGCAACGCGCTGATCAAGGCAGCGGCGCGCCCTATCGAGGCTGCGGCGCGGGAATTCATTTCAGTTGCAATCGACGGTCACCGCGTCAATCCCAAGCTGCATGGCGTCCTTGCGGAACAGATCCCACATGTTGGGCGGCTTCAAAATATCGAGGCTTTCCAGCAAGAGGGTTATGCTCTGGTTCGAGCCTATCTCGAGGCGCATCGAGATGAGATCGATGTCGCCGATCTCGAGCTCGCGGCCTTTGTCTTAGTGACAGTAGTGGAAGCACTGACCCATGCCGCCGTCCTGCGTCGCCCGGACATCCTCAGCGACGAGAAAGCAGGGCAGTTTGTGGACGACGTAACGCGCCTGGTGGTCCGGTATCTGCGAACGTCGTGATCTGACGACGAAGAGGCGAAGCGCGCTCTGCGACGGAGATCGCGTAGCGCGACGGCACCGTATCGTGGGGAAGTGCTTGTGATCAGGCGCGGGCGCGCTCCCATGCCTGGAGTTCCTTAATACGGGTGTATCCGCCGCTGCGGCGAGGCGGCCGCGCACGCGGTACCTGGTGGGCACCGACGCAACGCTGATGGCGTTCTTCCACTGGCTCCCGATCGCGCCTTCGACGGACTCCTGGCGATGGCCGCGCGCCGCTTAGCGAGCAGGGACGCAAGTTCGCGCGATGCCAAGCCGGGATCAAACTTTCCTCCTTCATAGTTTCGGGGGCGGACGATGCCACCTTGACGTTCTAATTGGATGAACCGGAGGTATTCGGCCCCGCCCTGCCTTGCACGTAGTCGACATTCTCGCAGCGAACGTCAAGCGTACATTTCCGATGGGATCGACGGAACGTTTTGCATCTGTGTATTTCAAGGAGGACAGCGGGGTTGCGGAGGAAGCGGAAGATGCGAGAACACGATCGGCCATAGGCCACGGGCGCCGACCGAACCGCCTCCCTGCGAGCTCAGGAGGAATACTACCTTGTTGCCAGGCTTAAGATCATTTGGATCGTCCAGATAGAACTTGCGACCGGCCTTTTCGTCGACCGCGCTGATGCTTCCCACAGTACTTCTCCCAAACACGCCGGTCTGCGGTCGCCGACTTTCGTCGGTACTGGAACTAATCGCCAGCGCCCGGACCCAGCGGCTGGTGCGCAGACAGAACGATCGGCACAGAACTCATCTCCCGCTTCTCACATTAAGATCTTGGCCGTCAATGACACGACCCTGAGCAATGACCATGTTGGTAACCAGTCAACAGCAGTCTGCGTTCGCAGACGTCAGAGATTAGGTTGCTTCACAAAATGAGGTAGCACCTCTGACACAAATAGATCGAGCGAATGGCGTGACTGCTCGTAGCTCAGGCCGCCCCACGCAAACGACAGCACCAGGTAGTTGGTCCCGCTTTCCTCAAAATAGGCTGCGATCTTTTCGCGCGCCGATTTCGGAGAGCCGACGATGGCTGCATCGGCTGCACGCGCACGCAGGAGATCGTCGGTAAACAGCGTTGGGACCGTGCCAAAGTCGCGCCACAGCTTGACGATGTTGTTGTAGTAGACCTGATACGCGGGTATTGCGACTTTCTCGGCTTGTTGGTCCGAATCGGCAGCGAAGAAGTGCCGCACTGCGCCGATCTTTAGCTCCTTGACGTGAGGATTCAGATTATCCGGGTGGTCGCGAAATGTCTCCAGCAACTGACGATAGGCTTGCACGGTGCCCTTAACGATCGCGTTGGGGCCACCGGTTACAATCTGCATTCGATGACGTGCGGCAAACGCCAGACCCTCGGGAGTCGAGGCGCCATACCAGAACGGCGGATTCGGCCTCTGTTTTGGCGAGACTTCGATCGGTGCTCCAGCAAATTTGTAGCGCTCGCCACGATGCGAAATCTTACCCTCGCGCAGACCCTGGACCACCACCTTGAGCGACTCCTCGAAGATCTCGCGCGATTCGAGAAAGTTCACATTGTAGTACGCGAGTTCGTAAGGAGAGATGCCACGACCGACGCCTATCTCAAGTCGTCCGCCGCTTAACTGATCGAGCATGCAAATCTCCTCGACCAGGCGAATGGGATGATAGAGCGGCAAGAGATACACCAAGGGTCCGAGGTGAATCTTGCGCGTCCGCATCGCAACCGCGGCCAGAAACACACTTGGACAAGGGCTCATCCCCAGTGGCGTCGCATGATGCTCGGCGAGGTGATAGCAGAAGATCCCAGCCCGATCCGCGGACTCAATTAGTTGCAGACGCTCCTCATATAGCTGTTCGAGGGGAACATTACGTCGCTCCAGATGATCGAAGATTCCGAATGCAACTTCCATAGAGTTCCTCAGTCAGTTGTGGTTTTCACTTGGCACTTTCGGCCCTGGACGAATGCGACGAGGTCGCGCTGCTCGGACTCCGGCACCTTGAACTTCGCCAGGGTCGCGGCGGCGTGTCCGAGGAACACGTTCCAGTCGCTCTCGCTGATCTTCATGCCACGGTGGGCCAACAGCATTTCCCTGCCCCGATAGTAGATCGGTCCGCCTGCGCGCTCGCATGGGAAATCAATCAGAAGCTGTTTCTCGCGCTTGACGCTGTCTTCTCCGCGATGCGCCCTGAAACGGCCGAGTTGAGGATCGTTGTGAAGCCGTGGCAACAGGTCATTTGCCACGACCGCGATGGCGTCATATCCGCCAAGTCGCTCGTACAGCGTTTTGTTTTGCTCGCTCATCGTCGTTCCCTCCCACTGCCGTACTGAAAGCACCGCAGCCGTCCAAAAGTCCAGCCCGCTTGACCCGCCCCTCGTGTTATTAATCTAATGGTCCTGCATGTAAGGCCCATAGGGCGTGCGGCTTCCCCTTGACTTCCAGGAATTTTACGCTGCCATTCGTTGTGATCAGTGGGCTTGCGATGTTGTCGTCGCTGCTTTTCATCCGGCTCGGACAAGACGCTTCCGAGGAAGTCAGGGTACGGCGCACCGGCTGCCGGTGCAGACCTAATGCCTACATCAAGGAGTTCCCAAATGGATAGTGCGATCGAGATCGTCCTGGGCGAATACAATCAACGTTCAGCGGTCGAGATGAAGCGGATGCAAGAACTGCCGCCGGCCGAGATGATGAAACATATCGATGAGTTTCTGCTCCCGGTCGGCCCCGCTACGGGCCAGTTGATGAACATCTTCATCAAGGAAGCGAAGGCAAAGACCATCCTGGAAATCGGCACCTCGCATGGATACTCGACGGTGTGGCTCGCCGAAGCTGCACGCGCCACCGGCGGCAAGGTCATCACCCTCGATTTGCACGCAGGCAAGCAGGAGTATGCGCGCAACGCGCTGCGGAAAGCCGGCCTCGCAGATGTGGTGGAATTCAAACTCGGCGATGCACGCGAATCCATATCGACGCTCTCCGGGCCCATCGATTTTGTGCTGCTCGATCTGTGGAAGGATCTCTATATCCCGTGCTTCGACCTTTTCTATCCGAAGCTGAGTGGGGGCGCGATCGTGGTCGCCGACAACATGTTGTTCCCTGAGTTTTCGCGCGCCGATGCCGCGCTGTACCGCCAGCACGCTCGGGCCAAGGCGGATATTCAGTCCATGTTGTTGCCGGTCGGCAGCGGGATCGAGGTGAGCCGCTGCCTGCGCGGCCTTGAGTTCAAATGATCTTCGCGATCACGTGCGCCGTTTTCTCGAATCACGCCAGCTTGTGATTTCATAGCGCGATAGATTGCGTCGCTGAGAATTCCTGATTTTGCCCAACTGGATTCGGTTGAATTGGCGATTGCCACGGAAGCCCTCGAGGGACGCAGCGTGGGGGCAGCTTGGGGCCGCCAGCCGGGCCACGACTTGACGCTGAGTTCCGTGGTGAGCTAAGCGTCGGGTGTTTGGAAATTCAGAAACGAAACTCCGGATTATAGTCAAAGGAACCTCGATGCCCTACGCCCAAGGCCGCACTTTCTACGATGCCGACAGTCACCTCATGGAGCTGAGCGAATGGCTCCCGAAGTACGCCGACCCCGGCGTTCGCGAGCGGATTCGCCCGCTGTACCTGGGTGGAGCGGGAGCCAAAGCAACCGAGCTTATCGCGCAGGCCAAGGCGCGCGCCGCCGACCCGGGCGCGACGGTCAAACTCGAAGAGAATGTGATGATGGCCAAGGGATGGCTCGCGCTGGGCGCGTTTGACCCGGCCGAGCGCAGTCGCGCACTCGATCTGATCGGGGTGGATCGACAGCTCGTCTTCCCGACCTTTGCATTTTCCCAGTTTCTCGGTAGCGACGCCGAACTTCTGTGGGGCGGTACGCGCGCGCTGAACCGCGCGATCGCCGATTTCTGCTCCGCTGACCGCCGCCTGATTGCGGTCGGCTCGGTACCGTGGGGCGAACGCACCTGCGCCGAGGCCGAAGTTGCGCTTGACGCCGGATGCGGCGCAATTCTGGTGAATTCGATGCCAGGCGCGAAGTCGCCCACGCATCCTGATTTCCATCCACTGTGGGCGATGCTCGAGGAGCGGGGCGTCCCGTTCATGCTGCATATCGGCGGAGGCGGCCGCGCACTGCGCCGCGCGTTCAACGAAAATGGACTCACACCGACCACCGACTGGCTCGGCGGCGGCGAAAATGTCCGCTCGAAAGACTACATGGTAATCCACCAGACGCCGGAGCAATTCCTGGCCTGCATGGTGCTCGACGGAATCTTCGAAAAATTTTCCAAGCTGCGAGGCGGCGTGATCGAGCAGGGCGCGATGTATCTACCGGCGCTGCTGCGCCGCCTGGATATCTGCCAGCAGAGTTTTCGCAAGACAGAGCCGGCGCTGAATCTGCCGCTCAAAGCGTCCGACTATCTGCGCCGCCAAGTGAAGTTCACGCCTTTCCCGAACGAGCCGGTCGGATGGATCATCGAGAACTCGGGGCCCGAGATGCTGCTGTTTTCGACCGACTATCCTCATCCTGAAGGGACCAAGGATCCGATCGGACGCTTCGAGGCGACGATGGGCCAGGTCAGCGAGCAGGCCAAGGAGCGATTCTACAGCCGCAACTTCGCCGATATGATGGGTGGCTCCGCATGACCTGAGATCATAGACAACCAGCTTGCTTTGTTATCCAGGCCATCTCGTGCGCGAGCGCAACTATTTCTTCGGCGCGCGCGTAGCGGCCCGGCGACTAGATTCGGGTGAGCGCAACCACGGGAATCTGGCGGCTGGTCTTTTTCCGATAGTCGTTGAAAAACGGCATTATAGCAGCTTGGGCATTGTAGAGCCGTTCGCGCTCCTCGCCGGAGGTAATCTTGGCCTTGGCCTGAAACTTCTCGTTGCCGATTTCGAGCGTCACGGTCGGGTTCGCCACAATGTTGTGATACCAGGACGGATGCTTGGGCGCGCCCGCGAAGGAAGCGATGAGCACATACCGGTCGCCGTCCTTTGAGTACACCAGCGGATGGACGTAGGTTTTGCCGCTCTTGGCGCCTTTGGTCGTGAGGAGCACCATCGGCGCGCCGGCGAACTGACCGGCGACCTTGCCGCCATTGGCGCGGAACTCCTCGATCACTTTGTTGTTGAACTCGGTCATCGTAGACATGGCATGACTCCTCGGTTGGGCCCGAAGCATCCGGGGTTATCCGCTCCACTGGCGAAGCGACTAGCGATGTTGACACGAGTCCGCGTATCACTCAAACAGGAATCGTCGGTGTCAAAGCCCTCGGTGAACCATGCTCTCGCCTGGCGATCTCGCCGATCGATTGCGCCTGTCTGTGGCGAATTGCTGATTTTGCTTGGGAATCAGCAATTCGCCACAGACACCCTATCTGCAGGCTGATCGAGCTGTGAGCGTCCAGGTTGAAGAGCGCCCGAATTTTGATCATAAGCTCGGTCGCTGATCACTGGGAGGACTGCCATGCCCAAGATCGACATCGCCGCCGTGCCGGAACGCAAAGGTACGGGCTATCCGGCGCCATTCGACGCGCCCTGCGCCAAACGCGTGCGGCAGCGGCTGGGCAATGCCGGCGGGCTCACCGATTTCGGGATCAATCTCATGCGCCTGCCACCGGGCAATTGGTCGAGCCAGCGCCACTGGCACAGCCATGAAGACGAATTCGTCTATGTGCTCGAAGGCGAACTGACGCTGATCGAAGATGGCGGCGAGACGCTGCTGCGCGCCGGTGATTGCACGGCGTTCCCGAAAGGTACCGGCAACGGCCATCACATGATCAACAAGTCGGGTGCGATGGCGGTCTATCTCGAAGTCGGCTCGCGCCAGCCCGCCGACCTTACCACCTGTTCCGACATCGACATGATGAGCAGCAATGCCGACGGCCGCTTCGTGCACAAGGACGGCACGCCCTATACTTAGACTGGAAGCTGTGTGGGGTGAATTACCGATTTCCCCAGAATCAGCAATTCGCCACACACAGTTTCATAGGGCGCTGCAATTGGCGACTCAAAGCGAAAATCCGGACGAAAGCCCCTTCACCGCCGGCCCTGCCCTTGTCGCCTATGTCAGCGCTCTTGAACTAGTGCTCCATCTGCCCAACCCCGGCGGCTATGGTTTATTCACCGACGAACTCTACTTCCTTGCTTGCGGTGAGCATCTGAGCTGGGGCTACGTCGATATGCCGCCGCTCACTGCGCTGCAGGCGTGGATTGTGCGCGACTTCCTCGGCGATTCGATGCTGGCCATCCGGCTCATCCCGGCGCTCGCCAGCGTTGGGCTGGTTCTTCTTACCGGCGCAATCGTCAGGCAACTTGGCGGCGGACGATTCGCGCAGGTTCTCGCCGCCGTGGCCGTCCTGATTGCGCCATTTTATCTGGCTGTCGACAGCTACCTCTCGATGAACTCCGTCGAGCCGCTCTTGTGGATGGGACGTGCGCTGACACTGATCCGCATGATCAAGACTGGCGAAACGAGACTTTGGCTCTGGTTCGGAGTGATTGCCGGTATCGGTCTGGAGAACAAGGACACGATGGCGATGTTCGGTTTCGCTCTCATGGTGGGCCTGTTGATGACGCCTGAGCGCCGGCTGATGAACAGCCGATGGCTCTTGATCGGCGCGATGATGGCGATGCTGATTTTCCTCCCCAATCTCATCTGGGTGGTTCAGCATCACTTTCCCCACCTGGAGATGCTCGCCAACATCAAGCGCAACCGGCGCAACGTTGCACTCAGCCCGCTGGGGTTCTTCATTAACTGCGCTGCCGGACTCCCGCACCAAGTTTTCGGAATCGGGAAGGGCCTTAAGATCGCTGCGGCTCAGACCGTCGCTCGTCCGCAGCCAACTCGAAATTTCGCAGGTAACGGAGATAGCTGGGCGGCAGGCCATGGTGAACAGCACCTTCGATCAGCAAGCCCATTTAACGCGCAGAAGGCTTGCGCCCGAGGCTGATTCTGTCTGACTGATATGTGAACGCTGCGATCTGTTCACGGCCATCGACGATGGCGTTAACTGGAATGCGGCGGTATGCGCCTCTTGGGACACCTTCCGTACGGTCGAGATGCTCGGACTGTTCGACCGTGATCAAGTACAGCACTCCTTAGGTGCGAGCACCTGCTTGAGACTCCAGATTGGCCACACCGCGCTCGCCCGGGCCGATCGCCAGATTGAAGCGGAGGCAGTAGTTTTCGAGCCAGGCTGGCCGCGCTTGTATCGGGCGCATACCGCGACGACTTTCAAAGATGCCGCGGTTCATATTGCTCCCGTAGGCGTTCTCATCGAGCAGCCGGCAGGTGATCTCGCGAATCCGGGTAGCCAACGCCGCGATGCGGCGAGGGCTGAAGTCGCGCGCCACCAGGGTGCGCAAGCGTGAGTGCACGGGCGGGTCGGAGAACGGCATCGTCGGCGCACCAAACGGATCGGCACCCGCTACGATCGCGTACTGCGGCATTACGCTCGAAAAGCGCGCGTGATCGCGTACCACCGTTACGACGTCGGCGTAGCGCGCGACCAGGATTGCAGGGAACCCAATCGTGGCACATCGCGGCGGTCCGGTTAGAAGCGGCGCGTAATGCGGGTAGGGGTCGACAAGGAACGTCGGATCAAACGGATTGTAGTTGATTTCCTCGGCCATGACGCCCATTCAAACGCGATACCTACCCGATCGCAATCGATTTGATTCGATCTTCAAACCGGATATCGATCATCGGCACGTTCGGGATCCGAGTTTTCTGTAGGAAGAAGCTTCCTTAGACCAGAACCATGGCGAGCGGGCGGCTAAGGCTATCGAAATGACCAATTCGTTGGCGGGGATCACGCAAAGCGGCTGTGCCTGCGCAAAACTCCATCTCCTGTGAGATTCGTGGGTCGCGGCGAGTACGGCGTGATTAGATGCACGAGTGAGTCGGACGCCGACCATCCGCGATGGCCCTGGTTAGGTGTTCGTCATGGGGATATTACGCGCGATGGCCTGGCCCGCCATACAGGGGCGACCGTAGGAGATCGCTCAGCCTCGAAGGCAGATCAGGCGGCAAGGCGTACGTAGCGATGGTGAAAGCTTGCCGACTTGCGGAATCGCGATCACCTTGCTGCAGTTTCGCGTTTGGATGGGGCGAGCATCCGGGCAGTCTTTGTCGAGCGACAGATGGGTAAGAGAGCGTGATAGTAATCGACGTACGAGATCTTTAATCCCGCTGGCTTCAAGAGTCGCGTTCTCAACTACACGCAAGCTGATTCGTACAACCCACGCATCGCCTGGAATGCCTGGTTACTGCGCTTAGCAAGCTCGTTGAAGGACGCGGGATAGCCTACTTGGACAAGAGGCGGGCCGTATGATCACGCGCTTCGAAGTACTCTGCGAGTGTCCGGTCTACGAGTTCCGCCGCGCTTTGAATCCGATCCACACCAGAGACCGAATGGCCGGCGCTCCAGATGTCTTTGTACCGGCGCGGGCCTTCGACCACGGCCATACTGCTGAACTTCTTCGCGGCCTCTTCGTTCGCTACCCGTGGCGGTAATGTCGTTGGATCGAGTCCGGCGGCAACCATCGAAGGCCGCAGCATGTTAGTGTCCAGACCGGTGAACGCTTGGGTGAGCATCACGTCATCCATGCCGGATTCGACCAGCATGTTTTTGTACGCGGGTGGCGCCATGCTCTCCTGCGTCGCGATGAACTTGGTTCCCATGTAGGCGAGGTCGCAACCAAGCACCTCGGCAGCCCACAACGCGTAGCCATCGGAGATCCCTCCGGCGAGCACGATCGGTCCGTCGAACATCGCGCGCGCTGAGCGGACAAACGCCAGCGGATTTAGCCATCCGGTCTGTCCGCCTGCGCCAGCCGTCAGCAGGATGAGGCCATCGACGCCCGCGGCTATCGCTCGCTCCGTATGATGAAGCGTCGCCACGTCGGCAAAGACGATGCATCCGACGTCGTGCAGCGGCCCGATCGCTTCGATTGGCGAGCCCACGCTCGTGATCACCATCTCCACTCGATGCTTCACCAACGCCTGCAGCTCGTCGCGCATTTGCGCGCGCTTGATGATCAGGTTGGGGCAGAAGGGAGCCGGCTGCCGGTCGGGGTTTTCGTCCGCCGCTCGGGCGAGCTCGGTCTCAATTTGTTTGAGCCATGCATCGACCCCATCAACCGTTCGAGCATTCGCGAGCGGAAACGATCCGATCACACCCGCCTCGCAAGCTGCTATCGCGAGATCCGGTCCGGAAACGGCCAGCATTGGAGCTGCAATCAATGGGAGCCGAAGCCGCTTTGCTATTTTCTCAGGGAGACGATTCAACAGCATCGTTCACGCGTCCTTCTGGAGAATGTGAACGACGCAAACGGCGCCCACGCCCACCATGTGAGCCAGCCCCGTCTTCGCGTTCGGCTGTTGCCGGACACCCGCTTCGCCGCGCAACTGGCGCGCGATCTCGACGATCTGCCCGGCGCCAGTCGGACCGATCGGATGGCCCATGGCGAGCAGTCCTCCTGACGCGCTAACCGCGCAGCGGCCGCCAATATCGAATTCGCCCGCCGCGATCGCACCCGCGGCCTCGCCTGGCGCGCACAACCCCATCGCCTCCACGTACAGCAGCTCTTCAATTGTGAATGCGTCATGGAGTTCCATGAGATCGAGGTCGCCGGGTCCTATGCCAGCTTCGCTGTAAGCCAGCTGAACCGTTTCACGAGTTAGCTCCGCGTCGAAGTTCTTCGCCTCGCGATAGACCTGCTCGGTTTTCGTGACCGACGCGATAACTCTAACGGCGCGGTTGCGATCGATTCCGAGTTGCGCGATTGCGTCGTCGGAAACGACGATCACCGCAGCCGCGCCTTCACCGACGGGGCAGCATTGAAGGCGCGTCAGCGACCCCGATATCGCCGGGCCGGCCATCACTTCTTCCAGCGTCACGGCCTTTTGGCGCTGCGCATACGGATTGTTTGCGCCGTTACGATTGTTCTTGACGGCGACCTGGGCAATCTGTTCCGCGCTTACGCCGTTGCGAGTCACGTATTCCTGCGTGAGCAAAGCGAAATGTGTGAATGGTACGACGCGAGAGCCGACCAGGTCGCGCATCCGGGTCTTACCCGGCGCCATCGCGACGGGCCCGGGCTTGTCCACCCCCAACGCGAGTGAAACATCGGTCAAGCCGCTTGCGACATCGATGCACGCCTGGCGAAATGCCGTCGATCCGGAAGCGGACGCGTTCTCTACCTGGGCCATCGGAATGCCCGTCGCGCCGAGATGACGCAGCATCGGCCGCGACGCTGCCATTCCAATCAGTGCGGTGCCGGTGTAGGCCGACTCGACCGATCTCCATTCAATGGCCGCGTCCGCGAGAGCCTCTCGCACCGCAGTCAGGCCGAGCGTCACGTATGGAGTCTCACTGAGGCGCTGATATCGATGGAGGCCGATGCCGACGACGTACACGGGGCGCAGGTCGCGAAGTTTCTGTTTCATTTGGTTGCCTCTGTCCTGGCGAAACGCAGCTCGACCAGCTCGCACCCCTCCTGATCAGTCCCGGCCGCGACCAGCACGCTCGCCATACGATCGCCGATACCGAGGCCTGCATCGGTGCGGTTGATAAGCATGGAGCGAATCGCCGGGCCGTCATCGAGGACGATCAGGCCAATCGTGAACGGAGCCTCGATGTCCTTGCCCTGATGGAGATGCACGGTAGCGTACGAATGCAGCCGGCCGCGACCGGCCAATTGCACCGCGTCGAGCTGTTCGGGCGGCGCACCGCACGACTCGCATCCATAGCGCTGGGGCGGAAAGAAGACATATCCACAGGCGCGGCATTTGCCGCCGCTTAGGGAAGGATTGTCGGTTGAGTCAGGCGAGTAGAGTTCGGAATGAACGGCTTTTCGCTTGGGCATGATTGGCTCCGGCGCGATGATAAGCTGAAGCTCATGCTCGCGTCAATAGTTGCATGCTAGCCAGCAAATATGTATGTTTGCGGTCGATGGCCAGTTCGTCCCAGCCCAGCCGTTCGCCACGTCGGCGTCGCACGCAGGCCCAGCGCCGGGAACTGTCCGATCAGCGAATGCTCGATGCCGCGTTCAAGCTGATCGAGCGCCAGGGAGGCAGCCGCACTACGCTGGTGGAAATCGGCGAGCTGTCGGGCTACAGCCATGGACTCGTCAGCCATCGGTTCGGGTCAAAGGGCGAACTGGTACGCGCTGCCACCCGCCGCCTTCAGGGTGAGTTCGCAAAACTTCTGGAGCCCGCGCTGTCGGGGCTTCATGGGTTGAAGGCACTGATCGTAACGGCCGAGACTTACCTGCGCACGGCAGCGGCCAGTAATCGCAATGCTATGTACGTGCTGATCGGCGAGGCGCTCGGACCGCTTCAGGAGATTCGCGGCGAGATGGCCGAAGCGGACCATAATTTCCGTCTGGCGGTGCAAAAGTTGGTCGAAGAGGGAGTGCGAATCGGCGAGATACGCCGCGATGTCGATCCGGCCGCTTACGCAGCGCTGTTTGTGGGAACGCTTCGAGGACTGGTGGTGCAGCATCTCATGAAGCCGCCCGCCTTCGACGTCGACCGAGTCTGTCGCGAACTAATTCTAAGTATCGAACGAAGCTTGAGCCCGGCGCATCGCGCAACCAGTGATAGCGGGAGCCGTGCACATGCTCGATGACGTTCGCGTTCTGGAAATTTCTGCGCCCGAGACGATGCTCGCGGGCAGGATCCTTGCCGACCTCGGTGCAGATGTCGTCGCAGTGGAACCGCCCGAAGGTGCTGCCGGCCGCCGGCTCGCACCGTTCCTGGACGATATTCCCGGAATTGAGCGGAGCCTCACCTGGCAAGCGCTCAATCACAACAAGCGCGGAGTCACGCTGGACCTCTCGTCGCTTGATGGGACGGCGCTGATGCGAGAACTCGCCACGAAGTTTGACGTGGTCATCGAAGCGGTTGGCGGGGGCGGAAGGTCGGCGATGGACTCGATCGAATTTTCACCGCGCACGATCCGATGCACGATTGCGCCGTTCGTCCGCACCGGCCCGAAGAGCGAATATGCAGCAACCGATTTCACCGTGATGGCGGCGAGCGGCGCGCCAGCGATGACGGGAGACCTCGATCGCCCTCCGCTTTTCTTTCCGCTGCCGCAGGCGATGATGGAAGCGGGCGCCGACGGAGCAATCGCGGCGCTGGCAGGATTAATCGCGCGCGACGGCGACGGACTGGGACAGCGCGCGGAAGTATCGGCGAGAATCGCCGCGATGATGGGCGCATTTGGCCAAGCCCTCGTGCCAGGTTCGGGCAATCCCGAAGCCAAACGCACGCAGGGCGCGATGACGATAGCGGGTGTGCAAGTCCCGAGCGTGTACGAGTGCGCGGACGGGTTCGCTTTGATCACGATAGGCTTCGGACCGGTGTTCGGGCAGATGACGCAGCGGCTGGCGAAGTGGGCGGCGGGCGAGGGGCGCATGGATCAGCGAATTGCAGAGATAAGCTGGCCGTCGTTCATCACCGACCTGTCGGCGCGAAAAACGTCACCGTCGAATCTGCAAGCGCTGGTCGACGGACTCAAGTTGCTGGCGCGCTCGAAGACCAAGGCTGAGATCGCGGAAGTCTCGCGTCGTCTTGGACTGCTCGCGTCGCCCGTAATGAACATGAAAGACGTTGCCGAATACATTCAGTTCCGCGAGCGCGGACTCTTCACCCCGCTGAGTCTCGAGGCGGGCCGAGAAATCGACGCGCCCGCGCGATTTGTGCAATTCTCGAACTACTCGATCGAGATCAAGCGACCCGCGCCAAAACTGTCCGAACACTCCGCGGAGATCTTTGAAGCAGAACTCGGGCTCTCGAAAACTGAAATCCAGGCGCTGTTCGTCGCGGGAGTAGTCTAAGATGTCAGCACCGCTGGCGGGCGTTCATGTGCTCGATTTGAGCTGGGTGATGGTCGGGCCGGCCAGTGGGCGCTACCTGGCCGACATGGGCGCGGATGTGATCAAGGTCGAAAGCTCGAAACGCATCGATCCGGTTCGCACGCTCGGTCCGTTCAAAGACGGTAAGACGGGACCCGAACGCTCGGTCAGCTATCACAACCTCAACGCGGGCAAACGATGCATCGCGATCGATATCCGTCGTCCCGAAGGACGAGCGCTAGTCCTTCGGCTCGCGAATTGGGCGGATGTCGTACTGGAAAGCTTCACACCCGGCGTGCTGGAGACGCTCCATCTCGGGTATTCGGATCTAAGGCAGCGCAACGCGCGGATCATCATGGCGTCGACTAGCCTGCTCGGACAGACTGGCCCGTACGCGAAAGGCACCAGTGGGGTAGGCACGATGGGGGCCGCTATGTCGGGCGCGACGCATCAAATCGGATGGCCCGATCGAGAGCCCGCGGGGCCCTGGGGTCCATGGACAGACGCGGTAACGCCGAGGTTTATCGTGACAAGCATCCTGGCCGCGCTCCATCGCCGATCGCGCACCGGGATCGGATGCTATATCGACGTCGCGCAAGCCGAGGCAGGAATCCAGTTCATGATGCCCGCATACTACGAGTACGCCGCAAACGACCGGATTCCGGAACGTCGCGGGATCGCGGGATCGCCGCTGCAAGTGCCGCAGGGCCTGTATCCGTGCAGCGGTGAAGATCGATGGATCGCGATCGATGCTGCTGCGCCAACTCATTGGGAAGTTCTACGCTCCGTGATCGGCGGGGACCTGCGGGATGCGAAGTTCGACACGATAGTCGGACGTCTGCGCAATCGTTCCGAGCTGGATCAGGCCATCGCTAACTGGACCCGCGAACAGGAGGCGGAAGCGATCGAGCATCGCCTGCAGGAGGCAGGAGTGCCGGACCATGTGTTGAGCCGGAGCGGCGACCTCGCGCGCGATGTCGACCTTCTCGAATCGGGACACCTCAATAAGATCGATGATCCGGTTTTCGGCGAAGCAGAAATCGAGGGTCCGCGCTTCTCGCTCGGTCGCACCCGCCTTCAGCTAACCCGGCGCGGGCCGCGAATCGGCGAGCATACAAAAGAGGTGCTGGCGACCGTCCTGGGAATGTCGGGAACAGAGATCGCGCAACTGGGCGAGTCCGGAGTACTCGCCTAGAACACAAACCATCTGGAGGAGAGAAACTTGAGCGGTAACATCCTTGATCTCAACGGACGCGTGGGACTGGTGACCGGTGCTGGACAGGGCGTCGGTCGCGCGGTCGCGCTTCGCTTTGCGGAGAACAACGCCGGCGGGGTAGTCGTCAACGATTTCCGCCTAGAGCGCGCTGAGAGTGTTGCTGCCGAGGTGGAAAAGCTAGGCGTCAAAGCCCTCGCGGCGCAATGCGACGTAACCAGTTTTGCATCGGTCACAGCGATGTTTGAAAAAGCACGGTCGGCTTTCGGCAAGGTCGATATCCTTGTGAACAACGCGGGCAACGCCGGAGCCGATCCGAGCGCCGTTGCGCGCAAACCCTTCTGGGAGCAGGAGCCGAAAGACTGGGAGCCCTTCCTCGGCACCAATCTTTTCGGCGTGCTGAATTGCGTGCGAGTGGCCGGACCCTCGATGATCGCGAACAAATACGGGAAGATCGTGACCGTCATTTCTGACGCTGGGCGCGTGGGCGAGCCTCATCTGGAGATCTATTCAGGTGCTAAGGCGGGCGCTGCGGGCTTCATGCGGGCCGTCGCAAAGGACCTCGGCCGCGCAGGAATTACCGCCAACTGTGTCGCGCTGGGTGCTACGCGCACACCCGCGATCGAACGCGCAACTTCCGATCCGGACACGGTCAAGCGAATGCTGAAGGTCTACCAAATCAAGCGCATCGGCGAGCCAGAGGATGCGGCCAACATGATCCTGTTTATGAGTTCCGATGCTTCAAGCTGGATCACCGGACAAACGATACCGGTCAACGGCGGCTATTCGTTCGCGATGTAGCCGATGGGTAACAGCATGAAATACGAAACAATAATTCTCGAGCGCAAGGAAGGAATCGGCTACCTGACGCTGAATCGTCCCGATCGCGCGAACACGATCAGCTTGCAGCTCATGCAAGAAGTGGTCGGTGCGATGGACGAAGTTGAAGCGGACTCCGAGTACCGCGTCGTCATTCTGACCGGGGCCGGCAAACACTTCTGTGGCGGTGCCGATCTAAGGGACTTCGCGCAACGCGCTCGTGAACGCGCCTCGAGCGGTGCGACGCGTCAGGGCAGCGGGGATTTTGTGACCCCGCAGCGCGACCTGTTCAGCGCGCTCGAAGAATCACGCGTTCCGGTGATCGCAGCGATCAACGGCGCCGCGATGGGTGGTGGATGCGAAATCGCCCTGGCGTGTGACGTCAGAGTTATTTCGGACACTGCCTCCATCGGTCTCCCCGAGATCAGATTTGGCGCCCTGCCTGCCGGCGGCGGAACGCAGCGCCTTCCCCGCCTGGTCGGTCCTGGAGTTGCCAAAGAGATGATTTTCAGCGGGCTTCCGTGGACGGCTGAAGAAGCGTTTCGCGCGGGGCTGGTTAATCGCGTGGCTCCGGCAGTAGAGCTAATCAAGGAATGCGAGAAGATCGCGGCCGTCTACGTCGATCGCGCCGCCTATGCGCTCAAGACAGCAAAACAGTTGGTTAATCGCGGCGTCGAATTACCGCTGAAAGATGCTATCGCTCTTGAACGCAAAATGATCGCCGGGATGGCTACACCGGAGGAGCGCAGGAAAGCGCAGGAACGGGCAGCGGCGACACAAAAGACTTACGCCCGAATTTTCGAAAATCGTTCCTGAACCCTGGCCGACCTGGGCGACGCCGATCACTTCGAGACTTTGTCGGTCTGGAAGTAGTCGCCGCCTTTGGCGCGGGTGTCGTCGGTTCCCCATTGCAGTTCCAGGTCGACCTTCTGCATTAACGGGATGTTGCGCCTGCTCACAATTCCATATGCGCTGTAAACATTGGAGTTTTGCGCAGGATCGAGCGCGCCTCCGAGTAGGTTACCCCGATTGTTTTCGCGAAGGTGTGCCGCCGCCGAATCGGTAGCGCCTAAGAACGACAACGAAACCGGCGATGAGCACGAACGGCATCAGGCTTAGAAGAATCGTGCTGATGTAGTAAGCGCGCAACGCACCGGTCGACGACGCTCCAAAGCACGCCGCACATCCGAACGCCGCATCGTTGAACCCAATCAACAGTACGAGCGCAGCCGCGATGTTCCGAATTGTTGCCATAGCGAGCCGTCCGCGTCAGCGCCGAAACACGATGTCCGGAATCAGCACCAGCGCCAGCGCGATCGCGAGCAGTAGCGGCGTCAACGCTATCGCGTAGATCAGCATCTTCTCGCCTTTGAGATGCATGTAGTCGCGCAGGACGAGGGTTGCCTTGAATCCGGCAATTCCGAAGATCAGCAGCAGCTTGGGAATTCGCGGAATCGGCAGCGTGAAGACCACCATGCCGGCGCCGAGCAGGCCTACCAGCCACATCCATATAATGATGGATGAACGATCCAGAGATTCCGCGGTCAGTTCATTCGATTTCATTAGGGTCCGCCTCACGCGAGATAAAGCAGCGGGAAAAGGAAAATCCAGACGACGTCCACGAAGTGCCAGTAGAGTCCGGCGAACTCGACCCGGCTGCTCTTATTCCCTGACCACAGAGTGCCGCGGACGGCGGCAATATACAGTGTCAAATTCAGGATTATCCCTCCGAGCACATGGAAGCCGTGAAGGCCCGTCATGATGTAGTAAAAGGACCAGAACATTCCGCTGGCGGGCGTAAACCCCTCACCGAGTTCGTGTGTGTACTCGACCGATTTGATGCCGAGGAAGGTAAAGCCCAGCAACACGGTCACCAGCAGAAATCTCGCGGCGCGCTGCCGTCGCTCGATGCGGACCGCGTTGAACGCGAGGATCATTGTAAGGCTGCTGGTCACGAGGACCAGCGTGTTGATAGCGCCCAGGCGCCAGTTCACATGCGATGCCTGGTCATTCCATCCTCCGTGCGCCACTCTGAACAGTACGTATGAACCGATCAGGCCGCCGAAGACCATGATTTCCGACGCGATGAACCACCAGACGCCAAGCTTCCCGCTTGGCGAAAGGGCGGTTTCGTACCCAACCTGTATTTCCGCCGACGCGGTCTCAACTGCTGTGCTCATTTATTGCCCTTCGTACCCCGCCACAATCAATCTGCAGCCGCCGAGATCGGATAGATCGGCTCTGGTGGTTCGTTCTGTGGAATCCAGTCGCTTGGCGCGCCCGGCACGCTGTATTCGTAAGGGTCGCGGTAGACGATTGGCATCGTCCTGAAGTTCTCGTGCGGCGGCGGCGAGTCGGTCGTCCACTCGAGCGTGTTGGCCTGCCACGGATTGGCCACGGCTTTTTCGCCGCGCATCATGCTGTAAAAGAAATTGACGATGAACGGGAGTTGCCCGATTAGTAAGCCGATCGCGGCGATCGTCGCGATAACGTGAATGTGTTGCACCGGCTTCAGAAAGTCGTACGAACTCGTTTCATAGATGCGTCGCGGATTGCCTTTGAGACCAGCCAGGAACAGCGGAATGAAGACGAAGTTGAAGCACACGAAAGTAAAGAAGAAATGAACCTTGCCGAGCGTCTCGTTCATCATTCGGCCGAACATCTTCGGGAACCAGAAATAGAGACCAGCAAAGCCTCCGAAGAACGTCACCGGAAAGAGCGTGTAGTGGAAATGCGCCACGACGAAGTAGGTGCCGTGCAGGAAGATATCGGTGCTGGCCGAGCCCAGGAAAATACCCGTCACTCCGCCGATGATGAATGTCGCCAGCCCACCCAACGCGAACAGCATCGGAGTTGAAAGAACAATTGCGCCGCGCCACACCGTCGCTATCATCGCGAACACAAGAATCGCGAACGGCACCGAGATGAGAATCGTCGTGACGCTGAAAGGAGTCGCAAGCCGCGGATCCATCCCGCTCACGAACATGTGATGTGCCCATACGACGAAGCTGAGAAGCCCGGCGGCTATCGACGACCAGATCATCGTGCGGTAGCCGAAGATTGGCTTGCGCGCGAATACCGGCATCACCTCGAGCATGATTCCGAAGCCCGGCAGGGCGACGACATAAACCTCGGGATGGCCGAAGAACCAGAACAGATGCTCCCACAGAAGCGGATCGCCGCCGCCGTCGGCGCGAAAGAAACTCGTTCCCAATGTACGATCCATCAGCAGCATCAGGGCGCCGCCTATCAACGGACCAACCGACAGCAGGAACACGACAGCCGCCGTTGTCTCCATCCATACGAGCAGCGGAAGCCGCGAAAACGTCATTCCTGGCGCGCGCATGTTCAACGTCGTCGTCAGGAAGTTGATCCCGCCCATAAGAAAGGATCCGAACTCCAGCGCGACCGCGAGTATCCAGAGATTCTGCCCCCAGGTCACCCCGGTGTAGATCGGGTTGTCGGAGAGCGGCGCGTAGCTGGTCCATCCCGCCGCCGCCGGGCCACCCGGCACAAACATCGAGATCGTCAAGACCACGGAAGCGGTGAACAGCGTCCAGAAGGACATCATGTTGAGCCGCGGAAACGCCATGTCGTTGGCGCCGATCATCAAAGGGATGAGGTAGTTGCCGAAAGCGCCAAGCAGCAGCGGCATCGCCACGAAGAACACCATCACGGTACCGTGCATCGTGATGATCGCGTTGTAGTTGTCGGGGCCGATCGGGCCCCATCCGGGGATGTCAGTCTCCGGCCACGCGAGCTGCCATCGGATCAGGTAGGACGTGAACCCGCCAATCAGCGCCATCGTGAGACTGAGCAGCAGGTACTGTTTCGCGATCACCTTGTGATCGGTTGAGAACACGTAGCGTCGGATGAATCCCGCGGGCTGTGCGTGCGAATCTGCGACTTCCATCATCTTGTCCCGGTTCCCTTGACCGCATCGTTTGCGGCGGTTCGAGTCGGCCAAGTCTCGCGCTGCCAACCGGCATATTCAGCCGGGGTCTGGACGATGACGTTCCCATGCATCGAGTAGTGTCCGAATCCGCATAGCTCCGAACATGCGATTTCGTAGGTGCCCGTCTTCGTCGCTTCGAACCAGCCGCGAATTGTTCGCCCCGGCACTACGTCCTGCTTCAGCCGCATTTCAGGAACGAAGAAGCTGTGGATGACGTCTTCGGATTGCAGTTCGATCCGCACCACCTTGCCAACCGGGACGTGCAAGTCGTTCTCGCTCGTGACGTCGTCGGCGGTTCCGAACTTTCCGTCGGGTCCGGGATAGGTGAAGTTCCAGTTGAATTGCTTCGCAGTGATTCGTACGAGGACGTCGCCTGCGGGCGGAGTCCCTTTTTCGCGCTCCCACGCGCTTGCGCCGGCGCGGTCGATACCAAGGTCGAGGCAGAGCACCACAAGCGCGGGAATCAGGACCCACGCTAACTGCCGCGCGGTGTTGCCGGGCAGATACGAGGCCTGCGCGCCCGCCCTCTTTCGGTGGCGGATGATGGCATAGAGGAGAACGCCTTCGGCGGCGACGAACCATATCCCGACGATCCAGAAGATCAGCCAGAAGACATGGTCTATGTCAGCGCCGAAGGTCGAAACATTGCTCGGCAGAAGGTCGTTAAGCACAGGTTTTCCTTTGCGTTGACGCGGTTCAGCACGGTGCAGGTAGCGTGCCATCTGGATTAGGTTCTAGATCCCACAAAGCGGTGCGAATTCCCTGTTGCCGATCGAGACAGTTGTCGCCTTTGGAGCCGCTCCCGATGGTGACGGTTACGCTCGATCTGGATGACTGCATTCGATTCAAGGAGGTGATCCTCAGCCTATTATCGACCGAATGGTTGGTTAGTTATTGATTTTCTCCTACTCGTTGCCCTCGCCTGTGCGGCATATTCCGTGCATGTCATTGCCAACACGGAAAAATGTAGGAGTGACAGGTTGAAATTAGATCCGAAGCCCGGCACCAGGGAGTTCGATCAGCGCGTCAGGGTCATGAGTTTCTATCGCGAAGCCGAGCTGCACGGTGCCCGGCTACTTTTGGTTATGCACAAACATTTGCGCGACCCGGATTCGCAGATAAAGCTGACCCGCCATCTCGCCGACGAGGCCCGCCACGCTTTCCTGTGGACCAAAAGAATCTCGGACATGGGCGGAACACCGCACAACATTATCGATGGATACCAGCATCGGCTCGGGCTGCGGTTCGGGGTGCCGAAGGACACAATCGATCTTCTCGCACTCACGTCAGTAGCCGAGAGCCGGGCGCTCGAGCGTTATCAAAGTCACGCCAAGCAAGAGGGCGTCGACGAAAATACGCTGGAAGTTTTGAGAGCTGTCAGCGGGGATGAGAAATGGCACCTCGCGTGGGTGGACGCGAAGATGCGTGAGATCGCAAAAGATCGCGGCGACGAAGAGCGAGCGAATCGCGCAACGGAAAGAGTGCGCGCCATCGAACGCGAGGTTTGGGCGACCTTCGTTGCCGAAGAGGCCGAGCTGATGCGTCTCGCAACTTGATGACTCACTTCAGAGAAAAAACAAAACACCGCATAAAAGTTACCTTCGAAGGAATGAAACGATGCGAATTTCGACGACACGCGATGGCTAATGGCGAGGAGTGCATGAAGATTATCATCGATCTAAAGCTATGCGAAGGAAACGAGCGGTGTGTAAACGCTGCTCCTGAAGTCTTCGAGTTGCGCGATGACGAAAAGTCGCATCTGCTCGTCGAGCGGCCGCCAGAGCGCTTGCGAGCGAAAATAAGTCTGGCGGCGCGCGTGTGTCCGCGGCAAGCGATCTCAATTATCGAGGATTAGCGTTCGGAAAAGAGAGAGGTGCATTGAGCAGTCACATGGAAACCCAGACAGCCAGTACTCAAATCGCGAGAGAGCCCGAATTCTCGCTCGACACGATCGATATCATCAGTCCCGACCATTACCAGAAGAACGGCTATCCACATGCCGAGTGGGCATATCTACGCAAGCACCGCCCGTTGTTTTATGTAGACCGTCCGCGAGTCGATCCATTTTGGGCTATCACCAAGGCAGCCGACCTCAAGGAGATCAGCTGCCAGCCGCGGCTATGGCTCAACGGGCCGCGGCTCGCGGTTTTCATGCTGGACGAGGGCGAAACTGGTCTTCCGCCTGAAGCGTCGCCGCTCAAGCATCTGCTTAATATGGATCCACCGCAGCATGGCGAGTACCGGTCCATCCTGAGCCAGTATTTCACCCCACGGTCAATTCGTGCGCTCGAACCTGAGATCGCGAACATCACCGCGAAACTTCTCGATGACCTGATGGACCGCGAACAATGCGACTTCGTCACTGAGATTTCGTCGAAGATCCCTGTGGCCGTGATTGCCGAGATGCTCGGCGTGCCGCGCCCGGATTGGCCGAAGTTGTTCCGATGGACCAATGAAATCATCGGCGGCGGAGATCCTGAATTTCAGTCCGGCAAAGACTCGATGGAAACCTTTGCCCAGGCGCGGATGGAAGTGTTCCAGTACTTCACCGACCTAGTGGAGCAGCGTCGCAAACATCCGACCAGTGACGTCACCAGCATCATCGCCAATGCGCAAGTAGACGGTGCGCCTATCCCCGCGCTGGAGCTGTTGTCCTATTTGCTCGTGCTGGTGGTGGCGGGCAACGAGACTACCCGAAACGCAACCAGTGGCGGCCTGCTGGCGCTTCTCGAACACCCCGAACAATTCCGTCGGCTCAAGTCCGATCCCACACTGATTAAATCCGCGGTCGAGGAAATCGTGCGGTGGACCTCGCCGGTTATCCAGTTTGCACGCACAGCCGCGAGCGACACTATACTGCGCGGACAGAAAATTCGCGCGGGCGAGTCGGTATGCCTGTTTTACCCGTCGGCCAGCCGCGACGAGGACGTGTTCGAGCAGCCGTTCAAGTTCGACATCGGGCGCAATCCGAATCCTCATCTCTCGTTCGGAATCGGAGAGCATTTCTGCCTCGGGTCGAACCTGGCGCGGCTGGAACTGGCAGTGATCTTCAGAGAGCTGGCAAAACGACTCGACTACGCGGAATTGGCGGGACCGGTCGAGCGTCTACGCTCGAGCTTCGTGGGCGGTATCAAGCACATGCAGATCCGTTACAAGCTCAAGCCGGCCGGCTAAGCGGTACCAATTGCCGTACCGCGAAAACATCCAGCCTCTGCGGCGGTGGTTCAAATGAACGATCGATAAGATGAAGTCATGAATAAGCACATCAAGGACGCCAAGTCCGTTCGGCGTGCACCGACACTTGGGAACGGCGCAGTCGGCAACACCGAGCATTTCGACGTCGTTATCGTCGGGGCAGGAATCTCTGGGATTGGAGGTGGCTATCACCTCACCAAGCAGTGCTCGGGCACGAGCTTCGTGATCCTCGAAACTCAGGAAAGCTTCGGCGGCACGTGGCTAACCCACCGTTATCCAGGCATCCGGTCGGATAGCGACCTATATACCTTCGGCTATCGTTTCAAGCCGTGGATCGGAGCGCCAATCGCGACCGCGGCCGAGATCCTCGCCTATCTGGGCGAAGTCATCGAGGAGAGCGACCTTGGCCGGCACATCCGCTATCGCCACAAGATCAGTTCTGCGCATTGGTCGAGTAGAGACAATCTCTGGACGATCGAGGCAGTTCAGACCGACACCGGAAAGGCGGTCCGCTTCTCTGCGAATTTCCTCTGGATGTGCCAGGGGTACTATCGACACTCGCAGGGTTACACGCCCGAATGGCCGGGAATAGACGAGTTCAAGGGCCGAATCGTTCACCCGCAGACGTGGCCAGAAGACCTTGACTACAAGAACAAGAACGTCATCGTCATCGGCTCGGGCGCCACGGCGGCGACGATCGTTCCGGCGATGGCCACCGACACCCGCCACATCACGATCCTGCAGCGTTCGCCGACCTATTTTATTCCAGCGCTCAACGAGAACGAGCTCGCTAACACATTGCGCGAGCTACAGATCGACGAATCGTGGATCCATGAAATCGTGCGCCGCAAGATCCTGCATGATCAAGCCGTCTTTACCCGCCGTTCATTCACCGAACCGGAGGTCGTGAAGCAGGAGCTTCTGGCGGGCGTTCGCGCCTATCTCGGCCCCGATTTCGACATCGACAAGCACTTCACGCCGAGCTACCGGCCATGGCGTCAGCGGATCGCCTTCGTGCCGGATGGCGACCTGTTCAAGGGCATTGCCACCGGCAAGGCATCCGTCGTCACGGACGAGATCGACCATTTCACGGAGTCGGGAATTCTCCTGAAGTCGGGCAAACTGCTCGAGGCCGACATCATCGTCACGGCGACCGGCTTCAACCTCAATGTACTTGGCGACATCGACTTCGTGATCGATGGTAAGCCGCTCATCTTCTCAGACACGGTCACCTATCGCGGCATGATGTTCACAGGCGTGCCCAATCTCGTTTGGGTGTTCGGATATTTCCGGGCGAGCTGGACACTGAGGGTCGATCTGATCGCCGACTTCGTGTGCCGCCTGCTCAACCACATGAAGCTGATCGGCGCGAAGAAAGTCACTCCGGCACTCAGGCCGGAGGACAAGGACATGCCGTTGTTGCCCTGGATCGACCCCGAGAATTTTAATCCGGGCTATCTCATGCGCGCCATGCACCTGCTGCCGAAACGCGGCGACAAGCCGGAATGGCAACACACCCAGGACTATTGGCGCGAAAAAGACACTCTGCCGGCGATCGACCTCGACGACCCCGCCTTCGTCTATGAAGGATTTGAACCGCGTCAGAACGCGCGTGTCTGGCGATCGTCGAGACCGATATGATCAGCCAAGAGGCATGGTCTCAAACTCGTTATCTCGAGCGACTCGGTACCAACAACAAACTTTCTCACTCCTGGACCAGCAGGGAGCGTTCTCAACCAAGTGAATTGGGAAGGGACAGCGACCGGGTTTGGGGCGCTTTTCGGCACCGCCTACCTTCGTAGGCGGCAACAAGGGTGGGACTTTCAGCTGGTGCTCGACATCATACCTTGAAAATGGCGACGGCCTCAGCGCCACTGGCCAGGGGACTTACGAGAGTATCGGGAAGAACCGGTGGAGCACGAAGGGCATCGTCGATATCTCTTAGCCAGGTCGTCCGCTTCGCCTTTCTAGCTCCGACTATCGTCGAGAGAATCGGCGACGGCAGCCAGCCGCCGGAGTTCACCGCCGAATCACTAGTGCGAAGGCGATCGGAGCTGCCGTTGTCTTGGGCCGCTCAGCGCAAGCTGCTCGGATTTCCTGAGAGCCGCCAAGGCTGAAAGCGCTATCACGACGAGAGCAGCATGGTGTGGCGATTTGCTAGGCCATACCGTGTCGACCAGTCCACAGTCGACCGCCAAAAATCAAACTGAAGAGAATCTTCGCGGGTGGTCTGGGACCCGACCAACACCTAGCCTATCGGGTGGTCTTCGGATCACTGAACCGACGCTGGCCTCGCGTCCGTCGATGTTTCGTCAGCCTTTTCTCTATACTGGAGACTCAGGAATCAGCCGGCGCGCGTGAAGTTATATGAGTTACCGTTCGCGGAAAAATATAGACGGCGCTCCCGCACGCGCTGGATGGCGAATCCGCTCACGACTGCCGTGACGTATCTGTTTGTGAGCATCGGGAAGGATCAGGACTATGTACGATCACGTCCATCACAAGTCCGCGGCTGCTACGAAATGCAGGAGGCGAATGTCTTTTCAAGCAGATCCGCGTCGATGCCGCCGGCCGCACCTATCGCTACGATCTGCGTCCGCGGAGCGCGCCGGCCCCACTCGTCTTGTAGCGAGATGTCCACGCGCCTGCCTACCACCTGCAGCACAGCCCGCCGCTGTGGTGCGTCGCTGATGTAGACCACACCTTTTGCCCGGTAAACGTTCCCCGGCAACTTGCGCATCGTTTCCCGCAATGCTTCGAGCGCGAGCGGCCGATCGGTCTCGTAGCTACAAGTGCTGAACATCTTGGAGTGGTCGTGCGTGTGGCCGAAACAGCTTGCGTCGTCGCAGCTGTTCTCGATGGTTTGCGAGCGCGCGCAAGCTGGATCGAAACGTCCGACACCCAACACGATCTGGTAGGGCACCTCGCAGTAGTTGGTCTCGACAACGCGGAGGCGATTGAAATGGTCGTCGAGCCATGCCCTGACCTTCTCGACCTGATCGGGACCGGCGAGGTGCACCTTGTTAAGAATCAGCATGTCGGCGAACCCAATCTGACGGAGTTTGAGTTCCATCAGCGGGGGATACTCTGGATGCGCGAAGACTTGGTCCGCATCGGTCACGCAGATGACGCTGTCGAGTCTGATCCGGTCGCGCAGATCATCATCGCTGAAGGTCGCGAAGATTCCGGCGGGATCGGCGACTCCGCTGGCTTCGAGCAGGATATACTCGACGGTCTGGGAGCGTGAGAGCAAAGCTGCGACCGAGTCGACCAAGTCGTCGCGAATCTGGCAGCACACGCATCCGTTGGCCAAGCTCATCATGTTGCCGTCCACACCGACGACCAGTTCAGCGTCGATGTTGATCGCGCCGAAGTCGTTGACGAGGACTCCCACGCGCAGGCCGTGATCGCCGGTCAGGATGCGATTCAGCAGCGTGGTCTTGCCGGCCCCGAGAAAGCCGGTGAGGATCGTCATCGGAATCGTCTTACCGTTGTCGTCGATAATTTCCATCGTCGCTACTTCTTGAATTTGCGCAGGTCGATTCCCATCACGGTCGCCATCTCGATCAGATCGACTTCCTGCGGGTTTGGAAGTTTGGTGAGCGGTTCGCGGTAAACGTCGGGCGGATAGTACAGATGCGGATCGATCTCGAGGTCGCGGGTCAGTTGCTCCTGCTGCTGCTCGCGCGGCAGCCTTGGCTGCGGGACAATGCCCTTGCCCGTCGCGATCGGCAGTGGGTCTCCGAAGAGGATTGTCGGGTTTGGCAACGACTGGCCCGGAAATCCCGGCAGCGCGGCCTCCCGATGCCAGATCGCATCCTTGGTCACATTGACGACTATCACGTCCGGCGCACCATACAGGAACAGCCCTTGCCAGTGCGCGCGAACGTCGGCGCTGGCCTCGTTGAGCGTGTCATTGTCGAACGCGAAGTGCGTGACCATTCCGCAGCGCGGATTTACCAGCTTGATGAGATAGCCTGCCGCGTAATTCAGCGTGTGGTGGATGTCGACGGTGTAGTTGAAGAGGAACTCGGGCAGTCCATACTTGAGCAGGTTGATCCGCGCCAAATCGGGCTGGAACTCAGTGACGAACACGTCGACGCCCTTGGCATACTTCTCGGTCAATTCGTCGGGCCGGCCGTCACCGGTCCACACGAACGAGAGGCCGTTCCAGTCCAGGCGGTAGGCCGACGCACCGTCCTTAACGTGCGAGCGGCGCCAGTGCCGAATCGTCACGCCGTTCTTGTCGTAGCAGATGCCGTTCTCGTCCTTCCAATCGAACTCGTTGACCTCGACTTCGTAGCCGTCGCCGATAGGGCACGCGTCGAAGGCTTCCAGGTGCCACTTCAGCATCTGCTTCATGCCGGCGACCATCGCCTTGGTCCCAAGGTCCGGCTTGCGCCCGGAGGGTCCGGTAACGCGCAGCGGCTGCTTCCACCTTCCGGCCCATGCCGAGAAGGGAAGCAGGTAGGACAGGTCGTGGTAGTGGTCGACGTGCAGGTGAGTAATGAAGATGTCGTTAATCTCGGGCACCGGCACGCCCATCGCGAGGATGTTCTTCACGCAACCGGGGCCGAAGTCGAAGAAGAAGCGGTCGCCGTTGCCGAGCTCGACCATGATGCAGGTGCCGGCCTGGTCGCGGCGAGGAGGGAAGGGGCAACTGCCGACGAACGAGATGCGCATCTCGTCCGGCCCGATGGCTTCGCTGCCGGGGAAGTAGTTCATCCGGCTGCGGACAGAAGGCGTTGGCTTGTAGTACGGCGGGAACTGCAGGCCGGTGCCTGGACCACCGCCCTAGGGATTCTTGGGCTGGCAAGCGTCTGGCTGTGGCTCGGCTGCTTCTGAAGACGGCACGACCGCTGCCACACCGGCCGCTGCCAATCCAGCGGCTGCTACGCCAAAGGTCTTTAGCATGTCGCGGCGGACCATCGTGTTCGGGTCCTTTTTTTCACTGCTCACATTTTTCTCCAATTAGTCACTACCCGAAGATGAAACAAAAAAGGGCCAACGCGCGTGACACGCAAGCCCAACACGCATCCGGTTGAGGGAGGCAACACCGAGTTCGCAGGCGCCTCCCGTCTACCAAACTGCCGAGCGGCCGTCTACGATGAAAGCTGCGGCGACGACCGCGAAGGCTCTGCGGCGTGGCAAAGCGCGCCCAGGCCAAAGTCCACCGGCGAAATCCGAAACAGAGAGAATCTCTGCAAACGGCCTCGGAACCTCCCGAGTGGGCGTCTCTCCGGTGGGCTTTGGACTCACGAAGCGGCGCACACGCGGGGATTTTGCGAGTTTCTCCGAAATTTTCCGAGCAGAGAGGACTCGGGAACGGAGCGAGTCGAATTCGAACTGACAGGCGACTTATGCAGCGGTCTGTAAGCCATCAAGAGTCGTCGAGCAGACGACCGTCGAACCCGTTTTGAGAGTGGATTTGATGGATGAACAAGGGGAATGGTCTGCAATTGTCGCTCGGACGCCGGTCTGCTAACTGTGCGGCCTGAGACGGGCGGGTTCGGAGGCCGGGCCAATCTGGGCAGAAAAGATGGCGATGACCTGCTGCTCCACCGCGACACGAAGGAGATCGAAAATGAAGGTCGAGTATCCTGAAGATGACGATTCCCTGAAAGAGTTCATACTGTTTCAGGACCGAGTCTACGACTATCGAAGTGCGCGCTGGCCGGCTGACCTGGAGCTGCTCCTGCCCATCCTCGAAGGGCAGAGCCCGTTTGCGCAACAGCGCACTTTCCGACCGATGCTGATCAGAGATCATGGTGAGATTGTCGCTCGCGTGTTGGCGATGGCGGACGCCGGTTACAACAAGTATTGGAAACAGCGCCTCGGCCATGTCGCCTACTTCGAGGCCCTGCCAAACACGCGCGAGGCCGTGAAGTTGTTGATGGACAGCGCGTGCGAGTGGCTGAGGCAGCAAGGCACCGAAGCGGCCCGTGCCGGCTTCGGTCTGCTGGAATTTCCGTTCGTACTCGACGACTACGAGTCGCTCCCGCCCAGTATGTGCCGATTCAATCCGGCCTATTACCATTGCCTCCTGAAGGATGCCGGGTTCGAGTCGGAAAAGGGTTGGGTCGACTACAAAATCGAGGTCACGCCCGAACTGGTAGATCGCTACAAGAATGCCGTAGAGGGAGCCAAGAGAGCCGGTTTTGAAATCGTGCCGGTTGGCCAGCTCCCGGCCGTGCAGCGCGAACGCGAGTTTATGGAAACCTTCAACGATGCTTTCAAGGCACACTGGGGATTCACCCCGTTTCTGCCCGGACAGCTTCCTCCGTTACTGGAGGCCGGCCCTGACGTATCTCTCCTCGTCTACCAGAGCGGTCGACCGGTCGCCGTACTGCTTGTGAATTCCGAACATACGTCGAGTGCGGTGCTCAAGCCCGGGCGCCGACTGGCCGAGGCTGAGAAGCTGAACTTTCTCGGGATAGGGGTGCAGGAGTCCGCCCGCGGTAAGGGCGTGAATGTCGCGATGGCCGCCTACTCGTACCTGGAACTGATCAAGCAGGGGGCGAAATATTTGAGCTACACGCTGGTACTGGATGATAACTGGCCGTCGCGCCGCACCGCGGAGAAGCTCGGCGCCGTTGTCTGCGCCAACTATATGGTGTATCGGCGGAACTTCCGGAACTAGTCAATTCGTTGAAGGGTTCTTTTCGAGTGGTCTCCGCAGGTTGCGATTCGATCACGGGCAATTGTGCCGGTATCCAGCCGATTCGTGCCTTCGATTCGTTGTCGCTGCTCATAATTCCATAATTCCAATAAACATTGGAGTTTTGCGCCGACCGCCTTATGGTGGCCGGCATGCTTAGATTCTGTCCGCAATGGCTTTTTTGGTCTGCTTCTATTTTGCCGATTGTGGCCTTCCACTAGCCATCGGCACCTTTCTGCCAAATGCACGCATACTACCGGGGAATTGCCGGGTTCTTAGCGCTGGGGCAGAAATCTGCCGGGTACGGTTTTCAGCGCTGGGTCACTTGTCCTCGAACATCGTTCCCTTGTACGACCGCGCGGCAAGGTCTATCTCGCCCTCGTGAAGAAACCGGTGGCCATCTCCCACCATTCATAAGTAGAGACAATGGTTGTTTTTGACGGTCCCCTAATTCTTCGTCCAAGTCGGAGAGTGAAAAATCCCGGCCCATGGGGCGCCGTTCGGAGCGCAGCGCCGGAAACGAGTCATCGAGATGGTAGAACTGCCGATCCGATCATCTCGCGCCGGGCAGCGATCCGCTCACTGCGGCGGCGGAGCGGCTTGCCCAATCGATCGCCTGACGTTGTGGAGATGTTCGAGCGCGGCCTTCCCCAAAATACCTGCGGTCGTTGCGTGAATCCCCTCCGTCAGCTCGCGGGTAATCACGAGGATTATCACGGTTCCATCTTCAACTTCACACGCCTGCCGGTTGCCATGTGAGGTGCAATTCGCTTGCGGAAAGTAGGGGAAAAATATCGGATCCCCTGGCAGGCTGAAATCCCTCGCAGAGCTTTCAAAATCTTTCCTGGTGGAAAACAGCTCATAGCGTACTTCGCCGCTCGAGTTCTTGCCCACAAAAGTGATTGTGGCGATCCCAACCACTCCGGCTTGCTGGGACGCTGCGTGTAGAGGGATCGATCCCAAGGTCGCGGAGGAAAATCCCTCCGGCATCTGCGCCGGCGGCTTGGTGAGCAGCGCTTGGTAGAGTTTCGTCGCGTCGTCCGCGCGCGCCTTCGGTGCAGCACTGACAATCAGCAACAGCGTGGTCACGACGACGAACTTTCGCATCAGGTTTTTCTTCATGCGGCGAATTCCCAATCCGGAGCGCAATCTCATGATGCTCGCGCGAACCTCATGTTTGGCAGGAAAGTATGTTAGCCGGAATTTCCGTTTGGCTCTCCGATTCCAACTCGTTCTATAGATTGGACGGCGTTCCTCGGCAAGGCTTTAGCCGGAAGAAGCTATCCGCCGCGTGGGAATTGTTCAGCCTTATGAAAGCTCACGGGATGTGAACGGGCGTGGTATTTTACCGCATCCAGGACTATTGTCTCCTCGGGCGCTCGCCAGAAATGGTGCTCATTGGTCATCGTAGGAGTGGGGGACCACGACAATGATTCGTCAGGCAGTCATCGGCCATTCAATCCTGAGCCAACCTCGATCCTATAGAATAAGCGCGATCGTGCGCTTCGGCTTGGCGATCGTTATCGCCGCCGGCATCTGCGCATGCCGACACTCCGAGTCCGCTCCATCGGAGCCAACGAAGAATTCCGCTGTGGGCCGGTGGCAGGCGGAAATCTCCAACCCGACCGGCGGGCGTCAGCAATGCGTGATGGAAGTTGGCGATACGGGGCAGATCGCCTACGGCGATTCGTGCCCGATGCCGCTGACCAGTCAACAGGCCACAATCACGACCGTACCAAACGCAACGTATGCGCCGAACCTTTACGTCGATGGTAAGGACAGCGGCACATTCATGATCACGGGAGGCGGCATCTCGGGGATGGTAGGAGCGTTTCGGGTCGAGGGCGAGCATATGACGACCCGAACCGCCCCCGGCGCCGATATCGAATGGACCCGCAGCTCGTCCGAGGCACCTATGCGCAGCGCGGCCGCAAGCAACGTGCTGCCGGGGCAAGTCCAATGGCCGGTGGGCGGCGTGCCGGCGATCGCTCAGCGTGCGGTCGCGTACGTTCGAGCCAAATGGCAATCCGACGCCTTCCTGACCTCGATCGAAATGGAGCCGACTACCGGGATCAGCAATGCACAATCTCCGGCCGGCGGGCTTCTGATCCAGCTCACCTTCTACTCTCCCGGACAGCAGCAAACGCTCAGCTTTATGCCTAATTCACCCGCCGGCGAGTTGATACCCGGCTCGAGCGCCGATCCCAACGATGAACGCGCATTGCCTGCGACCTTCATGGATTTGCCCGACGCGGTAGCCAAACTGCGATCGAAAGGCCTGCGCGGCAAACTGATCAAAACCGTGCATCTGGAAAACTATAGTAACGGCTCGTTTGCCGGTTCCATGGAGGTCGCCGGCCCCGAATGGGTCATCGATTCGGCACTCGACGAGCGCGGTTCGGTTTTAGCCGAGTTGCCGGATCAAAACGTGGCAAAACTTACCGGGCCCGACGACGACGCCGACGGCGATGACAGCTCCGGGGAAACGGCTCCGCATTCGAACACGGGCCCCGACACCTCGGGCTATGTAGGCGGTCGTCCGTTCTTTAGTAACAATGCCAACGACAAGCCGAAGTAGCGCCGCAGGTTGATCACGGAGGACAACTGCGCGCCAACACGAACGTGGTTGAGACCGTTTTACCTTGACTTAGCGTGAAGTCGCATTCGACGCTTACATCGTAAGAATCATTTTCGAAGATAGGTCACGAGACTCCCGTCGCATCAGTCAACTGCATTCGCGACATAAGCGCGACGGCTGTCTTCAGTCACAAGCTGTCTCTCATCAGTCCGCTCCTTCGATACACATGGTTCGAATCTCCCCGCTCAATTTAAAGTATGACTCGTCGCGATGCATTTGTCTTGGCGAAACTGGATGTGATAGACCGCCACAGTTGGGGGACGGGGATGAAGAAAATCTTGCCTTGGTTGGTCGCGATGCTTATCGGCGTCCTCGCTCTCACAGCGTGGGATTTGCACTACAGTGACGCGCAAGAGGCGGTCGACCAGGGATATACCGGCCCCAATCCTTGCTCCTTGCTGACTATCGCAGACGCCACCGCCGCGATGGGTTCGCCGGTCGTCAATGCTCCTCATCCGGGGACCGGTGTCTGTCAGTACCAGTCACCGATCCAGGCCGGCGATGGCGTGACTCTGGAAGTAGTCAACGGTGGACGGGACCAATTTGATGCGGCGCGCAATAGCACAAGCGCCACGGTTCCGCTAACCGGCATCGGCGATGGTGCGTTCGTGTTTGTATCAGTAGCCGGTTTTGCTCAGGTATCTGTGATCAAAGGACCGCTTTACTTCACGGTGACCGTGATGAACCAGCGCGACCACCACTTGAAGGAATCGGCGACCGCGCTGGCGCGGAAAATCGCCTCCCGCAAGTAAGAAGCGCTGGGCCGAAAAGAAGAGAGCGTCCTCGAAGGGTTGAAATAGGGCACCGGCTCGTCCTGCTCGGAGCAGTGTCCGACCAGCACCGCCATCGGAGATGTATCCGCAATCGAATCGAGGCGGTGACTATGAGTCGTCACGTTACGATCGGACGGAGGCTTCAACTTGTCGCGATTGTGCTATGCACTTAGTTCAAACTCGGTCTGGTCGTGAAGTGGCCGCGAAGCCGGGACCAGAATTGGAAACGATGCTTGTCTGAACTCCAGCTCGGCGAGTTCATCTACGAGCAGCCTGCGGTCGGTGACGTGCTGGTGCTCGGCGAGGCACATCTGCGTCGCATCCTCAAAGCGTACGCCGGCTATTACAACCCCGTCCGAACCCACTTATCGTTGGACAAAGATGCCCCAAACTACCGACGCTCACAGAGGGTCGGCAACATCGTCTCGCTGCCGGTTCCTGGGGGACTACATCATCAACACTTTAGAGTTTCAGATTTTGACTATGGACAGGCTTACAGATCGAACGAAAGTAAACCAAAATTTACAAAGCGATTTTCGAAAACGGTCTAATGCGACCAGATTCATACGCCGGAAGAAAATCCCTTCCGACGAGTCTTGTTGAGTAGAAACTGGCCGTGAGCGTCGAATAAATGCGGCCTGCGCCGAGCAAAGACTTCGTGCAGCTTACCAGCCAAACCGTTCGACGATACCGTAGCCCAGGTGATCTGCTACCGGGGCACTGGAGCATCTGGATCCTTGACTGAGAATCAGAGGTTAAGCGTCAATTCGGTCATGGGTCAAATGCTGTTAACTAAAATCGCGTGATGCCATTTATGGCTTAGCAATAGCGAGAGGAGGAAACCATGCAAAAGTTCCTGATCGTCTCACTCTTCGGTCTCACGGCACTGATCGGATTCTCGACTCGCGTCGTGGCCGAAGGCGCTCTGGCCATCGGCTCGACTGGTAACGTTGCGGCGGATGGAGTTGCAATCGGTGGAAGTGTTAACGATCCAACGCGCGAAGGGGCAATCGCGGCAGCACTTGAGAAGTGTCGTTCGCAACCCGACGTCCAGAAAGCGGCGGCGCGATGCAAGATCGTACGGACGTTCACGGGGAAGTGTTACGCGGCAGCATTTGATCCCAAGTCCGGCACACCCGGCGCAGGCTGGGGGCTCGGACCGGACGTGGCGGCCGCCACGAGACAGGCAATGACACATTGCCAAGCGACAGCGGGAAAGGATCGCGCGCAATTTTGTCGAATACAGGAAGATATCACAGCCTGTGATCGACACAATTAACGTTTTGTCTCAGATAACCGACCGGTAAGAGTGTAAGCGCCGGCGAGAAAATCCCTTAAGGAAGCGGCCGGATAGACCGCCGTGACTATTGAAAACGAGGTACAATCGAGAGGTGCGGAAATAGAGAAAGGGTGGTGGGTAGCCTTCCGGATTGCTGAGACCTAACCGGAGAGCCGGCGGGAAGGAGGACGATACCGATGCAGAGAATGAACGGAGCGGAACGCAGCAGTTCGAGTACGGAGCGCGCGATGCGCCCACAGTGGGCAACACTGGAGGAATTTGCGCGGAGTAAAATTCAAAGCCGGCTGCAGGAGGTGCTGGAGGAAGAGGTCACCGAGTTGCTCGGTCGAGGCAAGTCAGCGCGGCGGGCGGCAGTGAATGCACCGGCGGGATACCGCAACGGCCACGGCAAGACGCGGCGCTTGTCGATGATGTCCGGTACGATCGAAGTGAAGCGGCTCGGGTGCGGGGCAGGGAGCAGCGCTTCGAGAGCAGGCTACTGCCGCTGTTCGTGCGAGGGACCATACGGTCGGCGAGCTTTTGCCTCAACTTACCTACACGGGCTCGCCCAAGGTGATTTCGAACTCGCCTTGCGCGGATTGCTCGGAGACGGTGCGCCACTGTCGGCTTCCTCGATAGAGCGGCTGCGGGCGAAGTGGCAGCTGGAGTACGAGGCTTGGCGAAGTCGGAAGCTGGATAATTCCGACGTAGTGTACGCTTGGGCCGATGGTCTGTATGTGAAGGCGGGGCTTGAGGATACCAAGGCCGCGCTGCCGGTGATCGTGGGAGCTTTGCGGAACGGACGCAAAGTGTTGCTGGCCATTGAAAGCGGACAACGGGAATCGAAGGTGGGCGCGAGTGCTGCGCGATCAGTTCGGCGCCCGGCTATCATAAGCTCTGCCCCAACGCGGTCGAAACCCTCAACCGCGACTGGGAGCGGATGGTGACCTTCTATAGCTTTCCGACAGATCATTGGATCCACCTGCGCACCACCAATCCGGTGGAATCGCCGTTCGCGGCAGTGCGGCTTAGAACCGACGCCGCCAGGCGCTACAAGAAAGTCGCCAATGCTGAGGCTTTGATCTGGAGGATCCTGATGATCGCTGAACAGAAATTCCGCCGTCTCAACTCGCCCGACCTACTCGAGGCAGTTCATGGAGGACAATTGTTCCAGGACGGAATGCTAGTGGAGGGAATCACCGCGAGGCGCCGCGCCGTCTGATTTCGTTCACGTTCCCATTTGTGGCCTCATGTTCGTCAGTGGCGAAGATACTGGGGCGACGACTGGGAGAAAACCGATCGAGCTTAGGCGCCTTGAGGTGGGAAATCTTTTGGTAAATTCAGCCGGCGGTTGCACGCGCCATTCTGGCGCGGGAGGCGCAAGCGATGAACACGAGGTTCGTCAGCACTTTAGTGGCGTTCGCTGTCCTGTGGGGCTGCGCTGCTGAGCAACCCCAACTCGTCACCGAGCCGGGCGTCTCGCTCACCGGCTACCGTGAGCTGGAGGGCCCGGTTATCAACGACACCGGCCAGACCGTTGACTCCAATTTCATCGATACGTTTGCCGCGGATCTCAAGGTCGCTCTACGTAGCAAGGGTTACGATATAATTGACGCGAAGCCGGCAGCAACTGACACGCTGGTTGTGATCTGTACGTTTCTCAAGAATTCTCCGGGCGGAGGAGTACTCAACCCGGAGGTCAGCCTGCAGACAACCCTGTTAGACAAACGCTCCAATAAAACCGTCGGCGCGATACTGACCACCGTGGAGGGTCAGAGCGCCCTTGGCGGCGTTCTCTTCCCCGATCCTGCGGGCTGGTGCGCAGGATATGACTGTCTGCTTGGAAGAGTAGCGAACCAGATTGCGGCCGAGATTGACCGCAAGATCAAAGGCCCGTAACTTGAATTTGATCACCGCCGTAAGGGCGCTCGTCCGGCCTCTTCGGGCAGCGATCTCCTTGTTCGCCGGAGCACTCGTACTTGCCGGATGCCTTGCGCCCTCGCCTCCGCGAGCGGAGAACATCGTGCCGAAGCTACCGCAAGGCTTGGCGCACAGAGCCACGACCAGGACGCTGCGCGTGGTGGGAACGGTCGGCAATGAGAGCGCTCCCTGGAGCTCCACGGCGCAGATCCGTGGAACCGGCGAGACTCCTACAAAATGGCGCATCCCAAGTTCCGCTTTTCAACAAGCCTTGCAAGATACTGCCACACAATCCGGCCTTTTCAAGAGCGTCAACTCCGACCGAGCCGCCGACTACCAACTCGAGGCGTCACTCTTCTCTCAGCAAGCGACCCTCCCTTGGGGAAGCTACATCTTGATGGTGGGAGCGAAGTACAAGCTCATCGAGACCGCCTCCAACAAAGAGATTTGGAGCGGAAGCTTCTACACCGAATGCGAAGCCAGTTCCTTCGATATCCTCTCAGGTCCCGCGACCAACGAATGCGCGATGCGTAAGAATTTATTGCAGCTATTCGACAATCTTTCCAGGCTATCGCTTTGAAAATCGGACCACTTCACGATTTGCAACAATTGTCATTAAGCGTGCCGGACCGCTGCCCTTCGCGGACCGGATACCAAGTGGACGAAATGACCCGCATGCGCCGCGCCGCTCTGATCCCGTTTACACGCCTATTGCAGTGATCTCTCGTCGCGCCCCCTGGTACTACTTCTTGCTTCTCGGCTTCTTCGCAGGTGATGCCGCCGATCCATAGCGTTTGCTGAAACACTTCCGACACCGGCGGCCGCGTCGCTTGATAAAGCTCGGAGCCAGGTCGTCAGAGCCGCAGTAGCGGCACACGAGTTTCTCTGCTTTCGGCCTACGCTCCGCGTTCTTCAGTAGCGCTCGACGTGCAGACTTGGTGTTTACCTGCTCAGCCTTCTCGCCGTTTGTCAATTTCGTGCGTTCCATTCCCTTGCTCTCCTTCAGCCGTGTCGCCTGGCCGCGGATGGTTGCTCTGTTGCGCACACGAAGCGAGCGATGAGCGTTCATTTAGTGTGAGACCCGCTCAACGATGGAAGGCGATGGGAAGGCGAATGGGGCATGAACACGTCGACTGACTTCGGTGGCGAATCAGAGCAATGTGTGTGTGTCTGCCCCCAAGGAGGGAGGGCACACATGCAAGTCGAGAGATTTTCTAAATCGCCGAAGACGATGGCAGTGCGACTAGCTGGACTCCGATCTTGTTCGATCAGCGAGCTGAAACAGCAGTGGCGGACGATTGGCCGCCAGGAACTGTTTGTCACCAACCTCCTGTTCGAGGTAGTCGAACAGCGGCGGCACCTCTTCGTCGAGTGTCTTCTTGATCGCGACTTCGTCGGGCTGGCGGTTCATGAAGCGACGCCCGATCACGCGCGGAAAAAAATCTTCGCACCCGTGACCGGCGAGAGTCCGCCGTCGCCAAACTCCTCGTACCAGAGTGCATGCGCATACTGGTACGGATCGGAGGGCTTCCGTCAGGGGTGGAGGGCGCTTGTCAGACCCCGCGTCTGAAACCACGCGCAGGGAAAAGAACCGCACACGGCGTCTACAATTCACCCGTTGGGGTCGCCAATCTGAAGGACCAGGGCGAGAAATCAAGATTGTACACGCCCAACACGTGTATTCACATATGTAGACCCGAATTGACAGACAAAATTTGGCTTAGGTAGAGTTGCCGTCGCGGTACGATGAGAGATCGGGCTACAGCGGCACGTCTGTCAATTGCTCTTTCGGCTGCGCTCACGCTCGCGACAGTTAGCGGATGCCGACGCTCCGACGAGACGCCGACGCCACCGAGCAATGGAGGAGGTGGGTTTGTCTATGCGGAACCGCCGTCGGGCCTACCGAAGCTGGCGGCGGCCGCGATGAAGCAAGCGCGTAGTTGGCACGCCGATGCCGTCCTCGTGAACGTCGAGATCAAGAGCGATGGCAGTCAATTCAACACAACCTTTGAGTTCTATGCTCCCAGCGACATGACCGGTTACGTCGTTACGACCGGCCCAGGGCCTCAAACGGCACAATCGGTCGGCGCCGTAAGCTGGGGCACTCTGCCAATCCCACCGGACTTCGCCGATTTTCCCGATGCGGTCGCTGCAATGCGCGCGCGCGGGATGAAGGGCTTGGTGAGCGGCGGCACGCTCACCGAGGTCAAGCTATGCGCCACAATGCCTGTGATGCGCTGGGAAGTAACGCCAGCGAGTGGCGACCAGCCGCCTTCGGTAACCGGTTCTGACGTTTATTTCTATGCCAGCCCTGAGTCGGGGGCACCGCCGATGGACTCGAGTCACGCGAACGATCTGGCGGACCGGGCTCTTAAGGGCGATGTGGGTGCGCTGGCGTCGCTCCGGGATGCGGCGGAACGCGGCGATCCAAATGCGGCCACCGATCTTGGCTACGTATTGGCGGTCGGTGCGCTCGGAGCCGCGAAAGACTATTCGCAGGCTGGAGCATGGTCTTGCGCTGCAGGCTACCAGGGAAGCCCGGCCGCGCAGTTCAACTATGGGTTGCTGTTCGACAAGGGATGGATTGGCGATCCAGGATCTATGTCCAATTCCGTGCCCCCCTATTATGCGGCCGCAAATCAGGGAATGGCCCAGGCGCAGCTCAATCTTGGCGTGGTGCTATGGAAAATCCACGCTGACTCAGACCTGATTAGGCTGCAGGCGCAGGCCCGGGATTGGTGGCAGAAGGCGGCCGCGCAAGGCGTCGATGCCGCGAACAAGAACATCGCGGCCCTCGGCGCCTGGAACAGCCAAACCATGGCCTTCAATCAGGTTACCCTGTTGGAGACCAGCGACTTCGCCAAGGCGAGCGCTTGGAATCCGCCGGCAAAGGGCTTGATCCCGTATTCCAAAATCAATTTTCCCGACCGCCCCACTTTGGGGTGGACGCAGAATGATTGATCGTGATGCCGTTCGGTAACGACTTGTTTCCTAGATGCTTTCCGGGAGGGCATCGGATCGTGAACAGCCGCCTCGGTCGAGGAATTCTGCTGGTGCTGCTGACAGGCATCGCGCTTCTGCTCGCGGCTTCGGCAAACGCTCAGCCATCTGGAGATGTACTCAATCTCGCCGGCTCCGATGCAAGCTGCCTCCGCGACCCTGCCCAGTTAAGCGATCGTCAACGCGAGCGCGCGATGCTCTCAGACCGGGCGCATCGACCGCTGGCGATCATCGCCTTGTCGCGCGACGATGCGGAGCCGCTGACCCGGCTGGGTCAAAGTCCTCTGCAGGCTTGTGAGGCCTGCGGAGTATCATCGAACGAAATTTGGGTATGCATTGGTGATCCGTCGGCGGTGCGTCAAGCGCTCGCGCAGGGCGGTCGCATGCAACCGCAGCCCGCGCCCGCACCCGGTAACAACGGCCGGGGCCCCGGCAATCCGATAAATGTCGCACCGATGTTGCCCGCGCCGAGTGGCGGCGGTGAGGTCGCCGGTGGTTTCGCTGCGCAAGCCGGATCACTCGCGCAGGCACAAAGATGGCGGGAGCTACAGCGGGTTGCGGCGCAATGGAGAGCGTCCGATTTGAACTCGGCACAGGCATTCTTCTATTCGGCTCTCGCCGCGGAGAACCTGGGCGACGAAAAGATCGCGCTGTCGTATTACGGGCAGGCCGTCGCGCTGAACCCTCAACTCGGTGCGGCGCAGTTCGGCTATGCCCGCTGTCTCATGCGAGACGGCGCGTATCAGCAGGCGATCGCGCCGCTTCAGATTACGGTCCGGGACTTTCCATCGATGCCGCGCGCCTGGGCCGACCTCGGCGTATCCTACATGCATAGCGGCAACGCGCCGGAAGCGGTGCACGCGTTGCAGCACGCCGTGGACCTTGACCCCGGTGACTACATCAATTTGGGTTTGGCCGGGCAGGCCTATGCGCTCAACCATCAGCTAGCCGAAGGTGCGCAAATGCTGGAGCAAGCCATCCGCAAGGGGCCGCCAGATGCTACGAGGCTCAACTGGATGGATGATCTCGGCGGGATCTACCACAACATGGGCGACTACCCACGCTCGGCGCAGGTCTTCGAAGCGACTTTGCAAGTTGATTCGAACGATCCCAATACCTGGTACTACCTATGGCAGGACTATTCGCGGCTCGGTCAGACGGCCAAGGCTGAGCAGGCACATCGGAACATGACGCAACTCATCAGCCCCCAACGTCCGCTATACGCAAATTCACGGGATCCGATGGCGAGCATTATCAGAGGACAGAACGAAGCTTATCTGCATAACACCGGGCAGCTGAATCTCAACGAACATCTGCCGTGACGAAAGAACTGATTTTTCCCGACCGCAACACTTTGAGGGTGGGAGCAGAATGATTGAAGCAACGGCAGCGCCGAAGGGTCGCGGCCGCAGGCGCTGGCGGCTGAAGCTGGCGATGGTAGTCGCGGCGAGCCTCGTCGCCGGGTTCGTCATCACCAGGATCGCGGTGAATCACGCCGCTCCTTCGGTGTTTCAGACCACGCTGGAACAGAGCTATCCGGACATCGCCAAAGCGGCGAGAAAAGTCGCGGCGCAGAGCCCACCTAATACCTCGATGACGATTGATCAGTTGCTAAGGCTGGTCGCGAGCGACGGGTTCCATCGTCTCGACGATGACTCGGTCCTCACTTTGGTTCTGCTTCGTGCGAAGTTCGCGAAAACGCTTCTTCTCATTGGTCTGGGCAAGAATCTAACTGTTTCTCCATCCTTTCAAGTGACCGAAGGATCCAGGCGGTACGCTTCGTCTTGTAAAAGAGGTCCCACAATCTCTGAGCTTCTCGCTTTTCCTGGATCCTCTTCTGCATTTCCTTCTGCCATTGCTTCCACTCTCTCCGTTGCCTCTGATAAGCGTCATCCACCGACTCATTCACCCATTGCTCCCACTCTCTTAGCTGTCTCTGGTAGGCTTCATCAACCGACTCTGTGCCCATCGGGTCGATCAGCTTCAACGGGTTGTCCATCGCATATGCGTAGGTGTTGAGTCCACCAAGGAGACCTATCGGATCGCTTTCGAGATAGCGGCCTAGAATGGGATCATAGTCGCGCAAGCCGTTTTGATAGTAGCCAGTCTCAGCATCGGCATATTGTCCCGGGAAACGCAGGTTCTGCGTGGCAGTATCTTCAAGAGGCTTAGTCTCTCCGTAGGGTTTATAAAGCACGCGCCAGGCGACTCCCTGAGAAGTTGTCGTTGCACTCTGTACGGTGCCGAGCCGATCACTATGCAGGAATAGAAGCCCGCCCGGAGTCAGCATCGCGATCGGCAAGTTGCCGAGATAGATGTAATCGGCGAGCAGCTTCGCACCGCCCGAGGTGCTATCGGTCTCCTCGAGAAGACGGCCCGCATCGTCATAGTGATACATAGTCGATGGGCCACGGCCCTGCTTCTGTTTGTGGACGCGCTGGCCAAACGCATCATAGAAATATTGGTAAGTGGCCGAAGGACCGCCGTTTTCGACGGCCACCGAGGCGAGCCGATCGTCCTGGTTGTAGGCCAAGGTCAGGTGTTTGTCGCCGTCGCGATCGGTCGCGACATTGCCGGTCGGTGTATAGGTAAACTGCCGGATGGTCTTGCCGCCTGCGCTGACGAGGTTAAGCCGATTGGTGCCAGGAGCATAAGCCAAATTCAAGGCAACTCCTGAGTTGGATTCGCCAATCAGATTTCCTACCGGGTCGTATCGATAGTTGAGGACGCCGTAAAAGCCGCTCGCGCTGGTGAGGCGGTTCAATCCATCATAGGCAAAGCTCTCGCTCCCGTCCGGGACACTGTCGCGGATCGAGAGCACGTTGCCGTTGCGATCGTAGTCATAGTTCAAAAAGCGGCGGGCCGCCGTGCTCGTATCTGTGATGTCCGTCAACCGATAGTCGAGATCGAAAGCACGGTTCTCGCCGATCCGGTTGCCGAAGTTGAACCCGCTCGGCGGGCCGAAGGGTTCATAGGTGATGCCGGAGACAACTGTCAGCGCGACTCTAACGTTGGGCGGCGTCACTGCGATGCCGGTGATGCGTCCCATCTTATCGCGGCCGTATTCGACCCGCGCACCCGACGGATAGGTAATTGAATGAACCCGGCTCGCTGCATCGTAGGTATACCGAGTGCTAAGCGCAGATGAGGTCCGGATCTCCGATAAAACATCGCCACGCTCATCGTAATTGAACCGCACCGTGCCGCCAGCGTCGGTTAACTTGGTCACTCGACCGATGCCGAAGCTGGCCGTCGGTTCATCGTACACATAGGAGACCTTTTCGGCTGGATCGTCGCGGTGTATGCGCTGGGTTACTCGATTGAGCGCGTCATAGGTCCAGGTGGTAACTATCTCGGTGCTGCGGCTAACTCCGATCCGCACTCGCTTTACGAGATTTCCGTTCGCATCGTAAAAGAAGACGGTGTCCCCACTATCCGGACTTTGTACGCCAATTACCTCGTCGAAGCCGTCGTAGGTATAGAGAGTTGAGTTACCATTGGGATCGGTCACTTTAATCGGATTGTCCTGCGGGTCATAAGCAATAGTGGTGATCCCACCTAATGCGTCGGTAATTCTGGAGAGCCTGTCGAGCGCATCGAAGACCTGCGTCGTGGCCCCACCCATAGGATCCGTGATTCTCGTCGGGTTGCCATTGGAATCATAGGAGTACTGGGTGGTCTGCGCGCTCGCGCCGATATCCTCGAGAAGTCGTCCGAGCGCATCGAAACGCGCCGAATGGGTAAACGACGTTGTCTTGTCCCTCGACACCGTTGTTTTGATGCTGTTGCCGAGCCCGTCGAGCGCAACATTGACCTGGTTGTTGAAGAGGTCAGCTATCCCCACCAGTCGGTGCGCCGCGTCGTAGGTCTCATTAAGCGATGAGCCATCGGGTAGCGTCACTGCGACCAGATTGCCGGCTGGATCATACTTGTAGCGTGTCTCTAAAGGAACCAACCTAGTCTGCGTCGTACTAGATGTCAGCCGGTTTTGGGCGTCATACTTAAGTTCTATCGTACCTCCGTTCGGATCTATGATGGTCTCTGGTAAGCCACCCGGTGAGCTTTTAGTGATGCGTGTGACCTGGCCCAAGGCATTAGTCAGGGCGACCAGCGCGCCGGTCGCATCGTAGCGGTACATGGTCTTCCCCCCTCGCGGATCAGTGATCGATTCAGGAAGCGAGTTCGCCCAGGTAATATGCCACGTCCGAGTCTCGCCGCGTGTCGAGTAAGGACTCGCGTTATTAGTCGTGTCGGTCGCGGCAAGAGTCACGAGATTTCCGCTCGAATCGTAAGTGAGATCAGTGGTCAAGCCCGGCGCAACGACCTGTCGCTGCAAACGGAAGCTCGGATCCCACTTGATCTTGGTGACTCGCTGTTGAGGTGTCCCCACCGCCTCTGTGACAGTCAGTGGAAGGCCGCGCGCATCGTTCTCGTAGGTCGTCTTCTTGCCGTTCCAATTGGTGTCGCTCGAAACATAGCCATTGCTGTCGTAGCTGATCTGCCGCTTCGTGCCTGCGGTTGTAGGCGAGCCGGGCTGCTCGATTTCCGTGCACACCTGAATTGGCGGGTCGAGTGGGCCTGCCTTGAATGGCTTAAATCGGTAGATATCTCGTGAACCGAGGGCGTTACTCACTGTGACGCTGTTGATGAGATCGGCACCGTTGTAGTCAAGCGTTGTAAGGTCGGCGCCGGCGCCGGCCGCGCTGGAAGCCGCCCGGCCATCGGAGCGATAAGCCCAGGTGGCAGATCGATTGCCGCTTTCATCAACGATTCCAGTTAATGCTTTCGGATAGCCCGGAACCTCGTAAAGATAGAATTGGCTGGTCGGCGGATTCGTCGAATAAGCGACCCGCGTTACGACACCCGTATGAGCATCGTAGCTGTAGCTGAGGATTAGCCCATCGGGAGTGGTAGCGCTGGCTATCTGCCCGTTTCGGTTATAGGTGAAGCTTAGCGTCCGGCCATAGGAGTCGTTTACCGAGATAACTCGTCCGTTCCCATTGTAATGCAGGAGTCGGGTGTAGCCGCCGCGATCTTTGATCGATGTCAGTCGCGCATAACTAGACCCATCCGCATAGGTCCAAACAGTGTCGTCCTTGTCGGTCATAGTCCAAGTCGAGCCGGAGTGCATGAGGTGGGCATCGATGTCCCTAGGCGGCTTCCAACGACCGTCACCATTGCGGATAAAATGAAATGAGTTATCGTCCGGAAGAATAGCTTCGACCGCATTGGGAAGACCGCCCAGAAAGAGAAAACTGTCATAGTTCGAGCGCCACCAACCGAACGAGGTTCGGATGTTCGCAGCGGGGTTGCTGTTGTAGTAGCGCGTGAGACTCAGTCGGTTCGATCCGGCGGTTTGGTAGTCAGTCACCTCTTCGAACATATTGCCGGTGCTGGCGGTGATCGGAAGGCCAACGAAACAGACCCCTGGCGGGGCCGAGTTGCGCCCGCCTGCCGTCATCCCGCCGCCCGCGCCGGGACGCGGAATTGGTATGAGGTGAGTTTGCGGCTGGCACGGCACCGGCTTCTCGTACGTGCAATTTTGGCCGACGAGACCTAACCACATGTCGCCGGGTTGGGGAGCGGGGCAATGCCAAGCATAGTTCTGGTAGTACTCGGGCTGTTCGTAGGTTGGTGAAAGGTTCTGTTCGAAGACACCGGGACCACAGGGAGAGGAAGACGATGCAGCCGGATTGCCGTTGGAGTTGTACTGATCCTGCGCGAACGATGCTGCCGCGGCTGAGATGACTACCAGTAGAGCGAGAGAAAGCTCCAGCAGTCGCGATCTAAAGTGTTTGCAAGTGCAACGCCCAGAATCCATTTCGATTCTCCCGTCAGGCAAGCTTGCAGTCGAACGTTCTATAACATCCTGATGGCGTCAATGAATACGTTCGCTATAGAGCGATTTCAAGGAATCGTTCCGGCGACAGGTTCTGACTAACGGACCGGAACGTAGCCACGTCGCAAGAGTGCGCAAGTTTCATCTGTCATTCTTGTCCAAATCCGGAAAAGACTCCGGCTGCCCTCTAACCGGAGGGACGAGAGATTGATTGGACGGTGTTTTTTCACCATTGGGCGCAGATGGTGAACTGGGTTTCATGTCAGCGGGGTTGACGATAAACGGATAGACCTTATGCCCTTGTGCCGCTGACATCGGTCCCGATGCTCCATTGGGCACCGGCGCTGAATTGGGTTTTATGTCAGCAGGGTTGACGATGAACGGATAGACCTTATGCCCTTGTGCCGCCGACCCCGGTCCCGACGAGCCGGTGTTTCCGCCGCTGGGGCCTCCGCCGTTAGTTGTATAGCCGCCGGGTTGCTGTGCGGACTGCCCAGTTCCTGGCGATTGGGCCTGAGAGGTAGCGCCGGGGTTCTGGTTTTGCGGTTCACCGGCGGACTGCTTTCCCGCTGTGGAATTACCGGCGGCCGAGTTGGCGCCAGCGCATGGCACGGGCTTTTCGTAGAGGCAGTTCGAGCCCTGCATTCCCAGCCAGGTGTCGCCTGGATTGGGTTGAGGACAAGATGAACCGCCTCCGGGCGTGGACTCCGCCGGAAGTTGATACTGCGGCGAAAGGCCCTGCGAGAAAACACCAGGTCCGCAAGCCCCCTGCCCCGAAGCAGGCGCTTGCGCGAAGCATCGCGCCGAAAGTCCGATCGCCACGACGACTGACAGCATCGTAGCGGCCAAGGCTGACTTCATCTTGTCGTATTCAAGAGGCTCCATGACCGTGGTCCCCTCCGGGGAGGCCGATTCCTCGTCAGGCAAGCATGCAGTCGAGCGTTCTATATCATCTTGATGGCGTCAATGAATAGGCGCTGGCGTTTGCGCTCGAGATCCGGGCGGCCGTCGATGGCTCGCGAGACTCGTAACCTGGTTCGTCAGATGAGCGGCGCCAACCCGCTGCGGACTGCTGCTCTACGTCATGATCATTTTGGCCCACGATCGCAGGAAAATCGTACGCACCGATGTCACCGAACGCCCGACGGCAGCCTGGCTCTCGCGCCAGGTGACCGAACCTTCCCGTGGGACACGGCGCCCCGGTATCTGCTTCGCGACCGTGACGCATCGAATCGCTCGGATTTCCGCAGCCGGGTTAAAGCGATGGTCATCACGGAAGTCATAATGGCGCCAGCTCCCCGTCGCAGAACGCTTACGTCGAGCGCCGGTTGAGAGATAATCTCGCTCCATGATCCGGTTTATTGGCGTGGAGTGCCCCTGTTGGCGCTCATCGCGCACGCTCTATCTGTTCGCTGGGTAACGCCGCCTCGGCAACGCGCGCTTGAATCATCGGCTCGGAGCGAATCATTCCATACAGGGCCGAAGCTATCGCTGCGCCGATCAAAGGCGCGACGATGAACAACCATAGTTGCCCAAGCGCCCATCCGCCTACAAACAACGCCGGTCCGATGCTTCGCGCTGGATTGACCGAAGTATTGGTTACCGGAATTCCGACCAAATGGATCAGAACGAGCACGATCCCGATCGGGATGCCGGCGAAACCAACCGGCGCCTTAATATCAGTCGACCCAAGCACCGTGAACACCAGGAAGAAGGTCAGCACCACTTCGGCGACGAACGCAGCCATCAGGTTGTACCCTCCAGGAGAATGCGCGCCATAACCATTGGCTGCGAACCCCGCCGCCGATGGATCGTACCCGGCACTCGTACCGCCCGCCACCATCAGTAGAACGCCGGCCGCAATAATCCCGCCCACGATCTGTGCGACGATATAGCCGGGCGCGTATTTTGCCTCGAACTTTCCGCTGAGCAGGAGTCCCAATGTCACCGCCGGATTGATATGGCACCCGGATACCGGTCCAATCGCATATACCATCGCCAGCAGCGAAAACCCGAAAGCGAACGCGACTCCGGCGAAGCCGATTTTGCCGCCCGCCAGCACAGCCGCGCCGCAACCGCCGAAGACCAGTACGAACGTTCCGATTAGTTCCGCCAGGTATCGCTTCATATGTGCCTCCTGGTGCCGAGTTGCCCATCTACCCCAGAGTCAACTCCTTCGGCGACCAGCTACCTAAGTAGCGCTTAGGCTGTCTATATGGAATGGGTTTTGAATCGAAACATTTCTGCGCGGATTCTGCCGATCACACATTTTTGCTCGTGCCAGAGGACAGGTAGTTCGAACGTTCGGTGAGAGTCTTCGCGGTAAGCTCCGGCTGGCAATCCCCTATTACCTATCAAAGGCCGTTACGGAAGGTTGACCGATGCGAGAAACCGTGAAAGTCGAGTCATCCCCGAGATGCCCAAGCCCAGCGCGAAGACGACGCCCGAAATGTGCTACCCCGGACCCGGAATCGATTCCGTGGCTACTGTTAACCGCAACCAGTCACATCGGCGACGGTGTGATGAAAAACGTTTCTAGCATCCAGCGCTTGCAGACAAAAGGTGGTAAAGCCCCCGCTAAAGGCTGCGAACCATCGCACATAGGTGAGCAGGCGCGAATCTCCTATGCAGCCGACTACTACTTCTACGCGTCGCAAGAGTAAGCAGCCGTCGCGTGACGCGCGGCTGGCGGAGTTCGGGAAGGTGGCGGAGCGCTATCCCGTGTTCCGCATTCTCGCGTCACCGGCAATTGCGGTTACCGTGGCCTCTTTGGCCGAAAGCCGCCACACCCAAATCTATCGCATCGCAGTTCTCCGATCCTGAATCGTGTTGAGGTAAGCGATTATTTTGCCGATCACCTCACCGATCCCATATTCACCACGTTCGCCCTGGCCAAGCTCGTAAAGCTTCTCCCCCCACACGGGCATCTCGTGACTGCCATGCGCTCTGGACGTGTCACGACCGTCTATCAGGTCGGCGATGCGATGCGCCGGCAGCGGCATGCCATACTTGTCGCCGAGCATGCGCAGATTCGCTGGCGGCGTGGCCAGGCTCTTCGCCACCGGACCGTCTCCGAGGCCGTCGGTACCGTGGCAAGACGCGCAGTAGCGGACGAAATACTTGTGCCCGTCGGCCACGTCGTCGCCCGCGGATAGCGCAGGCTGCGCGAGCGACAGCGCGGCACCCACCGCAAAGATTACTCCCAACGCTTTTAGCTTCATCGATTCACCCAGCTATTCTTATAGCATGCTCAATGAGCGACAGGTGTCGCACTTGAACTCGGAGTTGGAGTTGACGTAGGCGACGGTTGCATTGCTGTTGCGGCCACCTCCGGATCCGGAATGTATTCCGGTGGATACGGAAGCCGCCGCCAGCTGAGCAGCATGAGCGTCAGCGCTCTCGATTCTTCGGGCTTTAAGTTGAAGTCGGGCATCTGCGTACCCGGTGTAACCATGCTGGCCTGCGCGAGATGCTCCACGTTCCAATTGAAAAACGTATGCGGGCCCTTCACGTGTGCGAAGTTCAACAGTTCGGGATTGCGGTCGCCCTCGTAGGTCAACTCAGGCCCGGTGGTGCCGCCGCGCCCTTCGACAACATGACATACCAGGCACTTTTTCTTTTTGAAGAGCTGTTTGGCGAGATTGATCTCTTCCATCCCCGGTGTGGCGGCATCATGACGATGGCAATCGTTGCAGCGCATCTGGATCATCTCGCTCATCTTGAGTCCGGTTTGCACCGCGAGCGTGCGAGAGAGCATTGGATCTTCCCATCCCGTGCCGCCTTGATGAGCCCCCGCGACCGTCGTCGCCGCGCCATCGCCGCCGTGGCATGGCGTGCATCCGAACCTCGCGAACTCATGCTTTGCGATCCACTCGTTCATCGGATGCGGCTTCAGCGGCTCCGCGATCGAGGCGGGCAGAACTGACGCCCATTCATACCCCAGGTGACAGGTGATGCACCGGTCGGTCACGCCTATCTTGGGAATCCAGATCTGCTGAATCCCAGGGCGGAAGTCGCGAGCTTCCTCGATTTTCCCGTAATGCCCAAGCAGCCGCGGAAACTCCCGTTGATACGATCCCCATTCGGTGCTGAACTCAAGCCAGAAGCAGATCACGACCAGCACCAGGAACAAGATCGACATCGCGACCAACCAGCCGAAATCCTTCGCCTCGTACGATTCGTTCGTCTCCGCCATGTCAGTAGAGCCGCGGCGTCTCGGGGCGTGGCTGGCCGGGCCAGTAGATCCGCCAGTAGGGACCGCGTAGGTAAACCCCGACCAAGATCAGGATGACGATCGCGAGCGTTGCGACGACAAAGGTTGCGTTCTGCCGCTTGCGCTCGGGCGCGAGCCATCGGCCTTCGCCGCGCTGCGGCGAACGATCGAGCCACGGCCACAGCGTCAGCACCCCGAGCAGAAATCCCGGTAGCAGGATTCCTCCCAGCAACGCGCCGCTGACTGTAAACCCACCGAACCGGACCGTCGTTGACGCGACCAGCTCCTGCAGCCAGACGAAATACCACGGCGCTTTCGCCGGATTCGGCGTCACCGACGGATTCGCGAGACCCTCCAGCGGAGCGTTGAACAGCAACGCGGCCAGCAGCGTGATGTTGAACACGACCAGGAAGACCAGCGCGATTCGCCGCGACATGTTCGGCGACGAAAAAACCTGGTCTTTTTCTTCCAATTCTGTCGAGCTCATTACCGCCACAGAGGTGCCGGGGGTGAGTCCAAACAGCGAATAGCTCTTAGTCCTCGGCGGAATGGCTTTGGGAGCCATCGTGCGCGTGACCCGGATTTGTTCGATTGCGGCCAGCCCGCCGTCCTTGCGCACGCGCCACATGTGATAGGCGAACAGCAGCCAGACGAACACCGGCAGGAAGAAAACGTGGAGCACGTAAAAGCGCAGCAAGGTTTGCTGTCCGATCTCGTGGCCGCCGAGCAGCAGGAATTGAATCGTCGGCCCGACCAACGGCGCTTGCTTCGCGATACTGGTGCCAACCGTGATTGCCCAGAACGCGAGTTGGTCCCACGGCAGCAAGTAACCGGTGAAGGATAGGAACAACGTCGCGAGAAAGAGAACGACTCCGACTACCCAGTTGATGGCCCGCGCGCCGCGATATGCGCCGGTGAAGAACACTCGCGCCATGTGGATGTACACGACGGCGACCATCCCTTCCGCAGCCCATCGATGCTGATTCCTGAGCAGGCGGCCGAAGCTGACGGCGTACTCCAAATCCTTGATGCTGCCGTATGCGCGCTCGGTGGAGGGCACGTAGAAGAACATCAGCATCACGCCGGTGACGGTCAGGATGAGCAGCAACGACGCTGACGCGGTGCCCAGCCAGAACGAGTAGTTCCAGTCCATGCTGGCGCGCGCGACTTTGGCGGGAAACCAGTGGAGCCAGAAGTTCTTGACGATCGCTTCGGACGATTCGCGATCGCTCTCGGGCGACCATGCCCACGAAGTCTTGCGCCACAGCGCCTTGATCTTGTCGCCCACCGATCAGGCCTTGCCTTTTCCGCCGAGCACCAGCCTGAAGTTGCGCGCAACGTCGCTTCCGCTATCCACTTGCAGGTAGCCGTCGGGCGAAACCGTGGTGGCGAACCAATCGAGCGGTCGCGGCGCGGGTCCCGAGATGACAGTGCCGTCGGGACGAAAGCGGCTGCCGTGGCACGGGCAATCGAACTCGGTGTCGCGCCACTGCACGTTGCATCCCAGATGCGTGCAGATGGCGGAAATGACATGGAACGCATCCTTCTGACGAATCACGTACAGCCGATGCGTCTCGTCCAGCGTGTAGCCGTCGGGGTAATCGTCGGGGCGCTTGAGCTTGAAGCGGCTCGGCGGCTCGTAGAGGACGTTGGGGAAAAATGCCCTGCCGGCGGCGCCGATCTGCGCGAGGAAGGCGGCCAGCACCGAGCCCTTGCCGATGAAGCGCAGAATCTTTCGCCGATCGCCGTCCATCAACCGGCCGTCTCCTCGAACTGAAAGCGCTCCATCGTAATCGCGGACGTCGGACAGCGGGTCGCGCACAGGCCGCAGCGGATGCATTTGGCCTCGTCGTACAAGAACGCGCTGCGGGTCTGCGCTTCCGCCATCACGCCGGCCACGCGCTCCTGATCGGCGATTTCCGACGCGAGAGTGAAATGCAAGCAGTGCTCCGGGCAGATGTCCACGCATCGATTGCACAGGATGCACTTCGCGCCGTCGTAGATCGGATGGATATGGCAGTAGAGGCATCGCTCAGCCTGCTCGCGCGCGTCGCCCGGGGTGAAGGTGGACTCGACTTCGGTGATTCCGGTGCGGCGGGAGAGTGGAACCAGCGGGATATCGCGACGCTTCTGCTCGTAGCGGTCGGCCATCTTGTAGGTGTCGGTCGGTAGTTCTTCGATCGTGACGTGCATCCGCGGCTGGCCGAGCGGCTTGCCGCGCAGGTAAGCGTCGATACCGCGAGCGGCGACCTTGCCATGCTGGGCGCACGTGATCAGCAGCGACGGCGGAAAGGCCGCGTCGCCGCCGGCGAAGACACCCGCGATGCCGGTCTCAAGCGTGACCGGATCGATCTTGAGCGTTCCCGCGGGCGTGATCGTGACACCATCTTCGGGCGTGACGAATGACAGGTCCGGCGCCTGCCCGATCGCGAGGATCACCGCGTCGGCGTCAACGACGCGCCGAGCGCTCTCGTCGAATTGCGGCCGGAAGCGGCCAGCTTCGTCGAACACCCTGACGCATTTCACCAGCTCGATGCCGACTGCGTGGCCGTCGCGGATGACGATTCGCTTTGGGCCCCAGCCGGGCAGAAAGGTGACGCCCTCTTCGCGCGCGATGTCGAGTTCCTCGCGGCCCTGCGCCGATTTCATCGCCGGCATCTCGGGCTCTGACTCGAGACTCGCGACCGTGACTTCGAGCGCACCGCGCCGCGCCGCCTCGCGCGCCGCGTCGAGCGCCACGCGCATCGTGCCGGCCTCGACGCTGTGCTCTTCCTCCTCGGACATGACGAGTCCCGGCACCAGCGCGCGAACGGCGGTGCGGGCCGCATCGATCGCTACCAGGCCGCCGCCGATGACGACCACCTTGCCGCCCAGCGGAACACGGTAGCCGCGATTGATATTGAGCAGGTAGTCGATCGCTTTGATCACGCCGTCGGCATCGCTGCCCTCGATCGGCACAGCGCGCCCGCGCGACGCGCCAACGGCGAGGAAAATAGCTTCGTAGCCTTGATCCTTCAGCTGGCGAACTCCGAATCCGGATCGAAGCGGCGTCGAGTAGCGAAACTCGACGCCGAGCTCCTCGATCTCGCGGACCTGGCAATCGATCACGTCGCGCGGCAGCCGGTAGGCGGGAATTCCGTAACGAAGCATCCCGCCCGCGTGATCCATCGCTTCGAAAACCGTTACGCTATAACCCATCAGCGCGAGATCGTTGGCGCACGCGAGACCGGCCGGCCCCGCGCCGACGACGGCAACCTTGCGCTTTGAGCCACCAGCGTCAGGTCGCGCGCCGGGAAGGTCGATATGACCGGGAGTGACGCTGCCGCCGCCTGACGGACCGGCGATCATCTCGCGCACGCCTTTGGAGGAGAGCGCTTCGGGGCCGAATTGATCGGTGAGGAAACGCTTGAGTGCGCGAATCGTCACGGGCGCATCGATCTTGCCGCGGCGGCACGCGTCCTCGCACGGGGCGCCGCAAGCGCGCCCGCATATCGAGGCGATCGGATTGGGCGAGCGCGCGACGCGATATGCTTCCGCGAGGCGTCCTTCCGCGATCAACTGGACGTAGCGGCCGGCGTCGGTCTTGACCGGGCACGCATCGAGGCATGGCACGTTCTTGCGAAACCACCACAAGTCGCGCGGCGTCGCGTCGATCGAGTTTCCATCGCTCATCGCGCTACTTCTTGCAGAAGGTCCTGACGTAGGCGACGAGGTCGTGGATCTCGCCGTCCTCGAAGCCCGAGCTCCAGGCCTGCATGTCCTTGCTAAGGCCGACAGAGGCGCCGCCGTTTTTGATCACGTTGAACATGGTATCGTCGGAAATCTTGCCCATCGCGGCGCAATCGGTGAAATTGCGCGGGCTGGTCGAAAGCGTAGCCGCGGCAGCACCGTCGCCCTTGCCGCTGGGGCCGTGGCACTTCGCGCAAAACGTATCGTAATTGGTCTTGGCGGCCGCCATGTCTGCGGCGCGCACGGGCGCGAACGCGCATGCGATTATTGCGCACGCGCCCAGGCTTGAGATGATTCGATTCACGTCGTCCTCCGTTTGATGTTCACGTGGTCCATCCGATTTAGCGGCTCTTCAGATATTCCAAAATCGCGTCGGTGTCTTGTTGCGGGAAGTTTGCGAGCGTCCGCATATGCATGATGATCAGATTCCATTCGTAAGGCGCCTTCTCGGAGCCGGGACGCGCGTTGTGACAGGTGTTGCAGTAAATAGGCCACAGCTTGGCGCCTTCGCGGAACAGGCGTTTGTGCTCGGCCGGCGACAGATTGTCCTGATCCTGCGCCGAGACGCGAGGGCAGGTCCATCCGATTGCGAGGGCCGCGAGTGCGATTGCCACGAATATTTTTTTCATGATCGTGACTCCGCCTCAGAATCCGATCGTGAACTGGCTCAGGAACGCGCGATCGTTGGGAATCGAACCCGCGGGCGTTTGCGCCCCGCTTGGTGAGACGAATACTCCTCCGGCGCGCGGCAACTCGATGTCCAGTTCGTTCTGCCAGACGATCGACGGTGCGATCCAATAGTCGAGACCCAGCGCGACTTCGCGAGCATGCGGCGCATAGGTCGCCGGCGAGCCGTTGATGCCGAAATCCGGTACCAGCCCGACCTGCGTGCCGCCCAGGCCGGCGCCGGTGGCGGCCTGGATGTCGTCGGTTGAAACGCCGCGCTGGTTGACTCCCGAATAGCGCACGAGCGGCTCGAGTCGATGGACATAGCTGTTCAGCTTGTCGGGAAAGAACGGAACATTAAGATCGGTCAGGAAGTAACCGCCTTGCACGTACCATCCCTGGCGATTGTCGGCGGCCTGTCCCATGGGCATCTGGCGGTACGATTGCACCCATTCACCGCGGGTCTGCAAGTTGCCGATGAAGTAGTTGAAATCCACGCCCCACGAATTGTACCAATTTCCATTCATCCACTTGCCGTTGTAGGTGGACGCGCCGAGCTCGAGCCGCCCCCACTCCGTATCGACAGGCAGCGGGTAGATTCGAAAGCGCCCGCCAAACGACTTGCCGTTAGTCTGGCTGTTAGCGACCGCCGTAGGACTTGTGACTATGGCGCCAAGGACTGGCGAGGTGAAGCTGGGTCCGTTTCCGACCCAGGCCGTGTAGTCGAGATCCTGACCGAGCGCGCCGAATTGCATGCCGCCGCGGAGTTGGACTCCAAGCTCTGCAGGGGGGACCACTGGTTCGACACCGAAGGGCAGCGGGGCGGTGACAAACCGGTTCACCCACATCGGGCTCTGGTTCTCGTACCAGTCACCGAACGGCTGATCGAAAAGCCCGGCCACGACCGTCATATATTTGTTGAGAAAAATCTGAAAATCGGCGAGCGACAGGTCGACGCCCGTACCGCTACTGCCAAATGCCGTGCTGAGCACGCCCTCGAACAGGATCCAGTCAGCCGGGCGGTAAAGAATCATGGGCTCCCAGTCGAAAAAGAACGAGTTCTGCGACGCATGATGAAGGTCGTCGAGGGCACCGCTTTGCTGGTCGTAAATGAAATCGCCGCCGGCCGCGCCGGTTACGGTGAACGAATGCGAGCCGAGGTATTGCTGGACGGCGTCGCCAAACTGCGAGGACGCAATCGGCGCATCGACCTTGGTCTGCAACGTCTGCACCTTCAGGTTGGTCTGCTGCAGCTCGAGCGTTGTCTCCTTGAGCTTCTGATCGGTGCTCTGCAGTTGCTGCGTGGTGGTCTCGACCCTTGAATCTTTGGACTCGAGTTGGCGAACCTTACCCTCGAGCGAGCGAATTTCTTCGCGGTCGCGCTTGCGCTCCTCGCGCATCTGGCGCATCTCGGCTCTGATTTCTTTGAGCGCGGCGGCGTCGGTGGCGTCGCTGTCGGCCGCGCGAGCGACGGGCGCTATTGATAGAGTGGCGACCCCGAATGCGAATAGAAGTGTAGAGAAAATTCGTCCGCGTCGCATAATTCCCCCGATCTGCGCCGAAGCATTCGGCGCGTTCGTCGTCACCGGAGCAACATTTGTGCCCCAGAGACCAACATTGGTGCCCGGCCGGTGCCTGAACGCGTCACCGCCTCTTGCTGCAACTGGAAGATCAGCTGTGCATAGAGGTACTGAGGCGGGACACCGACCTCCTCTTAGACCTTACTTCCAGAACCCTCGGGTTTTCGGAAGTATCGGTTCCTTCTGACACTGGATGATCAAACACAAATGTTCTTTCCAGCACCAAACCCTGAGGTTGCTCTAGTCACGAGATCTGAATCCTCGGCCCTCGGATTCGCATGATTGTGGCGCCAAGGGCGACAGGGCCTGTGTCCGAACGATGCAGGCGCTCGGGGTTCCGCTCGAATCCCCGCGCTAAGCACCGTAGCGAAGCGGCCAGCGCTCGGCACGAAGAATGTATAGAGATGAATCGTGAGCCGCTGGAGTGGTCAGCAGTCAGCCAGACGGAGGGGAACGATGCAGATTGAAATTAATTCAAACGGAACGGCGACGACGACCAAGGCGGTCGAGACGCAAATCCTCGCGCAGGTCAAAGCGCTCGAGGACTACGTCAACACTCGGACAGGATGCACCAAGTGCCTGCAGCACCTGCGGTTCATCGTCATCGAAAAGGCGGGCCGCGTTCGGATTCATCTGGACGTTCCCGGCGGCGAGCTCACGATAGACAGGCAAAACAGTGTTGACCTGCCGATGGCGATAACGGCGGCTTTTGCCGCGGCGCGAGACAAACTGGAGGAATACGTACACAAGCTGCGTCACGATGTGAAAATCGAGGGAGGTTCCCCCGACGTTCGAGTCACCACTATCTTTCCGCCCGACGGCTACGGCGTGCTGGAAACTCGCGATGGGCGGGAAATCCATTTTCGTCGCGGCGCTGCGGAGGCGCGCGGAGCTTGAAGCGGCGCATCGGTGAGTCTATGAAAACGAATATGAGCGCTGCCAAGAAGGCGTCAGCCAAGCGACGCTCGAGCTCACGGAGAAGCCCACCATGCGAATGAACGTTAAACCCATCGCGGCGCTCGACCCGCGGATCAACGAGATCCGCGCGCTCACAGCGCAGATCGTCAACCGCGACATCCTGCCCAACGAGGGCAAACTCTGGGCCGGCTGGCGGGATGGCGCGGCGGAGAAGGAGCGAGGCAGCGCTCGGGAGCTGCGGGAATCGATCAAGGAGAAGGTCAAGCAGGCAGGTCTCTGGGCGCCACATCTTCCGCCCGAGTATGGTGGCGCCGGCCTCGGCTTCCTGGAGCATGCGTACATGAACGAGGTGCTGGCCTACAGTATGGGGGCGGCGGCGCTGTTCGGCGTGGTCGCGCCCAACTCGGGAAACCAGCAGATCCTGCTCAAGTACGGCACCGAAGAGCAGAAGCGGAAATGGCTGGTGCCGCTCACCGAGGGCAAGATGGAATCCGGCTTCTCGATGACCGAGCCCGACTCGGCCGGATCGGATCCGCGGTCGATCAAGACCACGGCGCGGCGCGACGGCGACCAGTGGGTGATCAATGGGCACAAATGGTTCACCTCGAACGGGTTTCGCGCCGACTTCCTGATAGTCATGTGCCGCACTGAAGGGAGCGGCCACGACAACGGCCGGATGACGCAGATAATCGTGCCCAAGAACACAGCGGGCGTTCGCATCGTGCGCGGCGTCGAGGTCTGGGGCAGGCAGAGCGACCATTGCGAAATCGTCTACGACGACGTGCGTGTGCCGCTGGGTAACCAGCTCGGCCAGGCGGGCTCGGGCCATCAGGCCGCCCAGGATCGTCTCGGGGCGGGGCGCGTCTATCACTGCATGAACTCAGTGGGGCAGATGTGGCGGGCCTTCGACTTGATGGTCGAACGCGCCACGATGCGCGAGGTGCACGGCGGCAAGCTCGAGACCAAGCAGTTCATTCAGGGGTTCATCGCCGACTCTTACATCGACATCCAGGCGGCGCGCTTGATGACTATCCACTGCGCCGAGCGCATGGACAGCGGCGCCGACCCGCGCACGGACATCTCGGCGATCAAGGTCTTCGTCCCGGCGGCCTACGAGCGAGTGGTGGACCGGGCGATCCAGGTGTGGGGCGCGGCGGGCGTCTCGGGCGATTTGCCGCTGGCCGCCATGTATCAGGGCGCCAGGACGCTGCGGCTCGCGGACGGCCCGGACGAGGTCCACAGGATCCTGATCGCGAAAAACGTGCTGGCACGGTATCACGCGGGGGAGAGTTGGGACTTTGGAAACTGACCGCGAGCGCCGGCTGTCGCTTCTATCGGACTTCCTCTTCTTCGGAAGACCACAACGAACATATCGATGGCCGCGATACTCGTGAGCTGTGCTCCGCGAGTCGTAAAAGCGAATACGGAAATCCCGGATCGACATCGTAACTCGATGCCTTCGGGATTGGTTCGCTCCCATCGCGGTAATAGCGTTGGAACCGTGGATCTTCCCGTCAACCCGCCGATGCTGCCGATGCTCGCGAAGCGAATCGACGAGTTACCGGAGGGCCGAACATGGATCTTCGAACCGAAGTGGGACGGGTTTCGCGCGTTGATCTTCCGGGACGGGGACGAAATCTTGATTCAGAGCCGCGATGCGAAATCGCTGAATCGATACTTTCCCGAGTTGCGCGAGCCGCTGGACGCGCAGTTGCCCGCTCGATGCGTTCTCGACGGGGAAATCGTCGTCGCAAAGAACGATGGGCTCGACTTCGAGGAGTTGCAGCTTCGGATTCATCCAGCCGCCTCGCGGGTGAAACTGCTTTCGCAGCAGAGTCCGGCATCGATCGTCTTTTTCGACCTGCTCTGCGAAGGGGACCGCGATTGGCGAAGCGAACCGTTCGAGCGGCGGCGCGAGAAGCTGGAGTCGTTGCTGGCAAGCGCGAAGCCGCCGATCCATCTGACGCCGGCAACGCGTGAACCAGGTGTCGCATCGGATTGGTTCAGGCGCTTTGAAGGCGCGGGTCTCGACGGGGTTATGGCCAAGGCGATTTCCGGCAGCTATCAACCTGACAAGCGCGTGATGTTCAAGGTCAAGCATGAGCGCGACTGCGATTGCGTGGTGGCCGGCTTTCGCTGGCACAAAGGAGGCGACGGCACGGCGATCGGCTCGCTTCTGCTCGGTCTGTTTGACGATTCGGGCGCGCTGCAGCACGTCGGCGTGTGCGCCAGCTTCACGCAAAGCAAACGCCAGGAGCTGGTGAGATTTCTGTCTCCCTATCGTCGCAACGCTCTCGCCGATCATCCGTGGAAGTCGTGGGCGGCGCCAACTTCAAATGACGCGACGCATCGAATGCCGGGAGGCCAGAGCCGTTGGAGCCATGGCAAGGATCTATCGTGGGAACCGCTCAGGCCAGAGCTGGTAGTCGAGGTCGCGTACGAGCATATGCAGGGCACACGCTTCCGTCATATGGCGCAATTCCGGAGGTGGCGTACCGACAAGCAGCCGCGCGATTGCACCTACGAGCAGCTTGAAGTCGTTGCGCCGCAGGAGCTGAAAGCCATTTTTGCCGGAGACATCTGAGCGGGTACGCCCTCAAGTACTTTTCTTCGACTTCGACGCGCGCATCTTACGCCATTCGCGAGTGGGATCGTCATCCGGATCAGGAGTTTCCTGCAAAGGCCGTAACTCTTCGGGCACATGGCGCAGATTGATTCGGATCCGCGTCCAGCTGGACGATCTTCCGCGCATCGAATCGACCAGCACGTCATCGGCGGCGAGAAGCCTCGCAACCTCGGGATGTTTGCGCTTCCATCTTTCCAGACCCGAAAGCGCGGCGTCTTTGCTTGGTGAGTTCGCAACCACTATCAGCGGCATCTTCGTTCGCGGCGTGGTTGCGACTGGCCTGGCGCGCGAAGGCGCAACCCGGCGTGGTTCTCCCTCCGTCTTGCGAAAATGGGGCGGCCAGGGAGCGTCGCCAAGGCCCGCGGCCTCGTCTCGTGCGGCAAGCTCGAGCAATTTTTCGAGCGACCCCGCCGCACTGTCGATGCCTTCATCCGGATCGCCGATCTCAAGAAAACGTTTCGGAATTGTCAGCACGGTAAAGTCGGACGGCTCGCAGTCGGGAACCTCGTGCCAGTGAAGAGGCGCAGAGACGCGAGCGTCGGAGAGCGGCCGCACAGAATATGCCGAGCAGGTCGTACGGTCCTTCGCGTTCTGGTTGTAGTCGAGGAAGACGCCGTGGCGCTCCTCTTTCCACCATTTCGAAGTGGCCAGGGTGGGCGCGCGCCGTTCCACAGCTCGCGACAGAGTGAGCGCCGCCCGTCGCACCTCGTCAAAGGTCCATCGCGGATGAATCCGCACATTGACGTGCATCCCCCGCGACCCGCTGGTTTTGGGCCAGCCGCGAAGGCCCATCTCGTCCAGCAGAGACTTAACCTCGAGCGCGACCGCGCGCACGTCCGCCCAACTGACGCCAGGGCCAGGATCTAGATCGACCCTTAACTCGTCCGGATGATCGAGATCGCCGGAACGCACAGGATGCGGATGCAGCTCGATGCAACCGAGGTTGACGATCCATGCAAGTCCCGCCGCGTCATCGACAACGATTTCTTCGGCAGTGCGTCCAGAAGGGAACGCCAGCGTTGTCGTTCGCAGCCATGGCGGGCGTTGCGCTGGTGCGCGCTTCTGATAGAACGCCTCACCTTCAGCGCCGTTGACGTATCGCTTGAGGACAAGCGGACGATCCCGGATTCCGTGGAGCGCGCCCGGCGCCACCGACAAATAGTAGCGAACCAGGTCCAGTTTCGAGAGCTTCGTCTGCTTCGAGAAATACAGCTTGTCCGGGTTGGTAACGCGAACCTCGCGTCCGTTGATCGAGACCAACTCGGTAGCGTCTTCCTTTCGCACCAGCTAAGTCTACACCATTGGCGCGAAGTGACAGGGCTTGTTCAGACTCTCGTCACGAACTGATCGAAAGCCCGATGAAGATAGCGACCTTCAACGTCAACGGCATCAGTGCCCGCCTGTCGGCGCTCCTGCGCTGGCTCGCCGAATTCAAGCCTGATGTTGCGTGCCTTCAGGAATTGAAGGCGCCCCAGGAGAAATTTCCGGAAGCCGCTATTCGCGAAGCTGGCTACGGCGTGATCTGGCACGGGCAGAAGAGCTGGAACGGTGTCGCAATCCTTGCGCGTGGCGCAGATCCCGTCGAGAGCCGTCGCGGACTGCCCGGCGATCCAGAGGACATAAACAGCCGCTATATTGAGGGGCTGATCGACGGCGTGCGCGTAGGATGCCTGTACCTACCGAACGGCAATCCGGCGCCAGGCCCGAAGTTCGATTACAAACTGCGGTGGCTGGAACGCTTCACGAAGCACGCAGAAGAACTACTCGCCACGGCGGAGCCGGTCGTGCTCGCGGGCGACTACAACGTTATTCCGACCGATATCGATGTCTACAAGCCCGAACGCTGGCTTGATGACGCGCTCTTTCTGCCAGAGGTACGCGGCGCGTTCGCCAATCTGGTCGCAATGGGCTGGACCGACGCGGTGCGCAAGATACATCCGGAGGAGCGCATCTACACCTTTTGGGATTACTTCCGAAATGCCTATATGCGCGACGCCGGCCTGCGCATCGATCATCTGCTGCTGAGCCCGTCTGCGGCTGCACGGCTGGTCGGCGCAGGTGTCGATCGCGAAGTCCGCGGCTGGGAAAAAGCGAGCGACCATGCGCCCACCTGGATCGTGATCGCGGACGGAGCACAGTCTCAATGAGTTCGAGGGGGCCGCAACCGGTCTCCGTTCCCGCGGCCTTCTTCCGATCTGAAAAAATGATGCTGGGCGGCATCGGTGTCGCGTTCGGGGTGCCACTTCTGTGCGGTCTCGGCATACGAGTGGCATTGTGGCTCGGTGCCGACCTGGGCGGCGCAGTCAGCACGATCCGTCTTTTAGCGGCGCTGGCCGAGGTCGCGATACTGGTCGGAGTGGTGACTGTTGGCGAGAGGCGGCGACTCGGCTCCGTCGGAATCAGGCAGCCGACGGTCGCTGACCTCAAGGACGGATTGGTTCTCGCCGCGATCTGCTGCACGCTGGCGATCGTTGTCCTCAGTATGGCGGCGCCGATTCCGAGCCGCCTCGTGTCTTTGTATAGGGGATCATTCGTAGTCGCCGTGCTGACGCTGGCGGCCGTGGCGATTGCGCAAGAATTGGGGATGCGAGGGTTTGCCGCCTCACGCCTGCGCACGTTCAGCGGCAGCGCACTTGTGGGCGGAGCAGCGGCGCTCGCGCTGAGCCTGGTTGCCAACGTTCCGCTGTGGGGGCTCGCCTACACTATCGAGCTTGCACCGGTCGAGGCGTTGCTGGTCGGATTTTTCCTGTGGAAGCGACGTCTGCTGCCGTGCGTCGTGGCGAACTTCGCGGTCGGCGTTTCGATCCTGGCGCTGATCACCTTCGCTGCAACGGCCCCGGTATCGCCCGCCGCGACCACGCACGCGCCGTCCGCGGCCAAGCCTCCGTCGGAGCACGAGCAGGCGATCGACAAGCTCAAGCGCTTGCTCGAATCGAAGATCAGTCCGGCGGCTCCGTTCGTGGAACGCGCAATTGAAGACGCCAAGCACGGCGACTACGACAAGGCGAAGGTCGAAATGGGCAAGGCGATCGACGCGGAGCCCAGCATGCCGGGACTCTACGTGTACCGCGGCGATTTGTATTCGGCGCAAAACCGGCACGACGCCGCGGTCGCGGACTACAGCAAGGCGATCGCGCTCGCTCCTGGCGAGTCAGCGCCATACCGCAAGCGGGGCGACGAATATATGAATGCGGGCAACGATGAGTCCGCTCATCGCGACTTCGCCAAGGCGATTGCGCTCACACCAGACGATGCCGACGGCTACGTCGACCGATCGGCGCTGTATGTCCGGGAAAGGCGTTACGACGAAGCGCTGCGGGACGTAAGCACGGGAATCAAGCTTGAGCCCAACCGCTACGATTTCATTCTTCGCCGAGTAGGGATTCTTCAGTTGATGCATCGGTACGACGACGCGATTGGAGATTGCAATCGGATCATCGCGATGGACTCGAGTGCGGCCGAGGGCTTTGCCTGCCGGGCGCAGCAGGAAACGGTCAAAGGGGACAGGGCGCGCGCAATCGCGGACCTGGGCGAGTTGCTCAAGCGCGCGCCCAACACGCAGGAGGCGCTGGTCACCCGAGCCGATTTGGAGCTTCAGACTGAGCAGTGGGGCGCAGCGCGGGCCGACCTCGTCGCGCTTTCGAGCGTGAATTCGGTTGACGCCGAGACGGCAGATTGGTGCGCATTTACGCTCGCCACGAGCGTTCATCCCGAGCTTCGCGACGGCCGAGCAGCCGTGGCCCTGGCGACGCGGGCATGTGAGGCAACGCAATGGAACAATGTAAAGTACCTGGAGACGCTGGCTGCCTCCTACGCGGAGAGTGGCGAATTCGCACAGGCGATAAGGTGGCAAGAACAGGCGATAAGAGTGGCGCAGGCTACCGACCCGAGCCTGGAGCAGTTCTTGCGTTGGCAACTCAACAACTACAACAAGGGCTTGCCATACCGCGAAGATGAGTCTGGCGCGGTCACACAACGGTCCACAGCGCGGTACATTCTTGCACTTGTGGCGACTCTGCTGGCCCTGATAGGACTCGTGACGGTGATAGCCATGCTGGGCAGGTTTGTGTTTGGAGGTCGAAGGGCAACCGCCTGACGCTTGAGACCTACTCTTATCGATAGAGGCTAATGACTATGAAATCAGTCGCCAGCAAGATTGACGTACACGCACACTACCTGCCTGCCGGCTATGCGGATGAACTGCGCGGAGCGGGACTGGTCAATCCCGACGGCATGCGGGGTTATCCGCAGTGGAGTCCTGAGAGTGCGTTGGAGACCTACGACAAACTTGGCATCGCTACGGGAGTGCTGTCGATCTCGTCGCCTGGCGTGCATTATGGAGACGACGCAGCGGCCAGACGACTTGCTCGAAGAGTCAATGAGGCGGGGGCTGACAGCGTTGCAAGATTTCCGGCGCGGTTCGGACTCTTCGCTGAGCTTCCTATGCCGGACGTTGAAGGATCTCTTGAAGAGATCTCCTATGCACTCGATGTGCTTCACGCGGACGGACTCGCACTCAAGACAAATGCGGGGGGCACCTATCTTGGCGATTCCAAGTTCGATCGGGTCTTTGATGAGTTGAATCGGCGTAAGGCTGTGGTTTTCATTCACCCGACCTCACCGAGCTGCTGGAAGGACTGCGCGATGGGTTATCCGCGACCTATGATCGAGTTTCCCTTCGATACCACTCGCGCGGTAGCGAATCTGATTTTCAGCGGAACACTCGAGAGATGTCCCGACATTCGAATTATCGTTCCACATAACGGTGGAACGATACCGATGCTCGCCGAACGAATCACCAGAGTTGGCGCCGCGGTCGCGCTGGGGCCCGTGAATAAAGGAGACGCGATGTCTTACCTGCGCAGGCTGTACTATGACACAGCTCTCGCGGCCTCGAGTCACACGCTGTCGTCGTTGCTTCAGGTTTCCGACTCTTCGCACATTGTCTATGGGAGCGATTGGCCCTGGGCCCCTGATTCGATGGTGGCGAGTACCAATCAGCAGCTCGAATCGAGCGAGTTCTTCAGCGAGAAAGATCGCGAGCGCATCTACCGAAACAATGCGATCGAGCTGATAGCGCGGCTCGCATCCCTGCCGGACGCTTGAACACTCGCGGAAGTCAGACGCTGACAGTCGTTCCGTGATAGTAATGCCGCAGGATATCCGTGTAGGTCTTACCCTCATTTGCCATGACTGCCGCGCCGATCTGGCATAGGCCGACACCATGTCCCCATCCGGCTCCTTTCAGGACAAAGCGGCCGGACTCCTTGTCGACGACGAATGCAGAGCTATACAGATGAGTGCGCGATAAGGCGCGGCGAATTTCCAGCTCTTTGCCGATGACGATGTAGTCGCGTTCGCCGGTGAGCTTCAGCCGATATATTCGGCCTGAAGGTCCGCGCGCAAGCGCCTGCATGTCGCGAATGGGACCAAGGTCGACGGCAAGCCTGGAGCCGAGCAGATCGGCGAGTTCTTCGGGCGTGTAGGCGACCTGCCAGCGATAGAAATCGCGGGTCTCCTGATCGAATCCCGGAAGGACGTGTGAGAGAAGCTCCGCATCGTTAGTATTGCAGTATGCCGGCGGGCTTGAGCGGATCCATGTCTCGGCAGTGTAAGAGCATGATTGCTCCGGACCGTCGTAGATCGATTCAAGATAAGGAATATTTTCATTTTCCCAGGCGGTCGCGTAGCGCTCGGTTATTCCGCCGCAGCATTTGGAAAACCGCGCGTCGCAGATAGCGCCCTTATAACGGAGAAACTCGCCGGCTGTGGCGCGAACCGCTTCGGCCGCGGCTGGAGAGAATGCTTTCGTTATACCCTGATAGCGCTGGCAGTGGTCATCGGCACACACGTCGAAATCTGGATGCGCTTCGCGGCCGTACCAGCGATGGATTTCGTGAGGATCGAGAACCTCACGTTGCCCGCTCTCAGAGCGGAAGGGATTTGCTTTGGGAAACCACAGCCAACTGCGCGAAATCACCGCGTGAGCTTTCAGCAGTTCGAGCGGACAGGACGCACTCATCTCGGATGAAATCACGCTGGTGACGTAGTCTTCGAGTGGAACTTCATTGATAACGGTCAGCCCGGCTTGTCGTTTCATGAGGCGAAAAGCGCCGCGGAATAGCTGGCGCTCCTTGCGCTCCCAATGAAAGCCGATTCCGATCGTGACGTCGTCCAGCGCAAACCCGCACGACGCCAGATCCGAAGGAGTGAGCGTAACTTCGGAAGTAAATCTGTAGCGCCCGGGACCGTGGGGCTTGCCGGAAGTGTCCGCGAAGCTACCCGTCAATTCCACTTCGACAGCGGATAGTCCTTCGAGCAGTCCTACCGATACGTTCAACGCTCAGTCTCCAGCTTGCGGGCTAATTCCTGAAACTGAGCGTCTGCCAAAGTGACCTCTCGAAAAATTGCGGCGATGGCGTCACCAGTGATTTTTTCAAAGTGCTGTGCTATCGGCACGACAAATATTCCGCACAGATCAATCGAGGCCGGACTGACCGTCAGCTCGCCAGTATGAAAGGCCGCCGGCCGATGTTTTCCTCGCGGGAACAGATAGGTGACCCACTCTCCATTCTCATGAAAGACAGCTATGTTGACCAGCGGCTCCGGGCGTTTGCCAGTGGCAGCAGCGAGCAGATCGATGGCACGATCGATTCGATGGATCAAAGCAGAGCGATCCCGTCCGCGAAGCAGGAACACATTTCTTCGATAATTCGGAACAGTGACGCCGGTGAGTCCGGCGGTGTCCCGCTCGATCGGAAACAATCCGCGCGAGCCAGCCTGAAAGTGCATGTGGTCTGGCGCGGACGCGCCGCATTCCGGACCGTTGTAGACGACGAAATATCCGGCGAGCGCTGCGGCAAGGTCGAGCATATTTCCGAACTGGTTTGCGATGCGCTGCAAGCTGTGTTCCCGGTGCGCGATGGTCAGGTGACGATCGACGATTGGAAACGGATTGCAGTAGATCGTGAAGTTCTCATCGAACGGCAGACCCTCTTCCTCCGAAGGCAGATTGCCCGCGCATAGGAAGCAGCGGCGTTTCGCAACCGACTCGCGGTCGACCGACGCCGTAGTGCTAGCGATACGATGGGGAATGTGACGGATAAAGACGTCGAACCAATCGATCCGTACCGGCCTAGTCTTCGCGCGTGCAAGGCCTTCGATGCCTTGCGCGAGCTGCGGCCATGCGCGCGTCTGCCGTTTGAACAGTTCTTCTATTGCGCGGGTCATGGGCGCACTCGAGCCTGAATCTCGATAGTTCGAAGCCAGTCCTTGTACGAGTCGTATCGATTCGCAACCTCGAGGGGCAGGGCGCTGTCACTATTGCCTTCCCATCGGCGGCAAAGATATACGGAGTCATAGATGCGGGCTATCTGATAGTCACGGCTGATGCGCAACGCTACGGCATAGTCCTCGCCATAGCTGACATTCGGGAAACCTATGCGGCGCAGGACCGCAGTATTGAAGGCGCGCGGCGCGCCAAGACCGTTGACCCGGAGCGCATTGTTTCTTCCGTTCTCGCGAGTCCATTCGCGATGGTCGATAAGACCGGGCGGAATCTCCTTCAACGAAAAGTCGGTCATGGTATAGGAGCCTATGAGCATCGCATAAGGTCCAGCTTCAAGTTCTGCGACTATCCGGCGAAGGACGCTGTCGTTGAGGTATAGGTCGTCGGAGTCAAGTTGGATGGCGTATTGTCCGCAGTCCTTTGAGTAAATCGCCTCGTTCCAGCATCCGCCGATGCCAAGGTCGCGGCGCTCAGGCACGAGGTGCTTAAGGCGCGAATCGCTAATGCCGCGCAGGATTTCCGTGGTCCGATCAATCGAATGGTTATCGACGACGATCACGTTGAATGCAAAATCAGCGCTCTGGACGAGGGCGCTTTGAACGGCGTCGAGAATTGTCCGCTCGCGATTCCGAACCGGGATGACGACGCTGGCTTTTACGGGAAATGTTTCCGAGGCGGCTGGAACTTTCTCGAAGTGCGGCTCCAACCATGCGCCGATTCGTTTGAGATGCGCCGTGGCGACGCGTTCCATTTCGATTTGGTAGTCGCGATTGCTCGGATCCACATAGTCGAATTGCTTTTGACCGGTCGGCCGCGCATCAAGCGTCGACGCGTTGTACAAGGGCTCGGGAATCCGCACGATTGCGTGTTTTTCCGAAATCCTTAGCCGCAGATCGTATAGCCCTCCCCATTTCCAGGCGCCGTCGATTCCTGACTGACGCGCAGCCGGAACCGACACAGCTACTACGGGGCCGAAGTCGAAAGTGTCGCGGATGCTTCCGCGTTGATAGTCGATACGAGGATGGCCCAATCCGTCGGAATAGACCAAGCCGGCGCCGGTCTCACGCATGACCTGCGCCATGCGAGCTAACATGCGCGGGCCGGGCTCGATGTTCACACGCGGATCGCCGAGAAAGAGAACATCGGAGTCGGCGGCGTCGAGGAGTCGCTGAATACTCGCGGACGAGTAGTCCTTTGGATAGACGATGTTCACGAAAAACGGATTCTATACGATCTGTGGCGCTTTTGGGACGGATACACTACCTACAGACTGCGATGCGGCGCGGCACCGCTTGCGGGCGCATGACGATGACGCCGGCCATGCGGTTTGTCTTGAGGAACCCGCTCAGTTCCTGTTCGACGACGAGTCCCTGGCTGCGCGACGCGTGACGCATGAAAACCTTCTCGCCATCGCGCACGATGATTCCAGCATGAAACACGTCGAGATGCTTGCGGGTCGACACAAAAAAAATCAGGTCAGCGGTTTGCAGATGTCGTTCGAGCTGCGGCAATCCCGGCTTCGGCACACATTTCATGCGAGTCCGCTGCGGAGCGAGACCGGGTACAACATTTAGAACGCGTTCAATCCTGACGGTCGGTACAGCCGGCATCGCAACCGGCCTGATTATCCCTGCGCGCACGTTGTTGCGAATCCAGAGCGTCATGTAGTGATTGCGCCGTTCCCATCGAATGCGGCCTTGTTCGTACCGAATCTTGCGAAGCCACTTGGCGAAGTCATCAACGATCGATGCGCGGGCGAGCGCCACAACTGTTTCGATGTAGGTGACACAGTCGAATCCGTCGAGGGAAGCCGTGAACACTTCGGCCGTGTCGGCCGAGCCAATCAGCGGATTTGGTTTGTAGGAGTGTCCAAGGAAGTGGCGCGAGATAAGTTCGATTCTGCTACTGGCGGAACGATCGTATTTCGTTTTCGATAGAAGCTGCTCAACGAGCCGCCGGTTGAGACCTTGTGGTTGCGCGAGTTTCACCGCGGGTCGAGACCTACGACTCGGGGCCGGGAGGTTCGAGCAGCAGAGCGAATCCATCGGCGTCATGAAAATCCGGCTTGTCGGCGGGATGGCGAAGCGCCCAGTATGAAAATCCCTCGCTCGCCTCGACGACCGACGAGAGCCCGATACGGAGCGAAGCACGCGGGTGGATGGCAGACAGGCGATCGAGCCGGACGAGCGCGTCGAGCTCAAGCCGGGTGGCAGTAGAGCGTACGGCAATATCCGGCCGCATGATTTTGTCCGCGAGAGGACTACCGTCACGGTAGTCGCGGAAGGCGTAGACGGTCCACTCCCCCGACGGCGCGAAGTTGAGCTCGTGGTACGCCGGTTGCCCTGCCACCGCGATGAAGGCCTCGAAGCAGGTGTGGCGCCAGAGCTGGGTAGCGAAGCGCGGCACGCCCGGCGGAGAGAGCCGGATGCGGGAGATGTCTCCGTCGACGCGGAAGGTCAACTGGAGTTCGGCGCGGGCGGGACGGCGTACGAGCACCCCGATTGCGCGCACCGTCTCAGAACGTGTCGACGGGTGGCAGCTGAGGTCCATCCAGTGTTCGACGGTCATAACTGGCTCGCTGGCCGCATCCTCGCCCAATCAATTGTTAGAATTACCATATAACAGAACTGTTTGATTGTATGCTAAGTCAGGCGCGAGAAGATCCTTTCCCTTTGAGATGCGATCGTCCATCCCGCCGTGAATGAAAGAAGCTCAGCGCCAGAGCGGCTGGGTGTCAGGGGCCTTCAGGCTGCCACTGCTCTCGTGCTGTACCTGGCGCTCTCGATCTATTTCTTCGCCTTTCCCGTGATTTTCCACTTCTCGCGGAGCTATATAGGTCAGGGTCCGGACCCGCTTTTCTTCATGTGGTGCCTCGCATGGTGGCCCCATGCTCTCTTGCAGCATCTGAACCCGTTTCTGGCGACTGTCATCTGGGCGCCCGTCGGCTTCAACCTCGCATGGGCCACAAGTTGTCCGGGCCCGAGCCTCCTTCTTTCCCCGATTACCACACTGTTTGGACCGGTAGTCGCCTACAATCTCGTTTGCCTGTCGGCTCCAGCCGTCGCCGCGTGGACGGCTTTTGTGCTGTGCCGCTATGTGACGCGCCAATTTCTACCGTCATTGCTCGGCGGCTATATCTTTGGGTTCTCCAGCTACATGACGGGGCAGATGCTGGGACATCTCAACCTGTTTCTGATCTTCCCAGTTCCTCTCGCGCTGCTTTTGCTTCTGTTAAGGCTGGATAGGCGCCTGAACGGGCTTGTCTTTGTCGTCCTATTGGCGCTCGTTCTAACCTTTGAATTTCTGACCTCGACCGAGGTGTTTGCGACCGCCAGTCTGTTCGGAGTGCTCGCGATCTTATTGGCACTGCTAATTTTGCCGAGCGAGTACGGATTGAAGACAAGATCTCTCTTGCTGGAAGTCATAGGTGCGTACATAGTGACGGCGATTGTTCTCATTCCTTACTTGCACTACGTATTCCTATCCACCGAGCCGGCGCCGATCAATTCTACTTTGGAGTACTCCTCCGATCTCTTGAATTTCTTCGTGCCCACCGAGTTGACATGGATCGGCCACGTCCAGTTCGCGTCAGTCGTGTCTCACTTTCGGGGCAATATCTCGGAGGACGGCGCCTACCTGGGGGCTCCGCTGGTCCTCGTTATTCTGCTGTTTGCCAAATCGCATTGGCGGGAGCCGCTCGCCGATTTCCTGCTCGCATGCCTGACGGTCGTCGTGCTGGCGTCCTTGGGGCCGATTATGCATGTCGCCGGTAAGGCAACAATTCATATGCCATGGTCGGTAGTTTCCTATATGCCGCTGTTTGATCAAGCACTGCCGACGCGCCTCGTTATGTATCTGTTTATGATCGCCGGTGTAATCGCCGCGTTTTATATGAGCGATCCTTGCCGGTCGCCGGCCGTGCGGCTGATGCTTGGAGTTTTGTGCTTCATCTCCTTGATGCCAAATACGACCTACTACCGGACACCGGAGATTGGCGTGACCAGCGTCTACACCCCGGCCTTTTTCTCCTCCGGCCTCTACCAGCGATATATCTCCCCCGCTGAAACGGTGCTCGTGTTGCCGTGCCACAATGGCCACAGCATGCTGTGGCAGGCACAAACCGGAATGGGATTTCGGATGGCCCAAGGATTTATCAGTCTCCCGCCGCCTAAGGGATTTTCCGGTGGGTACATTTTGGATGATCTGTATAGCGGACATGCCAGCCGTCATTTCTCGCTGCGACTGACGAGCTTTCTGGCGACGCATCAGGTGCAGGCGATCATTGTCGATCTGCGCGACCAAGGGGACTGGCCACAGATTTTGAAGTTCCTCGGAATTTCGCCGATCGAAGTCGGGGAGGTTCTGTTCTACCGACTGCCCGAGAGTTACAATTTCAGAGTTAGTTTCAGCGGTAGCAGGAATTCGCCAGAATAGCGCAAATCCCGACTTAGTTAGCTTCACCGACTCACCGTAGCTGAGTTCGCAAGCGAATCGACGAACGGTGACGCGTCAAGCAAGCGTCCCCTCGCGCCGCAGCAGAGTCTCGACGGAGTCGTACGCATCCGACTGGAAGCGCAGGGCGGCGGCAAACGGAATCTCGCCGAGGCGGTCGCCGTTGGCGCGCAGGAGGAAGTCCAGCGCATAGCTATCCTCGCCGCACTTCACGAATGCGTCCAGGTATGCGCGCCGAACCTGCGCGGCATCAGTTAAGACCGCGTCGTGCTCCAGAAAGAGGCGAAGGGCGGCGAGCTGACAGAAGTTGCAATCCTTCGAGACGTAGCTCGGCCGGTAGCGCAGGGTGAAACGATGAAAGAGGTAGTATCGAGCGCACCATCGTAGACGCTCGGCGCGCGAAGGGGGGGCGGGGATGAGTGGCGGCGGTCCGAAGAGAGTCTCTGCGAAAGCCGCGAGGTGCTCCTGCAGGAACGGAAACGGCGTGCCGAGGAAATACCAGGGATGCTCGAAGACGAGCCGCGGCACCAACGTCAGCTGCGCGTGTGTTCCGCCGATTCCGAACGTGCGGCCGCCGAGCGATCTCTTGATCGCACGCACCGCGTCGGCGAAGGCGGCGGGCGGCACCTCGTCGTGGAGGACGACGTCGATCTGATACTCGCACGGAGCCCAGTGGGGAGTTGGATAGACGACGATGGCGGCGGCGATCGAGCGCAGCGCCGCCTCGATGCCGAGCCGGCTGCGCAATTCGGAGCGATGGGCTTCGGCGAGCGCCGCCGATCGACCGGCGGTGGGAGCCACCCACGCCGCGTCGGGGGGAACCGGCAGGTCGCGATAGAACTCTGCCGCCCGCGCCAGAGAGCGGTGGAGTATCCTGGCCTTTCGCTCTTCGCCATCGCGCGCCCAGAAGCCTTTGCGCTCGAGGTCGCCGAGGAGCTCCGCCATCACCGCGTCTTCCGCAAACAACGACGCCGCCTCCGAATCGGGCAGGTACGCTTGCGCTGAGGGAGCCATGCGGCCGCGGCCGACTTGCAGGTGGAGATGACTTTTCATCGCGACGCGGAAGCAGAGCCGCATCTGACCGTCGGCGAGGCTCGTCTGAGGCGTCAGCACGTGGGTCTGCAACACGCTGAGCCACCAGGCGTTGAACTCCGGGTGCAAGGCAATGCTGTTTACCTCGATGGCGGGAAGCAGGCCTTCTCGGCGCACCTCCCGACCGCCGATCCTTATCCATCCACTTGGCGCGCTCAGAATCTCGGCCGTGCCGGGCCGGGCTTCTATCTGCGCGAGCTCGCGCCGGGCGACGAAGCGCGCGTCCTGCGGCCAGACGAAGCAGAACACACGGCTCAAGGCCTCGACTCTATCAGTGCAGGCGCGCACGAGCGTCGCGTCCTGCGCGGCGGCGTCGTCGAGCACCACGGTGAGATCGAGATCGCTCTGGCCGGGTGCGAAGGTGGCGGAGCGGGGATGGCTATGTCGGGCGTAGACCGCCTCGACTCCCCGCATGATCGCAAGTCGGCGGCCCACCACCCACGTGCCGAGCAAGCATGCCTTTCGATATAGGACGCGGAGCCACGGCAGTCGCGAGCTGCGGATGATTCCCGAGCGAATCCATCGCCGCCATTTCCCCATGGATCAGGGCTTCGCTCGGCGGCGCCCCAGCGCTTCCTTGAAAGACCGGGTGGAGCGAAGGAACGTATCGCCGAACGCCAGCGATGGCTCGATGTGGGTGTTCTCGTGGAACTCGTTGAAGCTCGTGATCACCACGAGGTCCGGAGACGGCTCGAGGCCCAGCGCGACCTGCTGCATGTGCTTGTAGGTGTGCGTTCCGCGCCGCGAGGTGAGCCGGTAACGGCTTTGACTGCGCTGCGGTGAGGCCAGGCGCGTATCGTCGTAGCCTGGGCAGACGGTGAAGACGCGAACGGCGCCGCCGTGCTCGGCAAAGGAACGGTAGCTGCCGGTCCAGATCACTTCGCGCGTCGTGCGGCTGCCGACCTGCAGCGGCGAGTACACGCACCAGCCGCTGAAGAACTCGCGCAGCGGGCGCTGAACGAACTGGTTGAAGATAAGCTGGCCGGTGGCGATCGCGTGACATCCGCGCGTCAGCCGAGACAGCAGGTCGCGATTATAGAACAGGAAACCGAGAAACGGGCCGCTCAGGTAGTACCAGAGCAGTGGACGACCGCGCAGGCGGTGGTAGACGGGGGACGGCATGAACTCGGTTCGGAGGGTGTTCAAGGCTTTCTGGACCACGCTTGCGTCTTCGGTATTGATTGCCAGAAGGATGGCGAGTGCGGGCGGCCGGGGCGCTTTCTCCGCGGCGGCAAAAAGCATTCGCGTTGCCTCGACCTCGGTTGGGTTCAGTCCCGCAAAGGTGACCTGCCAGTTGACCACCAGGAAATCGAGTTGTGCATCGGCGGCCATCTGCAAGTGACTGTCGATCAAGTTCGGATCTTCGGAGGAATAGGCGCCCGCGAGCGGCGGATCCGTGACGGCGGCGAACTCCCGGTTCTCGTTCCAGTGCTGTGGCTGGTCGCCGGCGCGGTACCAGGGATAGTAGTGCGCACCGAGCTGTGGCGACCGCGGCCGGGCTACCCGACGCGAGACGGTCTCGCGGAAGAGGTCGAGCAGTTCATCGGCCGTTCGCTCCCAGCTGTGGCGGGCGGCGATCTCCCGTCCCGCGGCCCCCATGCGGCGGGCGAGATCCGGATCGCCTAGCACCGTGGCGATGCTCTCCGCGATCTTGTCGGGATGAGCGGGCACGAATCGGGCGCAACTGTCGTTCAGGACCTCGCTGTATCCGCCGCCCGCGGTTGCGATTACCGGCCTCGCGGCGGCAGCCGCTTCCAGCGGCACCATCCCGAACGGCTCGCGTTCAGGAGTGTAGACGCAGACGGAAGACCGCGCGTAGATGCCGCTGAGTGCGTCCTGGTCGACGCGGCCGCGGAACATCACTCGTCCGTTGAGGCCGAGACCGCGCGCCAGCCGGCTCAGGTTCTGCTTCTCGGGCCCTTCGCCTACTATGCGCAGACTGCCGTTCGGCAGCCGGGCCAGCGCCTGGATCACCAGGGCGACGCGCTTGTGCTGCCAGAGGTTGCCGACGAACAGCAGCGGGTCTGACGACGACGGCGGCGATACCGTCGCGGGCAGGCTCACGCCCGGATAGACGACCCGATCGGGAGCGCGACCGTAAATCGTTCGCAGGTACTCGCCGGTGGTGCGGCTGTTGGTGGCGAGCCGATCGATGCCTGCGGAGGAGTCGATGGTCTCGATGAGGTGGAGCAACACGTCCAGCTCCGACGCCCTGACCCGGTCGTAGTGCATCTTCGGATACAGGTGAACGCTGACCTTCTCGCTCCCGTGATGCTCTCGACGCAGGTCGTAGAGGATGCGAAGCGGCTCGGCGGCGAACCAGACGGAGGGGCGGCGCTGAATGAAGTGGGTCGGGAACAAGTAGAGAAAATAGATATCGTGGGGGCGGATCTCTTGCTCCCAGATCCGCGGAAGCACCACGGTGTTGTAGAAGAACGCGTCGCGGCCGACGCGTCCGCCCGGAAGCCTGACCACCTTGACCCGCGGCCCGACGCCGAACTCGGCCAACAGATCGCGCCGGTAGAGTGGCGTGTAGAGCGTGATGTCCATCACGTCCTGCCAGCGGCGCAAGCATTCGAGCAGGTAAACCTCCGAGCCTCCGTAATGGCTGAGCTGCGGTGTGACGATGCCCAGATTCATTCAGAGTCCGCCGGCCGCGCGCAGAACGTTTCGATTAGAAGGAAGAAACGGTCGCAGGGACCTTTCTCACGACACCAAGGCGTTGTAACCATTACTTCAGTGTTACGTCAACAGCGCCTTCAGCGATTCGGCCATCACCGGCCAACTGCCGTAGTAGCGCTCCATGATGACGACGGGGGTGACCGCCAGGGTTATGAGCGGGAAGAGCAGGACGGGATACCAGGCCAGCTCCAGCACGCGTTCGAGACACGGGCCGAATTGGGGAATTGACCAGGCCAGGAGCGGCAGCACGCCAAGGAGGTAGCGACCCTGCATTCCATAGATCGTCCCCTGGCCCAAAGGCGTCCAGTTTATATACAGGGCGGCGCACAACGCGGTGAGCAGTGTAGCGAACGTGAGTAGCGCCAGCATGCCCGGCCACAGAGCAGGCCCGCGATTTCCCGACGCGATCAAGGCCAGGACGAGTGCGCTTGCGGCGGTCCGGTAGTACCAGTGCGGCATCGGCGTATCGATCCATCCCAGATAGCCGATAACCGTCTGCAACAGCCGGAGTGCTTGGTGATCGAGGTAATTCATCATGACCGCCGGCAGGAGGAGTGGATCCGCCAGCAGACGATGGAATTGGCCAGACGGGGACAGTTCCGGTGGCACGGGCGGCGTCAGACCCGAGAGGATTCGCACCCAGGAGATGATCGTCCCGACGGCGACCGCGGCAATGAGGGCTTTGCTTCTCCACGCTGGATCTCGCCGGCCAACGAAGGCTGGCGCGAGAAATGCCAGCGCGAACTGCGGCGGCCTTGCCAGCGTCGTCGCCACCACGATGAAGGCGAATATGGCGAATTGCGCCGTGCTGGCCGGCCGACCCTCGGTGAGGGCGCGCGAAGCCATCGCGACCGTGAGAATCGAGAGGCTGATGAGCAACGCATCCTGTGAAGCCGAGCCGAACTCCGACAGAGTCATGGGCAGCAGGAATGTCGCGAAGGTCAGAGCGCGCCCGCGCCGACAGATCGAGAGCGCGAGAAAGCCGATAGCGCAGGCCGCAAGCCCGTTGATCATGCGAGCTGCCACCAGCGTCCGGGCGAGGCTGATACCGGCCAGGCGGCCGATCAGCACGCCGAGCGCCTGGGGTGCGTAGAGCAACGGGCCGTATTGCGCGATGCTCTGGAAGTTGACCTGGTCCCTGGGTCCCGACCATCGGATTGCCCCGGCCTCGCTGGCCAACGCAACGGTCTGTTTGACCTCCGGATGAAAGCACATGGGTTGATAGAGTGCACCGATCCGGACCCAGCTACCATCGACAGTGCCGCCGAGCCGATCTGAAATCATCGTGCCGCGGCCGATCTGGTCGGCGCGCTCAATATGCGCCAGCTCGTCGGCAACCTGGAACGGCGGCATGATGATGGAGAGGGCGATTACCGAGGGCAGCGCGTAGATGAGGAACAGCCAAGGCAACTTCGTCTCCACGACATTGGCGAGAGTAATCCGGAACGAGGGCGCGTTTGCTGTCACGGAGATGGTGGCCGGGTCTCTTGATGGATCGCTCGCGGCACGGGAAGGCGTCAGGCAAGGGCCCAATTTCCTCATCGGCGACTGGGCCGGGCAAACTGTGGATCGCGCCAATCCCAAGCGCGGGAGGGGTCGTCGTCGATATTCCTGGGATTTAGGTTCCATTGCCACGTCTCGTACCGAAGCGCTCCTTGCGCGTGAATCGTCAGGCTCACCAGCGCCAGGACTGCGATGGCGGCGGAAACCGCGATCTGGGTACGGGGCCGGAATGTTTCCGGCAAGCGGAAATTAAAAGCGGTGAAATAAACGAGAAGCGGAACGATGTCCGTCGTGAAGCGGGGTCCGAACGCGTGGCCCGCCCACCATCTCGACGCCGCGCCGATGATGATCATGTTTCCGCCAATGATGGCGCCGTAGGCGAGGTGCAGCGGGCGCTGCTCCCGATCGCGCAGCGCGAGAACGAATCCACTAAGCGCAAAAAGCAAAACGGGCGAAAACACGAACAGTCCGCGAGACGGGCTAAACAGGTTGCCCAGCAGTCCTTCAGTGAATTGCGTAAATACCGAGAACGCCTCACGGTGGTAGTAGGGCGGGACCGGACGGTGGTAGATCGCGAAATTGAACGCAATCCATGGAATTGCGATCAACATTGCCCAGCACATGTATCGCACGAACCACGAGCGATAGTAGAGCAGCACATAGGTGCTGAGCACGGCGATCGATACGATGGCGGTCGGCCGGATGAGATACGCCATCGCGAGCGGAAGCGCCACGTATTGAATCAGCTCTGGCCGGCGCCGCGCGCGAACCAGCAGGAGCATCGCAATCGACAGCATCAGCACCAGCGGACCGTGCTGCCACAGCGCGCGAGTCGCCGTCGACCAGATCGAGGTGCAGAAGGCGAAGATGGCGGTGGATGCCAACGCGATCGCCTGGCTTTGAAACTGGGAAAGGATAACCCAATAGAAAACTAGGCCGGCGGCGGCCCCAACGATGCTGGCTATGAACTGCTCGGTTCTGACAGGCATCCCCGTCGACAGCCCTCGCGCCCAATCCGGGCGGAGCCACGCGGCGACGACCACGGCCGGCATAACGAGAAGCGCCGTGCCGATGGGGTAGCGCGTGCGGGGCCAGCCATCCGGGAATTCAATGGAATAGAATTTCTGCTGCGCGACGATCGGGAGATATTCGGTCAGGTCGCCGCCGTGGCCCTTCGCGAAGCTCATGGCGGTATGGATCGCCCAGCGCGAATCGGTCGAAGTAATTACCGGGCTGGCGGCGAAGACCGCGAGCAAAAACGCGAACAGCGCCACCGACAGTAGAACCGGCCTCATACCTGGCAACTCAGGCAGACAAACTCGAAGACCCATAGCAGCTACAAGGCCGGAAAGCTACGAAACATCTCGGAAACCCGCAGCCCGAAATGACCCAGCAGCAGATCGATGCTATCTGTTCCGAAGCCAGGTCAGCATGAAACACATCGGCATCGTGGCGGTGAGCACGGAGGGCGCGGCGCTCTGCTATCGGACGATCTGTCTCGAGGGCGCCGCGTTACTCGGCGCGTATGCGCATCCTGAGATCTCGTTGCACAACTTCCCGCTTAGCGCGTACCAGCGCCTAATAGACGGCGATGAATGGGACGCGGTAGGTGAGATGTTGCTTGAATCGGCGAGCAAGCTGGTCGGAGCCGGAGCCGAGCTGCTTATCTGTCCGGATAACACCATTCATCAAGGCCTCGACCTGGTGCGCGATCGTTCGCCCGCGCCGTGGATTCATATCGCCGAAGAGGTAACCCGGGAAGCATCGCACCGCGGATTCAGACGGGTGGGGATTCTTGGCACACGCTTTCTAATGGAGGGTCCCGTGTACCCATCCAGGCTGACGCCGGCGGGCGTCGAGCACAGGGTCCCGAACGCGGAGCAGCGCGAACGTATTAATCGAATCATTTACGACGAGTTGGTATGCGCCCGCTTTTCGCCATCCTCGCGCGCATATTTTCAGACTGTCATTCGCGATCTGGCCAGTGACGGCTGCGACGCCGTCGCACTGGCCTGCACTGAGATTCCGCTGCTCATCGGTCAGGCGGAGTCTGAGCTTCCGATCCTCGATTCGACGCGCATCCTCGCGCGCGCAGCCCTGCGTGCGGCGACTTCCTGAAGCTGGGGCTCAATTCGACCAAGGCATCGTTTCCTCTATCGCGGGTACGGCCCCGCGATCTGGCCGAAAGACGGGCGCGTGAAGGCTCCAGCTGAAGAGCCCTGCCAACATCACGACGCACAGCGCAACAATCGCGGCAAAATCAGCCGACAACACCGCACCGGCCATAACCTGGCTCTTTCTGTCGTATATGGATTTCATCGTAATAACCCTCGCTGCCTAAGCGGCGTGAAAGAGGCCGTCACGGCCTGTGCTTAGGGTTTTCACGTCTATTGAAGTGCAGATCGCAACGAAAATCGGGCGATCGGGGCGCGATAGCGGACCGGTTCAGCCGGTCGAGAGCCAGTCGAACAAATCGCGGAAGGAGAAAGATATGGAAACCTCGAAAATTGCCGGCGCGAATCTTCAAGTCTCGCGCATCGGTCTGGGAACGTGGGCGATGGGTGGATGGATGTGGGGCGGCACCCATGAAAAGGAATCGATTCGTACGATCCAATCCGCAATCGATCGCGGAATTACGCTGGTCGACACTGCGCCAGTGTACGGCTTTGGCAGGTCCGAAGAGATAGTTGGAAAAGCGCTCGCGTTGGGCGGTCTGAGGCAGCGAGTCGTGATCGCGACCAAGGTCGGACTCGACTGGAACAACGGCGAGCCGTTTCGCAACGCGACCCGTGCGCGAATCTTCGCGGAGGTCGAGGCCTCGCTGAAAAGGCTCAGGACCGACGTCATCGATATCTACCAGGTGCACTGGCCGGATCCGATGACCCCGATTGGCGAGACCGCCGACGCGATGGGCACCCTCTTCAAGCAGGGCAAGATCCGGGCGATTGGCGTGAGCAATTTTTCGCCCGCACAGATGAGTGAATTCGGCCTGACCGCACCGATTCATACCGCCCAGCCGCCCTACAATCTTTTCGAGCGCGAGATTGAACAGGATGTCCAGCCGTACTGCGAACTGGAGGGCATCGCTGTGTTTGCCTACGGCGCGATCTGCCGCGGACTACTGAGCGGCCGGATGAATTCCGACACCAGGTTTGAAGGCGACGACCTGCGGAGAACCGATCCAAAATTCCAACCGCCGCGATTCGAACAGTACCTGAAGGCGGTCAGCCTTCTCGATCAATTCGCCCGGAAGAATTACGGCAAGCGAGTCATACACCTTGCGCTCAGGTGGGTGCTGGAGCAGCCGGCCGTGACGAGCGCGCTATGGGGTGCACGACATCCCGGGCAGCTCGACCCGGTCGGCGACGTGATGGGATGGACGCTCGACCGCAGCGCGCTGCGTGAGATCGATCGGATCATCGGCGACAGCATCACGGATCCGGTGGGACCGGAATTCATGGCGCCGCCATCGCGCAGCCGGCCGACCGGGCAGGACCTGAGTTACGTCTAGCACGCGATCAGCGGGCCAGGTCCCTGGCGAGAGCCTGAGTCATCTCGATGTGGCTGGGCATGCCGATCTGCGTGTAAGTCTCCAGCGCCTGGCTGAGAAGCGGTTGCGCTTTTTCACGATCGCCCGGGTTGGCGCGGTCCCTGAGCATCATGGCGTGGAAGCGGCGAATCTCGGTTTGTTCGAAGCGATCCGGAAAGAAATCAGCTTGCCGCCTCGCGACCTGAAAATGATCTTCGGCGGTTTCCCACTGATGTGCCCCTGCCGCGGCGATGCCCGCGAGAGTCTGTGAGTAGCGTGGTATCGGCCAAGCTACGACTGCGCCAGTGTCGATCAACTCCCGAACCAGCGGGTAAAGCTGTCCGGCTTGCGCGTGCTCTCCAAGCATGAAAAGGCCCTCGACCACCAACGCCAGCGTCCACCACGATCCTCTGATGTTTGCCCGGCCGCTGACGGGCAGCGACGCGCGATGCTTTTCAAGCAATGCCAATGCGCCGTTGCGATCGCCGGAATAGGCCATCTGTCGAAAAAGAGCTCCCGTCCCGAAGCCCTCGATCGAGCTCAATTGCGGGTTGATGCGTGAGGCGGTCTGAGCATGCGATAGAGCGCTCGCCCAATCACCGCGAACAAAATCCACCAGGCTTAGTTGTACCTCGGAGAGTACGTCCCAGAAGGGATACCTCACCTTCGCATCGGACCTCGACACTTCCCGGAAGCCGGCTTCCAGTTTGGCCAAGTCAGGTTCTCTGACAAATTCGAGCCAGGTTCGGGTGCTCAGGCAAAGCGCGATGGAATAACCTTGCCCTATCCTGGTTGCCAGCGGGTCAAGCTCTTCCGCTATTCTGACAGCCTCGTCCAGGCGCCCAAGGGTTAACAATGCCTGATGTAGAACTCGCAGTTGCAGGGCGCGCTGCCATGGAGACGATTCCGCTCCGCCCAGTTGTTCGCTAAGAAGTCCATCCGCGGCAGCTTCTCGCAATTGAAAGAAGTGCAGGTTCACTATGGACCTGGCGCCAAGCACCCGGGCCTCAAGCTTTGGATCGGCGAGCTGGGACGCAATTTCGAGAGCTTCCCGCAGCGCCTCGCAAGCAGGCTCACGGGCTCCTGAAGCCGCGCTGGCCTGCCCGAGGGCAGCCAGCAGGCGGAGCCGGTTAGCGCTTACGTCCTGGCCAAGGTAAGCGAGTCCGCTGCGAGCGGTTTCGCCTGCTTCCTGGAAGCGGCCAGCCCAAATAAAGGCGTCGGCCAACTCGGCAAAGCTGCTGCCGATCATCTCCCGGTCGCCGAGACTGGTATAAATCTCGAGCGCCTCGCGAAGGTTGATGAGTGCCGCATCCCAATGCTCAAGACTCAGCTCGGCAATCGCGAGGCTGGCTGACAGCTCGGCTTTTTCTCTCGGGCCTAAAGCACCTTGATACGACAAGGCGGATCGAAAACTGCGCCGCGCTTCTTCGAATGCCGAAGCCTCGAGGGCGTTCTTCGCCGTAAGCGTCAGGTAGCGGACCAGGCGCCGGTCGTCGGCGAACGAGCCGGCCTTCAGGAGATGGTCGGTGATCTCCCCGGCTCGCTCGGTGACGGCACCGGGATAGATCAGCTCGATCGCGTCGGCGACCCTGGCGTGGAGCTGTTGTTTGCGCGGAGGAGAGATGCCGGCGAGCAGCGTCTGACGCACGAGTTCATGGGCGAAGGTAAACGGCTGCTCGGGTCCCTCGGCGCTCGGCACGATTATTCCCATCTGCTGCGCCTTCTCGATGACGGTAAAAAGTTCGTCAACGTCGATCTGGCTGATCCCGGTCAGAAGTTGAAAGCTGAAACTGCGCCCGATGACCGCGGCGGCCGCCAGCACCCGCTTTTCGTTCTCGTCGAAGCGCTCCAGGCGGCGGCCGATGATCAGCCGCACGTTCTCTGGAACGTCGATCTCGTCGATCTCAATGTCGGTGCGGAACTGGCCGGCCGCATCGAAGACTTTCCCTTCTTCGAGCAGATGCCGGAACACCTCCTCGACGAAGAATGGATATCCCTGGCTTTCGTCAAAGACGAGGCTCACCAGCCTTTCCGGAGCCTGGCGCTGGCTGAGACTATGCAGCATCTGCGCGATGGCGTCCCGTGACAGTCCGCCCAGCCTTAGCGGACGGGTACCCATCCGAATCAGCTCTTCCAGAGTTCGCGTCAACGCCGGATTGTTCTGCGAATATTCGTCGCGATAGGTGCCGATGATTACGACCGGGAGCTGAGTGATGCGATTGGCCAGATGAATCAAAAGAGCCAGCGTGGATTCGTCGGCCCAATGGAGATCCTCGAGAATGTAGAGATACGAACGCGTTCGAGTCGCGCGCCCCAGCTCCTCCGAAAAGCTCTGGAAGAGATAGCGGCGCTTCTGCGCTGGCGGCAGTTCCAGGGGTTGCGGAATATCCGGAAAGGCTCGTCGAAGGCTTGGAGCAATCTGGGCCAGTTCGGCGGCGTTGTCCCCTATCCGCCGACGGAAGTCATCGCGGCTCGCCGCCTGCGCCAGATCGCTTTCAATGATCTCGACGAAAGGGAGATAAGGAAAAGGTTCGTCTCTTTCGTAACAGTGACCGACGAGGCATCGGAAGCCAACCCGCGACGCGTACTCCGCCATCTCCAACGCGAGGCGGCTTTTGCCCACCCCGGGTCCGCCGCCGAGCATGACCAACGAGCCGTGGCCGTCGAGCGCGCGATCGAGTATCGCGCGAATCATTCCGCGCTCAGTTTCCCGCCCCTTAAAAGCGGTTCGCGCCGCGAACGAGAACGGAGATACGTCCAGCACTATCGCCGAGGCCTGCGGACGATCGGCCTGCGCCGGAGCGGGCTCGCCAACTGGGGCTGGTTGCCCGGCTGACTGGACAGTCGAATCGAAGTTCGTGGCGGCGAATTCCCAGGCGATCGGGAAATCGGGGTCAGGCTGATAGGAGCAGAAAGTGCCCGTCTTGATGCATCGCGACAGGATGTCTCCAAGCCGGGCGTCGCTCTGCGCGATTCTTTCCAGGACCGCCTTGATGGTCTTGGTGATGCTCTGCCGGGCTCGTTCCGAAGCTGACGCCGCCCGGCGACTGCGGCCACCCAGTCCCACGGCGCGCGACAGTTCCCTGGTCAGTGCATCGATTTCCTGCTCCGCATCCTCGGCGCGCTGGACGTTTCCCAGCTCCTTGGCTTCCTCCAATTCTTCGCGCAGCTCGGTGAGCCGGCGTCGATAGGCGACCTTGGCTTGCTCGTCGAGCATCTCGCCTGCGTCGCCCAGGCCGGTGACATGAATACCTGCCTTTTCGAGATCCTCATCGCCGCGCGGCAGGCCGCCTGAGGACTGACTGGTTTCGTCATCCTCGCGATTGCCTGCAATTCCGCCGACCAGGTCGAGCACGTGGAATTCGATCGCGGGATGACGGATGAGATGGGCGAGGTAGCCGAGTCCCTTGGTATCTTTTAAGCGAAAGGATTCTCCGCCGTAACCGACGGTCCAGGACTCGCCTTCTTTGCGGAAAACCCCCTTTTGCGCCGGATGGGCGGGTCCCTGGTAGCCGGTGCCAGCCGCGCCGGACCGGGGGCTCTGCGTCTGAGGTGTCATGCGAATTCGTCGAGCCCGATCGTGCGAAAATACGCAAGTTAAATGTTACCACTTGAGCAAACCCGGCCCAATCCGGTGTGCACTCATTTTTCACGCATTCTGGATGCCAGTACGACGGCATTTTCATGGTCAGGGTCACTAGCGCTCGCGATGCTGAGGTTGTGCCGTCACTTTTCACGCCTTATGAATTGTCGCCAACAAGCGGAGAAAATCAATGAAAATTCAAGAGGTTAGGAAAACGGACTGCAGTGACTGAAATGTCTTGATATTTGAGCTTGATGAAAAAGGAGAAGAAGCCATGAAAACCAATTCCGAAACTCGAATTAAGCACTTTTGGGAAACGCCGACCGATCTCGGCGGCGATGCAGTGGTGGAGATATCAGGCGCGCTCCGCAAATTACTGGCCGACGTGTTCACCCTCTACGTGAAAACCAAGAACTTCCACTGGCACATGAGCGGAAAGCATTTCCGCGACTACCACCTGCTCCTTGACGAACAGTCTGACCAGATTTTCGCCATGACCGACGAGATCGCCGAGCGTGCGCGCAAGATCGGCGGAACTACGATTCACTCGATCAGGGACATCGCGGAATATCAGCGCTTAAAGGACAACAATGCCGAATTCGTCCCGCCCCACGACATGCTGGTCGAGCTTCGTGACGACAACCAGCAGCTGACCCGGGAGCTGCGCTCGACGCATAAACTCTGCGAGCAGCACGACGACGTCGCGACCGCCAGCCTGATCGAGAACTGGATCGACGAGACCGAGCGTCGAACCTGGTTCTTGTCGGAGATAGTTGCCGAGCGCTAGGCGTTGACCTGATGAAAACGGTTCGCCAGAGTCGTGTGCGAACGAAGCAGCAACAGCCATCCAATCTGTCGGCTACCCATAGGTGACGCGATGGCAACTGGCCGGAAAGACGAAGGGAACGCGTCGGACGCTGGCAGGGCGCCGGGTACCGATCATGGCGTTGTATCGGACCAGATACCCGAAGCGATCGAAGTCCAGATAACCGCCATCCCCAAGGTAGCGACCGGGATCCCCGCGATACTTCATTCGCTGGCCTATGGGTTGAGTGAGATGGGCCCGCGGCGGATGACGCGCGCGTGGCTGGCGGTCAACCAGAAGGTCGGCTTCGATTGCCCCAGCTGTGCATGGGCTGATCCGGATGGCAACCGCCATCCGTTTGAGTTTTGCGAGAATGGCGCCAAAGCTATGGCCGATGAGGCTACTACCTCGCGCATCACACCGGAGTTCTTTGCCAGGAATAGCATCGCGGAGTTGAGCGAAAAGTCGGACTACTGGCTTAATCGCCAGGGACGCTTGACCAGTCCTATGATACTGCGTCCCGGCGACACTCATTACACTCCTAGCTCATGGGAGGATGCGTTTCAGACCATAGCTATGGAGTTGAAACAGCTTGGGTCGCCCGATGAGGCGGTCTTCTATACTTCCGGCAAGGCGACCAACGAGGCGGCTTTCCTGTTCCAGCTGTTGGCCCGCTCGTACGGCACGAACAATCTGCCCGATTGCTCGAACATGTGCCACGAATCGAGCGGCTGGGGTCTCCAGCAGACCCTGGGAGTTGGCAAGAGCACGGTGACGCTAAGCGATCTCGAACACTCCGCCCTTATCTTCTCGATCGGGCAGAATCCGGGGACCAATCATCCGCGCATGCTCACCTCTCTGCTGGCCGCGAAGCGAAACGGTGCAACGATAATCGACGTGAACCCGCTGCCCGAAGTGGGGTTGCTGCGGTTCAAACATCCGCAAGAGCCGACACATCTGGTGGGCGCCGGGACCCGGCTTTCGGATCGCCTTCTACAGGTTCGCATTAACGGCGATGTAGCTCTCCTGAAGGGAATCATTAAAGCTGTACTCGAGGCCGAGGAGCGTTCGCCGGGTACTGTGTTAGACCGGGATTTCATTCGTGACCACACCAGCGGCTTCGACCAATTCCGCGAACACGTAAAGACCGTTGAGTGGCGGCAGATAGAGGAAGAGAGCAGCATCGCGCGTGATCGGATCGTTGAGATCGGTGAAATGGCGTCAAAGGCGCATAGCACGATCATCTGCTGGGCGATGGGATTGACGCAACACCGAAACGGAGTTGAAAACATCCGCGAAATCGTAAACCTGCTCCTTCTTCGCGGCAACATAGGAAAGGCAAACTCGGGAGTCCTATGCGTGCGCGGTCATAGCAATGTCCAGGGCGATCGGACCATGGGTATCTGGGAGCAGATGGACGGCGGATTTCTTGACCGCTTGGGCGCCGAATTCAAGTTCGACCCTCCGCGTAGGAAGGGCTACGACACGGTCGAGACGATCCGCGCGATGGACGCAGGCAAGGTCAAGGCGTTCATAAGTCTCGGCGGAAATTTTCTTTCGGCGACTCCGGATACGGACGTAGTCGCACGCGGGCTGGGTAAGTGTAGCCTGACGGCTTTCATTTCAACCAAGTTGAATCGCAATCATCTTGTGACCGGAGCGACGTCGGTGATTCTGCCATGCCTGGGACGCACCGAAATCGACAAGCAAGCCACCGGGCCACAGTTCACGACGGTGGAAGATACGCTCGGAGTGGTTAGTTCGTCGCGCGGCGTTCTCACCCCCGCGTCGGAACATATCAAGAGCGAAGTTGCCATTGTCGCAGGTATCGCCGCGGCAACAGTGAGCGGCAAGGGCAATCTCGACTGGATGAAGTTTCTCGACTACGACCAGATTCGCGATCGCGCCTCCAGGGTCGTGGCCGGGTTCGAAAAGTTCAACGAACGCGTGCGCGCTCCGGGTGGCTTCTACGCACCGGTGGCCGCGAAACAGCGGCAGTTCGACACGGACACGGGCAAGGCGAACTTCACAGTCAATCCGATTCGGCCGCTTCAACTCGCGGCCGATCAATACCTGATGATGACTATTCGCTCGCACGACCAATTCAACACGACGATCTACGGTCTGGACGATCGATACCGTGGAATCCGCGGAGGCCGTCGCGTGATCTTTATGAATCGTGAGGACATCGCCGAAGCCGGGCTCAAAGACCGGCAACTGGTGGATCTGATCAGCCACTTCCAGGGCGAGCGCCGTACGATTAGGGACTTCAGCGTCATTCCTTACGAGATTCCCAGGCGTTGCACGGCGACCTACTACCCCGAGACGAATCCCCTCGTAGCGCTCGGCAGCGTTGCGGAAATCAGCAACACTCCCGCGTCGAAGTCGATCGTGATCTCGATCGAACCCGCGCACCGGGGTGAAGGCGCGCGACCGCTGCCTTGATTGTCCCGAGGCGGGCATTGCCAGTTTTCGCGATCGCTTCGCCGTGAGAGATCGATACACGAATTGTGACGGCTTCTTTCACGCCCCTTAGGCATGAGGGCTGCCACCATGAAGTTCAACTACGCTGACAAGAGTCAGCTCACGCGAATCACAACCGTGTATTCGGTTCCCGAGATCGACCGAGGCCCCGATGACCAGAAGGAACCCGCGAAGACCACTATGACGTTGTCGGCGGTAGTTGCCGCGTCTATCGCACTGTATGTGGTGATGTTCGCGTCGGCTTACCTCTGGGGCCGCTACGCGTCCGTCTTTCCGCCAGACAGCGTAGACGGACCGGCGGTAGTGGAAGCAATGCCGTGGGCGCAATGAAGCGAGTGGGTTGATTCATTGCGTCGGTGCTGGCGATGGCTCTGCGACCAGGCGCGCCGTCATAGGATGCGACTCGTGCCGAATCAGGATGTCCATGAAGTACTTGTCCGCCATCGCGGCCGCTACCTTGTCCGCCATATCAGGAGCCGCGTCCAATCGGACCTTGTCGAACTCATTGTCTCCAACCTTCACCTTGACATAGGGGCTGGTCGTATTCTTCTGAACTCTGCCGAACGATCGATCGCCCAGTCGGACATATAGCTGCCCGTCAATAACGACCAGCCAGAGCTTTGACCAGTGCTCGCCCTCCTCGGAACCCGTCGTCAGGATCTGCAGCGTGCTCTGGTCGCGGAACGCATTCGGATCCCATCCGGGAACGGAGTTGTTGGCAGAATACGCCGCGCCCATCAGGGCGATCCAGAAAACGGTTGCGGCCGCGACTACGAAAACATTCGATTTGATCTTCATAAGCTTGCACACTTAGCAAGACGGTCATAAGCGTTAGCCCAGCTTCAGCACTAGCGGCATCCTGTCCTGGCCGGGCGTCCTTTGTCCAGTGACGAAAAATCCGGCGGAACGAACAACAACAGTGTGATCACCAGCGCGCCAAAAGCGAGATAGCAAACGGTGAACACTTGCGCTGGAAGATCGTAGAAGATGAGCGCATGAGCCCAATGACCCAGAAACGCGCCGGTATAGCTGGTCTGCCCCGCCCGCTGACGCAATGAATTCTCCAACGTCGTGAGCGGGCAGGTGGTGTCGGTTAGCGCCTCGACGCACACGGCCGCTATCGCCGCCAGGTGCACGACGCGAAGCCAGAAGTTTCTGATCCACCGCCATCCGAAAATGCCGCCAGCCGAAATGACAGCGACGCCGATGACTACGAAGCCGACGTAGAGAGCGTGAACCAGGACGACCAGGTCTGCGAGCACGCCGAAGGCGACCATCGTCTCATCTCTTACCCGCAGTAGGTCTCCGCTCAGTTCGCCAGGTTGTACGCACCACCGCGTTCCAGCGCCTTCTTGAATGCTGGCCGCTCGTGCAAGCGCTTGGTCCACGCGTCCAGGTTGGGATACTGCGCGCGCTTGCCGAACGCGCCCGCCACCTCGCCGACGAAGCTCATCTGGATGTCAGCACCCGTCAGGCTGTCACCCACCAGGAACTGCCGGCCTTTCAAAGCTCCATCTATATAAGCTAGATGATTTGCAATCTCGCTCTCGATACGCGGCATCAGAGGCCCCGACGCTTCGCCAAGCCGCGCGGCGTACAGGTTGAGCATCAGCGGAAGCATCGCCGAGCCTTCCGCATAGTGCATCCACTGCACGTACTCATCATACGCCGGAGTCTCGGGCGCGGGCTGGAGGCGGCCTCCTCCGTGGCGGCGTATCACGTAGTCGATTATCGCGCCTGACTCGATGATGGTCCGATTCCCATCGGTAATAACCGGCGACTTGCCCAACGGATGAACCTTCTTCAATTCCGGCGGCGCCAGCCGGGTTTGCGCATCGCGCTGGTAGGGCTTGATCTCGTAGGGCAGTCCGAGCTCTTCCAGCAGCCACAGGATACGTTGTGAGCGCGAATCGTTAAGGTGATGGACGACAATCATGGGTCAATTCCTCCGTGCGGTTCATTCTATCTAACACGATTGCGGTAGAGCTTCATTGTTGTGCTGATCTGTCTGAACTGAACTATCTCGCCGAAGGATTGGAGGCGATGCGGCGAAACGTCAGGTTTACCCGCGGCCCGGAGCGACGGGTCTCCTTGGCGATTCCGTGCTTCCAATATCGCTGCGTTTCACCTCTCATCAGCAACAGGCTCCCCGATTCAAGCCGCAGGCGGACTGGCTTGGCAAGCTTGTTCAACTTGTGCTTCATGACGAAGGTTCGCTGCTCACCGAGACTCACCGATGCAATTACCGGACTTTCGCCAAGCTCCGGTTCGTCATCGCTATGGAATCCCATGCTGTCTCGATTGTCACGGTAGTAGTTGATCAGAACGCTATTGAAAGCTGCTGCCGTCACAGTCTCGACCCGCTTTCTGATCTCGAGCAACAGATCGGTCCAGGGCAGCGGGGCCAGTGTGATGCCCGAATAGGTGTAATAGCTGCCTCGATCTCCGTACCAGGCGATCAGGCGCGGCTGCGAGTACATTTTGCCCCAAACCGAGATCCTTTCCTGTCGCCAAGGTATGTCGGCGATTAGCTCATGCAAGACTGCATCGCGATCGCGCCCTAGTTTGAGGTCGCTCAGGTAATACACTTCCGCATCTGGCATCGGGATCCTTACAAGGCGATCCGTCCTGGCAAGCAGACCCGACGTCAAGGTGATCACTTCGAGGTCAACCGCGCGGCGCGAGCACGGCGCCCAGATGCTCGTAGTCGGCAGCAATCAACGAGCGGCGCTCAGCTTGCGATCGCGTCCTTGTACAGCGGCGACGACGCTTTCATGAAGCGCAGCAGCATCCTCATCTCGGCTACACGCTTGCCGGCCGCTTCATTCAGCGCGGTTTCGAACCACATGTATTCGGTCTTGGGGCTCTGGCCCAGCGCCACGATGCTCCCGCTCACGCGGTATGGATGTTCGACGAGCACCGGCCCGTTGATGTTGCGCAGTTCGATCGCGCCATACAGTCCTACTGCGCGCCCGAGTTTGCCGCGCAGAGTGGCGATCGATTGCGAGTAGAGCAGTTGCACCATCGTCGCCGGAGTTGCGATTGCCCCGCCCCACGGCGAGGGCTTGATGTACCACTCCAGCGGTTCGGTGATGACCTTCATCCGTTCGATCATCGCGTCTTTGGTGAGAAATGCGTCGCACTCCTCGAATCGATCGCCGGGTTTAAGGCCGCCGAGAATCCGCAACTGGCCAGCGTCGAAGCGATCGAGTGGACGCCGCAGCAATGCGGTCGCCTCCTGGGGGCTTCCTACAGAAGCGCTGCCTTTCGCAACCCGCATGCCGTCGTCGCGCTCGACCCAGACATCGACCTGCGCGTCGGTCGGATCGAGGGGCGGCTCTTTAACGAACGCGCGGACTGCTTCGCGGTCGGTCGTCGCGTTGAGGAAGTACATCGAGATAGTGCCGCGTTCAAACCATCGCTGGCCGAATGCTTTCAGCAGGAGCGGCGGGAACAGCTCCAAGTGGATCGATCCGGCGACAGTGCCGCCGCGAAAGCCGAGCTTGGTCGCCGTCGCGTCATCATGGATGCTCCCCGGGATATGGCGGGCGTTGTTCACCGATCGGCGCAAGGGGCCGACGAGCACATGATCGCGCAATTCGATTTCCGAATTCATGATGCCGTCCTCGGAACGGATTCAAGCAGGTCTGACCGAGATCGGCAAACGGCGGGTAACGCAACGCGAATCGGCCGAATTTTTCAGTCTTTCACTTGCGCCTTCCCGCCAGCGGTTTCGGTCCGAGAAAGCTGCCCGGCGTCGCGACTTCCTTCAATTTGATGACCGCATCGGCGAGATCCTCGAGGTCCTGCCTGGCGCTCTCGGTAAGCTGGCCATCGACAAAATCGGCCGACGCGAGATAGACGCTGGTCGGCGCCACCAACGCTCCAAACCAGGCCAGGACGTCGCGCAGATGCCAATCGACGCCGAGAAAATGATGCTGCGTCGCGCCCATCGCGACAATTCCAACCGGTTTGCCGGCCAGCGCTTCGATGGGCAGATGATCGAGCAGGTTTTTCAGCGCGCCCGTGAAGGATCCACGATAGACCGGGCTGGCAACGATCACACCGTCGGCAGCGCGCACGCTCTCGATGATTCCGGCGGTATCATCCTTATATTGCTCGGCCGGCCTGCCGTCCGCGAAAGCGACCCTTTTGTCTGCCAGGTTGATCAGTTCGACCTCGAGGTCGGCCCGCGAAGCGTGCGCCGTTTCGAGGAGCCATCGCGTCGCATTCAGCAGTCTGCCCGGTGGCGTGACACTTCCCACGATCGCTAACAGTCGAGTCGGCATGAGCTCTTTTATCCAGCGATGCGCCCGGCAACGGCATCACTCCCGCGTCTTTCCTGCTCAGCGACCTGCCGTCGCACCAGGGGAATCAGTTCGCGGCCATAGTCGATAGCATCTTCGAGCGGATCAAAGCCGCGAATCAGAAAGGTCGTAACACCAAGGTCGTAGTAGGCGAGCATCGATTCCGCCACCTGCTGCGGCGTCCCGACCAGCGCCGTGGTGTTGCCGCGCGCGCCGGTCGCGGCGGCCACTGCCGTCCAGAGCCTCTTGTCGAGCACTTCGCCCTCGGCAGCGGCGGCCAGCAACCGCTGCGAACCGACGGCCTGTGGGGCTTTCGCCGGCGCGCCCAGCATCGCTTGGCCGCGGATTTCCCGAATCCGCTCGATGATTCCCTTCGCGCGCGCCCACGCCGCGTCTTCGGTGGACGCAAGGATCGGCCGCGTTGACAGGCTGAATCTCACGCTGCGCCCATGGTGCGCTGCCGACGCACGCACGCGCGCGATCGTCTTTGCAGTCTCCGCCAGCGGCTCACCCCACAGCGCGTAAACGTCGGCGTGCTTTCCTGCGATCTCTATCGCCGCATCCGAGGCGCCGCCGAAATAGATCGGCGGGTGCGGTTTCTGCAGCGGCTTTATGTCCGGGGACGTGCGCGTGAACTTGTAGTACTTGCCTTCGTGATCGACGGGCTTGTCCGCCGTCCAGATGCGCCGCAGGATTTCGACGTATTCGTCGGTGCGCGCATAGCGCTCGTCGTGCGCCAGGAAATCGCCGTCCTTGCGCTGTTCGCCGTCGTCGCCGCCAGAGATGACATGAACGGCCAGCCGCCCGCCACTGAAATGATCGAGCGTCGCCAGCTTGCGCGCGGCGACCGTCGGCGCGACGAAGCCCGGCCGGTGCGCCAGCATCAGGCCGAGCTTCTCCGTCACGAACGCGGCGAACTGCGCGACGATGAAGCCGTCCGCGCCGTTGGAGAAATAGCCGATGAGTATTCGGTCGAAGCCCGCCTGCTCGTGGGCCTGCGCGAAACGCCGCACGTAGTCGACGTCGATTGCCGGTCCGCGCGGCGGGTGAATCTCCGACGCCGGTTGCGTGCCGATCATCCCGATGAACTCAACGCTCATCGACGCTCTCCTCTCTTTTGCCTGCGCTCACCGCGACGCGCGCTCAGGCGGCAACGCCTTTGGTCGGGGCGATGCCTTCGAACAGCGCCGTGCTCAGGTATCGTTCGCCGGAATCCGGCAGCACGACGACGATGGTCTTGTCTTTGTTTTGCGGGCGCTTGGCGATGCGCGCTGCCACCGCGACCGCGGCTCCGCACGAAATGCCCGACAGGATTCCTTCTTCGCGAGTGAGCCGCCGCGCGTACTCGATCGCTTCTTCGTTGGTTACCTGCTCGACTTCATCGACGAGCGAGAGGTCCAGGTTGTCGGGCACGAACCCCGCACCGATACCTTGAATTCTGTGCGGACCCGGCTTCAGCGGCTGGCCGCTGCGTTGCTGCGTGATGACGGGACTGGCGGTCGGCTCGACCGCGACCGAGACGATCGCCTTGCCTTTGGTCCGTTTGATGTAGCGCGAGACTCCGGTGATGGTGCCGCCGGTGCCGACGCCGGACACGAAGATGTCGATGGCGCCGTCGGTGTCGTTCCAGATTTCGGGGCCGGTGGTCGCTTCGTGGATGGCAGGATTGGCGGGATTCTTGAACTGCTGGAGCAAGACGTAGCGATCGGGCGCCGACGCCACGATTTCCTCGGCCTTGGCGATCGCACCGGTCATGCCGCGCGCGCCCTCGGTCAAGACCAGGTTTGCGCCGTAGGCAATCAGCAGTTTGCGGCGCTCGAGGCTCATCGTGTCCGGCATCGTCAAGGTCAGTGGGATATTGCGGGCGGCGGCGACAAACGCGAGTGCGATGCCGGTGTTGCCGCTGGTCGGTTCGACCAGCGCTTTGCCGGGACCAAGCAGGCCGCGCTTTTCCGCGTCCCAGACCATCGCGGCGCCGATTCGGCATTTGACGGAATAGGCGGGATTGCGGCCTTCAATCTTGCCGAGAACGATTGCCGGAGCACCGTCGATGACGCGGTTGAGCCGCACCATCGGCGTGTGTCCGATCGATCGTGAATTGTCCTCGTACCAATGTGGCATCGCTGTCTCCCGCGTGACGGAAATCGTCGAGACCTTTTGCGTCAGCCTCCTTATATACAATATTCAGCTCGAATTGCGCACAGCCAGCTATCTGTGCGATCGCCTACTGCGCGGATGCTTCCGGGCGCCCGCGAAAGAACCCAGCGCGATGATAATTACGCCGACCAACGCAAAGGCCGCCCACCATTGAAGAAAGACTCCAAGGAATAGCATCAGCCCAGTCAGCAGGAAGGCCGCGCCGATGACGCGCGCGCAGATCCAAACGAAGGTTGCGTAGGCGTCCGCGACGGCGGAATCGAGAAACGCCATCACGTTATCTTCGAACTCGTGTAGCTCGGCGCTGACTATTCCTTCGACCATGCGCGCGAGAAGCCGGGGCCACTCGGCGTCGGCACTCGTCGCATTGCCTGGGGTTGCCGGCGGTTCTGTTGCATCCGGCGGTTCCTTCGAGCGATCTTTCGATGGCATAACGGATCTCCTGCGTGCGGTGGCAACCCAACTTTCAGCTTTGTACTTGCCATAGAATAGAAGGCGCGTCCAAGTGCTCTATGCAACCGACTCGCCTTGTGCAATGGATGCCATTATCGGCGGATTTACCGGAATGTAGAGCTACTCGCTGAACGACAGCGAACGCGCATCAATCGGCCGGATCAACGCCGAAGCGCTTTTTCCACGGCTTCGATTCGAGGAGGCAGGTCATGAGTTCACTTCGGTTCGGACCCGACCACCCGGCAGCAACCTACGTGAGTCACGCGTTTGCCGAGCAAACAGTCGACACCGGCGAGGTCGCCCTCAATTATGCGGTCGCTGGAGCGCCCGATAAGCCCGCGTTGCTGCTTATCCCCGGACAAACCGAATCGTGGTGGGGCTATGAGCAGGCGATGGGTCTGCTGCAGGAGCATTTCCAGGCTTTCGCAGTCGACCTGCGCGGGCAGGGAAGGTCGAGTAGAACTCCGGGACGTTATACCATCGACAACTTCGGCAACGACCTGGTGAGGTTCATCGCACTGGCTATCGGGCGGCCCGTCATAGTGAGTGGGCTCTCGTCGGGCGGCGTGCTCGCTGCATGGCTTTCCGCCTACGCGATGCCCGGCACGATCCGCGGCGCTTACTACGAAGACCCGCCGCTGTTCTGCTCGGAGGTCGACACCTCTTGTGGACCGTCCTTACATCAAAGCATAGGACCGATTTTTGCGCTGATGAGCAAATACCTTGGCGACCAGTGGAGCGTAGGCGATTGGGCTGGGATGCTCGAAGCCGCCAAAGTCGAGCTTCCCGACTGGCTATCGGGGGCACTTGCCCCGCTGATGTTTGGAACTGAAGGCGAGGTCCCGCAGCGCCTCAAGGAATACGATCCTGAGTGGGCCCGCGCCTTCTGGGAGGGTTCCGTGTTCGCGAGCTGCGACCACGCGCGCATGCTGGCGAGCGTCAAATGCCCGGTGTTGTATACGCACCATTTCCGCTACGTCGACGATAACCGAGGTTACTTCCTGGGCGCCGCTTCGGACCTGCATGCGAAGCGCATATGCGAATTGGTCTCACGCGCCGGCCAGGCGATTGACTACAAGTCTCTGCCGCAAATGCCGCATTCGATGCACGGGCAACACCCTGAGTTATTCACGGAGCACCTGGTCCAGTTCGCGGCGAAACTCAAGGCCTAGCTATCCAGCAGATGGACTACGCTAGTCTGATCGGACGATGCATCGCAGCCGCCTGGTCGCGACGATCGCGATGCGGCCTGAGCGCGCGTTGACGACGACATCGTCCGCGCGTCGATCCGCGCAGAGGATTCGATGACCACCAGCGCCACTCCCATTCCCGAAGGCAGCTTTGCGCAAACCGGCGGCGGGCTATCGATCCACTATCACGAAGCCGGAATCGGTGAACCGATCGTGTTCCTCCACGGCAGCGGTCCCGGTGCGAGTGGCTATAGCAACTTCAAGGGCAACTACCCGGCGTTCGCTGCGAATGGCTATCGAGCGATCGTGCCGGACCTGCCGGGCTTTGGCCTGTCGTCGAAACCGGACACCCCCTACGTTCTGGATTTCTTCGTCGAAGCTGTGCATGGGCTGATCGGCAAGCTGGGTCTGGACCGATGCACGCTGCTTGGAAACTCGCTGGGTGGCGCGATTGCACTCAAGTACACGTTGGATCATCCGAACGTCGTGAGCAGGCTGATTCTGATGGCGCCCGGCGGAATCGAGGAGCTTGCCGCCTATCTGCAAATGGAAGGCATTCGCAAGATGATCGAGGTCTTCTCGGCGGGCCCGATGGACACTGAATCGATGCGCCGTTTGCTGACCCTGCAACTGCACGACCCATCGCACATCACGGCCGAGCTGCTCGCCGAACGCGTTGGAGTATGCGCGACGCAGCCGCGCACGGTGCTATCGACGATGCGCGTGCCCAACATGGTCGAGCGGCTCAGTGAGATCCGCTGCCCGGTGTTGGGCTTCTGGGGCATCAACGATCGTTTCAATCCTGTCGGTGGCGCGATGAAGATTCTCGAGCGGTGCCCGCAGGCGCGGTTCGTGTTGCTGAATCGATGCGGCCACTGGGTGATGGTCGAGCACCGCGAACTGTTCAATCGCACCTGCCTCGACTTTCTCCGCAACGGCTAGCGTCAATCGGGAAAGCGCACCCGGACCTTTGCGCTGTCGGCGATCGCCTGGCACGCAAGTATCCAGCCCTGCTCGAGGTCGTTCTTGTCCAGCACCTGGTTGTGGCGCAAATGGACCAAGCCCGCTTCGAGCGTGCACATACACGACCCGCAGGCGCCGCTCTGACATGAGTGCGGCGCGTTGAGTCCGGCGCGCAGCATCGCATCGAGGATAGGTTCGCTACGCAGACAGCTAAGCACGTGGTGCTTTCCGTCGAGTTCGACCTCGAGCTGAACCTGGCCACCCGTGCCCGGCTCCACGACCGGCGCCGCGTCTTCCTCGTCGGGCAGAGAGACGAAACGCTCGACATGAATTCGTGCCGGCGCGACTTTTAGCTCGCGCAGCGCTTCGAGCGCGCAGTCCATGAACGCCTCGGGACCGCATACGTAGCAGTCCGCGCCGATCCACGGCCGCGAGAGTTCCGCGAGCCGTGCAGGCGACGGCAGACCATGAACCGAGTCGAGCAATTGAATCACCTCGAGCCGGGCCGGATGAGAATTTGCCAGCGCGGTCAGTTGGTCGCGGAAGATGACCGACTGCTCGTCGCGGTTCGCGTAGATAAGACATAGGCGGCCGCGACCCGCAATGAGCGCGGACCTGACGATCGAGAAGATCGGCGTGATTCCGCTGCCGCCGGCGAAGAGAAGGAAGTCCGCGTCGAGCGAGTGCGGTGTGAAGTGGCCGGCGGGCGCTCTAACTTCGATCGAGTCGCCCGCTTTGATTCGATCGCATAGCAAGTTGGAGACGCGGCCTTGCGCGACGCGCTTGACGGTGACGCGCGGCGGCTCTTCGACCAGCGGGCAACTGGCGAGCGAATAGCAGCGCAACAGATGGCGCCCGTCGTGCGCAATGCGCAGGGTTAGAAACTGTCCGGGCCGGTAGCGAAACGCCCGCGCGTGCTCGGGCGGGACGTCGAAGACAATGGACTTTGTGTCGTACGTCTCGTCGATCACCTCGCGAACGCGAAGCCGGTAGTAGGCGGGCTCGGTCACGACGGTCATCGAAAGCTCAGTGCGCGTTGGTAATCCGCAGCTGCGCTCCGCTGATGAAGCGCGACTCGTCGGAAATGAGAAACAGCACCAGGTTCGCCACGTCCTTCGGATCGCAGAAGCGCGACGTTGGGTCCGCGTCGTAGCTTACGGTTGCCGGGTCGGGATTGCCCATCAGCGCGAGCGTCATCGGTGTCAGCACGCCGTCGGGATGGATCGAATTGCAGCGAATCCGGTAGCCGCAACTCTTGCAGTGCACGGCAACGCTGCGGGTGAGCGCCGCTACCGATCCTTTTGAACCGCTGTACGACACGGCGAACGGTAGGCCGTCGGCGGCTATCGACGACATGTTGACGATCGAGCCCCCGCCGCTCGACTTCATCGCGGCCACACCGTACTTGCAGCCAAGGAAGTAACCGTCGGCGTTGACCCGATGGATTTTCTGCCACTGCTCGAGCGTCGCGTCCTCAATCGACCCCATGACGAGGATACCGGCGTTGTTGACGAGCCCGTCCAGCCGGCCAAATCGCTCCTGCGTGGCGACCATCACGGCCTTCCAGTTGTCCTCGCTCGAGATGTCGTGGCGGACGAAGATTGCCGCGTCGCCAATCTCTCGCGCGATTGAGCGGCCGCCGTCTTCGTTGAGGTCGGTGATTACGACGCGAGCACCTTCGCCGGCGAGCATGAGAGCGTCCTGCATTCCGATACCGCTGGCGGCGCCGGTGACGATCACGACTTTTCCCTCAACGCGTCCCATGCCGTTTCTTCCCATCGTAAATTCTACGCCGATGCTCCCGCCTGCTTTGCGCTTTGCGTCATCGTTGCCGCCGCAGAGCGGCCGGCGCGCCGGCCCGACCAGATGCAGTCTGCGAGCGCCAGCCCGCTCACGTAATGATTCGACGCGATCCCGACCGCAGCACGCCCCGCGGCGTAGAGGCCGGGCACGGTGCCGCCGCCGGCCGTTATTACCGCTCCATCCGTCTCGTCGACGCGCAGGCCGCCAAGCGTGAGCGCGGCGCAGGGAAACACGCGCTTGTCGACCGAGATGTCCAGTGCATAGAACGGCGGCGCTTCGAGCGGATGCAGCAAATCGCGCGACTTGCCCAGCGGATCGTCGCCGCTGTGCGCGGCGCGGTTGTAGGTCTGCCAGCTTTGAAGCATCGCCGGCGCATCCGCGCCGATTCGCCGGGCGAGGTCCTCGATCGAGCTGGCGCGCCTGACTCCCGCAAAAGTCAGCACGAGCGCAGGCACGCTCTGAAATCCCCACAAGCCGCCGAACAGCGCTTCTCTGACTGCGTCGTGCCGGATCGTCGAATCGATCACCAGCCAGGCCTTGCCGCCGTGACGCTCGCACATTTCGTAGCCGAGTTTCGCGCCGTAAACCTCCTCGTTGCAGAAGCGTACGCCGTCTCCATCGACGATCATGCCGCGCGCCCACGCCAGCGGCGGATTGATGAACCGCCACGCCGACACGCGCTCGAGCCGCGCGGCTTCTCCGCCGACCGATTGGCCCAGGCGTATGCCACTGCCGTCGCATCCCGATGTTCCAAGACGAAAGTTGCGCAAGTACTTCGGCGCGTGGCGCGCCACCATTTCGCGATTGAAGATGAACCCGCCGGTGCTGAGCACCACTCCCGCGCGCGCACGGACCAGCCACGGACGAGCTTCGGCGAGTTCCAGTTCGAGCGCACGCCGACGGAGTATGTCCGACACGCCGGGCGCCGGATAGTACATTCGCTCGGCCCAACGGCTGAGCCGTCGATGGCGACGCGCGGCGCGGCCGTCTTTCTCAAACTGCCAGAGTTCTGCGCCGAGCACCGCGCCGCTCCTGCTGTTGACCACCAGCCGCCGCACCGAGGATTGAGTCATCACGCGCGCGCCGGCCTCGTGCACACTCTTGCGCAGCGCCCGAAACAGCATCGCGCCCGACAGCCCCGCGCCTTTGACGCGATGCCCTCGCGGCGCCGGCGGATGTCGCCCGGCGTACTCCTTTACGGTCTCGTTGCCGGAGAAATAGAGGTAATAGCCGTCGGCCGGATACGAGGTCTTGCACGGCGGCACCGTGGACTCGAACTGGACGCCATGCGCCTCGAGCCATTCGATCATCTCGACGCTGCGGTCGCAGAAGTCGCGCAGCGTCGCCCGCTCGACCGCATCGCCGACTTCCATGCACAGGTATTCGTACATCGCTTCGGGGGAATCAGCGTAACCGCCGGCCTTTTGAAATCGCGTGCCGCCGCCTGCATACACGACGCCTCCGCTTTTGGCGCTCGCACCGCCGCCACCGAAGCGGTCGGTTACGACGACCGCGGCGCCCGCCTGTGCAGCCTCGATAGCCGCGCACGCTCCGGCGGCGCCAAAGCCGACCACCAGCACGTCGCAATCATCGTCCCACGCGACGGAGCTCTCGCCGTCGGCGCGGATCGGCGCGGCAATCGGAGTCGCTCCCGAATTGCTCGCGTCGATCGCTGCGTCTGCTCCGATGCTGGAGGTTGGAGGCAACGAAAAACCTCTATTCGATCACTATCGGCGAGAATTCGGTCGGCGGGCCCAGGAAGCCCCGGCCCGACGGCGGCTGCCCGCCGTCGACGTCCTTGACGCCGTAACGTTCCGCGAGCTCGGCCGAGAAGAATGTCTGCCCGGTCAACTCCATCCGCCTGGGATCGTTGTAGAGCGCGTCGATGATGCGCCCGCCGAACTCCGGCGACTCCGCCACCGCCAGCATCGGTCCGTACTTTGACCGGTTGGCGTCGATCATCATCACCTTCTCAGTCTTCACCAGGCCCAGCCACACCGAGACGACCACGACCCCGTGCGGTTTGAAGTCGTGCGCCATGTCGTGTGACATCTTGTCAACTCCGGCCTTGGCGGCGCCATAGGCCGGCCCGTGCACGTAAGCCTTTGCGCCCGGCGAGGATGAGTTGAACACCACGCCGCCCCGGCGGATGAGCATCGGCGCGGCGAGCCAGCTCACGACATAGTTGGAACGCAGCCCGACGTCGAGCACCTTCACGAAATCCAGCGGCTTGCTCCAGAACGGCCCGGTCTCGGTCAGCCCGTTGGGTATCGCGGTCGCGTTGTTGACCAGGATGTCGAGCCGCCCCGACTCATCCTCGATTCGCTTGAACAGCGCCCGCACCTGGTCGTCGTCGCTGTGATCGCAGACCACCGCGACGCCGCGTCCGCCCCGCCTGGTGGCCTCCTCGGCTGTGGCGAACACCGTGCCGCCGAATGGATTGTCGCCGGCTTTTCCGCTGCGCCCCGTAACGTAGACGGTCGCGCCCGCGGCGCCCAACGCGATCGCGATACCCTTGCCGACTCCCAGGCTCGCGCCGGTTACCAGCGCAACGCGATCTTTCAGCATCTCAAACTCCTGCCAGATGGTGTGCCGCGATGTAGCCGAAGGTCATCGCCGGACCGAGTGTCGAGCCGGCGCCGGGATAGCTCGGACCCATCACCGCGGCCGACGTATTGCCGGTCGCGTAGAGGCCGGGAATCGGCTGCCCGTCGTCGCGCAAAACGCGCGCGTACTCGTCGGTCAGCAGGCCGCCCTTGGTGCCGATGTCGCCCGCGTCGATACGCATCGCGTAGAACGGAGACTTGGCGATCGGCGCCAGACACGGATTCGGCTTGACGTTGACGTCGCCGTAGTAGCGATCGAAATTGTTGCTGCCCTTTCCGAACTCCTTGTCGTCGCCGCTTGCGGCGTAGTGATTCATCCGCTCGACCGTCTCGCGCAAACCTTTCGCGTCAACCTCGATTAGCGCGGCTAGAGCGTCGAGCGTGTCGGCCTTGAAATAAACCGTCCCGGCCCACGCCGCCGGAAGCGATTTGTCGGGACGCACCATGCCCGGCAGCAGCGGCCCGCATGGATACTTGCGCCGGAATTCAGCATCGAAGACGAGCCACGCCGGCATGTTGGCGTTGTTCTTCCGGTGATCGGCGTACATTGCGTAAACGACCTCGCTGTAAGGCGCGGCCTCGTCGACGAAGCGATTGCCCAGGCGATTGACCATCACGCATCCGGGCAGGTTGCGCTCGACGAACAGCGCTCGCCGCTTTTCCCGGCCCATCACAAAAACGGTCGGCGCCCACCACGCATGATCCATCAGCGCCACTTGCGCGCCCACGCCTTGTCCCGCGCGGATCGCGTCGCCGGTGTTGGAGGGCGGCGTGACAGTCCACTCTGTGCGCGTCGGCTTAGGCAGGTACTCGTCGCGCATCGCCTGGTTGTGCTCGAATCCGCCCGCCGCGAGGATCACGCCGCGCCGCGCCGCGATTCGAACCGTGCCGCCGTTTTGAGTCGCGACAAGTCCGACGACCCGCCGCGCATCGGTGACCAGCGACTCCAGCGCGGTGTTGAGCCAGAGCGGAATTTCGCGATCCATCATCGAGCGCCGCAGCGACCCGACCAGCGAGCTGCCGAGCGTGAGCCGGCGGTCGCGCTTGCTGCGGAGACGCCACGGCAAGTCGAGCCAGTACCGCGCCATGCGACGCATGAAGAGCGCGGTCCAACCGCGCTCCTTGCACAGTATGACGTGCGCCTCGCCCGCCGTCATCGTGACGCGGCCCGCGATCAACGTGCCTGGCTGAGGCGGCCGCATCCGCGCAAATTCAGCGCCGAGCCGCGCCGCATTGAACGGTAGCGGATCCATCGTGCGATAGCCGGGCTTGGCGCCCGGCAACGCCGGGTAGTAATCGGAGTAGTGGGGCATCGCGCGATACCTCAAGCAGCTCTTCTCTTCGAGGTAACGCACCATGCGTGGCGCGTGCTCCAGGTACGCGAGCAAGCGCGCCTCGGCAACCATCCCGCGCGCAGCGGCCTTGAGGTAAGCCAGGGCGTCGTCGTGGCTGTCGTCGGCGCCGGCTGCGACCAGCAGATGGTTGCATGGCACCCATACGCCGCCGCCGGAAATCGCGCTCGTGCCGCCGTACTGGTCGCTCTTTTCGATCACCGCGACCGACTGGCCGAGGTCATGCGCGACAATCGCGGCGGTCAACCCTCCCGCACCCGAGCCGACTACGACCACGTCGAACTCATGATCCCAACGCGCGTCGCCGGCCGGCGCGCCGAGTCTCATCCCGCTGCTCATATGAAGAAGTCTTTGTTGCCGAGTCCGAGCAGCACGCCGCCATAGTTGCGCCCGAATTTGTCGGGATTGTTGGCGTAGTGCAGCCGCGCCGCATGGATGTCCACGAAAAATCGCCCGATGGGATTGTCGGTGTAGATACCCTGTCCGCCGCAGGCGTGAAACAAGCGATCGATATGCTCCGCGCAGCGTCCCGCGACGGCGGCGGACTGATAGCGGTAGTGAATCCGGTCGTTGACGTCGAGCGCCTCGCCGCGGCGCATCGTCGCCATCATAGCCGCGAAGTTTCGATGCAACGCCAGCTTCATATCGTCGATCGCCAGCGCGGCGTCGGCTGCCGCCAGTTCGGCCGCGGGATCCTCTGCCGTGCGGCCCATGTCGTTGACGCTCACGCGTTTGGAGCCGTACTCGCGAAACGTGCTGAGTGCGCCTTGCAGCGCTCCGATCGACGCGGACGAGACCGCGCGCACGAATATCTGTCCGAACGGCAGCCGATAGAGCGCCGCGGGATTGGCGCTCAAGCCCGGACTGGTTCCCGCGAATCCGTCGATTGCGCGATGAGTCCGATACTCGGGTACGAAGGCGCTCTCGATGACGACTTCCTTGCTGCCCGTGCCCTTGAGGCCGACGGTATGCCAGTTGTCGTGGATGCGTGCGTCGGAGCGCGGCACGAGGAACGTTCGATAGTCCGGCACGCCGCTTTTCGACGACAGCATGCCGCCGAGGAAAAGCCAGTTCGCGTGATCGACGCCGCTCGAGAAGCCCCATCGCCCGCTGAATCGAAAGCCGCCATCAACCCGCTCGACCTGTCCTTGGGGCATGTAGCTCGACGCGATCAGCACTGAACTGTCGTTCGCCCAGACGTCCTCCTGCGCGCGCGCATCGAACAGCGCCAACTGCCAGTTATGCACGGCGACCACGCCATAGACCCATCCGCTGGACATGCATCCTTCGGCCAGCGTCATCTGGATGTCGAAGAACACGCCGGGGTCCAGCTCGTAGCCGCCGTAGCGCTTTGGCTGGATGACGCGGAACAGCCCGGCTTGCTTGAAGTCCGCGATCGTCTCGGCGGGAATCGAGCGACTGTGCTCCGCATCCGCGGCCCGCTCCGCTAGGCGCGGCACCATCTCGCGCGCTCGCGCCAACAGCGACCTGGCGAGATCAGTCTCGATGCTGTCGGTGCCGGCTTTCACCTGGTGCAAGGAGTCCTCTGATATTGCCACTGTGCTTCGAACCGACGCGATGGTTGCATCGCCGCGCCAGCGGATTCATCGTCCGAAAAGACTATGACTCCGCCGCCTAGCCAAGCCAGATCACGCTGCCAAGCAGCACGCGCACCAGCGTCGTTTGCCGAGTCACGCCGATTTTCGAGAATATCGAGCGCAGATGAGCGCGGGCCGTGTTCTTGCGGATGTTGAGTCCCTCGGCGGCTTCGTCCAGCGTAAGCCCGTTGGCCAGCGCCAGCGCCAGCGACGCTTCCGCCGGCGTGAGATCGAACAATCGGCGCACCATCTCGCGAGAAGCCTCTGACTTGCGCTCGGCGTCGCGAATGAACAGCGCGACCGACGGGCGGCGCTTGCCTTTCGACCAGCCGGTGCGGGGCAGGCTGCGGACCAGCACGCCCAGCTTCCCGCGCGCCGATTTGCGAGTGATCGAGATAGCATCGACGACCGCCGCCCGGCCGCCGGCCTCGCCGTTGAGATTGAGCGCCTGCTTCACCAGCCGCTGCAGTTCGCGATTTTCCGCGACTGCGTCGGCCCGGACTGCACCGTTGACCAGCCGCAGCCCGTCGCCTTCGCGGAGCATTTCGTCGGCGACTGGGTTGCTCTTCAGCACCGCGCCGGTCTCGTCGAGCGTTACCGTGCCGACCAGCATGCGATCGACCGTGCCGGCATACAGGCGGCGTTCCGAATCCATAAGCTCGAGCTGCGAATGCAGGCGCACCGCGCGCTTGAGATGCGGCAGAACGACCGTGCATAGCGCCTTGTCGTTCTCCGAGAACGGCGGCTCGCGATGCGGTCGCGCGACGCGAAGCCGGCATTCGAGGCCGTCTTCGGTGCGGATGTCCGCGCCAAGGGCGTGCAGGATGTCGAGCGGCTTCAGGAACTGTTGGTAGAATTCGCTCTCGCGCCAGTTCGCTTCGCCGATCAATTCATCCACCGTGACCACGCGGTCCTGCGGCAAATCGACGAAGGGATCGAGCGCGTAGTAGTGCTTGTTGTACTCGGCTTCGCGAGTGATCGGCCAATCGCCCGCCGAGTTCACCATCAGCGCCTCGCGCTCGGCCGACGGCGGCCGCAGCATCAGCGTGACGTAGCTGGCGCGCAGATGACGCCGTAGCAGGTCGAGCGCGCTTTTCCACGGCACCGCTTCCAGCGGACCCTCGTAGATCGCCGCGACCAGTTCACTGAACTCGGCCAGCGATAGTGAAACCGCACCGTAAGGAGGCGAGTCGCCGCTCGCCCGCCGAGCCGCCTTGCGCATCCTTACTCATCTACGCCATGGCGTCGAGAACTGCGATAAGCGACGGGGGTGGCCGAAGAGCGCGTCCCCGAGGCCGGGCTAATCTTCGAATACGTGATGCGGTGCTGGCGGCGCCGGCAGGCCGACGTTGATCTCGACGACCTGGCGCTTGCGCACTTCCTCGGGCACCTCCGCCGCGTCCAGGTAGAATTGCCGATACCATTCGCGCAGTTGATAAATGGGCCCGTCGCCCTCGCATAGCAGCGGATTGTCGATGCGGACCTTGTTGTCCCAGATTGCGACGTCCTGGTAGAAGCCCTGCTGAATCCCCTTGATGTAAACGTCGACGATCTGTCGCGACATCTCGTCGCTCAGCCCCTCCATTTTGCGCACGATCATCCCGAAGCGAAGCTCGAAGCATTTCAGGTGAATGGGAACGTGGCAGTTGAGCAGGATGGAATCGATCGGAAACCCGCCCATCTCGCCTTTCATCTCGGTTATCTGATACGCCGGGCCGAAGTACGTCGCGCAGGTCGCCAGGCTGCCCTGATTTCCCTGCGTCCCCTTGCCAATCATTACCTGCGTCGCCTTGTGGCCCTGGAAAATGTTGGCGAAGTAATCGACCGGGGCGCTATGGACGACCGGGAAGTGCGCCATGTCGGCGACGTTGTCGATCAGCTCGCGGCAGTTGGTGTTGATCGTCCACTTCTCGATTGCCCAGTCGCTCCACTTGTCGGAGAAGCATGCCTCGATACGCGGGATCTCGACCTCCGCCGGCGGCGGATTGTTTTCCGGATCGTTCCACACGAACAGCAGCTTGTTCTGCTCGCACGACGGCCACGCCTTCACGCGCGCCTTGGGCGGGATCCGTTTGCTGTACGGAATATTGTTGCACTTGCCGTCTGCTCCCCAGCTCCAGTTGTGAAACGGGCATCGCACTGAATTGCCGCGCACCTCGCCACGGCTCAGATCGGCGCCCATATGCGGGCAGTAGCTGTCGAGAATGTGAACCTGTCCATCCTCACCGCGGTAGGCGACCAGCCGGCTGCCGAAAGCGTTGACGGTGTGCGGCTTGCCATCGTTGTAGTCCGCGGCGAGCCCAAGGCAGTGCCACCCGCGAGCGTAACGATCCGCAATCGGCGATGCCTCGATCATATGTGTCAGCGCCATGGCCCGGCCCTCCGCCGTTTATGCGTTCCCAATGCTGGCAGTGCGCCGCACCTGCGGCATCGTCTTTTCGGACGATAGCGCCCATCGTGCTTTTCCTTGATCCTCGAACCGTCATTGCGAGATCGTGTGCGAAGAGAACAGGAGGAACCTGAATGTCACCGGTAACCGGCGGCTGCGCGTGCGGCGCAGTCCGATACGAATGCTCGGCCGACCCCATTATGGCCGCCAACTGCTATTGCACGGACTGCCAGCACTCGACCGGCACCGCGATGGCCTCAGTGCTGCTGGTTCCCAAGGCCGCGCTGAAGCTTACCGGCGAGCTGAAGCAATACGAAGTCACGGGCGACAGCGGGAACAAGGTCAGCCGCGGATTCTGCCCGAATTGCGGCTCGCCGATTCTCTCGATTCTCCCCGCGATGCCCGACTTCGTCGCGTTGAAGGCCGGCAGCCTCGACGATCCTGCGCACTTCAAGCCGATGATGCAGGTCTTCATGAAGAGCGCGCCGCCGTGGGCCCCCGTCCGCGACGATCTGCCGAAGTTCGACAAGCAACCAGGCTGAACTTCGCCCCGCTGCATTTTCGACGAGAGAATCTGGGGATGAACTAGTTCAGCCTGAACGCGGCAAATTTGGCGTGCTACACGTACCGGTATGGACAACCGTCTGGATGCCCCCCACACTCGACCGGCTCGCCCGAAATCGCCCAGCTCCCGCGTTCAGCAAAAACGATTTCTGACGGAACCAGAATTATATCTTTGAGTCAAAATGAAACTATCATTGGCGGTTATGCTGGCGTCGGTATTGTTCCTAAGCGGAAGCGTGTGGTGCGGCCAACCAAGCTATCAAGAGCAGAATCTCCCCCAGCAAAGTAGCGAACGCTACGAAGCAAATGCCCCACGCGGGATGATAGTCAACGTTGGCTCCGAGCAACGCACCAATCACGAAACCAAAGACGACAAACCCCCAGAGATACGGGTAATAGTTCCACCAGTTACCGTAACGAAAAGTTACTTTGACTACGTCGTGCCTTTGATCACCCTGTTCTTCGCAGGGGTCTTGGTATGCGTCGGGTTTATGCAATGGCGCACTTACGAGGCACAGAAAACATTGCTGCGCCAGCAAACCATCTTGGCGCATCGTCCCCATATCAAAGTTGTTCAGGTCGTCTTGGTCGGTGAACTTCAGCGCGATCAGCCGATTAGAGCAGCCGCATCTCTGATCAATATCGGGAGCACCGATGCAACGCTGATCGGCAGCAATTTCACTGTCGCGATTGCTCCCGGTCTGAACCCTCCATGGCGGTCGATAGAATCCGATAGGGAAGTGTCTGATCCATATATTCCACCGTTCAACTATTTTGAGTCCGTACTGAAAAGCCCACTCGTCGAAGCTGGAATGCAAACATTGCCCGTATCTCAACAAAGACACCTGTTTCTCCAGCATCCCGAAGCACAGGGACTGGTCTCTGGAGCCAGTAACGTGTGGGCGATAGGGTTCGTCTTTTATCGCGATCAAGTCGGAAGCCATCACAAGACAGGTTTTTGCCGACGATTGGATCGCTCGACGGGACGATTCTTCGTCATCAACGATCCAGATTTGGAATACGAATACTAGAATCAGCGCAAATGCGAGCGAAAGGCAGACGAATCCACCCTGATTTGCGTCAAGTACATACTCCCGGACGGAACGAAACTACCGATGGTACCAGGCGGCGAACCACAACCACCACAGATGGGGTAGTGGGCGGTTTTGACAGTGTCGGCTATTTGCAACAGACCGCATACACAGTCAGTTCGGTCGCCTGACAGATGTGAGTGTTGATGTCGTCAAACTCGATAGCGCCGCAAAGCCAATCTGTGCCCTTGTCATGCGGCTGACTCGACGTAATAGCGGAACAACCGTCACCAGATTGGCAATTGCATCTTCCGCCCGTAAGGCTGTAGCCTTTTGGGCAACTCAAGCTTTGCGGGATCACTACTCCGCAATTTTCTGAGTCGCTTTGCCCTCCAGGAAAGTCGTAAGTTTGGCTCACAGTCTTGCAAGTGAGAGTGTAGCCTCGTCCTGCGATCAACAGCGAAAAGAGGAGAGCACTCGCGATCATCAGAGTCTGTCGGTTGTTCATTTATGATTTTCCTCCACGGGTAATTGCGTCATTCACGCCGATCGCCTCATCGTTTTGGGCAGCGAACCACAACCACTACCGACGGTACTACTCCTTGTTGCCGACGAAATCGGGTTTGCGCTTCTCGACGAACGCTTTCACCGCCTCCTGATGATCTTTGGTGTTGAAGGTCATCATCTCGTACGCGAGCGAGGCGTCCATGATCAGATTCGATTGCTGCTTGAGCCATTTGTTGACCGCCAGCTTGCTCCATCGAATCGCCAGCGTCGGGCCATCGGCCAGCTCCTGCGCGAGCTCGCGCGCCTTGGGCATCACCTGCTCCGGCGCCACCGCGTAGTTCACCATCCCGATACGGCCGGCCTCGGCGCCGCTGATGAAATTGCCGCGCATCAGGAATTCCTTGGCGCGATGGGGCCCTATAAGCAGCGGCCAGATAACCGCGCCGCCGTCGCCCGCGACAATCCCCACCTTGACGTGCGTGTCGGCAAAGCGGGCCTTCTCCGACACCACGGTGATATCGCAAAGCAGCGCGAGCGTCGCGCCCAGGCCGATCGCGTCGCCGTTGATGGCGCCGATGACGGGCTGCTCCACGTCGAGAAAATTATCGACCAGGCGGCGTCCGTTGGATGCGGCGATCGGGCCGCGTCCTCGGCCCTTGCCCTTGTTGCCGGTCGGCCCGACCAGGTTCCCGCCGGCCATGCCCTTGACGTCGCCGCCGGCGCAGAATGCGCGTCCCGCGCCGGTCAGGATGATCGCGTTGATATCGCGATCGGCGCGAACGTCGATCCAGATTTGCTCCAATTCGTGATGCACCACGTTGTTGACTGCGTTGAGCGAGTCCGGCCGGTTGATCGTGATCGTCGCGACGCGCTCCGCCACTTCCACTTTGAGGAATTCGTAATCGCTGTAGTCGGTCGCCATGATGACAAAACCTCCTGTTGCTTTTGCCGCATGTATATCAACTTCGCCGCCAATGGTGGATGCGAATCGCGGGCGCCAATGCTCCGCATCGGAGCAGGCGCGCTATTTTGCGATTGTCACGACGTAGTCGCGGCCTTCCCACTCGCGGGTCTCGCGCCAGTTGAAGGTGAAGCGGATTGGCGCCTTGGCGTCCTCGGCGATGTCGATGTCAACGTATTCGAAGCCCAAAGGCGTTGAGGTCGACGCGGTATCATTGACGTGCTTCCATTCGTCGCCTGACCAACGCAGCGTGAACCCGCCGGTGGCCTGAATCCGCAGGCGGTCGCCGGGCGAGACCGACCTGGCGCGGCGGTTGGACTTCCAGACGCGAAGCCGGCTCGGCTTTCGTCCGATCTTCATGTAGCGGTCGCTGACTTCGGCGACCATGTCGAACACGTGCCCGTCCGCGACCGAGCGCAGCAGCTTGATATACTCGGCGTGCGCCCACATCAGGGGCGTCGCGCTGCCGGTCTGACCGCCGAATTTGAGCAGTCTTCTCCGGTTGTCGGGCTGATCCCAGATCTGCTCTGGCAGCAACTGCGTCGTATTCGCGAACCCTTCCAATGCCCTGAGATAGGGCGTCGCGTCGCGGCCCGCCGCGAGTTCGTAATGCCCGCGCTCGCCCGTCAGGAGCGGCCACGGACGTCCGCGGCCCCATCCGATGAAAGGACCGCCGTCGTCGCGCTGCCCGTAGCCATCGTGAGTGTAGCGGCGCCAGCATGGCCCGGCGGGGAAGTCGGTCTTCAGGACGGTGTCGATGACCCGCAGCGAATCATCCATCAGCGAGTCGCCGGCTTTGCGAATGCCGTAGCGCACCAGCTCGAGAAATCCGCCGTCGACGATCTCCGCGACGGGAAATTCGGCCCGCGCGCCGGGGGGACGGTTGTGAATGAACACGTGCTTGCCCTCGAGGTATTCGTCGGCGTCGGGGTCGGCCATGTTGATAGGGTTGATTCGGACGTAGTGCCGTTTGATCCCGGGAACGAGGAAGCCTTCGTTGGTGACGGTCCAGGTTTCGATGTTCGCTTCGAGGAAGTCTGCGTACTCCTCGAGGAATTGCGCAGTGGCCAGGTCGCCGCGGTCGCGCGCGAAGCACGCGGCGCAGATCAGTCCGCTGATATTTGCGGCCAGCGTCGAGGGCGAGTAGCCGGCGTTTTCCTCCCATCGCTCCTGCGGCGTGGGAGGTCCGTTGTCGACCAGGAAGTGGGCCGCCCGCAGCACCATCGGGTAGGGATCGAAATCCTTCAGCGCACCCTGCTTATGCATCCGCCACGCGAGCATGATCGGAAACGAGACTTCGTCGAGCTGAATTCCGTTCCAGTAGGGCCTGCCGTCGATCCAGAAATTCTGCGGAAAGCCGCCGTCGTGACGCTGCGCACAGGCGAGGTAGATAAGCGCGCGCAGTGCGGTGACGACGTCGCCGGTCGCGGCCAGTCCCGTTACGCTGTTGACCATGTCGCGGGTCCAGACCAGATGGTAGCCGCCAAGGTCTTCGTCGCTCTTGGCCTCGCCCCAGGGGATGCTGAGCGAAGCGATCAGCGCGCCGGGATAGCTCTTGTCCTCGTGCGCGAGCAGCAGCTCGGCTCCGCGGTGATAGAGCACGCCACCGTCGCCGGAAAACTTCTCCAGCGGCATGATGTGGCGGCACGCGCGCTCCCATTGCTCGAGGAAGCGGGCGCGATGCTCGGGAAACGGGCTGGCGAGCGACTGATACAGTGTGGTCACGGCGCGATTGAGCTCGCGGCCGAAGCCGAGGCCCAGCGTGAAGGCGTAGCTCTTGCGCAAATCGATCTCGGCGGTGAGCGCGATGTTGCCGTCGAGCGCCGCGGCGAACTCATAATCCATTTTGAAGTTCGCCCGGATGTCCTGCCATCCGTCGGTATTGCCGACGTATCCGCACGAAGACCTGAGAAATGGCTCACTGGCTGCCAGAGCAAGCCACACGCCGTTTTTGTTGGCGCTCAGGAATTCGTGGCCGACGACTCTGGTCAGGTAGCCATTGTTGCCCCATCCGCCGACGCACAGATGTGGCGCGAGCAGGACGTAGAGGTGGAGCCTCTTGAGCAACTCCTCGTCGCCCTCGAGCCGGGTGTTGATGAGCAGGGTCGGCAGATGCGGATCGGTAATCACCTCCTTGAACAGATGATAGCGGCCGTCCGGCGAATGGCTGACGATTCGCACGCCGAGACCGTTGGCGTCGAGATATTCGGTAACGGACCGGAGATGGCGGCGCTCTTCGTGGAAAAAGGTCTCGCCGTCAGTGATGAGGAACTGGAGGTCGCGGACCTGCGGCTGATCGATGGTGGGGAAGTAAATCTCGTTGAGCACGCCGGCCGAGGTCGTGAACCACAATCGGCTCGACGAGGAGTAGGCGGTGCAGACCGCGTCCTTGGCGCTGCGGGTCCATCGCGGCAGGATGCCGGGTGCGCCGGTGGCGACCGGGGATGTCAGAATTCTTGCCATGGGACCTCCGTTAGATGCGCTCCGGGCTCAGACAGTTTCGGTTTGTTCGGGCGCAGCCGCAGCCGGTTTATTCGCGGGATCAAGACGAAACATCCAGGCGACGCCAACGCTGAGCGCGTACAGCAGCAGCAGCGGAATCGCAAGCAGGAACTGCGAGACCATATCGGGAGGAGTCAGCGCCGCGGACACGATAAAGATGGCGAGGATCGCGTAGCGCCAGTAGCTGAACATCATCTTATAGTCGATCATCCCGAGCTTGGTGAAGAAGAACGCGAAAATCGGCATCTCGAACGTCAGCGCGAACGCAAGCAAGAGCTTCGACGAGAATGCGAGATACTCGCTGATGCGAATCGTCGGCGTGACCCCGATGCTCGCGTATTGAGCCAGGAAAAACGCATAGCCGATTCTGAACACCACCGCCCAGCAGAAATATCCGCCGAGCACGAAGAAAATCGTCGCAAAGAAAACGAACGGCTTGGCCATCCGCCGCTCGGTTTCATACAATCCCGGCGCGATGAACTTCCAGACCTCGTAAAAGACCGCGGGGCTCGCGATGAACAGGCCGGCGATCAGCGCGACTTTGATCTTGGTATAGAAAGCCTCACCGACGCCGGTGCCGATCAGCAGAATATGACCGCCGGAGACCTCGCGAATCGGCCACGTCAGCATGTGGAAGAGCGGATCGGCGACCGCGTACGCGATGATGAAGCCGACGCCGATGGCGATGGAGGCGCGAATCAGGCGGGTGCGCAGTTCCTGCAGATGCTCGATCAGCGACATCCGCGCCTGCTCCGGCGTCGCCTCGATGGGCGCTGGCGGTGTGATATCCTCGCTGGGCACAGTGCGGGACGACCGGCTAAGTATTTTCGGGCGGCTGGACGCCGGGTGGCGCGGATTTGGGCGCCGGCGGTACGGCCGCGCGCGGCGGCGCCTTGGCCGGCGGCTCGTCGAGCACGTCGGTCAGTTCGTGGAGGACGGTATTGCTCGCCAGGCGCAGCTCGCGCAAGACTTTTCCTACCGTGCGCATAACCTCGGGCAGGCGTTCGGGGCCGATGACAATCAGCGCGATCGCGAGAATCAGAACTATTTCAAAAAGGTCCAAACTTCGATGACCGTCCGGCGCGGCTGCGAGTGCAATTCGATGACTCCGCGAGGCTCGGGAAAATTCCGCGCGAGTTCGCCTGCTCCATGCCAGTTAATCATCATACCCGACCGGGGTGTCAACGATGCTTAAAACCGGAGTCGTCGCGGATCGTCGCTACCGCAAGCACTTCGCCGGCCGGGCGCATCCTGAGCGTCCGGAGCGTATCGAAGTGATGATCGAGATGGCGGAGTCGCTCACGCGGCCGGACTTGAAATTTATGGGGCCGCGCGAAGCGACGCACGAGGAAATCTTAAGCTGCCATGCCCCTGAGTATATTGCGACGGTGGCGCACACGGCGTCGATGGATCGGTTCGACTTCGATCCCGATACGCATAGCTCGCGCGATACATACGAGACCGCGCTGCTCGCGGCCGGCGGCGTGCTAACCGCGGTCGAGGCGGTGATGGACGGAGAAATAGATAATGGATTTGCTATTGTCCGCCCGCCGGGACATCACGCACTGCCTAATCGCGCGATGGGATTCTGCTTCTTCAACAATGTTGCAATCGCGGCGAAGTGGCTAATGGAATCGCGCGGACTGAAGCGCGTGATGATCGTCGATTGGGACGTCCATCATGGCAACGGCTCGCAGGATATGTTCTACGAATCACCCGAAGTGCTGTACGTATCCACGCATCAGTTCCCGCATTACCCCGGCACCGGCTCGCTGCACGAAATCGGATACGGGGCAGGAATGGGATTCAACGTGAATGCGCCGATGCCGGCGGAATTCGGCGACGCCGAGTACATCCGGGTTTTCGATCGCCTCATCATGCCGATCGGACGCCACTTCAAACCCGAGTTCATACTGGTCTCATGCGGCTTCGACGGGCATTTCCGCGATCCGCTCGCGCAGATGCGGGTGACGGAGGCGGGATTTGCAGCGATGGCGCGACGCGTGAAGCGGCTGGCCGCGGAAAGCTGCGGCGGGAAAATGGTCGCCGCGTTCGAGGGCGGCTACGACCTCGAAGCAATCGCGGAGTCGGGGCGCGCCGTGATCGACGAGTTAGGACGCGACGCCGACGAGCCGATTCGTCCCGGCGATGGCGGCGACCGGGTGATGCCGATGATCGAGCGGGCCGCGCAAAACGTCGGCCGCTTCTGGAACCTGGGTTAGGCGAGAGATGCGCTCGGAGCAACGCGCTGCCGGCAGCCTCCCGCCTGAGAACGCGAGCGCTCGGATTCGTCTCGTTTCAATAGGCAGTTCGCCTCCGCGCGATTACTCATTGGATAAGCCGACACTAGCCATTGGCAGTCATCCGTCGAACGACATAGTGCTCGACGACACGACCGTATCGCGACGTCACGCCACGATTACGCGCAAGCCGGGCGGCTTCGAGCTGGCGGACCTCGGCTCGACCAACGGCACCTACGTCAACGGCGGTCGAGTGCGCAAACCGATCACGCTGAGGGGCGGCGACGAGATCAAATTCGGCTCTGTGCGCATGGCTTTCGTCGATGCGATCGAGTCCGTGCCCGCAGCGCGCGCGCCGGGCCGGCTGGCTCGAGGACTTGCGGTGCTGGCCGCGATATTCATTGCCGGATTCGCGGTAGTCCGTTACCGAAGCGCGATCATGGCCGCTGCCTCCGCGATTGTCGCATCGGTTTCGTCCCGCCGGTCCGGCCCCGCGCCCTCGGCGGCCAATACTCAGTCGGTGGCGGTCAATACTCAATCGGTATCGATGAACCCTGAAGCGACCGCTGTCTCAACGCCTGCCCCGTTGGCAAATCCCGCGGCGGCCGCGCCCGACTGGCTAAGGCGAGTGAACTACTACCGCGCGATGGTGAAGCTGCCGCCGATAGTCGAAGATCCGGCGCTGAGCGACGGCGATCTCGCGCACGCCAGGTACATCGTTACGAATTACCATGACCGGATCCAGCATGAAGGCCTCGGCGCCGAGATGCATACGGAGGATCCGGGGAGCCCGGGCTTTACGCCCGCGGGCCTCGAGGCGGCCAAGTCCAGCGACATGGATGTGTGGTCGATGCGCGGCGCATCGAGCGGTGCTGACCCGCAAGGATGGGGCTCGCCGACCTGGTCGATCGACGGCTGGATGTCGTTACCGTTCCATCGCATGCCGATCCTCAATCCGCAACTGACCAGTGCGGGCTTCGGGATCGATTGTGAATCGGAAGCGTGTGCCGCGGGAATCAACCTGTTGAATGGCGCGCGGCGGAAACGGCGGGGCGTGTCGGAGGCCGGGCCGATCGAGTTTCCTCCGCAGGGCGCCACCGTCGCGATAAGATCGTTCGACAACGAATGGCCCGATCCGCGCACCAGCTGCCCCGGCTACGAGTCGCCGAGCGGACTGGCTATTACACTTCAGCTCGGCAACTGGCTGGATACACATCTTGGCGAATACTCAGTCGCGCGCGAGAACGCCGACGGCAGTCGCACCGCCGTCGAAGCGTGCGGGTTCGATTCGACCAGCTACTCGAATCCCGACGGATACACACAGGAGCTGGGGCGCAACGTTTTGAAGTCTTACGGCACGGTCGTGCTGATTCCGCGCGCGCCGCTCGACAAGGGCGCGAAGTACGCGGTGTCGATGGCCGCGAACGGAAGGCAGTATGACTGGACTTTCTCGACAGCTCCATGAAGTCGTACGGCTAACGCTGGAAATCGAGGGCGATGATCGTCGCCATCGAATCGAGCGCGCTGTCCGGCGTCGCAATCACGATTTCGCCAATCGGGTCGTGGTTGAACAGGGAATCGGCCGCGGAGATTCGCTTGCGGACCTTGAGCGCAATCGTACTTGCCAGCGGACGCGCGTCGCCGACGTGCTTCACCTTGACGCCGCGCACCGACACGGACTCGTACGGCTTCATCAGCACGTGCAGGTAAACTCGATTGCCGCGGCGCGTTGAGGGTCCGTAAAACTGCCACGGCTCGAGCCCGGGATCGGTGCCGACGATCGCCTCCTGGTTGCGGTCCATCCAGTTGCCGATCGCTTCGAGCCGCTCGATCTGCTCGGGCGGGAGAGCGCCGTCGCCCATCGGGCTCACGTTGAGCAGCAGATTTCCGCCCTTGCCGGCGACCTCGCAAAGAGTATGGATCAGCGAGCGCGCCGACTTGAGATCCCGGTCGGAGGAATTGTAACCCCAGCTATTGTTGATGGTCAGGCAAGTTTCCCACGGGCCGTCGGGCGGCCTGGGCGGAACGGCCTGTTCGGGGGTCTGGTAGTCGCCGTAACCCGGGATGCGATCGTTGATGACGACCTCGGGCTGAAGCGAGTGGATCATCTCGACGAACTCGCGCGACTGCCATTCTTCGGGTGTGCGTTCCCATCCGCCGTCGAACCATAGCAGATCGATCTTGCCGTAGCCGGTCAGCAGCTCGCGCATCTGGGCGAACATGAACTTGATGAAGCGATTCCACTGTTCGGGGCTCGAGCGGCGCCAGTTGCCCCACTTATAGGGCTTGTCCGAGTCCAGAAACGCCGGATAGTCGGGATGATGCCAGTCGATAAGTGAGTAGTACAATCCGACCTTGATGCCTTCGGCGCGGAACGCCTCTGTATATTCGCGAACTATATCGCGTTTGAACGGCGAATACTCAATTGAATAGTCAGAATGCTTCGTATGAAACATCGAGTAGCCGTCGTGATGTTTACTAGTCAGAACGGCGTACTGCATACCGGCGCGTTTAGCCATTCGCGCCAGCCCGCGCGCATCCCATTTGGTCGGATTAAAGGTTTTGGCGGTTGCGTGATATTCGTCGACCCCGACGCTTTGCGAGTTGGGCAGCGCGCCGACGCCACCGACCAGCGGCCACGACAACTCGAGCCCGCGCTGACTGCAATGTCCCCAATGGATGAACATCCCGAACCTTGCCTTGTTAAACCACGATTCCATAGCCGCGCATTGTCGCCTTCATCGGATGCGCTTGTCCATCCCGAAGGCCAGCCGCGGGTCGATCATCGAAACAGGTTCCATCCGAGCGCCGGCACGATTTGGTCGTAGGAGACTCCGAGCAGCCAGACGAAGGCCACCGCGCCGCTGCCCGACGAGGCCCGGTTGAGTGCGACCTGCATGCCGAGATTCAGCTCGATCGTCGAGTTGAGCCAGGCGATGGCGGGCGTCAGCTCGAGGTCAGGCGTCGAAGAGTTCCGATGCGCGCTCAAGTACTGCGCGTAATCGAAGTCGAGATGCGGCGTGAGGTTGCGCAATGCGCGCGGCACGGATTGGCCGGCGACGTTGGCGTCGAGCCAGGCAAGCGAATACTCGAGCTCGACGTCGGCGGATAGCAGATCGTCGCGAGCGCCTGTCACCTTGCTCTGCCATCCGACGTCGCCCTCGACGCCGGCGGGCCGGATCATCCGCAAGGCTTCGGGTAAATCTCCAAGGCCCCACTGAAAGAGCAAATCGGAACCGGCGCGCGGATGAGACTCCGAGCCGACACTGCGGCTGCCAACGGGCAGCTCGACTGCGGGACTAACTGAGAGCACGAATTCGTGGCGGGGCAGACTTATAAGTTCATATTTGTAGGCGAGGTCGAGATTGCTGAATCCGGAGGCGGTTTCACCTTCCTCCTCGAGGCGCTGGTAGCCGGCGAAGAGCGAGAAGCTGGATTCGGGCGAGATGGTTTTCTCGAGATAGAGCGACTCGGAGTTCTGCGCGCGATCGACGCTTCCCGAAACGGAAAGATAGTTTTGCGCCGTCGCGTCATACCCGATGAAGTTGCCGACGAAGTCGCGCGGGGCGGGGTCGGCGCGCGCGGACGCGGCACAGAGCAGCGTCGAGGCGGCGCACGAGAGAAGAGCCATCACGCACCACGATTCTCTTGCGCGAGTAGACGAACTGCGGCGGGAGAAGTCGAGCTTCAAGCGATCGCCTTCAGAGGAAGAAGCGGCAATTCATACCGCCGGGTGTGGTCCGGCGAAGTGCATACCACCATCGGTAGTTTCGTTCCGTCAAATTTGTTTTGCGCAAGCGGATGGATCGTTGGCGCAGATGGCAAGTAATTGCGCGGCTTTTGGGGTGGGTGATCGGGCGGGCGGCATCGAGTGGAGTTGCCCATAGGTGATCGATAACACGATGGTTGCCCCGGCATAAGGCTGAATAGTTCATCCCCCCGGAAGGGGGCTGAAAGAAGATTGGACGCGGCGACTCAGAACCGGTACCGGCTTCGCTTGCGCGAAGCTGTCCGAGGTCCTTCCGCTGCGTTCGCGTTGCTCACTTCGGTCAGTATGACGGAGGCTGTGCTCGCGCTGCTTGCTTCGGTCGCGATGACCAAGACTGCGTTCGCGCTGCTTGCTTCGGTCGGGATGACGGAGGCTGTGCTCGCGCTGCTTGCTCCGGTCGCGATGACGGAGTTTGACGCTGTTGGGGAATCGCGCCGCGTCGTGATATTGGAAAATTCAAAGTATGCTTTTCGGAGGCCATGGATGAAAATCTCAATGTTCCATCTGATGCCGTATCGCGATCTGCCCGACGACTTCGCGCAAAAATATCATTCAGTGTGGGTCGATCCGCCGTACTGCGAACTGGCGGATTCGGTGAAGGTCGGCCAGTACTACAACTGGACGCTCGACGAGCTGATCCACGCCGCCGACAAGGGGATCGACGGCATCTGCGTCAACGAGCATCATCAGAACGCCTACGGCTTTATGCCGAATCCGGACCTGATGGGATCGATTCTGGCGCGCGCGACCAACGGCACCGACGTCGCGGTGGTGCAGATGGGGGCGACGCTGCCGACCTCGAATCCGCCTATCAGAATCGCCGAAGAATATTCGATGATCGATTGCATCAGCGGCGGCCGGATGGTGGCCGGGATGCCGCTGGGCACGTCGCAGGACGTGAACCTGTGCTACGGAATCCCGCCGATCGAGCAGCGCGAACGTTACTACGAGGCGCACGACCTCATCCTGAAAGCGTGGCAGTCGCCCGAGATTTTCGCGTGGAACGGAAAGTACTTCAAACTGCCGATGGTGAACATCTGGCCGCGTCCAATTCAGAAGCCGCATCCGCCGGTGTGGATTCCGGGCAGCGGCAGTCTCTCGACCTGGGATTTTTCCGCTAGGCACAATCACTGCTACTGCTTCCTGTCGTACTGGGGAAACAATTTCGGCAAGCGCGTGATGGACGGGTTCTGGGATTTCGTCGCCAAGGGCAATCACGATCCCAACCCGTATCGCGCCGGCTTTCTGCAACTGGTGGCAGTGTCGGAGACCGACGCGCAGGCCGAAAAGGACTACTACAAGCACATCCGATATTTTTACGACAAATGCCTGCACATCCTGCCCGAGTATTTTCCGGTCGCCGGCAACCAGGACTACAAGAGCCTGGTCAACAGCGTTACCAAGCTGAATCCGCAATTGTTCGACCTGATGAACAAGATACCGGCGTGGAAGTACAAGGACTTCGTCGATAACCAGTTCGTGATCGCGGGCTCGCCCGCCACCGTGCGTCAGCAGTTGATGGAAGCGGTCAAGAAACTTCGCGTCGGCAACCTGATGGTGCTGCTGCACATCGGATCGATGCCGCACGACCTGACGATCAAGAATATCGATCTGTTCTGCAGCGAGGTGTTGCCCCATTTCCGCGGCGTCTGGGACGGCGAATGGGACAACAAGTGGTGGCCCGAGTCGCTCAAGGGTCCGCGCAAGCAGATGGCGTCGAACGGAGTGCACGCGGCGGCGCGCTAGCGGCGTCGCTGGGCCGAAACTTCTCACAAGGACCGACAATGGCGGCAGCAAAAGAAAAAACGCTCAGCGTGTGGGGCGACAAGGTCCATCCCAAGGTCAGGATTCTCGGCGACGGCCCGCCTATCGTCTATCTGCACGGTGGTTACGGACCGATCGAAACCGAGCTGCTCGACGAGCTCGCCAAAAATTTCACCGTCTATGCCCCCGAGCATCCCGGCATCACCGCCGGCGACGAGGACTCTTACAAGGCGCTCGACGACATGTGGGATCTCGTCCTCTACTATTACGATCTATTCGACAAGCTCGGGCTCAAATCGCCGGCGGTGGTCGGTCATTCGTTCGGCGGGATGATCGCGGGTGAAATCGCGGCGACTGATCCGACGCGGGTCGGCAAGCTGGTGCTGATAAGTCCGCTGGGGTTGTGGCGCGACGACTCGCCCATCCGCAATTACATCGTGACGCCGCAGACTGAGCTGCCCGCGCTGCTGTTCAAGGATCAGCACCATCCGTCGTTGAAGCGCATCACACTGAATCCGGAGGATCAGGACGGCTTCATCCGAATCACTTGGGCGCTCGGATGCACCGGCAAGTTCATGTGGCCGATACCGGACAAGGGACTGCGCAAGCGGCTGCATCGAATCGCCGCGCCGACGCTGATCGTGTGGGGCAAAGACGACAAGCTGTTGCCGGCGGTCTATGCCGACGAATTTCGCAAAGGGATTCCCGGCGCCAAGGTGCATCTCGTCGAGAGCGGTGCGCACATGATGCCGCTGGAAGAGCCCGCGAGGCTCGCCGCGACGGTGGCGAAGTTCATCAAGGCGTAGGCGCGGGCGCATGCGCCGTCACTTGCGGATTGGCCACGCCTCGAATACTTCCATGTAGGACTGGAAAACCCCGGGACTGCATGGACGTTTGATTGTTCGTGCGAATGCGAGTGGATAAAATGAAATGCAACTCCTTTAAAATGTCGTGTCTTGCCGTCGTGGCGATCCTCGTGCTCGCTTCGGCCTGCAAAGGCGCAACGGATGGACTCCCAGTGAGAAACACCGGTCATTACGCAATTATCGAGACCGAACGCGGCACCATAATCGTCGAGCTCTACCCCGCGGTCGCGCCCAAGACGGTCGCGAATTTCGAGACGCTCGTGAACAAGGGCTTCTACAACGGCCTGACGTGGCATCGCGTCGTACCGGACTTCGTCGTGCAGGGCGGCGATCCAGACGGCACCGGAGCCGGCGGACCCGGCTACACCGTGCCCGGCGAAATCAACAAGAGTGAGCATCATCTGCGCGGCACCCTGGCCACCGCGCGCACGGGCGACGACGTCAATCCGAATCGCGAGTCCAGCGGCAGCCAGTTCTACATCTGCCTCGAGCCGCAACCCGGACTCGACGGCCAGTACACCATCTTCGGTGGCGTGATTAAGGGCATGGACGCGGTCGATCAGATTCAGAAGGGCGACCACATGAAGAAAATCACGCTCGCCAAAGAGCCGCCCAAGTAGCGCGGCGAGTCGCCCATGGCGGATTCACGAAGCGGGCACCCTGCTCAGGCGGGGCCCTACTTCAGCGTTGACCTGCATCTTCACACCAACCGCGGCAGCTCGGACTCGAACCTGGCGCCGAAGGACCTGGTCGAGCGCGCGCGTGCGATCGGAATCGGCGCGGTCTGCATCACCGAGCATGACAACATGTGGGATTCGCGCGAGGTCGCGGCGCTGGCGGCCGACTCGGGTGTGATTTTTATCCGCGGGATGGAAGTCACGACCGACATGGGCCATGTCGGCGCATTCGGGCTCGAGCGCTACGTCGGAGGAATCTACAGGCTGGCGGAACTGCGGCGCGTGACGGACCTCGAAGGCGGAATACTGATCGCCAATCATCCCTTCCGCTACAAACTCGACCCGCGCTTTTCGTTCATCAACCCGGATTCCGAGCCGATCGATCCGACTTACCCGGAGCGCGCGGCCAGGCTCAAAATCTTCGAGCTCGTCGACGCAATCGAAGTGCTCAACGGCGCGTGCAGCGAGGACGAAAATGTGTTCGCGCTCAAGGTCGCGCGCCATCTGGGGATGGCAGAAGTGGCGGGCTCGGATTCGCATTCTGCCGGCTCGATAGGATGCGTGACGACGCTGCTCGACAGCCCGGTCAAGGACGAGCGCGAGCTGATTGATGCAATCCGCTCCAAGCGATGTCGCGCAGGCCGCGGCCTGCTGAAAAGCGCCCTCACACCATTCGAGCTGACAGCCCCACCCAACTAGGAGGCTAAAGCGAAGCGCGACGGTTTGATCCATCCGGTTCACCAACGATTAGTGGTCGTGGGCTGGGAAGTCAGTTAAGAAACCTCGCGGCGGCATTGTTTGCGACGCGATCGATCCGATAAAATTTTCCGCGCTGCCACTTGAGACCTTATCCATGAGTGCCAACAAGGATCGCCTCGCTTTGATCGAGCATCTCTCCTCGATCGGCGGCGAGCATTCCGATGATCTCCGCGAGACTTTGGACCGGGTTGCCTTCGCGATCGCCGGCGGCATGGAAGCCGAGGTCTGTTCGCTCTACCTCTTCGACCCCCAGCGCGAGCGAATCGTGCTGCGCGCCACCGTCGGCCTCGATCGCGAATCGGTCGGCAAGGTTTCGATGCGCCTCAGCGAGGGGCTGGTCGGGCTGGTGCTCGAAAAAGACGAACCGGTGTTCGTGCCCGACGCGATCAGCCATCCGCGCTACAAATATTTTCCCGAGACCGGCGAGGAGCGTTTCCATACTTTTCTGGGCGTGCCGGTTCACGACGGCCGCAGGAAGCCGCTCGGAGTGCTGGTCGCGCAGACCCTTGATCGGCGCAAATTCAACAAGAGCGAAATCCTCCTGCTCAGCACCGCCGCCAACCAGGTCGCGCAGATCCTTTCTCATTTCAGGCTGCGCGAATCGCTCGCTACCAAGGAAAAAGAGCGGCTCGAATACAAGCGCCGGATGATCGAGGCCAACCGCCAGCTCAAGGACTACGAAAAAGTCGGAGGCAAGACCCGCCATGCACCGCCGGCCAAGATTCGCCGCCCCCGCCTGGCAGGTCTCTCCGCATCGCCCGGATTCGCGCAGGGCAACGCGCACGTCGTCGGCACGTTTCTCAGCAGCGTCGATCGCCATCAAAAGTCCCGCGACCCCAAGGCCGAGGGCAAGCGCTTCGAGGAGGCGCTGACCCGTTCGCTCGCCGAGCTTGCGACGCTGCGGGTGCGGATGGAACCGCTGATGCCCGAATCGGACCTCAGGATTTTCGACGGCCATCGCATGATTCTCGAGGACGAGGAGTTCATCGGCCGCATCCGCGACACCATCGCCAACGGCTACACCGCCGAGAGCGCGCTGTTCCGGGTCATCGAGGAGCTCAGCGCCTCGATGCTGGCGGTCGCGGACAATTATCTGCGCGAGCGGGCGACCGACTTCCGCGACGTCGGCCATCGAGTGCTGCGTCATCTGCGGCAGGAGGAAAAGCGCGCGCCCTTCTCCAAGGCCACGATTATCGTCGCCGAGGAGCTTACGCTTTCGCAGTTGACGATGGTCAGCCACGACAAGCTGGCCGGTATCGCGCTGCAATCCGGCGGCGTCACTTCCCACGCGGCGATCCTGGCCCGGGCGTTCGAGATCCCCACAGTGGTCGGCGTCGAACATCTGATGGAATCGGTCATCGAGGGCGATCAGCTCGTGCTCGACGGCAACGCGGGCGTCGTTTACGTCAATCCCGGACCTGAGATCGAGCGCGACTACGTGAGCCTGTCGCGCCGCTACGAGGCGTTCAAGCGCGAGCTTATCGAAGAGGGCACCGCGCCCACCGCGACGCGCGACGGCCATCGCGTCATGCTGCTTGCCAATATCGCGCTGCTCGCGGATATCCACCTGGCGCTGCGCTACGGAGCCGAGGGCGTCGGGCTGCTGCGCTCGGAATTCTCCTTCCTGACCTACGAGGACTTTCCCGACGAGACTCAGCAGCTCGCGCTGTACAGCAAGATGCTCGAGGCGCTCGGCAAGCGCCCGGTCACGATTCGCACGCTCGATATCGGCGCCGACAAGTATCCGCCGTACATGCGGGTGCCGCGCGAGGACAATCCGTTCCTCGGCTGGCGCTCGATCCGCATCTCGCTGGAGATGTCGGGGCTGTTCAAGGTTCAGCTCCGCGCGATTCTCCGCGCGGCCGCCAAGCACGACGTCCGCATCATGTTCCCGATGATCTCGAGCCTCGAGGAATTGCGCCGCGCCAAGGAATTGCTGGCCGAGTCGCAGGCCGAGCTGTTCAAGGAGGGACTCGAGCACAATCCCAACATCGAAGTCGGGATCATGGTCGAAGTGCCGTCGGCGGTGTGGCTCGCGCCGCGGCTTGCGCGCGAGGTCGATTTTTTCTCCGTCGGCACCAACGACCTCATCCAGTACCTGCTCGCCGCCGATCGCAACAATCCCAAAGTCGCGCACCTGTACGAGGCGCTGCATCCCGCCGTGATTTCCGCCATCGGCGAGGTGGTCAACGTCGCGCGCGCGGCCGACAAGGAGGTCTGCCTGTGCGGCGAGATGGCCAGCGACCCGCTGGCGACGCTTCTGCTGGTCGGGATGGGGCTGGACGAATTGAGCTTGAGCCCGCTGTTCATCCCGGTGGTGCGCAAAGTCATCCGGGAGGTCGATTATCAGACCGCCCGCCTCATCGCCCGCGAGACGTTGCAGATGGCCAGCGTCCAGGAAATCAAGGGTTACCTGGTCGAGCGCTACCGCGACCTCGGCCTAATCAATCTGGTCGAAATGTACCGCTAGGGACCCGTTGTCACGGTTATCCCGTCTAATTCCTCGACTTGGGCGCTATAAACATGGTTCAATTCGAATGGTTGACATGGCGGGTCGGGATTTGTTTACACTTAGGTCTGACCGAGCGGTTAGATACCGTCGGCCCCCGCATTCCGGTATTATGGGTATGGGTGGGTTGCTGGGTAGGAAGCAAAAGCAGAGGATCTATTGATGCTATTTCTCGTATTTCTTGGCGCATTCCTGATTTTCGCTGCAAGTATCCTCTATTGGCTCCTGGGGACCAATCGCTATGGCGGTGACCGTCCGGCTGCCACCCTCCAGTTGACCGCCCGCGAGGGTGCGACCGCCGACGCGGCGATAAAGCCCGAGCCGTGCCGCACAATCCGGGTCTATTTCATCAAGCCCTCGCGCTACGACGAGGACGGCTTCGTCCAGTACTTCCGCTACGGCGTCCAGCCCAACAACACTTTGACCGTAATGACGGCGCTCAACGAGGCGTTCAACAAGCGCTACGCGGTCGAGCGAAACGTCCGCCTCGAGACTGTAATTTGGGACGAAATCTGCGACGGCATCGTCAGCCCCGAGACCATCAAGGCAATCAAGGAAAAGGCGCGCGAAGACGGCGTCGAGCTGCTCATCGGGCTGGCCGGGGTGCAATCGAATCAATATCCGCGCGGGCGCGATCTTGCGCTTCAGTTTGTCGCCGAAGGCTTGCCCACGATGATGGGTGGCTTCCACGTCAGCGGTTTTCCGGATTCGTGCACGTTCCTCAACCAATGCGGCGTCACGACCGTGGTTGGCGAGGCCGAGAATATCTGGGGCGATATCGTCGAGGACTTCCTGCGCGGCGAGCTGCGCCAGAGTTATTCGGTGACGCAGGGAATTCGCGCGAAAACCGGCCAGGAAGACATCATCGTTCCGCTAATCACCGAGTCGCTGCTGCCGGTGCTCGACGATCGTTATCTCACCCGATTTTTCAACGACACCATGACCACGCTCGACACTTCGCGCGGATGCCCGTTCACCTGCTCGTACTGCAGCGTGAAAAACGTGATGGGCCGCACGATGCGCTCGCGCGAGCCCGACGCGGTCGTGAGCTGGGTGCGCGACGCCTGCCAGCATCACGGTATCGAGTCGCTGTTCCTGGTCGATGACGATTTTTTCCGCTCGCCGCGATGGGAAGAGATTCTCACCGGGCTGGTTGAAGTGAAGAAGGAGTATCCCAAGCTCTCCTTCATGATGCAGGTGGACGTTGACGCCTCGTGCTACGCCAATGTCGCCGAGGGCGAGACCGAAACCGCCAAGCATCGGCGCAGCAAGCGTTTCACCGAGCTGGCCGCGGCCGCGGGATGCTACCAGGCGTTCGTCGGAATCGAGTCGCTCAATCCCGACAATCTGAACTTTGCGACCAAGTACCAGAACACCGACGACCGCCAGCACAAGGGCAAGCTGGAAGCGGTGCGCGCGCACGTGATCGACAAGTATCGGCGCGTCGTCGAGAACTGGCACAAGGTCGGCGTGTCGGTGCACGCCGGCTACATGCTGGGATTCCCGTTCGACGGTCCCGATTGTGGACGCGTCGCGGCCGCGACGCTCAAGAAAATCGGCTTCGACATCGTGTCGTTCTTCATCATGACTCCCCTGCCGGGCACCGAAGACCAGGTGCGCTTCACCAAAGAAGGCGCCATCATCGACTGGGACTTCAACCAGCTCGATTCGCAGCACGTGACGCTCAAGCACGACAAGCTGGACAAGGAAAGCTGGCTCGGCGCCTATCGCGACGCGTTCACTGGCTTCTACTCGATCTCGCGCTTCCTGCACACGATGTTCACCATGAGCGCCGGCCGCGGACTCAGCGCCGAAGCGCGCAAGGGCGTGCTGCGCCAGTTCACTTATTATTTTTTCAGCTATCGCCAGGGGCGGCATCCGATGGTCGGCGGGATCTGGCCGATTCGCCGCCGCGACGTCCGCCGCGCGGCCGTCACCGACGAGGAGGCGCGCCGTCTGTACCTCGGCAAGCGCTTCGACGCGATTTTGCGCGGCGACGGGGGCGAGGGATTCGCCGCGGCCCCTGCCTGAACGCCGCCCGTCCAACCATCTGACTCGAGTACCGGCCCCCATCCAAGGCGGGGTCGCATGATGTGCTCTCGGATGCGCTCGGGCTCTGACCAACCGCATCGCCGCGGAACTATCCGCATCCCGCTTGCGCCTACGTCGTACAAACGGCTAGGGATTTTCACGGGGATTTCATCTTGATCACGCTGCCCGGACTTGCCGTAGCCTTTGTCGTCCTCGCGGCAATGCTCTTCGTTCCAATCCTGCGCCGGTTTCTCGGCCTGATAGTCCGCCTTGCGATTTTTTTCCTAGCCGTGGCGGTCGCGCTGGCGGGGGTCACGATGATCCTGAACAACGAAACGATCTTCGAAAGGCCCGGCCTCCAGCAGCGCGTAGTCCGCTTCGTCACGATGAATTCTGCGGCCGCCAGCACCACCGGTTCGGGCTCGGTGACCTGCCAGATGGAGGGTCAGCCCCAGTCCGCGCCGAGTCCTGCCGCGAGCGGATCGCATAAGCACGCCGCCAAAAAGGAAGGAGCTCCCGAACCTAAGGCGACCCGAGTCGATGTGGCGAATGCTGAGCCGGCGCCGCTGGACGATGTCTTTCCCGAACTGATTCGCCGCGGCTATCCGGGAATTTCGCGTCAGAAACTTTTCCAACTCTCGCAGGATACGGTCAACTCGCTCGGCGGTTGGAAAATCGTCAAGGCCCATCCCGGCAACTTCACTATCGACTGCATCTACACGTCGCGAATCTTCAAGTTGGAAGACGACGTGAGGATCGCGATCGACCCGTCAGGCGAGATCGAGGTGTGCTCGCGCTCCGGGCTGGCGCGCCCCGATACGACCTCGATACTGCGCTACTTCCCGGGCGACCTCGGCGCCAACATCGCGCATATCAAGGAATTTTACGAGGCACTCGAGCCGAATATGGACGAGATCTACAAGGAAGAGCAGGACAAAGAGAACGCCAAGAAGCCGCAGCATTGATCGCGAGACTCGCGGCGTGGTTTTGACAAGGAGCGCTGAAAACTTCAAGCTTGATCTATGGCGATGCGGGAGGCTCAAATCGACGCGCTGGCGACCCATCTGGTGCAGGGGCTTATCGATCGCGGCCTGATCAAGCCCAAAAGCGAAGTGAAGGACCTGGTCGCGTGCATAGTCGAGCTGATGTCGGCGAATTTCGAGACCGAAGCGCAAATAGACGAAGAGGCCGACAAGATGGCGGAGGCCGAGGCGCGGCGCGATACGCGCCTGGACGTGACGCGGCTGCGCGGATTGATCCGCCAGCGCCTGGCGGAGAAAAAGAACTTCACGCTGTAGCCGGCGCATTCGCAAGACAATATTCGCGGCGCGGATCCAACCCAAAGACAAATTTTCGCGGCATCCAGTTTGATAGAGTAGATTTTTTATGAAACTTTCCGAGGCACGAGTCCTGTTCCTCGCGCGCGAGTCGCTGGCAAAATTGCGCGACGAGGGCCTGGCCGAGATCGCAAACTTCCCGCTCGCGCTGCGCCAGGCGCGCGAAATCGTCGCGCAGTTCAACGAGCAGGGCGACGAGATCGATGCGGTTGTGCGGCGCAAGATCAATTCGATCAAACGCGGCATCGTCGAGGGCTCCAACGAATGGACCCTGCTGTACAAGCGCTACCGCGACGAAGAGATGAGAAAAAAAGGCCCGCAGCGCTGATACGGGCCTCACTACAACCAAGTTCTTCTGACCGCCTCTGCCGCGTCGAGGCCGCGGTTGATACACTCTGCCCATGGACGATAACGAGTTTCGCGAGCGTTCCGATGCCGCCTTGAGCAAGGTTGCCAAGTGGCTCGAGGACTTCGACCCCGACGAGGTGGATTACACGACTGCCGACGGCGTCGTTACGATCGAGTTCGCGGGCGGCGCGAAGTTTATCCTGTCCAGACAATCGCAGATGAAACAGATGTGGCTGGCGGCCGGCTCGCACGGATTCCATTACAGTTGGGACGCTGCACGCGGACAGTGGCTCGACGACAAGGACGGTCACGAATTGTTCCCACGGCTGGCTGAGACGATCTCCGAGCAACTGGCTCATCCCGTGGAACCGCTTTAGACTCTCCGGCCTGCACGGTGCGCGTGATCACATCCGATAAACCGCAATGAGCCTGGACGCCGACGTTATCGTGATTGGAGCGGGGCCCGCCGGATGTGCGGCTGGCATTCGGCTGGTCGCGGCCGGCTACGATGTGCTGGCGCTCGAGCGCAAGGAGCGCGAGGACGGCGAGGATCTCACGTCGGGCGAGGTGATGGTCGTACCGACGCAAGATGAATGCGATCAGTTGGGCGTCAAGTTCGAGGGCGACTGGGTGCTCGACCGCATCACCGGCTTCCGCAATGTCTATCCCGATCTTTCCTGGACGTACCATCCAATTCCACAGTTCACTTATCCGGTGCAGGTTGACCGCGGCGGCTTCAACGCGGCCTTACGCCGCCGACTGGTCGAGGTTGGCGGGCGCCTGGCCTGGAATGCACGGGTTACCGACCTGGAGTTTCGCGGTGACGCTGCCATAGCAATCACCGCAGATCGCATGCGGCATTCGGCGCGCATGTTGATCGACGCCGGCGGACGCTACGCGCCGTCGCTGCGCGTGCTCGGTCTCAAATCCGAGGACCCGGAGTTTTCGCAAATCGGCGTGGCGGTGTTCTTCAAGTCGTTCGACGGCACGCCCCTCAATACATGGGATCGCCATCTGTACGGCGTGCGCGGCGCGATGATCAGCGGCTCGCGGATTCGGCCGGGGTTGTATCGATACATCCTCGAAGCCGACCTGGCCGAAAAACAGACTGACCGGCTCGGCGCGATCGAATTTTACGAGTCGGTCGCGCGGAGTCACGATCGATGGCTCTACGAGCGCGTCATGCATGAGCCGCGGGTGGGCCGGCAATGGTCGATGGCGCCGCTCGGGTATCGAGTCAGCGCCGTCGCGCGCGATCGCATTCTGCTGGTCGGCGACGCGGCGGGATATCTCTCACCGATAACAGGACAGGGCAACGAGTTCGCGCTGCGGACGGGACGCCTGGCTGCCGCCGCCGCGGACAATGCATTGCGCGGCGGCGATCTGTCCGCCGGCGCCTTCGCATCGTATGTCGAGGGGCGCAGGAACGAAGTCGAACGGCAGGTCGATTACGTCAGGGCTCAGTTGCGAATCCTGCGCGACCGCGACGCGCTGCTAAGGGCGTCGCGCGACGACGACTACCGCGCGCGGGTGTTCGGCCCGTACGGGATTGCCGCTACCGACCGAGGCTCGCTGGTCGCCTGAACCCACAGGATTATCCACAGGGGTTGCTTTTCTCCGGGAACTGGCTAAACTGCCGTTAGCACTCAGACGTTGCGAGTGCCAATTGACAAAACCCGGACAGTAATTAACTTTCCGACGGCTGGAATCGTCCCGCCGAACAACACTTTTAGCAAGCAAGGAGGCTGCTGATTCCCAATGAAAGGATTAAGACCACTGGGAGATCGAATTCTCGTCAAGCGTGTCAAGGAAGAGGAGCGGACCAAGGGTGGAATAATCATCCCTGACACCGCCAAAGAAAAGCCCCAGGAGGGCAAGGTGGTCGCCGTCGGCAAGGGCAAATACGGCGACGACGGCAAGCTTATCCCCATCGAGGTGAAGGCCGGGGACAAGATCCTGTTCGGCAAATACTCGGGCAGCGAGTTCAAGCTCGAGGGCGAAGACCTGCTGGTCCTGCGCGAGGACGACATCCTGGGAATCATCGACTAGGCATTTCGGCCCATTCGCGAATGAGTCCCCAATCAGATCCGATAAAACCGCAAATATAGGAGAGGCAAAAGAACCATGCCCGCAAAGATAGTTCGTTTCGGACAAGAATCGCGCGAGAAGATCCTCAAGGGGGTCAACGTTCTCGCCGATGCCGTCACCGTGACGCTCGGTCCCAAGGGCCGAAACGTCGTGTTGGAGAAAAGCTTCGGCGCTCCGACCGTGACCAAGGACGGCGTAACTGTAGCCAAGGAAATCGAGCTCGAAGACAAGTTCGAGAATATGGGCGCCCAGATGGTCAAAGAGGTCGCGTCCAAGACCTCCGACGTGGCCGGCGACGGCACCACCACGGCCACCGTGCTCGCCCGGCAGATTTTTACCGAGGGCATCAAGATGGTCGCCGCGGGGCACGATCCCATGTCGCTCAAGCGCGGCATCAATCGCGCGGTCGAGGCGATTACCGCCGAGTTGAAGAACCTGTCCAAGCCGACCAAGGATCGCAAGGAAATCGCGCAAGTCGGCACGATCTCCGCGAACAACGACTCCACCATCGGCGACATCATTGCCGAGGCGATGGAGAAGGTCGGCAAGGAAGGCGTCATCACGGTTGAAGAGGCGCGTGGGCTGGAGACCCAGCTCGAAGTGGTCGAGGGAATGCAGTTCGACCGCGGCTACCTGTCGCCGTACTTCGTGACCGATCCGGAGCGGATGGAAGCGAAGCTCGACGATGTGTTCATCCTGATCCATGAGAAGAAGATCTCGTCGATGAAGGACCTGCTCCCCATTCTCGAGACCATTGCCAAGACCGGCAAGCCGTTCCTGATCATCGCCGAGGATATCGAAGGCGAGGCGCTGGCGACGCTGGTGGTGAACAAGATTCGCGGCACGCTGTCGTGCGTTGCGGTCAAGGCGCCGGGCTTCGGCGATCGGCGCAAGGCGATGCTCGAAGACATCGCGATCCTGACCGGCGGGCGCGCGATTTCCGAAGAGCTCGGACTCAAGCTCGAGAATATCACGCTCACCGACCTCGGCCGCGCCAAGCGCCTGGTCGTGGACAAGGACAACTGCACGATAATCGACGGCGCGGGCAAGAAGGCCGACATCGAGGGCCGTATCAAGCAGATTCGCGCGCAGATCGAGGAGACCACCTCGGACTACGATCGCGAAAAGCTGCAGGAGCGGCTGGCCAAGCTGGTCGGCGGAGTGGCGGTGATCCGGGTCGGCGCCGCGACTGAAGTCGAGATGAAGGAAAAGAAGGCCCGCGTCGAGGACGCGCTGCATGCAACCCGCGCCGCGGTCGAAGAGGGCGTGGTGCCGGGCGGCGGCGTGGCGCTGATTCGCGCGTCGGGCGTGCTCGACAACATGCGCGCCAGCGAGGCCGAAAAGGTCGGTATCGCGATAATCAAGAAGGCGATCGAAGGGCCGGCGTGGTGGATCGCGTCCAACGCGGGATGGGAAGGCTCGGTCGTGGTCGACAAGATCAAGAACAACAAGGGGCCCTTCGGATTCAACGCGGCCACCGAGGAGTTCGAGGATCTGATGAAGGCCGGAATTATCGACCCGACCAAGGTCGTTCGCAGTGCGCTGCAGAACGCGGCGTCGGTGGCGAGCCTGTTGCTGACGACGGAGTGTATGGTGGCCGAGAGGCCGGAGGAAAAGGGTGCGGGCGCAGGCGCTGGAATGCCGGGCGGGATGCCTCCGGGCGGCATGATGTAATCGCAGAACAATTGCGCCGCCGAGGGCTGCTCGGCGGCGGGATTCGCCAAGCGGCGGGGCCATCGAGGCTCCGCCGTTTGTTTTTGAGAGCGCCCGCGAACTTTGGCGATGACGCTTGCAAGATGTCACTGCGATGCAACAAATCACTCGCGTGCAACGACGATCAAAGATTCCAATCGTACGGTGACTGAACGCACCGCGCCGAAATAGTCAATGAACTGGCCCCGAATCGCTTGCGGTCAATCGGTCGGTGCGTCGGGCCGTCGCGTTCGCAGCCCACTTTTCTTGGCCCCGCCCTTGCTAAATGATTAACGGTCGCCGCTGTGAACGCCTTGGGGATTGGGCTGGCGCAGTGCTCGTCCAGGAGGGGCAACATGGCAGTACGAGTGCTCATTGCGGACAGCTCGGGGCTTACGCGCGACATCATGCGCAATCATCTCGAATGCGGCGGGTGTCGGGTGGTGGCGGAGACCGAGACGGTCGCACAGACAATCGACCTTTTTCGCACGACGCGTCCCGATGTCGTCACGCTCGACATCGGGTTGCGTAGCGCGAAGGGGTTCGACGGGAAGTCGCTGTTCAGGATGATACGGCGCGAGTCGCCGGCGACGTCGGTGGTGATCGTCGGCGCGTCGCAGGCGCCCGACGATCAGCGAGTCTACCTGCGCGAAGGCGCGCTCGAATGTATCGTGGAGCCGTTCGACAGTTTCGGGCTGGAGCGTATGTGGCGCCGGCTCTCGGGTATCTATCCCGAGCTCAGGCGCAGAGACGAGGCGGTTTCCGGGCGCTGATTCTACCCGACCATGAGACGTTCAATTGAGAGGGGCTGGCCGGGTATGAAATTGATCCACAGCACCCAGCCCGAATTGTCGCTCGAATAGAGGGGCGCCGGAGTTCCGCAGTAGAAGGCGCGCGTCGAGCCTTGCGACACGTCGGTCAGGACGTGCACGTGGCCGAGCGCGACGTAGTCGTAGCGCGAGCGCTCGATTTCCGCCGGCGTGATCGGCGACGAGCGCTCGAACTCTCCTTCCTCCATGAAAAGCCCGTGCGCCAGCGCGATATTCCACAGCCCGTCGGCGCGCTCGGGCACGCCGCTGAGCGGCCGGTAGTCTGGCGTGTGCTCGACCAGCGCGCGGCCCCATACGCGAGCCGCAAGCGCGGGAAAATCGATGGTGCTGCCGTCGGGCTCGAGGATCAGGTGGAGATTATCCGGGAGCGCGCCGGGCGCGAGGCCGGCGTAGATCGATCGCTCGTCGTGGGCGTCGTGATTGCCGGGGATCATCACGACCGGCATCCGCGCCCGCGCGATGGTCCCGAGCGCGAAGGCGAGGCCTTCTTCGGTGACGCGCGCCGAATCGAACAGATCGCCGACTATCAGCAGCATGTCGGCGTTGCGCTGGTTGGCGATGTCGATCACGCGGCCAAAGGCGATGCGCACTTTGTCGCGCAACTGGACGCCGCGCTCGCCCGACCCGAAGGTATCGGTCTCCAGGTGGACGTCGGAAGTATGAACGATGCTGAGCGGGCGATGCGGCAGCTTAGATGCTAAAATTCGTCCTTCCATAACTAGTCTAGAAGCTTCCAAGTCTTTAGTCCGTCGAGGCGGCGAACACGCGCGCGTGCCACAACCTCAGGCTCCATGAGACGCGCATTCACACCCATACGGTCGCGGTTGTCGATCGGTGCCCAATGGGTCACGCATCCGCAAATCTTGCAGCGGTGGAACTCAGACCGCTTCGCGCCTCGCATATACGTGTCGGTCAGTCCGCTTGGAACAATCACATCCTTGGGCGAGTAGTAGGCCCAGAGCACGCCGTAGCGCCGGCAGAGCGTGCAATTGCAATCCAGCACTTCGTCTGGAGCGCGAGTAATCGCAAGGCGGACTGCTCCGCAAACACACGACGACTCGATCATGCTATTCCTTCCTCAAAATGGCGGCGGTTCCGGTCGTTGATAACATGCTGTAGAGTCAGATTTACTAGAGTTCGAGCGCCCATTCCATCGCAAAGCTTTATCGCAGGGAGTTTCTCATTTGATTGTCGTAATGAAAGCGCACGCAACCGAAGCCGAAATCCAGGCGGTTGTCCGGATGGTCGAGGACCTCGACTACAAAGCGCACATTATCCGCGGCGTCGAGCGCACCGTGGTCGCCTGCGTGGGCGATGAGCGCGGCGAAAAGCATCAACTGACGCATCTGGAATCGGTAGCCGGGGTCGAGCGCGTGATGCCGGTGGTGCGGTCGTTCAAGCTGTCGTCGCGCGAGGTGCGGCCCGAAGGATCGCGAATCAAAGTCGGCAACGCCGAGATAGGCGGCCGGCGAATCGCGGTGATCGCGGGACCGTGCGCCGTGGAGAGCGAGGCGCAGGTCGAGGCGGCGGCCGACGCGGTCAAAGCCGCGGGCGCGCATGCGCTGCGCGGGGGAGCGTTCAAGCCGCGGACCTCGCCGTACTCGTTCCAGGGGATGGAAGACGAGGGGCTGATATTGCTCGAACACGCCGGGCGGCGCGTCGGATTGCCGGTGGTGACGGAAATCATGGACCCGCACGATATCGACCTGGTCGCGGAACATTCCGACATGCTGCAAGTGGGCGCGCGCAACGCGCAGAATTTCTCGCTGTTGCGGCGGTTGGGAAGAATCAAGAAGCCGGTGCTGCTCAAGCGCGGCATGTCGATGAAGCTCGAAGAGTTCATGATGGCGGCGGAGTACATTCTGTCGGAGGGCAATCCCAACGTCGTGCTGTGCGAGCGCGGGATTCGCACCTTCGAGACGGCGACGCGCAACACGCTCGATCTGAACGCCGTGCCGCTGCTCAAGGAATGGACCCATCTGCCGGTGCTGGTCGATCCGAGCCACGGCACCGGAATCTACAAGATGGTGGCGCCGATGGCCCTGGCGGCGATCGCTGCGGGCGCCGACGGATTGCTGATCGAGGTGCATCCGAAGCCGGACAGCGCGCTGTCCGATGGCCCGCAGCAGTTGAAGCCGTCGCGGTTTGCCGATTTGATGAAGGCGCTCAAGCCGCTGGCCGAGGCGGTGGGCAGAATGCTGTAAGATCACCAGCGGAGGCGATCGATGAAAAGATTCGCGACACTTACGATTCTCGCCGTCGCCACGGCGCTGACCATCTCGATTCTGACCGTCGGACCGGCGGGCTGCGCGGGATTCTCCGATCCCGAGCTCAAGGCCTTCGACCAGGGCACGCTGGTTTATGTCGCGACCGTGCGCAAGGACGGCAATCAGAGCACGGCGGCGCCGGTGTGGTTCACGATGAGCGCCGACCGCGCGCAGCTTCTGATCCAGACCAAAAAGGGCACGTGGAAGGACAAGCGGATCAGGCGCGGCAGCCCGGTGATCGTATGGATTGGAGCGGCCAACGGTCCCGCCTTCATCGGCAAGGCGGAGATCACGATGGACGGCGCGGTGGTGGACAAGATCCTGACCGACTATCCGAAAAAATATGGCATGATGGACTCCGTGGTCGGGCCGAGCCGCGGGAATTTCGAGAGTGGCGACCGGATCGCGATTCGGATCACGCCGATCAAAGACCTGCCCGCAGACTTCTCGTCGGCGCCGGGGACGCCCGCGCCCAAGCTCTAGCGATCTCACGCTCGGGTTGCGCTCGAAATGCTCCGGCGATAGTTGAGAGTCTATAGGCGCTCGACGTCTCGAAGAGCGTTTTCGCTAAAAGCACAGCGCAAAAGGAGAAATCGTCATGGCAGTCAAACCAATTCCTGACGGGTACCATACCGTCACGCCGTTCTTGAACGTGAAGGGTGTCGCAAAGCTGATCGATTTCCTGAAGGCGGCGTTCGGCGCCGAAGAGGTCATGCGGATGCCCGGCCCGGGCGGCGTAGTGATGCACGCCGAAGTGAGCATCGGAAACTCGCGATTGATGCTGGGCGAGGCGATACAGACGGTCACGCCTTCGTCGAGCTATTTCTACTTGTACGTGAATGACGTGGACTCGATGTACAAACGGGCGGTTGGCGCAGGGGCCAGCTCGGAGACCCCGCCGACCGATCAATTCTGGGGCGACCGCATGGGCACGGTGAAGGACTCGTTTGGAAATACCTGGTCGCTCGCCACGCACAAAGAAGATCCGACTCCCGAGGAGATGGCCAAGCGGATGGCGGCGGCGAACCGTTAGCCTGAGAGCGACGACGCGAGAGATCCCGCCACCGGGATCTCTCGCGCGACAATCGAATCCGCGTTCGCATTCCGACTCACAGCGGCTTGTGCCAGAACTCCATGTTGACGCGCTCGGCGCCGACGACGACGCGATCGAAGCCGACTTTGCGGTAGAGCTCGCGCGCGACGCGATTGTCCTCGCGCACTTCGAGCGTGAGGCGGCAGCAATTCAGCTCGCGCGCTTTGGCTTCGATTCGATCGAGCAGCATCCGCCCGATTCCCGCACCGCGCGCGGCGGAGTCGACGAAGATGTCATGGATGTTGATCAGCGGCCGCGCGTTGAAGGTCGAAAATCCCAGGAAGCAGATCGAAAAGCCGACCGGCAGGCCGTCGCGATAAGCCAGGAACACATAGCACGCCGGATGCGCGCGCAGGCCCGGCACCAGGTCGCGCCTGGCTTGCTCCGACAGCGGCGCGCCGTCCTGCTCGAGCATGAACGCGTCGAGCATCGCGACCAGCGCGTGCTGATGCTCAGGGCGCGACAGGTCGGCGTCGGCGGTCGTGACGTTGGTCGTCCGCTCAGCCCTCATGAAACTTTCTTGTCGTCCTTGTAGATCTCTTCCCAGTTCTTGAAACCGTTGGGGTCCCATCGTTTCCACACGCCGTCGCGCTTGCCGTCCTTGTACATGCCGATCGCGGCGATTTTGCCGTTGGTGTACCAGCCGGTGTGCTCGCCGTCCTGCACGCCGTCCTTGTAGTGATCGATGGACGCCATCTGGCCGTTGTCGTACCACATGGTCCATTCGCCGCTCTGCATCCCGTCGTGATATTCGCCCTGGATCATCTTCGAGCCGTCGTCGCGATAGAGGATGTAGGGTCCTTCTTTGACGTCGTGGCCGTTGACGGTCTTCACGCACGCGGTCTCGGAGCCGTTGGGCGGTCCTTCGCCCATTTGCTTGGTTCCGGGCGGGCAGGGCGGCGCGGTTTTGCAGGCAGCGAGCGCTGCGGCGAGCATTATGAGTACGATTCCAGCTTTCATTTTGGGTGAGCGGGGAAATCGGAAAGCGTCGATTTATACCATATGTTGTGGTTCAGCGACTGATGTCCTACCATCGGTAGTTTCGTTCCGTAGAAAATATGTTTTCGTTCGGGCGGGTCTTGCCTGACGATCGCAGACGAGTGGGGGCGGCTTGCATGAACGGTATCCACAGCAATTACTTAGCACGTTGGGCGAGGCTTGATCAGGCCGAAAAGTTCATCCCCTGAGGTGAGGAAGTCAGACGCGAAGAGGCGGATGCGTGATTGCTCGCGCATCCCGCGTCGTGCTCGGAATCCTGAGTTGTGCGCGGAAGGAACTCCTAACCCCTTTTTCGGGCCCGCGCGGGAAAGGGGAACCGGAATGTGGGAACTCCGGCAACCCGGGCGTGGGAAGGGGACGGTCGCGGGGGGAGGAGATTCGGGGCGACTCGGCTCTGCGTGCCCTCAGTGAAGTTGAGGTGTTTTGCGTCGAGAAAGATCCGGGGTCCCTCGGCTACGCTCGGGATGACACAAAAATGGGATGACACGAAAATGGGATGACACGAAAATGGGAAAGGCCCCTGTCCCTGGAGAGGGACAGGGGTCGCTGCGAGCGTTGATTGCTAGTTCGAGCCGGTTGAGCCTAGCAGGTTGCCGCCGAGCGTTGCGTTGCCGACCGACGTGTCGCCGATCACGTTGATCAGCGCCGGCTTGCCCGACTTGAACGCGCGCTCGAGCGCGGGCTTGATTTGCTCGACGGTCTCGACATGTTCGCCATGACATCCCATCTCGGCGAAGATCTTGTCGTAGCGGATGTTCGGCAGCATGTTGAACGGATCGGTGCGGCCCTTCAGGCCCGGCATCTGATCGAAGTTCGGGCCCCATGAGCTGTTGTTCCAGAGCACCGTGATGACAGGCAGCTTGTAGCGCGCGGCGGTCTCCATATCCCAGCCGCCGATTCCCAGGCCGCCGTCGCCGCTGATGACGACCACCTGCTGACCCGGCCGCGCCAGTTGCGCGCCGATGCCCATCCCGACGCCGTGACCAACGGGAGCGAGCGGGCCCGCGTCGACGACCTGGCCCATGAAGCGGCAGGTGAACGCGCGGCTCATCCATCCGGAGAGCGTGAAGCTGTCGATTACGGTGGTGGCGTTTTTGTCGAGCACGGCGATCAGGTCTTCGCACAGGCGCGCGGGATGAATCGGCTGATTGCGGGCGACCTTGGCGTTCTGCTCCTTGATCTGATTGTCGAAGCGCTGGCGCGTTTCCCAGACCTGCTTGACCCACGGCGAAGTCTTGTTCTTCGAGAAGTCGAGCTTGAGTTCCTTGATCCGCTTGATCATCTGCTGCAGCACGATCTTCGGATCGCCGACCATCGGCAGGTCCGCGTTAACCTGCCATCCGATTCGCGTCGGCGTCGGATCGACCTGGATGTACTTGGCCTTGTCGGTCCAGGTCGGCGGCTGGCCGAAATGCTCGCCGCTCCAGAAGCGGAAGCCGATCGCGAGGATCACGTCGGCGCCGCCCGTGAAGGGCTTCTTGAATGCGCCGCGAATCGCCAGCGGATGCTCCTCGGAGACGACGCCCTGGCCGGCGCGGCGCGCGTAAATCGGGATGTTGGTCAGCTCGACGAACTCGCGCATCTCGGCGCCCGCCTGCGACCAGAACAGACCGTCGCCGCCGGCAATCAGCGGGCGCTCGGCCGCCACCAGCATCTCGAGCGCGCGATCGACCTTGGCGGGATCGGCCGCGGAGCGGACGTCGTCGATGGTAAACTCGCGCGCGCCCTTGCGCTGCCCGGCGTCTTCGGCGTGGTGATAGAGAATGTTCTGCGGAATCTCGAACAGCGCGACGCCCTGCGGCGGCGAGATTGCCTCGCGGAACGCGGAGCGCAGATCGAACTGAATCGTGGACCAGTCGGTCACGCGCTTGGTGAACTTGGAGAAACTGGCGACGACTTCGGAGCCGTAGGCCTCCTGGAACGAGCCGAGATGGTCTTCGGTGTTGGGATGCTGTCCCGAGATGCAGACCACGGCGCTGTTGGTCAGTCCCGCGACGCACAGGCCCGTTACCGCGTTGGTGAGGCCGCATCCGGCGGTGACCATGCACACGCCGACTTGGCCGGAGGTGCGAGCGTAGGCGTCGGCGGCGTAGGCGGTGGCCTGCTCGTGGCGCATGTGGATGAGCTTGATGTCGTGATTGCGCAACTGGCCGAGGATCGGAAAGAGATGGCCGCCGTTGATCGCGAAACAATACTTGACACGATTCTCGCGCATCACGCGCGCGATTAATTCTCCGCCGTCAGCTTTCGCCATTACTGAGCTCCTTTTGAGGAAATTTTCGTTGGCTCTGAATCCTTGCACATTTACGGCGTCGCCGAAAAGCGCACGCAGTTGTAACGATCCCGTTGCAGGAAGCATCGGGGGCAAAGCGCATCGGAAGGGTTGCTTGACGAGTGCAAGCCTGTCAGGTTTTAGCATCGTTCGGTGCTGGGGGCTCGGGCGGATCCGAGCGATTGGAGCGGGGGTGGTGGAGTGGCGGAAGAGTAGCCGAATGCCAATAGGCAGAATTTAAATTCCAGGATCCCACGAATGCGGCGCGTTCTCGCCTCAACTATCTTAATCGCGGCATTTATTGTTGCGGCGGCCACCGCGCATGCCTTCTCGCTGATGGACCCCACCACCTGGAGTTGGCCGCAGTACGACTGGAGCTCATTCAAGGCGCAGGATCCGAACTCGTGGCCGTTCATCCCGGTGCCTGAAGTTGCCACCGATCCCAACGGCGGCGTCACTTACGGCGTCCTGCCGGTCTGGCTGTTCACCGACAACAAGAACGAGATCAGCAGCATCCTTGCGCCTGACATCAACTCCAACAGCACGCTTGGACCGGGCGGGAACTTTCGCTACATGGCGTATCCGTCGTCTGACACCAACTGGTACGCGGTCGCCGGCGCGCAGGAGACCATCGCGCGCCAGGTCGATCTCGACTACCAGACTGGCCGCGAGCACAAGAAGTGGTGGTCGTTCGAAGGCCGCTTCTTTTTCGAGCGCGACCCGACCGAGCGCTTTTTCGGTTTGGGCAATCACTCCCACTACGGCGATCAGACCAACTACACCACTGAACAGGTTTACGGTGAGGCGATTTTCGGCCTGAACCTCAGCGACCAGGTGCAGGTCTCGTTGATGGAACGCCCGCGCTATGTGCGAATCCAGGAGGGCGGCTTCGACTCGGTGGCGTCGATTTTTCAGTTGTTTCCGAATCAGAAGGGCATCAACGGCGGCAGCGAGGTTCTGTCGCAGGGGATGATCCAATACGACTCGCGAGACTCGGTGGACATTCCGCGCTCGGGCACTCTCGGGCGGCTCTACTACGGCAATGCCGATCGCAGGTTCGGCAGCTCGGTTTCGTACAACCGCTTCGGCGGGGAATTGCGCCAGTACATTTCCGTCGGCCAGCGCATCACCTTTGCCGGGCATATTTTCAACGAGTACGAGCCGGCGGGCAACGAAATGCCATTTTGGTCGCAGGCCCGCCTTGGCGGCGACGAGAGCCTGCTCACCGATCAGCAAACGCTGCGCGGCTACGGCACCGGCCGCTACATCGATAACAATTTGTTCGTCATGAACGTCGAGATGCGCACCAGGGTGTGGGATAAGGACATCTTTGGCACCCACGGGATACTCGAATTGGCGCCGTTCGCAGAAGCGGGACGCGTCGCTCATGAAATGGGCTACGACCCATTCTCGGGTCTGCACCCGGTCGGCGGAATCGGATTTCGCGGAATCGCGGAACCGTTCGTGGTCGGCTATGTTGACATCGGATGGGGTGGCGAAGGCGCCGCCATCTTCTCCGGCATCAATTATCCATTCTAATCTGCATTCGCGCGTCGGTCGCTTCCTCCGTCCAGCGGGAGTTGTTACAGACCGGCGCGACTTGCTGCGCGCGCGAATCGCGATTCCCCTTTGCCTCAAATGCGGCTTTCCGAACTAGACTACGACTTGCCTGAAGAGCTGATCGCGCAGGAGCCGCTTGCCCGCCGCGACGAAGCGCGCCTGCTCGTGCTCGATCGCAAATCGAAGTCGCTCGAGCATTCGCGCTTCTACAAACTCGTCCGTCACTTGCGCGAAGGCGACCTGATGGTGCTCAACGACACCCGCGTGCTGCCGGCGCGCCTGTTCGCGCAGAAGGAATCGGGCGGCCGCGTCGAGTTGCTGATGGTCCGGCCGGCCGGACCGCTTGAAGGTCCGCCCGGCGCGTGGCTCGCGCTGATACGGACGCATCGCGTGCTCAAGGACAACGCACGCCTCATCCTGGGCGACGGTCATGCGCTTAGAATCGCCGGCTATGCGCGGCCGGGACGGCCAATCGTCGTGAGCGACGGCGGGGTTTCGATCGAGCAGATGCTGCAGCTCGACGGCACGCTCGCGCTGCCACATTATATTCATCGCACCGTCGGTCCCGCCGACATCGACGACTACCAGACGGTATACGCTGCGCGGCCCGGCGCGATCGCGGCGCCCACCGCGGGGCTGCATTTCACTGCCGAGGTCTTCAAGGCGCTGGCCGACGCGGGCATCCGCACCGCCACGGTCACGCTGCATATCGGTCCCGGGACTTTCGCGCCCGTGCGCGCCGTCGAGATCGAAAGTCACACGATGGAATCCGAATGGTACACGATTTCGCCTGCGACCCAGGCTGCCATCGAACATGCGCGGCGGATTGGCGGGCGCATAGTCGCGGTGGGCACCAGCTCGACGCGCGCGCTCGAGTCGTGGGCTATCACCGGCGACCTCGAGGGCTTCACCGGGCTCTTTATTCATCCGGGCTTTCGCTTCAAGCTGGCAGACGCGATGCTGACCAACTTCCATATGCCGCGAACCACGGTGCTGGCGATGGCGATGGCGTTCGCGGGGCGCGATCGGATTCTTGCCGCGTACCGCGAGGCGATTCGCCACGGCTACCGTTTTCTCAGCTACGGCGACGCGATGTTGATCCTCTGATGAGCGGGCCAATCGAATTCGGCGTTGCGGCGATGGATGGCGACGCGCGTGCCGGGCGGATCACAACTCCCCACGGCGCGATCGCGACGCCCGCCTTCATGCCGGTGGGTACGCGAGCCGCGGTCAAAGCGATGGCGCCCGACGAGTTGTGGTCGATGGGCTACACCATGGTGCTCGCCAACGCGTATCATCTCGCGATTCGCCCGGGCGCCGAGCTGATCCGCGAAATGGGCGGTGTCGCGCGCTTCATGGGATTTCCCGGCGCGGTGCTGACGGACTCGGGCGGTTTCCAGGCGATGAGCCTGGCGAAGATCAATTCGATCGACGAGGAAGGAATCCGTTTCCGATCTCATCTCGACGGCGCGCCGTTGATGCTCACGCCCGCAAGCGCGATCGAGATCCAGGAACAGCTCGGCGCCGATATCATGATGGCGCTGGACGAATGCACGCCTTACCCTGCCGAACATCGCCGCGCGCTCAAGTCGCTCGAGCTCACCGCGCGATGGGCCGAGCGCAGCCTGGCGGCGCGCCGCAGCACGACGCAGGCGCTGTTCGGAATCATCCAGGGCAGCATTTTCGAGGATCTCCGTAAGACCAGCGCGGCTCAGATAACCTCGCTTGCGTTCGACGGCTACGCGGCGGGCGGACTTTCGGTGGGCGAGCCGAAGGCCGCGATGCTGGAAATGGCGGCGCTGTCCGCCTCGATGATGCCGGCCGGCAAGCCGCGCTACCTGATGGGCGTCGGCACGCCGTCGGACCTGCTCGCCGCGATCGCGATGGGCTTCGACCTGTTCGACTGCGTGCTGCCGACGCGAAATGCGCGCAACGGGACCGCCTTCACCAGCCAGGGGCGCATCGCGATCAAGCAGGCCGCTCACGCGCGCGACTCGATGCCGCTCGATCCGGCCTGCGACTGCCGCCCCTGCCGGACCCATTCACGCGCCTACCTGCGTCATCTATATTTGTCGGGCGAGATACTCGCGGCGCGCGCGCTGACGGAGCATAATCTTCACTTCTACGCGAGCTTGATGCGCCAGAGTCGCGATGCTATCGCATCCAGGAATTTCAAGGAGTACGCGGTGGCGGTATCGGCCGGCTGGGACGCCGCCGCCGAACCGGCCGATGAGTGAGTAAGGACGTTATCTGATGTTGTTCGAAGGCACCGCATGGGCGCAGGCCGCCGCCGGCCAGGCCGACAATCCGTCGTTCGTCCAGCAGTTGCTGACGGGCCCCGGACCGATCATGGCGATGGTCGTCGCCGTCATGTACTTCCTGGTCTTCCGCCCGCAGAACAAGAAGGCGCAGGAGCAGGCGAAGATGCTGAGCGCGCTCAAGCGCAACGACGAGGTTGTGACGACCGGCGGAATCATCGGCCGCATCAATGAGGTCGGTGACAAAGTGATCACGCTCGAAGTTGCGCCCAACGTCCGGCTGCGGGTCGAGCGATCGCAAATCGCGTCGCTCTCGAGCCATGGCAAGACGCCGACCAAAAAAGACGACAAGTAGTAATGGCGGGAGCTTCATAATAGTGGAACAGACCCAAGGTTTCGGACCGATCCTGATTCTGCTCGTGCTGATCGTGTCCTTTCTCTACATGCATTTCACCAACGGCAGCGGGCTCACGCGCATCTACCTGGCCGGCGCAATCGTGCTGGCGTCGGTGCTCATCCTGCTGCCGAGCCTCAACATCGATCTGCCCGATTGGTTCAAGGCTGGATTCGGCTCGACCAAAATCCAGCTCGGGCTCGACTTGCAGGGCGGGACGCATCTGCTGATGGCCGTGAAGCTCGACGAGGCGGTGAAAACCCAACTGCGCCGCCGCGCCGACGACCTCAAGCAGGAGCTCAAGGCGAACAAGATAGACTTCGACGATATCTCGGTTGACGACTCCGGCAATCTGATTGTCAAGCTGAAGTCGAGCGCCGATCGCACGCCGTTCCTCGACCTGGTTCAGAAATCGTTCTCCGATCTGACCGCGTCGAGCAACAGCGATTCGTCCAGCCCCGGCCCGGTGTACTCGCTCGACTACAAGCCGCAGGAGTTGCAGACGATTCGGAGCAACGCGATGGATCAGGCGCTGGAAACGATTCGCAATCGAATCGACCAGCTCGGCGTGCGCGAAACCACCGTCGCCAAAGAGGGCGACAACGAAATTTTAGTGCAACTGCCCGGCATCCAGGACCCCGAGCGCGCCAAGGAACTGATCGGCAAGACGGCTGTGCTCGAATTCAAGCTGGTTGACGACTCGAAGAACGTGCAGGACGCGATCAAGGAGGGCCCGCCGCCCGGCGACGAAATCCTCTATGGCACCTCGGAGCGCGGCGGCAGGGAGCCGTACCTCGTCGAGTCTCCCGTGCTGATGACGGGCGATGTCGTTACCGATGCGCGCGTGCGCCCCGGCGCGCGGCTGGAAGGGCCCTACGTCGCGGTTGAGCTTGACGCGCGCGGCGCGGGCATCTTCGACGCGATGACCTCTGAAAACGTCGGCCGGCGCCTGGCGATCGTGCTCGACAACACTGTCTACTCAGCGCCCGTCATCAAGGAACGAATTCCCGGCGGTCACGTGCAGATCACGGGACGCTTCTCGCTGGACGAGGCGCACGATCTCGCGATCGTCCTGCGCTCGGGCGCGCTGCCGGCGCCGGTCGAAATCGAAGAGGAGCGCACGGTGGGCCCGTCGCTCGGCCGCGATTCGATTCGCCAGGGCGAGATGTCATTCGTGATTGGCGCGGGCGCCGTGCTGATCTTCATGGCCTTGTACTACAGCGGCGCCGGGCTGCTCGCGGATTTCGGCCTGTCGCTGAACATCCTGCTGCTGATCTGCGTGATGGCCGCGCTGGGCGCGACGCTGACCTTGCCCGGCATCGCCGGGATCGTGCTGACGCTCGGCATGTCGGTTGACGCCAACGTGCTGGTGAATGAACGCATGCGCGAGGAGTTGCGCAACGGCAAGTCACCGCGCGAGGCGGTGAAGCTCGGCTACGAGCGCGCGTGGTCGGCGATTCGCGACTCAAACATCTCGACCTTCGCGGCAGGGCTTATCCTGTTCCAGTTCGGAACGGGACCGGTCAAGGGCTTTGCCGTCACTCTATGCGTCGGAGTGCTGACCGGCTTGTTTTCCTGTATCGTGGTTACGCGGGCTTGGTACGACTACAAGATTTCGATGAGAAAGCTGACGCGAATCAGCGTTTAACCACCGTAAATGAAGCTAAAAGATGCAAATTGGATTCTCAGAGCTCATCGGGTCTGCAGGCAAAATTTCAAATGCGTCCCCGCTACCTTGACTTGTGCAATTGGCGCATACTACAAAATCGCGTCCTGACAAATTCCCCGAAGTGAGGCGTCTTGTTGGACTCGCATGGCCGATAAAGACGACATACTGCTGAATTCCCGCGAAGTCGCGTTCCTGCTCGACCTGAGTCCGGACACGGTCAACGAATTTGCGCGGCGCAATATCATCCCGGCCTTCAAGAAAGGCCGCCAGTGGCGATTTCGCAAGCGCGATATAACTTCTGTCAAACGTCAGTTGCGAGGAGTCAACGCGGCGGCCTGACCCGAGTCGCGCTGAATTCGCGTCGCAATCCGGCAAAGTCGCCGACCTGGAGTTCTCCTGCCTCGCACGCTCTCCTGAACTCCGTCTAACCCAAAGGGAGATTTCCGATGTCCCAACCGCATGAGAGCCGCGTGTACTCCGACCTGGCGCGCTTCTATGACTTCTTCTTCGGCCGGGTGTTTGTCGGTCGCGAGCACGAGGTTATCGAAAGCCTGAATCTCAGGCCCGGCAACCGCGTGCTCGAGGTTGGCGTCGGTACCGGAATCGCGCTCGACGGATATCCGCCGTACGCGCACGTGGTCGCGATCGATCCGTCGGCCGACATGCTCGAGCGTGCAAAGAAGCGCGTGACGGACAACGGCTGGCGACATATCGAGCTTCGGCAGGGTGACGCGCTGAATCTCGATTTCGCCGACAACAGCTTCGACTACGTTACATCGTTTCACGTGCTGACCGTGGTTCCCGATCCGTACCGGATGATTTCCGAGATGGTCCGCGTATGTAAGCCGGGCGGGCGCATCGCGCTCACGACGCATTTCCAGAGCTCGAACCCGGTGATTGCAGTGATCAATACCATTGTTAATCCCGTCACGCGGCAACTCGGATGGACGACCAAGTTGCGCAAGCAGGACGTGCTCAAGGGCCATCCGATCACGCTCGAGCGCAACGAAAAGAAGAGCCCGCGGTCGGTGCACACGGTGATCGTCGCGCGCAAGAATCCATAGCTTGGGCAGCTTCCGGGATCGGTCGCCGGCCGGCTGAAGCGTCGCCACCTTGAGTAGTAAAGTCGTCGACCCGGTGTGCGGGATGCTGGTCGATCCGGACCGCAGCGCCGGATCGTTCGAACACAAGGGCACGAGCTACCATTTCTGCGGCGTCCGCTGTCTGGAGAAATTCAAAAGCGATCCTGAAAGTTTTCTAAATCGCGCGGCGGCGAAACGATCGGCGGCCAAAGCCGTCGCGCCGGCGCCAACCGCAACGGGCGCTCCTTCGTATACCTGCCCGATGCATCCGCAGATCGTCCGGTCCGAGCCGGGCAATTGTCCAATATGCGGAATGACGTTGGAGCCGCGCGTCGTAAGCGCAGGCGACGGCGCGTCTCCTGAACTGGCCGATATGACGCGGCGCTTTTGGATAGCCACGGCGCTCGCGATTCCGCTGATAGCAATCGAAATGTCGGACATGATTCCGGGCCGGCCGATTGCGCGCATCATCCCCGGATCGCTCCGAACGTGGATCGAACTCGTGCTCGCAACCCCGGCCGTGCTGTGGGCGGGTTCGCCGCTGTTCGTTCGCGGCTGGCAATCGATCGTCAATCGCAGCCTCAATATGTTCACCTTGATCGGAATGGGCATCGGCGTCGCGTACGGTTACAGCCTGTTCGCGGCCGTCTTCCCGGATTTGTTTCCCGATTCGTTCCGCACCGCCGACGGCGGCGTGCCGGTTTACTTCGAGGCGGCCGCCGCGATCACCGCGCTGGTGCTGCTCGGCCAGGTGCTCGAGCTGCGGGCGCGAAGCAATACCAGCGGCGCGATCAAGGCGCTGCTGGGACTGGCGCCGAAGACCGCGCGCGTAATCAGGCCCGACGGCCGCGAGGAGGATATCGCGCTCGATCGCGTCATGCCGGGAGATCGGCTGCGCGTGCGGCCGGGCGAGAAAGTCCCCGTCGATGGCGTCGTGGTGGAGGGCAACAGCTCGGTTGACGAATCGATGGTTACCGGCGAGCCAATCCCGATCGAGAAGAAACCGGGCGACCGCCTGATTGGCGCGACCATCAACGGCACCGGCGGATTCACCATGCGCGCCGAGCGAGTCGGCGCCGACACACTGCTCGCGCAGATCGTCCGCATGGTGAGTGAGGCACAACGCAGCCGCGCGCCGATCCAGCGCCTCGCGGACGTCGTCGCGTCGTATTTCGTTCCGGCCGTTGTGCTGGCGGCCGCGGTTACTTTCATTGTCTGGGCGATGGTCGGCCCGCCGCCGCGGATGGCCTTCGCGATCGTGAACGCGGTCGCGGTTCTGATCATCGCGTGTCCGTGTGCGCTCGGTCTCGCGACTCCCATGGCGATCATGGTTGGCACCGGCCGTGGCGCGACCGCGGGAGTGCTGATCAAGAACGCCGAAGCGCTCGAGATTCTCGAGAAGGTGAACACGCTGGTGGTTGACAAGACCGGCACGCTGACCGAAGGCAAGCCGCGCCTGGTTTCGGTCACCGCCCTGGGCGATTTCACCGACGCCGAGGTCTTGCGGCTCGCCGCCAGCCTCGAGCGTGGCAGTGAGCATCCTCTGGCGGCGGCGATTGTGGCGGGCGCGGAAGAGCGCAAGTTGGCGCTTGCGCCCGTCGAGGACTTCAGGTCGTTGACCGGGCAGGGCGTGACCGGGCGCATCGAAGGCCGCGCGGTAGCGCTCGGAAATGAACAGATGATGCGCGAGCGCGGCGTCGGCATCGACGCTATTTTCGCCGACGCCGACGCACAGCGAAAAGACGGTCACACAGTGATGCTCGTCGCGATCGACGGTCGTCCCGCCGGACTCCTCGGCGTTGCCGATCCAATCAAGGCGACGACCCCGGACGCACTCAAGATGCTGCAGGATGACGGCGTGAAGATCGTGGTGTTGACTGGCGACAATCGAATCACCGCGGCGGCCGTCGCAAAAAAACTCGGCATCGACCAGGTCGAAGCCGAGGTGATGCCCGATCAGAAAGCCTCGGTGGTGAAACGATTGCAGGCGGAAGGACGAATCGTCGCGATGGCCGGCGACGGCATCAACGACGCGCCCGCGCTCGCGCAGGCGCACGTCGGAATCGCGATGGGCACGGGAGCCGACGTCGCGATGGAGAGCGCGGGCATCACGCTGGTCAAGGGCGATCTGCGCGGCATCGCGAAGGCGCGGCGCTTGAGCCGCGCGACGATGCGCAACATCCGGCAGAATCTTTTCTTTGCGTTTTTCTACAACGTGCTCGGGATACCGATCGCCGCCGGCGTGCTCTATCCCGTATTCGGTTTGCTGCTGAGCCCGGTCATCGCGAGCGCCGCGATGAGCCTGAGCTCCGTGTCGGTAATCACCAACGCGCTCAGGCTCAGGCGCGTGAGCCTGTAGCTGAGATGCGTCGAGGTTACGTTGACAACTCGATCTCATGTTCGATAGGTGTTTAGCCGCCGACCGAGCGCAGCGTGGCTGAATCGAACAAACCCGATCCTGACTCGCAGGCCAACGACGAACGCGTCGAGGAGCTCGCCCGAGAGCTCGCCGACCGTCTGCGTGCGATGCCTAATCGCCAGGAACTTACCGACTACGCGGTGAGCCTGCTCAAGGAGAGCAACGAGGATGCGGGCGCGTCCGAGCAGGCGGCGGCGATGGTCCAGCGCGCGGCGCGGAACGATCCGTTCAACCCGATCGCATTTGCAATTCCGCTGCTGCTGATCGGCGCGATCCTGTGCGCGACGGGAATCCTGGCCGGCGTCGGGCTGGGCATAATCGGGATCGCGGTGCTGATGGTGCTGTGGGGATTGATCGTCGCATTCTTCAGCCGCTTCCGTCGCGCGAAGTCGTAGCCGGGCGGCCTGGTGATCGACGTGCGAAATCCGGCATTTCAATGAGTCTTTTTCGTTGCAGAGATCGGGCAAAATTAGGTAGCCTTACGCCGGATTTCGTGCAGGCTGGTGAGCATAAAGTCGTAAGGGTTGGAATTTTTTACAGTATTTGCTGAAATTACCGCGAGCGCCTTTTGCTGGCGGCTCCCGTGAGTTTTGGGTGATAGCGGATGGCCAAGTTTGACTGGAACGAAACGAAACGCCAGATAACCGATTCGCAAGCCTGGCAGTCGATCTTCAGGCACGGTTACGAGGACACGCCGCGCAACCGCATCCTGATGGTCTCCGGCAACGTGTGGCTGCATCTGCATCCGTCGAAGGTGCAGAAGCATACGGTGCGCCTGCGCTTCACCTGGTGCATGGGCGGCATCACGTTTTTGCTTTTCCTGGTGACCGTGGTCACCGGCGTGTACCTGATGTTCTACTATCGGCCGACGGCGGAATACGCCTACGCCGACATGAAGTACCTGGAATTCGACATGCCGTTCGGGATGTTGATGCGCAACATGCATCGATGGGCCGCGCACGGGATGGTGATCGCCGTGTGGCTGCACATGTTCCGCGTGTTCATGACGGGATCGTACAAGCCGCCGCGCGAATTCAACTGGGTGGTCGGCGTGATCCTGCTGGTGCTGACGCTGCTGCTGTCGTTCACCGGATACCTGTTGCCGTGGGATCAGCTTTCGATCTGGGCGGTGACGGTCGGATCGAACATGGCGCGCGCCACGCCGCTGCTCGGGCACGGCGGACCGTTTCACGAGGTGCTCGGCGTGAATCCGGTTTACGACGCGCGCGCATTTATTTTCGGCGGCGCGGAAATCGGACCGCACACGCTGCTGCGATTCTACATTCTGCACTGCATATTTTTTCCGCTGATCGCGAGCATCTTCATGGCGGTGCACTTCTGGCGAATCCGCCGCGACGGCATGTCGGGGCCGCTCTAGGACCGGTCGAGGACGCTGATGGGAGGCGTTTTTTCATGGCTTTTGCACGAGGGAATCGTGCGGGTGCTGTCGGTGCCGATCGGCATGCTGCTCTTGCTATATCTAATGTACGTGCTGGCTGCGCCGCCGCCGTGGAGCGACGACGAGGACGGAGCCCCGCACTGAGGGACTAATCATGGCAAGCCCGGAAGGTAACGAAGGCGGCATCGTGATGCGCGCGGCGGGCGCGGGCGGCGCCGCGTCCAGGACGCCGGCGGCGGGGGGAGGCGCGTCGAAACGAATCGAAGTCCCGATCAAGAAGGCGGGCAGCGGCGTCGAGGAGAAGCTGCACACCTGGCCGTTCCTGGTGCGCAACGAATTCCTGATGACGCTGCTGGTCATCATTGTGTTGACGGTGTGGTCGCTGTTGCTCAACGCGCCGCTGGAGCAGCCGTCGAATCCGACTCGCACGCCAAATCCGTCGAAGGCGCCGTGGTACTTCCTGGGCTTGCAGGAAATGCTGGTGTTCTTCGACCCGTGGTATGCGGGCGTGGTGCTGCCGAGCTTCATCATCGTGGGCCTGATGCTGATTCCGTATCTCGATATCAATCCGAAAGGTAACGGCTACTACACGTTTCGCGAGCGGATGTTCGAGATTCTGACTTTTTTCATCGGCTTCCACATCTTGTGGGTCTCGTTCATCATCATCGGCACGTTTTTCCGCGGCCCGGGCTGGAACTGGTTCTGGCCCGGCCAGGTCTGGGATCCGCATCTGGTCGAGGCGCTGACCAACGTCGATCTGCCGTACATGTTCGGCTTCCGCGACTACCTGGCGTCCGCCATCTTCGGCCTGGTGCTGATAGGCGGCTACTTCGTGGTCGGCTACGCGGCGCTGTATTTCTGGATACGAGCGCGGCCCGCGGGCGATCCATGGTCAGCGTTTCCCGGCGGCGGTCCCGAGATTCTGCAGAAGTGGGGACCGGTGCGCTTCGGCATCACGGGATTCCTGCTGATCGCGATGGCCGGCGTGTTCATCAAGATGGCGCTGCGGCACGCGCTCAACATCAAGTACATCCTGGTCACGCCCTGGATTAACATCTGACGTGGCCGCGACGAATCCGTGTTCATCCTCGCCAAAGTATTGCAGGCGCTCGGACTCGCCGACGTCGGGTTTGCGCTTTACGTCGGCATCAGCCAGCCGCACGGGATGGGAATCGAATACAAGTTCACCGGGATCGGCATCCTTGTTTTCCTCGCCGGCTACATCATCGAGGGCTTGTGGGTTCGCGCGGGTAAATGACTACTGACTATTCGAGTGAGTATTCGGCCGGTGGCCGCGCGGCGCCGTTCGAAGTTGAGGGCAGGTAGAGCAGATGGCTGGCAGACCGGGGCTTGATCCGACCGAAGAAGGGAAATCATACAGCGCGCTGTTCGTGCTGATGGTGGCGGTGCTGCTCGTCAGCGCGGTCTGGTCGATCTGGGACGACAACATTTCGCGCCGCCCGTGGAAGCAATACCAGGTCCAGTGGGACCACCTGGCCTACGACAAGTACATGAAGGACGCGGCCGACGAGCAGAAGCGCCTCGACGCCGATCCTGAGTACCAGAAAGTTTCGAAGGAGCTGGGCGAGGCGCAGAAGGAACTCGACTCCGGCGCCACCGCGGCCAAACTGGCTGCGCTGCGCGGACAGCTGGTCGATCTCAACAACACCGCCAACGACAAGGACCAACTGGTGCGCTTCACCAAGTCGTACTTGACCGAGCGATGGTACGACTACAACCACGCCGTCCAGGAAAAGGAAGACCCGGCGCCGTTTAAGAAAGAAATCGATCAGCTCAACGCCGAGCTCGCGGATGAAAATATCGTCTCCGACAAGGCCAAGGCCAATCTGCAGGCGGTCAAGGATCAGATCGACGCGCTCAACTCGAAAGTCGAGAGCCTGACCGAAGAGATGAAGAAGCTGACCGCCAAGCGCGACGACTTCTTCGACAAGGCCGACTCGTGGATGATCCCGGTCAAGTTCCGCAAGACGGTGCTGTTCCGCTATCCGAAAATTCCGAAGATTCAGCAGACCGCGATCGACGACTTCGACCGCAACGCCTTCGATGAGGCCATCGCGCGGGTCGATCGATGCCAGAGCTGCCACATGGGCGCCGACAAGAAGGGCTTCGAGAATGCGCCCGAGCCGTTTCGCACGCATAGCAACTTCGATCAGATCATCCTGAAGCATCCGCCCGACAAGCTCGGATGCACTCCGTGTCACGACGGGCAGGGCCCGGCGGTCAGTTCCGTGCGCGTGGCGCATGGCGACGATCCGGACTGGGATTCGCCGATGCTGCGGGGCGACAAGATGCAGTCGCGATGCATCAAGTGCCATATCGACGTCGGCTCGCTGCACGACGCCAGCGGCAAACCGATCGCGGCGAACTGGGTCGAGGGCGAGCGCATGTTCCAGCAGATGGGATGCGCGGGATGTCACCTGGTGGCCGGCTACGAGGACATGCCGAAAATCGGCCCGTACCTGAAACTCGCGTCGGCCAAGCTCGACCCGTCGTGGACCGTGCGCTGGATCACCGATCCGCACGTCTTCCGGCCGCACACGCGCATGCCGAATTTCTATTTCTCGCCCGAGGAGGCGACCGCACTGGCTGCGTTCGTGTTCGACAGCTCGTCGAAGAATTCGAAGGACTGGCTCGCGGCGCATCCCGAGCTGCCGACGCTCGAGGCCGATATCAAGAATCCGGCGTTTGTCGAAGAGGGCAAGGGGCTGTTCGAATCGGTCGGCTGCAAGGGATGCCACGCGATCGATCCGGATCAGTACGGAACCCCGGTCGGCGTGGCCGAGGGCTTCAAGCCGGCCGAGGCGCGCACGACCAAGGACTTCGCGCCCAACCTGGGCAAGATCGCGGAGAAAACTTCGGCAGCGTGGATTTACACGTGGTTGAAAAATCCGCGCGACTTCTCGCCGCATACCGCGATGCCGTCGCTGCGCCTGTCCGATCACGAAGCTGAAGCGCTGACCGCGTTCCTGATGACGCATGGCGAGAAAAAGGAAGACGCCGGCGTCGAGACCGCGCTTAAGGATCCCGAGCAGATCAAGAAGGGCGAAGCGCTGGTGCGCAAGTACGGCTGCTTCGGCTGCCACGAGATCGAAGGGATGGACAAGGAGTCGCGCATCGGCGTCGAGCTGACGACCTTTGGCTCCAAGCATCTCGACGAACTGTTTTTCGGCAACCAGACCAACATTCCCGAGACCTGGGATCAGTGGACGTTCCACAAACTCCAGACCCCGCGCATCTACCAGACCAAGGACGTCGAGCAGTTGATGCCGAATTTCGACTTCGACAACGCCGACATCAACAACCTGGTCGTGTTCCTGGCCGGCATGACTGACGGCAAGGTGCAGGAGCGCTACCGGATGCCGGGCTCCGAACATCAGACGCAAATTGTCGCGGGCCGGCGCATGGTCAATTACTACAACTGCGTCGGCTGCCATATAATCGACAATCGGGGCGGCTACATACGCCGCTTCTACTCAGAAGATCAAATCAACTTTGCGCCGCCAATACTCAATGGCGAGGGCTTCAAGGTACAGCCCGAGTGGCTATTCACATTCCTGCAGGGACCGACCCCGATTCGTCCGTGGCTCAAGATCAGGATGCCGACGTTCCATTTCACCAACGCCGAAGACGACACGATCGTGAACTACTTCACGGCGCTCTCGGACGTGAACGTGCCGTATATGTTCCTCAACACCAACCTGATTCCGCCGGCCGAGCTGCAGGCTGGCCTGAAGCTGACGACCAAGGATTACTTCAACTGCTTCAGCTGCCATCAGCAGGGCGACAAGAAGCCCGAGGGGCCTGAGTCGGGATGGGCGCCGGACCTGGCGCTGGCGCATCAGCGGCTGAACCCGGACTGGATACTGAAGTGGATCGCAAATCCGTCGGCGATACAGCCGGGGACCAAGATGCCGTCATTCTATCCCGGCGGCCCGGATGACATCCTGGGCGGCAATCAGGACGCGCAGATCCGCGCGCTGCGGGACTATATTTTCTGGCTTGGAACTCATCCGGGAGAAACACTGCCGGGCCAGGTGGCTGCCGAGCCGGCAAAAGTGAGTAGTGTGGCTGCGGCGCCGGCGAAAGTGAGTAAGAAGTAGGGTTACGATCGTCTAATTGATTGAGTTGGCGACTGACTATTCGCTAGAGTGAGGCGTTGTTCAACTGAGTAAACGGTATCCGGGTAATTTCCCAGGAGGCAATGGTAATGAAGAAGTATGCAGTAGTACTGGCGGCGTGCGCTGGAGTCGCGCTCAGCATGAGCGTGGGCGCCAGCCTGGCAAGCGCTGCCGGCGGTACGATTAGCGGAACCGTCAAGTACGACGGTACGGCGCCCGCACCCAAGCCGGTCGAGGTCACCAAGGACAAGGAAGTCTGCGCGCTCCATCCGCACTTCACCGAGGACCTGATCGTCGATCCCAGCGGCGGAATCGCGAATGCGGTTGTGATCGTCAAGGGCGCCAAGGGCGATCTGAAGCCCAGCGAAGTGAAGTTCGATCAGAAGGGATGCGACTACGTGCCGCACGTGCTCGCGTTCGAGGCCGGCAGCACCGTGGATATCATTAACTCGGACGGGATTCTGCACAACATTCACACCTATTCGACTTTGAATCCGTCGTTCAACATGGCGCAGCCCAAGTTCAAGAAAGTAATCAAGCAAGAGGTCGACAAGCCGGAAGTGATCAAGGTCACCTGCGACGCGCACGGTTGGATGCACGGCTGGTGGGTCGCGACCGACACGCCGTACTTCGCGGTGACGGACGATAAAGGCAACTACTCGATCGCAGGCGTGCCGCCGGGCAGCTACACAGTCGAAGTGTGGCAGGAGAAGCTGGGCACCGAGGACCAGAAAGCGGACGTGAAAGACGGCGCTACGGCGACGACTAATTTTTCGCTGAAGCCAAAGGGCTGATCGGCGGGATACAATCAGGACGACTCGCGGGGCTGGAGCGATCCGGCCCCGTTTTTTCTTTGGAACACCGCGCGATAGAATCCGCAACGATGATTAAACGCCTCGACACGCTCGAAGTCGCGACCTCGGATCTCGCGGACGCATCGTCGATCTACGAAAAGAACTTCGGCTTTGCCGTTGCCAGGTCGGCCGACGGGAAGTCGGCGTCGGTCAAGGTCGGCGGCGCGGAAATTCGTCTGAGAGCCGGCGACACGATCGCCACCATCGATTCGCCGGGCGAAGGGATGGTCGGTCTGTGGCTCGAGGCCGCCGACGTGGATCAGGTGATCGTGGACTTTCGCGCCGCCGGTCTCGACGCCGGCGCGATTCGCAAGCATGCGGGCCGCCGCATCCTGGCGATCGCTCCCGAACTCGCCAACCAGGTCCCGCTGTTCATCTTCGATCGCAAAGCCTGACCGGCTCCGTGGTTTCCCGGAATTGCACTACGTTGGCTTCACTTTCGACCTTCCAATAAAGCGCGCAAGCACGTTGCGGGTAATTTGCTGAGCTGCCGGATTGACGCGCGACGGACTCGGCGCCCAGGGGCTAATCCGGCACAGTCCGAATGACCACTGCATTGTTCCAGTGGCGAAGACGGTCGCGCTGCTTGCCGCTCGATACACCGTCATATCCGAATACTGAGTAGTGCCGTCGAGGTGACGATAGGGCGAATGCGCAATCCGCTCTGTCCCCGCGGGGGCATTGCCGTACATCCGATCGGCTTCATATCCGACCAGCCCGCGCAGCCGGTCGCCGCGCCTGAGGCCGGTGTCGTCGAAAACCCAGGATGCGGTCTCGTCGATCAGGATGTCGGCGTTGACCGGCTGTGCTTCGTTGTACATGACTCCTATGAGCGAGTCTTCGGGGTTTCCCGGCACAGAGACGTGTTGGTCGCGCCAGCGTGCGGTCAGGAGATGGTGCGTCGAGGGTTGAGCGGCAGCCGGATCACGGCTCGCTTCAACATGCTCACCGATCTTGTAGCAGACGATCGTGCGATCCGGCTCGCCGGTCAGCGGGCTCGGCTCGAGTCTTATCTGCCAGTAGCAGGTGTTAGCGGAGAAGAAGCCAAGGCTCACGCCCTGGTCGCGCGCTCGTTCAACGTGTTGGCGCATCTCCCATGACCAGTACTCGTCGTGCCCCACCGACAGGAACCCCTTGTGCAGGTGCACAGAAACACCGTGGTGGGCATCCAGGTTGGTCGAGTAGACAACGTCGTAGCCCTCCTTTTCGAGGAACCCGATCATGTCGAGCTCCCAACGCAGCAACATGCCCGAGCCGTCCGCATCGTCGTATGGGCGGTTGAACGAAATCTTTACCGCCGGGGATTGCCCTGTGCTGTTCGATCGATAGAGCGACTTGCCGCCCCAGGCGTTGTAGGCTTGATAAGTTGTTACAGTACTCTGCAACATCAGATCGGATTTGCGGCCGTCGTTGCGAACGACGAAGACGATGTATCGCTCCTTCAAGCACGAGAGTCCGCTGAGTTTGACCAGATACATTCCGCTTATCCAGTCGGCCGGAACTCTGAACACGTAGGGATCGCGCCAGTCGCACTCGGTCATTCCGGTTTGAGGGTCTGGCGATGCGATTTGCTGGGAGAGTCCGCGCAGCTTGATCGACGGTGTCATCCGCCGTCCGCCGAATCCGCCGTAGTATCCCATTCTGAATATGCCGAGGGTGTATTCGCGATCCGCAGTATTGACGAAGAAACTAATCTCGTCACCCGCGTTGACGCTGGTCAAAGAAGCATAGCCTTCGATTTCACGATTGCGCGCGGGGCTGCGGAGCTTCCAGTCGCGGGTACCTGGCTGGCGGTTCTCAATTTCTATTTGACTGGCGGACATCGTCGACGCGATTCAGTTGCTTCCAAGGTGCGCGCTATGTGACCGCGGGCACAGGTCTTGCTGCATTGGATTTCCAGTCCTCGCTGGAGATTCTATCTTATGTCGAAAATCAAGCGATTTTTCCCGATTCTACTCGTCGCGGGCGCGCTCTTCATGCTTCCCGGATGCGCGTCGCAGCAGGCCGAGTACACTACGAATCAGGTAACAAATTCCACTTCCGACACGGTTGGCTCAGTGCTCGACGGCGTTGGCTCGGTGATTATGTATCCGTTCCACCTGGTCGGCGATTTGTTCTCGTAGCAGAGGTTTGCAGCCGCCAGCCGCGCTCAGACTTCGGTGGTGAATGTGGCGCGGACGGCTTCCTCGAGCCTGCGCGTCAGCTCGCTGCGGTCGGCGCTGCGCATTCCGTCGGTCGCGATCGGCTTGCCAATCTTCATGCGCATCGTCAGGCCCGGGGTCACGACTTTCGCGCCGCGCGGAAAAAAAACTCCCGACCCGCTGATCGACATCGGCACCGCCGGCAGCTTCGACAGGATGGCGAGCCACGCGGCGCCGTCGTTGAACTCGTGCACGCGGTTGTCGTTGTAGCGATGGCCCTCGGCGAACACACACACGTCGAGGCCGCTTCGAATGATCTGGATCGCCTTGCGGATTTCCCTGCCGCCGCCCTCGCGGTCGATGATGATGTGACCGCCGCGCTGCATCGCGTAGCCGACCACCGGGATCTTGAGCAGTTCTTTTTTGGCAACGAAACGAGGATTGCCCGGCATGAACGCGGAGCAGGCGAAGATGTCGAAGAAGCTCTGGTGATTGGCCACCAGCACGTACGACTTGAGATCGGCGAGATTTTCGAGACCTTCGATCTGCACCTTGATGCCGCAGACCGCGATTATACCGCGGCCCCATGCCCGCGTGATCACGGTGACCGCGTGCGGCCTGCCCATCGTGGCCGCGATAGCCGCACCGATCGCGCAGACCGCGGTCCACAGCACTGACAAAAACGTCGCGACAACTCCCCACGCGAGGTTGAAGAACCCGCGCGGCGCGGCGGCGGTGTACGACGAAACTTGCGGCTGACTGCCCATCCCACAATACTCTGCACGTTGGCTGCGCCGTCCTGCAAGCGCGTCGCCTGACACGATTAGGCGGACGCATCCTGCGCGCCGCCAAAGTTGACACTGCCTAATGTCGTTGGTACATCCGATCTAGCAACGCAAATCCGAGCGTCGAGGATTCTATCGTGCAAATTACCGGCTTCCAGCAGTTTCTCGATATCCTGACCGTTCCCGACAATATCCCGATCATCGCGATGATGATCCTCGTGATGTTCTTCACCTATGTCGCGCTCAAGCAGGCCCGCCGCAACGATCAGCTCATTGAGCACGGCCACCGCGAACGCATCATCGACGAGATGAGGAAGTAGGGGACTTAGGATGCCATTTGAGATCATCGCCGAGAACTGCACCGGCTGCAGCGCATGCGAAAAGCGCTGCCCGACCGGCGCCATCTCGGGCCTGTCGAAGAAGGTTTATTACATCGAAGCCGCGATGTGCATCGATTGCGGCGCGTGCGGCGTGATTTGCCCCGACGACGCGATCATGAACAACCACGGCGAGATAACCCACGTGCTCAAGCGTGCCGAACGCCCGGTCGCCGTCGTCCATCCCGACAACTGCAATGGATGCGGCGTCTGCGTCGACGTTTGCCCGTTCGATTGCATCGCGCCGTCGCCCGAGAATACGGCGGTCTATCTCGGCAAGGTGCGGGTCAACGAAAAGACTTGCGTCGGATGCCTGCTCTGCGAAGAGGTCTGCGGATGGGACGGAATCTACATTATGCCGTCCGGCCAGAAGGAGGCGTTCCTCAACTCGCTCGGCTACGAGAGCCGCGAGGAAGACGCCGCCTGACGATAGCGCCCGCGCCCGCTCAGAAAGGATCGTCGGAGCCGGCCGCGTGGCCGGCTCTTTTTTCAGCATCCACGCGGATTCTGCTGACGACTGCCTTCATTCTATTTTCAATTCAAACAACCCAGGCGGCGGATTTATCGCCGGGGCCCGAGAATGGCCCCGAAGCGGCCTGCACGGAAATAAAAATCGCGCTGCACGCGCTTTCCGACTCGGAACACGATGAATCCCTGGCGCTCGACCTTGCGGCGAGCGGCGGCAACTCGGCGGCGATCGTCGAGGCGCGCCTGTCGGTCCTGCTCGATCGCACGCAGGATTTGCGCGTGGCGCTCAAGCGCGTGCGTCAAAGTGCGGTAGCGCGCGACCCGATGGTCGATCAATGCACGCGGATGGGCTTCCGCGCGCTAGTCATTTCCGAGAAGCTGAGTTCCGATGTGGAAAGCGTCCTGTTCGGCGACGACGATTCCGTCGCACAGGCGCCCGAGCTCGGCGCTATCCCCGCTGCGCCCGCTGCATCGCGGCCCGCTCCGCAGCACCCCTGACCTGCCGCGCGGCAGCGTTGCGGGGAACGAGCACGGCGGCCGCCGCGAGCATCAGCAGAACCGCCTGTGCGCCGAGCGATTGAACCGTCGGGAACAAGCCGAGCATCGGAATCGTCGGCGCGTAGTTCACGAATGTCGCCGGCACGATCGACGCTTCCTGCAAGCTGGCAATGCCCTGGCCGACGAAAACGATCGCCAGCGCGTACAGCATGATCGAAGTCGCGTGGAAGAAGATCCGCATCGGGATTCGATCTGCCGCGCGCCTGATGACCACGAACGACGCGGCCAGCGCAACCGCGGCAACTCCGATGCCGGCGGCAACCGCGTGACGTTCGACCACTTCGGTCGCGCCACTGGTGAGCGCCTGGAAAAACACGATCGTCTCCGCGCCTTCACGCATCACGGCGAGAAAGGCGGTGAGCCCGAGCGCAATCCCGGGAATCGTGCTGTGCTCGGCGCTCTCGAGTTTGTGCGAGATAAACTTCATCCAGCGATCGGACTGGCCTTTCGAGGTCATCCACGAGCTGACGTAAAAGAGCGTCGCGGCGGCGAACAGCTGAAAGACGCCTTCGAGCGTGTCGCTCGCGTCGTCGCTGATCAGATGATTGACCGCCCACGCCAGAGCGATGCTCGCGACGATCGCGGCTGCCGCGCCCGCATAGACGTCGCGCGAGCGGCCGATTCGTCCCGCGCCACGCGTGCCCGCCGCGAGCGCGACGACGACCAGCATCGCTTCCATGCCCTCGCGAAAGAGCAGGCCCAGGGAATAGAAGAAGTAGGCGACGGCAGTGTGGGTCATGGGTTCAGGAGAAATGAGTAAATTCTGAGAATGATTCTCAATTCCGATACTAGTCACCCCAGTTTGCGATGTCAACGAGACGATTCGCTCGTACTTGCGAGCGTCTGGAGCCGGTAGTAACGTCGCAAATGAAGCGGGCCCGCCGATTTTTCGTGCGCACGGCCGCTTCAAGCTTTTTCAGGGCTTTTAGAGGATGCGGCCCCTGAACGGCGGGGCAGGGGCATCGATGCGATGGTTACAGTCATCTTGACGCGGTCAATCTCCTGATGCGGTGCGTCTATTGCAGCAAGCGAGCTGGTTTGATCCGCCGCGTATGCTCGCCGTGCGCGAAAGTTGTCGCGATCGTGGACCGCGCCGGCGGCGGAGTCGGCTTGGCCGCGCTGGTCGACATTTTTGTCGCAGAGGGTCTCACCCGGGAGCAGGTCGACGTGGTGCTCGACGCGCAAGTCGGCGCCGAGCCTACCATCCGCGACCGGCTCACCTCGAGCATGACCAACGTCTTGATGCGCAACCTCGGGATGCCGGGGCGCCAGTCGCCTGAAGATGTGATGAAGGTGCGCACCGCGATGCGAAGCGGCGGCGGCGCGGGCACCTGGGTCGGCGGTGAGGAGCCGCCCGAGCATCATTGAGACGCGTGCGCGTGGCTTAATCGACGATGGAAAAAGATCGCAGCGACTTTGCCGTGATGAATCGGATGATCGATCACATCCGCTTGCTGATAGCCGTCGATGACGAAGCGATCCCGGTCAAGAAAAAACTCGAAACGCAGGCGATTCTCAAAGACTTCCAGGCGCTGCTCGCCGAAGCGCCGGAGAATCAGGAGCGCGGCCGGATAAAGGGCTACTATGAGATCCTGTGCCGCGAGTTGGGCGACGAGGCCGACGTCGCGGCGTTGCTTAGCTCGCTCAAGAATTATATTTCGTACCTCTAGCTTGGGGCTGAGTAGTTTTCGGAGAGACCAATGAGTTTGCATCAGATCGGGGTTGTCGGGGCGGGGCAGATGGGTGCGGGAATCGCGCAGGTCGCGGCGCAGGCGGAGATCGCGGTCGTGATGCATGATATCGCGCCGGAGATGTGCAAGCGCGGCGTCGATTCGATCGCGCGCAACCTGGACCGCATGATCGAGCGCGGGCGCTTCAAGCCCGAAGAGCGCGACCGCGTGATGCGCCGCGTCGAGACCACCACCAATCTCGAGGACTTGGCGCGGGTCGGCTTCGTGATCGAGGCCGTGGTCGAAAACGAAGACGCGAAAATCGCGCTGCTGCAGAAACTCGACAAGGTCTGCCCGCCGGAGACGATTTTCGCCTCGAACACGTCGTCGATTTCGATTACCAGGATGGGTGCGCGGACTTCGCGCGCCGACCGCGTGATCGGGATGCACTTCATGAACCCGGTGCCGGCGATGAAGCTGGTCGAAATCATTCGCGGACTGGCCACCTCGGAAACGACCTTTCAGCAGACCCGCGCGCTCGCCGAGCAGCTCGGCAAGACCACCATGACCGCGCAGGATTTTCCGGGGTTCATCGTCAATCGCGTGCTGCTGCCGATGATCAACGAAGCGATTTACACCATGTACGAAGGCGTCGGCGGCGTGACCGATATCGACACCGCGATGAAGCTTGGCACCAACCAGCCGATGGGCCCGCTCGAGCTGGCGGATCTGATCGGGCTGGATACCTGCCTCGCGATCATGGAGGTGATGCATCGGGTGCTGGGCGACGACAAGTACCGTCCATGCCCGCTGCTGAAGAAGTACGTCGACGCCGGCTACCTGGGGCGCAAATCGGGCCGCGGTTTTTATGTATATGATGAGAAGGGTACTTTGATTCCGCCACCGCGCTGACCGCGGGTGCGCGCCGGCGACCCCTGCGCGTGCCGGGAGGAAACGAGTATGGCCGTAAAGGCATTCATTCTTATCGACACGTCACCGGGAAAGGCGCGCGAGGTCGCGGCCAGGATTCGAGGCGTGGAGGGAGTTTCCGTGGCGCATGCGGTCACGGGACCGCACGACATCATCGCGATCGCGGAGGCCGCGGACGTGACCTCGCTCGGCGAGCTGGTGGTGCAGAAGATTCAGAGCGTGACCGGAGTCAATCGGAGCCTGACCTCGATCGTCGCGGATTGAAGCGGGCCAAGGAAAAATCGCCGGCGCGCTCGCAGGCGCGGCGAATCGTGTAGAGTAGAAGCTGATCGCGTTCGGGAAGAGTGTATCGATGGCTGAATTACCGGTAATCAAGCGCCTTAGAAAAGACCTTGAGACGCTCAAGCGCGAACTCACCGTGGACCTGCCCAAGGAGCTCGAGCGCGCGCGCGCTCACGGCGATTTGTCCGAGAACGCGGAATGGGCGATGGCGAAGCAGCGCCAGGAATTCCTGCGAGCGCGCGTGGGCAACCTCGAGGCGCGAATCGCCGAGCTCACGATGATCGACCTCGAGACGATTCCGCGCGACACGGTCGGCCTGGGCAGCCGCGTTCGGCTCGAGGATCTCGACGAGGGCGGCATCGCGGAGTTCGAGATCGTCGTGCCCGAGGAAGTTGACGGCGCGCAGAACCGCATCTCGCTGTCGTCGCCGCTGGGCCGCGCGCTGATCGGCAAGGCCGCCCAGGACGACATCGAAGTCGTCACGCCCAAGGGCAAGCGCGCCTACATGGTGAAGCAGCTAACGACGATTCACGCGCTGCTCGCGGCGGACAACGGCCAGACAAAGTAACCGCGCAATTATTGCGCGGGTAACTCCAAACCACCGGGATTTCGGTTACTCGGCAAGCATCGGATTCGGCTTCTGAAAGCCGAGCCTGGACAGGGACTCGTCCAGCGCGTGCGCGTCGTCCCCCGGCGCCTGCTCGGCGAGCGCGTCGGCGTGGCGGCGCATCTGCTTGAGTTCGGTGTAGAGGCCGCCGGACAGGCGCGCGATCACGATGAAACAGATCCACGGGACGACGACCAGCGCCGCAATTGTAATCGCAATCATGATGCGGGCCTGCGACTCCGCGCTGGCCGCGACTGCCAGCAGTGCCGCGTCGTCGACGCTCATCAGATCCGCTACCGCTCCTGCCAGGTCGCGGATGCGCGGCTCGAGGCTGTCGTCGCCCGGCGATGCGGCGCGCATCGCGTCGAACAGCGGGCGCGCGTCGTTGGCGATTTTCTCGATGTGCTCGGCCTGCTCGTTGTTTCCGATATGCAGCCGCGCGATCTCGATTTCAGAAATGAATCCGCGCTGCTGATCCATCACGATCTGCGAGGCGTCGGGCTGCGTGCGTCCCCAATCCATTTTGTAAAGCGCGTTCTCCATGCCTTCGGCCGCGCGCGCCGCCGCATACTCGTTCTCGTAGATCTCGCCCGGCGCCGTGCCGAAGAAATGGAACGCGCCCACGATCACCGCGGCTGCAAGCAACAGAATCGCCGGCGCAATCGCGGCCATAAAACGGAGCTTGGTAACGATGGTCAGGTTGTTCATGCCGTTCTTCCTGTCGTTGTCCCAAAGGATGCCCGCGACGGATGCGAAAAGGCAACGCCCGATATGCTCTGCGCGCCGCGGTATGCAATAATGCGTGCGATGAACTTTGCCGATCGCCTTGCCGATGCGTCGCGCCTCAAGCACAGCGTCGTGGTGCTCGGCATCGATCCCCAGCTCGACGCGCCGGACGCGCCCGGAATCCCGCCCGGCTACACGCTGGCGCGCTTCTGCTGCGAGATTGTCGAGTCGTGCGCGCGCTCCGCAATCGCGGTCAAGCCGCAGCTCGCGTTTTACGAAGCGCGCGGGCTGGAAGGGATGCGCGCTTTTTGCGAGGTCGTCAAGCTGGCCCGGCGGCTCGGCTTGATTACGATCGCCGATGCAAAGCGCGGCGATATCGGCACGACGTCCGCCGCCTACGCGGAAGCGTTTCTCGGCGATGGCGACTTCAGTTGCGACGCGGTGACCGTCAACCCGTACCAGGGCAGCGACTCACTGATGCCGTTTATCGCGAAAGTGAGAAACGGCCGGGGCGTATTCGTGCTGGTGAGGACGTCGAATCCGTCGTCGGGAGAATTTCAGGATCTCAACGCGCCCAATCACCCGATTTGGGAGTCGGTGGCGGCGCGCGTGAACGGATGGGGCGCCGATTTCGTTGGCGACAGCGGACTCAGTTCCGTCGGCGCGGTGGTAGGCGCGACGTATCCGGAGCATGCGCGGCGCGCGCGCGAGTTGATGCCGGCGGCAACGATCCTGGTGCCGGGATACGACACGCAAGGCGGGTCGGCTGCCGACGCAGTCGCGTCGGCGCGCGCGGATGGGACCGGGTTCATCGTCAATGCGAGCCGAAGCCTGATGTACGCGTATCGCAAGCAGGACGGCGCCAGCCCCGTCGAGGCTGCCGCCGCATACGCCGAGGCGATGCGCCTAAAACTGAATGCCGCGCTGGAATCGCGGCGCACCGAAGAGCTGGCGCCGACCGCGTAGTCTCTCCGCGCGCACGCCCCTCCGACAGTTCTACCTGGATGACGCGCCGCGCGTGTCGCCGCCGTTCAGATTCGACCCCAGGAACTTGACGCTGCGGCTCCACGCGTCGTTCGCGTCGTCGGCGTTGTACCAGAACGGAAGTCCCGGAAAATTAAATGCGTGATTCGCGCCTTGGTAGATTTTCATTTCGTGCGGACGATTTTCCTTCGTCAGCAGCTCGTCGAGCGCACGCGCCTGTGCCACCGGCACCAGCACGTCCTTGTCGCCGTGCAGGATCAACACCGGCGGCATCGACTTGGCGCCTGCACGCAGGCCCGGCGGAAGTCCGCCGTAGTACTCGACGATCGCGGCGATTTGCTTCGCATCCAGCGCGCCGGCCGAGAGCGCAAGGAACGAGCCCAGCGAAAATCCCATCAGCGCGACTCGATGAGGATCGACGGATGGATTCTTGTCGAGCGCGTCGACCCCGGAGTGAATCTCCCGCAGCCAGATCGGAAAGTCTTTCACCATCAGCGCGGGCTGGCCGGGGCCAACCGCGTCGGTCTGACTGTAGTACTCGATGAATTCGGTGTAGTAGCCCAGCTCGGCGAGCTCACCGCACATTTCCTCGTACTCGTCGTTGCCGGCGTCCTTGCGCAGTGCCGCGCCATGCAGCATCACGACCGCGGGATGCGACCCGTTACCCTTCGGTACGCAATGATATTCCTCAACGGGCTTGCCGTCGGAGGTGAACTCGCCTTTGACCCATCCGGCGTGAACATTCGAGGCGATAAGCAGGAAAATTGCGGCTGCGACTGCGCCGCCCCTGGCACTCGATGAGCGGCGCACCGCGATCGAGCCCGCGAGCACGCGCCTTACGCGCGCATCAGCTCGGCTTCGTCGGCGGCGATGGTGGCGTAAACTTCGCGATCGATCTTGCGGTAGCGAGCGAGCGACTGTTCCGCCCGCTCTTCATGACCCTGCTCGCGCGCGAGCTCGTGCATCTCTTTTTCGATCCACGAGAGATGCCACGATTCGTCCTTGGTGACCGACTTCAGGACTTCCATCGTTTCCGCGTCGACGTTGGGGAGCGCCATGTGGGCGTTGTAGCGGCTCTGCGCGCGCTCTTCGACGACGACGGTCAACGCGAGCAGATCGATGATGGTCTTGGGGACGCCGGTGCGAAGTCCCAGCCGGCGCTGATAACCATCATCTATAAGGATGGGGGCGCCGCCGAGGTCCGAGATTCGCTTCGTCCACAGATAGGCGTGGCGCGTTTCGTCCGCCAGGTGAGCCGTCATCTTGAGCTGCGACTCGCCGTCCTTCATGTGTGACAGGAGATTAAAGAGTAAGCGCGCGCCTCTTAATTCGGCGTCGCGATAAAAGCTGAAGATAAGAATCTGCTTGTCTGCCGGGGACATTCCCGCGAAATTCATCGATCCAAGTGATATAGCGCCCAATACCTCATCCTCCGTCAGCCGTCCGCAGGCCACGGCCAATATCTAATAGTAACATATACGGCGGTTGCGCGTAACTTATGCGATCCGTTCCGCAGGGTCAATGAAACGCTCCCGCCGCGAGGCCCCGCGGTCGTCATGAGAAATACGCAGATTTGATGAACAGGTTGCGAATCTTCGACGTTGAGAACAACTTATCCATATAACGGCGCCGAAGATTTGCGGCGCGTCGATCGAGGGAGAGTATCCGCGATTGTCGCGGGGATGGTGCGCGATGCCGTCACCAGATGTTTATTGGCTCGCATTGAGACGTGCCCGCGGAGTCGGGCCGCGAACCTGCAAGCTGCTGATCGACAAGTTCGGCGCGCCGGAAAAAATTTTCAAGCTCGATGCCGACGAGATCGCGGCCGCTGGCGTACCGCGTAACACTGCGCAAAATATCGCGGGCTTTCGCGACTTCGAACCGCTCGAGAAAGAGCTGTGCGAGCTGCCGAATATCGGCGCGCGGCTGGTCAAGTGGACCGACGCCGACTATCCGCCCAATTTGCGCCAAATCGCCGACCCGCCGCCATTCCTGTTCGTGCGCGGTACGGCGCAGCTCACAGACACCAACTGCATCGCGATCGTCGGCGCACGCGCGGCCAGCGATATCGGGCGGCGGATGGCGAATAGGCTCGGCCTCGAGCTCGCCGCCAAGGGCTTCAGCGTCGTGAGCGGCCTCGCGCGCGGAATCGACGGCGAGGCGCATCAGGGTGCCCTCGACGCGCACGGCAAGACCGTCGCGGTGCTGGGATGCGGCGTCGACATCATTTATCCCGCCGAGCATCGCCAGCTGGCCGAGGCGATTATCGCGGGCGGCGGTGCGCTGGTAAGCGAGCTCCCGATTGGAATGCAGCCGCTGGCGGAGAATTTCCCTACTCGCAACCGCATCCTGTCGGGACTGTGCCTCGGAGTCGTAATCGTCGAGGCAGCCGAGAAGAGCGGCTCGCTGATCACTGCACGGATGGCGCTGGAGCAGGATCGCCAGGTGTTCGCCGTCCCCGGCAGTCCGCTCAGCGGTAAAACGCGAGGCAGCAATCGCCTGCTGAAGGAGGGCGCGAAGCTGGTCGAGTGCGTCGAGGACGTGATCGAGGAGCTCGCGCCTCAGATGGCTGGCAGGCCGGTGCCGACCCAGAGCATCCCAATCGACGCTCCCAAACCGGCTCCGACGCCCGTTGCGGCTATCCCCAGTGCTGCCGTCGCTCCACCGTCGGGCCCGGTCGAAGGCGCCAAGACCGTTGAAGGACTGGTTAACGACACTACAATAATCTTAAACAATCTAAAAGAATCTGAAAGACTCCATGTTGACTCGATCATCGAGTCCTCCGGGCTAAATGCACAGACCGTGCTTAGGTTACTGCTGGAACTGGAACTCGAGGGTCGCGTTACCCAGCATCCGGGCAAGCTTTTCTCGCTTGCATAAGTCTGGCAGGGTGTAAAGCCTGAAGCGCCGGACGATTTGCGCTGGCGCGAAACCTGCGCGGCGGGTAGGGGAGAGCTGGAGGCGCTTAATCGGTGGCAAAGAATCTCGTAATCGTCGAATCGCCCGCAAAGGCGAAAACCATCAAGCGTTACCTGGGTAGCGACTACCAGGTCATGCCCTCGGTCGGCCACGTGGTGGACCTGCCGAAGAGCAAGCTGGGCGTCGATGTCGAGCACGATTTCGCGCCCGACTATGTCGTAATCAAGGGCAAAGAGAAGGTAATCGGCGAGATCAAGAGCGCCGCGAAGGGCAAGGATAACATCTACCTGGCCAGCGACCCCGACCGCGAAGGCGAAGCGATCGCATGGCATATCGCCGATCATCTCGGCAAGACCAAGTCCAACGTGCGCCGCGTTCTGCTCCATGAAATCACGGCGACCGCCGTTAAGCAGGCGGTCGACAATCCGTCGAAGCTCGATCACAACTTGTTCGACGCGTACCAGGCGCGCCGGGTGCTCGACCGGTTGGTCGGCTACAAGTTGAGCCCGCTGCTGTGGGACAAGGTCAAGCGCGGCATCAGCGCGGGGCGCGTGCAATCGGTCGCGCTCAGGATAATCGTCGATCGCGAGCGCGAGCGCGAGGCATTTCGCGCCGAAGAATACTGGACGCTCGACGCCCGCCTGGCGGGCAAGAATCCTCCCCCGTTCAAGGCGCGGCTCTACAGCTACAAAGAAGATCGCATCGACAACAAATCCTACAAGGTGCCCGAGGCGCGGGCGCGCGAGATCATTGCGGCCGTCGAGGCCGCGCCGTTCACAGTCAAAAGCATCGAGCGCAAGGAAGTCCGCCGCAGTCCCGCGCCGCCCTTCATCACTTCGCGCCTCCAGCAGGAGGCCTCACGCAGGCTGTACTTCCAGCCGCGGCGCACGATGCAGATCGCACAGAAGCTGTACGAGGGCGTCGAGCTTGGCGATCAGGGCGCGGTCGGCCTTATCACTTATATGCGCACCGACTCGCCGCGCGTCTCGGACCAGGCGCTTGAGGCCGTCCGCGGCCATATCGGCTCGCGCTACGGCAAAGAGTACGTCCCCGACCAGCCCAACTTTTACAAATCCGGCAAGCAGGCGCAGGGCGCGCACGAGGCGATTCGTCCGACCGCCGTCGAGCGCGACCCCGAGTCGATGGCCCGCTACCTCGACAAGGACGCGCTCGCGCTCTACACGCTCATCTACAATCGCTTCGTCTCGAGCCAGATGACGCCGGCGGTGTACGACCGCACCACGGTGGACATCGAGGCGGCCGACGCCATCTTTCGCGCCACCGGCCAGGTAATGAAGTTCGACGGCTTCATGCGCGTGTATATCGAAGGCCAGGATGAAGCCTCGGCCGATGACGAAGAAGGCACGCTGCCGCTGCTCACCGAGGGCGAGATTCTGAAACTGCTGGAGCTGGACCCGGAGCAGCATTTCACCCAGCCTCCCCCGCGCTTCACGCAAGCCACGCTCATCAAGGAGCTCGAAGAGCAGGGGATAGGGCGTCCCTCGACCTACGCCGCAATCATGACGAGCATCCTCAAGGTCGAGTACGTCGAAGAAGACGAGAGCAAGCGGATGCGGCCGACGTCGCTCGGGCGGGTCGTCAACGACATGCTGGTCAAGGCGTTTCCCGACATCCTGGAATCGGGCTTCACTGCGCAGTTCGAAGAGGACCTCGACAAGGTCGAAGAGGGCGCCGAGAACTGGGTCAAGACGCTCAGGCGCTTCTACGGCCCGTTCGCCAAGGACCTTGCCGACGCGAAGAAGAAGATGCCCGAGGTCAAGCGCAAGGGCCTGCCCACCGATCTCAAGTGCGAGCTCGACGGCGGCAACATGGTGATCAAATGGGGGCGCAACGGCGAGTTCCTCGCCTGCTCGAACTACCCCAAGTGCACCAACACCGGCGAAATAGCGCGCGACGACCAGGGCAATATCACGCTGAAGCCGTCGGCGCCGGTGCCCACCGACGAAGTCTGCGAGAAGTGCGGCAAGCCGATGGTCAAGCGCCGCTCACGTTTCGGCGAATTCCTCGGATGCTCGGGATATCCGGATTGCGACGGAATCAAGCGCCTCCAATCCGAGCCGGTGAAGACCGGGGTCGCCTGCCCGGAATGCAAGGAAGGCGAAATCCTCGAGCGTCGCAGCCGCCGCGGAAAAATTTTCTATGGATGCGGCCGCTATCCGAAGTGTAAATTCGCGGCCTGGAACAAAGTCATCCCGCATCCATGCCCGTCTTGCGGCGCGAACTACCTCGTCGAAAAAGACCTGAAGCGCACCGGCATCACCTGGCAATGCGCCAACAAGGAATGCGGCTACAAGGCGCCCGCTCCCGATCAGCCTGAGCCCGCGCCAGCCTCGACCCCGGCCGCGTAGCCTTCAGCCTCTACGTTGGGTACTTCGCGAAACGTCGGCTACGACGGTTTCATCCTTCGCCGACATCTCCTCCAGCCGCCGGCGGAGAAATCGCCGCTCGGGTGCGCTGCCCACTCGCGCCAGCGCCGCCCGATACGACTCGGCCGCCTCGCTCCATCTTCTCAGGCGCCGGAGCAAATCCGCTCGCGCTGACCACATCAGGTAGTAGTCGCGCAGGTCGCCGCTGTTTTCGATCGCATCGATCAACACGAGTCCGGTTGCGGGACCGTCGGCCATCGCAATTGCGACCGCTCGATTCAACTCGATCACCGGCGATGGACGGATCGCGATTAGACGCCCGTAAAGATCCGCGATCGCGCGCCAGTCGGTTGCGTCCGCGCGTTCGGCGCGTGAGTGCACCGCCGCAATCACCGACTGTATCGCGTACGGTCCATGCGCGTCGGCGCTAATAGCGGCTTCCGAATGAGCCAGCCCTTCGGCGATCTGCGCGCGATCCCAGCGCGCGCGGTCCTGCTCCTCGAGCAACACGAGTTCGCCGTGCGAGTCGATTCGCGCGTCGCGCCGCGCGTCATGCAGCAGCATCATCGCGAGCAATCCGCGCGGCTCCGCCTCGGCGGGCATCAGCGCAACTAGGATCCGGCCCAGCCGAATCGCCTCCGCGCAGAGGTCCGTTCTGAGCAGGCGTTCGCCCGAACTCGCCGCATAGCCTTCGTTGAAGACCAGGTAGATAACCGCCATCACGGCGTCGAGCCGCTCCGCAAGCAACTCCGGCGACGGCACTTCGTAGGGAATGCGCGCCGCGCGGATCTTGCGTTTGGCGCGGACCAGCCGCTGCGCCATCGTCGAGGGCGCCGTCAGAAACGCGCGCGCGATTTCTTCGGTCGTGAGCCCGCACAGCGTGCGCAGCGACAGCGCGACGCGCGCGTCGTCGGCCAGCGCGGGATGACAGCACGTGAAGATCAGGCGGATACGCTCGTCGGGCAGCGCGCCCGATCTGTCAATCTCCGCGCCGTCGTCGCCGCTCTCAGCCATGCGAATCAACTCTTCGCGGCGATCGTTGAACCGGGCCTGCTTGCGCAATCGATCGATCGCTTTGTGGCGCGCGACGCCGATGATCCACGCGCGCGGATTTTCCGGCCACCCATCTTTGGGCCACTGCTCGACCGCGCCGGCGAACGCCTCCTGTGCCGAGTCTTCCGCCAGGTCGAAGTCGCCGAGCACGCGAATGAGCGTCGCGAGTATTCGCCCATACTCGTCGCGATAGAATCGCTCGAACGCAGCGGAGTTGTTGCTCTCCATCGGAAGGTCCGTCCGATGGCAGGTTAACGGCCCGCGGCGCACGTCGCTACCGCGGCGTCACTCGTGATAGACCCACCAGCATCCGTCGACCGGCCGGACTTCGATCGCGTCACCGTCGCGCGGAGCCAGCTTGTTCGCCCACGTGATTGCCTCGTCCATCGACGCGCACCCGACCAGGTTGAAGCCCCCGGCCACTTCTTTCGTCTCGGCGAACGGTCCGTCCGTCACAAGCCGGCCGCCGTTGCTCCATCGAATCGTCTTCGCCTGCTCGGAAACCTGCAGGCGCGCGCCGACCCATAGTCCGGGCTCCTGATCCAACATCGCGCGGCTCGTTACGTATTCTGCGCCGACGCCCTGATGCTGCCGCATGATCAGCTTGCGTTCTTCGTCGGACAGGCTTAGCACGGCGCGCTCGTTCTCGACCGATGTCAGCATGAAACTCTTCGACGCGGCCTGCCCGCTAGTCTGTGAAATCCACCAGAATTCGCGAATCGGCCGGACCTCGCTGACGAGACTCTGATGAGCTTGTTCATACTTCGCGAACTCGACCGCTTCCGCGTAGGAGTCGAAGTCGATTATGTCGAAGCCGCCCACCAGCTCCTTGGTTTCCGGGAACGGCCCGTCGATCCGCAGATGCTTGCCGCCGCGATTCTTCACGGTAACGGTTTCGCGGCCAAGCCCGACGGAAACGAACGCGAGCCCAGGCTTGCCGGCGCGCACCCGCATGCTGAGAAGCGAGTTGAGTTTCTGCTGATGATGTCGAACGCGCCGATCGATTTCGCCCGCATCGATCGATTCACCGCGCGGCTCCGCTCCAGTGATCATGTACTTCATGCGTCTTGCCTCGTCGGTCGCCTCGACGAACCTTCCATCCCTACATGTTGATCTTCCTGACGGGCCGCACTTCGATCGAGCCGTGCTTCGACCCAGGAATCCGCGCGGCAATCGAAATCGCCTCGTCGAGATCTTTCGCCTCGACCAGGTAGTAGCCGCCGAGCTGCTCCTTGGTTTCTGCGAATGGCCCGTCCGTCACTACCGTCTTGCCGTTGCGCACGCGAACCGTGGTGGCCGTCGGGGTCTGCTCGAGCGCATTGCCGCCCTTGTTCTTCCCGCTCTTTGTCAGGTCCTGCGTGAAGGCCATGTATTCCTGGAACATCTGGCCCTGCTCGGCGGCGCTCATCTTTTTTCCGTCCGCTTCGCTGTTGTAGATCAAAAGCAGGTATTCCATCGCGTCTCTCCTTGTTGCGATTTCGTTTTCATCTATCAGTCGAACGGCGATACGTCAGATCGACAGCTGATGCTTGAAAAATTTGTATAGCTGATCCGCGCTGGTTTACACGACCGCCGAAAAACGCCACGATCACGTTTCGCCGCGGCTACGCCATCGCGCAGGTCTGGGCGGCGATCCCGATGAGTGAAAACCAGGTAACCGTTGTCGGAGCGGGCCTCGCGGGCAGCGAAGCAGCCTACCAGCTCGCGCGCCGTGGCATCCGGGTGCGCCTCGTCGAGATGCGGCCCGTCAGGATGACCGAAGCTCATCGCACGGCAGATTTTGCCGAACTCGTGTGCTCGAATTCGCTGCGCAACGACTCGATGGAGACCGCCGTCGGCGTGCTGAAAGAAGAGATGCGCCGGCTCGGCTCGATGGTGATTGCTGCTGCCGATAGCGCGAGGGTGCCGGCGGGCTCCGCGCTCGCTGTCGATCGCAATGACTTCTCGCGCGCTGTCACCGCCGCGCTCGAGGATCATCCGATGGTAGAGATTTCGCGCGCCGTAGCCTCGGAGATACCCGCCGGCTTGACCATTCTCGCCACCGGTCCCCTGACCAGCGCGGAGCTCGGCGGGGCGCTGAACCGGCTGATCGGTCCGCGCAACTTGTATTTCTACGACGCGATCGCGCCAATCGTCGCCGCCGATTCGATCGACATGAACGTGGCCTTCAAGGCCTCGCGTTACGGCAAGGGCGGCGACGATTACATCAACTGCCCGATGACCCAGGTCCAGTACGAGACCTTCGTCGCGGCGGTCGTGGCGGCGGAAAAAATCGATCTGCACCCGTTCGAGAAGCCGGTTTATTTCGAAGGATGCATGCCGATCGAGGAAATGGCGCGCCGCGGCCCGCTGACGCTCGCGTTCGGCCCGATGCGCCCGGTCGGGCTCTCAGAGCCGCACAGCGGGCGCAGACCGTTTGCGGTGGTGCAGCTCCGGCAAGACGACGCCGCCGGCCGCCTCTACAACATGGTTGGCTTCCAGACCAAGATGACCTATCCGGATCAGCGCCGCGTGCTGCGAATGATCCCCGCACTGGAAAACGCGGAGTTCGTGCGCCTCGGCTCGATCCATCGCAACACGTTTGTCGATTCTCCGCGCCTCATTCTTCCCACGCTCCAGCTCAAGGCGCGCGACGATTTGTTTCTGGCCGGCCAGATGGTCGGTGTCGAAGGCTACGTCGAGTCCGCCGCTGCGGGATTGCTCGCGGGAATCAACGCTGCGCACCTTGTCATGAATCGCGAGTTGGTCGTGCCGCCGCCCGAGACCGCCGTCGGCTCGCTGATCGCGTATATCACCGATTCCGCGCGGCGCGACTTCCAGCCGATGAACGCGAACTACGGCCTCATGCCCGATTTGAAGATCCGTGCGCGCGGCCGTCAGAAGAAAATCGAGATGGCTGCGCGAGCGCTTGCGGCAATCGACGAGTGGATCGATCGCAACCGGATCGAACTGCCTGCCGCTATGGCGCCGCGCGCGGTTCGGCTATAGAAATTCGCTGGAGGTCCCGTCGATGACCAAAGCGGAACTGATAGATACGATCGCCCGGTCCACCGATCAGCCCAAAAAACTGGTCGCCGCCACTTTAGACCTCGTTTTCGAACAAATTGCGCGCTCGATTCGCAAGGACAAGCGCTTCTGGGTGCCAGGCTTCGGCACTTTTTCCGTGCGCCGGCGTCGCGCCCGTGCCGGCTTCAATCCGCGCACCAACGCGCCCATGACCATTCCGGCGGCCCGCACCGTCGGCTTTCGTCCCGCGCCGCAGCTGAGGAAGGGTCTCTGACCACGGCGGCCGCCTCCAAAGCCGACGAGCGCGATCCGCCACGCGATCTACCGTACGCTCAAACGATCCCCGGCGCGATCGTCTCGGCTCGTGCGCCAGGCCTCATCCTGCTCGTCGTCGCGCTCGTGGCGGGCGGCGTGCTGCGCTTTTACGATCTCGGCGCTCTCGAAATGTCGCCGGACGAGGGCGCGTCATGGGCGGCCGCGTCCGCGCCAACCGCCGCCGAAGTGATCGCACGCCAACCGGCGCTCAACCCCGGCGCGCTGCCGATCCATGATTTGATGCTCCACGGATGGATCGGGCTTTTCGGCTCGAGCATGGCCGCGATGCGCGCGATGTCGGCGGCCTTCGGCGTCGTCTCGATCCTGCTGGTCTATCTTGTCTGCTGCGAGATGTTCGCGCTGGATTCGGAAAAAGAATCGGCGCTGCCCCGAGACCGCATCGAAACAATCGCGGGACTCGCCGCGCTCGTCTTCGCTGTCAACCTGGTCACGATCAAGTATTCGCGCGAGGCGCGGATGTATCCGCTGATGCTCGCGGCGATCCTCGCGCAAGTCGCGATGTTCATCCGCGCGCTTCGCGTCGGCGGTGTCGCCAACTACGCTGCGCTCGTGGTTTTGACTGCTGTTGCGATCGGCTCGAACTTCGCTGCCATGCTGGTGCCCGCGACCGAAGGCTCGTGGCTGCTTTATGTAGTCGCGCGCGCGGGATGGCGCCGCGACAATGCGCGGGCGCGCCACGCCTGGGCGATCGCGATTGCGCTCGCGGCGGCGGGATTGATTCTGGCGCCGAAACTTTTTTCGGCCCTGCATACCGCTTCCTTTGGAGCCGCCGGCAGCGGCTGGCGCAAGCCGCCGGCTGTGTACGAGGCCGTCGCACTATTCAACAAGGCGACCGGAAGCTTCGCCTTTCCGATCCTCGCGGCTCTTGCGATTTGGGGCGTGGTCCGCGGATGGCGCGGCGGCGCGCGCGACGCCATTTCCTTCGCGCTCCTCTGGATGTGGGCGCCGCCGCTGGTGATGGTGGCAGTGTCGTACACGATTGCGCCGGTGTTCGTCGAGCGTTACGCGCTGTCGTGCTTCGCTCCGTTTTTCATCCTCGTTGCGTTGGGGATATTCGAGTTGCCCGGCGATCTCGTCCGCGCCGGGGCGCTGGTGATCGCAGTCGCGTTTTCGCTCGGCCATATCGTTTCTTACGATCGCAAGCCGCATGACGCGCAGTATCGCGAAGCAATCGCGGCGGCCGATTCCGCGCTCAAGCCGGGTGAGGTCATGAGCGTTGTTCCGCTGTATGCGATCGAAGTGCTCCGATACTATCTTCCAGCCGATCGACTTGATCGCGCGGTTCCCTTTGACGCGACCGCCTCGACGCCGGCCGTGTTGATAGTCGGCGATCAGAACCTCACGCCGGATGCCGCCCGATCATATGGAAAGGAATATCCGCAAGTGGTCGCGCGGCTCCGCGGTGTAACAGTCTTGCGAAGGTGAAACTACGATGGACGCTCGAAATCCTGACGACTCGAAAATAAAACCAGCTGAAGGCGGCGTGGGACGATAGCGCCGAGGGCTGGAAGCGATGGTGGCCGACCTTCGAGCGCGCCGCGCAGACCGTCAACGACCGCCTCGTCGAGCTGGCGGGAGTTCGCGCTGGCCAGCGCATTCTCGATATCGCGACCGGCAGCGGCGAGCCCGCACTGACCGCGGCCCGCGCGGTTGGACAATCGGGACGCGTCGTCGCCGTGGACATGTCGCCCGGAATGCTTGCGATCGCGCGCGAGCGGCTCGACGCGGCGGGCTTGGCGAACGTCGAGCTCGTCGAGTCCGACGCCGAGTCGCTGCGCCTCGAGGCGCATTCGTTTGACGCCGCGCTGTGCCGATGGGGCCTCATGTTCATGCCTGACCTCGACGGCGTGGTGCGCGGACTGCATCGCGCCCTCAAGCCCGGCGGACGCTTCGCGACGGCGGTCTGGTCGGTCGCCGACAAGGTGCCGATGTGCGGCCTCGCGCGCGACGCGATCCGCCGAATCACCGGGATCGCGCCGCCGCCCAACGCGCCCGACCCGACCCGGCTCGCGGACCCATCGATCCTCGAGCACGCGCTGCTCGCCGCGGGCTTTCACGACGTGACAATCGAACGGCTGATCGTTACTTTCGAATTTCCGTCGCCCGACGCATTCGCGGACTTCCGCGGCCAGATAGGCGGCACCCGCGCGACGCTCTCGAAGCTGCCCGCCGAAGTTGCCCGCAATGTGCGTGAGGCGGTCGTGGCTGCCGCGCGCGAATACGCGGCGGCCGGCGGCGTCGTACGTCTCGCCAACGAGACGATCTGCTTCGCCGCGCGCGCATAGCCGGATCTCGCGGCGGCCGCCAGTCCCGCCCGCGAGCGAACTCCGGCACTGGAAATGCTCCGTCAGTGTGGTAAGTAAGGTGATTGCCAGGGCGCTCGCGCGATGCATCATCCTGCGCGCGCGTGCAGTCAACACTATCGCCTCACTCAAGGAGCACTCAGAATGAAAGCCGCAGTTTTCCACGGGCCCAAGTTGCCCCTCAGTATCGAGGACGTCGAGCTCGACAAACCGCAGGACCGCGAAGTCCTGATCAAAACCGTCGCCAGCGGCGTCTGCCACAGCGACCTGCATTTCGTCGACGGCTTCTACCCCTACCCAGCGCCCGCGGTCCTCGGCCACGAGGCCGCCGGCATCATCGAGGAAGTCGGCAAACAGGTCACCTACGTGAAGCCGGGCGACCACGTGATCTGCTGCCTGTCGGTGTTCTGCGGCGCCTGCGCGCAGTGCATGTCGGGCCATCCGAATCGATGCTCGAACAAAAGCGTCACCGCGCGCAGCCCCCAGGACAAGCCGCGCATCTCGCAGAAGGGCAAGCCGGTCAACCAGTTCCTGGATGTTTCGTCTTACTGCGAAAAGATGCTGCTGCATGAGAATGGGGTCGTGAAAATTCGCGAGGACCTGCCGCTCGATCGCGCGGCGCTGATCGGATGCGGCGTCACTACCGGCGTCGGCGCGGTGCTCAACACCGCAAAGGTCGAGCCGGGCTCGACGGTGGCGGTCTTCGGCGCGGGCGGCGTCGGACTCGCCGCAATCCAGGGCGCGCGGATCGCCGGCGCGCGCAAAATAATCGCGGTCGATACCTTCGAGGGCAAGCTCGCGATGGCCCGGCGGCTCGGCGCGACCGACACCGTCGACGCGTCGAACAGCGATCCCGTCGATGAAATCAGAAAACTGACCGGCGGCGGCGTCGACTACTCATTCGAAGCGATCGGGCTCAAGCAGACCGCCGAACAGGCCTTCAACTCGCTCAAGACCGGCGGCACAGCGACCGTCATCGGCATGATCCCGGTCGGCCAGAAGGTCGAAATCGACGGCTATATGTTTCTGACCGAGCGCAAACTGCAAGGCTCCAACATGGGCTCGAACCGCTTCCGCATCGACATGCCCCGTTACATCGAATTCTACTTGCAGGGACGCCTCAATCTCGACGACATGATCAGCCGCCGCGGCAAGCTCGAGGACGTCAACGACGCCTTCCGCGCCATGAAGGCGGGCGAGGTCGCGCGCACTGTGTTGATGTTCAACTAGCGGATTCGCCGAAAAAAGGAGCAATCCAGATGAAAGCTGCTGTCTTCCACGGTCCCGGTCAGCCACTCAACATCGAGCAGGTCGATATCGACGAGCCCCGCGAACGCGAAGTCCTCGTGCGCACCGTCGCCAGCGGCGTCTGCCACAGCGATCTTCATTTCGTCGACGGCCTCTACATGTGGCCGACTCCCGCGATCCTCGGCCACGAGGCCGCCGGCATCGTCGAGAAAGTCGGCTCGCAGGTCACGTACCTCAAGCCCGGCGACCACGTGATCGCGTGCCTCTCGGTCTTCTGCGGCTACTGCGAGGAATGCATGTCCGGGCATCCCAACCTCTGCTCGAACAAGGCCGCCACCCAGCGCACCGCGACCGACAAGCCCCGTCTCTCGCAGCAGGGCAAGATGGTCAATCAGTTCGCCGACCTCTCGGGCTACGCCGAAAAAATGCTGCTGCATGAAAACGCGCTGGTGAAGATTTCCAACGACGTGCCGCTCGACCGCGCCGCGCTCATCGGATGCGGCGTGATGACCGGCGTCGGCGCCGCGTTGCATACCGCCAAGGTCGCGCCCGGCTCGACGGTCGCCGTGTTCGGCGCCGGCGGCGTCGGCCTCGCGATCATCCAGGGTGCGCGAATCGCCGGCGCGCTGATGATCATCGCGGTGGACAAGTTCCCGGCCAAGCTCGAGCTCGCCAAAAAACTCGGCGCGACTCACGCCGTCGACGCGTCAAAGGGCGATGCGGTCGAGCAGATTCGCTCGCTCACCGGCGACGGCGTCGACTACTCGTTCGAAGCGATCGGGCTCAAGGTCGCAGCCGAGCAGGCTTACCAGTCGATCGCCCCCGGCGGCATCGCCACGATTGTCGGGATGGTTCCGCTCGGGCAGAAAGTCGAAGTGGACGGCTTCTCGCTGCTGTTCGAGAAGCGCATCCAGGGATGCTTCATGGGCTCGAACCGCTTCCGCATCGACATGCCGCGCATCATCGAGCTCTACCAGCAGGGGCGCCTCGACCTCGACGACATGATCACGCGCCGCGGCAAGCTCGAGGACGTCAACGAAGCGTTCCGCGCAATGAAGGCCGGCGAAGTAGCCCGCACGGTCCTGATGTTCGACTGAAAGCGCGCGCGCCATCCAATCGCGTCAATCAAAGAGGGCCGGTCGGAATCTCCGCCCGGCCCTCCTACATCATCACTTCAGCAGGTCCGCGATGCCTGCCTCGACCGAAACGCGCGGGCGCCAGCCGAGAACCCGCTCGGCTTCGCTGCGATCCGCGAGCGTGTCGCGCATGTCGCCGGCGCGCCGCTCGCGACGCACCGTCGGTCCGCCGATCATCGCCGCGATCCGATTCAGGCTGACGTTCTCGCCGCGCCCGATGTTGAGCGCACGCCCGTCCGCAATCTCGCAGTCCATCGCCAGCGTGTTCGCCGACACCACGTCGCTGACGTGCGTAAAATCCCGCGTCTGCTCGCCGTCACCGTGAATTTCAAGCGGGCGGCCCTCGCGCCGCGCCTTCAGGAACGCCGGGATTGCCAGCACGTACGATCCCTCTTCCGGCATTCGCGCGCCGTACACGCCAAAGTAGCGCAGCGTCAGCGTCTGCATCGCGAACAGCCGATGGAACATGCGCGCGTACTGCTCGCCGACATATTTCTGCAGCGCGTACGGGTTGAGCGGATTCGGCGTCATCGTCTCGACCAGCGGCATCTTCGCCTGCTCGCCATACACCGACGACGATCCTGAGTACACCACGCGCCGGACTTTCCAGTCGCGCGCCGCGATCAACACGTTCAGCGTTCCGACCACGTTGGTCATGTGCGTTTCGACCGGCTTCGCGATCGAGAGCGGAATCCGCGGCAGCGCCGCCACGTGGAACACCGTGTCGACACCCTCGAATGCGCCCGCGATCGACGACGCGTCGCGAATATCGCCCTCGACCAGCTCGGCCGCACGGTTCACATACTCGCGCCGGCCGGAAGCGAAGTTGTCGATCACTCGCACGCGCATTCCCGCATCGACCAGCGCGTCCACCAGATGCGACCCGATAAAGCCCGCGCCTCCCGTCACCAGCACGAGACGTCCCGGGGTTTGCAATTGCGAGTTTGCGCTCATGCGGAGAAGCCGTTCGCAGCCCGTTCGTCGCGTGCGCGCAGACGCATCGGGCAAAATTGCGCGGCTTGCATCGCTAGGATAACTTAGTTCGTTACCGCCCGCATCCGAACGGGCGTCCTACAATGACCACCGACGCGCACAGGATCAAGCTCCTCCGCGAGCTGCTCGCCGAACGAATCCTCGTGCTGGACGGCGCCTTCGGCACCTTCGTGCTCGGCGAGAATCTGAGCGCCGCGGACTACGGCGGCCCTCGCTACGAAGGATGCAACGAAAATGTCGTGCGCACGCGCCCCGATCTGATTCGCCGCATGCACGACGGCTTTCTCGAAGTCGGCGCCGACATAATCGAGACGGCGAGCTTCCAGGCCAGTCCCATCGTGCTCGCCGAATACGCTCTCGAACACGACGCGCACGAGATCAACCGCCTCGCTGCGACCCTGGCGCGCGAAGAGGCGGCCCGCTTCAGCACCGCGGACTGGCCGCGTTTTGTCGCGGGCTCGATGGGCCCGACGACCAAGAGCATCTCGGTCACCGGCGGCGTCACCTTCGATCAGATGCGCGACGGCTACCAAGTGCAGGCCGAAGGCCTGATCGAAGGCGGCGCCGACATCCTGCTCCTCGAAACCGTCAACGACACGCTGAACTGCAAGGCCGGCCTCGTCGGCATCGAGGCCGCGATCGAAAAACTCGGCGTCGCGCCCGCGGTCGCCGTGTCGGGAACGATCGAGACGATGGGCACTCTGCTCAGCGGGCAGGACATCGAGGCCTTTTACACCTCGCTCGCGCATCGCGACCTGCTCTGGCTCGGCCTCAACTGCGCCACCGGTCCCGACTTCATGACCGATCATCTGCGCACTCTCTCGGGCATCTCGAAATTCTTTGTCTCGTGCGTGCCCAACGCGGGCTTGCCCGATGAAGAAGGGCATTACAACGAGACGCCCGCGATGCTTGCGGGAAAAATCGCGCGCTTTGCAGAAAATGGATGGGTCAATCTGGTCGGCGGATGCTGCGGCACGACGCCCGAACACATCCACTTGCTGGTTCAGGCCGTGGCCGGCAAGCGTCCGCGCGCGCGCTCGACCCTCAGGCGCTCGGTCGTCTCCGGCATCGAGACTCTCGTCATCGACAACGACACGCGGCCCGTGATCGTCGGCGAGCGGACCAACGTGCTCGGCAGTCGCAAGTTCAAGCGGCTTATCGCGAACGGCAAAGTCGAGGAAGCCGCCGAAGTTGGACGCGTGCAGGTGCGCCGCGGCGCGCACATCCTCGACGTCTGCCTGCAGGATCCCGATCGCGACGAGATGGCCGACGTCACCCGCTTTCTCGAAATCGAAGTCAAAAAAGTCAAAGTGCCGTTGATGATCGACTCGACCGATCACCGCGTGATCGAAGAGTCGCTCAAGCGCACGCCGGGCAAGTCGCTCATCAATTCGATCAACCTCGAAGACGGCGAGGATCGCTTCAGGAAGGTCGTGCCGCTCGCGCGCCGCTTCGGCGCCGCGCTGGTCGTCGGATGCATCGACGACGACAAGCAGCAGGCGCAGGCCGTCACGCGCCAGCGCAAGCTGCAGGTCGCGCAGCGCTCGTTCAAGCTGCTCACCGAAAAATACGGCGTCGAGCCCGAAGATATCGTCTTCGATCCGCTCGTTTTCCCGGTCGGCACCGGCGACAAAAATTATATCGGCTCCGGCATCGAGACCATCGAGGGCATTCAGCTGATCAAGCATGCGCTGCCGGCTTGCAAGACCATCCTCGGCATCTCGAACGTCTCGTTCGGACTGCCCGAGGCGGGCCGCGAAGTGCTCAACGCCGTCATGCTCTATTATTGCGTCCAGGCCGGCCTCGATCTCGCGATCGTCAACGCCGAGAAACTTCATCGCTATCCGTCCATCCCCGAAGTGGAGCGCAAACTAGCCGAGGATCTGATCTGGTGGCGCGGCGACGACCCGATCGCAACCTTCGCCGCGTATTTCCGCGCGCGCAAAAGCACCGTCACCGCCGAGGATCGCAAGTCGATGCCACTCGACGACCGCCTCGCCCGCTACATCCTCGAGGGTTCCAAGGACGGCCTCGTCGAGGACCTCGACGAGGCCCTGACCACCCGCGGCCCGCTCGAAATCATCAACGGCCCGTTGATGAAGGGCATGGACGAGGTCGGGCGGCTGTTCAACGCCAACCAGATGATTGTCGCCGAAGTCCTGCAATCGGCCGAGGCTATGAAGGCTGCCGTCGCGCACCTCGAACCGCACATGCAGAAGTCTGAAAGCGCGACCAAGGGCAAAATTATTCTCGCGACCGTCAAGGGCGACGTCCACGACATCGGCAAGAACCTGGTCGAGATCATTCTCAGCAACAACGGCTATCGGGTCGTCAACCTCGGCATCAAGGTGCCGCCCGAGGAACTGATCAGGGCCTTCCGCGAGCACGGGCCCGACGCGATCGGGCTGTCGGGCCTGCTCGTGAAGTCGGCGCAGATGATGGTCGCGACGGCGCAGGACTTGAACACCGCGGGAATCGATTGCCCGATCCTGGTCGGCGGCGCCGCGCTCTCGAATCGGTTCACGCGGATGAAGATCGCGCCCGAATACCAGGGCCTGGTCGCGTACGCCAATGACGCCATGAACGGGCTGGACCTCGCCAATCAGATCATGGACTTCGAGCGGCGCCAGTCGCTCCAGCGCGTGCTCGCCGAGCAGTCCCGAAAAATGCTCGAGTCCGCGCCGAAGGTTGTCGACGCGCCCGCGGACGCCGCGCCGCGCACTTCATCGGTGCGTCGCGATGTCGAGATTCCGCAGCCGCCCGACCTCAAGACTCACGTGATCCGCAATTACGATCTCGGCGAGATCTTCGAGTACATCAATCCCAAGAGCCTCTACGCCAAGCATCTCGGCTTTCAGAATTTTGTCGAAGCGTTCGAGGCCGGCGACGCGAAGGCGCGCGAGCTTCACGCTCGCGTCGAGGAAGTCGAGGAGCAGATTCTTGCGCGCGCCGACATCTCCGCGAATGCGGTCTACAGGTTCTTCCCCGCGCAATCCGACGGCGCTCGCACCGTCATGATTTATTCGCCGGACGTCAAAACGGTGCTCGAGTCGTTCACCTTCGGCCGCCAGAGCGACCCGCCGCATCTATGCCTGGCCGACTACGTCGCCGCGCGCGATTCCGGCCGCACAGATTATTTGTGCATGTTTGTGACAACCATCGGCACCGGCGTGCGCGCGCTCGCGGAGGATTGGAAAAACAAGGGCGATTATCTCCGCTCGCACATTTTGCAGGTGCTCGCGCTCGAAGGCGCCGAGGCGTTTGCCGAATTGCTCCACGCGAGAATTCGCCAGATGTGGAGAATCGGCGATCCGCCCGGACTCTCGCTCAAGGATCTCGTCCAGGCGCACTACCGCGGCAAGCGCTTCTCGTTCGGCTATCCTGCCTGTCCCCGCCTCGAGGATCAGGAGCCGCTGTTCCGCCTGCTCGAGGTCGAGAAAAATGCGCTCGGCGTAAAATTGACCGAGGGCTTCATGATGGACCCCGAAAGCGCGGTCAGCGCCGTCGTCTTCCATCATCCCGAGGCGAAATATTTCAGCCTCTCGCCGGCCGACATCGAGCGGCTCGAGCGCGAATTCGAGGCCGGCGCCGTCAAGCGCGCCGCCAGCTAGCCGTCTGTCTGAGCGAGTCCCGAATTACTTGAGTTGCGCGCTGCGATGCGCCGCGCCGTTGCGCCCGTTGCCGCCGTCGACCGCGTGCAGCGCCACGGCCTCCGCCTTTTCGTGCGGATGATACGCCTCGCACCGAATCACCACCTGTCGCTCGCGGGGCCCATCGAGTTCGACCATAAAGACGCGCTGCCACGTTCCGAGCGCGAGGCGGCCGTCGATCACCGGGATCGTCTCGCTGGTCGAAAGCAGCAGATGCATCAGGTGCGAATGCGCGTTGGGGCGTTCGTCGGGAGCAATCGGCGGCTTGCGGCGGCTCATGTCGTTATGATTGTAGCCGCGCTCCGACGGGCACAGCTCGCGCAACATCTTCTTGAAGTCCTCGAGCAGCAGCTCTTCCGCCTCATTGATCTTGATCGCCGCCGTCGTGTGCTGCGAGAACACGGTCACCGTGCCGCTCTCGACCGCGTTCACGCTCAGATGCATGTTGATGTAGTCCGTCAAGTCGACGAATTGAATCGGCTCGACAGTGGCAATATCCAGAATCGAATCCGAAAGCACGACCGAATGCCGCTCGTGCGACGCTCTCGTGCGAAATGTTGTTCGCGCAGTAAAAACTTTTTCTGGCATCTCAGTTCCTTAGATGAAGTGCGATCGATGATCGTCGAGTGATCGAACATCGATCCTAGGCATCGCGCGGCGAGCGGAGCAATTCAGGTGATGCGATTTGACCGCCTGACCGTGCGGCGGTTAGTCGGTCAAGTTCTTTGCGTAACAGGATTGCTAGCGAGGCTTGCTGCGCAGTTCGCGCTCGGCAAGTTCAAGATCTGCTTCGATCATCAGTTCGGCGAGCTTTTCGAACTTCACTTTCGGCTCCCAACCGAGTTTGCGCTTCGCTTTCGAGGCGTCACCGATCAGAATATCGACCTCCGCCGGACGGAAAAATCGCTGATCGATCTCGACGTGATCCCGCCACTTCAGCTGCAGCCGATCGAACACCACTTCGAGAAACTCCTGCACCTGGTGCATCTCGCCGGTCGCGATCACGTAGTCGTCTGGCTCTTCCTGCTGCAACATCAGCCACATCGCCTCGACGTAGTCGCCCGCGAATCCCCAGTCGCGGCGCGCGTCCAGGTTGCCGAGCGCGAGCTTCTCCTGCAGCCCCAGCTTGATTCGCGTCGCGCTGCGCGTGATCTTGCGCGTCACGAAATTTTCGCCGCGCCTTGGCGACTCGTGGTTGAACAGGATTCCGTTGCACGCGAACAGATCGTAGGCTTCGCGATAGTTCACCGTCTGCCAGTGCGCATAAACCTTGGCGCACGCGTAAGGACTGCGCGGATGAAACGGCGTCGTCTCGCGCTGCGGAGTTTCCGCCACCTTGCCGAACATCTCCGACGATCCCGCCTGGTACAGCCGCGCCGCCCGCCCGCGCCGCTTGTTGTGATCGCGCAGCGCCTCCAGCAATCGCAGCGCCCCCAGCCCGACCACGTCGGCCGTGTACTCAGGCTGGTCGAATGAGATGCGCACGTGCGATTGCGCGGCGAGATTGTAAACCTCGTCTGGACGCACCTGCTCGATAATCCGCCTAAGGCCGGTGCCGTCGCCGAGGTCGCCGTAGTGCAGTTGCAGTCCTTCGGAACCCGGCCCGAAGCCCTTGCGCAGATGATCGATTCGTCCCGTGGCGAAACTCGAAGTGCGCCGCACCATCCCATGCACTTCGTAGCCCTTATTCACTAGCAGCTCGGCGAGATACGAACCATCCTGCCCGGTCACTCCGGTAATCAATGCTGTCTTTGCCATCTCGACTCCGCACAGCGCGGTGCCGAACAATATACCACGTCATACCGAGTGCAAAAACCAGCCGCCGGGCGCGGACAAAAAAAGACGCGACGTATTTCGCCGCGCCTGTGCAAGCAGATTGCAGCCGGTGCCGGGATTCAGTCGCCGCGCGCCAGCCGATGCGAATCGCTGTCAAAGTGCTGCGTCGAGAATTCAAACAACTCGGCGTCCTCGATCGCTTCCATCTGATGCACCAGTCCGATCGGGACGTCCATGCATTCGCCCGCCGCCAATTCGAACTCCTCGATCGTGGCGCTTTCCGGCGATTCCTTGATTCGCACGATCAACCGGCCGCTGCGCAGGAAGAACGATTCGGTCTTGAGCTTGTGGTAGTGCAGCGAGCATTTCTTGCCCTTGCGAATTTCCAGAATTTTCCCGCAGTAGAGATCGCCATTCGCGATCCACACCTCGCGGCCCCATCCCTTGGGCACAATCCGGACCGGCTTGCGTGCTCGATTCATCTTCCCTCCCTGATTATCCATCGCTGGCGCGCCGACGATAGCTGATTCTCGCTGCCAGGGCGAGCCGCTACCTGCCTCATATCGGCAATCTCACGCCCACCAAACGCCGGCCGCTGCGACCGCATCGGTCACGAATCTTTGGCGACCGCTGAGGCCGACAGCACGACGCGCAGACCGCCCGATTCGACCGCGCTGAGCAGAATCGCCACCCGCTCCGCGCCGGAAAGATAGCGCTGGAAGATCGCCTCGAATCCACGGAAGGGACCGTCCACGACAACCACCCGCTCGCCCGTGCCGAATGGCTTGTCGGGTATTTCGATCACGTCATCCACGCCGCGGCGCCGAATCTCCGACACAATCGCCGTCGGCACCGCCAACGGATCGATTCCCGCCGAAACGATCGCGCGCACCCCCGCCATATACTTCACGTCGAAGTAGCGGCGCTGTAGATCGAAACGGGCGAACACGTAGCATGGAAACAGCGGAGTTATCGATACCACCATCCGTCCCCATCGCGGCGCCTTCGCCTTCAGCATCGGCAAAAACACCTCCGGCACCAGGTTCGCCAGTTGATCGCGGACCCAGCGCTCCTTGCCCGTCTTGGTGCGCACCAGGTACCAGGCTGTATGTGAATTGTCGTCCATCGCGGTATGCGCGGCCGGCGTAGAGGACGCAGGCAGGGCCGCGCGGTCACGGGCCGCTCGCTCCAGGGCGGCGATCCAGTCATTCTACCGCAAAAAAGAAGGCGGCTGTAGCATCTGCCACAGCCGCCCGATCGGTCCAATCCCGGCTTCTAGATTTCGTACGTGAAGGTGAACTCCAGTTCGTTGAACCGCTGCTGACGGCTCAGCAGGTACGGATCGGTGTAGCGTCCGCTCCGTCCGATGAACCACTGGGAGTTCAGCCCGAACAGCACGTTGCGCGAATACCGGTAAACGTTGGTGGTCGACAGCTCGCCGACGTTGTTGTCGATGTCCCATAGGAACACGTTGGTTGCCGTCAACTGCCCGTTCATCAGCCAGTTCGTTGCCGCGATGAACCCAAGGTTGCTGAGTTCTCGCGCCTTGCCGGTGCCGGGCAATCCGGGGACCGCGATGTTCTGCGCATTGGCGGGACGATCCGGCAGCCAGGTCTCCGTGAACTGAGCCGTCAGGAACGTGTGCTGCTTCGATATCCACGGGATGTAGGTCGGACGGTCGCCCGCCAGGATGAAGCGCGTAAGCTCGGTCCACTCTGCTCCGCGCGAATGATCCTGCGACGACGGAACTGCTATTGCGTGGTCGGGCTGGTACAGCACGTCGTAGCGGTACACGATGTCGGTCAGGTCTTTGTCGTAGTATGTTCCGGTCAAGCCAAAGAACTTGTTTCGCACGATGTCAGTTTCCGAGACGATCTGCAGCGTTCCTCCCTTGGGCACGCCCGCGCGAAGCGGATGCAGGTAATACCCGGGCAGGATGAAGAGTCCGGGGGCAATTTTGATCCCGTCGCTCGGCACCACTCCTTGGCCCGCTTCGCAGTTGGTGCAGGTAACCGGCTTCGGGTCGCGGTATTCATAAAGGAAGATGAAGCTGGTCTGTAGTCCGTTTCCAACCGGCAGCAAGCTCGAATAGCGCGCGCCGAATTCGCTGTTCTCTATCGAGTTCGACGGATTCTTGGTGGGACTGGAAAGCAGCACGTCGAAAAACGTTCCCGCCTCCTTCTTGCCAATCTTCCCGAAGGTCGGGATGAAGATCATCGCTTTGTCGTCGGCGTTCGGCAGCTGATTGACGTTGAGCTGCTGGCCGTTCTGGTTGATGCTCAGTGCGAACGGAGATTCTGTGCTGCCCAGCGCGGCCGGAACCACCCACGGGTTGCGCGGGTCGGCCTGGACCCTGATGCCATCGCCTTGGAAATCGCCGGGGATCCAGAAGCCCTCGAGCTCGTTGTTGGCCGTCTTGAAAAAGTCGGGCAGGATGTAATTCAGCTTGACCATCCGCACGTTGGTGCGCACGTCTTCGAGCGCCTCTGCGCCATATACTCCGTGCCATTGCGCATCAACCGGGTTGGTGACTTCGGTTCCTGACAGCGCGTCGGCTTCCGACCAGATGACCTGCTGTTTGCCGATGCGTGCGGAAAAATTGTCGGTAAAGTTCAACTGCGCATAATACTCGCGCAGATCATTCTTGAAGTATTGGTCCTGAAGCGCACGATTCCCGCCGCCCTCTCCGGCATATCCGATTCTGTCCGTATTCGGCCGCTGGCGGCCAAAGTTCTTCATCGAGCCGAATGAGTCGTACCAGGGCCGGTAGAACGCGAAGAAGTCCGCATCCTTGATAATCAGCGTGTCGAAGCGCCCAAGCAGCTTGTAGTTCTTGACCATGTGGTAATCGGGCCGCACGTCCGCAAGGTTGCGCTGCTCGACCAGGTCCCAATGGTTGAAATCGAAACTGCCGCCCGTCATCCCAAACGGCTGGCCGGGTTCCGCGAAGGTCGAGGTCGCAGTCGGATGCACCAGTTTCGTCGCCGACCCGTCCTGGCTCGAGCTGCCTTCGCCCCAGCGACCCGCTTCGCGAGTTTCGAAAAATCCAAAGACTGAAAAGTCACCCTGGGTGATCGTCGCCATTGCGACCGACGTCCATAGTGTCCCGGCCATTGCCACTGCCGCCACCATCAGACTCCGCCACCGCGTTCCGCCGAATCCCTGATTCCCGTTGTGCATAGTCACCCCCAAGCTGAGCCCACGTGGTTACGTCGAACTCCCTGCCTGATTGCTCCATCAGGCAAGCGTCAGACACCGATTCCCCGTTCGCGCACAAGAACCTACGAACGCGGCTTAGGTATCATTCCCCTGCGTGCCTTGTCAAGAAGGGTGCATGGCCCCGTCACATGTTTGCAACAGTCCGTTAAGAGCAGGGTGATATTGAAGATTCCGGATTTCCAGGTGTCTCAATTTGACCCACGAACCGCGCGGCCTCCCTTTGATCCCTCCCGCGGAAAAACAAACGGCGACGTATTTTCCCCAACCCTTCTAACAGGGACGAAGTCCCGCATCGCTCTCTTGTCACCGGGTGCAGGGCCTGTCCTGAGCGAAGCCGAAGGAGGTCACCCCTGCCGAAGGAAGCGTGAAACCCACCGCGGGTTTCACATTCAAACCCGCCCGGCACTTGCGGCGCCCCAGCGCAAATGAATAAAGTTCCGCCTCGATTGGATCCGATTCGAACGGCGGCTCGATGGGTTAGCAGGCTGGCGCGTTCATGAACAAAGAATTACGCCGCACTTGAATTTGTCATCCGATCAGTGTAGGTACGACGACCGAATGCGCGTCCGGGGGGATTTCCGGACCTTGGCGGGGCTTCAGTCGGCTTTGCGGGGAGAAGAACGGACCAAATGGCCGCGTGGGTTTTTCAGGTTGATTGGGTCAGCAGACGGGACACCGATTAGACTCGGCGGGGGTTAGAAACTATGACGCATGGAAGGATGACTCAGGGGATGGTTGGGATCTCAGCGGCGCGTGCCGTGGCGCTGAGATCTATCGAGGTCGCTCGTCAGCTTTCGCTCGTGGCGGGGGTGTTTGTGATCGCTGCGCTCCTCGCGGCGACCGCGCGCACCAGCTACGCGAGCCCGCCGACTCTGTCGGACGCCGTCGTGGTTTCGAACTTCGGCGTTCTGTTTGCAGGCAGCGTCGAGACCTTTGCCGTAGGTTCGAAAAACAATGCGGTGCCGGAATTCCTCATCATCGGCTGCAAAAAGGGAAAACCAAAGACTCCTACCCCCTGTGTTGACAATACCCTTCTCAGCGACGGCAACGGCGCCGGCGGCGACGCTCAGAGCTCGCTCACCGGTGATATCGCCGTAACGGTACCGCTTGGCATCGCGGGCGTCTTTCCGGCTGGACTCGTCGAGATCTGGCCCTTTGGCGCCTATGGAAACTCGTCGGCTACAAGTATTCTTGTTGGCTCTCCTACTACTACCGGCATCGACCTCGATCAGGGCGTCGGCTTTGAAGATCCAGTCGACGGGATTAACCCGTTCGGAGACGATATCCTCGCGGTCGCGAACTTCCTCCCGGCAGTCGTTGACCCCCCAGATATAGTCATTCCTCTACCCCCACCGCTTCCCCCCATCGTCATTGGGCTGTGCGGCGCTGCTCCTCTTCCGGGCTTCAGCTTGGGTACCGTCACTGAGTATGATGCGACCTTTCTCGCGCCGGGTCTCAATTTCACAACTCCTCTGAACAATAGTCCTGTGAATGTCGCCATTGGCGAGTCGAGCAACGCCACCCTCGGCGGATGCGGTACTTTCCTTTTCGGCCCTACAGGCGTGGCGTTCGACACCGAGGGTGATCTGTATGTCGTCAACGAGGCCGGCGCGCCGGCGCTCTCGTACGTAACCGTCTATGATCCGACCGCGCCTTTCCCATATGGCGGCTTTGGCAACGCGCTGCCAATATCCATCATAGGTTTCCCGGACGGCGGTCCGACCGGGGGTGATTTGGTAGACGGGGTCTTCGTCGCAGTCGATAGCGACTTTAATGTCTACGTGACCGATGAGGCCACCAACAGCATCGTGATCTTCCAACCATTTGAAAATTTCAACGGCCTCTATTACGACGGCGCCTTGGTCGGCACGATTCACGGCGGTGCAACCAGGCTCAATCGGCCGCAAGGAATTGCGGTCAGCGCCGACGGCAATTTGTACGTCGTAAACAACAACAAAAATACGCTGTTGGAGTTTGAAGATGCTGAAGATGACGATATCGACTTTCTCGACATCCCCCCGACGGTCATAATTGCAGGGACTAAAACAGGCTTGAACTTCCCGGTCGGCGCTGCCTTGCCGCAGTTCCCGCTATAATAAGGAGCCCAATCGCTCGCTAGCGAACGAAACGAAACAGCGAACGCCGAATCCGCAACGCGGGTTCGGCGTTCGTGTCTATGTCTCCTTAGTACCGATTAACCCTCGCCCGCTTGGTTGCGGGAGAGGGAACGGCATCCACGCCCGGGGTGAGGGCGCCAGCTGACGCCTCCCTCGCTAGCGCAAATCCTCCGCAATCGCCGCCGCCAGCACTCCGCTGATCTCCCCGCGCGCCGCCAGGCTCGGATGGTCCGCCTCGACCGCCAGCTCGCCCTTGCCTGCCAGCTCCAGCAGCCCGCCCGCATCGACGCCCTCCAGGCTGAACCTGACAAATTGCACCGCGCTGATTCGCTCGTCTGACATCTGCCGATCGTCGAATCTCGCCGCGATCCTCTTCGCGCCCGCCTTCAACCACAGATGCCGCTCGAGTCCCACCAGCCTGACCAACGCCGCGTCGCGCTCGCGCGGCTCGGCGTACTCTATCAGCAGCGTCGCCGCAATTTCGTCGGACCCCGGAATCAGTTCGTTGTACGTGTCGATTTCATGCTGAATCGCGTCGCGATCCGTCATCTTCTCGGCCCTGATCATCTCCTCGACCTGATACCAGGCGGTCTGCGCGTTCTCGAAAATAATCGTGAGATGCTCCCCGACGTGCAGCCGCCGCCGCTCCTTCTCGTGAATCAACAACGGGCGGATCATCTCGCGCACGCGTTCGTAATCGGCCAGCGCGAGTATTTCTTCCATCGCGATCTTCTTCAATCGCCATTCTCCTTGCGGCCGTGCGGCGCCTGTCGTATCTCGTCCGGAAACCCGCCGCGCCGGTATGCGCGCGCAAGCACTTCCAGCGGATGTATCGGATGCACTCCGGTCGCCTGCTCTATCTGCAGCGCCGCCGTCGGACAGTCCGTCGCCATCATCCGCGCGCCCGCCTCGCGCATCCCGCTGAAAGCCCTCTCGCCCCACTTCATCGAGAGCGCGAAGAACTCTTTTTTCATCGCCCACGTCCCGTCATGCGCCGAGCACGCATCGACCGTCGTCACCTCGACTCCCGGAATCAGGCCCATCAGGTCGCGCGCTCGCAGCCCGATGTCCTGCGCCTTCAGATGGCACGGCACGTGATACGCTATCGTCCCGGGCGAGGACTGAAATTCATCGTTGAACTTGCCGGCGCGGTAAACCTGGTAGAGCAGCTCGTGCGAATCGACCACCGCCGCCGCGAACTCCTTGACCTCGTCGCCCGACAGCAGATGCGGATACTCCGAACGCATCATCAGCGAGCAGGTCGGATTGATCGCGGCAATCTTGTAGCCCTCGCGCACAAGCGGCAGCATCGAATCGATATTCGCCCGCGCTTCCTTGCGCGCGAGCTCGAAATCGGCGCTGTCGAGCGCCGGCATCCCGCAGCAATTCTGCTTCGGGCATTTCAACGCGCAGCCGTTTTTCGCAAACACCTCCACCGCCGCCTTGCCCGGCGCGGGGTTGTAGTAGTTGACAAAGCAGGTCGGGAAAATCGCGACTTTCGCGGTCGGCTCGGCCGGCGCGACAGGCAGCGGATTTCGGGTCAGCCAATTGTCGAAAGTCTCGAGGGCGAAGTCGGGAAGCCGTTTCTCGCGATGTATCCCCAGCAGCTTCTCCATCACCACCCGCTGGAACCTCTGATGGCAGAGCCGGTTTGCGAGCACCGGCGCCGTCGTGCCCGCCTTGCCGATCTGATCGGGACGGGCCAGGATTCGCTCGCGCAGCTTGACCCCGTCTTCCTTCGCCTTGACCGCCTTGGCCCGAAGCACCAGGCGCGGAAAATCGAGCTGGAACTCGTGACCGTCATGCGGCGTGTACGGACATTTGATCTCGCACAGCTTGCAGCCGTAACACAGGTCGATTACCCGCGCCTTCTCGCCCGCCGTCAGCCCTCTCACATCGCCGTCATTGCGATCGATCGCGTCGAATAGCGCCGGAAACGACGGGCAAAGATTGAAGCACAGCCGGCACCCGTGACAGATGTCGAACACCCGCTCGACTTCCTTCTCGACCCCCGCCCGGTCCCAGTACTTAGCCTCGCTAGAGTCATAGCAAAGGCCATCAGTAGGCCGAGCCTCAATTCGCGTAACCATCCTCTACGTCTCTTGAGTGCCGATTAACCCTCTCCCGGTTGCGGGAGAGGGAAGGGCGTCCGCGCCCGGGGTGAGGGTGCCGTCAGGCAGAGGATGAAGCTCTGATCCCTCGCCCGCTATTTCACGGGAGAGGTTAGGTGAGGGTTCTGCTGATCCGCCAGAAAGGCCAAGCCTTCGGCGCGAGTGAGGATGCAGATTCCGCGCGCGATTCAAGATTCTGCCTTCGTGAAGTTATGCAAAGTTCTCAACGGGTAACGCCTCAAAACTCAGGTTCCATCAACCTCCGCGATTGGTCCCCCTTCCCAAAAAGGGGTTAGGGGTTAGGTTCCCGCCCCCTACAGCGTCCCCTGCGCCTTCACGAACCGCCCCGCGTGCGACTTCTCCGCCTTGGCCAGAGTTTCGAACCAGTCGGCAATCTCCGCGAAGCCTTCTTCGCGCGCCGTCTTCGCCATCCCCGGATACATGTCGGTGTACTCGTATGTCTCGCCGTGAACCGCGGACTTGAGGTTCAGCATCGAGTCGCCGATCGGCTGATCCGTCACCGGGTCGCCCGCCGGCTTCAGGTAATCGAGATGACCGTGCGCGTGCCCGGTCTCGCCCTCCGCGGTGTCGCGGAACAGTCCCGCGATATCCGGCTGGCCTTCGATATCAGCGATCTTGGCGAAATAGAGATAACGGCGATTCGCCTGGCTCTCGGCTGCGAACGCGTCTTTGAGGTTCTGATGGGTTTTGCTTCCTTCGAGCTTCGGCATTTTCCTTTCTCCCGATTCGAACTCCATCGGTTTGATTACGCCGCTCCCTCTCCCGCAACCGGAAGAGGGTTAATTGGTACTCAAGAGACATGTGGGAAGGGGGATTTGTCGCGGAGACCTAACCCCTTCCCCCTTTTTGGGAAGGGGGACCAATCGCGGAGGTTGATGAGGGCCGCGCATCGAGCTGGATGCATGCGCCCTCACCCGACACTCGCGGACTGGCGTCGACCTTTCCCGGAGGGAGAGGTAATTCCCCCCCACAACCCTTCGAACAGGGACGAAGTCCCGCATCTTCTCCTAATGCCGGGTGCAGGGGTCACCCTTGCCTAGGGAAGCGTGAAACCCAGGAGGGGTTTCACTACAATCAAGTCATTCCAAATCCTCTTTTGGCGCCGACCTCTCAGGCAAGGTCGAACCGATCCAGATCCATCACCTTGCTCCAGGCCGCCGCGAAGTCTTTCACAAACTTCTCCTTCGAGTCCGCGCACGCATAGACTTCCGCGAGCGCGCGCAGCTGCGAGTTTGATCCGAAAATCAGGTCGACCCGGGTGCCGGTCCACTTGACCTCGTTCGTCTTCCGGTCCCGCCCCTCGTACACGCCTTCGGCGCCGGCCGCCGGCTGCCATTGCGTGCGCATGTCGAGCAGGTTGACGAAGAAGTCGTTACTCAGCGTTTCCGGCCGCTTGGTGAAGACGCCATGCTTGGACTGCCCAAAGTTGGCATTCAGGGCGCGCATGCCACCGACGAGAACCGTCATCTCGGGTGCTGTCAGCGTCAGCAACTGCGCCCGATCCACCAGCAGTTCCTCCGCCGGTACCGAATTTCCCTTCCGGACGTAGTTGATAAACCCGTCTGCGGTCGGCTCCAGGACCGCGAATGAGGTCACATCGGTCTGCTCCTGCGTAGCGTCCGTGCGTCCCGGCGAGAAGGGAACCTTCACGTCGAACCCGGCCTTTTTCGCAGCTTCCTCGACGGCTGCCGAGCCGCCCAGAACGATCACGTCCGCCAGCGAGACCTTCTTCTTCCCGCCCGACTGTGATGCGTTGAACTTCTTCTGGATCGCTTCGAGCGTCTGGATCGCCTTCGCCAGCGCGGCCGGCTGGTTCACTTCCCAATCCTTTTGCGGCGCCAGCCGGATGCGGGCCCCGTTCGCTCCACCGCGCTTGTCGGTGCCGCGGAACGTCGCCGCCGACGCCCACGCAGTCGCGACCAGTTGGGAGATAGACAATCCGGATTTGAGGATCTCGGCCTTCAGAGCGGCAATGTCCCGCTCTCCGATCAATTCATGATCGACCGCGGGAACGGGGTCCTGCCACAGCTCGACCTCCTTGGCGACCAGCGGGCCAAGGTAGCGCGAGCGAGGCCCCATGTCGCGATGCGTCAGTTTGTACCACGCCTTGGCGAACGCATCGGCGAACTCCTGCGGATTCTCGTAGAAGCGCCTTGAAATCTTTTCGTAAGCAGGATCGAAGCGCAAAGAGAGGTCAGTGGTCAGCATGGTTGGCGCCCGACGCTTTGACTTGTCATGCGCATCCGGGATCGTACCTGCCCCGGCCCCATTTTTCGCCGTCCACTGATTCGCACCGGCCGGGCTCTTGGTCAGTTCCCATTCGTAGCTGAACAGGTGCTTGAAGAAGTCGTTGCTCCACTTGGTTGGCGTCGTGGTCCACACGACTTCCAGGCCGCTGCCGATCGCGTCACCCGCTTTGCCCGTGCCAAATTTGCTCTTCCAGCCAAGCCCCTGCTCCTCGATCGGAGCGGCTTCAGGATCCGGGCCCACCAGCGCCGCATCGCCGGCGCCGTGCGTTTTGCCGAAGGTGTGACCGCCGGCAATCAGCGCGACCGTTTCTTCGTCGTTCATCGCCATGCGGCGGAACGTCTCCCGAATATCCCGTGCCGCGGCGACCGGGTCCGGTTTTCCATTGGGCCCTTCCGGATTCACGTAAATCAGGCCCATTTGAACGGCGCCCAAAGGATTTTCGAGCTGACGGTCGCCGCTGTAACGCTGGTCGTCCAGCCACTTGCGCTCAGGCCCCCAGTAAACCTCATCCGGCTCCCATACATCCTCGCGTCCGCCGCCAAAGCCGAAGGTCTTGAAGCCCATCGACTCCAACGCGACGTTACCGGCGAGAATCATCAGGTCGGCCCAGGAGATTTTCCGGCCATACTTCTCCTTTATCGGCCAGAGCAACCGGCGCGCCTTATCGAGGAGCACGTTGTCCGGCCAGCTGTTGAGCGGCGCAAAGCGCTGTTGACCGGCTCCTGCCCCGCCGCGGCCGTCGTCGATCCGGTACGTACCGGCGCTATGCCACGCCATGCGAATGAAGAACGGCCCGTAGTGGCCAAAGTCGGCCGGCCACCAATCCTGCGAGTCCGTCATCAAGGCCTGAAGGTCCTTGATCACGGCATTCAGGTCGAGGCTCTTGAATTCCTTGGCATAGTTGAACTCCTTGCCCATCGGATCGGCCAGCGGCGACTGCGGGTGCAGTACCTTGAGGTTCAGCTGATTCGGCCACCAGTCCGCATTCGTCGAGTAACTAGCCGCCGCGTTTCTGCGAGCGCCGGCCGATACCGGGCACTTGCTTTCGCTCGAAGAGTTCTGCTCCTGATTGTTTGCCATGTTCTTGTACTCCTGAATTTCGTTCAGACTTGCCGCGTCTGTTTCGTTTTTCCGCCAGCCCTGACGGGCTTGTTTGTTCGATTCGCTGCCGCGCCTTTGGCGCCGCATTCCTCGCACAGCGCGTGAATCTCCAGCGACGACCCGAGCACCCTGAATTCGCCCAGCGCCGACCGCCCGGCGAGCAGCCGGTCGAGCTCCGGAATCTCGAGATCGCGGATGCGCCTGCACTTCACGCACACCACATGATGATGCGGCGTGATATTCCCGTCGTAGCGCGCGCTGTCGTGCAGCATCGTGACCTTGCGCGCCTCGCCGATGTCGCACAGCGTCTCCAGCGTGCGATGCACGGTGGCGAGCGAGATATTCGGATGCTGCATCCGGACCGCGGCGTAGATCGCGTCGGCGCGCGGATGCTCGCCGGAGCCGAGCAGCTCCTTGATTATCGCCACGCGCTGCGGAGTGACAGCCAGCCCGCCCCGGCGGCACCGCTCGGCGAAATCGGACAGGCGTTTGGCCGCGTAGGGGCCGCGGCGCCGTTCATTTACCAGCTTTAGTTCCATAATCTAGATGATAATCACTATCATCTGGTTATTGCTGCTGTCAACCGGGGGCAAAAGGGTCTGTGGAAAAAGAAGAAAAGGGGCGCGGTTCGCGTTTTTTACAGGCGGGCCAAAATCGGCGCGCGGCGGCAATCGGGCTTGGTCAGGATCATCTGCACGTCGCCGATGTACCGCTCGCGGAAGCCGCCCTCGCAGTAGCACAGGTAGAACTCCCACATCCGGATGAACTCCTCCGGGTAGCCGAGCGCGCGCACGCGATCGATTTTCTTGAACATCCGCAGCCGCCAGTGCTTCAACGTCTCGGCGTAGTTCGGCGTGATGTCTTCGAGATGGAACAGCCGGAGGTCGCTCGAGCGCGCGATCGAATCGCACAGCGCCGTCACCGACGGGATGAAGCTGCCCGGGAAAATGTACTTCTTGATGAAGTCGACCCGCTTGAGCGCGCCCTCGTACTCGCGGTCGTCGATCGTAATCGCTTGCAGCAGCATCATGCCGTCGGGCTTCAGCAACTCGGCGCATTTGCGGAAATACGAATCGACGAAGTGATGCCCGACCGCTTCGATCATCTCGATCGAGACGGCCTTGTCGAACTGCCCGCTAAGGTCGCGGTAATCCTTGAACAGCACCGTGACGCGCTCCGACAGGCCCTCGGCGGCGATGCGCTTGACGGCGTGGTCGTGCTGCGCGCGCGAAATGGTGGTGGTCGTGACGCGGCATCCGTAGTTTTTGGCCGCGTGAATCGCAAACCCGCCCCATCCCGTTCCAATCTCGACCAGGTGATCGGCCGCGCGCAGCTCGAGCTTGCGGCAGATGCGATCGACCTTCGCCAGCGCCGCCTCCTCGAGCGTCGCATCGGGGCGCTCGAAGATCGCGCACGAGTACATCAGGGTGCGATCGAGAATCAGCTCGAAGAAATCGTTGCCGAGGTCGTAATGAGCCGCGATGTTGCGCTGGCTGCCGGCTTTGGTGTTGCGATTCAGGTAGTGGAGGAAGCGGCGGATGGGACTGGCCAGGCGCGCGAGGCCGCCGTCCATGCCCTCCATCACGTCGCGGTTGCGAATCATGATTTGCACGAGCGCGGTCAGATCGTCCGTCGTCCACGAGCCGGCCATGTACGCTTCGCCGGCGCCGATACTGCCGGCGAGCGCGAGGTCGGAATAGAAGCGGCGGTCCCTGACACGGATGGTGGCGCGCAAATCGGCCTCGTACGCATCCTGTCCGAACGCGAGGCGCTCGCCGCCATCTTCGATCACGAGGCGGCCGCGTTTGATTCCCGCCAGACGGCGAAGAACCGCGCCGCGCGCGAAACGATCGATGACGGCCGGGCGACGTGCCCGCGCCGCATCGACGCCCGACGCGACAATAGAATCAGACTTGGCCATCGCTCCGATTACACCGCGGTCGCGCATCGCGGCGCAAGCGCAGGCACAGAGGGAACCCGAGGCATGTCAGGCGGGAGCGTCCACGGTTAGTTGCGGAGTCCGTGCGGGCGGAAGATGGCTGTAGAGGTCGGCGACTAGATCGGATTTGAGCCTCGCGCGGCCGGCGTCATTCCACAGATTGCGCCATTGGAGGGGATCCTCGCGCAGGTCGTAGAGCTCGCCCTCGGTGCCGTCGTAGCGGATGTCGGGGAGCGGAGTCGCGATGCGCAACGTTTGGTAGGCGTGCGAGAGGTCGAAGCCGACGCCGCGGGTCGAAGGTTCGTAAACGGTGCACACGAAACCGTCGCGATAGATCGACCGCAGATGCATCCCAAGCTGCGCGAATCGGCTGTCCCATTCGGTGATCGCGCGCTCGCGCGACGAGCCGGCTGCCGTGGGCAGCGCGGAACCCTGCATCCAGCCGGGGATTGGCGCGCCGGCGATCGCGCAGAAGGTCGGCGCCAGATCGAGATGTCCAACCGGCTCGGAGATTTCGGCGGCCGACATTTTTGCCGACGGCGCGGGACGCCAGATGAGCGGCACGCGCATCAGCGCGTCGACGTGATAGGGGCCTTTGAAGAGCAGGCCGAAGTCGCCCTGCAGTTCGCCGTGATCGGTGGTGAAGAATACGTCGGTGTCGGCGTCCCATCCGCGCGCGGCGACGGCGGCGAGCACGCGGCCGCAGGCCTCGTCGATGAGTTCGTTCTTGACGTGCACGAGCGCGTTGATTTCGCGCACCTGGTCGTGAGTCATCTCGCACGGCACGAAGTTCCACGCGCCGCCCTCCTCGTTGCGGAAGCGGCCCTCATACCAATCGAGCCAGTGGCGCGGCTTCTGCCCGAGAATTTTTTCGATTTTCTCGCGCGAGCCGGGATGACCGGGCGGAAGATCGAGATCGCGCCAGTTGATTCGACGCGCCGCGGACGCGGGCGGATCCCAGGGATGATGCGGATCGGGAAAACTCATCCACACGAACCAATCGTCGCTGGGCGAGAGCGTGTTCAGATAGGCGATGGTGCGATCGGCAATCCAGTCTGTGTGATAATGCTCGCGCGGAATCGGATTGTAGGCGACCTCGGGCGCGCCGCTGTCGCCGCCGGCGCTTCCGGAGAGCATCGTGGCGAAGCCGCCGACCTCGGCGGGATAGTTCTCGCGCAGCCACGTCGAGTAGTGGAAGAAGGCCATCGGCCCGTGCATCGCGAGCTCCATCCAGTCGAATCCGCGATGCGGCCCGTGCGTGCGCTCGCGGCCCATGCGGTTCTCGGGCCATCGCCCGGCCGGATCGAACATCGGCTCGAAATGCGCCTTGCCGATGAGCGCGGTGCGATAGCCGGCGCGGTCGTGGAGCCATGCGGCGACGCTCGGCGCGTCAGCGGCACGCCGTTGGCGAATACGCCGTGAGTGCGGAAGTACTGGCCGGTGATCATGGTCGCGCGCGCGGGCATGCAGACGGTGTTCTGATTGTAGGCGCGGCGATAATTGAGGCCGACGGCGGCGAGCGAATCGGCGACCGGTGTGCGCGCGATACGCCCGCCGTTGCATCCGAGCGCGTCGTAACGCTGCTGGTCGGTGGTGATGAAAAGAATCTTGCGGCCCATCGCGGTTGCCCGGGACAGATTACAGTTACAGTGCAAATACGATCAAAAGCGGAGAAAATCGCGCGCGCGGGCCTTTACCGCGCGCTGGCGCAAGCCTGCTAGAGTAGCGGGAGCTGAAGGAGAAAAATCATGCGTGCAGCGGTAATGCGAGGCAAAAAGCTGGTCGTCGACGACATTCCCACGCCGGCTCCTGGAGCGGGCGAGGCGTTGGTGAAAACGCTCGCGTGCGGAATATGCGGGTCCGATCTGCACACGCTCAAGCATGCGGAGAAGCTCGTCGAGGGGTCGCGAAAATCCGGCGCGCAGTTCGTGATGGATCTCAATCGCGACGTCGTGATGGGTCACGAGTTCTGCGCGGAGGTGGTCGACTACGGGCCGCAGACGCAAAAGCGATTGAAGCCGGGGACGCGCGTGTGCGCGATGCCGGTGCTGATCAAGCCGAGCGGCGTCGAGGCGGTGGGCTACTCGAACGACAATCCCGGCGGCTACGGCGAACTGATGCGGCTGACGGAGTTTCTGCTGCTCGAGGTGCCCAACGGGCTTTCGACCGAGCGCGCGGCGCTGACGGAACCGATGGCGGTGGGATATCACGCGGTGCAGAAGGCGCGGCTCGGCAAAGATGACGCGCCGCTGGTGATCGGATGCGGGCCGGTGGGCCTGGCGGTGATTGCGGCGCTCAAGCTCGGCGGTGCGCATCCGATCGTGGCGGCGGATTTTTCGCCGCGGCGGCGCGAGCTGGCGCGGCAGATGGGCGCGGACGTCGTCGTCGATCCGAAAGAGAAATCGCCCTACGAAAGCTGGCGGCAGATGGCGGCGTACAGCGATCCGTCGAAGGCGCCGATGTTGCCGCCGTGGATGCCGGGACCGGCGGTAAGGCCCGCGGTGATCTTCGAGTGCGTGGGCGTGCCGGGCGTGATCGAATCGATCATGTCGTCGGCGCCGGGCAACGCGCGGATCGTCGTCGTCGGCGTATGCATGGAGCGCGACCAGATCGAGCCGCTGACGGGAATCAGCAAGGAGCTGAATATTCAGTTCGTGCTGGGCTACTCGCCCGAAGAGTTCGCGGCGACGCTCAGCCATCTGGCGGAGGGACAAGTCAACGGCGACCCACTGATCACGGGCAAGGTCGGCGTGGAAGGAGTGGCGACGGCGTTCGAGGATCTCGCGTCACCGGAGACGCATGCGAAGATCCTGGTCGAGCCGTGGCATAGCTGACAGCGGCGAGCGCTTCAATGGAACAGGCGATGCGAGGCGAGGTCGGCGCCGGCCCGCATCGCGCGCAGTTTCGCCCACACGATTTCTTCGGCGACTTCACCGAGTCCGGCGGAAGTCTCGAAGCCGCAGTCGGTCCCGGCCATCACGCGGCGCGGGTCGCCGATCGCGTTGGCGGCGCGCTCGAGACGGTCGGCGACAACCTCGTGGTGCTCGACATAGTTGGTCTTGGTATCGATCACGCCGGTGACCAGGCTCATGTGATCGGGAAGCGGGAATTCCTTGAAGCAGCGATACTCGTGCTGATGGCGCGGGTTGGCCGCTTCCAGCACCAGCGCGCCGACGTTGGCGTGGTAGAGCAGCGGCAGAATCTGCGCGAGCGGGACGTCGAGGTCGTGCGGCGCTTCGTAATTTCCCCAGCATACGTGCATGCTGACGCGATCGCGCGCGATTCCGTGCAGCGCGCGATTCAGAGCGGCGATGTTCAGTTCAACGTAGTCGAGGAAATCGGTGAGCGGGCGGTCGGCGTAGGAGGTGTGCCGCTCCATCGCGAGGTCCGGGCAATCAACCTGCAGGACGAATCCCTTCGATACTATGTACTCATACTCAGTGTGTAGTGCTTTGGCGACCGCGATTACGTACTTCTCATAGTTTTCGTAATACTCATTGAGCATCGCGGACGCGATTATTCCCGGCGATGGCGCGGTCATGAACGGCTCGGCGAATTTGACGGGCTGATCGTCGAAAATGCGCAGAGCGTCGGCGCATTCGAGATCGACAGCGGCGCGGTCCCGGTACTTGACTTCACCGATCGCCTTTGGCGCATGGAGCAGATCGACCATCGAGCGCTGAAACACCGGCGCGATCAGCTTGCGGAAGCTCTGGTAGCGGACGAGATCGCGCATGATGGGCCGCTCGCTGCGTCCGCCGAAGCCGGTCATTCGATGCTGCACGTAGGTGAAGAAACTCTCGCGCGATTGCTCGCCGTTGTTGCCGACATCGATCCCCGCCTCGAGTTGTTTCTGTACGACATAGCGGGTGGACTGTTCGATCTCGCGGAGCATCGCGGCACGATCCACGTCTTCACCGCGGCTGCTCTTCACCAGCATCGCGATCAGACTTTCCCGGCGCGGCAGACTGCCGGCGTGGGTGGTTAGAATGTGGTTCTCGCTCCGAAGCATGGTCGGTTCCTCCCGCGCTTTTTCGACGGTTCGCGCTGCACCATAGCATGCAAGTAGAACCGTAGAGGACTGTTTGGAAGATCGCGAGCGATGGTGCCACAATCGCAAGGAATTGGGGAGATAGTAAGATGGCATTACTGGCTGGCAGAAGCGCACTGGTAACTGGCGCGGCGTCGGGAATCGGCAGAGCGACGGCGGTTGTTTTCGCGCGTGAGGGCGCGCGCGTGATCGTCGCCGACATGGCCGAAGAGGGAGGCGAGCAGACCGTCCGCGCGATTCGCGACGCCGGCGGTGAGGCGCGATTCGTGCGATGCGACGTGTCACGCGCCGCGGACGTCGAAGTCTTGGTCACGGCCGCGGTGAAGGCCTTCGGGCGACTCGACTGCGCCTTCAACAACGCCGGAATCGCTGGCAGTCAGCGCAAAACGGCGGACTACGACGAAGATGAGTTCGACAAGATCATCGCCGTCGATCTCAAGGGTGTGTGGCTATGCATGCGCGCCGAGATACGTCAATTCCTGGCGCAGAAGGGCCCCGGCGCAATCGTCAACACCGCGTCGGCGGCGGGCTTGGTCGCGTCGCATTCGATGCCCGCGTACACGGCGGCGAAGCACGGCGTCGTCGGCCTGACGAAATGCGCGGCGCTCGAGTACGCGCGCTCGGAAATCAGAATCAACGATGTATGCCCCGGGGTCGTCGACACGCCGCTGGTTGAAGGGATGGTCGCAGGCAGGCCGAAGCTGGCGGCTCGACTGGACGAAGTGGAACCGATCGGCCGCAAGGCGCGTCCGCAGGAGATAGCAGAAGCCGTCGTGTGGCTATGCTCAGACGCTGCCTCATTTGTGACGGGATGCTCAATGTCGGTTGACGGCGGTCTGACCGCGCAATAGTTAGTAGCTACACGAGTAACTACTGTGTTCGATCCCTTCATCGAGGCTTGGCAACTGCGCGACTTGGTAATGAAAGGCGAGTTGCGTCCACGCGAGGTCGCGGAGTTTTATCTGGCGCGAATCGAACTGCTCAATCCCGCATTGGGGGCGTACATGACCGTCACCGCGGACCGCGCGCTGGCAGACGCCGCGCGGTTGGAACGCGCGCGCACCGATACGGCGTCGATGGGGCTGTACGGCGTCGCTTACTCACTGAAGGATCTGACGCCGACGGCGGGAATTCGCACCACGCTCGGATCCCGCAACTACTCCGAGTCGTTTCCGGATCAGGATGCCGCGATCGCGCGGCGCCTGCAGAAGGCCGGCGGAATTTTGCTCGGCAAAACTTCCACGCCGGAGTTCGGTGGACGTCCCACGACCGAAGGCGGCCTGTGCCCAACGGCGCGCAATCCGTGGAATCGCGAATACAACGCCGGCGGCTCGAGCGGCGGCGCGGCGGCCGCGGTAGCTGCGGGTCTCGGTCCGTTGGCGGAGGGCAGCGACGGTGGCGGATCGATTCGCGGTCCAGCCTCGAACTGCGGCGTGGTGGGACTGAAGCCGTCGCGCGGACGGATTTCCTATGCGCCGCATAGGGGAGAAGCATGGGGAGGGTACGCCACGCGCGGCCCGCTCGCGAGATCGGTGCGCGACGTTGCGATGATGCTCGACGCGATCGCGGGTCCCGAGACCGGCGATCCTTACTGGGCGCCGCCGCCGTCACGTCCGTTCGAAGAAGCAGTGCGATCGGCGCCGATGAATTTGAGGCTGGCCTCGATCGCCACCTCGACGCTGGGCGAGGTCGATCCTGAAGTCGCGGCCGCGTTCGAGTCGGCGTGCAGGACGATGCGCGAGCTGGGGCATCGAGTGGAACCGATCGAGTTGGATCCGGGCGCGATGCTGGTCGAGTGCACGCGAATTCTGATTTGTGTCGGGATCGCGGCGATACCGGTTACGACCTCCGATTCGATCGATCCGGTCGTGCGCGAGATGTACGAATTCGGGCGTAAGGTAAGCGGCGCCGAGTACGTGAACCTGATCGCCACGATGCACAACATCGCGCGCACGATCGTCGAGCGCCTCGAGCCTTACGACGGATTGCTGACGCCGACAATGACCAGGACTGCGATGAGAAACGGAAGTTTTCCATCGGCGCCAGACCGCTATCTCAATGAGTTATGGACTTGGATAGCATTTGAGTATCCGTTCAACGCCACCGGGCAGCCGGCAATTACTATTCCCGCGGGATTCAGCCGTGCGGGACTGCCTATTGGACTTCAGATCGTCGGGCGACCCCACGGCGATTTCGATCTGCTCGCACTGGCGGCGGCATTCGAATGCGCCCGCCCGTGGCGGCATCTGCGTCCGCCGTTACCGGGGGACTGATTCGCACGAGGTAAAATTTCCTTGGCTGAAAACAGCTACGACATCGTTACGGTTGGCGGCGGTCTCGGCGGTTCGGCGCTGGCGAAGGTTATGGCAGAGGCGGGCGCCCGCGTGCTGGTCATCGAGCGCGAGACGCAGTTTCGCGATCGCGTGCGCGGCGAATATATCGAGCAATGGGGAGTCGCCGAGGCGCGCAAATTGGGCGTCTATGAGATATTTCGCGCGACTGGACACGAGATCCCGTCGATCGACAACTATATCGGACCAACGCGGCTCGGCCGCCGCGATTGCATCGCAACCACCGCGCACAACTGCCCGACGCTCGGCATCTACCATCCGGCGCTCCAGGAAATGTTGATCGACGCGGCAGCGAAAGCTGGCGCGGAAGTTCGTCGCGGCGCGACCGTTCGCGCAGTCACGCCGGGCGCGCGGCCGAGTGTCGTGGTCGAACAGGCGGGACGCAGTGACGACGTTTCGGCGCGCATCGTAGTCGGCGTGGACGGCCGCAGTTCGGCGGTGCGCAAATGGGGAGTCTTCGAAGTCAGACGCGAACCCGACCGACTGCTGATCGCGGGCTTGCTGTTCGATCCGATGCCGGCGCCGCAAGACACAAGCGTGGCGGTATTCAACCCGTTCATCGGCCAGATCGCATTTCTCTTTCCGCAGGGCGGCAAACGGGTGCGGGCGTACGTGGTCTATCAGGTAGCCTCACCCTGGCGCCTGCAGGGCGACGGCGAGGTTGCGCGGTTCCTCGACGAAGCGATTCGCACCGGAGTTCCAGCGGAGTTTTTCGCGGGCGCCAAGGCGGCCGGACCGTTGGCGTCATTCATCACCGCCGACCATTGGGTAGATCATCCGTATCGGGACGGAGTCGCGTTGCTCGGCGACGCCGCGGCGTCGAGCGATCCGAGCTGGGGACAGGGACTCAGCCTGACCATGCGCGACGTGCGCGTTATGCGCGATTGTCTGCTCGCCGAGCCGAATTGGGATGTCGCGTGCCACGCATACGCCGAGGGTCATGACCATCACTATGGAGTGATTCACACCGCAGAGAATTGGTGGCGCGAGCTGTGGCTCGATCGCGGCGCCGAGGCCGACGCGCGCCGGTCTCGGGCGCTCCCGTTGTTGGCGCAGGATCCGACGCGGATGGCGGACCACTTTTTCGGAGGACCCGACCTGCCGGCGGACGAGAGCGTGCGCCGCCGCTTCTTCGGCGAAGAGTAATCGGCGCGGATTGATCGATTAGCCGGCGGCGGCCTAAAAAGTTCTTGCAAGGAGTCTCAAGATGCCAACGTTCAAGCGCGGCGATGTGTCGATATACTACGAGGAGTACGGCACCGGGTATCCGATTCTATTATTCGCGCCCGGCGGGATGCGCTCGAGTATCGAGTTCTGGGCGAAGAGCCCCTTCGATCCGACGATGGAACTCGCGGCCGACTTCCGCATGATCGCGATGGACCAGCGCAATGCCGGCAAGTCGGCCGCGCCAATCAGCGCTGATGACGGCTGGGATACTTACACGGGCGATCATATTGCACTGCTGGATCATCTCGGGATCGGGCAATGCCACGTGATGGGCGGATGCATCGGAGCGTCGTACTGCCTCGGGATGATCAAAGCCGCGCCGCAACGGGTCAGCGCCGCGATTCTGCAAAATCCGATCGGGCTCAGCTCGCGCAATCGCGAGATGTTTTTCGCGATGTTCGACGGATGGGCGCAGGCGCTGAAGGCCGAACTTCCAAAGCTTGACGACTCCGCGCTGCGGCAGTTCCGGGACCGGATGTACGGCGGGGATTTCGTGTTCAACGTTTCGCGCGAGTTCGTGCGCTCGTGCAAAACGCCGATGCTGATTCTTTGCGGCAGCGACGACTACCATCCGACGGAAACCTCGAAGGAGATCGCCGCGCTCGCATTGAACTCCGAGCTGGTCGAGAACTGGAAGACGCCAGACGTCATTCGCGCGACCGTGAAACGCGTGCGCGAATTCCTGATCTCGCACACGCCTAAGAAATGAATTAACCCGTCAAGTGGCGAGCGCTAATTTGATCCGATCGGCGAGTCCGGAGAATCGCTCGACGCGGGAGGCGATTGCATGGTTAAGCGTCGATTCGCCGCCGACGATGACGACAGAAATTCGGCTGCGGCTGACGGCGGTATAGATGAGTTCGCGAGTCAAAACTGCGACGGGTTTCTCGGGCAGAACGACGGCGATCGAATCGAACTCGGAACCCTGCGCCTTGTGCACGGTCATCGCGTAGCTTAGCTCGACGAATTCGCGCAGGCCCTCGAATCGGAACGCGACGAAGTTGTCGTCGCGCGGAAAGATCGCCATCGGGACGCGCCCGCCCGTAGCGCGCCGGACCCACAGTCTGATCCCATTGTCGCCGTTGAACAGTCCGCGTTCGTAGTCGTTGCGGAGCACGATTAACGGTTCGCCGACCATGAAGGGGGCGCGCTCCGCGGCGACGCCCGCGGATTCCGCGACGCGGGAGTGAAGGCGCGCGTTTATTCGCTCGGCGCCGGTCTCGAAGACGCGCGTCACGCACAGGATGCGTGATTTTGCGGCGTGCGCGAACAGACATCGCAAGCGCTCGCAGTCGGCTACATCGAAACGTCCATCGCGTTCGATGTACTCATGCCCAACCAACTCCGCGATTTCCGTCCCGCCGCGCACTCGATCGATGTACCAGCGATCCAGAAACATCCCGAGTTCGCGCCCCGCGGTCGCAACAAACTCGACGCCGGCGAACGTTAGTTCGGCCGGCGATGGGCGCCGCGCCACAATCGGAGCATTCGATTCGTCGAATGAGTTCAGAAGCCTGGTGTCGCCGTCGTTAATCGCTTGGGCCGCGAGCAAAATTGATCGGCCGGCGGCGCTTTCGGTCTTCATCCGATGATTCACTTTGAGACGCATCGACGCGGCGGTGAGGGGACCGGAATGATCTCCCGGCGATGGGACAAGATCGCGGAACACGGAACCCGCGGCGACTGACGGCAATTGGTTCGCATCGCCCAGCAGGATCAGTCGCGCTCCAGGCTGAATCGCGTTCGTCAGCCGCTCCATCAAGGTGACGTCAAGCATCGATCCTTCGTCAACTATCACTACCTTCGCGGAGAGTGGGTTGTTGCGATGATGACGGAAGCGACCCGAATCGGGTGAGTAACCAAGCAAGCGATGAATGGTGGCGGGCTCGAGATGAGCGTCGATGAGCGCCTCATCTATGCTGTCGCCCCGATCAATTCGCGTCAGCGACTCTCTGATGCACTCGCCCATTCGATAGGCGGCTTTTCCCGTCGGTGCCGCCAGCGCAATCGCGGAAGGATCGACGCCGAGGCGCACCATCAGACGCATGATCGCGACTATGATCGATGTCTTACCGGTGCCGGGACCGCCCGAAATAACTGTCAGTCCCGTGCGCGCCGAAGCGGCAACAACCTTGCACTGTTCATCAGACATCGTAATCTGCTGCCCTTGCACGATCACGGGCCGAGCAATCACGTCCTGAAGCGCGCGAGTAAGTCTTTCAGCGTCAGATTGATCGTGCGAACCCGTAGTCAGTAGCGCGGCAAGTCGAATAGCCAGTTCACGCTCGCAGTGATAGATACTGTGATGAACTATGTATGGCGCGATATACAACAGGGGTCTGTAATCATCTTCGTGCTGACCGACAACCGCTGACACCCGATCCGATTGCAGGAGGTCTTCGATCGAACTGGCTACGTTGTCGATGCCGTCGTCACCAAAGCAATCGGCGCACAGCGGACCGAGCACGCGCCGCATTGGTGCATCCGAGAGAGGTCCAGTTACCGGAAAGCGGGTGCTTCCCTCCTGGAGCGCGACCAGCGAGATGAGGATCAGCACGATGAGTGCCGTTCTGTCATCGGCTTCCAGGGCTGGCTCAAGGGCCGCAAGCTCGGCCGCGAGGTGAACTGACTCGGGAGCAAGATTGAGTCCGGCCACCGAAACTTCGAGTGCACGCATGCGCGCATTGAATTCAGAGCGATCAACGTCGTGGGCGGAATTGAACCGAGCTTGCGCCGTATCCATGCCGAGTAGTGAGTATTTATCTTTCACGCACGAGCTCGGAGGCTGGTTCGCGAGTTAGTAGTTCATATTCATAAGTGACTATTTCATCCCACGCCGGTCGTGAAAAGTGGAATCCGGACTTGCCGCCGGTTTGCGAAACGCCGCGAAGAAATACGTACAGAAGACCGCCGAATCGGTCGTTGTAGTCGCGCTCGGTATGGATCGCGAGGAGGCGCACGATACCGACTGAGTAGATTCGCGCTTGCAGCCGATAGTGGCGTTCGACGTGCCGTGCGATCGCGGCAGGCTCATACGATGGCAGAAGATCGCCCTTCCAGTCGGCAAAGTACATGAGCTTGTCGCGACGGAATACCAGGTCGATAAAACCCTTGATGTAGCCCCTTCCTACGCTCCACGCGCCGTCTGGGCCGTCGCCGAGGAAGGTGTGATGTTTTTCCGGAATCGGATACGTGAATTCCATCTCGCGGACTTCGGGCAGCCGGTACAGCCCGCCCTCGAGTACTGTTTCGCCGAGCTCGACCGGCGAGGTGAGGGCGTTGAAAACTATTTCGCGTCCGCGGGCAAGCCATCTTGGATCATTCACACCGTGGCGGCGCATGGTGCTCGCGAACAACTCACGCACGTCGTCGCGCGCCATCCAGGATTCCAGATCCGGGGCGTTGCCAAAGGATTCGAAATCGAGCTTCTCGATCGCCTCATGCAGGAAAATACCGACCTGGCGGCCGCCCGGCAGATCGACATTGTCCGCGCGAGCATCGATCGTATCGACGCTGGTTTTGAAGTCTTCGGGACCTGCCGCCTGAAGAGATGTGTAAGATGCGATCATCAAGCCGCGATGCCGTATGCTCAGGTCGGTGAATTCGGCGTCGGAAGCGCCGGTCCGGGAGGTCGACGCGAGCCAGTCGCACAATGCGTTCTCGTCAAGGACTGCGTCGGCGCTATGTTCGTCCGCCGAATCGGTCGGAGCTGGAACGACGATCGTTTCCGTCGTGAAGAGCGTGTTCAATCGGGTTTCGCTATCTAGCGCGCGCAGCCGATTGTTCAGCGGCGCATACGAGCCCGATAGGTCTCTGGTCAGCGTTCCTTCCGGGACGTAAGGCAGGATCAGCTTTGCGCGCGCACGAGTCAGTGCGACGTAGAGCAGCCGCTGATCCTCCTCGGCCTGCTCTTTCTTAATCGCCGCCTCTTCCATAACCTGCGCCGTTTTGCCAATCGCAAGGCGCCGTTCGTTTCCGCGGTGGTAGATGCGAACCGGATCGGGCCGATTGTTGGCGAAAAATCCTCCGTAGAGGGCTACGACGTCGGCTTCGAGGCCTTTGCTCTTATGGATCGTCATGATCTGCACGGCGTCGCGATCGTCTTCGAGGCGTTGCACGTTGGGATCGTCGCCCGCCGGTGTCGCGCGCTCAGCGATGTAGGCGTCGAGCAGTTCGATTATTTCCGCGAGCGAGATTCCGTGCCGCGATGCTTGCTGGGTTAGAATCTCGAAAATGTGTTCGTAGTTGGTGAGTTCGCGGCGATTGCCGGACAACAGTGCACGTGCGACCAGTCCGCTTTGATGAAGTAAGGCGTCGAACAGATCGGCGAAACGTCCGGCCTCGGCAAGTGCGCGCCATTCGAACAGTCTTTCGAGCATCGGCTGCGAGGTGCGTTCGTCGTCGAGCCGCGCGAGGTCCGCGTAATCGACGGCAAAGAAAGGCGAGGCCCATGCCTTGAGGCGATTCGAGCGGCGGCCGGGTTCGGCGATTCCCCTGAGCACGTCGAGAATGTCCGCGGCTTCGCGGGTCTGAAACAGTCCGTCCTGCTTGTAGAAGGCGAAGGGCACGCCGGCTTGACGCAGGTACTTGCCAATTTCCACGCTGTCGCGGTTGGTCCGAGTAAGGACGTAAACGTCCATGGCCGTGATCTTGCGCGGCGCCTGCTCGTCATCGCGAATTTCAATCGCGTGATCAGACTCCGCAATGATTCGGCGTATCGATTGCGCGATTCGCGGACCGATTGCTTCGCGCATCCGCCGCGAGAACCGGTATCGATCGCCGCGCGGCTGAAACTTCATGAGGGTCACCGGCGCGATCGGCTGCTGGTTCACCGCGACGGCTCGCAAAGCCGGACGCCCGCATTTGACAGGATGGCTGTAGGTGATATCTCCGGTGAACAATGGCGGCGCGGCGTTCTGATCGAACACCAGGTTGCACGCCGCGATCATGTCGCCGGTCGATCGGAAATTTTCGCGCAAGCGGACAACCGTCGCACCGGCTTTGGAGAGTTGCTCGCGCGCCGCGAGGTACGCGTGAACGTCGGCGCCGCGAAATCCGTAGATCGCCTGCTTGGGATCCGCGATCACGTGAACCGTGTTCCCGCCCCCGCCTTCGATGAATACTTGCCGAAAGATTTTCCACTGTAGTTCGTCCGTGTCCTGGAACTCATCGATCAGCGTCACCCGATAGCGCTCGCGCAATGTTGCTGCGAGCGATCTACCGCGAGGACCGTCGAGTGCGTCGGCCAGCCACGCCAGCATGTCCTCGTAGTCCAGGGTCCCGCGCTCGCGTTTTCGCGAGTCCATTCGCGTGACGATAGCGGGCAGCAGTTCGTCAACCACGAGTTGCTCGATGCTCACCGCCGCCTTTACTCGCGCGGCCGCGTTGACGATCGCGCGCACGCCGTCCGGCATCTGGTCGGGGAAAATCGGTCGTCTTTCGGTTCGCGTGCGGCGGGCGCCTTTTGGTTCACAGATGAGATCGAGATTGAGATCGCGCAGGTCTTCGGCCAGTTGCGCAGTCGATCCGTCCGCACGACTGATAAACGACTTCAGCGCGCTGGTCGCGTCGATAGCATCGCGCCGTGCATCATCTGTAATCGCCGCGATCCGCAGCGCGCCGAGCAACGTGTTGGCATCGAACGCGTTCATCAGATCGATCAGCGCTTGTTGATTTAGTTCGCGTCCGCGGGTTCGCAAGTAGCGTTTTGAATGAGCCTGCCAGAGCAGATCCTCGAGGCCATCTGAAGTGCGCTTCTCGTCCGCGAGCCATTCGCCGACGAGCCGCTCGACGACGACGTCCGACTTCAGCCGCTCGCGCAATTCGGCGCGGGTGGCCTCGTGGAACTCGAGACGGCCGCTCGTCAGGTCAATTCCAAAACGCACCCCGCTGTCAAAGGCGAGCTCGCCCAGCATTCGCCGGCAAAAGCTGTGGATCGTAAAAATGGGCGAGTGATGAAATGAGAACAGCGCAGTATTCAGTCTTTCGCGCTCGTCGTCGCTCAACCGCCTGCGCTGCGATGCGGGCGGAGCGTTGTCGGCACTATGCCCGGACAGCACCGCTTCGATCGTCGCGCGGATTCGCGAGCGCAGTTCGGCCGTCGCCTTCTCGGTAAAGGTAACGACGAGGATCTGATCGAGCAGGGCGGCGCCGGTGAGGAGACGCTCGACGACGATACGCTCGATCGTAAACGTCTTGCCAGTGCCGGCGCTCGCGTCGATGATCTTGTGCCCGCCGTCGAGAATTTCATCGAGGATCGCGGGCCGATAGTATTCGATATTGGCCGTGGGAGCAGTCGCGCTCATTTGAAGATCCCTATAATCGGGCCGAAGCGGCGCGCGACGATTTCTTCGATCTGTTCTTCGTCCGGGGGCTCGAAATCGGTGGCGTTTCGCACCGGTCCGTATTCGGAGCTGCTCTTCGCGAAATCGTTCAAGCGGACGCGTTCGACAGCTTCGATCAAGTCGCGATGATCTTCAGGCTCGCGCGATTCCTTGACCACTTCCGCAACCGCCTCGATCGGCAGAAAGTAGTCATTCTCTGTCGAAAGCAGATCGCCGACGACCGTGGTCAGGAAGCCGAGCGCCGAGTCGCGGTCCATCGGCTGGAACTCGCGCATCCATTCGGTCTGTTCCGTCGACTGTGTTCCGATCACGATTGCGCGAAATTTTGTTGGCAATTTTTTCCCGATGGCGGCGAGTATGGCTGCGTTCAAGAACGCGGGAAGAAAATCCTTCGGCTTGATGTTCTGATGCAACACGCAATTGACCGCCGCGCCTGCTCCCGGCGACGCGCCCCGAATCGTTCCATAGAGACTCACGCGCTGCGTCGCGGTCGTTCCGTCGTGACGCCTGACCTCGGCGTTCAGCGCGATTGGTGCAAGAATCTCGCCGGCGTTGGCAAATTCGTCGGCGCGTCCGATCCGGATGTCTTTCCATCCGTCGAGATCGTTCACACCGGCTTGGGAAGCCTGCGCGAGCCAATGACGAAGCGCCGACGCGTCACTCGTCGCGGCGGCCTGCGCGAACTGCCCTGCAGGTGCGTGCCCACTGGCCTGCGCTATCCGAACCTCGCGCGCGTACTCTTCGGCGAGCCCCTCGGGGTTGTCCCCGGCACGCCAAAAGACGTTGCGCAGCATCACGACGCGCTCGAGCCGAGCCTGCTCGATCGGTTCGTCTTCCTCCTCGTCAGGCGTTACTTCGTCCTCCAGCATTCCGAGCGAATAACGCGCGGCGCCCTGCAAAGGACATTCGAGATATTTTCGAATCGCGGCTATGGGAAGCGCGATCTCCTCTACCGGCGCCTGGTTTGCCGGCGCGGACGGTGTTTCGAATTTGGCGATCTGTAAATCGTCCGCCAGGAGTTCCCGCAACTTACCACCCGGACGATCCAGCAGGCTCTCGCTCAGCGGCGTTGCGCGATACGCCCCGGCGGCGTCGATCTTTTGCCGAAGCGCGAGCATTCGTGCGCCGCCGCGCGCGTCAGCGTCGAAGCTGGCTAACTCATGATCGCGGGGCACGGCGGCGTCATCGGCAAATTCGGGAAAATATTTCAAATCATAGCGGCTGACCGGATGTTCCACCGTCAGCTTCGCGAGCGTTTTTTCATCGACGTAGCCTCGCAGGATGTATTGCAATTCGCGGATGACAGACGATGGTTCGAGCGCGTCGCCGGTTTTCGCATCGCGGGCAATGTACGAGAAGTAAATCCGCTCGTGTGCGGCCATGATCGTCTCGAGGAACAGGTAACGGTCGCGCTCGGCTGGAGTGACATCGCCGGCGACGCGCTTGAGCGTCCTCAAATCAAGCGGATCGCGATATTCGCGCTCGGGAAAAGAATCTTCGTTCAGCCCCAGCGTAAAGATCGCTTTAAACGGGATCGATCGCAGCGAGGAAAGCGATCCAACCGCAACACCTCGCCCGGAATATTGACCGCTGCGCGACTCGAGCTCGGTGAGTCGCGCTGCAATCAGCTCGCGCGCCGATTCGTACGACATCGGACCAATGTTCAGCGCTGAGTCGCCCATCGACTCGATCGCCTCGAGGAAACTGTCCCTGACCTGTTCATCGCTTGCGCTCTCCGGGCGTACATATGCGTTGACGAATTCGATGAGCGTCCGCGACCAGCGCCGCGGCGTGAGGCGCGCACCACGCATCGAGAGCGCGTCGGCGATTAGCGATCGAGCCACGCGCATGAATCGCGCCGCCGTCTCGAGTTCATCCTGCGCAACTTCAAACGGCAGGTAGCCGGGGCCGCTTGCTCCCGCCTCGTAAAATTCCGGATTTCCGCCGCGCTGGCCGGTCATCATGGTGCCGAGCGCGAGGCGCTTGATTGCCTGATCCCAGTGGTAGAGGCCGCGCGGAATATAAGTCTCCTTCAGGTCGTCGTCGTCGGCGCCGAAGAAAATACCCAGCGCTTCACTCCATCGGGTCCATATCTCGACATCGCTCCGGGTTTCGCTGTTCAATGCGGGATGCGCCAGCAGCCGGATCATTTCCTTGCGCGAAAAGCGGCCGCTCGGCAGTGCGAGAAGCAACTCAATCGCTTCGGCGACGCGGCTCGCGCCAGCGACGGTGCGGCTGACGAGATCGATCGGAATTCGATGCTGCATTCGAAAAACGCTTTCGATGTGCGCCACGTACTCGTCGACCCGAGCGTCGGGAATCAGCACTGCGATTTCGTGAAACCTAATCCGCTCGGCGGCGCCGTTGGCGGCAACTTTCTCGTTGTCGCGAATGATCGACCAGATTTCATTCGCAACGATTTCGGCCTCGCGACGAATTCCCGGACAGGCAAGGAACCCGATTCGCGTTTCGTATGGCCTGCCCCCGCCATCATCGACGTCCCCCGGCTGCGGCTCGCGATCGAGGACGCTTTGCTGAAGAGCTTCGAGCAGCGTCGGCGTTTCGCCGGCAACCGGATCGGAAAACAGCGGCGCGAAATCGCATTGCGACAGTTCGTTGAGCAGCCGAATGTATTCACGGCCCGGCCGCCCCCAGAGCCTCAGAGCGGGCGGGTCCGACGATTCATTTAACGCGAACGGGTCCTCTGATTCAGCGAGTTTTTCTCCAACTCTGTCTTGACGATGAGCCCATGACGCAAGCGCGCCGCGGCGTGAGGTGTCCACGTCGTCCCAAAACTCGCGGCACGGATTGAGCGCATAGATCCGAATATCGCCGAGCGCGCCGAGCCTCGTGAAAATCTCCGCATACGCATTTCCCGCATACGAAGAACCGAACAGGTGAAGCGTCTCCGGCAGCGCGGATTTGAGGCGCTCGCCATCGCTCACCTCGAAGGCATCGGGCAACATCATCAATCGAGTCCCGCCCTCCGACAGCCATTGCTCGCGCACGCACCCGCGCGAATCGAATATCAGCTGCCACAAATGCCGCTGCCATCGCTCAGTCTCGCTCATCGCGTCAACGTCGGATCGAATCGCGGCGCGCCAGTTCCCGATCATCCGCCGCCTCGAAATCGAATATTCGCGAAACCGCCGCGCCAACTGCGCGGCAAGCAGGAGCGTTCTGAGCTCGACGTCGGCATCGGTTTTCGATCCCGCCTCGATATAGTCGCGAACTGGCTGCAAGTTGGCGTCGTCGTGACAACTCGAACTTCGAAGGCATTCGAAGATGAGGAGTTGGAGTTCGTCGACGTCCAGGATCCTCAGGTTCTCGTCAGTTGCCCCGAGAAGTTTGCCCAGGCAGGTGCGCAGGAACGGAAAGTTCAGATTTGCCGCGACACCGATCGATTCGGACAGCCGGTAGCGGACGAATTGTTCGACGATGCGGTTCGGTACGACGATCGAGACGGGCTCAAGCGGCTCGCGCCGCTGATGCTCGGCGACCGCCCTGGCCAGCGGCGCGATCAGATTTTCGAGTCGATTGGAGTAATGAAGACGAATCATCGCGGCTCAGCTATACGCGTTTTGCACTTGATGAACATAGATTGCGCCGCTGACAACCGTTGTCATACAAGTAAGTGAGCATGATTAGAGCGGAAAGATTCCCGGCGCTGATGCGATCATGAAAAAAATTCGCCGCAAACCCACCTACGCCGCCGCAATCAGGCTCGCGCGAATCGCCACCGGGTTGTTCTCGAAACCATACGGCTGGAGTTTCACCGCGATCGCGGAGAGTCTGGATATTTCCGATCGCACTCTTGCCCGCTACGTATCGGTGCTGCGCAGCGAACTGCTCGACTGGCATAGCGGTCCGCTGGTCGAAGTTATCGGCGCGGGTGGCGAGCGCAAACTTCGCCTGGTCAGCTCGATGAAAACCGCGGAAGCATCATCTTACCAGGTCGCGCTGCTCTATTTCTCGCTGACCGTGCTCAAGTTCCTGGAGGGCACGGTGTTGAAGGAAGGCGTGGAAGGGCTGTGGGAAAAAATTTATCAGAACCTGAGCCTTACGCAGCAGACGCGGCTCTCCGATCTCGAGCGCAAGTTTTACGCCGTCCCCTACGCCCCCAAGGACTACGGTGAGCTCAGCGAACAACTCGATGTAATCCTGCGAGCGCTGCTGGATCAGACCCGGCTCAAAATCGACTACGCCGGCCTGACCGGTGAGGGCCGGCAGCACGACTTCGACCCTTACTCGCTGATTTCCTATCGCGGCGGCCTATACCTGCTCGGCTACAGCCGTCGAAACAGCGCAATCATCTATCTCGCGGTTGAGCGAATCCGCTCGGTTGAATTCATTCGCGAACCCGACCGTACGCTGGCGCGGTTCGCCTATCCGCGCGGCTTCGATCCGGCGGCGCATAGCGAAAGGACATTCGGAATTGTCGACGGTCCCGAGACCAAAGTAGAACTGAGGATTCACACCGAACAAACTGAGGCCTACGTCCGTTCGCGCACGATTCATCGCAGCCAGCGTTTCGCGCATCGTCGCGACGGCACGACGATCATGACGATGACAGTCAGGGGCACGACCGAGTTGGCGAACTGGATTATGAGCATGGGACCGTGGATCGAGGTCCTCAAGCCAGCCGCTCTGCGCAAGGAAATTGCGGATCGCCACGCCAAAGCCGCGCGCCTGTACCGCGTCAGTTAGTGCAATAGCGAAATCCAATATATGCTTGCGGGCGGGCGACTATGATTATCCTAACCGGCGGCGCAGGCTTCGTCGGCAGCAACCTGCTCGGCGCGCTGAATGCCAGGGGCGTCACCGACGTGCTGGCAGTTGATCGCCTGGGCGATAATTTCCGCAACCTTTGCGACCTGCGGTTTTCGGACTTCATGCAGCCCGGGGAATTCATTCGAGCAATCGAGCGGAAGACTCTTCCCGATCGAATCGAAGCGATTTTTCATCAGGGCGCATGCACCGACACCACCTGCGAAGACGGCCGCTACATGATCGAAAACAACTTCACATTTTCGAAGTTGATTCTTCACTTCGCCCTCTCGAGCGGAGTTCCGCTGGTGTACGCGTCAAGCGCAGCCGTGTACGGTTCATCGAGCGCGTTCGCGCCGTCGCGCGAAAACGAACGGCCGCTCAACCTCTACGGGCTATCCAAACTGGCTTTCGACAATCACGTCCGCAGCGTCGCCGCGAGTTCCGGGAGTACGGTGGCCGGCCTCCGCTACTTCAACGTCTATGGTCCCCGCGAATCCCACAAGGGCAAAATGGCGTCGATGGTCTATCAGCTCTACCGGCAGTTGAGAACGACCGGACGCGCCCGGCTGTTCACGGGCACCGACGGTTACGCCGACGGAGAGCAGCGTCGCGATTTTGTTTTTGTGGGCGACGTCGTTCGCGTGAACCTCGAGCTCGCCGAAGGTCCCGTGCGCAGCGGCGTCTTCAACATCGGCACCGGACAGTCGCGCAGCTTCAACGACGTCGCCCGGACAATAATCGCGCGCCTCGGCGCGGGCGCGATTGAGTATGTGCCATTTCCAAAAAACCTGGCGGGCAGGTATCAAAGCTTCACGCAAGCCGAACTCTCCGCGCTAAGGAGCGCCGGCTACACCGAAGCTTTTTCGACGCTCGAAAATGGAATCGCGCGATCGATCGACGCATGGAGTCGTGAGTACGAGCCAAACGCCAGCTGACTGTTCGGAGGACGCTTAAAATGGAAAATTCGCGCGACCATCGAGTTGAGACGGTAGCCCGGTTGCAAACCCTGATCGGCGTTCCCAATCCGATGACTCCGAAAAAGCTTTTCTCGGCCCTTGATGAAGCTGCGACCAATTTCATCCGGCGCTCTCCATTTCTCGTACTGGCAACGGCCGACGCGCAAGGCAACCAGGATGCGTCGCCCAAAGGCGACGGTCCCGGATTCGTCGCCGTGCAAGACGAGCGCACGCTTCTAATCCCCGAGCGCAAGGGCAACCGTCTGATGTTCAGTCTTCGGAACATTCTGGCCAATCCCCAGGTTGGAATTATTTTTCTCATTCCTGGCACCGATGAGACGCTGCGCGTCAACGGCGCCGCGGAGCTGAGCGACGACCCCGATTTGCTGGTTCGGCTCGCCGCCCGGGGCGCGCCTGCGCTGCTGGCGATTCGAGTTAACGTGCGGGAATGCTTCTTCCACTGCGCCAAGGCCTTCATTCGCTCGCAGCTATGGAAGCCGGAGACGTGGCCGGAGCGCCAGAAAATTTCCTTCGGGAACATTCTCAGCGCGAAAGTTGGCGGTGGAGAAGAACTCGCCCGGCAAGTCGATCAAGCAGTCGAGCAGGACTACAAGAACAACCTTTAGCGGACGGCGGCTCGAATCTCGGGATTTGTCAGTAGCGGGCGCGCGCCGCGAGTTCGCGGCATCGCTTTCGATTCGCAACTATCCCGCTGACGCATCGCTCGACAAACAACGCGACCGATCGATGCATCATCTCGATCGCATCGAACACATTTGCCGCCGCCGCGCCCTCGAAGACGTTCAGGTTCAGCTCGCCCCGCTCCAGCGCAAGTCGCGTCGCGTGCTCGCATCCCAGCACCTGGAAGCAGCATTGCAGCATGGTCTCGGCAATCACCGGGTTGATTTTTCCAGGGAAGATTGACGAGCCTTCCTGAACGGCGGGCAGAATTATTTCGCCAAAGCCGCCTTCTGGCCCCGACGCGAGCATGCGCAGGTCCTGCGCTACCTTGATCAGCACCTCCGCCAGCATCGCGAGCTGCGCCGACACCGCCGCAAGATCGTCGATATTCTGCGCCGCGTCGTAGAGATTCCGCCGCAGCAAAAATTTTTGTCCGGTGATCTCGTTGACCCGCTTCACAACCGCGCGCCGATAAATCGCGGAGGCTCCGCTTCCAGAGCCAATCGCCGTGCCTCCCAGGTTTATCCGCGCGAGCGCCCACACGCTGCGCGCCAGTTCGCCGGCACGCCGGTCAATCACTTCGGCGTGGCCGCCAAAAAGTTCGCCCAGTGACACGCGTGAGGCGTCCTGCAGGCAGGTGCGTGCGATCGTAACGACCGGCCGCAGCTCCGCGGCCTTGGCCCGAAATGCCCCGACGCATCGGCTGAGCGCGCGCCGCAATCCGCTCCACCGGCTCAGCACTGTCATCCGCACCGCCGTGTGGCAGACGTCCGCCGTCGATTGCGAAGCGTTGACGTGTAACTTCGGATCGACGGGATGGTAACTTCCGCGCGCGCCACCGAGATACTCGTTGGCGAGATTCGCGATGACTTCGTTCACGTTCATGTTGACCGCGATACTTCCGCCGCCGGCGAGCATGTCGACCGGAAACTGCGCGAGATGTTCGCCGCGAATCAGCGCGTCGCAGGCGCGTTCGATCGCGTCCACGCACCGCGCGTCGATCGCGTGCGCATCGCGATTGGCGCGTGCTGCTGCCTTTTGACCGTCGCGAGCGCGCGAACGTAGTCGGGATAATTTCCGAGCACGCGCCCCGAGAATTGCAGGTTCTCGACCGCTCTGACCGTCTGGATTCCGTACAGCGCGTCCGCCGGAACCCCGTGCTCGCCCAACAAATCTTTCTCGATGCGAGCCCCTGGCGGTGCGGCGAGCCCTTGGCGAATCGATCCGCGCGAGCTTCGCGGCGCGGCCGGCCTACGCGGTGCGGCCATAGCGGGCCATCTGCAGCCCCTTGCTGCTCCGCGTTCCGGGCTTGGTGTCGTACGCGAGCAGCGCGACCAGCCGTGTCGTGCGCCCGGCCACCGGTTTGACGCGATGAATCGAGTTGCGTCCTTCGAACAGCAGCAGCGTTCCCGGATGCATCGCGACGCGCACCACGCCTTCGTCGGAACCCTCGAGCAGCCGCTGAACGCGCGGATAGTTTTCATCGCTGGCGCTGCGAATCAGCGGGACGTATTCGAAATCGCCGCCCGCTTCGGAGGGTCGCAGCGCGATCGACGTGACGAAGTCGGTCTGATCGAAATGCCAGTGCAGACGTTCGCCTTCCCCCATCACCGCCAGATTTAGCGCGCCCATAGGATCGGCGTAGCGATAGAGCCGCTCCTTGTTCAGCGCCGCCGCGATAAATTCCATCAGCGGATCCCATTCGAACAGTTGTCGCATCGCCGAGTCTTGCGGAAACTGATCGTAGGCCACTACCCCCACCGAGGTCGGCTCAAAAAACTTGCGCGGATGATCCTCCGGCAGCGAAGCGTCGGGAGCCGCCAGGTAAGGCGTGCCCGTCACGACGCTGTGATACGCGTGCTCCGCCAGCGAATCGCCCTCGCGCACGAGCATCGCAACCGCCTCCGGCTTCAGAAATCCCGGCAGCTCGCACGCGCCGGTGCGGTCGAGCTGCTCGCGGCAATGACGCGTCAATTCCCGCGTGGCGTCACCGCTCAAGTTGAGGATCGGATAGCGCTCGAGATCGATCAGATCTGCCGGCGACCACGCCTCCGCTCCGGCTTCGTTGACGGCCTTGCTTTTCATGCTCTCAGCGACCTCGTTTTTCGACCATACGACCGCCGTCTGATTAGCACAATCGCGCGAACGCTGATTTCCCTAAGGCGCACTCTTCAGCGGATGCTTCTGAAAAAATTCCAGCATCGTAGCCGTCCATTCCTTCGGCCATCGCGTGTGATTGCCGAGACCTATCAACGACCCCGTGGTACTGGCCGTCGATTTTTGCGGCGCCCTAGGATCTGTGCCGCACGAATCCGTACATGAGTAGACCCGGCGATGATGATTGTCGAGGATCACGTCATCCACGAACACCCCCGCTGCGTTTAACTCGGTCGCCAGTTGCTCGCCGTTGGGACAGATGCCGCCGATGTCGCAGGCGTTGTGGATATGCATCGTGCGCGCGGCCGGGTCGAAGATCTGAATCTCCTGGTCGCTCGTGGCCGCTCCGGCCACCGGCTGCTGCGGGCAAGGATCGTCGAACGCGCCGAACGGATTGGGCGCCGAATAGACCGCTGCCGCCGCGATGCTCGGACGATTCACCGCGTACAGGTAACCCATCGCGGCTCCGTTGGACCATCCGGAGACGTAAATCCTGGCTCTATCGACCTTTCCGGTCGCCACCTCCGCGGCGATGAAATGGTCGATCGTGGTCGCGTCCGCATTTTCCCGCCAGGTCGTGTCGCCAATCTTCACGTCACCCGCGGGGTTCAACTGCCGATACCAGTTGTCCCAGCCAATCCCGCTGTCGTCCGGAAATGGATAGTAGTGCGTCGTCTTCCGTCCCTCGGGAGCCAGCACTATGTATCCCATATTTTTCGGATCGTCGCTGAGTGAGACTGAGTCCTGCAGGTCAAGTATATTCGTCTGAGTAATCCATCCGGCCGAGAACAGCGACGGATGTAGGTATACGACCAATGGTAACTTGCTATCCGCGGCCATCGATTTCGGCTCGTACAGGCAAGCGTAGCGATCGATGCCGTCGGCGTCCTTCCACCCACCGAGCAGCTTGCCTTCGCCGCAGTCGGGTTTGACGTCCGAAATTACCGCCGCCGACGGATCGCCAAACGGCCCGCATGCAGTCGCTGGATCCCTGGTCGCGCTGCCGCACGAAAGTAAGCAGGCCATCATCGCCAGGAAAATAATTCTCTCCACGCCTCTGCTTTAACATATCGAAGCGAAGTGCCGATAAGGCCGCCGCGTTCGCACTTGCTTGTCTGTCCAGGCTTTGGAGCGTAAAGGTCGGAAGGGCGCGCGCGGCCGCTTTGCCCCTTGGAGGTTTTACCCGATGAATCTTGGCACGCTCGGCGTCGACGCATTGATGGATTCCATGGCGGGGACCAATCTCGCCAGCTTTGCGCGCAAGGTCGAGCAGCTCGGCTACAGCGCGCTCTGGTTCCCCGAAGCCTTCGGCCGCGATCCATTCGCTCTCGCCGCACACCTACTAACGGTCACCGACAAGTTGATCGTTGGCACGGCGATCGCCAACGTCTGGAAGCGCGAGCCTGTCGCGATGCTCAGTGGCGCCCGCACACTGGCCGAAATGTTCCCCGAGCGCTTCGTCCTCGGCGTCGGGATTAGCCACGGCCCCATGATGACGCGGGTCGGCATCAACTACGCCAAGCCGCTGACCTTTATGCGCGACTATCTTGCCCGCCTTAAGGAGGCTCCCTACGGCGCGGCGCGGCCATTGCACGAAGCGCCAATCGTCGTTGCCGCGCTGCTCCCGAAGATGCTGAAGCTCATCGCGTCCCAGACCGACGGAACGCTCCCGACTTACGTCACGCCCGAGCGGACCGCGCAGATTCGCGCCGAAATCGGCCCCGGAAAATTGATCTGCGTCCAACAAGTCTGCGTGCTCGAAAAGGACGCCGCCAGGGCGCGCGCCGCGATTCGCGGGCTGCTCGGTTTCTATCTCGGACTTCCCAACTATCTGCAAAGCTTCAGGCTGATGGGATTCGATGAATCCGACTTCGCCGGCGGCGGCAGCGATCGGCTCGTCGATTCGATCGTCGCGTGGGGCGACGAACAAGCCATTCGCGACCGTATCGAGGCGCAGTACCGGGCCGGCGCGACGCACGTCTGCATAACGCCGGTCAACCTTGCCGGCGCCTGGCGCGGCGGCTCGGCAGCCGGCGCCCGCGAGCGCGCGATGCCCGACGGGCATGCGCTCGAAGCGCTCGCGCCGCGATCGACTGGCTAATCTTGATTTACTAGTTTGTATAGTCATTCTAACGCGATCTGACTACTGGAGTAACTATGCAGATCGATCACGATGAAATCATGCGCCGCGCCGCCGCGATTTCGCCGACGCTAGCCGCGCATGCCCGCGAATGCGACGCGGCTCGCCAGCTCACCCCCAAAAGCATGTCTGCCGTTGTCAACGCCGGCCTGTTCCGGATTCCGCAGCCGCGCCGGGTCGGCGGCTACGAGCTGAGCCTGCGCACGCTCGCCGACGCCGTTACCTGCCTGTCCGAGGCGTGCCCCTCCAGCGGCTGGGTGCTGATGGTCATGGGAGCTCATCACTGGTGCATGGGTTTGTTTCCCGAAGCGGCCCAGGATGACGTCTTTGGCGACGGCCGCGACGGCCTGGTCGCGGGCACCCTGTCGTCGCAGGGCACGGCGAGCGCCGTCGATGGCGGCTTCCGGGTCGAAGGACGATGGCAATTTTGCAGCGGCGTCGATCATGCTCACTGGGTGATCCTCGGATGCGCCGACGCCGCGACGCACGGGCCGCTGGTCCACGTCGTCGTCCCGCGCGCCGCGCTCGAAGTGGACGACACCTGGCACGTGATGGGCTTGCAGGGTACTGGCAGCAAGGACGTGCTCGCGCACGATCTCTTCGTGCCCGCGCAGCGGACGATCGATACGCGGATTCTGTTCCGCGGCGCGAGCCCTCACGCCGCAAATCACCCTACGAATCTGTATCGACTCTCGGCCGAGGCGATGTTGTCGCTGTCGGTAGCTACCGCGGTGCTCGGTTCCGCGAAATTCGCGCTCAGTCAGTTCATCGATCGCACGCGTGAGCGACGCGTCATTCTGACCGGCGCGCGAAAGGCTGACCACGGGCCGACGCAGGTGCGACTGGCGGAGGCGGCCGCCGAAATTCATTCGGCGGATTTGTTGATTCACGATGTACTGGCGGAATTCGATCGTCTGGTGACGACCGGCGAGCATTTCGACAGCCATCACCGCGTCCGTGCAAAGTGGCAGGCCGCGTATTCCGCCGAGCTCTGTCGCCGCGCGGTCGCGCGGATATTCTCAGGATCCGGCGCTCACGCGGTGTATGCGCCGAGCGCGCTGCAGGCCGCCTTTCGCAACGTCAACGTCGGCGCCCAGCACGCCAGCATCGACTTCGACAGCTCCGCCGAACTCTACGCTCGCTCGCGGCTCGGCTTTAGCTCGTGATTGCTTCAGGGCATTTCCAGCAGGCAGTTCGCGCACAGCGCCCAGCGCGCTTGTCCGCCCGCCGGCACCACCAGGATTGCTGCGATCGACAGCCTCGCGTCGCCGCATCGGCGGCAAATCAAGTCCTCGCCCTCGCAGCGGGCTTCGAACCCGAACTCGGCGATCGCGGCAGGATCGTCGATCAGCTCGACTCGCACAAAATTGAAGTGAGTTTCCAAAGCTTCCCCCGTCAACTCGCGGTTTACACGGACCGCGCCTGCCAACTCCCCGGAACTCCCGGCTGGCGCGCTCTAAGCCGCCACCCGTGCATCGGTGGCGCCCCTCAATTCAGATGCGCACCGGCTTGCGCATTCATCGAATCGAACAGCTTGGCGACCTGCACGACCATCTGCCGCCCCTGCCGAATCACGAACTTCTCACGCTCCAATCGCGCCAGATGCTCCGTCACTCGCGGCCGCGAGGCGCCCACCAGGTTGGCGATGTCCTTGTGGCTGAACGACACGCGGAGCAGCGTCCCGCGCGATTCTTCGATTCCAAAATCAGCGCACAGTTCCAGCAGCGCAATCGCGATTCGTTCGTGCAGGCCGAGGTTCAAAAAACTCGAGCTGCGAAGCAGGAGGCGATACCACTGCTTCAAATCGTTGCGATGAAATTGCTTGAAGGCGGACTCGGGAGCATTGGGGGTAATGCCGTCGAAGTCACTCCAACTCACCGTGCCGACCCGGCAATCGTTGTAAGCCTCGCACTGAAAACCCGACTGGCTGAGCGGCAACGCCGGAAACTCGGGAATCGGCCCCGGCGCGAGCAGCGCCACCGTCACGCGCTCGTTGCGCGCGTTGCGGCAGGTGATGCGCGCAACTCCTGCTAACAAGATGTGAGCATCCTGGGCAAGCGCAACCTCGCGCAGAATCACCGCATGCCGTTTGTAGTTGGCCAGCGCCAGCGCGCTGACGAGAAGTGTGAGCTCAGAGGATGAAAGCCAGGAGAGAGCCTTGAGCCGGCTCAGTCTGTCAAGGTCGGTTTCACGTGACGTATTTCTTTCATTCAAATTTGCACCGTCCAGACACTCAACAATACGCCCTTGCGACCTATAAGGGAAACGAAATGTCACCTACATAACAAACCGGTTGTGCTGGGAGGAACCGTGGGGACAGAAGCCGGAGCACCGTGAGCAGCCGTGAGCATTGGCCGCTAACTACTCGCTAAGCCAAACCACGGCGTGCTTTCACGAACTCAGCGCCACCGGCAGCAATGTGAGCTTCCGACAAGAAACCTTCCAATCGATCGCGGCTGATGACGAGTTGGCGGCTGTTGCGCGAAATCAGATGCTTGCGCGCGAACATGATCAAATGTTCGGTGATTCGCGGCCGCGAGGCTCCCACCAGCTCCGCGAGGTCTCGATGCCGGGTCGGCAATGTCAGCCGTATTCCTTTGGGGTCGGGGATACCGAAATTTTCAGCCAATTCCAGCAGGATCAGCGCCAGCCTCTCCTCCAGAGTGCAGCTCATGAAGTTTGCGCAGCGCAGTTGCACCAAATCCCAGCGGCCCAGGTAGCTCGACGCCATCCGCTTGAAGTCTGCCGATGCGATCCCCAGGCATATTTCGACGAACGCCTCGAGTTCTATCGTCCCTATCCGGCAAACCGTAACGGCTTCGCAGCGAAAATTGTAACTGATCCCAGGTACCGGCGGCGGAAAGCCGGGAATCATCCCGGGCGCGACCATGATCACCAGCGTACGCTGACCCTTGCGGTTGCGGCATGTGATTCGCGCCACACCTGCCAGCAGGATAAATGCGGTGTCGGGTGAATGCTTCTCGTCGAAAATGATCGCGCGCTTTTCGGCGGTGCTGACCGTCAGCGCGTTGGAGAGCTTGTCGAGCTGGCGCGCCGTGAGCCACGAGATGTTCTTGAGGCCCCGCAGCCTGCGGGCGCCCGATGCCGGACCAGAACGCATCTCCGCAGCGTATCAAAACGCGTTGCTGCGCGAGCAGGATAATGCCGGCGACATCGAGTTGATTCGATGCATTGTGTTATTTATGTAACAGATTTCCTCTGAACGCAGATCACAAAAATGTCGGTTTCCCGCGAGCGAGCAGGCGCTTGCCATCGCGCCGCGCGATCCAGATGAGCAGCACCAGCGCCGGAATCGTCGCGACTGTCGTCAGCATGAAGAACGGCACCCAGCCGAGCTTCTCCGCCAGCACGCCCCCCGAAGACGCGACCGTCGTGCGCCCTACCGCCGCCAGCGACGACAGCAGCGCGTACTGAGTCGCCGTGAATGCGGGCGAGCACAGCCCGGAGAGATACGCCACCAGCGCCGTGCCCGCCATCGCGCCCGTCAGGTTCTCCGCCGCGACGCACAGCGCCAGGTAGTCGAGCCGATGGCCGCCGACCGCCTGCAGCACGTAAAACAAATTGCCGGCCGACTGCAGGACGCCGCACAGGACGAGCGCCCGCATCACACCGAGCTTCGACGTCACCACGCCGCCGACAATCGCGCCGGCCACAGTCGCGAAAAATCCGACCAGCTTCGAGATCGCGGCTATCTCGTCGAGCGAGAAACCGATCGAGATGTAAAGCGGCGTCGCCATCACGCCCGCCATCGCTTCGCCCAGCTTGTAGCCGACGATGAAGATGACGATCGCAAGCCACCTCGGCCGCCGCATGAAGTCGGCGAACGGCCCGGTCACCGCCGTGGCGAGCCATACGCGAACCGCGTCCAATTGTGAGGCGGCCACGCTATGCGGCCGCGCCTCGGGTGGCGTCGCCGGCTCGGGCCCGAAGATGAACACGATCATACCCGCGCCCAGCATCGCAGCCATCGTCGCATAGGCCGCGAACCATCCGTAGCGCGCCGCAATTATCAGCGCGCCGGCGCCCGACACCAGCATCGCGACCCGGTACCCGGTCTGGACCATCGCCGCGCCCGGACCCTGCTGCTCAGGCGTCAGGATTTCAACCCGGTACGCGTCGATCACTACGTCCTGGCTCGCCGACAGGAACGCTACCAGGATAGCCAGCGCCCCCATTCGCGCGAGCTCGACTTTCGGGTTGCATGAGCCCAGCGCGAGCGTCGCGGCGATGAGTGCGAGCTGAATCGCGATACCCCAGCCGCGCCGTCGCCCCACAGGAATCGGCGGCGGCAGCCGATCGATCAGCGGCGACCACAGGAACTTAAGCGCATAGGGCGTGCCCACCAGCGCGAACGCGCCTATAGCCGCGCGGCTCACGCCCGCGGTCGCCAACCAGGCCGACAGCGTCGAAAACGTCAGCAGCAGCGGAATCCCGCTGGTAAAGCCAAGCGGCAGGATCAACATCACCCGCCGCTCGCTGTACTCCGCCAGCGAACGCCGCCACGCAGCTATCCCCCTCGCTCCCCCAGTCGCATCCCGCACTCCCGGCATCGTGACTTAATATCATGAACGACGCGCCCACCATCGACCACAACGCAACCCACTTCGCGGGAAACGGCGATTTCAGCTCCCCAATTGTCGGTCGCTTCCCCCTCCGCTACGATCGTTATCGCAATGAACGCCCGCCACGCTGCTGCCTTCGTGCTTGTGGGATGGTTTCTGATGACCGCTCCAGTCGCGGATCAGGGCGCCATCATTTATCAGGATGCTTCCCTGTCAGATTGGAAAAAGGCCGAGCACTTCGACTCCGAGAACGATTGCGAGGCAAGACGACGCGAAGTAATCATGGATTCCCAGGACGCCGCCGCGCTCGCACCCAACAGCGAAGTGGACGAGGATGCCAAACAGGAAGCCGCCAACGCCGTCAACGAGGCCCTGGTCTCGCGATGCGTCGCCGACGACGACCCCGCCCTCAAGAACACTGTCCCCGAGATGCCGGGCGCTCTAAAGAAGCTGGTTCATTAGAGCGTGACCTCATATCGCCTGAAATGCCTATATCGCACGTAAACCTCATCCCGATCCGTTCGACGCTGACAGACCTTCATTGATAACGAATCCCGGTCTGCTACGATCGCCGCGATGGGCGCCTCTTCATTAACCGGCGGCAGTTTCAGGCGCCGGCTGACGCAGGACCAGAAGACGGCGGAAACACGGCGCCGCCTGCTCGACGCCGCCGTCCTCTGCCTGATCGATCGCGGCTACGCGAACACCACGACTTCCGAAATCGCCGAGCGCGCCGGCCTTTCACGCGGCGCGCAGCTCTACCATTTCCCCAGGAAAGAGGAATTGATCGCCGGCGCCGTCGAGCACCTGTTTGAGTTGATGTTCGGCGAGATGAAGGAGAAGGTCAGCCGCCTGACCAACGAGAACGATCGCCGCGCCACGGCGATCGATCTGTTGTGGGAAATTTGCAACGGCCGCCTCGCGACGGCGTGGCTCGAGCTGGTCGTCGCGAGCCGCACCGATTCCTATCTGCGCGAGTCGGTAAGCGCGGTGAACGACCGGGTGGCGCTATTCATCGATCAATCCTTCAAGGAACTCTTCCCGCGTCCCGCCGCGGCCGGTGCCGACTACGAGCTGATCCCCCAGGTCGTGGTCCTGATCCTCGAAGGGATGGCGCTCGAGGGTCCGACGATGAACCCTAATCTGACGGCGAGAATCCTCGACGCGCTCAAAACCGTCCAGCTCTAGCCGCGCCGCCCGCGTGCCCGCACCAGGGGTCCAATTTCACTTAGTCTGTGCCCACGTTAGTCTCCCTCCCGGAACTCAGCGCCGGCCGTCGCTTGGCGCTGTATAGCGCAATTATGTAAAATTCACTTGTATTCTCCGCCACGCTCGGGGAATGCCGATGAATGACTCAAACTGGCTCTTGCCTGCAGCCTATCTGGCAGCGATTGTCGCGTCTTCTGACGACGTGATTGTCAGCAAGACGCTCGACGGCATAATCACTTCCTGGAATCCCGCCGCCGAACGCATACTCGGCTACTCCGCGGCTGAAGCAATCGGAAAGCACATAAGGCTAATCATCCCGCCCGAGCGATGGGCCGAAGAAGACGACGTTCTCGCACACATCCGACGCGGCGAACGGGTCGATCATTTCGAGACGGTGCGGCGCGCCAAAGACGGCCGCCTGCTGAACATTTCCCTGACGGTCTCTCCCGTTAAAGATCAGACCGGCAAGGTCATCGGGGCGTCCAAAGTCGCGCGCGATATTACTGAACGCAAGCTGGCCGAAGCCGAGCGCGAACGATTGCTGGCCTCAGAGAAGGAAGCTCGTGCCGAAGCCGAGCGCGCCAACCGTCTCAAGGACAACTTCCTGGCTGTCGTTTCGCACGAGCTCCGTACCCCCTTGAATGCCATTAGCGGCTGGGCCTCGCTGCTGCGGACCCGAAAACTGGATGATGTTCAAAGCGCGCGTGCGATCGAGACGATCCTGCGTAACGCACAGACGCAAAATCGGCTTATCGAGGATCTCCTTGACGTTTCCCGGATAATCTCAGGCCGGATGCGCCTTAATGTACGACCGTTTCCGCTCGCTTCTGTAGTCGAAGCGGCGCTCGAAGCGATTCGACCCAGCGCTGAGGCGAAATCTATCCGTCTTCGGAGTTTTCTCGATCCCGCAGCCGGACCGGTGGCTGGCGATCCGGACCGTCTGCAGCAGGTCTTCTGGAACCTGCTTTCCAACGCGGTGAAGTTCACCGAAAACGGTGGCCAGGTCCAGGTTCGCTTGGAGCGAATCAACGCTCATGCCGAAGTCACAGTCACCGACACGGGACAAGGAATCGATGCTGCCCTGCTGCCCTTTATCTTCGATCGCTTCCGTCAGGGCGACAGCACCTACAAACATGGCGGACTTGGTCTGGGACTGGCGATTGTGCGCCACCTCGTCGATCTTCACGGAGGCGAGGTTGATGCTCGCAGCGAGGGAGAGGGCAGGGGTGCCGAATTTATTGTGCGGCTGCCAATATCGGTTGCGGTTCCGGCGAATCGTGAAGCTCCGGAAGCCCGAGTTCAAACCTCTGTTGGCGGCAGCGTATCCGGCAGCATGCCTTCGTTGGCTGGTCTGCGGATCCTGATCGTGGATGACCAGGCGGATTCGCGGGAGGTTGTCTCGGAAATAGTCGGCGGAGCTGGCGCGAAGATAGGCACCGCGGAAGATGTTCGACAGGCGATCGACCTCATTGGTCGGTGGAAACCTGACGTCCTGATCTCGGATATCGCGATGCCGGGGCAGGACGGCTACGACCTGATACGTGACCTGCGCGCCCTTTCATCCGACAAGGGAGGCCGGACTCTCGCAATCGCTCTCACCGCATACGCAAGCAGCCAGGATGGCCTCAAGATACGCGCCGCCGGCTACGACATGCACCTGCCAAAGCCGATCAATCCGATTGAACTTGCAACTGCTATTGCTCGTCTGACCAACAGACTCGAAGCCTCACCGTCGCTGCTCGACTATTCGTGATTGCGCCGGTTTGGAGCGTCGCATTAATCGAAGGCCATTTGTGCCGCAGCTGGTTAGCACATCTGTGACCTGGGGTGGTTAGCTTGCATTTTCAGTCCTGGACATCTCGTGCAAACTTGAGTAGCACCGCTACGGTTGTCGTGGTGGCCCAATCTGCGGTGCGCGGACGGGCTTGGCCATGCCATAGAACACCACAACGCCTTGGCCGCCGCAGCGCGTTGATAGCGCCTCGGGAGGAGTGTCATAGCAGCTGTCGACATCCTGCCAGTTGTTGGTCACCCAAACGTTTCCGGCCGGATCAATGTCGATATCAACCTGCATCTGTAGGCCCCCACCGACGTAGCCAAGCGGAGGAGAGATCGGATCGCCAGTCTTAAAGCCGGGCGGGCAGTTCTCAGTTCTAACGCCACACAAGTGTGCGATCTGGCCGGATGCACCCGCGAAGTTGGATACCCAGACGTTGTCATCGCCATCCACGGCGACGGCCCATGGCCCCGGCAGACTGCCGCCGGTGAACGGAGAACCGGGATAGGGGGAGCCATCGGGCCGCAGCAGGACCATGCTGCCGCCGCGGCGTCCGCCTTTCTGCTTAGACATGGTCTTCGTCAGGTAGTCAGCGGCCGTCGTCACACCGTAGAGCTTCAGGCGTGCCCCCATGTCGACCAGATGCATCATGCCCAGCAGACTGTTGCCGAAACGAGCGGTGACCCAGACGTTGCCCCGGCTATCGATGGCAAGACCGCTGGTGTTGAATCCGCTTTTGAAGTTTTCCGCTTTGCTCGGATCGGCAGCTGGGAAGCGTGTGACGTGGTCGATGCCGCTGTTGGAGACCCAGATCCGATCCTGTGCGTCAATGGCGAGATGAAACGGCGCTATGAACGACTTGCAAGGCTCAGCACTATCGCCCTCGCAGACAATTCGGCCCTTCGTGAGATCGCCCTTGGGGAAGTACACGAGTTGCTTCTTCTCGACACCCAGGATCCATACGTCTCCGGTTGGCGTGACAGTGACACCTTGCATCAGCCCCAAGCGGCCGTTGAACGTGATGCCATCGGGCGGAGTCAGGGGCTTGCCGTTTTTGTCGAATACCACGATTGCCTTGGAGCCATAGGTGGTGAACCAGGCATTGTCCTTGGCGTCGATCGCCGCGCCAAAGGTGGCGCCTTCCATCCCTCCACCGGTAAAGCCGCTGGTAATCGGCGAAAGCGGTTTGCCATTGGGGGCGAACTTGGTGGCGTGGCCCTCCCACAGCGAATCCTGCCCCTGCCAGCCAACCGAGAAATTGTCACCGACCCAGAAGTTGCCCTCGCTGTCGAAGCCGCCCTTGGCGCCTGCGCGGTAGCCGCCGCCGTCGAACTTCAGGGGCAGCACCCACGCACTCGGCGCCCAATTTAGATACGGCATAAAAGGAACGGGCCGGAGGTTCTTGCCCTGCGGGATTGGATAGAACTGGCTGAGCAGCGCGTAGAGTCTTCGGGGCTGGTACCACGGATGGCTAGCGATTGACTCCGCGGCGGTCAGAGTGTCGGTCGGAGTGCTGCCACCGGGAGCGATGGACGCTGCGAAAAGCTTGTCGCACGCATCGGCTGTCGCCCTCGTGACGCAACCGGCCAGCACGTCGGCCAGCGTCGCGAAGTTGGCCATCGTCGGCGTCTGCGGACCGTTGAGCGAATCCTGGATAGCGGATCCCCAGCCACCCGTTTCAAGATCTACAAAGTTCGGCACATTGCTGGCTGCGATTCGAAGGCCAAGTGCATTGCCTTTGATCGCGGCGCCATCCAGAAACTGTGCGTTGGTCCATACCGACGCCACCGTCGTAAACTCATTAATGACTACGTGTGCCGGCGGCTGGCTGCCGACGACCGCGAGGAGCGCAATCGCCGGATTATTGCCGCCCGCCTGGTTGGCGGCCGGTACGCCACCCGTGGCGATCAGGTACATGCTTTTGTCGGGCGATCCGTCGGCGCTCAGAATGAACCGGCCATCGTCGCCGGTTTGAGTTTGAGCCAACTGCTTGGGCGCGTCCGCACTCGCAGACCACAGCGTCACAGTCGACTTGGCAATCGGAATGCCTGCGCCCAGCACTTGACCTTCAACGCTGTCGGCGGAGGCGGGCGCGGCCAACAGGAGCATGCTTACGGCGAGTGCGGCAATTCGGGACCAACCTATCGTTGCAGGATTGCGAGGAATCATTTCAAGTCTTGCTTCTTCTCCGCGCAGGAGTCTTTCCCTGGAGTTGCAGAATTCGATTCGGTATTTTCTGTGCCCAGTAGTCGTATGTTAAGGCGACCAAGCTGCGCTCTACTGTTGCATGAAATCGAGAACATTTCCCTTGATTAGCTTCGGGATCACCGGCGTGATCGCAACCTGTATGTTCCATCTCTGCCCGAACACGGACGGATTCACCGGCATGTACTGTCCCTGGATCTGGAACTTCACCGGCAGGATACCGATCTTCTGCACCTTCGACACGTTGAGGCCAATCGGAAATGTCACCTTGTTCCCGCCGCTCGCATACCAGTTGATCAGCACGTTCGGTGAAGTGCCCACGGCCCAACCGTGAGGCAGAAAGTACGCCGCGAAGTATTGGAGATTCATTTGGCTGGTCTGCTTGGAACCGTTTCCGCCGACCGAGAACCATTGCTGTGGGAACAGGCCAACGATGTAATGCTCGCCCAGGTAGCCGACGACTCCACCGGGTCCCAGCTGCCACTTTTTCTGGCCGACATTTGTCGTCGTGGCCGTGGGAAAGATGAAGGTAGGTCCGGCGCCAAGGAGCCAGGGCCCCGCCAGTTTCGGGCTGGGCGAAAGAAGCGTTGCCAGGATGGTGTCGCCAAAACCGGTAGCCTGATAGATCCGACCCGTCGGCGTGGGCACGGGAACTGAATTGACTACTTGAATTACCGGCCTCGTGATCAGGTTCCAGTCGTCGGTTAAGGCCAGCGGCAGTACGGGCTGAAACTGGGCGTTCACCGAGTTGCGGCTCGACTTGTCCTCGATACCCGGATGGATGAAGTAGGTGTTTTCCTGAAGCTGGAGCGCCCAGATGCTCGAGATCGGATTCGAGAGTTCCTTGTTGACCTCGGTCAGTGATTTCTGGTTATCGGGTAGGGTTGACTCATCGACCGGTGGCGAGTTCGGAGTGGTCTGTGCCACCGCTTGTGCCGCGCCGAATAGCGCGACGAGCCATACAAGGGCGACGGCCATAAGCACTTTGCAATGCGTACTCATAGGTCTACCTCGCCGGACATAGTTCGCGTTTCGGTCACGGAGCTTCTTCAACGGCGGGCGGCTTCCACGTGCTCTGAGCGTCGCCCCATTGGAACGAAGCGCTCGTCTCACCAACAGACTCTGAAGCCTCACCATCGCTGCTCGGCTATGCGTGATTGCGCCGGTTTGGCGGCTTGGGAAAGAATGGCAGGTAGCAAGCGATTCGAGCAAATCGCAGCGGAGGTCCTCACAATGGCGGAGCCAATTAAAGATTCCGACCGGGCCCGGCAGGCCGATCAGGCAAAGCATCAGGCCCGGCATCCTCATCACGAAAACTTCCTCGCGCAAAGCGGACTGGTCGCCGTCGATATCCGCGCGGAGATCGCCCGCCTCAAGAGCGAGCCGGCGTGGGCCGGCACCGATCGGCATGGCGCCTCCCTCGTCAAGGGCGACGGGATCAACGTGGCGCTGATGATGCTCAAAAAGGGCGCGAAGCTGCAGGAGCATCATACGCGCGCGCCGATCACGATTCAGGTGATCGAAGGCCGAGTCAATTTGATCGCAGGCGGCAAGACCCAGCTCGTGACCGCGGGGATGATTGCCGCGCTGGATCGCGCAATCGATCATTCGGTCGAGGCGCTCGAGGAAAGCGCGCTCGTGCTGACGGTCGGCGGCGAGCAGATGTAGCCGGATGGCGCTGTACGACCGGATCGGAGTGGGCTACGACACCACACGCCAGGCCGATCCCTACCTGCTGTCGCGCTTGATCCATCATCTTCGCCCGCGCGCCGACGGCCGTTACCTCGACGTCGGCTCCGGCACCGGGAACTACACGATCGCGATGCATCAGGCGGGCGTGCCGATCTGCGGGCTCGAGCTCTCGGCCACGATGCTCCAGCGGGCGAAAGAGAAAGGGCCGGCGATTGCCTGGCACAACGGCCGCGCCGAACAGCTCCCGTTTGCGTCGCGCAGCTTCGACGGCGCCACCTGCACCTTCGTGCACCATCACATGGCGGACCCCGTCGCGGCCTTCGAGGAAGTTCATCGCGTGCTCACGCCGCACGCGCGGTTCGTAATTCTCAACGGCACCGCCGAGCAGATGCGCCATTACTGGCTCAATGAATATTTTCCGCGCATGATGCAAAAGGCGACCGCGCCGTACGATCGATTCGTCACCACCGGCGTGCTTGAATCGGCGGGCTTTCGAATCGAGTGCGAGGAAAAATACGACGTCACTCCCGACCTGAAGGATTTTTTTCTGTGCTGTGGCAAGCACCGGCCTGAGCGCTACCTCGACGCGCGCATCCGAAGCGGAATTTCGAGTTTTGCGGACGCGCCCGACCAGGCAGAAATCGCAAGCGGCGTGCGACGCCTCGCCGCCGACATCGAGTCGGGGCGCATCGACGACGTCATTCGCAAGTTCGCCTGGGACAGCGGCGACTACATGTTCACGGTCGCCGAGCGCTAGCGCGAAGACTCACACGCGCGCGCGAATCGCGCCGTCCACGGCGATCGATTCGCCCGTCACGAAGCCGGCCGCGGACGACACCAGGTAGAGGATCGCGCCGCCGAGTTCCTCGGGCTTCACCAGCCGATTGTCGGGCAGGTACTTGAGCAGCGTCTTGCTGAACTCGTCGTCCTTGTTGGCCGGACTCGCTTCGTCGTCGAGCCATCCGGCCTCGATCGCGTTGACGCGGATTCCCTTGCGCGCCCACTCCAGCGCCAGCGCGCGCGTCAGGTTCAGCACCGCGGCCTTCGCCGCGCAGTAGAGCGCTGCGTTGGGGACGCCGCGTTCCGCCAGCACCGACGTGATATTGACGATGACCCCGCCGCCCTGGCGCAGCATCACGCGCGCGCCTTCCTGGCACGACATCCAGACCGTCTTGAGATTGTTCTCCATGATCTTGTCGAATGCGGTGTCGTCGCCGGCTTCCGCCGGTCCGAAGGCGGGCGTGTCGAGCGCGTTGACCAGGATGTCCAACTTGCCCATCTGCTTGGCGGCCAGGTCGGCGGTGGCGGACACGTCGGCGCGCAACGCCGCGCTCTGCACGCGAATCACGGCCTTGACGCCCGCCGCATTCACCAGCTTGGCGACTTCCTTCAGCTGCTTGTCGGTGCCCGGCTCCTGCGAGGCGATCACGATTTTGGCGCCGGCCTCGGCGAGCGCGACCGCGGCAGCGCGGCCGACCGAATGCTCGGCGCCGACGACCAGCGCGCTTTTGCCTTCGAGGGAGAAATCATTCGACGAGTTGGAGGAGGGCATTTTAGCTCCGCTGTTTTTCGATAGTCACTGCCATCTAGTCTGAACTCTCCGGCGATGCTCCGGTCGGCGCGACGCCGGTCGGCGCGATCCCGCCCGCCAGTCCGCCGCCGTCGATCGCGATCAGCTCGCCGTTGACATGATTGGACGCATCGGACGCCAGGAACACGGCCAGTGGACCGAGTTCGCTGTCGTCGCCGACCCGGCCGACGGGAATGAATTTGCCGCCCTTGAAAAACACCATCATAGCTTCGTTGTGCGGGAAAATCCCGGGCACGATACAGTTGGTCTGGATATTGAACTGCGCGTAGCTCAGCGCCATCGATCGCGTCAGCTGGACGGTGCCGCCCTTGGCGCAGGCGTACATGAAATTCTGCTTGCCGCCGCGCAGCGCGTAGCCCGACGCGACGTTGATAATCTTGCCGCGCTTCTGCTTGACCATCTGCGGGATCACCGCGCGGCATCCGTAGAACTGGCTGCTCAGGTTGGTGTCGATACCGCCGCGCCAATCGTCGTCGGTGATTTCCGGCAGAGTCTTGCCGGCGCCGCTGTCCCCGCCGCCCGCATTGTTGACCAGGATGTCGATTTTGCCGAACTGCTTGAGCGCCGCTTCGGCCAGCGCGTTGACTTGCGCGGAAACGGTCACGTCGGTCGGCACGATCAGGCATTGGCGGCCGGTTTTTTTCACCGCGTCGGCGGTTTCGTCGAGCTGCGATTGTGTGCGCGCCGCCGCGACTATGTCCGCGCCGGTCTCGGCGAACTTCACCGCCATTGCGCGGCCCAGTCCGCGGCCGGCGCCGGTGATAATCGCGACTTTGCCGTCGAGCTTGAGAGAATCGAGAATCATTGCGTCACCTCAATCGAGCGCGCCTCTAATAGCTCAATAACATAGCTGCGACGTTGCGGAAAATGACGGCTACTGCGATGCGCCGCTTTTGACGGCGCTCGCGGGCCGGTCCTATATTGTCCGCCATGGGTGTCCTGCGATGGCGCTGAAGATCGTGATGTTCTCGGACTACATCTGTCCGTTCTGCTACGTCGGCTTCGAAACGATTCGCAGGCTCAAGCCCGAATTCGATTTCCAGCTCGAATGGCGCGGCTTTCAGATTCATCCCGACTGGCCGGCCGCGGGCATCCCTGCCGACAATGCGCGCGACGGCGGTGACCGCGCGTCGCGAGTCGCGCTCTGGAAGCGGCTAAGCGCGATGGCCGACGCGGTGGGATTTTCGATGAGACCGCCGGCCATGCTGACCAACTCGCGCGCTGCGCTGGCGGCCACCGAGTTTGCGCGCGAGTCGGGCCGCGACGAAGCGCTCGAAGAGCGAATCTACCGCGCGTACTTCAACGACGGCGCGAACATCGGCGACGCCGCGGTCGTCGCGCGCCTCGCCGGCGACGCGGGACTCGACCCCGGCGCAGTGGCCGACGCGATCAAATCGCCAAAGTACGAGATGCGCCTGAAGAACAATTCGCTAGCGGCCCATCAGCGCGGTGTCAGCGGCGTGCCGACGCTTTTCATCGGCGAATACCCGCTGGTAGGCGCACAGAGCCTCGACGCGATGCGCGCGATACTCAAGCGCGCGACGGAGCGCTTCGCGACCTGACTTCGACGATGCGCGTGCCCGCATCTCCCTCTCCCTTGAAGTTCGAACAGGGACGAAGTCCCGCATCTTTGTCTTAACAGCGGGTGCAGGGGTCACCCCTGCCGAAGGAAGCGTGAAACCCACCGCGGGTTTCACACATAATGAAGTTGGTGCCTCCGCTCACCCCCGCGGCCGCGCGACGTACAGCCCGCGCCCCATCAAACCCTCGGTATCGTAACGCACGTCCATGTTCGCCGACTCGAACGCGCGCGTCATTTCGTCGCGCGTGAACAATCCCAACTCGAGCCGTTCGCTATAATGCTCGATACCGTCCGGACAGCTCCTGAGATAGTGCATCAGCACGACGGATAGATTGCCTTCCTGCCTGCTGAGGCTCATGCGGCAGACCTTGTCCGCGCCTATTTCGCCGGCATGAATAAAGCTCGAGCCCGGCTTCCAAGCGTCGGGCGTGAACCACGGCTCGACGATCAGCGCGCCACCCGGCTTGACGTGACGCGCCATGCATTCGACCGCGCGCTTCATCCGCTCGACGGTGCGAACGTAGCCGATCGCGCTGAACAGGCACGTCACCGCGTCGTAGGTCGCCGCCAAGCTGAAGTCCGTCATGTCGGCGCGCGTGTAGCGGCCGGCGGGATTCTTCAGACGTGCCGCGCGCAGATAGTTTTCGTTGAGATCGACGCCGTCAACCGCGTAGTGCTCCTTCAAAAATTTGTCATGCTCTCCCGTCCCGCACGCGACGTCGAGAATCGTGCGCGCGCCCGGCGCGGCCACCGCGATCACCGCGCGAAGAATCTCGCACTCGCGGGCGTAGTTCTTGAAATGATAGATAGCGTCGTAGAGCTCCGGACTTTCCAAAAACATCGCCTAAGCTTAGCGATTCTGCGGCCGATTCACGACCGCGCCCGGTGTGGTAAGAATCATAAAGTCATGAAACCGCCCGCCAAAGCCTTCGCCGTTAGCCTCGACCTGCGCGGCGTCAAGTGTCCGCTCAACTGGGCGCGCGCCAAAGTACGACTCGAGCAGATGGCGCCCGGCCAAATCCTCGAACTGACGCTGGACGATCCGCGCGGCGCGCGCGACATTCCCGCCGCCGCCGAAGCAGAAGGCTACGCGATCCTGGAATCAACGACGCGCGACGGCCTCTTCCACCTAAGCATAGAGCGCTAAATTCCATCTGGATCCCCCAACGACTCCTAACAGGGACGAAGTCCCGCATCTTTCTCTTAATACCGGGTGCAGGGGTCACCCCTGCCCAAGGAAGCGTGAAACCCAGGAGGGGTTTCACATTAAATAAAAAAAGTTCCTCCCCTCTTCTTTCGCGCATTTGCGCAGCGCGCGCGGTTCGCGTTACAACTCACGCCGATGCGCGTACAAGTCGGCGACGTCCGCCTGTTCTTCGACGTTGAAGGCGCGAAGCTGCGGCCCGACGGCGCCACGATGCGCGAGGTGCCGACCGTCCTCCTGCTGCACGGCGGCCCCGGCTTCGATCACTCGAACTTCAAGCCCGACTTTTCGCGGCTGGCTGAAATCGCGCAGGTCGTCTATCTAGACCATCGCGGCAACGGCCGCAGCGATCACGGCGACCCGGCCAAATGGAATCTCCCGCAATGGGGCGACGACGTGCGCGCGTTTTGCGAGGCGCTCGAGATTGAGCGCCCGATCGTGATTGGCGTGTCGTTCGGCGGGATGGTGGCGATGGCGTATGCGACGCGCCATCCCGATCATCCGGGCAAGCTGGTGCTGAGCAGCACGGCGGCGCGGATGCGGCGGGATCGTTCGCTCGAGATGTTCGAGCGGCTGGGCGGTGCGGAAGTGCGCGAGGCGGCGCGTCGATTTTTCGACAATCCCGGGCCGGAGACCATGCCCGAATACGTGGCGAAATGCTTCCCCGTATACAACCGAAATCCGATGGGGCCTGAATTCATGCAACGCTCGGTGATGAATACCGAACTGGCCGCGGATTTTTTCAAGCATGAATCGCAGACCTTCAACTTTCTCCCTGAATTGAACCGGATAAAGTGCCCGACGCTGGTTGCCGGCTGCGAACTCGATCCGATCACGCCGCTGGATGACTCCAGGGACATCGCGGCCGCGATGTCCCCCGGGGTAGCGCGGCTCGAAATCTTCGAGAACGCCGGCCACGGCGCGCATCGCGACCAGCCGGATCGTTTCTTCAAAATCTTGAACGAGTTCATCCTGGCGTGATCCCGGACGCGATGGGCGCGCGCTACTTCACTCCGCGATTTTTCGAATTCTTCGAGGAACTGAGCCGCAATAACAATCGCGACTGGTTCATCCCCAACAAGCCGCGCTACGAGCGCGACGTGAGCGAGCCGATGCTCGCGTTTATCGCCGATTTCGCGCCGCGGCTCAGAAAAATCAGTGCGCGCTACGTCGCCGACCCGCGCCCGACCGGCGGCTCGATGATGCGCATATATCGCAACCTGCGCTTCTCCCGCGACAAGACGCCCTATCATACCAACGCCGCCGCCGCGTTCGGCCATCGCGACGGGATGCATTTCAACTCGCCGTCGTTCTATCTGTCGCTCTCGCCCGCGGAAGCATTCGCCGGCGTCGGCGTATGGCATCCGCGCGCTGACACAATCGCAAAGATTCGCAACGCGATCGTCGCGCATCCCGCGAAATGGAAAAGCGCGGTTAACGATCGCAAATTCAGGGCGCGATTCGATCTGGAGGGTGACATCCTCTCGCGCCCGCCGAAAGGCTACAGCCCCACGCATCCGTTGATCGACGATCTCAAGCGCAAGGACTACATCGGCGGCGCCCAGTTCACCCGGAAGGAAGTCTGCTCCGCCGAGTTTATGGATCTGTTTTCCAGCGCCTGCGCATCGTCAGCCCCGTTCATGAAATTCCTGACCGAAGCAATGGGTCTGAAGTGGTAACCCACTTTCTGTTTCCTCTCTCCCTGTGAGGAGAACTCCGCGTAACCTGATCGAGGTTCTGTTTCCTCTCCCTCTGTTAGGGAGAGGAAACGGAGCGCCTCCCCAAACCAAGCGAGCAATGCGAGCGCTGATCCGTCGTCCTGACGAAGCGAGCAACGCGAGCGGAGGGAAGGATCGAAGTATCTCGGACAGCGGGCGCGCAAGCGCCGCCGGTTCCGGGTTTGCGTTGCTGCATCCAATGAAAACGCCGGCGGCGGCATCCGCAAAGGACCGCTGCGCGATTTCAAAACCGGTACCGGCTTCGCTGGCGCGAAGCTGTCCGAGATCAGTTCCTCAGCTCGCGATGCTCGCATCGTCAGGACTACGGAGGTGCGTTGCTCGTGTCGTCGGGATGACGAAGCAGCTGGCAGCGGAATCTTGAATCGCGCGCGCCACAACGCGATAGCCGACGCGCGAGCCAGCGATCCCACCCAACCCTTCTAACAGGGACGAAGTCCCGCATCTTCTCTTACAACCGGGTGCAGGGGTCACCCCTGCCGAAGGAAGCGTGAAACCCACCGCGGGTTTCACATTCAATAAAGTCGGTTAAACTGTATCCCAATGCGATGCTCCACCTGCGGCACGGAAAATCCCGCCGGGATGAAATTCTGCGGCAATTGCGCGGCGCCGCTGCGCAACCGATGCCCCCGCTGCGGATTGGATAATCCGCCCGCGTCCAAATTTTGCGGTGAATGCGCCACTGCCCTGACGCCCGCTCGGCAAGCCACCGCCAGCGCGAAGCCCCCCGCATCGGTGGTCGAACCTGCCGTGCGGATGCAACTGGAGCAGGCCGCCGCCGACGCCGCGGGCGGCGAGCGCAAGACCGTAACCGCGCTGTTCGCCGACATCAAGGGCTCGATGGACCTGATGGAGCGCCTCGATCCCGAGGAGGCGCGCGCGATTGTCGATCCCGCGCTCAAGCTGATGATCGACGCGATGCATCGATACGACGGTTACATTGTGCAATCGACCGGCGACGGCATCTTCGCGATCTTCGGCGCGCCGGTCGCGCACGAAGATCACGCCCAGCGCGGACTCTTTGCTGCCCTGCGCGTGCAGGAGGACATGGCCAAATATTCGGCCGGTTTGCGCGCCGCGGGAAATCCGCCGGTCGAAATCCGCGTCGGCCTCAACACCGGCGAGGTGGTGGTGCGCTCGATTCGCACCGACGACGCGCACACCGAGTACACCCCCATCGGTCATTCGATGAGCCTGGCGGCGCGGATGCAAACGCTCGCGCCGACCGGCTCGATCGTCATCACCGAGCAGACCCAGAAACTCACCGCCGGCTACTTCGAGATGAAGCCGCTCGGCCCGGTGCGCATCAAGGGCGTCACCGATCCGATCAACGTGTACGAGGTGATTGGCATCGGTTCGCTCCGGACGCGGCTTCAACGGTCGGCGTCGCGCGGGCTGTCGAAGTTCGTGGGCCGCCGCGCCGAGCTGGATCAGCTCGACCACGCGCTGGAGCTGGCGCGCGGCGGACGCGGTCAGATCGTGGCCGCGATGGCGGAGGCGGGCGTCGGCAAGTCGCGCCTGTTTCACGAATTCAAGATGCGCCGGCAGAGCGAATGCCTCGTGCTCGAGGCGTTCTCGTTCTCGCACGGCAAAGCGTCCGCCTATCTGCCGGTGGTCGATCTGCTCAAGAGCTATTTTCGAATTGCCGATCGCGACGACGAGCGCACCCGGCGCGAAAAGGTCACCGGCAAGGTGCTGGCGCTGGACCGCGCGCTCGAAGATACGCTGCCGCACCTGTTCGCGCTGCTCGGCATCCCGTCCGCCGGCGCCGAGCGCGACGAAATGGATCCCGCTATTCGCCGCCGCCGCACGCGCGAGGCGGTCAAGAGCCTGATCGTGCGCGAGAGCCTCAATCAGCCGCTGCTCCTGATTTTCGAGGACCTCCACTGGATCGACGCGGAGTCCGAAGCGCTGCTCAACCTGATCGCCGACTCTATAGGCACCTCGCAAATCCTGCTGATGGTCAACTATCGGCCCGAGTATCGCCACAACTGGGGCAACAAAACTTACTACACGCAGATGCGCCTCGATCCGCTGGGACCCGACAACGCCGGCGAGCTGCTGACCGCGATTCTGGGCGACGCGGCCACGCTCGATCCGCTCAAGGCCACGATCGTCGCACGCACCGAGGGCAACCCCTTTTTCATCGAGGAGATGGTGCAGGTCCTCTTCGACCAGGGCGTGCTGGTGCGCAACGGCACGGTGTCGCTTGTCAAACCGCTCACGTCGATCGAGATTCCTTCGACCGTCAAGGGCATCCTCGCGGCGCGCATCGACAAGCTCGCGCCGCCCGACAAGGACCTGCTCCAGTCGCTCGCGGTGATCGGCAAGGAATTTCCGCTCGGACTGGTGCGGCGCGTGGTCGGCAAGCCCGACGAAGAGCTCGCGCCGATGCTGTCGAACCTGCAGGCGGCCGAGTTCATCTACGAACAACCGGCGTTCCCCGAAAACGAGTACACCTTCAAGCATGCCCTGACCCAGGAAGTCGCTTACGGCTCCGTCCTGACGGAACGCCGCAGGATTCTTCACGAGCGCACGGCGGCGGCGCTCGAAGCGATCTTCGCGGCGGCGCTCGACGATCACCTCGCCGACCTCGCGCATCACTACGGCCGCAGCGCCAACGCGCCCAAGGCCATCGAATACCTGGCACGCGCGGCCGAGCAGGCCGGAATCCGTTCGGCATACAACGACGCGATAGGTTACGCGCGCGAGGCGCTGCGATGGTTGATGACGATGCCCGAGTCGCGCGAGCGCGATCAACGCGAGCTGAAGATCCTGATGATACTCGGGCCGCTCGTCGTCGCGGTGCAGGGATTTTCCTCGCCCGAGCTGGCGGCCAACATCGAGCGCTCGCAGGAACTCTGCCGCCGCGCCGGTGAAACCCCCGAGACTTTCGGCGTGATGTTCGGGCTATGGAGCTTCAATCATGCCAGCGGCAACCTGCACGAGAGCCGCGTCATCGCGGAGCAGTTGCTGGCGATGGCCGCCCGGATGAAGGGCGATCTCGCGACCGCAGGCGCACACAACGTGATGGCGGCGACACAGCTCTGGATGGGCGAGTTTCCCGCGGCGCGAGAGAACTTTGAGATAGCCACAAACATCTTCGACCGCGACATTCCGCGCTATCTGCCGTCGATGCAGGCGCCGGTCATTCCGTCGCGCTGCCACTACGCGTGGGCGCTGCACATCGGCGGGTATCCCGAGCAGGCGCAACAGCGGATGCGCGAGGCAAACGATTTGGCCACGCAGCTGCGCCGCCCCTTCAGCCTCGCGTTCGTTCACCTCTACGCGATCGTGTTGAGTCATTTCCGTCTGGAGTACGCCGAAGTGCGCTCGCGCTCGGAAACCCTGATCGAACTGTCGACAGAATACGGATTTCCATATTGGCTGGCGGCGGGAAAGATGTGCATTGCGCGCACTGCCGTCGGCGAGGCCCACGCCCGCGGCGATGAAGCAGCGCTCAAGCCCGGGCTCGCGATGATGAAAGAGTCCATCGAGAACCTGGCCGCCAGCAACGCCGACCTGATCTACTCCTTCTCGTTCGTCCTGCTCGCGGAAGTGCACCTCATGATGAAGCGCCCCGACGAATGTCTGCGGGTGCTCGATCAGGCACTGCAACGCGCCGAGCAAATGGACCATCGCCTCCTCGAAGCCGAGATTCACCGCCTCCGCGGTGAGGCGATTCTGCTGGGCCCGCGCGGCGCGGCCGAAGCCGAGCGATGCTTCCGGCGCGCGCTCGAAGTCGCGCATCTGCAGCAGGCGCACTCGTGGGAGTTACGTGCCGCGACCAGCCTGGCGCGGCTGCTGGCGGAAACCGGCAGGCGCGACGAAGGTCGCGCAACGCTGGCGCCGGCCTTCGCGCTATTCAGCGAGGGGTTCAACACGAGCGATCTGCGCGAAGCGAAAACACTGCTCGCAGAATTGGAAGAAAAGGGGGGGCGAAATTAAAGCATGCGGCCGATCTTCTGCCGGATGCGGCCGAAGAATCCTGCGCGTTCCACTGCCGCCCTGGTTACGATCGGAATCGTTGCCTGCGGCTTGCCGTCGAGCAGAACCGTCAGATTGCCGACCGCGTCGCCGCGATGGACTGGCGCTTCCAGGTAGCGGACCGCGGGCTCGAATTGAACCGTCACCTTGGTCTCTTCGCCGCGTCCGAGCGTGAACACCGCGTCGCCGTCGGGCCCGATCGCGACCGTCTCGGCGACGCCGTCGCGCACCGGTATCGCCGCGGGCATCGCCTTTTTCAGATCGGGGCGGTAGCTGACGTAAGTGCGGAACGCCCACTCGATTAATTTTTCGGTTTCAGTGCGGCGCCGCTCGGCGCTTGGCGCGCCCATCACCGCCGACAGCAGGTTCATCCCGTCCGACGACGCCGACGCGACCAGGTGATAGCCCGCCTCGTCGACGTGGCCGGTCTTAATCCCGTTGACGCGCTTGTCGTAAAACAGCAGCGTGTTGAAGTTGGGTTGCTTGATCTTGTCGAACGCGAATTCCTTTTCCGAGGTGTAGTTGAGCGCCTCCGGATGATTCCGCACCAGCGAGTGCGCGAGCACGACCATGTCGGCCGCGGTCGTGAACTCGCCTTCCTCCGGCAATCCGTCGGGGTTGTCGAAGTGAGTCTCCTTGAGCCCGATTTCTTTGGCCTTGTCGTTCATCATCTGGGTGAACGCTTCGGTGCTGCCGCCGAGGTATTCCGCGAGCGCCACCGCCGCGTCGTTGCCCGACGAAACCATCAGGCCGTACAGGAGATCGTTCACCGCGACCTTCTGCCCGACGCCCAGAAACATCCGCGACACGCTGTCGTCCATCGAGAGCCGCCAGGCCTTCTCGCTGATCGTCACGTCGGTGCCCGGAGCGATCTTGCCTGCCTTCAGCGCGTCGAGGCTCAGGTAGAACGTCATGATCTTGGCGAGGCTGGCGGGCTGCATCTTGTCATGCTCGTTGTACGCATACAGCACCGCGCCGGTGTCGGCGTCGATCATGATGGCGGCCCGGGCGTCGAGGGCGAACGGAGCCGGCCGGTCGCCGAGCACGTGAATAGCGGACAGCGGGACCGCGGGAGCCTCTTCGGCCGCGGCATGTTTGGACTCAACCGGATGGCGGTGAATCACCCTGGCCAGCGACGGAGTGGAGCTCGCCGCTGCGATAGCGAACGCCGCCAACGCTATAATCTTCGATCTTGATTTCTCCCGCACGCCCATCGCCGTCCGCCTCAGAGGATTACTTCGCGAGCGTACCGGCGCGCGACGCTCGTAGGCAAGCCGGCCGCCATCGGATAGCGGTCATCGCCAGCTCGGCATATTCCCTTTTCTCCCGTGGGAGCATAAAGGAAACTGAGCCCGCATGGACGTTTCCGTAATTTTGCCGGTCGTCAACGAAGCCGAAAACCTGAGGATATTGATCCCCAGGCTCGTCGCGCTGCTCGGCCGCGAGCGGCTTACTCACGAGATCGTCGTGATCGACGGCGGGTCGAGCGACGGCACTCGTGAAACAGCGGCCGCGCTCGGCGCACGCGTCGTTGCGGAACGCCGGCGCGGATACGCGGGCGCGATGGAGACGGGGTTTGCCGAGGCGCGCGGCGACTACGTGCTCACGCTCGACGCCGACCAGTCGCACGATCCCGATTTCATTGTGAAAATGTGGCGCGCCCGGACGCGCGCCGACATCGTGGTCGCGTCGCGCTACGTGCTCGGCGGTGTCGCCTACTCCGGCTTCGTCCGCCGCGCGACGAGCTGGATGCTCAACGTCGTGCTGCGGCGGATTCTCTCGATGCCGGTGCGCGACATGTCCAGCGGCTACCGCCTGTACCGTCGCGAGGTGCTGGCCAACCTCGAACTCACCTCTTCGAATTTCGAGGTGCTCGAGGAAATCCTGGTCAAAGCCTACGACAGCGGTTTCAGCGTGGTCGAAGTTCCGTTCACCTATTTTCCGCGCGGCGCGGGCCGCTCGCACGCGAAGGTGGTCAGCTTCGGATGGAAGATACTGCGTTCTTCGCTGCCGCTGTGGAAAATCCGCAACTCGCTTGCCTCCGCCGACTACGACGAACGCGCCTTCTACAGCCTGATTCCCCCGCAGCGCTACTGGCAGCGCCGCCGCCACCGCATCACCGTGCTATGGGCGCGCGGCGCGGGCCGCGTGCTCGACGCGGGATGCGGCTCGAGCCTGATTGTGCAAAGCCTCAACAACGCGATCGGCATGGACAGCAACTACGCCAAGCTCCGCTATCTGCGCCGCTACGAAATTCCGCTGGTCAACGCCTCCGCCTTTGCGCTGCCGTTCAAGGACGGTTCGTTCGACTGCGTGATCAGTTCGCAGGTTATCGAACATATTCCGTACGACGATTCGATCTTCAGCGAGATGTGCCGGGTGCTCCGCACCGGCGGCACGCTGGTCATCGGCACGCCCGACTACGCGACGATTGGATGGCGGATTATCGAACCGATTTACGGCTTCCTGATGCCCAGCGGATACATGGTCGAGCACATCACGCATTACACGCTGGACCAGCTTCGCGAAATTCTGGCCCGCCACGGAATCGCAATTGAGGAGGTTGCCTACATCGCGCGCAGCGAGCTGATCCTCCGATGTCGCAAGGTTGAACGCGAGGTTTGCGCGGGCCGCGATCTCGCGGCGGTTGCCTCGACGGCAGCCTGAATCCGGTGAGAGACTCCCGACGATGAGCAGGCCTTACAGGTCGAGACTGGCCGGAACCGGGAGGCTGGCTCTCCTCGTGGCGATCGGGATTTGCGCCGCGTCGTGCTCGAGCAAGCAGGCGCAGCCGCCGGCAATGGATATGGCGAACATGCAGCAATCGCCGGCCGCGGCCGGCAGTTGCCAGATAGACGCGATCAAGATGTGCCAGGCCACGGGAGGCTCGGCGGCGGTGGCGCCGGCGGCGTCGACGCAGCCGTCACCGATGTCGAGTTCATACGGGCCGCCCAACATGCCCGACTCAGTCGAATTTCAGATTCCCCTCGGCCAGACTATCAAGCTGATGTGCTATTACGATCCGCCGCACACTTCGATCTATCGAGCCGACGCGAACCCGGAATCGCCGCTGACCGGAAACTCCGTCGAGTACATGCAAAAACAGGGATTCTGTACTAACAAGTAAAGTGAGTGGCCCGCTGGGCGCGGCCGCAAGGAAATCAAAATGCCAAAAACACAAGTCGGCGAGGTGATCCTCAATTACGACGTGGCCGGGAAAGGCGATCCACTCCTGCTGATAATGGGGCTCGGCGCGAGTTCCGCGCAGTGGGATCCCGAGCTGATAACCGAACTCGCGCGCGCCTTTCGCACGATCACATTCGACAATCGCGGCACCGGGCAGAGCGACAAGCCCGACGCGCCGTATTCGATCGAGATGTTTGCCGATGACGCGGCGGGGTTGCTCGACAAGCTCGAGGTTCCGCGTGCGCACATCTTTGGCGTCTCGATGGGCGGGATGATCGCGCAGGAATTCGCGCTAAGGCATCCCAAGCGAACGGCGACGCTCACGCTCGGATGCACGACTGCGGGTGGCACGCACTCGGTGCCGCCGCCCCCCGAATCGCTGAAGATTCTGACCGCGCCGCGCGTGGGCGTCTCACCCGAGGAAGTAATTCGGCGCGGATGGCCGCTGGGGTATACGGCAAAATACATCGCGGAGAACCGGGCGCTGCTCGAGTCCCGGATTGCGCGCCTGCTCGAGCATCCGACGCCGCTGTTTGCGTTCCAGCGCCAGCTCGAAGGGACCTACACGCTGAAGACCTTCGACCGCCTGCCACAAATCAAGGCGCCGACGCTGGTGGTGACCGGCGCCGAGGACGTGCTGATCCCGGCGAAGAACTCCGAGATAATCGCGGCGCAGATCCCCGGCGCGAAGTTGCACATCATTCGCGGCGTGGGACACGCGTTCATGGCTGAGGGCCGTGACGCATTCCTCAAGGTGTTTCTGCCGTTCGTAAAATCGCACCCAATGGCCGCGTAGCTGAGAGCGCCGTGCTGATTAGTTTGCCGAAGTCGGCTCGAGTCCCAGGCCGATAGATCACCTGCATCGTCTCGGCCAGTTTCAGAATTCCGGCATTGCCTTTCAGGACATTGCCGATCTCGTCGAGATATGTAGAAAGTCCCGTGGGCGAACGATCTGCAGCGAACTCATTCGGTGCCCGCTGCGTCACGAACATAAGGCGTTTCAGATCTTCGGCTGCTTCGGGATGAAGCGTACAGAGTTGCCCGTACCTCTGAGGATCTCGAAAGAAACTCCAAATCTTCTCATCTGGTATTGCGAACCTGAGATCGGCGGTGAAGCTCATGCCGAGGCATGGAATGCCGCGCGCGGCGCAGACCTCAGTCACCTTTGCCGGAGGATCGTCGATCGCGACCGCGGGAGTGTTGCTGTGCGCCGCTTCGGCAGAGTTGCTGCCGTAACGCGCGCGAAAGTCCTGGAAACTCAGCGGGACCTTGCTGAGATGAAAGAGGATGCAAATGCCGTCTTCGGCAAGGAGGTTTTGCGTCACGTCGTCGATCAGGCGCTCTGTACTGCCCGGGGTTTCGCAGTGATAAAGAACATGCGAGGCATAGACGATTCGAAACTCGCGGGGTCGCGCCGATGAATTCTGCGATCCCAGCAATTCGAGCAAATGTCCGGCGAATGCGTCGCCGGCATGCGCCGAAAAATCGACCAGCTTGAGCGTGCCCGCTGACTGCGCGGCCGCGAGAGTCGCGAGCGCCTCGCCAGTTCGTTCGTCTGCGTATGCTGCGCTGTAGTCAGTTGCGCGAATCCTGAAGCCCCCTTCGAACTTCACCCCGGCCAGATATTTCACCAGGGTGTCGCACGGGCCGCATCCGATATCGGCTATCGCGATGGGCTCGCTTCCTGTCAGCACGATGCGCGCGTCGGCGAGATTATTCAGAAACTCTCCGTTGATGCGGGCGGTCTTCTCCTTTTCGTCGGTGGCTGCCTTGAATGACGGGTAGATCTCTTCGTAGCGGTATCTATCGATCGTGATGTCCATTGGACCTGTCGTCCTTTATTCCAGATTCCAGTGACGCATTCAGTGGGTATCTTTTTGGCATTGGCTCTTGCGGTTGTCTACGTCGCTCGCGCACTTTACCGCTGAAACGTAGTCCAGGCGGCGCCTCCTTGATAAGGTCACACCCGATGGCTGCCGTCCTCGCAGCGCTTGCGCGTTGCGTCGCAGGCGGCCTTAATCTCGTACGTGCCCTCGTTTTACGACTTCGCGATCGTTTGCCAGTCGCTCAGCCAGACTCAGAGCCGGCTGCAGATGGCCGAGACGGTGGGCACGTTCCTGGCCTCGCTCGACCTCGACGAAGCCGAAGTGGCCGCGCGATTCATGGTCGGCCGCGCGGTCGAGCAGGGCGAGGAGAAGCGCCTCCAGATTAGCGGGCGCGCAATCTGGAAAATCGTCGCCGAGATGACCGACGGCGCCGACCAAGGCGAGGACATCTTCGCCGCCGCCGAGGATTTCGGCGAGGCCGTCGAGATGACGCTCAAGCTCCGCCCCGCCGACCCCGAACCCACGCTCACGATTCGCGAGCTCAACGAAAAGTTCGCCGCGATCGCCGCAATCGAGGGCCGTCACGCACGCAACCGCAAGCTCGACGCGCTGCGCGAACTGTTCACGCGCGCGTCGGCGTTCGAAGCCCGGTACATCGCGAAGATCCTGATCGGTGAGATGCGCCACGGCGTGAGCGAAGGGCTGATGGTCGAGGCAATTGCCCGGATGGGCGCGCGGCCGGTCAGCGAAGTCCGCCGGATTCACATGCTGGAGGCCGACCTCGGCCGGGTCGTGCGAGTCATCCGCTCGCCCGGCGCGGATCAGCCCGTCGCGAGCGAAGCTTCGGTGGACGCGCACGGCGCGCGCCCCGTCAAGCCGCTTAAGCCGATGCTCGCGTTTCCGGCCGCGGATGTCGCGGAAGCGTTAGCGGTGCTTGGCCCCGAGCTTTCCTTCGAGCACAAGTTCGACGGCGCGCGCGTGCAGATTCATCGCGCGGCGGACGGCGCCGTGCGAATCTTCTCGCGCAGGCTGAACGAGATCACCGAAAGTATTCCCGACGTGGTCGAGGTTGTGAATCGAATCGGCGCGCGCCACGCGATCCTCGACGGTGAAGTGATCGGCGTCGACGCGTCCGGGCGGCCGGCCGCGTTTCAGGATCTCATGCGGCGGTTTGGACGCACGCGCGACGTCGCCAAGGCCCGCGTCGAGCAGCCGTTGAAGCTGTATGTGTTCGACGTGCTCGCGCTCGACGGCGCGCTGACGATCGATCGTCCGTGGGCGGACCGAATCTCCATGCTCGAGGAACTCAAGTCGTCGGCCGGGCTGGAACCGGTTGAACGGGTAATCAGGCCGGACCTCGCCGGCGCCGAGAAGTTCTACGCCGACGCGATCGCCGCCGGCTACGAAGGCGTGATGGCGAAGTCGCTCGCGAGCGCGTACACGCCGGGCGCGCGCGGGCGCGGATGGCTCAAGATAAAGCACACGCGCACGCTGGACCTGGTGATCGTCGCCGCCGAGTGGGGTTACGGCCGCCGCCACGGCTGGCTGTCCAACTACCATCTGGCGGCGCGCGACCCGGACCATGGCGGCTTCGCGATGCTCGGCAAGACCTTCAAGGGTCTCAGCGACGAGCAATTCCGCGCGATGACCGAACGGCTGCTGGCGCTCAAGACTGCCGAGTCGCACGGCGTGGTGACCGTTCGCCCCGCGGTGGTCGTCGAGGTTGCGTACAATGATATCCAGCGCAGCCCGAATTACGACGCCGGCATGGCGCTGCGGTTTGCGCGAATCGTGCGCGTCCGCGACGACAAGTCGCCCGAGCAGGCGGATTCAATCGATGCGGTGACAGCGGATTACGAGCGGCAGGCTATCAGGCCGCAAGCGGGCAAGGTTTGAGGTTCAGCGCGCCGTCAATCAGTGATGATGATGCTGGACGTGGTTTGGCTCGTGCGCGTCGCTCAGCGCCATGCCGATTGCTTCGATTTCCGATTGGCCGAAATCCTCGAGCAGAAACGTCTCGACGCCCGCGTCGGTTTCGACTCGCTCGTAAAGATCGCAGCACCACCAGTCGGGACTCAATTGGCGCGTCCGGATGACGAAAACATTGCCGCAAACTACTTCAACCCGTTCCATAAAAGCCACCTTCCTGACTTTGGAATGGCCGCAGGTGCCGGGGTACTTGGATGAATTTTTTAGCATAATTGCGTCAGAAGTGCTAATGGAATCAAAGTCGACAAGTGGCCGTCATCGACGAAATTCTGAGCCGAATTAAACGAAAATCGTCAGCGAGCTGCTCGAATCGAGGCGACCCAGGCAGTCAGCGCGTCGATCGTGGTCGGGAAGGCTAGGTCGTGCCATGGAACGTCGTCAGGCGCGAAGTAGCGGACCTCGGTTGCCTCGACGGACAGCGACGGCGCGTCGATGCCTGGTGCGGCGAGATAGACGACGACGGTCATCGCGGAGTCGTTGAACACGCCGAGGATCGGGCCGAGCGCCACGCGCATCCCAACTTCCTCGCGCGTCTCGCGAACCGCGGCGTCGGCGGCGTTCTCGCCGAAATCGACGTAGCCGCCCGGGAACGTCCACCTCCCGACTGCGGGCTCGATACCGCGGCGAATCAACAGCACGCGTCCGGCGTCGACGACGAAGCATCCCGCGACCAGCTTGGGCCCCGGGAACAGCACGAAGCCGCATCGCGTGCAGACTTTGCGCCGGGCGTTTTCGGGGATAAGCATGCGCGTCGCCATCGCGGCGCCGCACAGCGGACAGAACTTCACCTTGGCGGGATAATCGCGCTGCACACGATGGTTGGCGTGAACCGGGTCGTCCTTCATCGGAAGTCAGCGATGCTCATGCGGTCAGGCGGCGAACCAGCGCCTCGGCTATGAGCAGAATCATCGCGGTGACGAGCAGGTACGGATTCATCGAGACGCGGCGCTCGAGCGTGGCGCGCTCGGTCGAGACCTCCGCCGGCGAAGGATTGAGACGCCCGCCAGTCGCGGATGCGAGATGCTCGAGCAGGCCGTAGTTGGGCTCGGGACGCGGCAGCTCGGCGTTGACCGACGGGCTGACGGTGAACGCAAGCGGCGGGAATTTCTTGTCCTTGCCGGCCGGCGAGCGCACCTCGAAGTAGTAATTGCCGGGCGCCGGCGCGTCGATCGGTCCCGACAACTCGCCCACGACTTCTTCAGTCAGCGCGGTTTCCGTCCTGGTCCCGTCGGGTCGCGTCACGAGCACTGTAACGAGCCGGGCCGCGTTGCCGGGCTCGGCGCTGTAGTCGGTTAGCTTGATGTTGATCCGCCCCGCGTTGTAGCCGAGCGCGACGTCGATCTTCGGTTCGGCGGGTATCTCCGGCGTCATCCAGGCGAGCAGTCTATCCCAAAGCGGCTGAAAGACGTTGGCGGTGACCCACGTCCCGGACCATCGCCCGCTCGCGTCCGTCGTCACCGCCATCACCTTGCCCGCGCCGTATCTCCAGCTCGCGATGACGGGTTCGCGGGTTCCGCTGCGATCGACGTACATGTCCATGGTGGCGCGCGGCTTGATCTCGGTCGAGACGTAGCCGAGTAGCGGCGGCATCTGGCGCGCCGCGAGGTCTTTCAGAATCGCGTCAGGGCTTTCGGTGCGCGGCGTGAATTCTTTTTCGACCATCGTGACCTCGCCGCCGTGCGCGCGAAAATCTTCGACGAAAAGCTGGGGCAGATTGGTCGGGCTGTCGGTCTGATAATAGGAGCCGCCGCCGTACTTCGCGATCGCCTGCAGCAAATCGACATTGGCGTCCTGGCCGACCGCGATCGTCGAGATGGTCGTGTCGCCGTCATGATGCATCCGCGAAACGAGGTCGTAGTACATCTCGGCGGTGCCACCCGTCTCGCCGTCGGTCAGGATCACGACGTGCTTGACCTGCGTGCCGCTGGCGCCGAGCGTGCGTTCGGCCTCGCGCAGCGCGGGAATCAGGAAAGTCTGGCCGTGTGCGGAGAGCCGCTCGATCATCTGATCGAAGTAGGGCCGGCTCTGCCCGACCGACTGCAGCGGGATGACGACGAAGGGTTGCGAGTCGAATCCGATGACGCCGATCAGGTCGTTGTCCTTGAGGCTGCGGGTGACGGTCTCGGCGGCGGCTTTGGCGTAGGTGAGTTTGTCTTTGCGGCCCATCGAGCCCGACTTGTCGATAATCAGAACCAGTGCGCGTTTTTTTTCCTTGTGCTGCGGCGGCTTCATCGTCACCGGCATCACCGCTGCGAGCGGACTGTCCGCGTAACCGCCCAGGCCGAAGCTCGAATCGCCGCCGACCATCGCGAGCGAACCGCCGCGGCTCACGTACGCCGCAATCGCGTTCTGGGCGGCCGGCGCGATCCGTTCGCTCGGCACGTTGTTGATCAGCACCGCGTCGTAACCCGCGACCGGGCCGTCCCACGTCCCGCCGGTGACCGGCACGACGGTCGGCTCGAGCCCCATCCGGTTGACGACGGTGCCGAGATAATTCGCGTCTCTGGCGGTGCCGGTGAGAATCAGGACTTTGCGGCGCGCGCCCACTCCCACCCATCCTTTGAGCGAGTCGTCTTCGAGGTACGCGTCGAACGCGGGGTTGTCGGGCTGGTAGGTGGCGGAGTACGAAGCCAGGCCCACGGTCTCGGTGCGGACCGGGAAGTCGAAGCGCTGCGATCCGCGCGCCAGCGTCACTTTGCGCTGATCGATCAGCGCGCCGTCGCGCTCGATCGCGATCGTTCCTGTCACCGGCGCGTCGTTGAGATTTTCCAGCGTGACGCCGAGCGCGAACGGCGCGGCTTTCTCCAGTGCGGGCGGCAGCGAGAGCGCCGTCGTCGCGACGTTGGGAATCGATCGGGCGCCGGGCGGCGTGAAGATGTCGAGCCGTATCTCGGCGTTGACAATCGCGCTTACCGCGCGCTCGGCGTCGCCGCGGTTCTGCCATCCGTCGGTTACCATCACGGCCGGGCCGCCGTGCGCGTCGGGATCCGCGGCGATTCGGTAGAGCGCGGCTTCAAGATTGGTCGCGCCCGGCCCGCATTCGGCGCATCCGCTCCCGTTGGCGAATGCCGACTCGACGCCGCCGATCGATTGCGGGGCCGCTTTGGTCGCGAACATATACGCGGGATCTCCCGCGCGCAGCCCGAGGTCGTCGCGCAGCAGCTTGAGCGTCCACGCGCGCATCGCCGGCGTGATGCTGGCGCTCGCGTCGACGATCGCGGGCCGCGCCGCGCCCTCGGAATGCATCACCTGTTGCGGATTAGCCAGCGCGACAACGAACAGCGTGAGCACTATCGCGCGCATCAGCGGCGCAAACACTCGGCGAACTTCGCGCGCGTTGATAAGAGCCCAGACCAGGACGACCGCGGGAACCGCGAGCAGGTAGAGCGCGTCGCGATGCGCGAAGGTCAGATCGTGCGGAAGACCTGCGGGAATCATGACGCCGCCTCTGCCACTCGGCGGCGTCGATAGACGATAAGGGCTTCAAGGGCGGCCAGCGCGATGATCGCCGCGAGCAGGTAGTCGCTGAGCGAGGCTTTTTCCAGCACCGGTTCGACCGCGGAACCCGAATTTGCGGCTTCGACCTTCAGCAGCGGCGAGCTGGAGAGATCCGATTCGGTCAAGTCGGCAAGATTCACGGCGCGCGGCGTCTCCGTGCCGCCGGCATTGACGAGCTCATAGACGCCCTGCTCCGAAACGTCGGTGAAAAGCGTGCCGGGATGAGCCGCCTTCTTTCTGCCCGACGGGAGTATCACGCGCACGACGCCCGCCGGCACCAGCCACGGCTGCCCCGTCCGGTAGCCGCCGCTGCTCCCGCCCAGTCCCGCAAGGTAGCTGATCGCATTGAGCGTCAGCACCGACATCGGCAGGTTGTGTTTACCGAGATAGGGAAACGGATTAAAGCCGGTCGCGACGAAACGATGCCCCCCGCGCTCGCCCTTCAGCACCAGCGCGCCGCCGTCACCGCCGACCACCTGGCTCATCCACGGATGAGTCCCGAAGTACTCGCCGCCGCGCAGACTGAGCAGCCGGAAATTCACGGAATCGGTCAGCGTGTCGGTCGTGCGCCATCCGGCAATCTGCACTTTCGCGGTCGGCGTCACCGTCAATCCGAAAACCGGATCGTTCGGCGGCGGCATCACCAGCATCGTGTTCACGCCGGGGATTTCCTTGGGTGTGGCGTATTCAAAAATGGCGAGATCGTAGCTGCCAAGTTCATCGGGCGAGTACGAGTCGGGTATGCGTGCGGTGACCTCGACGCCGGGAATCGAATTCAGTCCGGCGGCGTCGGCGGGCGTCGGACTGATGAAGAGAATCGACACGTTCTTTACGGAGCCGGCCGTCGCATAGGCGACGTTGTCGAGCGCGAGCGCGTCGTCGGGCGCGAGCTTTGCCTCGTAGATCCGCGCGGGCGGGATCGCCGGGAACTCAAGCGCGGCGGTCTCGCGCGCACCGAGCGCTTCCCTGGCGCGAGCGACTTCCTTGCCGTCGCCCGCCACGACAATTTCGAGCGTGCGGGTTTCCGGGCTGAAGTTGGCGATCGTCAGACTTGCGTGAAGGGCTTCCGCGCCAAGCACTTCACGCCGCAGGGAGAACGATCCGATCGCCGCGTTCGCGACCGCGTCGCCCACCGCAATCGGATGGATTCGTGCCGGCACCGGCGCGGCGAGCGCGCTGGCGCCGGCGAAAATCACCTTCGCGACGCGCGCTTCCGAGGCGAGGTTGCCGAGAAAGTTCTCGAGCGTCGTTTGATCGTTGGGCGCGTCGGTCGGCTTGATTCGCGAAAGCGCCAGGCGCGCTTCGGTCAGTGTAGTGAACGGCGGCGCGACCCGCCGCGGCTGCGGCGCGGTTACGTAAACCGAGATTTCCCCGCCGCCATCTTCGACCGACAAGGCGGCGTCCAGCTTTTCGCGCGCGACCTCGAAACGGCTTTTGCCTGCAGGCGTCAGCGCCTGCATCGCGGCGGAATTGTCGATCACCACCGCGAGCGGAGTGGTTCTCTTCCAGGTGAACGGACCGGCCAGCGCGAGCACAGCGAGACTCAGGATTAAAACCTCGGCGAAGAACATCCAGTCCAGCCGCGGCCATCCACCGAAACGCTCGCGCCGAAAACCGCGCAGCGCGCGGAACGCCAGCACGCTCGAAACCGTCACGCGCGACGGCCGCTCCCTGGCCAGGTACGCAAGCACCAGCGCGGGGATAAGGGCGAAAAAAACCAGCGCGCCCGGATTAAGGAGTCCCATCGGATAACTCCTCAGTGCGCCAGGCCCAGGTCGCGCACCGCGCGGACGAAGAATTGCTGAAAGTCCTGGTCGGTCGTGTACAACGCGTAATGCAGTCCGCGCTTGAGGCAGAACGATTTTATCTCGCGTGTGAGGCGCAGCATCGTCTCGCGATACTGCGTGCGTTCACGATCGCCGATCGATACGCGCAGCCGCTCGCCCGATTCCGAATCGACCACCTCGACGTCGCCGTCTAGGCCCTGGCCGTTCAGCTCGCGCTCGCCGAGAATCTGCACCGCCGTCAGGTCCATCGAGGCCGCGGTGAACATCCCCAGCCCGCGCGTCACCGAGTTGAGCAGCATCAGGAAGTCGGAAACGATAAACACTTTGCCGGCGCGCCGAATCGCGAGCAGCTCGGTCGCCAGCGAGGTCGCGAAGTCGAACTGCCCGCCCGGCTTGAGATCGGCAAGGCGCCGCGCCAGCTCGACGATCCGATGGCGCCCGTTGACGAACGACGGATCGACCTTCCCACCCTTGCCGCCGAGCACGCGCAGCATCACGCGATCGCCGCTGGCGAGCGCAACGTAGGCGAGTGCGAGCGCGGTCAGGATCGCGGATTCGAACTTGCGATCGCCCGCCGGATACCCCATCGACGCGCTCGCATCGACGAAGATGTACGTGAGCAGGTCTTCCTCTTCCTGGAAAAGCTTGATGTAGAGTTTGTCGCTGCGCCCGTAAAGTCCCCAGTCGATGTAGCGGAAGTCGTCGCCCGGCGAGTAATGGCGAAAATCGTTGAACTCGAGCGACGAGCCGCGCTTAGGCGACAGGTGCATTCCCCGGCCCAACCCGGCATAGCGCTGGCGGGTTCTTATCCTGAGCTTTTCGAGCCGGGCAAGAAAACCCGGCGTAAACTCATCCGGCAGTCCGAACATCGGCTACGTGCGCGGCTTCTTGAGCCGCTTAATCACCTGCTCGAGGATCGATTCGGAAGAAACACTCTCGGCTTCGGCCTGGAAGTTGAGCAGCAAGCGATGGCGCAGGCACGGCACGATCGCGTCGTCGATGTCCTCGTAGCTGACGCTGACGCGGCCGGCGAGCAACGCGTTAACCTTGGCGCACAGAATCAACGCCTGCGCGCCGCGCGGACTCGGGCCGAAGCGCAAATATTGCGAGACCTCGGGGATGGCGCCCGGACCGCCGGGAGTGCATCCGCCGATCACGCCGATGATGTAGCGCTCGAGCGGCTCGGCCACCATCACTTCGCGCACCAGAGCCTTAAGATCTTCGATCGCCCGCGGCGCCTGCGAAGGTTCGAACAGCGGCTGAATGCGATTCTGCGCCGTGCCGGTGGTGCGGTTCAGGATTTCGCGCAGCTCGTCGGGCTTGGGCGATCCGATCACGACTTTGAAGATGAACCGGTCCATCTGCGCTTCCGGCAGCGGATAGGTTCCTTCGAGCTCGATGGGATTTTGGGTGGCAAGGACGATATACGGCGGATCGAGCACATAGGTGGTGCCGAAGACCGTGACTTGGTGCTCTTCCATCGCCTCGAGCACGGCCGATTGCGTCTTCGGCGTCGCGCGATTGATCTCGTCGCCCAACACCATGTGAGCGAAGATCGGACCATGCTTGAATTGGAACTCGCGATGGCCGTCGGCCTCGGTCAGCACCTGCGTGCCAATGATGTCCGAGGGCATCAAGTCCGGCGTGAACTGGATTCGCTTGAAGCTGAGTCCGAGCGTCTCGCTGGCCGCCTTGACCATCAGCGTCTTGCCCAGTCCGGGCACGCCTTCGATCAGAATATGGCCGCCGCAAAAGAGCGCGGTCAGCATCTTTCGGACGACCTCGCGATGGCCGACGATTACGCGCGCGACTTCGCTCTCGGCGCGCGAGAAAATCTTGCGAAAATCCGCGACCCGCTGGTCCGGCGAAGCTTGTTGAGGAGCCGCTCCCATCCGTTGTCCTTCCTTGTCCTGAAGCTAGTGAATCATGTCGCGATAGCGCGGCGGCACCAGTTGCCGTTCGTCCGGCGGCGCGTCGTCGCTGCTCGGCGCCAGCGGCGCATTGACGTAGGCCGTCGTCGCCGTGGGCCGATCGGTGTCAAGTACCGTTTTCCCGCCGCTGCCGGAAGAGGGCGCACCCGGCAGCCGGAACATCACGTAGCGCGCATCCTTGATGTCGACCGCAGCGCCCTTCTCGCCGGGCTTCAGGAAGCGCTGCGCATTGGTTGACGTCGGCATCTCGCCGAGATGCGTATCGCCGAGATTCGAGCCCATATCGCGGTTATTTTTGGGATTTCCGCCGGCGGCTGGAATATTGCGATCAGCGTTGACGCCCGGCTTCGCGATGTTGCCGGGGCGGTTAGGATCGGCCTGGTCGCCGCTCTTTTGATCGGGCTTATCGCCGGGCTTGTTGGCGCCGGCTTGATTCTTGTCGTCGCCGGGCTTGTTGTCGGGGCCGGGATTTTTTGCATTGGCGGTCTCGACCTGCGCTTCGGCTTTGGCGAGTTCGTTCTGTAGCTCGACGTTCGACTGGTTGCCCTTGTTCTGATCGTTCTTATCGTTTTTCGCCGACTCCTTTCCGCCTTCGTTCTTGCCCGAATTGTTGCCGCCGTTGCTTTTGCCCGGGCCCGCGTTTTTGCCGCCAATGTTCTGGCCGGCTCCCGTCCCGCTCTTGCCCTGGCCGCTGCCCCCGCTCGCGGAGTTGCCCTGGCTCTTGCCGTCGCCCTTTCCGTTTTGTGCGTTCGATTTGCCGGTGCCTTGACTCTTTCCCGACGGGCTGTTGTTGCGCTTTTGAGCGGCCTTGTCCGCCTGCCGCATCGCTTCTTCGATGCGCTTCTTTTTCTCTTCGGGCGGCAGCTTGGAATTTTCCAGTGCGTCGGCTGCCTGCCGGATCGTGTCCGCGAGCGCTGTATCATCGGAACTCGTCGATGTTCTCGCGATCTCTTCGGCCATCGCGCGCAGCTTGGCGGCCTCGGCATTCTCGGGCGTCGGTGCGCGCACCAATCCCAATGTTGCAAGCACCATCGCGATCGCGACCACCCCGGCAAAAATCGAGGAGCGCTTGAGCGGCTCGCCGACTTCGAGTCTGAATTCGCGGCGAACGTCGAGACCGACGAACACCGCGATTGCGCGCCGCCACAGCACCGGGAACAGCGGCGTGCGGCGCGCACGACTGCTCTCCGGCGCCGACGGATCGGCGAGCGTCGCGAACGTCACGATTTCCTGCTCGCAGTTCAGCAGGTCGTCGAGCTCGGCCGCGGCCGCAACAAAGTTGTTGGCGCGGCGATAAGCGCGAAATGCCATCACCAATCCGGCGAGCAGCACCACGATGCCTGCGCCGATCAACGCCAGGCTGAGCGCGGAGGCGCGATCGGTCGCCATCGAGTAGCCCAGTTGCGTCCAGGTCACGTCGCCGATCGGCTCGAGGAACAATCCCAATCCGATCGCGGTCAGCGCCGGCGCAACCGCGCACAGCATCACGCGGATTGCGGCCAGCCACGCGATTCGTGCGCTGGCGATCCCGATTGTCTCGACCGGATTGTCCACAGGATGAAATTATAGCGTACTCGACGCAGATGCGACCGTCCAATCGGCGGCCCGAACTGCCTTATCTTGCCGGGGTTGCCGCTGGTTTGCCTGCCGGCAGTTTCCGCTCAAGCGCGATCGCGCGCCGATGCTCGTCGAATGATTTCGAAAATACGTGAGTGCCGCCTTCGCGCGCGACAAAATAGAGAAAATCGGTCGGTGTCGGATACAGCGCGGCTTCGATCGATTTCAGCCCGGGATTGGCGATCGGCCCCGGCGGCAAGCCGGTGAAGTCATACGTGTTGAAGGCCGACGCTGTGTGCACCGCGCTTGCCGCCGACTGCTTGGCGCCGTCGATCTCGTACTCGGCCGTCGGGTCGGATTGCAGCGGCATCTTCAGGCGCAGCCGATTGTAGAAGACCCCTGCGATGAGCGGACGCTCGCCGGGCGCCTTGGCTTCCTTCTCGACGATCGAGGCCATCGTGACCAGCCGCCGCGGGTCCAGCCCGACCTCGAACATGCGCTCCTCCACCTCCGGCGTCAGCACCTGGTAGAAGCGCGCGAGCATCGCCGCCAGCACGTCGTTGGTCTTGGCGTGCGGCGAGAATCTGTAGGTCGCGGGAAACAGGTAGCCTTCCGCGCCGAGCGGCATCAGACCGAGCGCGCGCACGATCGCGCCGTCGCGCGCGGCGTGCTCGAATTCGTCCTCGCAGACCAGGCCCGTCTCCGCCACCCGCTCCGCAATCTGATGGACCGTCAAGCCTTCGGGAATCGTGACCATCACGACGATGAAATCGCCTCTGACCAGGTGGCGCATCACGTCGGGAATCCGCTCATCGCCGTTGAACGCGTAGTCGCCCGGCTTGATTTGGCGGGCGGTCTGGCTCATCTGGCCGTACAGGCGGGTCACGAGCGCGCTTCGAACCACCCCGCAATCCGCGAGCGCCTGTGCTATTTGGCGAAATGATTCGCCCTTTTCGATCGTGAGCTCGCGCGGCGGCGCAAATTTCTCAGTAGGACTCAGCCAGTAGTACGAGAACCCGGCGTACGATGCGCCGACGACGATCGCGATTATCAGAATTGCGGCCGCAAGCTTCATCTGATCCGAGGATATATTTCGCGCCGCAATTTTTCATCAGCCGCCGGCGCCGCGCGGGATTTTATCGGGGTTTGCTTGCATCCAGCCTTCAAGGATTACGACCGCGGCCAGCGCGTCGATGGCTCTCTTGCGTGCACCCTTCCGAACCGGCGTGTCGCGGAGACGATCCAGCGCTTCGACGCTGGTCAGCCGCTCGTCGAACGTCTCGACCGTGACGCGCAGCTCGAGCGCCAGGTGCGCGGCGAATTTCCGCGCGGAGAGCGCGGCCGGGCCCTCACTGCCATCCATGTTGAGCGGCAAGCCGACGACGAAGACGCCCACGCGGCGGTCGCCCAGCATCGCGGCGATCGCCTTGATGTCCTTTTTGAGCGCGCGCCGCTCGACAATACCCAGCGGATACGCCCCCATCCCGGCAGCATCGGACACGGCAACGCCGATTCGCCGGCTCCCAAGATCAAGCGCCGCAATTGCCATCCAGACCCCCGCTCAGTCGCGTTGCCTAAGTTGATAATCGCTATTCATACGTCCTCTGGCCGATCTTCTATCTGTACTAATTGTATCTCGGGATGTCTGGCCGCGCCCGATGTCATGGACCAAGGCTGGACCCCGACGTGGATCTCGCGGCAACCGCTCCGAGCGAGGGCACGACACCTTGATCGAACGGCCTCCTTTTCTTTTATGGTGTCCAATGCCATAATAGTGTTATGCCGCCGGTCATTCTTGAGGCGCGAGACCTAATCGGAGGCGGGCGTTATCTTCAGGAAGTTCGAATCTCAAGTTTCGCGTTTACTCGCGAGCTGGGCGAAGGAAAACGGGGTTTCCTTTGCCTCGTGGATCTTCAGAGCGGCGACGTGGTTTTGCTCTACGATGTGCATCGGGGCAAGTCGCATCACCGACACTTGCGCGGCAAGGAGACCAGGTACAAGTTCGTCAACGAGGACGCATCGCTCGACGATTTCTTGCATGACGTGAATCTGATTTTGGAGGGTAAGTTATGAGCGCACGGCGCTTATACATCGGCATCCGCGCGAGCGCTGAACGGTCCAAAGCGCTTCGTGAAGCGATCCGGCGAGTCGCTCGCGGCGACCGCGCGTCGCAGGAGGCGGGCCTCTATTTCGAAACCGTCGAGGAGCTTCGGCAGATTCTGACCGGGAAACGGCTCGAACTGTTGCTGGCGATTGCGCGCCATCGGCCTGCGTCGGTCAACGAACTAGCCAGATGGGTCGGCCGCGATTACAAGAACGTGAGCAGCGACACCGCACTGCTGGAACGGCTGGGACTGGTAAAGTTGGGCTCCAAGAGTGGCAAGGGAAGAGCGCAGAAGCCGACTGTGCCGTATGACGAGATTCAGGTGACCATCGATCTGCGCCAGCCACGCGCGGCACATGCCGCTTGACAGCGTAGCATCGCGGCGATCATCTTCGCCGGCGGTTTGGATTGCGAATCTCGCATTGGCAGTCCTGCTCTGCCCCGTATCTGCGTGGGCTTGGGGAAATGACGGGCACGAGATTGTCGCGTTCATCGCGGCGGACAACCTAACTCCCACCGCTGCGAGTCACGTGGCAGCCATCCTGGGCGTGCCCGCGGATAAAAGATCAATCGCAACAGCGATGGAAGCGGCTTCGATCCGTCCCGACACCGAGTTCCGCGATGAAGATGCTTCGACGGCGCCCTGGCATTTCATCGACATCTGTCTGCAAGACCGGCGGGCGGACGTTCGGGCGCGATGCCCCGGCGGCGACTGCGTCACCGGAAAAATCGACGAATACTCGAAGCGCCTCAAAGAAGCGAAGTACGACCGCTGGGGTGCGGCCGGAGACTTGGCGTTCCTGATTCACTTTGTCGGCGACCTCCATCAACCGCTTCACGCCGCGAATGACGAGGATCGTGGCGGCAATTGCGTTACGGTCAGTTCGAATATTCGAGCGAAGGATCTTCATGCTGTCTGGGACACGACCATCGTACGGCGGCTCGAATACAGCATCGATTCCGGACATCCCGAGACGACCGCGCGCAGGCTGGAACGAACCTACGCGGCTGAGAAAGAGACCGATTCATGGATTGCCGCTGACGATATCGCGTGGGAATCAAATCAGATTGCGCGTTCCGATATCTACGCCGCGCTCCAAATCCCGGTCGAACCCTGCCAACCGACAGCCAATCTCTGCGTCAATCCTCATGGAAGCCCCGTCGAGCTGGACTCTTCTTACCTGGACAGCGCCGACGCGCTCGCGGGCCATCAGCTCGCAAAAGCGGGATTCAGGCTAGCGAGCCTGTTGAACAGTATCTGGCCTCAGCCCGCTGCTCCGAGCGACGTGCCGCGCGCGTCGAACGCGAATCCGGCGCAACTTCCTTCATCGAATTCCGCCGCCGTCGCCGGCCAAAATATTTTCGTTGGCAACCGGCGAAGCAGGATTTACGCGTGGCCCGGATGCGGAACCTACGACAAGATGGCGCCCGAGAATCGGGTCGTCTTCGCGAGCCGCGAAGCTGCTGAACAACAGGGGTACCGTGCGGCCCGGAATTGTCCTTGACGAATTGGCCCTGCTCCCGCTCCTTAAACTTATGTCAACCCGTGCGATGGTTTGTGTGTTCCTGTTGTAACCGGGATGCCTCAAATGTGTGTCGCTAGCGTAACCGGAGTGCAAACAAGTGACGCGCCGGGGTTGCGTTGGGTCGCCGAATGACCTAATTTCGCTCCCGATGCTGGCTCGGGGGAGACGGTTATTGGGATATCCACGTGCGCTGACCGGACTGGTCGTCGCACTGATCGCGACCAGCACGGCGCTGTTTCTTTTCTTCCAGGCAAATCCACAGACTTTTTCCTCGCCGCTCGACACCCTCAGCTCCGAATTGGACGCTGGCAAGGACGCCCCCGACGTCGTCGAGCAGCCCGAAGCCGTCGATCCCGCTCCTGCCTCGATCACTATCAGCACGACTCTTGACCGCACCGCGCCCATCGAGAGCTACCTCCGCGAAGCCGGGATGGAGGCGAGCGACGCGCATCAGTGGGCGTCGTACATTCAGCGCATCATTGCGAACCGCTATTTTCACAGCGGCCATCCGCTGACGCTTTACAAAGATCCCGAGACCGGCGAGATGCGCGGCGTGAGATACGACCTTGACGAAAAAACCACCATGACCGCCGCGAGCCTCGGCGCCGGCGTCCTGAAGGCTGGGCTGAGGCCGATCGAGTATTTCATTCGCCCGATCAAGACGACCTTCGCGGTCAAGGACAACTTCCAGCAGGCTGCCGCCGAGAACGGCGTCCCCAAGCCAATCGTCGAATCGCTCCAGGATGCGTTCTCGGATCGCCACGATCTCAACCGGCTCGCGCCGGGGTCCGCGGTCAAGCTGATTTACCAGGAGAAGGTCAGCCGCGACGGCTCGTACACGCTGGTCGGCGACGTGCAGGCGGCGCAGATCAGGTTCGGAAGCCGCACGCTGACTGCCATCTCGTTCAGCGACGAGCACGGCCGCCCTCATCTATACGACGAGCAAGGGCACGCGCTCGGCCCGCAATCGCTGCGGTTCCCGCTCAACTTCCAGTACATATCCTCGGGGTTCACCTTCCATCGCTGGCATCCGATCCTGCACGAGTACCGGCCGCATGTCGGCGTCGATCTGGTCGCCAAGTACGGCGAGCCGGTCAAAGCCGTCGCCGACGGCCAGGTCATCAGCGCGGGATGGCAGGGCGAGCTCGGCAATTGCATCCGCATCCAGCATCAGCATGAGATGGTAAGCATCTACGGCCATCTGTCGAAAATTAGTCCCGACATCAGACAGGGCAGTTACGTTCATATCGGTCAGGTCATCGGAAACGTGGGATCGACCGGACTTTCTACCGGGCCGCATCTGCACTTCGCGATGGAAAAGAACGGTGCGTGGGTCAACCCGCTGACCGAGAAACTCGGCGAGAATCACCAGGTGTCGCCCCGGATGAAGGCCCTGTTCGACGACATCAAGGATCAGTACCAGTCCGCGCTGGCTGAGCTGCCGGACCTTGGCAGCAATTTCATCGCGGCCGAGGCCCGCAAGCCCGCCATCTCGAAGTTCGCCGATATGTACCACGTGACGCTCGGCCACAGCCTGGGCAGGAGAGTCCACTTCCGCGGACAGAGAATTTCCAGCATTCGCGACAGCTCCGACAGCGGACTTTGATCTGGACGTCGCACCGTTTCGCACCACTCCCACCTCGCCATTGCTAGTTCGCGGCTTCCCGGTTAGAGCTGAAGTCGCGACGAGCCGTCGCATCTGAAATGCGCGAGCATCCCAATACCGATTTCTTCAAGCCCGCCGTGCCGCGAGTCTTTGGGCATCGCGGCTCCGCCGGTACGCACCCGGAAAACACGCTCGAATCATTTCGCGCCGCCGCGCGGCTCGGCCTGAATTATCTCGAATTCGACATTCATATGACGCGCGATGGCGAAGTCGTCGTCAGCCACGACGACCACCTGGAGCGCACTTGCGGGCGCGCTGGCGTGATCTGCGAGATGACATACGCCGAGCTGGCGGCCGCCGACGCGGGCCGGACGTTTACGCTCGACGGCGCTAATTTTCCGTTCAGGGACAAGGGCATCCGTGTGCCGCGCCTGGCCGAAGTGCTCGCGGCATTTCCAAAACTGCGGATGATAGTCGAGGTCAAGCAAATCGCGCCGAGCGTGGTCGCGCCGATGCTCGACGTGATCGATCGCGCCGGGATGCGCCGGAGTGTGCTCGTCGCCAGCGAGCATCAGGAGCCGCTCGACGAGGTCCGCCAGCTGGCGCCGGATATTCCGACCAACTTTTCGTACCTCGAATCGGGCCTGTTCATTCAGGCGATGGGCACCCGCGACGCCGGCTATCGTCCGCCCGGCGACGCAGTCCAAATCCCGCGCAGCTACGAATCGTGGCAACTCGTCACTCCCGAAAGCGTCGAGTTCGCGCATCGCGTAGGAGTCGAAATGCACGTCTGGACGGTGAACGAGGAAGCCGAGATGGACGAGTTGCTCGACCTGGGAGTGGACGGACTAATCAGCGACTACCCGGAGCGCGCGCTGAACCTGGTTCGCAGGCGCGCGGCCGCACGGCGCTGAGCGCGCGCGTTTTTTGTTTGCCGACGGCTTTGCCAGTTTGCCGCGGGCTTTGTTACCATTTCGCGCGCTCGTCGAAAAAACTTACGCGGGAGCGAAAATTATGAAGCTCGACACCGGTCTCTCGACTCGCAACTTGCGCGACGTTCCTGCGGCCGCCCGCGCCGCAGAGGCGGCAGGATTCGACGCTGTGTGGATTCCCGAGGCCGGCAACGACGGCTTCATCCCGGCCGCGCTGATCGCGGAGCATACCAAGAGAATCAGGATGGGGACGTCGGTTGCGATCGCGTTTCCGCGCAGCCCGATGATTACCGCCGCGACCGCGTGGGACCTCGCCGGACTGTCCGAGGGCCGCTTCATCCTCGGCCTCGGCACCCAGGTCAAGGGGCATATCGAGCGGCGCTACAGCACGAAGTGGGAAGCGCCGGTGCCACGCCTGCGCGAGTACCTCCTGTCGCTGCGCGCGATCTTCAAGTGCTGGTCCGAGGGCGGCGCCAAGCTTTCGTTCCAGGGCAAGTACTACAACTTCTCGTTAATGACGCCGTTCTTCACGCCGGCCAAACACAACTACCCCAACGTGCCGATTCACATCGCGGGCGTGAACGAACATATCATCCGGCTCGCCGGCGAACTGTGCGAGGGCTTGCACGCGCATCCGTTCAACTCGCCAAAGTACCTGCGCGAGTTCGTGCTGCCGAACGTCGAGAAGGGCCTGAAAAAGGCGGGGCGCTCGCGCAAGGACTTCGAAATCCAGGCGATGGCCTTCGTGATCGTCGGCCGCAACCAGGACGAAATAGATAAAACGCGCGAAGCCGTCCGCCAGCAGATCTCGTTCTACGCCTCGACCCGAACCTACAAGATCGTGCTCGACATGCACGGATGGGGCGACGTCGCTCAGCGGCTGAACGAAAAGGCGGCCAGGGGCGAGTGGGTCGCGATGGCCAAAGAGATCACCGACGAGATGCTCGACGTGTATACGGTCGCGGGCACCTTCGACGAGATCGCGGACAAGGTGATGGAGCGTTACGACGGGCTGCTCGACCGCGTTGCGTTCTACATCCCGTACCGCGCGGGTACCGACGACGCGCAATGGGCAAAACTCGCGAAGCGATTCAATGGCTGAGTTGCGCCACTGTCGTGATACATTTTCACAACCTTCAAGAACAAGGAGAAGAACCTCGATGAGCAAGGCAATGTTGAAAACGATGGCCGCAATTGCCGCCGTGGCGGCGTTCATGCTCCCCGGCGCGAGTCGGGTCGCGATGGCCCAGGGCGCAGCCCCCTCCGCGGCCGCTGCGCCGGCACCCGCGATGGAGGAGCCGGGCACCAGGAGTTTCACGATGGTCTCGATCGAAGCGGATGGCGCCAAGATCTGGCTGCCCAGCGTCATCGCGGTCGATCAGGGTGACAAGGTAAAGCTCACGCTCAAGAATCTGGTGCCGGGCGCGGAGAATCAGCACGGCTTTACGATTCCGGCCTACAATATCACCGAAGTCGTGACACGCGGCGAGCCCAAGACGATCACCTTCGTCGCCGACAAGCCGGGCGTGTATCCCTATTTCTGCCAACTGCACGCCGCGCATATTGGCGGCTCGCTAATCGTCGAACCCAAGAGGTAGCCGCCGCCGGCAAAGGCGCGAGAGACTGCCACGCTCGCGCCTGCCCGGCGCGCCCCCGATGCCATCGGCGCGCGAAGGGGCTAGGCTTGATCGCGCATGCGCACGGTAGTCCTCTATGCGCGTTCGCCGGAGTGGCGCGCGGTAGTCGAGCGCGCCGACGAATTGATGGCGTCGCCGGATTTTCGGATGCTCAAGTCTGAAGCGCGGACGCGGGCGGGTTTCATCGACGTCCCCTGCGCCGGGCCCGCGTTCATAAAACGCGTCGAGATCTCCTCGTGGAGCCGCGGTGTCTACGCGCGAGTGCGCGGATCTCGCGCCGCGCGATCGCTCGCCGGCGCCGCGATGCTCAACGCGCACGGCCTCGCGCATCCGGAACCGCTGGCGGCCATGGATTTGTACAATGCGGGCGCGATTCGAACGTCCTTTCTCGTCAGCCGCGCGCTCATCAACGCCGACTCTTTGAGCCGCTTCATGCTCGGCCCCGGAGAAATCAAGGGACGCGACGTGCATCGCCGCAAACAAATCTCCGATACGGTGGCCGCGCAGGTCCGGCGCTTGCACGAGTCCGGTCTTTACACGCGCGACCTGCAAGAGACCAACATCATGGTCGAGGAAAACGAATCCGGCGGCTTCAACGTGTACTTTATCGACCTCGAGGATTTCCGCCGCGCCGCGAGCGTCTCGTGGAATAGGCGAATTCTGAACCTCGTTCATCTCGATCGCAGCATCGGCAGGTTTCTCTGCCGCGCGGCGCGCCTCGATTTTCTTTACTCCTACCTCGGGCATCGGCCGGACCGCGCGGCCGCGCGCAAGATTGTCGCCGAAGTCAAAGCCGCGCGCGAATCGATCGATCGCCGCAAGCGCCGCGCCGCGCCGGCCGCGGATCGTGTCGTGGCGCCGCTCGCTCGGGGGACGCGCTAGTGGCTTTTTCGATCCTCAGCCGCGAGTACGACCATCACACCGAGCAGGTCCACGCCGCCGGCGGAAGCTGGGTGCGCGATGTGATGCTCGGGCTGAACGACGGCTTGGTCGCGTCGTTCGCGGTTACCTCGGGCGTCGCCGGCGCATTCGTCACCGGCAATGCGGCGATGATGGCAGGACTGTCGGAGATGCTGGGCGGCGCGGTCGCGATGGGGCTCGCGGCTTTCATCTCGGCGCGCTCGCAAATCGAATTCTATCAAAGCGAGATAGAGCGCGAGCGCGAAGAGATCCGCCGATGGCCCGAACGCGAGCGCGAAGAGATCAGCACCATCTATCGAAACAAGGGATTCGCCGGGCCGTTGCTCGATCAGATCGTCGCCCACATCACCTCGGATCCGGAACGCTGGAGCAACGTCATGATGCGCGAGGAGTTGGGCTTCAACGAGGCATCCTTCGACAACCCGCTGCGCTCGGCGTTTGCCGTCGGCTTGTCATACCTCTCGGGCGCGGCGGTGCCGGTCTGGGCGTACATTTTTTTCGAGCCGGGCCAGGCTTTGCGCGTGTCCGCCATCTCGACCATCGCGGTGCTGTTCGCGGTCGGCGCGCTGAAGACGATCATCACCAGCCGTTCGTGGTGGCGCAGCGGACTCGAGAGCATGTTGGTCGGCGTGGCGGCCGCGGGTGCGACATACGCCGCGGGCCGCATGTTTGCAGCGCGCTGAATCTCCGCGCGGCGCGCGCGTCACGCCTCGACGAGTATGTCGTCGCCGTCCGCCTTCACCGCGTAGCATCCGAGCTTGACGCTTGGGTCGTCGAGGTTCGCGCCGGTCGTAACGTCGTACTCCCATCCGTGCCACGGGCACGTGATGGTGGTGCCGTCGAGCTCGCCCTCGGCCAGCGGACCGCCGCGATGCTTGCAGGTGTTGTCGATGGCGAAGAATTTCCCGCCCGCGTTGAACAGCGCGATCTGTTTGCCGCCCGCCTCGACCAGTTTGCCGCTGCCTTCGGGCAGGTCTGCCACCTTCGCAACTTTGACGAAGCTTGCCATCCGCAATTGCCTCCGGTCAGGTCGTGTATTCCGCGTTGATTCGCACGTAATCGTAGCTCAGGTCGCAAGTCAGAATCGTGGCCGTCGATTTCCCCAGCCGCAGATCGAGCCGCACCGCAAATTCGCGCTCCTTCATCGCTGTGCCCGCGTCGGGCAGAGCCTCAGTCAGCAGGCGGCCGTGCGCGGCAACTTTCACTCCGCCAATCCACAGTACCAGCTTGTCGGACTCGAGGTACGCCCCGGACGATCCCGCGGCCATCAGGATGCGGCCCACGTTCGGATCGCATCCGAAGAACGCCGTCTTGACCAGCGGCGAGTTTGCGATTTGCCGGGCCGCGCGCTCGGCGTCGGCGGGATTGCGGGCGCCGCGCACCTCGACGGTAACTAGCTTGGTCGCGCCCTCGCCGTCGCGCACGAGTTCGCGCGCGAGCGCCGCGGAAACTTCCTCGACCGCGCGATCGAACGCCAACTGCTCGCCCGCGCCGAACGCCCGATTGCCCGCGGCGCCGCTCGCCATAATTATCACGGTGTCGTTGGTCGACATATCGCCGTCAACCGTGATCGCGTTGAAGCTGGTCGGCAGCGCACGCTTGAGCGATCGCTTCAGCGCCGCGTGACCGATCGCGGCGTCGGTCACGAGATATCCCAGCATCGTCGCCATCTTCGGCGAGATCATCCCGACGCCTTTCACCGCGCCTGCCAGCGTGATTGTCGATCCGCCCGCCTTGAAGGTCGTCGAGGCGTTCTTGGCGCGCGTGTCGGTCGTCATGATTGCATGCGCGAAATCGCCGAGCCCGTCTTCATGCAGCGATCGTACAGCGTCAACGGCGCCGCTTTTGAATTTCGCGAAGTCGTAGAGATGGCCGATGACACCCGTCGAGGACGGAACGACGAGTTCCGGAGCGCATCCCAGGATTCGCGCGACCTCTGCGCATGACTCGCGCGCCAGCCGCATCCCTGCTTCGCCGGTGAAGCTGTTGGCGCAGCCCGAGTTCGCGACGACAGCTTGCAACCGGCCCGACTTGACGCGCTCCGCCGTCACATAAACTGGCGCGGCTTTCACCCGGTTGGCGCTGAACACTGCCGCCGCTGCGGCCGGGCGCTCGGCGGCGATTAGGCCCAGGTCCAGCGCGCCCGGCTTGGTCTTTAGCCCCGCGCTGACGCCGGCGAATCGAAATCCGCGCACGGCGGCGGGCTCGAGCGCCACTTTCACTTGCCGTGGCAGCGTTTGTACTTCTTGCCCGAGCCGCACGGGCACGGATCGTTGCGGCCGACTTTTTCGGTTTCGCGCTTGGCCGGCGCTGCGGCCGCCGCCTCGCTCTCGCCGCCGTGGCTCATCACGACGCGCTGCGGCTTGGGCTGCTGAATCTGCTCGACGTCCTGCCGGCGCTGCACCTGCACCGAAAAAACCTTCTCGACCACGTCCTGCTGCATCACCGCCATCAGCGCCTCGAACATCGTGAACCCTTCTTTCTGGTACTCGACCAGCGGATTCACCTGGGCGTAGCCGCGCAGCCCGATTCCTTCCTTCAGATGGTCCATCGCGAGCAGGTGGTCTTTCCACAGCGAATCGAGCGTCTGCAGCATCACGATCTTTTCGATTTGGCGCATCACCGGCTCGGTGAATTCCGCTTCGCGCTGATCGTAAAACTGATGCACGCGCTCGGAACCGATCTCGATCAGATCCTCGGACCCGTGGATCGGATTGCCGCCGACTTCGGTCTGCGCGTTGAAGGCGGGGCGGAACTTGAACTGCTTGAAGAACGCGTCGTCAATCGCCTTCCAGTCCCATTCGACGGGATCGATTTCGTCGTTCGCGTGCGCCCCCGCGATTTCCTCGATCAGCGCGTCGCACATGTCGAGCACGTCATCCTTGAGCGACGCGCCGCCGAGCAGTTCGCGCCGGCGATGGTAAACCACCTCGCGCTGCTTGTTCATGACGTCGTCGTATTCGAGCAGATGCTTGCGGATGTCGAAGTTGTGCGCTTCGACCTTCTTCTGCGCATTTTCTATCGCGCGCGATATCCATCGATGCTCGATGGGCTCGTTGTCTTCCATCCCGATTCTGCCCATTAGGCCCTTGAGCCGGTCGGCGCCGAAGATACGCAGCAGGTCGTCCTCGAGCGACATGTAGAAGCGCGACGAGCCGGGATCGCCCTGGCGTCCCGACCGGCCGCGCAGCTGGTTGTCGATTCGACGCGACTCGTGGCGCTCGGTGCCGAGGATGTGCAGGCCGCCGGCCTCGAGCACCTGCTCGCGCTCGCCCTTGCACTGCTCGACGTACTTCGCCAGCGCTGCCTGGAAATTCGCCTCGGCCGGATCCTTGGTGCCGGCTTCCGCCGCCGCCATGAACTCCGGATTTCCGCCGAGCACGATATCGGTGCCGCGGCCGGCCATGTTGGTCGAAATCGTGACCGCGCCGAAGCGGCCGGCCTGCGCGACGATTTCCGCTTCGCGCTCATGGTTCTTGGCGTTCAGCACGGAATGCTTGACGCCGGTTTTTTTCAGCTTGTCGGCAACGCGCTCGGATTTTTCGATCGAGACCGTGCCGACCAGCACCGGCTGGCCGCGTTCGTGGCAGTCGCGGATTTCCTCGATCACGGCGTCGAACTTCTCGTCCTCGGTTTTGTAAACGACGTCGTGATTGTCTATCCGGATCATCGGCTGATTGGTCGGAATCACGACCACCTCGAGTCCGTAGATTTCCTTGAACTCGACCGCCTCCGTGTCCGCTGTGCCGGTCATGCCCGACAGCTTCTTGTACATGCGGAAGTAGTTCTGAAACGTGATGGTCGCCAGCGTCTGGTTCTCCGACTCGATCTTGACGTTCTCTTTCGCCTCGACCGCCTGGTGCAGCCCGTCACTCCACCGCCGTCCCGGCATCAGCCGCCCGGTGAATTCATCGACGATGATCACCTCGCCGTCCTTGACCACGTAATCGACGTCGCGCTTGAACAACGTGTGCGCGCGCAGACCCTGGTTGGCGTGATGCAACAGCAGGATGTTGCGCGGGTCGTACAGGTTCTCGACGCCGAGCAGCTGCTCGACGCGCGTCACGCCGTCCTCGGTCAGCGCCACGGTGCGCATCTTCTCGTCGATGGTGTAGTGCTCTTCGGGCTTGAGCCGCGGGATCACGCGGTCCACGACGTAATAAGTGTCGGTGGATTCCTCGGAGGCGCCCGAGATGATCAGCGGCGTGCGCGCCTCGTCGATCAGAATCGAGTCCACTTCGTCCACGATCGCGAAGTTGTGCTCGCGCTGGACGTAGTCCTCGATGTTGAATTTCATGTTGTCGCGCAGGTAGTCGAAGCCGAACTCGTTGTTCTGGCCGTAAGTGATATCGGCGCGGTACGCGATCTTGCGCTCCTGGTCGGTCACGCCGTGCACGACGACGCCGACGCTCAGTCCCAGGAAATTGTAAATGCGCCCCATCCATTCGGAGTCGCGCCGCGCCAGGTAATCGTTGACGGTCACGACGTGCACCCCGCGTCCCGACATCGCGTTGAGCACGGCCGGCAAAGTCTCGGCCAGGGTCTTGCCCTCGCCGGTTTTCATTTCGGCGATTCGCCCCTGGTGCAGGATCATCCCGCCGATCAGCTGCACGTCGAAGTGACGCTGGCCGATCGTCCGCTTCGAGGCCTCGCGCACAACGGCAAAGACCTGCGGCAGGATTTCGAGCATCGCCTCGTCGCGCTGCTCGCGGTCTTCGATCGCGCTGATGTTCGCCTTCCATTCGGCGATTTTTCCGCGCAACTCGTCGTCGCTCAGTGCTGAGATCTCGGGTTCGATCCGGTTGATCTCGTCCAGGTCGGGACGCAGCCGTTTGATTTCGCGTTCGTTCTTCGATCCGAAGATTTTCCGCGCGACGAGGGAAAAAGCTGAAGCCATCTTATATGAGCGACTTATGCGGCAAGTTTGAAATTAAGTTCTGGACGACCAGCATCGACGCGGCGCGCCAAGTTTAGCTGGAAATCATCTTATCCTGAAATCCGCCGACAGGAGAGAGGCCTCGCTAGCGCTCGATGCGGACGGCGGACTCGACTTGCGGGCCGAGAAATCTGCGCCCGACGCGGACGAAGCGATCTGGCGTCTCGGTGACGAAAAAACTCTGACTGCCATCGCCGCCGCGCCGTGCGAGCTTGAGCGCCCGCAGCCGCTCGCGCACGTCGGCCGCGGTCGCAGTCGCGGAGTCCACGATTTTCACGCGGTGCCCAAGAATTCGCGCGAACATTTCGCGCAGCAGCGGGTAGTGCGTGCATCCCAGCAGCAGCGTGTCGATGCCGCTCTGCTTAAGACTCTCCAGGTAGTGCGCGACGGTCAATTCCGCGACCGCGTTGTCCGTCCATCCTTCTTCGGCCAGCGGTACCAGCAGCGGACATGCGCGCGTGTAGATTTCCGTGCGTGGGCTGAGCCGCTGGATCGCACGCGTGTAAGCGCCCGACGCGATCGTCGCTTCGGTGCCGATCACGCCTATCTTGCCGTTGCGCGAGGCCTTGGCCGCCGCGCGCGCGCCCGGCTCGATCACGCCAATCACCGGCACCATCGTGTCCGACGCGATCGCGTCCAGCGCCACCGCGCTCGACGTGTTGCACGCGACCACCAGCATTTTAATTCCCTTAGCGAGCAGGAACCCGGTGTTCTCCTTTGAGTAGCGAACGATCACCTCGTTGGATTTCGTGCCGTAGGGCAGCCGCGCCGTGTCGCCGAGGTAGATGAAGTCTTCGTTGGGCATCGCCGCGGTCAGCGCTTTCAGGACAGTGAGTCCGCCGATGCCAGAATCGAACACGCCGATGGGCCGGTCGATCGCCGCGCGCGCGCCGCGCATCAGCCCGTTCGAAGCCGCGATCGAATTCGCGCGCGCCGCAGAATTTTTGCGAGTCGGCATCTGTGTGTTCTTGCTCATCCGCGCGCGAGCCGCTCGCTGATTGTAGCCGGTCGCGCCGGCGCCGCGCCAAACACGTGTTCGTGGATGCTGGCCGGTTCCATGCACAGGTAGGCGGGAATCTCGGCGCCGGCTTTTCGGAAACGCTCGGCCAGCGTGCGGTAGAGACTGAGGCGCAGCGGCGTGAACGCGCGAAAGCGGCCGTCGGAGGCGATCACGTCTTCGCCGCATAGCATCGGATCGCTCGGAAAACGGATGCGTGCGGCGTTGCGCAACCGCGGCGTCATCCGCAGTCCGCCCATGCTGATGAACGAGATTTGTTTCGGCGCAACAACGTCAAGCAGCTCGTCGATCAATCCGACGTAATCGCGCTCGGCGCCGGGATACGCAATCAGCGGGTCGAAGTGAAACGCGACGCGGTAGCCGGCGTCGAGGACGGCGCGTGCCGCCGCGATTCGCGCCGCTGGCGACGCGGTCAGATGCTCCGAGCTTCGATAGACGGCGTCCGGCGACAAGGTCCACGAGACCAGCACGCGGCCGCGCGGGTCGACGCCAAGGAGATTTTCAATCTCGTCGGTCTTGGTCTTGAGCTCGAGCGTCAGATGTTCGCGCGCGGCAAAAAAATCGATCAGCTCGCGGCCAATCCCGGTGATCGAATCGAACGCGAGCGAATCCGCCAGCTCACCGGTGCCGACGCGAAAGCTGCGGCCGCGCGCGTTGGCAGCGAGCCGGTCGAGCTCCTCGAATGAATCGGCGAAATTCGCATACACCTGGAACGCTGGATTGTCGGCGAGATACTCCTGCAGGAAGCAGTACGAGCAATCCATCGGGCAGTTCGACGCGAGCGCGAGCACCAGGTATCCGCAGCAGGCGAACTTCGACGACCCCGCCGGACACGGCATCAGGAACGGAGTCTTGCGCCGCGCGATCACCAGCCGGCGCTTGCCTGCACCGAACGGATCGCGCGCGCCAGATGCTGGCCGGGCCGCCTCGCGCGCATCGGCGATATGCGTCACCGGCACGTCGCCCGGAATCGCGCGCAGGACGCGCGCCGCCAGCGCGGAGCCGGCGCATCCCTGCTCGACCAGCACCGCGTCCAGGTCGAATTTCATTTTCACTTCTTGCCGCCCAGCATTTCGACAATCCGCGTCAATCCAGGCCGCGATCGTTCGAGTGCCTCGAGCAGATGCGCCAGTTCGGCGGCGCTTCGCACCCGAAGCGAAAGCGTGAGCTCATCAGAGCCCAGGTTCTCGGGCAAGTCTATCGAAATGCCGCGCGGGAGCTTAAGGGCTGAGACCTCCGCGCGCAGCTGCTCCTGCATTTTTCTTAATCGGGGAAAGCGAAGCGTTCGAAGCGCCGCCAGCATCGCACTCGCGCGAGACGGCGCGGAGCCGGGGCCCGTTGCAATGCGCCGGATTTCGGCGCGGTCGAGAACGGCGGCGACCGTGACGTGCTCGCGCACGGCGATCTCGTCGAGCGTGTCGATCGCAGTCACGAGCTGGCCGGTGCGAAGGCAGATAGCGCGCGCGATGTCGAGCATCGCGCCGCGCGACGCCGCGTCCATCGCGAGCCATCGCGCGAGGTGGCTCTGCGGGATGCGTCGCTCGGCAGCGATCGTCCGAATCTGCGCGTCGATCTCGTCAGCATTCATGTCGAATTTCGCGAAGCATGGCTCGCATCGACTTGACCGCGCATCCGATCTCGGGAACCGCGCGCGTTTCCCAGCCCCGCGCCTGCTCAGCGACCCGCTCGTACACGCGAGCTTCATCGACCCTCCCTCGTCGCCGAAGGCCGCCCGCGTAGATGCGGCATTTTTCGGCGAGCACTTCGACAGCGGAGCTTCGCCGCGACGCTGAGAGCCTGTCGTCCGCGAGCAACTTCGTCAGCGCGAGAATCCGGAAGCGATCGAGCGCGGGAGTCGTCGCCGAGGTTTGATCGCGATGCCCGCCGCGGCGCGTCACCAGCGGCTCGTCGAGCAGGCCCGCTTCATGCTCGATGAGAATTCGCAGCCACAGATCGTAATCCTCGGCGGCGGTCATCAGCTCGTCGAAACCGCCGCGCGAGCGGAACAGCTCGGTGCGCATCATCACCGCCGACGCGCTGATCAGGCAGGTGCGGAGTGAGTCGATGAAAATATCGCCGGCGCGCTTGCGGTGGCGCATTCCGGCATTCACGCGGCGCCCGTTGCGGATCCAGATTTCGCCGGTTTGCGAGATCGCGCAGCCGGGGTTCGCGCTCATGAACGCGAGTTGGCGCTCGAGCTTGGCTGGCGACCACAGATCGTCGGAGTCAAGGAACGCTATCAGCGGCGCGCGCGCGAGGGCGACGCCGCGGTTGCGCGCCGCGGCGGGACCGCGATGATCGATGCGCTCGAATAGGATCGTTTCAGCGAGACGCGCAAGCTGCCCGGCTCCGTTGGTTCCATCGGTCGAGCCGTCGTCGATGACGATCAATTCGAACCCGCGGGCCGTCTGCGCAAGCGCGGAATCGATCGCCTCGATCAGCATCGCGCGTCGATTGTAGGTCGGTATGATTACTGAGACTGCGGGAGTCATCGCGCCTCGGCGCGTTTGGCGGCGTCGCCGCTGTCGACCGCAAGGATTCGGCGGCGCAGGTCGTCGATACCCTCACCCGAAGTCGCCGAGCAAAAAATTGGACGCACGCGCATCGCGTCGAAGCGTTTGAGCGCAGGCGCGCGCTCCGATCGCCGCAGCTTGTCGCACTTGGTCGCCACCGCGATGACTTCAATACCTCGCTCCGTGGCCATCGCCGCGAGCTCGAGTTCGTCGGCCTGCGGACCGCGCCGGCAATCAATCAGAATTGCGATGGCGGCGAGATTGACGCGCCCGTGAATGTACTCGTGCATCATCGACGCGATCCTCGCCGCTTCCTCGCGACCCATTTTCGCGTAACCGAAGCCCGGCAGGTCGCACAGCGCGAGGGTGTCGCCGACCGCGAAGAAGTTGAGGCATCGCGTGCGCCCCGGAGTTTTGCTGGTGCGCGCGAGGCCCTTGGCTCCGGCCAGCGCGTTGAGCAAAGAGCTTTTGCCAACGTTGGATCTGCCCGCCAGCGCGACCTCGGCGCGCTTCCATCGTGGGCATCCGTCGAGCGCGAAGGCGGACGTGACGAATTCTGCCGAGAAGCGAATCATGTTGAGCGCGCGTCAGCCAGCCAGCTCGATGCGCGGCGGAATTGCCGTGGTCGCCTGCGAATCGAGCCGCGCAAGTTCTGCCGTAAGGCGCTGCGAAACTCGCGCAACTTGATGCCGCGATGGCGGTCGGGATAGGGCGCGAGAAATTTCAGCGCGGCGCGCAGATGCAAGCGAGCGCTCGACAGCTCTCCATCGCCGAGCTTGTGATTTGCCACCGCCGCGCGCAGCAGCCCGAGGCAGAAGTCCCAATCGCTGGTGTCGTTCTCGAGCAGGTTCATCGCGTCTTCCATCGCTTCGTGTGCTTCGAAAAATTCGCCCCGATTGAACAGCTCGACGCCCAGTGCAAGTTGCGCGTCGATTTCATCCATCGCGATGCTCGCGCGGAAACGGTCGTCGCCGCTCAAGGGTCTTCGTCGCTGTCGGCCTGGTCGGCGGTCTTGATGTTGAGCGTGCGCTTCAAGGTTTCCAGCTGCGCCACGAAGATGCCGCGAATGACCTGCTTGATGACGCCGTCGGGCACCGGAATCGACTGCAGCATATGAGTGTTCTGGTGATAGTCGATGAACGTGCTCGCGCCTTCGTCGCCGAGCTGGTAGACGGCCTGAGTATCAAGCATGGGATTGTTGACCGTGTGATAAACGATCTTTTTCTCGTCGGGCAGGTACTCGAACGCGAGTTCCGTGGTAATCACTTGTCCGCCCGGCGCCGCGATATCCATGTCCACGGTCTTTTTGTTTCCGCTCTGCGACACGACCCGCACCGCTTTGACTTGATCATTGTGCGTGCTCTCGACGTTGCGAATCGCGTCGAACACAGTCTGCTCGGGTGCCGGGATGCGCGCCGTGAAATCGGCCTTCCAGTCGTCGCCGTCATGCGTGATCTCTTCGGTGAGCAGGCCCGCCTGCCGCGCGCGATGCATTTGATAGTAGTGCCATCCGACAATCGCGACGACCACGAGAACGACCACTCCAGCCAGGATTCTGAGTAGGGTCTTCATTGATGGATCGCTTTCACCTCATCGTTCGAACGTGCCGGCCAGTTCCGCCGTTGCGACCACGTGACCTTTCATCGCCGACTCAATCGCGTCCGCGTCGGCGTTGTCGCCGGGTGTCAACTGCGAGTCCATCGCGAAGAGACGAAAATGATAGTGATGCATTTTCCCCGGCGGCGGACATGGTCCATTGTAGCCGATATGCCCAAAGCCGTTGATTCCGTTTTTTCCGCCGCCTGCAATCTCCGCGGATTGCGGTACGCTCGCCGGGATCGAAGTTACCCGAGCAGGAATATTGTACGCTACCCAATGAATAAAAGTTCCACCGGGCGCGTCCGGATCATCGACGACCAACGCGAACGATTTCGTCGATTGCGGTGCGTTGCTCCATGCGAGAGCGGGGGATTCATCGGTGCCAGTACATGTGTAGTCAGCCGGAATCGGGGCTCCCGGGGATATTGCGGGACTGGTCAGCCTCATCGACGTTATCTGGGCTTGGGCTGGGCGGACATAGACAAAGCCAAGCAATAGCGGGAAGATTAGGACAATTGAAATCCGCTGGAGATTTGGCACACCTATGATCATTTCAAGGCTCGCAGGCACGGTTTATAGTCCTGACGTGCATTTTGTATCGAAATTTGTGCAGTAATGTGTGACTTCAGATTGCAATAATGGGAAAAAAGAGCGAAAATTATCAGAAATCCTCTTAGGCTGCTCTTGACCGCCAGCGACCATTTTGAGACCCTCAAAGAGACTCAAGGTGGGCGTAAGGGGTGGATAAACCATCCGACAGATGCGAAAGAAGGCCTCAAATCCAGCCAGTAGGCGGCAAACGGGACCCACGTTACCGGGAGATACCATGGCTACTGAAACAAAGTATAGCTTGCCGCGCGTTATGACGGTCAAGGAATTGTCCGAATACCTGCGCGTGCATCCTTCGACGATCTACAAGCTGTTGCGTCGCGGAGAGCTGCCGGGCTTCAGGATCGGTACCGACTGGCGTTTCAATGCTGAAGTGATCGATCGTTGGTGTCTGGAGAGAAACATGAAAGCTCCCGACGGCGGCACCTCCAGCCAGAACTGACACGCGCGCTCGTCCAGTGGCCGGCGCCCGGCCACGAGTGCAACCTCCCTCTCCGCACAGTCGCGCGCTGCAATTGTGGCGCGCTTTCGTTTACCTCACGCTTATGCCGCGGCCCCGCGCCCTTGACCTCGGCACCCGCCGTGCCTCACCATACCGATCGTTCAGATGATCTCGACAGCTCGAAAGAACGCGGTGCCGGCTCCGCAGCAGCTGCGTCGGCGCGGCTCGCTCGATCAGGTGTTGATTGACGCTGCGATGGATCTGTTCGCGTCGTACGGATATCGCGGCACCTCGCTGGCGCGAATCGCGCGCGCGGCGGGCGTCACCAAGGGTGCGCTGTATTGGCACTTCGCCGACAAGGAAGAGTTCTTCATCGCGGTGGTGGCCAAGGTGCTGGGCGAATGGACGCCGGTATTTGAAAAATCCGCGCATGCGACCAACGCGGCCGAGTTCCGCGCGGAGTTCGCGCGGATGTTCGACACGATGGCGGCGCTCAACGAAAAAAATCCGTGGGTCAGCCGCTTACTGCTGATCATCGCGCTCGAGTCGCACAAGATCGGGCCGCGGGTGCTCCGCTCGATGCGCAAGGCCAACCTGCACGGCATCGCGAGCTTTCGCGAACTGATCGAGCGCGGTCAGCGCCTGGGGATTTTCGATGCCGAGCTCGAACCCGGCTGGGCGGCGACCCAGATCTTTTCGAGCTATCTCGGACTCGCGATGCTCTGGTATCTGCACGGTCCGCGCTTCGATCTGCGCCGCTCGCTGCGCCGCCAGGCCCGCCAGTTTCTGCGCCAATGGAGCATCGCCGGATGAAGGCGGGACTCATCTACGAGATCGAGTCGGTAAAACCGCACGCCGCCGACCACGAATATCGCGTGTTCTGGGAAACCATGGAGCAGATCGAGCTCGCCGATCGCCTCGGCTTCGACTCCGTGTGGACCGTCGAGCATCACTTCCTCAACGAATTTTCGTACTGCTCGGCGCCCGAGGTCTTCCTCGCCTGCGTTACCCAGCGCACCCGGCAGATTCGCGTCGGCCACGGCGTCGTGGTGCTGCCGTTCAGCCATCCGGTGCACGTCGCCGAACGGATCGCGGTGCTCGATATCATGTCCAACGGACGCGTCGAATTCGGCACCGGACGCGCCACCACGATGGATGAGCTGCTCGGCTTCGGCGTGCGCCCCGAAGAGACCCGGCCCCGATGGGCCGAGGCGGTCGAGGCCATCCCGCGGATGTGGCGCGAGGATCCGTTCACGATGCATGGCAAGTACTGGACCATCGATCCGCCCGTCTCGGTGATTCCCAAGCCGATTCAGAAACCGCATCCGCCGATGTGGGTCGCGGCCACCAATCCCACCACCTTCGAGCTCGCCGCCGAGCGCGGCCTCGGTGTGCTCTGCTTCACGCTCGGCGTCGAGCTGGCCAACGTCACGGAGCGCATCAATATCTACCGCGCCGGAATCAAGCACGCGCGTCCGGTCGGCCAGACCGTCAACAACCAGGTCTCGATGAATATCATGGGTCTCTTCGGCGACGACCCGCGCGAGACCGAGCAAATCGCGCGCGACGCCGTGTTGTGGTACGTGCGCAAGGGTTTCGAGCTGGTCTCGAGCGTGGCAGCCGCCAGCCAGGCCGACGACTCGTACAAATATCTGAAGACCGCCGCCAAGTTCGATCCCGCCAAGTTCACCCTCGACTACTACGACTTCCTGAAGGACGGCGACCTTATCGCCGTTGGCGCGGCTGACGAGGCCGTGCGCGTCGCGCGCCGCTACCGCGATCTCGGCGCGGACCAGGTTTTGTTCTTTTTGCAGTACGGCGGCATCGCGCACGATCGCATCATGAAGTCGATCGAGCTTATCGGACGCCACGCCCTCGGCGAGATTCACTCGTGGAAAACGCCGGGCGCAATTACCGCCGCGCAACCCGCCGCGCGACCGGACGCGGCTCACGCCTGACCGACCGACGGAGGACCACTCGATGGAGTTCGCACTGCAGTACGAGATTCAGCGCAGCCGCCCGCATTACCCCGGCTTCATGTCCGACATCTACCAGCAGGCGACCGAGCAGGTGAAGTTTGCCGACCGCCTCGGCTACCATTCGGTGTGGACCGTCGAGCATCATTTTCTCAACGAATGGTCGTACTCGTCGGCGCCCGAAGTCTGGTACGGCGCGCTCAGCCAGGTGACCAGCCGCATTCGGCTCGGCCACGGCATCTGCCTGCTGCCGATTCCGTTCAACCATCCCGTGCGCGTCGCCGAGCGAATCGCAGTGCTCGACATCATGTCCAACGGGCGCGTGGAATTCGGCTCGGGCCGCTCGATCACCGAGCAGGAGCTGGGCGGCTTCCAGGTCAACCCGGAGGATTCGCGCGCGATGTGGGAAGAGGCCGTCGCCGCGATCCCGAAAATGTGGATGCAGGAGACGTTCAGCCATGACGGCAGATTCTTCAAGATGCTGGAGCGCGAGGTGATTCCGAAACCGATCCAGAAACCGCATCCGCCGATGTGGGTGGCGGCGACGCAGCCTTCAACCTGGGAAATCGCGGGCCAGAAAGGAATCGGCGCGCTCGGCTTCGGAATTTCCGAGCCGGGGATGCTCGACAAGCTGATCGCGGTTTACAAAAAAGCGATCGCCACCTGCGAGCCGGTCGGCGCGTTCGTGAACGATCGCACCGCCGCGGCCACCGTCTGCGTATGCGCGCCGACCCGCGAGGAAGCCAAGCTCATCGCCAAGGACGCGATCGATTTCACCACGCGCAAGGCCGCGGAGTTGTTCACCCCCTTCGCCAAGCAGGAAGTGAAGGGCTACGAGTATTACAAGAAGATGGCGGAGCAGGCGGTTGCGCTCGGCGACTACCGGCTCTCGATGGCCGATCTCGACAAACGAATCGAAGCCGGCGCCGTGATGGTTGGCGATCCGGAAGACTGCCTGAAGGTCGCAAAAATTTACGAATCAGCCGGCGTCGATTTGATTCTGATGCTGGTGCAGGTAGGCGCCATCCCGCACGAAAAGGTAATGCAAACGATCGATCTGATCGGCAGGCACGTAATGCCAAAGCTGAGCCAAAGCTCAAAAGCCTACCAGGCAGAATCAGCCGCCGCCCGCTGAATTGGCAATATGTTCGCGAAGCAGGGGCGGTCGAATCGACCGCCCTTTCTTTAAGAGCCGGGGAAAATACATTTTGACGGACCCCTTTGTAACGGGGCGATGTACACATGTAACCGGACGTGTTACGCTTGCCCCGGTGATACGGGCCTTCCGCCACAAAGGGCTTGACGAGCTGTTTCGCAAAGGTCGAAGTCGAAGAGTGGCGGCGGACCTTCAAAACAGGGCACTTCGGAGACTAGATGCGCTGGAACGGGCTGCGACGCCGCGCGATCTCAACATTCCCGGCTTCGACTTCCATCCTCTCGGGGGCAAGCCGCAGCGCTATTCCGTTCACGTCAATGGTCCTTGGTGCATCACCTTCGAGTGGCGCGACGGCGACGCGTGGCAGGTTGACCTCGAGCAGTACCATTAAGCTATCGACCTATCCAACGACCAATATGGGAATCCAACTATGACCAAGCGAGCAGCGAAAGTTGTTGAGCGAAGGCCGACCCATCCCGGCGCTATTCTGCACGAGGACGTCCTTCCCGCACTCGGCCTCTCGGTTAGCGAGGCTGCGCGGCAGCTTGGCGTAACGCGGCAGACGCTTCATCGGATTATGGCCGAGAAGGTATCGGTTACCCCTGAGATGGCCGCGCGGCTCGGCCGGTTCTGCGGCAACGGACCTGGACTGTGGCTGCGGATGCAGCAAGCCTGTGACCTCTGGCGCGCCGAGCGTGAACTTCGCTCCGAACTTGCGCAAATTCCGGTCCACCGAACGTCCTCCGCAGCCTGAGCGCGAAAGGAACAACTCTCGTGCAGTAGCAGCGACGTGAAAAGCAGACGACCCGTTTGAGCTATCTCCGCGATCCCGGCGCTGGACGCGGATCCACTATCTGTCTCCCGGTCGGCCGCACCTCCAGCGCGCAGCCAAACAGCGAATCGTCGCGTACTAGGCTCACCACTGCGTCCGCGATCTCCTCGGGCTGAATGATTTTTGCCGGCATCCAGCTCTTGATCCCGAGTTTCGCCGCCTGCTCGAGTCCCCTGCGCACCAGCGGCGTATCGACCACTCCGGGGCAGATGCAGTTGACGCGGATCTTCCGTTCCGCCTCCCAGAATGCCAGCGAATGCGTGAAGTTCACGACTCCGCCCTTGGCCGCGCCGTAAACCGCGTCCTGCCGATGCGGATACAGGCCCGCCATCGACGCCGTGTTGATGATCGTGCCGCCGCCGTTCTTCTGCATCAGCGGTGCCGCAAGGCCGGTGCCGAGAATCACCGCCTGCAGATCGATCTCGACGACGAGGTGCCACCGCTCCGGCGGCGCGTCGGGAAAGCCCGGCGCGCCGACCCCGATGCCCGCGTTGTTGTGCAGGATGTCGAGCCGCCCGAACTTCGACACCGCGGTGTCGAGCATCCGCCGCGCGTCCTCGAGCCTGGTCACGTCCGCCTTCACGAAAACCGCGCGCCCGCCCGCGCTCTCGATTCGCCTGACGGTTTCTGCTCCGCCGGCTTCGTCGAGGTCGGCGACGACTATCGCCGCGCCTTCCTTCGCCAACCGCTCCGCCGTTGCACGCCCGATTCCCGACGATCCGCCGGTGATGACGCCGGCCTTTCCTTTTATCTCCATCGCGCGATCCTCCGTCCGAATACTATTCGATCGCTAGCCCGCACTCCCAACCAGCACGCCAACGATCAATCCCGCCAGCACGTAGGCCGTGAAAGCAACAAAAGCGTAGTCGCGTTCCCTGATGAACAGGATAAAGCAGAACGCGACGCGCGCCAGCGGCACCAGCGTCAGCACGAACAGGCCGATCGTCAGCACCGCATGAGGATTGCCTTCCCGAATCCTCTCGAACAACAGATCGAACTTTTCCTTGCCGATCAGGTGACCCTGCTGCACCGCATGGTAGCGCTCGACATAGTAGTCGGGCGCGTAGGTGTAGCTCAGGACGAGTCCGGCCACCAGGGTGATCATCGCCGCGATCAGAATCGTCCGCAGCAGAATCGGCGTCCACACCCTGAGTATCCTGTCTTCTTCCTGCTTCGGCATCGCTCAGATCCCCGACAATGCGCGCCATCCCATCTCGGCCGCAATCAGCACCAGGATTATCACGAATACGATCCGCAGCGACTCGACCTTCAGATGCGGCAGGACGCGGCTGCCGGCCAGCGCGCCGGCCGTGACTCCGATCGCGACCGGAGAGGCGATCGTGGTCGCAACGTCACCGCGCGCTAGGAACACCAGTGCGCCCGCGCCCGCCGTGACGCCTATCATGAAGTTGCTGGTCGCGCTCGAAACCTTCAGCGGCACGTGCATGATGTAGTCCATCGCCATCACCTTGAGCGCGCCCGACCCGATCCCCAGCAGACCCGACATCAGCCCCGCGACCACCATCAGCGCGCCGCCTTGCGGAACTTTCACGACCTCATAATGGATCGGGATGCCGCCGGGGTCAGGCAGGTCGCCCGAAAGTTCCAGCCGCTCGGCCAGCGGGTCGCCCTTGCTCAGGATGTCGTCGCCGCGCTTGGTCACCGTGAAGTATGCGGACTGGAGCATCATCGCGGCGAACAGCAGTTCGAGCACCACGGTCGGCACCACGCCGGCCAAATAGGCGCCGATCACCGCGCCGGTAACCGTCGCGCACTCCAGCACCATCGCGACTTTCAGGTTGGTCCAGCCGTCGCGCACGAACGCGACGCTGGCGCCGGCGCTGGTCGCGACCACCGAGATCAGGCTCGCGCCAACGGCGACCTTCATCGGCATGTGCGCGACGATCACCAGCGCGGGCACGATAAAAACCCCGCCGCCAAGTCCCGAGATCGCGCCGACAAATCCGGCCGCAATTGAAAGCGCAAACAGGTTGATCAGGATTTCGAGCAATCGCAAACCCCAGCAGCAAACATCGCGCGCAATCGTAGTGTGCTCCGAACAACAATGACAACCGCGGAAAGCTCGAAGGACGAACTACACGGGGCGGGGGTTCAGAATTTCAAATGTGCGCCGCGGACTGTTGCGCAGGCCTCGCTCGATGTCCTCGGTAATCTCGCGCACCGCACGGATCGGCTCGGCCGCCCGCCAGATCGGACTGCCGACCACGACGTAGTCCGCCCCCGCCCGGATTGCGTCGGCCGCGGTGATCGCGTGCGAGGCCGGGTTCGCCATCTCGTGGAGTCTCACGCCCGACGTCACGATAATGAACCGGCGTCCGCAGGTGTTGCGCACGCGCGGAACTTCATGCGGCCAGGTGACGACGCCGTCGAGCGAGGCGTCTGCCGCAAAGCGCGCGATCTCCGTGACACGGCCGGGGGCTCCGGTAGCGAGCGGGCTTGCATTCGCGGATTTCAGCTCCGAGAGCATCGCGACCGCAAGAATACTCGGACGCCGAAGACCCTCGGTCCGGCAAATCCGCCCCACCTCGGCGCGCGTCCGGGTCATCATCTCGGTCGATCCACAGTTCGAACCGTACGGATGGATGTCGAACATCTTGACCCCGAGCCGCGTCGCCTCGACCGCGGCGCGCAGCACCTTCTGCGGGCTGTCATGGAATTTGAGGTCGAGAAAAACCTCCGCGCCGCGCCGGCGAATCTCGCGAATGAAATCCGGGCCGCCGCCGACGAACAGCGCGCGCCCGACCTTGAACATCCCGACCACGCGTGCGAGCCGGTCCACCAGCTTGAGCGCGTCCGCGCGGTCGCGCAGGTCCAGCGACACGATCAGCCGCTCGCGCAGCGCGCCTTGTCGGAGCAGTCCCGAAAATGGCCAGTACTGGGTCATCGAATCCCTTCACCGCGGGCAACCCGGCCAGCTCGATTCATGAAAATATGCCGATCGCCGCCCATGTCAAGGCGGCACGAAGCGGTCCCGAACTGGTACGCTGGCGCATCCTCGATGCAGTCCCGACCCTGCATAGTTGCGACTGCACTGAACCGCAACGCACACCGCCGCAATCGTTGGAATCCGCACTAATGCTCCGCTTTCGGCGCGCTCGAGTGTCGGCACCGGCCTTGCTCTTTCAAGTCAGGACGAAGGTCGGGACCCGCAGATGGCGGCGATTGTTTTAGTTCCGGCGACTCGATAGGTCAATTACACGGACCGGCATTTCCGGCCCCAGGTGAGGCAGGATGTTCGGCATCTTTTTAGTAGCTCTAATCATTTACGCCGTCGTGCAACATCGAAAACGCAAGCGGCTGCGATGGTTGAAATACAGCGGCGACGACAGCTCGAAGTACGACTGGTCGAAGTATGACTGGTCCAAGCACGGCGACTGGTCAAAGTGGTCGCGCGACTGGTCGAAGTGGACCGAGCACGCAAAGGCGTCCACCACCGCGTCGGCGGAGCGCTTCGCCAACGATCTCCATTCCAAAATAAAGCGCGACTTCGATTCCAAGATGGCGCGCAAGTTCGAGGCCAAGGCCGAGCGCTTCGAGCGCAAGCTGAAGGCGCGATTCGACAAGCAGACCCAGAAATACGGCGGTGTCAGCCTCGATCCCGCGCAGGATTTGCCGCCGCCGCCGCAATTCAAGAACGACGCCGAGCGCCAGACCTACGAGCGCGCCCGCAAACGCGCCCAGGCCGAGGCCGGCTTCTACCTGCACCTGATGTGGTACGGAATCATCATCGGCTTCCTCTTCATCATCAACTTGATGACGGGCGGCTTCGGCGGATATCCGTGGTTCCTGTGGCCGGCGCTCGGCTGGGGATTCGGACTCGTGAGCCACTTCGCCGCGGTCTACGGCTGGCGATGGGTTCATCAGCGGGTTTTCGATCCCGCGATCGCGCGCGAAGTTCAGCGCGAAGTCTTGCAGGAGAAAGAACAGCTGCGCACCGAGAAGCAGGCCTCGCTCGATGAGCTGACCGCAACCTTCGCCCACGAAATCCGAAATCCAATCGCCGCGGCGAAAAGCCTGGTGCAGCAGATGGGCGAGGATCCAACCTCGCACGAGAACGTCGAATACGCCAAGGTCGCGCTCGACGAGCTTGCCCGCGTCGAGCGCAGCGTGTCGCATCTGCTCAAATACGCGAAAGAAGAAGACTACAAGTTCGAAAACGTCAATCTCGCCTGGGTGGTCGACGGCGCGCTGACCCAGATGCGCAGCAAGCTTGAGGCAAACTCCGTGATGGTGTCGCGCGCGTACCTGAGCGGTCCGACCGTGCGCGCCGACGCCGACAAGCTGCGGCAGGTGTTTTCCAACATCATCGACAACGCGATCGACGCGATGGAATCGACCAGCGGCGAGCGGCGGCTCGAGTTCGCGATACAGAACAACGGCGCCGGCATGGCGGCAGTCAGGATTCGCGACAACGGCTGCGGAATCCCCGACGACAAGATCGCGAAGATTTTCAATCCGTTCTACACGTCGAAAACCAACGGCACCGGGCTTGGGCTGGGCGTCGCGAAAAAAGTGATCGACGCGCATCGCGGCACGATCGAGGTGCAAAGCAAAGCGGGCCAGGGAACCGAATTCGTGCTGGCGATTCCGCTCAGCGACGCGGTGCGCGATAGCGCCGATCCATCGATCGAATCGTCAACGGACGGCGGCGGAGATGGAAGAAAAGAGCCGCCTGAAAACAACAATCGTGGCGCGGCCGACGCGCCGATCGTTCCAATGGCGGCTGGCGCGCAGTCCACCGAAAGCTCGAGGGCACGCAGTTGAAAGGCCGCTTGCTGGTAGTTGACGACGAGCGCGGCATCGTCATCGCGCTCAAGGGGCTCTTCACCAAGGAAGGCTACGAGGTCGAGACCGCGGAATCGGGCGAGGAAGCGCTCGGCAAGGTCAAGGCGGGCCTGTTCCACGTGATCATCACCGATCTCAGCATGAAGGGGATGAGCGGGCTCGAGTTGCTCAAGCAGGTCCGCGAACTGGATCCCGCATGCGCCGTGCTGATGATCACCGCGTTCGGCACGCAGCGAATCGCGGTCGAAGCGATGAAGGCGGGGGCCGAGGACTACCTGCCCAAGCCGTTCGACAACGACGAGCTGCGCCTGAAAGTGCGCAAGGTGATGGAGACGCAGCTGCTCAAGCGCGAGCATAGCCAGCTGCTCGAGCAGGTGCGCCTGGAGACCGGAGTTTTCGAGAACATGGTCGGGCGCTCGCGCGCGATGATGCGGGTATTCGAGACGATCGACAAGGTCGCGCCGACCGACGTCACGGTTTTGATCCGCGGCGAATCGGGCACCGGCAAGGAGCTGGTTGCACGCGCGATCCATTTTCGAAGTCCGCGCGCGCGCAAGCCGTTCATCGCCGTCAATTGCGCGGCGTTCTCGCGCGAGCTGGTGGAGAGCGAGCTTTTCGGCCACGAAAAGGGCGCGTTCACCGGCGCCGTCGCGCGTCGCGAAGGCAAATTCGAAGCGGCTGACGGCGGCACATTGTTCCTCGACGAGATCGGCGACATGGCGCTAGAGACGCAGGCCAAGTTGCTGCGCGTGCTGCAGGAGCAGGTGTTCGAGCGCATCGGCGGCAATCAGCCGCTCAGCGTGGACGTGCGGATAATCGCAGCGACCAACCAGGACCTCGAAGCGATGATCGCTCAGGGCAAGTTTCGCGAGGACCTCTACTACCGGCTGAAGGTTGTCGAGATTCGCGTGCCACCGGTTCGCGAGCGGCGCGAAGATATTCCGCTGATGGTTCAGCATTTCATCGCGGAGGCACGCCAGCGCTTCTCCGCGCCGGAAAAACAGCTCACGCCAGAGGCGATGCGCGCGTGTGTCGAGGCGCCGTGGAAAGGCAACGCGCGCTCGCTCAAGGCGGCAATCGAGCAGGCGGTGATCCTGTCGTCCGGCGCCGAAATCACCGCGGAAGATCTTTTTGCCGGCTCAGAACCGGACGGCGAGCACGCGGCTGCGCCGGCGAATCACACCGCCGCGGCCGCAGAAGTCAGCGGCGACTCGGAGCTGACGTTTCGCGAGGCGAAAGATAAATTCGTCGGCGATTGGGAACGCGATTTTTTCGTCCGCGCGCTGCGCGCGACCGGCGGCAATATCTCGCGCGCCGCGGAACGGACCGGGATGTACCGGCAAAGCTTTCAACAAAAGATGCGCGAACTCGGGATCACGCTCGCGGACCTCGGGCTCGCGCCCAAGACTGACGCAAATTGATTTCGTGCCGACGCGGAGACGATAAGCGATGAATTCCACCGAACCTCAGTCCCCGAGCACCACGCTCACGACCATGAAGATTCATCCTCCCATCCTGGCGGCCGCGCTGGTGCTGGTGACGCTGGCGCTGCATTTCATGCTGCCCGAGGAGCGCGCGGTCGGATGGTATCAGGTGATCGGTCTGCTCGTGGTTGCGGCCGGCGTGGCACTGATGTTTTTCGCCGCGGCGATTTTCCAGGCGCGCGCGACTACGAAGAATCCATACGGCGAGCCGACGGCGTTCGTCACGCAGCCGCCGTACACCTGGACGCGAAACCCCATGTATCTCAGCTTCGTGACCACTTTGCTCGGACTGGCAATCTTCTTCGGTTCGATCGCGATGTTGATCGCGCCGGCAGTGTTCTACGCGGTGATCGATCGGATGGTGATTCCGCGCGAGGAGGAGACGATGGAGCGGCTCTTCGGCAATGATTACGCCGCTTACAAGGATCGCGTCCGACGCTGGATCTGAAGCTTTAGCAACAGGCGGCTGCGCCAGCGCTCAAGCAGGCGGCCGCAAGGAGAACGAAAGTGTTGTCAAGATTATTCAAATTGATCGGAGGCAAGTTCAGCCGCTGGATTAAAGCGCGCGAGGCGCGCGACCCCGAGGCGGTCTACGAGTCCGCAATCTCGGATCGGGTGCGGCGCTATCATCAGCTCAAGACCGCGGCGGCCGGCGTTATTTACATGCGCAACAAGCTCGAGCGCGAGCTGCGTGAAAAACTCGCCGAGATGAAGGAAGTCGACGAGGAAGCGGGGCAGGCCGCCGACATGAACGAGGATCAATGCGCGCTGATCCTGATTCAGCGCAAGCACGTCCTCGACGGCGATTGCACGCGGCTGCGCGAGGAGCTCGGCGAGCTGACGGCGGAAGCCGAGGACGCGAAGAAGAACCTGATCGCGTTCAAGGGCGAGATCGAAAAGCTCAAGGTCGAAAAAGTGCGGATGCTCGCGCGGCTGAAGAACGCGCAGGCGCGGGTCCGAATCCAGCGCGCGCTCGAGGAGATTTCGTACGACGACGACGTCCGCGCGCTCGAAGAAGTGCGCGAGTCGATTCAGCGGATGCTCGCGCAGGCGGGTGTCAATCACGAAATCGCCGGCTCCGAGCTCGGCGACAAGCTCGAGGCCATCCGCCAGCGCAACGCCGAGGCCAAGGCCCAAGCCGAGCTGGAGGATTTGAAGCGCAAGCGCCGGCCACCGCTGGCGCCGATGGATATTTTCACGGCGGCGGCCAACGCCGCGGCCAACGGCGACGTCAAGCACCCGAACTGAAATGGAGACGCGAGCAATGCGATCCGCAATCGTTGCACTCGGGTTGACCGCCTTGATCGCCGGCGCAGGATGCGGGCGGCCGCCTCATGTTGGACCGCCGCCCAGGGCTGGCGAATCAGGTGAGGTGCCGTCTCAATTTCAAAACATCGCGGCAACCAGTGTTTTTGGTTCGGTCGATGTAAGGGAGACCACCGATCTCTGCGCCGGCCGCGTGCGACTCGCCCAGGGCGCCGCGACCGTCAACGATGCGTGCTTCACCGGCGACACCAACGTCGTGCTATGCACCGACGCGTCGTCGGCGAATGCGGTCCAGTGCGCTGCTGCCAGCGGGAAGCTTGCGCTCGCTGGAAACGGGAGCGATCTCATCAACTACGCGCGCGTCAGGTAAGGCCGCGGCGCCGCGCGTTAGCGGCGGAACAGCGTCGAGTCCGCGATCGGCAGGCCGAGCGCGTAGCGCCGCAGCCAGTCCAGCGCGACCTGCGAGGTGATCAGTTTCACCCAGTCGCGAGTGCCGCGGAACTGGTATCGGCGGGTGAAGCTCTGATCGTCGGCTGACAGCGCGATGCATACGGTGCCGACCGGCTTGTCGGGTGTGCCGCCGTCGGGGCCCGCGATTCCCGAGGTTGCGACCGACACGCTCGCGCCCGTGCGCTTGCGCACGCCGGCCGCCATCTCGCGCACGCATTCCTCGCTGACGGCGCCGTGCGCTTTAAGCGTCTCCTCCGAAACGCCGAGCACTCCCGACTTCACGTCGTTGGAATACGTGACCAGGTCGCTCTTGAAATACTGCGAGCAGCCGGGAACGTTGGTGATGCGGTGCCCGATCAGCCCGCCTGTGCACGACTCGGCGACCGCCAGCGTATATTTTTTTTCGATGAACAGGCGGCCGACGACTTCCTCCATCGAGGTGTCGCCTTCGGCGTAAACGAACTGCGAGATTTTCTCGCGCACGCGGCGCGACAGCTCTTCAACCCTGCGCTCGACTTCGCCCGGCGCTCCCTCGACTCTGATTTTCAGCGAGATCTGCGGGAAGCTCGCGCGGAACGAGACCTTGGCTTCGTCCGGTTTGATCAGTCCCGCCACCGCTTCGTCGAGCGCCGACTCGCTCATCCCGAAAGTCTGGAACACGCGAACCGCGTAAACCTTGTTGGTGCCGCGATTCGCCAAAATCCACGGTATCACCGTGGTTTCCATCATCGGTTTCATTTCGCGCGGCACGCCGGGCAGCACGATCAGATGCGCGGTATGGCCGCCCCGCGTCACCGGCATCCAGAAGCCGGGCGCCGTGCCGAGCGGATTCTGGATGACCGTCGCACCCTCGGGAAACAGCGCCTGCTTGAGATTGTTCTCGGGCATCGGGCGGCCGATGGTGGCGAACAATCTCTTCATGTGCTCGACGGTCGCCTCGTCGCGCCACAACTTCACGCCTGCAACGCGCGCGATGGTTTCGGTGGTCAGGTCGTCGGCGGTCGGCCCGATGCCGCCGGTCGAAATCACGACGTCGCCCTTCTCGATCGCCGTGCGCCACGCCCATTCCAGGCGGTCGGGAACGTCGCCGACCGTAATCACCGCGACGAGGTCGATTCCGATTTCCGAGAGCTTGTCGGAAAGATAGTTGGCATTGGTATCGACGACCTTGCCGGTGGTGATTTCGTCGCCGGTTGAAAGAATCACAGCGTTCTGAATCATCGGGAACTCCTTGCTGGCGCGCGGGTTCAGAGCACGCGCACGATCACCTGCAGCACAATATTCGCATAGATCGCCGCAGCCAAATCATCCAGCATGACGCCCGCGCCGTTGCGCATGCGGCGGTCGATCAGGTTCGCCGGCCACGGTTTAATCACGTCGGCGATTCGAAATAGCAGAAATCCCAGCATCAGCCAGCCGAACGTGAGGGGATTGCTGAACATCGTCGCGGCCATGCCGAGGACTTCATCGATCACTATGCGTGAGTCGTCGTGCTGATCGAAAATTTTCTCGGCGCGATCGGAAATCCAGCACGAGATCGCAAATGCGACCGCGAACACCGTCAAACATAGCGCCGGCGAATGCGTCCAGAGCGGGCCGAACACGAGCCATACTGCGGCCAGCCCGACCACCGAGCCCGCGGTTCCGGGCGCAACTGGAGAGTAACCGGAATAGAATCCGGTGGCGAAAAAGATGACGAGCGCGCGCATCCGGCGGACTAGCTGGTAGTCAGCGTTATGGGATCTTCTTCGGCGCCGACCTCGACCGAGGCGACCCCTTCGATCGTTTGCGCGACTCCGATTACGAGATCGTCCCACGGCGGCACCAGCCCCGGCCCGCTCACGCGCACGCATCCCGCCGAGCAATTGACGGACATCTGCGCGTCGCGAATTTTGGGGTGCGCTACCAACGCCGCGTGTACCTGCGCTGCGATCGAGGCGTCGTGCATGCACGTCGTTTGCCCCGCGCTGGCTTCACTGTCGATGCGAGTCGCGAGCGCCGCAAGTGTGTTGGCGTGCGCCGCCAGCGCAAGGCGCGCGGTGTTGATAACCAGGTCGTAAATCGCGGGGTCATCTATATCCTGTCCGAACAAACTCTGCGTACGCGCCTTCACTTCAGTGTCGAAGTCGCGGACCCGTTTTTCCGCCGCCGTCGCCGCAAGCCGCTCCTCTTTCGCCACCTGTTTGACGCGATCGGCCACTGGAGCCATCGTGCGCACCCTGATGCCGCATCCACCTTCGGGAAGAAAATGAGCAGAACCGCGTCCGGCGACGACGATCCGGTCTTGGGCGGCCGCTTGCAGGAAAACCGCGCGATAGTACGCCGCGTAACGGCTGCTCTCGGTTTTCCGCTCCCAAAAGTGGGGGGCGTGCACGTCAAACCATTTGATCTGTTCGGCGCTCACGTTGAAGCGCTTCGCTGTCTCGGCGATCAGTTGCTCACCGGTCTGGAAACGATAACCGAGTTCGCGCGCGGCGAGTTCGCCGAGCTCGATGCCCCTGCTGCCTATCTGCTGACTGATCGCGATAACCGCCATCGATGCTCCCCACGCCGGCGAGTTTTGTCTGTGTCGGTCCCCGTCGCCATCTTAGGTTCATGATCGCAAAAAGGGCAAACCTGTCCGCGATGGAATCGCCGGCAACGTGAAGATAGGATTTTCCGCGCGGCCCGGAAGGAACGATGGAAGAAACGGTAACGCTCAAAAGCGACGCGAAGGCGCCGGCCAATGATCTGACGCAGGAACTGGTGCTTGCCAAAAAAGCCGCGCGTGCGGCCGGCGAGATTCTGCGCGGCTATTGGCGCCGTGGCGGTTACAAAATCGGATCGAAGGGACACGACAATCCGGTTACGGCGGCCGACCTCGAGGCCGATAGCGCAATCAAGAAGTTGCTCCGCGATCCATTCCCCGGCTACGGATGGCTCTCGGAGGAGACGGCCGACAACGCCGACCGCCTGAAATGCCGGCGGGTGTGGATCGTCGATCCGCTCGACGGCACCAAGGAGTTCATCAACGGCATTCCCGAGTTCGCGGTCGCGATCGCGCTAATCGAAGACGGAGTGCCGGCGCTCGGCGTGACGTACAATCCCATCAAGCGCGAGATGTACTGGGCGGCGCGCGGTGTCGGCTGTCACTTGAATACGCGGCGAGTGCGCGTCACGCGTACGCGAACGCTCAAGCGCGCGACTGTCCTTGCCAGCCGCAGCGAAACCGCGCGCGGCGAATGGCAGGCGTTCTCCGGGATGCTGAAAGTGAGCCCGACCGGCAGCGTCGCCTACAAGCTCGCGATGGTCGCGGCAGGTAGCGCGGATGCAACGTTCACGCGCTCGCCAAAAAGTGAGTGGGACATCGCGTCCGGGGCGGCGTTGGTAGTCGCGGCGGGGGGCACGATCACCGATATCAAGGGCCGCGAGATTCGTTTCAATCGGCGCAACGTGAAGCTCGAGGGGCTGATCGCGGACAACACGATCCTGCACGCGGCGCTGATGAAAGTCGCGCCCCATTCGGCACACAAACCGTAGCGGCGAAGAAAAAGGCTTACGGCGCGGCTGAGGCGGCCGCGATTTCGTAGCGCGCGCGGCCGGGCCCGGTCTCGGGCAGGAAGTACATCGTCACGATCGGCAGGAACTGGAATACCAGGAAGCCGAGCATCACGGTCCGCAGTCCGATCCGCGCTGCGAGCGCGCCGCCCAGAAACGGCGAGATGAACGCGCCGAAGTAACCGATCGCCCAGACGAAGCCCATGGCGGCGCCAACGCGCGTCGGATTCATGCCGGGTAATTCCATCAGCAGGGTGGTGATCGCCGCGAGCGATCCTGCGGATCCGATTCCGACCAGCACCAGCGACAGCCTGATCCACATCGGATCGGGGAGCATAATCGCGCCGGCGCATCCGACCACCGTGGTGAACGCGATCGGCCACGTGAACGGCTTGCGGAGCCCCGACATCCCGGTGCCGATTCCGCCCCCCAGGGCCGCGAACAGGCCGGTGAACGGCAGCACCTGCGTCATCAACGACGCCTCCGCAAGCGTCATGCCGCGGTAAGTGCGAAAGAACTCGGGCAGGAACGCGGTGTAAATCTGAAAGACCCACATCCCGCCGAACAGCCCGGCCGCAATCAAGAGCACGTCGCGCATCTTCGCGACTTCCATCAGCGCCGACCCGCGCTCGGCGGGCGCTTCGATCGGACTCGGTGTGGGCGCGCTGGTATCAGTCCGATGCTCGCGGCCGAAGAGCGTCCACAATAGCGCGACTCCCGCCGATCCGACGCCGTACCACATCAGCGTCATCCGCCACGACCCGACCGCGGCGAACAGCGCCGGCGTCGCGCGGAACACGGCTGTGAGTCCGACGTAGCCGAAGGAAAAGTTGACCATGTTGATGTACGGCCATTCGCCGCCGCCGAACCATTGCATCACCAGCGTGCCGGGCGGCGCGATCACGAGCCCGTAGCCGACTCCCTCCAGCACGCGGCAGGCGAGCAGCGCGGCGAAATTCGGCGCGTAGCCGCTGGCCAGCTGTCCGATCGCCATCAGCCAGATACCGATCACCAGCGCGCGCAGCGCCCCGATCCGCTCGGCGACGACCGCGCCCAGCAGCGAGAAGATGCCGATACAAAGCGCGATGATCGAAATGATCAGGCCCGCGCTACTCAGCGAGATTCCGAGGCCGTTCCTTATTTCCTGGAGTATCGGCGCGGGCGCAAGCCACGCGAACGACTGCGCTGTCAGCAGCAGTAGCAGCAGGACTTCGATAATCCATCGGTAGGGCGAGAGTTTGCCTGGCTGGCTCATCGATCGATCACGCTCCCGGTCGTTCTCACGGTATATCCCGACTCTCGGCCTCTGCGCCACAGGAAAACTGCAGCGCGTCGGCGCGGCGTCGAGACCTCAGATTCTCTGCTCGCCGCTGGCCCAGCGCAGGTAGAAGAAGAACCCAAGCCCATAGACCGCCGCAATCAGATAAAACACCGCGCTGAACGACCTGGTAGCCTGCACGATCAGCCCTGTCGCGGCGACGCCGATGATACCGGGGATGGTCGCAAAGGTGTTCGAGATTCCCATCAGGATTCCGGCGTAGGTCGGCGCTACGTCAAGATGATTCACGCCGAAGGCCGCTGAGCCGATGCCGTTGGACGAGGCTGCCACCGTGAGCAGCGCCACCGCCATCGCCGGCGAAGCCGCCGCGGGCACCGCCAGCAAAGATATCGCGCCGATCGCAAACGCCGCGCTCTGCATCGACTTTCGCACCGTGCCGACAGCGAAGCCGCTCGCGATCAGGGTGTCAGCAAGCCAGCCCGAAAAACTTATCGCGAAGAACGTCGCAATCCATGGAACGATCGAAAACTCGCCTACCCGTTCCAGCGGCACGCTGAAGGTGTGATGCAGGTAGGTCGGCAGCCACAGCAGCAGGATGTTGAATCCGAAGTTGCTGCAGAAATGCGCGACCACGATCGCCCAGACCGCTTGCTCGCGCGCGATCGCCGCCCACGGCACCCGCACCGCGCGCGGCTCTGCCGAGCGCTGCGACGTGATCAACTCGAGTTCCGCGGCGCCGATGCGCGACGAGGTCTCAGGCCGGTCGGCGGCCACGTACATCCAGACTGCGACCCAGACCAATCCGAGCGCGCCCGAAATATAGAACAGCGCCGGCCATCCGAATGCCTTGATGATCAGCGGACTCGCGCTCAGCGCTGCGACCGTTCCCACGTACATGCCGCTGTAGTTCACGGACAACACGCGCGCGCGCTCCGACGGCAACGTCCAGCGCGCGGTCAGGCTGTGAATTGACGGGAAGTTGACGCCCTCGCCCAGCCCGAGCATCACGCGAGCCGCGAGCAGCGCCGAAAATGCCGTGGCAGCCGCCAATGGCGTAACGAAGGTCGCCAGCGACCAGATCGCGACCCCGGCCGCGAGCACGCGATGACCGCCGAATCGATCGGCCATCCATCCACCCACCAGCTGCGTCCACAGGTATCCCCAGAACACCGCCGACAGCACGAGTCCCTGCGCGGCGGAGTCGTAACCGAACTGGCGCGCGAGCGGGATTATCGCGACCGAGATGCTGATGCGGTCGATGTAGCAAAGCGCGGTGCCGAGGAAGAACAGCGCCACGACCGTGTAGCGTTGCGGCCATCGGGAAATTCCAGGCGTGCTGTCGCGCGCACGTGCAGGCTCGCCCATGATGCAGTGGAGCTTAGGCTGCGCGATGTAAGCTTGACCAGACCGGCGACTTTGGCGCGCGCAAAACAAAAAAAGACGCGGGAGGCAAGCCTCTCGCGTCTTGAAGGAGTTCGCCAGCCGTCGAACCGGCGCGGCGGATACTCTTCTATCTTCCGACTGCGTGGCGCACGGTATTCAGGATATAGATGAAGTCGCGCGCTGAGCGCACGTCGCCGAGCAACGCGACTCGCGACAGCATCTCCATCTCGTCGCCCGTGATGTTGTGAACGCGCCGCAGTTGCTCGTTCTTCCTGAAATCATCCCAGGCCGAATCTTGCGCGGCCTCGACCTCGGGAGTCAGCAACGCTTGCGCGCGAGGATTGGCGAGGAAAAACAGTTCGCGACGATCGAGTCCGAGCACTTCCGCCAGTCGGGTCAGAATCTTATCCGAAGGATGGCGCTTGCTCGACTCCAGGTGGCCGACGTACGGCGTCGAGGTCTTGATGCGATGGGCTACTTCCTCCTGGGTGAGGTCGAGTTGCCGTCTGCGCTCGCGAATGACTTGCCCGAAGCTGCGTTCCTTGATGCGTGACATTGATCCTCCGCCCTTTGGTTTTTTTGGTCCCGATTTGGCGCGGCCGGCGAACTAAACCGTACCTCACCAAAAAGGGTGTTATTCAACACTTACAGTTAGTATCACTAAAACAACTCAAAGGCAAACGTACAGCCGGTGAATTTGTTGGGACACCTTCAACAGCGCCATATGCTTTAGGATTGGTCGTCCTACAAACTGTATAGACTTCCTCACTTTCGCGAATATTCGACGAAACCGGACTTATTTTTCGAATAAGTTCTATTCATGCGATCCTTGGTCCCCCTTTTCAATTTCCATAGGGATTTCGTCCATGATTGAGATAAATGGAAAAATCCGCGACGCCGTCGTCCGCCCGCGGTGAACTCCTGAAATGCGCGGCGGCTCCGCGGCGCAGCCCGTCCATCGAAACCACATCCTTGCCGATCGAGTGCCCGTCACGATCGAAATAACGCACTTCGACCTGCAGCGGACCCGTGTCGTCGCCGGTATTGCGGACCTCGCCTTCGACCAGCACCCGGTCGCCGCTTCGCACCAGGCGCGTCTCTGACACCTTGACCGGTTCCGCGCCGACCAGGGCGTAGAACACATAGCCCGCGAAGCACATCGCGCCGACCAGAACGATGATCGCGCCCTTACGCATGCGGGGACCGCCGGCTAGTACGACCGCGGCAGGCCGAGTACATGTTCGGCGATAGAGTTCAGCACCATCTCCTGCGACACCGGCGCGATCTTCAGCAGCCGGCATTCGCGGAAGTAGCGCTCGACGTCGTAGTCGCGAACGTAGCCGTATCCGCCGAGCGTCTGCACCGCGCGATCGCAGGCCTCGAACGCAGCGTCAGCGGCGCGCAGCTTTGCGGTGTTGGCCTCGGGGCCGCAAGGCTTGCGATTGTCGAACAGCCACGCCGCCTTCAGCATCATGAGTTCCGCCGCTTCCAGCTTGGAGTACGAATCGGCGAGCGGATGGGCGATAGCCTGGTTCTGTCCAATCGGACGGCCGAAGACGACCCGCTCTTTCGCATACCTGACTGCTTTTGCAACCGCGGCGCGGCCGATTCCGATCGCTTCGGCGGCCACCAGGATGCGCTCGGGATTCAATCCGTCCAGCAGGCAATGAAACCCGCGGCCTTCGCCGCCGATCAAATCCGATGCCGACACTTTCAAATTGTCGATGAACAGCAGGTTGGTATCGACGGCAGCGCGGCCGAGTTTTTCCAGCTCGCGAATTTCGACCGCCGAAGGATCGAGCTCGGCGAAGAACAGGCTCATGCCGTCGGTCTTCTTGCCGACCTGCTCGAAGGCGGTGGTGCGCGTGAGCAACAGCATCCTCTTCGCCTCGCGCGCCTTGGTGGTGAAGACTTTGCGGCCGTTGATGATGTAGTTGTCGCCGTCGCGGCGGGCCGCGGTCTTGATGTGAGTGATGTCGTTGCCGGCGTCGGGCTCGGTGACGGCGAACGCGACGTGCATTTCTCCACTGACCACTTTCGGCAGATAGCGCAGCTTTTGCTCCTCGCTGCCGTGGAAGACCAGCGGGCTGACGCCGAAGATCGAGAGATGAACCGCGCTGGCGGCGGCCATCGCTCCGCCCGAGGCGGCGACTTCGCGCATCACGAGTGCAGCCTCGGTGATTCCAAGTCCGCTGCCGCCGTAGCGCTCCGGAATCGCGACGCCGAGGTAACCGGCGGCGGCGACCGCGGCAAAGAAGTCGTGGGGAAATTCGGCGCGACGATCATGCTCGCGCCAGTACTCGTCCGGGAAGTTGGTGCACAGCGTGCGCACCTGCCTGACGATTTCGTCCTGGGCCTCGGTCAATTCAAAATCCATGATTCAACCCGCTTCAAACTGAACTGTTTACGCGATTTTTGCGAGCGTGCAGATACTCAATCCTCTTGCGACAGGTCGCTGAAACTGATTAATGACCCGGCAAATGCATCATATACGGGCATCACCAATTGCTACGCTTGGTCGAAATTCCTCGTTGATACAAAGGTTTTTCGGCGTCGCTCCATTATTACACCGGTATGAATCTTGTAACCAAGCCAGCCGGTTCATCACCGTAGCCCGCTACGTGTGGGCGCAGGAAGCCGCGGCTAAGGGCCGCGCATCTCGGAGGGAGGAGATCGTGAACAGAAGGAGAACGACCCGGGGCGTTGCCTGGATTCACCTGATTGCCGGCGTCGCAGTTGTTGGATTGCTGTGTAGTGCGAATGCCTGGGCGGCAGATCCAACGACAACGACCACCACGACCAAGAGACATCACCATCACATGGTCACCACGACCACAACCACCGTCGCCACCGGCCCCAGCGAGGATCAGCGGCTCAACGCGCTGTCTGGCCAGGTGAGCAATCTGCAGAGGCAGACCGACGACACGACCAGCGAAGTTAAGAAGATAGAGGCAGCGATGGTCATCGCACAGCCGGCGGCTTCCGCGTCGCCGACCACCATCGGCCAGCACGTCGGCCTGGCCGAGACCAACATCGCCGCCATCCAGAAAAATCTGTCTGACAACCTTGGCATCAGCGTCCACGCGCTGGTTGATGCGGGCTACGAGCACAACTTCAATCAGCCCAACGGCAACGTCAATACGTTCCGCGAATGGGACGTGGACGGATTTTCGCTCACGCAGGGCAACCTGCATATCGAGCGCGACGGCACCGTTGGATTCGTGACCGACATCAACGTCGGACAGGTCGCCAACTCGATTTCTTCGGTTACGAACTATTCGAACGTGGCGCACGTCGGCGGACAGTGGATCGATCCGACCCAGTACTACCTGACCTATACGGCGCCGCTCGGTTCGGGCGTGAGTCTTGAGGCGGGTCGTTTTGTGACTCTGCTGGGCGCCGAGATTGTTCCGGTTTACAACAACCAGAATTACAACGAGAGCCGCGGCCTGCTCTATACCCTGGGCGAACCGATCGCTCATACCGGCGTCCGCGCCAGCTACACGTTCAACGACTATGTCGCGGCCACGGCCGGTCTGAACAACGGCTGGGATGATCCCGGGGCTACCTCAAACGGCGGTCCGAACTATGAGGGTGAGCTAACGCTCAACAACAAGGACAAGTCGCTGAGCCTCATAGTCAACGGTATCTGGGGACCGAATGTTCAGCCCTCGAACTCGGTCAGTGTCCCGCCCGGCAAAACGAAGTCCAACATGAATCTGGGGGCGATCGATCCGATCGCGACGTGGAAGCCGTCGTTCGTACCCAACCTGACGCTCCAGGCCGAATACCTTTACGCGTCCCAGAGCGGTCCTGTGACGGCCGACGGTCACAGCGCGACGTGGCAGGGCGCGGCGGGGTACGTGGTGTATGATTTCACCCCGGCATTTGAGGCGGCGACCCGCGCTGAGTTCTTCGACGACATGGACGGGGCGCGCACCAACGGCGAGACGCAGACGCTGTGGGAGATCACGCAAACAATCAGCTACAAGGTGCCGGAAGTGACGGGGCTGATCGCACGTCTGGAATATCGGCATGACAATTCGAGTCAGAACTCGTTCACGAACAACAATTTCGTGGACCCGGCGACCGGAGCGCAGCATCTATGGCACGGCCAGGATACCTTGGCCGCTAACTTGATTTACGCCTTCTAGGGGAGGAAACGAGTCAGAGGCGCAGTGACGCGCCGAGGCGGCGGGTCCGACGCAAGCGGACCCGCCGCTTCTTTTTGAGCGGGACGCAGCGATGGATGCGCGCGTGATCGATGCGTGATAGTAGTTTCGCGCGCACCTCATGAACCACGCGTCCGCCCTCGTAATCCTCGTCCTGCTGCTGTTCGGGCCGCTCGCGATCGCGACGATCGAGCACAATCTCGAGCTGTATTGCCTCGCGCTCGGCCTGCTTGCGACCCTGCTCGGTTCCGGCTTCACGCGCGAGTTGATTTCAGAGGCGTTGCACGAGCCGCTCGCCATCAGCGTCGCGGTGATAGTTGCCGCGCTGCTGTTCGGATGGGCGCGGCCCGGGCTCGACAGGGTCTTCAGGCGCCTGCGCCGGCGAGTGTCGCGACCCGTACTGACCGGCGCGAGCATTTTCGTGATCGCCTCCATCTCGAGCCTCATCACGGCCATCGTCGGCGCGCTGGTGCTGATCGAGGTGATCGGCCTGCTTCATTTCGCGGGCGAGAAACGCGTGCGCGTGACGGTTGCGGGCTGCTTCGCGATTGGCTTGGGCGCGTCGCTGACGCCGCTGGGCGAGCCGCTCTCGACGCTGGCCGAGCGAGCGCTCAACCTGGGCTTCTTCGGGTTGTTCCAGTTGCTGGGGCCGTGGGTCTTTCCTGGCGTGCTGGCGAGTTCGATAGTTGCGGGCGCATTCGCACGCGGCGAATACGAAGAAGCGCCGGCGGGCGCGCATGTCCGCCAATCTTACACGGCTATTTTCGTTCAGGCGGCCAAGGTGTTCGCGTTCATCACCGGACTGGTGTTGATCAGCAGCGCTTACGGCCCGATTGCGAACGAGTACGTCAGCAAGATGAGCAACGATCTTCTGTTCTGGGCCAACACCGTGTCGGCCGCGCTCGACAACGCGACCCTCGTTGCGCTCGAAGTCCACAACATGACCCAGCCGCGCGCGCGCGAGGCAATCCTGGCGCTGCTGGTCTCAGGCGGGATGCTGATACCGGGCAACATCCCGAACATCGTGAGCGCGGGGGCGCTCAGAATCGGCAGCGCCGCGTGGGCGAAGATTGGTGTGCCTATGGGGCTGATCATGCTAGGCATTTATTTTGCTGTAATCAAATTGGTGAGCTGATTGGGGAGAAAATGTTGCACAATGCACGGGATCCTTGGCCTGGGCGCATGTCATTGAGCATGCGGTGCTGTTTGAATTTACGTCAAATGCCCGTTCGATGGTCGTTGCGTTATGATAGCCTTCGTGACAGAAAACCACTTTCAGAGATCGATCGATTAACAAGCACAAATCTGCCGCCCCGCTAAGCGGCCAGGAGGGTTACGGCTACGATGACGCCTAAACAAGTTCTTCAGATGATCAAAGACAAGGGTGTGGTGATGGTCGATGTGAAATTCATCGACCTGCTCGGCACGTGGCAGCACTTTACTGCCCCGATCTCCGAGTTCAAGGATGAAGCTCCGTTCGATGAAGGGCTGGGCTTCGACGGTTCGTCGATTCGCGGCTGGCAGGCCATCGACAACAGCGACATGCTGGTGATTCCCGATCCGGATACGGCTGTGATGGATCCTTTCACCAAGGATCCAACACTGAGTATCATCGCCAACATCTCCGATCCCATCACTCGCGCCGACTACACGCGCGACCCGCGCAATATCTCGCGCAAGGCCGAGGCCTACCTGAAGACCACCGGCATCGGCGACGCGTCGTTCTTCGGCCCCGAGCCGGAATTTTTCATCTTCGACTCGCTGCGCTACGACACGACGCAGAACTCGAGCTACTACTACATCGATTCGAACGAAGGTAACTGGAACAGCGGGCGCGAGGGCGGGGTCAAGGACGGCGCCAACCTCGGCTTCAAGGTCAAGAACAAAGCCGGCTACTTCCCGGTCCCGCCGGTCGACACCCTGCAGGACATCCGCACCGAGATGGTGCTCGAGATGGAGCGGGTGGGAATCCGCGTCGAGAAGCAGCATCACGAAGTCGCGACTGCGGGCCAGGCTGAAATCGACATGCGCTTCCAGACGCTGACCAAAATGGCCGACTGGCTGACCTGGTACAAATACATCGTCAAGAACGTGGCCGTGCGCCATGGAATGACCGCGACCTTCATGCCCAAGCCCATTTTCGGCGACAACGGCACCGGCATGCACACTCATCAGAGCATCTGGAAGGGCGAGACGCCGCTATTCGCGGGCAACGGCTACGCCGGGATGTCGGAACTTGCGATGCACTACATCGCCGGCATCCTGCATCACGCGCCGACGATCGCGGCCTTCACCAATCCTGGTACGAACTCGTATCGCCGGCTGGTGCCGGGCTTCGAGGCGCCGATCAACCTGGCGTACTCCTCACGTAACCGCTCAGCCTCGGTGCGCATCCCGATGTACTCGCCGTCGCCGAAGGCCAAGCGAATCGAAGTGCGGTTCCCCGACCCGACCTGCAATCCGTATCTCGCGTTCTCCGCGATGCTGATGGCGGGCATCGACGGAATTCAGCGCCGGCTCGATCCCGGCCAGCCGCTCGACAAGGACATCTACGCGCTCACTCCCGCCGAGCTGGCCGAGGTGCCGAGCATGCCCGCGTCGCTCGAGGAGTCGCTGAGCAACCTGAAGAAGGATCACGAGTTCTTGCTCAAGGGCGACGTATTCACCGAGGACCTGATCGAGACCTGGATCGACTACAAGATGGCGAACGAAGTAAGCGCGATTCGTCTGCGGCCGCATCCGTACGAATTCGCGCTCTACTACGACGCGTAAGCACTAGTCGACAACTCAAATGGAAAAGCGGTGGGCCCACAGCCTGCCGCTTTTTTTTGAGTTTCGCGAGAGACCGCGCAGCGCTATTTCCCGTCCCCGCTTAGCGGGATCATCTGAGGGGCGCCCGTCGCGTTGTCAAAGACGGTTACCGCGGAGGACGGCCGCGGACCGGTCATGGCCGGGACGAACACCACCGTTAGCTTGCAAGTTTTTTTCGGGAACAGCTGTGTCGGGCAGTTGTTGGACTTCGAGGGAAATCCGAATTCCTGCGGCTGGGTCACCGGAACCGAAAATGAGATCGGGCTCGCGAAGGTGATCGGCGGTCCATTCTTGGCCGGATTGCTGAGTATAAACGATTCCTCTTTGGACCCGCCTACTTTCACCTTGCCGAAATTCTCGGACGGCGGGGTGATCTTCAGTAACTCAGGAACCGCGGTTGGCGTCGACGTGGGTGTCGTCGTGGCCGTTGAAGTCGCTGTAACGGTCGCAGTTGCAGTCTCCGTCGGGGTCGGAGTCGCGCTAGATGTTGCAGTCGCCGTCGCTGCTGCAGTGTTGGTTGCCGTCGCCGTAGCATTTACCGTCGCCGTAGCGGTAGGCGTCGCCGATCCAGTTGCTGTCGCCGTCGCGGTAGCAGTGCTGGTAGCAGTTGCAGTCGGAGTAACGGTGCTAGTCGCGGTCGGCGTCGCCGTAGCAGTCACAGTTGCCGTAGCGCTCGGCGTCGCCGATCCGGTTGACGTTGCGCTGGCCGTCGGCGTCGCAGATCCAGTTGCTGTCGCCGTCGCGGTAGCGGTGCTGGTAGCAGTTGCAGTCGGAGATACGCTGCTAGTCGCGGTCGCTGTCGGCGTTGCAGTCTTGGTTGGTGTCGCAGATCCAGTTGCGGTTGCCGTTGTGGTCGCCGTTGCCGTTGCGGTGCTGGTAGCGGTCGCAGTCGGAGTTACGCTGCTAGTCGCGGTCGCTGTCGGCGTTGCAGTCTTGGTTGCGGTCGCGGTTGGTGTCGCAGATCCAGTTGCGGTTGCCGTTGTGGTCGCCGTCGCCGTCGCTGTTCGAGTTGCGGTCGCCGTCGCGGTCGGGGTGGGCGTCGCGCCGATTGGAACCTTCAAAGATACCGTATCCAGCGCAAAGTCGGCGCAGTCGCCGGTGCAGGTGGTGGCTGGGGAAACGGGAATAATGCTGAAAACGGTGCTGGTGATGTTGGGGCCGGTACTATCGAGGACGCCTATGAAGGTAGCGTCGCCGTTAAGGTCACTCGTTATAGTGAACGTACCCAGAGAAGTTCCGCCGTTGAACGCCTGGATCTGTACGGTGAACTGAGCGGGACCATCCGCCTGGATAAAGGCGCCCGCACCCGACACGCCTTTTGCGAAGTTCAACGTCAGCGGCCCGTTGCCGCTGTTGCCGGTATCCGCCGTCCAGATCAGTTTGTCGCCCGCGCTGAAACCTGAACTGCCGCTCAAGTTCCAGCTGCATGGTGTCTCGGGGCATACAACGGCGACCAAACTGTTCGGACCCGTCAACGAAATGGAGCCGGACAATCCGCCGCTGGAAGTGAAAGTGGGACTAGCGGTCAAAGTCGCCGCGTCGGCCCCCAACTGCGACCACACGATGGAATCGTTGGCGCCCAGACCAGCGGGGCTGTTCACAACCGAGACGCTGTCCGCGCGCGCCGCGGTCGTCGCGAACAGAACAAGCATCATCGCAGCGACGCAGCTGCGCAAGGTCCACTTATACACTGACGTTCCCCCTTAACCTCGAAGGCCTCCATCCGGCCACGAACTCCTATTCGCATATCGCGCCTGCATCCGACATGAAAGTGTCATTGTCGGAAAAGTCACCGCTGCCCGTGCCAATCGAAGGACTCCCATAGAACCAGGAAAAGAACGCGAGTTCCTGCAAGTGGTAAGTGAAGCTGCTGAGCGTCACAGACGGGAAGAGCGTGCCGGTCAACGGATCACCCACCTCGAAGGTGTTCTGGCACCCACTCACTTGACCGATATGACCCCAAGCAGGAGTCAGATTGTTGCCGAGCGGATCGTTCAGCCATTCGTTGACCTCATGACTCATGGCGGAGACGTCTGCGGTCTCCGGAAATCCTCCCGTACCGTCCACGTCGGCCACTGCGTAGGTCTGCACATTAGATGGGTCCGCAAAGGCGTTGTGATAGCCGAGAATACAGCAGTTGTCGCCTGTTTTGGGTACAAAGGGACGGGCCAACACCACGTTGTAGAGGACAAAAATCGGGAAGGCCGTAGTACCTCCCCCCTGCGAAGCAACAAGGGGAATCAGTGTACCTTGGACAAAACTGTCCCAGGTCGAATAGTCGATGACTCCAAAGTCTCCACAACCCCCGTTAGTAAAAGTCCCGCCTTCGTTTGTCGGTACGTTGAAAGTCTGCTCGCTAAGGGTCATGATCGGACTCAGCATCACGTGGAAGCGATTTCCGGTGACAGACACGTTCTGCCAAAATTCTGCTCGCAAGAAAGCATCGGCATACTGAGTTGTGCCGATGCTCGTACCGTTCATCGTGAAGGCGACCGATTCAAATAACGGCGAATTTTGCGTCACCGTAAGCGGTACCTTGCCGCCCAGGCAGGTAGAGTCGGCCACCGAAGGATCAAACAAGCTTCCATCTGGCGTATGGATTTTTACGGGCACAATAAAAGTGGGAACATTGATCGTTCTGGCGCCGTGAGCCAACGCGCTACGACCGACAATCACGCCTGAGTAAAGATTGCCGTCGCGGCTCGAGGTAACAGCATATGCCCCCATCGGCACTGTGGTTGCCGCCGCCGCTCCGCTAATCGCTTCTTCGGTACTGACGCCGCTGAGTTCTCCGTATATGTAGTACCTGCTTAACGGCTGCGTTAGAGGTGTGGCGTCTTGGGCCTCGGTCGGCGACGCGAAAGTGACCAAGACTGCCATCGTCAAAAGCACCATTGACAACACCGAGTGCCTCATCGCAGCACCTCCCAGTTCTTCAACGGTTCAGGCGGGCTTGTCGCGGGCGAGCGCTTCGACTTTGTCGAGCCGCTCCTGCAACTTCTTGTTGTCGTCGCGAAGCTTGTCGATGTCTTCGCGCAATCTCTGGCCTTCCTCGACGCGGCTGCGACCCTCGCTGATCGACGCGATCGCATCGTTGGCATGGCGCTGTACCCGGCCGTCGAGATCGCGCTCGGCCAGGCGTCGCAGCGCCGGAAGCGCCCGCGGATCGCCGATCTCGGCGAACGCGGACGGGATGCGCATCCGCACCATGAACTCGCGATCGTCAACCAGCGGAGTCATGAAATCGAGAATTTCGACGCGCCGGTTGTCTTTGAGCGCCGCAAAGCGCGCCAACGCGCCTAGCGCGGCCACCCGGGCCCGCGGCGGCCTGCCGTACGCCGAGAAGTCGCGCGCCACGTCGATCGCGCGTTCGTCGCGCAGCTCGGCCATCCCGGCTATCGCGTGCGTTCGGATCACTTCGAGATACGAGTCGCGCCCCAGCGCCTCGGTCAGGCTCGCGAACGCGCGTTCGTCGCGCGTCTTGCCGAGCGCGAGCACGGCCTCGGCCTCCACGAAGTAGCTCTCGTCGCCGGCCGCGACGATGTCGGCCAGCGCGGACGCCGCCCGCGCATCGCCGCGAAAATTTCCGAGCGCGCGCACCGCCGCGCGGCGCGCCTTCGGATGCGGCAGCCTGAGCCCTTCGATCAGCGCGTCCAGCGCGGCCGTCGTGCGAATCGTGCCGAGCGCCGTGGCCGCATCGGCCTGCACGCCCCAGAATTTGTCGCCGATCATCGCGTCGCGCAGCGCCGCGGTCGCCTGCGGGCTCCCCTCAATCCCGAGTTCGCGAGCGGCAGCGGCGCGGCCGATCGCTTCGGGAGCGTGCCGCAGTTCGGTTTCGAGCGCCTCGCGTCCGCGCTTATGCTTGAGGGTCTTCACGATCTCGAATTCCGGATCGAAGCGCACCGCCTTCGGCGCCTTGTCGACGATAAAATTGAAGCCCTGCTCGCGTTCCTTTATCTCGACGCGATGGCGGGTTTCATGACCCTCGGCGTCCATCAGCGCAATCGTGACCGGAAAGCTGAACGCGGAAGCAATCGTGTCGCCCGTCTTGTGTGTCTGCTTGACCGCGATGCTGAGCAGTTTCTTCTTGTCGTCGAAGGAGCTGGTGACCTCGATTTCGGGATGCCCTTCCTTGTACACCCACTGGTCGAAGAAAAAGTCGAGGCTGCGGCCTGTTGTGTCTTCGAATGCGCGCTGCAAGTCCTGCGTGATGACGTTGGCGCCGCGATGTCGCGTGCAATAGAGATTGAGCGACTTGAAGAACAGCTCGTCGCCGGTGACGCGGCGCAGCATGTGCAGCACCAGGCTGCCCTTTTCGTAGAGATGGCGATCGAACAATTCGATCGGCGTGCGATACCGATTGCATACGATCGGGCGCCGGTAATGATTCGCGTCCTCGTCCAGGTAGGCTTCGCGATCCTGCCGCACATTCCACGCGAACTCGTCGGCGCCGAGATTCTCCTCGCACCACAGCGCCTCGAAGTAAGTCGCGAAGCCCTCGTTGAGCCACGCGTGCGCCCAATCGCGGCAGGTCAGCAGGTCGCCCCACCATTGATGCGCGAGTTCGTGCGCGACCAGCGGGTCGCTCTTGAAGTCGAGATGCGCGCGCGCGTCGTGGAGCGTGCTGTCGGTTTGCGTGGTCGCCGACGTGTTTTCCATCCCGCCGAAAATAAAATCGCTGACCGCCACCTGCGCGTACTTGGCGTAGGGATAAGGCACGCCGATCGCGCGTTCGAAAAACTGGATCATCTTCGGGGTGTTGCCAAACGCGCGGCGCGCGTCGTCCTCGCGTCCGGGCGCAACGTAGTAGGTCACCGGGACGTTGCCCGCGCGTTCTTCGATCAGCGTGAACTCGCCGGCGGCCAGCGTGATCAGATACGTCGAATGCGGCACGTCATGACGCCAGTGAAAGGTGCGGCTCTTGTCCGCAGTGTTTGAAGACGTCCCGATTAAGGCGCCGTTGGAAATCGCGGTGAATTTTTCCGGTACTGTCGCGATGACTTCGCTGGTGGTTCGATTGTTGGGGTAGTCGTAGCAGGGAAACCAGTAGCGCGAGTCCTCGTCTTCGCCCTGCGTCCACGCCTGCCGGGGCTTGTTCGGATAGCCGGCGTCGGGACCGACAAAGTAGAGTCCGCGGCGTGGCTGACCCGCGTAGTCGATCGCGATCTCGATTTCATCGCCGGCTCCAAGAGCGCGCGGCAAAGCGATCCGCAGCTTGCCGTCGGCGGTCTCGAAGCTGGCCGGCTCTCCGCCGGCTCGGACTGCGCGGATCTCTAGTTCGGCGGCGTCGAATTCGAGGCGCTCGAGAGGCCCGGTGATCGCCGACAGCCGATGCGTCGCGGTGCCGGAAATTTTTTTCGCGTCGAAGTCGAGCGTGACTTCGAGCTTGATGTGATTGATGCTGGCGGCGCGATCGCGCGCCCATTTTGCCTCGACGTGTTGCGGTTGAAACGCGCGGCGTCCGCGCGCGAAGGCGACGCTAAAGGCCTCGCCGTCGCCCAGCTCCATCGCCAATTGATCGAAAAATCGCGGCTTGTGCATGGCCGTGATGTTATGAACCGCGGTGCCCGCGCGCAATCGGGAAAAGGGGCCGCGAGACTGAATGCGGGGCTGCGCGCCCCGCGCCCGCGGCAGGGGTGACCCCTGCACCCGGTATCAGGAGAAGAAGGGATGCGGGCTTACGCCCTGTTAGAAAAATGGGGGCAGGGAAGCCCTGTCACGCATTGAGCATCACGATGATCGCTTCGTTCGGGGCTAGCGCTAGCGGAGATTTCGTTGAAGTCGCGCCGCGGGAAACCGTGCTCAGCAGGATTTGGCCGGAGTCCAAATCGATCTCGCGCGGCTCGGCGGTGAAATTCAGCGCGACGACGATGTGCTGCGCGGACGTGTCGCGATGGAACACGAGACAATCTTCGGGCGCGCCTTCGAAGGCGCGGTAGCTGCCCTCGAGCAGCGCCGGCGTTGATTTGCGCAGTTCGATCAGCCGGCGATAGAGCGAGAGCATCGAGTGCGGATCGTTCAACTGGCGCGCGACGTTGACGGCCTTGAAGTCTCCGCACGGCAGCCAGGTCTCAGCGCTCGCGGAGAATCCGCCGTTGCGCGCGTCGGACCACTGCATCGGCGAGCGACATCCGTCGCGGCCGACCGGGTCGCGTCGGCGCGCGGCGGAAATTTCCGCATCGCGCATCCCAATCTCTTCGCCGTAATAGATGAACGGCGTGCCGCGCAAAGCGAGCAGCATCACCACGGCGACGCGGCCGCGCGCGTCACCGTCGCCGCCGCGCGAGTAGCGCGAGATGTGGCGCGGGAAATCGTGATTCGAGAGCGTCCAGGTGGGCCACGCGCCGGGTCCGAAGGATTTTTCCGTCAGCTCGATCGCGGCGCGAAAGCGCCGCGCGTCATAGCGCGCGAGCAGAAAGCGGAAGTTGAACGCGAGCTGCAGTTCGTCCGGCCGGAGGTAGTCGGCCAGCCGTTCCTGCTCGCGCGGCCAGGTCTCGCCGACCAGCATCCGATTCGGGTAGTCGTCGGCCGCGCGGCGGAACCCGCGAATGATTTCGTGGATCTCGGGCCGGTCCGAACTGTACAGGGGGTCCTGCGAGCCCTCCGCGTACCACGGGATGTCGGCGTCGCGCTGGACGCGGACCGGGTTGTCGCGAAGCTGGTCGTCCTTGATCAGTCCCTGCACCACGTCGATGCGAAAACCGTCGGCGCCCCGCTCCAGCCAGAAGCGAATGACGCCGTGAATTGCCTCGACTACCTCGCGATTTCGAAAATTCAGGTCGGGCTGCTGCTCGAGGAACATGTGCAGGTACCACGACGCGGTCGCGGCGTCGTACTTCCACGCACTGCCGCCGAAGTAGCTCTCCCAGTTGGTCGGCGCGCGATCGGGCGGGCCGGGAATCCAGATGTACCAGTCGCGTTTGGGATTGGTGCGCGACGCCCGCGACTCGACGAACCATGGATGCTGATTCGAGGTGTGGTTGGGCACCAGGTCGACGATCACGCGGATGCCGCGACGATGCGCCTCCGCGACCAGCCTGCTGAACGCGGCCAGGTCGCCGAGGTCCGGATGGATGCCGCAGTAGTCGCTGATGTCGTAGCCCCAGTCGTCGAGCGGCGACGGGTTGATTGGGTTCAGCCAGATGGCGTCGATGCCGAGCGATTCAAGATAGTCGAGATGCGCGGTGACGCCGTCGAGATCGCCGATGCCGTCGCCATTCGAATCGGCAAATGAACGCAGATAGATCTGATAGAAGACGGCGCGCTGCCACCACTGAAGATCCATCGCACGGTTCGCGGCGGCGCCATCAGGCGCGGCGCGAGCCCATCATGTCCGCGAAATTGGTGGCGTAGAATTTTTCCCTCGCGGCCTCTGAAAGATTCGGCGTCGACAGCTCGAAGCGCTTCAGCGGATTGCGGCCGCCCTCGATGTGCGGGTAGTCCGACGAGAACATGCACAGTTCCGGCCCGGCCTGCTCGACGATCCATCCCACAGGTTCGTGCGGGTAGGGCGTGAAGCGCAGATTGCGGCGCACGTAGTCGGACGCCTTCATCGGCAAGCGCAAATACTTTTCAGATTTCACGAACGTCTCCTGCGCTATGTCCAGCCGCCGCAGCCACGGCACGATCCACATCGCGCCCTGCTCGATACATCCTCCGCGCAGCCGCGGGAACTGTTCGAACATCCCGTCGAGGACCATCGCCGACAGAAAAATTTCCGGCATCACGTGGATCGTCATGAAATCCTTGGAGCGGATGTTCTCGCCGCCGCCGAGGAAGTCCGTCACCGGGCGATCGTTGTTGTGAAATGCGCGCGGGATCGGCCGGCCGCCGCCGCCGACGTGCAGCATGAAGGGAACGTCGGCGTCCTGCAGTCGCGCCCAGACGCGGTTGAGGTCGGGGTGAGTCGGCGATTTTTTGCCCGGCGGCAGCGAGGGCAGGTGAATCGCGGCGCATCCCAGTCGAATCGCCTCGTCGATTTCCTTTTCCGCAAGTTCGGGAATGTCGAGCGGCACGAAGCCGACCGCGAGCAGCCGCTTGTCACCGCGGCAGAAGTCGGCGATCGCGCGGTTGTGCGCGCGCGTGCCGCCGTACAGGACCTCCGGCGTCGAGCGAACCTGGTCGAACTCGCCCCAGAAATGGGTGATCGCGAAGGTCGTGAAGACCAGCTGCGCGTGGAAGCCGAGCAAGTCCAGCGCGCGCCTGCGTTCGTCGGGATCGAAAGCGCCCAGAGCTTCCCATCCCTTGCGCAGCATCAGGTTCTGTTCCGCGTCGGCGACGGCGGCGGGATCTTTGCGGCGGTCGGCGGCGTGCGCGATCGCTTTTTCCACCATCCTGCCGCCCGATCCAATCGCCAACGGATGCAGCTTCTCGCGGATGTCGGGGTCGGCGTGGGAAATCAGCCAGTCCCGCGTCTCCATGATGTGGCTGTCGGCGTCGTTGAAGATTCGGCCTTCGGCGTATGGCATCGCGGTAACCTCGGAGTCGTGGAATTCGCGCGGTGCAAGTCACCTGCGCGTTTCGGCTTCAAGATAGTGGAGGACAGCAGTGGCGTACAGAGGCGAGCGCGGCGATCACTTGTCTGTGAAGCCGAGCTCGTTCAGGCGGTCGCGCGCGTCCTTGACCGCGTCGCGATGAACCATCAGGCGCGTCGGTACGGCCGCGGTTGTGCCGAGCAGCCGCGACGATCCCGCGTCGAAGACGAATGACTCGATGCCGGCTTCATTGAGGTAGTCATGCGCCATCCGGACCGGTGTCGGGTCGATGCTGGCGAAAATTTCCTCGAGCTCGGACGGATCGGGCAGTTCCTTGTCTGGCATTGGGTTCCTTTGCGGCAGCGAAGGCGTCAACTGGCGGAGGTGGGGGCGGACGCGATTCCCTTCACCCGATTATAGATGAGGGCTGCGCCGCCCACTACCAACATTATCGCGAGCAATGCGTCGAAGCGATGAAAGTAGGGCGCGAGATCCTTCCAGTGCTGCCCGAGTTTCATCCCGCCCCAGGCCAGCGCGAGACACCAGATGTATGACCCGAGCAGTGTGTAGATGGTGAACGGGACGAGTTTCATCCGCGCCACGCCCGCGGGAAATGCGATGAAGGTGCGCACCACCGGCAGCATCCGGCTCCAGAAGACGGTGTGCGAGCCCCATCGTTCGAAGAAGCGGTCGGCGACTTCGATTTCGTGCTCGGCGATGAGCACGTAGCGGCCGTAGCGCTCGATGAACGGGCGGCCGCCCCACGAACCGGCGAAATACGCGACATACGATCCCAGCAGGCACCCGACGGCGCCCGCAATCGCGACCATGTTCAGGCCGAAGCGTCCGGTGGCGACCAGGTAGCCGGAGAACGGCATGATGATTTCCGATGGCAGCGGGATGCATGCGCTCTCGACCGCCATCATCAGGACGACGCCGCCGTAGCCGAGCGCGGAAATCGTCGCGACGATGAAGCCGGAGACCCCGGAAATCAGTTTATCGATCATTTTTCTCCGCCCGCTTAATCGCGAAAGGGCAAGCGCACAGAGTGGCACGGCGCAGCGGCGGTTGCGAGGGCATGAAAAAACACTGTTTTAAAATGACGGGAACGGTTCTGGTCGATAGTTTACTTTTTCTTCGATTTCTTCCGTCGGGTCGGTGCGCGTGATGGGAGGAAAGTATCGGCAGAGCGAGCGATCCGGCGACGGGTGAAACTGAAGTTGGGGCCAATGAAGAGTTGGGATCGTTTGATCGGGGAGAAGTGGGTTGGCGGAAGCAGGTGAACCAAGCATGCTGAGTATTATGCCAGATCTCTGATGACAACGGTTGTCAGCACGCGTCATCCTGACGGCGCGAGCATCGCGAGTCGAGGAAGGACCTCGGACAGCTCCGCGCGACGCGAAAGCCGGTTCCGGTTCCGTGATACGATGTCTGGACATCGCGGCAACGGGGAGGGATCGCACGGGGAAATGTCGATAAGGTCGTCGCGATCATCAAACTCTCGGATGAAGCCCAAAAGGTTCCGCATGGTAACGGCCCGCTTACCGAGATTGAATATCGGTCAAGGTGGGCGCGGACATACCTTCGGCTGTTTGGTGCGGTGGAGAATAGCAGCCGCGCCGTGTGGAGCATCACACCAAAAGGCCAAGGTCTGAGCGAGCAGGAGTCACCTGGTGAAGACACTTGGCGCGACGAGCTCTTGGCGGTTTTGCAGGCGATGCCGCCCGATGCGTTTGAGCGCCTATCGCAGCGACTTTTGCGCGAATCCGGATTCATCAACGTAGACGTGAAGGGAAAGTCGGGAGACGGCGGGATCGACGGAATGGGCGTCCTTCGGGTAAATCTCTTGTCTTTTCAGGTTTTATTTCAATGCAAGCGTTACAAGGGAACCGTCCCCGCGAAGGATGTCCGCGACTTTCGCGGGGCAATGTCTGGCCGCACAGACAAGGGCTTGTTCATTACAACCGGCCGATTCACGCCTGACGCTCGCAGAGAGGCAGCACGCGAAGGCGCCCATCCAATTGATTTGCTGGATGGAGAACAGCTCTGCGATCTGCTTAAGCAACTGAAGATCGGGGTTCTCACGAAGACGGTCGAAGAGGTCGAGATAAAGCCCGAAGTGTTCAAGGCAATATAGCCGTAGTTGAATGGCGAGGACTACTGCGGCACCGCCGCCCTCGGCCAAAAGTGACACGCGTCACTAGGCGCACACCACCAGCGTTTCTTCAATAGGGCTAACCAGACTGTGCTCGACATTGTGTTAGTCGTTGCGGCCGCCGCGCTCTTGCTGCCATTTCTCTTGTTGGGCTATCTCGTCAACTTCGCGCTAGCTCATTGGCGTGCCCGAAGACGTGAACAGGACCTAAAACGCGATGCCGTCGCTTTAGCAGAGGCCGAGCGGGAGGAAGCTCGAAGGGTGGAACTGGAACGGACGGAGCAAAATAGGCTTAGGTTGGAAGACCTCATCCGTAAGCGCCAACATGCTCCAAGCGCTCTTGAGCAACTAGGATTCCGGAAATCGGAAGTGGACTGCCTGATCGCGTTTGCCAACTCCACCGAGTCATGAAAAGTTCTCGAAAAATCGGCCGGAATTTTAGTCTTGCGCTTAATCAGCCGAGCGTTTGACCAAACAGAAGAAGAGTCTAGAAGCCACATGCTAGGAGTGCTGAAGGGTTTGGACTGAGTCCAACAAGAAATCTTACTGATTACGCTACGGGCAATTCGTGCGGGGTAGTAAGCAAAGCCGGTTGCGGTTTTGGGTTGCCGCATCCGATGAGAATGGGAGGCTTGCGCGGCTATCTCAGCAAGGAGCGCTGCGCGATTTCAAAACCGGTACCGGCTTCGCTGGCGCGAAGCTGTCCGAGATCCTTCCCTCCGCTCGCGTTGCTCGCTTCGGTCAGCGACTGTGTTGAAAGTCAAGGCCGGGGCACCAGGTAGTGCCGTCACGAAACATCGCGTTGAGGATGACCAGCAGTTTGCGGGCGCAGGCGATGTACGCAAGCTTTTTGCTTTTTCCGCGCTCTAAAAGACGGCGATAAAAGGGAGCCACCAACGGGTTGCAGCGGGTGGCGCTGAGCATCGCCATGTAAAGCGTACTGCGGACGCCGGCGCGGCCGCCCCAGATCATGCGCCGGCCCTTGAACTTGCCACTGTCGTGCGCGTGCGGGGCGACCCCGATCAGTGCGGCGATCTGGCGTCGTCCGACCTGTCCCAGTTCTGGAACTTCAGCGATCAACGTACGCGCCAAGTGCGGGCCAATGCCCGGGACCTGCTGCAGAATGGCGATCTTTTGCTGATGCGCGGGTGAGTTCTTGATCGTTTCGCGCACTTGCTGCTCGAGCTCGGCCAGGCTCCGCTTCAGCGCGCGGATGGTGGCCACGATGCTGCGCTTGACCACCTTGCTCGCACGCTGGCGGCGGTTGGTCTCCGCTACCAACATCCCGATTAGCTGGCGCCGCCGGCGCACCAAGGCCTTGAGTTCGACCTCCGCCTCGGTCGGCAGTTGGGTCAGCATAAGCCGCCCATGGCTTTGCGCCGAGTGTCCGAACTGCGCCAGTACCTGCGCATCGAGCCGATCGGTCTTGGCCAGTTGCCCAAGACTGCGTGCGAATTCGCGCACCTGACGCGGATTAACCACTGCCACCGCAACCCCGGCCGCACACAACTCACTCACCAGCAGGTCTTCCGGTCCGCCGCTGGCCTCGATCACCACCGCCTGCGGCCGCAACTCAACCATCCGCTTCAGCAACTGTTCCACTCCCGGCGGGTCATTGCTGAGGCTGAAACTATCGCCACCAGGCCACAGCGCCACATCCAGCCGCGCCATCGACACATCCACTCCCACCATCATCTCACCCGGGGCCATCGCTCCTCCTTTATGGGCGCCTTCCCTTCCTTGCGCACGATGCGGCCTCTTGCGGGCCGCGCGACTGTTCGGGTTGATACGCCCTATCCGGGCGCGCGGGGATCCGCGCTGACGATCGGATTAACTCCTTCCGCGAATGACATCGGTCTCCCACGCGCATTTGCTCCGCTCTATTCAATTCCGCTTCATCAACCACATACAAGGATGACAGAACATTGTCGCGTTGCTCGGGTCGTCGGGATGACTTGAGTGCGCTGCCGCTGCGCTGAGGTGGCTTCCGGCGTTCTCGCTGGCGGCGGCGGTTGCGAGACGACGGAAAAAGGCGGGTGGCGGGCTTGGACATAAAATTACAAATGACGCATACTGCATATATGTTGACGCGAAGGTCGTTATCCAACCAGGCGAGGCAACGTCGATGGCAAACAACACGCTGAGCGTTACTGACAATCGGACCGGGAAGAAATATGAGCTGGCGATCGAAGAAGGGGAGGTTATTCGGGCGGCGGATTTGCGCCAGATCAAAGTGGGCAAGGACGACTTCGGCCTGATGTCCTACGACCCCGCGTTCACCAACACCGCGTCGTGCCGCAGCCGTATCACCTTCATCGACGGCGACAAGGGAATCCTGCGCTATCGCGGATATCCGATCGAAGAGCTCGCCGAGAAAAGCAACTACCTCGAGACCGCGTACCTGATCGTCAAGGGCGAGCTGCCGGACAAGGCGCATTACGACCGCTGGCAGAACAACATCAAGATTCACACGATGGTCCACGAGAATATCAAGAAGTTCATGGAGGGCTATCGCTACGACGCGCATCCGATGGGCATGCTGCTCGGCACGGTCGGCGCGCTGTCGACTTTTTATCCCGACGCCAACGATATCCACGACCTCGAATCGCGCCGGCTGCAGACCCGCCGGCTGATCGGCAAGATGCCGACGCTGGCCGCGTTCGCGTTCCGGCATACCCGGGGCCTGCCGTACGTCTATCCCGACAACGAGCTCAGCTACACCGGCAATCTGCTCTCGATGCTGTTCAAGATGACCGAGCTCAGGTACAAACCGGACCCGGTGCTTGAGCGCGCGCTCGACGTGCTGTTCATCCTGCACGCCGATCACGAGCAGAACTGCTCCGCCAATGCGATGCGCGCGGTCGGCAGCTCGCAACCCGATCCGTACGCCTGCGCCGCGGCCGCGATCGCCGCGCTCTACGGCCCGCTGCACGGCGGCGCCAACGAAGCGGCAATCCGGATGCTGATGGAAATCGGCTCGGTGTCGAATATTCCCGCGATGATCAGGAAGGTGAAAGAGGGCGAGCGCCGGCTGATGGGCTTTGGGCATCGCGTGTACAAGAACTACGATCCGCGCGCGAGAATTCTCAAGGAGATGGCGGCGCAGGTGTTCGAGGTGACGGGGCGCAATCCGCTGATCGATATCGCGCTGGAGCTGGAGCGAATCGCGCTACAGGACGACTACTTTATCACGCACAAACTGTATCCCAACGTGGATTTCTATTCCGGAATAATCTATCAGGCGATGGGTTTCCCGATGACGATGTTCCCGGTGCTGTTCGCGATTCCGCGGACTTCGGGATGGATGGCGCAATGGGCGGAGATGGTGCGCGACGGCGAACAGAAGATCGCGCGGCCGCGCCAGGTTTACGTCGGCGAAACGATGCGGCACTATCTCCCGCTGCAATCGCGGCCGGTGCCGACCCAGCGCGAAGATGCGGTGAGCGAAGCAATCTAACGTTAGTTAGATTGCTTCAACAGCTCCTGCGGGCGGCTGTCGGCAATTGTTGATCCATGGTTAGCCTAAGGAGCAATTCCCTGCTATTAGTAGCGGAGGCTCTCCGATTGAGTTCAGGAGCGCTCGAATCAACAATGACGGCGGTGCTGCGATGAGCAAGAACGGCGGCGAGCCCACTGACATCTTGACGCTTGAACAAGCGCTCATCCGCTTCAAGCGCAAGCGCAGTGAAGTTGGCGCAATTACCAGGGTCACGCTGGACTCCAAAGTTCTCCATGCGGATTTTTCAGCAGATGACAGAGCGAGTGCATCCGCTCGACGCGAGCAGGCGAACGCCGCGATGTCGTCGAGCGAAGACGTCGTCGCGGTGATCGACGGGATTCCGCGCACGCTCGAGCAGCTCGAACAACTCGCAGCCGCCGAGCATGCCTACACCGAGGATTTTTCCGAGGATGCGGCGGGTAGTGCCGATGTCGAAGACGGCGCGGATGCCGGCGAAGAGATCGATGCGCCGCCGGCTCACCATTTTCACGCGAGCGACTACGCGTTCATCGCGATGGGCTCTGCGCTGATGCTGCTGGTTGCGGTCATGATGAAGCGCGGGCCAGTCGCGAGCAATCGGCCGAATCTGGTGTCGCAGACTATCGCGACGCCGGCCCTTATGGCGTCGTCGCAGATGAGCGCCGATGACCTGATAACGACTCTGGTCATGGTCCCGGACGGTAACGCCTCGGCTGGACGCCGGGTCGCGCCCGAGCAGCTCGAGGCGCAGATCAAGGACGCGCTCAAGTCGCGCGCCTTTCCCGACATTGGCGTATCGGTGTCGAAGATAGGCGACGCGTACCTCGCGGGCGAAGTCTACAGCCTGGAGGAGGCGCGCAGGATTGCGCAAATCGTGCATCGCGTGAACGGCGTGAACCGGGTCCATTTTCTGCATCCCGACGTTCGACCGGCCATTGGGCCCGCGTACTTCGGCGCGACCGCCGCGTGGGCGCCCGACGTCTGGGGTGCGAAGGTGCGGACTGTGATTATCGGATCGCCGGCCGACAAGGCGGGAATCAAGCCGGGCGACGTGATAAGCGAGTTTGACGGCAAGACGGTGCCCGACGCCAAGACACTCAACGACCTGATCGCGCAATATTCTCCCGGACAGCGCGTGCAGTTCCGCGTATGGCATAAGGGCCAGCCCGAGTACCTGGTGGCGCGCCTCGGCGAGTCGACGACGATGGCGAGCCGGTAGTCGAGCGTCTCCTTCGCGGCGAGCGACTCAGGGGCGGTTGATCAACCGCCCTTTTTTCTTGCCCGTCAGGCGCGGGGGGCGAAGCGCGGCTTGCGCTTCTCGAGAAACGCGCGCGCACCCTCCTCGATGTAACCGGCGCGCACGCACAGCACCTGGTTGCGATCCTCGATGGCGACTGCCTGCTCGAGGCTGCCGGCGTCGATGCTCATCGAGAGGCATTCTTTCGTCAGGCGCAGTCCCAGCGGCGAGGTCTCCGTCATCTCGAGCGCCAGCTTGGCGGCAGCCGCGTCGACCTCCGCGTCCGGCATCAACTCGGAGACCAGTCCAGTGGCAAAAGCTCGCTGCGCGTTGATGAAACGTCCCGTCAGCATCAGCTCGGACGCAACCGAGCTGCCCACCGCGCGCGGCAGAAAATAGCTCACGCCCATGTCGCACGCGCTCAGCCCGATGCGAATGAATGCGGCGTTGAAGCGCGCCGACTCGCCCGCGATGCGCACGTCGCAGGCGAGCGCCAGCGCGAAGCCGCCACCGGCCGCCGGTCCGCGGATGGCTGCGATGAACGGCTGCGGAGCGCGGCGAATCGCGACGACCAGGTCGCTCATCCGGCGCTGGCTCTCGACGGTGTCGGTGGTCGAGGCGCCCAGGCCGGTGCCGCCGCGGTTTTGCTCCTTGAGATCGAGCCCGGCGCAGAACGCGCGGCCCGCGCCCTTCATCACGACGACGCGGGTCTCGGTTTGCGCGGGCAGCCGACGCAGGAAGTCCTCGAGCTCCGCGACCATCTGCGCGCTGAGCGCGTTTAGATTGTGCGGCCGGTTGAGTGTCAGCCACGCCACCGCGCCGTCATTTTTGATTTCAATCGCTTCGTATGCCATCGCAAGTCGCCTCCCGAAATCGACGGGCAATCTGCAGCATTTTGACGCGCGGCGCTGAGTTCTTCTGCCCGTCTTTCGCTAACCATAACGCAACTTGACGCACATTCGCCAAGATTCTCAACCTCTGATGGGCGCGAATGGTCAGTATTGACTTAACCGTGGCACGGTTACAGGCTTATCTTTGGGCTTTTGTGCGAATTTGAGCGATACGGCTCGCTTAACAGGGAATCGGTAAAATCTCCCCGCGGGGTGGCTTGGCGACACGATGGCATCCTCGGAAGAAATTCTGACCATCACGGAGTTGTCCGCGCATCTTCGCGTCCATCCGACCACCATTTACCGTTTGCTGCGCGAAGGACGAATTCCGGGTTTCCGCGTCGGTAGTGCATGGCGCTTCAGCCGCGCGGCGATCGAAATATGGGAACACGGGCAGACCGGTCCGATCGAAGAAGATTCCGCGCCCACGCGCAAAGCCAAGGGCCGCAAAGCACGAAAGTAACCAGCGACGGATTCTGTTCACGCCGCGCCCGCTTTTCTGTCATCCTCAATGGCGTGGACTCCAGCGCAACCTCGGGGCGTCGCCAACCTGCGCAGATAGCCGAATACTTCGGCCGCTTGGCCGACACCTACGGCGATGGCGTGTACTACGGGAATCGGCGACGCGCCGTGCTCGACGCGCTCGCGGGTGAAATCGCGCAAGCGCGCGACGTGCTCGACGCCGGATGCGGCAATGGCGCCTATCTCTCGAAGTTTGCCGAGGCGCCTGGCAGGCGCAGGGTTACCGGCGTCGACTTGACGCTCGACATGCTGCGGTCCGCGCGCAATCGCGTCGGCGCGAAATGCCGGCTGCTCCGCGCGGACGTCTCGCGAATCCCGTTCAAGCCGGAGTCGTTCGATTTTATTTTCGCCAGCCACGTGTTGCAGTTCGTCGCCGATCTCCAACTGAATGATGTCGTGGTGGAGATGGCGCGATGCCTCGGCCGCGGCGGAGTGCTGGTGACAACCGGGCAGCGCGACGACAGCGTGCGGCAGATGCTGAGCGCGCTCGTCGGTCCCGACCTGTGGCGCGAGTATAGCGAGGTGATCTTTCGGCGCGCGCCGCGCCGCGAAGCCGATGCGCGTCCCAAAGATCGCTACCAGCGGGCATTTGCCGGCGCCGGTCTGCGCGTCGAGGAACGCGCGGCGCCATTTGCGGTCGAGTGGGCGGATATCGATGAATGGATCAGGATCAGATGGATGCCCTTGATACCCGCGGACGAGCGTGAGCGCGCCGACACGATGATTGCGGCGCTCGCCAAGGCGGGCGCGTCGCGGAACTGGACGCAGCACGAACCGCTGATCCTCGGCAGGCGCGACAGCTGACCCTCGCGGCGTTTGACAAGCGCGCGGTCAACCTAATACCTAACCCACAAAAGCGAGTGGCGGAGAGTTTCGCGCCGATGCCGACGAAATACACCGACGTAATGGGATACGCGACCTACTACTATTATAGCGGCGCGACGACGCTGCCCGACGTGGTGCCCGATTTTTCGCGCGGCCGCAGGATTCTGTTCGTTCACGGCGCGGGCTCCAACGGCCACACCTGGCATCGGCAGATCGACGCGTTTGGCGCCAAGCACAGTCCAATCGCGCTCGACTTGCCCGGGCATGGCCGTTCGGCGGGCGTCGAGGGGCTGCGCACGGTCCACGACTACGCCGACTTCGTCGCGGCGTTTCTCGACCAGGTGAAGATCAAGTCGGCGGTGATACTCGGGCATTCGATGGGCGGCGCGATTGCGATGGATCTCGGGCTGCGGCACGCCGCGCGCGTCGAGGCGCTGATTCTCAGTTGCACGGCGCCGAAGTTCAACGTCGGGGCCGATCGAATTGAAGGGTTGCGCGCAATCACGATGGGCCGCGCGCCGCAGGCCTTCAACACCGACGGCTATTCTCCGCGTACCCTGAAAGAAAATTTCGACGTCGTCCGCGAAGGCTGGATGGAACAGATCAAGACCGATCCGCGCGTGCGCTACACCGACATCGTGGCGTGCTCGGAGGTCGATTTGCGCGACGCGATCGCAAAGATCGACAAACCGACGCTGGTGATTGCGGGCGCCGACGACCAGGGCACCACGCCGGCCGACGCCGAGTTTATCGCGGGGAAAATTCGCGGCGCGACCCGCAGGATTATCCCCGACGCCGGACACTACATCCCGCGCGAGCGTCCCGCCGAGTACAACACCGCGATCGAACAGTTCGTTTTTTCACTGCCGAGCTGAAGTAGGAATTCGAGATGAGTTTAAGCCGCAAGACCGCAGTGGCCGGCGTGTTCGAGCATCCCACCCGCTTCGCGCCGGACAAAACTTTGTTTCAGATAATGGCCGAGAGCGTGCGTGGCGCGCTGGACGACGCCGGCTTGACGATCAAGGACGTCAACGGGCTGTGCACTACCGGAATCGGGATGAGCGGGATGGGAATCGTCGGCTTCTGCGATTACCTGAACCTGACGCCCAACTTCGTCGACTCGACTTCGATCGGCGGGTCGTCATTCGTCGCGCACACCGCGCACGCGGCCGCCGCCATTCACGCCGGGCTGTGCGACGTATGCGTGGTGGTCTATGGCTCGACGGCGGCCTCGTCGCGGTTTGCGATCGGCACGGGCGGCGGGGGCGCCGGCGGCGGCGCAGGCGATCCGTGCGACCAGTACGAGATTCCGTTCGGGCCCACGACGGTCGGGTCGTACGCGATGGTTGCGCAGCGCCATATGCACGACTACGGCACGACCTCGCAGCAGCTCGCTGAAATAGCGGTCACGATGCGTCTGCATGCGTCGATGAATCCGGCCGCGAAGTACCGCGACCCGATAACCGTCGAAGACGTGCTCGCGTCGCGAATCATCTCGTCGCCGCTGCATCTGCTCGATTGCTGCATCATCAGCGACGGCGGCGGCGCGCTGGTGATCACCTCGGCGGAGCGCGCGCGCGATTTGAAGAAGCGGCCGGTTTACATCCTGGGCGCGGGCGAGACGGTGCGCCACGCGGCGCGCGGGCAGCGCGATTTTCTCGAAATCGCGGCGGCCCAATCGGGCCGGCTCGCGTTCGAGCGCGCCGGCGTCGCCCACAAAGACATCGACATGGCGATGATCTACGACTCGTTCACGATCACGGTGCTGGTCACGCTCGAGAATCTCGGCTTCTGCAAGCGCGGCGAAGGGGGCGCGTTCGTGTCGGGCGGACGGCTGCGCTTCGACGGCGAATTTCCGATCAACACCGACGGCGGCGGACTGTCGTCGAACCATCCGGGGATGCGCGGAATCTTCCTCGTCATCGAGGCCACCAAACAACTGCGCGGCGAATGCGGTCCGCGCCAGGTCAAGGATTGCAAAATCGCGCTCGCGCACGGCACCGGCGGAACGCTCGGCACGCGCCATTCGGGCGCGACGCTTATCCTCAGCAATCAGTAACTCGGGACACAAAATCATGGCGGAACAAACGCAAGCCAAAAAATACTCGAAGCCACTACCGCATCTCGACGAAGAGAACCGCCCCTGGTGGGAGGCGCTTCAGCGGCACGAGCTTTACATCCAGAAATGCGGCAAGTGCGGCGACCTGCGCTACTATCCGCGCGCGCTCTGCACCAATTGCATGTCGTCAGACACGAAATGGATCAAGTGCAGCGGGCGCGGCAAGGTCTACACCTTCACGACGACGTATCAAAACCAGGCGCCCGGCTTTCGCGAATCGCTCCCCTACATCATGGCCTACGTCGAGTTGGACGAGGGCCTGAAAATGCTCACCAACCTTGTCGACTGCACGCCAGAACAGGCTAAAATAGGGATGCCCGTCGAGGTCGTATACGAGGACGTCACGCCCGCGGTGACGCTCGCGAAATTTCGCCCGGCGAGGTGAGGGCTCAATCCTGGTGAGTACAATCCTTGATCTGCACACCCATAGCGAAGCATCGGAAGACAGCCGCGCACCGGTAGAGGCGTACCTCAACTGGATCAAGCTGCGTGCGACCGAGCGGCCGGTTGACGGAATCGTCCTGACCGAGCATCGCCAGTTCAACCGCGACGCCGACTACCGTGCCCTCGAGGACAAGTTCGGCACGATGGTGTTGCGCGCGTCGGAGGTCGAGACCAACTACGGGCACATGCTGGTGTTCGGGGTCAACGATGACATGGTGGCGCGCTTCGATTTTGCCGACGTGCGGCTCGACGCGCAGACGTTGATCGATGAAGTCGCGCGGATGGGCGGAATCGTCGTGCCGTGTCATCCGGGGCGCCCCAATATCGGTCTCTACGAGCATTACCAGAGCAAGGGACCGCTGGAGAACGTGGTCGCGGTCGAGGCGCTGAACGGCGGATCGCGCAAGGGCGAAGACGAGCGCAGCGCGGAACTGATCGCGAAATTTGGTTTTGCGGCGACGGGCGGTTCCGACAGCCACCTCGTCAGCCTGATCGGACTGTGCGCGACAAAATTCAGCGCTTACATCAAAACGATCGACGACCTGGTGCGCGAATTGAAAACCGGCAACTACGAGCCGGTGGATTTCCGGCCGCGCCGCAAAGCCGTCCCGCACGCGGTCGCGATGGAACCCCGGTAACGCCGCGGGGACGAACAGCAAGGTAACGAGAGAACGACGATGGCAGTCAATTACGATCCGGCGCTGATCAACAAGGTCTTCGAAGTGACCGAGCCCGTCGAGGTCAAGGCCGAGAAGATCAAACGCTACTGCGCGGCGCTCGGCGAGACCAATCCGATTTACACCGACGACGAGGCGGCGAAGAAAGGGCCGTACGGAGGTATCGTCGCGCCGCCGTCGTTCGCCGTGACGTTCCGCAACGGCCGGCACTTCTTCGAGAACGTCCCGCGCTTCGGCCGCCGCGGCTTCGACGCCGGCAAGGACGTCGAGTTCGTCGCGCCGATCAGGCCCGGCGACAATATAACGCTGAGCTCCCACGTGAAGGAAATTTACGAGAAGACCGGACGCACGGGCACCATGGTCTTCGTCGTGATCCGCTCGACCCTGAAGAACCAGAAGGACGAAGTGCTGGCCCACATCGACCATCGCTTCATGAACCGCACGTGAAAAGTTTCGAAGAGATCAATATCGGCGACACGCTCGGCCCGCTCGAGCTGTTCGTCACGAAAGATCAGTGCCGCGCCTACGCCAAAACGATGGGCATGGGCGAAGGCGCGGGCCGCTTTACCGACGACGAAGCCGCGAAGAAGGAAGGGCTGCCGGGGATGATCCTCCCGGGCAACATGAGCCTCGGGCTGCTGTCGAAGCTGGTGACGGATTGGATCGGCTCGAGCAACGCGTGGCTCGCCCGGATGAGCACGACCTATCGCGTGCCGGTGCAGCCCGACCACACGATCACGATTCACGGCTTCATCACCAACAAGAATCCCGCGGACCGCACAGCCGAGATCGACGTCTGGATGGAGAACGAGGAGTCGGAGCGCCTCGTGACCGGGACGGCCACCGTCGAGTTCAAAAAATAGCTGTCAGGTCCCGCGCTAGGGCATCCCGCCGATCATTAGCGGGCCGTGGCCGGGAGTGATGAGCTGCAGAGCAGGGTTCCTCGGATAGGGCGTGGTGTCGTCCTGCATTTCGGGATTAGTCGGGCCATGGGAATCCCAAGATCCCAGCGGCCTGGTCTGCGCCATCTGCATACACCACGGATGCGGATTGCCGGCGGTGCACGCCTGCTTCTGCTGCACGGCCTGATTGTTCGTCGTCGAGCAGCCGCTTGCGCTCAGGAAGATCGATAGCGTGATCGTTGCGTAAATTAATTTCTGCATTGATTCACCTTTCTCGACTGAAAATGCGTGTCGGGACGGGCGCGCGCCGCAGTGTGATGAGATTCACAACTATTCGGCGTCATGCTGGGAGGCAAGCACCAAAATTTGAGAAGAAGAGGTTGGAACTCTAGATGGCGCGGAGTTCCGCGCTAGTCTTGTATTGCGCCATCGCGCCGTTCGCCAATGTGCCAAAGAACTCCGGATGGATCCACGACGTAAGCGATCCGAAGGCCCCATGGCTGCACGGCCGGCGCGCGCGGAGGCTGAACATGGAATTTTCCGGGCAGGTCAAGCCCATCGATGTGCGTCCACCAGGCGTCAAGATCATCAACCATGAGCTGCATCATAAAGTTTTCAGCCCAGTCCTTTTGATAATGGCGCTGAAGTATGAAGCCGCCGGAACCGGCCCTGAAGATCGCCACATCTCCGTCAAGAAGTTTTTCGAAGCCCAGCGTTTCATAGAAGTGCTTGGAGAGATCAAAGTCCTTTGCAGGCATGAATGGGCGGGCGAGTTCTGTTCCGCTCGGAATTGGCTTCATCTCTTTCTCCTTCAGATCTTTCCCCTGCGTTACAACCCCTGTCCTGAGATTCAATATTTCCGCTCGCACGGCCCTCCCTAGATGGCGCGGAGTTCGGTTGAGATGTCGCCGCGGGTCGCCAGCGCTGCCGGGATGAAGCCGCTGGCCGCTCCTATCAGCGCGGCGACTCCGAAACTGTAGGCGATCGTTCGCGGCTGCATCGTCATCGCGAGCGCGAGCGGGCCCAGCGCTCCGGAAACGTGCGGCAGCAGGTCGAATCCCAGAATTGCGAGGACGCATCCGAGCGCGCCGCCGGTCACGCCGACAATCAGACCCTCGACCAGGATTCGCGCGACGATCGAGTTGCGCGTGAATCCAATCGCGCGCATCACGGCGATTTCCTGGCGCCGCTCGCGCACCGCCATCGCGGCCGTGTTGGCGGCGACCAGCGCGATTGTGAAGATGACGATCGCGGCGAGAAATTTTGCGCCGTTGAGCAGCAGGCTCAGGTTGCTGCCGACTTCGTTCTTGATCAGCGCGACTTCGGTTTCGGTGGCGGTCTCGTTCTCCGAGTTGGCAAACATCTCGTCGACGGCGGCGATCACTTCGGGCGCCGATTTGGAGCTGTCAATTTTCACCCAGAACAGGTTGGCGGTGCCCGGCCTGCCGAGCAGTTCTTCCATGTAGTCGCGCCTGAAGATGATTCGCGGCCCGGACGCATCCTCGTTGAGCACGCCCACGATCGTAAGCTGGAGATCGACCGGATACTGCGTGCCGCGCAGCATGATCGTCTGGCCGACTTTCCAGCCGTAAAGCTTCATCAGATTAGTTGCGACCAGCGCCGCGGTGCGCAGGCTTTGGAATTCGCGCTCGGTTTCCGGACTGACATCCCAATCGGGAAATATTTCGCGGATATGATCGTCGTCCACCGCGAGCACGCCGAGCTGCTGGCTCGGATCGCGGTAGGTCGACAGGAAGACGCTGTACGCCGCCACTGCCTCGACGTGGCGCACGGTCTCGATTCGCCGGCGGTAAGACTCCGGCAGCAAGTAGAGCATGCCGGCCTTGCTGTGGCAGATGAGCCGCCGCGAGTTGGCGCGGTCGCGCAGCACCTGGTTGAGCAGGCCGGGCAGGCTGATCAGCGAGGCGAACACGAACACCGAGACGGTGATCGAGAGCATGGTGAGGATGGTGCGGCGCTTGTTGCGGGCGAGGTTTCGGAGCACGAGCGACAGGGATTTCATGGCGCGGCCGGGTCGGCGGGGGTCACGACTCGATGTCTAGCGCGGAGGAAGTGGATTTGAAAGGGAGCTAAGCGGAGCGCGAAGCGCGCTTATGTCAGCAGGGAGCCGCGGAAAGGCTCGTCTCGTGGGGGCGGGAATTGGAGCAGGTTGATCGCCCATTTGCGCGCCAGGCGCAGCGCCTCTTCGGCGCGGCGAAAGATTCTTTCACGGTACATCACCGACCAGACGTAGGCGTCAACCGACGGTTCGTCGCCGAGCGTGATGTCCAGCATCCAGTCTTCGAGCTGCGGGCCGCAGATCAGCAGCCGCACCACGCGGCCGTGATCGATCACGATACCGCGCGCCTCGCGCGGGATGCGGAACTCGTCCTTGACGCGCTTGATCACATTGGCCGGCGCGTGCTGCTCGGTCATCGCGACGTAGGCCCAATCGCCCTGCGGCGGGTTGGCCTCGCGCGCGATGCGCAGGTTGTTGTCGGTGAGATCTTCCTTGGCGCGATCCTGATCGTAGTCTTGCGCGACCTGATAGAAGGCCATCGCGACCGGCAACTGCGGCATCTCGGTCTCGGACTTGGCCCGTTTGGGTTTCTTGAAGGTGGTTTCGACCCACCAGCGGTTTTCGACGGTGGGCTTCTGCGGCATCAGGCCACCCGCCGAGTTTTACGAGCGGCGCCGCGCGCTAAGCGCCTGGACTTTCGTGCGACCGAGATGCGTGCTCGGCGCTTGCGGACGCGGTTTGCCGCGCGTCGCGTGCTCGAGATTCCGGACCGGCTGCGCGAGCGCGCGGCATGCCGGCGGCCCGGCCCTCTCAGCCCGGTAATCATCCGGCGCGAGAAGATGTCAGCCTTGCGTTCGGGGTCGCTCCAGAGCAGGAAATGACCCATCTCGTGGTAGATCATTTGAATCCACTTGCGCTCGCTGAAATAGACGCGGCCGCGTTTCCAGTTTTCCGGATGCACGAGATGGATGCGGCCGTCTTCGTATGTCCGGCCTGCCGTCTTGCCCCAGTCGATGTACTCGAACCATTCGATACGCGGGCGGCGCACGTTGAAGTATCGGCACATCGAGGAGATGGCGCGGTTGAAATGTGCGGCACGATGGCCGCGGAAAAATTCGGCGAGGTTGCGATCAATTTCGCGGCGATGGGCGACAGGGGGAATAATCATTCGCACGAGCAGCCGACCTCCGATATCAGGTGTGAGGGAGATCATATGGAGGCGCGCTCGTCACAGTCAAACCCGATCGGCAGAATCCAGGTTTATACCGCCGTTTGATTGCGTTTTATGCTGAAAATCGCCCGTCAAGAGCCGTTTTGACACGTTTTAGCCACGAAAAGCTAAACCCTAGCCGAGCGCCGTTCCATCCTCGCCATTGGAGTTCTAACAGGGACGAAGTCCCGCATCCTTGTCTTAGTAACTGGGTGCAGGGGTCACCCCTGCCTACCGCGCCCGAGTGCCGCGATGCGTCTTGCGCGGATCGCGCCGCCGCACTCGATTCACCGTGAGCCGCTGCATCCGACTCGCTTCCTTCAGCCGCAGCCGCAGCGGAGTGCCGCCGCGGCCTGCGACGAGTTCCGACAGGCGCCATCGCAAGCCCTGCGCGTCGATCCCCAGCGCGTCGCACACGCTCAGAAACGACAGCGGACACGACACGCCCTTAGCGAAGAACCAGTTCCACGCGTCGTTGAACGAGTTGCGTTTGCGCAGGCTCGACGAGCCGCCGAATTCCTGCACGATGTTGATCGCGTCGGCCAGCACTGCGAGCATCAGCCGCTGCTCGCTCGACAGCGCTCGCGTGCCCATCATCTCGAAAAACTGGCTGCGCAGGATAACGTCGGGAAACGGACGCGGATCGGCGGCGGCGATTGTGGAGACCACGGTACTCATTGTTCAGCTTCCTCCCTCCCCCGAGCGAAGAGCTTGAACGTCGAATTTTTGCGGTACGCGATCGGCGAACACCAGCATCTCTTATGCGATGCCTCGTTCCGTCTAATAATTATCGACGGAGAAAGAAACTTAGTGAGAACGCTGACTCATTGCAAGGGAAAAGTCACAGCGTAGATTTGCCGTTGCTAGCCTTGGATAAGCAGAGTTTGTCTGGCGATGCCGCTAAAATTAGCGTAGGCGAACGGCGCGGACGCGCGAAACACAGTTGTTATCGATACGCGCAGGCGCTCTGCTATAGTTGGATTATCAGCGCGAAAGAAACGCCGAGGAGGATCACCATGGCTGACTTTTACGGCAAGGAAACCTCGAAGTATCTCCGCAACCTGCGCCAGAATGCGCCCGACGCCTTCAAGGGCTTCCTCGAATTCGACAAGGAAGTTTTCAAGGACGGCGCGATTCCCAGCAAGACCAAAGAGCTGATGGCGATTACCGCCGCGCATGTCACGCAGTGCCCGTGGTGTATCGAGGCGCACGTCACGCGCGCCAAAGAAAAGGGATGCACCGATCAGGAAATCGCGGAGGCGGTCTGGGTTGCGGCCGCGATGCGCGCGGGCGCGGCGTTCAGTCACGGCGCGATCGCGATGGCGGTGGCGGACGAACACAAGCACTAGCAAGCGCGGCGCGCATTCGGCAGCATAGAGAGTCAGCAGGTGGCAATGGCTTTAGTACGAAAAGATCGGAAGACACGGCAGATCACGATTGGCGGGACCAGGGTCGGCGGCGATGCGCCGGTAGTTGTCCAATCGATGTGCGCGACGCGCACCATCGACATCGACGAGACCATCGCGCAGGCGCATCAGCTCGCCAACGCCGGCGCGGGAATCGTCCGGATCGCGACGGACAGTGAGAAGGAAATTCCGGCGCTGAAGGAAATCCGCCGGCAGACCAAAGGCGTCGTGCTGTCGGTCGATCTGCAGGAGAACTATAAAATCGCCGACCGGGTCGCGCCGCACGTCGACAAGATTCGCTACAACCCCGGCCATCTGCACCACATCGAGAAGTCGAAGACCATCGAGCAAAAAGTGAAATGGCTGGTCGAGGTCGCGCGCGACAACGACGTCGCCATCCGCATCGGCGTCAACTGCGGCTCGGTGGCGCCGGCCTTCCTCGACAAGTACCCCGGCGATCAGCTGGCGGCGATCGTCGAGTCCGCCGCGTACCACTGCGATCTGATGGACCAGCTCGGCTTCACCCGCTTCGTCGTGTCGCTCAAGGATTCCGATCCCAACAAGGTGATGGACGCGAATCGGCGATTCTCGCAGCGCCGGCCCGACGTGCCGCTTCATCTCGGCGTCACCGAGGCGGGCTTGCCGCCCGACGGCATCATCAAGACCCGCATCGCGTTCGAGAAGCTGCTCGCGCAGGATATCGGCGACACGATTCGCGTCTCGCTCACGCTCCCCAACGAGCGCAAGCACGAGGAAGTGCTCGTCGGGCACAAGATAATCGAGGACGTCGCCGCCGGCAGGTTCATCTCGGTGCCCGACTTCGGCGCGGGACTCAATATCATCTCGTGCCCGTCGTGCTCGCGCGTCGAGAACGAGAAATTCGTCGAGCTGGCGCAGCAGGTTAAGGAACTCACGACCTACGCCGAGAAGCACAAGATCACGATCGCGATCATGGGATGCCGCGTGAACGGCCCGGGCGAAACCGACGACGCCGACCTCGGCCTATGGTGCGGCCCGACCACGGTGAACCTCAAGAAAAAGGATCGCAAGCTAGGCTACTACGGCTACGAAGAAGTCCTACCCAAGCTCCGCGCCGAACTAGACCGCCTGATAGCCGAACGCTCCGCCGCCGCGAACTGACATCCTGTCATCGAAGTAGTCCTCCGGTCCCCCTTCCCCTGCGGAAAGGCGAATCGCTTCTATTCGGTCCCCCTTCCCGCGCGGGAAGGGGTTAGGGGTTAGGTTCCTCATATCTTCGGGCGAAGAGTCAGGCGGGCTCGCATGGGACTTGCCTAGAACAGCGACGTAACCTTCGCGAGCAAGGCCATGATCGCATTGTCAAGGAAGTTGTAGCCGGAAGTCGGACTCAGCCCGTAAGCGACGAGTGCCAGTCCGGCGAGCACAAGGGCGTATTCCGCCATGGTCTGGCCTTTGGTCTCCCGCGGTTTCGCCCATCCGTCAACCGGTCGCTTCTTTGAAATCATACTTGTCGTGCACGTGCGGATGTTCCTATTTTTTGCCCTCGGCTACGTGACCGCGCCCATCACGCACTTCATTTCCTTTGAAGTTCGCAACTTTACCCACAGGCTTGGACGGCTCAGGTTTTTCGCCCGGCTTTGGCCGCGGGCCTTTGTAGCCGCTATTGAGGATCGTAAGTGTTATTTACGTGGCCTTGGAACTCGGGATGCCCATGGAACCACGGGCCGGCGCCAATGAACACGTCATCGGAAAACCATTCCGGGCCGTAGTAGCCGTAGGGAGCGCATTCGTAGGGAGCGTAGTCATAGTAACCGTATGGGCACTCAGGCGGGACTCCAATGTTGATCGTGACCTGAGCCTCCGTTTTGGGAGCCATCGCCGCGAAGCAGATTCCGGCCACCGCAAGTATTGTAAGAAGTTTGATCCTGTTCATGAATTCTCCGGAGTTTCCGTTTTCCCACATCGAATAGGGATGTCATTCAACAAGAATAACAAACTCGCCATTTGAGACCAGTCGGATAAGACGCTCGACCGCCGAATTGATAGCAGGAAAATGCTGACTTGTTTTGCCGCCCTTTGTCAGGAATCTTTCTCCTCTCCGGTTCCCCTTTCCCACGCGGGCCCGAAAAAAGGGGTTAGAGGTTAGGTTCCTCACATCTTCGGGTTGGGCTTTACGCGAGTCTGCCAGTAAGCGTTCCTCGTTCTGCCGGGTAGCTTACCGCGGACGAAGGAAGGGCCCACGCTTGTCATCCTGACCGAAGCGAGCAACGCGAGCGCAAAGAAGGATCTCGGACAGCGGCGCGCAAACGCCGCCGGTTCCGGTTTCGCCTCGCTGCATCCGAATGAGATCTGCCTTATCGGAAGGAACGGCAACGACGGGAGAGAGCCTGCCCCGAGTGCCGAAGGGTTAGGTGAGGGTTCTGCAATCGCGCGACGAAAGGGCGCCGCTCAATTCAGTCCGCTTTTCTGAAGTTGATCGTGAAGCCGAAGCGCTTCGTGAACGTCTCTGAGTGTTCGAGATTCGCGGCTTTGGCTAGCGCCGCGATATCGCCTTCGGTCATCGCGTCGGGATCGCCCGCGAGCTCGGTAATCGACAACAGACCGCCGCGGCGGAGTACGTCGCGCAACTGCACGACGCAGGCCGCGGCATCGGGAACCTCGCCCAGCACCGTGACCAGAAAGGCGGCGTCAAAGACCTCGCGCGCAAAGGGCAGCGCGCTCGCGCTGGCCTGGGCGAAACTGACGTTGGAGACGCCCGCCCGCCTGATTCGCGCGCGTGCCTTGTCGAGCATCTCACGCTGCAGGTCCGCCAGGCACAGATGACCGCCGGGAATACGGCGTGCAATCTGAACGCTGAAGAATCCAGGACCCGGACCAAGCTCCAGCACCCGCGAGTTCGCGGTCAAATGAAGCCGCGCGACCAGCTCGCGCGGCGAGAAGATCAGGCTGCGCAGCGGGTTGAGCAGCAGGAAGGCGAACTGATGCGGATACGCGCCGCGTCCCCTGAAGTGATCCCAAACCTCGCGCCACCCGTTAGTCGCCACAAGCAACACCGTCTAAACTTCACATCTTCCGGTTGGTGTGCGCCAGCCTGCCAGTAAGCGTTCCTCGTTCCGCCACATGTTCCCAAACGCCCACGATTCGAACCAAAGCGGCGAACGAGCAAACAAACATTGTTCTGAAACCGCGATCGGAGGGTTTTTTGACATTTTTACTTTCTCTTCGATCTCTTCCATCGAGTGGGCGGCGGGCGCGTGAGCGGGAATGGGCCGGCGGATCAATCTGTGAGGACGGGCACGAGTGAAATCGGCGGTGAGCAAATCCGCGAATTGGCTGGAGTTCGGGTGTTGCGATGTGAGTGTATCGGCAGGAGTCGGTGAGAGAATCATACGAACATCGTCGCAGATCCTGATGACAACGGTTGTCATTGGAGTTGGTAATCCCTTCCTGCGTCAGGCGGCAGCTATTCGGCAGAACGAGGAACGCTTACTGGCAAACTGGCAAAACCAACCACAAGATGTGCGAACGCGCGAGTTGCTGTTATTCTCTGTGCGCCTTCGACGTGGTTCGCGCCGGACCTAACGCCTGCTAAAGTGGGCAGAGATGTCGTCATTTCATAAAACAAAACGAGGCCAGATTATTCTCGGTGATTCGCTGGAGTACATGGCCGCGCTGAACGCGATCGGCGGAGACTTGTCAACGCGACGATCCGTTCCGCGAGATTGAAGTGAGGATTTGACGGGTGCGCTGCGAATGCCAGAAACCCGGGACGGTGTACTCGGGAGTGAGGGGAATCCTCGCGGGTCCACCAAACAAGATAGGCAGCCGTTGCATCGAGCGATGCGATGCCTGTGAGCGCTTCCATTGCGACGCAGATGCGGGCCTCGAATACGCGAGAACTAAAGGCGGCGGTTGCCGAGGTGACGAGCATCAGCGAGTAGTCTGGACTCCCGCGTGACGCCGGACGCGCGACTGGTATCTATCGTTCGGAGTCCTTGGCCTGAAACGCTTGAGAGGCTCATTTCTCTGGCCGACGAACGTCTGCTCATCGTCAGCCCCTTTGTTAAGCGCTCTGCCACGAAGCGGATACTTAAGCAGCTTGACGAACGGGCGCGCCGTGCTTCGGTGCGCGTAGATCTCATTACGGATCTCAGACCCGAGAGCACGCTCGCTGGCTCCATGGACCTTGGAGCAATAGCCGATTTCGGCCGAAGCTTACCCAGGTTCGAGCTTACGCACTTGCCTAGCGTTCACGCCAAGGTTTACGTGGCAGACTCCAAGATGGCAATTGTAACCTCTGGTAACCTGACGGAGCCTGGCTTGCGCGGGAACGTCGAATACGGGGTCGCCTTGACGGAAGAAGGTATCGTTAGGGAGGTCAGATCGGACTTCGAAAGCTACGCTTCGCTAGGTGCAAAGGTCTCCGTTGACGATGTAGCGGCACTCTCGGCGGAGGTGGAAGACCTCAAATCACTTTTCCAGCGCGCAGAAAGACCCATACGCGACCGAGCACGGCGCGCATTTGAGAGGAAACTGCAAGCGACTAATCTTCGACTGTTGCGTCACCGGGCGAGGGGAAAAACGACCCACGCCATCTTCTCGGAAACGCTCAGATTCCTGCTCGCAAAGGGTCCTCTGCGAACTGTGGACCTTCACCCATTAATTCAGTTACTCCACCCGGACCTATGTGACGATTCCACCGATCGCGTCATTGACGGGGTGCACTTCGGCAAGAAGTGGAAACACTACGTTCGTAACGCCCAACAGTATTTGAAGCGTCACGGGGAAATCCGGTTCGACGGTGCACGCTGGCACCTAGTTTCGCACCGCTGAACCGTAAGAAGCGGGCGAGGCAATTCCCCCAACCCCCTTCGAACAGGGACGAAAGTCCCGCATCTTCATCCTGTCACCGGGTGCAGGGGTCACCCCTGCCCAAGGAGGTGCGGAACCCACGGTGGGTGCCGCATTAAAATAAAGTGATCAGTGAGCAGTCGTGCTTTTGTGCTGCGGTCGCGGAACCCTCACCTGCCGGCCGCGACGCGGGCCGGTTGCCTCTCCCGTGAAAAGAACGGGCGAGGTAGCCGGAGCGGAATCCTGAATCGCGCGCGGAAAAAATCGCGCGCTGCACAAGACCCTCACCTTCATCCTCTCCCTGACAGCTGACAGATAGAGAGAGGCAGAGATCCGGACTGTTGCGTTGCGGCCCTTTATTCCTCGCGATGCGAAGAACCTGGAATTTGGACCCTTACCCGCCGCTCGAAGACTGGCGTCGGTCCCTGACAGAGAGAGGCGAAGATCCGTCAGATCTTTTGGTTGGTTTTGCGCCAGTCTGCCAGGAAGCGCTCCAGGCCCAGGTCTGTCAGCGGGTGGTGCAGGGTCTGCTTCAGCACCGCGAACGGGACCGTCGCGATGTCCGCGCCTATAGCGGCTGCGCGCAGCAGATGAGTCGTGCTGCGCACCGACGCGACCAGCACCTCGGCGGGATAGTCGTAGTTCGACAGTATCTGCACCATCTCCTCGACGATCTGGAAGCCGTCCTGTCCGATGTCGTCGAGGCGTCCGATGAACGGCGACAGGAACGAGGCGCCGACCTTGGCCGCCGCCAGCGCCTGCAGCGGAGTAAAGATGAGCGTGACGTTGACGCGGATGCCGCGCTTGGCGAGCGCGTGAGTGGCCTTGAGGCCCTCGACGATCATCGGGCACTTGACCACGATGTTCCTGTGCAGCTTGGCGAGCTTCTCGCCCTCCTCGATCATCGCGGAGGCTTCTGTTGCGACAACTTCGGCGCTGACGGGTCCGTCGACGATTTCGCAAATCTCTTTCAGCACGTCGTGATACGGGCGCCCAGTCTTCGCCATCAACGATGGATTGGTGGTGACGCCGTCGATGAGTCCCCAACTGGCGGCCTCGCGAATCTCGGCGACGTCGGCGGTATCGATAAAATATTTCATCGGGTGGATGCCTCGCGTTTTGAGGGTTGCGGCCTCAGCAAGTCCGCTCGTGCGAGAGTAACACGAAACGGTGACTTGAGTCCCGCCAGCATCTCGGAAATAGACGCGTTGAGTTTGGGATGAATCAGCGCGGGCGCGAGCTCGCTCATGGGGGCGAGGACGAAGCGGCGCTCATGCAGGCGCGGATGCGGCACTTTGAGTATGCGGGTGTCGATCGTTTCCTTGTTGAAGAACAGCAAATCGAGATCGATGATTCGCGGCCGGTACTTGCCGCGGGCCTGCTTGCGGCCCTTGACGCGCTTGCGGCCCATGATGCGCTCGAGCGCGAGCATCCGGCGCATCAGGACTTCGGCGGGGAGTTCGGTCTCGACTTCGATGACGCCGTTCAAGAAGGCGCCCTTGAGATCGCCCATCGGTTCGGTCTCGTAGATCGAGGATTGGCGCACGACCCTCGTGTCCGGGATCGCCGCGATCCGTTGAATCGCCTCGCGATAATTGGCGGCTCGATCGCCTAGATTACTGCCTATTCCGATGAAAGCCCGATGGGGCATCCTCGCCGTTACAACCGCAGCGCTTTTAGTCGGTCCACCGCCTCGACCAACCGTTCGCTCGACACCGTCAGCGAAAAGCGAACGTACCCCTCACCACCCTTGCCGAATCCGGAGCCGGGCGTGATCGCGACGCCGGCTTCCTTCAATACGCGCTCGGTAAATGAAACCGAGGTGTAACCGCGAGGAACTCTGGTCCAGACGTAAAAGGTCGCGCGCGGCTGTTCGCATTCGAGGCCGAGCGCGCGCAGCGAGCCTACCAGCAGATCGCGGCGCTCCTTGTAGATTGCGCAATATTCGGCGAGCTTGTCGCCGTCGCCTCCTTCGAGGCCGGTGATGGCGGCTTCCTGGACGGCCTGGAAAACGCCGGAGTCCATGTTGGTCTTGACCTTGCCGAGCGCGCCAATCAACTGCGCGTTGCCGATGGCGAAGCCGACGCGCCATCCGGTCATCGAGAAGGTTTTGGACAGCGAGTGAAATTCAATTGCGCAATCGCGCGAGCCTTCGGCCTGGAAAACGCTCGGCGCGCGATAGCCGTCGTAGGCAATTTCGGAGTAAGCGCTGTCGTGGGCGAGGATGATGTCGTGCTTGAGGCAGAACTTTACGGCGTCCTGGAAAAACGAAAGGTCAACGGTCGCGGCGGTTGGATTGTTCGGATAGTTCAGCCACAGCAAGCGCGCGCGGCGGGCGACTTCGGCGGGAATCGACGCAAGGTCGGGAACGAATCCGTTTTCTTTCCTGAGCGGCAGGAAATACGGATCGCCACCGTTGAAGACGCATCCCGAGTAATACACGGGGTAACCGGGGTCCGGGATCAGCACGATGTCGCCGGGGTTGACGACGGCGGTCGCGAAGTTTGCGATGCCTTCCTTGGAGCCGATGAGGGCGCAGACCTCGCGCTGATGGTCGAAGCTGACGCCGAAACGGCGGCGGTACCAGTCCGCGGATGCGGCGCGAAATTGCGGCAAGCCTTCGTAGTCGGGATAGCGATGATTTGCGGGGTCGTCGGCGGCGCGCTTGAGAGTCTCGACGATGTGCCGCGGGGTGGGCAGGTCGGGGTCGCCGATGGAGAGGCTAATAACGTCGATGCCCTTGCTTGCGACCTCCTTCTTCAGGCGGTCAAGTTCGGCAAAAAGGTAGGGCGGTAAAAGACCCAATCGAGAAGCAGTCTTGATTTGCACCTGTAGAAACAGCCTCAGACCACAAGAACCTAAACGTAAGTAACATACTTTCCACAGTGTAGAAACTACCTTCCGCAATAAATCAGCGTTCTCGCACAATGGGAATCCACAGGCGGGTGTGACGATTTGATGATCTGGCGCGGCAGGTAGCATTAACTTTACTTGATTGACAGCGGTCCTATTGTTAGAAATTTTAACGGTCCAGCGGTGGCGCGTCGGCGCTCTTTGGGATTATCACAAGCCTGACCGAGAGCATGAATAAGATAGTGCTACCGCTTGCGCTGTTGATGCTCGTCCTGGGAGGGGCAGTAATCGCTCTGTCGGAGCGGCCGTGGGCGCCGCGGGCGGACGTAGTACAGCCGATACCATTCAGCCATCGCGTACACGCCGGGGTGAACAAGATTCCCTGCCAATATTGCCATGCCTATGCGAGCCGGTCGTCCGAACCGGGGATTCCGGCGGTGGCGAGATGCGTGGGATGTCATGGCAACGCAGTAACGGGCGGCGGAATCCAGCCAGTGACGCGGCCGTGGACGGACGTGACGCCGGCGGCGTTCGAGATCCAGTGGAATCGGGTGTACACGCTGCCCGACTTCGTGCGCTTCACGCATCGGCCGCATATTCATGCGGGACTGGAATGCCAGAGATGTCACGGCCCGGTGCAAACGATGGATCGCGTGGTGCCGGCATTTGAAATCAACATGGGCTTCTGCGTGGACTGTCACACGGAGAAAAAAGCGACGCTCGACTGCGTGGACTGTCATCACTGAGTGAGGAAGCGGATGCGCGAGAGACCGTCGATATCCAGGCGATCGTTCATCAAGCTGGCCGCGACCGCGGGCGCGGCGGCGGCAATCCCCGGCTGCGAGCCGGCGGCGCGCAAGCTGATCCCGTACGTGGTGCCGGATGAGAATGTAGTCCCGGGCGTCCCGAGTTTTTTCGCCACGACGTGTTCGGAGTGCCCGGCGGGATGCGGCGTGGTGGCGCGAATCCGCGAAGGGCGCGTGATCAAGCTGGAGGGGAATCCCGCCGATCCGATCGGGCAGGGCGCGTTGTGCGCGCGGGGGCAGGCGGCGCTGCAAGGACTCTACAATCCGGACCGGCTGGCGCATCCGCAGGTTCGCGGCGACGACGGCGGATTGCGGACGGTGTCGTGGGACGAAGCCGAGAAACTGCTTGGCGACAAGCTGGTGGCGGCGTCGAAGGCGGGCAAGGAGCGCGTTGCGTTCTTCGGTTCGCCGCAGGGGCCGACTTTCAGAAAGATCGTGATCGCGTTTCTCGGCGCTTATGGTTCATCGCGCGCGATTTTTTACGAAGCAATCAACCAGGAGCCGGCGCGGGTCGCGGCGAAGACACTGTTTGGCCGGCGCGATCTGCCGGCCTATCGAATCGATCAGGCCGAGGTGCTGATTTCCTTCGGCGCGGACTTCCTGGAGACGTGGCAATCGCCGGTGGAACTCGCGCGCCAATATTCGCTGTTCCGCGCGCCACAGAAACGGCGCGGCGCGCTGACTTTCGGACGCGCGACCTATGTCGGCCCGCGGCTCAGCATGACGGCGTCGAAGTGCGACGACTGGATCGCGACGGCGCCGGGCGCGCAGGCCGACGTTGCGTGGAGCGTGCTCAACGTGCTGGTCAAGCAGCGCTGGATTTCGCAGAACTCGGGCTTCGATCTCGCGGCGCTCTCCAACGCGGTCGCGAATTTCGATCCGTCCGCGACCAGCGCGCGCACCGGCGTGCCGGTCGAAACCATCACAAGGCTCGGCGAGACATTCGGCAAGGCGGACGGCGCGCTGGCGATTGCGGGCACCGACGATTCGTCAGCTCATCTTGCGGTGATGATCCTCAACGCGGTCACCGGCAATTTCGGCAGGACCATAATGTTCCTGGAAGGCTCGCCGGCCGAAGAGGCCAGCACGCCGGACGAAGTTGATGCGGCGGTTGACGCGATGCGCGGCGGCGAGATCGACGCGGTGTTCGTCGCGGGCGCGAATCCGGTCTTCACGATGCCGGCGGCGGCGCGAATGGCCGAGGCGCTGCAGAAGGTTCCGTTCGTGGTGTGGGCGGGCGGCGTGCCGGACGAGACCGCGGCGATGGCGAGTCTCGTCCTGCCGGCGCATCATCCGCTCGAAGCGTGGCGCGACACGGCGCCGCGCGCGGGAATCCGCGGACTGGGACAGCCGGTGATGCAGCCGGTGTTCGACAGCAAGGCGGCGGGCGATATCCTGCTCGAGGCCGCCGGCCGAGCCTCGAGCGCGAAGCTTGCGTGGACGACTACCGCGGAGGCGATCAAAGCCGAGTGGCTGGCGCTGGCTCCCAAAGCGGACGGCGCGATTCCGGATGATTTCTGGGTAAACGTCCGGCGCGAAGGCGGACTGTTCGAGGAACAGCATCTGTCGGCGCTCAAACTCGACACCTCTCCTTTCAAAGCGCCGGTGCCGGCCGCGGCTCAAATGGAACTCTCGGTTTACGCCTATCCACACATTTTTCTTTACGACGGGCGCGGCGCGGACAAGCCGTGGCTGCAGGAGTTGCCGGAGCCGGTCACGCAGATCGTATGGGACAGCTGGGCCGAGATGCATCCCGAGACGGCGCGCAAGCTCGGCGTCGCCAAGGACGACGTCATCGAGATCAAAACCGAGCACGGCGCGATCGAGGCGCCGGTCCTGGTCGAGAGCACGGTGCGTCCCGGTGTGATCGCGGTGCCGCTCGGGCAGGGGCATCGCGCGTACGGCCGTTATGCAAAAGACGTCGGCGCCAATGCGTGGGCGATACTCGCGGCGGGCGCGACCTACGCCGCCACGACCGCGCGCGCGACCGGCAAGACTCGCACGCTGGTTTCACCGCTGGGCAACAGCGACATGATGGGGCGATCGATCGTCGAGGCGATGAGTATCGAGCAGCTTGCGCGCTGCGTCGTGCCGAAGAACGAGGCGGAAGAAGTCAGCGGGCCGTTCGAGATGTACGCGCCCTGGCAATATGCGGGACACAAATGGGGCATGACGATCGACGTCAATGCGTGCACTGGATGCAGCGCGTGTGTGACGGCGTGCTACGCGGAGAACAATGTTCCGTGGGTAGGCAGGGAAGGGGTCGACAACGGGCGCATCATGTCGTGGATTCGCATCGAGCGTTACTTCCCGCAGGCCAGCGAAGCGGCGCAGGCGCCGCAACTCTACCTTGCGCCGATGCTGTGCCAGCAGTGCGGGCACGCGCCGTGCGAACCGGTATGCCCGGTGTTTGCGTCGTATCACACCGGGGAGGGCCTCAACGGCCAGATCTACAATCGATGCGTTGGCACGCGCTATTGCGAAAACAACTGTCCGTACAAGGTGCGTCGATTCAACTGGTTCGTGCCGGAATGGCCGGCGCCGCTCAACCTGCAACTCAATCCCGACGTGACGGTGCGCGGCGCCGGCGTGATGGAAAAATGCACGTTCTGCATCCAGCGAATCCAGTTCGGCGAGCTCAACGCAAAGACAGAAGATCGCGAGCTGCGCGACGGCGAGATCGTCACGGCGTGCCAGCAGGCGTGTCCGACGCGAGCAATCACGTTTGGCGACAGCAACGATCCCGCCAGCGCGATGATGCGCCGGCGCGAGGACAACAAGCTGCGCAACTATCGCGCGCTGGAGGAACTCAACACGCAACCGGCGATCACGTATCTGCGCGATCTTTATCGCGAGAAGGGAAAGGCCTGAGTGGCGGCGGCGCCGAAGATAAACGCGGAGCCGAGTTTCCGCGACATCGATCGCAGCGTGCTGCGGGTGATGGAGCCGGCCGGCCTCGCGTACTGGGCCTGGATCGGATTCTGCTTCACGCTGGTGGCGATCGCGGGCGCGTTGTGGGCTCGCCAGATCTACTCGGGGCTGGGCGTGACGGGTCTTCGCCAGCCCGTGATGTGGGCAATCTACATTACTAACTTCGTCTTCTGGGTCGGGATCGCGCACTCGGGGACGTTGATCTCCGCGATTCTATTTCTCTTCCGCACCAAGTGGCGCACCGCCGTTTACCGCGCCGCGGAGACAATGACTATATTCGCAGTAGCTACTGCAGGACTGTTCCCACTAATCCATCTTGGCCGCGTGTGGTTTTTCTACTGGCTATTGCCATATCCTAATGAGCGATCTCTGCAACCCGACTTCCGCTCGCCATTGGTGTGGGACGCTTTCGCAGTAAGTACCTATCTGACTATTAGCGCCCTGTTCTGGACGATGGGACTGATTCCCGACATTGCCAACGCGCGCGAGGCCGCGGCCGGATGGCGCAAGAAGTTCTACACGGTGCTGGCCATGGGCTGGCAGGGAACCGATCGGCAATGGCGTCATTACTCAATGGCGTACCTGCTGATGGCGGGCCTGGCGACTCCTCTGGTGCTTTCGGTGCACTCGGTGGTGTCATGGGACTTCGCGATGGCGATAAATCCGGGCTGGCACAGCACGATATTCGCGCCGTACTTCGTCGCCGGCGCGATCTTCTCGGGCGTCGCGATGGTTATCACGCTGCTGATCCCGATGCGCCGGCTGCTGGGCATCGAGGACCTGCTGACCGAGTGGCATTTCGACAATCTCGCGAAGGTCGTGCTGCTCACGTCGCTGGTCGTCTCCTATGCGTACATTACTGAAGCCTTCATGACCTGGTACGCGGGCGATCCAATCGAGCAAATGACTTTCCACATGCGGTACTTCGGGCCGTGGGGATGGATGTACTGGGTAATGGTCTCGTGCAACTGCGTAATACCATTGTTGCTATTTTCGCCCCGCATCAGGGTTAACCTGAGGGCGCTCTGGGTAATCACAATTTTCGTAAACATCGGGATGTGGTTCGAGCGTTTCGTGATTATCGCGGGTTCGCTGACGGCGAACTTCGAGCCGTCGCAGTGGGCCAGCTACCGTCCGTCGATCACTGAAATCATGATCACGGTCGGCAGCTTCGCGTGGTTCGTCGGGCTCTTCTCGTTGTTCTCCAGGTTCTTGCCGATCATCTCGATGACGGAACTCAAAGAAGGAATCGTCTGGCTGCGGAAGGCGCTCAAGATGGATCGAGTCAAAGCCGCATGAGCTCGGTTGCGATCATAGGTTCGTTCGCCGATGACACTCGATGCGCGAATGCGATCGAGGAGCTTCGCGCGGCCAAGGTCGGAAATTTCAACACGTTCTCGCCGATCCCGAGCCATCGAATCGAACACGCAATCGGCAAATCAAAGAGCCCGGTGCGCTGGATCGTGCTGGCGGGCGGAATCTCGGGCGTTCTCACCGGGCTCGCGATCACGATTGGAACAACTTTCGAATGGGGGCTCAACGCGGGCGGCAAGCCGCTGCTGTCGTGGCCGCCGTTCATCGTGATCTGCTTCGAGCTGATGGTTCTGCTCGGCGGAATTTTCGGCTTCCTGGGCGTGCTTACGCTGTCGGGTGTGCCGACGAGCGAGATTGCGCCTGGCTACGACGGGCGCTTCGGCGAGGATCGATTCGGGATCATAGTTCGATGTGACGAGGCGGAAGCGCCGCGCGTCGAGTCGATGCTGAAGGAGTCGGGTGCGGAAGAAGTCGTTCGTGAAGGTGTCGAGTAGACGGCGATGAGCACTCAGCTTCAAAGTGCGCGTCGCGAGCGCGGCGCGATGAAGCCGCAACTGGTCGAGTCGGTGGCAGGCGCGACGATGACGACCGTTGCCGGTGCGATGATCGTGCTCGGCGCGATCGCGTTCGTGCTCGCGCTGTCGCGTGGCGGCGCCGAGATCGCATGGCAAGCCTATCTCGTCAACCTTCTGTTCTTCCTTGGCGTTGCGCAGGGCGCGCTGGTCGCGTCCGCGGCCTTCTATCTGACGCAGGCAAAGTGGGGCGGTTCGACGCCGTATCGGCTCGGCGAAGCGTTCGCGCCATTTCTGTGGGTGGGATTTTTTCTGTTCTTCGGACTGTACTTCGGCCGCAGCCTGATCTTTCCCTGGGTAACGCATCCGATTGCGCAGAAGGCCGCGTGGCTGAACACTCCGTTTCTCTTTGCACGCGATGGTATCGGGCTCGGCGTGATGGCTGCGGCGAGCTTCGCGTTCATTCGTGTCTCGCGTGGTGACGACGCACGCGCATGGACGATCGCGACCGACGACATCCAGTTGCCGCCGCATTCGATCCGAGTGCTCGCGCCCCTGGTCGCGGTCTTGTTCGCCGCCGTCTACACGCTGATCGCATTCGATTTGGTCATGTCGCTCGCGCCGGTGTGGCGCAGCACACTCTTCGGCTGGTATTTTTTCGCCGGGTGTTTCTGGAGCGGATTGACCGCGATGGCTCTGACAGCGGTGGTGTTGCGCGGACGCCTGGGTGAGAACAACCTGTTCACGAATCCCATTGTCATGCACGACTTCGGCAAGATGGTTTTCGCGTTCTCGGTGTTCTGGATATACCTGCTGTTCGCGCAGTACATCGTGATCTGGTACGGCGACCTGCCGGTCGAAACTTTCTTCATCGTTCAGCGGGTGCATCACATGCCGTGGTCGCCGCTGTCGGTGGCATGCCTGGTCCTGATCTGGCTGATTCCGTTTACGGTGCTGATGAGCGTACGGACCAAGAAGACGCCGGTGATTCTCGGCACGGTGGCGGGATTGGGGCTGGTCGGAATGTGGCTCGAGCGCTATGTGCTGGTGGTTCCGTCGCTCTCGCTCGACGCGATTCCGTTTGGGCCGACGCAATTTTTGATCTCGATCGGGTTCCTGGGCGCGTTTCTCGTTTCGGCAGTGCCGGGCTTGAACCGCGTTGCGCAGGCCGCGACCTCGGGAGAGCCGGTTGGAGACGACGCCGAATGAACAGGCGCGGTTCAAGCACGCATTTGATCGCCACAGTAGCTATGCAAATGGCTATTGCACTGGCTATTGCAGGGTGCTCGGCGAAAGACCGGCCGATGACTACGCTCGCGCCGAAGTCGGACCTGGCGCAGTGGATTCAGAGTCTTTACATCGAAGTGACGGCGTGGGACGCGATTATCCTCGCGATCGTGGTCTCCGCGTTTGTCCTCGCCGTGTTCGTCTTCTCTTCTCGCGTCGGCGAGGCGGCCCCGGCTTCGACCGCGTCGTCCGATCTGGGCCTGGAGATTGCCTGGACGCTCGGCCCCACGCTCGTGCTGCTGATGATCTCGGTGCCGACGATACGCACCATCTTCCGCTCGCAGCCGGCGGTCGCACCATCGGGCGCGCTGGAGATCAAAGTGATCGCGCACCAGTGGTGGTGGGAGTTTCAGTATCCGGACGGCGCGAAAACCGGCAACGAACTGCACATTCCCGTCAACCGGCCGATTCGCCTGATGCTGGAATCCGCCGACATCATTCACAGCTTCTGGGTCCCGCAACTTGGCGGCAAACGCGACGTGGTGCCGGGCCAAATCAACGAGCTGACATTCGTCGCGACGGTACCGGGAATGTACCCGGGGCAATGCGCCGAGTTTTGCGGGCTGTCGCACGCGAACATGCGCTTTCGGACGTTCGTCGACTCGCCTGAAGATTTCGCGAATTGGGATCGGGCGCAGCTTGCCGGTCCGGCTGCAACGCCGCCGAGCGATCTGTTGGCGTCTGACGGCGCAAAGGTATTCGCCGACAGTCCATGCACGACCTGCCACATGGTCCAGGGCATCTCGAAGGGCTACATCGGACCCGACCTGACGCATTTCGGCAGCCGCACGACGCTGGCCGCAGGGGTGCTGAAGAACACGCCCGAAAACGTCGCGAAGTGGATCCAGAATCCACAGGAAGTCAAGCCGGGCGCGAATATGCCGGCGCTGCTTCTGCCGGGGCCGAAGCTGAACGCCCTGGTCGCGTATCTCGAGAGTCTGAAATAGGGAGCGTCGCATGGCTGCGCAACCGAAACCAATCCCAGTGCATCAGCCGAGCTACCTCGAAGGTGGCGGAATAGTCGGATGGCTGATGACGATCGATCACAAGCGCGTCGCCGTCATGTACCTCGCCAGCGCGCTGTTCTTCATGGCGTTCGGCGGACTCGAGGCGATGGCGATTCGCGTACAGCTGTGGCGGCCCGACAATCACGCGCTGTCGGCGGCGACCTACAACGCGTTTTTCACGATGCATGGGACGACGATGATCTTCCTCGTCGTCATGCCGCTGCTGCTCGGATTTTTCGGTAACTTCCTTATCCCGCTGCAGATAGGCGCGCGCGACGTCGCGTTCCCGCGGCTCAATGCATTGAGCTTCTGGCTGGCGCTGGTTGCGGGCATCCTGCTGCATCTCGGCTGGATTCGCGGCGGCCTTCCCGATGCGGGCTGGTTCGGCTATGCGAACCTGACCGAGCGCTACTTCACGCCAGGCCTTGCGATCGATTGGTGGGTGATCGGGCTCCTGGTGTCGGGCACTTCGACGGTTCTCACCGGCCTCAACTTCCTGACTACGATCATCGCGATGCGCGCGCCGGGCATGACGTACATGCGCATGCCGATGTTCATCTGGGCGCTGATGGTAACGTCAATCCTGATTCTGATCGCGTTTCCGGCGCTCACCATCGGACTGATCTTCCTGCTCTTCGATCGTTTCTTCGACACCCACTTTTACGTCGCGTCGGCGGGCGCCACGCCGATCCTGTGGCAGCATCTGTTCTGGTTGTTCGGTCATCCCGAAGTGTACATCATGGCGCTGCCGGCCTTTGGGATCATCTCGGAAGTCATTCCCACGTTCTCGCGCAAGCCGCTATTCGGCTATCCGATGATGGCGTACTCGATCTGCCTGATCGCGTTCCTGTCGTACGGCGTGTGGGGACATCACATGTTCGCGACCGGAATGGGCCCGGTCGCAGACTCGGCGTTTGCGATCACATCGATGCTTATCGCGATTCCCACCGGCGTGAAAGTTTTCAGCTGGATCGCAACGGTCTGGGGCGGCTCGCTGCGCATGACGACCGCACTCTACTTCGCGCTCGGGATGGTGCTCGAGTTCACGATCGGCGGCCTCAGCGGAATCATGCACGCATCGGCGCCGATTGATCTCCAGCAGACCGATTCGTACTTCGTCGTCGCGCACTTTCACTACGTGCTGTTCGGCGGCGTGATGTTCGCGATCCTGTCGGCGTTCTATTACTGGTGGCCGAAGATCAGCGGACGGATGCTCGGCGAGCGGCTGGGCAAGTGGCAGTTCTGGCTGACGGTGATCGGATTCAACCTCACGTTTTTCCCGATGCATATTCTCGGGATGTGGGGGATGCCGCGGCGCACCTACACCTACGGCGCGGATATGGGCTGGACGCGTATCAACCAGCTCGAGACGATCGGCGCGTTCATTCTCGGCATCGCGTTCCTGCTTTTCTACATCAACATTTTCAAGAGTCTCATCAGCGGGGAGCGCGCGCTCGCCGATCCATGGGACGGCCGCAGCCTCGAATGGTCCACGCCGTCGCCGCCGCCGGCGTACAACTTCGCGACGATCCCGCAAATTCGCGGCCGCGACGCGTGGTGGATTCTGAAGTACCGGCGCGCCGGCTCGCGCGGCGTCGCCGCTTACATGTCGGGGCAGGCGCCGTCGCAACCGCCCAGCGAACCGGTCTCCGTTGCGGACATCCACATGCCGGCGCCTTCGATCTTCCCGCTGGTGATGAGTCTTGGCGCGGGAATGATGGGCCTCGGTCTCATCATCGAATGGTATCGCATCGTTTTCATCGGCGCGGCGGTCGTGGTCTTGTCGGTCATCGGGATGGGATTCGAGTACGCGGACTTTGGCGAGGCGTCGCACGATCCGGAGCACGCGCCTTCGTCGGGCGGAATCGACGTGCGCAAAATTGGCGTGTGGTCGTTCATCGGCTCAGAGTGCGTGTTCTTCGCGAGCTTGATCTCGACCTTCATCGTTTACAAATCGCGCAGCGTCTCAGGGCCGGGACCGAAAATTCTCAACATCCCGCTGACCTCGTTCAGCACCTTCATCCTGCTGATGAGTTCGCTGCTGATGGTGCTGGCGCTCGCGGCCACACAGCGCGGCGACAAGCGATGGGAGCGAATCTGGCTCGCCGGCACGGTCACGTTCGGACTGATTTTTCTGTGTGGGCAGGTTTACGAGTTCACCAGCTTCTACCGCGAGGGCATGGGGCTCACGACCAACCTGTTCTCGCAGTCGTTCTTCGTGCTGGTCGGGTTTCACGGTGGCCACGTCGCGATCGGGGTGATCTGGCTGTCGGTGCTGTTGGCGGCCGCTATGACCGGCAAGCTCGGCCAGTCGCGCGCGCTGTCAGTCGAGCTCGCGGGACTTTACTGGCATTTCGTCGACGTCGTGTGGATCATCATCTTTACTCTCGTCTATCTAATGCAGGCGGTGCCTGGAGCATGAGCGATATTGCAGAAGTCCACGGCGGGCAGGTTCGTCATCCTGGTGCTGCGACCTATCTGATCATCGCGGCGTTCCTGGTCATTTTGACGGCGATGGAGATCACCGTCTTCTACGTGCATGAGCTCCGGCCCGTGCTGGTGCCGGTCCTGATCGTACTGGGCGCCGCCAAATTCGCGCTGGTCGCGATGTTCTACATGCATTTGAAGTACGACGGATGGTTGCTGACCGGAGTGTTCGTCTTCCCATTGATGATGGCGACGGTCTTGCTGATCTCACTCATCCTGCTTTTTGCGTACCTGTCGCATCACATGGCGCCGATGGGGTAGCGGCTTCTTTGACGATGGATATCTTCGGCGAACATCCGAGCATACCGATAGGCGTCGCGATCCTAGTCGCGATTTACCTCGGCGCGTGCCGCGCGGCCGGCCGCAAACCAACGCGGCGCCAGGCGATGTGGTTTGCGATCGCGATGGGCGCGATTCTATTCGCGCACACCGAGCTCGACGAGCTCGCGGACGCGCGAATCTTCTCGATGCACATGCTGCAGCATCTGATGGAGACTTTTCTGATTCCGCCGCTGCTCCTGCTGGGGACACCCGGCTGGATGCTGCGGCCGTGGATTCTGAGCCGGCCGATCAAGCCGGTCGCGCGCATCCTCACGAAGCCGGTGATCGCGTTCCTGATTTTTGCCGCGGTCTTTGTGACCGCGCACTTTCCGCCGATCTTCGATCGGATGTGCCGCGACGAGAATTTTCACATCTTTCTGCACCTGCTGTTCATGGCGTCCGGCGTGATCCTGTGGTGGCCGATTCTGAGCCCGGTGCCGGAGCTGCCGCGGCTCTCTTACCCGGCGCAAATCCTTTACCTGTTCCTGCTGATGATTCCGATGACGGCGGTGGCCGCGCCGATCACGCTGGCGACCCGCGTGATTTATCCGTGGTACACCGAGGGCGCGCACGGATGGGGCCTCAAGCCGATCGACGACCAGGTGCTGGGCGGGCTGATCATGTGGATCGGGCAGGGCACCTACCTGATGATCGTTTTCACATTTATCTTCTACCGCTGGTCGCAGCGCGAGGACCGCGACATGCCGGCTCTGCCCGCGTCGACGCCTCCGGAGCTGCGGGTGGTGCGGGCGCGTACGTGACGCTTGCCGGGTGCGAACCTTGTGCGTTACTAGTTGAGCAGACACGAGGTTAATACGGCCCGCACGGGCCGGCCGCGTGACGAGGAACATGGAGCACTCGAGGACGCGGATCATCATCGACGGAGCGGTCGCCGGACTCATCGGCGCGCTGGTGGTCGCAGTCTGGTTTCTAATCTTCGACGTAATTCGCGGCCACGCACTGGAGACGCCGGCTCTGCTGGCCGCGACGATTCTGCACGGCTCGCACAGTCACGAGGTTCATCGCGGGCTGGCGCTGCTGGCGCTGGAATATTCGCTGATCCACTTCGGCGCATTCGTCGCCTTCGGCATCGCCGGAGGATTGCTGCTGGAAGCCTGCGAGACCGAGTCGGCGCTGCTTTTCTCGCTGGCGATTTTTTTCGTCGCGTTCGAGGTCTTCTTCATCGCGGTGGTGCTGTTCCTGGGGCCGAACGTGATGGTCGAGCTGACCTGGTGGGGCATCATCGTCGGCAATCTGCTCGCCACGGCCGCGATGCTTTCGTATTTTTTCTGGCGCCATCCCGCGCTCGCGTTCAATCTGCTGGGCGGCTGGATCACAGTCGCGCGCGAAGGCGTGACGGCGGGACTGGTGGGCGGGATCGTCGTCGCCATCTGGTTCATGGCCTACGACCTCGCCTCGGGCAATTCGTTTCACACGCCGGCGATTCTCGGTGCGATGGTCTTTCGCAGCGCGGGCGTGAGCGACGGCATCGAGGCGACGTTGCCGTTGGTGCTGGGCTACTCGATTCTGCATTTCTTCGCGTTCGTCACGTTCGGGCTGGCGCTGGCGATTTTGCTCGCGGCGTCCGAGTGGGAACCGTTCATGGTGCTCGGCGCGCTGCTCCTGCTGGCGGTCTTCGAGGTCTTCTTTGTCGGATTCGTTTCGCTGATCGATCAGTCGGCGCTCGAGGCGCTGGGATGGTGGAAGATCGTCGCGGGAAATATCCTGGCGCTGATCGCGATGGCGACGTACTTCATCCGCGGTCATCGCGGACTCGGCGTCAAGCTCATCGAGCGGTGGGCGATGCTCGACCATGAAGGCGCCGAGATGGGCGAACCACCGCCCCCGCGGCCCAAGCACGAACCCGGCAATCATCCGATACAGTAGCTGCGCGTCAAGCTAGATTCCGAGCACGTCGCGCATCGTGTAGAGCCCCGGCTTTTGGCTCACGAGCCAGCCGGCGGCCCGCAGCGCGCCGCGAGCGAGCGAGTCGCGGCTCTGCGCGCGATGAATCAGCTCGAGGCGCTCGCCCTGGCCGCCGAAAATCACGGTGTGATCGCCGACCGCGTCGCCCGCGCGCATCGCGAGCACTGCGATTTTGCCGTCGGGCCTGACGCCCGTGATTCCTTCGCGGCCGAAGACCGCGTTAAAGGCGAAATCCACGCCGCGCGCCGACGCGATCGCCTTGCCAAGCGAAAGCGCGGTGCCGCTGGGCGCATCGATTTTGGTGCGATGATGAATCTCGATGACTTCGGCGTCGAAGTCGGGAAGGATCGCGGCGACTTCCGCGACGATCTTGGCGAGGACGTTGACCCCGATGCTCATGTTGGGGGCGATCACGGTGCGGGTCTTTGACGCCAGCTCGCGCGCCCGGGTTTCCATCTCGGGCGTGAAGCCGGTCGAGCCGATCACGATCGCGGCGCCGGCTTTCGAGGCGACCTCGAGATGTTCCATCGAGGCGACGGCAGTCGTGAAGTCCAGCGTCACGGTGTCGGGCCCTGCGAGCGGCGCATAGTCCTCGATGATTTTCACGCCGAGCGGACCTACACCGGCGAGCTCGCCGGCGTCGGAGCCGAGCGCGCTGTTGCCGCGCGCCTCGAGCGCGCCGACAATTTTGTGCGCCGGATCGCGCGACGCAAGCGCGATTAGCAGACGGCCCATCCGGCCTGCTGCTCCAGCCACGATTAGATTAGCCATCGGAAGTCACTCTGCCCCCGCGAGGCGGGCGCGACGCGAGCGCGGTCGCGGTGTCAGGAAGCCGGAGCCTCGGCGGGCGCCGCTTCGGGCGCGGCCGCTGCTTCGCCGGGTTTGCCGTGCTTGGCCTTGAAGTGTTCGTCGCACAGGCTGCTGGTGCCGTGGCGATGCTTGCGGCATTTCTCGAAGGTGCAGGTTTTGTAGCGCGCCTTGGGCATCTCGCCGGCTTTCCAGAGCCGGAAATGCATCCGGCAGTAGCCCTTGCCGACCGCCTCGCGCGCGCAGTCTTTCGCTTTGCAGTTTCCTTTGTTCGCCATGAATCCCTTCCCGGAGGCCGCTTTCCGGCTCGAGCGCCGAATTTGCGGCTGAGCAATCCATCTACAATAGTGTTTGCCACCGCCGCTTCATAGTGGCCCGGGATTCGCGGTAGTGGGACGGTTTCTGTGGCCTTGGCCTTTTGCGTCGGGTTACTACACGAACCGCTTGACATGATTCTGGAACCTCGCTAGGCTCGGAATCTGCGAACATTCCGAAGCTCGCGCATGGTTTCCATCGTCCATTAAGGAGGTCCCGATGAACGCGACGAAGGGTAAGGAAAAGTATCCAAAGATCCCGCCGCAGGCGCTCGAGTTGTTGATTGAATACAACGACGCAGCCGAAGAGGCGGCCACGGCCAAGACTATGCTGGATGAGGCTGACCAGAGGGCGAACAGCGCATTAAGCTCCTTGCTCGAAAAATTTCCTCACCTCCGTCCGATCTTGCCCAAAATCGCCGCCGCCCCCGAGAAAGGCGCTGGGCTTCCTTCGCGCGGAAGGGGAGCAGTTCAAGGAAGCGCGGAACTCTCGGGTTTTCTGGATTCGCCCCAACTTCGCGCAACTCGAAGCGTGAAGGAGGGGTACTTGCTGATTTTGGCCAATGCGTGCAAGCGCGACCCTAAGGGGTTCGAGAGCGTACCAGAAATCGACTTCGGCGGCACGCGCAAGTGCATTTCGAAGGAGGAAAAGTCGCTATTAGCGAGCGGCACAAGCGTCCGGACACAGCGGATACCAGGCACTGAGTACTGGGCCGACACGAACAATGACACCGAACGGAAGATTGACATACAGGCGAAAATCCTGCGGCACTTGGGTTACAGCTCCGAGGCTGTTCGGGCAGCGTCGGCGGCACTAAGGAAACTGGCTCATCCCCGCCAACCCAGAAACGAAGATTTAAAGAACGATGAGAATGAGGATTTTATTTAGTCCAGCGCCGAAGGCGCGGAGTTTTAACGTGAGGATATCAGGTAGTGCGATGGTGTCATGGCCGAATGACGGAAGAACGCCGGCGTGATCCTCTCGCGCTCGCCGAGGCAACTATGAAATGCAATAAGTGTAACCGAAACATCGAAGCAAAGTATCTGAGAGACTGCCAGCACTACGAGTGCAAATGCGGCGAACGATGGGACACCGACCTCGCTCCGATTATGGAGCAGGCAGGGCAATTATTCGGACGTGTTGAGCGGCGCGCGTGCGTTCACGGCTCGCTAGTTTCAAACTGACCGACGATTCGCCGGCCCGTGCTTTGGAACGGATTCAAGCGACGGAGCGGAGCACGCGGTAGAGCGGTTCGAGCTCGCGGAACGCGTCGAGTACTTCGGCGCGATCGACTGTCAGCGCGTCGCGCACGGGCCATCCGAAGCCGACGTCGAGACCGCCGGTTTTCTTCGCGAGTGCGTCGCCGAGTCCGTCGAAGAAGTCGGCGCCGGCTGCGCTCGAGTCCGGCAAGTTGCGGCGGTCCCAGTTTTTGTACTGCTGGATTTTCGTGCCGCGAAAGGATTTTTGCAGCGCGGCCGAGTTCGACTTGATCAGCCGGCCCATCTCCGGGCGCTGGTCGGCCTCGGATTTCACGACCGCGCGCGCGTGGATGCCCGCGCGTGAGATGCATAGCGCGAGATATCCGTAACGCTTGTACCCGGCGCGCGACGGCCCGAAGGCCGTCCACGTCTCGTCGGGCGCATTCACCGTGCGCCGCATGTGCCGGGGGACGTGCGGAAAGAATTCCATGCGCAGTTTTCGCGACAGTTCCGGCGCCAGCTCGATGCCGAGCCGAATCAGCCGGGGCCTGATGAGGTCGTAGATCTTCGCCATGCGAGCGTCGAAGCCCGCGATCGCGAACACGTCGAAGTCGCGGCGGATAAAGCCCAACGTCGCCATCGGTCCGGCCTCACTTCGATTCCCGGACGCGCTCGCGCTCCTTGTTGTAGCCCACGATGCTCTTCTCCCAATGGCGCCCGTCGAAATGGTCGAGCTCAAGCTGGCCCGGATTCACACCTTCAAGGCATCGCACATTGACGTCGATGCCGTCGGGATCGGATCGCGGAATATAAAACGATGCGACGCCGCAATTCGGGCAGAAGAGATGTTTTGCGACTTTCGTGTTGAATGTGTAAGCCGCGATATTGTCCGACGGCGTGAGCAGCCGGAACGCCGCACGCGCGACGATCCAGTGCAGGTAGCCTTTCTTCGTGCAAATCGAGCAGTTGCACTCGGAGACGCGTTCGAGATTGCCCTTCACTTCGAAGCGGACGCGTCCGCAATGGCATCCGCCGCGGTAGGTTCGCTCGTTCGGCTTTTTGCTCATAAGTGGGTTCTTAACTCAGCACTGGCCGCAAGGAAACAATTTGGGCGTACCGAATTGAGTTGTCGAGTACACGATTTGCGACGCGCAAGTTTGCCTCTTACGACTCCGCATCTTCGAAAAACTGCCGATTTCCACGGGAAAGCTGTCCCAAAGGCGTGGCATGCAAATCGCTTTGCTATTATAAGCAGTAGGCTTTGAAACCAGGCGCGACCATTGGCGTAATAACTTAAGCGGGCGGAGATTCATGAAGATGAAACGAGGAATGATGATTTTATCCGCAGCAGCGCTGACCCTTGCGATGGCGGGGCCCGCGTTGGCGCAAGAGCCCAGTCACGGAGCAGTCGCAAACGCGGACTACAGTTTTTTCGATACGCATCGCGACCTCGCGCGGCAGTTGTCAAGAAATCCAGCACTGATCGACGATCGCCATTTCGTGGACAGTCATCCGGCATTGCACGAGTATCTGAGAACCCATCCTGAAGTGCGCCGTGAATTCAAAGAGCACCCCTACCAATTCATGCACAGCGAGGACTGGTACATGGCGCATCACAACTAGGCCTGTCGCGACCAGTTGATTCCCCCCGATAGCGCAGGAGGCCGGCCGTCCGGTCTCCTGCTTTTTTTCGTTTTCGTGGGTTCGCGAGCGCTGACGATCGCGCGACGGGCGTGTTAGAATCGCGTGATGGCTGCGATATCCGAGTCAGTCTCGAGCGCGCACTTCGACGCGACGCTCGCGCGCCACGGACTTCGCGCGCTCAGCCGTAAAACGCCGACGACCATGCAGGTAAACGTCGGCAAGCTGTGCAACCAAACGTGCCATCACTGCCACGTCGATGCAGGCCCGCGGCGGACCGAACGCATGACCACTGCGACGGCGGAGCGGGTGATCGAAGTGCTTGCGGTGAGTCCGCGCGTCGAGACACTCGATATAACCGGCGGCGCGCCCGAGCTGAACCCGAACTTTGCGATGCTGGTGGAGCGGGCGCGCGCGTTCGGCCGCAAGGTGATCGTTCGATGCAATCTGACGGTGACGTTGGAGCCCGGCATGGAATGGCTGGTGGAATTTTACCGCCGCTCGGGCGTCGAGCTGGTTTGTTCGCTGCCGTGCTACACGGCGGAGAACACCGATCGTCAGCGCGGCGCGGGTGTGTTCGACAAAAGCATCGTGGCGTTGAAGCAGCTGAATGCCGTCGGATTCGGGCGCGGCGAGCTGCGGCTGGACCTCGTGTACAATCCGATTGGAGCTTCACTGCCGCCGCAGCAGGCCGAGCTTGAAGCGCAGTATCGCGACCAGCTCGCGCGCAATTTCGGGATCGTGTTCGGCCGCCTGCTGACGATCACCAACATGCCGATCGCCCGCTTCGCCAACCAGTTGCGTGCCACCGATAGTCATTCGGCCTATATGAGCCTGCTGGTGAATCACTTCAACCCGGCGACCGTGGACGCGCTGATGTGCCGCGACCTTGTGAGCGTCGGATGGGACGGGCGGCTCTACGATTGCGACTTCAATCAGATGCTGGAAATCCCGCTCGGTGCCGGCGGCGCATCGACGATCTGGGACATCGACGACGTCGGCGAGCTGGCAGGCGGCCGCATCGCGACCGCGTCGCATTGCTTCGGATGCACCGCGGGCGCGGGATCGAGCTGCGGCGGCGCGATCGCCTGAGCCGGCGATCCACCTTTTGGTCCTGCTTTCATTTAGATGCTATGACGAATGCTCGCAGCGCACGCGGGCGGCGCTGGAACGACGACAAGGAGATCGGTCATGGCGGTGAAAATCGAAGGCACTTGCGATCCTAAATTCAATCGCGTCAAGGAAGCGTTTGCCGAGAATTTTGAAAAGCGAGACGAGGTCGGCGCTGCCGCCGCGGTCATGCTCGACGGCAAGAGCGTGGTGGATATCTGGGCGGGCCATGCCGACAAGGCGAAGACCAGGCCGTGGACGCGCGACACGCTCGTCAACGTTTACTCGACAACCAAGGGCGTCACCGCGATTTGCGCGCATCGGCTGGCCGCCAAGGGCCTGCTCGACATCGACGCGCCGGTGGCGAAGTACTGGCCTGAGTTTGCGCAGGCCGGCAAGGACAAGATACCAATGCGCATGCTGTTGAGTCATCGCGCGGGACTGCCCGCCGTGCGCAAAATCCTCGACGACGACACGCTCTACGACTGGAGCAAGATGACGGCCGCGCTCGCCGAGCAGGAGCCGTGGTGGGAGCCCGGCACGCGGCATGGATATCATGCGCTCACTTTTGGATGGCTGGTCGGCGAGGTGATTCGGCGCATCACGGACAAGACGCCGGGCGTGTATTTGCGCGACGAGATCGCGGGTCCGCTCGGTGCGGATTTTCATATCGGTCTCGACGCGAAGCATGATGCGCGAACCGCGGACATGCTTGCCTCGCCGCCGCCGGCCCCGGGCGAGCCGAATCTTTTTGTGGAGATAATGAAGAATCCGGAATCGGCCGCCTTCAAGGCGTTCATGAATCCGCCGGTGCTGACGAAGCCCGGACTGGTCAACTCGCGGCAATGGCGCGCGGCCGAAATTCCGGCGGGGAACGGGCACGGCACCGCAGGCTCGCTGGCGAAGTTGTACGGCGCACTGGCGCGCGGCGGCGAACTCGACGGCGTGCGCGTGATGTCGCAGGAGGAAATCGCGCGATGCTCGATCGAGCAATCGAACGGCCCCGACGCAATCCTGACGCTCAACACGCGCTTCTCGCTGGGCTTCATGATGTCGCAGCCGGGCGCGTCGCTGGGGCCCAATCCGAAGTCATTCGGCCATCCGGGCGCGGGCGGCTCGCTTGGCTATGCCGATCCCGAGGCGAAGATCGGGTTTGGCTACACGATGAACAAGATGCAGACGAGCCTGCTGATCGATGCGCGCGCGACCGCGCTAATCGACGCGGTTTACGCCTCGCTGTAAGCGCGCCGGACGCGCTCGCATCCGCGAGGATGATCGCGCGTCCGTGATATTCACTGATCTAATGTGAAACCCGCGGTGGGTTTCACGCTTCCTTCGGCAGGGGTGACCCCTGCACCCGGTATTAAGAAAAGAAAAAGATGCGGGACTTCGTCCCTGTTAGAACTTTTCGTTAAGCGGGGCGCGTGCTAGTTCGCTCTTTTCGACTTTAGAGGGGACTGCCCCTGGAACTATTTGGCGGTCGGACCGAATATGATTGGCGACGGATGGTACAGATTCGATGCTTTGTGGTTGGGAGTGAGTACGATGGGAGGAACCGGACTGCCGCTGGCGCCGAGTTGATTGGCAGCAAATTTGACTATGAAACCTGTCGAGTTACGGCTACCCGAGATTTGGTCTGATGAAAGGTTGCTGGACACCCACAGGCCCCCTTGATTGTCGAACGCCAATCCAGAAGGTCGATCCAGGCTCTGATTTATCGGAGAAATCGCCGCCGGAGTTATGACAACATTGGGTTGCGAGAGTGTGCCGGTCTTTCCCGCGACATTGAACATCTCTACGATACCGCCGGCCACGCCGTTTGCACCTATGCCAGGGTTTGGAACTGCCATCCAGAGATTACCCGACTTGTCGAAGGTAATTGCTGAAATCCCAAAGAAACCAGATCCGGCCAGAACCGTAAGAATCGGCGTTGGCGACCCGCCCATCTGCATTTCGGTAATCTGTGTCGGCGTATACTCAATTGCTGCTTCCGAATCATCTGACACCAGGGTTTCCTCAGCGATCCAGAGATCGCCTGCCGAATCGAATTGAATCTGAGAAGGCCCTACAGTTGAATCACCCGAGAAATTGATGGTCGATGCCGGTGTCGGATTTCCGCTTGTTGCCAATTGGTCGGGTGTGAATTCGATCAGGGTGTTCGTGGGAGCCGTACCCGCTACCCACAGATCGCCGGCAGGATCGAATGCCAGGGTTGACGGATATAGAAACGGGTCCGCCGCGCCAGACGCTACAAGCGACAGCTCGACGTGGAAGCGGAAGACTCGTTTGCTGGGGTTCAGTTCATCGCGCGTCAGCTCGCCAACTCCAACCCCTAGCTCGGCAATGAAAGCGATCCACAGATTGCCTGCTTGATCGAAGGTCAGATCTGGAAAGCTCGGACAGCATTCGCCAAACGTCAGAGCGAATGTTGCGCTAGGACTTCCGCTTTTTTGGAGCGATTTTCCCTGGAACTCATCGAAAAACTGCGCATTGACAACCCACAAGCCTTGCGGCTTTTCGTGAGCGGCCTCAGTGTACGTCTGGGATTGGCACGGCCCCGCATAAATCACCGTTGTCAGAAGTACCGCCGCCAACGCGGCAGCCAGGATAGTCCATCTCAACATCATATCGATCAGCATGTCGATTTTGGGCACAACTTACGCTCGCATCCTGACCAGGAGTTTACAGAAGCTAACAGAAATAGCCTTTTATTCTAAGAGCCGACGGGAACTCGGGCTTGCAAATTTTTCATCCAGGCACCGGGAGCGATTCTTTTTGCTGACCAAATCATCCGCGCGGTGAAGACTTGGTGGTGATCTAGATTGCGTGGTATTGAAGCTCGATTGCGACATGAGGAGATTGGAAATGCCGGTGAAAATCGAAGGTACCTGCGAGCCGCGGTTTAAGCGCGTTCGGGAAATTTTTGCGGATAGCTTTGAGAATGGGATCGAAGTCGGGGCGGCGGTCGCTGCTGTCGTTGATGGGAAGACGGTTTTTGATCTTTGGGGCGGGTTCGCCGACAAGGCTCGGACCAAACCGTGGACGCGCGATACGCTCGTCAACGTTTTCTCGACCACCAAGGGCATCACGTCGATCTGTGCGCATCGGCTGGTCGACCAAGGGCGGCTTGACCTTGACGCGCCGGTGTCAAAGTACTGGCCCGAGTTCGCGGATGCGGGCAAGGAAAAAATTCCGGTGAATTATCTGCTCAGTCATCGCGCGGGACTGCCCGCCGTCAGAAAGCAGTTGCCGCTCGACGCTTACTCGAACTGGCCCGTGATGTGCTCCGCCCTGGCGGCGCAGGAGCCGTGGTGGGAGCCGGGCACCAAACACGGCTATCACGCGATCACCTTCGGCTACCTGGTCGGCGAGGTGATTCGGCGCATCACCGGCAAGACCCCGGGCACCTATCTGCGCGAGGAAATCGCCGGGCCGCTCAAGCTCGACATCCATATTGGAGTGGACGCGAGTTTCGATCCGCGAATCGCGGAGCTGATCGCCGCGCCGCCGCCACCGCCGGGCAAGCCCGATCAGATCGCGACGATGTCTGCCGATCCGGAATCGATGACGTTCAAGGCGATCGCGAACCCGCGGCCGGTCGTCGATCCCGCGCTGGTAAACAGCCGGGCGTGGCGCGGCGCGGAGGTTCCCGCCGCCAACGGCCATGCGACGGCGCGCGCGCTCGCGACGTTGTATGGCGCGCTCGCGACCGGCGGCGAGCTGAACGGTTATCGCGTGCTGACGCCGGCGGGGATCAAGCGCGCGTACACGGAGCAGGTCAACGGACCCGACCTGATTCTGGGCGTTGTGTCGCGATGGGGACTGGGGTTTGCCCTAAATCAGCCGGCGGCGCAGGTCGGACCGAATCCGCGCACGTTCGGGCATCCCGGGGCGGGCGGCTCGATCGGATTTGCCGATCCGGATGCGCGCGTCGGGTTTGGTTACGCGATGAATCAGATGGGCGCAGACGCGTTGATCGACGGGCGGGCCGCGTCGCTATTCAACGCGATGTTCGCGGCGTTGTAGGAGAAGGGAAATCACTTGATTTAACGTGAACCCCGCCGTGGGTTTCACACTTCCCTGGGCAGGGGTGACCCCTGCACCCAATGGTGAGAGGTCAGACGCGGCGCATCGCAACGCTCGAGCGCAGGCCGCACACAACGCCAGATAAAACGATACCGCCCGTCTGAGTTCGACGGTGCGGTCGCTTTGTCCCCTTTTGGCGAAATTCAGACGCCGGCTGACTTGTAGAGCGCGCACCGCAGCTTGAAGAAGTGCGCCATCGAGGTGAGGTATCGGACGCGCCACGCCGCCGCCATCTTGCCTTTGGTCAAATCGAGGTCGTAACGCGGTCCGATCAAGTCGTAGGCAAACTTAATCCGGTTGAATAGATCGTCCGAAGAACCCGGCGTGACATTCGCGATGCCGCCGATCTTTTTGATCAATTCCGGGCTGTAGGCGGATAGCGCGACCAGGCTGTCGGCAAACAGCTCGTCCTCTTCAACCAGATGATTGGCGAACGCGCCTTCCATGAAGGCCGTATGTTCCGCTTTTTCGCCTACCAGCGAGCCGTAGATGTAATGGCCGAGCTCATGGCCGAGCGTCGCCGCGACCGCGCCCGGATGATGTGCAGTGTTGACGAAGATCACGAACTTGCTGTTCTTGCCGAACTCGGTACGGCAATAGAATCCCCGCAGCGACAACCCCGCGCCGGTGCGGTAAGGCTCGGCCCGCAGTTCGAGTTCGCGCGGACCGAACAAGTTGCCGAGATGACTGAGCAATTGCCGGCTGCCGAGCTCCGCCAAACTCCCGTAAGCCGCCGGCGGGCGCTGCCCGGCGTCATTGTCGACTATCTGCTCCAATTCCCTCAGCAGAGGCTTGGATGGAAGCGCGGGCATGTGTTGCTTGATGTCATTCTCGACGATCTGTTCCAATTCCCTGAGCAGCGGCTTGGATGGAAGCGCGGGCACATCCATGTAGTCGGTGGAGAGAATTTTCTTCAGGTCAGCCAGCTGATTCAGGACTCGGCTGCCGAGCGAGCCGAACGGAACCTTGATCTCGCCAAGCAGCTTGGAAACGAGATGGTCAACTTCACGAGTTACCAGCGCGTCCGGCTCTCGCGATCCGGATCGCTTGGCCGCGGCTGGCGATGGAGTCAGGGATGCGCTCATAAAACGATCACTCAGGCGAACCGCCACACTAGCTGGCACGTTCGGCGGTTTACAACAAGTGACTCGCGTTGCATTTCAAGGCCCACAACATCGGGCAAATCGAGCAAACCGTATGCCACACTACCTATAGCTGGCGCAATTGAGAGCCATACCAACCATAGTAGTGCAGAATCTCCTGTGCGGCGCTTTTGCATCTGCCGAGTGCGTTTCTGAACCGACGATCCGACGCCGAACCAGCCGCAGGTGTGCGAACGCTCCGGCTGTCTGCGCCACCATCGACCGCGTCGAACACGATGCGGAAGGCCGACCTCGAGGCGCCGGGGTCCATTCCGGCGCCAGCGAAGTCATCTGATTCTCTCGCATCATCGCGTCCGTGGAGTTGTGCGACGCGACGTTGCTGTGCGCGCCGCTGTCATGGGCTGTATTGTTTAACTTTACCTACTTTTAGTCAAGTCCCTCGTTACGAACTGTAGGACGGTTTTGATGCCACTTTGGCACGCTCAGATCGTTGGCGGGTTCCCTTGACTGTCACCCGGGCGGGATTGCGAACTGCACGCAGAGTGCTGCTACTCCGCACGCTTGAGCCATCGTTCGACGAAGTCGAGGCGGTCTTTGCCCCAGAACATCTCGCTACTGACGAAGAAGGTCGGCGCGCCGAAGACCCCGCGTGCAATCGCGCCTTCGGTCAACGCCGCGAGCTCGGCCCGCGCCGGCTCCGCGTCGGCGAGTTCGATTAGCCGGGCGCCGTCGAAGCCCGCGCTCGAGGCAATCGAAGCGATCACTCGGCGGTCGCTGATATCTTCGTCGCGTTCCCAGTACGCTCTCATGATTGCCTGCGAGATCGTGCGCTGGGCTTGCTCGCGCAAAGCGCCGCCATCGTCGGGTTGAGATGTGTGCCCGGCGGCGAGAGCGGCGCGCAACGACGACGACGTCTTGATTGGAAAGCGGCTGGGTTTTCTGAACGGCAAGCCCGTTAGTTCTGCGTAGCGCGCGTGGTCGCGCCACAGGTAGCGCGCCTTGCGCGGCGTCATCGCCATAGTGTCGAAGCCGGTCCCGCGGAAGAGCGCGGCGAAATGCGCCGGCATCCAGTTCACGCGGGCGTCGTTGCGGGCGCAAATCTCAGGCAGGAGGAGGGCGGCGAAGTAGCTGTTGGTGCTGGAGAAATCAAAGTAGAAATCGACGAATCGCATTTTGCGGCCCGCCCGGATAGTAGCGCGATCCGGCGGTGCGATTGCAACGCTTGCGACTATCGTTGCGGCTTGCCATTAGTGTCACTTTCAAAATGCCGAAGGCCCGATTCGATATCCTGCCCGGCGCACCGTATCCGCTTGGCGCCACCTGCGACGGCGCGGGCGTGAACTTTTCGATATTTTCCGAGCATGCAACCGGCGCGACGCTGTGCCTGTTTGGCGGCGCCGGTATCGCCGGCAACATCGAGATCGCGCGAATACCGCTGGTCGAGCGCACGGAACACATCTGGCACGCCTACGTGCACGGCCTTCGGCCCGGTCAGCGCTATGGCTATCGCGTCGGCGGGCCGTACGATCCTCCCGCGGGTCATCGCTTCAACTCCGCCAAGCTGCTGCTCGATCCGTATGCGCGCGCGCTCGATCGCATGCCTCGATGGCACGATTCGATGTTCGGCTATCGCGCGACCGCCGTCGCCGCCGTGTCCCGGCCGGATCCGCGCAACAGCGCGCCCGCGATGCCCAAGTGCGTCGTTGTCGATTCGGCTTACGACTGGGAGGGCGATCGCAAGCCCGCAGTTCCGTGGGACGATCTCGTCATCTACGAGGCGCATGTGAAAGGGATGACCGCGATGCATCCCGAGGTGCCGCGCCGGATTCGCGGCAAATTTGCTGCGCTCGCGTCGCCGGCCGTTATCCGGCACCTGACCTCGCTCGGCGTGAACGCGATCGAATTGATGCCGGTGCATCAGACCGCGCCCGAGCGCCGCCTGTTCAAACTCGGCCTGACCAACTACTGGGGATACAATTCAATCGGCTTTTTCGCGCCGGACATCCGCTTCGCATCGGGGCGGGCGCTGGGCAGTTCGGTCACGGAATTCAAGGCGATGGTGAAGGCGCTCCATCGCGCGGGGATCGAGGTGATCCTCGACGTCGTTTACAACCACACGGCCGAGGGCGATGAGAACGGACCGACCCTTTGTTTTCGCGGCGTCGACAACGCGACCTACTATCGGCTGCGAAGCGACGGCAGCGGTCGCTGCGAGGACTACACGGGCACCGGCAACTCGCTGGATACTAACCGCTCGCGGGTTCTCCAGATGGTCATGGACAGTCTGCGCTACTGGATACTCGAGATGCACGTGGACGGATTCCGCTTCGACCTTGCGACCACGCTGGCGCGCGGTCCGCGCGGCGAATTCGGCGCCAGCCCGTTTTTGGCGGCGATAGCGCAGGACCCGGTGATATCGGCGGCCCGGTTGATCGCCGAGCCGTGGGACGTCGGCGAGGGCGGCTACCGCGCCGGGAGTTTTCCGGTCAACTGGAAAGAGTGGAACGGCAAGTACCGCGACGGCGTGCGGGATTTCTGGCGCGGCGCGAGTGGCTCGATGGGCGAGTTTGCGTCACGCATCACCGGCAGTTCGGATCTGTACCGCGCCGGCGGGCGCACCCCGCTCGCGAGCATCAACTTTGTCACTTCGCACGACGGCTTCACGCTCGCCGACCTCGTTTCGTACAATGAAAAGCACAACGAGGCGAACGCCGAGGACAATCGCGATGGCGACGACCACAATCGATCGTGGAATTTCGGCGTCGAAGGGCCGACCGGCGATCCCGCGATTAGCGCGCTTCGCGGGCAGCAAAAACGCAACTTCCTGGCAACCCTGCTGCTGTCGCAGGGCGTGCCAATGATTCTGGCCGGCGACGAGTTCGGTCGTTCGCAGCGGGGCAACAACAACCCCTACTGCCAGGACAATGCGATTTCATGGATCGACTGGAGCAGCGCCGACGCGGCGCTGCTCGATTTCACGCGCCGGCTAGTCCGGCTGCGCCATGAGCATCCGATCTTCCGGCGTCGCGGATGGTTCACCGGCACTCCCGCGAAGGCCGGCCGGCCCAAAGATCTCGTATGGTTCCGGCCCGACGGCGCCGAGATGACCGCCGCCGACTGGGGCGTCGAATACGCGAAAACGCTCGGCGCGTTCGTGAACGGCGACGCTATGACTGAACGCGATCGCGCCGGCGCCCGGCTTGCGGACGACAGCTTCTTTCTGATGTTCAACTCGTATCGCGAGCCGATGGAATTCAAGCTGCCGCCGAAAAAATGGGGGCGGCAATGGACCGTCGTCCTCGACACCGCGGAGACGGCCGCGCCGCATCGCGCACGATCGCACTTGTACGAAGAGCGGGTTCACGTCGCGGGGCACGCGATGGTCGTGCTGCGGCGCACAGCGTGAATCGCGACCGCGCGCTACGAGATCTTCATGCCTTGAGCGCGGAAGACCTGCGCCATATCGACCGCCGGATGAACTTCGAACGAGACCTCGCGCCAGTACTCGATCATCGTGCGGATGTCGTCGTGATTCGACGACTCGAACACGACCACGTCGGGATTATCGCTGCCCAGCGCTCCGTAAAAGCCGATGGTCTTCAGCATTGTTGAATCGCGGGGGCTCGCACGGTCTATACTGCGATGGAGTGGTCGCTTCCCGACGGGAGAAATTCGCGATGATCGACTTTCGAACCGAGCCGTCCGCCTATCGGCATTGGCGTTTGAGCTACGCCGGGCCGGTCGCGACGCTTAAGATGGACGTGGACGAAAATGGCGGCCTGGCCCCCGGCTACGAGCTCAAGCTTAATTCCTACGACCTCGGCGTCGATATCGAACTCAACGACGCCGTGCAGCGGATTCGCTTCGAGCATCCCGAAGTAAAATGCGTGATCGTCGCGTCGGGCAAAGAGCGGGTGTTTTCCGCGGGCGCAAACATCAGGATGCTCGGCCTGTCGAGCCATCCGTTCAAGGTGAACTTCTGCAAGTTCACCAATGAGACGCGCAATGCGATCGAAGATGCCACGCTCAACTCGGAGCAGTATTACATGACGGCGATCGGCGGAGCATGCGCGGGCGGTGGCTACGAACTCGCGCTCGCCACCGACTACATAATGATGGCCGACGATGGCTCGACCAGCGTTTCGCTGCCGGAGGTCGCATTGCTCGGAGTGCTGCCGGGCACAGGCGGATTGACCAGGCTGGTTGACAAGCGCCGCGTCAGGCGCGACCGTGCGGATTTCTTTTGCACGACCGAGGAAGGAGTTAGGGGCAAGCGGGCGATGGATTGGGATTTGGTGGACGAAGTTGTTCCGCGCTCGCAACTTATCGAGCTGGCGTCACAAAGGGCGCACGAGTTTGCGGCGCGCTCGAACGGGTCTGCGAACGCGCGCGGCATCTCGCTGGGTCGGCTTTCGCGCGACGTGGAAGAGCGACGGGTGAAATACGCGCACTTGACGATCGAGATCGATCCCGACAACTCCACCGCCACGTTCACTGTCGAGGGTCCGCAGAGCCAGGCGCCGCGCGGCGTCGAAGACGCGCACTCAATCGGCGCGGACTTCTGGCCGTTGGCCTTGGCCCGCGAGCTCGAAGACGCAATCCTGCACCTGCGGTTCAACCAGGAGACCGTGCGGACGTGGATCTTCCGCACGCGGGGCGACCCGGCGCTGGTGAAGTCGTACGACGCGTTTCTCGCCGCAAACGCGGAGGACTGGCTGGTGCGCGAGATCCTTCTCTACTTGAAACGCACGCTGAAACGGCTCGACGTCAGCTCGCGATCCATCTTCGCGTTGATCGAGCCCGGCTCCTGCTTTTGCGGAACTCTGCTGGAGCTCGCGCTGGCATCGGACCGCGCGTACATGCTGCGCGGATTGCGCGAAGGCGATGAGTCGATGCCGGCGACTATCAGCCTGACGCAAATGAACTTCGGCGCGATGCCGATGTGCAACGGGCTGACCCGGCTGCAAAGCAGATTTCAGGGCGAGCCGGAACGCGTCGAGGAGTTGCGCGCGAGAATTGGCGCGGAGCTGGATGCATCTCAGGCCGACGAAAAAGGCCTCGTGACTTTTACGCCCGACGATATCGACTGGGACGACGAGGTCCGCCTCGCCCTCGAAGAACGCGCCGCCTTCTCGTCGGATGCGCTGACCGGCATGGAGGCGTCATTGCGATTCGGCGGGCCGGAAACGCTCGAATCGAAAATATTTGCCCGTCTGTCGGCGTGGCAGAACTGGATCTTTCAGCGCCCGAACGCGGTCGGTGAAAAAGGCGCGCTCAAACTGTACGGCACCGGCACCCGGCCGGAATTCGATCCGAGGAGAGTCTGATGTCGATCAACTATTCCGGGCAGATTCCCAACAACGTGAATCTCGCCGACGACCGCCGCCTGCAACGCGCGCTCGAGGCGTGGCAGCCCGGCTTCCTGCAATGGTGGAGCGAGATGGGACCCGAGAGTTTCCAGGGCTGCGACGTGTATCTGCGGACTGCGACTTCGACTGACGCACAGGGCTGGGCGACATTCGGATACGTCAAGATGCCGGACTATCGATGGGGTATTTTCATGGCCGACCCCGAACCCGACCGCCGGATTTCGTTCGGACAGCACAAGGGCGAGCCGGTCTGGCGCGAAGTTCCGGGCGAACACCGCGGAGTGCTGCGCCGTCTGATCGTCACGCAGGGTGATACTGAGCCCGCGTCAGTCGAGCAGCAGCGGCACCTGGGCCGCACCTGCCCGTCGCTCTACGACCTGCGCAATCTTTTTCAGGTCAACGTCGAAGAAGGACGCCATCTGTGGGCGATGGTCTATCTGCTGCACGCGTACTTCGGACGCGATGGCCGCGAAGAGGCCGAGGCCCTGCTCCGGCGCCGGTCGGGCAACGCCGACAATCCCCGCATCCTCGGCGCCTTCAACGAAAAGACGCCCGATTGGTTGTCGTACTTCATGTTTACGCATTTCACGGACCGCGACGGCAAGTATCAGCTCGCCAGCCTGGCCGAATCGGGATTCGATCCGCTGGCGCGCACCTGCCGCTTCATGCTGACCGAGGAGGCGCATCATCTGTTCGTCGGCGAATCGGGAGTGAGCCGGGTGATTGGCTGCACTTGCCAGCTGATGAAAGAACACAACACCGACCGCGTCGGCGAGCATGATGGAATCGATCTAACTATCATTCAAAAGTATATAAACTTTCATTACTCAGTTTCGCTTGACCTGTTCGGATCGGAGCTATCGACTAATGCCGCCAATTACTACACTGCGGGTTTGAAGGGCCGCTTCAAGGAAACCGACCGCGACGACGACCATCAGCTGACAAGCAGCGGCTATGCAGTATTGAAACCGGACCACGGAGTAATCGTTCAAACCGAGCAGCCCGCGCTGATCGCGTTGAATGAGACTCTTCGCGACTCCTACATTGCCGATTGCGAGCGGGCGCTCGCGCGATGGAACAAGGTCATCCGGGAAGCGGGGATTAGCTTCGAGCTAAAGCTGCCGCATCGGGGGTTTCGACGCTCGATCGGCGAATTCGCGGGCGTCAACGTGACGCCGGACGGACAGATAGTCACAGATGAGGAATGGCAGCGGCGTACGGCGGATTGGATGCCGACGCGGGCCGATCGCGAATTCGTCGCGTCGCTCATGAAGCCTACTACTGCGCCGGGTCAATTCGCGAGCTGGATTGCGCCGCCCGCGCGCGGAATCAATCACCAGGCGCTGGACTTCGAGTATGTGACCGCGTTGCCCGCGAATTGAACCGCGCACTTGACTCTGGACTATGGTCAAGGGTCTATCGTGAGGCAGATATGACGATTGGCCGAGTAGCTAATGCTGCCGGAGTGAGTATAGACACTATCCGGTTCTACGAGCGGCGCGGCTTGCTCGCAACGCCGGATCGAAGTTTCTCGGGCTACAGGAACTACTCGGCGGAAGCGCTAGACCGGCTGCGTTTCATCGGCGACGCGAAGCGGCTCGGCTTTACGCTGAAGGAGATCAAGGAACTGCTGTCGCTGGGCGTCAAGTCGACGGCGGAATGCGGGCCGGTCACTCGAAAGGCGGAAGCGAAGTTGATCGAGATGAACGAAGAAATCGGCCGCCTGCAGCGGCTCAGGCTCACGCTGCGCAAGATGATCGAGGAGTGCGGAGGCGAGTGCGCGGCAACACCGGTCGCGCGCGGCGCGTGTGCGCGGCGTCGAAAATAGTACCCCGTCGGAAAAGGAGACCGCCATGGAAGTCGTGATTTACACGAATACGGGATGTTCGGCGTGCCATCAGGCGAAGGACTTTCTCAACCGGCACAACGTCAGCTTCGTCGAAAAAAGTATCGCCAACGACGATTCCGCCCGCGACGAGCTGGTCAGTCTTGGCTTTCGCGCGGTTCCCGTTATCCGGGTCGGCAACGAAACGATGCTGGGGTTCAGCGCGGTGAAGTTGCGCAAGATGCTCGGCCTCTAGAAGATCGCGCTCGGAGCCGGCTCGCGTACGATCGTTGCTCGAGTCGCGGGAACTCGGCGCCCGTGATCGGTCGCGAACCAATACGCCGCGATATACCCGGTCAGTAAGGCGGCGAAGCTCGCTTCCTCGAGCGTGTGCGCCAACCATGGGAAGTTGAGCTGGAACGCGGTGGGCGGCGGCACCAGCAAGCGGTTGAAGACGGTGAGCGAAGCCGCGCTCAGAAGATAAGCCAACGCCGCCATCCAGATGGCCCGCGCGCCCGACCGCCCCTGGGCCGCGGACGTGACCAGCTGCACAAACGGAATCGTCAGCAGCACCAGGTAGTGATGCCATCCGACGGGCGACAGCATGATCGCGGTCGCGATCCATAGTGAGTAGATTCTCCAGTCGGGATCGCCGCGGTTTTCATCGGCCAGCGTCGTGCGAATAGTCAGTCCAAGTACTATCAGGTCCGCGACCGCGATGCTGGCGCGCCTGATCCAATCGGCCGATGATCCGGACGCCGTGCGGGTCAATGCCCAGAACGTCCGCGACACGAATGGCCCGAGCGAAAGATTATCCACCCGCTTCACCAGGTAATCGTCAGTGAGCCACGATGCGCCATGAACGAAGCTGAGAGTTTGGGTTAAACCCAAAGCCGCGACAGTGACGAACACTCCCGCTGCGATTCCAGCCGTCGCGAACGCAACTGCCCGCCATTTTCGACGGATGACGAAATAGCCGACGAGCAGAAGCGGGTACGCCCTGAGCAGTCCGGCCGCTGCGATCAGCAAGCCCGCGGCGCCGTCCCGTTCGCGTTCCATAGCGCGCATTGCGCCCGCCAGCAGAGCCAGCACTATCAGTTGCGATTGCGCCCAGTAAAAATTCAAATTAACCGGCGCCGACATCAGAATCAGTCCGGCCAGCAGCCACCCGGTGCGCCGGGAAAGCCCGCGTCGATGAACGAGCAGCAGATACATCGCAATTGCCAATGCCGAAAAGTTGATCGCGATCCAAATCCAGAATGCAGTTCGCGGCCGCAGTCGGGTGAGAGGCTCGAAGCAAAGTAGAAATGGCGGCGTCTCGGAAAGCATGCAGCAACCCGCCGGTCTCGAGCGCGAGCCGGTCGCCGATCGGCGTCAGGAGCGTGGAATATGGATCGATTCCATGGCGCAGCGCCCACGCCGATTCGTAATAGTTCGAGAAGTCGCGGCCGTGCCACTGCCGGGGCATCTTCGTCAGCGTGCCCGACAACACCAGCAGCGCGCAGATCCAGACTACTGCCAGGATCGCAGGCTGACGCATCGCGTTCGCGATTCGTTCGCCGTTCACGTCCCAACTATGGGCAAACCGCGACCTGCGAGACCACGAAATCGCTCGGCCGCTGCGTTATCTGGAGAACAGATGGTTCGCAACGGGCAATCGATGCACTGTCGGTGAGAGATTTGGTGCCGAGGGCGGGACTTGAACCCGCACATGCTTGCGCACGGAGGATTTTGAGTTCCTTCCACGTTGGCTACACCCGTCCATGCCTGTACAAAACTGTCCGCGCTTTCAACGAATCTGGGCGAGTCGGTCTCTCTGCAGGGGACGGCTTTCGCCGCTTTTGGTCAGCGGAAGAGTCGTATCAGCAACGGAGATCCACGCCACATCGAAGCAGGGGTGCGTGTGCTGGCTCACAAGGCCAAGCTCAACGGGTACGCAGTCGAACCCGACCAAAGCTCAGGCCTCTCCTCTTTCAGTATCACTATCAATTTGGGATACGAGGAAAAGTAACCGGGTCCGCGTGAGTCCGGCCCGAACCTCCAAACCGCCGATCGTCAACGCAGCGGATTCCATATCCCCAGCGTCCGAAATCCTGTAGCTGAATCAACCGTTTGGAGGGGACTTGGACTCGACTTGGACGGTACAATAGGAGCCGCTAACCGTGATCTCGAAAGCAAAGCGCACGGGCGGAATCATCTGGTTATCGCCAATCGCGGCGCCATCAAGATCGAGGGCCAAGCGCAGGGCCGCACGGCGCAAACGACTGCTGCGCGTGTATCCACTCCGTACATGCGTAGGGAGCCAGGGTGCTGCATATGCATTTCGGAACCCAATTCGGGGCCGGCCCGTTTGGGCAGCACTCATTGTACTGATTACACACGCTCGTTATTTGACTCGGCACTAACACCGCGCACCATGCCGGCGAAAATTGTGGTGGTGGAGGGTTGATTCCGCCAATGTTGATTGCGCTGCTCTTCGGTGTGCTGTCGCACGCGCTGGCGAAAAGCAGGAGAACGAATAGGACTCCGATCGCTGTTTTCATAAAGTTGTCCCTCCTCTTGCGCAGCTACGGACTTTGCGGTGGACGAACTCGACCCGAACTCGCAGCCGAGTACCACGGCTTGATCGGGGAGTCTACTTGCGCGGAACTGACCACCACGTTGACCAGCAAGGGAATGCATTCTGGCGAACAGCATAGCTTTCGGCGGACAACGCAGCGCATCGTGGCGCCCGGCACGCGCACACATAGCCGCATCGCCCGATCTGGACAGACGGCTGCGAATCGAGCACGCGCGTGAACAAGCGTTGAAACGGCAGCGCACTGTTGTACAAAATCGTTAGTTCGAAACTCGGATGATGCGGTGGACGCAATTCGTGGCCAATCCGGAGAAAAATCCATGTCAGACATTCTGGCAAGCATTTTTCGTTCGGCGAACGGCAGAGGTTATCATGTGCCTCATATGAACGTGCAGCTGCGAGCCAAGCCCGGACCTATAACCCGTCGATGATCGAGCGCAGAGGATCACGAGCGCCCACCACCAGAAACTTTTGCTCTTCACGACCTCTGGCCTATTCAAACTGAACCAGTGCCGAACCCGCGGCGAACGCAGAGGGGTTACCGACGTTCAAGGCCGGAAGAGAGATGTCCGCCTGCGTCCAAGCTAAGCAGTTCTGCACGATAGCCAGTCCACCAAAGTCTATATTGCCCGCCAGTATTCATTCCCTTGGTGGTCAAGGTGGTGGTCAGCTCTCGCGCGTAGAGGTGCCGCATGAACTGGTCACTGTGTGTCGATCGTACCAATCGACCTTGAATCTCTCTCCGAACTGACGGATGCTGGACGCGTGAAAAACGTCACGCCGACATACTCCCGCTCGGCACGAGGTAGCGATTGGCCTGCACCCCAATTTCCCGCCAATCATAAGTAGAGTCCGCCGGTTATTTCGCCCCTCCTGGGGCGCATCGTTTGTAGTTTTGGTTTCATCTTCATCCCAGTTTTTCCGGCCGCCCTTCACTCTCGGAGGGCGGCCGAAAAACTGTCAGGTTTTGGATCCGAGGTCAGCGCGCCTTGCACCGCGCCGGCCAGCAGCTGTTTTGCTGGCCAAGCGGTGCGCGCGATGGCCGAGCTCCGTTGATTCCTTGCCGCGAACTCCTCCGGCGCCAGGTAGCCGAGACTCGAGTGCGGGCGCAGGTGGTTGTAGTCGTGCCGCCACGCTTCGATGATCGCGCGCGCTTCCCCGAGGCTGCTGAACACGTACTCGTTAAGGCACTCGTCGCGCAACTTGCTATTGAATGATTCGATGAAGGCGTTCTGCACGGGCTTGCCCGGCTCGATGTAGTGCCACGCCACCCTTCTCGTCGCCCAGCGCAACACCGCACCACTAGTCAGTTCGGTTCCATTGTCGCTAACTACCATCTCCGGTGTGGCTCGTTCGATCGTGAGCCGCTCCAGTTCACGCACCACTCGTACTCCGCCTATCGAGGTGTCGACCACCGTGGCCAGGCACTCGCGGCTGAAGTCGTCCACTACGCATAAGATGCGGAAGCGCCGGCCGTCGCTCAGCATGTCCGAGACGAAGTCGAGCGACCAGCGCTGGTTGATTCTGATCGGCAGCATCATCGGCGCTCGCGTACCCAGTGCCCGCTTTCGCCCTCTTCGCCGGCGCACCATGAGCCGCTCTTCCCGGTACAGTCGATAGAGCTTCTTGTGGTTCAGCGCGTGGCCTTCGCGCGCCAACATCCAGCCTAAGCGCCGATACCCGAAGCGCCGCCGCTCCGCGGCCAGCTCCCGCAGTCGTTGCCTCAATGCCGAGTCGTCCGGTCGTCTGCACCGGTAGCGCAGAGTCGAGCGGTCCAACCCCACTAGCTCGCACGCATGCCGCTGACTCAGCCCGTGACGCTCTATTACCCGAATCACTGCTACTCGCCGCGCCGCAGGCTTCAGACGTTTTTTCCGAGCAGGTCCTTGAGCGCCGCGTTGTCCAACAACGAGTCGGCAAGCAACCGCTTCAGGCGGCGGTTCTCATCCTCCAGCGCCTTCAGCCGCCTGGCGTCCGACACCTCCAGCCCGCCGTACTTCGACTTCCACTTGTAAAATGTCGCGCTTGAGATCCCGTGGCGCCGGCAGACCTCTTCGGTCCTGGCCCCGGCCTCCTGCTCCCGCAACACCCCGATAATCTGCTCCTCCGTGAAGCGGCTTCCTTTCATTGCCCGTCTCCTTTTCAGGCGACGGACTCTACCTCATTTCGGCTGAGTTTTCGGGGTGCAGGCCACGATCTGCCGACCTTACCGCAAGGAAAGTGGAAAGTTCTGCTCTCGGGAGCCCCGCCCACAGTTTCAGCGACATTGGCGGTGTTGTTTTCCGGGTTGCTCTTGGCGGCGACGCCTACCCACGCAGTGACGCTGAAACCGTTTTCGGCGATTGGCTCCGGAGCGCCGACCGCGGACGACTGCTCGGGTTCTAGTACGGGCCAGTGCAGCGTGACTTTCGGCGGTACTCTCGAGGGTTCGCAAATCGGAAACGCCAGTGTAACTGGAACTTTATCGGTCAATCATTCGGCTGCAGCCGAGATCTGCCTTGACAACCCGAACTGCAACGACCAATGCTTTCCCGCGAGCGGTACCGGTGTCATCACGACAAAGGACGGCAGCACGATCACTTTCGGTCAGGATGGCCTCCTTTGCCCCGTACCGCCAGATTCGACTGGCGGCGAGAATTTCAACGGAAGCTTCATGGTCACGGGTGGCACTAAGAAATTCGCCAGCGAGATAGGTTCAGGGCTGGCCGGAGCCGCGATTAGCGCTGATGGCTCAGTTGTGACCTTCACGCTAACGGGTACGATCGGAAAGCCGTAGTCCCCCGGCCGAGCTTACTCGACGCGGCAAGCTCCCGGGTAGGTTCAATGGAGACGCTCCAACGAGGTGCGCGGGTGCATACCGCCGCCGCCTTACGAATTCGGCCCTGCTGGAGGCTACCTGCAACGAACCTCTCACGGACAGACCGTCGAGTCATAGAGCGGTCCTTCGTCGACGCAAGCGCTCCCCTTGCCCTGGTCAATATCCAGAGCGTCCGAAATCCTGTAGCTGAATCAACCGTTTGGAGGGGACTTGGACTCGACTTGGACGGTTCAATAAGAGCCGCTAACTGCCGCACCGATCGCAGTCGGATGATGCGCAGTGTTCACGCAGATCAACGGCACCTTTGACGGCCCCATTTTTCGCAAGTAAAACCCCCACAGAGCAAGCCCTGCCTTTCCACTGAACTCGGCTAGCTGAACTCGACAACGGCGCGCTATGTTAAAGGCGGATCGCCGCTGCCTATCAGGCAACGACCCTTTGCAATCGCATGAACGCCGCGATCGCGAGCGCCGCAAACACGGCCGCTTGTACGAGGTCAATCGCAAACCAGGCGTCGATGCCGTTCTCTGTCACGAGGATGCGCGCGGGGTCGCTCGGCCAGACCAGGACGAAGAAGCTCAGGATGCCGCCGATGTGAACCACCAATCCCGGCAAGATCGAATTTGTCAGCCTGGCCATCAAGCTGAATGTCAGGCCGGTCAGAAAGAAGAATAGCAGCTTCGGCAGCAGCGCCGCGCGCATGGGCGGATGAGGCAGCAGCCCGAATATGAGCGCGCTGGCCAGGACTGCGAACAACGGTGGAAATTTGCGCTCCAGCCTTGTCTGGCAGTAGCCCCAGATGCCGGCTTGCTCGCAGATCGGTGACACCAGCGCGCCCGTTGCCACCATCGCGACAACGGTCAGCCGCGGGTAGTTCGACACCTCCGGCAGAACGCTGCCCGGCATCCGAACCATCCGTGCCATCACGATCCAGATCCCGTCGAGAGCCACAATCGAGAGTGCGCCCGCCACCACTGCCCACGTAAAGGCCTGCATCGAAATCCGGCGCAGACGCAGCGAGTTGCGCCGAGCGTCGGAAGTCCGCCGCGGCGCCCACCTGCCGCTGAGGTACTGCAACATCAGCCATAGCAGGATCGCCATGATAGGGACCGCCCATGGGATCGCTGCGCCGGTTCTGAGATTCGCGACTACCAGCGCCGACCAGAGCCCTTGCGGAATCAAGGCGATTGCGAATCCGAGGATCGCGGCCCAGAGCACGATCCCAATCTTGTGGCCCAGCCGGCGCATCCCGGACATGTAGTGGTTTTGGCACCTGATCGAAAGCCTGATTGCTGCACGCAGTCACGACAAAATCTGTATCGCCCGATCTGAACTGCCGTGGGCTCGGGATCGAAGTCAGGCTCGAGCACATTCGGTCCCTGTCACGCGCGCTCGACCGATACCGCAAAATCCTCAAACGCGGCCACGCTCCTGCAGCCAGAAAACGCCTTATGCCTGTATCCGTCGAACCGGGGAAGACGGCAATCTCGGCGAATTTCGTATTGAGGCCCGTATTTCAGCCCGGAGTGTTTGTAGGCGTCGGGGTGGGAAGCGGTAGATTATCGGGATCCTGGGCGAACCCCTGCACGACGACCTGCCCCGTCGCTTGACCGGGTTGATCCGATATAACACCGCAGACCGGGCCGGTGACAAACGCTCCACCGGGCTCTTGTATCCCATCGGTCCAGTGAATCATGGTGTTGCCACCCGGCGGCACAGTAACGCCGGAGATACCCATGTTTGCTGGAGTCAGTGTTGCTGGCTCGGTCCCAACGTTTTGAAATACTACTGTGCAATTGAGCACTAGCACCCAGTTCTGAGGGTTAGTGGGCAATACGAACTGGTTGGGGGCTAATGGCACGATGTCCGTCACCTGATTCGCTGGTACCTCGACCGGCCCATTCGTACTGTTGTTCACCATAACGATGGGGGCTTGCGCAGGACCCGCCGGACCCTGCGGTCCTGTAGCGCCTGTCGCACCCTGAGATCCGGTAGGGCCTTGCGGTCCAGCCGGTCCCGTCGGTCCGACTGCACCGAGCACGATTGCGGTTTCGTCTGAATTGCAGGATTTTCCAACCGGCGGAAACCTGACTGCGTGAGTCTTATTATTGGCGCACGCAATAAGAGATGTTTGGGCTCCTGCAGATGCGGCGAGCGCAAAACAAGAGCCGATCGTGAAAGCCACTCCGAAAATCGCAAGACGTGGCCGACCTTGAAGGGTTCGAATAGATATCATGAGCAGCATCCCCGACTCGAATCTCGTTCCAGCATATTCCTCTCTTTGGGCAAAAGTTCTCAAACAAGAATTTTGATTCTTTTGTCGCAGAATTCTATCGTCTCGTCTCCTATCACGGCCTGGCCAGCCTCGGGTAGTCGTATCGGGAAATGCAAAGAGGTTGTACAAACCTGTTGCGCACACGGGGGCAACGCGGCGTGAGGGTTCAACGCAACTGTGCTCCATCGTGCCCCACATGGGTTAATCTTGGGTCAAAATCTCCCCGAGTTCCGCCAACCGGAACCGATCGCTGGCAGAGCTTCCGGCGCGAGAATCGGCCCGCCCCAGGCACGAGAAGGCGCCAGCGGAGGCGCTGCCTGTCGCGTCTTCGGACCGGCCCCGCCCTGCATTTTTTTGGGGAGTATGTACTTAACGCAATTTGCGTTAAGTACATACTCCCGATTTCATCAACTGTGTTCGATTCCGCAGAACGATGCTTACTAGTTCCCCCAACGGCGAAGAAATCATCAGACCGTTGGCGTCCCCAAGCGAGCGCCTTCATGAGCGCGAGATCAACGAGCGTCGAATTAGACCCGCGCTCGGCGCTGAACCTGTCACGACTCTGAGAGAGAGGTGGTTCCTCTCCAAACCGCCGCGCCTTTGTGACTTAGTGATGGGAGATCACACTAGCGCTTGCCGCGCGGCCCTTCCGCCAATCCAACGCGATGCGCATAGAGCGCCAGTTCGACGCGGTCGCGGATGCCGAGCTTCTGAAAGATGTTGTTGAGATGCGTCTTGACCGTGCTCTCGCCGATCAAGAGCCGCTCGGCCACTTCAGCGTTGCGCAGCCCTGCGGCGACACAGCGGATGATCTCAGTCTCGCGGTTGGAGAGTTGGCTGCGCCAGGGTGATCTGAGCTGCAAGGCGAGTTCCGCCTGCAATGCGGGAGGGATCCACACCAGCCCCTGAGCCGCGGACCGGATCGCTTCCATCAGGGTTTCCACCGCGTAACGTTTTTGCACGAATGCGTGCGCGCCCATCCGCAGCGCCGCCATCGCGTCTTCCTTGCGCTCGCTCGCGGTCAGCACGACGACCCGGGTGACCCGGCTCAGTCGCTCGATATCGCCGCCCACCCAGCGTTCCATTTGCAGGTCGAGCAGGAGCACATCACAGGGCGTGGTGGTCAGCATCGATGCGAGTTCGCTCAGGCGCTGGACTTCGCCCACCACCTCGACCTCGGGCTGCAGGAGCAGCAGCTCCTTCAGCCCCTGGCGGAAAAGCGAGTGGTCGTCAGCGATGATTAGGCGCAGCCGTTTCTCCATGGTTCTGCCGCCGGGATTTCGATTTCGAGATGAGCGCCGCCGCGGTCGCCACCGCCGATTCTCAGCCGCCCGCCGTATTCGGCCACCCGCGACGCGATTGCCCACGGCGGCTGTTCGGAGTTGCGAAAGCCGATTCCGTCGTCGTCCATCGCGATGCGGATCAGGTGGTTAGCGGCGCTGATGTTGATCGCCGCACAGGCAGCCCTGCCATGCTGCCAGCTATTTCGCACTCCTTCGAGAACGATCTGAAGAACCTGCTCGAGTATCGGCGCACGCCCCGCGAAATTTGCTGTCACTTCGAAATGTGTCTCGACCGCGAACGGGCGATCTTCGGACTCCGGAATCACCTCGGACTCAGGGATCTGCTCGACCTCCGCGAGCGAGCGGATATAGGCGCGCACGGCGTCGTATTCGCGCGCCAGTCCCTTTTGCACGTCGGTGATCTTTGCCAGCGCCTCATCGGGGCGCCCGGTCTTCATCAAAGCCCGGCAGGCCTCGAGCCGAAGGTTCAGTCCCGCCAGCGCCTGCACATAGCCGTCGTGCAATGCGCGCGCGATCGCATGGCGTTCGGCAGCCCCCTCGAGGTCGCGCACGCGCGCTTCGAACCTGGCGCGTTGCGCGCCGATGAAACCGATCAGGTAACCGACGATGGCGAGGTATGCAGAACGCATCAGGTACTCGTTACTGGGTCCGGGGACGAAAGCCGCCAGCAGCACGAAATAAACCAGTGCGCTGCAAATCGTCACCTTGATGGCCTCGCGAAAGCTGGTGCGGCAATCGACCACGATGATCGCGAAGACGAAAAACAGCCAGGAGGGGCTGGTCGGTCCTTCGGTGATGACGGTGATCACGGCGGCAAACGCGATGTCGAGAATGGTGCAAATTCTCGGCAACAGCGAAGCCGCGATGCCGCGGTCGATCAGCGCGAACATCGCCAAGCTGTATGCGAGATGCAGGGTCAGAATGATCAATGAAGATTCATCGATGAAGAACCATCCACCATTGGCGGGATCTACGTACCAGGATGCGAGTGCAAGCACCGACAGCGCCGCGCGCCCCAGCGCGATGTTCAGATCGAGATCGTTGCGATCCGCTGTCTTCATCACTGCCTCCTGAGCTGCCTTAGAATCTGCGAAATCATAGGGGAGCGTCAACGCGATTGAGAGCGAGGCGCTCCATCGAAAGATGGAGCGCCTCCTCCATCGAAGGATCGACCGTAGATTTTTCTTCTAAACTTCGCGTTTTGGTAGGGTGCTGTTCGAACGGGGGCGCACGAAAGCCATGAGGAAAAGCGAAAGTGATCGAAGAGAGAGGGCTTTTGAAGATGGCCTACTGAGTTCGCCCCCGGATATCATTCTGCCGAGCCAGTTCTTTAAATTGGTCGGCGCGCAGACCTTTTCGAGCGAGCAACGTCTGCTGCTCGCAGTTCTGGCCGACGCTATCAATGTGCTAGGCGACTATCTAGCCTCGCCAAATTCCCTCAAGCGCAAGTCTTTCATCGAGGCGTCGTCTTGGGTTTTCGCCCCCGGCATCACAAGCCCCCTGTCATTCGATCACGTGTGCGATGCACTCGGTATGGACGTCAAGAGCCTACGAAAGCGCTTGTCGGGGTTGGTCTCGGAGGGCGGCAGCAGTTTGCTCAGATTGAGACCTAAGGAAACGACCCGAAAGCAGGGCCCGACCCCCAATCGCGTCCGCCGGGATAGGCGCCGGGCGCACCAAGGTCGTAACGCTGGTGCTTACTGAACGCAGCGTCTGAAATCCTGTAGCTGAATCAACGTTTTGGAGAGGACTTGGACTCGACTTGGACGGTTCAATAAGGACCGATATTTAAGAGGCGCCGGCTTCTTTCGTCCCGGTCTAGGATTGCAGCTTTGCAGTCCGCTGCTCGACAAAGCGAGCGAGCTTTTGGTTCCAGCTCGAAAGCGCCGGCCAGAGTCCTGCGTATATCTCGCCCAGTTCCGCGTAGGCCGCCTTCTCCTTCGGCCTCGGTTCGAAGGTCCGAACGATATGGCCGGCCATGGCGGCCGATGCCTCGGTAAAGCTCCGGAACCAGCCGCAGCCCGTGGCGGCCGCCATTGCCGCGCCGAGAGAGGACGCCTCCCTGCTCGCCGAGCGATGGACGGGAACGCCTGCGGCATCGGCCAGGATCTGCATCCACAGATCCGATGCCGTGCCGCCGCCCACCGCGACATAGTGGTCGATCGTCTGTCCGCAGCCGTCTTGCAGGCGCTTCGACGCCAACGCCTGCTCGAGCACTACGCCCTCCAGAAGCGCGCGATAGAGATCGCCGCGCCGGGTCGATCCCGAGAGGCCGGCGATCACGCCCCGGGCTGACGCATCCCAGTAAGGGGTCATGCATCCCTCCCAGTAGGGGACGAGCATGACGCCGTTGGCGCCGACCGGCGAGGCGGCGGCTTCGGCCTCGAGAGCGGTCAGCGCCTCGAGCTCTCGCCGAGGGTCGATGCCCAGCAGCTCGCGCGACAGCCAGTCGACCAGGAAGGTGCCGGAGCGCAGGCAGGTCTCGACGATATAGCCTCGATCGGCGACCGCCGTCTCGGTTCGGAACGCGGCGTCGAAGGCATAGCGCTCGGAAAAGCTTCCCGAGACCACGGCGGTGCCGAGGTTGATATAGGCGCGGCCGGATCGCAGGACGTCGACGCCGGTACCCGCGCACTGTCCGTCGCCGCCGGCCGCGAACATCGGCGTGCCGGCCGCAAGGCCGGTCGTCTGCGCGGCGGCTTCGGTAACGGTTCCGATGAACGCGCCGGGTCGCACCAGCGGCAGCATCTTGTCGATCGGGACTCCGGCCGCCGCGAGAATCTCCTGCGACCAGACCAGGCGCTCCATGTCGAGAACGCCCAGCGGGTCAGCCGAGGCGGTCGAGGTTGTCCACCGGCCGGTGAGTCGGAAGCAAAGATAGCCATGGACTTCGGCGACATAGGCGGCGCGATCCAGGAGATGCGGCTCGTTCTCGCGCAGCCAGACCATCCGGTATAGGCAGGGCGTGATGTCGACCGGCTTGCCGGAGATCGCGTGGATCTTCTCGGCGCCGAAGCTCGCCCCGAATCGGCGCATTTGGTCCATCGCCCGCTCGTCGAGCCAAACGATGGCCGGACGTATAGTCTCGCCGTGCTCGCCGAAGAGGCCGAAGGTCTCGCGCTGGTTCGAAATTGCCACGCCCGCGATTCGCGCCGGCTCGACCTTTGCCGTGAGCTCGCGCAGCGCCAGAGACGTCGAGCGCCACCAGTCTTCTGGGTCCTGTTCGAAATAGCGCGGGCGAGGCTGGGCGAGCGCGATTGCGGCACGCCCTTCAGCCACCGGCGCGCCGGTCCGATCCCAGGCAATCGCCTTGGTGGCTGTGGTCGAGGAATCGATTCCAATAACAAGGTTGCGCTGCATGCAAGGGCTCAGCAACCGGAACGGAGGCGCACATGCGCCTCCGTTTGCATAGATGCACGAATCTTACAGAAGACCGGCATCTTTCGTCTTTGCGTCCTCATCTTCGCCACCGCGTCCATGCACTTCATCGCATCACCGCCGTGGTCCTGGCCGGTCAGCGAACTTGCCCGCGCAGGGGGAAAGAAATGTGCGAGAACAGGTTTTATGCCAGCGGCAGCGTTCACAGCAAGAGCTTCGGACTTCAGCCCAGCCGCTTCGAGCACTGGCGGTCGTCGTCGCCAAGCCCGGCTCGAAGGCGATGCTGCTCACGCCGAACAATAGCGCTAACGGGGTTCGCCGAGGTAGATGATGCTGTCAGGAGTGGTCAAGCGTTTGCCGTAGGAGATGGCGGATGACGCGGACGCACCGGTGGACGCATAGCTCAGCCCGGTTAGAGCGCTTGCCCCATATGCAAGAGGTATCTTTAGTTGAATCGAAGAGCATTCTTGAAACTGGCCGGATCGGCGGCGCTACTGTCATGGCTGCCGCGCCGGATCGCGGCGGCGGCCACGACTATCAGCCGGCGCCGTTCTTCCGATCCCGCGTGGCCGTCCGAGGCTGCGTGGGAGCGGCTCAACGATACGGTCGGCGGAAACCTGATCAAGGTGGACTTCCCGCTTTCGATTCTCAAGACCGACCCTGATAGCGACGCCGCCAAGGAACTCGCGAAGAACCTCAAAAATCCCTACTTCATCGGCGATACGCCGGGCCTCACAGAAACCCTGGGGTGGGTCGATGCGTGGGCGACGCAGCCCAGCGTGTATGCGGTCGCGGCGCGCAACGCCCAGGACGTCGCCGCAGCTGTGAATTTCGCGCTCGAAAACAACCTGCGTCTCGCGGTCAAAGGCGGCGGCCACAGCTACCAGGGCACGTCCAACGCGCCCGACTCGCTGCTGATCTGGACGCGCCACATGCACGACATCCAGATGCTCGATGCGTTCGTGCCGCAGGGATGCGAGCACACCATGCAGCCGCAGCCGGCGGTTACGGTCGGCGCCGGAACATTCGGGATGCAGGCGTACACGGCGGTCACCACCGAGGGTGGGAAATACGTGCAGGGCGGGGGATGCACGACCGTGGGCCTCGCGGGGCTGCTGCAGGGCGGCGGCTTCGGAAGTTTCTCGAAGCACTATGGAACTGCGGCGGCAAGCCTGCTCGAGGCGGAAGTCGTCACCGCTGACGGACAGATCAGAATAGCGAACGCATGCACCAACCCCGATCTGTTCTGGGCGCTCAAAGGCGGTGGAGGCGGCACCTTCGGCGTCATCAGCAAGATTACGCTCAAGCTGCACGACCTTCCCGAGTATTTCTGCGTGGCCAACTTCACGATCAAGGCGCCGTCCGATGATGCGTATCGGCGCCTGGTCCGTCAGTTTGTGAGCTTCTACCGCAAGAGTCTCTTCAACGATCACTGGGGGGAGCAGGCGCGCCTCAGGGCCGACAACTCGTTCGAGATCCAAATGCTCGCAGTCGGCCTGGACTCGGCGCAGGCGAAAGAGGTCTGGCAGCCCTTCCTGGACTGGGTCAGGCAATCGCCCGACGGATATTCGCTCAAGTTTCCGGTGATCATCGCGGGCATACCAGCGCGGCACTTCTGGGACGTCGAGTGGTGGAAATCGCATTGGGCGGAGGCCGTGTTCCCAAATCCAAACAGAAATCCGCTGCGCGGGCTGTTTGACTACGGCCTCGAGCACCTGATTGGGCAGCCGGGATTCACGTTGGATCCGCGGCCCGACGCGCCCCCCAACAACGGTTGGTGGAAGGGGAACACCTTCGAGTGCGGCTGGTTCATCCGGGCTTACCAGTCGCTGTGGCTGCCCGAGTCGCTGCTCGGGGATGACGCATCGCAGCAGCGGCTCGCCGACGCATTGTATGCGGCATCGCGGCATTCAGATTTCGAGTTGCACTTCAACAAGGGGCTGGCGGGCGCACCGCCCGATGCGATAGCGGCGGCGCGGGACACCTGCACCAATCCCGCGGTGCTGACGGCCTTCACGCTTGTTATCGCAGGCGACGCCGAGGAAGGACCCGCCTATCCCGGAATTCCCGGGCATGAGCCGTCGGTCGATGAAGGCGACAAGGCCGCCCAGCGCGTCGAACGTTGCATGAATGAGCTTCGCGCGATCGCGCCCAACGGCGGCGCATACGTAAGCGAGAGCAATTTCTTCGAGAAGGGTTTCCAGCAATCGTATTGGGGAAGCAACTACGCGCGGCTCGCGGAGATCAAGAAGAAATACGATCCGGACGGGCTGTTCATCGTGCACAACGGCGTCGGCTCCGAGCAGTGGAGCCCCGACGGCTTCACGAAGTTGTGAGCGCCCCCAAATGTGGCGGCTCCGTCGAAAATCGACCCAGCTTGTTGATCGTGGCCAAGGGACACTTGGCTGCGCTGGCTTTTTGGTTTAGGCACGATCCCGGCCTTGCGCGTGTCCTTGAGTCTGAAGCTCTCGCCGTTGATGCTGACGACGATCGAATGATGCAGGACGCGATCGAACATCGCCATCTCGCGGGCCCATAGGAACGAACGTGAGAATACTCACGCGGGGTAGGATAAAGGCAGTTAGTCAAAAAAGTAAGTGCAAGGGAATCCGCCCATCCATCTGCTGATGAAAGGCCAAGTTGAGTCCAAGTAACCTAATAGCCGTTGATTCCTCGGGGTAATTCCGCGCGCTACGAAGTGATCATCCGCTGCGTCGTGACAATCACAATGTGTAAAATCGAGCGATGGACGATAGCTGTGCAGCGATTTTGGGCGCCGTCCCAATTTCCGGTCGATTGTACTGAATCGAGGTCTTCGGCCGAAGCGGAGGATACCTTCCCAGGGGCAGACCGAACCGGCTACGCTCCAAGTTCCTCGAGCAGCGCCTTCGCGTCTTTCAGGTCCGCGGTGTCGAAGCCCTCGGTGAACCAGCCGTAGATGTCGGCGAGCATCGCGCGCGCCTCGTCGCGGTTGCCCTGCTTGTTGAGTAACCGGGCGAGGCTCGTCGTAGCACGCAGCTCCATTGACCTCGCACTTTGCCGCCGGCCGATTTCGATCGCCTTGCGGAAACACAGCTCCGCTTTGGCACCGTCCGATGGGTTCTGCGCCAGCAACAGCTCACCTTTGACGTGATGCAGCGGCGGGTTGGCGAACCGCTGTCCGGTCCTCGCGACGGAAGCCAATCCCTCCTCCACCACTTCAAGTCCTTCCTGAGGCCGTCCCGCCCTTCCAAGACCTGAGGCAAGAAGGCACAAATACCAATTGAGCGGCGTCCCCCCGGTAGCGCGCCAGAGCGAGATGCCCTTGCGCATTCCGGCGATGCCCTCCTCGTAGCGCCCTTGGGCGATCAGAGTGGCGCCATGATAGGTGGTCGCCAATGTCGAAAGGGTCGCGAGTCCCAGCTCTTCGGTGAGCGCCAGAGCCTCTTCAGCGTACTTTTGCGCCGTCGCGCCATCCCCACGCAGCAAGGGGTTTAAGGCCGCGTAGTAGGAAGCCTGAGCCAAAACGTAAGGGACGGAAAGATAGCTGGGCCACCTCCAGCATCTCGCGCGATTTCGCCCAGGCACGATCGGGATAGCCAAGCCAGGACAGGCCGAAGGATAGGTACATGAACGAACCTAACCTCAATGCCTCCAATGCCGCGGGAAGTGGTTGCCGAAGGTCGAAAACGGCCAGCGCTTTCTCCAGATACTCAAGCGCAGAGACCAACTCGCCGAGCTCGAAAAGGGTATCGCCGCGCGCGGTGTTGCCGATTAGGAGCATAGCGGGGTCTTTCGCATTCTCAGCGGCGGCCAGAAGCTCATCGGCGAGTTCCAGAGCCTTGTCCAGCTCCAGCTTCCAGTAACGGAATAGCCATTGTCCAAAAAGGGGGCGGAAGGCGAGAGCCGGGTCGCGGATTTGCGCGCACAACTCGCGCGCTCTCGCATACGCAGGCTCCAGTTCCGCCGCCGCCCAGCCTTTTACATTGGAAAGACTTGAGCCCAAGAGAGATTGCACTGACAGTTCCTGTCGCGCCCGCTCGGCATCGTCGGGCAGATGCTTGAGCAAGTCCACGGCGTTGGAAAGCCGGGTGACCGCTTCGGAGTAAGCCAAACGCTCTGCTGACTGGCTCCCGGCCCTAAACAGATACTCCACGGCCTTGCGCGCGTTGGCGGTGCGGCTGTAGTGGTGGGCCAGCTCGGCCAGGTGATCGTCGATCCGATCCTTGAACAGCGCCTCGATCGCCTCACCCGCACGCTCATGCAAGAGCCTGCGGCGCTCCATCAGCACCGAGTTGTACGCCACCTCCTGCGTTAGCGCGTGCTTGAAGGTATATTCCGTTTCCCCAAGTGCGGGTTGCTCGTAGATGAACTCGCCGGTCTGCAAGCCCTTCAACATTGGCTCCAGCCGATCGTCAGGACTGCCAGTTAGTTGTCGGACCAGATTCAGCGGGAAGGCCTTGCCGATGACCGCCAGGGTCTGCAGCAAGCCCTTTTCGACCGCCGGCAGCGCGTCGATGCGTGAGGCCAGGATGCCGTGGACGGTGGGCGGAATGTGAACCTCGGTCAGGGGTTTGTTAAGCTTGGTGACGCCATTGCGGACCAGCACACTCTGCTCCACCAGCGCCCGCACAATCTCCTCCATGAAGAAGGGGTTGCCCTCGGTTTTCTCGATGATCAGCCGTTTGAGAGATTGCAGGCTCGGATCCCCGCCGAGCAGCGCCTGTAGCATCTCGTCGGCGCTCTGACCCCCCAGCGGATCGAGACGCAACTGGGTGTAATAGGTGCGGTTGCCCCACTCGTGCCGATATTCGGAACGGTAGTTGACCAACACGAGGATGCGCGCACTTGCAACGCCGTCCACGAGCAGGTTCAGGAGCTCCTGGGTCTCCGGGTCGATCCACTGCAGGTCCTCGAAGATCACCACCAACGGTTGCTTGAGGCTCTCGCGGATGATGATGCGCTTGACCGCCTCCAGGGTGCGCCGGCGTCGTATCTGCGCGTCCATCATAGCCAGTGACGCACCCGCGCCCGCGGTACCCAGCAGACTCAGGATGTAGGGCAGCGTCTCCGCGAGCGCCAAATCGAGACCACGCACTTTGGTCTCGACCCTCTCAGACCGGCGACGGTCGTTATCCTCGTCGGCCAACTCGAAATAGCCCTTCAGTAGCTCGAGCACCGGCAGCCAGGCCGAGGCCTTGCCGTGCGAGACCGAGTACGCCTCCAGCACCTTGCATCCATCCAGGATTGTGGCCTTGAACTCATACATCAGGCGCGATTTGCCCGCGCCCGCCTCGCCGACTGCCGCAACGACCTGCCCGCGTCCGGCCCGCGCGTGCTCCAGCGCGCCGGCCATCGCCGCCATCTCGCGTTCGCGCCCGACGAACCGGGTCAATCCGCGCTCGGCGGCGATTTGCAATCGCGTTCGCAACGGACCGAGGCCGTTAACTTCGTAAACGTCGATGGGATCGCTGACACCTTTAACAAGTGCAGGTCCCATCGAGCGGAACTGAAAGTAGCCTTCGCAGAGGCGCCGCAGATTTTCGGTTACAGCGATCGATCCGATTGGAGCAAGCGGCTGCATTCTCGCGGCGAGGTTCGCCGCGTGGCCGATGGCGTTATATTCAGTCCGATTCTCATCGGTCTTCACCGCCCGCATGACGACCTCGCCGGTGTGTGCTCCGACGCGGAGTTCGATCGGACTCTTTCCTTCCGCGCGAAGGCGTGCCGCATACGCCTTCATGGAGTCTTGCATGGCCAGCGCGGCGTAGAGCGCGCGCTGCGGATGATCCTCGCGCGCGACCGGTGCTCCGAACAGCGCGAAGATGCCGTCGCCGGTCGATTGCACCACGTAGCCATCGTAGCGTTGCACCGCGTCGATCATCAGCTTGAGCGCCGGGTCGATGATCGCGCGCGCCACCTCGGGATCGAGATCGCGCATCAGCTCGGTCGATCCCTTGATGTCCGCGAACAGCGCCGTGACCGTCTTGCGCTCGCCCTCGAGATTTTTCAGGGGCGGACGTGTCAGCTACTCGAATCGGAGAATCATTCGATTTCTTTGCCGAGGCAGCCGCCGCGGGCGCTCCGAGCGCCGTGCCGCACTCTCCACAAAAGCGTTTGCCCGCTGGATTATCGGCACCGCACTGCGGACAAAGATTCGCGAGTGCCGCGCCGCAATCACCGCAGAACTTCTTGCCAGCTGGATTTTCAGTTTTGCAATTCCAGCAACGCATCGGCTTACCTGGAAAAATAAGCGATCCGCCCTTCATATATCACCCAGCGCCGCAAAGCGGCCAGCGGGATCCGCGAGGACGATCTTCCCCGATCCCCCGCAAAAGGTGGGCCAAGATTCGACGGGTGTTGACAAAAGTCCAAGTTGGGACCAAGTCGCCAAATATCCGTTGATTCACCTACTCGATTTTAGGCGCAGCGGATGGCAAGTTCAGCGCGCGTCGCGGCAGGAAAGCGTAGGAAAAGCCTTTGGGGCGGTCGCTTCGACAGGGTATTGTTGCAGCCATCGCCGAGGCCGCGTTCCATCACCCAGGAGCCGTCGCCCTTGCGACAAAAGCGAGAGAGCCTGATCTCTCGGAAAGCGCCGGTATTGTTCAGTATCGGATGGCTCGCTGATCGAACGTCCATAAGAGCCCATCCCCCAAGGGTTTCACGCATATCAAGAGATACTGTGCAATATGGTCAACGTATGGCAGAGGTCGACTCCGCAAGCCGGCCGGGTACTGTCTTCAGTCCCACCCTTGCTAGGCCATCTCTAGCTTGCGTCCAAGAGCGTGCGCCGCGACCCCCATCGGAACAGCACGAATGCTGCGAACGCAGTCAGAATTGAGACTGCTATTCCGAGGACTGCCGCGTTGCTGATGTATCTGAGAACGATTCGGCTTTTTCCGGCCGGCACCGGCACTGCCAGCAATCCATCCTGAGAAAATGTCTTGCCCACACCCGACATGACTCGCCACGAGGGATCGTAGTTCTGATTGACGATCAACACCGAAGACCGCGGCGTGTCCACGGCGTATTCGAGCCGGTTGGGTGTCCATTGCGCCACCGTCGCGGTGCCGGGGCCCAGCAAGTACTGCTCGCCGCTATAGCCGAGCTCGTTCCGCCCTTTCGCGTTTGTCGGCCAGCCGGTGTAGACGTAGCAATTCACCACGCCTTCGTGACGCCGAATCACACTGGACTGGGCGAGCGCATCTGGGCGTAGATATTGCGCGAAATCGCTGCGTGCCGTCTCAGGAGGGTTCGTGCCCGCCGTCGCAAAGTAGCGCAAGTTCGGAGTACCAACGATGAACATGTCGGCCGCGCCAAGGACTACGAGAAAAACGCAAGCGGCTAGTGCACCGCTCGAGCCGCGAATGGTGAGGGCATCGATGCCAATACCGGCCAACACCGCCACCATCAGCACGAATGGGATCAGAAAGCGCGACGGCAGACGGGTCGAAGAAAACAGCGGCATCTTATGCAACCATATCCACAGAGAGTCCGGTTTGTACGCTCCGCGCGCCAATACAAAGAGAAATAATCCGGCGAAAATCCACGGGATCGCTCTACGTGGGAAGACCAGTGCCATCAACGCGATTATCCCGAACAGGCCCACGTATGCGCCGGATTCCCAGAAGCCCCATAGGTTCAAACTCGGCCGATTGCGATCTTGATTGCGTGACAACAGCATTTGCTTCAACGCGCCGAGCGAGTTCTTAAAGTTTTCATCGGTTGGCCGCGGCTGCGACGCCATTACCTCCATCATCGGCGCATACTTGGCCGCGCCGAATCCAGCGGCAAACAACGCCGCGAGTATGAGCGCGATCAGTGGGCGCGCACTCAACTGCACCACGGCTCGAGCTGCGAGCACCAGCGTTAGCGTCAAACCTCCGTAGAGTGGGGGAATCGGATTCCCCTCAAAAATGCTAACCGCGATTAATGCGCCGCAGAGCGCCGCGTATCGAAGCTGGCCGCGCTCAGCTGCGGCCCAACCAGCCGCAATTATCGCCGGCAGGTACACGAGAACAACGATAAGAATATGGCCCTCGGAAATATGCAGGGAAAACCATGAACTTCCGGCGAACGCAGTAGCAGTGCAAATTGCCGAAATCCGTCTCATTTTGAGCACTCGGCCCAACACGTAGCCCCCGGCCCAAGCGACCGCGCAGTAAACGATGACCTCCAGATGCAGACCCACGATAGGGCCGAACATCAGTGTGAGTAAGAACCAGGGGCTGAGGAAATGAGACTGCGGATCACCAAGCTGCGGCAAACCGCCGCATTCGAATGCATTCCAAAGTGGAAACTGATGGTATCGGCGGACCGTCCAGTACGCTGACCATTGCGAAGCGGTAATTAAATCCCAATCATTTGGAGTAGCCGTGTAAAAGAGATGGGAGACGAATGGGTAACAAAAAACGATGGCGAAGGTGGTGCTTCCAATAGCAACTGCAATTGCCTCAGTCCTGGTAAAGCGTCCTCGATCCAGCAGGATGTCCGCCAGTGCTGAAATATTTCGCCGGTACAAGTTAGGTGCCTACCGGTTAGGCCAACCGCGCTCCATATTTGGCCCTTTGAGGCCAGGAAAGTAAGTGTACCAAACGCGCAGCGCGATCAGGAACACCGACGCGGTCATCAGAATACGCGACACAGGACAAGCGACATATTATCGAGTCGTCGATACATGCTGGGCGGCGCTGTGAGGGGCCAAAAACGAAGGGGGAACCCGTGCCGTAAATGGCGCGGGCCGAACGGCGATGATCTATCTACACCCCGCGCTAACATCTTCCTTGGGCAAGTCACCGATCTGATAGCGGCTGGTCAGACTGCCGTGCGATCCGACAAATTGCGGACAGAATCAGTCAGCGCGGCTTCGGCCCTTTCTACTTCGGCGGTTGCGCTAAGCTGGCTCGTTCTCCGCTTCACCCCCGCTTGGTGGCGAAGGGGACGGCCATCATTCTTCGAAAGTTTCTCCTCAGACATGCTTGGAGCAACTCGGATGGCGAAAATGTTGAACGCCATCACGATTCGCCTCGATATCCGCAGCGCGACGTTCGGCTTTGCCGCGTTCGATTCCGCTCACATACGTCCATCGAGGTCGCATCGAGCGGCATTCCTCTTGTGAAAGCCCGGCTCCATTCCGCAGATGTCGTACCCGGCTCCCGAACTTGACCGTAATGTTTGTCTGCCGCACCATTGTTGCAGCCGTAAACGGATTGTAGATTCTTGGTCCACGGAACGGCCATCCAATGAAAGCTCTGTTTTTTGTTTGCATTTTATTTGTCTTTTCGTGTGCAGGTTGCCGGACGTTGGACGGCAGGATGCAGAGTCAGGTGGGCCAGCCTCGCGACAAGCTGATAGAAAAGTTCGGGCCACCTGACAGAGACATGCGGTTGATGGATGGCAGAACAGTCCTTTGGTTCCAGACTGGAGCGTGCCGAGAGATTTTTCGCTTGAACAGGAATGGCATCGTCACTTCGGCGTCCGCTCACGATTGCGTGGGGGTCTGTCTAGGACCGTACTGTCTAAATTTTTTGGCGCAATAGCGCGCGCCTTCGGCCCGAGACGAAAGCCTGTTTGTCGGTGGTGTTGGCGTTGCTGAAATAACTCTGCAGCTGCTGCCCCGCCTCTTCGGACTCCGCCCCAGAATACCTGTCCGCCAGTGTCCAAGTTGAGCAATCCCGTACAATAAACCCGGCAGGTATGAAAGTCCCTCGTGGATTCAAATCTCATCCCCGTTCGCGGCCCAAGTTCAGCCCAAGTCAGGGTGGTTTTGCGGTAGGCTGATGAGGACAAACTCTAAAAACCGCTTGATTTCATTGGTGCCGAGGGCGGGACTTGAACCCGCACATGCTTGCGCACGGAGGATTTTGAGTCCTCTGCGTCTGCCATTCCGCCACCTCGGCACTCAAAGAAGCCGCAGACTCAAGCAGGTCATTTTAAGCAAAGGTGACGCCGCCGGCAATGGCGACCGTCCGGTGCCGCCTGATGCATCGATTGCTCCCGGGATTTGATCATCCATCCAAATCGCAACGGTGTGCGCGACACGGCGACCAGGATAACCAATCGACGGCCGCCGCCGCAGTACTATGATGCCCAGCAGTTAGTATTGAGATGAGTACTAAGTACGATTCTCACTGATATTCAACTATTGCTTGCTTAGTATAGTGTGACGAGCGCACTATGTATTTATGGAAGCCGACGCCGTTCGCATTACCGCGCCCGTCGCGGTTCGGCAACCGTACGTCACGAGCGCAGGCTTAAGGCATGCCTTGGGCGATTGTCTGCTTGGCGTATCGTTTTTGCTCGCGACGCTGCCGGCCGGACGCGAACTCAGCTTCACTCTGGCGGGAGCCGCGAACCTGGTATGGCTGGCGGGCGCTGCGATCATGGCCGTCATGTCCTTCGCGCGATTTGTCCCGCGAACCTCGGCAGTGAATTTGCGCACGCTCGCCGCATCCGGCGGCATGCTGATGCTTCCGTGCTTGATGCGTCCCACCAGCATGACCACCGGCGCGCTCGCGACTACCGGACTCATTCTCGAGCTGCTCGGCGTGATGCTGACACAGGTCGCACGCGTCTATATGGGCCGCAGCTTCGGTGTGCTGCCCGCCAACCGCGGCATCGTGTCGAAAGGTCCCTTTCGATTGGTTCGTCATCCCATATATTTCGGATGGCTGATACTTTCGATTGGCTATGCGATGTGCTTTGCAACCGGCCGCAACATCATGCTGATCGTAATAACGCTTCCCTTTATGGTCTGGCGAATCGAGCAGGAAGAAGTACATTTGAGCGCGGATCCGGATTACCGCCGCTACATGGACCGGGTGCGCTACCGTTTGTGGCCCGGCGTGATTTGAGCGACGTTGGCCGGCGGCCGCCTAGTCGCCTTCATCTACGCCTGCGCCGAGCGAACCTTCAGCGCGGCCGCCGCCGCGCGTGCCCATCAGGTAGATTCCACCAGCCAGCGGAGTCGAAAGAATCATCGCGAACGCGAGTCCCCCGATCACCGCGATTGCCAGCGGCTGTTGAACCTTGGCGCCCGCGCCGTAGCCCAGCGCAAGCGGGAACAGGCCCGCCGCGGTGGCGAGCGTGGTCATGATGATCGGGCGCATCCTCACCGTCGCCGCGTCGAATAGCGCCGCGCCTGGTCGTGCTCCCAACCCGACTTCGCGCTCCGCATGGTCGAGCAGCAGGATGCCGTTCTTTGCGGTGATTCCCGCAACCATGATGATTCCCATGAACGACGAGATGTTGAGCGTCATGCCGGTCACGGCCAGCGCGATGAAGCTGCCCGCAAGGCACGACATCGCGGCGGCAAGGCATGCAATCGCGGGTGCAAGTCGCGCGAACTCCCAGACCAGCACCAGGAACATCATGATCGTGCCTGCTGCCAGCACCAGCGCGAGCTCGTGAAACGCCTGCTGTTGCTGAGCGTACAGCCCGCCGTATTCGAGCGACACTCCCGCCGCCAGCGGCATCCGCGCCAGGCTCTGCTTGACCTCGTTGACCGCCGTGCCGAGGTCGATGCCTTCGAGCCGCGCCGTCACGTGCACCACGGGCCGCTGGCGCTCGCGCTCGATCTCGCTGGTCGCGCCGAGAAAGTTGATCTTCGTGACCGACGCGAGCGGCACGCGCGCGTTCGAGCTCGACTTGAGAATCACCTCGGACAGAGTCCCGAGATCTTCGCGGAACGCGTCCGGGTAGCGCACGCGCACGCCGACCAGCCGATCGCCGGACAGCACATTGGTTGCGACAGTCCCCTGGATCGCGGACTCGAGCGCGGCGCGAATATCATCCGCGCTCAGTCCGTAGTGCGCCGCCGAAGTGTTGTCCACCACGACTTCCTGCTCCGGGATGCTCACCACGATTCCGTCGAAGACGTCCACCAGGCCGTGGATCGAGCGCATCCGCTCCGCCACTTGCCGCGCGGTCGCCTCGATCGTCTTGCGGTCAGGGCCGAAAACCTTGACTTCGATCGGTTCCGGAACCCCGGAAAGATCGCCGATCAGGTCCTGCAGCACCTGCGAGAACTCGATCGAAACTCCCGGCACCGAGTTCAGGATGCGCTCGCGGATGGAGTCGATGACATCGTCGATTTCGCGTTTGCGGTCGGCCTTCAAGCGCACGGACATGTCGCCGCGATTCGATTCGGTTAGAAAAAATCCAAGCTGCGTGCCGGTGCGGCGGCTGAACGCTGCGACCTCGGGGGTCGTCTTCAGAATCGACTGAATCGAGTCGAGCAGCGCGGTGGTGTCGGCCATCGTACTCTGCGGCGGCGTGATGTAGTCGAGGACAAAGGCGCCTTCGTCGAGCGGCGGCAGATAGTCCGTGCCGATACTGTTGTAAACGAAGTACGCGACGAACACCGAAACGGCGGCGCCAACGATCGCCAGCGCTGGAACGCGTATGACGGCTCGAATCGCCGTCAGAAACGCCGTCTGCACACCGCGGTAGATTCGCCCTGCTTGGTGCGCGCGCCCGCGAAACCGCGCCATCGCGAGTTCCATCGCAGGCGTGAAGTAAATAGCGAGCACCAGCGAGATCGCCAGTCCGCCGCCGAGCGTCGCCGCCAGCGATCGGAAGAAAACACCGGTCACGCCTGAAAGGAAAGCCAGCGGCGTGAATACGACGATCACCGTCATCGTCGAGGCGATCAGCGGGCGCCGAAGACTCCGGAGCGCTTCGGCCACGGCCGCACCGGTGGACTGGCCGCCCGCGAGTTCGCGATGTATCGCTTCGATCATCACGATTGCGTCGTCGATGAAAAGCCCGATGCCGGCTGCGAGCCCGCCCAGCGTCATCATGTTGAAAGTCAGCCCCGCCACTTTCATCACGATGAAGGTGATCGCGACCGTGCACGGCACCACGATCGCCGCGACCAGCGCGCTCAGCGGGCTCATCGTGAATGCCAGCACGACCAGCACCGCCAGCGCGAGGCCCAGTCCGATCGCATCCCTCACGCTGTTGAACGATTCGGTGACCAGGTCCGACTGATCGTACGAGACCGAGAACTGAACGTCGGGATAGCGCCCGCGAAACTCCGCGAGGATCTGACGCGCCTCGGCTGCGACCTGCTCCGTGCTGCCGCCCGGCCGCCGCGAGATCCCCACCAGCACCGCCGCGCCATTCTCCGACGCCGCCCTGATGTAGTCTTCCTGGATTCCAAGTTCGACCGAGCCCACGTCGCTCACCCGCACCGGTTGACCGCCGGTCGCCGTGAGCGGCACCGCCGCAATCTGGTCGGTTTGATGCAGATCGGTCGTCACCACCGTCAGCAGCATCTGATGCGATTCGTTCATGCGGCCCGCCGACGCGATCACGTTGTTCTTCGCCAGCCCCGCGACGACGTCGCCCGGCGACATGTCATGCTGCAGCATCCGCGCCGGATCGAGTCGGACCACGAATTCGCGATACTTCCCGCCGACCACCCCGATTCGGTACGTGCCCTCGATTCGGTGCAGGCTCGGCAGCAGGTCGTAGTTTACGATGTCCGTCAGTTCCGGCAGGCTGCGAACCTTTGAACTGAGGCTGATATCCACGATCGGAAATGTGCCCGTCGTCAGCAGCACCGCATCGACCGCCGTATCGTTGGGCAGTTGCGATCGTGCGTGCGCGACCGCGGCGCTAAGCATCTGGAAGCTCGTCTGCGGGTCGGCATCTTCGCCGAACGTGACGTCTATCTCGGCGCTGCCGCGCGTCGTAGTCGATCGAACCAGCGTCACCCCGGCCACGCTGTATGCTGTTTCCTCCAGCGGCCGCGTGACCGACGCGAGCATCTGTTCGACCGGCAGGTCGCCGCTGTCGGCGAGAATCGTCGCGCGGCGAAACGTCATCTCCGGGAACACCGCGCTCGGAATCGTCCGCGCCAGGATCACCCCGAGCACGCTCGCTGCCAGCACCGACAGCACCGCCAGCGTCGAGCTGCTCCGCGTCATTGACTTCCCTGCGCGACGCGAACGCCCAGACCGTCCGACACCGCATATCCGCCCGACGTCACGACCAGGTCGCCCGCCTTGACGCCCGCCGTCACCTGCACCCGGTCGCGATCGCGCAGTCCGACCTTGACGTCTGTGCGATGCGCGCGCCCGTCGCCGCCGACCACAAACACGTGGTAGCGCTCCACGCCCGGATCCTGAAACAGCGCCGCCGCCGGAACCACGATCGCGTCGGGCGCGCTCGCCGTCTCGACGCGCACTTCAACCGGCGCGCCTGCCTCCGCGATACGTTCCGGGCCGGTGAAGTCTGTGCGCATCGACGAAGTCTGGCTGGTCGCATCGAAATTCGGCATCAGCGCCGCGACGCGCGCGGGAAACTCAACGCCGGGACGAAACGGCGTCGTCACCGTTGCGGCCATCCCCGGCCTCACCTGCGAGAGCTGGCTGACTGGCACTGACGTATCCACATAAAGGCTCGCCGGATCGATCAGATCGACAATCGTGTCGAGGTCGGCAACCATCTGCCCGCTGCTGACTGGCGGTTGCGACACGATCCCGGCCTCCGGCGCAACCACCGGTATTCCGGCGCTGTGACTATAACGCCCGACCGACGCGCTCAGCGCCGCGGCGTCCTGCGGATCGATCTTGCGCGCGACCACCAGGCCGGCCTCCGCCGCTTCGATCTCGCGATTGACCACGTGCGCGACGACCTGGCCCTTGCGCACCGAATCGCCGCTCACCAGTTTCATTCCCGTCACGCGCCCTGCCGTCGGCGCGCGTATGATCACATGGCGCATCGCAACCGTCTTGCCGAGCAGGCGCAGCTCGCTCGTCATCGGATGCACTTCGGCCCTGGCCGCGCTCACGAGCAACACCGGATTGGACGGCGCCGCGTTCTCGCCATCGGCCGGCTTGGCGCCGCCGCATGCTGTCAGCAGCGCCGTCGCCATCGCCGCCGCGAAGATCGCGATGGCGCGGCGGTGCGAACCCATGCGTCTCATCATTGGATGCGGCCGAAAAGCAGGTTGGCCTCCGCCACCGCCTCGCGCGCGTTGAATTCCTGTTCGTGCCGCTGGAGCCGCAATTGCTCCGCCTGCTGATAGGCATCCAGCACCTCGAGCATCGTCACCGTTCCGCCGCCCAGAAACCGCGTCCACGTCAGCGCGAAGTTGTCGTCGGCGGTTGGCTGCGCGCGCGACAGGATGCCGAGCTGCCGCTGCGCCTCGTCGTAGCGAATCGACGCGTCTGCTATCCGCCGCTTCATCAGGTACTCGGCCTCCCGCGCCTGCGCCGATGCCGAATGCTCCTTCGCCTTGGCCTGATCGATGTGCGACGAGATCAGCCCGCCGTCGAACAGCGGCATCGACACGACGCCGTCGTACGATCCGCCAAAGTTGTGCGAGATCGTCGCCGGCGGATCGATGCCGACAAATCCGGTCGTGAACGCGACCTGGAACGTGGGCAGGCGCTCGGCCTTCGCCGCCTCGATTTGCGAGCTCGCCGACGCGATCGCGCGTTGCGCCGCCTGCATCACCGGACTCTGCGCCAGGTCGCCCGACGGCTTGGGCGGAACTCCGCTGATATCCGCGATGTCGAGGTCTGGCTGACCGGGCTCGCCGATCAAAATGCCCAGCGTCGCCGCCGCGCGCTCGCTGTTGCCGCGTGCCGCATCGAGCGCAAGCTCGGTGCTATCGCGCGCGGTGCGGAACTTCAGCACGTCATTCGCAATTGCACGTCCGCTTTTCTCGAGCTGCTCGATAGTGCTTACGTAGCGCGTCAGCCGCTCGAGGCTGGCCTGCAAATCGCGCTGCTCCGCGCGCGCGCGCAACAGATCGAAGTAGGCAATCGACGCATCGAAAACAATTTGCGCCCGCGCCGCCGCAACCCCCAGCCGCGACGCTTCGCTCACGTACTCGGCCGCCCGCAGCCGCGCTTGCCGCCGTCCCCAGTCCCACGCCGTGTAGTCGAGCGTCAGCATCCCGGCCGAAAGTCCGCGGTTCGTGACGACCTCGTTGTAACCCGGCGCCTGGTAGTACTCCGCGCCCGCGCCCACCGCCGGAAACAGTGGCGCCCGCTGCTCGCGCACGTGCGCGACGCTCATGTCGCTCGCCGCGGCCGCGACGTCCACCGCGGGCGCCAGATTCAGCGCGCGCTCGATCGCGTCGGACAGAGTGATGGTTGCGGCGGACGCCACCGAAGCCCACGTCAGAATCGTGGCGGCGAGCACCGCCGATAGGTTGCGGCAAGTCTGCTCCATCCGCGAAAGAGTAACAGCGGTTTGTCAACCGGCCAAATTAATGGATGTTAAGCTGCGCGAGGCGCCGGCTATCGCAAAGGCACCGTCGCTCGATTCGGATCTTCGCGGTAAAGCGCCAGCGTCACGACGAACGCGCTTCCGCTGCCCGGAAGATTCGCGGCCGCGATATCGCCGCCATGCGCTCGCGCAATTTCCCGGCACAGGCTCAAGCCCAGGCCGCTGCCTTCGCCGGGCGATCCCGCGCCGCGAAAAAATCGATCGAAAATATGCGGCAGCTCCGCCGGATGGATTCCCTCACCGGTGTCGGCGACGCGCAGTATCGCCCGACTCGCATCGCTCTTCAGCCCTACGTCGATCGATCCCCCAACCGGCGTGAACTTCAGCGCGTTGTCGAGCAGATTGATGATCAGGCGGCGCAGATGCCCCGCGTTGCCGTTGACGAAAACGTCTTCGGGCGCGTTGACCGAGAGCTTGGTCTCGCGCGCCTGCGCCAGCGGTCCAACCGTCGCCATTATCTCGCACAGCAGCGCGCGCAGATTCAGCTTCTGCCGATCGACCATCACTTCGCCGTTGAGCCGCGACAGCATCAGCAATTCGTCGGCAATCCTGCACAGCGACAGCGCCTCGCGATGCGCCGCGCCCAGTGCCGCGCGATTCTCCTGCGCCGAGCGATCGCGCGCGAGCGCCACCTCCAGCCCCGTGCGCAGCACCGCCAGCGGCGTCCGCAGTTCGTGCGCGGCGTCGGACGCGAACCTGCGCTCCGTGGCCGACGCCCGTTCCAGCCGATCCAGCAGCGAGTTGATTTCCGCCGTGAGCCGCGCGACTTCGTCAGCGACCGGCGGCACGGTCAGCCGCGAGCTCAGACTCGCCGGGCCGATCGCGTCGAGCTCCGACGTCAGCGATTCTATAGGCCGCAGCGCCCGGCCCGCCAGCAGGTATCCTCCGCCGACGCACAGCAACAGCACGATGGGCAGCATCAGCAGCAGGCTGTTGCGCAGGCTGGTCACCGACTCCTCGACCAGGCCCGCCTGCACCCCGCTTTGCAGGTACGCGAGCTCCCCGTTGTACATCATCGGCACGACCGCGAACCTGAAGGCGTGGTTGCCGACAATCGCCGGATGCGTGGGGAGGGCCGGATCGAACGGCGGCGGAAGCGTGTGGATGTCGCCGTAGTTTCCAGCCTCGCCATGTGCGGTGACGATTCGTACCCGCCGGCCCGGCCCGATATCCGTCTCGAGGCTCAGCCGCTGCAGGATTCCCGGCGCTCCTGCCGCGCCGCTGCGCTCGATTTGATCGGCCGTGGTTTTGGCCTCTTCCAGCAGCGCCGCATCCAGCGCGCTCCATTGCTGTCGTTCGAACAGTTGTACCGCGGCTATCGCCGCGACCAGCAGGATCGCCGCCAGCACCGCGGCCCAGTAAATGGTTAGCCTGAGTCTGATCGTCATGGGCGCCCGCCGCGCCGCAAACCGCAGCGCGCGGTCTCATTCCGCGCGCATCGTGTATCCAACTCCGCGCACGGTGACTATCAGCGAACGATCGGCGCGCGGATCGATCTTCTGGCGCAGCCGGTTGACGAATACTTCGATCAGGTTGGTCAGCGAGCTGTAGTTCGAGTCCCACACCGTCTCCGCGATCATGTCGCGCGTCACCACCTGCCCGGCGTTGCGCATCAGCAGTTCGAGCAGCATCTTTTCCTTCGGCGACAGGTTCAGACTTTGCTCGCCGATTTTTGCGCGCCGCTTGACCGTGTCGAATTCCAGCTCGCCTACTTTGAGCACCGCCGACGCCGGCGCCCGCGGACGCCGCCCCAGCGCCTTGATCCTCGCCACCAGCTCGGCGAACGCAAACGGCTTGGTCAGGTAATCGTCGCCGCCGCCGTCGAGTCCGGCCACCCGTTCTTCGAGCGAGCCGCGCGCGGTGAGGATCAATACCGGCGTCTGATTGCCCGCCGCGCGCATCTCGCGCAGCAGCTCAAGCCCGCTTTTGCCGGGCAGCCCGAGGTCGAGCACGATCAGATCGAGCGCGCCGCGAGCAATCGTGGCGCTCGCCTCCTCCGCACTCCCGGCGAGTTCGACCGCAAAGCCTTCCTCGATCAGTCCCTGCCTGACCGCGTTAGCCAGCCGGGCTTCGTCCTCGATCACCAGGATCCGCAGCGCGTTCATACCTCCGATGCTGCCACGCCGACGCCCCCAAAAAAAGCGATGCCGCCCCAGGTCAGAGGCTCTTCGAGCTTGCGTCCAAGTCAGAGATGCACCACGCGGAGGTAGATCAATAGGATTGCCGTTAACCACGCGCCGCCAAGGTAAGCCCAGAGCAGCGGACGCCTTACCCGGGAATGTAACATTGTCCACACGCTATGCGATCCGATGGCAAGGGTGATGAGCCCGCCGGTTCCAGAAAGGATGACAACCCCCACGTCGCGAAACCACACCACTCCGGTCCAGCTTAGAATAGCTGCCGCCAACAAGGCGGTTGTTTTCAACGAGAACTCTACGCGATCTACACGAGCAGAAAGCGGGTGGTGCTTTGCAAGTTCGGCGCAAATCGCATCATAACCGCTGATAGTATTGGGAATTGCAATCTTCCTCTGAGGCTCTGCGGTCTTGATAATCAACCATCGTAGTTCCTCGCGCAGAGTTGCGATTTCAGAAAATGCAATCTTTACGTCAGGGTACCCCTTCCTTTTTTGGACGATCTCATTGTCGTTCAGAACAAAAATCATCTCTCGCTCGGCAAAATGCAGCGCTTCGCGAGAAGCTAGAACACAGGCACCGATGATCGTCCCGAGAAGAGTGAACGCAAACACGAAACGAAGATCCGAGTTGGCGTTCAAACGTCCAGAAGCGCGAAGCGTGAAGAGCAATAGGGTCACCGCCAGCAGCAACAGCACCGAGCCCCACGACAGCATCCTGAATCGAGCTTCGCGCCTTAAGGCGTCGCCCTCAATCTTGAACTCTGGCACAGGTCGCTCTCCTGAGTTGGAAATCGCATCATCTAAATCGAAGTGTTCTTCTGAGCCCGTGGTGCAGCGGTGCCGGGCGTGCGCCCGTCGCTCAGATCGCCAGCGACAACAGTCCCGCTGCCACCAGCGCGCCCGACCAGATTGCGTCGAGGTTGATCCAGGCGCTGCGCAGAATCGCCAGTCCCACCCACTCATAAACCACAATCGCGATCGCCCCCGTCACCGCGATCATCGCTCCCGTGTGCACCAGCACGACGGCTATTGCCTGTCCTGCCGTATAGGTCCCGCAAAGCGCCGCCATCTGATGCGCCTGCGGAGAATTCGGCGTCATCCCGATGAGGATCGGGAACAGCATCAGGCCCGCGCCATGCGCCGACGCCATCAGGAACGACCACAACGCCAGTTCCGGCGCATTCACCCGCATCGCAACCCAGCGCGGATGCGCCCGCGGCCATGCGAAGCGAAAGAGCCCGAACGCAATCAGTGCGGCGGCGCCGATCGGCCGAAGATAATCGATCGCGAAAAACAGGCGCAGCCCGCCGATGATCGCGACCACCGCCGCGATCGACGCGAGATGTCCCGCCGCGATCGGACCCAGCGCCCACACCACCTTCGAGCGCCGCCGCTCCTGCAGCCCAAGCGCCACCGCGAACAGCCAGCCCATCGACGGATCGACGCCGTGATACGCGCCGAGCGCCGCGACCGCTATCCACGGCCATGCCTGCGTCACGGGTAGCAGAACGAGTCGGACGACGAGTCGCCGCCCTCGAGGCGAATCTGATGCGCCCGTTCGCCGTCGAACGTCGTGAAGAAGTTCGGATCGATCGTCATTCCGCCCGCCGGCGCGCAATCGATCTTCGCCACCCAGCCGCGCACGCCCTCGGGATAGAATTGCGCATCCCACGCCCCGTACAGCGAGTTCGATACGTAAACCCGCCGCCCGTCGCGGCTCAGCTCGATCATCTGCGACGCGCCGTTGAGCGGCCCGCTGTTCGGATGCTTGCCGTGCGACACGATCCCGCCCAGCCGCACGCTGCCCGTCTGCTTCGGCTTGAACGGGTCGCTCACGTCGTATTGCTTCAGGTCGCCCGTGCCGAAGCACGCGACGTACAGAAACTTGTCGTCGAGGCTCAGGTTGATGTCGGTGATCAGCGGCGGCACCGCCTTGAACGGCTTGAGCGCCGGCGGCAGCACGCTTTCGTCGGCGGGCTCGGCGGGGATCTCTATCACCTTGCGCACCTTCCAGTCGCCGCCGTCGCGATACCACAGCCAGATAGACGCCGACAGATCTTTGGTGGAGATCACCACTCCGACGAAGCCGTAAGTCTTGGTTGGGTCGTGCGACGGGCGCAGCTCGAGCGCCATTTGATGCTCGGCGCCCAGGTCGAGCGACTTCAGATGACGCCGGTTGCGCAGGTTCCAGATATGAATCGCGTGTCCGTACTTGTTGCCCAGCAGCAACTCGGGCACCACGCCGTTTTCGACCATGTTCGGCGTGCCCCATTCGCTCGTCACCGCCACGTCCCAGCCGAGATGCCACCAGAAGTCGTACGCGAACCGCTGCGGCCCGCGATCGACTTCCCATCGCCCCAGCACGTCGAAGCTCTCATGATCGAGCAGGAATATTCCGCCCGGCCCGTCGCCGTTCGGCGCGCCGAGCGCGCTCACGTAAATCGCATCGGGTCCGCAATGCACCGTATGCGGCCGGCTGTACCCCGCGCGCGACGCGATCTCCTCCGCCTCGATCGTCTTCACCAGCTTCGGGTTCCGCGCATCCGGCTTGGTGTCGAAAATGTAAATTCGCGACGATCGCAAGCCCGGCACCAGCAGGTAGCGCCGCTCGATATGCGGATGCGGTGCGTAGGGACACAGCGCCGCGCTGCACGCGTTCCAGCCAAAGTGATGCAGCTCGTCGCCGGCGTTGGGCACTCCGGCGCGTCCGACCACCTGCGAGTAGGTTTTCGACTTCGGATCGAGATCGAGCACGCACAGCGCGTCATGCTTGCCGTTGTCCGCCGTCGGATTGAACGTGACGACGTAGCCAAGCTGCTCGCGCGGCGCCTGCATCGCCATCCGCGCCGACGGGTAAAACGTCTGATCGGGTTTCCACAGCGCCATAAGTTCGCACCGCCTTCGCCCAGGATGCCTCCGACCGTATCCAACCCGTCGAATCCCAATCAAGCCCCGCGCCGCGGCGCTTGCAACGCTTTTACTTTTGTTCCCCTTCCCACTATGGGAATGGGTTAGGGGTCAGGTCAGCGCGCTACATCTTAGAGCTTTCTCGCAGGACGGATGCCATGGAAGACAAAACAGTTCTCTACGAAAAGCACGACCGCATCGCCAAAGTCATCCTCAACCGCCCGCGCTACAAGAACGCGCAATCGCGCCGCCTGCTCGAGGAAATGGACGCCGCCTTCGCCGAGGCCAACGCCGACGACGACGTCCGCGTCATCATCCTCTCCGGCGCGGGCGACAATTTCTGCTCCGGCCACGACCTCGGCACCCCCGAAGAAAAAGAGGACCAGGCGCGCCGCCCGTTTCCCAAAGGCGTGCGCGGCGAGTATGCCCGCTCGCGCCAGATGTTCCTCGACAACACGCTGCGATGGCGCGATCTCGACAAGCCCACCATCGCGCAGGTCCAGGGCCTGTGCATCTTCGGCGGCTGGATGTTCGCGGCGGCGATGGATCTCGTCGTTGCTTCCGACGACGCAAAGTTCCTGCCCTCGCTCCTCCAGTACTTCTCCATTCCGTGGGATATGCCGCCGCGCAAGGCCAAGGAAATCCTCTTCCAGAGCCGCTTCGTCGACGCCGAAGAGGCCTGCCGCCTCGGCTTCGTCAATCTCGTCGTGCCGCGCGCCGCGCTCGAGGCCGAAACGATGGCGCTCGCGAATCGAATCGCCGAGAGCGACCGCTTCACGCTGCGCATGGTCAAGTGGGCCGTCAATTCCGCGCAGGACGCGATGGGCTTCAGCACCGCGATTCGCAACGCTCACTCGCATCACATGGTCCTCGGCATCGGCGGCTTGATGCAGGCCAGGATGCAAGGCAAGGAGCTGCCGAAGCGGATGCCCGGCGTCGATCAGGCGCTCAAAAAAATCCGGAAGTAGGGCGCGGGACTCGCCCGTCGCGCTCGATGAAGCGTCGGGTTACATAAAATATGCGACATTAGCGTCCCGCTGAGACCCCTTGCGGACGAACCGATTCGTCTCGATTTCCAAAATTCGTCACAATTGAAGTGTGACGACCTCGATCCGAAAACTGAGCCGCGCAATCGTCCCGGCATTTCTCTCAGTCGCGATTACCGCGACCGGGTCGAGTGCATTCACATTCCCTTGGCCCGCCTCGAGTCCAACGACCGCGACCGCGACCACTCCTTCATCCGACGCGAAGCCGCCGGCTGCTCCCGCTGACGCTGTCACCGCACAGCCCGGCGCGCCGCTACCGCCCATTGCCCATCGTATCGTCGGCGGCGAATTCGATTTCATCGCCTGGGACGGCAGCACGTTTACCAGTATCGGCTCGCGCTTCGGCGAGAGCCCAAAAGTCCTCGCCCGCGACAACGGCATGAAGGTCACCGACCGCCTCCACGCCGGCGACACCATTCACATCGACAATCGTCATATCGTTCCTCTCGAAGGATCGGATTTGATCGAGGTCAACCTGCCGCAGCGGATGCTCTTTCATTTCGCGGACGGCCGCCTAAGCGGTGCCTATCCTGTCGCGATCGGACAGCCCGGCCGCCAATGGCAGACCCCTACCGGCGCGTTCAAGGTGATCCAGATGCGCGAGGACCCGACCTGGCGCGTGCCCGCGTCGATTCAGCGCGAAGAGGAAGCCGACGGCAAGGATGTCGTCGACGAGATCGAACCCGGACCCGACAACCCGCTCGGCAAATACTGGATCGGCCTGAGTTTCCCGATCATCGGGATTCACGGCACCAATCATCCCGTCAGCGTCTACAGTTACCGGACCCACGGATGCGTCCGGCTGCATCCCGACGATATCGAAGCGCTGTTCAACGCGGTCGACCTCAATGACTCGGGCGTGATCGTGTACTACCCCGTGATGCTCGCGCAGCTGGACGACGGCCGCGTCTTCCTCGAGAGCGAGCGCGACATTTACCGCCGGGGCGCCGGTGGAATCGACGCCGTCAAGGCTCTTGCGCAGGCCGCCGGGATTGATAATCTAATCGACTGGATTCGTGCCGGGGAAGTTGTAGACGACCAGGAAGGAATCGCGCGCGACGTGACGCTCAAGTCCGATCGCGCGGGGGGAGCGCCAGCAGATTCGATCGCGGCGACGACAATTGAGCGAACAGCTACAGTCGCAGTCCAGGCCTCCCGCCGACTTATCGCGGCGGCGGTTCCTCCGCATTAGCGCGATCGCCGCGGCGCAGCTCGTGGTCCCCGCCGTCGCACTCGCACGCACCACCGTCCGCCTTCGACACCGCTCGCTCAAGTTCTCCAACCTCCACACGGGCGAAAGCCTGGCCACCACTTATTGGCAGGACGGTCAGTACATTCCCGGTGAGCTCGACCGCGTCAACTACATCCTGCGCGATTTCCGCGCCAACGAGATCAAGCCGATCGATCCCGCGCTCCTCGATCTGCTCGTCCGCATCCAGCATCGCCTCAGCACCGCCGAGCCGTTCCAGGTCATTTCCGGCTATCGCTCGCCGTTGACCAATGCGATGCTTCATGCGAACAGCGAAGGCGTCGCCGTCCACAGTCTCCATATCGACGGCAAGGCGATCGACATCTGCGTCCCGGGCCGCAGCCTCGCGCAGCTTCGCGGCGCCGCGCTGGCGCAGCAAGCCGGCGGCGTCGGCTACTACCCGCGCACCGGCTTCGTCCACGTAGACACCGGCCGCGTCCGCTTCTGGTAGACGCTCAGTTACTTCGTCGCGACTGCCACCAGCCGCACCGCGCGATGGTCGTACGGTGTGCCGCTCAAGCTGCCGAATAGTTCCACTTCCCGAAACCCTGCCTGCTTCAGCAGTCCCTTGATCTCCGCGCCCGAGTACGGCCGCGTCGAGAAGGTCAGCTCCATCCGCCCCTTCTTCCCGATCATCGTCCAACGACTCTCCAGCCAGTCCCACCCACTCTTGAGCTTGCGTTCCTGCAGCAGGATCGCGCCGTCGGGCATTCGCTCCCAGGTTCGCTCCTGCCAGTCACGGGCCAGAACTTCCTTGCCCATCATTTCGATCACGAGCCGCGCTTTTGCCTTCAGCGCATCGTGAAGATTTCGCGCGACGATCAAATCTTCGGCCTGGTCTTCAAAGTAGCCGAACGAGGTCACGCAGTTGATCGCGCCGTCGAACGCGTCCGCTCGCCTGAACGCGCGCATATCCTCCTGCACCCATTCCACCGTCACGCCTTCCTCGCGCGCGCTGGTCTTGGCGCGATCGAGAAACGCGCGCGTGCGATCGACTCCCGTCACCGCCAGTCCGCGCCGCGCCAGCGCGATCGAATGGCGCCCGACGCCGCAGCACAAGTCCAACACGCTGCCGCCCGGCCCGACTCCGAGGATTCTGACCAGTTCGTCGGCCTGCGCGCCTGAACTTTCAATCCGCTCGGGAGTGAAGAAGTAAGGTGCGAAGCTCTCCCAGAATTCGTCGTCTTCGTACCACTCGGTCATTTCGACGTCTTCACATGCGCCCGCGCAGACTTCATGGAATCAGCACCGGTATTTTACCGCGCACGCCGATAATACTGACCAGGCTCGGGCCGCTGTTCGGTACCGGGTTGGGCGGGATATTGGTCCCGCCGAAAGCGACAATCGTTCCCGTCGCCGCAATCCCGGCCGCCGCCGCCTGCGCGTAAATCTGCACGCTGCCCGAGAGCAGGTATCCGACGCCGGGCTCGCACACTTGTCCGACCAGGTTTACGACGTACGCATTGTCGTTGATCCCGCCCGTCGCAATCACTTGGTTGCATCCGGTGAAACTGTCCGCGGCCGGGTTGACTGAAAGATTCAAAGTAAGGTTGGCTTTGCCGAACGGACGGCCCGATAGCGTCGCCGTGAATGTTCCCGAGCAGCTACTGACAGTGCATGGGTTCGAGGACTGCGCGATCTGCCCCGTCCCCTCCATCAGAAGGCTCGGAGTCGGAAGGGCGGGAACCGGGTTTACAGAGGGAGCATGCTGCTGAACGCTGGAGGCTTCGCGGGCCGATTGCGCAAAGCTGACACCGCGTCCGGCCATCTGCGCCACGCAAAAACTCGCAACCGCGATCACGAGTTTCGCTGCGAGGCGCTCGCTGGTCTTCATGCATCCCCTTTCGATGCGGCGCGCTTCGGCCGGCGCGCGAAAACTACTGCTGCGCGCTCGCTCCCAGCGCAGCCTTCACCAGCGGCTCGAGCTCGCCGCTCTCGTGCAGCTCGCGAATAATATCGCAGCCGCCGACGAACTTGCCGTCAATATAAACCTGCGGAATTGTCGGCCAGTTGCTGTATTGCTTGATCGCGTCGCGCAGCTCCGGATCGCTCAGCACGTCGGCCGTCGCGTACGGCACGCCCAGCTCGTCGAAAATCGCAACCGTCGCCGCCGAGAATCCGCACTGCGGAAAGCTGCGGTTGCCCTTCATGAAAATCATCACCTTGTTTTCTTTGACCGCCGATTCGATCTTCTCGATTATGTCCGCCATCTGATTCCTCTACCTCCGGTTCTGATATTGCGCCGGCGTCAAGGTCTTCAGCGTGAGCGCATGCACCTGCACGCGCATCGCGTCGCCCAGCGCCTTGTAGACCAGCTGATGCCGTTCGATTAGACCCTTGCCCTCGAAACTCGGACTCACCACTAAAGCCTCGAAATGGTCTCCGCCGCCGGTGTAGTCGCGCACTTCGACCTGCGCGTCGGGAATTCCGCGCGCAATCATCGTCTCGATTTCCTTAGGGTCCATCGCTGAACCGGCATCTTAACCCGCAACCAACCCCCGAATCCACCAGCCCCGCCCCCGCGCGCTACTGCGCTTTTATTCGTCCACTTTTTATCGCCTTCAACAAAGCTTCGTAATCGCGTTCGGTCTGATCGGCATAACCATCCGCGAATTTCACTATCGCGTCGTCAAACGCCTCGCTCGTGCCGAGATACCCCGCGATCATCGCCGGGTCTCCCGTGCGTGCATGCGCCAGCGCCAGCGCCCAGCCGCAGGCGTCGGCGAAATACTTGAGGTCAGCGGGATCCTTCGGGTCAACCGGCATCGCAATCTTCATGTCGCGCAACTGGCGAACGTAAAAATGCCGGCGCGGTTGCAGCCCGACCATCCAACCCAAAAATATGTCGCTGGCGGCCTGCATCAGGCGTTGACCATAGACCACCCGCTGCCCATGCGTGGAAGACAAGCTGCGGCCCGCGTATCGCTCCAACACCGACGCACGAGCTTCCTTGATCTGCAGCAACAGCGGCGCGGCTTGCGCATCCCTGAACAACGCCACCTCGCAAAAGGTCCCGACGCTTCCGATACCGACAACCTTGAGCGCGACATCCAGCAACTCGAACCGATCGAACAACACGCGATAGGGCGTCTCGAGCGAGTCGCGGTATTTCGCGAACGTCGATACGGCCCGCTTCCGATACGCCGGGGCCCGTTGACCCGGCAGATGGTAAATCAGCGGCTGATGGTCCTTGATCCTGGTGTTCTTGCCGGCCACCGAAGGCAGCAGGGTGATTGGTATCGTCTGTTGCCGCGCCCGCTCGGCGGCTATTCGGTCGCGCCTGCGATTGCTCGGCTTTGGTACTCGATCGATAAGTTCCTGGAAATCTATCTGCTGATACCACACCTCGAGCGACGGCATCGTCGCGTACTCGCCCAGATGCTCGCGATAGGAACGAACTGCCGCCCGCGCAGCGTCCTCTCGATGCCGTGACTTGTCGCCCGCGGCGCGCCCGGCGATTTCGATACTCGCCGTCAGCCGCTTGACGTCCCACTCCCATGCCGCCGGCAGCGTCTCGTCGAAATCGTTGATATCGAAAATCAGGTTGCGCTCAGGCGTCGCGAACGCTCCAAAGTTCATGATATGGCAGTCGCCGCAAGCCTGAACGCGGAGTCCGGTGCGCGGCGTCTTCGCCAAATCAAATGCCATCAGGGCCGCCGCACCGCGCATGAACGCAAACGGCGACTGCTTCATCCGCCCGTAACGAATCGGAAGCAGGTTGAGAATTCGTCCCGCGTCGGATTCAATCAGCAGCGTTATCGGATCGGGCCGATTCGCCGACGCCTTCCACGGCGCGTGGCTCTTGCGCGGCGCCACCTCGCGCAGGCCGCGCCCAGCTCTGAGCCGTTCCGCAACAGAAGCACGCCCCAACTTCTGCATCAGGCATCCACCAGCAGCTTCGGCATAGTCTGACGAAAACTTCGAACAGGGACGAAGTCCCGCATCTTTCTTTTCTTAACACCGGGTGCAGGGGTCACCCCTGCCCAGGGAGGTGCGGAACCCACGGTGGGTTCCGCTTACAATCAGTCAAGTTCCAACTATTTCACAACCGAAATGTCCACGACGTGCCCGCCATTCTCCTCTGGCGTGCGAGGCTCGCGGCGGCGCTTGACGCCGTCGAGCAGCTGCTTCGCGCTCGCGGTTATCTCGCCCGCGCGCCCCGCGCCCACGATTCGCGAAACCAGCCTGCCGTCGGGTCCGAGGAACAGCGTTGTCGGTATCGCCTCGACTCCCATGCTGTCGACCAGCTGCTCGTCGGCCAGTGCGATCGGATAATTGATCTGGAACTCTTCGACGAACGGCGCCACCGCGCGCACCCCGTCGCCCTGGATCAAGTCGCACGAGACCCCGATTATCATCAGGCCGCGCGACTTGTTGTACTTCTTGTAGAGCGCGACCAGTTCCGGAATCTGCCGACGGCACGGCCCGCACCAGGTCGCCCAGAAATCCACGATCACCGGATGGCCCCGGTAGTCGCTCAGGTCGATCTGCTTGCCGTCGAGGCCCGGCGCTCTGAAATCGAGGCCCTCGTCTGTCGGTGACGCGCTCGCCTGCGGCGCACTCGCCTGCGGGGCGTTCGCCTGTGGGGCGTTCGCCTGCGGCGTCTCGAGGCGCAGCGGCGGCGGCGTAGGCTCTTCGCGCATCCTGCGATGCAGGTTGACGAACGCACCCACGATCAGCGCCAGGCCGACCGATGCGGCCAGCGCGCGCAATGTCAGCTGTCTGCCGCTCATACCTGCTCGATTACCGTCGCGATACCCTGCCCGATCCCGATACACATCGTCGCCACTCCGAGCGCCGCGCCGCGCCGGCGCATCTCATGCGTCAGTGTCACCACCAGCCGCGCCCCCGAGCAACCCAGCGGATGCCCCAGCGCGATCGCGCCACCGTTCACGTTGAGCCGCTCTTCGTCGATCTTGAGATCGGTGTTGCAGGCGAGCACCTGCGCCCCGAAAGCCTCGTTGATTTCAAACAGGTCGATATCTCCAATCTTCAGTCCCGCGCGCGCCAGCGCCTTGCGCGTCGACGGCACCGGACCCCATCCCATGATTTCCGGCCGCACTCCCGCCACCGCCGTTGCGCGAATCTTCGCCATCGGCTTGAAGCCGAGCGCGCGCGCACGCTCCGCGCTCATCAGCAGCACGGCGGCCGCCCCGTCGCTCAGCTGCGAGGAGTTGCCCGCGGTCACCTGGCCGTCGGGCTTGAATGACGGCTTCAGCCCGGCCAGCTTTTCCATCGTCGTTTCCGCGCGCGGCCCCTGGTCGACGTCCACCACCGCGCCGTCGGGCAGCTTGACCGGCACGATTTCCTCCTTGAAGCGTTCGCGCGCCGCCACCGCCCGCATGTTCGATCGCAGCGAGAAGGCGTCCGACTCCGTCCGCGTGATCTTGTACATCTCGGCCAGCCGCTCGGCCGTCATCCCCATGAAGAACATGTCGCGCGGGAACATCTCGAGCAGCTTGGGATTGGGCAATATCCCCGACCCCATCGCGACGTGCGTCATATGCTCGACGCCGCCCGCAATCGCCACTTCGCCCGCGCCGGTCATTATCTCCTGCGCCGCGAAGTTGACCGCCTGCAGGCTCGAGCCGCATTGACGATCAATAGTCGTGCCCGCCACTTCGACCGGCAGCCCCGACAGCAGCCCGATCATCCTGCCCACGTTCAAGCCTTGCTCGCCGGTCTGATTCGCGCAGCCCCAGACCACGTCCTCGATCTCTTTGGGATCGAGCTTCGGATTCTTCTCGAGCAGGCGCCGAATGCAGATCGCGCCCAGGTCGTCCCCGCGGACGTCCCTGTAGTAGCCCTTGTCCTTGCCCGCTTTGCCAATCGGGACCCTGACTCCATCGACGATAACAACTTCGCGCACGATATTCTCCTTCGGCGGCCCGCCGTCATTCGAAGCGCGCAACCGCAAACCTTAACACTATATGATACTACGCCGGCGCAGTTCCGACAGCCGTAAAGAATCGTACCCGAGCACGCTGCGCAGCACCTCATCGGTGCTCTCGCCCAGCCGCGGCGCGCGCGTCGCCGGGACGTCTGTATCGCCGGAGCTCTTGAGCGGCGATCCGGGCACGATCAGCCCGTCAAACTCAGGATGCTCCGCGTGCAGGATCATGTTGCGCGCCGCCAGATGGGGATCGCGGCTGACTTCCTCGACGTTGGCGATCGGCGCGCACGGCACCGACGCGTCGCCGAGGATTCGCAGCCAATGGTCGCGCGGATGCGTCGCGAAGATACGCGCGAGGATCGCCTCGAGCTCCGGATGGTTCCGCGTGCGATCCGCGTTGCTCGCAAACCGCGGGTCGTCCTTGAGCCCCGGCATCCCGATCGCGTCGCAGAAGCGAAGCCAGATCGCCTCGTTGCCCGCGCCCATCACAAAATAGTCGTCGGCCGCGCGAAACTGCTGGAACGGCGTGATCGACGGATGCCGCGTGCCGATCCGCCCCGGTATCCTCCCCGACACCGAGTAGCGCGCCAGCGCGTCCTCGAGCATCGCGACCTGGCAATCCAGCATCGCGATATCGACATGGTTTCCCACCCCGTCGCGGTCGCGCACCCGCAACGCCGCCATGATCGCAATCACCCCGTACAGCGCCGCCGACAGGTCGCCCACTGACACGCCGCATCGCACCGGCTCGCCGCCCGCGTTACCGGTGATACTCATCGTGCCGCCCAGCGCCTGCGCCACGATATCGTAGGCGGGCGCGGCAGCCTTCGGCCCGGTCTGTCCGAAACCCGAAATCGAGCACAAAATGATCTGCGGATTAGCCGCCTTGAGCTGCGCGTAACCGACCTTGAAACGCTCCATCGTGCCCGGCGAAAAATTCTCAACCACTACATCCGATTTTGCCGCCAGCTCGAGCAGGATCGCGGCGCCCTCAGCGCTCCGCAAGTCGATCGTGATACTGCGCTTGCCGCGATTGACGCTGTAGAAGTAGCCCGAGTCGCCCGACGGCATCACCGGCGCAAAGCTGCGCGAGTCGTCGCCGCGCCCCGGCATTTCAATCTTGATTACCTCGGCGCCCAGGTCCGCCAGGTTCATCGTGCAGAACGGCCCCGCCAAAACCCGCGTCAGGTCCAGCACCCGAACCCCCCGCAACGGCTGTTGATCGATCATTGACGGTTATCCTTTCTGTCTCCTCTCCCTGCCAGGGAGAGGATGAAGGTGAGGGTCCTTGTACAGCGCACGTTTCGCGCGCGATTCAAGATTCCGCCACTGAGCTGAATATTAAAGTTATGCTTTAAGTCGGCCATCTTCCAGCACAGGATCAGACCGACGCATCGTAACCGACCCTGCCTGGCGAGAGAACCCGCCGCCGGCGCCCCTAGCGCCGCCGCGTCCTCGCTTCGCGCGCCTCGCGCGCGCGCATCGCCTCGGCCGGAGTCATGATCAACCGCGGCTCATTCTCAGCCTTCTCCTGCTCGGCCGCCGCCACGGTCCCGAGCTGAGTGCGGATGAAGGCCTGGAAGAAGAGCACTTTCGTCACGTCGACTCCGTCGCGAATTCGCGCCGCCGCCGCCGCGGCCCATCCCGCCTGTGCGCGGCGACCAACCCGCGCGATATAATACGCGATATCCTCAAGCCGCCGCCGGACTCGCTCGCCATTGTCGCCCGAAAGCAACTCCGCGGTCGCGCGCTCGATCACCGCATTCACGCGCTCCTGCTTGTGCAGCGGATTCAGCACGATCACGCTTTCGCCGGCACGGGCAATCTCGTCGACGTAAGGCTTAAGGAGCGCGTCGGGCAGCCGCCATTCGAGCAGCTCCGGCTCCTTGAGCAGCTCGACCGACGGCTCTCCCGCCGCTTCTGCCGCAAGCTCCGCATACACCGGATGCGCCAGCTCCGTCGGCGGCGGCGACGCGATCAACTCGGCGCGGAGCGCGAGAAAGTTCCCGACCTGCCCGCGCCGCGACTCGGGCGTGACGCGCCAGGCCTCGCACGCGATAAAGTCCGCGACGCGCCAGTCGGCGTCCACCAGCTTGACCTGCGCGCGGCGCTCGAGTTCCTCGCGTTCGGATTTCAGTTCGCGCCGCGACAGGCCAGTGTTCTGCGCGCCGACCAGGCCCTCGCGCTCCGAGATCAGCGCCCACAGCCGCATCACGCCGCCCCGCACGCGCGGCTTGACGATCCAGACCAGGCGCGCGCCCTCGGCGTCGATCGGCGAGAGCAGCGCGCTCTTTTCGCTGTCGTCGTCGTGCGAAGTGCTGGATACTGGCGCGGCGGACGCGGGCGCGTCGATACCGTGTTGCCTGAGCCGGTACAGCGCGCGGCGAATTTCGCGCCGTAAAGCGCCGGCCGCCCCCGCTTCCATCTCGACCAGCATCGCGGCCGCCCGCGGGTCGGCAACCTCGCCCAGCGCGCGCGCGATCGCGAGGTCCGCGACGCCCGGCGTGCCTCTGAGTTCGCGCAGCTTCGCGATCGCCTCGGCGGGCGCAGTGGCCGGATCGAAACCCGCCGCAAGAAGTTTCGAGTCGTCCGGCTCTACTTCGTGTGCCTTACCCAAATCAATTCTCCCCCGAACAAGTTCTAACAGGGACGAAGTCCCGCATCCTAGTCGTCACCCCTGCCCAAGGAAGCGTGAAACCCAGGCGGGTTTCACATTAAAAGAAAGTGATTTACCCTTCCTACCAAAATGAAAAACTTGGAAGCCAAATTCCGCCTCGTAGACCTCGATAGTGCCGAGGCGAGCGCAATGGCGCGAGGCTACACCAGGCGCGCGACCCTCAATCAGTGTGACACCTTCTTTCGCGTTGCGAACGGCAAGCTGAAACTGCGCGAGGAAAACGGCCGCGCCGTTCTGATCCACTACCGGCGCGTCGCAAGCGGCCCTCTGATGCTGAGCGAGTACGACATCGTGCCGATCGGCGATCCGCCGCAGATGCGGCGGATGCTCGCCGATTCGCTTGGCACGATTGCCATCGTCGAAAAAGTACGAATCCTGATGACCCGCGACAACGTCCGCCTCCATCTAGACACGGTCGCAAGGCTCGGCACATTCGGCGAGATCGAGGCGGTACTCGCAGACGGCGACGACCCCGAGCAAAGCAGCGCCGCAGTCGACGAAATCCTCGCAGCGCTGGAAGTGACCCAGCCCGACCTCCTCGACGTGTCATACTTCGAGCTACTAGCAAAGCCCTGACCCAGAACTCCGGATCTTCGCCTCACCCATTATTCCACTGGAGAGTAAGGTGAGGGTTCTGCGATCGCATCACAACAGCACGGCTACTCACTGATTACTTTAGTTTAATGTGAAACCCGCCGCGGGTTTCACGCTTCCTTTTGGGCAGGGGTGACCCCTGCACCGAATGTTAAGAAAAAGATGCGGGCGGAGTTTACCCTGAGCGAAGCCGAAGGGTCCCTGTTGAGATGGGTTGTGGGAGAGTTACCCCCGCCGTTTTTTGATGCGGTCGGAGAACCCTCACCTACCGGCCGCGATGCGGCCGGCCGCCTCTCCCGTGAAAAGAACGGGCGAGGTAGCTGGAGCAGAATCCTGAATCGCGCGCAGAATAGCGCGCTGCACAAAGACCCTCACCTTCATCCTCTCCCTAACAGGGAGAGGAAACAAAACCTCGATCAAGTTACACAAAGGTCGCCCGGCGGCGAGGTAAATTCCCCCCACCCCCTTCGAACAGGGACGAAGTCCCGCATCTTCTCCTGTCACCGGGTGCAGGGGTCACCCCTGCCCAAGGAAGCGTGAAACCCACGGTGGGTTCCGCATTTAATCAAGTGATTTCCCCTTCCCCCATTCAAGCCGGCGCCTCCACCGGCAGCTTCGGATTCCTCTCCGCCGGAAGATTGTCGTACAAATCCGCGCGCAGATCCGACTTGAGTTTCGCGCACGCCGGCTCGTTCCAGAGATTGCGCCATTGCAGCGGATCCTCGCGCAGATTGTACAGCTCGCCCTCGGTGCCGTCGTAGCGGATATCGGCAATCGGGCCGCGCGGCGCCAGCATCGGCGGAACGTTGGCGAGGTCGAAGCCGACGTCGCGAGTCGATTTCTCGTAAACGGTCAGCGTGTATCCGTCGCGATAGATACTCCGCAGATGCATCCCGATAGCGGCGAACTGGCTGTCCCATTCGGTGATTACCCGCTCCCGGCCCGAGCCGGGCGCGACGGGCAGCGGCTTGCCCTGCATCCAGCCGGGAACCGGGATGCCGGCGATTTGGCAGAACGTCGGCGCGAGATCGAGTTGCCCGACTGGTTCCGCAATTTCGTTGTGCGCGACGTTGGCCGACGATGCGGGCCGCCAGATCATCGGTATCCGCATCAGCGCGTCAACGTGATACGGCCCCTTGTAGAGCAAGCCGAAGTCGCCCTGCAGCTCGCCGTGGTCCGTGGTGAAGAATACGTCGGTGCGCGGCTCCCATCCGCGCTCGGCGATTCGGGCGAGCACGCGCCCGCATGCCTGGTCGATCAATTCGTTCTCGACGTGGGTCAGCGCGTTGACTTCGCGAATCTGATCCTCGGTGAGCTGGCACGGCACGAAGCTGGCGGGGCCGCCCTCGAAGTTGCCGAAGCGGCCCTGGTACCAGTCCAGCCAATGGCGCGGCTTGCCGGCAAGGATTTTTTCGATTTTCTCGCGCGAGCCGGGATAGCCGGCGGGTAGATCGAGGTCGCGCCAATTGATTCGCCGCGCCTCGTCCTGCGGCGGGTCCCACGGATGATGCGGGTCGGGGAAGCTCATCCACACGAACCAGTTGTCGTCGGGGTCGAGCGAATCGAGATAGGCGATCGTGCGCGCCGCCACCCAGTCGGTATGGTAATGCTCACGAGGCACGGGATTGTACTTCACTTCGGGCGCGCCGGTGTCGCCGCCTGGCAGCGCGCTCAGAATCGGCGCAAAGCCGGAGATTTCGTCGGGATAGTTTTTCTGCAGCCACAGCGAATAATGCCATCCGCCGATCGGAGAATGCATCGCGAGTTCCATCCGATCGAAGCCGCGATACGGGCCGGTCGAATCCTTGCGCGCCATCTGGTTCTCATACCATCGCCCCTGTAAATCGAATGCGGGCTCGAAATGCGCCTTGCCCAACAGCGCGGTGTGGTAGCCGGCCTTCTCGTGAAGATACGCGGCGACGCTCGGCGAATCGGGCGGCAGCGCGACGCCATTGGCGACGACGCCGTGGGTGCGCACGTACTGGCCGGTTATCATGGTGGAGCGGGCCGGCATGCAGACCACGTTTTGATTGTGCGCGCGGCGATAGTTGATACCGCTGGCGGCGAGCCGGTCGGCGACCGGAGTCTGCGCTATCGCGCCGCCGTTGCATCCGAGCGCGTCGTAGCGCTGCTGATCGGTGGTGATAAAAAGAATGTTACGTCCCATGGCTTCGGCTCCCGTTTGGAAAATTTTACTTTGTGAGCAGGGCGCGGATCGTTGTCGCCATCGCGCCGCGCGCGTCGCTTTCGGACAGCCCCTGATGCCGCCGCAGCTGCTCCCACGCGACCCAGCTGCTGGCGACATCGAGCGCGGCGATCGTCGCGCGCTTTTCATCGGCGCCGAGCTTCGAGAGTTCAGGCGCGAACGCGGCAATCGCCGCGGCCCGCGTCAGGTCGCGCGCATGCTTGAGGCGGCGCGCCAACGCCGGCCGAAACGGCTCCATCAACACGGCGGCGCGGCGCACGGGCGACAGATTCTCGAGCAGGCGGCCGCGCTGCGCGCAGAATTCCTCGATACGCTGCGGCAACGGCAGCGCGGCAGAAATCGGCACTGTCAGCGGCTTGACTCGCTCGGCCTGGCGGTCGGCGAGCTCGCTGTAGATCGCTTCGAGGTCGTCGAAATGATGAAACACGAGCCTCATCGAGACGCCCGCGCGTTGGGCGATTCGCGCCGCGGTGGGGCGCAGGTCGCCTTCGCCAAGCAGATCGAGCAGCGCGTCGACTACCGCGCGACGCGTGCGAGCCGAGCGGGCAAGGCGTCCGTCGAGACGAGCTAGTTGCGCCATCAGGCCGCGAAACTTATTACATTAACAGTGCAAATACAATCAGAATCGGAAGAAAAAGGGGGCGATTTCGAAAAATTCAGACCTTGGCGGGATCGAGCAGCTCGAGCAAGTTCAGCGTGATGCGCAAAGTGAGCCCCCAGATTGTCTGCCCGCCGTAGAGAATCGCCGGAAATTTCGCGGAGCGACTGGCGGGGCCGTCGCTCTTCCATTCGTAGTCGCCGCGAAACTTCTGATCGCGCAGCGCGCTCAGCGGGACGTCGAAGATTTGCGCGACCTCCGATAGTTGCGGCTTGAGCGGCGCGTCGGACGCAATGACGCCGACGAATGGCGCGACCACAATTCCGCTGGTCGTCGTGTGCATGGTGGGGAACGCGCCGATCACCTCGACGCTCGCAGGATGGATGCCGACTTCTTCGTGCGCTTCGCGGAGCGCAGCGTCGAGCAGGGTCGCATCGACGGGATCGACGCGGCCGCCGGGAAACGCCACCTGACCGCGATGGCTCGCGACATGGTCGGAGCGGCGGATATAAACGACGTGGAGGTCGCCGCCGCGCTCGAACAGCGGCATCAGCACGGCGGCGGCGTTTGATTTGTTGGCCAGCGCCTCGCGCGGGGCGGGAGTGACGGTGGAGAGCTTGCGCCGGATGAGTTCGATCTGGCGGGCGAAGGCGGCGTCGTCGCTCATCGCTACAGCTAATCGCGCGCGGCGGCCCGGTTGCAAGCGCGCGGCGGGTTTTCAATGCGGCCCGCGCCTGGGCTAACCTCAAGCCGGGCGGCTGCGCGTCAGCGGCTTCATCGCATGCGATATTTGATCGGCAGGTACCACGAGATTGCGCTCAAGGGGCGCAACCAGTGGCGATTCGTGGACCAGGTCAAGCAGAATCTGCGCGACACATTCTGCGACTACCGGCTGGGCAACATGCGCAGCGTCGGGCCGCGCCTGATGACACAACTGCCCGACGATCTCAGCGACGAAACCGCGGCCGAGCGCGCGGCGCTGATTTTCGGGCTGCAGAACTTCTCGCTCAGCTACTCGACGCCGCGCGATATCGAATCGATCGCGCGCGAGGCGATCAAGCGCGCGACCGGAAGCACGGCGAGAACATTTGCGGTGCGGACCAAGCGCGAGGACAAACGCTTCCCGCTGAACTCGGTGGAAATCGATCGCGCGGTTGGCGGCGAGGTGCAGGAGGCGCTCGGCTTCGAGGTAGATCTCAAGGCGCCCGAACTCACTATCTCGATCGAGATAATGAGCGACGCCGCGTACGTGTCGGCTGGCAAGCTTCCGGGCGCGGGCGGACTGCCGGTGGGCGTCACGGGGCGTGGGATGGCGCTGCTCTCGGGCGGGATCGACTCGCCGGTCGCGGCGCATCGCATGATGCGGCGCGGGCTCAGGCTGGACTTCGTACATTTTCACGCGCATCCGATCGTCTCGGCCGCGAGCAGGGAGAAGGCGGCCGAGCTGGCGGCTCATCTGACGCGATGGCAGGCGCGCTCGACCCTGATGCTGGTGCCGTTTGGAAATCTGCAGCGCGAGATAGTGGCGAACACTTTGCGCCCGCTGCGCGTGGTGCTCTACCGGCGCCTGATGCTGCGAATTGCGAGCGCACTTGCGGAGCGTTCGCAGGCGACGGTGCTGGTCACCGGCGAGAGCCTGGGGCAGGTTGCCTCGCAGACGCTGGAAAACATGGCGGTGATCGAGAAGGCGGCGGCGTTGCCGATCATGCGGCCGCTGGTGGGGATGGACAAGAACGAGATCATCGAGCAGGCGCGCCGGCTGCGCACGTTCGAGACCTCGATCTTGCCGGACCAGGACTGCTGCACGCTGTTTGTGCCGGCGCATCCCGAGACCCGCGCGCGAATCGAGGAAGTCGAGGCGGCGGAGTCGCGGTTCGACATTGCGCGGATGATCGACGATGCGATCCGCGCCACCGAAGTCGAGCGTTTCCGGTTTCCGCCGCGGGCCGCGAATGCAGCTACGGCCAGAGCGCCAGCAACGCAGTATTGAGCGCCAGTGTGATCAGCGTGATCGGCACGCCGACGCGCAGGTAATCGACGAAGGTCACGTTAATCTTACGAAGCCGCGCCTGCTCGATCACGATCAGGTTGGCGATCGATCCGACCACGGTAAGATTCCCCGCGTAGGTGCTGCTGCTCGCGATCAGCAGCGCAACCGCGCGGCTGCCGCCGAGCATCGGATAGAGCGGACGGAACAAGAGCACGGCGGGCACGTTGCTGACCAGGTTGGACAGGATCGCGACGACCACCGTCAGAGTCACCGGATGCGTCAAGCGTTGAACGCCGACCATGCTCACCACCGCGGTCTGGAAGCCGGTGGCCTCGAAGCCGGCCACTACGATGAATAGACCGGTGAACATCGCGAGCATGGTCCAATCGATCAACCGATACACGCGTTGCGGCTTGATTCGCCGCGTGAACAGCAGGATCGCACCCGCGCTCATCGCGACCAGGTGGGTCGGAAAGCCGGCGACGAACATCACGAGCGTGCCAAGCGTGACGATTGACGCTTTGATCATCAGCGGGCGGTTGATGCGAATCGTGCGTGAAGCGGGGGCGGCGCTCGGCGGACGCGGTGTGTCCAGCGACCCTCGGTAAACCCAGGCGATCACCAGGAAATCGATCACGAGACCGATGATGGCGGCGGGCGCCAAGTGAATCGCGAAGCTGGAGTAACCGAGATGGGCAAAGCCCGCGACGATCATGTTCTGCGGATTGCCAGTGATCGTCGCCGCGCTGCCGATGTTACTTGCGGTCGCGAGCCCCAGCAAAAGCGGGATCGGATTGACGCCAGCAATTTCGGCCGCGTCGACGATCAGAGGCGTGAGGGCGAGGCATACCACGTCGTTTATGAAAAAAGCCGCGAGCAGGCCGGACGCGGCGACGGTCATCGCCAGCATGCCGAAGCCCGAGCGCGCCCGACTGAGCATCGCGCGGGTGAAAAACGCAAACGCTCCCGAGAGCCGCAAGTTCGCCACGACGATCATCATCCCAAGCAGCAGCGCAATCGTGTGGAAGTCGATGGCGCGCTCGGCCGCAGCCTCGCTGAGCGCGCCCGACACGACCATCGCGACCGCGCCCGCCAACGCGGCGCCGGTGCGGTCGATGCGCACCCACGGAATTTCGCCGAGGGCGATCACGGCGTAGGTCAGGGCGAAGATGACGAGGATCAGGATGTGGCCGGCAAGCATCGCAGGTTCAGAAATGGTTGTTGGCGCAGCAGTGGCAATCAAGCTACGAGGGTGTTATCGGCATCATAGCTCCAGTCGGAGAGAATCGATATGGAAGTTCCATTCAAGGTCGCTGAGCTTGATCACGTGGTGCTGCGATGCCGCGATCAGAATCGCGCGTACGACTTCTACACGCGCATCCTGGGCCTCAGCGAGGAGCGGCGGATCGCGCAGATTGGGTTGATACAGTTGCGCGCGGGCCGCAGCATGATCGACCTGGTTCCGGCCGACGGTGCGCGGGTCGAGACGGGACTCAATGTCGATCACGTCTGCATCGCAGTGGAGGCCCGCGACTTGCACGAGGTCGCCGGCTATCTTCGCGGACAGTCCGTGGAGGTGATGGGTGAGCCGGCGATGCGTTATGGGGCGCATGGTGCGGGTCTTTCGATCTACGTGCGGGATCCCGAGGGCAACGTGGTTGAGCTGAAGCAGATGCCAACCGCGTCGTGAGCGGCGGAGGCGGCCGGTCGCATAGCGCGCCTTCTTTCTGATAAGCAGGACTGTCGCACCACGCGGGCATGGCCAACGGGTGGAAATCGCCCATCGGCCGAGCTTGTTTTTGGCGGACGCGACATTAGAATCGAACAGTTTGCGGCTCGCGTTAAGAGGGACTTAGACGATGACGACAATCAGGATTCAGGCCAAGGGCGCGATGCTCGCGGCGGTGGCGGTTTGCGCTTTTGCGGTGGCGGGATGCGGGGGTCATTCGCCTCAGAGCGCGGCTGATAGTTATCTCAACAACCTGAAGCTCTACAATTATCCCGCCGCCTACCAGGCGCTGTCGCATCAGGACCAGGTCGATCGGACGATGGATCAGTTCCTCAGCGAAATTCCGATGGCGCCTGACGTGAGCAAGGATTGGTTCAAGGGGATACTGCGCACCTATGACTACAAGGTCGGCGACGCGAAGATCGACCGCGACAAGGCGACCGTCACGGTCAGTGTGACGCGCCCCGACCTCGCGCTGTGGGAGCGCACGGTCGATGCGTCGCTCAGCGGAGATCAAACTCCCGACTCGATCGCGCAAAAGAACTTGACCGACAACACCTACCCCAAGGTCACCTACGACGACAACATGGTGATGGTTAACCAGGGTGGCGAATGGCGGCTGCTGGTCGATTTTCCGTTCAAGGAAAATTTAATCAAGGAACACGCCGCCGCCGTCGATCTCTACCACAAGCACGACTATGACAAGGCGATCGCCGCCTATCAGAAAATTCTGGACGAGCTGGACAAAGAGCAGGCGACCGGCACCGCGGGCCTCAAGTACCAATACGGGCGCGAGCTGGCCGATATACAAAACGCACAGAAGCAGCTCCCCGACGCGCAGGCGTACATCCCGAAAATCGTGCTGAGCGACGTGGACATGAAGATGTCAGCGTCGCGAGTGCCGGGAATTTTCGGCAAGATGACCAACAGTGGCGACAAAGCTATCGACGAGATTGAGTTCACGGTCACCTACACCGAGGGCAAGGGGAAGACCAAGAAGGAAGTTTTCACCGAGACGCACACGCCGATCGCGACGCCGCTCGAGTTCACCAACTTCGGCCGTCCGGTGCTGCCGTTCGTGCCGGGCGAGACGCGCAACTTCGGCTTCCGCCTGACGGCCCCGACCGACGTGCAGCAAAAGGCGACGCCCGACCTGACGGTCACGTCGATCGTGTTCACGCAATCGGGCGCGCCGCTGCCCAAGCTCGCCGCGCCATCGCCGTCGCCGGGCGCCTCGCCCGCGGCGGCTGCTTCGGCAGCTGCAGCGCCGGCGGCTGCGGCTCCAGCGCCGAAGACCAACTGACGCGTTCCGGCCGCGTCGGCTATTATGATGAGGCGACGCGGCTGGCAGCAGCGACGAATTCGCCGGCCGCGCGCCTATTACCGCGTTGACGGTCAAACTCACAATTGCGATTCCCACGCACAATCGCGCGACTTTGGTGCGCGATACGCTGGCGAGCGTCGCTTCGCTCGCGATTCCGGGCGACGTCGCGGCGGACTGCCTCGTCATCGACAATGCCTCGACTGACGACACCGCCGCGGTAATCGATGACTTCGCGCGCGGCGCGCCGCTCCCGATGCGGCGCGTGTTCGAGCCGCGGCTGGGGTCGAGCTTTGCGCGAAATCGTGCGGTCGACGAAACGGCGGCTGACTTTGTCTTCTTCATCGACGACGACGCAGTAGCCGAGCGCGACTGGGCCGCCGAGCTGCTCGACGACATGCGGCGGCGCGACCTCGACGCAGTGTGCGGAATGGTTCTGCCGGATTGGTCTTCGCCGCCGCCGAAGTGGCTCGGGCCGAGCCTGTGGGTCAAGCTCGCGGTTCACGACCGGCGCGCGATCGAGTCCGCGCCAGCGTCGTCCTCCGAGCGGCTGGATAACTACTTCAGCGCCAACGTTGGATTCAAGCGCTCGGCGTTCGCGCGTTTCGGGAAATTTCGCCAGGACCTCGGCGTGGTCGGCGGCAATCCTATCTCGGGCGAGGACACCGAGCTGTTCGCACGGATCCTGGCGCGCGGCGGCGCGATGGGTTTCGCCCCGCGCGCGATCGTGCATCATACGATCCCGCCCGAGCGGATGACGCTCGCGTATCTGCGGCGCAAGAGCTTTGCCTTTGGCATGGGCACCGCATTTGCGGGACTGCAAAACCATAATCGGCTCGACAAGCTGGTTCGCAACGGGGTCCGAATGGCGGCCGCTGCGGTGCGCGGCGATCCGGAGCGGGCGATCTATCACGAACTCGAATGCGCGAACTTCCTCGGCTACTGGCGCGGCCGCCTGATCGCAAGATAGCGGCGCATCGCGTCGATCACTTCACGTAACTCAGCATGCCGAGCTTCAGAATCGCTGCGAGATACGGAATCAGCTCGAGGCTCGCGAGCTCAGCCGGCGTGACCCATCGATGCTCGACGTGTTCGTCGGGCCGCAGCTTCACCTGCTGAAAGACCGTCAGCCGGCACGCGTACAGCGCCTGCAGATAGGGCTCTGAAACCATGCTGTGCAGTCCGAGGATGCGATCGATCGCAACATCAAGCGCGGTTTCCTCCTTGACCTCGCGCAGCAGGCAATCCTCGAAACTCTCGCCGAGCGCAATATGACCGCCGGGCAAATCCCAGCTTCCCGGCCGATACGCCATCACGGGCGCGCGCTTGAGCACGAGCACTCGCCCGCGGCTGGCAATGACGCCGTGGATGCCGACGTAGAACTGCTGCTCAGCCATCGTGCTCAAGCTAGCGGGCTGCTGGGCGAGGCGCCACTTGCGCGTTTGTCGCAAACGACGCAGCCGCAGTACGATGCCTGCGCTGGGAGGAACGGCGCATGGAAAAATCCACGTTCTATCGCGACGCGCGGCGCGACTTGACCGGTCCGCTCGACGGCGTTCGCGTGATCGACGCCACCACGAGCTGGGCGGGACCGATGTGCGGGTGCATGCTCGCCGATCTCGGCGCCGACGTCGTCAAGGTCGAGGCTCGCGAGGGTGAAGTCGCGCGGCGCATACCGCCGGCGCTGCCCGGCCACGAGAAGCAGATTGGATTTGCACAGGCGACGGTCAATCGCAACAAGCGCAGTCTGACGCTCGATCTTCGCCGCGACGAGGGCCGCGAGATTTTTCTGAAACTCGCTGCGCGCTCCGACATCATCGTGCAAAACTTCCGCCCCGGGACTTTCGAGAAATGGGGAGTCGGTTACGATCACGTTCGCGCCGTGAAGCCGGACATCATTTACGTGTCGATCAGCGGCTACGGGCAATTCGGCCCGATTCACGATCGCGTCGCGTACGATCCGCTCGCGCAGGCGATGAGCGGTTTCATTTCACTCAACGGCAGTCCGGACGGACCGCCGACTAAGGCGCCCACCTGGCTCTGCGACGATCTCGGCGGATTGCATGGCGCGATCGGAGCGCTGGCCGCATTGCGTCATCGCGACCGCACCGGTGAAGGGCAGCATATCGACGTCGCGATGCTCGACGCGATGCTGTTTCAGTCCGACGGTTTCCTGACGCTGGGCGCGATGGACCTTGAGCTCAAGCGCTGGGGCAACGAAGTTCCGTTCTCGGTCCCAACCAACACGTACAAATGCCGCGACGGGCTCGTGATGGCGGGCGTGCTGCTCGATACGCATTGGAAGGTGATGGCGCGGATGGCGGGACGCCACGATCTCGCCGACGATTCCGGCTGCGCGACGATTCCGGGCCGGATGAGCAGGCGCAAAGAGTGCGACGCGATGTTTGCCCGGTGGTGCGAGGCGCGCACCGTCGAGGAAGCCGTCGAGGAATGCGCCAAGCAAGGCATCCCGTGCGCCAAGGTGAGAACTTACGCGGAGGCGGCGCGCGACCCGCACACCCTCGAGCGCGACATGCTCCAGCAGGTGGCGCAGGAGGACGGCAAGCTCGCGCCGATCACAGGTCCGGCGGCAAAGTTCTCGCGTACGCCGACCCGGATACGAAGCGGCGCGCCCGCACTGGGAGCGCATACGGACGAAATCCTCGCGGAACTTGGAATCGACGCCGAAGCGCGCAATCGCCTGCGTGAGAGCGGCGTCGTCTAGCGGCGCCCGAAGCCGCCGCCGCCGGGAGTTTCGATTCTAATCCGCTCGCCGGCTTTGAGGTCGATATTTGTTTTGCCGGGCAGCCGGCTTCGCCGCGTGCCGCGCACCAGGATGTTCATCCCTGTCGCGCCCGGTCCTCCGCCGGCGAGTCCGTACGGTGCGATCGTGCGCCGTTCGGTCAGCAAGCTGACGTTCGAATCGACGAGACACTCGAGCTCGCGAATCAGCCCGTCGCCGCCGCGCGCGCGTCCGCGTCCGCCCGAGCCGCGCCGGATGCGATACTCGGTGATTCGCATCGGGTAGTAGGCCTCGAGCGCCTCGATCGGCGTGTTGAGCGTGTTGGTCATGTGAGTGTGGATGCCCGACGCGCCGGGCCGGCCGTAGGCGGCGCCCGCACCGCCGGCGATCGTTTCGTAGTAGGAAAAATGGCGGTCGCGAAATCGATCGAAGCCGCCGACCGTCAGATTCGACATCGAGCCCGAACTGGCGGCCGGGATTCGATTCGGCGCCGCTTTGGCGAGCGCGCGAAACAGAACATCGACAATCCGCTGCGAGGTCTCGACGTTGCCGCCCGCGACCGCTGCCGGAGCCAACGCATTGACGATCGAGCCGGGCGGCGCGATGAGCTTGATCGGGCGCATCAGACCTTCGTTGGCGGGCACCGCCTCCGCCGCGAGACATTTCATGACATAGAAAGTCGCGGACAGCGTGATGGCGAAATTGGCGTTGACCGAACCGCGCACCTGCGGCGCGGAGCCGGTGAAATCGACGATCGCCTTGCCGCCGCCTATTTTGACCGCGGCGCGAATTGGAATCGGACCCGTGCCGAACCCGTCGTCGTCGAGGAAATCCTCCGCCCGATAGGTTCCCGGCCGAAGCTCGCCCAGCGCCGCGATCATCAGGCGCGCGGCGTAGTCCTTCAGCCCGTCCATCGCGGCCTCGACCGTTTTTCGTCCCGACATTTTGACGACCGCGAGCAACCGCTCGGCGCCGACCGACAGCGCGGCAATCTGCGCGCGCAGGTCGCCCTCGCGCTCCTCGCGAACTCTCGTGTTGGCGAGAAACAGCGTCATCACGTCGCGCGCGATCTCACCGCCGCTGACAATTTTCACCGGCGGCAATCGGAAACCCTCCTGGTAAATTTCCGTCGCGAGCGCCATCGAGCCCGGCGCGATCCCGCCGATATCCGCGTGATGCGCCCGGTTGGCGGCGTACGCGAAGGGGCGGCGCTCGATCCCGATGAACACCGGCGCGACCAGCGTCAGGTCGGGAAGATGCGTTCCGCCGGCGAAGGGATCGTTCAGTGCGGCGACGTCGCCGCGCTCGAGCTCGAGGTTCGCGATCGCGGCGCGCACTGAAAGCGGCGTCGAGCCGAGATGCACCGGAATGTGCGCGGCCTGTGCGACCAGCTCGCCGCGCGCGTCGAAGATCGCACACGAAAAATCGTGCCGCTCCTTGATGTTGGGCGAAAACGCCGTCTGCCCGAGTACCACGCCCATCTCGTCGGCAATCGCCGCCAGACGATTGTTCATCACGGCCAGCGTGATCGAGTCGAGCTTCATCGCATCGCCTCCAACTGGAGATTGCCGAAGTCGTCCACCCGCAAAGTGAATTCCGGCGCGACGTAAGCGGTGGAACTCAGCTCGACGACGACGATTGGCCCGCGAACGCGCGCGCCTGCGCCGAATGAGTCTCGATGGTAGATCGGCACAGAACGTTCGCGGCCTCCGACCAGCACTCGTCCGCTGGAAACCGGCGCCGGCTTTCCGGCCTGGCGCGCGATTCGCTTCGGCCTGGCGACCGACTCGCCAGCGACCGCGCGGATGCGGATATTCACCACTTCGACCGCGGCGCCGGTGGAGGAATGTCCGAAGGTTTTGCGATGCGTCGAGTGAAAGTCGGCGATGAAGCGGGGCGTGAGCGCGATTTCGAGTTCGTACGACTGCCCGCGATAGCGCATGTCGGCCCACAGTTCATGACGAATCGCGCGCGCTCCTTCGGCCCCGAGTTCAGCGTATGCGCGGCGGACCAGTCCCGAGGCGCGCGCTAGCAGGCCGCGGTAGGTCGGATTCGTCTCGCGGACCGTGAGCGAATACTCGCGGCCCAGCGGCGCGCTCGTAGCACCCCACGCGCACAGCAGGCCGGGATTTCGCGGCATCACGATTCGCCGGATGCCCAAATCGAGCGCCAGTTCGCACGCGTGCATCGGGCCGGCGCCGCCGAACGCCAGCAACGCGAAGTCGCGCGGATCGTGCCCGCGCTCGACGGTAATCACGCGAATCGCACGCTCCATGTTCGCATTGACGACGCGGATGATTCCGCGCGCCGCCACCAACGGATTCGTTTTCATCTCGCGCGCGAGCCGCGACAACGCGCGCCCGGCACGATCCGGATGGAGCCTCATCTGGCCGCCAAGGAAATTCCCCGCGACCAGTCTGCCTGCCACCAGGTCCGCGTCGGTCACGGTGCACGAGTCACCGCGCCCATAGCATGCGGGTCCGGGATCGGCGCCCGCGCTGTCCGGCCCGACCCGGAGCGAGCCGCCGGCGTCAATCCGCGCGATCGATCCGCCCCCTGCGCCTACAGTGTGAATGTCGATCACGGGCGTGCGCACCGCGTATCCGTCGGGATGGCTCAGCGTGCGGATTCGCGCGCGGCGATCAAACAGCGACACGTCGGTCGAGGTCCCGCCCATGTCGAACGTGATGAAACGATCGGTGCCAAACGCGCGCGCCAGGCTCGCCGCTCCGATCACGCCGGCCGCGGGACCGGACAGGATGGTTCGCACCGGCTCCGCCCGCGCCAGCGCGGTGCCGATCGCGCTGCCGTTGGATTGCATAACTCGAAGCCGCGCGCCTTGGAGGCGGGTCTCGAGGTTTTTCAGATGCGACGACATCCGGGGCGCGACGTACGCATTCACGACCGCCGTCGAGAAGCGCTCATATTCGCGATACTCGGCGAGAAGCCGATGCGAGACCGAAAGCGGTCTTCCAAGCGGCGCGAGCGCCCGCGCGATCGACTCTTCGCTTTTCGGATTGGCGTACGAATGAAGCAGGCAGATGGCAAATGCGTCGGCGCCGCTGCGTGCCGCGAGCCGGCGGATTCGCGCGAGTTCGCCACGGCCCAGCGGTCTGATGATGCTACCGTCGAACAACGTGCGCTCGGCGACGCCGAAGCGCATCGCGCGGCTCACGAGCGGCTCGGGCCGCGAAGGGGCCAGCGCGTAAAGGTCGTCGCGATTCTGACGGCCGATCTCGATAAGGTCTTCGAACCCCGCGTTGGTAAACAGCGCGACTTGCGCGCCTTTTTTTTCGAGCAGCGCGTTGGTCGCGACGGTGGAGCTGTAGGTGACGGACTCCAGCGCGGTGTCGATGCCCGCCATCATTTCGCGCAGGCCGCGGATGACCGCGTCGGCAGGGTCGGCCGGCGTCGAAAGCACTTTGTGCACGCGGACTTCGCTGCCGATGACCGCGACGAGGTCGGTGAAGGTGCCGCCGGTATCTACGCCGACCAGTATTGGGCCGCCGCTCCGCCGTTTCACGGCGCGCTCAGCAGTATTTTGAAATTGAGCGGATTCTTCGCGGCCTCGAAGCCCGCGATACCATCGTCGAGCGCAAAGGTGCCATCGATCAGCGGGCGCGGATCGATTCTTCCCGCGGCGAGTGCGTCGAGCGCGGGCTGAAAGCGGCCGCATCGCGAGCCGAGCACGCTGATTTCATTCACAACGATTGGCGCCAGGTTGATTTCACCCGCCGCGGCCGCGGTGCTCTTGAGTATGATCTTTCCGAGCGGCCGGACTAATTCAATTGCGCGCCGAAAACCCGATCCGCTTCCACTGCAATCGATCACAACGTCGAATTTTTCCCGCAGCGGAGATTCCTCGGCGGTTTCGAGTCCGAGGTCAGCCAGCCGCGCGAGTTTCTCCTGATGATGGCCCGCGACCAGCGGCAGATACTTCTCGCCCTTCAGCGCCAGCGCGACAATCGCGCCGAGCCGGCCGTCGCCCAGCACTGCTATCGTTTGATTGCGCGCGAGGTGGACCTGCTCGAAGATCTCGTACGCCGCGGCGAGCGGCTCGACGAACACCGCGACGTCGTCGGGCATCGAATCGGGAATCGGAATCAGGTTGATGTCGGGGAGCTGAAGGAATTCCGCAAAGGCGCCGTCGCGGCCGAGGATTCCGAGCACTGTGCGACTCGGACAATGACGCGCGAGACCGCCAGCGCACGCCGCGCATCGCCCGCATCCCGCGTTGATTTCTCCAACGACGCGCATGCCCCGGAGCGAGGCGCTTTGCGATTCGACCACGCGCCCGGCGAATTCATGACCCGGCACGCCGCGAAATTGCATGTAGCCGCGCGCGATCTCCAGGTCGGTTCCGCACACCCCGGCGACCGAGACGCGGACGATACTCTCGCCCGGACCTGCGACCGGGTCAGGATAGTCGCCGCGAAACTCGAGTTTGCGATCGAACACCAGCGCGCGCATAAGGTTCCACCGATTTTAGTGAAACCCACCGTGTGTTACAGCAGGGGTGACTCTGCGCCGGTGTTAAAGATGTGGGCGGACGCCGCGATTCAGTCGGCGGATTTTGCGGATACGGACGTCTCGGACGAAGATTTGGAGCGCGAGGACGTTTTGGATTCAGACGGCGACGACTTGGATTCCGCCGCTGGCTTCGACTCGCCCGCAGGCTTGGACGACGAATCGCTCGACGACGCCGTGCTGCCATTTGTCGCGGGCGTGGCTGGCGAGGGCGCTGAATCCGAGTCCGTGCTGGCTGGCGCACTCTTCTTCGCGTAGTCGGTCGCGTACCATCCGCTGCCCTTCAGGATGAACGAGCCGCGCGAAATCTGGCGCTCGACCTTGCCCTTGCACGTCGGGCATTTCTTGAGCGGCGCTTCCTTGATGCCCTGCATGGCCTCGAACACGCCGCATTTATTGCACTTGTATTCGTAGATTGGCATCGCCAGAGCGAGGCTGCCAGTCGAAATCCCGCGCCTCGCTACATTGTAGATAACCACCGAACGCCACGCAGTCAACCGAAGTGCCGATTGTTCGCCTTCGATTCGCCTCGACCGAGTTAGCAGACGCTACTTTGGTCTGCCAATGCGCCGCAGTCTCTCTGCCGCCTTGGCCGGTTCGTGAGTCACGATTCGGATGGTTTTGCGGCGCGAGGTTTGGCCGCGAACAATGATCAGCGCCGAGCGCGGCACCCCCATTTCGCCGGCGAGGTACTCGATTAGCTCCTCGTTCGCTTTGCCCTTTTGCGCGCCCGAATGGACGCCGACGACGAGCCGCTCGCTGCTGGCGCTGATGACGCCGCGGCGCGACGCGCCGGGTCGCGCCGTCACCTCGATCGTCACCTCGTCCTTGAACACTCGCATCCAGCGGGGCGAGTCTGCCGTGGGCGGATTTCCGCCCGGACTCACGCGTAGGCGGGAATCAACGCGTGCACAGCGCTCGGAATGACGACGCGCTGGATGAGCTGAATGACGATAATTACGATCAGCGGTGAAAAATCGATTCCGCCGAAGATCACCGGCAGGTGGCTGCGGAACCAATCGAAGACCGGCTCTGTGATCGAATAGATGAAGCGGACGATCGGGTTGTACGGATTCGGCTCGATCCAGGTCATCAGCGCCGAGATGATCACGACATACAAATAGAGCGTCAGCAAACCGTCGAGGGTCTGCGCGATGAAGACGATCAGGCTGGTCCAGGCGTACACGCGATAGCGCTCTCGCTAGTGGATTCCGCGGCCAAGCTCGCGCGAGCGATCGCTGGCGGCGTGCAATGCGGCGGCCACGATATCAGAAAAGCCATGCTCGGCGAACCGGCGCAGTGCGGCCTCGGTGGTCCCGCCCGGCGACGCGACCGCGCGGATCAAATCCGCGACCTCACGCCTGGACTCGCGCATCAGCTGCTCGGCGCCGCGAATCGTCTTCAGCGCCATCCGGACTGCCAGCTCGCGCGGAATTCCCTCGCTCACTGCCGCATCCGCCATCGCCTTGGCGAACAGGTAAACGTAGGCGGGGCCGCTGCCCGAGAGCGCTGTGACGACATCGAGCAGCTTCTCGTCCTTGAGCGCGACGGCGTCGCCGACCGCCCGGAAAATTCGCAGCGCGAACGCTTCATCGGCGGCCGACGCGCCTCGCGCGCGCACCATCGCAGCCATCCCATGGCCCACCATCGCGGGCGCGTTCGGCATCACGCGGATCACTCGCGCACGCTTGCCGAGCCCGCTGGTCAGCCGCGCGATCGTCACGCCGGCGGCAATCGAAATGAACAGCTTGCCTTTGCCCGCGGTTTTTCGACTCGCGTTGGCAAGTTCGGCCGCGAGTTCCGTCATCACCGCGTCGATCGTCTGGGGCTTGACGGCGAGCAGTACCGCCGCTGCTTCGCGCACGACTTCGGTGTTGTCGTCAGTCGTCGCGACCTTCAGCGCGCGGGCGAGTTTACGCCGGCGTTCCGGCGCAACGTCCGAAACGATGATCTCGCCCGGCTTGAAAACCTTGTGCTGGATAAGGCCGTGGGCGAGCGCCTCGGCCATGTTGCCGCCGCCGATGAAGCCGAGTTTTTTCATCCTTTCACGCGATGCGTTCACCGAAGACCGCGCGTCCGATCCGCACGATCGTCGCGCCCTCCTCGATCGCAACTTCGAAGTCGTCCGTCATCCCCATCGAGAGTTCGCTTAGCGCAAGGCCCGATTGCGTCGCAAGGCGATCGCGCATCTCGCGCAGCCGCGCGAAGTACGGGCGCGCGGCCTCGGCGTGGGCGGCGGGCGGCGGAATCGTCATCAGGCCGTCGATTTCGATTCTGCCGCGAGCCGCGTCGAGGATGGCGGCGACTCCGTCCGGCGCAGCTCCGCTCTTGCTCGCTTCGCCGCCGAGATTCACTTCGACGAGTGCGCGGACGCGCGGCGACGGTTGCGCGAGCGCCAGCGCCTCGGCGATGCGGACGGAATCGACGCTGTGAATGAGTGCGAAAGCGCTCGCGGCCGTCTTTGCCTTGTTGGTTTGCAGATGGCCGATCAGATGCCATCGAATTTCAGCCAAGTCGGCCAGCTCGGCGCGCTTCGCAATCGCCTCCTGGATGTAGTTCTCGCCGAAATCGCGCGCGCCTGCCCGCGTCGCGGCGCGAATCGCCTCGCTCGGCTGCGTCTTGCTGGCGAGCACGAGACGAATCGAGGCCGGATCGCGATGCACCCGATGCGCAGCCGCTCCGATTCGTGCTCGCACGATCTCCAGCCGCTCTTCGATCTCGTGTCCAGTCGGCATTTCGCTAAGCGGGCTTCACACCGCATCGCGCGAGCGCCGCGACCACGCGCTCGGTCGGCAGGCCCATCACGTTGTCGCGCGACCCCTCGACGCGCGAGATGAATCCTCCGCCGACGCCCTGGATTCCGTACGCGCCGGCCTTGTCCAATGGTTCCTCGGTGGCGACGTACTCATCGATCTCGGCCTTCGACAGCTCGCGAAATGTAACGCGGCTCTTGACCGGCGAGCTCTCCAGGATATTTCCGCCACGCGCCAGCGCAAACGCTGTCACCACGGTGTGCGTACGTCCGGAGAGCATCGCGAGCATCCGCCGCGCGTCGTCGGCGTCGGCGGGTTTCTCCAGAATTCGAGTCTCGCACAACACGATTGTATCGGCGCCGATCACAATCGCGGCCGGGAACCGCGATGAAACCGCTTGAGCCTTCTCGCGCGACATCCTGAGTGCGTAGTTCCGCGCCGGTTCGCCCGGCTCGTGCCGTTCCGGCACGCCGCTTTCGATCGCCTCGAACTCAATTCCCGCCGCGCCCAGCAGTTGACGGCGGCGCGGCGACGCCGAGGCAAGTATCACTTTGCTTGCATCGCCCATCGAGAATTTGCGCGTACGCCTTACGAATCCTGCTCCCGACTGTTGCCAGACGCCACCCGCGCCCGCAAGTCTTTTCAGTTGCCTGACGGCGCTCCGATGTCGCGCCGGAGGACCGTCCTGCGCTAGAGCGAGGTGACTCCCAATTGAAGCCGCGCTGACCATGCGCTAACCAAGATCAGATGAAGGCGAGATGGTGGCGCGGCGGCGCGCTGATGATTCTGTGCGCGGCGCTGCCGTCGGGATGCGCATCGGCGCCGGCGCGCGCCGACTCGGCGGCGGCATCCTCGCAAGCTGCGCAGCCGGCCCAAACGACGCCGGCGCCATCGCCGGCCTTTCCCATCGCAGCGCCCAACGAGCCGCCTTCCGACGGACAGACGGCGTTTCTCGACGGCTATCGCGCCTATCAGGGCCACGACAATTCGCGCGCGATCGATCGTCTCAAGTTTGCCGCCGACAATTTTCCCGCGCTCGGCGACTATGCGCTCTTCTACCTCGCGCTCGCGCAGCACGACCAGGGCGATCTGAATGGGTCGGCGGACACGCTCGATCGCCTCGTCAGGTTGTATCCGGACAGCGTGACGATCGATCGCGCCGAGATGACTCTGGCGGACAATCTGCTGAAGCTCGGCCGCAACGCCGAGGCCTCGGCGGTCGCGTCGCGGCTGATCGCGCGAGGCCCGGAAGCGTCGATAGAGCAGGGCGCCCGCATCACCGAAGCCCGGGCGCTCGTCGCGCTCGGAAATCCAAAGTCTGCCTATGCGCAGTTGATGGAACTGCGCGACAAATATCCACGCTCCGACGCGGATGCCGAAGCGCGCACGATAGTTCATTCGCTCCTCGCGTCGAACCCCGAGGTCGCCGACACGAGTTCACTCGCGTATCATCGCAAGGAATCCCAGTTGCTGCTCCGCGAGGGCGACTTGTCCGAGGCCGCCGAGCAGGCAAACGCGGGCCTTGCGATGGCGCCGGAGCCGTCGGTGCGAGCGGAGCTGGTTTGGGTGACGGCGCGCGCGTTCAAGCCGGAACCCGACCGCGCCCGGCGCGCGATACTCGAATACCTGCAAATCGCGCCGCGTGGACCCGACGCGCCGGCGGCGCTTGAAGCGCTCGCGCTCATCTATTGGCACGAGGATCAAGACGACCTCGCGCGTGCGACGCTGAATCGGCTCGTAGCGAATTTTCCGGCCAGCGAGCTCGCGCCCGGCGCGATGCTGCGCGTCGGTAGAATCTTCGAAGAGCGGCGCCAGCTCGATTCCGCGCGTGCGCAATATCGGCGGCTGGCCGCGCGCTATCCCGGCAGCGACTCCGCCGAAGAGGCGCGGTTTCGCGCGCCCTGGACGCTGTACCTGGCGCGCGATTATCGCGGCGCGGCGGCCGGATTCCAGTTCGCGGGCGCTCGCGCGAAGGACGCAACCGATCGCGAGATGTGCGAGTACTGGCGAGCGCGCGCGCTGGAAAATGCGGGCGACGGCGGCGATGCTCGCGCGATTTTCGAGAAACTCGCCGATAGCACCGACACCAACTACTATCCCGAGCTCGCGAGCCGGCGCGTTGCAGCCAGCAGCCCTGATCTACCCGCCGCGTCGGCGCCGGATCCGCAATACGGCGCAGCGCCTGCCGTCACTGGCGTTGCCGAGTATCACATGGCCCGGCTGCAAACGCTGCGCGCGTTGAATCTCAAGGAACTCGAGCCCGGCGAGCTGAAGGCGCTCGAGGAACATGCCGGCGGCACGGAGGGGATGCGGCGTTTCGTGCTGGCCGGATTCGCCGGCGCCGATGCGTGGTACGACGCGATCGTCGCCGCGACGCACATGGAAAAAAATGGAGAGATGAGCCACGACGTCGCCGAGCGCGTTCGCTATCCGCGCGCGTACTGGGATCTCTTTCAATCCGCATCCACCCGCCTCGCCCTCGATCCTTACCTGGTGCTCGCGTTGGCGCGGCAGGAGAGCCTGTTCAACCCGATCGCAACCTCGAGTTCGAACGCTCGCGGCCTGATGCAGTTGATTCCGTCGACGGCGAAAAAGATGGCGTCCGAGCAAGGCATCGATCCTGAGGCGGTCCGGCTCTACGATCCGTCGGTCAACGTCGAACTGGGGACGGCGTATCTGAAAAACCTGTTCGAGATGTTTGACGGCAACGCGTTTCGGGCTGTCGCGGCATACAACGCGGGCGAGAACGCGGTTTCGAAGTGGCTGGGCGAATTTCGCGGCGCCGATGACGAGTGGGTCGAGAATATCGAGTACAAAGAAACGCGCGATTACGTAAAGAAAGTGATCGGCGGGCGGCGCGAGTACCTCCTGCTGTATCGGCCGAGTCCGTAGCGGCCGCGCTTGACACTTCGCTCGGCATCTCTACACACTCCGGTTGGGGAGCTCGAGGAATTTTTTGGCATCGCGCGAATTCAAGGCGGTTTTTTTCGATCTCGACGGCACGCTCGTCGATATCCACGGGCCGTTGTATATCGCCGCGAAAAGCGCACTCGACGAGCTCGGCCACGATCCGCCGCTGACCCATGAACGCTTTCGCGAGGCGCTTTCCGCCGATGACGTGTGGCTCGGTGTGCCCGAGCATCTCAGGCCCGAGTACGCCAAGCTCGCGTACGCATACTTCCTCGCCGAAATCGACAAGACCGAGCGGCTCGAGGTGCTGCCGCACGTGCAGGACACGCTGGCGGAACTGAAAAGGCGCGGCTATGCGACCGGCGTGATCACCAGCCGCCCCGGCGATTCGCAGCGCCTGGTCGAGAAGCTCGCGATGGTTGGGCTCGCATCGTATTTGGACCACGTCGTGACGCAGACTGCGACTTCGCTGCGCGCGCTCGACAAGACGGAGAGCCTCAAGCAGACCGCGCTCAAGGCCGCGATACTTCCCCACGCCTGCATGTACGTTGGTGACGAGCCGCGCGATATCATGGCGGCGCTCGGCGCGGGCTACGGCGCGTCGGTCGCGGTCGCCACGGGCGCGGCGTCGTTCAAATACCTGCAGACCCATCCGCAATTCAAACCCGACTACGTGATTCGCTCGATGGCGGAGCTGATCGACCTCATCGACAATATGAAGGCGGAGAGAGTCGAGTAGCGATGGCGCGCTTCGAGCACTACCGGGAGCCGCCGCGCGCGCTCGAAGGCCTGAAGGTCGTCGAGCTGCCGTGCCTCGAAACGATGCCGTTCATGGCGGCCTCGATGGCGGCGAAGTCGTTCGCGGATTTCGGCGCCGAGGTCGTCAAGGTCGAGCCGCCGCGCACGGGATCGCAGGAGCGCGCGCTCGGACCGTTTCGCGACGAGCTGCCCGACCCCGAAACCGGCGGGCTGCATCTTTACCTCAACACCAACAAGCTCGGCGTGACGATCGATCTGAAAAATCCACGCGGGCGCGAGTTGGCGTTCGATCTGCTCTCGCCGGCGGACATTGTCTTCAATCCGAACCGTCCGGAACTGAACGAGCAGCTCGGGCTCGACTGGCGCACGCTCACCGCGCAATTTCCAAAATTGATCGTCGTGTCGATAACTTTTTTTGGCGCCGAGTCGCCCTACCGGAATCTGCGCGGCGGCGACCTAGTCGCCACGCACATGAGCGGCGTCGGCTACGAAACGCCGTGGCATCAGGTGACCGATCCCGAAAATCAACCGCCGCTGAAGCTCGGCGGCAGACAGTCTGACTATTTGACTGGCTATACAGCGGCGGCGGCCGCGATGTGCGCACTGTATAGTCGAAAGACTAATGGCGCGGGGCAGCATGTCGATGTCAGCCAGTGGCTCTCGATGGTCAGCATGGTTCGCCCCAACATCGGGTTTTACTCGCACGAGGCGCCCGATTCGCCGTCCTTCCAGCGGCTCTCGACCCGCCTGAAAAGGGCCGCGCAGTGGGTCTATCCGTGCAATGACGGATGGGTAAGCTTCAACGCCGGCACCGATCGCTTCTGGCGCGGGGCGAAGAAGGCGCTGGGTCATCCCGGGTGGATGGATTCCGAGTTGTTCGACACCATTTTGGGCCGCGCCGCGAATATCGACGCAATCGAGGCCGGAGTAATCGACTGGCTATCTACGCAGACGCGAACCGAGGCGTTCGAGAAGGCGCAGGCGGAACACGTACCATGCTTCCCGGTGCATTCGCCGGCCGAAGTCGCGGACAACGAGCAATACAAGGCGCGCAAATTTTTCATCGATATCGAGCATCACGCAGCTCGCGAAGTACGGATGCCCGGGGCGCCGTGCAAGTTCTCGCGCACGCCGTGGCGAATCGTGCGCGGAGCGCCGCGTTTGGGTGAGCACAATCAAAAGATACCTGGCGAAGGAAGCGGGCACTCCGATGCGGAGCCTCAAATCGCCGGCCGCGGCGGAGAAGATTTGAAGGGAACGCGGCCGCTGGCAGGAATTCGGGTCGCGGACTTTGGATGGATCTATGCCGTTCCGCACGCGACCGCGTGGCTGGGCGCGCTGGGCGCCGACGTAGTCCGGATCGAGACCTCGGGTGCGCCCGACCTCGTGCGATTCCTGACCGGCACCGACGGATCGATCGGCGCCAACCGCAGCGGAGTTTTCCACGCCATCAATTCCTCGCGCCGCAGCGTCGCGCTGAATCTTGCGATGCCCGAGGCGCAGGAGATCGCGCGCAAGATCATCCGGCAGAGCGATTTCGTCACCGAAAATTTTACCGTCGGCAACATGGCCAAATACCATCTCGCCTACGACGATCTCGTCAAAGTCAAACCCGACATAATCATGCTGAGCGGCACTCCGCTGGGACAGGACGGTCCATTCGCGCAGACCGTGGGCTTCGGGCCGACGACGCAGGCCTTCGCCGGGCTCTGTCATATCACGGGCTATCCCGATTCGTTTCCATGTGGAATTGGAGGAACCTGGCCGGACTTCGCGGTTGGGACCGGCATGGTTTTTTTTCTGCTCGCGGCGCTGCATTATCGCGACCGGACCGGCCAGGGGCAGTACCTTGACCTGTCGATGGCCGAGATGGTTACGACCATGATGCCCGAAGCGATGATGGATTTTCTGATGAACGGGCGCGACCAGGCTGGAATCGGGAATCGCGACGAGTCGATGGCGCCGCACGGCGTGTTCCCGGCGGCCGGCGACGACAAGTGGATCGCGATTGCGATTACCACCGACGACGAGTTTGTGAAACTTTGCGAGGCGCTGGGCGTGCCGTCGATGGCGTCGGATGCGAATTTCGCGAGACTGACCGGCCGCCTCGCGAACGTCGAGGAGCTCGAGCGCGAAATCGCGGCGCGCACCCGAATCCATCCGCGCGATGAACTGGTGGCGAAACTTCGGACGCGCGGTCTCGCCGCGGGACCGGTCTACAGCACTCCCGAATTGATGAAGGATCCGGTCTTCTCCGAATCGAGCATGCTCGTAAAGTTGAAGCATGGCGAAGTCGGCGAGCGCGTCGTGCCGGGACTTCCGGTGCGGTTCAGCGCGATCGATCTCGAATATCGCGGCGCGCCAATGATCGGCGAGCATACCGATGAAGTCATGAGCGGACTGCTTGGCTACAGCGCCGCGGAAATCGCGCGGCTCAAGGACACCAAGGTGCTGATTTAGCGATGGCGGAAGCTGGTGCTATTCCTCATGGCGGCGGGGCGCGGCCCGGCGCGTTGGCGGTGTGGATCCAGGCGATCCGCGCGCCGTCGCTCAGTGCGGCGGCGATTCCGGTGCTGCTGGGAGTTGGAGTGGCAGCGCGTGCCGGATCTTTTTCGCTGGGCCGTATGATTCTCGCGCTCGCTGGAGCAATGGCGATCCAGGCCGGCACCAATCTTATCAACGACTACTATGACTTCCGCAGCGGCGCGGACAGCGAACAATCGCTCGGGCCGAGCATGGTGATTCAGCGCGGCCTGCTCAGCGCCGATCAGGTCTGGCGCGGCGGAATCGCGGCGTTTGCGTTCGGCGCGCTGATGGGCTTGATGCTCGTTTACCTTTGCGGGTGGCCGATTCTCGCGATTGGAATCCCCAGCGTCGCCGCCGGGTACTTCTACACCGCGAGTCCGGTGTCGCTGGCCTACGTGGCGCTCGGCGAGCTGACGGTATTCATTTTCATGGGACCGGCGATAGTGATGGGCTCGTACTTCGCCATGGCGATGCATTTTTCGCCGGCGGCGCTGTGGGCTTCGATACCGCTCGGCTTCCTGGTGGCCGGAATTCTGCACGCCAACAATATCCGCGACATCGAAAGCGACTTGCGTCACGGCAAGCGGACGCTCGCGACGCTGCTGGGGCGCGCGGGCGCGAACTATGAACTCATCGCGCTGGATGCCGCAGCGTACGTGGCGACGATCGCGGCGGTCGTTGCGCATGTGATTCCGTGGATCGCGCTGGTCGTGCTTATCACGGCGCCGCGCGCGCTCGATCAGATCCGAATCATGACGCGCGAGAGTGAGCCGAAGAAGCTCAATCTCGGATTGTTCCGTTCGATCCAGCTTCACATGGAATTCGGGTTGCTGATGATTGGCGCGTTTTTGGTGGCTGCGATTGCTGGGTGGTAGCCGGCGCTGTGGCTTGGCCGTGATTGAAGCTCTTAAAACGACGGTGGCGAAGCTGCGAATTCCGCCTTCAGGGTGTCGTAGCTCCTTAGATCGTCCATCGTGCGGAAGTAGCCGGTATGGACGTAGCCGAAGACCGGCGAGCCGCTGGCTACCATCGGCGCGAACAGGCCGTTCATGATGCTCCAGGGCGGGGTTGGCGGTATCAAGTCGAGGACCGCGGAGTCCGCTACTATCACGCCGCAATACATGAACGGCGAGAGCGTGGCGGCGATGGCGCCGTCGAGGGTCGGGGGATAGTCGTCGTATTTGAGTGCGCTGCGGCGCGTGAGCAGGCGCATCCGGCGGAGTCGCTGCTCGGCGTCGATCTCGAGGCGGCTGTAGTCATCGAGATTGGCGGGGCGGAACAGCGCGATGGTGGCGAGAGCGGCGTGGTCGCGATGGAACGCGAGCATCGCGCGCAGATCGAGATCGAGTATCGTGTCAGCGTTGGCGACTACGAATGTATTTTCGCTTTTGTTGCCGCCAAGGAACTCACGCAGTCCGTTGAGCGGGCCGCCGGTGCCGAGCAAAACCGGCTCGGGCGCATACCTGATGCGAAGTCCGAGCGCCGATCCGTCGCCGAGTCCGCGCTGAATTACGGAGGCCAGATGATGGACGTTGATTGCCACGTCGGTGATGCCGGCCCGCTTGAGCATCGCGAGCGGATAGTGGATCAGCGGCCGCCCGCCTAGCTCGAGCATCGGCTTTGGCGTGACGTCAGTCAGCGGGCGAAGACGCTCGCCCATTCCGGCCGCCAGTACCAGCGCCTTCATTGCATCAACGCAGCGTAGAGTTTAGGAAAGTCGGAGCGCATCTCGGCGAGCATCCGGCGTGCCTGTGCGAGCAGATGCGGAATGTAGAGGCGGTATCCACGCTTGCCGCCGCGCTCGAACATTTCGAAGCGCCCGATCATTTTGAGTGCGTGCTGCAGAACGCAGAGGAGATAGCTGGTCATGAATTCCGCCGCGCCCAGCGTCTCGGCGCCCCGGCGCACGAGGCCCGCGCAGTAGAAGTCGAGAATGCGGCGCTCGATTGCGGGTGTGATGAATTCATCGGTGTCGCGCGTGGTCAGGAGGACCGCGAGATCCTGCGCGGCGGGCGCCATGAGCGCATCCTGAAAATCTATGATGCGAATTCGCGGACCGTGCTGGATGAACAGGTTTTCGCGGTGATAGTCGCGATGGGAGAGCACGCGCGGGAAGCGATCGAGTCGCGCGGCTAGGCGCGTAAGCTCGGGCGCAATGGGGTCAAAGTCGGCGCCCGGTGCGACGGCGGCGAGGCCGACTTCCGCAAATTCCTTGAGCTCCCATTCGAACAGCCGGCCGGTGTAGGCAATCTGGCGCGCGATACATCGATGGTCGATTCGCGCGGTGCCATCGACGTGGATGCGCAGCAGTTCGGTGGCGGCGAGCCGGAACAGGTCGGCGGCGTCTGCGCCGGCCCTGCGGACGGCGTCGAGCAGCGAAAGTTCGCCGACATCCTCGATCAGCATCGCGCGCCGGGCGGGGTCCGCGTCGTAGAGCGCTGGAACGGGCGCGCCGATGGATTCGAGGAAGCGATGCACGTCCAGCCACGGCGGCTCGGCGATGGGTGAAGGCAGCAGATCGAGCGCGCGGACGTAGCGGGGAAGGTCATCGGGGCCGAGATCAACGAGGATGGCGGTGGGGGGCGCGCCATTCTCGCCGTGCGGAGTCACCGAGACGCGCCAGAAACGCCGGGATGAGAGATCGCCGCGGAGAGCGGCGATATTCTCGATTCGTGCGCGCGGCCATCGCCGCGCGACCGCGTCTCCCGCCCAGCTTTCGAACGCGCCGCCGTCATCCATCGGTGATGGATTGTAGCGGCGCAGTTACGTTTGCGCGAGCGTGACTCGCGCAAACGAAAACCGGCGCGGCCCTTGCTGGCCGCGCCGGTTTTGTTTCTTTGGTCAGTCGCGCGCAGAGAAGCTGCGCCCGACATCGATCAGGCAGCGATCAGTCGCCACCTACCGCGTGTCCGCCCTCGGCTGCTCGCGCCATCTGCTCCGGCGTGAACCAGTCGCGATCGACCGAGCCCATGTTGATGAACCATGAGTCGTGCGACGGCGCGGCCTGCGACGGGTGGTAGCATACGGTGGAGAAGCCGCTCTGCACGTTGATGCTCGAAGAACCGGACTGGAACTCGCGCTTGAAAGGATAAATCGCGATCTTGGCGTCGGGCTCCGAACGATCCGCGTAGTGCATCCACGACGTGTAGTTGACGAACAACTGGCCGTTACGATCGTACATGTCGTTTGCCATCACAAAGTCCGCTTCCGAGTCGACGTACATGACTTCGTGATTGTAGAGCGAGTTGAAGCGGCCGGGACGGGGCCTGCCCTCGATAATGAAATAGTGCCGTAGTTGCCAGTTGTCGGGGCAGTGGCTCGCGCCGCCGTCGGTCGGGCATCGGACGTCGGGCACCTTGGCGATGTTGATCGCCCCGAGCATCGTCTTCTCGCCGAGCAGCTTCCAGTCGTAATTCTCGTTCTTGCCGCTGAAGCCTTCGTAATGATTCGGGTCGTATGCCTGCGCTCCAGTTGCCGAGTCGAGAATGGCGTAGTTCAGGCGGCGGACGCGGCGAGCGCCAGGCGTCCAGCTCCAACTCGCGTCCTCCTGATTCGGATCAGCGTAGCGGAACTTGATCAATCCAACTCCGCGCTGGTCCTGTGGCGCGAGCACCGGGTAGAGGAGCCCGAGAAAGTAGCGCCCGGTTTTCTTGAAGTCGGGATCGATCGGCATCGGATCGACTTCTGTGCGTCCGACTTCGTTGTAGCCGGCGTAGTGGCCGACTTCGATATCGGTGATTTCTCGGAACGCCGAATTCTTGCCCCAGTACACGCTGTCGCAGTCGAACCAGCGCAGGTCGTACTCGTCGCTGGAGATCGGCCGGAACGCCACGTTCCACATTACCTTGGTGCCGGCGTCAGGATCGTTTGCGTCGACGATTGGGAACGGCTCGCCGGCGACGTAGCCAATCAGGCTGCGATGGTCTGGCGTCAGCCGGACCTGGCTGGAGTACTTCTCGGTCGCGTCCTTGTAGGGTGGCGGCCAATCGATCCGCTCAGTCGGCACGACCGCGATGGTCATCCCGTGCATCACTCGCAGGTACTGTCCCGGAGAGACGAGGTCCTTTACCTTGTACGCGTTGTCCGGGGTAATGAAATCACCCGGCTGTACCTGAGCCGATGCGGGCGGGTTGGAAATTCCGACCAGAAGCAGCAACGCGGTCAGAGTTCCGACGCACCAGCTTCCCCATCCGATTGCGCGATTCATGTTGACTCCCTCTTTCGGCAAGCGGTTGCCGACGTATGGATTTAGTGCCCCAACCAATCCCTCAGCGTCCTACGGTAGCTCATTAGTCCTGTGGCTCTAAATCGTCAATAGCAATAATGATCGACAACCGCAGCCGGCAGAAAGGGCTGGCTTTGTCTGGATTATTTGGCCATTTCGCGTTGGAGTGACCGGAATTAAACGATCGTTCACCAACCGATGCGCAAGCGGTTCAGGCTTGCGAAGGTGGCTGAGCTAATACTTCAGCGCAGGCCGCGAGGGGCAGCTCGCATCAGCGGTGAGGCGGGCGATCGGCCCTCGGCGGCGGCGGTTACCGCGGCTGAGGGCCAAATATCGTTCCAAAAGACGCGCTCATCGGGTATTCATATGGACATAAGAAGTGCTTGTGGGGTGGATCGAGAATGACAACCTGGTTTCCAGTCGCTGTGACCCTGCTTGTTGCCGGCGTGATCGTCGGCGCCATGTGCACGCTCAACATGCTGATCGGGCCGAAGCGCCCCAGTGCGATCAAGAGCGAAGCTTTTGAATGCGGCAACCCGTCGAGCGGCTCGGCGTGGGGGCGCTTCTCGGTGCGTTTCTACCTGACGGCGATTTTGTTCCTGGTCTTCGACGTCGAGGTGATTTTCCTGTATCCGTGGGCGGTCGAGCTGCGCTACCTGGGGATGTTCGGCTTCGTCGAGGCGCTCATCTTCATCGCGATTCTCGCCATCGGGCTGATTTATGCATGGCAGCGCGGCGCGCTTGATTGGGACTAGCAGCGATCCTCTGATGTTGATTGAAAAACTAAAGGCGCGCTTTAGCGGCGAAATTCTCGATGCGCAAAATGAGCGCGACGAGGAAACTTTCACGATCGATCGCGAGCGCGCCTACGATTTTTTCCGCGCGCTCCGCGACGAGCCCGACTTTGAATTTAATTTCCTGACCGATCTGACAGCCGTCGATTGGCTCGAGCGCAAACCGCGCTTCGACGTCGTCTATCAACTGAACTCGCTCGCGCGCGGCCATCGCATCCGCGTCAAGATTGGCGTGGACGGCGCCGATCCCTGGGTCCACAGCGTCGTCGGACTGTGGGGCGCCGCCGACTGGCTCGAGCGCGAATGCTTCGACATGTTCGGAATCGACTTCAAAGGCCATCCCGATTTGCGCCGCATCCTGATGTACGATTCGTTCGAGGGTCATCCGCTGCGCAAGGACTACCTCTACAACAAACGACAACCGATCGTCGCGGAGATCGACCCGGTCGTGAATCCGATTCGCTCCTCGCGCTGAAGACGCGACCCGAGACAAACAATGTCACTACCGGCGCGCTGGAAAGACAAAATCGTACCGTCGGATCCCTCCGACGAGATCATGGAACTGCAGATGGGTCCGTCGCATCCCGCGTCCCACGGCACCATCAAGTTCAACCTAAAGCTCGACGGCGAGCGGATCGTCGATTGCGACGTCGAGGTCGGCTTCCTGCATCGCGGCTTCGAAAAGATGTGCGAGCAGGGGACCTGGACGCAATGCTTTCCCTACACCGACCGGCTCAACTACGCGTCGCCGTGCATCAACAACGTCGGTTTTGCGCTCGCCGTCGAGCGCCTGCTCGGCATCGACACGACCGAGCGATGCAAGTACGTGCGCCTGATCATGAGCGAAGTTGCGCGCATCGCCGACCACCTGACGTGCCTGGGGATGGCGTCGAGCGAAGTCGGCGCGACCACCGTCGCGTTCTACATGCTGGAGGCGCGCGAGTTTCTCTACGACTTGATCGAGGCGGTGACCGGCGCGCGGCTCACCGTGACCTGGTGCCGCGTCGGCGGCATGACGCATGACCTGCCTGCGGACTTCACGGATCGGATGAAGGCTTCATTCGCGCGGCTCGACCAGGTTCTCAGCGACTGCGACAAGCTGCTCTCGCGCAATCGCGTATTCATCGACCGGATGGCTGGAGTCGGCAACTTGGCGAAGGAAGAGGCAATCTCGTACGGCCTGAGCGGTCCGCTGCTGCGCGCGGCCGGCGTCTCCTACGACGTGCGCAAAGCGCATCCTTACCTGGTGTACGACCGGATGGAGTTCGAAGTGCCGACGGGAGACCGCGGCGACAACTACGACCGTTACAACGTGCGCTTCCAGGAGATGTATCAGTCCAAGCGAATCATCGAGCAGGCGCTCGCGGCGCTTCCCGGAGGTCCCGTCACGATCACCGATCCCAAGGTCGTCCTGCCGGACAAGGAGAAGGTGTACAACTCGATCGAAGGCCTGATGAACCACTTCAAGCTGATCATGGAGGGCATCCACGTGCCCGCCGGCGAGGTTTACCAGGCCGTCGAGGGCGCCAACGGCGAGCTGGGATTTTACATCGTGAGCGACGGCAGCGGCCGGCCATATCGCGTTCGCGTGCGGCCGCCGTGTTTTCTCGGCATGGGCGCGCTCAACAAGATGCTGATCGGGCGCATGATCCCGGACATCATCACGACCTTCGGCATGATCAACATGATCGGCGGAGAGTGCGACCGCTGACGCGCACAATCCGCCGTCAGCGTCGGGTCATCTGCTCGCCGCCAATTGCAAACGTCTTCCTGACCAGCGTTGCCGAATCGAAAAACAGAAACGGCGCGGGCATCACTTCCGCCGGGCGCGGCTCAATTTTGAATTCCGGCGTATCCGGCAAGCCATCGGTCTGATCGATAACCGTCACGATGAACGGCCCGGGCGTCGCGAGCTCGAGTGCCAGGTCGAATCCGCTTGCCGGCGCGCGCCAGTACCATCCCGTCCAGCCGTCGGTGACGCGATCGCCAGCCGACTTGCCGTCGATCGAGCTGCCGAGCACCGTCACGCCCACCGGCACTGACATCCACACGATCGAAGCTCCGCGCGCGGACGCGACGTGCATCTTCACCACACGCTCGCCTGCAATCGTCGAATCGTCGAGCACCTTGAGCTCCGGAGGCGCGGCTTTGAAAAGCGGGGCGTCGCCCTCGGTCGTTCGACCGCGATTCAGATACGCAAAGTCGCGTGAGATGTTTGCGAGATTGCGCTCCGGCGTGTCTCTGGTTGCGAGCCCGGCGAGCTTCGGCAACCATCCGCCGCGCACGTGGTGCTGGAAAAATTGCGCGGTGAAACTGTCCGGGCGTGAGTCCAGGCTCACCCATCGCGCACGACCGCGATCGGTGTCGAGAAAATAAAAGATACTGTCGGGATGCGGGCGAACCGCGTCAAAGTTACTGGCCGCGTTGCCTTTGACGATCATGGTGAGCGCGAGCAATCCCAGCAGGCCGGGCACGATCCATCGCCGTCCGCCGGCAAGAAAATCGATGTACGGGATGAACAAGCCGAACAGCATAACGTCGGTCATCCCACAAAACACGAGGAACAACATCGTTCCGTCCGCGCTCACCGCGAATAACGGCGCCAGCATCACGGTGGCCGGCGCCAACGCGACTAACGTGAGCACCGCGCGGCGAATCGTGGAATGATCTTCGGCCGCGCGTGGGCTATAGCTCAGCGCGAGCGTCGCGAACAACAGCGGACACGTGAAGATGTAGCTGCTGCCGGGCATCGCGATGCTTGACGCGAGCATTATGACTGTCCAAATCACGAGCGCGCCCGCGCCGAGGTTTTGCAAACGAATCGGTCGATCGACCAGCGCGTACGACGCCCACAAGGTGCCCAAGATCAGAGCGTCAGCCGCGACCGAATAGTAGAAGCCGCCGTAGGTCGTGCCGACCGGCAGCATTCGCCAGCCTGCCAGCGCCGCCATCAGCCACCACACCCCGCGCGCCAAGGCGACCGAGACTGCGATTGCTCCCGCATAAATCGCGACTCCCGCGGCGACACCGCCGAGGCTGAATCGTCCGTCGCGGATTCCGCTCCAGACCGGGCCGAGAACCAGCATTGCCACCGCAATCGCAAGCGGAATCGCCAGCCAAGTCGGGTAGTGAATCAACTTACCGCCGACAACGAAAAAGACTGCGTCGCCGGTTGAAGGAGCATTCAAGTCAATCGAGCCCAGCTGCCGCGCCATCGAGAGCGCGTAGGACCCCTGATGCTGCAGCGTGCGCAAATCGAGCAAGCCGGCGTTGTCGAGCGCGCTGTGATATCGCGTGATTCCGCCGGCCGCCGCGAAGTTCATCCCGGCCATACCGGCATCGAGAAAAACCGTCAGGTCGGTATCATTCGGCAACCGCTTGTACACTGCTGCCGCCGCCGAGGTCGCGTAAGGAAATGGCGCCGCAGCCGCGAGCTGATCGATGAGCCACGCGTTGCGCGCGCTGGTCTGGAACATCATCGACTGACCTTCGTCGCCGCGCATCTCGAAGTTCAGCACGACCTTGATGTTGCGGAGCGCCGGGTACGTTTCGACAAATCCCTTCGCACCGAGCAGTCCGAGCTCCTCGCCATCGGTGAACAGAACGATCAAGTCGTTGCGCAGCGGGCTCGCGCTGGCCTTGAGTGCGCGCAGCGTCTCGAGGATCGCGGCGACAGACGTGGCGTCGTCGCCCGCGCCAGGGCCACTGGGGACAGAATCGTAGTGCGCGACCATCAGCACCGCGCCGGTCGGCTGCGTGCCGGGCATTTTCGCGACGAGGTTGTTCACCACGGCCCACGTATCCGGCGCAAATGGAACGTGCCGCGCGACGCGCGCGGTCTGAATTTCGGGATTCGCGCCGAGTTCTCGCAGCCGCCCGACGAGGTACTCGCGCACGCGATCGTTTTCGGCTGAGCCGAGCTGGTGCGGTTCCTTCGCGATCTCCCGCACGTCGCGCATCGCGCGCGCCGCGGAGAATTCGGTTGCGGGCGCATGCTCGTTGACGGCGGGTGGAGGCTCGATGCCGTGGATCGCGAGCAATCCGAACACGATCAGCAGCGCAAGCGTGATTGGCCCGATGAGATTGCCCGAGCGGGCCTGTTCGTCCGTCAAATGAGGATAATCTCCGCCATCTCAGCGCCTCTTATACGCGGATGCCCTTGGGGCGAACAATTGCGCGCACGCTCTTTGCGGCGCCGGTCCGCGTCGTTATCATCGAGCGTTGGAGCAGAAGCCGGCCTCGACCAGTGTCATAATGTGCCCACCTGAAGCCATCGCCCCGCAAATCGCGCCGCCGCCGCGTCGGGTGCTGATCGTGCTGCTCGGCGCGATCGGCGACGTGGTTCGCGCGATGCCATTGCTCGGGCGAATTCGCAACGCGTGGCCTGAAGCGCACATCGCGTGGGCGGTGGAACCCAAGTCGAAGGCTGTCTTGGAGCATCATCGCTGGCTCGACGAAATCATCGAGTACGATCGCGCGCACGCGCCGTGGACGTTCGTTCCGTTTCTGCGACGAGTTCGCAAAGGGCATTTCGAGCTGGTCATAGATCTTCAGCGTCATCTCAAGAGCGGTTTCACCTCGTTGATCTCGGGCGCCCGCGACCGCTTTGGGTTTGCCGCGCCCAACACCAAGGAGTTCAACTATCTTTTTTCGAACCGCAGGATCGCGCCGCAGCCGAACATGCGCCTGAAGCTGTTGCAGTATCAGGCGTTCGGCGACGCGCTCGGCATCGCGCCGTCTCCGATCGAATTTGGACTGGCCGCGACCGACGAGGAACGCGCCCGCGCACTCGAGATGCTGCGCGACGCGCCGCGGCCGATGCTGGCCGCGATTCTTGGCTCGTCGTGGCCGAGCCGCATCTACTTTCCCGAATCGACGGCCGCGGTGATTCGGAGCGTCGCGCGCCCGGAAGGCGAGAGCGCCGCGCTGTTCCCGGTGTTGCTCGGCGGTCCGGACGAGACCGAACTGGCCGGCGAAGTTATGCGCCATTTGGACGGTGTCGCCGCGCTCAACCTGGCGGGACGCACTTCACTGCGCGATCTGATTGCGATCTTTGCCGAATGCGCCGCCGCGTTCGGGCCCGACAGCGGCCCGATGCATATCGCGGCGGCGGTGGGATGCCCCGTAGTATCGCTGTGGGGCGCCACGGCTGCAGAGCGCTCCGCGCCGTGGGGCTTCGCCGAGCTCGCAGTGAGCGGCGCGATCCCGTGCCATCCCTGCTATCTTCGTCAATGCCCGATCGGGCGCGAATGCATGCGGCGAATATCTCCCGAAGAAGTTAGCCTGACCATTGGACGCGCGCTTGCGATGCCTCGAGTCGGAGCGGCGAGATGAGCTGGTGGATGGCTGGCTTTGACGGAGTGCCGTTGACGCGCGGCGGGTGGAGTTTCCTGATCCCGGCCTACGACGCGCGATTTTCACAGGAGTTTCGCGAGAGCCTGATCGATTCCGCGTTCGGGGCGATCGACGGCACGTTGGCAACTCGCGTACGCCGTTCGCGCCACGCCGAGACGTGGCTCGAGCATTTCGATCGTGTCGGGGGTCCGGACGCGTATCTCAAAGTGCTCGACCCGATTCGCGGCTTGAATCGGATCCGGTGGATGTTCAAGCGCAGGCGCGCCGCGCACGTCGCATCGATATTGGAGCGTCTGCGGGCCGACGCCGTGGGAGTCCCGGAGATTTTGCTGCTCGGCGTCGAGCAAGGTGGCGGCCGCGAGATCATAGTGACCTCACGCGTCGACGGAGTCAGTGTTGTGCGTCACTTGAAGCTGGCGAAGCTCGCGTCGAGGCGCGCAGTTTTGCGGGCGCTCGGCGCAGAGATCGCACGCCTGCATCGCGCCGGATATATCCACGGCGACCTGACGCCGTACAACGTCTTCGTCGCCGGACTCGAGCCGCCGCAGTTCGTTTTCATCGATCATGAACGGACGCGGCGCACGATTCTGAGCCGCTTCGCGCGGCCGCGCATGCGCAATCTCGTTCAACTGGGGCATCTCGATCTGGCCGGGGTCACGAACACCGACAGGATGCGCGTGTGGTGCGGCTACGCGGCAGGGTTTTCCGCGCGGCGCCGGCGGACGGAGCGGCGGCGCGTCGCAGCGATGCTGCTGGCGAGGATAGCGCACGATCGCAGCGGCGCGGGCGCAGACCCGCGCGCGTCGTTCGGGCGGCATCGGGATGCGAGCGGAAGCTGATGGCCGAGCGGACCAAAATTTCCGTGGTGATCCCGGTGTACAACGAAGCCGCAACTATCGGCCGCGTGATCGAGCGCGTGCTGGATTGCGGCTTCGACCCCGAGGTAATCGTGGTCGATGACGCTTCGACCGACGGCACCGCGAAGTATCTGCGCGAGTTCAGCCATCCGAACGTGCAATGTTTTTTTCACGCCGTCAATCACGGCAAAGGCGCCGCGCTGCGGCTGGGCTTCGCGGCGGCAAAAAATCCTTACGTGTTCGTGCAGGACGCCGACCTTGAATACGATCCGCGCGACTACGCCGCGATGATTGGGCCGCTGATCGACGGCCGGGCCGACATGGTTTACGGCTCGCGCTTCCTCTCCGGGCCGCATCGCGTCATGTTCTTCTGGCATTACGTGGCGAATCGCGCGGTGACGCTGCTCTCCGACATGGTAAGCGATCTCAATCTGACCGACATGGAGACCGGGATGAAGGGCTTCCTGCGCGAGAAACTGATGACGCTCAAGCTCAGCGCCAACCGCTTCACCTTCGAGCCCGAGATAACCGCCAAGGCGGCGCGCGCGCGATGGCGAATCTACGAGGTGCCGGTGTCGTACTCGGGGCGGACCTACGATGAGGGCAAGAAGATCGGCATTCGCGATGCGCTGACCGCGGTGTGCGCGGTTTTGTATTACAGATTTTTCGATTGATGCGTGCAAACGGTGATATGTCGCAGACAGTGCAACATGACGACGCGATCCCAGTGCCCGCCGACAGCAACGCGATGCCCGCCCCGCCGCTGAGCATCGCGGGCGTCGATCCGGAACTCGGCTTCGCCGGGGGCGAGACGCAGGTGCTGGGACTGACGATGGCGCTGGCCGCTGGCGGGCATCGCGCAGAGCTGATTTGCGATCCCGCGGGACGGCTCTGGGAGCGGGCCGTCGCCGCGGGCATCAGATGTCATCCGCTGCGAATCCGCAACGCGGTGGACTTGGCAGCGGGCGTCCGGCTGCGCGCGATTCTCAAAGGCGAACGCTACGACATGGTTCACTTCCACACCTCGCGCGCGCATTCGATGGCGCCGTTTGCGCGCGGCTTCGCGCGCGCGCTGGTGGTTACGCGTCGGATGGACTACAGGCCCAATCGCGTTTTCGCGCCATACCTGTACAATCGCGCGGTGCATGGCGTGATCGCGATATCCGCTGGCGTCGCCGATTCGCTCGCGGCCGCCGGCGTCGAGCGCCGGCGCACGACCGTTGTGCCGAGCGGGGTGGATTGCGAACGCTTCCGCCCGCCGACGCCGGAGGAACGCGCCGGCGCGCGCGGCGCGCTCGGAATTTCGGAAGGCGAGTTCGTGATCTCGGCGCTTGGCGCGCTCGAGCCGCGCAAAGGCCATCGCTATCTTATCGAAGCGATCGGACTGCTCGTGGCAAACGCGGGGTCTCTCAATGTGAAATGCGTTATCGCAGGCCACGGATCGATTCGCGGAGAACTCGAACGCGAAATCGCAAAAGCCGGATGCGCCGGGCGCGTCATGCTGACCGGCAGAATCGACGACCCGTGCGAAGTGCTGTGGGCGTCGGACGTTTTAGCGATGCCCTCGCTGAAGGAAGGGCTCGGCGTGGCTGCTCTGGAAGCCATGGCGAGCGCGCTTCCTGTAATTGCGAGCGACGTTGGAGGCCTTCGCGAAGCGGTCGAACACGAGCGCACCGGAATCATCGTGCCGCCGGCGAATCCTGAAGCAATTGCGTCGGCGATTGTCCGGCTGGCGGAAGCGGCGGAGCTCGGATCGCGGATGGGCGCGGCGGCGCGCGCGCGCGTCGTCGAAAATTACTCGATGGAGAGGATGGCGATACGGACGCTGGCGCTCTATCGCGCGTGTTTGAAAAACACGCGGGCAGAAAGGGGCGAAATCGCATGAAGAGCATGACCGGGTTCGGCAGGGCTATCGCCGAGCATGACGGCACTCGCGTGGTTGCCGAAGTGCGGGCGCTCAACCAGCGATTCTTCGAACTCAAGATGGTGGTGCCGCGCGGATGGGGCGAGCACGAAGCGGAGATCCGCAAGACGGTGCAAAGTGTGGTGGCGCGCGGGCGGGTCGAGATTTTCATCAAGTCGGTTGCGCTGAAGCCGCCGCCGGTGCGGCTCGAGGTGAACGACCGGCTGGCGAATCTGTACGTCGCGGAACTGCGCCGTCTCGGCAAGCAGCTTCATCTCAACGGCAATCCGGAAATTGGATCGATCCTGAATCGGCCAGAGATTTTTCACGTGGTCGAGGAAGAGCAAGACTCGCGTGCGGCATTCACGCTCGGCCAGAAAGCGTTGCTTCGCGCGTTGAAACAACTCGACGCCGAGCGCGTGCGCGAAGGCCGCAGCCTGCACAACGATTTTGCGGTGCGGGTTCACAATATCGAAGCGGCGGTGCCGAAGATTGAACGGCTGGCTGAGCAGACGCGCGCAGAAATTCTGGACAATTTTCACAAGCGCATTCGCGAGCTGATGGCGGAGATGCCGATCAACGAGAAGCGCCTGTATGAGGAGGCGTCGTCCGCTTCGCAGCACGGCGATATCAGCGAAGAGATCACGCGTCTGCGCACGCATCTTGACGGTCTCAAGGCGATCCTCAAGCGCAAGGGTCAAGTCGGGAAATCGATTGAATTTCTGCTGCAGGAGATAAATCGCGAAGTAAACACGATGGGTTCGAAGTCGCAGAACGCGGCATTATCTCAAGTAACGGTTGAAGTTAAGGCGGAAGCGGAAAAGATGCGCGAGCAGGTCCAGAACGTCGAATAGGATACAGTATCAGGGCCTTTGCAGCCGGTTGATGGTTCTATACGCTTGAAATCAGACGATTCTTTGCCGCCGAGGCGCGGTATAATCTTCATCCTTTCGGCGCCTTCGGGGGCCGGCAAGACTACGATTTATCGCGCGGCGCTCAACGCGATTGCGGGCCTGGAGTTTTCGGTGTCTTTGACAACGCGTGCGCCCCGAGGGGGCGAGGCGGACGGAATCGACTACAGCTTCGTGAGCGAAGAGGAGTTCAAACGCAGGCAATCATCCGGCGAACTTGCCGAGTGGGCGCGTGTGTTCGAATCCTCGTACGGCACGCCGCGAGCGCCGCTCGACGCCGCGATCGCAGCGGGCCGCGACATCCTGCTCGACATCGACATCCAGGGCGCGCGGCAGATTCGCACGAAGTATCCGCACGATGCGGTTGGCATCTTTGTTCTGCCGCCGACCTTCGCCGAACTTGAGGAGCGTCTGCGCGGGCGCGCCACCGAGGAAGAATCGAAAATCCAGCACCGGCTTGACAAAGCGCGCGAGGAGGCCGAGGCCTATCCCGAGTACGACTACCTGATCGTCAACGCCGAGGTTCATGAATCCGTCGCGCGGCTCGAGACGATCGTAAACGCAGAGCGGCTCAAGGTCGGCCGCCTGCGCGGCGAATTCGCGCCGTGGAACAGCTAGCGCAAAGCAGCGATCCCGACCAGCTGGCCGGCCTCATCGGGCGGGTGCAGGCCTACAACCCCCAGGCCGACGTTGGGTTGATCCGGCGCGCGTACGACTACTCGGCGCGGATGCATCTCGACCAGAAGCGCGAATCGGGCGAGCCCTATGTAACGCATCCGCTGAACGTCGCGATGATCATCGCGCAGCTCAAACTCGACGTGCCATCGATCGTCACCGGCCTGCTGCACGACGTCGTCGAGGATACGCACGCGTCGCTGGCGGAGGTGCAGGCGGATTTCGGCCCCGAGGTCGCGCAGCTGGTCGATGGTGTGACCAAGGTCTCGAAGATCACGTTCCAGAGCCGCGAGGAGAAGCAGGCCGAGAATTTCCGCAAGATGATCATCGCGATGGCGAACGACATCCGGGTCGTGCTGATCAAGCTCGCCGACCGCCTGCACAACATGCGCACGCTCGACCATCTGGCCGCCGACCGGCAGCAGGAAATCGCGCGTGAGACGATGGAAATTTACGCGCCGATCGCACATCGCCTCGGCATCTACTGGCTCAAGTCGGAGCTCGAGGATCTGTCGTTTCGCTATCTGAACGCCGCGGCGTACCAATCGCTGAAGGCGTTCGTCGCGGCCAAGCGCAAAGAGCGCGAGGAGTACATCGCCAACGTCATCGAGATCCTTTCGCGCCGCATGTCCGACAGCGGGGTGACGGCCGAGGTCACGGGCAGACCGAAGCACTTCTATTCGATTCACTCGAAGATGCAGGAGCTGGGGCTCAGCTTCGAAGAGATCTACGACCTCGTTGCGTTCCGCATCATCGTGGACACGGTGCGCGAGTGTTACGAGGCGCTGGGCGTCGTGCACGCCAACTGGAAGCCGGTGCCGGGCCGTTTCAAGGATTACATCGCCCTGCCGAAAGCGAACATGTACCAGTCGCTGCACACCACCGTGATCGGTCCGCGCGGCCAGCGGATGGAAGTGCAGATTCGCACGCGCGAGATGCACAAGGTGGCCGAGGAAGGAATCGCGGCGCACTGGAGCTACAAGGACGGCAACTCCAAGGAGCTCAAGGATACCGAGCGGTTTGCATGGCTGCGGCGGCTGATCGAATGGCAGCAGAATCTCAAAGACCCCCAGGAATTTCTCTCCACCGTCAAGGACGATCTGTTTCCTGAGGAAGTTTTCGTCTTCACGCCCAAGGGTGACGTCTTCGATTTTCCGCTCGGCTCGACGGTGATCGACTTCGCGTACCGAATCCACTCCCAGGTCGGCAACCATCTCGCGGGCGCGCGCGTAAACGGCCGGATGGTGCCGCTGCGCTACCGGCTTCGATCGGGCGATACAGTCGAGGTGCTCACGTCAGACAAGCAGGTGCCGGGCAAGGATTGGACGAACTACGCGGCTACCGCGCGTGCGAAATCGCGCATCCGTCAATGGCTGCGGAATCAACAAGCCGAGCGTTCGCGCGACCTGGGGATATCGCTGATCGATCGCGAGCTCGAACCCGTCAAGCTCAGCGTCACGCAGCTCAGGTCGGGCAAACGTCTCGAGAGAGTTCTCGGGGAGTTCTCGCAGCGCGACGTCGATGGACTGCTCGCGGCGGTCGGCTACGGAATAATCACGCCCGCCCAGTTGTTGGCGAAACTGCTGACGCCCGACGAACTGAAACTCTACCGTCCCGAGAAAACGCCTACGCCGCTGGGGCCGGCGCAAAGAGAACGGGCCGCGAAGGAAGCGCGCAAATCCGCCAGCGGCGCGGTCGTGGTCTCTGGCGTCGGCGACATGCTCGTGCGATTCGCGCGATGCTGCAATCCGCTGCCGGGCGAGGCTATCACGGGCTTCATCACGCGCGGGCGCGGCGTTACGGTGCACGTCGCGGGATGCCCGCATGCGCTCAACACCGATCCGCAACGGCGTGTGCCGGTAGTGTGGAAGGACGGCGAAGAAGCGCCGCGGCCGATTCGGCTCGAAGTGTTATGCGCCGATCAGCCGGGCCTGCTCGCCGCGATGACCAAAGCGATCGCGTCGGCGGGCGTGAATATATCGACCGCCGAAGTAAAGACTCACGGCGCCGACGGGCGCGCGCTGGCGGTCTTCGAGGTCAGCGTGACCAGCGCCCGCCAGCTGAACAACTTGATGAACTCGATCGGCGCGATCGACGGCGTGATGCGCGTGTCGCGCCTCGGCCAGCAAAACGGCAGTCGCTATTGAGCTCGATCGGCGCGCGACGACTCCGGGCGGGAATCCAAAATGAAAACCTCGATTCACAGCAGGCAAGCGCCGGCCGCGATCGGTCCGTATTCGCAGGCCGTCGAGCAGAACGGGCTCGTCTTCTGCTCGGGACAGATCGCGCTCGACCCGTCGTCGGGCGCGCTGGTCGAAGGCGGGATCGAGTTCGAGACTCGGCGCCTGCTCCAGAACCTTGGCGAGGTGCTCGCCGGCGCGGGTCTGGATTTCGTCGACGTCGTCAAGACCACGATCTTCATGGTCGACCTCGCCGAGTTTGAAATCGTGAATCGCGCGTACGGAGAACATTTCGTTCCGCCGTATCCGGCGCGCTCGACCGTACAGGTAGCGGCGCTGCCGCGCAACGCACGAATCGAGATCGACGCGATCGCACTCAAGCGCGCGTAAATTCCTAAATCACCCGGATTCAGAATCAACAGCGCTATCTGAACCGGGCTATTTGATTACAGGCCGAGCAGCGCCCGAAGTTTGGCTGCCACTTCGGCAACAGCATTCTTCGGACATTTTCCGAGATATCTTACCGTGCGGCTCTTCCAATCGACGGTTTTCAATTGATCAACCAGGATCGCACCATTGACCGGCAACCCGGCCGGAATCACGACCTCAAAGGGATAACCCTTAATTTTAGTCGTTATCGGGCACACCACCGCCAGATCCGTCTTTGTGTTGAACGCGACCTCGGTCAGTACCAGCGCTGGGCGTGCGCCGGCCTGCTCGCGTCCCAGTGCGGGATCGAAGTCCAGGTCGACAAAATCGCCGCGTTCTGGAACGTATCGCACCGTGGCTGATTACCAGGTTTCCTTGCCAACCGTCTTGCCCCAATCAACCTGTCGGTGGCGGTTCTTCCGGGTAATTTGGCCGACGAGCCGATGCAAATCGTATCTGAGCGATCGCGCCGGAATTACCATCAACCGGCCGGCCCGGACCTTCAGGTCGACCACGGTGCCTTCTTCAAGCCCGGCCAGTTCCGCGAGGGCGGCAGGGATACGCACCGCGAGGCTATTACCCCACTTTGAAATCGTTTGCATAGATTTGTATCTACAATGTTTAAACGTCGCTGTCAAACCGGCGTGGAGGATGGGCGCTCACCGATATCGCGAAGATTCGCGAGGAAAGTCAGCGCGAGAAGAGCGGCTGTCACTCCAGGTTTAGGATCGCCAGCGCGGCCGCGTCGAGAAATTGCCCGGAGGGGTCGAGCTTGCGCGCCGACCGCATCAGGCGCGCGGCGTTCGCCCGGCGCATCGCTGCCGACAGCGGCGCGTCGTAGAGCCGCGACTTGTCGAGGTCGAGAATGATCACCGTGAAACTGTCGCGCGCCCGCGTCACCAGCAGGTTGTGCAGATTGAGATCGGCGTGAAATAGCCCCTTGCTGTGCATCGTGTCGATCGCGGCGCGCGCCTGCTCGAGAACGTGAAGACGAACGTGCGGGTCGTCGTCGGTCTTGACGAGTTCCCAGAGCGTCATTCCGCTCACCGCGCGAGTCAGAAAAAAACCCCGATACAGCGCGGGACCGATCCATTCGACCATCGCACCCATAGGCTCGGCGACCGGAATTTCGCGCCTTAACGCTTCAACTGTCAGCGCGAGTTCAGTCAACGGGCGGGGCGTCATGCCTAGATAGACGTCGCTGAGGATCGATCCGATCATTCCGCCACGCCGCCCGCGGCGCGCGAACAGCTCCGGCCCGCCGTCGAGCTTCATCCGAAATGCGCTCTGGCGATTTCCGGCGCCGGCTTGCCGGGCGGATGTCAGCGCGCCCAACTGCTGCACGATTTGCGCAGCCTGGGGCGCGATATCGCGATGAATCAGGAGCTCCCGACGTCCGATCTTGAACGCCGAGAAGCTCGGGTCGGAGCGCCACTTCATTTGCGATGGCGGTCTCACGCCCGGGCTGCCTCGCCCAGGTGCGGTCTGCGCAGCGCGACCCCGCTTCGGAGCCACAACGTAAATACGGCGGCCAGCGCGAGCAGCGACGAAAGGAAATGCGCCGAGTAGAAGAGGGCTACGCGGTTCAAATAATTCCCCGTCGCGAGATTAAGCCCCACGGAAAGTGCAAACAGCGTCCACGCAGCAATCGGCGCGCTCTCACCGGCGGCACGATCCGTCCACAGCGTCGCAGTCAGAGCCATGTACGGCACGAGCAGCGCGGCGTAGTAACTCTTCCACGAAATCGGCGCGAACGAGGGCATCAGGCAGAACAAGCCGCATAGCGCGAGGTGGCTCGTAAAATTTCCGCTCTCCTCGCTCAGCCAGTCCCAGAGCGACACTGCCGTGACGAGAACTATTTCGATGCCCATTCCGGCCAGAGTGGCAGCCGCCGACGTTTCCGCGTCGGCACCGCTGCGAAGACTCATCAGGCGCGCGACAGCCGACACCGCCGATTGGTTCGTGAGCATCGTGCGATATCGATTCGTCATCGAAATGATCGCGTTCGCGTAAGCGCTGGTCTGATCGATCCATCCGCGCGGTCCGAAGATCACGATTGGCACTACCAGCAGCGCGATGGCCGCTGCCAGAGCCCATCCGAGCGCGCCGAAGTGCCGGCGAATCGCAAGATGAAGCGCCGCGAGTATCGCAAACGGCTTGATCAGTATCGCCGCCGCCAGCATCAGGCCCGCCCACCCTTCGTGAGATTCGCCGGCATAAATGATCGCCCACACGATAAGCGCAAGCGTCGGGAGATTTATCTGGCCGTGCTCGATGTTGTTGTTGATGAAGCGAAATGACAGCAGCACGGGAACGACGACCAGTGCAGCCGGCAATCGCTGTTTACGGCCGAACAAAATCACGCCCGCGCCGATAATCAACTCGATCAGCGAAAATGCGTTGAGCGCAAAGAAAACAAACTGGGCCAGATGTTGTGGCAGCCCGGCGAGCGGTGCGAACCCGACCGCAAAGATTGGAGCATATAGGAAACGATCCGCGTCGTCTGGCGGATAGATCGCGAGACCGTGCAGTACGCGACTTCCAGCACGGTAGTAAACGTTGAAGTCGCCTTGCGAGCGCAGCGTTGCCGAGATGCCCAGCCCGACGAGGTAGGCGCCCATCGCGAGCCAGGCGAACTGGCGGGCGCGCGGGGAGTCGGTCATGTTCATCGCGGAAGGCAGACTGGCCGCGCGCCGCGGCGAAGTCACGCGATCGGCTTGGCTTCCTCGATCAGCATGATTGGGATGTCATCGCGCACCGGATACTCGAGTTTGCAAGCTGCGCAGACCAGGCCGTCCCGATTGTCGTTGAGATGCAGGTCGCCCTTGCATTTCGGGCACGCCAGGATGTCGAGCAATTCCTGACTCAGCGCCATCGCCGAAATCCTCCCAGCACTTTATTGCCTCTGCTATGCATCCGCCGCCGTCGCTGCAGCCGTCATGCGTCCCAGTATCAACTCGTCGAGCGCGCGCGCATCGGCCGCTTCCATCGTCACTTCGAGCCTCAGAGCGTACAGCGAATCGCGCGGGAACGGAAACCGCTCCAGTTTGACCAGGTCCTTCTCGGTCGTGACGACCAGGTCGGCGTCGCGCATCGCATTCATCATAGCCTGCCAGTCAGCGGGCGTGTAGGCGTGATGGTCCGGATATTCGAAAACGCCGACCAGGTCCGCTTCGAGTTCGTGCAGCATTGCGTAGAATCCGCCCGAATCCGCCAGGCCGCTTACCGCCAGCACGCGTCTTCCGCCCAGTCCCAGCGGGGTTTCACGCCACACCCCATTTTCGGTGACGATGAACGCGCGCGGCCGCACCGACGCATGAAGCAGCTTGCGCGCGGTTAGCTTCTTCATCTGCGAGGGTCGAATTGCCGACGCGCCAATTCCGGAGTTCATTACAATGATCGCGTCGGCGCGGCCCACGGCGCGGATCGGCTCACGCATCGGCCCGGCCGGGGTCATCCAGCCATTGCCAAAGCCTCGCTCGTTGCTCACCAGCACGAGATCCACATCGCGATTTAACCGCTCGTGCTGAAATCCGTCGTCCAGGATCACCGCGTCGAGCGGACCGAGCTTGCTGAGCAGTTCGATGCCGTCGAGGCGCCGCCGCGCAACCGCGATCGGCCCGCTAAAGCACTTCGCCATCATCGCAGGTTCGTCGCCCGCATCCTCCGGTGAGATTTTCAATTTGCCGCAGTCAGCCACCAGCTCGGCCCGTGCCGTGGATCGCGCGCGTTGGTAGCCCCGGCTCACGATTCCGACGCGCAGGCCGCGGCTCTGCAAGCGCCTGGCGAGAAATATCGTGAACGGCGTCTTGCCGGTTCCACCGACGGTCAGGTTGCCCACGCTCACAGTCAGAATCGGCGACCGTCGTTTCATCATCCGCCAGTAGAAGTGACGCACGCCCACGCCGATGCGGTAGAGTCCCGACGCGGCCGCGAGTCCAACCCACGCCGGCAGCAGGCGAACGGGAAGATCTCGCTGCCACAATCGCTCGATGCGTGGACGATTCGGACGCGGCTCGCTGGGGGGCATCGGTCAGCCGAGACTAATGAGCCCTTCGAGCTGCTTCAAGACGGACCGCGCGCCGCCCGACCCTCTGCTCACCGACGCGCGCGCGCTTGCGCCCGATCGTTGCCGGGCGGCATCGTCGCCGAGCCACTTCGAAGTTTCGCTGACGATGTCACGCGTGACTCTGACGATTCGCGCGCCGCCCGAACTGACCAGCGACGACACTATCTGCTGCTGGTTCTCATGATACGGACCGATCAGGACCGGGACAGCGACCAACGCGGGCTCGGCCGGATTCTGCCCGCCGCGTCCGGGTACGAGGCTGCCGCCGACAAACGCGATCGATCCGCGACGATAAAAACTGCGCAGCTCGCCCATGGTGTCGAGGATCAAAACGTCCGCGTCGCGCGCCACGTTCGATGAGTCGAGTCGAGACGCTCTTACGTAGTCCAGCGCGGCCGCGCGCAGCGCGTTTTCGACTTCCGGCGTGCGCTCGAGATGCCGCGGCGCGATCACCAGCGCAAGCCTGGGAAACTCCTTGCGCAGTTCACGGTAGGCGCCCGCGATCACCGCGTCCTCTCCAGCTGCCGTCGATCCCGCGATCAATATTTTCCGACCGGGTGCGAACGCCAGCAGCGCGGGACGAATCGGTTCTTCATTCGCCGGATCGGCCTGCTCCGCTTCGATTTTGGTGTTGCCGGTGACGACGACCTTTGCCGCGAGACCGAACTGCTCGTAACGCCGCGCGTCCTCGTGGCTCTGCGTCAGAATCAGGGTTGCCTTGCCAAGCGCGTCTTCGAACAGGCCGCGCGCGCGCAGGTATCGGCGCAACGATCGCTCGGACATCCGGCCGTTGACCACCGCGATTGCCGCTCCCGCCCGCGCAGATTCAATGAAGTAGTTTGGCCAGATTTCAGTCTCGGTAATCAGCACCACGCTCGGCCGCACGCGCTCCAGGAAGGATCGCACCGCGCGCTGGTTGTCCAGCGGCGCAAGCATCCACGCCGCCGCACCCGGGATTCGACGGCTGGCCGCCTCGCGTCCCGCCGACGTCATCGCGGTGATCGTCATGACCGCGCCCGGATATCGTTCGAGCAGACCGTTGGCGACCGGCCGAATCGCTTCGATCTCGCCGACCGAGGCCGCATGAACCCAGATTCGTGGCGCGCCCGCGCTCTGGGGAAAATCGCCGTGCCCCATCCGTTCGCGATAGTCCCGCATGTTCGCCGGATGCGCGGCCATCAGCGCAAACGGAAGCGCCGGATACCACAGCAAGTTGTACAACGCGCTTAACATCGGAGCCTTGCCGATCCGCACACCTGGCGAGTCGAATATACAATCCCGCCGCTATCAGCTAACGAGGCTGCCGTTGCCGGCCAGATCTTCTGGCGACATGAATTGCAGGTCGTAGAGCTTTCGGTACTCCCGCCCGCGCGCAAACAATTCGTCATGCGTGCCATCTTCGACTATCCGCCCGTGCGCGACGACGACGATCCGGTCTGCCCGACGCACCGTGGACAGCCGATGCGCTATCACCAGCGTCGTGCGGTTTGCCATCAGATGATCGAGCGCTTCCTGCACAGACCGTTCGGCCGCCGAATCCAGCGACGAGGTTGCCTCGTCCAGGATCAAAATCGGCGCGTCCTTGACCAGCGCCCGCGCGATCGCGATTCGCTGCCGCTCGCCGCCCGACATACGCACGCCCAACTCGCCCACCATCGTCTCGTAGCCGTTGGGCAGCCGCGAGATGAACTCATGCGCGTTGGCGAGCTTGGCCGCCGCGATCACTCGCTCGAGATGCTTGTCGCTGCCGCCGTACGCGATATTGGCGCGAATCGTGTCGTCGAACAGAAAGGTACTTTGCGTGACCAGGCCGATTTCCGCGCGCAGCGACTTGAGCCGCAGCTTGCGCACGTCGATTCCGTCAACCGTGACGCGTCCTTGCTGCGCGTCATAGAAGCGCGGAATCAAATCCGCCATCGTGGATTTGCCGCCGCCGCTCATCCCGACCAGCGCAACGACCTTGCCAACGCCGATCTCCAGGTTGATATCGTGCAGTATCCATTCGTCGCCGTAGCGGAAACTGACGTGCTCAAACGCGACGCTGTGCGGGCCCGGCCGCAGCTCGATTCCATTGGGATCGTCCGGAACCTCGCTCGGATGATCCATCATCTCGAAGACGCGTTCGGCCGCGGCCAGCCCCTGCTGAATAGTGTTGTTGGTCTTGCCGAGAGCCTTGAAGGGCCGATAGACGAGGATCATGGTCGTAAAAAATCCCGCGAATTGTCCCAGCGTGCGCGTGCCCGCTTCCAGCGATCCCACCGCCCACCACACCACGCCGACTACCGCAATCGCGCCCATCGCCTCGATCACCGGTCCCGTAAACGCCTTGATCCGCGCCACCCGCATGAAAATTCGGAACAGCCGCTTGAGCTCCCGATTGAAGCGAATGCGCTCGTAGTCTTCCATCCCGAACGCCTTCACGACGCGGTTTCCCTGGAAAGTTTCAAACAGCAGCGATTGCAAGCCGCTCAGCTGCTTTTGTTGATTCCTGGTTTCGCGGCGAACCTTCTTGGATAGACTCGCGATCGGCAGAACAATGATCGGAAAACCGATGAACGCGATGATCGCGAGCTGCCAGTCCAGCACGAAAGCCGTCGCCAGCAACGCGATCAGCGACATACCGTCGCCGAAAATCGAGAACACGCCGGCGCTGAGACTCAACACCACCAGGCTGACGTCGTTGATGATTCGTGAAACCATCACGCCCGTCGGCGTGCGGTTGAAAAAACTCAGCGATTGCCGTTGCAGGCTCTCGTTGAGATCGGCCCGGATGTCGAGGGTAATCTTCTGGGCGATGTAAGCGCTCAAGTAGTCGTCGGAAAAATTGGCGATCGCGCGCAGCAGAAACAAACCCGCGAGCATTAGCGAGTACTCACGCAGCTTCAAGGCGCCATGCGCATCGAGCTGACTGCCCACTTTCAGATGCGTGACGAGATCGACCACCAACTTCATTATGAACGGGATTCCGGCGCTGGCTGCCGACAGCACGCCCATCGCCACGCCCAGCAGCACCAGGTACGGGAACATGTATCGGCGTAGATAGCCGAACAGTCGCCATTGCAGCGGCGTAAGCAGCCTCATGCGGTCATCCCGGAGGCGATCATCTCGAGCGCGATCGCCGCGACGCGTCCCGCTGCGCCCGGCGATCCGAGCTTCTCGCGCAACCCCTTCAGCGCCGCCACCGTGTCCGCGCGTATCGTGTCGCTCAGCAGCGGCTCCGCCGCGCGCACCAGCTTCTCCACGGTCACGTCGCCCTGGATCAGTTCCGGCACGATCTGGCGGCCCGCCAGGATATTCGGCATCCCGATAAAATCCACACCCGTCACGAGCATCCGCCCTAGGATATAGGTAAGCGGCGACACTTTGTAGGCGATGACTTCGGGGCATCCGAGCAGCGCCGTCTCCAGCGTGGCGGTCCCCGACGCGACCAGCGCGAGTTCGCTCGCCGCGACGATATTGTACGTGTCGCTTTCGACAATCCGGATACCCGCCAGGTCCGCGCGCCCGACCTCGACTAGTTCGGCCGTTGTCAGCGTCGGCGCCAACGCCAGCGCTATTCCAAGATCATGATCGCGCGCGACGATCCGCGCCGCCTTGACCATCGGATTCAGCAGGTAGCGAACTTCGGCGCGGCGGCTGCCCGGCAGGATCGAGATGATTCGGGCGCGCGGCGGGAATCCGTGGCGCTTCAACGTTTCGTCCCGGGCGCGGACCGTGGCGACTCGATCGAGCAGCGGATGCCCGACGAATGAAACCCGCTCGCCGGCGCGATGGAACAACTCGGCCTCGAACGGCAGCACCACCGCCAGCCGATCCGCGCGATCGACCAGCTTATCGATTCGGCCGCGGCGCCACGCCCAGACCTGGGGCGTAATGTAGTAGAGCACCGGCACGCCCGCGCGCCGGGCCGTTCCGGAGAGAATCAGGTTGAACTCCGCGTAGTCAATCAGGATTACCAGCTCCGGCTTCTCCCGCCTGATGATTCGGCGCAGCTGGCGAAACGCGCCAATCGTGCGCCCAATCGTCGAAGCCAGTTCCGAAAGTCCGAGCCCGTGGATGTCCTCGGTCTTGACGATCGCGCGCACCCCGGCCGCGCGCATCTTCTCGCCCGCAATTCCAAACAGGTCGCACGACGGATCGCGCGCGAGAATTTCCCGCGCCAAATCGCCGCCATGCAGATCGCCCGACGCCTCGCCGGCCACGATCATTATGCGGCCCTTGTGCGCGGTCTTCGCTTTCAGGCGTTCAGCAAGCGGCGGCGGCGCTTCGGCATTCAACGGCATCGAAGCGATTGTGATTGAAAAAGCCGCCGCCGCAAATAGCCCCGCTGGTCCGAATCAATTTTCCCCGGCGTAATTCCTGCGAATCGCGTCACGGATCTGATCGACCGGCGAGCCCTGCTCCCACAACTGCTCCGCCATCAGCGCCTCGCCCATGCAGATTTCGCACTTCGAGCCGTGGTCGCCTCGATAACAATCGAGCAGATTCTGATGGCCGTACACCCGGTCACATCCGCAATAGCAATGCAGTTGCGCCAACAGACCGGGGCTTTTCTCCGCAACCTGGTATGCCCGCTTTGCCGGCCCGTCGAACTGATTCGGATCGAGTGTCACGCGCCCTTGCGCCGCCGCGACGGTCTCCGCGTCCGCCCGTCCCGCGCAGCAGCAATGACCTCCGATGCACATCGCTCCGCGCGCACCGCCATTCGCCGCTGCTGAACCGCCGAGCGCTGGCCACAGATATCCCACTGCCAAAATGGCCGCCGCCGAAGAGCCCAGAATTATCGCTCGCCTCATCCCGCATCCCTCAGCTGTTGTTCAGAGTTTTCTTCACGTCTTCGACGATGTCCTGCGCCTTCACAATCTGGCCGTTGTATTCGCGCACCAGCCGCCCATCCGGTCCGACCAGCATCATGTCGACCAGGTGGCCAACCGAACCGTCCGGCTCGATTTGTCGGCTGAGCTTGAAACCCGCCAGCGCCCGATCGATGTCCCCAGGACCTCCAGTCAGGAAATACCATCCCTTCTCATCAGCCCCCTGCTGACGCGAGTAATCGAGCAACTGCTTGGGACCGTCATGCTCGGGATCGACGGTGATCGAAACGAGCGTCACCTTCGAACCGAGATCGTTGCCCAGCCGCAGCGCGACGTTCGCAAACTTTGCGGTCTCCATCAGGCATGGCCCCGGGCACGACGTATAGATGAAATCCACCACCAGCGGCTTGCCCTTCAGCGACGAGAGCTCAACCGTGTTGCCATTCTGATCGACGAGCTTGGTGTCGGTGAGGACACTGGCAGCGCCGTCCGTGGTCGAGCCGCTATGGCATCCGACAGCCGCAAACAAGCTCGACATTACGATAAGAGTAATTCCGAGAGATCTGAGGTTACGATGAATACTCATATAAATTTTCCTTACTCATATATCGGTTACTAGTTAAACGCACATCATTCAATCCGCGCCCGCACGCGCGCTATCGAAGGCAAATAGAGGAACAGCGCGCCCGAGAACAACACCGCGTCCAGCCCGAGCTCCAGCCACATTCTCGGTCGCGATGGGGCGCCAATCCCGAAGCAGCCGCAATCGAGCGTGAGGCCTCGCAGCAGCGCGGACGCCAACGCCGTGAAAAACATTACCGAGATGACTGCGACCGCGAGCGCTCCGACGCGCCTGGTCCGCGGCCCGAGCAGCAAGAGGCCGCATGCGATCTCGAAGGGCGGCAGACCCAGCGCCAGCAGGTTGATAAACACCGCTGGCAGGATTGCGAATGCGGCGATGCTGTCCGCGAATTGCAGCGGGTCCCGAAGCTTGTCGATGCCCGCGTAAATGAAAACGGCCGCCAGAACCAGGCTCACCGCCAGCACCATGTAATTCCGACGCGAATTGGCCAGAGGCATCATCGTGAGGCACCCCTCGATGTCGGCAGCCCCTCCGCCGACCATGCGTCCCACCCGCCTGTGAAGACGCTGACGTTGCTGAAGCCGAGGGTCAGCAACGCGTTTGCGACGAGGCGGCTGTCATGACAGTCACCGCCGGAGCAGTACACGATGATCGGCTTGTCGCGGGCGGCCTGCAGCACGCCGGTCAGACGCCGATAGTCGTGCGCGAAGTCATCGCGCGCCAGATTGATCGCCCCCGGCACGTGTCCCTGCTCGAAGAACACGGAAGGCCGCGCATCAAGGATGAGCGCGCTTTTGCTATCGACTGCTGAACGGAATTTCTCAAGTCCGACAGTTGCAGCAGGCGCGATACCGGACGGTGGGGCCGCGACCAGAGTCGTCAGCTCGGCATCGAAGCGCTGCTCCGGCGTTTGGTAGACGATGGGAAGCGGCGCCTGGGAATAGCGGTTCATCAGGAGTCCAGCGGCCAGCGCCGCGATTGCGAGCAGGGCAATCCCGCCGAGATCGCGCAGAATCTGCGGCCTCATACTCCTCGCTTGAGACAGGCGCGCCTGCTCGTGGGTGACTGTCGATGACACTGCCGAAGTCAGCATCGCACTTATGAGACCTCAGTGCAGCCTGGAGGCTGTAAGAATCGCAAAGAATGAGGCGCGATTGCGCTCTTGCTGCGCTTGACTCTCATACTCGTTGCGCTCCTGCTCAGCGATCTCGGCGTTTTCCTGGTCCGCCGAGGCGTGGCATTGCGAGACTTCCCGATCGCGCTCGTCGTTTTCTCTCTGTGCCTGCAATTCAACGGAAGCGCCCGGAGTTGCGGCTGTGCCCGCCATCTTATCACGGCTCCGGCCCAACGTTTCGTCGATGCACCGTTTCTCGCTCTCGGCGACTGCCACTCTCTTTTTTTCCAACTGCGCCAGCCTCGGATCCGAGTCGCTCGTTGTAGCGCATCCAGCCATCACGATGATTGCGATTAAGGCGAGCTTCTTCATCGGTTGCCATTCAGAGCTCTTAACCGGGCAATTGCATTGAAGTCGCAATATCAAGGTCCTCACAGCCTCTGCTCCTGGAGACTAAGGCTTAGTGTTAGTGTCACCAGGACTCATTGACGCATGCGCGGCGGAATTCTGCGGCAGCAGTGGTAGCACCGCGTCCGACAGACTCTTCTCCGTGACCTGAGACTCATCGGGTGTAAGCTTTGCACGCACCACGCCATTGCTATCGACGATGACGGTCATTGGCAAGGAGCTGGGCGTGCCGAAATCGTTGACGCTGGCGTCATCCAGCATTGCCGCCGGATAGGTGTACGATTGCATCACCTTGATGACATCGGAGCGGTCGTGCGGGCGGTCCGCGCTCAGGCCGATCATTTCGAGTCCGTTGCGATGATAGCGACGGTACAAAGCGTCCAGAGCCGGCATTTCCTCGCGGCAAGGCGGACACCAGGTTGCCCAGAAGCTGACGATCACAACTTTCCCTCGCTGAGCACTTAGATCGAACGTTTGACCGTTCAGTTCGGGCACGTCCAGGGCCGGCGCGGCGTTACCCACAGTTATGGAGGCGAACGCCAATGCAGCCACACACAGGATCGTGGCGAATCCCGCTGCCGCAGACCACAATGTCCTTTGCCTCACGATGGCTTTCCTCCGCATCAGAAGTTGTAACTGACGATCAGTTTGGTCGCGAAGGGAGCGGTGAGCTGATAGCCGTTCATGTTCCGAAAAATGGGCAGTTCGACATCGGCGTAGATCCTCACGTTCTTGAGCGTCGTCTCGATGCCGGGAGCGATCTGTACCCTGTCGTAACCGGTGCCAGCAGGGTTAGCGTTGGTGCCGCGGTCGCGAGCGCGATCGCTGCCCAGAAACGACAGAAGGGGGGCAAGCTCCGTAAGAGGACCGACGACACCGAAGTTGTAGTATGCCCCGAGCCCTATGTCGACTTCGCGGCCGGGTTTGTAGTGGTCCTGATACGCGAAGGGAATATCGTACAAGCCTTGCGCAAAATAGCCGAAGGGGCGGTCCTCCACGCTAATGAGCGGAATATTGCCCATTTTGTAACCGCCTATCAGCAGATCTGTGCTACCCGTCCCGATCTGGGTATCTCGATCGTACGGAGGATAGTGCCAATACCCTGACGGAACCTTGAAGCCGCCCAAAAAGCCGGTCGACATATCCTCTTGCAAACCTGTCCACATACCCAATATGCGGATGTCACCGATTGAGTTCGTGTCGAACGAGTGAACGTCATCGTTGTTGCCGTTATAGGCTCCCCTGTAGTTCCGCTCCCAGTAGGGCACCTCCAGCATCGCGCCCCAGCTCCGATTGAACATGTATTGGCCGCCGACGGTAACGAAGTTGGTCGCCAACTTCTTGTCGTTATTATAGAAACCCGAGGCGGGCGTCGTTGCGTGCCAGTTTATGTACTGGTTCATGAAGTCGTACTCGGTCCACACAGTTCCCCCGGCGCCCATAGGGAGCAGCGACGGCGTCGCGACTTCAAAAACACCACATCCGCATGCACACGCCCAAACCAGACCGGGCGTTAGAGCGATCACGAAAATGGTCGCCACCAACACGCATCGGGCCGCCCTGAAAAAAGCCTGGCGACGTGACATTAGACTCCTCCGCATAAACATCCCGTCCGGCCCCAGCGAGGCCGGATCATGCGCTCGCTAGCCGTCGAGGCTCTCGAGCACCCATCTATCTGCGAAAATGTGAAAGTGCCCTGCTAGCAGAACTGCTTGGGCGGAGGCGGATCGGGAGCTTCGGCGAGTTTACTTTTCAGAAGGGGGACGAATTGAGAACACCTTTCATGCGAAAGAGTTCTCGTGCCGATTGCGGCCTGCGCCGGGCGTGCGATCAGCACGGCGCCTGTCGATGTGTCGAGCGATGGCAGCGGATGGCAGATGTCCATCGAGATACTTGGCCCCGAAGGATCGGAAACGACAATCACGCCGATCGACGGCAGACTCGCCACCATCATGACGAAAGCCATCGCAGCGGCCAGCTGCCGCATCGAAGCACGATCGATCGTCAGCGAGCTTGCCATCTCAGCTCCCGCCGCGCGCACGGTCGACGTCGGCGACTACCGCGTCCGCGCTCACATCGAGCGCGTTGTACTGGCGAACCTGATGGCCGTCGGGACCGAGCAGGAATGCCTCGATGGAATGGGTAATCGATCCATCGCTCTCGCGCGTCCGCCGCAGGTTGAATAACGCGAGCACCTGGTCGATTTTCGCGGGCGGCCCGGTCAGGAAAATCCAGCCGTTGTCGTCTGCATCATGGCTCTTCGCGTACTTGGCGAGCTCCGCCGGACTGTCGTGCTCAGGGTCCAGAGTGATCGAGACAATCCTGACGTCCGCTCCCAGGGCGGGCCCAAGCGCGTGCGCGATCCCCGCCATCTTTGCCGTCAGCATCGGGCAGGTCGATCCGCAAGAGGTGTAAATGAAATCGATCAGCACCGGCTTGCCTTTCAGCGACGCGAGCGACACCGAGGCCCCGTGCTGATCGATCAGACTCACTTCCGGCAGGCAATTATTCCCGTTAGCCGCCGGATAGTCGCCCCTCGCTTCGCGATTGCCGCACGCCGACAGAGTCAGCATCGCCGCGAGACTGACTATAGCGAGAACCGCGCGGTAGTGCCGGGTAGTGCGAATGTTAACCATAATCTTGCGATAGCTACCCGGATAGTCAGAAGAGCGCCCGTCCGGCTTTGAGATCAGCGGTCTTGATGTGCACGATTCCGGCATCGTCTTCGTGCGCCAGGCCGACGGGCACGCACGACGCCTTGCCTTCAGTCATCCGATCGATCGAGTAGTGATTCCCGCACACCCGGCAAATCACCTCGCCGTCAGCCAGCCGGTAGCCGCGATGGTACGCGAAGCACTGGCGGCATGCGTCGAATACCGACCGCACTTTGCCATCGTTGCCGCGCGCCAGCACGAAGCGCAGCCGCTTGCCCGCGTCATCGGCGTAACAGAACAGCCGCGCGCTGCCGGGCCGCAGCGCAGCCACGTCGACGGCGACGTTGTCGATGCCGGTCACCAGCGTGCCGTTCGAGCTCGCGCTGAAGATGAGAAAGGCGGCGCCGGCCGCCAGCACCAAACCGCCGAGCATCTTGAGCCTGGAAATACGCACCGCAGACTAATGCTGTCGCAGCGAAGCGCAGGCGTCAAGGCGCGGCCGAATCCGTCAGCATCACATCCTTGATTCTCTCGGTGAGTTCCATCACGCGCAATCCGTCGTCGGCGCTGACCAAAGGCAGGGACCTGCTGCGAACCGCCGCGACAAACGCATTGACTTCGTCGGCCAGCGGGTCGCCTTCGCCGAAGCCAATCTGCTCCGCCGAAATCGTGGGGAACTGCGCGCCCTGCGCCGGCGGAGTCTTGCGATACACCTGGATGCCGCGCGCCTCGTAGTCCACCGAGATGTACGCGTCGGGCTGGAAGAAACGAATCTTGCGCTCGCGCCGGGGCGACACCCGGCTGGTGACCAGGTTCGCGATGAGGCCGCTCTGGAAGCGGATGCGCGCGTTGACGAGATCGAGTCGATCGGTAAGGATCGCGACGCCGACAGCCTCCAGCGACGCGACTTCCGACGGCGCCACCGACAGGATCACGTCGAGGTCGTGCACCATCAGATCGAGCACCACGTCCACGTCGGTGCCGCGTTCGGTGAACGGCGCAAGCCGATGGCATTCCACGAAGCGTGGATTTTTAACGATCGAATGCAGATGGACGACCGCCGGATTGAACCGCTCGAGGTGGCCAATCTGGAGTATGCGGCCGCATCCCGACGCCAGTCCCGCCAGTTCGCGCGCCTGCGCCAGCGTTTCGGCCATCGGCTTTTCCAGCAGCACGTCGATGCCCGCTTTCAGCATCGCGGACGCGATCTCATGATGCGTCACGCCCGGCGAGGCGACCGTCACCAGGTCCACCTTGCCCGCCAGCATCCGGTAATCCGCAAGCCGCGTCGCGCCGACTTCCGTCGCCAGCGCCGCCGCCCGCTCCGCGTCGATATCGACAACGTGGGCGAGCTTGATTCCCGCAATCGCGGCGTACTTGCGCGCATGCAGCGTGCCCAGCCGGCCCGCGCCGATCACCGCGGCGCGCAGCTCAGCCGCTGCTTTGCGCATAACCGTACAACGTCAGGTTCTTCTCGCGCGCCAGCTCCAGCGTGCGATCGCGTTCAAGGATCAGCGCGACTCCCGCTTCGACGCCTAACATCGCCGCGCCGATCTCGGCGAGCAACCGCACCGTCGCCGGACCAATCGCGGGGCGGTCGAAACGCAGGTCCTGTCCTGGCTTGGCCGCCTTGGCCACCACCAGGCCCGCGCCCACCAGCGCGGCCGCGCGCCGCAAAGCGGCGTCGGTTCCCTCCAGCGCTTCCACCGCCGCGACCATTCCGTCGCGAACCGCCACCGTCTGCCCGATGTCGTAGCTGCCGAGCCGGCGAGCGACCGCGAATGCAAGATCGAGATCGCGGCGTTGCACCGGAGTCGGCTCGGGGCCGGCGCCGACGCCGGCGCGCGCGAGCCAATGCTCGATCATTGGCACCGGGTCGATCATTTCGATTCCCTCGGCTTCGACTTCGCGCGCGACGCCGCGCAACACGGCGTCGTCGCTGAAGCGCCCGATTCCCGCCAGCATCTTCAGCGCGCGCGCGTCGGGCGCGAAGGAATCCTTCAGCCGTGCGCGTGAGATGCCGCCGGCCATCGCTGCCTGCGACACGCCGGCGTTTCTCAACGCGTCGATTATCTTCTGCAGTTCGCCGACTTTGATCCACGTGACTTCATCGGCCACCGAGTCGAGCGCCCGCTCGCTTTCGTCAAGGTGCGCGACCGCGACGATCTTCATTCCGCGCGCGCGTGCGGCGCGTGCCACTTCGAGCGGAAAGACGCCGTTGCCAGCGATGAGCCCGAGCTTATTCACGCTCGCGGCCAACGACTCCGCGCTTGGAGTTGTTTATGAAATCGACCAGCCGCCGCACCTCGGCGAGGCCGCCATATTCCTCCAGAGTTTTCGCTATTGCTTCCTCGCGCAGCAGCTTGGAAAAGAACAGCGTGCGAATCGCCGCCTTCAGCGCCGCAATCGTTGCGGGCTTGAAGCCGCGCCGCTGCAGCCCGATCTCATTGACCCCCGCCAGCCGCGCCCGGTCGCCCGCCACCATCGAATATGGCGGCACATCCTGCGCGACCTTGGCGCCGGCCGCGACGAAGGCGTGCGCTCCGATGCGGCAGAACTGATGCACGCCGCTCATGCCCTCGAGATTTACAAATTCCTCGAGCACGCAGTGTCCGCCGAGCTGGGTGGAGTTCACCAGGATGCAATTGTCGCCGATCACGCAATCGTGCGCGATGTGGACGTAGGGCATCACCAGCACCTGGTTGCCGATGAGCGTGCGCATCCCGCCGACTTCGGTGCCGCGATGAATCGAGGTGAACTCGCGAATAGTGTTGTCGTCGCCAATCTCGAGCGTGGCGGGCTCGCCGTGAAACTTCAAATCGGGCGTCGCGCCGCCGACCGCGGCGAACGGGAATATTCGATTGCGCCGGCCGATAGTGGTCAGACATTCGATCACGACGCTGGGACCGATCACCGTGTCCGCGCCAATCTTCACGTCCGGCCCGATCACTGCGCCCGGACCGACTTCGACGCTCGGGTCGAGTTCGGCCCGCTTGTCGATGTTCGCGGAGGAATGGATTCGGCCCGCTATCGAACTTGCTCCTCGACTTCCATCGCCGACAATTCCGCCTCGGCCGCCAGCTCATCGCCGACGCGCGCCACCGCCTGCATCCGCCACAGTGGGCGATGAAATTTCAAAATTTTTACTTCCATCCGCAATTGATCGCCGGGAATTACGCGCCGCCGAAAGCGAACCTTGTCCAGCCCTGTCAGCACGAACAGCCGCGTCGGGTCGCCGCCGACTTCGTTGAGCGCGAGGATCGCGCCGGACTGCGCCAGCGCCTCTACAATCAGCACCCCCGGCATCACGGGATGACCCGGGAAATGCCCCGCGAAGTACGGCTCGTTGAAGGTGACGTTCTTGATCGTTACGACGCGGCCCTTGCCCAGCTCGACAATGCGATCGACCAGCAAAAAGGGATAGCGATGAGGCAGCAGCCCCAGCACGCGCTCTAGCTCTGAGACTTTGCCTTCGTCAGGCACCGGAAACTACTTCGCGCACCTTGTCTGGAGCGGCCTACTTCGAGATCGTCGACTTCTTGGCCGCATCCGAGCCGAACTCCGACGGCTCCGGCGCTCCCGCCTGCTCGCTGACGCTCGCGGCCCTGACTGCGCCGCCGGCGCCTTCGCCAACCGTGCCGATCGTCACGTGCATCGAGTTGTAACTGCGAATCACCTGGTCGGTGATATCGATGCCCGGTGCACCCCACAGGATCGATCCCTTCTCGAACACCATGGTGTAGTTATCCCGCTCTCCCAGCGAGCGGATGACTTGCGCGAGGTCGTGCACGATTTTCGCCGTGATCTCCTGGTCCTTCGCCTGCAGCTCGTCCTTCGAGTCCTTGTAGTCGCGCTCGAAGTTCTTGAGCTTTTCCATGTACTCGTCCTGCAGGCTCTGGCGCTGATCCGGGTTCATCAGCATGCCCTTTTTTTCCATCTCGTCCTTGAGCGCCTGGACTTCGTTTTGCTGCCGCTGCAGGCGTGCCTCCAGCGACGTGACACGGCCCTGGAAGTCGGCCTTGGCCCGCTTGCCCGCGTCGCACTCATTGAGCGCTCGCTGCACGTCAACGTACGCGAACTTCAGTTCGGCACGCGCGGGAACTGCCGCGGACATCACCGCCAGTGACACACCGAACATCGCACCGATGAACAACCGTTGCCTCATACAGCCCGGAAAGCCTCCTGTTGACTACCTGGCGAACCGTGAAACCCGTCCCGACTGCGCCACTCGTGCACGGGAAATATACACGATAGTACTTCATCGGGCATCAAATCCAGTTGCGGGGCGATTTCCTTGTCGTTTCCGGAAAAAATCGAACGCGCGAGCCATCTGCGGGCTACAGCGGCGAGCCGGCCCCCACTTCGAACACCGTGCTCTGGTCGGCTGGACGCGGGTTGAGCGGGAAGGCGATGTCCACCGCCAGCGGCCCAAATGGCGATTTCCAGCGCACGCCGAATCCAACCGATGCCTGTAGCTTGTCGATATCCAGCGAATCCTTGAGGATGAACGATTGACCCGCGTCGCTGAATATCACCCCGCGGATTCCCAATCCCGACAGGATCGGAAACGTGATCTCGTTGCTCAGCAACAATTCCTTGCTGCCGCCGTAACTCTGCACGCTCTGCGGTGAGCCGTTCTGACCGTAGACCGTCTCCTGTGGTCCCAACGAATAGAGTTGATAGCCGCGCACGTCGCCCGGGCCGCCGACTCCTCCCGGGAAAAATCGCTCGTACAGCGGTAGTTCGCCGCCGGTCCCGCTTGACAGGTTGGTCCCGATACCGAAGGTCACGCCCTGCGACACCACGAACGTCCCCAGCGCCTGGCTCTTCAGGAACGGGTAGAAATATCGAAAATGCGCGACCCCCTTGATAAACGAATTGCTGCCGCCGAGTCCGCCGAACTCCATGCTGAGACTCTCGACGGTGCCGGTGCGCGGATCGGTCGGATTGTCCACCGTGAAGCGCCGGATCGTCGGCGTAAGTTCGGAGGTCTGCGTGTAGCCCTTGTAGCGCGCGATTTGGAATATCGTAAACTGGTTCAGGCCCGTGATTCCTATGCTCTGATACGAGTAGCCCAATCCCGCCTGGATGTCCTTGAGAGAGAATGGTCCCAGCTTCTTGAAGCCGAGCTCGGTCAACGGGTAGGTCGTCGTCAAGGTGAAGCCCGCCGACGACTGGTTGAAGCTCAGCAGGTACGTTTTGTTGTCGAACAACTGCAAGCCCACGCCGAGCGGGATGTCCAGGAACCACGGCTCCGTGTAGGCGATGCTGTAGTTCTGAAACAGGAAGCCCACCTGCGCGTTGAGGATGAGCGATTCGCCGCCGCCGAACAGGTTGGTATTGCCCAGCCTGAAGTTGCCGAAAATTGATTGATAGCTGTCGAATCCGCCCGCCACCTGGAACGACGCGGTGTTGGCCTCGGTCACGTTCACGTCCAGGTTTATCTTGTCGGGCTGCGTCGCCGGCGAAGTCGTGATGCGCGTGTCGCTGAAGAATCCCAGCCGGTCCAGCCGCACTTTCGAATCGCGGATCTCTTCGGCGCTGTACGGCTCCTGCTCCTGCACCTGGATCTCGCGGCGGATTACCTTGTCCGAGGTCTTGGTGTTGCCGCTGATATTTACCCGGTCGATTATCACCTCGTGCCCCGGATTGATCACGAACACCACGTTGACCCGCTTGATGGTGTGGACCAGCTGCGTGCGTGGATCGACGTTGACGTACGCGTAGCCGCGGTTCGAATAGAAATCCGAAAGCGCCAGCACCTGGCGCTGCAGGCTCGAGCCGCGGAACAGCTGTCCGGGCTTCATCGTCAGCAGCTTGCGCAGCTGGCTGCGCGGAAACTTAAGGTTGCCTGTAATGTTGATCCGGCCGACCCGGTACGGCGTGCCCTCGTCGATCGTGAACGTGATCGCAATCTGCCCGCCGTTGCGCGTCACCTCCGGCGGCGCAACCTGCACATTGAGGTAGCCGTTGTCGTAGTAAAACGCCGTCAGCTGATCGACGTCTTGCTGCAATTTCTTCTGATCGAGCGCGCCCCATCCGGTGAACCAGCTCAGCAATTTGCTGTAAGTTCGCGTCTGGATCTCGTTGCGCAGGATCGTCGACGAAAATGCGTGGTTGCCCACGAACTCGATCTTCGTGATCTCGACCTTCGACCCTTCGACCACGTCGAACTCGCCGAACGCCGTGTTGTCGGGCTGCGGGATCGGCTTGAAGCTCACCTTGGCGTCGGTGTAGCCCTTGTCCGAGTAAACCTGCTCGATGCCGTTGATCGTCTCCTTGACCGCGAGCGGATCGAGGATTGCCCCCGGATGCACCTTCATCGCCGCGACTATCTTGTCGTCGTTCGAGCGGACCGCCTTCATCCCGTACAGCCTGACGTCGGTAATCTGTGGGCGCTCCTTCACCCGATACACCAGCACGGTCTGACCGCCCCGCTGCTCGATGCGCGGCGTCACATTTTCGAAAAACCCCATCCGGTAAATCGACTTGACGTCATTGTCCACCGCGGCCTGATCGAGTGGCTGGTTGGGCTGCTGCGTGATGTGGATTCGAATCGCGTCTTCTTCGACGCGTTGATTGCCGGCGATCTCAACCTTGGAGATTATCGGCCCCGGTCCCTGCGCGCGTGCGCCGGCTGCCGCGAGCAACAAGATCGCCGCCAGCACCGCGATCGTCGACCCGCCGCTTGCCCGCGATGGCCCGCGATGCGGACCGCGCAGCCCGCAAAATAACGGCGCGCGCAGCGTGCGCGCGTTGAATTTTCCGGGTGTCACTCAAACACTCTAAAAACGGCGACCAAACTAGCCAATCGCTCTTCCCATGTAAACCAAATTCCCTTCTGATCCCTCGCCCGTTACTTTACGGGAGAGAGGTGAGGGTTCTGCGCACGTTCTGCAAGTTGGCCCGTCAACGCCGCTCGTCCACCAGTTTTCCTTCATTGAGCCGCAGCGCGCGGCCCACGCTGCGCGTCAACTGCTCGTTATGCGTCGCGATTACCAGGGTGATGCCCAGTTCGCGATTGAGCTTGTGAAACAGCTCATGCACTCCGCCCGCCGTATGCGGATCGAGATTGCCGGTCGGCTCGTCCGCCAGCAGCAGCCGCGGCCACAGCACCACCGCGCGCGCCACCGCGACACGCTGCTGCTCGCCGCCGGACAGTTCCGCCGGCCGGCGCTGCAGCTTGTCGCCCAGCCCCACTATCTCGAGCATCTCGGCCGCGCGCCGGCGCGCTTCGCCATCGTCGATGCGGCCGATCAGCGCCGGCATCATCACGTTTTCCAGCGCCGTGAAGTCCGCCAGCAGGTAATGGAACTGGAACACGAAACCCAGCTTCAGGTTGCGGAACTCCGCCAGCGATTTCTGATCCAGCGCGAACAAATCCTCGCCCTCGAAATAAACCTTGCCCGCCGTCGGCTCCTCGAGACTCCCGATGATGTGCAGCAGGGTGGACTTGCCGGTTCCCGATTGCCCCACCACCGCGATCTCCTCGCCCGCCGCGACCTTGAGATCGAGATTGCGCAGCACGCGAATCTCGCGATCGGCGTCGTAAAACGTCTTGTCCAGGCCGCGCACCTCGATAAGACGCCCCTTCGCGGCTTCCGGTTTCGCTTTCGTCGCGGTGCCGCGCGCCTCACTCATAACGAATCACCTCGACCGGCGAGAGCCGCGCCGCTTTCAACGCCGGGTAAATTGCCGCCAGCAGGCACAGCACGATCGTCGCCGCCGCAACGATGACGAAGTTCCAGGGGTTCAACTGCACCGGCACTGCGCTCACCATGAACATGTCGGCCGGCAAACGTATCAGGTGATATTTGCCGATCAGGTACGCGGCCAGAAACCCGGTGTCCACGCCTATGGCCGTGCCGAGCACGCCCACCGCGGCGCCTTCGCACAAAAAGATCCACGCCACCGACGCCGCCCGCGCGCCCATCGTGCGCAGGATCGCAATCTCCTTGCGCCGCTCCATCACCACCATCACCAGCGTCGCGATAATGTTGAATGCCGCCACCAGCACTATCAGCAACAGCACCAGGAAGTAGGTCATTTTTTCCAGCGCGAGCGCGACGAACAGCGGCGCGTTGGCCGTGGTCCAGGCCGACACTACGAAGTCGCGTCCCGCCATCGCCGCGATCTTGTCGCGTATAGCCGGCGCGTCGAACATGTTGACCAGCCGCAACTCGAGCCCGCTTTCGAGCGACGGATCGTCGGCCAGCAGCGCGCGTCCATCCTGCAACGCGACGAAGATCAGCGTCGAATCGAAATCGAACATCCCCGAGTGAAAGAAGCCCGTCACCACGAACCGCTTTAGGCGGGGCGGCCCGATTCCCGCGCCGAGGCTGGCCGGCGAAATCAGTATCACCGCGTCGCCCGGCCGCACCCCCAGCTCGAACGCCAGCGACTTGCCGATGATTGCGCCGGGCAGCTCGACCTGCCGCTTGACGCCCTTGTCCTCCACCGTCACCGGATGCGTCGTCTCGAGGTCCGCGAGCGTCCCGTTCTCCAGCGTGTCCTTCAACTCCTTGAGCACCGCGTTGTCGTGCGGCTCGACCCCGCGCAGGATGCCGCCCGAGACCAGGCCCGGCGCGCCCGAGTCCGCGCTCGAGACCGCCATCACCTGCGACGTGACGAACGGCGCCACCGCCGCCACCCCCGGCATCGCCGCGATCTTCTTGGCGAGCACGCCGGGGTTCCACACGCCGCCGTCGCCGCGCTCGACGGTTACCTGCGGCGTGAACGCGAGCAGCCGCGCGCGCAGGTCTTTCTCGAATCCGCTCATCACCGACAACGCCAGCGAGAGCGTGAACGTCCCGATCGCGATCCCGGCCAGCGAGATGATCGCGATCAGCGACACGAACCGCTCGCGCCGCCGCGCCCGCAAATATCTGAGCCCAATCAGGAATTCGTACCGCAATCCGTCACCCCTGGCCGTTCGCTTTTCGTGCCCTTTTTACCTTCTTACAATTTTCACCGGGTCCCGCCCGCCCGCACACCATTGCCGACGCGCCGAACTGCTTTTTTATTCTCCTGGATTGAATCAAATCGGGTCGGTGATCGTCATAGTCGCCGAGCACTGTGACGTTTGCAACAATTGCGGGTTGCGCTGCGTTGCGGTCGTGAAATATGCTCACCACGTTTTGAAGAGAAATGCGGAGGGGAGTTCGCATGAACCGTTTTTTGTTTGGGGCCTTTACCGCCGCACTGCTCCTTGTCCTTGCTCCGCTTCGATCATCATCCTCCGCTGAAGAGCTGCCTCCACAGAATACAATTACGATGAACTTCCAGAACGTGGATATCCCCGTTCTCGCCAAGTTCATCTCCGAGATCACCGGCCGCAACTTCATCATCGACGAATCCGTGCGCGGCAAAGTCACCATCATCTCGCCGAGCAAGGTCACTCCCGAACAGGCCTACTCGATCTTTCAATCCGTCCTCCAGGTAAAGGGTTTCACCACCGTGCAGGCCGGCAAGATCATCAAGATTGAGCCCGCCCGCAACGTGCGCTCCAACGCGCCGCTTACCGAATCGCAGACTCCCGCCGAGTCCAGGGGCGACGAGTATGTCACCCGGATGATCCGGCTCAAGAATCTCGACGCGGCCTCCGTCATCGGCGTCATCCAGCCGATGGTCTCGCACGACGGCCTGATCGCCGCTTTTCCGGCCGACAACACCGTCATCATCACCGACGACGCTTACAACGTCGAACGATTGCTCGACATAATCGGCAGCCTCGACGTTCGCGGCGTGCAGCAGGCCATTGTCGTCATTCCGCTCAAGCTCGCCTTTGCCGATGAGCTGGCGCCCGAGATCGATCAGCTGATGGCGGCCAGGATGTCGGGTCCGGGCGCGAACCCCCAGCTGGCGGTACGGCCCCAAATGGGCGTCGCGCCTTCCGCCACCGGCGCCGGGACGGGTTACAAAGTGATCCCCGACGAGCGCACCAATTGCCTGGTCGTGCTGGCGCCGCCGCTTCAAATGCGTGAGATCCAGGAGATAGTCGAAAAGCTCGACGTAGTTCCGCCGCTGTCCACATCGCGAATCCACGTCTATCGGCTCAAGAACGCGCAGGCGCTCGAGATGGTCCAGGTGCTTAACAATCTGCTCAACGGCGGCGGCGGCCCGTCCACCCTCTCGCCCACCACCGGCAAAGGATCGCTGGGCCGCGCGAGCTTTAACAGCGCTGCCAGCGGCGGGATGGGCGGCGGCTTCGGCGGAATGGGCACCAGCTCCGGCGGCTATGCCGGCAGCAGCATGGCCAGCAGCACCAGCTTCGGCGGCTCCAGCGGCGGCGGCGGCTTCGGCGGCACGAACGGCTCCGGTGGCTTTGGCGGCGGCGGTGGCGGCGGCGGCGGGCTAAGCCGCGGCGGCGGCGCCGGGGGCAGCGGCGGTTCCACCTCGGCGAGCTCTCCCGGCAAGAGCATCGATTTCTCGTATCCGGTAAATATCACGGCCGATCCCGCGACCAACGCGATGGTCATCAGTGCGTCACCGCAGGACTGGCAGACCCTCAAGCAGATTATCGACGACCTCGACACTCCGCGCGTGCAGATTTTCGTGCAGGCCGTTATCGTCGAGGTCTCCGCCGAGCGCCAGCGCCAGTTAGGCGTCAACTTCAACGCCGCCACGAATATCAGCGGCAGCACGATCGGCGTCGGCACGCTTAACTTCGGACAGCTTCAGAATACCCTCACCGATCCGCTCGGATTGACCGGGCTGGGCCTGGGACTCGCGTCGAAGAGCACGTGTACGGTTTCGGCCGCAGCTCTGGCCGCCGCGACCGGCACGACGTCGACTACCACCACCAGTACGAGCATCCCCTGCGATATCGCGCTCATCATGGCGCTGGAAACGGATACTCACGCCGACGTGCTCTCCGCGCCCACCTTGCTCACCGCCGACAATGAAGAAGCGATGATCGTCGTCGGCCAGAACCTGCCGTTCGTCGGCTCGGCGGCGGCCAACGCCGGATTGCCTGGACAAATCTTCAACTCGGTCCAGCGCCAGAACGTCGGCATCACGCTCGATATCGTGCCGCAGGTCTCCGAGGGCGATTACGTCAAGCTCGACATGTATGAAGAGGTTTCCAACGTCGTCAACGGCACCGCCAACAACACGCTCGGTCCGACCACGACCATCCGCTCCGCCTCGACGTCCGTCCTGATCCAGAACCATCGCACCGCGGTTATCGGCGGCCTGCTCGCCAGCCAGGACACGCTCGACAACCAGGGCGTTCCGTTCATCTCCGACATCCCGGTGATCGGCAACCTGTTCAGCAACAAGAGCACCGACAAGCAGAAAGACAACCTCATCGTCTTCCTGACTCCGCACATAGTTCGCAACAAGAGCGAGCTGCGCGAGCTCGCCCTCGACGAACGCCAGCAGTTCGTGAACTCGCTCGGGCGCCGGGAAATTCACGATATGCCCGCCTCGCAGATCCGCCAGATCTACAAGCCGAGCTTTTCGATTCCCGTGTCTCCCGAGGCCGACCTGAACGCGCCCTACGGCGGTCCTCCGGCGCCTCCGGGACCCGAGAATCCCGGTGCAATCGAATCCGCGCCGAGCAGCGGTGGCGAGACGCCCTTCAACACCACCGAGATTGGCCCAACCTCGATGAACTCCAGCCCGCCGGCTGGCGGCAGTGCCGTCAGCGCGTCGTACGCGGCGCCGTACGGGTCAGCGGGCAGCGCCCCGTCGTACTCGGCAACGCGTACAAGTACTTCGGCTACGATGGCGACTGCGCCGCCGTACTCGGCGTCGTCAGGGCGCTTCGTAACCGGCAGCCCTGCCGCCGGCGTCGGCGGCACGGTCACGCCGCTTGACCCGGGCGCCGGCAAAGTCTCAGGTGGACCGGCAACGGGCGACGGCTTCGCGGATTCGTCCAGCGCGCTAGGCGCCTCCAAAGCCGGCGTAACTCCGGGCATCGCCCCATAGGTGGCCCGGCCTTCTATCTATTCACCTCACCCCTAACCCCTCTCCCTTCTGGAGAGGGGAATCGGATAAAAACCGAACTAGTGCCCCGCAGAAGAGGTAATTGCAGGTCTCCGCGCCAGTTCTAACAGGGACGAAGTCCCGCATCTTCTCCTATCACCGGGTGCAGGGGTAACCCCTGCCCAAGGAAGTGTGAAACCCACGCTGGGTTTCACTACGATAAACTCGTTCCATCTCTTTCCTTCTGCGCGACGCTTGCAAGCCGCTGTTCTGTCAGACCATCCTCGATCCGAAATGGCCAGGCAAATCGGTACGGTTAAGGCGCGCATCGAGTACACCGGCATAACCGCCGTCACGGCGGCGCTGCGCGCGATGCCGTTGGAGCGCGCCGTGCGCGCGGGCGCGCGCCTGGGCGGATGGGCGATGAATTTCGATCGCCCCAACCGGCCGATCGCGCTCAAAAACCTCGAGATCGCTTTCCCCGAGATGACGCCTGCGGCCCGCCTCAACATTCTGCGCAGGATGTATCGCAGCTGGGGCCGCGTGCTCGCCGAATGGACCCACTTGCCCGAGCTCAGCCGCGCCAACATCGAGCAGGTAGCCACTTACGAGGGCAAGGAAAACTGGGACGAGGCCGAGCGCCGCTCCAACGGCCGCGGCCTGTTCGTGCTGACCGCGCACTACGGAAATTTCGAGCTGATGCAGATTGCGCACTCGATCTACGGCTACCATCTCGCCATCGTCCATCGCGCGCTGCGCAACCCGCTCATCGACGCCGCCATCTGCACCGCGCGGGTCCGCTACGGCAACCGCATCATCGAGCGCAAGGCGGGCGGGCGCGAGATGATGCGGATGCTGCGGCAGAACTGGATGATCGCGATCGCGCTCGACCTCGACGTGCGCAAGGGCGTGTTCGTAGATTTCTTCGGGAAGCCGGCCTCGACCAGCGACGGCATCGCGAGGATCTCGATCGCCACCGGCGCTCCGGTGATGCCGGTGTTCATGGTCCGGGAGGGCGACACGATTCATCACAAGATGAAAATCATGCCGGCGTTCTATCCCGAGAAGACTCGCAACCGCGAGGCCGCGGTGCGCGAGTATACCCAGCGCTACTCCGACACCCTCGAGCAGATGATCCGCGAGCATCCCGATCACTGGAACTGGATCCATCGCCGCTGGAAGACCCGGCCCAATGGCGAGCCCCGCTTCTACTAGACCGTCCCGACGAGAAAGACGTGACGCATCAGCGAACGGATGTAAGCGCGCATTTCTCTGCGGTTCTTGCGACCCGGACGAATCAGCAGGTGATACATGATCGCGCCCCCGATCATGTCCTGCAAAATATCCGCATCGGCGTCCTTCGCCACCAGGCCTCGCTGACGCGCGCGATCGATAGTCTCGGCGACGATCCTGCGCCGCGGCAGCAAGTAGGTGTTCCAGTAAACCGACATCAGCTTCGGAGAGTTCGGCGCCGAGCCGACCAGTTGTGCGACCATCTTCAGATAGTCGCGCCCGGTGACCATCTCGGACAGCGCGTTAATCAGTTCCTGCGCCATTCGCTTGGGCGGAACACCAGCCGCCGCGGTCAGCGATCGCTCGGGCGCTTTCCTGGACATGTCCATTGCCTGTGCGAGTAGATCTTCCCGCGACGACCACCGCCGGTAGATAGTGGTGCGCGCGACACCGGCGCGTCGCGCAATCTGGTCGAAGCTGGCGCCTTCGACGCCGTGCTCGACAAAGAGTTTCAGCGCCGCGCGAAGCACTGCCGCGTCGGCTGCCGGATCGCGCGGCCGCCCGCGGCCGGCCTTCGCTCGGCGTTTCGCGGTAATCACATCGCTCAGGGGTTGATCCGAAGTTTGCGGAACATCCTCATCCGACGAACGCTTATCCAATAGATCAGGCTCGGCAGCGCGCGATAGATGCGCCATATCCAGCGCACCTCCAGAGGAAAGACGATCAGAGCCTGGTTGCGGGACACACCGCGCAGGATCGCGCGCGCCGCATCTTCGGCACTTAGCTGGCGGACGGGGAAATGAGATCGCCGGCTGACCCGGACCACTTCGTCATGCGGCACATTCATGACGACCAGGTTCTCGTAGACGCTGGTCTTCATGTCACCCGGACAGATGACGCTCACCTTCACGCCCAGGTCAGCCCCTTCAAATCGCATCGAGAGCGAAAGCCCCACTATTCCGTGCTTGCACGTGCAATAGGGCGAATTTCCGGGCTGCGGGATCAGGCCGGTGGCCGAAGAAACGTTGACGATGTGTCCGTAGCCCTGCTTCACCATCACGCGATATGCGTCGATCGTTCCGTAGATGACGCCGAGCAGGTTTACGCCGAGCACGCGATCCCACTGTTCGATTGAGAGGTCGCGCGCATCGCCGCCGATAAAGATCGCAGCATTGTTGAAGATGTAATCGAGGCGTCCGAACTCGGAGACCGTCGCACCAATCAGCCGCGCAACGTCCGCTTGCTTCGAAACGTCAACCTGCACCGCGCGAGCTTTTCCGCCGCTATCCGCAATCCGGCAAGCCACCTGTGCGGCGGCGTCGTCGTTGATATCCGCGACCACGACCAGCGCGCCTCGGCGCGCCAGCTCCTCGCAGAGGGCCTGTCCCAGCCCCATGCCGCCGCCGGTGACGATCGCGACCTTGTTCTCGAACAGTTCCATCTCCTGCTCCTGAACAAATACGATACACATCTGTATCGATATTGTCCAGCGCCGGTTGCGCGCCTAAAGCTTCCCCACCTGGTAATTCGCCCACAGCGCATTCGCGATCCTGACCGCGTCCGCGCGAATTCCGTACTTGACGAAATGCCCGCACACGTTTTCCAGGTCGCGGCGCAGCAACGCCCGCGCACTCGGATTAATCCGCGCGTCCACCGCCTGCGGAAAATCGATCGCGACGATCCGGCCCTCCCAGCAAAGCAGGTTGTACGGCGACAGGTCGGCATGCACGAGATGGTTCGCGAGCCACAGCGTGACGTTGTCGATAATTCGGCGCAGAAATTTTTCCGCTTCCTCGGGCCCCAGCGTGACGCGATTGAGCATCGGCGCGGCGGCCTCCTCGTCGCCGAAATACTCCATCAGAATAGCGCCGTTCGATCGCGAGAATGCCTCGGGCACGTCGGCGCCCGCCTCGTAGAGCATCCGCATGGTCTGAAATTCGGCGTTGATCCAGGTTCCATACTGCACGTCGCGCCCATGACGGCTCTTGTTCGCGAGCGCGCGTTTGGTGCGGCTTGCCAGGGGCGCGTCACGGCCGGTCTGGTAGATCGCATCGTTGCGAAAATTGCGGCGCTCGAGCGGGCGGTAAACTTTGGCCGCGACCAGCCCGCCTCCGAACGCGGCCGCGCCGCGGCAGCAATAGACAGTGGCCTCCTTGCCGCTGCGGACTACGTAGAGGACGTCGGTTATCGATCCATCGCCGATGAACGCGTCGAGTAGTGCTTCGTCGATCTCTAAAGCAGTGGTCATTTCTTTTCCCAATAGTTAGAAGTTGCGTCGCGCAATTTTTTTCCTCACGGCTTCGTCCTCCGTTTGTGATTGTGAGAGTCGGACGGCCGGTCGCACGCGCGAGCCTTGCCCGCGCCAGCGGCGCCGTCCGAGGTGGACGCAAAAAAGCCACGAGAGCTTTCGCCTCCGTGGCTATGATGTCGGGAAAATTTCCGGCGGTTTACCGGCGACTATCAGACGGAGGCGCACTCACGCGCAATTCGGCAAGATCTTCCAAGTGACTATTCATTGCGTTTGCACCTCCCATCGGGGAGTGAAAGAAAATATCCGCGCGTTCGCTGCGCAAGTCAAGGAAAAAACGGTGTAACCTTTGCCGAAATGGCGCGTCTCTAAATAATTCCGCGTTTCTGTTCGTTTGCGTGGTCGCTTGAATGAGGTCGGCAAGTTCTCGCGAGTCTAACCAGATGAAGAAATTGCTCTCTGCTTCCATAGTTGCGGCGCTGATTACTGCGGTGAATGCGACGACGATTCCGCTCGTGCGCGCCCAGGCCCAGACGATGAGCGCGAACGGGAGCGCCGGAAATCCAACCGGCTCGATCGGAGCGCAAAACTCGCCGCCGCCGGTGAATGTCAGCGTTCCTTCCCAGGCGTCGCGCAAGTTCGAAACTAATCCCATCCTGTCGCTGCCTGCGATTTTCGCCCGCCAATGGACGCCCGGCCGCGAGGGTTTACCCACCGACTACTTCCCGCTGATCGAGGACAACCAGCAGCAGAAGCTCAGTCTCAAGGAGACCATCTACCTGGCGCTGCAGAATAATCCGGGACTGGGCTCGGTATCGTTGGACCCGGTTGCCGCGACCGAGAGCGTGAAAGCGGCGAACGCCGTCTTCGACCCCCAGCTGAGCTCGCAGATAGACACCGAGAAGGAGTCCACGCCAGTCTCATCGCCGTTTCAAAATCCCGACTCCATTTCCAACGTGGGGAAGTTCTACGATTGGAACTTTGGGATGAGCAAAGTTCTTTCGACGAGCAACGGCACTTTGGGCTTTACCTTCAACAACGACCGCCAACTCACCAATTCGGCGTTCAGCCCGGTCAATCCGGTCTATACGCCCACCATGGTGATGTCGCTGTCGCAGCCGCTGCTGCAGAATTTTGGCTGGCAGTTTGCGACGATCAACGTCCGCCTGGCCGAGTCGGCGCAGCGGTCTTCACAATGGAGCTATGCTTCATCGGTCAACGACTTCGTTCAGCGCATCGGTAACGACTATTGGGGCGTGGTGCAGGCCGAGGAGAACTTGCAGGTCGCCGATTCAGCTTTGAAGTTCAACAACGATCTGGTGCGGGTTAACGGCAACAACGTCCGGCTCGGCATGATGGCCGCGGTCAACCTGTCGCAGGCTTTGTCGGCCGCCGCCACCGCGCGCGCCAACGTATCCGCAGCGCGCGCCGCCCTCGTGATCGCCCGCACTACGCTTCGCCAGGACGTGGCGCTCAACCACGGCGGCGCGATGCTCGCCCAGGAAATCGAGCCGCTGCAACAGCCCGACACCCAGCTCGAATCGCTCGAGACCGACGACGTCGCCTTCAAGAAGATGCTCGAAGACAGCCCCGCGCTGGCCGGCCTGCGCGAAGCGATTCGCACCGCGCTGATCCAGGTCAAATACGCGGAAAATCAGACCTTGCCGCAACTCAATCTGGGCGTCCAGTTCGGCGTGACATCGGAAGCCGGCAACTCCAAATGTACCACCTCCGGCACCGTACCCTCCTTCGCCAATTGCTTCAGCCCGACCGGGCCGACCGTACCGCCGGGACAAAACAACGGGGCCGTGCTTCCTTTTGGCGGCGACTACAGCACGTCGTTGAACAGCCTCTTCGATTTCAAATTTTACGACTACGCCGCGGTGCTGGGCTTTTCGATGCCGCTGGATAATGCCGCCGCGAAAGCCGCTCTGGCGCAGGCTCACGTCGCCTATGACCAGAGCCGCTTGCAGTATCGCCAGGCGCTCTACCAGGAGGTGTTGCAGGTCAAAAGTGCGCTGGCGAATCTGCAAGCCTTCCAGGAGCAGGTCGACGCCACGCGCGAGGCTACCCTTTACGCGCAAAAGAGCCTGCACGATACTCAGGCGCAATTCCGCGTCGGCCTGGCAACCACCAACACCCTCCTGCAGTACCAAAGCAACCTGGTCACCGCGCAGGGTAACGAGGTTCAGGCCGATGTCGGTTTGGAGAACGCGCGCCTGGCCTTGTGGCATGCGGAAGGCACGCTGCTCGGCTTGTTTAACATCGACTTCCAGCTGCAGAACCCGCGCCAGTCGCCATGGTACTCGCGCTTTTGAACCCGAGCCGAATGAGCCAAGCCACAAACCGCGCTATCACCGCACTTAAGTCTGCAGCGGTGCTCGCATTGGCGCTGATGCTCGCCTCGGTCGCATGGGCTCAGTTGCCGGCGCCCAACCCGCTCGTGGTACCTGCGCTGCCACCCAGCCCTCCAGCCCAACTGCCCGCTCCCATCAGCACCGCGATCGCGCCAATCCCAATCTCGGTGCCGTCGCTGCCCGCTGCCTATTCGACTCCGGGAGCGCGAATGTTCAACTGTTCCTGTTACGGTCCGGGTCAGCCGGTCCATTGGATGGGCACCGTGACCGCCGCTTCGTACCTGAGCGCCAGCCAGAGCGCGAGCGGCGCCTGCGTCTCGTACAACAAGGGCAAGCCTCCTTCCTACGGAACGGCGGGTGGTATCGGCGCCGGCAATTTCTTCGGTCCGCTGCCAGGCGCGCAGCAGAATGCGGGTGCCGCCAACAACTTCCCCGCTCCCGGAGTGGCGCAGAGTTCGGGATCGTCCAGCTCGCTCGGCTCGTTCGCCGGGGCGGCGCAAGGAATAGGCGTGGCCAATTCGTTCGGCGCGCCCTCGGCCGGCCTCAGTTATTCCAGCGCCCAGCAGCAACGGCTGTGCTCGAACTGCGTATGTGACTGAGCCGGCCAGCCCTGTATCGCTGCGTAGTCAGTTTCAGGCGCGCGGTAACTTTTGCCTCTTTCGCAGGTGTCACTCGATTCACCAGTCCGGTCTTTGGGCGGGTTTTGGCTGCCATTGATGATGCAACGTATCAATGCCATGAAAATGGGTAGGACACTTACTACCGTTATCGCTGCGATGACTCTGACTGCGTCGCTGGCGGGTTGCTATGGCGAGCCGCTTTCGACGCGCGAGAAAGGGACCTTGGTCGGCACGGGCGTGGGCGCCGCCGGAGGTGCGATAGTCGGATCCGCGGTGGGCGTTCCGCTTGCCGGTGCGGCAATCGGCGGCGTCGCCGGCGGAGCGACAGGCTTCGCGGTCGGCAACCACATTCAGAACCAACAAGACCGCGGCGAGTGATCCGGCCGACCGCTACAGCTGGTACTGGACATCTATTGCCGCTGTTGACGGCAGGTTGCCAGCACCAAGCCTCGCAGCCAGCGATGCGCCGGATCGGCGTCGAAGCGTGGGTGCCACATTTGCGAAACCGTGATCGCCTCCGTGCGAACCGGCAGCGGGAAGCTCCTGATTACTGCGGGACCGGTCTTGGCCTGGTGTCCCTGCGTGGCGTTAAAGAACGAGCCGGTCACCAGCGCCACTAGATCGGATACGCTCGCAACCGCTAAGGCTGCTCGGAAGCTGGGCACTACTACGACGACCGTGCGCGAGAGGCCAAGGGCCGCCAATGCTTCATCTACGGGGCCACTCTCGTGACCACGGCGCGAAGCGACGACGTGACCACACGCCGCGTATCGCTTGGCCGTGATCTTGCCTCTCCCAAGAAAAGGGTGGCTCTCCCGAACTGCGCAAACAAAGTGGTCGCGGAATAGGGTTTGTAAGCGTACCTCTGGGCCCGACTTCCCGAGCACACCAATCTCAAGATCTACCAACCCCTCTCGAAGCGCTCGGACGTCCTTGTCGGGCTTGGGCGCGAAATGAAGGCGTACATTCGGTGCTACCGCAGTTACAGCCGCAACGAGCTGCGCAGCGAAGACCTCTACAAAGCCCTCGTTGGAGCGGATTGTGAAAGTCCGTTTCAACTCGGCGAGATCCAAAGAGGCAGCGGCTGGACGCAGCGCTGCTCGCGCACCCTGCGCCAGATCACGCACGCGCTCCCGCAGTTCGCTAGCATGTGGCGTTGGCACCATGCCTCGACCCGCGCGCACGAGCAGCGGGTCTCCTGTCGCCGCCCGTAGTCGCGCGAGTGTCCGGCTCGTCGCCGAGGCACTGAGGCCCAGGCGCCGCGCCGCGCCCACCACGGTGCCTTCGGCAAGCAAAGCGTCCAATGCGATCAACAGGTTCAGGTCAATATCCGCCATAGGTAGAAGGTAGCGTACCGGGCCATGGCGTCTGCTGCACGTATAAAGTGCAGGCGATGCGCCTTTCGCAATGATGCAGGACCGCTATCCTGGGTTAACTAGCTGGGTCAGATACGCTCCCGTCCTGGACAGATCGCGAAATACTGCCCTTCGTCGATAACTTGTTAAAGGAAATTGCAAATGCCAACTCCATCGTCTAATAAACAGCTCCTTCTCATTGGCGCGTCCCGCGGCCTCGGGTTTGCCTTGGCTGAGGAGTACGTCAAGCGCGGCTGGCACGTTGTGGCCACCGAGCGGAACAGAACCACATCAAAACTGCACGATCTATTGGGAAGCGCCAAAGATCGACTCGAAATAGAGACCATGGATATCAACTATCCCGATCAAGTGGCCGCGCTGCGAGCGCGTCTTGCATCGAGAAAGTTCGACATGCTGTTCGTCAATGCCGGCATCGGTATTCGAGAAATGATCGCCGACGTTTCGACCGACGAATTCATACGTATGATGGTGACCAACGCCTTGAGTCCGATGCGCGTCGTCGAGAGCTTGCAGGACCTCGTGCTGCCGACTGGCACGATCGGGATCATGTCCTCCGGACAGGGCAGCATCACGAACAATGAGAACGGAATCCATGATGTCTACCGTACAAGCAAGGCAGCGCTCAACATGCTCATGCGCAGCTTCGCTGCCCGCCACGCCGGCGACCCACGAACTCTGCTTCTCATGGCGCCTGGCTGGGTGCGAACGGACCTGGGCGGCCCTCAAGGCCGACTGAGCATCGAGGAGAGCATACCAAACCTCGCGAATACGATGGACGCGCAGGCTGGAACAGCGGGTCTTCAGTATCTGGATTACATGGGCCGGAAGGTTCCGTGGTGAGTGCCTCGCCGAACTAAACGATTAGCACCTTCTGCGATTGACCCCACCTTGACCCAAGCGCCTCATCGACATGCACACAATTTGAGATCGGCCGATAGACCGCGCTCGTCGGGCGTCACTGCGCGGCCGTAGTCGGCGGGCCTGATGCTCCTTCGACCGCATCGTAAATTGCGCGCAGCAGGGTCGCCTTGTTGATCGGCTTGCCCACGTGCGCGTCGCATCCGGCAGCCCGCGTCATTCGCACCGCTTCGCCGAACACCGAGGCGGTCAGCGCGATAATCGGTGTGCGCGCATGATGATGCTCGCGCTCCCACTGGCGAATTGCGCGGGTCGCCGCATACCCGTCCACTTCCGGCATCTGGATGTCCATCAGCACCAGGTCGTAGTCGCCCGCCGCGATGAAGCCGTCGATAGCCTCCCGGCCATCTGCGACTTCGTCGAGATGATAGGGCGTCTTCTTCAAAAAAGCGCGAATCAGCGTCCGGTTGTCGGTCGAGTCGTCGGCAAACAGAATTCTGAGCGGTCGGCCGACGATCGGTAGCGCGCGCGTGTCGCTTGCGAGGCGGGGAGGGTCCGGCGGCGCTGCAGCGCTACCGCTGACGATCACGTGGCGAACCGCCTTGGAAAGTTCGCGCATATCGATCGGCTTGATCAGATACGTTTCCAGCTTCAGCGATTTCAACCGCGCAATGTCGGCCGAAAGGTTGTCGCAATGGATCATCGCGATGATCGATGCCCCACAAAGCTTTGCCCGCTCGATTAGCCGCTCCAGCGGGCGCGCGTCCGGCGCAGCGATCCGATCGTCCAGCAGTACGATACGTGGCGGACGGCCCGCGCTGACAGCCTGCCTGATAGCCGTCAGGCCCGCCTCGTACGACGATGCTTCCGTCACGCTGGCGCCGTGTCCGCTGAGCATCTGGCGCAGGACCGTGCGCCCGGTCTGGTTGCCGTCGACGATCAGCGCCGGGATTTGGCCGAGGTCGGGCCACGGCGCCGCGGCCGGAGCGTCGGGCTGCAATTCGAAAGGCGAAGTGAAGCTGAAGAGGCTTCCCTTGCCGGGCTCGCTCTCCATCGTGACCTCGCCCTGCATCAGGCTGACCAGGCGCTTGACGATCGCGAGTCCGAGGCCGCTGCCGCCATACTTGCGCGCGGTCGAGGTGTCGGCCTGCGAGAACGCGGCAAACAAAGCAGGCAGCTTGTCCTTTGCGATTCCGATGCCGGTGTCACGAACGCTGAATTTCAAGCGCAGCGGCGCGGCCGCCGCGGATTCGCGCGCGACCGAAACCAGCACCTCGCCCCGTTCGGTAAACTTGATTGCGTTGCCGATCAGATTGATCAGCACCTGTCTGAGCCGCAGCGGATCGCCCAGCAGCGCGGTCGGCACGTCGGGCGCGAGGTTGACAATCAGCTCCAGCCCCTTCGCGTGCGCGCGGATAGCCAGCGTCTGCGCCGACCTTTCTACCACCTCGCTCAGGTCGAAGCCGATCCGCTCGAGCGTCAGCCGGCCGCTCTCGATTTTCGCCAGATCCAGGATGCTGTTAATCAGGTCGAGCAGCGCGCGGCCGTTGTTGTCCAGGATCTCGACATAGCGGCGCTGCTCGCTATTCAGCTCGCCCTCGCCCAAAAGCTCGGCCATCCCCAGGATCGCGGTCATCGGCGTGCGGATCTCATGCGACATGCTGGACAGGAATTCCGACTTGGCTTGCGAAGCTGCGAACGCCGCTTCGCGCGCCGCGACCAGCTGGCGTTCGGTTTCCTTAAGCGCCGTGATATCGCGTCCGATGCCGGCGACGCTGCTGACCCGGCCGGCCGCATCGTAGATCGGAAAAATACTGACGTTATTGACGGACGCAGTGCCGTCCCGCTTGCGCGAATGTTGTTCCCAGCTTTCCGGCTGGCCGGTCTCAACCACGCGCCGGGTTCTTTCGATCGTTTCCGCAATTTCGTCGGGGGGAACGAATATCTCGATACCCTTGCCCACTGCCTCCGCGGCCGTGTACCCGTACACCCTCTCCGCCGCCGGGTTCCACGTGGTGATCTTGGCCTCCGCCGACACGTTCATGATCGCGTCGCGCGAAGCGTTGACTATTGCAGCCAGCAACGCTGTCTCCCGCTCGGCGCGGATGCGCCCGGTGATGTCGCGTTGGATAGATGCGATCGCAACGACTTTGCCTTCGCTATCGCGGATCGCGAAACAGGCCGTGGATACCTCGACCAGCGTGCCGTCTTTTCTATGGTTGAGACCTTCGAAGCGAACCACCTCGTCCGGCCGCTCCATCAGCCGGTGGACAATCTCCCGCGCTTGCGCCTCGCTTTCCGGCGCTATGTTCCGCGTCAGCGGCTGCCCAACAGACTCGGCCGCAGTGAAGCCGAACATTCGCTCGGCGCCGCGGTTCCAGTAGATGATGCGCAGGTCCGGCGCGATGCTGGTGATCGCATCGTCGGAGGATTCGACGATTGCCGCCAGCAGCGCGGCCTTGGCCTCGGCGCGTTTGCGTTCGGTGATGTCGCGTATAATCGTCGACAGACCGATCAGCTTGCCGTTCGCGTCGTGGATTCCGCCGCCGACAATCATCCCGTCGAGCACGGTGCCGTCTTTCCTGAGCAGTGGCACTTCGAGTCGGCGCGTCGCCTCCGTGTCGGCTCTTATCAAAGCGAGGTCGCGCGTCAGCCTCGCCTTGTCCATCGCGCGGTCGGCGGGCGCAACGTAAAGATCGAACGGCCGCTTGCCCAGCGCCTCCTGCGCAGTATAGCCGAGCAGTTTTTGCGCACCCCGGTTCCAGCTCGTTATCCGGAAGTCCGTCGAGTAGCTGATGATCGCGTCGTCCGAGCCTTTGACCAGCGCCGCCAGCAGCGCCTGCTCGCACTCGCGCGGGCCTTGGATCTCGGCCGCAACCTCGTGCACTACGTCGCCGTTCTCCTCCATCGCCTAGAACCGCAACGACGCCGTCAGCCACAGCTCATTTCCCGTCGATCGATTTTGCGCGGCGAATTCGAAGTCGTACTTGAACGAAAAACTGATCGGTACTTTCAAGATCGGGACCGTGACGCCAAACAGCGGCCCGAGCCCAATCACGCGCCCCTTGAATGCGCCCAGCGTCGCACCGCTGCCGGAGTCCGGCGTGGTCTGCTGAACGGCGTAGCCGGCTACTCCCGCAACCAATCCGTGCGGCAGATGCTGCGCGAGCACGAAGTCGGCGTGAAACTCCTGGCCGCTCAGGTAATGAGTCGAAGGATTTTCAGCGCTGACCGTATAGCCGGCGAACAACGACGCGTGCCGCCCGGTTTCTTCGTCCAGCCAGGTCACGCCGAAGTCCGGCTCCACGGCCCATCGATTCAGCCCGATGTCGATGATGCGCCGGCGGTCGTAGCTGCCCGTCGGCGTATAGAACATCAATGCGCTGACCAGGTGAAACTTCGAAAAGTTCCAGTTCAACAACACCGGCGACACGATCAGGTCGCCGAAGCCCCCAACCGTCGACTTCTGAATTGAACTGGGTCCGCCCATCGGTGTGACCCGCAACGTCTGATCGGCGATTCGCGTCTGCGCGAGCGCCGCCACTGCCCAGTTGGCGCCCAAAATCCGCCACGGCGTCGTATAGGTCATAAACGTCGCGTCGGTGTAGGTAATCGTATGCGTATGCACTCGCACCGGCGCGTTCAGCGGCTGCGCGGTAAGGCTCGCGTCCTGGAATAGGAAGTAATTTCTCACCAGCAAGCCGCCCGGCGCCGGGAGCACTCCGGCGAACAGGTCAACCTGTCCCGGCCGATAAGTGCCGACGCCATACTCCGACGCGTGCAACGCACCGGCAGTCACGATCAGCGCGACAATCGCCGCGCCGCTGACCAACGACAGCCGAACCGCCGCGCCACCGCGATCCGGCCACGCACAACTCGACCGCAGCATCGCGTCGCGCCCGAGCACTCCGGCCCGCATGACGGGAAAGGTTCCCACGTCCGTAAATCTGCAAGCCGGATGCCATGCGGTTTACTCGCTGAAGCTCGCCGAATCGCCTCGATAGCGCGCGCCAGCCAAGCCAGGACAAGCGCCGCAACATAGTCATCGCAGCCCGGCGTCAGAATGGAACAGTGGATGACACGCGAGCGGAAAAACCCGTAGCGCTACAGGTTGCCGATTACCGCGCGCGTGAACTCCGAGGTCTTCGCGGTGCCGCCCTGGTCGGGCGTCAGCACGCGGCCGTCCGCGTACACCTTGCGCACCGCGGCGTCGAGGCGCGCCGCGTCGGCGCTGAAGCCCAGGTACTCGAGCATCAATGCCGCCGACAGCATCGTCGCCGACGGATTTATTATTCCCATCCCCATGATATCGGGCGCCGTCCCATGCACCGACTCGAAGTATGCGTAGTCCGCGCCGTAGCATCCGCTCGGCGCAAGCCCCAGTCCGCCGATAATTCCCGCCGCGGCGTCCGACAGGATGTCACCGTACAGGTTTGGCGCGACCACCACGTCGAGGTCGTGCGGCGATTGCACCAGCCGGCGCGCGAAGTCGTCCACGATGAACTGCTCGTACTTGATTTCCGGATAGCGGGCTGCGGTCTCCTCGACGATTTCGCGGAACAGGCCGTCGGACTGGCGCAGCATGTTGTACTTCGACGTGCAGGTGAGCTTGCCCATCCCGCCGGCGCGCTTGCGCTTGATCGCAAGCTGGCAGGCGAACTCCGCCACGCGGCGCGTCGCGCGCTCCGTGATCACTTTGATCGCGTAGATGCCGCGCTCGGAGGTGTCGAGCGGCGCGCGCAGGATTTTGCTCATCAGCTTCAGCGGTGCCAGCGCTTCGAGAGGACCCTCGAGCCCGAGATACAAATCCTCGAGATTTTCACGCACGATCACGAAGTCGATTCCCTCCGGCCTGGCCAGCGGGCTCAGGAAACCCTTCGAGAAGCGCACCGGCCGCACGTTGGCGAACGTCTGTTTGCCCCATCTGAGATAGGTGATTGCGGTGGTCTTGCCGGAGGTGGAGCCGAACAGCGTCGTGTCGGACGCGTCGATTTGCTTGCGCGCGGCCGCGTCGGTCTGACCGCGCACCCAATTCTCGCCGGGCGGGAACTCAACGTATTCTATCGGCAGTTGCAGGGCGCGCAGCGCGTCCATCGTCGCGCTCATCGCCTCCGGCGCCGCATCGTCGCCCGGGAGCACTACGACTTTTTTGTTTGCCATGTCTCCACTGCCTCGCTGAGCGCCATCATGCACACGCCGGTCGCGAATGGCGCAGTCCCGATTTCGATCGAATTGTAAAACGCGAAGTCTCCCGTCGGCGTTTGCTGCGACACGCCGGTGAACGCGCCGCGCGAGTCTATCTTCGCGCAAATGGCGCCAAGCGCGCGCTCGTACGCGTCGCGCGCTAAAGCCGCGTCGAGCCCGGGCAGCCGGGTCCGAATAGCGCGGCCGAGCGCGAGCGCGAATCCCGCGGCCGCCGACGCCTCGAGGTATGAATCGTCTCGATCGATCACCGTGTGCCACAAGCCGGACGCGTCCTGCATCGACGCGACACAATTGAGCTGCAGCGCCAGCGCTCCGCGAATCTTTGCAACCTTTGCAGCCAGCGGCTGCAGCCGGCCCGCCGCTTCGATTTCGGCCAGGACTTGCGGCGCCGCGATCGAAAACCAGCTGTTGCCGCGCGCCCACAGACACGGCGAATGCGACTTCCGCTCAAGGTAGGCGACGTGCCAGAAGAGTCCGCTTGAGGGGTCGGCCAGGTGATCGCGATGCGCGATCATCTGATCCGCCGCGCGCTCGATCATCGCAGCGTCGCCCGAGATTCGGCCGAGCAACGCGATTGCGGGCGCGGTGAAGTAGCATACGTCGATCCACACTTCGAGCGCCGGCGGATGCGGGACGAACGCGCCGTCGGGCGTTCGCGCGGCCGAATTCTCCAAGTAGCCGACGATCGCGCGCGCATATTCCAGGTAGCGCGGATCTCCCGTCTTCAGATGCAGGTCCAGCGCCGGCAGCGCTTCGGCCGCCCAGAACCAGAACCATCCGTCGGTGCGCGGACCGGCCGCGAGCTTTGGCGCGAACCATCGCTCGGCCGCCTCGACGGGTGCGCTGCTTCCGAGCGCGGCCGCCGCGTACACGAGACCGTCGCACAAAATCGCGTCGCCCCAATGCGGCTTCTTGACGAGCAGCTCTCGGCTTGCGCTCGACGTCAAGCGCTCGAGCGCGTGGCGCACTTCGTCGATACTGATCTCTGGCAAATCCATCAGCCAGCCCTTTGCGTCGTCCACAGGATGACAAAGAAAGTTCTAACAGGGACGAAGTCCCGCATCTTTCCTGTCACTGGGTGCAGGGGTCACCCCTGCCCAGGGAAGCGTGAAACCCACGGTGGGTTTCACATCAAATAAAGTGATTTTCCCTTCCCTGCTTCCTGCTCACCCGCCGTAATTCCATCCGGTCTCCTTCATAGTCAGCGCCTCGGCGTCGCGCTTGACGTGCGCTTCGGTGACTTTGCCGACGACGACGCTATGGTCGCCGAGTTCGTAAAAGCCGACGACCTCGCATTCGACCGACGCCGGCGCGTCGCTGATAATTGGCGCGCCGTTGGCGCCGGTCTCGAACGCGAAGTCACCGAATTTGCCGTCCTTCGGTTCGACGTGGCGAAAGAACGCGCCCGCGATCGCCTTTTGCCCGGCGGCGAGCATCGAGAGCGCAAACTTCTTCGCGTCCTTCACCATCGCGTGCGAGCCCGAGTCCTTCTTGATTCCGACGACTACCAGCGGCGGGTTGAAGCTGGCTTGCGTGACCCAGTTGACGGTCGCGGCGGCGGCCTTGCCGCCGTGGGCTGCGGTGAGCACGAACAGCCCGTACGGAATCATCAACAGCGCCTGTTTTTTGGCTTTTTCATCCATGATTCGAGAACTCCTTCTTTTCGATAAACCTCAAGCGTAAACGTGGTCGCATCGCGGCTTTCGGTTCGAAGCGACTCCAGCGCCTATTTTACAAACGACGCGCGCAAAAATGACATCTCCCCACTCGGCGGCGCGGGAGATATAATCACGCAGAGACTGCACCGATGGCGCTGATCAAGTCAAAGACTCCGAAGATCAAAGGGCTGCACGAAGTGGGGCGCTACGCCGTCGGCGTCCAATGGGTTGACGGTCACGACAGCATTTTCCCGCTCGAAAATCTGCGCCGCGGATGCTTGTGCGAGGCGTGCAAGGGCGCCGTCGAAGGCGCGGTGCCGCCCGCGAGCATGCGGATGCGGCAGCTGTCGCGGCTGGGCGAGGCGGCTGTCTTCATCGGATGGGTTGACGGGCACGAGACCATCTACACGATGTCGCAGCTCAGGAATCTCTGCCGATGCGCATACTGCGTCGCGGAGCCCGAGCGTCCGATCACCGGCAGCTAGGCGCGACTCACGTCAGGGGAGGGTCGATCGATGATTAGCAAAACAATGGCGGGATTCGCTGCGGCGCTGACGTTTGCGGTGACGGCCACGGTGGCCGCCGCGGCAGGATTCGGCGGCGCCGGCGGAGTGGGCGGCATTGGCGGCGGCATTGGCTCGATGGGCGCGATGGGTGGTTTCCACAGTGTCAGCGGACTGGCGGTCAACACGCGTGCAATCACCGGGATCAATGGCGGGTCTTTCAACGGCGGCGGGTCCACGATGAACGGTGCGCCGTTCTTTCCGTTCCCGACCAACGATCCGAATCACTACCACGAGATCAAGCTAATCGGTCGCTTCGCCAACGCCGAGTCAGGCCTGACGGTGGATCAGCAAATCGTGCGGATGCGCGTGGACGGGCGGTCGATCCCGATGTCGATCGACGGCGACGCGACCAGCAACAGCCTCCAGTTCGATCAAGGCGACGAACTGGGCCAGACCCTTTATCGGCTGATTCTCAGCAGACAGCTCGAGGTGGTTGGAAACCAGCAACTGCGCACTCAGATTGCTAATGCGGCGGCGGCGAACTCCTCGAAGCCGATACTCGTCGATGGTTTCGTGTACGATCGCATGACGCCCTACCTGGTGCTGGTGTCGGTCGGCGACGCGCCGTAGCTCGCGTTAATTCTCCGCGCGCGCGATGCTAAGGCGGCGTGGTTGCCGGCTGCTGCGGCGGATGCTTGTTGATGCTGCCGCGGCCGCTCGATCCGCCGTTCAGTGCGTCGAGATTTAGCTTTGCGACTTTCAGATCCGGGTTGAGCCGCAGCGCCTTCTCCCACGCTTCTTCGGCTTCGTCAAAACGCTGCAAATCGTTCAGCGCCATGCCCTTGGCGTTGTAGAGCCGCGCGTTGGAAGGGTCCTTGACGATTCCGGCGTTGGCCGCGAGCAGGGCATCTTCCGAGTCGCCGACCCGCAAATATATGTCGGCCAGCTCGATGAAGTTGCTGCCCGACGGATTCAACTCGGTCGCCGTCCGGTACATGTCGATCGCGGTCGCGCCGTCGCGCAGCACGCCATAGCAGAAACCGAGGTCCACGTACGCCGAATCGTCGCGCGGATCTACGCGCAGCGCTTCATGCAGCTTGTCCATCGCCTGGTGAATCAGCCTGGTATCGGCGGGGTCGGACTGACCGGCCCGCCTGATCAGCTTTTCCGCATCGGCAACGATCGCGTCGGACGCGGCGCGGTTGGCGGCGGCCGCGTAGCTCGACGATGCGATCGCCAGGAGCCCGAGCACGGCGATCGCTGCCGCAAGCGGCCGGACCGGATTCATTTGCGAGATGCCACGCAATCGACAAATCATGTTCACGCCGCTGTTCACCTCGAAACAATGATAATAGGCGCCGGCGGCAAATTGGCAAGTTGAGTTTCGTCCGGCGCGGCCAAGTTGTTTCGCACGGGCTGCTCCGATAACTATGGGTCGTGCCCCGCGACTCGTTCAATCGTGAGATAGACTACCTGCGCTTGTCGGTAATCGACGCATGCAACCTGCGCTGCGTTTACTGCATGCCGCTGGAGGGCTTGCGCTTCCTGCCCAAGGACGAGCTGCTGACGCCGGCCGAATTCGAAACCGTCGCGCGCGCCGCGGTGAGCGTGGGCTTTCGAAAATTCCGGCTGACCGGCGGCGAACCGACGCTGCGCCTCGATCTCATCGAGATAGTCGAGCGGCTCGCTCGCGTACCCGGAGTGCACGGCCTGGCGCTGACGACCAACGCGCTCCTGCTCCCCGAGCTTGCGCCGGCGCTGAAACGCGCGGGGCTGAATCGAATCAACGTGCATCTCGACAGCCTGGACGCCGCGACCGTCGAGCGGCAGATGCGATGGGGCAGCTTCGAGAAAATCTGGCGCGGAATCGTCGCCGCCGAAGACGCGGGACTTACCCCGATCAAGCTCAACTCGGTGGTGACGGCCGGCTACAACGAATCAGACGTCGTCGATCTGGCGCGCCTGACCGTCGAGCGCGACTGGCACGTCCGCTTTATCGAGCTGATGCCGCTGGGCGGCGGCGAATGCGCGCGGCTTTCGATGAAGCGTTACGTGTCCAACATCGAGACCCGGCGCAGAATCGAGGCGGCGCTGGGCCCGCTCACGGAAATCCCGTCGGAAAACCTGGCCGACGAATCGCGCAACTTCCAGCTGCGCGGCGCCCGCGGCGTGGTCGGCTTCATCAGCCCGGTCAGCGAGCCTTACTGCGGGACCTGCAACCGGATGCGGCTGACGGCGGACGGAAAATTCCACCTGTGCCTGCTCAACGACAACGAACTCGACGTGCGCCAGGCACTGCGCTCGAACTCAAGCGACACCATCGCCGCCGTGGCGCAAATCCTCAAGCGCGCAGTCGAGCTGAAGCCCACCGGCCATCACCTGCTCGAAGGCCGCTCGACCCAGGACCGCTCGATGTACCAAATCGGCGGATAACGCGTCCTGAACCATTCGTAGACGACGATCCGCGCTAACAGAAAGTCGACATCAGCGGTCTCCGGGGAACCTCTGGCGAGTACCAGAGCTATCCAATCGGGGGGTATTGTCCTTTCTAGAGCAACCCAGACGCCCTTGGTGATGCGATCGAGGTTGAAGCGCATGTTTTTTCGGAAAAGCCGAAAGAAAAATAATGCAGAGAACTTTCGCCAATATCGCAGTTTATCTGTTGAGCAGCACCCTCGTGATTTCTTGCGCGGCGCAGGCTCCGCAAGTTGCGCATCTGGACGAGACCGTTTCCTCGCCCGCGCATGATGAAGCAGTATATCCCCACGCTACGATCGATTTTTTTCCCGACCGCACTAGTCCACGAAGGATCATTATTCGCGCAGATTCCGGAGCGTCATCGGATATGACCTGCATGGACGCGGATTGCCAAAATCTGACTGGAGAGATTGTGGGAAGTCCGGTCATCGCAGACGGTATTTATAAGGTAGTACGAACCGACGACACTCGAGTTGCGTGGGTCCAGAAAGAAGGAGTGACGGTGGGCTACATGGTCTCAAGAACCGGCACCGACTCTGCTTTTTTCAAAACTTTACCCGAGGCGCAAGATTACGAACACAAAGGCGAGACCATTAAACTCGTTGGGAAAATCATACTTATAACTTTGCTCGTGGGCATCGTCGTATTCGTGGCGGCTGCGGGAGCTGCGGAGGCATCGGAATCAAACTACACAACGACTCAATGTACGACCTTTGGAGTCACAACCACGTGTACCACAAGATGAGGCGCGAGATTTCCGGCCGCAGGATCGAGGTAAGCGTGCAAGCCGTCATATGGGAGGGACTTAAGATGAATTTTGCTCCTGCGATATTTGCGTGCAGTTTTGCTAGCTTGATTTGTTTAACTGGTTGCGCCGTACAGAAAGAATGGGCCGCCACGGGCGGAAGCCGCGCCGATGGGACGGTAGACCTAGCGTACGAGTACGGTGCATTTGAAAAGCCTCAGCTCAACGACGCACAAGGCGTGGACCTCGCCGCTTCGACGTGCGCCGGCTGGGGATATACAAAATCGCAGCCGTTCGGCGGTAACTTGACCAAGTGCGAAATGGCCAATGCTTATGGCAACTGCCTGCGCACTCTGGTGACGCGCAAGTATCAGTGCATGGGCGCTCCCGGGGTTACAGTTACTCCTCAAAGAGAGCCGGTCGCGTTGTCCGCAGCGCAATCGAACCCAGCGCAGCCGCAGACCAACGTCCAGGTAAATACCGGGGCTTCCGGCGCTGTCCAGCACCTGCCCGCAGCGCAAGGAACGACATTCGTTCCGGGCAATGCAGCTACGGTTCCAAGTCCAAGTGTGGGTGATCAGAGGGATTCATCCGACCATCCTCAATGAGTTAGTAAAGTGACAATCATGAACCGTTTGGATCGATGCGCGATGTTCATCCCCATCGAGGGTCCGCAGCTATACCAGACGGTCCAGTCGTCGAACTGGAAGACAGTCTTTATCAGTGGCCGGCTCGCTCCAGCGCCTGCGGCGCCAGGAACGAGTTGTCCACCGTTCCCATGTCGATATACCAGCATTCGCGATCGGGCGCGGTCGATCCGGGCATATAGACGACCGAGCTGTAGCCGGTGTCGAGATCCTCATCGACCAGGCCCAGCTGGAACATCCGCTTGTATGGATAGATGGCGACTCTCGCGTCAGGCACCGGCCGATCGCGATAAGTGTTGAAGGTCGCGATAGTCTTCCACAGCTTGCCGTCGCGATCGTACTGATCCGACGCCGTGATGAACCATCCTTCTGAGTCGATGTAAAATATTCGCTTCGGAATCGTCTCCTCACGGCTCTTCGCGTTCGCTTCGATCACATACAGATGGCGCATCTCCCAGTTCTCCGGGCAAATGGTTTTGCCGCCATCAAAGGGGCATTGCGGCTCGGGCGAATGCTCCGCGTGCACCGACCCGAGCATTTCCTTCTCGCCCAGGAACCGGTAGGTGAAGTCTTCGATCTTCGCCGAGAAACCAAAATACGAATTGGGATCGATTGTGTTCGCGTAAGCAGAGGTTCCGCTGCTTCCACCACCGCCACTGCCACCTCCTCCCGCCGAGCCTCCGCCGACTCCGCCACCGCCGAATCCCGGCAGTGCCCCGATGTTGTCCGAGAGCATCATCGCAGATTCACGCCGCAGCTTGCGCGTTTGGGGACTGTACACCCAGACGTTGTCATCGACATGGGGATCGATATACCGCTGTCGCACCATCCCGAAGCCCCGCAAGGCCGACGGTTCCAGGAACGGATAAAGGCCGAAACGATAACGAAGGCCGCTTCGCCTCGCGTCGGGATCGGTCGGTATCGGTGGTACCTCGATGCGCCCGATATTGTTGTAGAACGCGAAGTGTCCCACTGTGTAGTAGCTCAGCGGCCATCCGGCGGCGTGCCCGTCGAAGCTGGCAACCTCGGGAAAGCGCATATCGATGTCGTCGCTGTACAGCGGCCGGTAGCTGAAATTCCACATCACCTTCGTCGCCACTTGCGGATCGTTCGGATCGACCAGCGGAAACGGCTGCCCGGCAACGTAACCCTTCAAGGCGCCGTCGGGCATGAGCTGGACCTGGGCCGAGTACTTCTCGGTCGCAGCTTTGAACGGCGGCGGCCAATCGAGCTTGTCGGTCGGCACGATCCTGATCTGCATGCCCTGGCGGACCAACAGGTAATTGCCGGGGCTGAGCAACTCGGCCACCTCGTACGCATTGTCCTTGGTGATCACGTCGCCGGGTTTGACGACGGCTCGCGCGGACGGCGGCGAACACAGCATCGCCGCCAACAAGGTTCCGGCCACGATTCGCATCGATGACAGTCGCATGAGTCCTCATCCTCTTACATGATCACTATGAAATCCCAGCGCCAGTCGGCGGCTGACGCCGCGCGCCTCGCTGGGCTCAGCGCTCTTCGCCGAACAGGAATATCGAAAGCGCGATCATCGCGAACATCAAATTCGGAATCCACGCGGCGACTACCGCGGGCAGCAGCCCCGAACGGCCCAGCGCCGACGTGATTCCGAGCGCGGTCCAGTAGGCGAAGCCGATGATTATTGCCAGCCCGAAGCTGCGCCCCAGGCTCAGGTTGCGCGGCAGCGGATCGAGGCTCAGCGCCATCCCCAACGCGGCCATTATCAGGCACGCCAGCGGCATCGCGTACTTGAGATCGCGATCGACGACGTAGCCGCCCGGGTCGAGTCCCTTGCTGCGCAGGTCCGCGATGTATCGGTCGAGTTCCCACAGGCTGAACTCCTCCGGGTCAAAGCGCAGCAGGCCGAAATCGGCGGGCGTCAGTCCCAGCTCCAGGCGCGTCGCGTCAGTCTTGGTCACCGCGCCGCCCTCCGCCAGCTGGAACGAGTTCACTCCGCTCTCGACCCACTCGTGACCGTTCCATTGCGCGCTCGCCGCGTGCTCGAGATCGATCAGTCCGAAATCGCCGTCGAGCTGATAGTGCGTGATACCCTTGAGCTGCGACTGCTGCTTGTCGAATGTGTCCACCGAAATGAATCCGTCGCGCACGCGCACCCAGATGCGCCGGTTGGCGAACACCGCCTTGAGCTGATGCTTCTTCAGCTCCACCGCGTAGATATATTTCGCCTCGCGGGTCGCGGCGGGAACCACCGTTTCGCTGATCAGAAAATCAAAGCCCGAAATCAACACCGCGACCAAAAGCACCGGCACCGCCATCTCGAGCCGGCTGATGCCCAGTTGCTGGCACGCCAGCACCTCGCCCGATCGATTCAGCAGCGCGAAGCCGAGCAGCACCCCGGCCAGGCTCGCGACCGGCAGCACCTGCGACACTATCAGCGGCAGCTTGAGCGCGAAGTACTCGAGGCCCAACAACCCGAGCCCGCCGTAGCGGATCAGGTCGTCGAATCGATCGAACATGTCGCCGAGCAGGTAGGCCGCCGTGAACGCCGCCAAACAAACCATGAACGGGCCGAAGAACTGGCCCGCGATGAAACGGTCCATCACCGGCGACAGCCGCGGTCGGAGTCTCATGCGGCCTGCCTGCTGCGTTCGAAGCGCTCGACGAAATCCCAGATGATGTCGCCGGGGCCGCGGCCCTGGTCGCCCTTGTCCGACGCCGCCCGGTAAAAGAACCAGAACGCCAGCGCCATGAATATGACGTCCGGGATGCTCATCGCGACCCACGAGTTGAGCCTGCCGCGCTGCGCCAGCGTCTCGCCCACGCGCATCAGTGAGTAGTAGAGAAAGAACAGCGCGACGCTGACCCCGAAGCGCTCCGAATGGCCGCCGCGCGCGGGCTTGAGTCCGAGCGAGATGCCCAGCAGCGCGAACAGCATCGTGGCGAACGGGACCGTGAACTTACCCGCCAGCTCGGTTTCGGCGGCGTAGTCCGGTTTGCCTTTGGCGCGCGCCGCCTTGATATCGGCGCGCAGATCCGAGTACTTCATCTCGCCCGGATCTTCATCGCTGACGCCGAGCGCCGCCTCGGGCGTGACGCTCAGATCGTAGGTCTTGAAGCTGGTCACGTGAGTGGCGTTGTCGGCGGGTTCGATGCCGAAGATCGAGCCGTCGAACAGCCGCAGCGTGATCGACTTGTTCTGCCGGTCGGGCACTATCATTCCATGCTTGGCGATTATCGTGTTCTGGTTGCGTGGATCGCGTGCGTCCGAGATCATCACGCCCTTCAGGCTGGAATCGGTATCGGACATCTCGTCAACATAAACGACCAGCCCGGGGAAATTGCTGTTGAAGATTTTTTCCTTCAGCCCGGCGCTGGTCCGGGTCTGGCTCAGCTCGTAGAGCTTGTCGCGCAGATTGGAATTTGCCCACGGCCTCAGCGAGAACGCGAAGTAGCTCGAAATCGCATACACTCCCAGCGCCACCAGCATCACCGGCACCGCCAGCCGATACAGGCTGACGCCGCAGGCGCGCGCCGCCGTCATCTCCTGATCGCTCGACATCCGCCCGAATCCCATCAGCACGCCAAGCAGCACCGCCATCGGAAACGTCAACTCCAGGAAGGCCGGCATGATGTATCCGATGATACCCACCACCTCGCCTAGGCTGACGCCGTGATTGACGACCATGTCCATCAGCTTCAGCAGCTTGCCGGTGACCAGCGCGAAGGTCAGCAGGCCGACGTCGACGGCGAACGGCGCCAGCACTTCGCGCGCGACGTAGCGGTCGATAATCGCAAATCCGGGGATTGCCAGTCTCATTGGTTCGATCCTGCCGCCGGCAGGGCCGAGTTCAAGTCTAGACATCCCGCCGCGCGATTGAAACTTCGCCTTTGATCTTCCGCTGACTTGCCTCGCCCCGCTCCGTATCATCCCGACCAAAATGAACAATGCGAGCCCATTCGTCATCCTGACCGAAGCGAGTAAGGCGAGCGTGTTCCGTCATCCTGACCGAAGCGAGCAACGCGAGCGCAGGGAAGGATCTCGGACAGCTTCGCGCCAGTGAAGCCGGTACCGGTTCCGAATCGCTGCATCCAAATGAATGAGCCCGCTTGCGCAGCGACAACCGCAGACGGCCGCTTCGCGATTCCTGAACCGGTACCGGCGGCGCTCACGCCCCGCTGCCCGAAATCCTTCGGCTTCCCAGACTTCGCTCTCAGGATGACCCGGCGTCATGCGCGCCACCGCCGCGGCGCTCTGATATCATCGCCACTCGATGAGAAATTTTCGCGACAAGGGCCGCAGTCCGCGCTTCAACCGCAACGCGCCGAATCCGCCGCGCCGCAATTCGCCGCCTTCCCCCGCCAAACCGGCGGCGGCGCCTCCGCCTCCGGACCGCGACCATCGGCGTGCCGATACGGATGAGCGCGAGACGCGTCGCGCGAGCGGTAACGATCGCGAAATCGTCTTTGGCGTCGAACCAATCCGTGAGCTAGTCGCCGCCGCGCCGGGCTCGATTCGAGCGCTCTACGTGAAAGCCGGCGACGAGCGGCGCTTCGCCGCCGAGATCGATCTGGTCAGGACCGGCGGCGGCCGCGTCGAGTTCGCCGACGGCGCCGCCCTGGAGCGACTGGCGGGTCCCGCCGCGCGGCATCAGGGTATTGCGGCCTTGATGCGCGAGTACGAGTACACGCCGCTCGATCAGATTCTCGTCGATCAGCCCGACCCGATCGTGCTGGTCGACGGCGTCACCGATCCGCGCAACCTGGGCGCCCTGATGCGCTCGGCGGAAGGCGCCGGCGTCGGCGCGATCGTCATCGCGAAGGACCGGACCGCGGGTATCACGCCCGCGGCGGTCAAGTCGTCGGCCGGTGCGTGGATCCATCTGAAAATAGCGCGATGCGGCAACGTCGCGCGCACCCTCGAGCAGCTCAAGCAGGCGGGCTACTGGACTGCGGCGCTCGCACCCGGCGGCGACACTTCCCTCTACGCGCTCGACACCTCGCGCAAGCTCGCGCTCATCGTCGGCGCCGAGGGGCGCGGCGTGCGCGACATCGTCAGGAAGGGCGCGGACTTCGTCGTGGACATCCCGATGCGCGGCAAAGTCGGCTCGCTCAACGTGTCGGTCGCCGCCGCCGTGGCGCTATTCGAAATCGCCCGCCGCCGCACGGCCGCGAATCAGCCAGTCCAGATATGACTCACCTGCCTTCATTTGCTATAAGTAATTCCATGGGAATGTTGATGGACTATCTTCAGGCGGCCGTGCGTCACGCCAAGTACGAGTGCCTCGATGACGGGTCGTGCTACGCCCATATACCTGACATTCCGGGGCTCTGGGTCCGTGCGGCCGACGAGGAAGCAGCGCGCGTCGAATTGATCTCCGCGCTGGACGACTGGCTCTATGTCAACGCCCACACCGCCCAGGTGACTGTACCCGAATTTGATGGCCTCTCGTTCATGAGGCCGCCACGCAGGGCCGAAAACTAGCGTTTCGTGGCGCGTCTCACGCCGTGCTCGCGGACCGACTTCATTCGTAAACTCAAGCGGCTCGGGTTCGCTGGCCCCTTTGCGGGGACAAAACATGAGTTCATGTCCGCACCGGGCAAAGCAAACATTCGCGTTCCCAATCCTCACGAAGGCGACATAAGCGTCGACTTGCTTTCCCGAATCCTGCGCGACAACCACATTGATCGCGACGACTGGATCAACGCATAGCCGCGCTGGCGTCAAACCTACACCGACTTGCCCTTCGCACTCTTCTTTGTCGCCGGCCTGGCTCGCTTCGGCTTGCCCTCGGCGAAGCCTGGATACTTGCGCGCCAGCGCCTTCTTGATTGTGTTCATCCAGTTGGATTCGTACTGGCTGGCGATTTTTCTCATCCCGCCAACCTGCTGACTGGCTTCTTTCATCTGCGCCTTCAGCAGTACCGCGCCTTTGACCAGATGCGGATGCATCGCGTGGGCGTTGAGGTCAGACAGCGTCTTGGCGATCACTTTGAGTTCTTCCTTGATACGGTCCGCGTAAACCCTGGCCCATTGGAGGTCCATCAGGGTGCTACTGGTCGGCTTGGCTTTTGGCATAACGATCAATGTTCCTGATTGACCCGCATGATCGCAAGGGATTTAGTTGTCACCTCGGGAACATCGTCGGCGTCTCGCGCGGCGCCAAGCGCAACTCGCGTCGCGCGCAGCCGAGTCTTGCGTCCGTCGATAGTCGGCGACGGGGAGTCTGAGCGCGCGAAGCGGCCTCCGCGATGCAAGAAGCAGACCCTCAAACGCCCGCTCGCTTGACAGTCGCCGCGCCGCCGAATAGCTTTTCCTTCTTAAACGTCGTTTGCCGATGTAGCTCAACGGTAGAGCACCTGATTTGTAATCAGGTGGTTGCGAGTTCGATTCTCGCCATCGGCTTGGTCGGCACGATAGCCTTGGGAGGAGAGGTTCCCGAGTGGCCAAAGGGAGCAGACTGTAAATCTGCCGGCTTATGCCTTCGGAGGTTCGAATCCTCCCCTCTCCACCAGTATGATAGTGAGCTTGAAGGGGAGAGCGGGAATAGCTCAGTTGGTAGAGCGCGAGCCTTCCAAGCTCGGGGTCGCGGGTTCGAGTCCCGTTTCCCGCTCCAAACCATCCGCGGCGAGACGAGGCGGCGAGTTTTTTTGTGAATGGCGATTGTTCCGGTTGAGCAGTGCAACCACGGATGCCCATGTAGCTCAGTCGGTAGAGCACTTCCTTGGTAAGGAAGAGGTCACGGGTTCGAATCCCGTCGTGGGCTTTCCAGATTTTGCGCGGGTTGAGCGGCGGAGAAATTTTTCGAGGCGATTTACTTTTCGAGGCGACTTATAATGAGAGATCTGATTTCACTTTCGTGCGATTCCTGCAAATCGCGCAACTACACCACGACCAAGAACAAGAAGACGCAGACCGACAAATTCTCAATCAAGAAATTCTGTCCGAAGTGTCGCTCGCACACAGTTCACAAGGAAGGCAAAATCTCTTGATGGGAGTTGCTGAGGGTTAATGTTGATGTGTTCGAGGTCGACTGAGCCTCGACGCACGACAGTACATTGAAAAAAGAAAAAGTGCTGAGGTCAAACTTATGTGTTCGGGGTCGACTGAGCCTCAGTGCACGACAGCACATTGAAAAAGGGTCAGTAGCTCTAATTGGCAGAGCATCGGACTCCAAATCCGAGGGTTCCAGGTTCGAATCCTGGCTGGCCCGCCAAAAATGACAACGGTAGACCGAAAAATTACGCGGCTCTTGATTTAGGCACGAAAAATGGATAGTTTGAAAAGTTACTTCAATCAGGGCGTAAGTTTCGTCAAGGAAGCATGGACGGAGCTTGCCAAGGTCCATTACCCCTCGCCCAAGGAAACCATGCAGGCCACGGTTGTGGTTGTCGGTCTGACGTTTGTGATGGCTTTGTGGCTCGGAGTGATCGACTTTTTCGCGGTGCGCGGCGTGCAGATGCTGCTCCGCTAGGATCGACGACCGGCTGATTCAAATGACTGAACCCGTGACCGAAACCGCCAAGTCCGCGATGAAATGGTATGTCGTCCATACCTACTCGGGCTACGAGCACAAGGCCAAGGCCGCGCTCGAGGAGCGGGTGCGCTCGCTCCACAAGGAAGAGAAAATCGGCAAGGTGCTGGTGCCGATTGAGCGCGTGCAGGAACTCGGCAAGGGCGGCGCGCGCAAGGTTTCCAGCCGCAAGTTTTTCCCAGGCTACATCTTCGTGCAGATGGTGCTCGACGACGAGACCTGGCACGTTATCAAGAACACCCCGAAAATCACCGGCTTCGTCGGGCATTCCACCAATCCGCCCGAAGTTCCGATTTCCGAAGTCGCCGAGATCGAGCAGCAGATGGAAGAAGGGGCGCTGCGGCCCAAGCCCAAGGTGCTGTTCGAGGTGGGCGAGGCGATCAAAGTCGTTGACGGCCCGTTCCAGGACTTCAACGGCACCGTCGAGGAAGTCAAGCCGGAAAAGGGCAAGGTGCGCGTTCTCATCTCGATCTTCGGCCGCGCAACCCCGGTCGAGCTCGACTTTGTGCAGGTAGAGAAGGCCTGAAAACAACAATCGACTCGCCGGACGCGCGCACCCTATGCGCGCGCGTGAGCGGCGTTCGCGACCTGAGTAACCGGGAACGAGTTTAACGTGGCTAAGAAAGTAGTCGGATCGATCAAGCTGCAGATTCCGGCCGGCGCGGCCAATCCGTCGCCGCCGGTGGGACCCGCGCTTGGCCAGCGCGGCGTCAACATCATGGAGTTCTGCAAGGCCTTCAACGCCCAGACCCAGAACATGCAGGGCCTGCTCATCCCGGTGATCGTCACCGTGTACGCCGACCGCTCGTTCACCTTCGTCACCAAGAGCCCGCCCGCGTCGATTCTGCTGCTCCGCGCCGCGGGCATCGAAAAGGGCTCGCCGATGCCGAACAAGAACAAGGTCGGCAAGGTCACCCGCGCGCAGGTCGAGGAAATCGCCAAAACCAAGCTCAAGGACCTGACCGCGGCCGACCTCGCCGCCGCCGTCAACACCGTCTCAGGCACCGCGCGCAGCATGGGCATCGACGTTACGGATTGAGGCTGAACAAGATGGCAGGCAAGAAATACAAGGAAGCGGCCAAAAAGATCGATCGCGAAAAACGCTACACGCTCGAAGAAGCGGTCAAGCTGGTGGTCGATAACAAGCTCGCCAAGTTCGACGAGACCGTCGAGATTGCGGTGCGGCTCGGCGTCGACCCGCGCCAGGCCGACCAGAACGTCCGCGGCACCATCGTGCTGCCGCATGGAACCGGCGCGGTGGCCCGCGTGCTGGTGGTCGCCAAGGGCGAGAAAGAGCGCGAGGCGCGGGAGGCGGGCGCGGACTTCGTCGGCGGCGACGACATCATAAAGAAAATCCAGGAAGAGAACTGGCTCGACTTCGACCGTGTCATCGCCACCCCCGACATGATGGGCCAAGTCGGGCGCATCGGCAAAATCCTCGGCCCCCGCGGCCTGATGCCCAATCCCAAGGTCGGCACCGTCACCTTCGACGTCGCCAAGGCGGTCGCCGAAATCAAGGCCGGCAAAGTGGACTACCGCGTCGACAAGGCGGGCGTCGTGCACGCGCGCGTCGGCAAGCTGAGCTTCGGCGAGCAGAAGCTGCTCGACAACGTGCGCGCCATTCTTGGTGCGATCGTTCGCTCCAAGCCCGCCAGCGCCAAGGGCAACTACGTTCGCAGCGTCGCGCTGTCGTCGACGATGGGCCCCGGGGTGCGCGTCGATACGGCGCAGGCGGCGCCCAAGGCGCTCGCGGCGGCTGCATAGGATTATCGGTTTTTCGTTCGTTGGAGTTGGATCGGTATAATGAAGAAGTCAGAAAAAACCGCGCTGGTCGAAGATCTCGCAAGTAGTTTCGGCCGCGCCAGTATCGCGCTGGTGTCCGAGTACCGCGGCATGACGGCGGCCGAATCGACCGAGATGCGCAAGCGCCTGCGCGCCGTGCGTGGCGAGATGCGCGTGGCCAAGAACACGCTGGTCCGCCGCGCTATCAAGGGCACCGGCTACGAGGCGCTCGACAGCAACCTCGGCGGACAGGTCGGCCTCATCCTCAGTTACGAGGATCCGGTCGTGCTCGCCAAGACCTTCACCTCGTTCGGTCCGCTGGGCGACAAGCTGAAGCTGCGCGGCGCGGTGCTCGACGGCAAGGCACTCACGCCCGCCGAAGTCCAGGCGCTGGCCGCCTTGCCGCCGCGGGCGGTGATTTTCGGCCAGTTGCTCGGTCTCTTGAATGCGCCTGCGACCCAGCTGGTTCGTCTGCTCAACGAGCCGGGCTCGTACCTTGCGCGCGTGATCGACGCGATTGGAAAAAAGAACGGCGCCGGCGCGCCGCCTCCGCCAGCGGCGGCAGCTTCATCGGAACCTGCTCCCGAGGCAGCGGCGCCCGCGTCCGAGGGTTGATAGGGAGAATGGCGATTTTGACGCGCGTGCACGGCGCATGCGCTATGGTTACGTTAGATGATCCCGTTGAACGATAAAAAGATTCTGGGGCGCTCCCATATCTCCCCGGACGCGTGAACAAGGAGAGAAGGTAACATGGCAGAAGCACAACTCAGCCGCGATCAGGTGAAGGACTACCTCAAGAACCTGACCCTCATCGACGCGGCGGCGCTGGTTAAGGAACTCGAAGCCGAACTCGGCGTATCGGCTGCGGCTCCGGTCGCTGCCGCCGCTGCTCCGGCCGCCGGCGCTGCGGCCGCCGCGGCGCCCGAGAAAGAAGAGTTCAACGTCGTGCTGACGGGCTCCGGCGACAAGAAGATCCAGGTGATCAAGGTCGTGCGCGAACTTACCGGACTCGGCCTCAAGGAGGCCAAGGACCTGGTCGACGGCGCGCCCAAGGCGGTCAAGGAAGGCGTCAACAAGGCTGAAGCCGAAGAGATCAAGAAGAAGCTCGAAGCCGCCGGTGGCAGCGTGGAGCTGAAGTAGGAAGGATTTAGTCTTTTTGACGCACAACAAAGGGCCGGCAAATTCACGCGGCGCGCATCTGGCCGCCGCGCGCGGATTTCGTACGGTCTTTATCGATGAAGCCGTGGGCACGGGGCAAACCCCTGCGCCTGCGTCCTCTATTGCTTCACGGCGCGCCGAAGTATGTGGCGCACGCACGGTGAGGTAGCTGATGGCCCAGGTTCATGTAACTAGCAATCTTCGCATTCGCCGCTCGTTCGGCAAGATCAAGAAGATCATCGAGATTCCGAATCTGATCGAGATTCAGAAGCGCTCGTATGACGACTTCCTCCAGGTCGGCGTCTCGACCGAGGACCGCGCCGACGTCGGCCTGCAGGCGGTCTTCAAGTCGGTCTTTCCGATCAAGGATTTCAACGAGACCGCGTCGCTCGAGTTCGTCTCCTACGAGCTCGGCACGCCCAAGTATGACGTCGAGGAATGCCATCAGCGCGGCATGACCTACGCCGCCCCGCTCAAGGTCAAGATTCAGCTCGTCATCTGGGACGTCGAGAACGGCCGCCGTTCGATCAAGAACGTCAAGGAGCAGGAAGTTTACTTCGGCGAGATTCCGCTGATGACTGGCAACGGCACCTTCATGGTCAACGGCACCGAGCGCGTCATCGTGTCGCAGCTGCATCGCTCGCCCGGCGTATTTTTCGAGCACGACAAGGGCCGCACCCATTCCACCGGCAAGCTGCTCTACTCGGCCCGCATCATTCCGTATCGCGGCAGCTGGATTGACTTCGAGTTCGACCCGCGCGACGTGCTCTACGTCCGCATCGACCGGCGGCGCAAGTTCCCCGCGACCGTGCTGCTGCGCGCGCTCGGGATGACCACCGAGGACCTGCTCAATTACTACTACCGCAAGGACGTAATCATCCTCGACGCCAAACAGTACGCCAAGCAGTTTGTGCCCGACCATCTGCTCGGTTCGCGGGTCAGCCGCGACGTCAAGGATCCGAAGTCGGGCGAGGTTATCGCGCGCGAGGGCCGCAAGTTCAACAAGGCTATCGTGCGCGCGATGGAGCAGGCGAAGATCAGCGAAGTGCCAATCGCGCTCGACGAGATGGTCGGCCGCGTCTCGGCCCACGATATCGTCGACTCCACCACCGGCGAGGTGCTTATAGGCACCAACGAGGATCTGACCGAGGAAACGCTCGAGAAGCTGAAAGCGCACGGCGTCAAGAAAATCGAGGTGCTGTTCACCGAGGAAGCGCCCGGCGGCGGCCCGCTGCGCCTCACGCTCGCGCAGGACAAGCTCGGCACGCCCGAAGAGGCCGTTATCGAGATTTACCGGCGGCTACGCCCCGGCGATCCGCCGACCCAGGAGACCGCGACCACCTTCTTCAACAACCTGTTCTTCAACGCCGAGCGCTACGACCTGTCCAAGGTCGGCCGCCTCAAGCTGAATCACAAGCTCAAAATCGACGTGCCGCTCGAGCAGGGCACGCTCCGCCGCGAGGATATCCTCGAAGTCGTTCGCTACCTGATGGATCTCAAGAACGGCAACGGCCAGGTCGACGATATCGACCATCTCGGCAATCGGCGCGTGCGCGCCGTCGGAGAGCTGGTCGAGAACCAGTTCCGCATCGGGCTGGTCCGCATGGAGCGCGCGATCAAAGAGCGGATGAGCCTACAGGATATCGAGACCCTGATGCCGCAGGAGCTGGTCAACTACAAGCCGGCTTCGGCGGTAATCAAGGAGTTCTTCGGCTCGTCGCAATTGTCGCAGTTCATGGATCAGACCAATCCGCTGAGCGAAATCGCCCACAAGCGCCGGCTGTCCGCGCTTGGGCCGGGCGGCTTGACCCGCGAGCGCGCCGGTTTCGAAGTCCGCGACGTGCATCCCACGCACTACGGGCGCGTCTGTCCGATTGAAACGCCCGAGGGTCCCAATATCGGTCTTATCGCGGCGCTCTCGACCTACGCGCGAGTCAACGAGTACGGCTTTATCGAGACGCCGTACCGCGAGGTCGAAAACAATCGCGTCACCGATCGTATCGTCTACCTGTCGGCCCTCGACGAGGAAGACAAGGTGATTGCGCAGGCCAACGCGCAGCTCGACTCGCACGGCCGCTTCACCGCCGACCTCGTCTCGGCGCGCATCGGCGGCGAGTCCACCGTGGTCCGCGCCGAGGACGTCCAGTACATGGACGTGTCGCCCAACCAGCTCGTGTCGGTCGCCGCGTCCTTGATCCCGTTCCTCGAAAACGACGACGCCAACCGCGCCCTGATGGGCTCGAACATGCAGCGTCAGGCCGTGCCGCTGCTCAAGCCCGACGCGCCCCTGGTCGGCACCGGCCTTGAAGGAACCGTCGGCCGCGACTCGGGCGTCACCGTCGTCGGCAAGCGCGACGGCGTCGTCGAAAGCGTCGACGCGGAGCGAATCGTGGTGCGCGCCGACAAGCAGACCCGGGACCTCCGCGACGCCGGCGTCGATATCTACAATCTCATCAAGTATCAGCGCTCCAACCAGAACACCTGCATCAACCAGCGCCCCATCGTCGTCAAAGGCGAGCGCGTGAAGTCGGGCGACGTGCTGGCCGACGGGCCGTCCACCGATATGGGCGAGCTGGCGCTCGGCCGCAACGTGCTGGTCGCCTTCATGCCGTGGGGCGGCTACAACTTCGAGGATTCGATCCTGATTTCCGAGCGTGTGGTCAAGGAAGACCTGTTCACCTCGGTGCATATCGAAGAGTTCGAATGTATCGCGCGCGACACCAAGCTCGGTCCCGAGGAAATCACCCGCGACATTCCCAACGTCGGCGAAGAGGCGCTCAAGGACCTCGACCAGAGCGGGATTATCCGCATCGGCGCCGAAGTCCGTCCGGGCGACATCCTGGTCGGCAAGATTACGCCCAAGGGCGAGACCCAGCTCTCGCCGGAAGAAAAGCTGCTTCGGGCTATCTTCGGTGAAAAGGCCGGCGAGGTGCGCGACACTAGTCTGCGCGTGCCGCCCGGCGTCGAAGGCACTGTAATCGATGGCCGCGTGTTCTCGCGCCGCGGAGTCTCGAAAGACGAGCGCACCCAGGAAATCGAAGTGCTCGAGGCCGAACGCCTCAAGCAGGACGAAGCCGAGGAAGTCCGCATCATCCGCCAGGAGACTCTGCGCAAGCTCAAGAAGTCGCTGGCCGGCAAGAAGCTGGCCGGGCGCGTGATGTCCGACGATCGCAAGGAGCTGCTCAAAAAGGGCGACCCCATAAGCGCCGAGGAGCTTGAAGAGTTGCCGCCCACGCTATGGGGCCAGGTCCGCGTCGAAAACGAAGCGGCGCAGGAAGAAGCCGAGAATGCGATTGCCGCGATGAACGCCAACGTCGAGGCCGTGCAGAACCACTACGGCGCCAAGGTCGAACGCCTCAAGGCGGGCGACGAGCTCGCGCCGGGCGTGATCAAGATGATCAAGGTGTTCGTCGCCATCAAGCGCCGCCTCCAGGTCGGCGACAAGATGGCCGGACGCCACGGCAACAAGGGCGTCCTCTCCCGCATCCTGCCCGAGGAAGACATGCCGTGCCTGGCCGACGGCACCCCGGTCGATATCGTGCTCAATCCGCTCGGCGTGCCGTCGCGCATGAACGTCGGCCAGATTCTCGAGACGCATCTCGGATGGGCCGCGCGCGAGCTCGGGCACAAAATCGAGGAAGACCTGCGCAGCGGCGTCAGCGCCGCGCAGCTCAAGAAGCGCCTCAAGGAAATCTATCCCGAGAAGGAAAGCCACGACTTTATCGACGAGCTGGCCGAGCCCGACATCTACAAGCTCGCGGCCAAGGCGCTGGCCGGCGTGCACGTGGCGTCGCCTGTGTTCGACGGCGCGCGCGAAGAGGAAATCTTCCAGCTGCTCAAGCGCGCCGACCTGCCCGAGTCGGGACAGGCGACCCTGCATGACGGACGCACCGGGCTGCCCTTCGAGCAGCCGGTCACCGTCGGCGTCATGTACATGATGAAGCTGCATCACCTGGTCGAAGACAAGATTCACGCGCGCTCGACCGGGCCCTACAGCCTGGTCACGCAGCAGCCTCTGGGCGGCAAGGCCCAGTTCGGCGGCCAGCGCCTGGGAGAAATGGAAGTGTGGGCGCTCGAGGCCTACGGCGCCGCCTACACGCTGCAGGAGATGCTCACGGTTAAATCCGACGACGTGGCGGGACGCACGCGCATGTACGAAGCCATCGTCAAGGGCGAGAACACGCTCGAACCCGGACTGCCCGAGTCGTTCAACGTTATGGTCAAGGAGCTCCAGTCGCTCTGCCTGAACATGGAGCTGCTCGAGCAGCCGCAAAGGGCTTAAGGGCCAGGGAGTTATACAGAGATGGAAGATCTCTTCGGCATTTTCGAAAAGCCCAAGAATCCACTGGCGTTCAACGCGATCCGCATTTCGATCGCGTCGCCCGAAATGATCCGCTCGTGGTCGCACGGCGAGGTCAAGAAGCCCGAAACCATCAACTACCGGACCTTCAAGCCGGAGCGCGACGGGCTGTTCTGCGCCAAGATTTTCGGGCCGACCAAGGACTACGAGTGCAACTGCGGCAAGTACAAGCGCATGCGCCATCGCGGCGTGGTCTGCGAGAAGTGCGGCGTCGAAGTCATTCAGTCCAAGGTCCGCCGCGAGCGGATGGGACATATCGATCTCGCCGCGCCCGTCGCGCACATCTGGTTCCTGCGCTCGCTGCCGTCGCGAATCGGCACGCTGCTCGACATGACGCTCAAGGAACTCGAAAAGGTCCTCTACTTCGAGTGCTACATCGTGACCGACGCCGGCGAAACGCCGCTGCAATACAAGGAACTGCTCACCGAGCGCAAATATCGCGAGGCGCGCGAGCAATACGCCGACGGCTTCAAGGCCGAGATGGGCGCCGAGGCGGTGCGCTCGCTGCTCGGGCAGCTCACGCTCGACAAGCTCGCCGAGGAGCTGCGCGCCGAGATGAAGGCGACGGCGAGCGAGGCGCGCCGCAAGAAAGTCGCCAAGCGCCTGAAGGTCGTCAACGCGTTTCGCGATTCGGGCAACAAGCCCGAGTGGATGATCCTGACTATCCTGCCGGTCATTCCGCCCGACCTCCGTCCGCTGGTGCCGCTGGACGGCGGACGCTTCGCCACCTCCGACTTGAACGATCTGTACCGGCGCGTGATCAACCGCAACAACCGCTTGAAGCGGCTCATCGAGCTCAACGCCCCCGACATCATCATCCGCAACGAAAAGCGGATGCTGCAGGAGGCCGTCGACGCGCTGTTCGACAACGGACGGCGCGGCCGCGCCATCACGGGGCCGTCCAAGCGTCCGCTGAAGTCACTCTCCGACATGCTCAAGGGCAAGTCCGGCCGCTTCCGGCAGAACCTGCTCGGCAAGCGCGTCGATTACTCGGGCCGCTCGGTCATCGTGGTCGGCCCCGAGCTGCGCCTGCATCAATGCGGCCTGCCCAAGAAGATGGCGCTCGAGCTGTTCAAGCCGTTCATCTACAACAAGCTCGAAGAAAAGGGCTACGTCACGACCATCAAGAGCGCCAAGAAGATGGTCGAGAAAGAGGGCAAGGACGTTTGGGATATCCTCGACGAGGTTATCCGCGAGCATCCGGTGCTGCTCAATCGCGCGCCCACCCTGCATCGGCTCGGAATCCAGGCGTTCGAGCCCGTGTTGATCGAAGGCAAGGCCATTCAGCTCCATCCTCTGGTATGCGTGGCGTATAACGCGGACTTCGACGGCGACCAGATGGCGGTGCATGTGCCGCTGTCGATCGAGGCGCAGGTTGAGTCGCGCGCCCTGATGATGTCCACCAACAACATCCTGTCGCCGGCCTCGGGCAAGCCCGTTATCGTGCCGACCCAGGACATGGTGCTGGGGCTTTACTACATGACGCGCGAGCGTCCGCTGGCGCGCGGCGAGGGCAAGAGCTTCGCCAACGTCGAAGAGGTGCGCATCGCGTACGATCACGAAGAGATCGATCTGCACGCGAAAATCACGGTGCGGATGGCGCCGCAGCTCGCCACCGGCATCGCGCCGGCCGAGCCCGAGACTAACGGCGGCCGCCCGCGCACCAAGAAGGAGCGCGCCGCCGCAGCCGCCGCCGCCGCGGCCGCGATGCCGCGTTACGAGCGCGTCACCACCACCGTCGGGCGCGTGCTGCTGTATGAGATCGTGCCGCCCGAGATTCCCTTCACCGAGCTCAACAAGACCATGAAGAAAAAGGAGCTCGGCAATCTCATCGACATCGTCTATCGCCGCGCCGGCGACAAGGCGACGGTTATCTTCGCCGACCGCTTGAAGGACATCGGCTTCGAATTCGCCACCAAGGCGGGAATCTCCATCTCGATCAAGGACATGACCATTCCGCCGCAGAAGGCGCATCTGCTCGAAGGCGCGCAGAAGCAGGTCTCCGAGATTCAGCAGCAGTACAACAACGGCGTCATCACCGACGGCGAGCGCTACAACAAGGTCGTCGATATCTGGGCCGAAGTGCAGGACCAAATCGGCAGCGCCGTTATCAAGGGGCTGTCGACCCAAGTCTTCGGCAAGAACGACAAGGGCGAGACCATTACCGGCCCGTCGTTCAATCCGATCTTCATCATGGCCGACTCCGGCGCGCGCGGTTCCGAACAGCAGATTCGCCAGCTCGCCGGCCTGCGCGGCCTGATGGCCAAGCCGTCGGGCGAAATCATCGAGACTCCCATCACCGCGAACTTCCGCGAGGGGCTCACGGTGCTCCAGTACTTCATCTCGACTCACGGCGCGCGCAAGGGCCTCGCCGACACCGCGCTCAAGACCGCCAACTCCGGCTACCTGACGCGGCGCCTTGTCGACGTCGCGCAGGACTCGATCATTAGCGAGGACGATTGCGGCACGCTCGACGGCATCGAGATGACACCGCTGGTCGAAGGCGGCGAGATAATCGAGGGCCTTGGCGATCGCGTGCTCGGCCGCGTCGCGCTCGAAGACATCCGCGACGCGTTCACCAGCGAAGTGCTGGTGCGCGCCAACGAGATGATCGATGAAGACAAGGTCAAGCGCATCGAGGACGCCGGCGTCGAGCGCATCAAGATTCGCTCGGTGCTCACCTGCCAGTCGCGCCAGGGCGTATGCGTCAAGTGCTACGGACGCGACCTCGGCCGCGGCCATCTGGTCAACCTCGGCGAGTCGATCGGCATCATCGCCGCCCAGTCGATTGGCGAGCCTGGCACCCAGCTCACGATGCGCACGTTCCACATCGGCGGCACCGCCAGCCGGCGCGCCGAGCAGACCACGCTTGAAGTGCGCAACGAAGGCGTGATGCGCCTGCATGGCGTCAACACCGTCAAAAGCCGCGACGGCAATCTGGTCGTGATGACCCGCCACGGCGAAGTCGTCATCGCGGCGCAGGTCACCGACGAAGGCGGCCGCGTGCGCGAGCGCGAACGCGAGCGCTATCCGCTCGTCTACGGCGCCAAGCTGCGCAAGGCCGAGGGCGACAAGGTCAAGCCGGGCGAGCTCATCGCCGAATGGGATCCGTACACCACGCCGATCATCACCGAAGTCGGCGGCACGGTTAAGTACGGCGACATCATCGAAGGCAAGACCATGGAAGAGCGGGTCGACGAACGCACCGGCGCGCGCTCCAACGTTATCGTCGAGTTCAAGGACCTCGACGTGCGCCCGCGCATCTCGATCAAGGACGCCCAGGGCAAGACCGCCAAGCTGCCCAGCTCCAACAACGTCGCGCGCTACTTCCTGCCGGTGGGCGCGTATATCAACGTGCCCGAAGGCACCGCGGTCGAGCCCGGCGACGTCATCGCGAAAATTCCGCGCGAGACCACCAAGACCAAGGACATCACAGGCGGCCTGCCGCGCGTCGCCGAGCTGTTCGAAGCGCGCAAGCCCAAGGAGTTCGCCGTCATCTCGGAAATCGACGGCCAGGTTTCCTTCGGCAAGGATACCAAGGGCAAGCGCAAGGTCGAAGTCACTCCTGAAATCGGCGAGAAGCGCGAGTACCTGATTCCCAAGGGCAAGCATATCGCCGTGCACGAGGGCGATATCGTCAAGGCCGGCGAGCCGCTGATGGAGGGCTCGTCCAATCCGCACGACATCCTGACCATCCTCGGCGAAAAGGCGCTGGCGAAATACCTGGTCGACGAAATCCAGGAGATTTACCGCCTCCAGGGTGTGCGCATCAACGACAAGCATATCGAAGTGATCGTGCGCCAGATGCTCCGGCGCGTGCGCATCAAGGAAGTCGGCGACACGCCGTTCCTGGTCGGCGACCAGGTCGAGAAATGGCGCTTCGACGAGGAGAACGGCCGCGTCCTCACGCGCGGCGGAGAGCCGGCCATCGCGGAGCCGCTCCTGCTCGGTATCACCAAGGCGTCGCTGTCCACCGAGAGCTTCATCTCGGCGGCGTCGTTCCAGGAGACCACCCGCGTGCTCACCGAGTCGGCCATCAACGGCAAGGTCGACCGCCTCGTCGGGCTCAAAGAGAACGTCATCATGGGACGCCTCATACCGGCAGGCACCGGCATGAACTCTTACAATCAAATGGTCGTCAAGGTCGAAGGCGCCGCGGCCGAAGAGGAAGTGGAAAAACCGGAGCTGGCGGCCGCGCCCGCACCCGGCGGAGATTGACACGGCGGGTCTGGTCCCGTACATAATGATGTTTCCCCCAAGGGCATAAGTGTCCTTGGGGGGTTTGTTTGAACACCGCGTCCCAGCGGGGACAATCCGGCGAAAAACCGGGCCGGCCAACAGGCCGGCGCCGAGCGGTCTTTGAGCATCGGCGGGCGTTCGAACAGGTGCGCCTCGCCAAGCGCAAGTGAACGAGAGTAGTTAGATTAGGTAGTTGGATTTTAGATTGAGAATTTTAACGTGCCGACGATAAACCAGTTGATCCGCAATGCGCGCGTCAAAAAGCGCTTCAAGGTGAAGGCCCGCGCGCTCGAGGGCTCGCCCCAGAAGCGCGGCGTATGCACGCAGGTCAAGACCACCACGCCCAAGAAGCCCAACTCCGCGCTGCGCAAGGTTGCGCGCGTGCGGCTGTCCAACGGGATCGAAGTCAACACCTATATCCCGGGCGTCGGGCATAACCTGCAGGAGCACTCGGTCGTGCTGATTCGCGGCGGTCGCGTGCGCGACTTGCCGGGCGTCCGCTATCACGTCATTCGCGGCACCCTCGACTCGATCGGCGTGCAGGAGCGGCGCAAGGGCCGCTCCAAGTACGGGTCGAAGAAACCCAAGTAGAGTATTATGTCGCGCAAAGGACAAGTTCGCGTCCGCGAAGTTCCGGCGGACCCCAAGTATCACGACCGCATCGTCGCGAAATTCATGAACGTCGTGATGGAGCGCGGCAAGAAGTCGCTCGCCGAGCAGATCTTTTATCACGCGCTGGATCTCGCCGCCGAGCGCTCCAAGGAAGACGGCCTGGTGGTCTTCAAACGCGCGCTCGACAACGTCCGGCCGGCCGTCGAGGTCCGCTCGCGCCGCGTCGGCGGCGCCAACTATCAGGTCCCGAGCGAGGTGCGGCCCGCGCGGCGCAATTCGCTCGCGATGCGCTGGCTGGTGACGGCCGCGCGCGCGCGTGGCGAGAAGTCGATGCAGGAGCGGCTGGCTGCCGAAATTCTCGACGCTGCCGCCAACCGCGGCGGCGCGGTCAAGAAGCGCGAAGACACACATCGAATGGCCGACGCCAACCGGGCGTTCGCCCACTACCGCTGGTAATCAATCGAGATTTTTTAGATGGCTCGTCAGACACCAATAGAACGGGTGCGCAATATCGGCATCATGGCCCACATCGATGCCGGCAAGACCACCACCACCGAGCGCGTGCTCTTCTACACCGGCATTAACTACAAGATCGGCGAGGTGCACGAAGGCACTGCGACGATGGACTGGATGGTGCAAGAGCAGGAGCGCGGCATCACCATCACGTCGGCCGCCACCACGTGCTTCTGGCGCGACAACCGCATCAATATCATCGACACCCCCGGCCACGTCGATTTCACCATCGAAGTCGAGCGCTCGTTGCGCGTGCTCGACGGCGCGGTCGCGGTGTTCTGCGCCGTCGGCGGCGTCGAGCCGCAGTCCGAGACCGTCTGGCGCCAGGCCGACAAGTACCGCGTGCCGCGGGTCGCGTTCATCAACAAGATGGACCGCGTCGGCGCCGAGTTCGAGCGCGTCGTGCAGGAGATGCGCGACAAGCTCAAGGCCACTCCGCTGCTGCTGCATCTGCCGATTGGCGCCGAGGAAAAATTCACCGGGCTGGTCGATCTGATCGACCGCAAGGCGCTCATCTGGGACGAGGATCGCCTCGGCGCGGAATATCGCGTCACCGAGATTCCGGCCGACTTGCAGGAACAGGCTGCCGGCTACCGCGACAAGATGATCGAGACGCTCGCCGATCACGACGAGCGCATCATGGAGCTGTATCTCGAGGGCAAGGCGCCCGAGCCCGCCGAGATTCGCGCCGCCATTCGCGCCGCTACGCTCAAGATGGCGGTGACGCCGGTCATCCTCGGCTCCGCGTTTCGCAACAAGGGCGTGCAGCCGATGCTCGACGCGGTCGTCGACTACCTGCCGTCGCCGCTCGACCTGCCCCCGGTCGTCGGCAAAGTCGGCGACAAAATAGAAGAGCGATGGCCGCGCGACGATGCGCCGTTCTCCGCGCTCGCCTTCAAAATAATGACCGACCCGTACCTCGGCACGCTGACCTTCCTGCGCCTGTACTCGGGCAAGCTCGAGACCGGCACCTCGGTGCTCAACTCGACCCGCAGCAAGCGCGAACGCGTCGGCCGCATGTTCAAGATGCATGCGAACAAGCGCGAGGAGCTTAACGAAGTTTTCGCCGGCGAGATTTGCGCCGTCGGCCTGCGCGATACCAACACCGGCGACACGCTATGCGATCCCGCCGCGCCCATCGTGCTCGAGTCGATCGAGTTTCCCGCGCCCGTCATTCAGATCGCGATCGAGCCCAAGACCAAGGCCGACCAGGAAAAGCTCGCCGAGGCGCTCCAGAAGCTCGCCAAGGAAGACCCGTCGTTCCGCGTCAGCGTCAACAAGGAAACCTCGCAGACGCTCATCGCCGGCATGGGCGAGTTGCATCTCGAGATTATCGTCGATCGGATGCTGCGCGAGTTCAAAGTCGACGCCAACATCGGCAAGCCGCAGGTCGCCTATCGCGAGACCATCAAGCGCGCCTCCGAAGCCGAGGGTAAGTTCGTGCGCCAGAGCGGCGGCCACGGCCAGTACGGCGTCGTCGAGCTGCGCATCGAGCCGCTCCTCAAGGGCGCCGGCTTCGAGTTCGAGGACGGCACCAAGGGCGGCTCGATTCCGCGCAATTTCATTCCGTCTATAGAAGACGGCGTCAAAGAAGCGATGGAAAACGGCGTCGTCGCCGGCTATCCGATGGTCGATATCAAGGCGGTCGTGCTCGACGGCAAGTACCATGAAGTGGACTCGTCGGAGCTCGCCTTCAAAATCGCCGGCTCGATGGCCTTCAAGGAAGCCTGCGAAAAGGCCGATCCGATTCTGCTCGAGCCCGTCATGGAGGTCGAAGTCGTCACCCCGCAGGAGTTCATGGGCGAGGTAATAGGCGACTTGAGCGGGCGGCGCGGCAAGATTCTCGACATGGAAAATCGCGCCGGCGCGCAGGTCATCGAGGCCCGCGTCCCGCTCGCCACCATGTTCGGTTACGCGACGAGGCTGCGCTCGATGACCCAGGGCCGCGCCACCTACACGATGCAGTTCGGCGCGTATGAACCCGTGCCAAAAAATATTTTTGAAGAGTTGACGGCGCGCAACGCCGAAGGAGGCGATTCGCGCGCGCGTGCATAACGACTCGTGAGCAACGCGCTCAATCGGAGGTTACACCACAATGGGCAAAGCTAAATTTGAACGCACCAAGCCGCACGCCAACGTCGGCACTATCGGTCATATCGATCACGGCAAGACAACTCTGACCGCCGCGATTACCAAGGTCCTCGCCTCGAAGAAACTCGCCACCTTCACCGCCTTCGATCAGATCGACAAGGCGCCCGAAGAGAAAGAGCGCGGCATCACCATTTCCATCGCGCACGTCGAGTACGAAACCACCAAGCGCCACTACGCGCACGTCGATTGCCCCGGACACGCCGACTACATCAAGAACATGATCACCGGCGCCGCCCAGATGGACGGCGCTATCCTCGTCGTCGGCGCCAACGACGGCCCGATGCCGCAGACCCGCGAGCATATCCTGCTCGCCTACCAGGTCGGCGTGCCGTCCATCGTCGTGTTCATGAACAAGGTCGACATGGTCGACGATCCCGAGCTGCTCGACTTGGTCGAGCTCGAAGTTCGCGACCTGCTGACCAAGTACAATTTCAAGGGCGACGACGTGCCCGTCATTCGCGGCAGCGCGCTCAACGCGCTCAACTGCGGATGCGGCAAGGCCGACTGCGCCAACTGCAAGCCGATTCTCGATCTCATGGACGCCGTCGACAGCTACATTCCGCAGCCCAAGCGCGAGACCGAAAAGCCGTTCCTCATGCCGGTCGAAGACGTGTTCTCCATCTCCGGCCGCGGCACCGTCGTCACCGGCCGCGTCGACAAGGGCAAGGTCAAGGTCGGCGAGGAAGTCGAAATCGTCGGCTTCAAGGACACCCAGAAAACTGTCGTCACCGGCGTCGAGATGTTCCGCAAGCTGCTCGACGAGGGCCAGGCCGGCGACAATATCGGCGTCCTGCTGCGCGGCCTCAAGCGCGAAGACGTCGAGCGCGGACAGGTGCTCGCGCAGCCCGGCTCGATCACCCCGCACACCAACTTCGAGGCGTCGGCCTACATCTTGACCAAGGACGAAGGCGGCCGCCATACGCCGTTTTTCTCCGGCTATCGCCCGCAGTTCTATTTCCGCACCACCGACGTGACCGGCGTGCTCACCCTGCCCGAGGGCACCGAGATGGTGATGCCGGGCGACAACATCAAGATTCTCGGCGAGCTGATAACGCCCGTAGCAATGGACGAGGGACTGCGCTTTGCTATCCGCGAGGGCGGCAAGACGGTCGGCGCCGGCGTAGTTTCGAAAATTCTGAAGTAACGGACTTGAACGAAGTAACTGGCTGAGATGGAGCGGAGCGCTTAACCAATCGGGCGCGGTATTACCTGGATGAACGACAAGATACGCATACGCCTCAAGGCGTACGATTACCGCCTGCTCGATCAGTCGGTGCGCGAAATAGTGGATACTATCCGGCGCACCGGCGGCCGCGTCGCCGGGCCGATTCCGCTGCCGACTCGCGTCGAGCGCTTCACCGTCAACCGCTCGCCGCATGTTGACAAGAAGTCGCGCGAGCATTTTGAAATTCGTACCCATAAACGTCTGCTCGACGTCCTCGAGCCGACCCAGCAGACCATCGACGCGCTGGGCAAGCTCGACCTCGCCGCGGGCGTCGACGTCGAAATCAAGCTCGAGTAGGGCCGATGCTGACCGGATTGATTGGAAAGAAAATCGGGATGACCCAGATGACCGACGCCGCCGGCCGCGTCCGCGCCGCCACCGTGCTGACGCTCGGCCCATGCACCGTCTCGCAGGTCAAGACCGCGGCGACCGATGGCTACGAAGCCGTGCAGGTCACCTTCGGCAAGAAAAAGCTCGGCCGCGTGACAGGCGGCGAGCGCGGCCACTTCGCCAAGGCCAACATCGCCGCCGGAGTCCGCTCGCGCGAGTTCGAACGCCGCGGCGAGGCCGATCTCAAGCTCGGCCAGCCAATCGCCGCCGCCGACGTCTTCAAGGTCGGCGATCAGGTCGACGTAACCGGCATCTCCAAGGGCCATGGCTACGCCGGCGTCATCAAGCGCCACCATTTCTCCGGCTTCCCCGGCTCCCACGGCACCCACGAGTATTTCCGCCACGGCGGCTCGATCGGCAACCGTTCGTATCCCGGCCGCGTGCGCAAAGGGATGAGGATGGCGGGGCAGATGGGCAACGCGACCGCCGCGATCCTTAATCTCGAAGTGCTCGAGATTCTCGCCGACGACAACGCCGTCGTCGTCTCGGGCGCGGTGCCCGGTCCCGACGGCGCCTTGCTCGTCGTCCATCACGCGGCCCGCCCGCGCCGCCGCGCCAACGTCAAGGTGACCGTCAGTGCCTGAGCCACGACAAGCACCATCGCCGGTCAAGCTGCCGCTGTACTCGGCCGCGCATGAAAAAGTCGGCGAGCTCGAAGTCGCAGGCGCCGTCTTCGGCCGCGACGGCGACCTGTCGCTGCTGCACGAGGCCGTCCGCATGCAGCTCGCCAATCGCCGCGCAGGCACCGCGTCCACCAAGACCAAGGGCCTCATCTCGGGCGGTGGCCGCAAGCCGTGGCGCCAGAAGGGCACCGGACGCGCGCGCGCCGGCTCGACGCGATCTCCGCTATGGCGTCATGGCGGGACTATCTTCGGCCCCCAGCCGCGCGACTATTCTTACAAGATGCCGAAAAAGGCGTGGCGCGCCGCGCTCTGCCTCGCGATTTCCGATCGCGCCCGCAACGGCAAGCTGTTCGTGGTCGAGTCGCTCGATCTTTCCGAGCCGAAAACCCGGGCCGCCAGCGCCGCGCTCGGCAAGCTCGGCGTCGAGCACGCCCTGATCGTGCTCGGTGAAGCCGACGCCAGGTTTTTTCTCGCCGCGCGCAACCTCGCCGCGCACAAGGTCCTCGCGCTCGAAGGCCTCAACGTTTACGACGTGCTCAATTACCGCGAACTCGTCATGACCACTCAGACCGCCCGCGCTATTGAAGCCCGCTTTGCCGGAGAGGCGAAATGAGCAGCCCCGAGAGCCTCATTCTCGCGCCCATCATCACCGAGAAGGGCACCATGGCCAGCGAAAAGGCCGGCCAGGTGCTGTTCCGCGTGCGCCCCGGCGCGAGCAAGGACAAGATTCGCGAGGCCGTCGAGCATCTGTTCCACGTCACCGTCATCAAAGTCCGCACCTCGAACTTCATGGGCAAGGAACGCAGAAAAGGCGCAATCAAGGGCCGCCAGATGGACTGGAAAAAGGCCTACGTAACTCTCAAGGACGGCGACAAGATCGAATTTTTCGAAGGACTGTAAGATATGGCGGTCATACAATTAAATCCGCGCACTCCCGGACAGCGCTTCATGCAGATCGCGGACTTCTCCGAGCTCACCGACAAGGAGCCCGAGAAAAGCCTGCTGGTCCCCGTCAAGCGCACCGGCGGACGCAATAACCGCGGCCGCATGACCTCGCGCCATCGCGGCGGCGGTCACAAGCGCCGTCTCCGCCTGATCGACTTCAAGCGCAACCGCGACGGGATTCCGGCCGTCGTCGCCGCGCTGGAATACGATCCCAATCGCTCCGCCAATATCGCGCTGCTCCACTATGCCGACGGCGTCAAGACCTACATCCTCGCTCCCGACGGCCTCAAAGTCGGCGCCAAAGTCGAGTCGGGCGAGAACGCCGACATCAAGCCCGGCAACGCGCTGATGCTCAAGAACGTCCCGCTCGGCACCATCGTTCACGCCATCGAGATGAAGCCGGGCGCCGGCGCCAAGCTCGCGCGCGGCGCGGGCGTGCAGGCTCAGTTGATGGCCAAAGAGGGCAAGATGGCTCTGCTCAAGCTGCCCTCGGGCGAGCAGCGGATGGTGCAGGCGGATTGCCGCGCCACCATCGGCCAGGTCGGCAACCTCGACCATGAAAATATTTCGATCGGCAAGGCCGGGCGCTCGCGATGGCTCGGCAAGCGCGGTCATGTCCGTGGAGTCGCGATGAACCCGGTTGACCATCCGCACGGCGGTGGCGAGGGCAAGTCCAAAGGAAACCATCCCCAGTCGCCGTGGGGCCAGCCCGCCAAGGGCTACAAGACGCGCAAGAAGCAGCCGTCGGACAATCTGATCGTCAGCCGCCGGCCGCGCGGGAAACACTAATCGCTATGGCCAGGTCACTGAAAAAAGGTCCGTTCGTCGACGGGCATCTGCAAAAGAAAGTAACCGCCGCCTCTGCCTCGGGCGACAAGCGCATCATCAAGACTTGGTCGCGGCGCTCGATGATCACGCCCGACATGATCGCGCTGACCTTCGCCGTCCACAACGGCCACAAGTTCATCCCGGTCTATTGCACCGAGAACATGGTCGGCCACAAGCTCGGCGAATTCGCGCCGACTCGCACCTTCCACGGCCACGCCGGCGATCGCAAGGGCGAAGTGAAAGCCGCCGCTGCTCCCGCTGCACCGGCCGCGCCGTCGGCGCCGGCCGCGGCTAAGGCCTAGGCAGAGTAGTAGTCATGGAATCCATATCGCGCACCCGCTTCATCAGGATCTCGCCGCGCAAGCTCAAGCTCGTGTGCGAGTTGATCGCGGGCAAGAAAGTCGATCAGGCGCTCTCGATCCTCGAGTTCACGCCCAAGAAGGCCGCTCGCTTCGTCTCCAAGACGCTCCTCGCCGCCATCGCCAACGCGCGCGATCAGCAGAACGTCGACGAGGACAAGTTGTTCGTCAAACGCGCGGTCGCCGACACCGGACCGACCTGGAAGCGCTCGCTCACGCGCGCTCACATGCATGCGACGCCAATTCACAAACGCACCAGCCATCTCACGGTAATCGTGGACGAGCGGGCGTCCTGAGGTCTCCTATGGGACAAAAAGTACATCCGCGCGGTTTTCGCCTCGGCATCATCGAGAGCTGGGATTCCCGATGGTACGCCAGCCACGACTACGCCAAGCTGCTGCACGAAGACTTGAAGCTGCGCGACTTCATCAAGAAGCGCCTCTACCACGCCGGCATCTCGCGGATTGAGATCGAGCGGATGGCCAACAAGGCCAAGATAAATATTTACACCGCGCGCCCCGGCATCGTGATCGGCAAGAAGGGCGCGGAAATCGACAAGCTCAAAGTCGACATCCAGAAGCTGATGAAAGGCCGCGACTCGTTTATCAATATCCACGAGGTCCGCCGCCCCGACCTCGACCCGCAGCTCGTCGCCGAGAATATCGCGCTCCAGCTCGAGCGCCGCGTCGCCTTTCGCCGCGCGATGAAGGAAGCCGTCACGCGCGCGATGCGGATGGGCGCGCAGGGCGTCAAGGTCCACGTCGCCGGACGCCTCGGCGGTGCGGAAATCGCGCGTCAGGAATGGTACCGCGAAGGTCGCGTGCCGCTGCAGACGCTGCGCGCCGACGTCGCCTACGGCTTTGCCGAAGCGCGCACCACCTACGGCCAGATCGGCGTCAAGGTCTGGATCTTCCGCGGCGAAGTGCTCACCCGCAAGGACGCGGACGCCAAACGCGCAGGCGCGCCGGCGCAGGCGAATTGACCAGGTAACATGCTCGCACCAAAAAAAGTCAAATGGCGCAAGATGATGAAGGGCCGCGTCCGCGGCGCCGAGTCGCGCGGCCTCACCCTTGCCTTCGGCGACTACGGCCTCAAGTCGCTCGAGACCTGCCGCATCGACACCCGCGCGCTCGAGGCCGCCCGCATCGCGCTCACCCGTCATATCAAGCGCGGCGGCCGCGTTTGGATTCGCGTCTTCCCCGACAAGCCCTTCACCAAGAAACCCGCCGAGACCCGCATGGGCAAGGGCAAAGGCTCGCCCGAAGGATGGGTCGCGTGCGTCCGGCCCGGCAGGATTCTGTTCGAGATGGAAGGCGTCGATTACGCCACCGCGAAGGAAGCGATGCGCCTGGCGTCGCATAAGCTGCCGATTAAAACCATTATGATCCAGCGCGAGGAGGGCGGCCTTGGAGCTTGACGAACTGCGCCAGATGACCGCGCCCGATTTGCGTGTAAAAGAACGCGAGGCGCGCGAGGAAATTTTTCGCCTCCGCCTCAAGCTGCGCACCAATCAGCTCGACAATCACGCCGGCTATCGCCGCGCGCGTCGCGAGCTGGCGCTCATCATGACTTTGCTCGGCGAAAAGACGCGCCGCGACGCTGCGGCCGAAAAAGATAAGAAGGTAGGCGATGCGCGAGCGAATTAAACGGCGCGAGGGCACTGTGGTCTCCGCCAAGATGACCAAGACCGTGGTGGTCCGGGTGGATCGCATGGTCGAGCATGCGCTCTACGGCAAGCGCGTGCGCCGCAGCACCCGCTTCATGGCGCATGACGAGCGCGGCGAGTGCAAGGAAGGCGACCGCGTGCAGATTATCGAGTCGCGTCCGCTCTCCAAAAACAAGCGCTGGCGCGTCAGCCGCGTAATCAAAAAGGCCGCGGGGTAGGGCGCGACAAGATGGTACAGGTGCAAACAGTCCTCGACGTCGCCGATAATTCGGGCGCCCGCAAAGTGATGTGCATCAAGGTGCTCGGCGGCTCCAAGCGCCGCTACGCGTCGGTCGGAGACGTAATAGTGGTCGCGGTCAAAGAAGCGATTCCCAACGCCAAGGTCAAAAAGGGCGACGTCTCGCGCGCGGTCATCGTGCGCACCGCCAAGGAAATCAGCCGCGACGACGGCAGCTACATCCGCTTCGACGGCAACTCGGCCGTGCTGCTCGACAAGGATCACGAGCCCATCGGCACCCGCATCTTCGGACCGGTGGCTCGCGAGCTGCGCGCGAAGCGGTTCTTGAAAATTATCTCGCTCGCGCCGGAGGTGCTGTGATGGCGGCGGCGAAGTCCAGGATTAAAAAGAATGACACCGTGATGGTCGTCGCCGGCCGCGACCGCGGCAAGACCGGCAAGGTGATGCGCGTGCTGCCCGAACGCGGCCGCGTCGTCATCGAGCGGCTCAATATCGTCAAGCGTCACACCAAGCCGCGCGGCGCGCAGACCCCCGGCGGCATCGTCGAGAAGGAAGCGCCCATCGCGATTTCGAACGTCATGATTTTTTGCGATCGCTGCAACGCGCCCGTCAGGGTCGGCATCAAGGCTGCCGACGACGGCTCCAGGAGCCGGGTCTGCCGCCGCTGCGGCGAAGTTATAGGTAACGACTGATGGCCGACAAAAAGGAAAAGCCCGACAAGGCCGAGCAGGCCGCCAAAGCCGAGCAGACTGCCAAGTCCGATCAGGCCGCCAAAGCCAAGCGCGAGGGCAAGGCCCGCCAGGCTCAGCAGAAGCAGGCCGCCGAGGACGCCAAGGCCGCGGCTGCGGCGCCGCTGCCGCCCGAGCCCAAGCTGCCCGCGCGGCTCCGCCTTCGCTTCGAGAATGAGATCGCGCCGGCCCTGATGCGCGAGCTCAAAATAGACAACAAGATGCGCGTGCCGCGGCTTGAGAAGATCACGATTAACATGGCCCTGCAGGAAGCGCGCGACAACGTCAAGATTCTCGACTCCGCGCTCGAAGAGCTCAAGGTCATCGCCGGCCAGAAACCGGTGCTGACTCGCGCGCGCAAGGCCATCTCCAACTTCAAGCTGCGCCAGGGGATGCCGATTGGCGTGATGGTCACGCTGCGGCGCGAAAAGATGTGGGAGTTTTTCGACCGCCTGGTGAATATCTCGCTGCCCCGCGTGCGCGACTTCCGCGGCGTCAGCGACAAGGCCTTCGACGGCCGCGGCAACTATTCGCTCGGGCTGAAGGAACATACGATTTTCCCCGAACTCAACCTCGACAAGGTCGAGAAGGTAAAGGGCTTGACGATTTCGATCACGACCACCGCGCGCAGCGACTTCGAGGGTCTGACTCTCCTGCGCGCGCTCGGGATGCCGATGCGCGGCGCCGCCGAGCGCGAAGCTGACGCGGCCAAGGCTGCGGCCGCCGCTCAGGCTCATGCCGCCGCTCGCGCCGCGGTCGCGGCTGCGGCCACACCGCCGCCGGCGCCGGATCAGGGGGCATAAAGGAAATTTGAATGGCGAAAACGTGCCTGCGGGTTAAGGCTACCCGCAAACAAAAATTCAAAGTGCGCCAGTACAACCGCTGTCCGCTATGCGGCCGCGCGCGCGCGTACTACCGGCGTTTCAAGATGTGCAGGCTATGCCTGCGCAAGAACGCGCTCGACGGCAAGTTGCCGGGCGTCATCAAGGCCAGCTGGTAAAAGAGACCAATCATGTCGCAGACCGATCCGATTGCAGAACTGCTCACCCGCATCCGCAACGCGATGCGCGCGCGGTACAATGAACTCACGGTGCCTCATTCGCGCCTGCGCGAGGCAATCTGCCGCGTGCTGATGGCCGAGGGTTTCCTCGGCGGCGTCGAAGTCGGCGGCGAAGCGCCCAAGAAGATGCTCGCGCTCAAACTTCGCTACTCACCGACGCGCGAGTCGGTCATTCGCGGCATCGACCGCATCAGCAAGCCGAGCAATCGGCGCTACGCGGGCGCCGCGGAAATCGGCAAGGTGCGCGGCGCGATGGGCGTGCAAATCGTCTCGACCCCGCTCGGCGTCATGACCGGGCGCGAGGCGCGGCGCCGGAAAGTGGGCGGCGAAATACTCTGCCGGGTCTGGTAATCACCATGTCGCGAGTAGGAAAACTACCGATTCATCTCGACAAGAGCGTCAAGGCGTCGCTCGCCGACGGGATGCTCAGAGTCGAGGGCCCCAAGGGCAAGCTCGAGCTCCGGCTTCATCCCGGCTTCACCGTCGAGATCAAGGACTCGGAAATCGTCGTCAAGCGTCCGGGCGATACCAGCGAAGATCGCGCCATCCACGGCCTCATGCGCAAGCTGGTCGCCAACATGGTCGAGGGCGTCGGCAAGGGCTTCACCCGCGTGCTCGAGATAAACGGCGTCGGCTACCGTGCGGAGGCCAAGGGCAATCAAGTCAACCTGACCCTCGGCTACTCCCATCCCATCGTCTATCAGCTTCCGCCCGGCGTCACCGCCAAAGTCGAAAAACAGGTGACCGTCACGCTCGAGAGCGCCGACCGCCAGTTGCTCGGCACGGTCGCCGCGCAGATTCGCGAACTCAGGCCGCCCGAACCGTACAAGGGCAAGGGCATCAAGTACGCGACCGAAACGATTCGCCGCAAAGCGGGCAAGGCCGCGGCCGGCTCGACCGCCGCATAGGCGTAAAGGTTAACTGCGACTATGGCTGTAGAACGCTCGGAAAAACGCAAGCTGCGCCAGAGCCGCGTGCGGCGCAAGGCGGTCGGCAACGACCAGCGCCCGCGGCTCTCGGTGTTCCGCTCGCTGCATCATATCTATGTCCAGGTCATCTCCGACGAGACCGGACGCACGCTCGCCGCGGCTTCCACCGCCACCGCCGGCGTGCGCGAGGCGCTCACCAGCAAGCGCAATCTGGCGGCGGCCAAGGCCGTCGGCAAGGCCATCGCCGAGCGATGCCTCCAGAGCGGGATTTCGAGCGTCGTGTTCGATCGAAACGGATTTCTCTATCACGGCCGCGTCAAGGCGCTGGCCGACGCGGCGCGCGAAGCGGGGTTAAAATTTTGAACGGCAGGCAACGAACACTGAGAGAAGGCGCGGTCACCCAGCGCATCGATCCGCAGGGCCTCGAGATCAAAGAGAAGGTCGTGCATATCAACCGCGTCGCCAAGGTCGTCAAGGGCGGACGCCGCTTCAGCTTCAGCGCGCTGGTGGTCGCCGGCGATCACAACGGCCTGGTCGGCTTCGGCCTGGGCAAGGCCAACGAAGTGCCCGAGGCCATCCGCAAGGGCGTCGATCGCGCCAAGAAAAGCCTGGTGCGCGTGCCGATTCAGGACGGTACGATTCCGCACGAAGTGGTCGGACGCTTCGGCGCCGGCCGCGTCGTGCTCCGCCCGGCAGCCGAAGGCACCGGCGTCATCGCGGCCGGCGGCGTGCGCGCGGTCGTCGAGCTGGCCGGCATCCGCAACATCCTGACCAAGCGCCTGGGCTCGTCGAATCCCCACAATCTGGTCAAGGCGACGCTCGAGGCTCTGGCCGAGCTGCGCAGCACGCAGGATATCAACCGGCTCCGCGGCCGCACCCCCAATCATCCCGAAGCCGCCGCCTGATCGAGGCAGACCGTGACTGAGGCACACAATGTCCGATAAGATTCGCGTCAAACTCGTCGGCAGTCCGATCAGCACCAACCGCCGCGTGCGCGCAACCGTCAAGGGCCTCGGCCTCGGCAAGGTCGGCAGCGTGCGCGAGCTCAAGCGCAGCGCCGCCGTCGAAGGGATGGTCAAGCGGCTCAAGCACCTGGTCGTCGAGCTCAAGGATTAGGCTCCGTCATGGATTTGAAGGATTTGAAACCATCGCCCGGCTCGACCCATCGCAAACGCCGCGTCGGCCGCGGCATCGGCTCCGGCCACGGCAAGACCTCCGGCCGCGGCCACAAGGGCCTCGGCGCGCGCTCGCATGGCAACACTCCGCCGAGTTACGAAGGCGGCCAGATGCCGTTGCAGCGGCGCTTGCCCAAGCAGGGGTTTCGACGCACCCTGAAGAACCAGGCGCGGCGCGACGAATTCGCGATCGTCAACCTCTCGCGGCTCGGCGACTTCGCCGAAGGCGTCACCATCGACGCCGTCGCGCTCGCCGCGCGCGGATTGATTCCCGCCGGGCGCAAGGTCAAAGTTTTAGGCGACGGCGACCTCAAGACCAAAATTAACGTGCGCGCCGACGCGTTCTCGAAAAGCGCGCTGGACAAAATCGCCGCCGCCGGCGGCGTCGCGGAGTTGGTAACGCCCACCACCGAAAGCTAGATGCTCGACGGATTTTCAAACGCCTCGCGCATCCCCGAGTTGCGCCGACGATTGGTCTTCACGGCCGCGATGCTCGCCGTGTTCCGCCTCGGCGTCGCCGTGCCCACCCCCGGCATCGACGGCCAGGCGCTCGCCGCCCTGTTCGAGCAGACCAGCGGCACGCTGTTCGGATGGGTCAATCTGTTTTCCGGCGGCGCGCTGGAGCACTTCTCCGTCCTCGCGCTCGGCATCATGCCGTACATCTCGGTCGCCATCGTTCTCGATCTCTTGAAAATCGCGTCGCCCTACCTCGACGAGCTCTACAAGGAAGGCGAGGCCGGCCGCCGCAAAATAACCCAGTACACCCGCTACGGCACGGTGGCGCTGGCGCTGTTCCAGGGCACGATGTTCGCCATCGCGCTCGAAAAGGCGCCCGCGCCCGGCGGCGGCAGCATCGTTTACAATCCCGGCCCCTCGTTCATCCTGATGACCGTGATCACGCTCACCGCGGGCACGATGTTCCTCATGTGGATCGGCGAGCAAATCACCGAGCGCGGCATCGGCAACGGCATCTCGCTGATCATCATGGCCGGCATCGTCGCGCGCCTGCCCAGCGCCCTCAGCACCACCGCGCAGTTCGTACGCGAGGGCGAGATGAGCATCTTCCTGCTCATCTTCATCCTCGCGGTCGCCGCGGCGGTTATCGCCGGCATCGTCTATATCGAGACCGCCCAGCGGCGCATCCCGATTCAGTACGCGCGCCGCGTGGTCGGCCGCCGCGTCTACGGCGGTCAGAGCTCGCATCTGCCGCTGAAGATCAACACCTCGGGCGTCATCCCGCCGATTTTCGCCTCTGCGCTTTTGGTCTTCCCGGCGACGCTGGCGACCTTCGTGCCCTTTCTGAAACCGTACTCGAGCTACCTGACGCCGGGCGGATTCTACTACGACCTGGTTTACGTTGGGCTGATCGTCTTCTTCTGTTATTTCTACACCTCCGTCACCTTCAACCCGGTGGACGTCGCCGACAATCTGAAAAAGTACGGCGGCTTCATCCCCGGCATCCGGCCCGGCCGCTTCACCGCCGACTACATCGATCGCGTGCTGTCGCGCATCACGCTCGGCGGCGCGGTTTACGTCAGCGCCGTATGCGTGCTGCCCACCATCCTCATCGCGCGCTTCAACGTGCCGTTTTTCTTCGGCGGCACCGCCCTGTTGATCGTCGTCGGCGTCGCGCTCGACACGGTCGCGCAAATCGAAACCCATCTGCTGACCCGCAACTACGAGGGCTTCATGCGCCGTGGGCGGGTCAAGACCAAGAGGGGCGCCTAGACCGATGCGGCTGGTGCTGACGGGCCCGCCGGGTGCGGGCAAGGGTACGCAGGCGCAGGCGCTGGCCGCGATATGGGGTATACCGCAGATTGCCAGCGGCGATCTGTTGCGTGCCGTCGTGCGCGAAGACTCCGAGCTTGGCCGCGAGGCGGCCGGCTACATGGGCCGCGGACAACTGGTCCCCGACGAATTCGTGTTGAAGCTGATCGCGGATCGCTTTCGGAAAAAGGACGCCCAGGGCGGCTTCATCCTCGACGGCTTCCCGCGCAACCTGGCGCAGGCCGAGGCGCTGGCGAAAAGACTCGAACACGCCGGGCTGAAGCTCGACAAAGTCGTCGCGATAACCCTGCCCGACGAGGAGATCGTCAAGCGCATCTCGGGACGGCGCACCTGCCGCAAGTGCTCGGCGATGTATCACGTCGTCTTCGAGCCGCCCGCCAAACCCGGCGTATGCGACAATTGTGGCGGCGAGCTTTATCAGCGCGAGGACGACGCCGAGGGAACCGTGCGCGAACGGATCAAGGTTTACGACGCGATGACGCGGCCGCTGCTCGACTACTACGGCCGCCTCGGGATCCTCGCGCAAATCGACGGCATAGGCCGCCCCGAAGAAGTAGAAAAAAGAATCCTGGCCGCCCTCGACGGGGTCGCAAAACCCAAGTGAAACGCGCGTCGCAGAAGCTTCTGTCTCCTCTCCCTGTTAGGGAGAGGATGAAGGTGAGGGTCCTTGTCCAGCGCGCTATTTCGCGCGCGATTCAGGATTCTGCCTCTGTCCTGCTAGTGCGCGATCGTTGAGGGCTAACGTATAACAAGCGGACAACCAGAGAGATTTTAGGAACCTAACCCCGAACCCCCTTTTCGGGCCCGCGCGGGAAAGGGGGAATGGATCGTGAGCGGGAAGGGAAATTGTCGTCGATTTTACAGGTAAACAAGCGGATTCACTGAAAAGATGATTACTATTAAAACTCCCGCGGAAATCGCCGTGATGCGCCAGGCGAGCCAAATCGTCGCCGAGATCCTCGAGGCGCTCGCCGCCGCCGTGCGCCCGGGAATCACTACCGAGGAGCTCGATCAGCTGGCCGAAGATCTCACATACAAAAAAGGCGCGAAGCCGGCCTTCAAGGGTTACAAGCCGGGCGACGTCGTTTATCCCAAATCCCTGTGCGTGTCGGTCAACAACGAGATCGTCCACGGCATCCCGTCGAGCCGCAAATTGAAGGCCGGCGACATCGTCGGGCTCGATTTCGGCGTGGTCTACGAAGGCTTCTACGGCGACTCGGCGCGCACCGTCGCGGTCGGCCCGGTGCCTGACCGTGTGACCAAACTGCTGCGGGTGACCCGCGAATCGCTCTACGCCGGCATCGCGCAAGCGCGCGCCGGCAATCGCATCAGCGATATCGGGCGCGCGGTGCAGGACACGGTCGAGCGCGCCGGATTTTCAGTCGTCACCGACTTTGCCGGACACGGCATCGGCCGCCGCCTCCACGAAGATCCGCCGGTGCCGAATTATTTCCTTCCTGGGATGCCTAATCCGCGGCTGCGCGAGGGGATGGCGCTTGCGATCGAACCGATGGTTAACGAGGGGAGCCCCGATTTAGAAATACTTTCCGACGGCTGGACTGCGGTGACGGCGGACGGTAAACTATCTGCCCACTTCGAACACTCCATCGCGATTACCTCCAACGGGCCGGAAATCCTGAGCGAACTCGAAAATGTCTAAGGGCGACGCGATCGAAGTACAGGGAACGGTTCAGGAAGCGCTCCCCAACGCGGTGTTCAGAGTGACGCTCGACAACGGGCACAAGGTTTTGGCGCATATCTCGGGCAAGATGAGGATGCATTACATAAAAATCCTGGCCGGCGACAAGGTCACGGTCGAGCTGTCACCGTACGACCTGACCCGCGGCCGGATAACATACCGGATGCGCTAGGCGGCGCGGATAAATACGCGGACAACCAGGGAAATTTTCGCAAGGTTGCGAGCGATCAGCGGATTCACTGAAAAGAACCTGACCCTTTCCGCGCGGGAAGGGGAACCGGATCGCGAGCGGGAAGGGAAATTGTCGGTTGGCATCATGCAGCAAGAGGATTCACTGAAAAAGAAAAAAAGCGACGAGTTGCTGCGTGAGCTTGCTGACCGCGAGGCGATCCGCGATCTCGCCGTCAGGTACATGGATTGCCTATGGCGCGAAGATGTGGACGGCCTCGTCAGTCTCTTCACCGCCGACGGCACTTTCACAGCAAAGGACGACGAGAATGAAGTCGTGTCGAGTGGCCGCGACGAGCTGAAGAAGATGTGCCAACGGGCGTTCAGTCAGGTGCATCCGCGGCACTTCATCCACACCCACGTCCTCGAATTGCGCGACGTGAACAAAGCGACCGGGCGATGCTACGTCGAGCTGCGCAGCGCTACCGATGGGATGGCGTGGCTCGGCTCAGGCTATTACGAAGACGAATACGTAAAAGCAGGCGAGGAATGGAAATTCGCCTCGCGCCGCTTCGTCGAGATGGAAAAGGCGATACCGTTAAGAGCTTTCATGGGCAGACACAGGAGCACCGGCGCATAAACGCGAGCGGGAAGTGAAATTTTCATCGGACTAACAGCGCCTACGCGGATTCACTGAAAAAAGGAACCTAACTCCTAACCCCTTTTTTCGGGCCCGCGCGGGAAAGGGGGACCGGATCGCGAGCGGGAAGGGAAATTGCCGTAGGTTTTACAGGTAGCAAGCGGATTCACCGAAAAAACGGATTCACTGAAAGAAAGAAACGCACACAATTAGGGAAATTTTCGCCTGACTATCAGCAAGCAGGCGGATTCACTTAAAAGAAATGAAAGTTAGAGCGTCCGTAAAGAAAATCTGCAAGAACTGCAAGGTCGTGCGCCGCGCTGGCGTCGTGCGCATCCTCTGCCCCTCCAACCCGCGCCACAAGCAGCGCCAGGGCTAGGACGGGAAGGGAAGGAGTCCTCGCGATGGCACGAATAGCTGGGGTCGAGCTGCCCAAGAACAAGCGGATGGATATAGCGCTCACCTATATCTACGGCATCGGACGGCCGAGCGCGATAAAAATTCTCGAAGCCGCCAAAGTCGATCCCGCGACCAGGACCGACGACCTGTCGGCGGATCAGCAGGTCCATATCCGCAACGTGATCGACACCGACTACGAAGTCGAAGGCGACTTGCGACGCGACTATCAGCAGGCGATCAAGCGCCTGATGGACCTCGGATGCTACCGCGGAATACGGCATCGTCGCGGACTTCCGGTGCGCGGCCAGCGCACGCACACCAACGCGCGCACGCGCAAGGGTCCGCGCAAGGTGGTCGCGGGCAAGAAGCAAGCGCCGCCAAAGGGCTAGCGCGGGCGGGAAGGGAAATTGTCGTAGGTTTTACAGGTAGCAAGCGGATTCACTGAAAAGAGAAAAATGGTTGAAGAGACTAAAGAGAATAAAGAGACCAAGGCTGCGCCCGAGAAGAAGGGCGGCGCTGCTGCTGCGGCGCCTGCTGCTGCCGCCGGCGCTGCTGGAGCGCCTGCTCCTGCGCCGCGGCGCAAGAAAGTCCGCCGCAACGTGCCCGAGGGTGTCGCGCATGTGCATGCGACCTTCAACAACACGATCGTGACGATCACCGATCAGCAGGGAACTGTGCTCGCATGGTCGAGCGCCGGCTCTGTCGGCTTCAAGGGATCGCGCAAGGGCACTCCGTTTGCGGCGCAGATGGCGGCGGAGGCGTGTGCGCGGAAATGCTCGGAAGTCGGGATGCGCGCGGTGGTCGTTCACGTCAAAGGTCCTGGTGGAGGACGCGAGTCGGCGGTGCGCGCGCTGCAGGCGGCAGGATTGGGCGTAATTTCGATCAAGGACGTAACGCCGATTCCGCACAACGGATGCCGTCCGCCGAAGCGGCGCCGAGTCTGAGAACGCGGAACCTAACCCCTAACCCCTTCCCGCGCGGGAAGGGGGACAGGATTAAGAGCGGAGAGCGGGCCGGAAGGGAAATTGTCGTAGGTTTTACAGGTAGCAAGCGGATTCACTGAAAAGAAAAACGCGGACAGCTAAGGAAATTTTGTTTATGGCGTCCCCAACAAAGCGGATTCACTGAAAAAATGGCGAGAAACCTCGGACCCGTGTGCCGGCTATGCCGGCGCGAAGGACTTAAGCTCTTCCTCAAGGGAGAGCGATGCTACAGTGACAAGTGCGCTATTGAGCGGCGCAATTATCCGCCTGGCGCGCACGGACAGGCGCGCACGCGTTTCTCCGAGTTCGCGATTCGGCTGCGTGAGAAGCAGAAGGTCAAGCGCATTTACGGCCTGATGGAGACGCAGTTTGCGGCGTACTTCAGAATGGCGGAGCGGATGGACGGGATTACCGGCGAGAACCTGCTGGTGATACTCGAGCGGCGGCTCGACAACGTGGTCTATCGTCTCGGCTTCGCCACCTCGCTGGCGCAGGCGCGGCAGGTGGTCCGCCACGGGCACATCCAGGTCAACGGCAAGAAAGTCACGATTCCCTCGACCCTGGTCGAGGTTGGCAGTGTAATCAGCGTAGCCGAGGCGAGCCGCACCAAGAAGGTGATCGTCGAGGCAATCGAGATGGCGCAGCGCCGCGGCGTACCGCCGTGGATGGCACTCGAGCGCGAACAATTCCGCGGCTCGCTCCGGTCGATACCGGCGCGCGCTGAACTGACGATGCCGATCAGCGAGAAGCTGATCGTCGAGCATTACTCGAGATAGGGGACCGGATAAGCGCGAGCGGGAAGGGAAATTGTCGTAGGTTTTACAGGTAGCAAACGGATTCACTGAAAAAACGGATTCACTGAAAAAAAGAGCGGAGGCACACCGATTCGGCGTCCCGGTCCGTGGTGGACCTGTGTGGGCGCGGGAAATCCATCGGAAAGAAGAGCACAGACTATGCAGAATGACTGGCGAGATCTGATCAAACCCAAGACTGTCGAGTTCGACGAGAAGGAAGTCACTCCTTCCTACGGCAAATTTTCCGCGGAACCGCTCGAACGCGGCTACGGAATCACCGTTGGCAACGCGCTTAGGCGCATCCTGCTGTCCACGCTGCCCGGCTACGCGATTACGGCAGTCAGGATCAAAAACGTCCTGCACGAATTTTCAACTTTGGCCGGGGTCAAGGAGGACGTGACCGACATCGTCCTGAACTTAAAGGAAATCCGCCTGCGCCTGCACGAGGGCGAGCAGATTACCGCAACGCTCAAGGTCAAGGGCGAGGCCCAGGTGACCGCGCGCGACATCACCGGCGGCCCCAGCCTGGAAATCCTGACCCCAGACAAGCACATCGCGTCGCTCGACAAGGGCGCTGAGCTCGACATGGAACTCGTCATCAAGCGCGGCCGCGGCTACGTGCCCGGCGAGCGCACTGAAGAGGAGGAACCGATCGGCACGATTCGCCTCGACGCGATCTTCTCGCCGATTCGCAAAGTCAACTTCACCGTGACCAACGCGCGCGTCGGCCAGCGCACCGACTACGACCGGCTTGCGCTCGAAATCTGGACCGACGGCTCGATCAATCCGCGCGAGGCGCTGACCTATGCGGCGCGCGTGATGCGCGATCAGATGACGATTTTCGCGGGCGTCGAGGAAGAGGCGGAAGCTCCGGCCGGCGCTGTCGAAGGCGGCGACGCCCGGCCCACGATGAGCGAGCTGCTGTATCGCCCCGTCGAAGGCCTGCCGATTTCGGTGCGCGCGTTCAACGGCCTGCAGAACGCCGACATCAAGTATATCGGCGAGCTGGTGCAGCGCACCGAGCAGGACATGCTCAAGATAAAAAACTTCGGCCGCAAGTCGCTCAACGAGATCAAGGAAGTCCTCGCCGACATGGGGCTGTCGCTCGGGATGCGCCTGGAGAATCTGCCGCCGCGCGGCGAGCTCGACCGCATGTGGGAAGAGCAGGAACGCCGTGAATCGGCGTAAAATCCGCCGTGAATCGGGGCCTAGTAAAGTATTGGAGTAGTAAAGGATTAGCGTAGGAGAAAGACAGGAAAATGCGTCATCTGAATTCGGGCCGCAAGCTCAATCGCACCTCGGCGCATCGCAAGGCGCTGTTCAAGAACATGGTGCTGGCGCTGATTCGTCACGAACGAATCCGCACCGCCGATCCCAAGGCCAAGGAACTGCGGCGCATCGCGGATCGGATGGTCACGCTCGGCAAGCAGAACGATCTCGCCGCGCGCCGGCGCGCGTTTGCGTTCATGCAATCGCATGAGGCGGTCAAGAAACTGTTCGACGAGATCGCGCCGCGCTTCAAGGATCGCAACGGCGGCTATACGCGGGTGATCAAGTTTGGTCCTCGGCGCGGCGACGCCGCGATGCTCTCCGTCATCGAGTTCACCGGCAACGAAGAACAGACCAAGGCGAAGAAGCCGCGCAAGCGTTCGGCGGCGAAGAAAGAAGGCGCTCCCGCCGAGAAGCCGCGTCGAGCGGCGGCCGCTGCCGGCTGATTCCAACCGCGAACGTCACGACCACGGAGGCAAGGGCACGAAGACAATCTCTTCGTGCCTTTCTTTTTTTGCGGAGATAGTGCGAGTGCCTACTCGACGCTCTCCAGCAGCTTCGCGCGAAGAGCCATGTGCGCGCTCTTCAGTCCGGCCAGGATTCCGTCCTCGAAGTTCCACTCGCCGCTTGCCATCAGGTCGGCAAAGTCGTTCGGGTTGCGGATGTCCTCCGGGGTGAGCCCGGGATGTATCGCGCGCGCCATCGCAAGCACCTTGCGCTCCTGCTGCGCGATCATCTCGAGCATCAGGCGATCGATCAGCGCCAGTGTTTCGCGCGAGGCCACCGGCGAATCGTAACGCAGCGAGCACCTTCTTGGCGAGTGCGCGCTTTGATAGTGTTGATTCACAGGCGGCAAATTATAATGTCCAACGAACTCGTTGCTCCCGATAAATTTTTCCTGAACCGCTTCGGCATGAACCACGGCGCGCTCGAGCGAATCCTCGGCAGCGCGCTGGAACGCAAGGCCGACTACGCCGATCTCTACTTCGAGTACAAAAGCGCCGAGGGGCTCGGGCTGGAAGAGTCGATGGTGAATCATACCAGCAAGAGCGTGAGCCACGGCGTCGGCGTGCGCGTGTGCGCCGAGGATCGCACCGGCTACGCCTATTCCGACGAAGTCACAATCGACCGGATGCGCCTGGCGGCCGAGGCTGCGCGCGCGATCGCGGATCAGCGCGGCACCATGCCTGCCTCCGTGCAGGTCGGCGCCCCGGTCGCGCGTCACGCGCTCTACGACCTCGACAGCACGCCGCTTGAGGTTCCGGTGCAGGAGCGTGCGAAGCTGCTGAGCGAGATCGATCGCATCGCGCGCGCCTCCGACCCGCGCGTGAAGAACGTGATGGCCTCGTTTGCGTGCGAGCGCAAGATCGTGATGGTCGTCAACAGCGACGGGCAGGTCGCTGCGGACGTGCAGCCGCTGTGCCGGCTCAATGTCACGGTTATCGCCGACGACGGCAAGGGTCGCCAGATGGGTTCCTACGGCGGCGGCGGGCGCGTCGAGTGGAACTACTTCATCGAAAATGACCGCTGGCGCGAATACGCGCTCGAAGCCGCGCGCCAAGCGATCGTGAATCTCGACGCCGTCGACGCGCCCGCGGGCGAGATGGTCGTAGTGCTCGGCCCGGGATGGCCCGGAATTCTGCTGCATGAAGCGATCGGCCACGGCCTCGAAGGCGACTTCAACCGCAAGGGCGTGTCGGCGTTCGCGAATCGAATCGGCCAGAAAGTCGCGAGCGAGCTTTGCACGGTGATCGACGACGGCACCATCCCCAATCGCCGCGGCAGCCTGAACGTCGACGACGAAGGCACGCCAACTTCGCGCACGGTGTTGATCGAAAAGGGAATCCTGCGCGGCTACCTGCAGGATCGCATGAACGCGCGCCTCATGAAGATGGCACCCACTGGCAACGGCCGGCGCGAGAGCTTCGCGCATTCGCCGATGCCCCGGATGACCAATACCTTCATGCTCAACGGCGAATCCACGCCCGAGGAAATAATCAAATCGGTCGAACACGGCCTCTACGCAGTCAGCTTCGGCGGCGGACAGGTCGATATCACCAACGGCAAATTCGTTTTCTCCGCGAGCGAGGCTTACCTGATCGAGGACGGCCAGGTGACGCGCCCCGTCAAAGGCGCCACGCTCATCGGCAATGGCCCCGACGTGCTGACTCGCGTGTCGATGGTCGGCAACAACCTCGCGCTCGACGCCGGCGTCGGGACCTGCGGCAAGGACGGCCAATCGGTGCCGGTGGGCGTGGGTCTGCCGACGATTCGAATCGACGGCATAACGGTCGGGGGCACGCGCGCCTGACAATATTGGAATGACAGCGAGAAAAATCTGATGGCGACGGTTGATCTTGATCTCGCCGGTTGGGCGCTCGACGAGGCGATGCGCAAGGGCGCCAGCGCGGCGGAAGTTTTGTGCGTGACCGCGGAATCTCTGGCTGCCGGCGTGCGGCTGGGCGAAGTCGAGAAGCTCAAGAGTTCGCGCGAGCGACGGCTGGGGCTGCGCGTCTTTTGCGGACAGTCTTCCGCGACTTCGTCGACGGCTGAACTGGAGCGCGATTCCCTCGGCGCTTTCGTAGCGAACACGGTCGAGCTCGCGCGCCTGTCGGCCGCCGATCCGTGGGCGGGATTGCCCGACCCTTCGATGCATCCGAAGTCATTGCCGGAGCTTTCGCTGGCGGATCCCGACAGCGGAATAGTGACCGCGGACCGCGCGCTCGAGATCGCGCGCACCGCGGAGAAGGCGGCGCTGAAATTCGATCCGCGCATGACGAACTCCGAGGGCGCCGAATTCAGCTCCGGGCGCTACCAGGTGCTGTTCGCCAACAGCCAGGGTTTTTCCGGCGAATATTCCGGCACCTCGTATACCCTCGTCGTGCAGCCGATCGCGCAGGACAGCGACGCGATGCAACAGGGATTCTGGTACACCTCCAACCGCCGCTTCGGGAAACTCGAAGATGCCGAGTCGGTAGGAATAACCGCGGCCAGGCGCGCGATTCGCCGCCTCGGCGCGCGCAAGATAAAAACGACGCGCGCGCCCGTCATCTTCGATCCTGACATGGCGGCCGGCTTGATTCGATCGATCGTCGGCGCCGCTTCGGGGCCGTCGCTCTACAAGGGAGCGTCATTTCTGGTCGGACAGTTGGGCAAATCGATTGCCGCCGCCGGCGTCACTATAGTCGACGATGCGCTGATCCCCGGCGGTCTCGGCTCCAAGCCGTTCGACGGCGAGGGTCTGCCGACCTCCCGCAAGAACGTGGTGGACCACGGCGTGCTCGCGACCTACCTGCTCGATTGCTATTCCGCGCGCAAGCTCGGTCTGGCTCCGACCGGCAACGCCGCGCGTTCCGTCGGCGAGGCTCCCAGCGTCTCGACCACCAACCTGTATCTCGAGCCCGGCGGCTACACGCCCGCGCAGATAATCGGCTCGGTGAAGCAGGGACTGTACCTGACCGAGACCATCGGTTTCGGCGTGAACATGGTCACCGGCGACTATTCGCGGGGTGCGGGCGGACTCTGGATCGAGAACGGCGAGCTCGCCTATCCGGTCAACGAAATCACCATCGCGGGCAACCTGAAAGACATGATGGCCGGCGTCGAGATGATCGGCAGCGACCTTCACTGGCGCTCGTCAACGGCCGCGCCCACCATCAAGGTAGCCGAGATGACCGTCGCCGGGGCCTGAGCGCCACTGATAATTTTTTACCGCCATACCGTCAGCGCTTGACGCTCGGGCGCCCCTGAGCTAACTTTTTGTAGGGTTTAATTACACACCGGCCGTCATATGATGCAGCCGCAGGGGAGATGCCTATGAATCTTCAGGTTTCGGCGCAAGCCCAGGAAAGGCTGCTAGCCAGGCTCTTGGCGATGGGACTGCCGCGGCCCGCGGCGGCCGCGCTGCTCGAGCGGCACATGCTCGTGCGCTATCCCAGGGGCGCGGAGCTGTTCACGATGGGTTCCCCTGCCGACGTCGTCTTTGCCGTGCTCACCGGCCTCGTCAAGGTGCACAGCTCGCGCGCGGGCAGCGACCCCGTGCTGGTCGAGCTCGCCGGTCCCGGCGACCTGGTTGGGTACGCCGATTTTGCCGACGCGGATGGCGGGCGGTCGCAGTTGTTCGAGGCGTCCGCACTGACCAACACCTCCGTCGCCCTGTTCACGCGTCATCAGATTTCTGAAGTGCTCAAGGGCCTCGAGCCTGAGGCGCTGCTCCGGATCACCGAAGCGATCAATTCGATGTGGTCCTCGGTCGTTTACCGCTATGCGACGTTCCTCGGAATGTCGCTGCGCAAGCGGCTCGAGATTGTCCTGGGCGAGCTGGCGGAGCGATTTGGCGTGCCCGATTCGCGCGGCACGCTGCTGCTGCCCGAACTCGCGCAGGAAGAACTCGCCGAGATGATTGGCAGTTCGCGCCCGATGGTCAGCAAGCTGCTTACCGAAATGACCGAGCGCGGTCTGCTGATTCGCGAGGGCCGGCGCCACATCCTTATCGCCGCACAGAAACCGGCGGCCACCGCCAACGCCGCGGCGGCCGCTGCTCCGCGCGAACCGGGCCTGCATCCCGCGTTCGAGCCGGCGCCCGCGGCTACGCGCCGCGTGCGAGCGGATCGACGTGCGGTGCGTGCGCCCGCGACGCCGATTGTGACTATCTAGCGCGGCCGCTCCGCGCGCAAGTTTCCCCGTCTCTCAAAGATCGCCTGGAAGAGGCCGGCGGCGGGTGTCATCGCGACGCCCGGTCGCCGGTTTCGCTTTGCGCCAAGCGGGAAAATGGTTACCGTTATAGGCAAAGGAAACAGACCGTCGCATGAACGCCAACCGATTCACCGAGAAACTGCAGGAGGCGCTTGGCCGAGCGCAGAATTCCGCGCTCACCGCGCACAATCAGGCCGTTGACGTCGAGCATTTGCTGGCGTCGCTGCTCGAGGACAACGAAGGCCTTGCCTCGTCGATACTGAAACTCACGGGCATCGATCGCGACGCGGTGAGCCGCAAGCTGAGCGCCGAACTCGCGAAGATTCCAAAAGTCACCGGCGGCGGCGCCGACAGCGGGCAGGTTTACGCGTCGCAGCGGCTGGGCCGGGTGCTCGCGCGCGCTGAGCAGGAGGCGGGCAAGCTCAAGGACGAGTACGTTTCGGTCGAGCACGTGTTGATCGCGATGCTCGATGAGCCGGGCGCCGCTTCGAAAATTCTGCGCGAGGCGGGTCTGACGCACGACAAGCTGATGGCCGTGCTCAAGAAGGTCCGCGGCAACCAGCGCGTCACGTCGTCGAATCCCGAGGCGACCTACCAGTCGCTGGAAAAATATGGCCGCGACCTGACCAAGCTCGCCTCGGCCGGCAAAATCGATCCCGTGATAGGACGCGACGAAGAAATTCGACGCGTGATCCAGGTGCTGTCCCGCCGCACCAAGAACAACCCGGTGCTGATTGGCGAGCCGGGCGTCGGCAAGACCGCAATCGTCGAGGGGCTCGCGCGCCGCATCGTCGCCGGCGACGTGCCCGAGGGCATCAAGAATCGCAAGCTGGTCGCGCTCGACATGGGTGCGCTGATAGCGGGCGCCAAGTTCCGCGGCGAGTTCGAGGAACGACTCAAGGCCGTGTTGAAGGAAGTGCAGGAAGCCGCCGGCGAGATAATTCTGTTCATCGACGAGTTGCATACCGTCGTCGGCGCGGGCGCGGCGGAAGGTGCGATGGATGCGTCGAACCTGCTCAAGCCGATGCTCGCGCGCGGCGAACTGCATTGCATCGGCGCGACCACGCTCGACGAGTACCGCAAGTATATCGAGAAAGACGCGGCGCTCGAGCGGCGCTTCCAGCCCGTGATGGTCGAGGAGCCCAGCGTCGAGGATACCATCTCGATTCTGCGCGGGCTCAAGGAGCGTTACGAAGTCCATCACGGAATTCGAATCAAGGACTCGGCGCTGGTGGCCGCCGCCGTGCTCTCGAAGCGTTACATCACGGACAGATTCCTGCCCGACAAGGCGATCGACCTGGTCGATGAAGCGGCCGCCAAGCTGCGCACCGAGAAGGAGTCGATGCCGGTCGAGATCGACGAGGTCAATCGGCGCGTGATGCAGCTGGAGATCGAGCGCGAAGCGCTCAAGCGCGAATCCGATCAGGCGTCGCGCGATCGGCTGCAGAAACTCGAGAAGGAACTCGCCGAGATCAAGGACAAGCGCGCCACCCTGCAGGCGCAGTGGGAAACGGAAACGGGCGGCCTCGAGAAGCTCGCAAAAATCAAGGCCGAAATCGAACAGACCAAACTCGCGATCGAAAAAGCCAAGCGCGAGTACGACCTCAACAAGGTCGCCGAGCTGCAGTACGGCAAGCTCGCGTCGCTCGAGAAGGAACTGGCCGCCGACGAGGAGAAGCTGATCGAGAAGCACGCCGGCGGCAAGCGTTTGATCAAGGAAGAAGTGGACGAGGACGACATCGCCGAAGTCGTCGCGCGATGGACCGGGATTCCGGTATCGCGCCTGCTCGAAGGCGAGGTGCAAAAGCTCGCGCATCTCGAGGAGCATCTGCACAAACGCGTCATCGGGCAGGACGAAGCGGTCATCGCGGTTTCCGACGCTGTGATTCGCGCGCGCTCCGGCCTCAAGGATCCCAACCGCCCGATCGGGTCGTTCATTTTTCTCGGCCCCACCGGCGTCGGCAAGACCGAACTCGCGCGCGCGCTGGCGGAGTTCCTGTTCGACAGCGAAGCCGCGATGATCCGTATCGACATGTCGGAGTACATGGAGAAGCACACCGTCTCGCGGCTGGTGGGCGCGCCACCGGGCTATGTCGGCTTCGACGAGGGCGGGCAACTAACGGAAGCCGTGCGCCGCCGCCCGTACTCGGTAATCCTGTTCGACGAGATCGAAAAGGCGCACGCCGATGTGTTCAACGTCCTGCTGCAATTGCTCGACGACGGCCGCTTGACCGACGGTCACGGGCGCACCGTCGATTTCCGCAACACGGTCGTGATCATGACGTCGAATATCGCCAGCCAGATTATTCTCGGCTTCAAGGGCCAGGACTACGAGAAGATGAAGGCGCAGGCGCTCGAGGTCCTGCGTCAGAGCTTCCGGCCCGAGTTTCTCAACCGCATCGACGAGGTCGTTGTATTCCATCCGCTGACCCGCGACGAGCTGCGCCAGATTGTCGACGTGCAGCTCGTGCGTCTGCGCCAGCGGCTCGAGGAGCGCAAGATCGAGATCGAATTGACCGACAAAGCGCGCGACTATCTGGCCGAGCATGGCTACGATCCGTCGTATGGCGCGCGTCCGTTGAAGCGACTCATCCAGCGCGAGCTCGAGACGGTGCTGGGGCGAAAATTGCTCTCGGGCGAGATTCGCGACGGTTCACGGGTCACGGTCGATGCCGGCGCCCGAGGTCTGGAGTTCTCCAGCCAGCCCTTGGCCAGCGCGGCGTAAGTACCTGTTTTTATTATCTGATTTGGCGATACCGACTCTCGCCTGCCGGCCTGACGAGAGCGGTCTTGCTTCGCGCAAAATAAGCATTACACTTTAGACAGTTTGATGCTCACGTACTCGCTCAATCAGCTTGGCTAATGCACAAGCTGTAGGGCGAGCGGCGAGCGAGGAATATTCGTGCCGGATGTTTCCGGCGTCACGGAAGGTGAGTGATGGCTAGTTCCACAATCGATCTCCGCATCGCGGCCGCCGTTTCGCGCAAGTCGCGGTCTCGCATTGTTGTTCGCGTCGCAATCGTCGCGGCCGCTGCCGCGATCGCCGCGGCGCTCGCGCTGCTGCCCGATCCTGCGAAGGCGGCAGGCAATCCCGTCGTGATCAAGATGGCTGACAACCAACCGTTCTACACGCCCGCCAAAGTCGCGATAAGGGTCGGTGACACCGTGCAATGGGTTAACGACGGCGAGACGGTTCATTCCGTCTCGACCAGCGCCGCCAACGCACAGAACCGCGACGACACCTCGATGCCAAAGGGCGCGGTCGCGTTTGACTCGGGCTTCATCCCGCCCGGCGGCGAATACAGCTACACTTTCACGGTGCCGGGCACCTATCGCTACTTTTGCCTTCCGCATGAGAAGGCAGGTATGGTCGGGGTGATTGTCGTCAAGAAGTAGAGCCGGGAGATTTTTCAGAAGCGTGGCTGATCAGTCTGCCAGGACAATCTGTGTCGCAGAGTTGATGCTCGCCGTTGCACTAGCGGTCGCGACGTTGCCGGCGCCGGCTGCTTGTTTCCCGTGGAGCATTGATATGTACCGCGGACCGGAGATTCAGCCGTTCGCGGAGGCGCCGCGCGTCACTCCGGCCGACACGCTCCCCGTCCACGGCGGCGAACCGCCGATGAGCCTCGAGCAGGCGACGGTCAAGATGCACAACCCCTTGCAGGCGACGCCGGAAAATCTCGCCAAGGGTAAGGATCAGTTCAATACCTACTGCGCGCCCTGTCACGGAGAGTCGGGGCAGGGCAACGGCCCCGTGGCGCGCCTGCTGGCGAAGCCGCCGAGAAGTCTGCTCGTTGGAGTGAGCAAGGACCTCACCGACGGCTATATCTACGGCGCCATTCGCGACGGTGTCCGGTCGATGCCCTCATATGCCGAAGAAATGCCGGCCGAACAGCGCTGGCAGGTCGTGATGTACCTCCGCTCGATGCAGGCTGCGCCCGCCAAGCCCAAGGTTGCCGGCAACTGACCCGCCGGCCGTCTGTTACGTCAGATAGGTCTTGATCACATCGATCAGATCCTGTGCGGCCTTGGCCTGGGTTGAGGTCGGGTGATCGTCGGGATCGACGAGGTGGAGCTTGATGTGACCCTCCATCACTTCCGCCATGAGGCTGTCGAGAGCGCCTCTGCCTGCCGCCAGGGTATGCATGATGAGGGTGCAATCGAGTTCCTTGTCGAGCGCACTTTCGGCCGCGTCGAGCTGGCCGCGGATGCGGCGGACGCGATTGATGAGTTTTTGCTTGTCCCTGATGGTGTGAGCCATTGACTGTGGGCCTCGTCTTCGTTATAGCATACCCGGGTAGGTATAATACGGTACCCGGGCGGGTATTATTCCGGTAGACGATATCAGCCGAACCGAGCGGCGACAAGCTGGCCGCGATTGCAATGCGGCTGGCGACCAGCAGGCTTTCGGGCGTCGATTCAAAACGGTTTAATTGATCGTCGATTGCAGATCTCACACGGCTTATGTAAGCGATTCGGGTGATGGCGATGGAACCTTTTCGAGCCGGCGACGTATTGGAATGGGCGACGCGCAGGGAGGAGTTCCGAATTCCAGAATTGAGTTCGCCGCTAAACCCCGATGCGAACAAGTCTCTCCCGATCAATGTCGCGTCGTTCAGCCGGTGACAGGCAGGAGGCCTGAATGCTGTCTGGAGGGAAATTGCGAGTGGATTTCATAGCCGCCCTGTCAGCCGTCGCGTTACTCATGACGGCTGGTCTGCCGGCCCCTGCCGAGGCCGGGCTCAACGCGAATGATCTCGTGGAAATCGCAGTCGAATCGAATCCCCAGATCCGGGCGGTGCATGCGCAGTGGCAGGCCGCGCAGCATCAGATTCTGCAAAACTATGCGCCCGCGGACCCGATCTTCACCTACTCGAATGTGGATAGCAGCAAGGACTTCAACGCCGGCACGCACGCTCATATCGTCAGCGAAAATTTCCAGTTCCCCGGAGAAGCGTTTCTCCAGGCGGACGAATCAAGGCGGACCGCCGAGATTGCGCGTTTGACGTACGAGGCGGCCCTGCGCGACCTGCGCGCCGGGGTTGAGACGGCATATTACCAGGTACTGCTCGATGAGGGGCTGATTGCAATCAACGGCGAGAACATCGCCAACTTGAAGGAGGTCGTTAACGTAACTCAAATCCAATTTGCGGGAAGCCAGGCGCAACAAGCCGATCTCATCGGTGCCGAGCTGGCTCTCGAGCAGGCTCAGTTGCAGCAACGCCAGTACCAGACCAACCGTCTGAACGACCGGGCGGGACTGAATCAACTGCTCTATCGGAAGCCCGCCTCGCCGTTGGAGCTTGACCAGAAGATCGAGCTGAAACCGCTGGAGATCAAGCTGGACCAGGCGGTCGACACCGCAACGCACGCGCGCCAGGAGATCCTCGAAGCCGCGCTGATGCAGAAAAATTCAAGCACGGCGCTGCAACTCGCGGAAATGGAATATCTGCCGAACTATACCCTCGGATACGAGTTTGACTACTTTTTGCAACCCGGCACTCAGCCTCTGCCTAACGTAACCCAGGCGCATACCTGGACGATCGGATTCAATCTGCCGATTTTTTTCTGGATTCATCAGCGCGAGGACGTGTTCGCGGCGCAACATTCGTTGGATGCCGCTCGTTACAGCATGAATTCCGTGCTGAACCAAACCGAGGCAACTGTCACGCAACTGTACCAGTCCGCGCAATTCGCCTACGAGTCGGCGCAAGTGTACAACGGGCGGCTGATCCCTTTGGCCGACCAGCACTTCAAAGTGGCATTGGTCGCCTATGAGGGGGGCAAAGTCGACTTCCTTACCTTGTCCTCGGCCTTGCAAAGCGACTACGCGTCCCGCCTCACTTACCTCCAGAACGCCAATCAGTTCTTCGCCGGGGAAGTGGCATTGGAGCAGGCTATGGGGGTCTCGTTTCAAAAGTGAAACACGCTACCAAAGCTGCAACGTCTGCGAACAAGCGAGCAGATCTAAAGCCCCGGGCGGATCTGATCGCGGCTTGGTTGCTCGCAGTAGTTGCCAGCGCGGCGATTGGTTGCGGCGGTTCTCCAACCGTGACTGCAAACGACCAGCCCGGTCTGGAATTGCCCAGATTTATTCATCAAGGACAAGGTCCCGAGCTGATGGAACTGGCTCCGGCGGATTTGGCGGGCATGACTCTGACGACTCTCCAACCGGTTGACCTGCCCGGGATTCTGGAAACGTCGGGGCAGGTTACCTTCGACGATCACCGAGTGTCCACTATCATTTCGCGGGTGGCCGGCCGGATCGAGGGAGTGCGGGTCTCGCAGTGGGACTATGTTCAGCGCGGCCAGGCGATCGCCACGCTCTACAGCCCGGACATCATGACTGCCGAGGCGGAGTATCTTCAAGCCAAGGACTCGGTTGTCAAGCTGGCGGGCATCAATAATGGTGAGTTCTCGCGCGCGATGCTGGACGCCTCGCGGCGAAAGCTGGACCTGCTGGGAATCGAGCCGGAGCAGATAGCGAAAATTACGACGCCGGCTCCATACTTCGTGATGCACGCACCGATAAGCGGAAATATAGTTCAGAACCAGGCGCTGCGCGGTGCGGCGGTTAATCCCGGCGACGTATTGTATTCACTCGGCACTCTGGAAGACGTCTGGATTACCGCAGACATCTACGAAGACGATCTAGCTCGCGTGAAGCAGGGGCAGGAACTTTCAGCGGTGACCACCGCGTACCCCGACGAGACTTTCCATGGAACGATCGCACGGATCAGCCCCAACGTCGATCCGACTACGCATACGGTCCAGATTCGCTGCGAAGTAAAAAATCCCGGCTTCAAGCTGAAACCTCAGATGCTCGCGCGCGTCACAATCGTCGTGCGGCCCGGGCAAGCGCTGGTAGTGCCGCTGGACGCGCTGGTGTTTGAAACCGACAAGTACTTCGCATTCGTCGATGCCGGTAACCACCTGCTCGAACGGCGGGTGGTCAGCATCGGAGCGTGGGATCAGGAAGGCTATGCGCGCGTGATCTCGGGACTGAGCGCGGGCGATCGCGTCGTGACGGGTGAAACAATCCAGGTCAACGCGCTCTGGCATCAGGCACGTGGAGAGAGCTCGTAGCTGGGCGATCTTTCGCCTTCAAGGGTTAGCGCGATGATTCAAGCATTGATGTCGCTGGCGCTTCGCGAGCGCGCGGTGGTGATAGGAGCCGCCGTGTTGTTGCTGTTGGCGGGACTGTATTCATTTACCCAGCTCGACATCGAGGCTTATCCCGATCCTGTGCAGCCGATGACCGAGGTCCTGACCCTGCCGACAGGCCTCAGCGCCGAAGAGGTCGAGAAACTCGTCACGGTGCCAACTGAGTATGGGATGAGCGGTATGCTTCATCTGACGTCGATGGAATCCATATCGCTGTACGGGCTATCCGACATCCGCCTGTATTTCGATTGGGACAGTGACTACGAATTTGACCGCATGCAGACGATCAACCAGTTGCAGTTCGTTACTCTTCCCCAGGGCATCGTGCCAGGTCTCTCGGCGGAAAACCCTATCGGCGAGATCTATCGATACACAGTTCAGGGTCCCGACCATAACCTGGTCAAAGAGAAACAAGTCGAAGATTGGATTTGTGAGAAGCAGTTCAAGACGGTGCCGGGCGTGCTCGATGTCTCCGGCTTTGGCGGTCTCACGAAGGAGTATCACGTAGAAGTTGACCCGGAAAAACTCAATCACTACGCGATACCGCTTTCGCAGGTAATCAGTTCGATTCAGAACTCCAACACCAATTCTGGAGGTAGCTATCTCAACGTAGGCGAACAGGCATTCGACGTGCGGGGGCTTGGCTTGATCCGCGGGGTGAGCGACATCGGCAACATAGTGCTCACATCGAACAAGTCGACGCCCATCAGGATAAGTAACGTTGCCGACGTGTCGGTGGGATGGTCGCCGCGGCTGGGTATCGTCGGGATGAACTACGACGACGAGGTCGTCGAAGGAATCGTCCTGATGCGCAAGTACGGCGACACTCTTAAGACGTTGACCGGCGTCGAGGCAAAGACCGAACAGCTCAATACCACCGGCATGCTTCCGAAAGGCTACAAGGTCGTACCGTACTACGATCGCAGGGGTTTGGTTTACACGACGCTTGAAACCGTTCTCGAGAATCTGACGCTCGGGATGGTGCTTGTGTTCCTGGTCCTGATTTTCTTCCTGGGCAATTTGCGGGCTGCAATCATCTCCGCAGTAAACATACCGCTCGCCATGCTCGGGGCCTTCATCCTGCTCTATCTAACCGGCACCCCGGCGAACCTGCTGTCCCTGGGAGCGGTAGATTTTGGAATCATTATCGATTCGACCATAATCGTCGTCGAGAACATCTATCGACATCTCACCACCGATACTTCCCGAGGGGTGGATACCTATCACGCCATCCTGAATGCTTCCAAGGAAGTAGGCGGCCCGATGTTCTACTCGACGCTGATCTTCCTGATTGCATTCCTTCCTCTCTTCACGATGAAGGGGGTCGAGGGCGCGATCTTTTCACCGATGTCGCACACCTACGCGTTTGCCTTGACCATCGCGATTTTGCTGGCCGTAATGCTCTCGCCCGTTCTGTGTTCGATCTTCCTCCACAAAGGTATGAAGGAAACGCACAACTTTGTCTGGGAAGCGTTTCACAACTTCTACCACAACCTGTTCGTGCGAACTTTGCGGTGGCCGCGGCTGACCCTTGCGGTCATCTTTCTGTTGATGGCAGCCGGCCTGTCACTCTTCCCGCGTTTGGGCGGCGAGTTCCTGCCCAAGTTGGAAGAGGGCAATATCTGGGCGCACGCCATAATGCCGACGACGATCAGCTTGCCGCAGGGCGCAAAGCTGGTGGGTCAGATGCGCGCGATATTCTTGTCGTTTCCGGAGGTGGCGAGCGCTGTATCGCAGCTTGGCAGGCCTGACGATGGCACGGAGACCACCAGTTTTTTCAGCATCGAGTTCGCCGTGGACCTGAAGCCCGAAGCGACGTGGCCTCAAGGTTTGACGAAGCAGCGTCTGGTCGCCCAGATCGACGACAAATTGCGCAAGCGATTCCGCGGAGTCAGCTTCTCCTACTCGCAAAATATCGAAGACAACATTGACGAAGCGCTGTCGGGCGTCAAAGCGGGCGAGAACGCGGTCAAGGTGTTCGGCTACGATATCGACACCGATCAATCAATCGCGACACGGCTTGAAGAGATATTAAAGCAGGTCCCCGGGGTAACCGACGTTTTCATGTTCAAATCGCTTGGGCAGCCGAATATCGTCATCGAGCCTGACCGTGATGCCGCCGCGCGATATGGACTGAACTCCGGTGACGTCTCAACAATCGTGCAGGCGGCGATTGGCGGGTTGCCGGCGACCCAGATACTCGAAGGCGACATGAGCTTTCCATTGGTCGTGCGATGGAAGCCGCAGTATCGGCAGACCATCGAGGCGATGCGCCAAATTCGCGTGAACGTTCCTACCGGCGGCTTTGTGCCGCTTGGACAAATCGCGCGGGTCGAGGCGTCGGAGGGCGCTTCATTCATTTATCGTGGAGATCTCCAACGCTACGTACCGGTACGCTTTTCGATAAGAGGCCGTGACCTGCAGAGCGCGGTCGCCGACGCCAAGGCGCGAGTCGTGCAGGAAATCCAGATGCCCGAGGGCACGCACCTGGAATGGGCGGGAGAGTATGGAGAACTGCACGCCGCCAACCAGCGCCTCGCGGTCGTAGTTCCCCTCGCGCTGCTGCTGATTATGGGGGTCCTCTATGCCGCCACCCTTTCGGTGGTTAATACCCTTATATTGATGGCCCAGATTCCGCTCGCCTGCCTGGGTGGAGTCCTGGCTTTGGTCGTAACTCACACACCGTTCAGCGTTTCCGCCGCGGTCGGATTCATCTCAATCTTCGCGATCGCGATCATGGATGGGATTTTGCTCAACTTCTATATCCACCAGTTGTGGGACGAAGGTAATTCGCTGATCGATTCGATCGTCAAGGGCGCCGACCGCCGTTTCCGTGCGCTCATGATGACCGCACTGGTCGACGGCCTGGGTTTGCTGCCGGCCGCACTTTCAACTCGAATCGGCGCTCAAACGCAGCGTCCACTCGCGATCGTCGTGATTGGCGGCGCGGCTTCGATCGCCCTGCTAACGCGAGTGTTTCAGCCGACGCTGGTGTACGTGTTGCACAACTATGTTGGCCTGTCGGACAGCCACAGAACGACGCCCGTGGAAATACCCACCGATCCGACAGATGCCTAGCCGTGAAGGCGCCGGAACGGATCTGAAAGAGCTGATCTGTCAAGGTCCGGCGCCCACTGCAAGCCTGTCGACGTCGATCTTCCCGGACTGATACGGCGAAGAGGAATTTCGCGCATGAGCCGAGCCTCGCAGCCCCACCGCGGACCGTGGTAAACGGGCAGGAGGAGGATCTGAGCGATGGAATTCGAAATGCTCGCGAGCGGCTACGGCCTGCTCGAGGCGCCGCGTGTCGACGATCTCGGCCGGCTGTATTTCAGCGACATCCCCAACGGCGGCATTTACCGGCGCAATCCGGGAGGCAACGTCGAAACGCTGATTCCCAAGCGCAAGGGCGTCGGCGGAATGATCTTCAACCAAAGCGGCGGGCTCGTGCTCACCGGCCGCGGCCTGATTCATTGGGATGAGCAGACCGGCAAGAGCCGCGATCTGTTCGCCGCGTGGGAAGGCAACCCGGTCAGCATGAACGATCTCACGACCGACGATCACGGCAGCATTTACACCGGTACCATCAACTTCGATCCGCTCAGCAACAACAAGCCGATACCGGGGAGCCTGTTCCGCATCGATCCACCCGGCCGCGCGGTGAAATTGTGGGACGGAATCGAGGTCAGCAATGGCCTCGGTCTCAGCCCCGATCGAAAACATCTCTATCACTCGGATTCCACCACTGGCGCAGTGTGGGTCTACGACGTCACGCACGAGCGCGGCGTCAAGGACCGGCGCATCTTTGCCAAAATGCCCGCAGGTTGGCCGGACGGGCTGGCGGTCGATGCGCAAGGCGGCGTGTGGGTCGCGGCGGTGCGCATCGGCGAGGTCGTCCATTTCGCGAAGGACGGGACGGTAGTCAAGCGGGTCAAACTGCCGGCGACCATGGTGACCAGTTTGGTGTTCGGCGGGCGCGACTTGCGCGATCTATACGTCGTGACGGCCGACAACACCGACGATCCAAATCGCAAGGGAACGATTTTTCGCGGTCGCGCCGACGTGCCCGGCCTGCCTGTGCCGAAAGCGAACTTCTAGCTTCCGGCAGCCGCCCGGGCCGCGATCGGTTCGCTCGATGGTTGCTCGCGCGATCCGGCCAGCAGCGCGCCGGCGGCGATCGTCAATGCGAACGCGCCAACGCGCGTCGCGGCAGCTATCGAACCGGCAGGCAAGCGCTCGCCGAACACCAGCATCCCGCCGATGATCGGTGCGATGTTCGACAGCGCGCCCGACAGCGGCATCGCGATTATCGCGCGCGCGGAATGAAACGAGTTCTGCAGCATGACGATCCCGACGATGTTGGCGGCGAGCACGCCGTACACGTAGGGATCGGAGACGATTCGCAACGCAAGCGGAGAGGCGTCGGCGTTGAACTCGAGCGTCATGGCCTTGGTGAATAGGGCGCCTAGGCCGAAGGCGACGCCGGATAGAATCGCGAGCGCGGCGCCGTTGGCGTTCAGCCGCTCGACGGCCATAGGAGCCAACCCGGCGAGCGTCAGCAGAGCGGTGAAGATCAGCAGCGTTGCAGGTTCGAAGGGACCTTGGGTCTCGCCGCCGCTCAGCGACAGCGTGAGCATCAGCATGCCGGTGACGATGGCGCCGATGCCGGCCCATTCGCGGGCATTCGCGCGCTCGCCAAGAATCACCACCGACGCGATTACAAAAAGCGCGATTCCTCCCTGCATCATCACCGCGAGCATCGACACCGGCGCCCTCGACACCGCAAACACGTAGCAGGCCCAGCCCGCAGTCTGCACGGCGAGTCCGCCGATCCACATCGGGTCGCGAATCCAGTCGACGATCGCGGCGATCGCATTCGCGCCGGTCGCCATCGGCAGATTCGCCGAGCGGCTCTTCATCATCAACAGGCCGAACGCCATCAGTGCGCTGGCAACGATTGCGATGGACAGGTAGAGGATCAAGTCGTTCAGCTCTTCACTTCGCGCATCGCGCCGCCCCGGATCACTTTGAACTGGCGGCCGGCCCACATCACCTTGTTGCTCAGCAGGCTCGCAAACCAGACGCCGGTCATTATCAGGTCCTTGAAAGGAACCATCCACAACTCGCTCAGCATCTCGGGCATCTTGAGAACGCGGCCGACGATTGCTGCCGACATCGCCAGCCGCGCCGCAACTACCAGCACCAATGCCGCAAGAGCCGCGGCGCTGCCGCGTGAGACCGCCAGCAGCATCAGCGCCCAGAACGGGCCGTGCATCAGGATGGTCGCGATGCTGATCGGGCGCACGGTGCGATAGGTGCGCGCCCAGCGGAGCTGATGATGCCAAAATTCGGCGAAAGTTTTCTCCTCGCACGTCAACGTGACCAGCGAAGCGGACAGCTTGATTTCGTAGCCCTGCGTATTGGTGAAGTTGCCCAGGTAGAAGTCGTCGGCGAGCATGTTCTTGACGGCGCGGAAGCCGCCGGCGGCCTCGAGCACCCGGCGTTTGATGGCGATTGTCGCGCCGAGCGCATAATGCATCGGCTCAATCATCTCGGCAAGCAGAATCTGCGGCAGAAAATCCGTGTTGACGTAAAGCGCCTCCAGCCGCGACGCGAACGATCCGCCCGGACGCGCGCGATACGCACAGGTTACGATGCCGATTTTGTCGTCGGAGATCAGTTCGCCAACTATCCGCTTGAGGTAGTCGCGGTCGACCGATACATCGGCGTCGCTCAGCACGAATACTTCGGCCTTCTCGGCGCGATCCGCCATCTTGACCAGCTTGGCGATTTTGCGATTGCTGCAATCGGGCTCTTCGCCAACCACTAAAGTGATGTTCGCGTACTGGTAGCGTTGGCGCAGTGCGACCGGAATTTCGGCGGCCGCATCTTCGTAGTTCTCGACCCCGAAATAAAAATCAACGCGCGGGTACGCGATTTCCAGAAAGCTGACCAGGTTGGCCGCCAGCGAATTGCTGCTCCCATGCAACGGCTTCAGCACTGTCACGCGCGGCGGAACCTTGGGCAGCGGGAGCAGGGGAGAGGTCGTGCGCTTTGCAAACCTGATCGCGGCCACAGTAGCGGCGGCGTAGTAGAACAGCGACACGCACACGGCCGCAGCCGGTAAAGCCATCCAGATCGTCATCGAATGATTTGCGCGCCGCTCTGACCCGGCGCGACAGATGCCGCCACAGGCATCGCGCTGCGGACCTCGCGCTGGCCCCTTTACTCGCGCCCTGGAATCAGCCCGTCAGGCCGACGCCTGCTGCGCAGTCTGTTGCCGTCGCTGGCGCATCGTCGAGAGAAATTGGCGCCCCTCGTTCAGCATCCGCCTGGTCTCTTCCATCGACGTCATCATCTTCTTGACCGATTTGAAGATGTACTTCGGGCGGAAGTAGAAGCTGCGATAAAAGCGCTCGACCGCGCCGTAAATCTCTTCATTGGTCAGGCCGGGATAAGTGATCGTGCACTTCTGATAGCCCGATTCGTCGAGCAGCGGATCGACCGCGAGGAACCCATTCCTGGTTACGTAGTCGAACAGCTCGGTGCCCGGATACGGAGATGCGAGCGAGACCTGGATCGTCTCGCAATCCATCTCGCGCGCGAACCGCATCGATTCCCCGATCGTCTCCTTGTTCTCGCCCGGAAGTCCCAGGATAAAAGTCCCGTGAATCAGGATCCCCAGCTCGTGGCAATCCTTGGTGAAGCGACGCGCGCGCTCGAGGCCGACGCCCTTCTTGATGTTCTTTAAAATCTGGGCGTTGCCCGACTCGTAACCGACCACGAACAGCCTGAGGCCGCCCTCCTTCATGATCTTCAGCGTTTCGTAGTCAACGTTGGCGCGTGAGTTGGTGGACCAGGTGATTCCCAGCGGCTTCAGCAGCTGCGCGATTTTGCGCGCGCGGGCGGGGTCGGCGGTGAAGGTGTCATCGTCGAAGAACAGTTCCTTCATCTTCGGGAACTTCGACTTCATCGCCGCGACTTCCTCGTACACGTTCTCCGGGCTGCGCACGCGATAGCGATGACCCTGCGTGACCTGCGGCCACAGGCAAAACGTGCATCGCGCTGGGCATCCGCGCCCCGTGTACATCGACACGTACGGATATTGGCAGTATGGACTGTTGTACTTCAGGTAGTCGAGGTTCTTTTCATAGACCTCGGTCACGAACGGCAGCTGGTCGAGTTCCTCGTCGGTGAGCGCCGCCCGATCGGGATTATGATGCAGCCCGCCGTTTTTCTGATAGCTGATTCCGCCAATCGTGCTCCAGTCGCGGCCCTCCGCCACTTCCAGCATCGAGTAGTCGAATTCCTTGCGCGCCACGATATCGATCGCCGGCGACAGTTTTAGCGTCTCGTCGGGCCGCGCCGTAGGATGCCCTCCGACCATCGCGACGATCGCATTCGGATTCGCCGCCTTGATCGCTTCCGCGGTGCGCGCGTCCATCCGAAGCGACGGCGTCGAGGTGTGAATCACGACGAGGTCGTAATTCCTCGCCTCGTTGACCGTCATCTCGACGGTGTAGTTGTGCGGCGGCGCGTCGAGCAGGCGCGCGCCCGGGATCATCCCCGCCGGATATGCCAACCACGTCGGGTACCAGAACGACCAGACCTCACGCGTCGCCTGGTAGCGTGAACCGGCACCCCCGTCAAAGTCATCATACGAGGGCGGATTCAAAAAAAGTGTCTTCATTACATCCATATTTCGAGCGTACCCCGCAGCCTGTCCGCTTGGTTAGTCAGCGACTATACAAATCGCGACTACCGAAGGCAAGAATGCGGCGAAAATTGTAACCGCCTTCCGTTCCGTCCGTATTTAGAAGATTGCCCTCTGACATTCCCTGGTTTCCGGCCCTCAGCCCTTCTGCGCGACGATGATCATCCGCCGCGTGCCGATCGCGTACGCCTCGCCGTCGAATCCCCCGAACACCGCCGTCACGCGCATACCCGCGCGCTCCAGCCGGCGCGTCATCTCCGTCAGCGTGTAGAGCCGGATGATATGCCCGATCGACTCGCGCCGCCCGCCCTTCGGCTCCACCACGATGAAATGCACGTGCATGCGGCTCGTCGCCAGATCCAGCTCGCGCCGCTCGACGTACAGGGTCCCGTCCGCGCCCGTATGCCAATCGTTCTGGATATAGTTATCGATCGCCCACTCGCGGTTCAGCATGTCCAGCAGCAGCCGCCCGCCGGCTCTCAGAGCCTTCACCGCCGATTCCAGCACTTTGAAATCTTCGCCTTCAGACTCCAGGTAGCCGAACGAGGAGTACATATTGACGATTGCGTCGAACTTGTTTTCGAACGGGATCTTGCGCATGTCAGCGGCGATAGTCTCGATTGTGACGTTTTTCGACTGCGCCGTCTGCTTCGCGAGTTCCAGGTACTCGGGATTCAGATCGAGACCTGTCAGTTGCAATCCGCGTTTCGCCAATTCCACCGAATGACGCCCCTGCCCGCAGCACAGGTCCAGCACCGACGAGCCCGGCTTCAGCTCGAGCGCGCCCGCAACGAAAGCGCTCTCTTTTTCCGCCCGCTCCTCGGTGAACATGTGGCCGTACACGTTCAGGTAGTCGCCGCGAAAAAAATCCACGTACCAGGCCGAGCCTTGCGATACCATCTCGTTCCCTCTCAAATTGTTCGGCAAGCGCTGCGAATGGGTCAGTTCAAATTACCCTGCCGATCTAACGCGCATCGAACAGATGAAGATCGCATAACCCGCCCACAAGGTCGAGTCTATGCCATCCTGTGGCTCCGTTGCTTTCAATGGTGCTACGGTCTTGCGCGAAGAGAGAGAGTCAGCGTGGAAAAGATTTCGGTTCTGGCAAGCGGTGGCCTGGACAGTTCGGTTCTGATCGCGAAATTGGCAGCCGACGCCGAAGCCTTCCCCATCTACGTGCGATGCGGTTTCGCGTGGGAAGCGATGGAGCTCGACGGCCTGCAATCCTTCCTCGCCGCGCTCCACAACCCGAACGTGAGGCCGGTGACTGTGCTCTCAGCCCCAACCGCCGTCCTGTACGGCGACCACTGGAGCGTCACGGGCGCGCACGTTCCCGGCGCCGACGAGCCCGACGAGAACACCTATCTGCCGGGCCGCAACATTCTCCTGATCTCGTTGGCTGCGATCTGGGGCGCGACGCACGGCGTCTCACGCATCGCGATCGGCTCGCTCGGCAGCAACCCCTTTTCCGATGCTACCCCGGAGTTCTTCGAGAGCTTCGCCCGCGCGCTAAGCATGGGACTCGGACACAATGTGCTGATCGAGGCCCCCCTCAGGGGTTTCCATAAGGACGACCTCATCAGGCAGTACAAAGACTTGCCCCTGGAGTTGACCTTGACCTGTATGGCTCCTGCGGGCGCTAAGCACTGCGGGCAATGCAACAAATGCCGCGAGCGTCAGCTCGGCTTTCGCAACGCGGGTGTCGTCGATCGCACGGTGTACGCCGGCTAGCGGTGTCCTGGAGATGGATTCAGCAAAGCCGCGCACCTATCCTGGGTGGAAATTCCTAATCATAGCTCTCGTCCTGTCGAGCATAAGTGTCCTTGGCGCTTGTACCTCCAATCCTGCTACTGACACTAAGCCTGCCCACCCTGAGTTTCGGGTCGCGCTGCTCACGCCCGGACCGGTAAGTGACGCAGGCTGGAATGCGGCCGCGTACGAAGGCCTCCAGCTCATCAAGGTCAAGCTCGGCGCTGACACCGCCCTGGTGCAGACCAAATCGCCTGCCGACTTCGAAGACGCGTTCCGCGACTTCGCCTCGCGTGGATTCGATCTGATCTTTGCGCACGGCTTCGAGTACACCGATTCCGCCCTCGAAGTAGCACGAAGTTTTCCCAACACTTACTTTGTGGTCAGCTCGGGCAGTCAGTCTTCGCCAAATGTCGCGTCGATCACCTTCAACGTCGATCAGGCGACCTATGTCGAAGGCGTGCTGGCGGCCGGCGTTTCGAAAACCGGCGTGGTAGGCGCTGTCGGCGGCATAGAACTGCCCTCCATCAAGTTGTTCTTCGAGGGCTTCAAGCGGGGCTTTCTTTCAGTACAGCCTAAAGGCCGCATCCTGGTAAGCTATACCGGAAATTTCGACGACGTCGGCGCGGCCAAGGAAGCGGCGCTCGCGCAGATAAGCCAGGGCGCGGACGTGCTCATCCACAATGCTGACGCCGCGGGCCTTGGCGTGTTCCTCGCGGCAGCACAAGGCCACGTCTACGCCTTCGGCGTGTTCAACAACCAGAACAGCGTAGCGCCGGACGTCGTCCTTGCCAGCGCCGTGACCTCCACTCCGCTGGCCTTCCTGAAAATCGCAACCGAGGTCAAAGACAAGCGCTTTCACCCCGGCATGCTGGAGTTCGGAATGCAGGACGGGATGGTCAAGGTGGTATTAAACCCCAAGCTGGAGTCGCAAATTCCCGCGGCCGCACTGGAACGCGCAAACAAAGTCGAGCATGACCTGGCAATCGGCCAGCTAGTCTTATCACCAACTCTAACCCAACTCCCACCACCCAAATAAGTCATCTCTCTCCCCACAACCTGTACGAACAGGGACGAAGTCCCGCATCTTCTCCGATACTGGGTGCAGGGGTCACCCCTGCCCAAGGAAGCGTGAAACCCACGGAGGGGTTTCACATTAAATAAAGTGATCTACCCTTCCCCCCGGGCGCGGGAGTAGTCACGAACGCGATCGCACCCGTCAAGCCGCCCACCATAGTAGCCGCAAACCACAGCAGTCCGAGCGCGATCGCATCCTCTTTTCGCATTCCCGCCATCCCGAACAGCACCAGGTACGCCGACTCGCGAATCCCCAACCCATTCAGCGTCAGCGGCAGGCTCGCAAACACATTCGCAATCGGGACGCAGACGATAAACAGCGAGAGCGGCGCCGCCAGTCCAAGGCCAACCGCCAGCAGGTACTGGCACACAGCCAGCGTGATTTGCAGCACGATCGACAATGCGATCGGCGCGATTAGCGCCGCAGGCTGATGCAGGTATGGCGCGATCAGTCCGCCCGCGCGGCGGATCGGCCGCGGCATCAGGTGAATCAGGCGGGCGACGAGCGGCGACGCGAGAAATCCTGCCATCGCGATCGTGCCGACCGCGATCGTCGGAGCCGTGACCGACGATGGAATCGGAGCGAAGTTCAGAAACATCGCAGCCAGCGCCGCCAGCCAGAACAAACCGATCAAGCCCACGCCGCGGTCCGCTACCACCGACGCGATCGCCTCGCCCATCCTGCCATGCCGCCGCCCGAGATAGACGGATCGCGCCGCATCGCCGCCGACCAATCCCGGCACGAACAGGTTCGTGAACATGCCGACGAATGTGTACGCGAGAAACTCGCCCCAGCGGCCATGCACTTTCGCAAGCGCGGCCAGCAACTGCCATCGATACGCGCACATCGCCTGGCCCGCCAGGTAGAGTGCGACGGCCGCGGCAAAGAATGCGGGACGCTCGCGGCTGAGGATTCGAAAAATCGGCCGCGCGTCGTAGCGCCACAGCAAGATGGCGACCACCGCGACTCCCAATCCCGCCCGCATCGCAAACGCGCGATACGGATGCGCCGGCCGCACCGCAACCGCGGGCGCCGACGCGGCCTGCTCAGTTGACGGTGATTGCTTCACGGCGCGAGATTCGTTCACGTCTCAAAATTGCGCGCTTCCTTCCTTCAATTGCGATCACGTCGAAGTCGCCGAAGCGCTCCTGCATCCGCGCGAGGTCACCGGCGTCGAGCACCACCACGACGCGGCCGCCGGGCTGCTCCCACCGCCGAAACATCTGCTCGTCATTGTTCAAAAACCACTCTCGCGCGTCGGGGTCGAGTCGCGCGCCGAAGTCGAGTTCGGTGCGCCCGCCGACCAGGATGACCCGGCGGCGATTGTAAAACGGCAGTGATTGAACGAAGCGATGGTAACAGATGATCGCCGCGTCGGGCGCTTGCTCGGCGATCGCGCGGCTGAGTCCCGCGTACGAACGCATCGGCTCGGTCTCGAGCCGGGCCCATCCGCCCGCAATCAACGCCAACGCGAGCGTGACGACGATCGCCCCGAGTCCCGCCGCCGTGCGGCGCGCAACGAATATCGCAGTGGTGACCGCGCCGCCGGCCACCAGCATCGCGCCGATCGCGAACAGCGCCGGCCGCGCCGCCATCGCGTACGGCGTGCGAAATTGCGCCGCCGCGCTCGCCGCGACGATCGCGCCCGCGCCCAGCAGCGCAAGCATCGGCCCGCTTTCGAGCAGTATCCGCGAGTCGGGTGGCCGCAGCCTGGTCCGCGAGTCGGCGGCCGGCCACGCGCATGACGCCAGTCCGTCGGCGATTAGCACGGCTATCGGCGGCACGGCTGGCAGGATGTACGGGATCAGCTTCGCACTGGCGCACGAGAAAGCGACCACGGTGACGGCCGCCGCGACGACGCAGAAGCTTCGCGCCGGGTTACGCGGCGCCGCGCGCCAGGTCAGCATCGGCACGAGCAACGACCACGGCAGCAGTCCGACCGCGAGCACCGGCACGTAAAAGTAGAACGCTTCGCTGTGGCTGTAGTCGGTCTCGAACACGCGCCTCAGATGCTCGCCGACGAAGTAGAAGTCGAAGAAGCCCGGCTCCCGTATCGTCATCGCGACAAACCACGGCGCCGCGATCAGAGTCGTGAGCAACAGGCCCGGTACCGCGCGGAATCTCGCGATCGCACCGCTCAGTTCACGATTCAACGCCAGCCACAGAATCATCGAGAGAATCGGCAGCGCCGCACCCACCGGCCCCTTGGTCATCACCGCCAATCCCATCGCGGCGTACGCGATCCAGCACCAGCGACCGCCTTCACGCCAGTGCAGGTAAAGCGAAAAGGTCGCGATTGTCACCAGCGCCGTCAGCATCATGTCCGTCGTGAGCACCTGCGCCATCAAAGCGTACAGCGGCGTGGTCGTCAGGATCGCGGCGGCGAGAATCGCGTGGCGCCGTCCGAACGCGCGAAGCGCAAAGAAGTACGTCGCCAGTATTCCTGCGATTGCCGACAGCGCGACCGGGAGCCGCGCGGCAAATTCCGAAACGCCAAGGACCCGGAAAGACAGCGTGGTCAGCCAGTAGAGCAGCGGTGGTTTTTCGACATAGGCAACGTAGTTGAGATGCGGCACGAGGATATTGCCGCTTTGCAGCATCTCCCGCGCAATCTCCGCGTAGCGCGCCTCGTCCGGCTCCCAGAGCCCGAATGAACCGAGATGGAACATGCAGACCGCGAGCGAAAGCGCGACGATTGCGCCGACGTCGTACGCGATCGGCGTCGCGCCCCATCGCGGCGCCGGCGGCTCGGCGAATGCCGGCGAAGAGTCGTCGTTGCGAGCAATCCCGGACACGAGGGTTGAGTCTAACGCGCCGGGGCGATGGCTAATAGCCGATGGCGCCGCCGCCTTTGCGTGGATCGAACGCGCCCCGCAAATTCGCCGGCGCGATCGTGATCGCGCCGACCGCGCCGAGCGCGGGCACCACCTTGAGCTTGTAGCCCATCTGCTCGAGCGCGTTGCGGGTCGCCGCTGGCATCGCTTGTTCGACGATCACGACGTCGGGCGCGGCCTGCTCGTGAATTCGCGGCTCGGCGACCGCGCTGGCCGCGTCAAGATGGAACGCCAGGATGTTGAGCGCGACCTGCAACACGCCGCTGACGATAGTTGGGCCACCGGAGCCGCCGGTCGTCATCACGGGCACTCCGTTCCGCGTGACGATTATCGGCGTCATCGACGAAAGCGGGCGCTTGCCGGCCCTCACCTGGTTGGCGCGCTCGCCCTCCAGCCGATATGCGTTGGGCACGCCGGGCGCGACCGCGAAATCGTCCATCTCATCGTTGAGGATGATGCCGAGCGCGGGCACGCTCAGCTTGGCGCCGAACACGGTGTTGATAGTGGTGGTCAGCGCGACGACGTTGCCGTCCTTGTCCGCGACCAGCAGATTCGAGGTTCCATGATCGTGCGCCTGGGCCGGCGCCGGCGGCGGTGGCTTTCTGTGCAGAGCGCGTTCGCGCAATTCCAGGATGTGGCTGTCGGTCAGCAGCTTTTGGATTTCGACGTCGACGAAAGACGGATCGGCGTATTGCTCACGATCGATAAAACCCTGGCGCATCACTTCGATCAGGCGCGCGAGGTACGGCGGCGAGTTGATGCCGAGACCGGCGAGATGCCCCGAGTCCAGCGTGCCGAGCATCTCGAGCACGATGCCGCCCGACGACGGCGGCGGCATCGCATAGACTTCGTAGCCCTCGTAGCGGCGGCGAATCGGGTGGCGCCAGACGGGACGATAGTTGGCCAGGTCGGCCGCGCTGACGAGTCCGCCGTGCGCCTTCATGAACGCGACAATCGCGCGTGCGACTTCGCCGTGATAGAAATTCGCGACCGGATCGTCGCCGAGCCCTTTCAGCGTCGCGGCGAGATTCTGTTCCACGATCGTGTCGCCGGCCTTGAGCGCTGAGCCGTCGGGCTTCAGGAAAACCTGGCTCAGTCCGGGATCGTTCTTGAGCTTCGGCGCGAGCTGGGCGATTTCGCCCGCCAGATGCGGACTCGCAGCGAAACCGCCGCCGGCCAGTTTCTCGGCCGGCGCCGCGATTTGCTGAAATTTCATCGTGCCGAAGCGCCTGAGCGCGGCGTCGATGCCCGCGATTTCACCCGGCACTCCTACCGCCAGCACGCCGTCGCGCGCCAGGTCCTCGTCGGGCTTGCCGTTGCGAAGGTACATGTCGGGACTGGCCTGCAGCGGCGCGGTCTCGCGATAGTCGAGCGCGTAGAAAGCATGGCTCTTCGCGATATAGATCAGCATGAAGCCGCCACCGCTGATCCCGCACGAGGCAGGATTGGTGACGCCCACCGCCAGTGCCGTGGCGGCCGCGGCGTCGACGGCGTTGCCGCCCTGCTTGAGTATCTCGACCCCGGCACGCGCGGCGTCCTCGCTTTCCGACACCACCATTCCATGGACGCCGGCCGAGGAAGTTTCGGGAGGCGCCGCCGCCGCAGCATAAGACGACGCCGCGAGGAACATCGCAATCGCGATCGCCAGCGCGAGAGCCGTCGTGCGGAGAAACTCGGCGCAGAGTTGAATTCGCCGCGGCATCAACATCACGGCTTTACTAACAGCCCTCGCCAACGGATGAAAGTACGTCGGCGCGCAATCGCGCGGCGTTAGATTTCGCGATTGGGAAGTGCTTTGATCGCACGGCGTGAAAGCGACACCCTGAATTGGAAGAAAAAGGAGGAAAAAAATGGACTTCGCCGAAATCATTTACGAAAAGAAAGATCGCGTCGCCACGGTGACGATGAACCGACCCGAGAAGATGAACGCATGGACGCCGAAGATGGGCGCGGAGATGCGCGCCGCGATGCTCGATGCTGAGCGCGACCCTTCCATCGGCGCGATAATAGTCACCGGTGCGGGGCGCGCGTATTGCGCGGGCGCGGATATGGGATCGCTGTCGAATATCGCGGCTGGAACCGCGTCGGCGCGAGCGGCCGAGGCGCCCGATGAATGGCTGGCCGGCCAGCGCGCCGATTACCGGACGTCGTACTCGTGGCCGCTGGCGCTCAACACGCCGGTGATTGGCGCGATCAACGGCGCGTGCGTGGGCTTGGGCTTCACCACCTGTCTCTACCAGGACATCAGGATCGCGTCGGACAACGCGAGAATGGGATTGATCTTCACCCAGCGCGGTCTTGCGATCGAGCATGGCAGCAGTTGGATGCTGCCGCGAATCATCGGCCTGGCGCGGGCGACGGAGTTGGCTATCACGGGCCGGCTGGTCGACGCGAACGAGGCGCTTGAGATGGGGCTGGTCAATCGCGTCGTGCAGCAGGACAAGCTGATGGCGACAGCGCGCGAGATCGCAGCGGGGATCGCGAACAAATGCTCGCCGCTCGGAGTCGCGCAGGCGAAGAAGATGATCTACCAGCATTTGTTCACCGACCTCGCCACGGCGGTGCGCGACGACGACACCGCGATGCAGATGATGACGCGTTCGGAGGATTTCAAAGAGGGCGTGAAGGCGTTTGTGGAAAAACGGGCGCCGAAGTTCACGGGCAGGTAGCGGCGCGACGGCTATGGCCGATCGCGCGCGGCCAGCCGGTTACTTGTCGAGCGGATGCTTGAACTTGCGATCCGGATGACGAATGGTCAGCACCGGGCAAGGCGCCTTTTGGACGACGCGTTCGGCGACACTGCCCATCAGGACGTGCGCTAATCCGGTGCGTCCGTGAGTTCCGAGCACGATCAGATCGCTGTTCTCGCTCTGGGCAGTGTGCAGGATTTCCAGGAACGGCGAGCCGACCTTGAGCTGGACCTTGACCTTGAGGCCGCCTGCGCGCAGTTTGCCCGCGATCTTGTCGAGCTCCTTCTGCGCGAGCATCCGCTGCTCTTCGGCGATGCGGCCCATCGCGCCCACGTCCATCGCCGGGCCCAGTTCCGGTGTCATCATCACCGGCGCAAGCGGCTGGTCGACGTGCAGGAGCACAACTTCGGCCGAGAACTTCAGCGCCAGTTCCTGGGCGTAAGTCAGCGCGAGGTTCGAGTCTTCGGAGAAATCTGTGGCGGCGACAATTTTTGAGAAGGTTGGCACACTGGAACCATAACGCCCCGACGGCAATCGTGGCAAGGGACGCTCGAGGATGCGCGCGGACTCGACCGACGCGGTGGCGCTGCATTACAATTTGCGCGAAATCGTGGGAGACTGACTTATTATGGCTGCCGGACGCGGATTGATTGCTAATTTCGAGCGCGCCTTCGACGAGTTCTTCGACGAAATGTTGATCGACCGCTGGAAGGGCGCAACCTCCGCATTGGAGTTCGAGCGCGCCCAGGTTATCGACCATCGCGATCGTTACGAAGTTCGAGTCGCGGCGGTCGGCGTCGATCCTGCAAAGATCCAGGCCGAAGTCTCGGGCCAGCGGCTGGCCGTTCGCATTCCGGACAAGCTCGGCGGCACCCTCGAGAGCTCGTTTGCGTTCTCCGACCCGATCGACGGCGAGGCCTCGACCGCGAAGTGGTCCGAGGGCACGCTGGTTATCACGCTGCCGAAAAAGAAGGGCCGGCGAATCTCGCTCAAGGGCCAGTGATCGCGCGCCGCGAGCGCCGCAACCAACATGACTGACAAGGGCGACCTCACCGCTACCGACGCCAGCGCCGCGCTGATTCACGTGCCGCCGCCGGCGGAGCTGGCCGCTTCCGAACTCAAGGCGGACGTGCCGCTCGATGCAGTCTCTCTCGAGCGCGCCGCGTCGGGCGACGGCGACGCCGAGTTGTTCGGGCAGAGCCGCGCGCTCGATGCGATCCGGCTCGCGATCGGAATCGACGCAGCCGGGTACAACGTCTATGTAAGCGGCCTGCGCTCGCGTCATGAGCGCGAATCGGTCCTACGCATCCTCAGCGAGAAAGCCGCGACGATGCCGACGCCGGGCGATTGGGTGTACGTAAACAATTTTCGCAATCCCGAATCTCCAGTCGCGATTTACCTGCGGCCGGGCCAGGGGATCGAGCTGCGCGCAAAGATGACGGAGCTGGTCAACTTCGTGCTCGAGCAGTTGCCCAAGGCCTTCCGGCGCGAGGACTTCGATCAGGAGCGCGCGGCCCTGCGCGACAAGTACAACAAGCGCGCGCAGGAGTTGTTTGGAACACTCGAGGCGCGGGCGCGCGAGCGCGGCTTCGCGATCCAGAGCGCACCGACCGGGCAGGTGATTTTCATTCCGCTCATCGACGGCAAGATGCCCGAGTCGCCCGAGGCGCTCAATAAAGCGATGGCGGCAAAGACTGACGCGGAGCGCGAGCAGCTGGCCAAGGCGCAGGGCGAGCTGCAGGACGAGCTGGCGACGTTGACGCTGCGGCAGCAGGAAATGATGCGAGAGCTGATCGACGACATCCGCGCGATCGAGCGGGCGTTCGCCGCGCGGCTGGTCACGCCGTCGGTGGAAGACTTAAAGCATCACTTTAATAATCGCGCGGTCGACGCGTACCTCGACGAGGTCGCGCAGCACATGCTCGGCAATCTTGATCGCTTCCGCGAGCAGCCACCCGCCGAGCAAGGTCCGCGGCCGCCGGCGCTCGAAGACGGCGCGCGATGGTTCGACTACCAGGTCAACGTGATGGTCGACAACTCCGCCACCCGCGGCGCGCCGGTGGTGCTCGAGGACGCGCCGACCTATCGCAACCTGTTCGGCACGATCGAGCGCTGGATCGATCCGCTGGGGAGGTCGGGGACCAACTTCACACGCATCATCGGCGGATCGTTTCTGAAATCGCACGGCGGCTTCCTGGTTTTCGATCTCGAGGATGCGATCGTCGAGCCGGGCGTCTGGAAAACGCTCAAGCGCAGCCTCAAGTCGGGCCGCATGACGCTCGAGACGTTCGAGCCGCTGCCTTTTTTCTCGATGAGCGGACTCAAGCCCGAGCCGATAGAGATTCACAACAAGGTCGTTGTGCTGGGCGGCGCCTACCTTTACAACATGCTGTATTTCTACGAACCGGATTTCCCGGACCTGTTCAAGGTGAAGGCTGAGATGCGGCCCTCGGTGGCCGCGGACGGCGCGGCCGCGGCGCACTATGCGGCGCGGGTCGGCGCTCTCGTGCGCAAGGAAAATCTGCCGCCGTTCGACGCTGGCGCGCTGGCGAAAATCGTGGAATTCGGGATGCGCATGGCGGGCGACAGGTCGCGAGTGCTCGCGATGCTCGAGCCCATCGACGATCTCGCGCGCGAGTCGGCGTACTTCGCGCGCAGCGAACTAGCTCAGCGCGTTACCGCCGCGCACGTCGAGCGCGCGCTGGGCGAGCGGATGCTGCGCCTCAATTTTATCGAGGAGGAAATCCGCCGGCTCATCGCGGAAGGCACGCTCATCGTTCATATCAGCGGCGCGAGCGTCGGGCAGATCAACGGCCTGGCTGTGCTGGACGTTGGCGGTTACAGTTTCGGCCGCCCCTCGCGGGTGACAGCGACCGTTGCGCTAGGCCAGGCCGGCGTAATCAACATCGAGCGCGAGGCGCGCATGTCCGGCTCGACCCACGACAAGGGAATCATGATCCTGAGCGGATTTCTGCGCGCGCGATTCGGACAGCAGCATCCGATCGCGATGACCGCGAGCATCTGCTTTGAGCAGTCGTACTCGGGCATCGACGGCGACAGCGCCAGCTCGACCGAGCTGTACGCGCTGATGTCCGCGCTGTCGGGAGTGCCGCTGCGGCAGGATCTCGCGGTCACGGGCTCGGTCGATCAATACGGCACCGTGCAGGCGATTGGCGGCGTCAACCAGAAGGTCGAGGGCTTCTACCGCGTCTGCAAGGCTATCGGTCTGACCGGCACGCAGGGCGTGCTGGTGCCGCGCACCAACGTCGCGAATTTGATGCTCGATCCGGAGACCACCGGCGCAATCGAGCGCGGCGAATTCCACATCTATCCGATCGACACGATCGATCGCGGCATCGAGACTTTGACCGGTGTGCGCGCGGGAACGGTCGACCAGCCGGGAACGATCAACCATCTCGTCGACCAGCGGCTCAAGCGCATGGCCGACATCCTGCGCGACCGCCCGCTCGGCGAAACTCGCGTCGTGCAGGAGCCGGCGCCCAACCAGTCCGCGCCCAAGCCGCCAACGCCCCCGGAGCCTCCGCGCTAGAGGGCATCGCATTCGCCGCGGATGTGTAGGAGACCTTCCGGATGCCGATAGATCTTCGGCTCGACCCCGCGGAGGTTGCGCTGCTCACCGATCTTTACGAGCTCACGGTCAGCGCGGCGTTCTTCGAGCACGGCTTAAACGACACTGCGTCGTTCGAACTCGCGATGCGCCGGATGCCGCCGGGGCGCGGCTTCATGATCGCTGCCGGCGTCGAGCGGCTGGCCGAGGCGCTCGAGGAATATCGCTTCGATGCCGCCGCGATCGAGCATCTCGAGTCGCTGCAACTCTTCAAGCCGGCGTTTCTCGAATTCCTTGCAGGGTTGCGCTTCACGGGTTCGATTCGCGCGCTTCCCGAGGGCACGATTTATTTTGCCGGCGAACCGATCGTCGAGATTCGCGCGCCGCTGATCGAAGCCCAGCTCATCGAGACGCTGGCGCTCAACCAGCTCGGTTTTGCTTCGATCGTCGCGACCAAGGCTGCGCGATGTTTCGCCGTCGCGGGTGGCCGGCGCCTGGTGGACTTCGGCCCGCGGCGCGCGCAGGGCGCCGATGCGTCCCTTATCGCTGCGCGCTCCAGCTACCTGGCGGGCTTTCACGGCACCGCCAACGTGCTCGCCGGCAAGCGTTACGGCATTCCCGTTTTCGGCACGATGAGTCACAGCTTCGTGATGGCGCACGATCGCGAGCGCGAGGCATTCAGCGATTTCGTCTCCAGCTTCCCGACTCTCAGCACGCTGCTGGTTGACACTTATGACACTGTTCGCGGCGTCGACAACGCTGCCGCGGTCGGCGCAAAGTTTCGCGAGGCGGGCGTGAAAATCCAGGGCGTACGGCTGGACTCCGGCGACCTCCACGAACTCAGCCGCAAGGCGCGCCGCATTCTCGATCAGGCCGGCTTCGGCGCGATCGCCATCGTCGCAAGCGGCAACCTCGACGAATACCGAATCGCGGAACTCGTCGACGCCGGCGCGCCGATCGACGCGTTCGGAGTCGGCACTGCGCTTGCGGTCAGCGACGACGCGCCGGCGGCTGACTTCGTTTACAAGCTCGTCGAATACAAGGATCACGGCCGCTTCAAAACCTCGGCCGGAAAAGTCTCAACGCCGGGCCGCAAACAGTTGTTCCGCGCTTATGCGCCGAGCGGATCCTTCTTCGCCGACCTGGTCGGAATTGTGGACGAGGGCACAACTACAGTCGCACGCGAGTTCAGGCCGGTCGCGGCGAAAGCGGTTCAGTTGATGGAGACGGTGTTCGACAAGGGTCGCCGCCTCATGCCTCGTCCCACCCTTGCCGAGGCGCGCGAGCGCGTAATGAATGGGCTGACCGCACTCGATGCCCGCTACAAGACGCTCCGGCGCCCCGCGGAATTTCCGGTGCGACAGACAGCGGCGCTCGGCGCGTTGGTAATCAGCGAAAAACTGCGCGCGCAAAAGCGCCAGGATTAAATCGCGGCGCAACTACTGACTCGATCTCAGTCCTGACAGCACGCCGGCGACAAACGGCGTCGTCCGCTCCGGCGGCGGCGAATCCCGCAGCCTCTGCGCGGCGGTGACCAGATGGGCGGTATCGAAAGTCACGAGCAAGGGCTTGATGACATCCAGCGGAGGACGGGCGTCGGGGGTCCATCGCGTCGGCGCGGGATATTCGATCTCGGACGCCGTCGCACGGTAGCGCTCGAGCAGCGGTCTCACGCCCTCGTACGAGCCAACGATGACGATATCAACTCCGCCGCCGGGCGCCGGTTCGATTTGCCAATCGAAATAGGCGTGCGGCGTCGCATCCACCAGCCAGTCGCGCGGAATGAGGTCGAGGCGTTTGAGTTCAAGCGCGGAGATCTTCGAGAGATCGTGTCCGTCAGCGACGTACTTACCCGCTGCCTCGAGGATCGCGTCGAATCGGAGCGCGTTGGCGCGCGCTTCGACCTGCGCGGCCGGAAGCTGGGCGTAAGCGGCGAACGAATCGCGCGGGATTTTGTAAATCCACACACCTTTTTCGCTCAGCGATCCAATTCCCAGCGCGTCGAGGGTCTGCTTGAAGCTCTCAAAATTTGCTTCGTTCGGGTCCGCGATAACGGCCTGCACGCCGAAGCGCGCGATGTAGGCCTTCAACTGATCGGCCGCCTCGGGCAGATCGATCCCGCCGTAAAAGTAGTTCGCCACCGGCATTCGAGCGAACTCGAACGGCGGGAATTCTCCTGTGTACCCGCCGGCCATCCTGAAGTACATTTCGCTCTGCGATTGCCAGTACATGCTGTTGCCCTTCTGCCCCCATGGCAACGGCAAAACGACCTCGCTCGGCTCAAGTTCAGTTGCGTAGGTGCGGTCAGTGAAGAACGCGGGGAGGTCGAGGCTGCTTACCCAGAACGATGCGTGCGGATTCGGCGCGATCGAAGCCACGATCACCGCGGCCGCCACGCATTTCGTCAGCGGACGCGCCGATGACGACGCAAACCACATCGCTGCCATGATGGCCACCACCAGGAACGCGTACATCATGAGCCGGATTGGCAGCGCGATCGAAATCAGCGGCAACCGCCCGACGATTGCCCATGGCATCGGAATTCCCGGTCTGCCCGCCACATGGAGCGAGGGACCCATTGCGGCGATCACCAGGACGATGAACAGGATCGTCAGAAACTTTCCTGCCGGCTCGCGCCAATACCGTCGTCGAAAGACTTCGATGAATACGAGAATCGCGATGCCCACGTACGCGCCGTTCTCATAAATGCCACTCTGAAACGTGTACGCGATCGCGGTCGCGAGTCGCGCGGTGCCGAGCACGACTATCTCCGTAGGCACCAGAAATGCCAACAGGTCCACTGAATAGGTGCCTGGCAGCCATACGGTGGAGTGAGGGAATCCGCGCGCCAGCAAGTAATAAAGGTATGGCGTCAGCACCGCGACTGCGATCGCGTATCCTGCCATGGCAGGTTCGATGAGACCTACGAGGCGCGCGCGGAGGTCGCTTTCGAATAGCGCCACCGCGAGCAAGAGTGCCAATCCGCCAACCATCGTCACGGTCGCGAAAAGTTCGACCGAACAAAGAAACTGCACCGTGAGCAGCGTCGCGAGCTTAATCGCGAACCGTCGCGCCGAAATCTCGCCGTCGAGTCTTTTCAGCGCCAACAGCGCGATCAGCGGCACCGGAAAGACCACGACCAAATTGAGGTGGGCGAGTACTTCGGCAAGCATGTAGGACGAGAATCCAAAAATGTATCCGCCCAGGACTGACGGCCAGAACGCGCCGGTCACCCGGTGGCACAGTAGAAACGCCGAAAACGCCGCGAGCGGCGGCATCAACATCAAGATGAGGTTGTAGGTAGCGGGCTCGCCGACCATCACTTGCAAGGGAATCGAGATCAACGATGGCAGCGGGACGAAAGCGGTCCACGCTAGGTTGATTCCCAAAGGCGCCCAAACCCAATGGGTGACGAACGGGTTGAGCGCATGCGCGAGCGAAAAACGCCACCAGTTGAAGAACCACATCGTCTGCGGCGGGTCGGTGTCGCGCCCGATGTAGAAGGTCGAAATTCGTCCAATCAGTCCGCGTGCGAAGAATAGTTCGGAGAGGAAGAGATACAGCAGCACAGCGCTCCAATTGCCGGGCCCATAAATTACTGTTCGTTCAACGTCGTTCGCTGCCACTTCGCGCCGCCCCGCCGAAAGAAGCTAGACGGATCGCCAAATGCCCGCAATCGAGCCTGGTGGGCAGACTGTCGGGCGAAGGCTCAGCGGCCAGGTGCTGGAATGTCGCGGCGCCGGTAAACGTCAAGATACTTGCCAGCGAAGACTCGCTCGAACGGGTTCATCGCGCGCTCGATTTCGGGTGCTTTTGGAACACCCTGCGACTCCGGAGTAACGTCGTCGGAGACGCAGACGACGACAATGCTGGCCCCCGAGAGTTGCTCGACCTGTCGTTGTATTTCGGGGGCCTGCATCAGCCCGGGGTCAAGGTAGAGCGCAACCGGTTGCGCGAACTCAGGAAACATCAAGCCTGCGCCGCCCTTGGTTTCAAGGACGACCGCGCGACGTCCGCGCGCGATAGCGCGCGTATCTCGCCACTCCTCAGTTTCGTCGGCAGGAGCCCATAGCCCGCCGGTCGCGATGGATGGCGAGCGCTCGCGCCAATACCTGGCGATGTACCAACCGCGGCCGATCCAGCTCGTCAGCCCAAGGACGCAAAGGACCGTCGCCAGCCTTCGATTGACCGGCGACAAATCGGCGGCGGCGGCAATGCCGACGATGAGAATGAACGAGTAGCAGATCCACGACCACTTGTTTCCAAAAAAGAGACAGACGAAAGCAACCTGCAGGATCGCACAGGTCCAGATAATTTCGTCGCGGTGCGCGTCAAGGGTGGCAGCGGATGCCTGCCGATGCCAACGACTCCATGCCATCACGCCGCATGCAACCAGAAAGAGTGAACTTGCATTCCAGAAGCCGGAAAAATCGATCAGATAAAAAGACCAGGGCAGGTTGGACGGATTCCAAAAGCTTCGGCCAATGCCGCGGAAAAAACCGAAGTTCTGGTCGCGATAAGTGCTCATTCCTTGCGATGGAAACAAGGTTCGAAGCGCCGAAGCCGGGCTGTAGAACGTTGCCAATATCGCGATCAGAACGATGCCGGTTACAGCGGCGGGTGCGAATGCGCGAACAACGTCGGAAACGCTGGCTCGCGACTCGAGAAGATCTAACGCGACGAGAATAACCAGGACCAGACCGTACACGTAACTCATGCTGGGCTTGCAAAAGAGCCCGGCGCAGGCAAAAGCCATGGCACTCTCGCGACGGCCGCGTGACTGCGAGGACAGCGCAAGCGCTAACAACGTTGATTCCAGCATGTGGGCGAGGTTCGGATAGGTTACCTGTATGGCAAATCCGAGTCCGATGAACAGAAGCGCGACACCAAAGGTTCCGAATTGAAGGGCGGTGGCAATCCGCGCGAGCGCCCATACGACGACAAGTCCACATACGACCATGGACGCTTGATATGCTATCGGTGTCATGCCGAAGAGTGAGAACCAGATTCTTCCTGCCAATATCGGCAATAAACCATAGGGATAACCGAAATCGATTCCGGGTTTGAGTCCGAGAGATACCAGATGCTGGACCGTGAAGTTGGAGCCGATGTCGGAGAATGCAAAGGCATCGAAATCCAAGCCGTAGGGTAGTCGGACGACGGCCAAAGCGATGAGCTCGGCGGCCAAAGGGAGGAACAACCACATCTGCTGCCGCGATGAAGGCTCTGTGACAGAGTTCAGAGTCAGCGAGTTCGCATTCAGCGCCACCGCTGCACCGTCGAGGAAAATTCCGCCTGGTTCATTGAAGAAGGATCCCGAATCTCAAACAAGGTATAGTCAAGCCACCGATCTCCGCGGTCTTTGCTGGTTATCGTATGCTCGGGTCTCAAGCGTGCACTGAAGCTCTTACCTTCAAACCCGAGTACCTCTGACAGGCTCGGATCTGTGATTTGGATAGGAAAGTCGACGATATGTTTAATTTCGGCGCGGTCGATGTATTGTTCCACTCTGCCTTCGAGCGCGTATCGATAGATTTGATCGTTCATCAGTCCGTCGAGATTGACAACTCTCCCATCGGTAAAAAATCCTACGATACCTACATTCCATCCTCCTATTCGACCTATTGGGCGATGATCTTGCAGATACTCCGCCATTTCCAACATGTACCGTTGGTGATTCCAAGGCGGATCGTACGTGCCCAAGATGTTAACACCTGCAAGTAGCACGACCACACCGATGAAATAAGCGCGCATTGCTCGATCGCGAGCGACTGCGCGGGCAGCTAGCGACAACACAAGCAACAAAGGGATCGCGAAACTGGCGGTGTACCAAGGCTGAAGATAAGAATCTGCACCGTAGGCGAGCAGGTACAGAACGATCGCACACACTCCGCAACCTGCGAGCAATTCGCAGTCATTGCCGTCCAATTCCCGGCATTTCATTTTTAGGTTTGTGCGCCTGCCTAGTGCAAGGGCGCCGAGCCTGACGGCTACCACGAGAACAGAGAACATGAGGATCCATATGAATAACCGTCCGGACGACGTTAGTGTCAGAATGACGATCCAGATCGGTCGGAACGGCGAATAGCCGAGTCTTCTTCCCCATAGGGATTTGGTCATCGCGCTGCTCGAAAGGAAATGCCCACTGAGCAGAAAGTTGTGCAGGAAAACCACGGCAAGGCCGACGGACGCACCTACCAAACCGTAAAAGCTCTTCAGCAAATAATCGCTTCGACGATTCAAAAAAAATGCAACTGAACACGTCAGGAAAATAGCCAGAGGAAACCCTCCAAAATCACTACGTGCGACGCTGCCGAGAAACCCCAGAAGGAAGATGCCCAAGAGCATTGAACGATGTTCTTTGCGCCGCAGAAATATTGCACTCAGATAGAGAGCTACGAGCAGCGTGACATAGGGGAATTCCAACAAGCCGGTACTCTGAAGTGTAAAGGACGGCGCGGTGAGGACCAAAAAGGTGGGAGCTAAAGCGGAGGCTCCGAATTTCTGATAAACAAAATTCGTGATTGTGAAAATGGTCAAAAGGGAAAGGACAAGACCAACGCCCATCCAGACGTCGATTGCCAGCCACGGATAAGTCAGTAGCTGCGGAATGAGGCTCATCAAATAGACGTTCAAAAGATGAAAACCCGTCGTGGTACTAAATCCACCGTCGAATGACCATCTACCAGTGGCCAGGAAATGCCGCGCAATCTGGAGCTCATAGAATGCGTCGTCCGCGATAAAACAAACGAGTTCTTTATGCGGAATGAAGATCGACCACAGGTAGTGGACAGTCGCCAGCACCGCGATCGCGCAGCTGACCCATACAGGCCGGAGATATGCGCGGGGCTCGTCAAGCTTGGACTGCACTTTGATTTCCGTCAACGCGCAGATCCGTTCTTGAACAGATTTCACGTCGCCCGCCATCATCCGCAAAGAGCCGGCCGACCGTCTGGGGTGCTACTTCGGAGCCGAGTCGAGCGAGGCGGCGGCGTCGAGGAGGCATTGCTCGGTCGTCGGCCAATCGATGCACGGGTCGGTGACTGACACGCCGTACTTGAGCTCGGCGCGATTCGAGCTGGGCGGCTGGCTGCCCGCTTCGATATTGCTTTCGAGCATCGCGCCCATGATCGCGCGGCTCCCGGCGCATACCTGGTCGACCAGCGTCCGCAACACCGCAGGCTGTTTGGTGAAATCCTTGCTGGTCTGTGCGTGCGAGCAATCGACCACCATGCGCGGCTCCAGCTCGGCGCTCGCGAGCATCCGGCGGCATTCCTCGATACTGCCAGCGTCGAAGTTCGGCTGGCGACCGCCGCGAAGCACGACGTGCGTATCGGGATTTCCCGA
>CAWBLQ010000006.1:0-200000 GCA_963789715.1 Binataceae bacterium (SeqCode) | reverse complement strand
TGTAGCCGCAGCGAAAGCGAGTTCGAATAGAGCGTCAAGTCGCGTTTAGTAGACCCGAAGCGGGATGATCTACCCATGGTCAGGGTAAAGCGGCAGTAAAATGCCGTGGCGGCCCGAACCGGTGAAGATTGAAAACTTCTCGGATGAACTGTGGGTAGGGGTGAAAGGCTAATCAAATTCCGTGATAGCTGGTTCTCCTCGAAATATATTGAGGTATAGCCTCAGATGATGCCTGGTGGAGGTAGAGCACTGGATGGGCTAGGGTCCTTACCAGGATACCAAACCTAACCAAACTCCGAATGCCACCAAGGTTAGTCTGGGAGTCAGACTACGGGCGATAAGGTCCGTGGTCGAAAGGGAAACAGCCCAGACCGCCGGCTAAGGCCCCAAAGTCGATGCTAAGTGGGAAAGGATGTGGGAGCGCACAGACAACCAGGAGGTTGGCTTAGAAGCAGCCATCCTTTAAAGAAAGCGTAACAGCTCACTGGTCAAGCGAACCTGCGCCGAAAATGTAACGGGGCTTAAGCATCGCGCCGAAGCCGCGGGCTCGTGCAAACGAGCGGTAGAGGAGCATTCTGGTTGCCAGCGAAGTACGACCGGCAAGGACGTATGGAGGTTCCAGAAGTGATTATGCAGACACGAGTAGCGATAAAGAAGGTTAGAAACCTTCTCGCCGTGAGTCCAAGGTTTCCTGGGTAAAGTTAATCTTCTCAGGGTTAGTCGGTACCTAAGCCGAGGCTGAAAAGCGTAGGCGATGGAAAGCAGGTTAATATTCCTGCACCACCAGTTGATCGTTTGAGCGATGGGGTGACGGAGAAGGGTAGGTCATCCGGGTGTTGGATGTCCCGGTGCAAACCCATAGGCGGAAGCGGTAGGTAAATCCGCTGCTTCATTAACGCCGAGAGGCGATGTCGAGCGATTCCGTCAGGTCTCGCGAAGTGACTCAGCCCATGCTCCCAAGAAAAACCTCTAAGCGAGATTATCTGGTGACCGTACCACAAACCGACTCAGGTGGACGGGTAGAGCATACCAAGGCGCTTGTGAGAATTGTGGTTAAGGAACTCAGCAAATTGACACCGTAACTTCGGAAGAAGGTGTGCCTGCTGATGTCATGGACTTCGCGTCCAGAAGCATCGGCGGGTCGCAGAGAGCAGTGGGTAGCGACTGTTTAGCAAAAACACAGGACTATGCTAAGCCGCAAGGCGATGTATATGGTCTGACGCCTGCCCGGTGCCGGAAGGTTAAGGGGACCCGTTAGTCCGCAAGGGCGAGGCGGGGAACCGAAGCCCCGGTAAACGGCGGCCGTAACTATAACGGTCCTAAGGTAGCGAAATTCCTTGTCGGGTAAGTTCCGACCTGCACGAATGGCGTAACGACTTCCCAGCTGTCTCGACCACAAACACAGCGAAACTGCACTCTCGGTGAAGATACCGGGTACCCGCGGCAGGACGGAAAGACCCTGTGCACCTTTACTATAACTTTGCAGTGAATCTAGGGATTTCATGTGTAGGATAGGTGGGAGGCTTTGAAGTGTGGGCGCTAGCTCGCATGGAGCCAACCTTGAAATACCACCCTTGTGATTCTTGGCTTCTAACCATCACTCTTACCGGGTGTGGGACACTGCATGGTGGGTAGTTTGACTGGGGCGGTCGCCTCCCAAAATGTAACGGAGGCGCGCGAAGGTTCTCTCAGGCTGAGTGGAAACCAGCCGTTGAGTGTAATGGCATAAGAGAGCTTAACTGCGAGAGCGACGGCTCGAGCAGGTGCGAAAGCAGGTCATAGTGATCCGGTGGTCCCGTATGGAAGGGCCATCGCTAATCGGACAAAAGGTACGCCGGGGATAACAGGCTTATCTCCCCCAATAGTTCACATAGACGGGGAGGTTTGGCACCTCGATGTCGGCTCGTCACATCCTGGGGGTGGAGTAGCTCCCAAGGGTTCGGCTGTTCGCCGATTAAAGTGGCACGCGAGCTGGGTTCAGAACGTCGTGAGACAGTTCGGTCCCTATCCGCCGTGGGCGAAGGATACTTGAGGGGAGCTGTCCTTAGTACGAGAGGACCGGGACGGACGTACCTCTGGTGTACCGGTTGTGGCGCCAGCCGCATCGCCGGGTAGCCATGTACGGACGGGATAACCGCTGAAAGCATATAAGCGGGAAGCCCACCCCAAGATTAGGTATCCCGATCGTAAGATCCTGAAGGCCCCTTCTAGACCAGGAGGTTGATAGGCCAGAGGTGGAAGCGCCGTAAGGCGTGGAGCTGACTGGTACTAATTGGCCGTGAGGCTTGACCACTACCTATTTCATTTGAGCTAACCACTCACTTGTCATAGTCGCCGCATACTTGTCCGGGTTTCAATCGCTAACCGGACGGGACGGCAAAGGTCGAGTCACAGATAAGGTTCGAAAGACTCACTTGCAGACCCTACTATTCAGATTTGTCGGAGCTTGAGCGCTCGCTCAACGGTGAGCGCGGCAGGTTTCCGGTCGCCATGGCGAAGGTGAAACACCCGTTCCCATCCCGAACACGGCAGTTAAGCCCTTCAGCGCCGATGGTACTGTGACCGAAGGCGTCACGGGAGAGTAGGACGCGGCCGGGGAATCTCATAAGGGCGGATGTTCAGTGCATCCGCCCTTATTTTTTCACGAGCTTTTTTAATCAAAATAATAGTATTGCAGTCCGCAGGCGATAGTCGGACTCTCGTGCAAGCGTGCAGGAGAATCGATACATGGTTCGCACAATTGCCTGCGCGTCGCTCGCACTGGTCCTTGCCGCCTGCAGCGTCGCGACCACCATTGCAAGCTCGCGATCTGCGGCCTCTCCGAAATCTGAGCATCAGGTGGGCTTCCCGGCCGAGCTTTATACGCGTTCGATTCCGCCCGACAATCCCCAGACTCCCGCCAAGATTGCGCTCGGGCAGGCGCTGTTCGTCGAGCAGCGGCTGTCCGCCGACAACCTGCAGCACTGCGAAGGATGTCACAACTACGCGCTGGGGTTCACCGACCAGAAGAAAACCTCGGTCGGCATCGACAACCACTCCGGCAGGCGCAACGCCCCGACCATACTCAACGCCATGTTCAACACCAGTCAGTTCTGGGACGGCCGCGCGCAGACGCTTGAAGAGCAGGCCAAATCGCCGATCCTGAATCCGATCGAGATGGGAATGACAAGCCCCGACGAAGTGGTCGCCAAGCTCAAGGCGATTCCGGCGTATCGCGAAAGCTTCGAGCGGGTGTTCGGCCGCGAGATCAACTTCGACGACATCGCCCACGCGCTCGCGTCGTACGAACGAACGCAGTTCTCCTTCGACTCGCCCTTCGATCACTATATTGCAGGCGAGCGTGGAGCCATCAACGAGTCGGCCCAGCGCGGATGGAAGATTTTCTGCGGCAATGGACGATGTATCGCGTGCCACGCCTTCAGTCCCGCGCGTCCACTCTTCAACGATGGCGGTTTCCACAATGTGGGCGTGTCGGCGGGCGCGGCGCTCGCGCGCAACGCGACTGCGATGCGAGCCGATCGCGACGACTCGCCGCAGCTCGATCGGCTCGCGACTGACAGCGGGATGAGCGACCTGGGGCGTTACCTCGTGACCCGCAAGCCTGCCGATATCGGCGCGTTCCGCACGCCCGATCTGCGCAACCTGCTTGTCACGCAGCCCTACTTTCATGACGGCTCGGCCGCGACGCTGTGGCGGGTCGTCGCGCACTTCAACCGGGGCGGCGTGCGCAATCCCTACCTTGATCCCGAAATGGTTCCGCTCGGCCTTTCCCAAACCGATGAGGATGACCTGGTGGCTTTTCTCGCCACGCTTACCAGTCCCGAGTACGCGGATGCGGCAAAACTGGAGTACGAGCGGCAGTACCGCGCGTCGCGCGGCACGGCTGGCGCACGATGAGCACGCGCTCGGACTGCCCCGAATTCTGTCGCTCGTGACGCTTCTCGGCTATGTCTTTTGCGATGACGACCGGAGCGAATCGCGGGGCTGCTAAGCGGCGGGCGCGGGAGATTGGGATTCCGTTTGATGGGGAGCCCGGGCCGCTCAACGCAATTACCGACGTTGCCGGAGTCAGGGTCGGTCATGCGACGATCGTTCGCTGCGACGGTAAGTTGATCGTTGGACGCGGGCCGGTGCGGACGGGCGTGACCGCGATTTTGCCGCGTGGTACGCACAACGGCTCGCCGGTCTTCGCGGGATACTTTTCGCTCAACGGCAACGGCGAGATGACCGGCGCGGCGTGGGTTGAGGAGTCGGGCTTGCTGACGACCCCGATCATGATCACCAACACCCATAGTGTCGGCGTGGTGCGCGACGCGGTTATCGCGTGGCAGTTGCGGCAACCTAAACGCAGAATGTTGCAACCGTGGTCGTTGCCGGTGGTCGCCGAAACCTACGACGGGTTGCTCAACGACATCGATGGATTCCACGTCACCGCAAAGCATGCCTGGGCGGCGCTCGCGAGCGCGCGCGGCGGTCGCGTGGCCGAAGGATGCGTCGGCGGTGGAACCGGGATGATCGGCTACGGTTGGAAGGGCGGGATTGGCACGGCGTCGCGCCGGGTCGATCGCCAAGCGGGCGGCTACACGGTGGGAATCCTGGTGCAGCTCAATTGCGGGCGTCCGCATGAGCTGACAATCGCCGGCGTCCCGGTCGGCGCAGTGCTGCGGCCCGGCCATGACCCGTTCAGCACGCAGGAGCTCGGCTCGATCATTATCGTCGCGGCGACCGATGCGCCGTTGATGCCGCATCAGCTCAAGCGGATCGCGCGGCGCCTCACGATGGGTTTGGCGCGCACCGGGAGCGTGTCCGGCAACGGCTCAGGCGATTTGTTCATCGCATTTTCGACTGCCAACGCTGCCGGCAGGAGACGGTCCGATGTCGAGAGCGTGAAGATGCTGCGCAACTCGCGGATGGATCCGCTGTTCACCGCGGCCGTCCAGGCGACCGAAGAAGCAATCGTCAACGCACTGGTGGCGGCGCGGACGATGGTCGGCATCAACGGCTATCGCGTCGAGGCTCTCCCGCACGCGCGCCTCGCGGAAGTCATGCGCAAGTACGGACGCTGACAATATGGCTTGTCTAGAGTTTCGAGGCAGAGCAAGATCTCCCTGGTCGGGAACAGTCTGGAGCAAGCACCGGAGTCATGAGCGCGAAGCACGTACACGCTTCTATTGTAGGAGTCCTTCTCCTGTCGCTATGCGCGTCGGCGCCAGCGGCGGCTTCTCAGACTGCGTTGCCCAGCGCGCCGCCTGATCGAGTGCGCCGCTTCAAGTTCACCTATCACGCGGATATCCCGGTCTCGAATCCGGCCGCGAAGAAGTTTGAAGCATGGATTCCAGTCCCCCGCGAGGATGCTTTCCAGCAAGTTCGCGAGCTCAAGATTGAGACGCGGGTGCATTTCGAAATCGTTGACCAAGGCTCGAACAGGAATCGCGTGGCGCATCTCGAGGCTTCGGCGCCGATGCTTGCGTCGGTGCCGGTCACGATGACGTTCGCGACGACGCGGCGCGAGGAGGCCGCCGACCTAGTCGCGGCTGCGCGCGATATCCCCGAGCCGACGGACGGACACTTCGCCGCGTACCTCGGGCCGAACCGGCTCGTTCCGTTGACCGCAGAATCGCGCAGGTCAGCGCCAACCTGGCCGAGACGGGAGTGACTCCGCTGCAACAGACGCGCGTGGACTACGAGTACGTTACTTCGATCATGAAATACGACAAGAGCGGGACGGGATGGGGACGCGGCGACGCGGTCTACGCCTGCGACGTCCGGCGCGGCAACTGCACTGACTTCCATTCGCTGTTTATCGCACTGGCGCGGGCCCGCGGAATCCCGGCGCGGTTCACCATCGGTTTTCCGATCGGCTCGGCGAAATCGGGCGACCTTCCCGGATACCACTGCTGGGCGGAGTTCTACTCGGGCGGAGTGTGGGTGCCGGTGGATGCGTCCGAGGCGTCGAAGCATCCGGACAGGCATGACTACTATTTCGGGCATCTCGACGCGGCGCGGGTCGCATTCACGACCGGCCGCGACCTGGTGCTGAAGCCGCCGCAGAATGGCGAGCCGCTCAACTACCTGATCTATCCTTACGCCGAGCTCGACGGAGCGGCGGTGCCGCAAAAGCAGATCAAGACGAAGTTCTCTTACGCGGACGAAGGGCAATGACGCGGCATCGCAGCCGCTAGAACATCGCGAACTGCGCGTTCCGGTCGACGTTCACTTTCATCGTGCTCGCGCTCGAGCTGGCGACTCGACACGCGACCGCATCGCCGTCCTTGCACTCGTTGACGGCGAGATCGGTCTCGGGTTTCGGCCACACCAGGAGCGAGAGCGACTCGCAGTCGCCGGCGTTGCCCGCCTTGCACGACGAGTCGAGTTTCGCGTAGTCCTCGCCGAGCCGCGCGCACACCGCCGAATCGCCGTCGTCGCAAGCGACCACGTCGAGCGCGTGGCACGAGGCCTCGTCGTTGGCCTGGCATTTGCGCGAGAGCTGATTGCTCGCCTGCGTCTGGAATTCGGGGACGTAGTCGGTGCATACGCGCGCGGGCGCCTCGCAGCTGGACTGGAGCATCGCCACGCAAGCGTCAGTTTCGTTCTGTGCGCATCGGTCGGCGTTGGTTTGATAGAGCTGATAGACGACGGTCTCGCCGTACGACATGCATCCCGAGAGCATGCACAAGGCGGCGGCGAATGCGAGCGGCAATCGAGCGCGCCAGTTTGCAAACCAACGACCCATGATCAAGAGACGCTGGGCGCCGCCGGATGTTTCAAGCGCGGGCGATGATACGACAAAAGAAGACGGGACAAAAAAGAGCAGTCCGTGCGGACCGCCCTGCAAATCGCGGCTAAAAGTTAGTCAGTGCTTGGTCTCGATGCGCCGCCCGTAGGTCACTTCGCCCTTGTCCACGCGCAGGCTGAAACCGCAATCGGGATTCGTGCAAACCCAAGCCTTGAACATAACCGAAGCGCCTTCCTGCCCGTAGTCAGACAGGGGAATCAACGCGCCATTGTTACATTTCTGGCACTTCGGCCACTCCATCATCCGCGCCTCCTTGCAGCCGACCCGAACCCGAACCGCATCGTCCGTGCCTGAAATTATCCGACCATCAATTCTAAAGCAACGTGCGCAAAGCCCGTCCGCCGCCGTCCAGGAGCGGCCCCGACGAACGCGATGGGGAGAACCGGTGGGCCTTACTTGAGCGCGCGGACCGAAAAGCCGCGATCGTTGCTGCACAAGAGCGAGCGCTTGCCGTCGAGCACGGTCTCGAGCACGACTTCGCGACCCCACAGCCGCTGCAGGTAGTTGAGGCTCTTCTCGGCGTACTCGATGTGCAGGTCGCGGCCGTCGTGATCGTGCTTGACGTAGAGCGTGCGGTTCTGGCCGAAGTCGGCGTCCTCGACTTTGAGGACCGGGATCGAGTTGGTGCCGACGTTCTTGATCAGCGTCGCCTTGACGTCCTTCCAGCCTTCGTCGTCGGCCACCTTGCTGACCACCAGCTCCTCACCGCGCGCTTCGTATTCGAAGATGTCCATCTCGCGCATCAGCTCTTCGGTCAGGAAGCGGCGCAGGAAGGACGCGTCACGCTCGACCTCGCGGACCTCGAAAAGTTTTTCCGTGCCGGACTTCGCGGGCGGTCCGTCGCGCTTGATTTCTTCGGCGGTCGGCTTGGTGTAGCGCCGGTAGATGTCCTCCCAAATCCTGAGTCCGAGATGATAGGGGTTGATCTGGCCGGGAATCGGGCGGACGACCTGGTTGTGGTTCACGATGAATTCGAGATGGAGTCCCTGCTCCAGCTCGAGCGACTCGAGGATCTTCTTGTGCCAGTAGCTGGCCCATCCCTCGTTCATGATCTTCGTCTCCATCATGGAGATGAAGTACTTGGCTTCTTCATCCACGACGGTGAGCAGGTCTTTTTCCCAGTCGGCGAGGAACGGGTTGTGATCGCGGATGAATAGCAGCAGGTCCTCGTCGGGCTCGAGCGGGACCTTGTGGAAATCGGGAATCTCGATCTGCTTGCGCGCGTGGATTTTCTGGAACGGATCGGGCTGTCCCTGCGCGCTGTCTTCCGCGCGCGCCATCTGTTCGAGCGGCGAGAGCTTCTTGATCGCGAAATTGCGGCGGCACTGCCATGACAGCGCGTGCGCCGCGTCGAGAATACGCTCGACCTTCTCGACGCCGATCGACGGATCCTCGACGTAGCGCCGTACCCGCATCGCGGCCGACTTGAAGGCCTCGATAGTGAGCTCGGCGCGGGTCGCCGATTTGAAGGTGAAATTGTTTTTGAAGAAGTCGTTGTGCCCGTACACGTGCGCGATCGTCAGTACCTGCAGCAGCAGCGAGTTGTCGCGCATCAGGTAGGCGATCGCGGGATTGGAGTTGATCACCATCTCGTACGGCAGGCCGCTGACGCCGTGATCGTAAAGCGTCTTGAGCTTCTCGTACGACTTGCCGTACGACCAGTGCGGGTAATGCGACGGCATCCCGGAGTAGGCCATGTAGCCGAGCATCCCGGTGTGATCGCAAAGCTCGAACTCCTGCGGATAGCAGTCGAGCCCGAACTCGGCGGCCTTGTCGCGAATGCGACGGTCCCACTCCACGAGGTCATTGAGAGTCCACACCGTGATGTTGCGGGCCGCGGCGCCGTGCGGAGTGGCGCTCATGCTTCCTTCACCCTGTCCTTGGCGAGGAAGGCTTTGAACGAAGGCCAGATGTCTTCCTTGCGCTCGATGAGCACGGTGTGAAAGTTCGGCGCCTGGATTCGGCGGAACACGTTGAGCATCGAGGATTCGTAGTAGCGCGAGCCGAGCGGCTTGATCTCGCCGTAGCCGAACAGGTTGCAAATCCCGGCGAGCTCCTCGGCGTCCTTGAGCGCGGCGGGATTGTCGGAGTCGAAGTTGTCGCCGTCGGAGCAATGGAACGCGTACAGGTTCCACAGCGACGGATGGTAGCGCGCGGCGATTATTTCCAGCGCCTTCGCGTAGCCCGATGAAATGAACGTGCCGCCCGATTCGCCCTTGTGGAAGAACTCTTCCTCGGTGACCTCGCTGGCCTCCGTGTGATGCGCGATGAAAACAATTTCGACGTTGCGGTAGCGGGTCGAGATGAACTGGTAGAGCAGGAAGAAGAAGCTGCGCGCGAGGTACTTCTTCATCGTGTCCATCGAGCCCGAGGTGTCCATGATGCAGATTACCGCGGCGTTCGATTCCTCCTTGGTGTCGACCTCGACGTGCTTGTAGCGCAGGTCGTCCTGATGGAAGGGGAAGCGCCGATGGACGCGCTGGAAGGCGGAGGCGCCGGCCGCACCCGCGAGCGCGGCTTCGTCGAGCGTGCCTTCTTCGAGCGCGATCTCGTCGAGCGCGCCTTCAACGTCGTCATCGGAATCGATTTCGCGGTCGGCCTTCGATTCCTCGAGCGCGCGCGCGACCGCGTCGTTGCGCTTGTCGGACGCGAGCATGCGCATTACGCGCTGCTTGGCGGTGCGCCGCTTGTCGAGCCGGATGCGGATGCCGACCTTGCGGTAACCTTTTCGCCGCGACGAGTAGTCGGACTGGATCTCGCGCAGCGCGCGCCGCTCGAGGTTGGGCAGCTCGAGATCCTCGAACATGATCTCGATCAGTTCCTCGAGCGTGACGTCGGTCTCGTAGTAGTCGACGCCCGGCCGATCGCCGGCGTGCTCGTCGCCCTTGCCGGGGCCGTCCTTGCCGGTTTTGCCGACGACCTGCCCGGGGCGCGAGTCGCCGTCGCCCTGCGACGCGCCGGGCGCGTTGTCGCCGAAGACGAAGCGGTACTCCTTGATGCCGCGCAGCGGAACCTTGATTACGCGGTCTCTGTCTTTGCCGATGATCGATTCTTCGGCGATGATGTCGGCGATGTTTTCGCGGATCGATTCGCGCACTTTCTGGCGATGGCGCAGCCGGTCGCCGGCCGAGCGATCGGAACGTTCGGCGTCGGAAATCCGGTACTCGCGGAAAATGGTGTCGCCGCTCATCGTCTTACAAAGAGATCACGAAATGAATGCCAAGCTCCTCATTCCCTTCGCCGTCCGGTGCAGCGAATCAGTTTTCACACCATAAGTAGTGGTTTTTGAGACGCCTATACTACCATCGGTAGTTTCGTTCCGTCAAAATTTGATTTCGCAACGACTCAATCCTTCCACAGATTGTTTGCCGCGTACATAAACCGTAGTAGCTCTTGCTGCTCGATGTTTTTTGCACCGTGCTTCCAGATCCGGGTTTCTTCGCTCCGCGGACTGCGCTCAGAATGACACAAAAAGTTGGTGGCTCGTTTCTCTGCATTTGTCATTGTAGGTCTGTGCGTCATTCTGAGCGCAGCGAAGAATCCCGATCCTCGCCCGATTCAGCACTCAAGTCGTGCCACGACGGATTTTCCGCCTCAATCAGGGCAATCTTTTTCGACCGCAGCAGACCCTTGATCTGCTTCTCGGCAGCGATTGCTGCGCCGATATCGTTGGTCTCCTGAAAATAAACGAGGCTGTCAATTTTGTACCGCTTCGTAAATCCTGAGATCGCGCCACTTTTGTGTTCATTCACACGCCGTTCGAGGTCGTTAGTAACACCGGTGTAGAGCGTCCGCGACGGACTGCTCATTATATAAACGTAATAGCTCTTGCTGCTCAGCCTTTCTTGCACGCCGCTTCCGGAGCCGGGATTCTTCGCTTCGCTCTAGAATGACACAAAAATCAAAACTCAATCCTTCCACAGATTGTTTGCCGCGTACTTGAGGACGACGTCCACACACGACTCGCAGTAGCCGTTCTCGAGCAGGTTCTTCACCATCGAGCTGTACTTCTCGCCCTGCTCCTCGTCGCGGGTGCGCGCCTTGGTGATGATGCGCGAGATGTCGCGGACGCTGGTCATGAGCTTTTTCTCGATCGCTTCCTTGAGCGGCTCGTAGCTCTTGTAGCTGATCTTCTCGCCGCGCCGCGAAGTTGCCCACAGGTACGCGATCACCTCCTGGCGAAAGCCGTCGGCAGCCGAGCCGATGATCGCGATTTGCTCCTCGATGGACTTGAGGAAGCCCTCGTCGGGCGCCAGCTCTTCGTTGGTGTTGCGGTCGCGCACGCGGGTCTTGTTGACGTACGCCTCGGCGTGATCGAGGTAGTTCTGGAACAGCGACTCGGCCTGCTCCTGGTACGAGTAGACGAACGCGCGCGTGATCTCCTTCTCGAGCAGGTCGAGATATTCCTTGTGCAGGGTGTCCTGCAGGAACTCGAGGTACTGCTTGCGGGTGTCGTCGGGCAGGTCGCCCTCCTTGGTCATCGAGATCAGCGCCTCGCGCACGTTGATCGGGTTGATGCAGTTGCCGGTGACGTTGTCCGAGAGCGCGTTGTCGAGCGCCTTCATAATGAAGCGGGTGGAGATGCCCGACATCCCTTCGCGCTTGGTGTCTTCCTTCAGCTCCTGGACGTCGATTTTCTTGGTTCGCCCCTTCTCGACGACCTCTTCGCCGTTGTAGAGCCGCAGCTTGGTCATCAGGTCGCACTTCGAGGTTGGCTCCAGCCGCGACAGAATCGCGTACATCGAGGCGAGCTCGAGCGTGTGCGGCGCGACGTGCGCGCGGAAATCAGAGTTCTTGATGATCTTCTGGTAAATCTTGACCTCTTCGGACAGGCGCAGGTTGTACGGCACCTTCACGACGACGATACGATCGAGGATCGCCTCGTTGGTGTGATCGGCCTTGAACTTCTGCCACTCGGCCTCGTTCGAATGGGCGACGATGCAGGTATCGACGTAGACCATGCCGTGCCGCCCGGGCGCCGGAATGACTTTCTCCTGGGTCGCCGTGATCATCGCATGCAGGTACTCGGTCTCGTTCTTGAAGACTTCGATGAACTCGACGATGCCGCGGTTGCCGACGTTGAGCGCGCCGTTGAGCTCGAGCACGCGCGGGTCGCCCTCGGAGTACTGGTCGAGCTTTGAGATGTCTTCCGAGCCAATCAGCACCGAGGTGTCCTGGTTGTTCGGATCGACCGGCGGCACGACGCCGACGCCGACGCGATTGCGCTTGGAGAAGTTGCGCGCGATGACCGGGAATTCCTCGTAGCGGTTGTTGAACTCGGACTTGAGCCGATAGCGGCAGACCGGGCAGAGGTCGCCCTCGATATGCACGCCGAGCATCTTCTCGAACTCGCGGCGCAGATGGCGCGGCACGAGGTGCAGCGGCTCCTCGTTCATCGGGCATCCTTCGATCGCATAGATGAGTCCGATCTGCTCGAGTCCGCGCTGGATACGCTCGACCAGCGAGCTCTTGCCCGAACCTACCGGGCCCATCAGGTACAGGACCTGCCGGCTCTCTTCGCCCTTCAACGACGCCGAATGGAAGTAGCGGACGATCTGCGCGATGGTGCGCTCGATCCCGAAAAATTCCTCGGCAAAGAAATCGAACACCTTCAGCGGCTCGTCCTTGTACAGCCGCTTGGTGCGCGGATCGTCGGTGTCGTGCAGCGCGTGCTGGCCCGACGCGATGATCAGGTCGTAGATTCGCGCGTGCGCGAGCTTGGTCATGATCGGGTCAGTTTTCACGACCTCGAGATATTCGAGCAAGTTGCCGCGCCACTGCTTCGACTCGCGCGCGGCGCGGTCCTCTTTGATCACTCGCTCGAAGTTATTGAGATCCGCCATCGGCTATCTCCTTCGGGTCAGCGTTTCGGGTTATAGGAGGATGAGCAGGAATACTGCTTGGGAGAGGGGGCAACGGTCGGGCCGTGCTATTTCTGGAGCCCATCCTGAGGTCGAGTATAACGGAGCAATTGATCTGCAACAAGTAACGTAGTCGCAAGCAACACACTGAGGCGCTGGGACAGGAGACGGGATGCTGACTGCGTTTACTGAAATAACCGCTCGGAGACCGGCACCGTATCGCCGAGGATGATGCGTCCGCGATCGTTTCGCACCGTCGCGGCGAACACGGTGTCGTCATGCGCGAACGACAGCCACCATCGGTTGTCGGCGGCGAGCCCGAGGTAGTGCGCCTTCTGCTGCATCGTGCGGATCGCGTCGAGATCGTAGGCCTGGTTCCACGGCCCGCGAATGTGCGAGCGCGTCGGCACGATGTCGGCTAGGTGCATGAAGCATTCGCCGCCGTCGCTGACGAGCGCCGCCTGATGATCGCGCGTATGGCCGCCGGTGACGACGGCGCGCACGCCGGCGATGACGTCGGTGTCGCCGTCGAGCGCCTCGAGCATCGAGCGCACCGGCGCGAGAATCTCCCCGGCATGGCGATATGCGGCGTGCAGCCGTTCATTGCGCGGATTGGCGGCGATATCGAGTTCGCCTTTCTGCACGAAGATTCGCGCGCGAGGAAACGCCGCTTCGAACGCGCCGGAATCGCGCCGCCGCACGATTCCGCCGCAATGATCGAAATGCAGATGCGACACGATCAGATGCGTCACGTCGCCCGGCTCCATCCCGAGCGCGCGGAGATGTTCGGGGAGCCATCCGTCACCGTGATCGAAGATCTGCCGCTCGACGGCGCTCAGCCGGTTGCCGATTCCCGTATCGACCAGCACGGCTTCGGAGCCCTTCGTGATCAGCGGACAGGTCAGGTTCAGCCGGATACGGTTGCGCTCGTCGGGCGGATGGTTGCTCTTCCAGAGTTCGCGCGGGACGACGCCGAACATGCATCCGCCGTCGTTGCGCCACAGACCGTCGGCCAGGAACGCGACTTCGAACGCGCCGATTTTGATTTTTGGTGGTGTGTCAGCCATCGCGGGCCTTCAACTTCCCATCAGCCAGGTGCCGAGGATCAGCGCGATCCCGCCCATCGCAACGATCGCGAGGTGCGCCCGCACCATTCTAGTCATCGCGGCCGGCATCGCGTCGACGCGCCCGCGCGCGGCGACCGCCCTGATCACCGCGCCGACTCTCATCGCCCACGTCATCACGGCAATCATAACGATAAACAACGCAACTTTGATCGCAAGCACGGTCATGAACGCGGTCGAGAACGCAAAGCGTCGCGAGAATCCAGCCGTCATCAGGTTGAACAGCCCTGTTGCGAGCAGGATTATCGCGGCGGCTAGCCCGAGCAGATCGATCCTGGGCGCGGCGCGCTCGACGAAGTTTCGCTGTTCGACGCTGCCCGCGCCTAGCGCGAGTCCCGCGATCACGAAGCATGCGCACGCGCCGATCCAGAGCGCGCCCGCGGCAGCGTGGGTCCAGAGAATCGCGGAAGCAAACAAAGCAATCACCTGCGCGGTGGGCGGCAGGGGTGACCCCTGCACCCGGGGTTAAGAGAAAGACGGATGCGGCGCTTCGCGCCTGTTAGAAGGTTTAGTATCTCGATGGCGGAAGCTGTGCAAAGGTCTCTGTCAGGCAAAACGAATTAAATCACCTGCGCGGTGGGCGGCAGGGGTGACCTCCTTCGGCTTCGCTCAGGACAGGCTCTGCACCCAAGGGTTAAGAGAATGAAGATACGGCGCTTCGCGCCTGTTAGAAGGTTTGGGGCGAGGGAGCAGGGGGTGTCGCGAACGATGAACGCAACCTAGCGCCTTCCCGTGTGGGGAAGGGGAACAATCGCGGAGAGGAGTTGGCGGGGGGCGGCGTTTTGAGTTAGTCAAGTTCTGTTCGGCGGAGGTGACCATTGATGCTCAATCCTTATATCGAGGCTCACGAGCTGCGCGAGCTGGTGCGCAGGAAGGAAGTTCGGCCGCGCGAGGTTGCCGAATTTTTTCTCGCGCGCGTCGAGAAACTGAATCCGCAGCTGGGTGCGTTCATGACCGTCACCGCCGAGCGCGCGCTGGCGGACGCGGCGCGGATCGAAAAGATGAGCGCTGCGGATGCGGCCAGGCTGCCGCTGTTCGGCGTTGCGTATTCGCTCAAGGATTTGCTCTGGACCAAAGATATTCGCACCACCTTCGGCTCGAAGAACTACGAGAACTGCCACGCGCCGGCGGACGCGGAACTGGCCGTGCGGCTGGCCAACTCGGGCGGAATCCTGCTCGGCAAAACGACCACCCCCGAGTTCGGCCTGCGCCCGACTACCGAGGGCGGTCTGTGTCCGCCCGCGCGAAATCCGTGGAATCTGGAACATACGGCCGGCGGATCGAGCGGCGGATCGGCCGCGGCCGTCGCCGCGGGATTGCATCCGGTGGCGCAGGGCAGCGACGGCGGAGGCTCAGTACGAATCCCGGCGGCATGCTGCGGGCTGGTGGGAATCAAGCCGTCGCGCGGACGAATCACGCGCGCGCCGCAGGAAGGCGAAGCATGGGCGGGACTCTCGACGACCGGGCCGATCGCGCGCACGGTCCGCGACGCGGCATTAATGCTCGATGCGATGGCGGGGTCGATGCCCGGCGACCCGTACGCGGCGCGTCCGCCGGCGCGGCCGTTCGTCGAGGAGATGTCGGCGCATCCGAAGAACCTTCGGCTCGCCGTTATCAACCGCAGCGCGCTCGGCCCGGTTGACGCTGAGACTCTCGCGGGGATCGAGTCGGCGTGCGGCGTGTTCCGCGAGATGGGGCATCGCGTCGAGCCGCTAACGCTCGATCCGGGTGCGCAGCTCGGCAAGTATGCGCGCGTGATCGTCGGCGCGTCGGTCTCGGCGCTGAACATCCCCAACCCGGACCTGCTCGATCCGGTGGTGCGCGGAAGTTACGAATGGGGCGCCAAAATTTCCGCCGCCGATTATATCCGCGCGGTAACCGGGATGCACAATACGTCGCGGGAGATCGTCCACGAGCTGATGCCGTACGACGCGCTGATCGCACCGACGCTGACGCGGCCTGCGGTGCGGCTGGGGAGCTTACCCTCGAATCCAGCCACTGGCGCCGACGAAATTTACGCGTGGATCGCGTTTACCTTTCCGTTCAACTCGACCGGTCAGCCGGCCATCTCGCTTCCCAACGGATTCAACAAGGCGGGCCTGCCGCTCGCGATTCAACTCGTCGGCCGGCCCGGCGACGAGGCGGGCATTATAGCGCTGGCGGCGGAGTTCGAACGCGCGCGCCCGTGGAAGGACAAGCATCCTCCAATCTAGTCGCGCAACGATCCGGTGCTAGAAGATAAGGCCCAGAGTGTCGCCGACGATCCGAAATGGCGCGTCGATTATTGTATCCGCCGTGGAGCCGACGACGTCGTCGGGCGGATTGGTGGTGGTAGTGGTCGTGGTGGTGCTTTGCGCGGGCGCGTAACCATAACCCGGGTCGCTGGTCGTCGTGTAGGTTGTCTGGCTGCTCGTGTCCGAGCAGGACTGGAGGATGGGGCACACTGACAGCATCGCGGTCAGCGCAATCGCGGAAATGATCGACTTATTCATGAGGGGTTTCTCCTGCGCACCATTGGCGCCGATCGTTCGTCAAACTACGCCGAGCAGCCACAGGACGAGAACGATCACGACGATGCTTCCCAACGAAATTGGAAGATACATACGGCCTCTTTCGGGCCTTGCTGGTTGAGCTTGGGGTTGGTCGAGCGGAACGCGGTCAAAGGCGAGTGGAAGGACCGCCGTTTGGGCTGGATCAATTGGGACTCGATTCCTTTGTCGATCCCTATACGTTCAGACTACGTTGGGCGTGTTGAAAAGGCTACCTCGGGGCTCTCCCAGTTGGCTATGAGGAGCACCAAAAGCAGCGGTTGAAGAGTTATGAGGTGGAAAGAGCTGACCTAGGGGCGTGCTTCGAGCACCAGGTTGAAGGGCGTCGCGGTCGCTCGGCGCACGCGCGAGAATCCTCCCGCGGCCAGCACCTCGCGCAGCCGTGCTTCACCCGCCTGGGTGCCGAGGCCCAGCCCGACTTCCTGCGAGAGAGACCCGGGCACGCAGATCATGGTGGACGCGGCATAGAACAGCCGGCCGATCGGATTGAAGTTGTCCTCGACACGATCGCTGCTGAAAGGCTCGACGACCATCCAGGTTCCATCTTTGGCGAGCGTGGTTTTCACGTGCGCGGCCGCGCCGACCGGATCGCCCATGTCATGCAGACAGTCGAAGAACGCGACCAGGTCGTAGGTGCCCGGATAGTCCTTGGCCGAGGCGCGCTCGAAGCTGACCCGAGAGGCGAGTCCTTCGGCGCGCGCCAGTTCGCGGGCGCGGTCGATCGACGGCTGATGATAGTCGAAGCCGACGAATTGCGATTTCGGGAACGCCTTGGCCATCAGGACTACCGAAGCGCCATGGCCGCATCCGACGTCCGCCACGCGCGCGCCACGCTCGAGTTTGTCCTTGACGCCGTCGAGCGCCGGAATCCACTCGGGGACCAGATGCGTCGCGTAACCGGGGCGAAAGAAGCGCTCGGTGCCACGGAACAGGCAGGGGTCGTGCTCGTGCCATCCGACGCCGCCGCCGTTGCGAAACGCGTTGGCGACTTTGGGTTCGTCGCGGATGGTAGCGGCCGCAATCTCGTAGATACCCGGAAAGAACGCCGGGCCGGCTTCGTCGGCGAGCACCAGGGCTTGCTCGGGGGACATCGAGAAGCGGCCTGAGCCGGGGTCGTAGTCGATGTAACCTGCGGCGGCTTGCGCCGCGGCCCATTCGCGCACGTAGCGCTCGACGGTGCCGGTCTTCGAGGCGAGTTCGGCGGGCGTCATCGGTCCCGCGGCGGCGAGAGTCTTGTAGAGGCCGAACTGGTCGCCGAGCAGCACGAGCGCCGCGCCCATCGCGGCGCCCACATCGCCGAGCATTTTGCCGATTAGTTCCTGAAGCTTGTTGCCGTCAATTGCCATCGCGTTTTCTCCAGCCCGCAGTTTGGTTCTCTCTCTTTAGGGCGGGCGCGCGCTTGCGTCAATGCAGAGGGAGCCGGCCGACTGAGCGGGGCGTCAGGTTGAAGGCGGAGGCGAGGAGCTCGTGCGAGCGCATCCGCGCCTGATGGTCGTGAATGACAGTCACGAGCATCACTTCGTCGATGTGCAAGACGCTGGCGATGTCCACCAGTGTGCCGCGGACGTGGGCCGGCGTCCCGATGATCGCGCGGGGCCATTCTCCCGTCTCGCGGGCCATCACGTCGTCGGGTAGCGGTCCCGGCCCGAGTTCCGCGAGCGCCTCGTCGGGGGTGGGGATCGGTCCGCGATCGCCCTGACGCGCGCGGCGCACGAACAGCCGCACGCTCGACGCCATGCGTTCGGCATCGGCGTCGGTCGGTGCGCATATCGCGCCGATGCCCAGGATGGCGACCGGTGCGGACAGTTCATTGGAGCGGATGAAGTGCGAGCGGTAGTACTCGATGGCGGCGCGGGTATGAGTGGGATCGATGAAGTGCGCGAAGGCGTAGGGCAGCCCGAGCTGCGCGGCGGCGGCCGCGCTCCACATGCTCGAGCCGAGCAGCCAGACTTCGGGCGCACCCGGCATCGCGGGCGAAAGCTGGATGCGGCTGAAGGCGTGATCGGGGCGAAAGCCGCCGTGGAGAAAGGCGAGCAGCTCGAGCAGTTGCTTGGGGAAGTCGTCTTCGGGCGGCTGGCTCGAGCGATCGCGGCGCAGCGCGAATGAATCGAGCGGGCTGCCGCCGGGGGCGCGGCCGATGCCGAGATCGATGCGGCCGGGATAGAGCGCATGCAGCACGCGGAAGCTCTCCGCGACTTTCATCGGGCTGTAATGAGGGAGCATAACGCCGCCCGAGCCGACGCGGATGTGCGAAGTCTCGGCGGCGACGCGCGCGATCATGATCTCGGGCGCGGGGCTGGCGAAGGCGCCGGTGGCGTGATGCTCGGCGATCCAGTAGCGCTCGAAGCCGAGGCGATCGGCAAGGCGCGCGAGTTCGATGGTGTTGTGCAGAGCGTCGGAGGTAGTGAAGCCGGCGGGGACGGGGCACTGGTCGATGATCGAGAGTTTCATCCTGAGAAGAACTTAATTGTAGTGAAACCCGCCGTGGGTTTCAGCAGGGGTGACCCCTGCACCCAGTGTCAAGAGAAAATCGTGCTCTGGTAAATGCGGGGCTTATTGGCGAGAATCCGCGTGTGAGTCCCAGCCTAGCGCTGCAGCAGAACGTATCGGCGGGACAACACTCTATTATGGAGGACGAATCATCATGAGTTGGGATTTTGAAACCGAGCCGGAGTTCCAGAAGGAACTCGACTGGATCGAAAAATTCGTGCGCGAGGAGGTCGAGCCGCTCGAGTTCGTGCTCGACTGCCATCCGTACGACGTGCGCAATCCGAAACGCAACGCGCTGGTGCGGCCGCTGCAAGCCGAAGTCAAAAAGCGCAAGCTGTGGGCCTGCCACCTGGGGCCGGAGCTGGGCGGGCAGGGCTACGGTCAGGTCAAGCTCGGGTTGATGAACGAAATCCTGGGGCGTGCGACCTATGCGCCGATAGTGTTCGGATGCCAGGCGCCCGACTCGGGCAACGCCGAGATCCTGGCGCATTACGGAACGCCCGAGCAGAAGAAAAAATATCTGCAGCCGCTGCTCGACAACGAAATCGTGTCCGCATTCTCGATGACGGAACCGCAGGGCGGCGCCGACCCCAAGGTGTTCAAGACCCACGCGGAGCTGAAGGGCGACAGCTGGGTGATCAACGGCGAGAAGTGGTTCTCGTCGAACGCGCACCTGGCGTCGTTCCTTATCGTGATGGTGGTGACGGATCCCGACGCCAAGGAATACCAGCGCATGTCGATGTTTATCGTGCCGAAGGAGACGCCGGGCGTGAACATCCTGAAGAACCTGGGCGTGGGCACGCATGAGCGCGGCGGCAGTCACGCGTACATCCGCTACGAAGACGTGCACGTGCCCAAGGACCACATGCTGGGGCCGCGCGGCGGCGCGTTCGTGGTGGCGCAGACGCGCCTGGGCGGGGGCAGGATACATCATGCGATGCGGACGATCGGGCAGGTGCGCAAGGCCTTCGACATGATGTGCGAGCGAGTGCTGTCGCGCACGACGCAGGGGTCGCGGCTGGCGGACAAGCAGATGGTGCAGGAGAAGATCGCGGACTCGTGGATGGAGATCGAGCAATTCCGGCTGCTGGTGCTGCGCACGGCGTGGAAGATCGATCGCTACAAGGACTATCTCAAGGTGCGCAAGGATATCGCGGCGGTCAAGGCGTTGATGCCCAAGGTGTTTCACGACGTGGCGGCGCGCGCGCTGCATCTGCACGGATCGCTCGGCGCGACGGGCGAGATGCCGTTCGTCGAGCAGGTTATCCAGAGCTTCCACATGGGACTGGCCGACGGACCGACCGAGGTTCACAAGATAACGCTGGCGCGGCAGGTGTTGCGCGACTACAAGGCCACCGACGGCTTGTTCCCGACCCAGCATATTCCGCGGCTGCGCGAGGCGGCGATCAAGAAGTACGCGGACCGGATCGAGCTCGAGGTGGCGAATCAGTAGAGCGTAATACCTCGCATCCTGACGCAGGTACTGGAACACGTCGCGGACTTCGGCAGGCAGTAAATTCTACAGGTTTCGCGGCGCAGGTTGTCTCGAATCCTCCGAGGATTCGTTCGGGCATGAAAAATGCTCCCTCGATCCTTCAGAGGAAGACGGCCATGGCCAAGATGTTTCTTTCCCTGGGTTTCTGGATGACCATCGTGCTCTTCATCGCGCTTGGGTACGCCATCGGCGCGCCGTGTCCGGGTTCGATGAATTGCGGCGACGGACAACCAGCGATCGCGTCGTCAAACATGCAGGACGAAAATCCAGGTCTTGAAGGCGATCGGCCGGCCAGCGACATTTTTTCCCGCAGTGGCTGCGCGACCGACGCGCCGATCCGTGGCAATATTTCCGACTTCCCGCAAATAGCCGATTTAGAGGCCGGCGGCCCGACGTATCTGCCTGGCCTGTCGCTCACGATATCCCATCGCCCGCCCCAGGTGAGTCTGTGTCCGGGCGCGGTAGCAGTTCCGCGCTACTAAGAAATCTCCGAACCGCCATCGCAATCTGAAAGGGGCCAGCAGGATTCGCGCGGCCCCGGATTTCCCTCAAATCCAACCTAAATTGACGCAAGCGTCGCACGAGGCGCGCGTAGCGTCGGTTTCAGTTGCATTATGAAACCCGACTCGGCTAGAACCGGGTCAGGGTGTGCGTTGCAATCGAAACACAGGAGAAGAACGACGATGCAGACGATCAAGTTTGACGATATCCCGGCGCTCACGGCGAAGATCGGCAAGGAATTCGGTCCGTGGAGCGAGCCGATTCACGTCACGCAGGAAAAGATCAACCAGTTCGCCGACGTGACCGGCGACCATCAGTGGATTCATATCGATATCGAGCGGTGCAAGAAGGAAAGTCCTTTCGGCGGTCCGGTGGCGCACGGCTTTCTGACGCTGAGCCTGCTGCCCGCTTTCAAGAGCACCGAGGAGTACACGATCACGGGATTTCGCAACGTGGTCAACTACGGCGCGAACAAGCTGCGCTTCGTGGCGCCGGTGCCGGCGGGCGCCAGCGTCCACGCACGCTCGCGTTTGATCGCGGTCGAGCCGCGGCCGATGGGCACGATGCTCACGCGCGAGACGGAAATCCAGGTGGTGGGACAACAGAAGCCCGCGGTGGTTTACGAAGCGCTGATGCTGATGGTGAAGTAGGCGAGCCCGCGGGAGGCGACGGAGATTAGCAGATGGCGTACGAACAGATCGTTTACGAAGTGGCGGACCATATCGCGACGATCACGCTCAACCGGCCGGAGAAGCTCAACGCGTTCACCGGCATCATGATGAACGAGATGATCGACGCGTTCGACAAGGCCGACGCGGACGACAGCGTGCGCGCGATTATCGTGACGGGCGCGGGGCGCGCGTTCTGCGCGGGCGCGGACCTGTCGGCGGGGCCGAGGACGTTCGACTCGACGCGCGAGGATCGCGCCGACCGGCGGGCCGCTATCCGGGCGGACGGCACGGTGGATTGGAGCAACGAGGCGATTCGCGACGGCGGCGGACGGCTGACGCTGCGCATCTTCGAGTGTCTGAAGCCGGTGATTGCGGCGGTGAACGGCGCGGCGGTTGGCGTCGGGGTCACGATGCAGCTCGCAATGGACGTGCGGCTGGCGTCGGAGAACGCGCGCTTCGGGTTCGTGTTCGCGCGCCGCGGTATAGTGCCGGAGGCGTGCTCGAGCTGGTTTCTGCCGAAGATCGTCGGTATCTCGCAGGCGCTGGAATGGACGTTCACGGGGCGCGTATTCCAGGCCGAGGAGGCGCTCGAAGGCGGGTTGGTCAAAAAGATCTACAAACCCGATCAACTTATTCCGGCGGCGCGCGCGCTTGCGCGCGAGATAGCCGATAACACGTCGGCGGTGTCGGTCGCGTTGATTCGGCAGATGTTATGGCGGATGGCGGGCGCGGACCATCCGATGGAAGCGCACAAGGTGGACAGCCGCGGAATTTTTGCGCGCGGCTCTTCGGCGGATGTGAGAGAAGGCGTCGCATCGTTTTTGGAGAAACGTCCGGCGAAATTTCCGGACAAGATTTCGAAGGACATGCCCGCGTACTTTCCGTGGTGGCAGGAGCGGAAGTACAGCTAGCGGATTTTTTGGATCAGGAACCTAACCCCTAACTCCCCCCGTGCGGAAAGGGGCACCGGAAACCACGCGAGGTTGACGCGATGTGCGTTCGCCCGCCAAGCTGCTCCCATATATGGCGGCAAGTTGGATATGGCGGCGAGTTGGCGAGAGAGCGAGATAATTCCGAGCCTGTTTGTCGGCGATTTGCAGGACGCGCAGCGCTTCGACGGGACAATCATCAGCGTGCTGCCCGACGTGCCGGAGAGCGAACCGCCGCGGGCGATTCACATGCCGTTTCTGGCCGACGGTGTCGGGTCGCTCGACCGAACGGCGGCGTTGATCGACGAGGAACTCGCGCTGGGGCATCGCGTGCTCGTGCACTGCGAGGAGGGATGCGAGCGCGCGCCGCTGGTGGTGGCGTGGTTTCTGAAAACGAAGCGCGGCAAGACGCTCGACGAAGCATACGCTCTCCTGAAGAGCCGGCGGCCAATGGTCGAAGATCGGCGGCGCTGGCTGGGTTTCCATAATCGATAGCCACACCTAAGCTGTTGGCGACGAATTGACTATTGCCCGACGACGGCTCACGCTGGGCGGCGTCGGGTGAACCGGGCTCATGGCCAACTTTCTCAATCGCGTGCTCGAGTACCTGGAAACCGCGCTGGGGCGTTTGAGGTCGGCGTTCCATCCGTCGCGGCCGTGGGTGGCGCGCACCAGGGAGCTGGGCCGTTCGCGACGGGTGCGCAGAATCGGCGTGATCGTCGTCGCGGTGGTGCTGTTTCTTGGCATCGCGACTTACATCGCGGTCCCGCCGGTGTTGCGCCACGTGCTGAGCGGGCCCGTCGCTGCCAGCATCCATCGCGAGGTGAGCGTGGGCAAAATCCGCTTCAACCTTTACCGGTTGAAGCTCGACCTCGACCAGCTGCACGTCGGCGAGCGCGACAGCCCGCAGAAGCCGTTCGTCGACCTGGGGCATCTGACGGTAAAGGTTTCGTGGACGTCGCTGTTCAGATTTGCGCCGGTGGTCGGAGAAGTCGTAGTCGAGCGCCCGCGGATACACGTGGTGCGGTTGTCGCAACAGAAATTCGACTTTTCCGATCTGCTCGAGAGCGCACCGGCGCCGACGCCACCGAAGCCGGCGCCGCCGAGTGCGCCGCAGCGATTTTCGGTTTCCAACATTCAACTGCGCGACGGCGAAGTGACAATCGACGATCAGGTGCTCGGCAAGCAGCACAAGGTCGACAAGATTGAGATCAACGTGCCGTTTATCGCCAACCTGCCCTCGGACGTGGACGTGTTCGTGCAGCCGCTGCTGCAGATGGTGATCGATGGCAGCCCGCTCAGGATTGCTGGCGTGGCCAAGCCGTTCGGGGCAACCCGTGACTCGGTGGTTGACCTGAGACTGCATCGGCTCGACCTCCCGCTTTACGTCAGCTACGCGCCGATGAAGCTGCCGGTGAAAATTCCGGCTGGGACGCTGTCGGCGGATGTGTACGTGCATTTCGTGCAGGCGAAAGACCAACCGCTGATTCGTTTGAATGGAACCGTGGCGCTGGATCAGCTCGTCGTTCACGATGCGGCGGATGCGCCGGTGGTCGCGCTCAAGCACGCGGAGGTGAAGCTGACCGACGTCGAGCCGTTGGGCACGGTGTTCTACCTGCAATCGATCTGGATCGACGGAGTGCTCGCGAACGTGAAGCTCAATCCCGACGGCACCAACAATCTCTCGGCGCTGGCCAGCGGCGGTGCGCCTCCCGCTGCTGCGCCGACGCCAACGCCGCCCGCGGGGACTATCGCGCAGCCGGCCACGCCGGTGGCGGGACCGTCGACGTCGAAGCCGCCGATGGATTTTCAGCTGGAGTCGTTCGTTATCACGAAAAGCGCGGTGGAGGTGCTGGACAACAGCACTGCGACTCCCGCGGCGGAGGCGCTCGACGCGCTGGAGGTTGGAGTAAAGAATCTTCGGACGCTTGGCACATCGCCGGCGACGTACTACCTGAACGGGAACCTTCGCAGCGGCGGCGCGATCGCGGTGACTGGCGCGCTGGACCTCTCGCAATCGCAAACCACGACCGACGTGTCGATCGACAAGGTCGATCTGCCGGCGCTGCAGCCGTTCGCGCAGAGAGTTCTCGCGGCCACCGTAGCGTCGGGCAAGTTCAGCGCAAAGGCGACAGTGCAGACGCATTTCGCGAGCGCGCATTTCAACGTGCACGCGGAGCCGGCGAGCGTCGCGATCGAGAATTTCGAGGTGGACGCGCCGCGCGAACGCGAAAAGCCGGTGCTGTGGAAAAGTCTGAGCGTCGCAGTCGGACAGTTCGACCTGGCGGCCCGTCAGGCGACAGTTACCGAAGTGAAAACCGACGGGATGCATCTGTTCGTGCGCCGCGAACGCGACGGCAAGTTGAGTCTGGAAGAGCTGATGCGCGGTGCGGCGGCTCCGCCGGAGCGCAACAAGCGCGCAACCGGGCGCGAGACGCGGCGGATGCCCCGCGAGCGCCGGCGGGCCGAGCGCAAACCCGCGCAGCCTGCGGCGCCGCCGCCGTCCGCGCCGAGTTTTCAATTCCAGGTCGCGTCGGTCGCCCTGGAACAGACCGACGCCACCTTCGAGGACGACACCGCGCCGAAACCGGTCACGGTTGCCGTGGCGCCCCTGAATCTGCATCTGAAAGATGTGTCGAGCGACTTCAGCAAGCCTTTTACGGTCGATGTCGACGGCACGCTGAATCGCAAGGGCACCTTCAAGGTCACCGGCACGGCGGCGGTGGCGCCGCTCAAGGCCAACCTGCGCGTCGCGACCAAGCGGCTGGACCTGGCGTTCGCCGATCCGTACGTGAGCAGCAGGCTGAACGCGACTATTACGAGCGCGAACCTGACGATGGACGGGGCGGTCGGCCTGGAGCAGCAGCGCAAAGACTTTCTCGTCAGCTACAAGGGCGACGCGTCGCTCGGCAGCGTGCGGATGCTCGACAAGCTGACCAACGATCTGTTTTTCAGAATGGCCGCGCTCAACGTGAATAAAATCGACTTCGCGCTCGGCAAGGGTCCGCCCAAAGTACACGTCGGAGCGGTTGCGCTGAACGATTTTTATTCGCGGATCATTCTCAACAGCACCGGCAAGCTGAATCTGAAGGACATCACGGCGAGCCCGCAGCAGGCGCCGACGTCGCTGACGCGCGCGACCGGAGCGCCGGGCTCGAAGGGCGCCGTCCCGGTGGCGCCGACGGCGGCGCCGACTCCCGCCGCAGCGCCGAGCCAGGCGGCCGCGGAGGCTCCTGGAGCGAGTCCGGCGGCCGCCGCAAGTCCCGCGGCGCCTTACACCGGGCAGCCGATGAACGCCGACGTCGAGATAAGCAAGACCACGCTCAAGGGCGGCAAAGTCGACTACACAGACAACTTTATCAAGCCCAACTACACGGCGAACCTGACCGATATGGAGGGCAAGGTCGGGGCGTTCGGAACAAAGTCCACGACGCCCGCGGACGTTTCGCTTGATGGAAAAATCAACGGCAGCTCGCCGATCAACATCGACGGATCGATAAATCCGCTCGCGCCGACCGCGTTCGTCGATATCAAGGCGAAGGCGGACGCGATCGAGCTGACCGGGCTCTCGCCGTACACCACCAAATACACCGGCTTTCCGATCGTCAAAGGCACGCTGACCGTCGACGTTCACTACCTGCTGGACAAGGGCAACCTGACCGCCGACAACCACATCTTCATCGATCAACTGACGTTCGGCGATCACGTGGACAGCCCCGACGCGACCAATCTGCCGATTCGACTTGCGGTTGCGCTGCTCAAAAATTCGAAGGGGCAAATCGACGTGCGAGTGCCAATCTCTGGGTCGCTGTCGAATCCGCAATTCAGCATCGGCAGCGTGATCCTTGGCGCATTCATGAACCTGATCGTCAAGGCCGCGACCGCGCCGTTCTCGCTGATCGCGGCGGCGTTCGGCGGCAGCGGCAGCGGCGCGCAGCAAGACCTCGGCTATATCGAGTTCGCGCCTGGTTACGCGACGCTGACGCCTGACAGTCAGCAGAAGCTGGATACGATCGCGAAGGCGTTGGCGGATCGGACCGGGTTGAAGCTCAACATTTCGGGGCGCGTCGATCCCAAGTTCGACGCGGACGGCTACCGCGAAGCGTCACTGGACCACAGTATCCAGGTGCTCAGGCACAAAGCCGAGGGAGACAGCGCGGACGCGAATGCGAAACTTTCCACGGCGGACTACAACAAGTACCTGGCGAAGGTTTACTTCGCAGGTGATTTCAAGAAGCCCCGCGACCTGGTCGGCTTGGCGAAAACGATCCCGCCGGAGCAGATGAAGAAACTGATTCTCGAAAACACCCCCGTGAGCGATCAGGACCTGCGGCATCTGGCGGACGCGCGGGCCAACGCGGTGCGGGCGTATCTGAGCGGCAAGCAGGTGGATGCGGCGCGGATGTTCATAATCGCGCCCAAGCTGGACGCCACCGGAATCAAGGATCAGGGCAAGACCACGCGCGTCGATCTGACGCTGGAGTGAAGCACGCGTCCGTTGGAGGCCGAAGTTGAATGAGCACTTCGTGGGGACTCTGCAAAGACTGCAAGTGGTGGCAAATCGAGCCCAAGGCGCCGGCGAAGAATTCCACGATGGGACTTTGCATCGACGACGAACTGCAAAAGTTCAAGCTGCGGGTTTCCGGCAACAGCGGATGCAATCGGTTCATGGAAGGCAAGCCGGCGCACGCGAAAGGATCGAGCGGCCAGCCACCGACTGCGAAACCGACGCGCTGATTGAATCCGGCTAACCTAACCCCTTCCCATAGTGGGAAGGGGCGATCACGCGGGAAGGATCGGCTATCTAGAGCGAGCCGAAGGTGGCATCCGGGATCGCGTCCCAGGCGCGGCGCTCCTGGTCGCGCGGCGCAACGTCAGCTCCCGTGCTCGCGCCGAATACCATCGTGGGGCGGTGCGCCTCATCGTAAGCCGCCCACGTGCCGACGCTCTCACCGCTCGGGTCGCCTGAGCGCGCGAATGACAGCCACGCGTCCTGCATCTGGGTTGCCAGCTTTTCCGCGGCCGGACCCGTGCCTGCGAATGCGGCCATCCCGGGGATGTTATTGGTGCCGAAGACGAAGCCGAGCTCGAGTGCGTGGCAGGAGCCGAGCACGCCATTCATAAAGGGCGACGGCCACGTGAAGAGATAACTGTAAACGCGCGAATCGTGGCGCCGTTGGACTTGCGCCAGACGCACCGCGGGGATGCGGAAAATGCGGTCGGTCTCGATTGCGGTGAACAGCTCGACGGGAGTCGCCGACTCGCCGCGCGCGGCGCGCGCTTTTTCGTACGCATCGATCAGGGCGTCCGCGGCTTGCCCCCTCAAGCGGCTGCTGATACGCGCGGCCAGGCCGGCGCGGTCGAGCTTGTGCAACGAAGGATCCATCAGCGAGAACAATTTCCACTCGTCGAGCGTCGAACCGGCCATCACGGCCACGCCCGACGCCGAGCCGTCCGCGACCATCTCGATCGCGGCGCGCGGCACGATGCTGCCGTCGACGACCGGCTGATACGCCATCCCGAGTTCAGGGTCGGGCGTGATGCCGTCGTCGAGGAGCGTGCCGGTGAGCAATTGCGCGGGCGTCAGGGCGCGGAGCGCGGCGGCGTCGCCGGCGTTCACCTTGAACTTCGACAAGACTCGCTCCGCCGCGCGATTGGCGCGCGCCGCGGGAGCACCGGTGTGGCACGCGCCGCTTTGCGGTATCGCTTTGTGGAACAGGCCACGCGCTGAGGGCATCGCGAGGATGGTTCCGACGCTCATGCCGCCGGCGGACTCGCCGAAGATAGTGACGTTGGCGGGGTCGCCGCCGAACTCGGCGATATTGTCGCGGACCCACTTAAGCGCAGCGACTTGATCGAGCATCCCTTCGTTGCCGCTCGCCGGGATTTTGCCGCCGGTCACGTCGGCGAGGCGAAGGAAGCCCAACGGACCGAGGCGATAATTGACCGTTACGACCACCACGTCGCCGCGTCGTGATAGAACGGAGCCGTCGTAAAGCGCCTGCGAGCCGGAGCCGATGGTGAAAGCGCCGCCGTGAATCCAGACCATCACGGGCCGGCGGCGGCCGTCGAGCGCAGGGGTCCAGACGTTGAGGTAGAGGCAATCCTCGGATTGTTCGCCGTCAACCACCATCGCGGACAGCGCGCTAAGCATCAGCTTGTTCTGCGGAGCCACCGCGCCAAAACGGCGCGCGTCGCGCGTCCCGGTCCACGGCGCGGGCTTCTCGGGCGCGAGCCATCGGCGGGCGCCGACGGGGGGAGCCGCAAACGGGATTCCCTTGAAGACGAATAGTCCGGCCTGGTCGTCACCTTCGAGCTTGCCTTGATGGATGGAAACAGTCGCCGTCATGTGGATGAACCTCGATGCGAGAATTGCGGGGATTCTCGCAGAATTCATGTGCAGTTAACAATCGCCCGGGGTCCATGCGCGCCGCGGGTCAGGTCGGCTGCAATCAGCACGTCGGAATTAAATGTGAAACCCGCCGTGGGTTTCACGCTTCCCTGGGCATGGGTGACCCCTGCACCCGGTACTAAGAGAAGATGCGGGACTTCGTCCCTGTTAGGAAGGTTAAGGGGAAAGCGGGTCGCCTATACCAAGTGCACGGCAAAACTGCGCGGCCAAATCTCAAAACGGCACACATCGCGTCTAATCGCGCCGCGGGCCGAGCGGACAGCTGAACGATCGGGGTTTTCTTGTTGGTTATGAGACAGATTTGCGGGCATCAAACTTGCTGTGATCCAGTCGAATCCCTGCGCCGGCCAGGGACGGGAAGTAAATCGGATGGGCGCTCCGCCCAAGCAGCGCCACTTGACCCCGCATGATTTGGCCTCGCGTGAGAAGAGCCCACAGCATGATCAGTTGAACGCCGAACCGGTGACTTTGGGTAAGCTGGCTCGCGCGCCGGGGCGCATCACTTTGTCCGTCGCGGGTCAGAACGTGACGAGTCTTTCGCGCACAGCCGCACTGCTGATCGTCTTTTTTCAACTGGCTTATGCAGCGGAGCGCCGTTATACGGGCGCGTCAACGCTGGACGCGACGCTGAGCCTTATTCTGGCCAACGTCGCGATCGGAGTCGTGTTCTTCCTGTTGACCTTTACGGCAGCGATGCCGCGCTATTGGCGTGAGATTGCCGTTCTTGTCTGTAGCACGTTGCTGGTATCGACGACTGCGATTGGCGCCCTGACGATGCGCGTAGAGCCGCTGTTCGTGTCTGTGTTCGTCATCGTGGTCGGTGCGGGAACGCTGGCGCCGTGGGACTGGCCCTGGCAGGCGGCGACCAGCTGCGTCGGGATGATTTGCTTTTACACACTGGTGCGCGCGCATGGTGTTGGTGATTCCGATCCGTCCGTGCACTGGCTGGGACTGGCGACGGCGGTTGGCCTGGCGCAGGTCAACGTTTATCTGCAGACGAACAATCGACGCGAGGTGGTGCGGAGCCTCGAAGACCGGCGAGTAAGCGATCGGAAACTCAAGGAGAGCGAAGAAAAGTTTCGGCAGATTTTCCAGCAAAGCGGCGACATGGTCGTGGTCAGCAACGTCGACACCGGCGCGATCCTCGAAGTCAACAACCAATTCGTCAAGCGCAGTGGCGTGCCGCGCGAACTGGCGGTGGGCCGCAGCGAGGACGACTTCAGTTTCTTTGCGGAGCCGAGCATCCGCGAGCGTTTCCTGAAGGAACTGCGCGAGAGCGGCGCGGTGCAAAACGTCGAGATGCAGCTCAACGGGGTCGGCTATGCCCGCCCGGCGACGGCGTTGATATCCGCGGTCGTGGTCCGGCTGAACAATCAGAACTGCGCGATCACCGTGGTCCGTGAAATCTCGGACGTCAAGGAAGCGGAGCGCAAACTGCGCAACAGCGAGGCCACGCTGCACAAGATCTTCGACGCGAACCTCGACTCGGTGACGACCACCGATCCGATCACTCGGCGTTACACCGACGTCAATCACGAATTCTCCCGCGCGACGGGCTTCAGCCGCGAAGAGGTGCTGGGCAAGACCTATTGGGAAGTTGGCGTATGGCCGAGCAGGGAGGAATCTGACAATTTTGCCGCGACCCTGACCCGCACCGGGGAAGTGCGCAACATGCGGGCAAACTTTTACGCCAAAGACGGAAGCGTGATTCCATGCCTGATGTCGGGGGTGCTGCTCGAGCTGGATGGCAAGCCGAGCTGCCTGACGATCACGCGCAACATCGGCGACCTGCTCGCGGCGGAACAAAGACTCATCGACAGCGAGGCCAGCCTGCGCAAAATCTTCGACTCAATTCTCGACCCGCTATCGATCACCGACCTTGACGGCCGCTTTGTGGATGTGAACGAGGAATTTACGCGGCTCACCGAATTTCCGCGCGAAGAAATTATCGGAAAGACCTCGCCGGGAGTTGCCGACAACGGTAATGCGGGTTTGCAAAGCCAATACGTCGAGTCGCTGCGGACTACCGGCCAGGTGCGGAATTTCGAAGTGACAATCCGGAGCAGGAGCGGCGTCGAAATTCCGCTGCTGCTCTCGTCGGTGGTGGTAGAGCTAGGCGGCCAGCCCCGCGTGGTGACGATTGCCCGCGACATCACCAAGCGCAAGGAACAGGAGCGCAAACTGCAAAGCAGCGAAGCGATGCTGCGGGAGATCTTCGATTCGAGCGTCGACAATATCGCGCTGACCGACATGAGCGACGGCGTCATTATCGATGTGAACAACGAGATCGTGCGATCGCTCGGGCTCAAAAAAAATGAAATCGTCGGCAAGCGCTTCGACCAGGTCAAGGTCTGGGCAAGCAGCGAGCGGCTCGAGCTCTTCACCGAAACCCTGCGCCGGCAACGCGAGGTCCGCAACTTCGAAACGACCTTCCGCACCGCCGGCGGCACCACGTTTCCCGCGCTGATCTCGGCGGTGGTGCTCGAGCTCGGCGGGCGCCAGTGCGCGCTGTCGATCGCGCGCGACATCACCGACCTGGAGGCGGAGCGGCAGAAGGCGGTGGCGGCCTCGCGCGCGAAGACCGAATTCCTGTCGAGCATGTCGCACGAGATTCGCACGCCGATGAATGCGATCCTCGGGATGGCCGACCTGTTGGGCGAAAGCGATCTCGACTCGGAACAGCGCCGTTACCTCGATACCATCATCAGCAACGGCAACGCGCTGCTCGAACTGATCAACAGCATCCTGGATCTCGCCCGGGTCGAGAGCGGGCGCCTGGCTCTGGAGGCGGTAGCGTTCGACGTGGTCGAGATGACGGAGAAGGTCGCCGATACGCTGGCCGTGCGCGCCCACGAGAAGGGAATCGAGTTGGCGATGCGATTTGGCCGCGATCTGCCGCCGACGCTGGTCGGCGACTCACTGCGCATGCGCCAGGTGCTCATCAACCTGATCGGCAACGCGATCAAATTTACCGTGCGCGGTGAGGTCGTGATCGAGGTCGCGCTCGACCCGGGCCAGGCCAAGCCGGGCAGCCTGCTGTTTTCGGTGCGCGACACCGGCATCGGAATACCGCGCGACGTACTGCCCAACATTTTCTCCGCCTTCACGCAGGCCGACTCGTCGACCACGCGGAAATTCGGCGGCAGCGGACTCGGCCTGACAATCGTCGAACGGCTGGTCGCGCTAATGGGCGGCAGAGTCTGGGTCGAAAGCGAGCCAGGCGTGGGCAGTACCTTTTATTTTACCGCGGTGCTCGGCTTGCCACCCGCGGCATCCAACGAGAACGAAAGCCGCAAGGATGGAGGGCTCGATCTGTCCGGGGTTCTCGCGCTGGTGGTGGATGACAACGCGACCGCGGGATCGATCACGCGCGAACTATTGAGCGCCCGGGGGGCCGTGGTCACCGAGGCGACGTCCGGCAACCAGGCGCTGCTCGCGCTCGACGCCGCCAATCGCAATGGTGCGGCGTTCGGCCTGATGGTGGTCGATTCGCAGATGCCCACGATGGACGGCCTCGAGACGGTACGGCGGATGCGGCTTGGCGCGAATGGAAATCCGCCGATCGTAATGCTCGTGACTTCCACCGGTCTGACCACCCGCTTGAATGCGATCCGGGAACTGGGCGTGAATCATTACGTGGTGAAGCCGGTCAAGAGCCACGAATTGTACGCCGCGATTGCCGACGCGATGGCGGAAGTCACGGCGCCTGCGCCGGCGGTCGCCGAGCCTCGCCACGCAACGCAGGTGAACCGTTCAGCAACGCCTCTGCTCGACCGCCCGCTCAGTATCCTGCTGGCCGATGACTCGGCGGACAATCGCCTGTTGATCGCGGCGTATCTGAAGAAGAGCCGCTATGCGCTTGACGAAGTGGAGAACGGCCAGGCGGCGCTGGACCGCTTCATGACGCGCGCCTACGACGTGGTTCTGATGGATATCCAGATGCCCGTGCTCGACGGCTATGGCGCGGTGCGGATGATTCGTAAGTGGGAGACGGCGAACCATCGTCGGCGCACGCCGATTATCGCGCTGACCGCATCGGCGCTCGAAAGTGACGTGCAGCGCACGCGCCAGGCCGGCTGCGACCTGCACGTCAGCAAGCCGGTCAAGAAATCGACGCTGCTACGGGCGATTGCGGATGTCGTCGAGGAGGAGCGAACTTAGTCGAATAGGAACGAATTTAATGTGAAACCCACCTGGGTTTCACGCTTCCTTGGCAGGGGTGACCCCTGCACCCGGTACTAAGAGAGGATGCGGGACTTCGTCCCTGTTAGAAGGGTTAAGGGTAAGGCGGGTCGGGTACACCAACTCGAGGAGGTCTACAAAGCGGCAAGTCTTCCGCCACGCGGTACGTGACGCGCCAAGCTCGCCGCAAATCGCGAGCAGATGCGGGCAGTTGTCCTTCTAGTTCTGGTTAGAGCTTGTAATATCTAGACGCAATGGGCTAATAGCCCCTGCACCCAGGCGCGCAACAACAGGAGGAAGGAGATCGATGAAGTCGAAGCTGATTGCAGTGATTTTGATATTGACCGCGTTCGTCGCAGGGCCCGCCTGGGCTGGATGGCACGGGGCGAAGGGAAGCTCACAGCTTTCCGCCCCAGCCTCCGTTAAGGTCTCAACCTTCAGCCTGACGCTCACAATCCTCGAGAGCCCCGGCAGTACGAGTGGCCCCTGCACGGGGGGAAATGGGTTGGCCGACTATTGCCCGACCAGCAATTGCACCTGCTACACCTACACGGGGACGGTGTCAGGAAGTGCGGGGAATGGTGTGGTAACCTTTTATGAGACCTTTGATAACGGAGGCGAACTAGACGAGCTCAACAGCGGATGCGCGCCGGCATACGGGGACATTGAGATCAACGCAAAGAAAGACGTCGAAAGCATCGCGTTCAATGGCGCGGATTGTAGCAGCGCGTTCACCATTCCCCTTCTGAACGGCGGCTGCCAGATCGCATTCTCGAACATTTACACGTTGGGCGGACTGGGTGAGTGCGTTGGCACTTACAGTCAACTCTTTAACACCAAATTTACGATTAGGGGCGGAGCAGGCAAGTAGATCGCTGCGACTTCGCAATCGGAAAAAGTGTCAGCTGCGCGCATTCGCAAAGGCCGTGCACGTGGAACGCAGACTGTTCACCGCCGTTTCGTGCTATAGCCGACGCTGTAACCGGGGTATCGGTCATGGAGGGAAAATGGCGAGCGAACAACTGAACAAGGTAATCGAGCGAATCAAGTCGCAGCCGCAGAATCCCAACGCGTCGATCGAGCAGCGGCGCGCCGGGATGGAGCGAATCAGTGAGCGCGTCCCGGCCGACGTGATTTGCGAGAAGGTCAACGCTGGCGGGGTCGAAGCGGAATGGATTGCGGCGCCCGGCGCCATCGCGGATCGGGTCATCCTCTATCTGCACGGCGGCGGATACGTGGCCGGCTCGATCAAAACGCATCGCGCAATGATCTCGAGAATCGCGCGCGCGTCGAATGCGCGGGCGCTGGCGCTTGACTATCGGCTCGCGCCCGAGCATCCGTTTCCCGCCGCGGTCGAGGACGCGACTGCTGCATACCGCTGGCTGCTCGCGCAAGGCTACCAGCCGGGCAAGATTGTTATCGCGGGCGATTCTGCCGGCGGCGGGCTCACGCTGGCGGCGTTGGTGGCGATTCGCGATGCGGGGCTGCCGTTGCCGGCCGGCGCCGTCCCGATTTCGCCGTGGACGGACCTGGAAGGCACCGGAGAATCGGTGCGTTCGCGAGCCGCCAAGGACGTGATGGTGACGCAGGACAATCTTGCGTCGTCGGCCAAGCAGTACTACGGAGCGCACGACCCCAAGGATCCGCTCGTGTCGCCGTTGCATGCGAATTTTCGCGGCCTGCCGCCGATGCTGATCCATGTCGGCGATGCGGAAATTCTGCTCGACGACGCGACCCGGGTGGCCGCGCGCGCCAAGGCCGCCGGCGTGCAAGTCGATCTCGAGGTATGGGACGAGATGCCCCATGTCTGGCACGTGTTTGCGAAGTTGCTGCCGGAAGGGCAGCAGGCCATCGACAAGATTGGAAAATTCGTGATCGCGCGCACGTCGTAGGGCGATCGGCGCCGGGGCGTTCGTTCATAATTTATATTGCACGCCGGTGAGTCGCTCGGACGCTTCCCACAGCCGGGCGGCGGCCGCCGTGTCGCGCGCGGCCGCGCTACATCCGACCACGACCGGATGCCCCCACATCTCGCCGAGTCCGTCGGGGCCGATGTAGTCGCCACCGTGGACGTTGGGCGAGACGGCCGCGTACTCGGTCGGCAGGGCGCCCATCGCGGCGCTCTGCGCGAATACGCTGTTGGCGGCCGAGAAAAGCGATTCCATCATCGACGATCCCTGCATCCGCGGTCCCGCGGCTTGCAAATTGGTCGCCGCATATCCGGGATGGCACGCGACGCTCAGCAGTTTCGCGCCCGCGGCGTCGGCGCGCCGCTGCAACTCGAAAGTGAACAACAAGTTGGCGAGCTTGCTCTGCCCGTAAGCCATCCACTTGCGGTATCCATTGTGCCATTGGAGATCGTCGAAACGAATCTTGCCCATGCGATGCGCGCCGCTGCTGACGTTGACGACCCTGGCGCCCTCGGTGGCAAGCAGGCGGTCGAGCAGCAGGCCGGTCAAAGCGAAGTGCCCCAGGTGATTGGTGCCGAATTGCATCTCGAAGCCGTCCACCGTTTGACGGTACGGGATCGCCATGACGCCGGCGTTGTTGCACAGCACGTGCAGCGCGGGATGCTCCAGGTGGAACGCGTCGGAGAAGCCGCGCACCGACGCGAGGTTCGCGAGATCGAGCTCCATCACGCCGACCCTGGCGCCGGGCGACGATGCGGAGATCTGAGCGGCCGACGTGCGAGCCTTGCCCAGGTCGCGACAGGCCAGGATGACCTCGGCCCGCTTGCGCGCGAACTCCAGCGCCGCTTCATAGCCGATGCCGCTGTTGCCGCCGGTAACGACGATAGTCTTGCCGGAAAGATCCGGCATGTCGTCGGCGGTCCAGGATTTTTTGTCGGGCATGGTGAACGTTCCTCCTCGTAGGCTAGATGAAAGCTATCACACGATTGGGAGAGGAAAAGACGCCTACGCGGCGGGCTGCAGGGGTGACCCCTGCACCCAGTATTTATTCTGTCAAATCAGGTTCGCGAAAGCCCGTCCGCGGGATTTCGCGTCTTCGCATTCGCGTGAATACCGGGTGCAGGGGTCACCCCTGCCGCCCACCGCGCAGGTGATTGTATTAGGCGTAACCTTCGCGCGCGCGATTCGGTTATAGAGTCAATAATGCCCGAACCCGATCACACCGCCACTCCGCGCCGAGCTGCGCTGGTTTTCATCTTCATCACGGTCGTGCTCGACATGCTGGCGCTCGGGATGATCGTGCCGGTGCTGCCGAAACTGGTTGAAGACTTCGTCGGCGGCAATACCGCGCGCGCCGCCGAGATTTACGGTTTGTTCGGCACGGTGTGGGCGCTGATGCAGTTTGTATTTTCGCCGGTGCTCGGCGCGCTGTCGGACCGCTTCGGCCGGCGTCCGGTGATTTTGCTCTCCAACTTCGGACTGGGACTGGACTACATCGTGATGGCGCTCGCGCCGGACGTCGGCTGGCTGTTCGTTGGCCGTGTGATCTCGGGCATCACGTCGGCGAGCACTTCGACCGCCTACGCATACATCGCGGACGTGGCGCCGCCGGAAAAGCGGGCGGCGGGTTTCGGAATGTTGAGCGCCGCGTTCGGCCTTGGCTTTGTGGTGGGACCGGCAATCGGCGGCGTGCTGGGCAATATCGATCCGCGCCTCCCGTTCTGGGTCGCGGCGGGATTTAGTTTTCTGAACTACATGTACGGCCTGCTGGTGCTGCCGGAGTCGCTGTCGATGGAGCGCCGCGAACGATTCTCGTGGCGGCGCGCGAATCCGATGGGTTCGCTGAAGCTGCTGCGATCGCATCGCGAACTGTTTGGCCTGGCGATCGTCAACTTCATCGGCAGCATCGCGCACGAGGCCCTGCCGACCACTTTCGTGCTGTACGCGATGTATCGTTACGGATGGAACGAGCGGATGGTCGGACTGGCGATCGCGGCGGTGGGCGTATGCTCCGCGGTGGTGGGCGCCGGGCTGGTCGAGCCGGTCGTCGCGCGATTCGGCGAGCGGCGCGCGATGCTCGCCGGACTGCTCTTCGGCGCGGCCGGCTTCACAATCTACGGACTGGCGGCAACCGGCGCGGTTTTCTGGGCCGCGTTGCCGGTGAACGCGCTGTGGGGGCTTTCAGGACCTCCGATGCAGGGCATGATGACCCGGCATGTGGGTTCCTCGGAACAGGGACAACTTCAGGGCGCGCTCAGCAGTCTGCGCGGAATCGCGTTCATGATCGGCCCTCTCGTTTTCACAAACGTCTTCGCGAGCTTTATCGGGGCGAATCGCGATTGGCGCCTACCCGGTGCGCCGTATCTGCTGGCGGCGCTGATGATCGCGGGCTCGATGGCGATGGCATGGCAAGTCACACGCTCGCGCTTCAGCCTGCCGGAGGCACCGCTGGCCGCTGCGGCAGAAGAGTTTGAATGATTCCCGATCAGCGACTGCCCCAACGCGGGAGCTGCTGGACAGAGAGGCCCGTGAGCGCCGCGATCTGCGACAGATCCACGCACGCTTCCAACGCGTCGGCGATACGATCGAAGGCCGTGCGGCGACTCGCGTCGGAGTCATCGTGCGCGGCGGATTCGAGCGGCGCCAGCCCTTTCGAGGTCCTTATCTCGTCGAGAAGGTGCCGTCGAAAGCCGGCGGAATCAAAGACTCCGTGAATCGATGTGCCGATCACTCGCCCATCGTCTGATCGGACGCCTTCCAATTCGTTCACTGTTCGGACGTCTCGCTGAATCAATCTGAATAGCGCTCGCGAAGCCGCACCGCCGGTTATGCGCCCGGAGTGAATCTCGTAACCAGACACGGGCAGGTTGGTCGGCAGATGCACCGCACGAATTCGATCCGTGATTTTCTCCGCCTGAAAGGCTGTCTCGATTTCGAGCAATCCCAGCCCAACGGTTTCAGTCTGGGCGCACTCGACCCCGTCGGCATCCACGATGCGCCGGCCGAGCATCTGGTACCCTCCGCAGATTCCCAGCACCCATCCACCCGCACGGCGATGCCGGGCAAGGAAGTCCTCCCAGCCGGCTGCGCGCAGCCACTTCAGATCGGCGACGGTGCTCTTTGTGCCCGGGAGGATCAGAACGTCAAGACGCAGCGCCATGCCCGGATCGCTCAAGTAATGAACGGCGACATCCGGTTCGTCTTCGATCGCTTCGAAATCCGTATAGTTCGAGATGCAGGGCAAATGTATCACTCCGATAGTCAGTGGCTTGCCGGCGGCAGGCTTCGCGAGCTCGACCAGGCTGGCGGCGTCTTCTTGTGGCAGGCCCAGGCGCTCCTGCCACGGCATCACACCGATCACCGGGATACCGATGCGTTGCTCGAGGAAGCGGAGGCCGGATTCCAGCAGTCTCAGATCGCCGCGGAACTTGTTAATCAGCACTCCCTTGACGCGGCGCCGCTCCTCTGGCGCGAGCAGCTCAACGGTGCCGACGACCGAGGCAAAGACTCCGCCCTTGTCGATGTCCGCGACCAGCAGCACGGGCGCGTTGGCCATTTCCGCGATTTTCCAGTTGACTATGTCGCGATAGCGCAGATTGATTTCCGCCGCGCCGCCCGCGCCTTCGATTACTATCAGCTCGAAATCGCGCGCGAGATTGCTATAGCTACTGACTATCTCAGGCCATGCCTCAGTTCGATATCGCTCATAGTCATTTGCGCCCATCTGAAACCGCGCGCGGCCCCGAATGACTACCTGGCAAACCATGTCGGACTGGGTTTTCAGTAGCACCGGATTCATGTCGAGGCTCGGTTCGAGTCCGCACGCCTGGGCCTGCACGGCCTGCGCGCGTCCTATTTCGCCGCCCCCGGGACAAACCGCGGCGTTGTTCGACATGTTTTGCGCTTTGAATGGCGCTACGCGGACGCCGGCGCGCGCGAACGCCCGGCACAGCGCAGTGACCATCACGCTTTTGCCGACGTCCGACGCCGTGCCCATTACCATCAAGCTCCTGGCGCTCAAAACGCGGCTCCTTTCCAGGCAAAATTCATTGGTACCATAACATCCGCGATGCGATACTGTTTCAAGACGGTTCCGTTGAACAAGGAGCAAACTAAAATGCAAATGGGAATGGTCGGCCTTGGCCGAATGGGTGCGAACATGGTGCGGCGTCTGCTGCGCAACGGTCACGAATGCGTGGTGTTCGACGTGAGCGCTGACGCCGTCAAGGAATTGGCGAAGGAGGGCGCCGTCGGCGCGTCGTCGCTCGACGACTTCGCCGCCAAGCTCAAGCTGCCGCGAGTTGCATGGATGATGGTGCCGGCGGCCGTCGTCGAGCAGACCGTCGCGGACCTGTCGAGCCGATTCCAGCGCGACGACATCATCGTTGACGGCGGCAATTCTTACTACATCGACGACATCCGGCGCGCCGAGGCTCTGAAGGCGAAAGGGATTCACTATGTCGATTCGGGCACCAGCGGCGGCGTCTGGGGACTCGAGCGTGGATTTTGCCAGATGATCGGCGGCGAGCCGCCAGTCGTGAAGCATCTCGATCCGATTTTTGCGACGCTCGCGCCGCCGATCGATTCTGCCCCTCGCACTGCCGGGCGCGAGAAGGTCAAGGGCAGTACCGCGGAGCACGGCTATCTGCATTGCGGGCCGAACGGCGCGGGGCATTTCGTGAAGATGGTTCACAACGGGATCGAGTACGGCATCATGGCCGCATACGCGGAAGGGATGAACATTCTGCGCAACGCCAACGTCGGGATGCAGACCCATGCGGTCGATGCGGAGACCACGCCGCTGCGCAATCCCAAGCTGTACCAGTACGACTTCAACCTCACCGACGTCGCCGAGGTCTGGCGGCGCGGCAGTGTGGTCGCGTCATGGCTGCTGGACCTGATCGCCGACGCCTTGCTCGGCGATCCGGAGCTGAAGAAATTTGCCGGACGCGTCTCGGATTCGGGCGAGGGTCGCTGGACGATCGACGCCGCGATCGACGAGGGCGTTCCTGCCCATGTCCTCACCGCCGCACTTTACGAGCGCTTCAGCTCACGAGGCGCGGCCGACTTTGCGGACAAGCTCCTCTCCGCGATGCGTTACGAGTTCGGCGGCCACGTGGAGAAGAAAGCCTAGAAGGGATTCGACGATGCCAAGTTCCACACCAAAGGACGCATCCGGCGAAGCTGCACAGGCGCGGCCCGGGGATCCGTGCGTGTTCGTGATCTTCGGCGCGACCGGCGACTTGACCAAGCGGCTGCTGATGCCCGCGCTGTACAATCTGCTCGCCAACAAACTGCTGCCGGACAACTTCGCAATCGTTGGCGTCAGCAACGTGAAGATGAGTTCCGCGGATTTCCGCAAGCAGCTCGGCGACGAGATCGGACAATTCGCCACCACCAAGGTCAGTCCCGAGCTCTGGAAATGGTTCGATCAGCGCATCTCCTACATGTCGGGCGACTTCACGGATCCTGCCACCTACCAGCGCCTCAAGACCGAGCTCGAGGCGACCGACAAGCTGCACGGCACGCCGGGAAACTATCTCTTCTACACCGCGGTGTCGCCAAGCTTTTTCGGCGAGATCGTCAAGCAACTTGCCGGCGCGGGACTCACCAACGAACCCGCGGGTCGCTGGCGCCGAGTGATCATCGAGAAGCCGTTCGGTCACGACCTGGACTCGGCCAATGCGCTCAATCGCGAGATTGGCGCATGCATCGACGAGAATCAGACCTATCGAATCGATCACTATCTCGGCAAGGAAACCGTTCAGAACATCATCGCGTTTCGCTTCGGCAACGGCTTCTTCGAGCCGCTGTGGAACAACAACTATATCGACCACGTGCAAATCACGGTGGCCGAGACGGTCGGCGTCGAGCATCGCGGCGCATTCTATGAAGCGACCGGCGCGCTTCGCGACATGGTGCCGAATCATATTCTGGCGCTGCTCTCTCTTATCGCGATGGAACCGCCGAATTCGTTCGAGTCCGAGCCGGTGCGCGACGAGAAAACCAAGGTCCTGCGCGCGATCCGCCCGTTCAAACCCGAAGATGTCCGTGACTGTGCCGTGCGCGGCCAATATGGATCGGGCACGCTGGACGGCAAGCCGGCGCCGGGCTATCGCTCGGAGGAGCGAGTGGATCCCAATTCCGACACCGAGACTTACGTCGCGCTGAAACTCGCGATCGACAACTGGCGATGGTCAGGCGTGCCGTTCTATCTGCGCACGGGAAAGCGGATGGCGAAGCGCTCCACCGAAATCGCAATCAAGTTCAAAGTGCCGCCCGCGTTGATGTTCCGCCAGACCGGCGTCCGGCGCCTCGAGCAGAACGAGCTGGTTTTGCACATCCAGCCCAACGAGGGCATCTCGCTCAGCTTCAGCGCCAAGGTGCCCGGACCCGTAGTCAAACTCGGCGGCGTCGACATGAGCTTCAAGTACTCGGACTACTTCGGCGCCGCGCCGAGCACAGGCTACGAAACGCTGCTGCTGGATTGCATGATCGGCGATCCGGCGCTGTTCCAGCGCGCCGACACAGTGGACGCGGGATGGCGCGTGGTCGATCCGATTCTGGACGCATGGAAGGCGAACCCGGCCGTTGACTTCCCCAACTACGCCGCCGGCTCGTGGGGACCGCGAGCGGCCGACGAGTTGCTCGAGTGTGACGGCCGCAAATGGAGACAAAGCTGAATATGACCTCACTGCGTGAAGTGTTGCAGCGGGCGGCAGCGGACAAAGTCGCCGTCGGCCATTTCAATTTTTCGGACCTGGTGGCGTTCAACGCGATAGTCGCCGCCGCGCGCGACAAGAAGTTGCCCGTGATGGTCGGCGTGTCCGAGGGTGAGCGCGAGTTCACCGGCGTGCGCCAGGCCGCCGCGCTGGTGAAGGCGGTTCGCGATGAGTACGACTATCCAATTTTTCTCAACGCCGACCACACTCACTCGATCGCCAAAGCGGAGGCGGCGGCGAAAGCGGGCTTCGACGAAATCATCTTCGACGGCTCGGCGCTCCCGTTCGAGGACAACATCGTGCAGACCAGGAAGGCGATCGAAGCAATCAAATCGATCAACCCCGCGATTCTGGTCGAGGGCGAAATCGGCTGGATCGGCTCCTCGTCGGCCGTGATGGACAAGATTCCGGCGGGCGTCGGCATCTTGACCACGCCGGAGGAGGCGAAACGATTCGTCGACGCGACCAAGGTCGACGTTTTGGCCCCGGCGGTCGGAAACATGCACGGCATGCTCGAAAGCATGGTTCACGGCGACGTTCAGAAGCGGTTGAATATCGAAAGGATCGCGGAGATCAAGGCCGCAGTGCAAATCTTCATGACGCTGCACGGCGGCTCGGGCACCAACGACGACGATTTCAAGCGCGCGATTAAGGCCGGCATGACCATCGTTCACGTCAACACCGAAATCCGCATAGCGTGGCGACGGGGAGTCGAAGCGGGGCTGGCGGCGGCGCCAAATGAGGTGGCGCCCTACAAAATCCTGGGGCCTGCCGTCGAGGCGGTGAAGAAGGTGGTCAGCTCGCGGCTCGAGCTGTTCAGTTCGAGATAGCGGCGCCTACTTGGCCCAGCCTTTTTCGTACGGCGCCGACATCCGCCCGATGGCGCGCAGATGCATGAATTTCCATTCGCCGTTCAGCTTGACGTAGTCGTCTTCGTAGCGCGCGCCGAGCCACATCGCGCGATTTCCGCTGCGCATCGTGAACGGGCCGATGAAGTACCAGATGCCGGTGGCGCGCTCGCCGCTCACCTCGATGATCGGATTCATCACGTTATGCTGCGAGAAGCTGATCCGTTCCTGGAAACCCTGGAAGAGTTTGCGAATCGCGTCGTGTCCCTGATGGCGCCCGACGCCGGCGCCTTCCCAAATGCCGTCGGGGGCAAACAGCGCTGTGATTTTCGCCGGATTGTGGTCCTCGTCGCAGATCGCGCAGTAGCGCGCCTTGAGCTTCTTGATCGCTTCGATGTCTTCGAGAACCGCGATGCGCCGTTCGAGTTCGCTGATGTCCATCGTCGCTATTTGTCCGTCGGTAGATTTACAAATACCGCTGCCGTGACAACGGTTGTCCACAGGCCGTCGCGGTCGCCGATCGCGGATTGTGTGATGTTTCGCGTCTGCACGATTTTATCCGACAGCTTCCACACGTCTTTGCGTTCGTCGTAACTCACGTTGGGATCGAAGTCCACGCCGAGCGCGGTCGCGAGCATCGTGGCGGCGAGGTCTTCCGCGTAGTCGCCGGCCTTCTCGTCGGTCTGCCCGAAACTCTTGTGCTCGGACAGGTAGCCGTACTGATCCTTGTCGGCGGGAATCGCAAGGCCGACCGACGAGGCCATCAGGCGATGCGGTTCGTCGGTCGAGTTGTCGTACATGACGGTGTAAACGATCTGGCCGGGCGTCAAAGTTTTCAGTCCGTCCTGGATCGAGATGACTTTGCAGCCGGGAGGAAAAATTGAGCTGACTCGAACGAGATTGAACTCGGCGATCCGCGCGTCGCGCAGCGCGAGCTCGAACGAGGTGAGTTTCTCGCGATGCCGCCCGACGCCCTTGGTCAGAAAAATGGCCTTGCCCGTTGGACCCATCTACTTTTGCTCCTCGACTCGATTTCGTCATTTACCGAGACCGAGCGCAAGAGTTTTGCGGGCTGTCCGATAAAATCGCGTCCGTCGAAGGAAAAGACTAATCGGGGCGGTCGGGGATCAGCTTCAGCTTGCCTTGTTTGGCGGGACGATTGGGAGGCATCGCGCCGGACGCGGCGCCCGTCGCTGCGCCTGCGCCGCGGCGGCCTCGAGTCTTCACCGGGATGCCCTTGTCGCTGACCCCCTTCGTCTTGCGGCCCTCATCCCTGCCCCGTGCCTCGACGCTCGCGCGCTGATGCGCGGAGCCGGGCGGCGCGGACGGCAGTTCCGGGCGGCGGGGCTGATCCATCCCGAATGCGTGCCGCTCCAGCTTCTTGATCTGGTCGCGCAGGTCTGCCGCCCGCTCGTAATCGAGATTTTCCGCCGCGTCCATCATTTGCTGCCGCAGCGCGGTGATCCTGTCCGGCAGCTCATGTGCCGGGATGAACTCTTCGTCGGCGCGCTTGTCGTCGCCTATTTCGGGAACCACGGCCCACTCGGGCGAGTACATCTCGACCAGCGACGCGTCGATCGCCTTGGTGATCGACATGGGCGTGATGCCGTGCTGCTCGTTGTAGGCGACCTGCTTGGCGCGCCTGCGGTTGGTCTCGCCAATCGCCTGCTCCATCGATTTGGTAATGGCGTCGGCGTACATGATCACGCGGCCGTTGATGTGCCGCGCGGCGCGGCCGGTGGTCTGAATCAGCGATCGCGCCGAACGCAGGTAGCCTTCCTTGTCCGCGTCGAGAATCGCGACCAGCGACACCTCCGGCAGGTCCAGCCCTTCGCGCAGCAGGTTGATTCCGACCAGCACGTCGAATTCGCCCTTGCGCAGGCTGCGGATGATCTCGACGCGCTCGATGGTCTCGATGTCCGAGTGCAGGTAGCGCACGCGGATGCCGAGGTCGTGGTAGTAGTCGGTCAAATCCTCGGCCATCTTCTTCGTCAGGCAAGTCACCAGCACCCGCTCGTTGACCGCGACGCGTTTGTGGATTTCCTCGAGCAGGTCGTCGACCTGGGTGCCGGCCTTGCGCACCTCGATTTCGGGATCGATAAGTCCGGTCGGGCGAATGAGCTGCTCGACCACCAGCCCCGCCGACTTCTCCAGCTCGTAGTCGCCCGGCGTCGCCGAGACATAGACCGCCTGCCCGACATGCGCTTCCCACTCCTCGAAATTCAGCGGGCGATTGTCGAGCGCGGACGGCAGCCGGAAGCCAAATTCGACCAGCACCTGCTTGCGCGATCGGTCGCCGCGATACATCCCGCCGATTTGCGGAACCGTCACGTGACTCTCGTCGATGAAAAACAGCGAGTTGTTCGGAAAGTAGTCGAGCAGGGTCGGCGGCGCCTGTCCCGGCAGACGGCCGGTCAGATGGCGAGAATAATTTTCGATTCCCGGGCAGAAGCCCATCTCGGCCAGCAGCTCGAGGTCGTACATCGTGCGCTGCTCCAGGCGCTGGGCCTCCAGCAGCCGATTCTCGGCGCGGTAGAACTCCAGACGCTCCTTCAGCTCGGTGCGGATGTTGCGCACCGCGGTTTCCATCCGGTCCGAAGTCGTCACGTAATGCGACGCGGGGTATATCGCGATGCTCTGCAGCTTGCGAATCACCTTGCCGCGCAGCGCATCGATTTCGTACATCGCCTCGACCTGGTCGCCGAAGAACTCGACGCGCACCGCCCGCTGCTCTTCATAGGCGGGAAAAATTTCGACCGTGTCGCCGCGCACCCGGAACGTCCCGCGATGAAAATCGTAGTCGTTGCGCTGATATTGGATATCGACCAGCTTGCGCAGCATCTTGTCGCGGTCGATAGTCTGCCCCTCTTCGAGGAACACCAGCATCTCGAAGTACACCTCAGGCTCGCCCAGGCCGTAGATGCACGAGACCGACGCCACGATCAGCACGTCGTTGCGCTCGAGCAGCGCCTTTGTGGCCGAGTGCCGCAGCTTGTCGATCTCGTCGTTGATGCTCGCGTCTTTCTCGATAAACGTGTCGGTCGAGGGAACGTACGCCTCGGGCTGATAGTAGTCGTAGTAGGAGACGAAGTAGCGGACCGCATTCTCGGGGAACAGGCTCTTGAACTCGTTGTAGAGCTGCGCGGCCAGTGTCTTGTTCGGCGCCATCACGAGCGTCGGCCGGTTCACGCGCGCGATCACGTTGGCCATCGTGAACGTCTTGCCCGAGCCGGTGACGCCGAGCAGCACCTGGTGCGGGACGCGCTCGCCCAGGTTGCTCACGATCGAATCGATCGCGGCCGGCTGGTCGCCCTCAGGCTTGTAACCCGAGACCAGCTTGAAACTTCCCTCTTTGCCGCGCGCCAGTGAGAGCATGATGAGTGAAACAGTCTAGCAGAGTATCAGTCGCGTGCGGAATTCGCCGCCGAGTCAGCCTGTGACAATCCAAAAAAGCGCGGCGTCGCCACGATTTGCGGTTCGCGGTAAGATGACCCATCGAAACCCTCGGCGAGGTGACGTCGTGATCGAGACGAGTCCATTTGGAAATACGGGCCATCAGAGTACTCGGATTATTTTTGGCGCGGCTGCACTCGGCGGGATGAAGCAGGACAAGGCCGACGGCGTGCTCGAGCTGCTGCTCGAATACGGCATCAATCATATCGACACTGCCGCTTCATACGGCGAGTCGGAGCTGCGCATCGGCCCCTGGATGCGGGAGCATCGCCAGCGCTTCTTTCTCGCCACCAAGACCGGCGACCGCACGGCTCAAGCCGCGCGCGACAGTCTCCATCGATCGCTGGAACGGCTGCGCGTCGATCGGATCGATCTGATCCAGATGCACAACCTGGTCGCCGAGAATGAATGGACGACGGCTCTGGGAGCCGGCGGTGCGCTCGAGGCGCTGGTCGAGGCGCGGGCGCAAGGACTGGTGCGGTTTATCGGAGTTACCGGTCATGGCTCGCAGGTGGCCGCGATGCATCGCCGCAGCCTGGAGCGGTTCGCGTTCGACTCGGTGTTGTTTCCATACAATTTCACCATGCTGAACATCGGACAGTACGCGGCCGACGTCGAGGCGCTGCTGAAAGTCTGCAGCGATCGGGGCGTGGCGACGCAGACGATCAAGTCGGTTGCGCGGCGGCGATGGCAAAATGGCGACGGCCGTAAATTCAGCTGGTACGAACCGCTTCGCGATCGCGACGCGATTCGTCGGGGCGTGCATTTCGTGCTCAGCCGGCCGGGGCTGTTCCTGAATACGTCGAGCGACGCGACCCTGCTGCGCGATATCCTGGATGCGGCGAGCGTCAAAGCGACGGCGCCGGCGCGCGCGGAGATGGAAGCCGATGTCGAGCGCTATTCGATGCAACCGCTGTTCATTCCAGGTGTGTCGGACACGATTTAAGAGCAGCTAGTACAGACCCGGAATCAGACGCGAGGTGCGCGCGCAATAGGCGTCGAATTCGGCGCCGAACTGAGTCCGCAGCATGGCCTCTTCCGCGCGGATGCGCGCGATGAGCGGCGGTATCAGGAGGGCGATGAGAATCACGCCGATCACCGAACGAAAGGCAAGAGCCCATCCCAGCCCGTTGACGAGCAGCCCCAGATAGCTGGGGTTGCGGACGACACTATAGATTCCGCTGGTGACGAGAGTGTGCCCTGGCTGGATCGCGACCAGCCCGCTGAACCTGCGACCCAACACAAAGACCGGCCACAGCCGGATCGCACCGCCGACAGCGAACAGAACCACGCCGAGCCATCGAACGGCATCGCCGTCGATGGTCCAGAAGTCCATCCGGTCCGTGTAGGCTGGCATATAGGCGATCAGCAGCAGGATCAACGCAAAGGCTGCGAGGACCCAGCGGTTGTCCCGATCCTCGCGCTCACCTGAACTCAGATTTCCAGAGCTGAACAGCGATACGACGACCATTATGCAGAGCACGACCGCGAGCGCGATCAGCGCGGGATGAGAGAAGAAAGGCACAAGCCCGCCCATGCCGAGGATGGCCAAGCCGACATTGACGGCAGTGACTATGAAGATGAGCGCCAATCTGACGATAGTTGTCACGATGTGACTCGTCGGCCCTGCGCCTGATCATGCAGATCGATTTTAATCGAGCTTGGTCGCTTACACCACTTTGCGGAAGGCGAGGGCTGGTGGGATTCGGACGGCTTCGAAGATTGGCACTATGCCGCTCACTATACTTACGGCCAGGGCGGCGATTAACGCGTTAAGGGTTTGGGCGGGCGTCACCCATAGCGCGCCGTTGCCGCCGAGCGCGGCGCCTAGTGTTATGCCGCCGGAGAATGCCCACAGCGCGGCGCCCGCGCCGATTATTCCGCCTGAGAGTCCTATCGCGCCGCATTCGCCGAATAGCAGGAAGGCTACGGCGCCGCGGCTGAAGCCTAGCGCGCGCATCACGGCAACGTCGCTGATCTGTTCGCGGACCATCATGACCGTGGAGTTGGCGGCGATGAGCAGCACCGTCAGCAGCACGACGAGGCATAGCGCGAAGACGATGGCCCGGATGTTGCCGATGGCGGAAAGGCCGGAGGAGAGCGCGTCGCTCTCGGTCATCGTGCGCGTTTCGTAATCGGAGTTGGCGAAGTGCTCGTCGATCTGTTTGGCGAGCACGCCCATCGCGTCGTTGCTGGTGGCGCGTACGATTACGTTCCAGGCGACGTCTTCGTCGGGGAGCCCGTTCGCTTTGCGCGCCGCCATCAGGTAGTCGCGCCGCATCAGGAAAATGTTGGGATAGCGCTTGGACTTCATCTGGCCCGTGATGACGAAGGTCATCTCCATGTGGTCTGAGTCGGTGCCGCGCAGCGTCACGGTGTCGCCGATTTTCCAGCCATACTTGTGCATGAGAATTTCGCCGACGATGGCGGAGCGCTTTTCTTTGAGGGTCGCCTCGCGCTGCTGTTCAGTCAGCGCGTAATCGGGGAACACTTCGCCTATCTCCGGGCCGGCGCCGACGCCGAAGACCGGCTCGCTGACGTCGCGCCACGTCGAGAACCATCCGGTGATCGCGGTGCAAGCCGCGACGCCGGGCATTTTGTCGATGTCGTCGCAGTAACGCGCCGGGAGATCCTCCCACGGCGCGGTCTTGTTGTTGATGATGAGGCGCAGAGTGCCGGAGGCGTCCTTGACCACGCGATCCATCGAGGCCGGCACGGAGACCAGGACGGTGTATATGAAAGTTGCAAGCGCGATGGTGAGGATGGTTAGAATCGTGCGGCGCAAATTCCGCCGCATGTTGCGCTCGATCAATTTGATCCAGTTGAGCACGATGACCTCCGTTCAGACCGAGCGGAGCGATTCGACCAGACCGATGCGCGAGGCGCGCCACGCGGGCAGCAATCCGCCGAGCGCGCCAATCGCGACAGCGGCGACCATCCCCGACACGAACGCGCCGACGGTCAGCCGAAACCTGAAGATGATTTCGCCGACATTCATGAGCTGGCTGCTGAGCCCGGTCGAATACGCGACCAGCACGCCGAGTATCTCGCCGAGCACGCCGCCGGCCAGCGCGAGCACGATGCTTTCGATCACGAAACTCGCGAGCACGTTGAAGCGGCTGAAGCCCAGCACGCGCAGCACGCCTATTTCACTGGTGCGACGCGCGACCGCGGAGTACATCGTGTTCATCGCGCCGAACACGGAGCCGACCGCCAGAATCATCGCGACGACCAGGCCCAGCGTGCGCAACTGATCGATGAATCCGGTCTGTTTTGCGTAAAACTCCTGCTCGGACATCGTGTCGACCTTGACCCGCGAATCGGTCGTGAGCGATTTGGCAAAGTCGTCATGCGTGCCGGGTTTGAGCACGACGTGCAGCACCTCGAAGCCGTTGGCGACGTGGATATCCTGGGTCAGGATGCCGAGATCGGTCAGCACTTCGGACTCACGCGCGCTGTCCCGATCGGAAAAGATGCCGACGATTTTGAAAGTGTGCCGCCCAAATTTGAAATCGCTGCCGACCGCGAGGTTGGGAAAACGCGCGGCGAGCTTGCGGCCGACTACCATCTCGGGCGTGCCGCTATTCGGCCAACGTCCGCTCTCCAGGCGCATGCCGCGATGGACCTGATAAGCGATCGGATAGACGCCGCGAAGCAGCGTGAAGATCGAGCTGGACGGAGGCGCGTCGGGAACCGGATTGAAACCGGTGATCACCTCGGGCGAGACCAGCGCCTGGCCGTCGGGGGTCGCCGCGATTTGCGGGCGGCTCTTGATGATCTCGTATTGCTCGCGCGAGATGAAGCTGCCGCCCTCGTTGGTGGTGCCGCGGCTGAGCACCATCCAGTTGTCGGTGAGCGCGTTGCTCATCACGGTCGCGCGCAGGCCGGCGACGAAACCCGACAGAATGAACAGCAGCATCACGACCAGCGCGACGACCGACGCCGTCATCGCGCTGGTGGCGCGCCGAACCATCAGGCTGCGCAAGTTGTAACGGATTGGGATCAATTTGCCCTCCCGCGAAATTATGCCGGGTGGAACGGACGTTGGCGCGATCCGGAAAGGGCTGGATTCTAGACTGTTGGCGCGCGTGAGCCTAGAGGGTCGATGCGTGAAGCTTGGCGGTGCACGGCGCCGATACTAAGCTTCGGAAGTAAAGTCGGAGGCGAAGCGATGGCAAGCGAGAGCAAGTCAGAGGCGCAGCGGATACGCGCGAGTCTCAAGCATCCGGTGATCGACGCCGACGGGCATTGGCTGGAGTTCGGGCCAATCATCGTCGAGCAGTTGGAAAAATTCGGCGGAAGCCGCGCGGTCGAAGGATTTCGCTCGTTCAACGGCCGCGTCTCGAAACGGCTGACAGCGTCGGAGGAGGAACGCAAGAGCAGACGGCGCGCGCAGGAGGCATTCTGGGCGCTGCCGACCAGGAACACTCGCGATCGCGCGACCGAGCTCCTGCCACGCCTGCTCTACGAACGGCTCGACGAATTCGGAATGGATTTCACCGTGCTCTATCCGACCGCCGGGCTGGGCGTGCCGTTTCATCCCGACGACGAAACGCGCCGCGTGACCTGCCGGGCGTTCAACCAGTTCATCGCGGAATTTTTCGGAGAATTCTCCGACCGCATGACGCCCGCCGCGGTCATCCCGATGCATACTCCCGAGGAGGCGTGCGCGGAACTCGAGCACGCGGTGAAGCAACTCGGGCTGAAAGTCGTGATGATGGCGAGCATGGTGAGGCGGCAGATACCGGCGGTGGCGGCCAGGACACCGGACGCGGCGCGATTCGCGACCTGGTTCGACATGATCGGACTCGACAGCGAGTACGACTACGACCCGGTGTGGGCGAAATGCGTCGAGCTCGGCATCTCGCCGACCTTTCATTCCGGGTCGCGCGGCGTGGGGCTGCGCAATTCGCCGACCAACTTCGTTTACAACCACATCGGGCATTTCGCGGCCGCCAGCGAGGCGGTCTGCAAGGCGATATTTCTCGGCGGCGTGACGCGCCGGTTTCCGCAACTCAAGATGGCGTTCCTCGAGGGCGGAGTCGGATGGGCGTGTGCGCTTTATTGTGATCTGATCGGTCATTGGAAGAAGCGTAACCGCGAGGCGCTCGAGGACACCAATCCGGCCAACCTGAATCGTGAGCTGCTCACGCAACTCATGCGCCAGTACGGCGGCCAGTGGATCGAGGGCAAGCTCGAGCACAAGGCGGGCAGCGTCGAGGCGATTCTCGAACGCGATCAGAGTGGCGCCACCGGCGGCATTCGCGAGCTCGACGACTTCGCGGCGTGCCGGATCAAGCGCGCGGAAGACATCCGGGATTTGTTCGTCAACAATTTTTATTTCGGATGCGAAGCCGACGATCCGCTCAATGCTTGCGCGTTCAACCGCAAGGCGAATCCATACGGCGCGAAGCTGAACGTGCTGTTCGGCTCGGACATCGGACATTTCGACGTGCCCGATATGAAGGACGTCGTTCCGGAGGCGCACGAGCCGGTGGAAGACGGGCTTATCACGGAGGACGACTTCCGCGATTTCATGTTCGTCAACCCGGTGCGTTTCTGGGGCGAGGCGAATCCGAATTTCTTCAAAGGCACGCGCGTCGAGAAGGAAGCCGCGGCGCTGCTGGCGAGCAATCGCGCTTAGCTACGAAGCGCGTGCGGCGCCGGCGACGCGGCGCGATCCGTGCGATCGCCGGCGCGACGAATCAGATAGAGCAGCGGGCCGACACTGCCGAGCGCGAGTGTGAGAATGAGAAAGGGGATCGCGGAGACGTTGCGCTGGCGGGCGTCGTCACCTATCCAGACGATGATCAGAACCAGCGCGATCGCAAGATCGACGAACGCGGTTACGCCGGCGAAATTCGCGAGAACCATGCGGAAGAAGCCGAGATAGCCGTAGAGATAAACCGCGTAAGCGTCCAGCGCGAGCAAAACGATCAGCGCGGCCGAAAGTGCTAGCTGCTTGCGATTCATTGCATGTCCCCCGGATTCAGGCGTTTGAACTTTCCGCAAACGCGCGCTTTGCGGCGGCGATGAACGCGCGCACGCGCGCCGGATCTTTCTTCCCGCGATTGCCGGGAACGTCGGTGTGTGTGAACGAATCGACGCCCCAGGGCCTGACGGCGGCGATTGCGTCGGCGACGTTGTCGGCGGAGAGTCCGCCCGCGAGGATCACCGGGATACGCGAGCGCTCGACGACGGTGCGGCTGATCGACCAATCGTGAGTCTCGCCGGTGGCGCCGGCGAAGGGACGGCCTTTCGCACCCGAATCCAGCATCAGGTAGTCGACGCAGTCCTGATGCGCGTCGGCCTCGGTGAGCGTTTCGCCCGCCCGCACCGCGATCGCGCGCAGGAGCATGACGGGTGCGACGCGTTGGCGAATCCAGGCGCAGTCTTCAGGCTCGATCTCGCGCGCGGCTACGTGCAGAACGTCGGGGCGCACCGCGTCCACCATCGCGCAGATCTCGTCGCGATCGTCCGACAGCGACAGCGCCACGCCGCGCGAGCGCGGGCGGATCGCGGCAAGAATTTCGCGCGCCAGCTCGGCGCCGATGGCTTCGGCGACGACGCCGGGCTCGGCAACGACGAGGCCGATCAGATCGGCGCCTGCCGCGGCAGTCGCGACCGCGTCGGCCACCGACGTCATGCTGTAGATCTGGACGGCCATCGGCGCAGCTATCCGCGGCCGCCGCGCAGCAACCTGCCCGGCGTCGCGCCGGTGCATCGCCCCTCATCCCAGGTCATCTCGCCGTTGACGATGATCGCGCGGTAGCCGCGCGCATGCTGAATACGGCGCCATTCGCCGCCGGGAAAGTCGTGCGCAATGTCGCCGACCCAGTCCGGCTCGACGCCGAGCCGGTTGAGATCGTAAACGACGACGTCCGCCGCCAAGCCTTCGCGCAGCACGCCACGGTCGCGGAAGCCGGCCGCATGCGCGGGCAGCGCGGAGAGTCGGTAGTGCGCTTCCTCGAGCGTGACGCGTTGCTCGTCGCGAACCAGCCAGCCGAGGAAATCGGTGGTGTACGCGCCGCCGGTGAAAAACTTGGTATGCGCGCCGCCGTCCGACACGCCAGGGATCGTGTAGGGCGAGTCGTTGATCATCTCGGCGTAGAATTCCGCGTTGAAGCCGCGGTTGGGACCGAGAAACTCGACCTTGAGCTCGCCGGCGATCGACAGATCGAGCATCGCGTCGATCTCATGCTTGCCTTCCTCGGCCCCGATCTGGCCGATCGACTTGCCGACGTATTTCTCGAGCTCAGGCTTGTCTCCCGCCCACGTCACGATCAAATCGCGAATCGGACCGCCCACGCCTGCCTGGATCGCCTCGAGTTTGCGATTGGCCTCGTCGTGTTCGCGCTTGATCGCTTCGCGCAGCGCCGGATCTTTCATCTTGGAGATTTTTTCGGCGTTGGTCCCGGTAGTGACGGTACGCCACGCGGGGCTCGCGTCGTAAAGGTTCCAATGCTCGAGCGTGAACGCGAAACCGGTGCGGAGCGTGGCAGTCTGCCCGAAGATCGGCAGCCCTTTCTCGCGGCATCGCTTGAGCCACGCAAGGCTGCGCTGATGAACTTTCGGATTGCGCCGCGCCGGCGCGATCGCGTTGTGCAGGACCGGGCGATTCGCTTCGGCCGCCAGCCGCTCCAGGAAAGCGAGGTCGTCCTTGATGTGTCCGGTCGCCTGCGTGATCTGGATGAAGCCCTCGTCGCGCTCGCGGAGAACGCGCGCGAGGTTCAGGATGTCCTCGTCGCACATCGTGTCGGTGACCATCGGCGAGCCGTCGAAGTCGGCCTGCGTGGAATCCGGCCCCAGGCGCTGCACCGAGAAGCCACCGAGGCCGGCGTCCATCCCTTCGGCCAGCAGCCGGCGCATCGCGGCGCGTTCGTCGTCGGTCGCGGGCCTGGTCTTGGCGGCGTCGAGCCCCATCACATAAGTCAGCAGCGACGAAGTCGGCAGGTACTGGATCGCGTTGACGCCCTTGGCCGCGCGATCGAGCGAATCCAGATACTGCGGAATCGTTTCCCAATCCCACTTCATCCCGACCTTCATCGACTCGTAGGGAATCGCCTCGGTGCGCGTCATCGTGAGCATCGAGCGCTCGCGGAATTCGGGCCTGACCGGCACGAAGCCGAAACCGCAGTTGCCGAGCACCACCGAGGTGACGCCATGCCATCCCGAAATGGTGCAATACGGATCCCAGCGAATCTGGGCGTCGTAGTGGGTATGCAAGTCGACGAAGCCGGGGGCGACGATCAAGCCGCCGGCGTCTATGGTTTTCTTCGCGAAGCCCGCGGCGCGGCCGCCCAGCTGCGCGATCTTGCCGTCCTTGATCCAGACGTCGGCGCGATATCGCGGCACGCGGGTTCCATCGACAACGGTTCCACCTTTGATGTGAAGATCGAAATCGGCCATCGAAAGATCCTCCCTCGAACGAGGTTGGCGACCGGCCTGAGCGTCGCGTCGCGCACTACTTTTTCGTTCTTACAGCATCGCGGATCGTTTTGGCAAACGAGGGTTTCCGCCAATTTCCGGATCGAGTCGAGCCCGGCGATGAAGCGATGGCCGGTTGCTCCGGGGACCGTTGACGTGGCAGATGGAAGGTAGCCCAGCGAGGAGGATCGGACCATGGCAGCTTCCGTGCCCAAAGATGCGTCTGCGCGATCTTATCCGGTGGTTGAAACCGCTTACGGCCAAGTTCGCGGAGTTGCCGCCAATGGCGTCAGCAGCTTCAAGGGCATTCCCTATGGCGCTTCAACCGCGGGCCGCAATCGTTTCATGCCGCCGGTTGCGCCGCCGTTGTGGGCGGGAGTGCGCGATGCTCTCAGCTATGGACCCACCGCGCCGCAGAATCCCTCGTCGATGCGCGGCCTCGTCGATCCTCGCAGCGCCTTCGCCGCGTATGGCAACCCTGACGGCATAGTCGAAAGCGAGGACTGCCTCGTCCTCAACGTGTGGACGCGAGCAGCGAGTGATAACCGCCAGCGGCCCGTGATGGTCTGGCTGCACGGGGGCGGCTTCCAGGCGAGTTCGGGCTCGCCGCCGATCTACGACGGCAGCAACCTGGTGCGGCGCGGCGACGTGGTCGTGGTCAGCGTAAATCATCGGCTCGGCGCGTTGGGCTATACGTTTTTCGCCGGCATCGGCGGAGACGAATTTGGCGCGGCGCGCAATGTAGGAATGTTGGATTTGATCGCGGCGCTGGAGTGGGTGCGCGACAACATCGCGAAGTTCGGCGGCGACCAGCGCACGGTTACGATCTTCGGTGAGTCGGGCGGCGGGCAGAAAGTCTCGACCTTGCTTGCAATGCCGGCGGCCAAGAATCTGTTTCATCGCGCGGTGATTCAAAGCGGTCCCGGATTCAGGATGAACAAGGCAGCGCATGCGGACCAGGTGGCGGAAATGTTGCTGGCCGAGCTCGGATTGAACCGCGGGCAGCTCCGCGAGGCGCAGACCGTGCCCGTGGAACGGATTGTGGCCGCGCAAGCGGCAGTGCAGGCAAAGCTCGGAGCGCGTGTGCCGGGCTTCATCCAGGGTTTCTCGCCGGTGGTCGATGGAGTTACGCTCCCGCACCATCCGTTCGATCCCGCCGCGCCCGACGTGTCTGCCGACGTGCCCTTGATCGTCGGCTACAACCGCACCGAGATGACGCTGTTTGTCGCCACCGATCCAAAAGCCTTTTCTCTCGACGAGAGCGGGCTGCACAAGCGCGCGCGTCGTCTGCTCGGAGCCGACGCGGATCGCGTGATCGAGATTTTCCGCACGGAGCATCCGGGCGCGAGTCCGTCGGAATTGATGTTCCTGATTGGGACCGAGTATCCGACCGCGGCGTATTCGAGGAAGATTGCGGAGCGCAAGGCAGCGGCGGGCGGCGCGCCGGCATACCTGTACCGATTCGATTGGGAGACGCCGGTTTCAGGCGGGCGGCTCAAGTCACCGCATGCGCTCGAGATACCTTTCGTATTCGACAACGTTGGCGCGCCGCTGGCAGCACGGCTCGCGCCGGACAGGCCGGACGTTACCGCACTGGCGCATGCGATGAGCGATCGGTGGATTGCGTTCGCGCGCACCGGCGACCCAAATGCGGACCAGGCGCCGCGATGGCCCGCTTACAGCGCATCGGAGCGAGCGACGATGATCTTCAACAGCGAATGCAGGGTCGAGAAAGATCCCCATCAAGCGGACCGCCAGGTGATCGACAGCATTCTGTTTCCGCAGGCTGCGGTACGGCTTTAGCGTCGATTGCCGGAAGCTGCCGAAGACTATAGATGCAACTGTTCGCGCCTCGATAGCGCCGGTACGTCATGCGGCTTGCCTGCAAAATGCTTACCCCCCACAGGCGCGTGGTAGTGGACTACGGGACCGCCGATCAATGCAAACAGCTTTTCCGGGACCAGGACGATCTGACGGCTCAAATTGATCACCGCGCCCAACCGTACCAGCTCGGCCAAATGCGCGTTGACACTCTGCCGCGATGAGCCCAGCAAGTCGGCCAAGTCCTTCTGAGTGACCGGCAGATTCAGGATCAGGCCTCTCGAGTCTCGCACGCCGAACTTTGCCCCTATTTCGATCAGCGCAATCACCAGCCGGTCGCGCGGCGACAGGTGAAACATCCTGATGTACCGCATGAGCGTTTTCGACGACCATCCAACCGTCATTTCCATCGCGGATTTGAACGCCACCAGCTCAACACCGAGCAGGATTTCCACCAACCTGGTCGAATCGATTGTAGCCACCACGCTGTTGGCGAATGCATATCCTTTCAGACCTTGCGCAATCTCCGGCAGCAACGAAGAGACGCCAAATGTTTCCCCGGGCGCCAACAGAGTGACGAGCACTTGATGGCGGCTGTCATGCTGCCAGGTGATCGCAATCGCGCCCTTCAGCACCAGGAAGACGTCCGCCGCTGATTGAGAGTCAACCAGGATGCGATCGCCTCGTTTGAGACGCACCGCCGACATCTCTTCGGCCAGCCATTCCAGCTTGTCGGGTTCAAGCGCCGGAAAGTGTTTGGTTAGCGACTCAACGCCGACCGGCTTTTCCGCCGGGTCGGCCGCCGACTCTTCCGCAGTTTTGTTTTTTGGACGTTTCGGGCGCTTCATGAGGGTGAAGATTCGAAAACTCTTCTCTTGAGCAATGCTACCACAGATACTCTATTGTTATCTACATTATTCTATTATGTTTGGTCTAATTTTCATTATATGATTATAATCTGTGCAGCTTCTTCTTATTTTTTGACTACAGTGGCCTGGCGTAAGCAACGGGATTTTTTATCGTTCCCCTTCCACGAACAGGGTTTCCTGGGTCATCCGGTCGAGCCGATCGAGGTCCGGCACAGTGCCCTCACCGGACTTGCAACGTCTCACGTTCCTCACCCCAGCCTCGTCCATAAGGTCCTTCAAGAGTGCGAAATCGTACTGGTAGCAACGCCTGCTCAAGTTGCTCCTTGGCCCTTTCGAATAGAACAAGTACTCCAGCGCCTGCTCGCGCCTTCCCTCGAGATATAGCGCGACGATCAGTTCGAGATCGGGCACGGTGATTCTCATCGTGCCACCCGGCTTCAGTACCCGCAGCGCCTCCCGGATAAGCTTCAGAGCGTCTTCACGATAAAGGTGATGCAGCACGTGGGACGAAAAAATGAAATCAACCGAAGAATCTGGAAGCGGTATTCCATATTTCAAATTGTGACAAACAAAGCGATGGTCGCGCAGCAATGTTACGAATTCATCGCGCGAGTGCGTGCCCCTGACTGTTGCCAGCGGAAACACCCAGCGCAGCGCAAACTTGGGCAGCCTCGCAAACAGGGTTTTTATGCTGCTGTCGATGTTGATCCATCCTGGAGCCACGTGGAGCCCGGTACCGAGGTTTAGCTTCACCGGTTGTCCCGAGGGTTCGATTCGCTGCCACTGGTGCAGCCACCCGAAAAAAAGTTCGACCGCATCTATAGTACCGCGCGTCAGGTAACCGAATGATGCATGCTCATTCTCGACCTGAGTGCCGGCGATCGACGTCTGAATCGTTTCAATCAAGTTGTGAAATTTCCTGCAAAGATTTCCGGAAGCATTAAGGCCCTCCATCTCCAGCCAGCTGGAGCGCTCTCGAAGCCCTGCGCCAGAAAAGATTCTCCGGATTGATTCTCGCAAGCCTGCCGGTCACCATTCTGACTGCCCACAGGCCGGGTTTCATCAGCGGATTGAACACCACCTGTTCTTTGAAGGGATGAATCTCAAACCCCATGCTGGTCTTGAAATGGTGTAGCCCTTCTCTCGCGGCGAGTGCGATTTGACCGTTCGAGATCCAACCGACCGCCGGACGGGCGAGCGCCGCTTTCATCACGGTAAACAGGAGCGCGTTGTTTGAATAATGCTTCAGCAAGGCTGAAGAGCTTTTTTGCAGATGAATGTAATAACAATCCTCCGCCAGTATCGCGACAATGAAGGCGGCCAGCTCACCGTCGACGAACGCTCCCCATGCCTCCAGGTCAGGCCACTGGCACGCTAGCTCGCAAAACGACTTCCACTGCGCCTTGCTGCGACTCGACTGCTTTCCGGTTTGGCGCAAGCTGGTTTCCGTGATCAGCGGGTAAGCCTTTACCGCAAGATCTTTGAAGTCGATCTGCTCGACAGTGCAGCGGGCAAGTCCCCGCCGCGTATGACTGCGAGCATTTGCCGAGAGCGCCGGGAAGCCAAAGTTCCGATCCGAGCAAACGTAAATTCCGCCGTCCGGGATGGCTTCGCCCGGGCTGCCCGGGTAGCGAATCGCCAATGCGGCGCCCCGCATCATTACCTTCGCCAGTTCGGACTGGGAAGGATCTACGTTGCGGTGTATTGGCAGGTTCTTGTACAGAAAGCGATGCGAACTGTACCAGAAACAACTGTTTGTCTGGACGATCTTATGTCCCAGCGATCGGAAGAAATCGGCCATTTGGCTTTCACGCATGTTATTCGATCTCTAGTCTGTGCCGATCACTCTCGGACTTCGCTAAGACATCCACGTTTCGTGCGCGCGTCAGCGGCACTTCTCCGTAGTTGGCCGCGCGTCGAATTCGCTCTCCAATTTTCTCCATCGTACGATGGCGAATCGCGCCGAACCGGCTCGTTTCGAGCATCCATTTGAAATCCTCGAGCGTGGTCGACGCCATCGGTCCCATCCGGGGCATCACCCGATGCACCCGGTTGGCAACTCTGAAGTCCGACGTCATGACTCGTCGATAGCCTGCGGTCGACGCAGCCTGGAGCACCAGATTGTCGTAATTCCCGAACGGAATCGCGAGGCCGCCAATCGGTTCCTGGAGCAGGTCTTCCAATCGCCGCTTCGATTCAAACACTTCGTTCAAAACCTCGGCTGGACTTACCCGAGTAAGTCGCGCGTGGGTTAGTCCATGCGAGCCGATCTCGAATCCATCCGCGCGCAGCGCAAGCACCTGGTCGCGATTCAGATAACCGGGGCGTCCAAGGTAGGACCATACGATGAAAAAGATCGCGTGCAGATTTCGGCGGACGAGCTCGGGCGCCGCCACCAGGAGATCGCTTTCGTGGCCGTCGTCGAAGGTGATGACGACCAATTTGGGTCCGGTAGCAGGACTATCGAGTTCGTCCAGGTTGCTTGTGTGATAGCCGCCAGTGACGATCGCGTCGAGTTGAGCGCGGAAATCGCAGGCTTCCACCGCGTGCTCGATGCTCGAGGTCTGCGGCAACGCCGCGTCCGCGGCCGAGCGGATCGCGTGATACATCAGAATCGGAAGATAGTTGGTGGTCTTCATGAATTGTGCGTCAAGCTACCCGTCGCAACAGTGGTGCTATCTGGATGCCTTGTCGGTCAGAGACCGCTGCGAGGCGCTCGTGCATCGTCGCCAGTCGCTGCCTCTCCGCCAGTGCCCAGCAAAGCGTCGCGATCATCCCCACCGCGAAGCGGCAGTCACCCGCCGATCCTTCATCAAAGTCGAGGATCAAGATCGGAACGACAATCAGAAAAAATAGAGGTTTCAAATTCCACGGATCGTCCTTGCGTCTCAGCAGTGCGAGCCACGGGCGCATGAAGAAAAACACCCAGAAGACCAACGCAGGAATACCGAGGCTGACCGCCTTTGACAGATAGTCGCTGTGCAGCGAGCTGCGCGGCCCGTCTTCCCACGGTCCCCACCAGATAGGGAAGTCGCGGGCCTTCATGATCTCGCCTTCCACTTCGAAGCCGTAGCCAATCAGCGGACTCTGTTCGATCTCCGAGATCGCAAACTTCCAGATGTCGGTACGTCCGCCGAGGCTCGAAACGTCCCCGCGAGTGAGATACTCCGGATTCAATTGGGTAAGGAGGGCGAAGGCCACTACCGCCAGCGCCAGAATGATCGGCACCGCCCGCAGACGATATCTCCAAACCAGGTACAGCAACCCGCCGACCGCGAGACCGATAAACGGCGAGCGCGAGTCCGCCATCACGCCGAGCGTGAACGCTACCGCCATCTGCGCCGCCAGCAGCGCTCGCTTCCATCCGCCGGTGGAACCCCACATGACCAACCCCACGCCGATCGTCGCTAGCGCGATTTCACCGAGCTGGTTGGGGGAACCGTAGATGGCGCGCAACCGTATTACACCCGACAATTCCTCGACGTCCCAGACAACGTCGTAGGACATCGTTACCAGGCTGATCAAAACTACTATCCAAACGATACCGGTTCCGATGAGGAACCAACTGAATAGCTTTTCGATGTCTTTGCGATTAGTTACATTGCGAGCGATTCTGACTATTGCCATGAACATCAGAATTGCGGCCGATATTCGGGCGGCTGAATAAAAAGGCAATAGTGAATACGAGATACTGATGACGCCCAGTCCGAGATATGCCAGGTAGCAAAGAAACCCTCCCTGCAAAATCTCCGAATTCCGGAACGCAGTCCAGACCGCGGCGCCGCAAAATGCTATCAGCAACGGATAGCGAACTATGTAGAGCTGATCGTTGGTCAGCGGCAGAAAGCTTGCGCCGCTCAGCTCTTCGATCAGCAACACAGCGCAAAGCAGGTGAGCGCCGTTACCCTGCACCCGCCGAGCCGCCCAGATGACCAATATTCCACCCACGACCGCCACCGCGCCGAGCGCAAGGTTTGGATAGTTGAGCATCAGCACCACGAGGAAGCCCAACGCCGACAGGCCGATCAGCATCGCCGGCGCCGGCGGCCTGTATGTTCTCGATGGCTGTGCGAATTCCATTGTCAATTCAGCGGCGCAGCGCTGCCTGCGATTGTGATTTGCGGCTCGTTGGGACCGAGTTCAGTTTCGGCTTGGGGCTCGACTTCATTCTCGCCTCGCGAGCCAGTTCTTCAGCTCGCCGCCGGTTGGACGCGAGCACCGCGTTCAGCAGCGGCGACGATACGATCGTGCTCAGCAGCTGGATGTTAGGAATGACGCAATGACCGCCGATGAAGCCGGGGTAGTATTTCGTGTCCGGCAGAAAATCCACTTCTTCGAAGAAGTCCAGCGCTTCTGCATAATCGCCATCGACCCGATCCGCGTAGCGGCTGAGCTCCTGGGCAAAGGCAATGAGTACACCGAAATAAGTAGTTTCTCCGAGTTTGGCCAGTTCGAGAGTCTCCAACTTGCTAATGCACTGAGTATTCATGCCGGCCGCGCGGAAATGCTCAGCCGCCCGATTTGCGGTGTCGTCATCGGTGCCCGCAACGAATTTGCGATACCTGAGCAGGTCCTGCGCCATCCGAACGTGCTTGCCGCGCACCGGGCTATAGGCAATCGGCACCGAGGCCCGTTCGGCTATCGCGCGGCTGGTTCCTGGAACGACGGTACTATTGATGATCGTCAGTTCCGGCTTGAACCGCCCGATGTAGGCAACGGCAAGCGCTTCGAAATCGGCCTGCCGCGTGAAGGGAAAGCATAGATGCATCACGCCGATCGGCTCGTCGAACTCGCGTCTTTCTATATCGTGCTCGAGAACGCGCCCGCTGCGCCGAAGCACCTGCACCAGAGCGCTTCCGACTTCCCCCAGGCCGACGACCAATGGTAGTGCTCTTTGCAATTTGGTTACCCCTCCTGAGTGTTGAGCAGCGAATCGACCGCATCGCAGAAGCGCCGGCTATGGATGGGCCAGCTGAAGCTCTTGACCACTTTAGCCGCAGAGTTCGAGAGGCTCCTCCCAAGCGCCGGGTCGAGGTATAGATCCTCAATTGCTTTTGCGAGCTGTCTTGCATCGTTCGGAGAAAAGAAGCGCACCGATTTCGCACTAAAGTAGTGCTCGATGGTTCGCAGGCGGGCGCATACCACCGGAATCCCGAGCGTCGCGTATTCCAGCAGCTTGACCGGCAGCATCAGATGGGTCGCGCTCGACGCATGGTTGGGAACCAGGCCGACGTTGGCCCCGCTGATTTTTGCCGCCAGTTCCTGAATCGGAACCGGATTTTCGAAACTGATCGCGGACTCTACGCGCAGCTTCCGGCTAAGCGTCTTGAGTTCGTTCAGATAGTCGCCCGCACCAATTACTCTGAGCCGGATGAGAGGAAATCGCCGATGCAGTAAGGCCAACGCCGCCAGCGCAGTATCCAGCCCGAGACGCCTAGAAATCGTGCCGTGACAGATGATCGAAAATGTTCCGCCACGCGGTTCGCTTAGCACTCGACGCGATTGGCCGTCCGTATCCGCGGCCGGAAAGATGCGCGGGTCGGGCGAGTTGGCAATCACCACCAGCTTGCGTTGCGGGACGCCGGATTGATGCAGCCGTTCGGCGTGCAAGTCGTGCACCGCGAGCACCCGATCCGCCAGCCGCGCACTCAAACGCTCCTGAAGCATCAACATCCGCGCACCGATTCGTCCATGACGACCGCCGAACTTGTCCAAGTACAACTCGGGCATGGTGTCGTGGACATCGAGTACTAACTTGGATCCGAAGAGTCGACAGGGTAATGCACTGAGTATTGCCAAATCGGGCATCGTGCATGCGATTACGATATCGTAACGCGCCTGCAGACTGCGCCGAACCGCCAGTACGGCGGCCTGTCCGAAGAAATTGATATAGCTGCGGAGATAGTTAACCCTGCTCGCGCCTCGATAACGCGGAAGCCGCAGTCCGATAACGCTGACTCCGTGAGTATCGGCGACGTCGCCATCGTCGAGGCAGATCGTGTCAACCTGGTCGCCCCGGCTGGTCAAAGCTTCAGCCTGCCGCTTTACGCGTCCGTCGCGCGCGTATGCCGTGTAGGCGATGATAAGTATTCGCGCCATGCTACGCTCGCCCTTCACTGGGGTTGGCAAGTCGATCGTCCACGCTCACAGAACCGAGGGCGCTGCCGAGCATTTCACGAACCGTACGAGCTTCGATTAGAAGGAATGCGACGGCAGGAAGCGCGATCATCAGCAGGAGTTCCAACAAACCGCTGACGCCAAGATTGTTCGCAAGCATTCGTCCGGCCACCGTAACCGCGGCGCAGCCCGCTGCGGTGGTGAATCCAGGGATCAAGACCCGCAATGCTTTCCCGAGGCCGACGTCCAGCATGCGGCAAGCCGCCAGCTGCCCGACGACGCTGCACGTGGCTTCGACGGCGCTGACTCCGGCGCAGACCCAGAGCAATCCGCTCGACGCCGTGACCATCACCGCGATCACGATCAACGCGAGTCGCAGTCCGTGCAGGTACATGTCGAAGACGGGGCGTCCCAGCGCGTAATAGATCGCGCCCATCCCCGCGCGCAGGCCGATCGTAATTATCCCGATGCTCAAGATGCGCAGCGGCATTGCGGTTGCGATCCACTGCGGTCCGTATATCTGGCGCAGCAGCTCAGGCGCCGCGACCGCGATACATGCCAGCGGCGGCACGATCAGCCGGCTCATGTAGCCGAGGAAACTGAGATACGCGCGCCGCAGTTGCTCGGGTTCGCGCTGCATGCGGCAGAACGCCGGAACCGTGACGCGGCCCGCCACTTTGTAGAGCCGGTCGGGGACGAAACGAAGCAGGTCCCACGCCATCCCGTAAAAGCCCAGCGCGGAACTCCCGAGCATGCGTCCCACTAGCAGGTAGTCCGCGTTGGATGAGATCGCATGGAAGATCTGTCCACCCAGCGCGCCGCCGGCGAAGCTTCTGAGTTCGAGGATCGCCTTGCGACTCGGTCCGACGCGCGGGACATACGGTTCAGCGCACCACAGGAGCAGAGCATGCGTGGCCATTCGCGCCGACAGTCCACCGGCCAGGCTCCAGCGCGGACGACCGATCACCAGCAGCGCTATAGCGACGCCCAGGAATGCCAATTCTCCAACCACCTCGGCCAGAGCCAGGGTCCGGAATTGCAGTCTGCGCGTGACTCTCGAGATCGGTACCGAGACCGAGCTTTCGAGCAGGATCGGAATGCATAGCAAGCGCAGCGCGCCGGAAATTGTTGGCATCGCCATCGCTTGCGCGATCAACGGCGCGACGAGATAGAGCACGCCGCACGTGACGATCGATACCGAGATCGTCGCCCACCATGCCGAGCTTTCGTGAGCGCTGGTCAATTCATGGCGCTGCACGAGGGTGTCGGCCGCCGCCAGATCGTTGACCATCATGACTATTGCGCTGACCGTGATCAGCACTCTGAACATGCCGAAATCCGACGGATTCAGCGCGCGCGCAAGCACGATCAGTCCGCCGATCCGGATGACCTGGAGACCGACCTCGCCGACCACGTTGTCGCGCACGCCGCGCGCGAATGCCGGCGAGTGCCAGCCCTCGACGTTCGCGACGGCGCTGATGTCGCCGGGTGCCGGCATCACATTCCGCTCCCTTGCAGCATCGCGGGCAGCGTCCGCAGCAGGATTCCCATGTCGCCGGCAAGCGACCAGTCTTCGATGTATTCGATGTCGAGCTGCACCATTTGCTCGAACGACAATCGATTGCGCCCGCTCACTTGCCACAGCCCGGTGATTCCTGGCGGCGCGTCGAGCCGATGCCGATGCCATTCCTGGTACAGCTCCAACTCGTACGGTATCGCGGGCCGCGGGCCGATAAGACTCATGTTCCCGTAAAGAACGTTGAACAGTTGCGGCAGCTCGTCGATGCTGAATCGCCGGAGCCACCGCCCGACAGCGGTAACCCGCTCATCGCTGCCAATCTTGTAAACTCGCGCGGCCCCGGTTTCCGATCGCGCGGCCGCGTCGCGCTGAATCCATCCTTTGACGTACTCGCGATGCACCGTGTCCGAGCAGTGAGTGCGCATGGTACGAAACTTCAACAGTTCGAACGGAGTGCCGTGAATGCCGACGCGGGTCTGGCGAAACAGCAAAGGAGATCCGTCGAACAAGCGGATCGCAATTGCCGCGAGCAACAAGATCGGCGAAACCGCCAGCAGCATCAGCGTCGCCACCGCGATATCGAATCCGCGCTTCACGATGCAGTTGAGCCCTTCTATGTTCGATCCCGGCGGCCCAATGAGGGGAATCGCGCCGACCATCTCGACCGTCAGAGCCATCGATTGCGCCACCCGGGGCATCACCCGCCAGCGAACTCGATGACGCTCGCAAAGTTCGATGATGCGTTCGACCTGCTGATGATCGCGCTCCGGAAGGACGATCATCGCCTCCAGGTTGGAATAAGCGGTCGACAATTTCGCGACATGCTCAAGACCTCCGATTAAAGGCGGAGGCGGCGCCGCGTGTCCGTTCGATCCGTTTGACCCGGTCGAGCCGGGGTCGTCATCTACAAAGCCGAGGAATTCGTATTGCGTGAGTTCATTTCTGATTCGATCACGCAGGTAAACGCCGAACGGGTTGGCGCCCACAATCACCAGCGGCACCGCGAACGCCGGCCGCGAGTAGAAGAACTTGATGCTGCCGCGCACCAGTATGCGCGCTGTCGTTACGAAGCCGATGGTCAGCAGAAGTCCGATACCCACCGCCAACCGCGACGGCGCAAGATGAAGAAAAAAACTGACCGCCACGATCGTGATCCACGCCACGCCGCTCGCCTTGACGATCGACCGGATTTCACGCCGGCGGCCGTTTCGGTAAAGCCCCACCGCTCGCGCGATTAGAATCCACACCGCGACCAGCATCGTCATGCCGGCCAGTGCCTGGCCCCAGTTGCCGGGTTGAAGCGGATATAGATCGCGGGCTCTGATCACCTGCGACAATGCCGCCGCGCCGACGACCGCAATCGCGTCGGTAGCCGCGAGTAAAGCTTTCTGACGTTGTAATTCTCCGCCTAACACAACTCATCCTGTAGCCAGCGCGCGCCTTACCGCATCGCTGACCGTTCTCACTTCGCGCTCGGTAAGAAACGGATGCATCGGCAATGACAGCACGCTGTCGGCCATCCTCTCGGCGTGTGGAAAATCGCCATGGCTGTATCCGAGTTCGCGGCATGCAGGCTGGAGATGAAGCGGAACCGGGTAGTGGATCCCGCACTCGATCTGTTCGCGCAAGAGCGCCGCCCTGATCGCGTCGCGCCGATCGCTGCGTATAACGAACAGGTGGCAACACGACTCGATCCCCTCGGGCTCGGAGAGCAGGGTCACGCCGTCGTGCGGCAGAGTTTCACGGTAGAAAGCGGCGAGTCGCCGGCGCTGCGCATTCCAGTCCTCGAGGCGCTCGAGCTTGGGACGCAGCACTGCCGCCTGGATCGTATCGAGCCGCGCGTTGTAGCCGTACGCACTGTGCGCATAGTGCGATAAACGGCCGTGATCGCGCAGGGTGCGTACTTGCGCGGCCAGCTCGTCGTCATTGGTGGCGACGGCGCCACCTTCGCCCCATGCGCCCAGGTTTTTGCCGGGATAAAAACTAAAACATCCCGCCGCTCCGATCGTGCCGGCGTAGAGCGATTGCCCCTGGTAGTTGAGCCGAGCTCCGTGAGCCTGGCATGCGTCCTCGATTATTTTCAGGTCGCAAGCTTGCGCGAGATCGCGCAGTTCGATCATGGGGGCCGGCTGGCCGTAGAGATGCACCGGAAGTATCGCGCGCGGACCGTTGGGCGACGTGAAGCGCGCTCGCTCCAGGTAGCGCGCTATTTCCGCAACGCTCAGGTTGCCGGTGTTCGGATCGATATCCACAAACGCCGGCCGCGCGCCGGTCTGTACGATCGCTTCGGCCGTTGCGATAAACGTCATCGGCGTCGTGATAACTTCGTCGCCCGCCCCGATTCCGATCGCGAGCAACGCCAGCCTGAGCGCGTCGGTCCCGCTCGCTACGCTGACCACGTGACGCGCTCCGAGGAAGGCGGCGAATTCATTTTCAAAGGCGGCGATCTGGGGGCCTCCCACGTAGGAAGTCTTCTCGTGGATCTCTTCGAGTCCGCGCTCGACTTGCGGCATGATTTCGCGATTCTGCGCCGCGAGGTCTAAAAATTTTATTGGCATTCTGGTTCGACTCCCTGGCATCACGCAGGCCGGCAACTGGAATATATGCGCGCCGGCATGCCCATGACGGTCGCCCGCGCGGGAACGTCACTAGTCACCAGCGCCCCGGCCGCGACCATCGCGCCCGCGCCTATCTCGACTCCACACATGATGATTGCGCCGCTCCCAACCGACGCGCCGTGCCGCACATAGGTGCGCTCGAGCATCCAGTCGTCGGGCTTCTTCGATGAGCCATCGGCGTTGGTCGCGCGCGGATGCCGATCGTTGATGAACATCACGCCGTGGCCGATAAAAACTTCGTCTTCAATAGTGACGCCCGAACAGACGAACGAGTGACTCGAGATCTTGCAGCGCTTGCCGATGTGGACGTCGCGCTGAACCTCAACGAAAGCGCCTATCTGCGAGGCATCTCCGACGCTGCATCCGTAGAGATTTACAAACGGCCCGAATCGCACGCCGTCACCCAAAATCACGTCGGGCGAAGCGCATACATTGGCTGGTAGTTCGCGAAGGTGCATCTCGATCCTCGTGCTGTCTCCGTCAGGTCCTCTGGGTTGGTGTGACTACGGTTGGCTGTCCGTGATTTCTGAGCGAGCGGTCGGCCGCCTCCAGCACTTTTACGACCCGCAATCCGCTGTGACCGTCGCTGTTCGGGGAGACCCCGCGCTTGACGCAATCGACGAAGTGATCGCATTCCACTTTGAGCGGCTCGGGGTCGTCGATGCGCGGGATATTCACATCGCCGTAGCGGTATGAAAGTTGAAAATCGCCGTAAGTGTCGTAGTAGGGATGCTTGGTGACGCCCTTGTCGTAGACCCGGACTTTTTCCTGCAGCGCGGTGTCGTCGTACACCAGCATCTTGCGCGAACCCACGATCGTCGTCCGCCGAATCTTGTTCGGGTCGAGCCAACTGACGTGCACGAACGCGATCACGTTGTCGGCGAAGCGCAGCGTAAGCAGCGCGACATCCTCGATGTGATCGTGATAGTGGCTCTCGCCCTGGCAGGTCACTTCGAGCGGCATCTGCCCGAGCAACATCAGGATGATCGAGATGTCGTGAGTGGCCAGGTCCCAAGCCACGTTCACGTCGCTCCGCAGCAGGCCAAGATTCGCGCGCACAGAGCTGATGTAGAAAATGTCGCCCAGTTCTCCGCTGTCAATCAGTTGCCGGATCTTCATCACCGGCGCGCTGTACTCGAAGGTGTGTCCCGCCATCAGCGTGAGATCGCGCTCGCGCGCCATCTTGATTAGCTGCTCGGCCTGCTCGCACGAGGTGGACAGCGGCTTCTCGACCAGGGTCGACTTGCCGGCCTTCAGGCAACGACTCGCGATCTCAAAGTGAGTATTCACCGGCGTCGCGACCACCACCGCGTCCACGTTGGGATCCTCCAACACGTGGTCAAGCTGCTCGGTGACGACCACCGATGGGTAACGGCCCTTGATGTGTTCGAGGCGGGGACGGCTGAAATCGCAACAGACCACCCGCTCGATTCCATTCGTCTGGGAAAAGTTTCGGACCCAGTTCGGTCCCCAATAGCCGAGCCCCACGATCGCAATCCCGCGCACCTGGCGCCCAGTGGAGCGGGCAGGGAGACTCGACGGTAGGTGAACACCGTTGTGTGAACCGGCCAGAGTTCCGTTGTGCGAGAACATGTCTTCCATTGCCTAAGCCTCCATTCCAATGAATCGCCTCACCAGCGCCGGCAGCGGCGATTTGTATCCATTGAGAATCACCCCGGCGACGGGATGACCCGTATTGCGCAGTAGATTCACGGTCGCGATCATTTCCGCTCGATCGGTCCGCAGATGGCGAGCCACGACCAGGATCGGATCGTTGGGCCGCGCCAGCGCCAGCATTTGTGGATCCAGACGGACGACGCCCAGGTCGATGATCGCCAGGCGATAGCGCGCCAGCAGTTTGTCCAGGTCCTCGACCAGCCGGCTCGATTGCTCCGCCAGCGCCATCTGCTCCGGCCGCGCCGTCTCGAGCCGCGGCCATTCCGTCCCGTGCACGGCGATCGACGCATTCGCGGCCGTTATCGGCGTCGGCAATCCTGTCCGTCCGAAGAACGGATGCATCGCAGTGACCCGCGGCTGCCCTTCAACCAGTACCGTGCGCGCCGCCAGCCGCTGACTCATGTCGAGCGCCATCGCGGCAGCTACGGTGGATACGCCGTCGCCCGGCTTGCACCCGGTCATCAGTATTCGCGCCGGCCCGTTGAAGGCGCTTGCGGCTCCCAACTGCTCGCACAGGTTGCGGATCGAACGGCAGCGTGAGATCGAGTCGAGCGTCCCTTGCGCTCCCACGACGGGAGCCAGAGCGGTGCGCACGACAACCTCAGCAACCGGATTGGTTCGCGAATCGGCGTAAGAGACCAATCCGGTCTTGCGGCGTTCCATTGCCTGGAAATATCTGCTCATCGTTGATGACCCTCAGGTGTTCATTTGCTGGTTTGCTGCACCCGGATGGACTGACCGGGATAGATCAGATTCGCGTCCTTGATTTCGGGATTCGCCGCCGTCAATTGGCTCAGTGCATGGCTCCCGAACGAACCGTAAAGTCTCGTGGCTATTTTGCTCAGCGTATCGCCCACTCCGACGACTACCGTTGCACCGGAGGCCGCGCTCATTTCGGGTTCCCGTTCTTCCGGAACCGCAGGAGGAGTTGTTGCGGAACCCTCGGTACGGCCGCGCTCGATTACTTCGTTCGCGCTTCCCGCGGAACCGTCATGAACGTTGATCGGCGCAGACACGATCGTCTTCGGCGCCGGTCTCGTGGCCTCTTCCGATCGGGTTGTCAATTGCGCGGGCGACCACTCAACCTCGATTGCCGATCGCGGCTTGGTTTCCTGCGATGCGAATCGCGCGGCCGGCGCGGAAAAATTGCTGCGAGGAGGCCGCAGCTCGAAAAATCCGGCCGCTACGATCGCAACCAGACACATCGCCGCGAACGCCCCCGTCGCCGATGCGCGAATCACGCGCTTGGTCGAGGGCGCCGGCGTCGCCATCCGCGCCAGCCTCGTCGCTGCCGCTCGCGTCGCCGCGCTCGCCGACGCCGCAATCTTCTCGCGTCTTGTTGCTCGGCTCACCAGCAGATGGTCGTAGTCCCGCGTGGCGTCTCGCACATGCTGGTCGGTGACGCACTCCTCTCCTTCCGCGAATGCGAGCAGCAGCGCGTTGTGACAGAGCACGTTGATCCGCCGCGGGATGCCGCCGCTTTCGCGCGTAAGTTCCTTGATGGCGCCGCGCGTGAACAGCCGCTCGACGTCTCCGCCGCGCGAGCGAACGCGGTACTCGACGTAGTCGAAGATCTCTTTGCCGCGCAGGGTCGGCAACAGCGCGCGCGCTCCGATCCGCTGATTCAGTTGGCGCAGTTGCGGTCCGCTCAGCCGCCTGGCGAGCTCGATTTGTCCCACCAGAACTATCTGAAGCCGTCTGCGCTCGAGGGATTGAAAGTTGGACAACAGCCGCAAATCCTCGAGCGCGTCATCGCTCAAGTCCTGCGCCTCGTCGATAATCACCGCGACGCACTCATCGGCCGCGAGGCCCGCGAGCTGCGCGTCGAACGCCTGCAGCAGCGCAAGTTTGCCGGACGTCTCTGACTGATCAACGCCGAGCTGGCCGAGGATCTGGCGCAGCATCTCCTCGAAGCTCAGGCGCGGATTTGCCACCCACGCGCTGCGGACTCCCTGGTGTTGGGTCGCGAGCAACGAGTAGATGAGCGTGGTCTTGCCGGCCCCGATTTCGCCGACCAGCATCGTGAAGCCGCTCGGCTCGCGCAGCCCCCATTCGAGCGCCGCCAATCCCTCGCGATGTCCCGCGCTCATAAAGAGCACCGATGCCGTCGGATTGAACTCGAAGGGCGCGCCGCTCAGACCGAAGTGTTCGTGGTACATAGCGGCTACATCCTGTCGTCGAGAATCGCGACCGTGCTCAGGCCGGTGTCTTTGAGGATCGCAGCGGTCGAACAAATTCTGGGATCGTATTCCTCGGACCAGTACGCCGCGGCGGCCGCCAGTATCAGCCCGAACAGCAGGCCGGTGATCAGGTTCAACTCGATTCGGGGAGAAACCTGCTCGATCGGAGTGGTCGGCTCCTCGACCACGCTGACGTTGAGAATCCTGCTCTGATTGAGCGCCTCGGCGGCACGGGCTTCCTCGCCCTTACGCACATAAGAGAGGTAGGCTTCCTTGTCGCTGTCGACCTGCCGTTGCAGCGACTCGATCGTGATGCCGTCGCTGGTCATCGTTTTCAGTTGACCGCGCAGTGCCGTCACTTGAGCCGCCTGCGTCGTCTGGGCCGCCTTGTACGATGCGGCCTCGGCCCGCGCCTTGGCCAAATCGCCATCGAGCGCCTGCCAGGTCGGATTCACATCGGTGGTGGTCTCCTGGATGTTGCTCTGTTTTTCGCGCGCGAGGATGTCACTGCCGGCTTTCAACTTGGCGTCGATCTCGCGGATGCGCGCGCTGCCCGGCTGGTAGCGGGTCAGCAGTTCGGCTCGCTGGGTTTCGAGTTGAAGCATCTGGGGCTTCAACTGCTGCAGCGCATAATTCTGCACCGTCTTCGATTCTTTGACTTGACGCTCGGGCGTCTGCTTGAGCTCGGCTTCCTGACTGGCGATTCGCTGCATGCTGGAGTCGAGCAGCACGCCGGTTGCGCTGTAGCTCGCCTCGGCCGTGGAGATTTGATTTATCAGCGCTTGTTGCTGCTCACCGAATTGAGCAATTCCGGTTTGCAATTGCGCGGCGCGCAGCGCCTTCTCAGATTGCTGCAGGCGTTGGTCCAGCAGCTCTCGTTGCTCCTGGAAAAATGCCTGCGCCTGGGGGTTCTGCGACAGCCGTCCATGCAGCGCCAGGTACGAGGTCATCAGTTGCGCCAGGAAAGCCCGCGCCCAAATGGCATCGTGCGAGCGGATCTCGACTTCAATGATGTTGGAGCGTTTGATGACGGTCGCGCTCAAGTGATTCGAGATCTTCTGAATCTCTTCCTGCTTCGAAGTCGCATTGGGTCCTCCATGCAGCGCCAAGTACGCTTCGCCCGGGAGATTCACGACTGAAGCGACCAGGCTTCGCACGCCGCCGCTGCGCGGAACCACTTTCATACTGGCCAGCGCCTGTTCGATCAGGAGCGGACTGGTCAACAACTCAACCTCGGAATTGAGGTCCTGCTCCATCACCGGGACCGCCTGGGTCGATTGATTGGCCGCATCTTCCTTGAGTCCCGGCGAGACCAGCAGTTGCGCGCGATTCGATTGAACCAGGATTTCGGAGACCGATTCGTAAGTCGGAGCCCACAGAAGCGAGCCCAACGCGATCACGCCGAAGACGATCAACCCGACTTTCAGGGCCAACTCCCGGCGCCGGAATATCTGCTCCACCCACTGAATCAAAGCTTCGCTGTTCATCCGATTAATCCTCGAGGCTCAAAAAAATCCCGGCGCGAGGACCGTTTCGAGCGGCATCGCGTCGCGCACGTACTGCTTGATGTTGAGATCGAATTGCGCAATCCCGCTGCGCGGAACGATAAGTAGGTCCGCAGGCAGCAGCGCCACGTCTTCTTCGTTGTTCTTCTGGTTCAGTACCTTGTCGAGTTGTAGACGCTCGCCGTGTGGATTCCCGCACGCGTCACGTCTGACGAGCACCACGTTGCTGGCGCCAGCGGCATCGGTCATTCCGCCCGAGAAGGCGATCGCCTGGATTGCGGTCATGCCGGGCTGAAGTGGCACCGCCCCGGGCTTGCCAACCTGCCCCTCGACGTAAACCACTTGCCACGGACTCTTATCGATCCGGACGGTGCTCTTCGGGTCTCTCAACTCTTGCGAATAAAGTTGGTCCAGGGATTTCTCGAGCTCAGCCGGCGTAAGTCCCTGCGCGCGAACATTACCGGCCACCGGCATCGAGATGTCACCGTCGGGCCGGACGGTCAGAGCCTGATGGAGCTCCGGGCTCAGGTAAAAGCTGATGTCGAGCTGGTCGCCGGGAGCGATCCTGTACGACCTGAACTGATCGTCTGCCGAGGCGAATTCGCAGCCCGGCAAGATTGCTGCAGTCGGCGCACCTCGGGTGTCGGACTCTTCCGGGTTTGACGCCGAACATCCCATCCAAAGCTGGGCACAGCATATGAGCGCTATGATCGAGAATCTTGCTTTCATACCTTTCTCCACGGCTCGTCAGGTCAGTACGCGATTCGACGTATGAATCATCGACGTTGCACGCTACGTAAGACCATAATGGAAAAAGATAATTAAAGCAAGAAGACATAAAAAGAAATAAAGCAAAATGCCGCAATATAAGATTCAACTAGATTTTATTTTATTTGGACTGCTTGATTTAGCTTTGAAATCTTGCTAGTTCTGAAAAAGCGGCCAACCAGCCTTTTGGCCAATCAGATGAGAATGCACTTCGAGCAAACCAAAACACGAGACTTTTTCGACGATCGAATGGGCGAAAGAGCGGCGGCGCCCGTGATGAAAGCATCGCGCGCGGGCCCGCAGGTCCGGATCAAATGGAGCTGTTAGCTAAAGGTCAGCACATGGCGGAACGGATGCTCACGTTGCGTGAGGTTTCCGATTACCTCAATGTGAATCCGGCTACAGTTCGCAGGCTGGTGCGCGCAGGCCAACTGCGCGCTATCAGGGTCGGGCGGGATATGCGCTTTGAAGTGCGCGTCGTCGATCAATGGGTCGCGGCTGGCGGCAGCATTCCTGGACAGGCCGAACTCGCCGCCAAAGTAACATCAGGCGCGGCGCGCAGGGCGAACAAATCCTAGTCTGCTCAACCCGCCGCCGGCCTTCTGGATCTTCGCAAAAAAGCTTCAACGTCTCCGCGCCGAAAACGCTTGATGCGTCCGATAGCGTGACATGCCAGTTCTCCCCGGCTGACCATACGGTAGATCGTCATCGGTGTGAGTTGCAGCAATTCAGCAAGTTGTCCGACGGTATAAAACTCGGGCTGAGCGGTGTTGGTCGGTCGCGATCGCGGCATTTCTTTCATCTCCCCTTAGCGCATCATCACACCCATCACTGCCGCCGCTATCCTCGGCGAGTACGGCGCTCCTGTCAAGCTTTTTTTATTCAGACCGTCCGTATTCTATTCATTAATTGCTTCGGAATAACCGCTGTATCCTGACTGTCACACGATTGCCTTCGAGTCCGAGAGCTCGAAAGCCACGTATGGATTTTCACCAGTTATCCTAGGCACAACTTATCTATTATTTTCTTTCAATTACCGTTTTCTATTTGATTTAACTTTCTTATCCAAATACTTCTTACACTTGTCAGTGAGCCCCGGAGGGGTAGCCAATGAAAAAACTCCACCACCGTTTCGACAGATTACCGGCAGCCCAGCCTCTCAGGCGGCAGTCGTGCTGCAGTTTCAATTCTCCGTGCGTTCGATGCTCGTTGATTCGACTGACCAGCCATCGGTTTGCGATCTTCCACAAGAAGTTCGGCCGCCTGCCCGAGCTGAACGACGAATTGTTTTTCGACGAGACGCTGACAAAGCCGGTTCGCGCAAGCCAGGAAGTGATCAAGAACCAGATTTTTTCTGCAGCGCAGGCTCATGGCTTGGACTGTTTCGCGCTGCTCAGCTATCTGGGCCTGAGCGCGACCGCGACCTGCGACGAACGGTCTCTCTAGGATTGGGGATTATCGGGCGAGCTTGCCGGGTTCCGCCGCTGGCTGCCGCGAATTCTCGAGAAATGTCTCCACATCCCCGCGGCGAAAGCGTTTGATTCGCCCGATCGCGTGACACGCCAGTTCGCCTCGTCTGACCATGCGATAGATGGTCATCGGCGTCAGTTGTAGCAATTCCGCGAGTTGACCGACCGTGTAGAATTCAGGCTGGTCGTCTGTTCGAGGTCGTGATCGTTGCATGCATCTCCTTCCTGTATTGGTGCCCTTCGAGACAATAATATCACTATTGAGTAAAACAAACAACTAGTCAAGCTTTAACCGACCTCTTCATTGATGTCTTTATCAACAGATGACTTTCATCGAATCTCCAAATATTTTCATTGCCATTTATCCTTGAATTTGACCAAACCAAAGTCCTGCTACGCGTTTCGCAACCCGACCGCGCGCGGCGATTCACGATAGGGTCTAAAAGCACGTTTCCACCTGCCAAGGATAGATGGCTCTTTTGCCGGCCAGTTTCGAGGAAGAGCGGCGGCGGACGGTCGTTGAACTAGGAGGCTTTGGCCCTTGCGCCTGACAGGCGTCGGGAAGAAGTGGTCGGTTGCGCTGTTTCCCCGGGCCTTCTCGATTTCCTTGCTATTGAGTTCGCGGCTCCTTAATTCAACGTGCAAGTCGACTGATGGTACGGCTCGGTATTGCATCAACGATTTTCAAGGTGCGCTCAACAAAGCCTGTCAGCTGTTTGACGTCGAGCATCTCGGTGGCGCCAGCCGGATCATCACCGCGGAGATAGTCGCTCGAGTAATCGTGGATGTCGTCGAGTTCATCGAGCAGAGCGCAAGCGGGATGTTGCTCGCCAGTATTGCGGATTTTCTCGATAATGCTCGATAGCGTATCATCCGAACCGAAGAAAGCAGGATACGTCAAGGTACAATAGGTCTCGATTACGAATCGCATCTTCGTGACAATGTCGCGCGGCCTGCCCTCTCCGGTTTTGTAAAAGTACAACAAGTGGATGACCTCGGACGCAACACGTTGTTTGCGTGGATCCTCAAGCTCGAGCTGTACGATTTCCGAAATCAAGTTACCTCATGCTGGTGCGATTGTTCGCCGGATTCTCGGAGCTACCCAGCGCTGAGTGGTGCTGCAGGTTCTCCGACATTGCAAGATTGGCCTCGAGGATCGGCAACGTCTGGTCGATGTAGAGCTGCATGTCACGATCGTTACGGAAACTGCGTCTGGCGGTTTTGAACGCTTCGATCGCGCCCTTCTGGTCACGGACGGACTTCGCAAAGAAGGCCGAATTGAATTTGGCGCCATTCAACTTCGACATCTCGTCGTTGGCAGCGGTGTCCTTCTTGTATGGGTTCAACGTGATCTTCCGCGAATCGGCGAGCGCCTTCACTGCCTCCTGGTTGGCCTTAGCATTGCCGATCATCGTATCCGCCATCGTGATCATTGCCTGATTGTCGCCGGCCTTTCCTCGAAGCATCGTCGCCGCATCCTGTTGCTCGTTGTTCATCTGATTTGCGCCGTTCAGCAGCGTCATCGCGTTCTGCGATGCGGCGGAGGCGAACTGCGGAATACTAAGTGCAGTTACTAATGCAAGAATTGTGGCGGTCGATTTTATTGTCATATCAAATGTCTCCTTGGTATTTCAGTTGCTATACTGTGATGGATCACTGACCATATCAGTCAGCCGGTAGATATACATGCTCAAGTCGTCTGTCTTCGTTATTCTGATAACCAAACACGGCGTCTGGCGATGGCTTTTCGCATCAGACCGAATGTAGTCTTGAAGAGTCGGATCGACATAGGAATCGTAGTCCGAATTTGATCCCGCCCAGCGGTGGCTCTTCCGCTCGCCTTCGGTCACGTTGCGCTGGACCAACCAACCTCAAGCGCCGGAAGTGAAGGCCCGTCGAGGCTGTTATGTATCTACCAATTTCTCTTGGAACCATCGTGGTGATTTTAATCGTCGTATGGCTAGTTCGCGGTTTTTGAGAAGGGAAACCGCAGTCTCTCAGTTGAATAGCCAATATACTTTGTGAAGCTCGAAATGGATTGTGAGTGCCTAATTGAGACTTCGCTGGAGAATAGTCATTGACGATTAGTCATTGGCCCTTCGATGTCCGTCAGGCGCTGCGCTGAAGAGCTGCTTAGGCCGAAGAGCGCTGCATTCCTTGCCCGACAGATCGGCGATCGCGAGGCCTTAGGCGATGAGATCGGCATGAGCGCGGCGGAAACATAGCGACCGCCTCAAACGTAGCGCCGCGCAGGATAGAGCCGGGTGTCGCGGCGCCGTGAAGGCTTTCAACGCAAGGCTGGAAGTTCCGCGCCCTGCGGGCTTGTGCAGGCGGTTCCCCGCGACGACCCTTGACGACTGAAAGGTTTGTGCAAGCTCACCGCTCGCTACGCTGCAAAAGCCAGATGCAGAGGCCGCGAATACTTCCCTTGAGTTTTGAGCAGCGGCTATAGTGTTGCTACGTCGCGCGCCATCAGCTTCCCGCGAGGTCTCCATGAAAGCCGCTGTCCTGAACGCGTTCGGCGCACCGCTCGCCATCCAGACGCTGCCCGACCCGGTGCTCGGCACCGGCGAGGTCATCGTCGATATCGTCGCCACAGCGGTCACCAGCTACGTCGGCGACGTCTTCTCCGGTGCTCGCAACTACATGCTGGAGCCACGCCGCTGCCAACGCCGGTCCGCTCCGGCTCACCGTGCTCCGCCCCTGACCGGGGGCCTGCACCCGTGACGCAACGATCTCGCTACGCTGGCGCTTGCCTCCGTCGTTCTTCGGCACCGGTTTGAGGTTGGCGAGCAATTGCATCCTGACGTGATCATCTGAGCAAGCTGTCCTACCATGCGGGGATGGAGCGACCATGCCGAACTTAAGCTGTGAAATCTCTCAGTCGTTAATCGACTCCTTGCAAGCGCGGGCGCGGACCACCGGCGAACCTCTCAATCACATCGTCATGCGGGCGCTCGCTGATAAACTGCAGGTTCCGCATGCCACCCTCTTCCAGGTGTCCACCTCGGGCGCGCTGGTCGAAGGCATTTCTCAAGGCGTCGTTACCGTCGGCGAGCTCAAGCGCCACGGCGACCTCGGCCTCGGCACCTTTGCCGATCTCGACGGCGAGATGGTCGTCGTCGATGGCCGTTTCTGGCGAGTTCCGGGGGATGGAGCAGTTCGCGAGGCGGCCGACTCCGATCTCACGCCATTCGCCGTCGTAACCAGCTTTCGCCCCGAGCGCAGCCTCGAGTTGGCGAGCGTCGTTTCGATTGACGATCTTCTCGGGCAGCTCGATCAATTACGCACGTCGAACAACTTGTTCTTTGCGGTCCGTATCGATGGACTCTTCAGCCTCATGCATACGCGGGCGGTCTGCAAGAAGGCCGGCGTCAGCCTGGTCGACGCGGCCGCCAATCAGGCCGAATTCGAGTTACACGAGATCGTCGGGACGATTGTCGGTTTCTGGACGCCCGAGTACGCCAAGACCGTCAACATCGCAGGTTGGCATTTGCATTTCCTGAGCGAAGATCGATCGGGCGGCGGCCATGTCCTGGGCATCGAAGCGACCAAACTACGAGCCCAGGTCCAGCATCTCGACGACTTCCGCATGGCCATTCCCGAGAGCCCTGAGTTCCTCAAGGCAGACCTGACCCAGGACCCGAGCAAAGCTTTGGACAAGGCCGAGCGCGCCTAGGAGAGATCAACTGCTCGACTTTATGCGCCAGAACGCTCTGAATTGAAGCAATTCTAAACAGGGCCCAACCGAGGAATTAAAATGCCGCTGAACATAAGAGCCATGGCGCAGCGCAAGTCCCTCGATCTGGCGCGGCTAGTGAATCGATGGAGAAGGCCGGGACGGACGTGAAGAATGCCGCGGTGAACGCCTATCACGGCACCAAGACCGCGGCTAAGGATTCCGACGTTACTGGCACAGTCTTATCGGGCAGCGTTTCGGAGCGCGCCGAAGAGATCGCCCATGTTACCGCCAGCGTCGAGCGAGTGAGGAATCGTCTGAGAGTCGCTTCGGCTGCTAGTTCCGGCTAGTTGATGCGCTGAGGAGTCGCGACTTTCGTCGCTTACGCCGCTCAATACCTTATTCGAGTCGGGCCCCTCTTCGATGGACGACCTTTCCGCTCGAACAAACTTCGCGAACATGCGCAGTAAGCACAAACTCGCGGTTCTCCGCAGATGCTTACGCGGTGTTGGACGAAGCGGCTGCCGATATGGGCAAGGGGTGACGCGGCGGGACCCGGAAGGTATCCTTATGGCTGCGGCGCTCAACTCCGGTCGGCTTGGGGAGGGTGCTATGTGTACGACCTTCGGCCAAACCAAACCGCCTCAGCATCCGGTAAACCGTGTAGCGCGATATGCCAAGCAGTTCGGCTGCGCGAGGGCGATTGCCGTCGGTCGCATTCAGCGCGCGAATCAGCGCGAGCTTCGAGGCCTCGTGGATAACAGCGTCCAGCGAGTACGGCCATTCCTTCGCGGCGCCATTGGCACGGCCCTCGGCCGGCTCGCCTAACGCTTGCCCAGCCGCGTTGTCGTGGCGAAAAGGCAGGTCGTCGACATCGATACGGTCGCTTTCGGTCATCAGGACCGCGCTCTCGATTGCATGGCCGAGCTCGCGGACGTTACCTGGCCATGGGTTCGCGCACAAGGCGTCCAATGCCGCGCGCGAAACGAGCTTTACATCTTTGCCGAACAGCCGGTTGAAGTGCTCGATAAAATGAGCGACGAAGGCCGGAATTGCCTCGCGCCGTTCACGAAGCGGAGGAACCAGGATTGCCGGGGCGTTGAGGCGGTAGTAGAGGTCATTGCGGAATTGGCCCGCCTTCACCATCGCGCGCAGGTCGCGATTGGTCGCCGCGACCAGCCGAATATCAACTGAGTAGGACCGCGCCGAACCGACCGGCTGGATCTCGTGAGTCTCGACCGCGCGCAGCAGCTTGGGCTGCAGCCGCAGCGGCAGCTCGCCGATTTCGTCCAGGAACAGGGTGCCGCCGTTGGCCGAGCGGAAATAGCCGAGCGAATCTTCGTGCGCGTCGGTGAAAGCGCCGCGCACGTGGCCGAACAGCTGCGACTCGGCCAGCGACTCGACCAGGTTGGAGCAATTGAAAGTCACGAACGGGCCGCCGGGCGCCGAGCCCAGCGTATGCAACGCGCGCGCGACCAGTTCCTTGCCGGTGCCGGACTCGCCGTGAACCAGCACGGTTGCCTTATACGGGCTCAAGCGTGAGATGGTTTTCAGTACCTTGCGCACTTGCGCCGACCGCACCACCATCCCGCCAACCCGCTCCGCCCCATGCGCAAGATGCTCCAGGCTCAACCACTCGCACGCGGCAGCCGCCGGCTCGGCGCGAAGATTCTGCATCGCAGCCGCAGCCGGCAATGCGTTTGCCGACATGGTAGTCTCGCTGGCCTCCCGTCGTACCTGCTAGCCCTTCAGAGAGCAGAATGCGTGCCATTACCGCAATCGACCACAAGCCCCCAAAAAGCGACCTGATTCGCTGGATCTTGCGAAGCTCGCGCAGTCATCGAAGGACAAGATGTAGAAGGTTGATCTGCTACATTTTCGCAGCAGCTTCAAAAACGAAGCACCGCTGACCAGGCCAGACTGTTCAGGGTGCTCTCTAGCTGAATAGACGCGGTCACCGGGCTAACGCCCCTGCTCTCGCATGTGGCGTCAGCGCAGCCCGTATTCCTTGATCTTACGCTGAAGCGAGATGCGCGAGATGCCGAGCGCGGTTGCGGTGCGCGATACGTTGCCACCATTGTCGGCAAGCACTTCGGCGATGTGGCGAGCCTCGAAGCCCGCTCGCGCTTCGCGCAAAAGGGCGCCGTTCGCGGCTGGCGTCGCGAAAATTTTTCGGGGCTGCGCCTTCGAATCTGCGGCCACGCCTCGCAGCTCGTCGGATAAATGTTCCGGGCTTATGCTCTCACCGCGGGGCGCGAGGACCACGGCCCGTTCGATCTCATTCTGGAGCTCGCGGATGTTGCCCGGCCAATCGTACTTCTCAAGCAGACCCAGGGCTGCATGATCAAATTCACTGATCTCCTTCTGCTGTCGCTCGCTTGCGATCGCCAGGAACCGAGCCGCCAGCAATGGGATGTCGCGCCGCCGCGTGCGCAGCGGTGGAAGCTGGATCGGGAAAACAGCGAGGCGGTAGTAGAGATCGGCGCGAAACCTGCCCGCCGCGACCGCGGCCTTGAGATCGCAGTTGGTGGCGGAGAATACCCTCACGTCAACCTTCTCGGCCCGTGTATCGCCCACCGAGATGATCTCTCCGTCCTGAAGCACGCGCAGCAGCGTCGGCTGCATCGCGAGCGGCATCTCGCCTATCTCGTCGAGAAAAATGATCCCGCCGGAAGCGGCGCGGAAGAAACCGGGCTGATCGCGGTCGGCGCCGGTGTAGGCGCCGCGACGATGACCAAACAGCTCGCTCTCAAGCAAGTGCTCAGACAGCGCGGCGCAGTTGACCGCGAGGAACGGCTTGTCGGCCCGCGCGCTCATTCGATGGATCGCACGCGCGACGTGCTCCTTGCCGGAGCCAGTCTCACCCACAAGCAGCACCGAGATCGGTGAGACCGCGGCGCTGTTCATGAGATGGTAGACTTCGGCCATCTCGGGACTGACGCCGATGATTTCGTCGAGGAGCTCGTGGCGGGCCAGGTCGCGCCGAAGCGCACCGACCTCCGTCCGCAGTATTTCCTCGGAAGCCTTTAGTCTACCGACGCGATCCGCGTTGTGGATCGCCAGAGCGACGCTGTTCGCCAGCACCTCCAACAAGGCCAGATCGTTGTCCGAGAACGCTTCCCTCCCCAGCGGGTTCACTGCCTCGATCACACCGAGGCGAGATTCATTGGCGACCAGCGGAGCCGCGAGGACCGAACGGGTGGTGAGGCCGGTTTTCTTGTCAACGCCGGAGTAGAAGTGGCTGTCGCGGGAAACGTTGTCGATCCTCACCGAACGGCCGGTCTGGAAGACCTCGCCCGCTATCCCCTTGCCGACGGGCACGCGCACCCGCCCGAGGCGTTCTGCAACCTTGGGATCGCGATCGGAGAAGTACGGGAAATATAGTTCCTGGCGCTCCGCGTCGAGCAACATCACCGCGACGCCATCTGCGTCCAACACTTCGCGGCACTTGCTCGTTACCAGTTCGATCAGCGGGACAAGCTCAAGACGGCTGGCAAAAGCGTTGCCCAGTTCGTAAATCAACCGGTAGGGCAGACTGCCCTTGGAACTCTCCATACTTCAGAGCCGCGCAGCGACGCCGGCTTTCCGAAGCATAATACAGGAGAACGCCTGAGGTCATATAGCGGGGTCGCAAGCGACGCAGCGGATAGTGCTCTAATTCACAAAATCAGGACACTTGCTGTTGAAACTAATGTCACCGCGATGCAACAAATCGCTCTCGTATAACGACGATCAAATATTGTATTGCTGTGACGGACGAGGCGGCGCCGAATAGCGATGAATTAGTGAAGATCGGACGATTGCTTTCGAAACGCACAATTCTTGGCCCGGGGCTTGCTGAATAGTTACTGGTCGCCGTGAACGCCTTGGGGACTGGGCTGGTGCAGTGCTCGTCCAAGGAGGGGCCCGTGATGGCGGTACGAGGGCTCATTGCGAACAGCTCGGAGAGCACGCGCGATATCATACGCAATCATCTCGAGTGCGGTGGATGTCAGGTGGTGGCGGAAACCGCGACCGTCGCGCAGACAATCGATCTCTTTCGGACGATCCGCCGGGATGTAGTCACGCTCGACATAGGGTTGCGCAGTGCCCAAGGGTCGTTTGCCAGAGGTTGCCCGCTTGGTACAGCCCGACGCAGAATCTATCCCGGTTAGACTGCATGTGGCGAAGAAGATGGATTCCGAGTTGGGATCGATCCGAATGCTTCGGCCACAATTGCGTTCAAGTATACCGGAAGACCAAGATCTACTCGGGCCTGTTGTTCCCTCGGCGTCGAAAGGAGGAGTCACGATGTTTGTCAAGGGAGACCCATACGATTATCCATTTGATGGCGACCTGCGACCTGCAAATACCGCTTTGATAGTTATAGACATGCAGTTCGATTTTTGCGGCGAAGGCGGTTACGTGGATAAGATGGGCTATGATATTTCCCTCACCCGGGCAGCCATCGAACCGCTTCGCATAGCACTTGCCGCCGCGAGGTCATGGGGATGTCACGTTCTACACACCCGCGAAGGACATCGGAGCGACCTCTCGGACCTGCCGCGAAACAAACAATGGCGAAGCCGCCGCATCGGTGCCGGGATAGGTGACCAAGGCCCGAACGGACGGATTCTCGTGCGCGGCGAAGCAGGCTGGCAAATTATCCCTGAACTTTCGCCGTTACCGTGGGAGACAATCATTGACAAACCGGGCAAGGGTGGCTTCTACGCAACCGATCTCGAGCTGATTCTCCGCCGCTCAGAGATTCGGAACATCGTATTCACAGGCATCACCACCGACGTGTGCGTGCACACCACGATGCGGGAAGCTAACGATCGGGGTTTCGAATGTCTGCTTCTGTCTGACTGCTGCGGCGCGACAGACTTCGGAAACCATCAAGCGGCCATCAAAATGATCAAGATGCAAGGCGGCGTCTTCGGCTCCGTTGCGGATTCCGGCGCCTTCATCAACGCGATAACTCAAGCGAGTGGGTGACTCATCGTCCACGCATTCCCCTAACCATCGCGGGTAACTTTGCGGCGACTGCCAGACTTACGTCCGACCAGCCTCCTCAAACCACAACTCGCTTGTTCCGCAAGCCCGCTTCAATCTCGATACTCTGATTCTTCCGCGATATTTGATTATCGGTAGAGGACAAGAGACAATCAAGAGAGAAGGAAGCAAGGAGAACTGCTATGTCGACGCACCCGATTCGTTTCGGAATTCAAACCGGCCAGCAGGACGTCACCTGGGAGCGGATGCGCGACTTCTGGCAAAAGGTCGACGCATGGGGCTACGATTCGCTGTGGGCCTTCGACCACTTCTATCCTATCTTCGTGCCCGACCCGAGCGGACCATGCATGGAGAGCTGGACGCTGCTCGGCGCACTCAGCCAGCATACCAAGCACGCGCGTATCGGCGCGCTGGTCCACGGCAACACCTATCGCAATCCGTGTCTGACCGCGAAGATGGGAGCGACGCTCGACCAGATTTGCGGAGGACGCCTCAACCTCGGGCTGGGCGCGGGATGGTTCGAGCTCGAGCACAATAGCCTCGGCTTCGATTTCAAAACTGTCCCGCAACGGCTCGAAGCGCTCGACGAGTCATGCCAAATCATCAAGAGCATGTTTACCCAGGACAAAACGACGCTGAAGGGCAAGCATTACAACGTCGTCGATGCGGTATGTAATCCGAAGCCGATTCAGAAAAATGTTCCGCTGATGATTGGCGGACACGGCGAGCGCGTTTTGCTCAAAATCGTCGCGAAGCATGCCGATATGTGGAACATGGGCAATGCCGACGCCCCCGAAATGAAGCGCCTCATCGGGGTGATCGAACGTCATGCCGATACGGTCGGTCGCGACGCCGATCAAATCGAAAAGACGCTGGCGCTCGCGATGTCCTACAACCCGCCCAAGCAGCGCGAGGAAATGCTGACCGGGCTGATCTCGATGATGGCTCAAACGACGCCGGAAAAAGCGCGCGATCGAATAATCATCGGCAACAAGCAGGAGTGTATCGACAAGATCGACGGCTTTCGGAAAGCGGGAGTAACTCATTTCATCTTCATGCAGATATGGCCGATGATCGTGGAGGATGAGGTGCAGGCATTCGCAGAGGAAGTGATTCCCGCGTTTCGCGATTAGGTTTTCTTCATCGACGGCAGTAAGTCGATCGCCGCAGTTGGTGTACGTAGGAGATACGAAATGACGAAACAGATAGACCTTGGCGGCAGCTTCACACCTACGGGTACTTCAATAAGTCTCAATCGAATGGGCTATGGTGCCATGCAACTTGCAGGTCCGCAGGTGTGGGGACCGCCGCGTGATATTGACGCGGCAATAGCTGTTCTGCGGGAGGCTGTTGCGGCCGGGATCAATCACATCGATACGAGCGATTATTACGGTCCGCACGTGACCAACCAGATCATCAAACGGGCGCTTCATCCCTATCCAGATGGACTGGTGATAGTCACCAAAGTAGGTGGTCGGCGGGGAGAGGATAAGTCGTGGCTTCGCGCAATTTCGGGTAAGGAGCTGACTGATGCCGTCCACGATAACCTGCGGAACCTGGGCGTGGACGCGCTCGACATCGTAAACTACCGCGTGATGGGGTCGGGCCACGGCCCCGAGGAAGGGTCCATCGCCGAGCAAGTGACGGTGCTGGCCGAGCTTCAACGCATGGGGCTGATCCGCCACATCGGCCTGAGCAACGTCACGGCCGCCCAGGTGGCCGAGGCGCGGGCGATCACAGACGTCGTGTGCGTGCAGAACCTGTACAACATCGCGAACCGGCAGGACGACGGCTTGGTCGATGACCTTGCACGTCGTGGCATAGCCTACGTGCCGTTCTTTCCGCTGGGAGGCTTCAGTCCGTTGCAGTCATCGGCGCTTGACGCAGCTGCGGCGGCCCTGCAAGCTAGCCCAATGCAGATCGCGCTTGCCTGGCTGCTTCGTCGCTCTCCCAACATTCTGCTGATCCCTGGTACATCTTCGATCAAGCATCTTCGCGAGAATCTCAGAGCAGCAACACTACAACTTCCATCCGAAATGATTGCCGCTCTTGACTCGATCGGCGGAGATTCTAGCAGCGAATAAAGGGAACGTTTGATAGTGGGCGATTCACGCGCGCGAGGACTGCGCCATCGAGGTCATCACATTGTCTAGCGCGTCGGCGAGCCCGGAATGCTCGAAGATATAGCCGCTGTGCTCGGCCACCCTTGGAAAGACCCTCTGCGACGCGATCAACACGTTGCTCACTTCTCCTAACGCGAGGCGAAGCGCTACGCGCGGCAGCGGGAGTACGGCTGGTCGGTGGACTGCATGCGCAAGCGCGCGCGTGAAATCGCCGTTTGTGACCGGGCGTGGCGCGACCGCGTTCATAGGCCCACGGATCGCGTCGTTCCGACTCGCATGCAGCATCACTCCAGCCACGTCCCTGATATGGACCCATGGCATCCACTGCCGGCCGTTGCCGAGCCGGCCGCCAATCCCCATCCGAAAGGGCGTTAGCATCGCGGCCAGCGCCCCGCCGTCAGGAGCCAGAACGATTCCGATGCGCACGCAAACCACGCGGATACCAAGCTGCTCTGCCGCCATCGCTTCGCGTTCCCAATCCACGCAGACTTCGGAGAGAAAGCCATGGCCGGAGCTTGAGCGTTCATCAAGCTCTTCGTCACCTCGGTCGCCGTAATAGCCAACAGCGGACGCTGACACGAGCACTTTTGGCCGGGTCTCCAGCGCCGCGATCCCGCTGACCAGGTTGCGCGTGCCTACGACGCGGCTGTCCCGGATTCGGCGCTTCTTCTCGTCAGTCCAGCGTCCCTCGAAAATCGGCTCGCCCGCAAGGTTGAAGACGACTTCGACGCCGCGCAGCGCCTCGATCGGCACAGGGCCGGCTTCCGGGTTCCACGCGTGTACCTCAACGTTGCCGAGCCGACGCCCGGCTTCGTCCGGCCGTCGACTCAGGACGACAGAATTCTCGATCCTGCAGAGTAGGTGCTTTCCGACGAGTCCGGTAGCTCCGGTAACGAGTGTTCGCATGCCATCCTCGTTCTGTCTTGAAAGAGTCGCAGCTGGTACGGCGGTAGTACTACCATAATGCCTTCGATGTCCTTAAGGAGCTCCGGCAAGTTTTTCTAGAGGTTGGTCCTCCCCACCGATAGCGAGTCTCTCGCTTTTCATCGACACAGTGTCAGTAGACCGCGGGGCAAGTCAAAAATAGAAAGGCACGCGTTGACTTCACCATGAGGGCATGTGGCCAAGCGTGCCATCGGTTTCCGGGGGAGGAGAGACCGACGGTGTTAGTTTAGTAGTTCTGCGAGTTGACGCTACCTCTGGCACGTTACGAGAGGAACGATTCTGAACGTTTTCCCCCGCGAAATTGAGCGGGCTTGAGTTCCGAAGGCCTGCAGCCAGCGCGACCATCTGACCTTTTCGACCCTGCGATGGGCAGCTTAGACCAACTTGGCGCTGGCACTACGCAGGCGAAGGTATTCATGCGTCCACTAGTTAGATAGTCAAGCGGGCGTTCGGTCTGCGAATCCGCACCTTTGCGATTAAGGTCTCAAAAAGCTTATGGTGTGCCTTCCGTCTGCAGCATGGGAGATAGGGCTGTGCGCGGCGCGCGCCCTTCTTTTGCGCTGCATGGTTTGAAATCAGCGTGATCAGAGCGATTCATATTGCTCTTCTTTCTCTGAGCCTCAGCGCTTTAGTCGCGGTCCCGAGTTTCGCAGCGGAGCATAACCTGCTGCTCAATGGCGATCTCCGCGCGGGCTCGGGCGACACGCCAGAGCATTGGGGGATGACGCCAGGAGCGCCGCCCGGGTCCCTTAGGTGGTCGCATATTCAAAACACACCGACGTTGGAAGTCGCGACGGTCAAAGCCTACTACGGCGACCTGTACTATCATCAGACAGTAAACCTCGCGCAGCCCGGATGGTACTACCTGCGCGCCGAGGTGAAAACCGAGGATTCTAGAGCGGCTATAATTTGGGGCGTTACCAAAGCGGCTATCAGAATTCGGGGTCCCCGTTGGGTGACAATCGCAATTCAGAGCGACCGGGATTGGGCGCCGATGGAAGCCTTTTTCAAGGTCGATAACGCCGAGCCGGTCCAAATCGCATGCGGCTTACGCGCGATGTCAGCCGGCCGCGCGTTCTTCCGAAACCTCACGCTGCGCAGGATTTCTGGTGCTCCACCGCCTGGTTCGCGGCAGCTCGAATTATCACATATCACCCACCGGTCGGGGTCGGGCTTGATGGCATGGCAGGCAATGAGCGGCGTGGAAAGCGCGTTGTCACCGCCCGAAGAATCGTTATTGAGCGATGTCTTGAACTTTCATGTCGTTGCGGAAGTATTAGTCGTCTTGGTCGCGCTGACGTATCTGGATTGGCGGTACAGTATCGACGCACCTGGCCGGGACGCCCTGAGAAAATTTTTTAAAGACCGCGAAGCGAGTAAGAGCGCCGTCGTCGCAGTGTTCATCTGTCTTACCCTGCTGGGGACGTGGCTGGTGACGCGCGTCGAGTATCTTCCCGGGCACGGCTTCTTCGTGGTCGAACAGCGCGCAGTGGCCGGCGACGAGCCGCACTACCTCGTTATGATCAACAGCCTGCTGCTCAACCACAACCTCCGGGTACAAACGCTCTACGACGATGCCGAGCAAGGCGGACCTGAGGCCGGAGTAACGTGGCGCGGAGCCATACTCGCCCGCCAGACGACTGTCCTCAGCCGGATCAACGGCTATCGCGGGGTAGGCACAGCGAAGGACAGCATTTGGCATAGACATCCGGAACCGGAATTGGCGCTCTCGCCTGAAGGTTATGAAATTCCAATCCATCCCGCGGGATTTCCGCTCTTGATGGCATTGTCTGTAGCGCCAATGGAGCCTCGTGCCCGCGAGGTCGAGCCCGACGTCGGATTCGTCCTGATGCTAGTCGCATGGTTCGGCATCGTGGCAACCTATCTTGTCGGTCGGCAGGTCGGAATGGGTCGCGGTTGGTCGATGCTCGCGGCTTCGATATTGTTTGCGGCGAGCCCATGGCTCGCATATTCGCGTTCGTACTTCGCGGAATCGACCATCGGTCTGGCTCTCATCCTCGGCTTGTGGGCGTTCGTGTCGGATCTGCCGATCCTGGCCGCGGTGGCTGCAGCCGCGGCCGCCATCATGAAGCCCGGGTTCGCTCTGGTCGGGGCTGGCTTCTTCGTGGAGGAGATCCGCGAGAAGCGCTGGAAGGACGCAATCAAGATCGCCCTGGTGCTAGGGCTCCCCGCCTTGGAAATTTTGGCGAGCAACTTCTGGCTGCATCGAAGATTTCTAGTTTTGGGCCTGGAGCCGTCATTTCAGTTCCGTCAACTCGCAGATACACTGCTGGATCCCGTCGAAGGCCTGCTACCATACGCGCCGTGGACGATCTTCGGATTTCTCGCGTGCGCTCGCTCATCTCTGTCGCTGTCCGAGGACTCGCGGTTGGTGCGTACGATGGCTCTTCCGCTGTTTCTCTACTTAATCGTGTTGAGCTCGATCGGGTTTGGAGCGGGATATTGCTACGGCCCCCGATACTGGGTGGCATTCTTGCCCTGGCTCGCGCTCGGGACTGTCGAGGCGATGCGACGGGCAGGTCGCTATCAGCACGCACTATGTGCGGTCCTTGTGTTGTTCGGGGCTGCGATTGCGATTCCGGCCGCGTTGCGCTACCCGCAGCTGTTTCACAGGCCGGCGCTGGACGCCTGGCGAGCGTTTCGCTAGCGTCCTTCGGCTACCGAGCTGGAATGCGATCCTCAGTGGTAGGGTTTTGTGATATTTTCGTAGGCCTTTGGCGGGCGAAGCGTAGCCGAAGCATCTTATGAGTTCCACCGTCGTTAGTCTGGCCCCGCCTATTGCTCCGGCCGCCACGGAGTGTGAGCTGTCGATTGTCCTGCCCTGCCTGAATGAAGCGGACACGGTCGGTACCTGCGTCGTCAAGGCGCTGGAAACTATGAAAAATCTGCGAATCGCCGGCGAAGTTGTCGTGGTCGACAATGGTTCCGATGATGGCTCGGCGGAGGTTGCGCGCCGTGCTGGCGCGCGAGTCGTTGACGAGTCCCGTCGAGGATATGGAAACGCCGTGCGACGTGGGGTCGAAGAAGCGCGCGGGCGCTTGATCATAATGGCCGACGCCGACGCGTCGTATGACTTGTCCGACCTGCAGCGTTTCGTTGATCGGCTGCGCGCGGGCGACGACCTCGTGATGGGTTCGCGGCTGCACGAAGGCATTGAGCCCGGCGCGATGACGATGCTGCATCACATCGGAAATCGGGTGTTCTCGGGGGTCCTGAAGCTGTTTTTTCGCGGCCGCGTCTCCGACCCTCATTGTGGGATGCGCGCCTTCACCAAAGATGCCTTTCAGCGAATGCGGCTGACCTCGGGCGGAATGGAGCTCGCTTCCGAGATGGTGATCAAGGGCATGCTGGCCGGGATGCGCATCTCCGACGTCCGCATAATACTGCGTCCCGATGGCAGAATCAGTCACGGACCGCACCTAAGAGCATTCCGAGACGGATGGCGCCATCTGCGATATATGCTGCTGCTGTCTCCTGACTATCTATTCGTGATTCCCGGAGTGGCGTGCATGCTGCTCGGCCTGATTCCCCTGATATTGCTCGGCGGTGGTCCCGCAGCAGTAGCCGAGGTGCAATTCGACTATCACTACATGATCCTCGGCAGTCTGCTAACGATTCTAGGCTTTCAGGCGGTGATGACCGGCCTGTTCGCCAAGGCTTACTGTCATGCTGCGCGGCTGTACGCACCCGATCGCATCCTTGAAGCCTTCCGCCGCCACTTCAGCCTCGAGCGCGGCCTCATCCTGGGAACTGTCCTGTTACTCACCGGATTCGTGATCGACACCAGAATCCTTATCGGATGGCTGCGTAGCGGGATGGGCGCGCTCAACGCGATCCGTCCCGCAACCCAGGCCTCGACGCTGATGATCATCGGCGCGCAGATCAATTTTGCTTCGTTCTTCCTGAGCCTGCTCGGCATGTTCCCATCCGATGCTGATGATGCTCCGCCGATCGTGGCCGAAGCCCTCGATGAAACGGGTGCCGCTCACAGTTCCGACTGACTCCGTTGCGCATCCTTTTCGTATACGATTGCCTCTATCCGCACACAATTGGCGGCTTCGAGCGGTTCTATCGCGACGTTACGGAGCGCCTGGCGCGCAACCACGAAGTTACTTATCTAACGCGCACACAATGGACCGCCCATGAGTCGCCGGACACGCCCCAAGGCGTGAAGTTGGTCGCGCTAAATTGCGGGCGCGATTTGTACACGGCCTCTGGCCGGCGGCGCATCTTGCCGCCTCTTCGTTTCGGCATGGGCGTATTGGCCCATCTGCTCCGTAATCGTCATCGCTACGACATCGTACAGACTTGCAGTTTCCCCTACTTCCCGATGGTCTCATGCGCGATTGTTCGCGTGCTCGGCGGACCTCCAATCGTGACCGACTGGATCGAAGTATGGTCGGACGAATACTGGCAGCGCTATCTCGGAAGAATCGGCGGACGAATCGGCGCGGCCGTGCAACGCCTCTGTATTCGACTAACCACTAGCGCGTTTACTCTCTCCGAGCTCAGCGCGAAATCGCTGCGACAGAGCGGCTACCGAAGAAGGTTGGTGATTCTCAAGGGACTATCGACTAGCGAGCCGCCGCGAACGACTCACCTCCAGCTTAGAAGAGAGCCGCTGGTGGTCTTCGCCGGACGGCACATTCCTGAAAAACATGTGATCGCGATCCCGGCGGCCATCGATCTGGCGCGGCAACAGATTCCCGGCCTTCGAGCGCTGATTTTTGGCGACGGTCCGGAACGCGTCAGAGTGATAGCAGAGGTTAACCGGTTAGGACTTGAAGACGTCGTTCGCTGTCAGGGAATCGTTCCGTGGCGTGAAGTCGACGAGGCGATCGGCCGCGCCATGTGCCTGATACTTCCGTCGCAGCGGGAAGGCTACGGCTCGGTAGTAATCGAGGCGATCGCTCGAGGCACTCCCGCGATAGTGGTCCGAGGCGCCGACAACGCAGCGACCAGCTTGATCGTTGAAAACGTGAACGGGTTCGTTTCATCGAGCGCAGAGCCCTCAATGCTCGCGGACCAAATCGTCAAAATCCATCGTGCAGGTCCGGACCTCGTTTCACGCACCTATGGCTGGTTTCGCGAGCAAGCGGAAGGAATCGGTATCGAGGCTTCGATGGCTCAAATCGAGGAAGCCTATCGGACGATCACGAGCGCTGCCTGACGTGGGCAATTGGTCATTGGTTGCTCTTGATTGCGGGAGTCCAAATAGCGCGTTTTCCGACACCGATTCACAAACATTTCTATACATTTCCAAGGTCGCACGCGCTGTAGCCGCCCAAGTGAATTGACGGGCATGCCTTAGGCCCGCATCAACGACCCGCCGGCGCAGATCTTTTTCTTCGAGCAGTCGCAACGCCTGCGACACAAATTCTCGAGGATCGGTGGGGTCTGCAAACAACGCTGCCGGACCGCCGACTTCCGGCATCGAAGAGACGTTCGACGCGATCACCGGCGTCCCGCACGCCATCGCCTCCAGGATCGGAAGGCCGAATCCCTCGTAAAACGAGGGATAAATGAAGAGCTCGGCGCGGTTGTAAAACTCCACTAGAGAGGTGTCTGGCACATCGGTTAGAACCTTCACCCACGGTCGAAGGTCCCGATACTTCGCCATTGTGAGCGGGTTCTTCCATCGCCAACCCGGGCGGCCGATGATGACCAGTTCCAGGCGATGGCCCCGCAGATGCAGGGCGCGAATCACCTCGAGCAGTATCAGATGGTTCTTCCGAGGCTCCAAAACCCCGACTGACAAAATGAACGGCTTAGCGATCTGATAGCGCTCTGCGAACTCCGAAGTCGCTTCCGTCTGTCGGAATATCGGATTGACGCCATGTGGTATGCACACGATTCTATCTTCGGACGCGAGGTCGGCCGCCACCAGATCGCGCCCCGTCGCGCGCGATGGAACGATTATGCGATTTGTGCGCTTTAGCGTCCGGCGCGTCAAAATGCGATTAGCCCAAACGCGATGCCGCGGATGCATTGCGGGGAACAGCAGCGGCGTCAGATCGTGCAGCGTCGCCACCTGTCTTATCGATACGGGCAGTGAGGAGCCGCCGAACAGGTTCGGGAAGTGAATCAGGTCGAGATTGAACTCGCGGACCGGCCGCGAATAAGGACCGCCCAACAGGGCCAGTGCTCGATCGATCTTCCGGGCGGGCATGAAAACATTATGTGCGCGGGGACTCTGATAAACGTCGAGGAGGCCGCGACCGAATCGAATCAGGAAGTATTCGTTGACGGAATCCACCGTCAGCAAGTGTCGGATCAGTTGATAGATATAAACGCCGACGCCACCGTTGGCGATTCGGACTTCGCCGTTGACAATCCGCTCGTGCATCGAATCGGTGACAATGCCGATCCTAAGCGGGCGCGCGGAGGATTCAGCGGTCATTAGTGGCCACCCTGGCGAAGGCGCCAGCGAGGGGCGTCGATAGCAGGGAAATATCGATTTGCATTGGACCGATGCGCGTGGACCCTGCCGGCCCGTTAAAAATGAGTAGCCGCCCTCGCGGGTAGATACACGACACGGTTGTAAGTAAGATTCTCGATCGCTGCGCGGCGGACGCAAGAGGTATGCTGAATAGCAATCTCATCTTCCTGATTCAGAATCTGGTGCTCAAGGACTTCAGGATTCGCTACCGAAATATGTCGCTGGGAATTGCCTGGTCGGTGGTCAATCCGCTCCTCATGATGGGCATTTTGACATTTGTGTTCACGCGTATCTTCAATAATCCGATCCACCATTTCGCCTTGTTCGTGCTTTGCGCCCTGGTCCCATTCAACTTCTACAGCCTGGCGTCGAATGCCGGCTCGACCTCGTTGCTGGATAACCAGACCCTGGTCAAGCGAGTCCAATGTCCGCGCGCTGTCTTTCCGATCGCGTCGGTGCTCTCGAGCTCGCTTCACTTCCTTATTCAAATCACGTTGCTGATATTGCTCCTGCTGATATTCGGGCACAAGGTCAATTGGTACTGGCTCTGGCTGCCCGCGATTTGGGGGATGGAAGTCGTGGCCCTATGTGGACTGTCGCTGATGACGGCGGCGCTTGATATTTACTATCGGGACGTTCGTTACTTGGTAGAGGCTTCGGGGCTAGTGATGTTCTGGGTAGTGCCGGTATTTTATTCTCTCGAGATGGTTCCCCGCCGGTACCAGCAATTCTTCATGCTTAATCCGATTGCGGCGGTCGCGGTAGCGGGACGCCGGGTGCTAATCGATGGGGTCTCGCCGTCTGCGAATTTGGTTCTGCAATTGAGCGCGGTTTCGATAGTCCTCCTCGCGATGGGGTTCGTGGTATTTAGACGGCTGGAGCGCGACTTCGCGGATTACCTGTAGAAGATGGCCATCCAAAGCAACCTTGGCGCAGTTGCCGTCCAAGTGGACAATCAGCGCCAGGATGAACTCGGCAAGTTGAAACCTGCCGATTGTGTGATCAGATTCGAGCGCGTCAACAAAAGCTACTTGCGCAATGCGAGCCGCTCGCTCCTGCGGCATCGATTGACCTCGTGGATCACGCGCGTACCGGCGGAACGGTTCTCGGCACTCAAGGATGTATCATTCGAGTTGCGGTCAGGAGAAAGCCTCGCGGTGGTGGGTGCAAACGGGGCGGGAAAGAGCACTCTGCTGCGGCTTGCTACCGGCGTCTCGGTGCCCGATTCCGGGCGGGTAGAGGTGCGCGGAACGATGGCGGCGTTGATGGAACTCGGTGCCGGCTTTCATCCCGATCTGACGGGTGCGGAAAATTTGGTTCTGAATGCGTCGTTGCTGGGGTTGTCGCGCAGGAAGACCTACGAGCAATTCGATTCGATAGTTGAGTTCTCAGGGATCAAGGACTTCATCGATGAGCCGCTGCGTACCTATTCAAGTGGAATGATCTTGCGGTTGGCCTTTTCCGTAGCGGTGCGGGTCAATCCCGACATCCTGCTAATCGACGAAGTGCTTTCGGTCGGAGATCAGGAATTCCAGCGCAAATGTATTGACGAGATCAGGCGTTTGAAGGGAACGGGTAAGACACTCGTCTGCGTTTCACACGGCACGGCGGTCCTGCGTGAGCTATGTGATCGGGGGCTATGGCTCGAACATGGCGAAATCAAAATGTGTGGGCCCCTAAACACAGTCATCGATAGCTATGAAGGCAGGATCAAACCCTAGTGAAGGCCGAACTATGGCCGGGGTGTCCATCCCTTGCAGTCAGAGAGCAACGAACTCAGCGAAGCATCATGCTTAAATCTACCCGAATCTAGAAACTCTTCGGAGGTTAGCATCAAGATCCTCCTCATAGGCGCAGCCGGCCAGATTGGCTGGGAGTTGCGGAGTGCCTTGGCTCCGTTGGGCGATATCGTTGCGACCAACCGGTCCGTACTCGACCTTGTTGACGAAGACGCGATTCGTCGAACTGTTCGAAGTGTGCATCCCGACCTAATCGTCAACGCGGCAGCTTACACGCAGGTCGATCCCGCCGAGGCCGAGCCCGATCTTGCGATGAAGGTGAATGGCCATGCGCCCGCAGTCATGGCGCAAGAGGCCCATCGCGCACATGCCGCGCTCATCCACTATTCAACCGACTACGTCTTCTCGGGCTCCATCCGGCGGCCCTATAGCGAGGATGACGCGCCCGATCCGCTCAACGTGTACGGGAAAACCAAGCTGGCGGGTGAGAAGGCTATCGCTGCCGTCGACGCGCCTCACCTGATCCTGCGCACCAGTTGGGTGTTCGGCGCTCGAGGGAAGAATTTTATCAGCACCATCGTCAACCTGGCGCGCGAGCGCGAGGAGTTGAAGGTAGTCGACGATCAGATCGGCAAGCCGAACTGCAGCAAGGTAATCGCCGAAGCGACCGCCGAAATCGTGGCACGGGTGTCATCAGGCGGCAGACGAAGCATTGTCGAGGGAATCGCCGAAGCGAGTGGCACCTATCACGTTTGCGGCAAGGATCACACGAGTCGATTCGGTTTTGCAGAGGAGATCATCGCGCTCTACGGTCGCCGCGCCGCCGCGCGCGGCCTGCCGCCACTTCGTGTTAAACGACTCATTCCAGTGAGCAGTGCGGATTTTCCAAGTCCCGCGACACGCCCACGCTACTCGGTGCTATCTTCCGGGAAGATGACCCGAACCTTCGGCGCGACGCTGCCCTCATGGCGCGCGCAGCTGGCCCTCGCGTTCGACGAGATGTGGCCTACAAGCTCGCAATAGGACGTTCGCATGATTCGCAGCCATCGACAATTGGATGAAGCGCGCTTCGTCATCCGGCGATTTGCTCGGCAGATTCGTGTCCGGGAATGACTTGGACATCTATCTTACGAGCCGATTCACCTCAATCAGATCCAGCGCCTTTGTTTCTATGGGACAGCACACTAGTGGGACACGCTCCAATCTTCGCTCGCCAGGGTTAGGTTGCGATTGTAGTACGGATCTCCTTTTTTCAAACAAGCTGCCCAGCGCTTCAAAAACAGATCCTCATTCTCGGCACGACGGAGTTGACCCCGGGTGGCGTTTTCATGATGGCGGAGAAGGGCGAGCGGTTGAAAGACGATCAGGTAGCCACGCTCTCTTAACCGAAGGCAGAGATCCACGTCGTTGAAGTCAACCGGTAGGTTCTCGTCAAAACCTTGGACCTCGTTGAATAGCCTGCGTCGCATCATTAGGCAGGCGGCGGTCACTGCGCTGCAATCGCGAACTACTTCGGTAAGCCCAAGGCAATCAGGGGCGCTATCGCGTCTGAATCTAAAAGCGTGGCCTGCGAGCCCGCCAATGCCGAGGACGATGCCCGCGTGCTGGATTCGTCCATCCGTGAAGAGCAGTTTGGCACCGACTGCGCCTACCTCTGGTCGCTGCGCGTGCTCGATCATGGCATTCATCCAGTCACGGCGGATCACTTCGGTGTCGTTGTTCAGAAAAAGCAGAAACTCACCGCTTGCTTCTTTGGCGCCGCGGTTGTTGATGGCGGAGAAATTGAAACGTCCCGGGCAGCGATAGACTCTCGCCCGTTGAGCGATCTGTTCGAAGAATTCCAGGGTTTCGGGAGCAGAGCTGTCGTTGTCCAGCACGATGATCTCATAGTTACGGTAGTCGGTTTTTTGCTCAATACTGGTCAGACATTGGCGAAGCAACTCGCATCTGTCTTTTGTCGGGATCAAAATCGATACCAGTGGCTCGCCGCGGATCTCGTATCTCACCAGATAGCGCCCTGGACCGGAGGTTGTTGCGCTTCCTCGTAACGCGCGCCGCTGCAGTGCTTCTTCGATGGCGTGCGCACCGTCGTAGCGGTCGTGGGACGAGATCTCGGCTTGCGTCGCCGCTGAGTCAGCGAGCTTCCTCCGATGATGGAGGACCTTGGGGATGTGATCGATCCGGTTCGTACGCTCGACGGCGCGGAGCACCAAGTCGTAAAGCCGGCCGGCCTCGAACTGCAGCGGAACGCCTGCGACTTTCTCAACAAGAGTCTTCCTGATCGCGAAGGACGGGCCCAAATAGTTCATCGAAAGCAGCAGGTCCGGATTCCAATCGGGTTTGAAAAATGGCTCGATTCTGGATCCATCGACTTCTAGCTTGTCTTCGTCCCAATAGATCAGATCGGTTAGCCAATTCCGGTTGAGCCAGTTCACCACTTCGAAGAGCGAGTCGTTGCTTAGTTCGCTATGCTGGTCGAGGAAAACGACGAACTCTCCGATCACAAAGCCAGGTCGAGACCCCCACGCTTCGGCGGCGCCGTGATCTTTTGGAGCGCGCTTGACCTTGATGCGGGGGTTGTTGACAGCGTGGCGGTCGAGCAGCGCCATGACACCGTCTTCGATATCGTGCTTCGCCTCAATGCAGAGATCCCAGCGGTCATACAGTTGCGCCTGGACCGACTCAATCGACCTGGTTAGCCAACCTCCGACTGCTTCGCGGTCAACAAGGATGACCACGCTGACCAAAGGCTTATACGGAAGAGTTGCCGTCGCGGCTCTAATCTCTGCAATGCGTTCGGAGCCCAGTTGATGTCGCTCGATCCAGAGCTGGTACTTTCTTCGCTCGTCTTGCTCCGCAGGTCCCACGACTCGATCCAGCAGCCAAATCGAGACCGCCTCATAACAACGGCTGAAGGAGGTATGCCGATCACGCATCCGCGCCAGCCACCCCCGGTATCTCTCGATAACCTTCCAACCATAGCTGTGCTGAATCTGATTCAGCTCCTGCAGCAGTCCGTCGCGTTCAGTCTCGAGTAACGAGATCTCGCGGTTCAGGAACTCGTTAGACCCGATTAGCATTGAATCCTGGACAGGTAGCGCCGCGTTGCGCGCGACCTCCGCCGTGCGGTTGGGAGACTGTTCAGGCTCAACCTGGTCCGGCGCTTTCGATTCGACAGGCTGGGCGACCGAATGATCTTCTTTGGCCACCTCGCTATTAGAACAGAAAGCGGAGACGGCAGAAACTACGCCACCTGCGTGGCGGGCTGTCGAGTCGGTGCCTTATTTTGCGTTTTCCACATAGGTCGGAAGTCGGTCAGGGCTTATCTCAGAAAGCGGCGGGAATCCCGCGTCTCTCTCGGCCAGTCGAGGATTGGCGTTACCCCAAGTGATCGCAAGCTGAGGGTCGTTCCAAAGAACCCCGCCTTCATCCTCTGGGTGGTAAAAATCATCGCACCTGTAGATGAATTCGGCCACTTCCGAACGAACTATAAAACCATGGGCGAAGCCGCGAGGAATGAACAACTGCCGCTTGTTGTCAGCCGACAGCACTACACCGACCCAGCGGCCAAAGGTTCCTGAACCAACTCTGATATCCACCGCAACGTCAAAGACTTCGCCGCGGATGACCCGACACAGTTTTGCCTGCGGGTGCGAGAGCTGGTAGTGCAGCCCCCGAAGAATCTCTCCGTTGGTTACGGAGTGATTTTCCTGAACGAATACGGTTCCGATCCCGAGTGCGGCAAACTTTTTCTGATGATAAGTCTCGAAGAAACAGCCTCGTGAGTCTTCAAAGATTTGGGGCTCAATTATGAAGACGCCGGGCAGCTCGGTTTCTATCCGTTTCAAGCTGGAACCCTCTATCCCGTGACCAGGTTCCTCAGATAGCGGCCATACTCACTGTTTCCCAGTTCTTCACTGCGACTCATCAACTGCTCGCTGGTGATATAGCCTAACGCGTAGGCGATCTCCTCAGGACAAGCCACCTTGAGTCCTTGCCGCCGCTCGATGGTCTCGATGAAGTTGCTGGCCTCGAGCAGTGAGTCGTGGGTTCCGGCGTCAAGCCAGGCTATTCCGCGCCCAAGCTTTTCCACCGTCAGCTGACCTCGTCTCAGGTAGTCGCGAATCACATCAGTGATTTCGAGTTCGCCTCGCGCCGATGGTCGAATGTGGCCAGCGATCTCAACGACCTGTCGATCGCAGAAGTAGAGCCCCACCATCGCGTAGTTTGACTTCGGAGCCGCGGGCTTCTCCTCGACGGACAGCACCCCTCCCGCGTCATCGAACTCGATGATGCCGTATCGTTCAGGATCATGTACGCGGTACCCGAAAACCGTTGCTCCGCTGGAGCGCCGCGCCGTTCGGTCGAGAACTTCGCCGAGACCGTGACCATAGAAGATATTGTCGCCGAGTATCAGGCAGCAGGAGTCCATCTCGCAAAAGCTTCGTCCGATTAAGAAGGCTTGCGCAAGGCCCTCGGGTTGGGGTTGCTGAGCGTACCGGATATCGAGGCCCCATTGCGATCCATTGCCCAGTTGGCGTTGGTACTGCGGCAGATCGTCGGGCGTCGAAATGATCAGAATCTCCCGGATCCTGGCAAGCATCAATGTCGCCAACGGATAATAGATCATCGGTTTGTCGTATACTGGCAGCAGATGCTTGCTGACCGACAGAGTGATCGGATAAAGGCGGGTCGCTTTACCACCCGCGAGAATGATTCCCTTCACCCGAAATGCCTTTTGTCATAGTTGACCGCCAACCAGTCCCTATATGCGCGGCCGTTGGCCACCGTCATAACCTGGTCCATGTGGTCAAGGTACCAGCGCACGGTCTTTTCGAGTCCCGACTCGAAGCTCTCGGTAGATCGCCAGTCGAGTTGACTGGAAATCTTGCTTGAGTCCAGCGCATACCGTCGATCGTGACAGGGCCGGTCGGTGACGTGCGCAATCAGGTTGGCGTAGGCCCCGGATTTGCGCGGACGCGTTTCGTCCAACAACGCGCATATCGCGTTGACCACCTGCAGATTGGTCCGCTCCGCCCTCGCGCTGATGTTGTACACCTCGCCGGGAAGTCCGCTCGCGACAATCTTGATCAGCGCAAGGCAATGATCGCGAACGTAGAGCCAATCGCGAATTTGATTGCCGTCGCCAAAAATTGGTAGAGGCTGCTCCAGAAGCGCCTTGAGTATCACCAGCGGAATCAGCTTCTCCGGATATTGACCGGGGCCGTAGTTGTTGCAGCAGCGCGCGATCTGGGTTGGGACTCCGTAAGTCTGATGAAAGACCCTGACAAACTGATCAGCCGCCGCCTTGCTTGCGGCGTAAGGGCTGTTGGGCGCGAAGGCTTTGTTCTCATCGCAGGACGGTTCGCTCGGTGCGAGGGAACCATATACCTCGTCGGTCGAAACCTGCAAAAACCGGAAGCCGTCTCTGCTCGCACTCGCCAACTCTTCCCAATATTGGCGGACCTCTTCGAGCAAGTTGAACGTCCCCACGACGTTGGTCTGGACGAATTCCTCTGGAAAAAGGATCGAGCGATCGACGTGAGTTTCGGCGGCGAAGTTTACCACTGTTGCGGGCTGGTGCTCCCGCAACAGGTCGCGAACGAGCGCTCGATTTCTGATGTCGCCCTGTACAAAATGATGGCGGCCGCCATTGTTGAATTCGGCCAGATTGTTGAGCCCGGTGGCGTAGGTGCATTTGTCGAGCGTGACTATTGAGCTTGCCGACACTTCGAGCAAGGTCCGCACGAAATTGGAGCCAATGAATCCGGCCCCGCCCGCGACGAGTATATTTGGCTCCATAAGATCAGGTGGATTTCGGCTGCTCGTTGTCACACCTGGTATAGGGCATTCGCACTCTCTCCGGCTGCATACGCGATTTCAGCGGTTCATGCAACAGACGTTTAACCAAAGCCCAGAGAGGCCGCCTGACAACAACAGGGGGCTCCACAACATTTGACATCAACTGTCATGAGTGTTGATAGTGAGTGGGTTTGAGTTGTTGTCCGGAAGCTCGGCAATTCGCGTCCAGAGGTGATTAGATACGACTAGTGGGTCAAACTGAAACAGAGAGGTTCCCAAAGTTTTCCTTTGAGACCGCGGCTGTCGGGCCTGTATCTGATGCCGCACCTGATGTACGACCTGCTGTCGAAATGCAGGTTGGCGGACAAAGAGTCGTTGTAGCTTTAGGAATGCACCGAAGCGGAACCAGTCCCATCACCAGAGGGCTGAAGGCCCTCGGTGTGGAGTTGGGCGAAGACTTGATGCCAGCAGCGCCAGAAAATCCTACTGGTTTCTGGGAGGATGCGGCACTTTATGAGCTAAACGAACGCCTTTTAGCAACCTTAGGGCGGGCTTGGTACAGTGTCGCTCCAATCCAAAGCGAAATGTGGAATCTGCCCGAGATACAAGCGTTGAAGCTGGAGGCCGTCGAAACGGTCAAAACGCGCTTCGGAAACTTTCCACTCTGGGGCTTTAAAGATCCAAGAACCGCTCGACTGCTGCCCTTCTGGAAGGACCTCTTTAAGCATTTAGGTATAGCCGAGAGCTATGTGCTGATCATCCGCAACCCGATAAGCGTTGCCCGCTCGTTGAAGGTGCGCAACCTATTGGCGGTCGAAAAATCCTATCTCCTTTGGCTTCAGCACTCTGTCGAAGCCTACGCCAATACCTGCGGCATGCCCCGCGTCGTGGTGGACTACGACGTTCTGATGGCTCATCCAGCGGAGCAACTCCGTCGCATCGCTGAGAGGCTTGCTCTACCGTTAGATCCGACGGTTGAGGACGCCATTAAAGACTACGCCCACGGGTTTCTCGACGACGGATTGCGTCACAGCGTTTTTGAGCCGACCGATGTTCACCTGGACATTCACGCCCCCGATTTGGTCAGCAATACGTACGACCTGCTTAGGCAGGTCGCATTGGATCAGCTTGATGCGGATAGCAAAGATTTTCAATCGGCTTTGTCATCCGCGCGGTCCGGCTTGGTAGGGTTTGGCCCATTTTTCTTGCATTTAGATCACCTGGAGGCAGATCGAGACTCGATTCGCCGCGAGCTTGAGGAAGTTCGAGACAAATCAATCCAGGTGACAGGCGAGGTTGTGCAGCTCAGGGAAGCAATCGTTGGCATCGAAGCTGAGCGTAAGTTCGAGCTGAGCGCAAGAGATCGGCAGAATGCCGAGCTCGCCGACCGAGTCAGCCGAGCCGACGACGACCTATTGCAGATAAGAGAAAAATTGCACCGGACCTTGGCGGAGCTGGAAACCGTAAAGGATCAGAATGAAGTCCTTAGGGTCGCCGCAGAAGCGTTGAAATCCAACGACGAGTCGCTAAGGTCAGAAAGTGAAGTCTTAAAGCCGCTAGTGCAATTGCAAGCCGACGCAAATGCAATTCTGCGTTCCGAGCTTCACAATCTGTGGAACTCCTGGTCGTGGCGGATCTTCAGACCGTTGCGCAACCTAGTTCGCAAGCTACAAGGTCTCGGCAAGGAAACGGAACCCATCCTTCATTCTGAGCCACACGCGATTCAGACTCTTATCACAATTCGTCAATCGCTGTCCTGGGAGTTGACCGCGCCGCTGCGACTGATTTATCGGATGCTTTCACGACGCAGACGAGCCACGGCTCCAAGCAAACCGATCAAGCTTGTCATGCAGCATCTTAGTAGCGATATAGCCGAAGGTCGTCCTCAACCGCGTCCACGATCAGTTGTTTCACATCGTTCCGATTTCCACGAGGTCGCCCAAGGATTGGATTCGCCGTCGAGCCCTTTGATCTCGGTTATCATTCCATCTTACAACCACTCGATGTTTGTCGGACATGCGATTGATTCGGTAGCGGCTCAGGATCACGCCAGTATCGAGCTGATCGTGATCGACGATGGTTCAGCCGACAATAGTATTAGTATTATAGAGGAGTCTCTGAAACGAGCCTCCTCGCTGCCAAGCGAATTCCACACGCAACAAAATCAGGGTGCGCATGCGGCGATCAATCGCGGGCTCGAAATCGCACGGGGCGAATATCTCAGCATCCTGAATTCCGACGATTACTATTATCCGCGCCGGCTCTCGACCCTGCTGAGCTACATGCGAGCAGCGGATAAGCAATTTGCCTTTTCTGAAGTCGATCATGTCGGGCCGGACGGACTCAAACTACCCGACACTAACCACGTGAGATTTGGATATCTGAGCGCACTGGCTTCACTACCGCAATTTCCGACGGTTGGCTTTCTGCTGCTTCTTTACAACCTGACCGTGACCAGCGGAAATTTTCTGCTTCGAAGGAGCTTGTTCGAAAGAATAGGGTTTTTCCAACCTTACCGCTTCGTCCACGACTGGGAGTATGTCTTGAGAGTCCTGGTGGAGACCGAACCCGGATTCGTTCGCGAGCCTCTGATGGCCTACCGGCTTCACGGAGGAAACACCTTGGCGAAGTTGGAAAAGGGATGCGACCTCGAAGGCCCTCAGGTAATCGCACACTACTTCGAATCGGTAACACGCGAAAAGGCGTCCAACGTGCTTGCACCCACCGCGTATAACTGGCCGCGCTACTTCGATTGGTTCGTCCGCAACTATCCCCATGACGGCGCTAACAGATTGGTGCATTTTGTACCAGCTGCGATGCGCTGATTAAATAGAAATGCGATTGATTGCGTTCTATCTTCCTCAGTTTCACCCCATCGCCGAAAATGACCTCTGGTGGGGCAAGGGCTTCACCGAATGGACCAACGTCACCCGAGCCGTTCCGATATTCGAAGGACACCATCAGCCACAGTTACCAGCGGACCTGGGATTTTACGACCTGCGCGTGCCGGAGACCCGGGAAGCGCAGGCCGAGCTGGCGCGGGCGCATGGAATTTCCGGATTTTGCTACTACTACTATTGGTTTAGCGGTAAAAAGCTGCTTCAGCGCCCACTTGAGGAGGTCGTCGCCTCGGGAAAGCCGGATTTCCCGTTCTGCGTTTGCTGGGCAAATGAGAACTGGACTCGCAGATGGGACGGGGGCGAAAGTAAGATCCTCGTTGAACAGAGACATTCGGAGTCCGGCGACCGCGAGTTCCTCCGCACACTGCTCCCAATCCTTCAGGATCGCCGGTACATTCGCGTCGATGGCAAACCGCTGCTGCTGATTTATCGCACCGACCTTTTTTCCAATCCGCGGCGCGCCACACAAATCTGGCGGGAAGAGGCCGCAAAGGCCAGCTTAGAGCTTTATTTGGTGCGGGGTGAAGGTTACAGCACGTGTCAGCCGGAAAGTATCGGCTTCGACGCGGCACATGAGTTTCCGCCCATCGGTTTGCCTGTGGATCTGTCCGTTGATCCTTCACGCTTGCGCGTTTACCGACCGCAGGAATTCTCGTTTCGCCTGCATGACTATCGGAAACTGGCCGACTTCATGATGCGTCGAGAAGAGGCCGACTATACCCGATTCCGCGGGGTCATGGTCGCGTGGGACAACGCAGCGCGAAGAAGAAACAACGCCGACATCTTCGTCAACGGCGATCCAATCGCCTATTGGGCGTGGCTGTCGGAGGCGATCCAGAAAACTTCGCGAATGCCACACGACAAGCAGTTGATCTTTGTTAACGCTTGGAACGAATGGGCTGAAGGATGCCACTTGGAGCCCGACCAACGATACAAGCGCGCATATCTCGAGGCGACGTCAGCGGCCTTGGCGGGCAAGCAGTTTGCCTTCAGCGAGAATCACGGCGATCCCGCGGATAGCGACCTTTCGGTCGAGCAGACTGATGACAAACCTGAAGAGGACGGCCAAGCGCGGGCCACAGCTCAGGAGATGGCCGACCGATATTGGCACTCGACTTCGTGGCAAATCACTAGTCCCTTGCGCACTGTAGCCAGGCATTTTCAGAGCTTGCCAAAGGAAACGCGCCCAATGGTCAATTCGCCGACGGATGCGGAAGACCTGATCAGCAAGATCCGTGGCTCGATCTCATGGAAGTTAACTGCGCCAATCAGATGGGCTGGAAGTTTTTTTTCGCAGCCAAAAGAGCGGAACTGACAGCCTGCCAAGCTGTCGTGACCGGCCAATCCACAACATTTGACAACCGCTCTGGGAGTCCCGATAATCCTTTCGTCAACGGTACGCAGATCCGGGCGGCGACTTTGAACGATAGTCGTGTAAACGCTGCGTAGAAGCTTCGCCTCATAGAGGCGATGATATTCAGATCGGCGGTGTCAAATACTCTCAGGAACACTGATGCGAGATAGGTCAGAAAGACGGTCTGTAGAGGTATCATCGCCTCTCGACGAAGTCGCGGGGTTTGATTCAGCTTCGCTCAAGAGCTCGCATACCGATTCGGACGGAGCGCTCCGCATTGATCTCATCGCAGGTGTCCGATTTCGATTGGCACGTCCGGTATCCCACAAGCAAGGGCATCTGACCGAGGCATTCCGATGCGATTGGGGTATCACCGATGCTCCTATAGCTCAGATTAATCTCACTGTAACATTTCCGGATCAAATCCGAGCGTGGGGAATCCACCAAGCTACGATCGATCGTCTGTTCGCGGCGTCTGGTTCTCTTTGCATTGTATGCTATGACGGCCGGCAAGATTCACCTACGTTTGGAAAGATAAACGAATTCTTTGTGGGTGCACGCAATCAGTGTCTGATAGTGATTCCACCGCTGGTGTATCACGGCTGGAAAAACATCGGCGACGATGAAGCAGCTATCGTGAGCATGCCCAGTTGCCTCTATAACCATGACCAACCCGATCGGTGGGAGTTGCCGTGGGACTCGTCCGCCGCGCGAACTCTTATTCCGTATCGGTGGTAATGCGATCCTTTGCTACCTGGCTCTCGTGTTTTCCTCACCCAGGTCTCATGACATGGGAAAATTTGGCCCACCCCACAATGATCATTGGCAAATGACCATCGATATTCCACGCTCGTCAACGCCGCGAGTATCGATAATTATTCCGGCGTCGTCGCGCCTCGACTTACTGCGCGCGTGCCTTCGTTCCCTTGCTAAGTTCGGCCCAGCGGGCCTTCCCTACGAAACGATCGTTGTGCTCGATGAAGCCGACGAGACTACAAAAGCGGATTTGAATAAATCGGTAACTGGCGTGCAAGTGGTCGTGTCACGCGTCAATATGGGCTTGGCCGCCGCCGGCAATTGTGGCAGGAGCCTCGCGCGCGCGGAACTCCTGGTGTTGCTCCACGACGACGCTGAGGTAGAGCCAGGATGGTTGGAGAGCCTTGTTCAGGCCGCTGATGAACACCCTGAAGCGGGGGCTGTAGGCAGCAAAGTCGTTTTTCCCGACGGACGGTTGCAGGGCGTTGGCAGCATCATATGGCGCGACGGTTCCACCTCTCCGCCTTGGGCGGGCGAGGTCCCGCCAGCTTCCGCCTTTCCGAATTTGGGGCCCGTTGACCAGCTCGGTACCTGTTCGATACTCGTGCGAGCCGACGCGTGGGACGCGATAGGTGGTCTCGACGAGCGTTTTTTTCCCGTTTATTACGTTGACGTGGATCTGAGTATGGCGCTGCACCAACTCGGACTAGTCGCTCTGTACCAACCGGCCTCTTGCATTCGCCATCACGGCGGCGCGAGCAGCGCCCCACGCTTCCGCTCGTTTCTCTTGGAGCGCAATCGACGTCTCTTCAAGGAGAAGTGGGGTGGCGCTCTATGCGAATTTGCACCTCCAGAACACAACTCCCCGACTGCGATCGAGCAGGCTCTGGCTCGCGCGCAAGCCTTTGCTGAGGCGTGTCACCACCGCGAGCGATTGACCACCCGCGCACGTCCACCGCAGCTGCTTGATCCAATCGCGAAGGAAGCGATCTACCTGGAGAAAGGTCTCAAAGTGCAGCGCGAGTATGTAGACTATCTCGGCAGGACTCTCGATGAGTTGGCAGGAGACCGCGACCGCTGGCAAGCGCGTTGCCTTGCCCGCGAACGCGAACTCACCGAGCTGCGGGCTCAAGCCCGAAGCCTGACCGAATTGGAATCGATCCTCAGAGCTAAACTTGCCGAAACAACGAGCATCTTGCAGAAAGAGTTCGGGCTGCTCTGGAACTCTCGGTCATGGCGGCTCCTTAGACCGGCACGTAACTTGATCCGCTCCTTCCGTGGTCAAGGTCGAGAGGCTCAACCCATCGTTCGCTCGGAAGTGGAAGCACTTCAAACAGTTGTAACCCTCCGTCAATCGCTGTCTTGGGAGCTGACGGCACCGTTGCGCCTGGCCCATCGGGCGTTGGCTCGGCTCCTGCGAAGCGCCCGCGATGGTGCAGAATGATGTCAGCAATTTTTGCGGAGAGCGTTCGCTACCGTAACGGCGCGATGGAGACGTTCAAGACCCCCGGCAGCGCTTTCGACCTATAGATCATTGAGCCCGCCTCAGCCCGGGATGCCATCCTCGCAAGAAAAACACCTTCCGGTCCAACCGAGGTCGGTAGACCTGAGGTGGCTTGCGTGGTTCATGGCTGTCGTTATATGGACCCAGGCGATATACATAGCGGCGACCACGGCATATTGGACCTTTCAATCGATACATCCGCTACCTCGTTGGGATTTGTGGAGCATCATCGAGTTTCTAGCTCGTGACCAGCCTGTAACGCTGAGTTGGCTTTGGTCCCCTCGCAGCGCGCATCGGCAACCAATTCCGCGTCTCATCAGTATTGCAGACTTCAATTTTTTCAGGGGTTGCGGCTATTTCGTTCTTGGGTTGATCTTGCTGATGCAAATCGGCTCGGCTTTGATGATGGTATCCTTGAGCCTTGACGTCATCGGAAGCTCAGAAGATAGGCGGCCGTGGAGCATCCTGGCCAGTGGGCTTGTAGCCTGCTTCGTTTCCTCCGCCGCTCAAATTCAGAATTTTACTTTTCCTTATGGGGCTTTTGTTGAAATGATGTTCTTTTCGATCTTAGCATTCTTCTGTCTCAAGCGAGCTATCGAGAGTGACTCCAGAATCTGGATTGCCGCCGGTGCGCTTGCAGCGATTTGTTCTGCACTTTGCGTTGCGAGCGGAATCATAACCACAGCTATTTTCGCCGCCGGATGTTGGATGGCGCGCGTTCCTAGGCGCGCTCTGCTGTTAGTCACGATAGTCGATGTAGCCTTCATCGCTGCCTATTTGCACGCTGACTCGGGAGGGAACAGCCTGGTGATGGACGCCTTGCTGCATCGGCGTGTCCAGATTGTTCAGTATTGTTTTGTGTTCTTGGGAAATGTCTGGAGCCCGCAACCTATGACCGCTGCAATAGTGGGAAGCTGGGGACTGATGCTGCTTCTTTCGGTGACCTTGTTTACAACGTTCAAGCAAACGTGGGGCAATAATCGATCGGACGAGTTGGGCGTTGCTTTAGCTGATGAAAGTGGTTTGGCCGACGGTATTTGCCCTGCTTCTCTATCGTTGTTCTCCATCGCTTTGCTTATAGTCGGACAAGGGTTTATGACCTCACTGGGACGCGTATCGCTTGGTGTCGAAGAGGCAGTCTCGAGCCGCTACGCGACATCAGTCTCCTTCTTTTGGATTGCCGTACTCGTATTGGCTCTGGCCTTGCTTCTGAATAAGGGGCCGCTTTCCGCTCGCTACATTGCTGCATATTGTGTGTTGCTACTTATTACGGTCGGCGAGATTGCAGCGCAGAATGGAATCATTGGCGAGGCTTGGGCGGAGAATAGTCGAAATTTCGAACTAGCCGCAAATGCTTTGCGCGTTGGCGTAGTCGATTTGAATGTTTTTCTTCTGGTTTCTCCTGCCTCACGACCTGAGGTCGTTGCGCGCGCCAGGTCTTTTCTGCTTGAGCACCGGTTGTCGATCTTCGCGGACAGTCGGTACGCTTTGCTCGGCCGCCGTATCAACGAGGTAGCAAGTATGAGTCCTCCCGACGCATGCCTTGGTTACTTCGATATCGCCTCCGCGGTCGGAGTACAGGGCGGAGAGAGGGTACAAGGATGGGCGTGGTCCAGGCAGGAAAAGAATGCGCCAAGCCTGATCCTTCTGGTTAATGATGCCGGTGTTATCGTCGGCCTGGCGTCTGGCGGAATCGAGCGTCCTGACGTTGTTGCCGCGATACTCGAAGTCAACGAGCGGAGGACTGGATGGCAGGGCTATGCGAAAGAAGGTCACGCAGTTTCAGCCTATGCCTTGATCGAGGGCCAACGCGAGGCATGCAGGTTGTCCGGTAGTTTCAATATCGTTCAAAGAACCCCATCGTCAACGATGACTCACAACGGGTTTGGTGCTGGTCGCTCGTCAATGATGCGGCCTATCTCCCTGCCCGGAAGTCAAACACAGTGAGCCAGTGAGTCGCCAAATGGGCAAGACAAGAAGCCGTCGCAGCACCCATGCGGCCTAAGCCGACCACGCCAACGCGCAACGTCTCTAGCTCCTTGCATCGACTCGCTCGGTCGACTGCGACGCGATGGTCAACGACACCAGACGAACGCATCCCTGACACAGCACCAGCGGAGAAACTTTGCTCTTGCCGCGAATCCTGTTGGTGAAGTGAATGGGGACTTCTCTTACGCTAGAAGGTCGGCCGCGAACATAGAGCTCAAGCAGAAACTTGAAGCCTCGAGGCGTTGCGGTCTCGATCGCGCGCTCATAGACTTCGCGGCGCACGACGTAGAAGCCGCTCAGCGGATCCGTGATCTGCAAACGCAGCAGCGATCGCGTGACAGCGGTCGCCAGCTTGCTTAAAATCCTCCTATGCCACGGCCACTGCGAGATCGTTCCTCCCACGACGTAACGCGAGCCAATCACCATGTCGAATCCGCCCTCCACCATCGTCGCGTGCAATGCAGCGATCGCCTCAGGCGGATGAGACCCGTCGGCGTTGATCGAGCCCAGGATCGCGCCGTGCGAGACGCGCAAACCCTCGAGCAGGGACTGCGCCTGATCGCGATGCGCTGCCTTTCGACGCACCAGGCGAATTTCAGGTATCTCCAATGCAAGACACTCGACGATTTTCCAGGTGCAGTCGGGCGAGTCATCATCGACGACGATAAGTTCGTGGCAAGTGTGACTTAGAACCTTGCTAAGAGTTCGCAGCAGGGGTTCGATATTCTCCCTCTCATTGTAAGTGGGAACAATCAGAGAGATTTGAATGCGACCAGCACTCATCTTTAGACGGCCCAAAAATGTCACTCCGGCAGTGCTCGGAGCGCAAAGTCCGCTTTCGGCAGTATCGCAAATAGACTCGTCGAGCACTACTAGCAGGTGATGCTACGGGCCTTTTCGGGGTCAAAGTCAACGACAGCCGATATAGAGGAGGGTTGAGCACCTAAGCTTCAATCAAAATCTACATCTCCCCAATAAGACCACGCCCAGTTCGTAGTTCCTCCCGGGACGGGCAGAGTTTCGAAAACCAAACGTGCACTCGGTTCCAGTCGCAAATCGACTGACGCTTCTTGCGGACCGCGATCAGCCTCCAGTTGGACTGGCGTCAATCGTCGCGACCAAATCAGCCGCGGCCTTTGCCCCGCGTGCAATGCCGAGATTCGGAACTCGACACCGTCCGTGTGGCCTTCTTTCCAAGCTCCGTCGAGGATCCCAAACCTGACTATCAGTCTTGTCGCCGCGGGACGATCAATAGTGATGCGACTGGACGCATGCGCGAACATTTGTAGCCCACTGTATCCGTAAGTCATATGACAGATTCCGACCTTCTCGCCAGAGTTTAGAATCAGCAGATTTGTAAACTGCTTCAAATGCGAAGCAAGCTCGCGCCCTGCCTCAGGGTCCGCGCCGTTTAATACCAACTTCTCCAGCGTCACTGACACTTCATCTTGATAAGCAGCCCTCTCGAACGGTTGCGGAGAGATCCGGATCTTCTGCACTTGTCTTTGTGCGTTGTAGGCGTGAAGTTCGAGTCTCTCTAAGGCCATGAAATCCATTCCATTCTCAACCAGCGGAGACAGCAAAAACCCCGCGCTTGCTTCCGCCGGAACTATGCGGAAGGTGCGCACTGTGCCATCTCGAAGGATGGCTTCGAGATTTACGATTGGAGCTTTGATCAAGGCGGTTAGAAGACTTCCCAGCAGCGTTTTCCTCAGCTGAATATGCGCCCAGATCAGCGAACCGTCATCATTCTGAACCTTAAGTTCCTCGCCGAAGCGAATAGACGTTTTGACCAATGGTAATACATTGAGCGTTCTCGGATGGTCTCGGCGCTCCAACCTTAAGAAGCCCGCTGTGAGGTCCGCGAGGTCGTAGCGAGTAAGCAGGTCCGGCCAGCTGGCACCATCGTCAAGCGAAGGCAGACGGCCATCGATCGTCGCGACGTCGAAAAAGATGGTTTGTGGAGCTGAGCCTGACTTCACAAACTCAACGTTCCGGTCTGTCAAATAGTTGGTGTATGCAGAATAGCTCTGAAAGACCGGCCGCGGGTGGTAGCTCCTCTCATTCGCGAGCAAGACGCTCTGGTCGAATGGATAGATATCCACGGTTCCCTTTACTTCGGGCAATGGCACCGCGCGACGGATATCTGCCAAGGCCCGTTCGTACTTAGCATTCAGTTCTCCGAGACCATTCATCCGTAGTCTGTTCAACGAGCTGGCACTGTTAAGTGCGTCACTCGGCAGTCTGCTCAAGGTTCCATACTGTACAAAAAACGAAACGACAGCGATTCCGAATAGCGCCGCCCCTCTCGCGTCGATCCTTTCACGCGATATGCCAGCCGTATAGAGCGACGTGGTTACAACAAGCCAGGCGAACGCAACCTGGACGTGAGCATCGCCATGACGCACAAAGCCCTCTTTGAACATCACGAACAATATCGCCGCCAGAGCCGCGACCGGGAACATCGCCCAAACGCGACGCCCTTGGAATTCATGCACTCCGATGATAAGTAGCAGCGCCGCGGCCAGACTGCAAAAGTATATCTCTTCCGACAACGGGCCATATGTTTGCATAGCCTCGCTGTATCCGGCCGCAATGCTAACTGATCCTCTAAGGTACTCCCACAATGAACTGGGATCTTGTCCGACCACCACGTACACGCCGATCAGCGCAAAGGCGAAAAGTAAGGCGGCCAGCGGAAACTCACGCCAGCGAAGACTGCGGTAGAGTGCGGTGATTAAATAAACGATGACTATTGCTATAAAGTACGAAAACTTGATCAGACTAACGGTTCCGCATAACAGAGAGATCCCGACCGATTCCGCTAACCCAACCTCATCCTGACTCAGGACGAGAGCCTCGACGACAGGCACAGAGGCGTAGATGGTTCCGTTCGAGAAATGTAAGACAGTGAGGACGGCGATGCCGATGGTTACACCGTAAGCCAAGGGAAGCGGCCGAAGCAGTTTGAAGTAGAAAATCGCCAGCAAAGACAGGATTGAAGCTCGCAATGCCAAGGTCCAAATATAATTTCCAGGAGAGTACAGATCCAGCTGGACAAACCCGAGTGGTCCATAGGTGAAAATCACGTCCGGCCCGAATTGCAGTCGCGAGTTGAAGGCGTAGTCGAGAACAGAATTCCAGGACGGATCAAGGCCGCGCGCAGGCATCCAAGGAGTCCATGGCATTAGCAGCAGCAAGCACGCGAACAGAATTGCCAAGAAGGCGAGCATCGGCCGAGACGCCATTAGCCATTTTCTACCGTCAACAACGATACGACGGTTTGCTAGCTTTAAGGCGATTTCCGAGTTCCTGCCTTTCATAGGTGAATCCTACGGAGCTTTGATGTCGCCGCGCAAGTAACACGTCTTGCGAGTCACCACTGCGCTACGGTGCTTCTCTTTCGTTTGTTTCTGCCAGGTGTTCCCTGCTGGCATGCTGGGCAGATCAGTCTCTAGCAATAACATGAGAAAAAGGGTTTTCTGGGGACGCGAGAGTTCGTGAACCTTCTACTGACGAACGTTTCGACACAAACCAGCTATGGAGCAATCACAATGAGCGGAAAACTCGAAGGCAAGGTGGCAGTTGTCACCGGCGGGAATAGTGGCATCGGTCTGGCCACGGCAAAGCGGTTCGTTGCGGAGGGCGCGTACGTATTCATTACCGGGCGCCGTCAGGCCGAACTCGATGCGGCGGTGAAAGAGATCGGTCAAAACGTCGTCGGCGTTCAAGGCGACGTCGCCCAACTCGCCGATCTGGACAAGCTGTACGCCACCGTGAAGGCAAAGGCCGGACGCATCGACATACTATTTGCCAATGCCGGCATTGCGGAACTCGCACCTCTGGGGGAAATCACCGAGGAACAGTTCGACCGGATGTTCAACATCAACGTCAAAGGGCTGCTGTTTACCGTGCAAAAGGCTCTGCCTTTGATGCCTGAGGGCGCATCGATCATCCTGAACGCTTCGATCGTGGCGTCCAAAGGCAATCCGGCGTCGAGCGTCTACAGTGCGACCAAGGCCGCGGTCCGGTCCTTCGCACGCACGTGGACGGTCGATTTGAAGGAACGGAAAATCCGGGTGAACGCCGTCAGTCCGGGTCCGATCAGCACGCCGGCCTACGACCGCCTGGGGCAGTCCGGGCCAGCAGGTAAAGAGCTAATGGCAAGTATCGTAACCCGGGTTCCTATGGCTCGGTTCGGCACGCCGGACGAAATTGCGAGAGCGGCTGTTTTCCTGGCCTCGGATGACAGCAGCTTCGTCACCGGCACCGAGCTGTTCGTCGACGGCGGCGCCGCGCAAGTCTGACCCGAGGCAGTCCGCATCCAATTGCTCAGCGGAAGAGGTTGGTTTTGGCCAGCTCGACTAGCTCACCTCCGTTGCCGCTAAGCACGGCCTTGAGCGCGAACAGGCCGAACCCGTAGGCCTGCTGGAGCTCGATCTTGGGCGGCATCGACAACTCCTCCGGGTTGGTCAGCACGTCGAGCAGGGCGGGCCCGCGATGAGCGAGCGCGCGAGAGATTGCCTGCTCCAGATCGGCCGGATCTTCGACGCGAATGCCGAGAATGCCCACCGCCTCCGCCATCTTCGCGAAGTCGGGATTTTTGAGATCGACGCCAGTGGGCAGATAACCCACCGACTTCATTTCGAGGTCGACCAAACTCAGCTTGCCGTTATGAAAGACGACCACCTTGACCGGTAGCTGCATCTGCGTGAGCGTCAGTAGGTCGCCCATGAGCATCGTGAAGCCGCCGTCACCGGAGAGTGAGATCACCTGGCGACCGGGAAAGGCAGCCTGCGCACCGATAGCCTGCGGCATGGCATTGGCCATCGAGCCGTGATTGAAAGAGCCGAGCAGGCGCCGTTTGCCGTTCATCTTGAGATAGCGCGCGGCCCAGACCGTCGCCATGCCCACGTCACAAGTGAAGATTGCATCGTCCGCAGCAGCGTCGCTCAACATTCTGGCCAGGTACTGCGGATGAATCGGCTTGTGGCCGGCACGGCCTACCGTGAGATCGTCCAGATCCTTGCGCGAAGCCTGATAGTGACGAAGCGCTTTGTCGAGAAAGGTGCGATCGCTTTTCTCGCGCAAGCGCGGAAGCAGCGCTGCTATCGTGCTCTGAACGTCGCCGACAAGACCCATCGTCAGCGGCGCACGGTTACCAAGTTTTTCGCCGCGGATATCTATCTGCACAATCTTTGCCTCAGTTGGGTAGAACTGTCGGTAAGGGAAATCGGTGCCGAGCATCAGCAGCACATCGCAACCGAGCATCGCGTAATAGCCCGAAGAGAACCCGAGCAGTCCGGTCATTCCAACATCATAAGGATTGTCGTACTCGATGTACTCCTTGCCGCGCAGCGCGTGCACCATCGGCGCCTTGAGCCTCTCTCCGAGCTTCACCAATTCGTCGTGAGCATCGGCGCAGCCCGCACCGCACAATAAGGTGATGCGATCGGACTCGTTCAGCAGCTCGGCGAGCCGGTCGAGATCGCGATCCAATGGTCTGGTTAGAGGTTTTACTGGTTTTTGATAGGCCGCGGGCGCGCTCAGGTGCTCGCCGGACTGAATTGCAACGTCGCCGGATAGAACGATCACGGCAACTCCGCGGCGAGCGATCGCGGTAGTCATCGCGGTCTCCAGCGCGCGCGGCATCTGGGCAGGCGTCGAGACCAACTGACAGTAGTAACTGCATCCCTGGAACAGGAATTCGGGATGCGTCTCCTGGAAATAATCGGAGCCGATCTCGGCGCTTGGAATGTGTGCCGCGATCGCGAGCACTGGCACCGAGCTACGATGGCAATCGTAAAGCCCGTTGATGAGGTGAAGGTTGCCAGGACCGCAACTCCCAGCGCAGACCGCAAGCTCGCCGGTGACGTGCGCGTCGGCGCCCGCGGCGAAGGCAGCCACTTCCTCATGGCGGACGTGGACCCACTCGATGGTTTTCTGTCGGCGCATCGTGTCGGTAATCCCGTTGAGCGAATCGCCGACTATTCCGTAGATTCTCTTAACCCCGGCCGCAGACAGGGTTGCGATGAGGCTTTCTGCCAGTGTCGGCATGATCTATCTCCTCTTTCATGGCGTAGGTCGTGGCATCCTCACGCTCAAATACCCCAGCACGATTTTACTTCGAGCCGTTTTTTGGCGCGAACGCGAGCCGTGGATAGCCGGACGCCTCCGGGCCTTTCAGCGCTCATACCCAGTCAAGCTTGCTGCCAGTCAGGCGTGAAATTGTGGTGCACAAAGCGGTGCAGCCGTGAATCGCGTCCGGATTCCTGGACGCCTGCCGCCGCTCGAACCGCTCACAGTGTCGGTCGACGAGAATGCACCTCTGTTTGATGGCCTTCGCTTTTCCGACGGTGCGGGCGAAGTCGCGGGCCGCGGAACGGCGGTCCGAGCGCCAAGTGCGTAGCACGCGGGTCGATGTCCTTCCGGATTGGCATCTGCTAAGTGTGCATTTTATGGCGGATCCGGACTTCACTCAGTTCAAGCTGGTTCGCAAAGGACACCAGTTCGAGGATTTTAGCGAGGGCCAGGTCTTCGAGCACCACTGGGGACGAACCATCAACGCCGGCGACAATTCTCTGTTCAGCACCACGACCCTGGCGCACTGCCCGCTCTACTTCAACGCGGAATTCGCGCGCGCTCATAGCCATCCGGACGTGGTCGTCAACCCCATGCTGATTGCCTGCGTGGTGGTCGGAATTTCGGTCGAGGACCTCAGCGAAGCGGGTGGGCCGTTCCTCGGAATAAATGGACTTGAGTTTCACCGGCCCGTGTACCCAGGGGACACGCTCAGTGCACGCAGCACGGTCGTCTCGAAGCGCGAATCCGCCAGTCGCCGCGATTTTGGAATCGTCACCTGGCGCACGGAAGCCCGCAACCAGCGGGACGAACTCGTGATCAGCTACGAGCGCACCAATCTCGTCGCCAGGCGCGGGGAGCGCCCACTGTAAGATGCCTGTTAAAGTTTCATCGCTGACCGGCCGAGGTAATTATTTCGAAGACTTCAAAGTCGGCGCAAAGTTGCGTCACGCCCGGGGCACGACGATCGGTGAAGTTGAGAATCAGCTGCTGACCAAGTTGGTGCTGAACACCGCCGACGGTCATTACAACGAGCACCGCATGGAAGGCACCGCGTTCGGCCACCGCCTGGTGTTTGGATTGATCACGGGCTCGGTTTGTATCGGACTCGCGACCCAGGACACGGGGGAGAACGCGCTTGCGGAGCTTGGATTGAACGGAATCAAGTTCACCGCGCCGGTGTTTCATGGCGACACGCTTTACGCCTACAGCGAGGTGCTCGAGAAACGGGATTCTGACCGCGACGACGCGGGCATCGTGCGATTCAAACATTGGGGAACCAGGCAGGACGGCAAGATCGTCTTTGAGGGCGAGCGCACCGTACTCATCAAGCGCCGCAGCCATTGGGGAGATCGATGAATGAACGCGCGCACCGGGCCGCTTACTGACATTCGGATTCTGGATCTCACCCAGGCGCTCGCCGGTCCGTTCGGAACCGCGCTGCTCGCGGATCTGGGCGCTGACGTTATCAAGATCGAGCCGCCCCGCGGCGACATGGCGCGCAGCGCTCCGCCGCAGCTCAAGGACTACGCGGCGCCCGGCTCAAAGCGGCAGGCCGGCTGCGACTACGGCGGCTACTTTGCCAGTGTGAATCGCAACAAGCGCAGCTTGATGCTTGATATTCAACAAGCCGAAGATCGCGCGCGTTTTCTCAAGCTGGTTGAGACGGCGGACGCGGTGGTCGAGAACTCGCGGGTTGGGGTGATGGACCGGCTCGGCGTGGGCTACGAAGTTCTGCGCGAGCGCAACCGTCGCATCGTCTATGCCGCTATTCGCGGTTTCGGCGATCCGCGCACCGGGCGAAGTCCATACGCGGATTGGCCGGCCTTCGACGTGGTCGCGCAATGCATGGGAGGGCTGGTCGCGATTACCGGGCCGGCTGGCAGCGCGGGCTTTCCCAACGGCGCGGGTGTCGGTGACATTTTCCCGGGCGCGCTGATGGCGCTCGGCGTGGTATCCGCGGTTCACGCGGCGCGGCGCACCGGCGAGGGGCAGTTCCTCGATGTCGCGATGTACGACGCGGTGCTGGCCCTTTGCGAGACTATCGCGGTCAACTTTTCGGTTACCGGCCGGGAGCTCGGCCCGCGCGGCACCGGGCACCCGTCGCTATGTCCATTCGACGTTTATCAAACCAGCGACGGCGCAGTTGCGATCGCGGCGCCGACCGACAACCACTGGGCCCGGCTCTGCGAAGCGATCGACCGGCGCGACTTGATCGGCGACGAACGCTCGCGCGACAACGCGCGTCGCTCGGCCAACCGCGCATTCGTGACCGAGGTCATCGGCAGTTGGACGCGTGCGCGCACGAAAAGCGCGGTCGTGGAGGCGCTGGGCGGGGCGGTGCCGGTCGGGCCCGCGAACACCGCGTCGGACATATTCGCCGATCCTCACGTCGCTGCTCGTCACATGCTGCCGGAAATCGATCTGCCCGGAGCCAACGGCCGCATGAGAATTGCCGGCACGCCGATCAAGTTTACCGGCACGCCGGCCGGTGTGTATCGCCGCCCGCCGCTGCTTGGCGAACATACCAACGAGGTCCTCGCGGAGGCGGGAATCTCAATTTCGCCGAAGGAGAAATGACGTGACACTGCGACTGAGACGCTCGGAGCTTTCGACGCCCGCCTCGAGTCCGAAGATGATCGAGAAGGCGATGGACTTGCCCGCGGACCTCGTGTTCCTCGATCTGGAGGACGCGGTTGCGCCTGCGCAGAAAGAAGCCGCGCGCAAGAACGCGATCGCGGCGCTCAACGACCTCGACTGGGGAACCAAGGTTCGCGCCGTCCGCGTCAACGGAGCCGATACGCGGTGGGCGTACGACGACGTCATTCAAGTGGTGGAAGGCGCCGGCGACAAGCTCGATGTGATCATCGTGCCGAAGCCCAAGGCGGCCCGCGACATCTGGTTCTTCGACACGCTCCTCTCCCAGATTGAAATCAAAAAGGGCCTCAAGAACAGGATCGGCCTCGAGGCTTTGATCGAAGAGAGCGCGGCCCTGTCACGGGTCGAGGAAATCGCCGCCTCCTCGACGCGCCTCGAAGCGCTGATTCTCGGCTTCGGAGATTTGTCGGCGAGCCAGGGCGTCCGGCTGGGAATCGCCAGCGATCCATCGCTTCGCTATCCCGGCGACATGTGGCATTTTGCGCGCGTTCGAATGATCAGTGCGTGCCGCGCCAACGGTCTCGACGCGATCGACGGGCCCTTTGGCAACTTCAGAGACCCCGAGGGCTATCGGCGCGAGGCGACCTGGGCCGCCACGCTCGGCGCGGTGGGGAAATGGGCGATCCATCCCGGGCAGATCGAGCTGGCCAACGAGGTGTTCGCGCCAACCGCGGCCGAAATCGAGAGCGCGAAGAAGATGAAGGCGGCCTACGATGCGGCGATACGGGATGGTGCGGGAGCGGCCGGGGCCGGCGGGATGTTGATCGATGCGGTCGTGGTGCGAATCTTCGAAAACGTGCTCGAGCGCGCAAAGCTGAGCGGACGAATCTGAGCGAGCGCATGTCTCGAACCTTTCCACGGATCAGGAGAGCGTCCCCCGAAACCTCCATGAGCATTCGCCAATGAAAGCAGGCGTTCTGCAGTTCTTCAGTTGGCCGGAGCGGCGCGTCGCGATCGAGACCGTGTACGAACGCGCGTTGCAACGGATCGAGATCATGGAGTCGTCGGGCTACGACGCGGTGTGGCTGGCGGAGCATCACTTCCATTCGTTCAGCGTGTGTCCGTCGGTGCACATGATGGCTATGCAGGTAGCGGTCCGCACGCGGCGGCTCCGCGTCGGCACCGCGGTCTCGCTCGCGGCCTTTTATCATCCGCTTCGCCTGGCTGAAGAAGTCGCGATGCTCGACATCTTCTCCGGCGGGCGGGTCAACTGGGGAGCAGGCCGCGGCTTCGACAAGACTGAATTTCGTGCGTTCGGAGTTCCGCCAGAAGAAAGCGCGGCGCGATTCCATGAAACCGTCGAGGTGGTGCTGAAAGCGTGGTGCAACGAGCGGCTGACGCATGCGGGGCGCTACTACACGTTCGACGATATTGAGGTTCTGCCGAAGCCGCGCCAGAAGCCGCATCCTCCGGTTTGGCTCGCTGCTTCCTCAGAGCCAGCCATCGTGCGAGCCGCCGCCGGGGGATTCAGTATCCTGATGGATCCCCATTCCACTCATCAGGAGATTGCGCGTAAACGCCAGCTTTACGCTGCGGAACTCGAGCGCAATGGCTACACGCCGGCCGGTCGCGAAATTCCGATAGCGCGATTTATCGCGATCGCGAACTCATCGCGCGAAGCCGAAGAAGTCGCGCGGCGGGGCGCACGATGGCTGGTCGGCTCCTATGCGCATCCTCAGGGCGCCGACGCCGCGAAGCTGAAGCGAATCGATCCGAACATGGGCGACACTTCCGCCGACCCTGCCGAGCGCTACCTTGATGGCGTCATCGTGTACGGAACTCCGGATGCCGTGGTCAACCAGTTGCAGAGCTTGCGCCAGGAAGCGCTGCTCGACTACCTGCTATGCGCGCCGCTGAGCCACGAATCATTCCTGTTGTTCACCGACAAGGTGCTGCCGCGCCTCGGCTAGGTCCGTCGAATGAGGTCTTCAGCCAAGGCCAAGAACGCGGCAAACCGTCTCGGCTATCATGAGCTCTTCGTCCGTGTGAATGACGCGGACCGCGACCCGACCGGCCTCCGCTGATATCACGCCTTCATTCGCCGCGTTTCGCTTATCTTCCAATTCGATTCCGAGGAATCCCAGCCCATCGCAAATCCGGGCGCGGACCACTGGCGCCTTTTCGCCGATTCCCCCGGCGAACACCAGCGTGTCCAGTCCGCCCAACGCCGCCGCGAACGCGCCGATCCACTTCTTTACCTGGTAGCAGAATATCGCGACCGCCTCAGCCGCCCGCACGTCCTGCGCTTCGTGTTCGAGCAAGTCGCGCATGTCGGAACTGGTCTCCGAGACGCCGAGCAGCCCGGACTGGAAGTTGACCATCTCGTTGAATTGCTGCGCGCTCATTTTTTCGGTGCGCGCCAGATACCAAACCAGTGCGGGATCGAGATCGCCGGAGCGTGTGCTCATCGGAACTCCGGCCGTCGGAGTGAAACTCATGCTGGTGTCGATCGATTTGCCGCCGCGCACGGCGGCCAGGCTCGCGCCGTTGCCGAGGTGCGCGAGGATGACGCGGCCTTGGGCCGCTTCCGGTCCGGCCAAGCGGGCCAGTTCTTTCACCAGGAACGCATACGACAAGCCGTGGAAGCCGTATCGCCGCACCCCTTGCGCTTCATAGCGGCGCGGGATCGGCAACAACCGGGCTACCTGCGGCAGGTCATGGTGAAAGGCAGTGTCGAAACACGCGACCTGGGGCAGGTCAGGAAATCGCTGATGAAACGCCTCGGTCAACAGAATCTCCTCCGGCATATGCTCGGGATCGAACGCGCTGAGCCGGTGCAGTTCCTCGACCATTTCCGGAGTGATTCGCTGCGGTTCGAAGTACCTGGGCCCGCCATGCACGACGCGATGCCCCACCGCGGTCAACGCATCGGGGCCGCTGCGTTTCTCCATCCAATCCATCAACACGTTCACGGCTGCGGTGTGGTTCGGCACGGCCAACTTTCGGGAAAAGCTCTCCGAGCCTTTGACGGCGAACGCGGCGTCGGGCAGGCCGATCCGTTCGATGCTCCCGTCCAGCGTGCGGCGCAGCCGCTGGTCAGCTTCAAACAGCGCGAACTTAATGCTGGACGAGCCGCCATTGATCGTGAGGATGCGTGAGCTGGCTGGCTTCATCGAAAACTGCGCGGCGCAGGTACCAAGCGCGCTCCGCAGTCTCACCTTAGCAGATTCGGCGCTCGGCGCGCCCGCGCATCGACGACAGGCGGTACGAACTGTTGTAATGAGCAGGTAACGAGTCGTAGGGTCGATGAGAGTGGAGCGAGCCCGATGACAGAGAATTTCCTGGTCGAGACTGACGGCGCGATCACTACGATCACGTTCAATCGGCCCGAGCGTCGCAATTGCCTCGATGAGGGCGTCATCCTCGACTTCGAGCGGCGCCTGCAAGCCGTCCGCGACGATCGCGAATGCCGCGTCCTCATCGTGACCGGCAAGGGCGCCGCCTTCTGCGCCGGCGCGGACACGGCGATGTTCAAGGCCCCGGCCGGCGCCGTCGTCGACTCGGCCGAGCGCCGTCGCCGCGCGGTCGAGTTCGGCAGACGACTGCCGCGGCTCATAGGCCGGGCGTTCGACGTGCTGGCGCATCTGGATCAGATCACGATTGGCGCGATCAACGGCTTTGCGGTCGGCGGCGGATGGTCGTTGGCGCTCGCATTCGATTTTGCGATCGCAGTCGAGGGCGCAGAGTTCTGGGTGCCGGAGGTGGATCTGGACGTGCCGTATCGCGGCGCTCCCGCCAGCGTGCTCGCCGCCAGGCTCGGCCCGTGGCGCGCGAAGGAAGCGATCCTGATGTGCCGCCATTACAAGGCGGAGGAACTGCTCGCGATGGGGGCGCTCAACCGCGTCGTCAAACCCGACGCGCTGATGCCGGCGGCGCGCGACCTCGCAAAAGCGCTCGCCGCCAAATCGCGCGACGCGCTCGCCGCTTCGAAGCGCGACATCAACGCCGTGTTTTTCGGTCCCCGCCCGTTCTGAAGATCAGTAGTCGCGGACCATCCGGATGAAGCCCGGCGAACCGAGCGCAGCCTCGAAGTCGGGATGCCGCTTCTCGTCCATCACGCTGAATCCGGCTTTCTCGTATGCGCGTTGCGCGGCGACGTTGCCGATCAGGATCGTAAGCTGAGCAATGCGATGGCCGCGCGCACGGCCGGCCTCGAGAATCTCAGCCATCAACGAATCGACCAATCCGCGGCGGCGGAACTCAGGCAGCGTCGCGACCGACTCGATCACCCACGCGCCCTCGAGCGTGTCGAACGTGCATTTCCACACCGGCTGGGATCGATCCGCGGACGCCTTCTCGTCCGCTTGAGTCCAGCCTTTTTGGCGCTGGACGTTTTGCATCGCGTCGCCCAGCACCCGCCATCCACCCGCGCGCGGATCGAAGCCGCATAGCGCCGCGGCCGGGCGTTCGTCATGCTCCGCGACGATGAAACTCGAGTAGTGGCACAGCGAGACAGGCTCAGCGAGCGCGAGCCGGCGCAAATAGTCGAGGCAGTTTTGCTCGGAGCCGCCGGCAATCAGGTCCCACACTCCGCGGCGCAGATGTCCGCGCGACGCGAGCATCATCGCTCGCGCCAGGAACTCCGCGTCATGCGCTTTGCCGCGGCGAACTTTTGCACTCATCGTTGTGATAGCGTCGCGCGCCAATGGCGATTCTAGGATTTCATCCAGTCGCGCGCCAACGTCGAACCGCTCTCGTGTCCCGCGTTCCTTGTTTGCGCCACGCTTATCAGCTAAGTCCAAATTACGCGAATCGACACTCGCAGTGAGGAAAATTCAAATGGCAGGACTAAAGAACCGGCAATGGATCCTGGCGGCGCGGCCGCAGGGAATAATCAAGGAAAGCGATTTTCGCTGGAATGAAACCACTGTCCCCGCGCTGAAAGACGGCCAGGTCCTGATCCGCAACCTCGCCTTCTCATTCGATCCCACGCAGCGCGGCTGGATGACGATGGACACTTACATACCCGCGATTCCGATTGGCCAGACGATGAAGGCGGGCACAGTAGGACAGGTGGTTGATTCGAAACGCCCGGGATTTGCCAAGGGCGATCTCGTGCAGGGGCTTTTCGGATGGGAGGACTACACGGTCAGCGGCGGCGAAGGACTGATGGGATTGCAGAAGCTGCCGCGCGGCAGCGATCCGATCCTGGCGCTCTCGCTGCTCGGGACCACGGGGCTGACCGCCTACTTCGGCACGCTCGCGGTCGGCGCGGTCAAGGCCGGCGACACGTTCGTGGTCTCGGGCGCAGCGGGCGCGACCGGTTCCGTGTCCGGGATGATAGCCAAAATCAAAGGATGCCGCGTAGTGGGTATTGCGGGCGGTCGCGAGAAGTGCGACTGGCTATTGAAGGAGGCAGGCTTCGACGCGGCGATTGACTATAAGAATGAGAATGTAGGCGAGGCGCTGACTAAGTATTGCCCCAAGGGTATCGACGTGTACTTCGACAACGTCGGCGGCGAGATCCTCGATCACGCGCTGGCGCGGCTGGCCAACGGCGCGCGGATCGTGCTGTGCGGCGCGATCTCGCAGTATAACGACCTCGGCACGAAGCTGCCGACCGGCCCGCGCAACTACTTCAACCTGATCCTCCACGCCGCACGAATGGAGGGCTTCCTGGTATTCCAGTTCGCCGCGCGCTACCCCGAAGCAATCGCCGAAATGTCGAAGTGGTACGCGGAGGGCAGACTGAAGAACCAGATCGACCTGCAGCAAGGATTGGAGAACGCGCCCAAGACGATCATCCGGCTGTTCACCGGCGCAAACTTCGGCAAGCAGTTGCTGAAGCTCGCCGACCCGCAAGCGTAAATGTCGGGCAACGGACAGCAGCGGCCGGAGGCGGTTCCGTCGATGCCGGACGTGGAGCAACTCATAGACGGGCCGGGATTCGTCCTGATGCCGAATCTGATGGCCGCGGCCGAAGCGGCGGAGGCGCGCTCGCGCGTACTGGAAATCGCCGCCTCGCCGTCCGCTGCCACATTCGGCCGACACAATGACAGGACCGGCCAGCAACACGTTCGCGGGCTGCTCGCACACGGCGAGATATTCGAGCGCATGGCGCAGCATGCGGCGCTGATCGAAATCGCCGAGGCGATGCTGGGCGACGACATGACGCTCGGCGCGTACTCCGCGCGGATTCTGCATCCGGGCGCAACGGCGATGGGAGTTCACGTCGACTATCCATACTGGGCGATGCGCGGGCCGTTCACCCTGCGGCCGCCGCTGATGGTGCAGGTTATCTGGATGCTGCAGGATTTCACCGAACGCAACGGCGCGACGCTGGTCGCGCCGCGCAGCCAGCTGCGGTGTTCGCGGCCCAATCGCGAGCAGTTCGCGCGCGAGGCAGTCAAGATAACCGGCGCGGCCGGCGATGCGATCATCTCGCATGGGCTGTTGTGGCACGACACTTCGCAAAATCTCACCGCGGAGCCGCGCGTGGCACTTTTGATCAACTATGGCCTCAAGGTGATTCGGCCGCTCGACTCGGAGATCGCCAAAGTTCCTGCGGCCGTATTGGAACGCGCGACGCCGAAACTTCGGCAGTTGCTGGGGCTGGAGTTCGCCAACTCGCTTGCGCGCGATCTGTCGAGAGACGGGCTGTACTGAGGCGGCTGCGAGGCGGGTTCTGGCTAATGTTCGCTGATCCTCAATGGCGGGCGACTGACTATTGCGTCTTTTCGTTCGATGCGGGCGACTGAGTAGTCAGGAAACTGGCTGATTCCTGCTTTTCCAGCACCGGGCGGAAGCCGGTGCGGGCGAGATCGGGGCGCACCACTTCGATCGGATCGCGGGCGTCGTCGACGTAGCCGAGCGCGTACGCGCCCAGCCTGTAGCCCATGAGCCTCAGCAGATCGACCGGCAGCGTCCGCGCAATTTCGAGCGGCACCGAGAGATATTGATTCTCTTCCTGGCGAAGCCACGCGACATTGTAAGTGATGTTGATTCCGGTGCGGATTTCCTTGGAGCGATTCGCGCCGCCGCCGTGGTAGAGGCTGCCGGTGTAAAACAGCACCGACCCCTTGGCCATCTCGGCCGGCTCGGTGTCGCGCTCGGTGAATCGCAGCTTGTCGTCGAAGCGATTGCTGCCGGGAATCACGCGCGTGGCGCCGTTTTCCGCGGTGAAGTCGGTCATCGCCCAGAGGGTATTGCACTGGACTTCGTAGCCGCGCGGGAACGGGAAGAAATCGAACGCCCACTGGTCGCGATGAATGGTCTGGCACGGCTCGCCGGGGCCAATCGCGATGATCTGCGTAAGATGCAGCTGAAAGCTGGTCGCATGGCTGAGCAGTTTGCCAACCCCGCCGAGCACGGTGGGATGCATCACCAGCTCGCGGCATTTTGGCGAGCGCGCGATCAAGCCGCCGGTCCTGCGCGTGCGACGGCCGCTGAAATCGTCGGGGCCGAACGGGGTCGCATCGGTGAAAAGGACGCAGCTCGTCGGCAACTTCGTCCATGACTTCGGGGCGCACGATTCGATCGACGACGACGACTCCGTCGTCGCCGAGGATCGCGCAGATCTCATCAGCCGAAGCTGACGCGGGTAGATGTTTGATGCTCATAGTGGTTGCTCCGCCGGAGATTGTAGCAAGGGTGGCGGAATATCGCACAGGAACCTAACCCCTACCCGTTTTGGGAAGGGGGACCGGACGCAGATAGTTGGGGTTGCGATTCATACCATCTGTTGTGGTTTTGACCTGACGATGCCTCTATCGGTAGTTTCGTTCCGTCAAAAATAGTTTTTTCGCTGAAGGCGTGGGTTGAGCGATTTCGCGGCAGCTGGGCGGGTATGGGTGGCCGGTTGCATGCAGTATGTTTAGCACGCGAAATCGGGTTGGGGGCAGGCTGAACAAGTTCAGCCCTAAAGGAGGCTGACGCAGACTCAGAACCGGTACCGGCTTCGCTGGCGCGAAGCTGTCCGAGGTCCCTCCGCTCCGCTCGCGTTGCTCGCTTCGGTCGGGATGACGGAGTTGGCGGTCGCGTTGCTCGCTTCGGTCGGGATGGCAAATGAGTTCGCGTTCGGTCGGGATGACGGAGTTGGAAGCGGCGTCTTGTCGATCAGTCTTCGCGGCGGGGGCCTGGCTGCATGAAGGCGATTGCGACTCCGTCGAGCGGGTCGACGAGTCGGGCGATTTGGCCGCCTTGAATCGCGGGCTTGGGATCGGTGGCCTGCAGTCCGCCGGCGCGGGCGGTTGCTACTGCTCGGACGAGGTCGTTGCACATGAGAGCCAGCCCCCAGCATCCGGCAGGGCCACGCGCCGGTCCGACGATCTCAAGCACGGTCTGCTCGAGCTTGAAGAACGCTTGGCGCGTTCCATTGCCGACCTCGCGGATTCGGCGGCATGGGACGCCAATCGTCTCGTTGGCGGCGATCGCGGCGTCGAGCACGGGCGTCATCACGACGATGTGCTCGAGGTACTCGACGCTGTTGGCGTTGCTGCCGCAAAGTCGTGCCATCGAATCGCGGCGCGACTCGAGGTCGAGACTGGTGAGGACGGAAGCGGTGACGACGCCCGGCATCCCTGAGGAAAGAATCGCGGCGCGGGTGGTGGGAGCTGACAGCCCGGGCAGCTCGAAGGATTCTCCTGCGTCCGGGATTGGCTCGCTGTTGACGCCCCAGACCCATCCGATGATGCCGCCGCCATTGTCATTGCTGGTCGCTTCGCGCAAATGTTTTGTCAGAGGCGAATCGGATTCGGTGGAGCGTATGGCACAGAGATCAATTTCCACGGCACCCGCAGCCATGCGGGCGATGCGGAGGCCTGGGCTGTCGAATTTTTCGGGCGCGACGGCGAACCCGGCGCGGCGCCAGTTTTCGCACGACGCCGCCATGTCGCGCACGGCGACGAGGACTCTTTCGACGCAGATGATGCTCAAGATTCGAAACCTTGGGCCGAGGGTATCGTCACTCACATGCGGATTCCAGCGGGCAGCGAATTGGGAAGGCGCGGGGAGTTTGGACGCAGCGGATCAAAACCGGTACCGGCTTCGCTGGCGCGAAGCTGTCCGAGATCCTTCCCTCCGCTCGCGTTGCTCGCTTCGGTCAGGATGACAGATGGGCTTCGCGTGCTCGCTTCGGTCACGATGACGGAGTTGGCGCTCGCGTTGCTCGGTTGGGTCGTGATGACGGAGTTGGCGCTCGCGTTGCTCGGTTGGGCAGGATGACAAATGAGCTTCGCGTTGCTCGCTTCGGTCGGGATGACCGATGAGCTTCGCGTTGCTCGGTCGGGCAGGATGACAAATGAGCTTCGCGTTGCTCGCTTCGGTCACGATGACGGAGTTGGCGCTCGCGTTGCTCGCTTTGGTCGGGATGACGGACGCCGTTGGACCTGCCCGCAGCACATTCGCATAAATAACTCGCGGCAGGCGGCTGCAAGGCACTTTAATTGCGTCGTCTTAGTAGAGATAATCGACGCTCAGGCTTCTATACTTGCGTTGTAACTGGTTGTAGCCTTCTATAACAATTATGGACTCCTTGGAAAGGGGAACTCGATGACAATCTCTTGGCAGGCGTTTCAGCAGGAGGCGCTGGATTGTTTGCGCGCGCTGGTCAGGCTCGACACCACCAATCCGCCCGGCAACGAACGAATCGTGGCCGACTATATGGCCGACGCGCTGGGTGCGCATGGCGTCAAGTCGGTGATCCGCGAAAGCGCTCCGACGCGGGCGAACCTGGTGGCGCGCTACGCGGGAACGGATTCGTCGGCGGGCGCGCTGCTGCTCTCGTCGCATACCGACGTGGTTCCGGTCGAGCGGTCGGGATGGTCGCGCGAGCCGTTCAGCGGGGAAATCGCGCAGGGATGCGTATGGGGCCGCGGCTCGATCGACATGAAGTCCAAGTGCGCGATGGACCTGGTGATGATGAGCGCGATGAAGCGGGCGGGGGCAAAGCCGAATCGCGACGTGATACTGGCGGCGGTCGCGGACGAGGAGGCGGGATCGGATTTTGGCGCGAAGTTCCTGGTCGAGCGGCATCCCGAACTGGTCCGTGCGGGTTACGTGTTGAATGAAGTCGGCGGCTTCACCGTTCATCTGGGGAACCGCCGCTTCTATCCGATCCAGGTGGCGGAGAAGGGCTTCGTCACGATCAAGATGAAGGTCACCGCGATGCCGGGGCATGGATCGATGCCGCGCACGGACACCGCGATCTCGCGAATTTCCGAGTTGATCACCAAGATCGTGCGGACGCCGATGCGCAAGAATGTGTCGCCGTTCATGCGCCAGACGCTGGAGGAGATGGGCGTGCCGGTCGAATCGCCGGGCCCGCTGTTTGCGCCGATGCTTTCCAACACGGTCTCGCCGACGATTCTGCGCGCTGGCTACAAAGACAACGTGATTCCCGGCGAGGCGACGATCGTGCTGGACGGGCGCACGCTGCCCGGCGAAAATCCCGAGAGCTTCATGGCCGAGCTGCGCCAGATCGTCGGTCCCGAGCCGACCTTCGAGCTGCTCAAGACCGCGCCGCCGGCCGAGACGAGTCCCGACACTCCGCTGTTCGAATTGATCAAGCGGACGGTCGAGGAGGCAGATCCGGGCGCGCTCGCGATACCGTGGATGATTCCCGGCGCCACCGACAGCAAGTTCTACTCGACGCTGGGGGCCGCGTGTTACGGATTCTCGCCGGTCAAGCTCGAGCCGCACATGCAGTTCGGATCGCTCTATCACGGCAACGACGAGCGCTTGCCAATCGAGGGCTTTTACTGGGGACTCAAGGTTTACGCCGAAGTGGTGCTCAAATTTCTCGGCATCAAGTTCGACGAAGTCTTCGGCTGATCGGGCGCTGCGGCCCGCACCGTGCGCGCAGGGCTCAGTTCGCGGCGCTGGTCTTCAGGGTTCCGGCTTGCGGCGTGAACGTCATCAGCAGGCGCGGCGGACCCTCCAGCGGCACGACCGCAAAATGCGCGACCGGCTGCATGTTCAAGGTGACGGTCGTCCCCGACGAGCTGCTCGAGACGCTGCAATCCTTGAAGATCGACTTGTCGAAGACGAGGTGAGTCTGCAGACCCGAGTCGGGCGTAACGTCCTTGAGTACGAGCGTAGCCGTCGAACCATCGGGATTGTTCTGGAGGTTTTTGTCGAAGCTGACGGGTCCGGTGAGTTCAAGAATCACGGACAGCGGCGGATCGTTCGATGACAACCTGATGGTCTTGAGGGTCGCGGGACCGGCCGCGGGCGGCTCGCTTAGCGACATCGGCGGGGCGGTCGACGCGCCCATCTGATGCATCGACGGCTCGGGCGCCGCGGCGGCGGCCCCGGTCATCGCGAGCGCCTGCGCATCGGCGGCGCCGGCGATGCTGCCGGTCGGTTTGGGCAGGAGCGGGGCAGGCGCCCGCATCATGTCCGGCGCGCCGGGCTTGCGGCTGGGAAGATCGGGCTGCGACGGATCGGGCGCGGCGGGCGACGATGATGCTCCGAGCATCGGCAGGCCGTCGGGCCCGTACGCCGAGGCGCCGCCGGCCGACGCGACATCGGTGCGGCTCAGGTCGGAGCGCTGGCGCACGACTACCTTGTCGGCATTCGAATCGTCGGGATTTCCGCCATAGCCGGTCTCGGCCAGCACCAGTGGCAGCGGATCCTCTTCGGTATCGATTGGTTCGTGGAGCCTGGTCAGCTCAGCCTGCGCTCTTTTCGAGTAGTTGGAGTTGGGGAAATGCTTCTTGACGGCGGCGAAAGCCTGGGCGGCCGAGTAACGCTTGCCCTCTTTCTCCAGCGAGATTCCCAGCTCGAACAACGCGTCCGGGGCGATGGGAGTCTCCGGATATTTCTGCAGCAATTCGGCAAATCGCGACTCGGCCGCGCGAAAGTTCGCGCGCTTGTAGTAATAGTCGCCGACGATCATCTGGTTGCGCGCGAGCATCTCGCGGCAGACCAGGACCTTGTCGTGCGCCAGCTCGGCGAAGTCGCCTTCCGGAAAGCGCTGTTCCAATTCCTGGAAGCGCTTGAGCGCCGCCGTGGTCTTGCCTTGATCCTGATCCTCGCGGCCAATCTGGTCGTAGTAACTCAAGCCGATGTAGTAGGTGACGAGTTCGAGGTTTTTGCTGGTCGGATGCATCCGCTGGAAATCGTCGAGCGAGCCGATCGCTTCGGCGTAGTCCTGCTGCTGGTAATAGGCGAGGCCGATTTTCATCTCGGCATCTTCGGCGTACGGACTGAACGGGTACTTGTCGATCACCTGCTGATAATTTTCGATGGCGGCCTTGTATTCTTTTGTCGCAAAATCAAGTTGGGCTTGCGCGTAGTAGTCTTCGCCGGAGGGCTTCTGGCGCAGACTGCACGCTGAGGCGGGCAGCAGAGCAAAAGCCACCAGTATCAATAGCAAGCGTTTCATCACAGAGTCGCAAAAAGGTTAAACAAGGCTGTCCGGCATTGCAATCCACGCCCGCGACCCGATTCGGGAGATAGCGGCGATGACCGGGCCGATTCAGGGATTTTTGGACTCGCGCGGCTTGCGGAACGAGGCCGAAAAAACCGCTTTGCCGGCCGTCACGTACTTGCGCGCGAATCCGGTCCGCTCCGCGCCGGGCGCCACCTCGACCGCGCGGATAAACCCCGCCGCGAGCATCATCGGGAAAATCTCGCCGGCGTAATCGCGGACGTCAGTCGCGATATAGACGGTCGCGCCCGGCTCGACGGTGCGAAACAGGCTCGCGACGAGGCTCGGCGTGAACAGTCGATGCTTGACGTGCCGCTCCTTGGGCCAGGGGTCGGGATAATAGATGTGATACGCGCTCACGCTCGCGTCGGCGAGCATCAGGTTGACGAGAGTGCGCGCGTCCATCCTGACGACGCGCAAATTGTCGAGTCCCGCGCGGCCGCATCGCACGGCCAGCACGCGCGCGATCGTCGCGGAGAGTTCGACGGCGATAAAGTCGCGATTGGGAAATTCCGCGGCGCGCTCGACGATGAACTCGCCCTTGCCGGCGCCGAGCTCGACTTCGACCGGCTCGCGGCGGCCGAACATCGCCGGCGGATCGATCGCGAAGACGCGTTCGTCAGGCGTGAATATTACGCGTTCGGCAATCTCGCGCGCCTTGGGATTTCCCCAGATGCGCGCCGCCTTGCGAAGTCTCGCCATCAGGATAGTTGAGCATGACGCGCCGGGATGTGACAGCGGCTCAGTCGGGGCGTTTCAGGAACGCTCGCACGCGATCGACCAGCGGCTTCAGGTCGGTGTTGTCGACCAGCGCGCTCGCCATCCGGACCGGATCGCCGAAGAAAAAGCGCTCGTAGAGAACCTGCCGGCCGCCGAATGCGCTGCACGCGACCTCCCACGCCAGCCGGTAGAGCGCGACCCGCTCTTTGGCGGAGGCATCAGCGGCGCCGAAGTAGCGATCGAGATCGGGCAGCTCGGCGGGATTTGCGAAGTCGCTGGCGGACGGCGTCGCCATCAGCGAGCTCGAACTGTTGAGCTGGATAATCTCGACCAGGCGCGGATACAGCCGCGGGAAGAGATTGCGCGCGGTGTCAAGCGGCGCGCGCGCCGGCGTGAACACGCCCCATTTGTCCGGGGCGGCGTCAGCTTCGGCGGCGCGCAGACACGCGCGCATCGTCTCGGTAGTCATGATCATCTCGGCAATGCGCTCGCGAACGTGCGGCAACGGCATCGCGTCGCTGGCCTCGGCGATTCGCGCGGCGAGTCCGAGGATGAACTCGCTCTTCGCGACATTTTTCACGGCCACCTGGTGCATCATGTGGACCACCGCGCCGGTTCCCGCGTACAGCGCGTTGCATCGGGCGACGTCGCCACACAGGAACACGCGATGCCACGGGACGAGCACGTTGTCGAACACGACCACCGCGTCCATTTCGTCGAAGCGCGACGCGAGCGGGTTGTCGAAGCGCGAGCGACCCAGATCGTAGGTGTCGCGGCAGAGAAACTTGAGGCCTTTGGCGTTGCACTGGATCGCGAACGACAGCGCGAAGGGCTCCGCCGCCGGCTCGGCCTTCAGCACCGTCGAAGGAAACACGAGCAGTTCCTCAGAGAGCGGCGCCAACGTCGCGAGCATCCGGCAGCCGCTCACGACGATGCCGTCGCTGGTCTTTTCGACGAGCTTGAGCGCGAGGTCGGCATCGGTATGTCCCGCCCATCCCGCGGCGCGGCTGGCGCGCGGGTTGACGAGCGTATGCGTCGCGCACCAATCGTGATGGCGCGCTTCCATATAATAGTTCCAGATGTTGTCGCCATGGCGCGGATCGCTCTCGGTGAAGAACTCGCGCGCGGCAGCCATCGCGGCCAGACTGACGTTTAAGTAGTCGGGCGTGCGGCCGAGCATGCCGCAGCCGAAATCGGCCCAGGTTTTCATCATGCGTGTTCGCTTACGCAGATCGTCGGCGCTTTTCGGAATTATGAATGACATCCCCGCGCGGCCGCCGTCGTCGGTGCGAAACGTCATCGTTTCGGGATGCTCCATCTGCATGTCGTAGAGCGACGCGACCGAGCGCGCGCAGTTGGCAAAGGCGGGATGTGCGGTAACGTCGCCGGCGCGCGCGCCGCCGATCCAGATTTCCGCGCCGAGCTTTTTCAGCGCCGACAGGTAGTTGTTGCCCGAGCGCGCGCCCATCTCAGATGACCTCGTTGAGCAAGGGCAGGCGCTTCCTGATTCGTTCGGCGGCGTCGGCGGGTGCCATGTACGGCGGCCGCGCGGGACCCATCTCGATTCCGGTCGCAACCGACGCGGTGACCTTGGTGGTGCCGAGATGGCCGAGAGTTTCCTCGCCGCCGCGCGGGAAGCATCGATTGAGGCGGCGCTGAATTTCCTCCGCGCGCCGGTAGTCGGCGGCCTTGTACGCCTTGAGCAGCGCGACCGCCGCAGGCACCGCGAAAATATTGATGAAGCCGCCGGCCGCGCCGAGCATCAGCCCCGCCAGCATCGCGCGAAACGTGTTGTAGATGTCGGCGCGGCCGTCCACCTCGTCGTACAGCGCCTCGAGATGCTGCAAGTCGGTGAGCACTTCCTTGAACGCCACAACGCCGGGAATCGCCGCCAGCTTGCCCGCGAACTTGGGCGTGATGTTGAATTTGCTGAGCGCGGGGTTGTGGTAGATGACGACGGGCAAGTCGCCCGCGTCGGCAATCATGCGGTAATGGCGCTCGACTTCGGCCTCGCCGCATCGCCAGTAGTACGGCGGGATCACCTGCTGCGCATCGTAGCCGAGGCGCGCCGCGATTTTCGCATAGCGCAGAGTCTCGAGCGTGGTCGCGCCCGAGGTCATCGCGACCGCGGAGAGGTTGGCGCGTTTGCGCGCCTCCTCGATCACAATTTCGAAGACTCGGGTGCGTTCGGCTTCGTCCAGGTGGAGAAATTCGCCGATGCTCGGCGCGGCGACGACGCCGTCCGCGCCCGCGGCCACTGCCCACTGAACTTCGCGGCGCAGCGCGTCTTCGTTGAGCAGGTAGTCGTGGTCGTTGTGAAACGGCGTCACCAGCATCGCCAGTATTCCGTGTGCAAGTTTCAACGCGCACCTCCGGCAGAGTCGCGTCAGGCAGCGGCGCGCTCGGCTCCGCTAATCGACGGTTGAAAGAAAAAGATTGCCTGGCCGGTTCCGATGGCGGCCTCGTATTTTCCAAACTGCTCGCCGCGCCAGGTCCAGGCGTCGCCGCCCATCGCGCCGGCCATCGTGAGGTAATGCGAGAAGCGGCCCTCGGGCGAGCAGTGCGCGCGATAGTCGTCGGCGGCGGCGAGCACGGCGTCGTGGCGTCCGGCCTTGAACCATTCCATGATTCGTTCGTCGTAGAGGCGGTTGGCGGTTGACGAGATGTCGTCGGGTGAAGCCGACGCGCGGTCGAGAATCCGGTCGTAGTCCCAGAACCGGTGCGACATCCCGCCTGAGGCGACGAGCACGACCCGCCGATTCGATTTCCAGATAGCCTGTCCGATTGCGGCGCCATAGGCCAAGTCGTTTTTGACCGACGCGGTTTGACACACGCTGACCGGGAGCACGCGCCGGCGCGCCTCGTGATTGAAATAGTGCATTACGTTGAGCGTGGGATAGTGAATCGGCAAGTTGGTATGCGCCGACGCGATCGCACGAATGCCGCGCTCCCGCGCCTCCAACTCGACTCCGCGCGCAAGCTCGGCGTCGCCCCGGTAGTCATATTCCAGGTCATGCAGCATCGCCGGCAGTTCGTCGGATGTATACACACCCGCCAGTTGCTCGTGCGCATTGAGTACATACTCCAAAGTAGAGAACCAGTGAGTATCGATTAGTAAGAAGGTGTCGAAGTCGAGATGACGCAGCCGCTCGCGCTCGAGCTTGGGCATCGCGTCGTAAAAGGTCGTGACGTTGCGGCCCATGTACGCCCGGCGCGCGACGGGATCGGCGATCATCAGCCGGGGTACGTGCGTGGTGAACACGGTCGCGACGACTTTACCCATCGTGATGCTCTCCGCTCATCGTCGCACCTTCCAGACGGGAGGCGCAGATCGCGCAGAAAAAAACTTTGACCCGGGCCATCGGGATTGACTCTCTCCGGAAGTGTTGCCGATCTTGTGAAACATAGCAAAGTCGCGCGCCGTGGTATCTCCACCGGGGCCAGCCTCGCCGCACCGGCCCTTCCTTGACGCTGGATCGTAACGGCCCTAACCTGACCACAAAGGTGGCTGCACTACCCAATATCATTCCGATCTTTCCGCTGCCCAACCTCGTGTTGTTTCCCGGGTTGAGCGTACCGCTGCACATTTTCGAGCCGCGCTATCGCGAGATGATCGCCGATGTCGCCAACTCGCACGCGATGGTTGGGATGGCGCTGCTCAAGGGCGACTGGCAAGCCGACTACCACGCCTTTCCGGATATCTTCGAGATTGGATGCGCGGGGAAGATCGGTGGGCTCCTCAAGCTTGCCGACGGGCGCTACAACCTGGTCCTCGAAGGCATTGGCGAGTTTCGAATTGTGCGCGAAATTCGCGATCGCCCGTATCGGCAGGCCGAGGTGAAGTGGTGTCCGGTGCGGCCCGACGCGCTCGATTGCGACGCCGAGACGCTGGAAGCGCTGCGCGAGATGCTCTTCAGCTACCTGGGCGAGGCCGCACATGAAGCGTGGCGCACAATAGTCGAGCAGCGGGGGTTGCGCGGCGCCGCGCTAATCAACTTCCTGTGCTTTCATCTCGATATCACGCCGTTGGAAAAGCAGACGCTGCTCGAGGCGCTATCGGATCGGGTTGATTGCCTGCTCGATGTGCTGACCTTCAAGCTCGAGGAGCGTAAGCACGGGCCAGCAGGCACCAGCGGCGGTCCCGACACCGTCCAGTGAAACGGTATCCGCGGAACCGAATTGCTCTAATCCGCCGGTCGGCTTCTGAATCCGCTTCCCATAATCGCGCTTGACGCCTTAAGATCCCGGCATGCGGCGCAGCGTGTTTATAGCACAAACGGAGCGACGGATTGCGGACGGTATGTGGCCAAATCGTAGCGCTTGTCGCAAACGAGTCAGCTTGCGCACAGGTAGAGCGCAATTCGCATAATGCGTAACGATTTGCGAAAAGTTGGCTCATGCTTAGAATTCATCAACGGTTAGCAAGCGAGTTGGGATTCATGATGCCTTAACATGCTAGGTAAATTGTATTAGGGCAGTTGCCGATAAATTCGGCATGATCATTGCTTGCTCTGGAGTCAAACGACCAAAAGCTCGGAATACCGGCACCGACCGCCTGACGCCGTCAATCGGGCGCAGGGACGGTCGGGTAAGGACAAAGTACATGGAATGGGAAAATAGCGCTCTCGGAAATCTCTTCGTGCCAGACGTGTTGACGCCTGAGCAGTTTTATGACAGCCGCCGCGACGACAGCACCATCCGGCCCGTGAAGAAGCTGATGATGGCTATTCTGGAGGACGCGCTTCGATGCTTCCAGAATAACGCGGACGCCAAGGGCGGCCCGCGCAAGCGTCTGTTCAGCGAGGCCGAGCAGTGGCTAATCGGCGAAGGGGGAGAGGGGCCGTTCTCGTTCGAGACGGTATGCGAGACGCTCGGCATCGAACCCCAGTTCCTGCGCAGGGGTCTGCGCGACTGGCGCAGTCAGCAACTGGCAGGTGTATCCACGCGCCGCCTGGCACGGCGCTCGCCGGTGGTCCGCAGCGGCCGCATCAGCGCGCCCGCCCGTCGCGATGCGAAACGCACAGCGGCGGCCAACGCTCGCTAGAAGACTTACTTCGGCGCGATTCGCGCCGGCATGAAATTCGGCAAGACAGGAAAGCGGCGCGGCATCTCCAACGAGACGCCGCGCCGCTTCATTTTCATGAGGGCATGCTCAGACCCGCGCCATTTGCGCGAACGAGGCCGACCCAGGCAGACGTATTACTGCGGGCTCGCAGCTGGAGCGCCCGAAGGCGTCTTCGCTGCCATCGCTCCGCCAGGCGGAGGGGGCACGTAGCCTTTGGGCTGCGCCTGAACCCATTGCTCGCAAGCAGGGATATCTTCCTGGTCGAGCGATTCCTGCTGCATAATTTGCTGATCCGACCAGCCGTGCGTCTTTTCCCAGTGCACGCCGGGACACTTGACGGCCAAGTTGAAATTTCTTGCCGTTGACGATACCTGCGTGCTGCTGCGCGTCGCCTCCGGCCCCGTTTGGCCCGGTCCCGAAGGAAACGAGCCACCGCCTCCCTGACCGGCGCAACCGGCGACGAACAATGCCAGCCCCGCAGCCAGCGCCAATCCTATCTTACGTTTCATGGCAACCTCCTTCGATCTAGGAAACCCCTCCACTAATCGAGCCAACCTGGTTAACCGCCGCTCAATTGAGCAGGGCCAAAATACACCGTCTGGAAAAATTAGCAAACCCCCGTAATTCATTCATAATGCCTGGAACACAGTTCGTTCACCGCGCTCTGAGCGGCGGGCGCGGCCTTCAAAACAGGCAAGTTCGAGGTGCGCAAGGGTTTCGAAGGTCGCCGCCATGACGTGGAATATAGGCCGTTCTTCGCCACCGAAAACTTGTTGCGCGATTTCGAAGGCCGTCTGTGGCGCCTTGCGGGTCAAATCGAGCATCTCGGCCTCGCGATAGCGATGATGCTCAATCAATTGATTGGCGCGATGCCGATGGTCGTGATAGATGCCGCCGTGCGCAGGCAAAACCAGTTCAACGTCAAACTTCTGGACCTTCAGTTGTGAGTTGATGAAGTCGCCGAGCGGGTTGGTTCCCACTGCGTCCGGATAGATGCCGACGTGTGGCGTAATTTTCGGCAGCAGATGATCGCCGACTATCATCACCTTTTCTTTGCGCAGGTAGATCACGTTGTGACCGGGTGAGTGCCCCGGCGTCCAGATTACCTCGAGCTCGCGGTCGCCGATTTTGACTACGTCGTGATCGTCGATGTATTTGTCGGGCTGCGTGACCGGCCCGTACATCGAGGTACCCATCCACGCGGGGCGCATACCGGCCGTCGAAAATTGTTCGATCGGGAATCCGTGCTTCGCAAAAAACGCGCGCGACTCGGGCCGATCGTGCGGACTCATCTTTCCAAATTCGACCATCCTGCCCGCGCGCTCGGCTTCGAGGCGATGAATATGGGTGGTGGCATGACTGCGGCGGCGAATCTCGCCCGACGCGCCGAAGTGATCGATATGGTGATGGGTAGCAATGATCGCGTCGAGATCCTCGATCTTGATCCCGACTTCGGCGAGCGCTTCCTCGAGCGCCGCGATGCTCTCGGGCGAGTTCATGCCCGTGTCCACCAGCGTCCACGCGCCATGACAGTCGAGCAGATAAACGTTGATGATTGTCGGCCGCATCGGCAGCGGCAGAAAAATCTCGTAGATACCCGGATGAACCTCAACTATTTTCGCCATCGACTACTCTCAGCGGCTGGTTTCGCATGACTCGGAAGTCCTTGCGCTCCGCCGCTTTCCTGGTGGCCACGAGTCACCGGATCGACGCTCGCAAACCCGATCCAGATCGTCGCGCGATTACTCACTCGTGCAGCTCGTCTTTCACCTGGAAGGTCACTTTGATTCTCACCTTCCACCGCACCACTTTGTTCGCCTCGACCAACGCGCTGACGTCCTCGACATGCGCGGTGTGGATGCCCTTGATCGTGACGCCTGCGCGCGAGATGGCCAATTGCACGGCGTCCTCGACCGAGTTGGCCGAGATGCCCGTGAGGTCGATCGTTTTTTCAACCATGACGCTCACCCGCTCCTGAGGGACGCCCGACGCCAGCGATTGTTTGACGCTTCCACTGGCGTGGCGCTACGCTCGCCCATGCGTAGTGGTTAGCGCACGGCGAGAGCCGAGACAAGATGACATCGCGCGAGCAGGCTCCGCGGCAGCCTGAATCAAAGCACGCGATTGGTCAGCCCGTCGGGAGAGTCTGTAATTGTCGGTCAAAATCGAGTCGCCCTCGGGCGAGGAAGCGCTCACCGAGTTCGTCCTTTTTCAACATCGGGTGTACGAATACCGCAGCGCGCGATGGGCCGCTATGGTCGCGGTGCAGTTGCCGATCCTGATGGGCGACGGACCGTTCGCTGCCGGGCGCAAAATCCGGCCGTTCACGGCCCGCGTCGACGGCCATATCGTGGCGCGCGCCGTCGCGATAATCGACGCCCACTACCAACGTCACTGGAACGAATCGCTGGGACATCTCGTGATGTTCGAGGCGATGCCGGGCACGCGCGACGCGGTCAACGAGATGATGGACGCGGCGTCGGCGTGGATGAAGGCGAACGGCGCGACGGCGGCGCGGGCCGGCTACGGCTTGCTGGAATTTCCATTCGTGATCGACGACTACGAAACCCTGCCACCCGACATCGCGCGCCAGAATCCCGCCTACTATCACTCGTTGCTCAAGGACGCGGGATTCGAAACCGAGCGCGGATGGGTTGACTACAAAATTGAGGTGACGCTGGAGCTGATCGCGCGCTACGAAAGCGCGCTCGAAGCCAGCCGCCGCGCGGGTTTCCAAATCGTCGCGCTGAAAGACCTGCCGGCCGCGCGCCGCGTCCGCGATTTCGAGTACACCTGGAACACAGCCTTCGCGCGTCATTGGGGCGCGACACCGTTTAGCACCGACGAACTCGGATTCCTGTTCGATTTCTTCGCGATGTCGGGCGCGCTCGAGACCTCGGTGATCGCGTATCGCGACGGCCAGCCGGTCGGGGCCCTGATGGTCACTCCGGCTAATACTGACGGCGCGATTCTCAAGCCCGGCCGCAAGCTAGGCGAGCACGAGAAGCTCAACTTCCTCGGCATCGGCGTGCTCGAGGCAGCGCGGGGCCGCGGCGTCAACCTGGCGATGGCTTCTTACTCGTACCTACAGCTGATCCGCAGAGGGTCGAAGTATCTCAGCTACACGCTGGTGCTCGACGACAACTGGCCATCGCGCCGCACCGCCGAAAAACTGGGCGCGAAGGTATGCGCGAACTACGTCACCTACCGCCGCAAGTTCTGAGCGCCCGGTTCACGCATCGTAGTTCCCCGAATCAGCACGTTTGCGTGGGCTTCGCGGGGCGACCGCCATCCCACGGTTCCATATCCCGCTGAATTGCGTAGCCGCGCTGCATTCTGCCGCTTGACACCCATCTCGTCGCAATCCAGTCAATGAACGTTAGTGTCAACCGCGCGACACTTTATGGCTTTTGTGAACCAATAACGACAGGGATGTGCTTGAAGTGACCATTCTTGTTGTGTAGCTAGATCACCTGAGAATTTCGTCGGAAATCGAACCGCCAGAATTTGCGCATTTGGCGCGTTGACCAGATTACAGCGTGAGCAGGGAAAGGGGCAGAGCGTGTTCTGTATGGCAGATCGTTCTCGCTGGCAGATTCCATTTCTAACTGTGCACGCAATCGTATTGGTGCTGATGGGCGGCCTCGGCCGCAACTCGGCCACGGCGGAAACCCGGACGGTCGCTCCGACGCCGACCCCTGCTCCGAAGCCAACAGGCACGACCTTTTACGTGTCGCCCACCGGGAGCGACTCAGCAGCGGGGACCTCGGCTGCGCCGTGGCGAACGATTCAGAAGGCTGCCGACACGTTGCAAGCGGGCCAGACCGCAATCGTAGGTGCGGGCAACTACGGCGAGCGCGTCTCGATTACGCGTTCAGGGACGCAAACCGGTCCAATCACTTTGCAGGCCGCCGACCAAGCCGATGTCCGGCTGCTGGGATTCGATCTAGCAGGCAGCAACTGGGTGCTGAGCGGGTTTGACATCTCCACACAGACAAACGGCCGCGAAGGGTACGGGATCCGTGTATCCGGCTCGGCCGCGTACGACACGATCCAGAACAACTACATTCATGAGCTTTGCCACGAGGGGATTTTCATGGAGCCGGGGGTTTCGCACATCTCGGTTATGAACAATCGCATCTGGCGAGCCGAGATGGCCGGTGCGCAGGTCGATGGCACCGACGATCTCGTCCAGGGCAACGAAGTCTGGGGTACCCAGCAGAAGCCGGCGCTGGCCGGCGGAATCTATTCGGGATGCATGACGCCCGCCGGCGCCGATGCCGACGCGTTCCGATTCTTTGGCCAGCATAACGTGTTCCGATCCAACTACCTGCACGACATCTATACCGCATTGCCGACCAACCCCGACCCGCACACCGACTGTTTCCAGACCTGGGGCAGCACCGCGATGACAGTGGACGACATCCTGATTGAGCGGAACACCTGCCGCTGGCCGGTCGCGTCAACCACGGTGGACGCGTCAACCGCGATGATCGAGGGACTCGACGGGCCGATAGGAACGGTGACCTTCCAGAACAATGAGCTGTCCAACATGCGGCAAGGAATCGTGGTGGGGAGCAAGGTTGGCGTGTTGAAGATCTACAACAACACCTGGGACCACATAGTGGAGCAAGGGCTGATCTTCAACGATTTTCGATCGTCGGCCAACGAGATCATCAACAACATATTTTACGATGTCGGCGCCGGCGGCGATTCCTATGCGTCGGTTCCGAGCGGCAATCCGATATTCGAAGCTAACGATTTCTACATGCCGGGCGGCGCCAGCGTGGGCAGCTACCCGAGCGTGGAGCCGTTCATGAGCGTGGCGCCGATGTTCGTCAGCTATGGCGACTCGACTGGCGCCGGCGCGGATTTCCATCTGCAGCCGAATTCGCCCCTGAAGAGCGCCGGGGTAACGCTGCCGCAGGTCACCAATGATTTTTACGGAGATAGCCGAGGGGCGAGTGCGTACTCGGTCGGCGCCGCCAAATGATTGCCACCGCGTGGAAATTGGCGCACGCGCATCAGGCCTCGGACACGTCGGGTTTCCCTACGATACGTAACGAATCGCCATAAGTAGCAGGGCACATTCTATGCTCCGGAGATTTTGCTGGTCACTGCGCGAGCGCTTGTCGCTATCGGGTGCGCGCTGGAGCGGCCATGTCCGCTCCGTCGCGGACTCATGGCACAGAGGCGCGGGCCGGCAACCGCCGAGTTCCGTATGGGGGAAGCGGTGATGCACTGATAAAGCCCCGCTGTGCGCGGCCCTTGGACTTATTTTTACAGCCTGACACCACACTGTTGCCTTTAGTTTTGTGGCGCCGGGCTCGGGGGAGAAAAGATGGCAACATGGACGGCTTGCTGCCTGCGCAGGGTTACGCTGGTCGCAGTTGTTGGTTTGATTCTCGTGCTGCTCGGCCAAGGTCGGGCGTATGCCGCGAGTCCGATAAAGATCCACTCGCCGGCGCCGGACTCGACAGTCTCCGACTTGGTGACCACCTCGGTCCGGATCAAGCCGGAAGTAGAGCAGGTGGCCTTTCTGCTTGACGGCGTGCTGATGGCGACATCTTCGTCCACCAGCTTCGTATGGGATTCGGCGCTGGTTTCGAATGGTACGCATACCCTGTCGGCGCAAGCCTACGCATCATCCAACGAACTCCTGGGTACGGTCTCTGAAAAAGTCAAAGTTTCGAATAAAACTCCAGTGGTTGCGTTTGTCTCTCCGGTTAGCGGGCAGACGATCAGCGGATCGATAACCGTGGCGCTATCCTTCTCGACTACACCTTCTGCCACTAATCGTCACTCGGTTTGGTGGACCCAGTTGTTCGTGGATGGCGCGTCGGTAGCTGACGGCTACAACAATTTGCCCTGGAACACGGCCACGGTTGGAAACGGTTCGCATGTTTTGCAAGTGGATGGCTACGCGTACAACGGGACGACTCCGCTCGGCAGTTCCAGCATTACAGTCACCGTGAGTAATTCGGTCTCGACTCCAACTGGCACTGCGACAGCTTCGCCTACGCCGACGGTTGACCCCCCACCGACCCCGACTACCGCGCCGACCCCGACCGCCGCTCCGACCGAGACCGCGACCTCCACGCCGGTTAAAACCGCGACGCCCACCGCGACACCGACGACGACTGCCCATTACTCAATGCAGGGCCCCGGGGCGTCTCTGCCCACCGAGGCGTCCTGCGTCAGCGCCGTGAACGCGTCGCCAATTCCGGAGAACGCACCGTGGAACGAGAACGACGGTACCGGTTACAACTCGAACCTGCCCCCGGCTGGCGGTGTGCCGGATTACTTCTACGCCAATGCGCCGTGCTGCAACGAAATGCCAAGTTCGGATTTTGCTGCTGTCGACGGAAACTATTCGGGTTCCACCGATGACCTGATCCGAATCACCGCCTGTAAGTGGGGTATCGACGAGGACTACATACGATCGCAAGCCTGGATCGAATCGGATTGGCATCAGGACTGCGCCGCGGCACACGGCGGTTCCGGCTGCAATGAGGGCGGCGATCTGAACAGCCCCAGCGGTGATCCATCGGGCCTGGCGGTCACCGCGATAACGCCGGGGGGCGTCTTCAGTGACTTCAACGGATTTGGAGATCCCGGCAGCAGCAGCGACCACTGGGATTCGTGGAGCATCGTCCAGACCAAGGTGTACTACGCGTGGATGACGTGGCCGATGATGGAGGAGTCCACCCCGTTCGGGCTCGACTATCGATACGCGGAAATGCGCGGTTGCGTCAACGGCGATGAGTACAGTTACTACAATTCCCAGTCGTCCGCGCAGGGAACTGACTATCAGAACGCAGTAAGTGCCGCGCGCACGAACCCGAGCGGAGCATCGCGGATTGCGGGCTGGACCAACCTCCAATACCTTTCATATGGCTGCATTGACACGCACTACTCCGGCGATTGGTTCGACGGCGACAGCGACAGCTATCTGACGGAGTTTCTCAACAGGCTGGCGACCGCTCCGTGGCCGGGGGGACTGCAATAGTTCGGTAATAAGTATGGTTCGAGGATGCCGGATATTCAGTGGGCGCCGCTGAACGATAGTCAATCCGGAAACATTATGTAGTCAATAGCTATAGTCACAGCGACGTTCGATAATAGTGAATTGACTGCCGCAGTCCGCCGCCCAGCCGGGTACGGATATAGGCGAGCATTTCCGGCGTCAGCAGATATTTCGGGCGCAGATAAACTCCGCCGTTGTTGAGCGAAAACAGGATCCGGTGCAATTTCCAGTTGTTGAAATTGCGCAACAGCTTGAACCGCGCCGATACTCCAAGCGTCTGAATGCCAAAAGGGAACTTGAACCCAAACCAGAGAGGCTGAGAATTGATTACGAGATCTGGCTCGGTCGAGTTGTCGATTTCCTTGAGCGAGCCCGTCGCCAGCCGGAACGTGACTGTCTTGTCAAGGTCCGGCATCCGGATAGTTACTGGGCGCAGCATCCATAGCAGAAGCATCGAGTATTTTTCGCGGATGTTCGCCGCGAGAGCGTCGTAGGCGGCGACAACTTCAGCCATCGTCTTGCTTTCGCCCGGATCGTAGGCGCGCTCTTCGACACTCGGGAGCTGGTCGAAAAGCGCAAGCGCCCCGGATGAATCGTGCTCCGCGCCAACCTCGTAGGTGTCTCCCGGATATAGCACTGCCGCGCGCTGGCCGCGCCGTCGAAAAAAACCGTCAGCGTGGCGCACCGAATTCGCGAAATTGTTCACGTATTTGTTGTCGAGGCTCGAAAAGTACATGAAGCTCGCAAATGGGATCGTGACGTTCGCTCCAAGCGCGCGATGTACCGATGAGACATTCTCGAGAATCTGCCTTGCTCTGTTCGGAAGAAACTTCTCGTGAGGCTCAAAGCCGGCATAGGCCGCCAGCGAGAATTGGCTCAGGAGCACATCGACATGCCCGATGTCATTCAGGATCCCTTTGCACTCGCCGGTGCTGATGCGGGCGTCGTTTGCGTTGAACATGACTTGTCCCTGGCTCAGAACGGCCGCCGCAGAATCCATGAGTCCCGCGTGGTAGCAATATATTTTCGTGGCTTCGGGCTTGTCGGACAGCGCTACGATTGTGCGGTGCGGCAGTCGCTGAAATCGCTGATAGCCAAGCTTGCGAAACGCCGAGAACATCTTTGTGTAATCGCGGTCCTGAAACAGAATAGTCACACGCGATTTGAACGACGCGGGAAACGAGTCGAGCGTTGGAAAGTGGCAGTGGTCAGGATGCTCGTGTGAGATCCAGATGTAGCCCACCCGGTCCAGCATCGCCGGATCGAACTTCGGTTCCGGCAGCAGACTCCACGAGTCGTTGAAAATCTTTCCGAACAGCCACGGGTCCATCAGGATCGAAGTGTCGGCACATTCCGCAACGATGCAGGCGTGTCCGACGAAATGAATCTTCACTTGTGCTCTCCGGCGGAATCCGTCGCGATGGTAACACGGCGATGCAAAATAAAGCAAGTCAATACAAGTCGATACATTTTAAGTCATGAACTATGCGGAAATCAACTGAACTTACGTCGATTTAAATTGATTTTTGTTGCTTGTCTTAACATTCGGTTTCTGTTACTTTGATTGTTAAGTCAACTATAGAGCTAATAAATTAAGCAAAATAAGGAAAACGGTAGATCAAGGCCGGCTGGCCTCGACCGGCGTCCAATCGGGCGAAAGACCGCGTGTGACAGATGCTGACATCCATTTCGGAAGAAGACGAAGACGGAGGGGATAGCTCGTGAAAGTCACCCTGATTTCCCATGCGTCGGTGATAATCGAGTCGCACGGCCTTCGAATCTGGACCGACCCCTGGCTAAGCGGCAAGGTCTTCAACGAATCCTGGTCGTTGTTTCCGGCGGCCGCATTTGACCCGGCGAGCCTCGACGGAATCGACTATCTATGGATTTCGCACATTCATCCGGATCATTTTCACGTTCCGAGTCTGAATTCGCTGCCGCCCGGATTCAAAGCCCGGGTCAAGGTCCTGTTCCAGGACAATCACGCGGATCGTCTTTTCGAAGTACTGGAAAAGTGTGGATACAAGAACTTTCAGGTCCTGCGGCATCGCAAGCAGACACCGGTCGGCGACCGGACAGCGGTGTACTGCTACAGCGCCGGGACGCTCGATTCGTGTCTTGGCGTGATCGAGCCAGAAGGAGTCTTGTTCAACGTCAATGACTCGCGGCTGAACGCGACCGATTGTCGCCGGGTGAAGTCGGATCTCGGGCGGGTGGATACGGTGCTCAGCCAATTTTCGCTTGCCGTCTACAACGGGTTGCAGCCGCGCGAATCTCATCTGATGCGCGGGGCGGCGGCGGTGCTGGAGAAAATCTTCGGCAATCACGAGGACCTGGGCGCGAAGGTCACGATTCCATTTGCGAGCTTGATGCGTTTTTCGCTGGTGGACAATCGCTACATGAACGCATTTGCCAACCGTCCGCGCGAGGTCTGGGAATTTGCGCGCCGGCGCGGTCTGGGAGTAGCGCTGCTGTACCCCGGCGACACCTATGATTCGTCTGCGAGCTACGACTCGGCCCGCGCGCTTACAAAGTATGATTCGCTTTATGACACGATCGATCAGTTTCCGTATGACACGCCGGCAGCCGTTCAGTTACCGCCGATAGAGGAAGCATTCCACCTGATGGTGAGCCATCTGCGTGATAAGTATCCCGATCCGATAATTCGAATGTTGCGCGCGGTGGTGGTGAAACTGCCGGACATCGACAAGACCGTGACATTTTCGATTGCGACCGACTCGTTCAGCGAAGTCGAATCGTCGCAGCTGCCCGACCTGATCATGGGTTCGCAGGCGCTCTATTTTTGTTTTTTCAGACCGTACGGCCTGCAGACGCTGTCGAACTCGGCACAGCATTCAGTGGTGCGAAACCTGACGAACTGGCGGATTCATCGGGCGCTGTTCGCGTTGAACAATGCGCAGGTGTATGGCCGCCTCAAGTATCTGCTCAGCAGCGACACCATGCGTTTTTTCGCGAAGAGGATCCGGGCCGTGGTCCGCTACACCGATCTCACGCGCGCCCGAGTCAGATATCACGACAGCTACACACTGAGATATCGCGCCAACATTTCAACCGACGCGGGCCGAGTCTTAGGCTCGCTCGATCGACCTGAGCCTCGAGATGGATAGGTATATTGCGATAACTCCGGCCCGCGACGAAGAGCAACTGCTCCCCGGGCTGATTGCGAGCATCGCGGCGCAAACACGTCTGCCACAACGCTGGATTGTTATCGATGACGGCTCGGCCGATGGTACCGCGGGAATCCTCGACGAGGCCGCACGGCGGCATAGCTGGATCGAGCCGATACATCTCGCGCGCGATCGTCCGCGCGAAGCGGGTGGCGAATCTGTGATTATGGAATTCCTTCCGCGCAACGCATGGAAGGACGTGGACTTCATTTTTCGGCTTGATGCCGATCTAAGTTTCACGACAGATTTCGTTGAGCTGATGCTGAAGGAATTTGCCGCGAATCCGAAACTTGGTATAGCGGGTGCGACGCTGTACGAGCCTATTGACGATCAATGGCAAGAAGTGCCTGAGTTCAATTCGTTTCACACCCGAGGTGCTACCAAGGTGTACTCATCGGCATGCTTCGAAGCGATCGAGCCGCTCGAAGGTTGCGAAGGCTGGGACACGATCGATGAGATGCGTGCGCTGATGGGTGGATTTAAGACGCAGAGCTTCCGGAACATCCGCGCGTACCACCACCGGCCGCAAGGCGAGGTGGCCGGCGCCTGGCGAGGCTACATCGGCAAGGGCCAGACGGCTTACTACATAGGTTATTCGCCGATCTTTCTGCTCGCGCGAGCCGCGCGGTTGGCGATTAGCCGACCCTTGTCTGCGCTCTGCATGACGGCCGGATATTTCCAGAGTCAACTGAAGCGGCGTCCGACCGTTAACGACACCAAGCTCATCAGTTTCATTCGCCGCCAGCAGGTTCGCCGTTTGCTGATGATGAATTCAGTGTGGCGCTGACTTCAAATGGCGATGGAAGCAATTGGCATTGAGTGAATCTCTGCAGAGATAGGTGACATATGCAAAGCTATTACTACGGTCATGCTCAAAGATTTCTTCTGGTCGTCAGGAGCGGCAAACTCGCAAAGCTCGCGCGAGAACTCGTGAAGCGGGTTTTTTCAAATAGTGAGTCCTATCTGCTGAGGCGCGATTTGACCGTGCCATTCCATGCATCCAAGCCAAAGCAACCGATTGAAGTAAGACCCATCCGCGACAGCGATGTATCCGACATTCTCGAGGCGCGCCCCGGACGCCTGCTGATCCTGCGAGCGAATATCCCGACCTGCTATCTGGCCACAACCGCGAGCGGCGAGATTTGCTACATGCAGTGGTTAGTCGGACAAAGCGACCTAGCGCGATTCAAGTCTTTTTTCGACGGCGATTTGAATGATTTGGACAAGGATGAGGTCCTGCTTGAATTCGCCTATACCTTCGAGAAATTTCGCGGACAAAGAATAATGCCTGCCGCAATGGCGGCGATTGCAGAGAAAGGTTTGCTGAGCGGGGCTCGCTATGCGGTTACCTACGTTCAGAAGGATAACATCGCAGCTTTGAAAGGCTGCAGTGCAGCGGGCTTTTCACCATACATGATCCGCGAGGAACGATGGCGGATCTTCTCATTCAAGGAGTCCTTTAGAAGCCTGACCGACAACGCACGTTTTCCATTCCAGACCGCAGATTCGATAACAGCGGAAAAAACACAGTTGGCTCCCGCCCGGTCGCCGTGAAGCACTCGAGTCGTGAGAAAGCAGGGAAGATCGGATGGCCCAGGAGTTCCTGATTTCATCGGGGTCGGTGGATATTACGCCCAGCCGGCCGGTAATGCTCGGTGGCTATAACAAGCGAACCGCGCCGTTCACTACTATAGCCAGTCGGCTCGAAGCAAACGTTCTTCTTATAAGAAACGCATCCTCGAGTGTTACCATAGTCAGCACCGATCTGCTCTATCCCGGCGAAACCCTAAGAGCTCAATTGATGGAGAACCTGGGCCTGACGGCTAAGGGCGAGGACCTGTTTCTGTGCGCGTCGCATACGCATTTCGCGCCGATGACCGCGGCGTCGATGCCCCACCTCGGGATCGCTGACGACGCCTATGTAGGCTTTGTCGCTAACCAGATTACGTCGCTAATCAAGTCCATCGAGCGCGAGGTCAAGCCGTGCATCTGTACGTACCATGAAGGGTATGCGGACCACTCCATGAATCGACGACTGGTGCGTCCTCGTTTGACGAGGTCCGGGTTCGCCAGAGCGTCCGGGTTCGGACCCAATCCGAATGGGGATCGAGATGAGACCGTACGCATTCTCGAATTCTCGAAGCCGGACGGCAAGCCGAGCGCGATGATTTGGAACTACGCGTGCCATCCGACCGACTTTCCCGGCTTTCTCCAGGTCTCAGCCGAGTACCCCGGGATAGTTCGCTCGCGCTTGCGATCGGACTTTGGCGACATTCCTATTCTGTTTCTCCAAGGCTTCTCCGGCGATGTGCGTCCACCGTTTTCGGGTAGGTCCGAAGGAATTGAGGGTTTCGCGCGAAGAATCCTCGTGGGTCCGCAATTTCGGCAACCGCTCATGCGCGAGTGGGAGGAATGGTCGAACAGCCTGGCGGAATCCGTCGCATCGTTTGCACGGTCGGCGCCCCGGAACCTGGAAATGAAATCGCGGCCGCTTAAGCGGATTGAGATAGCGGAACATGAATTTGCCGCCGGTGGCAGCGGTAACAAGTCCCTGGTCTGGCATCTAATCGACTGCGGTGGATTCCGAATCGTGGGAATCAATGCCGAACCCGTCGTCAAATACAGACGGCTACTGGCGCAGTGTCTTCCGGGCTCTCCACTGCTAACCGTCGGATGCCTCGACCAGCCCATCGGTTACCTGCCGAGCGATAGTATGATTCCAGAACGAGGCTATGAGGTCGAGGGCTTCCGAACGCTGTTCAATTTCGATGCGCGATTCCGAAGTCGATTTCAAGACACAGTCATTCAAGGATTGAGTAGGGCGCTCGCATAGCTGTCGAAGAGGCAGAAGCCCGACTCCGATTCGTGCGGGACTTCACCAGCCCCCGGGTGGAGTCCCTATTCGGCCGACGACGTAAAAGATCGCGCCCGCCGTCATGGCAATGGCCAAGAGCAAGCTGAAAGATAATTCGAGCTGGCGGAACCCTGTTCGCGGAACGAGCAGCGGCTGCAATTTACCAGCGGCGTGAGCATGACGTTTAGACATCGGATTTACCTCCGCTCCTGGACTCTCAATGCAGACTTGGAAATTGACCTTTGCTACGATGTTGCGATCGTTGCCTCAGTCTATTGTCAGTCTAAAGGACCGGGCGAAGGTCGATGATCGAGCGAGTCGACTCGCGACCTCCATCTCGATTGGCTGACTCATAATCCAGCGTTTCTCAGTCCACTGGCAAGGCCCGGAAGCGTTCTGATTGACTCCCGGGTGCTTTCGAGAACAGGTTAGTCGCCATTTCTGTGGGCCTTAAGGGAAATCAAAACGTGTTAGGAGACAAAAAAAGAGCTATCCATTATCGGACAGGTCTGGTTTAGCGGAGGAGCTTCCTTGAACAGGTACTTATCGTTCCTCAGATGACGAATTGTAGGAGAGGAATAGTTTCCTTTGCATCGCGCCTGATGTAAGCTTGAAGGAGTCGGGATTGACATACGAATCGAGCCCGAATTGATCCAGCCCAAACGGCGGTTCTTCCTCTCGCCTTTGACCGCGTTCCGCTAGACCAACCGCAAGTCCTGCATCCAAGGCCTGAGGAGTCGATATGTATCTTCCTAGTTCCGTTGGGGAACTGTGGCGATCGTTCTCGCACTCTGGCCGCTCGGCGGGGTTTGAGAACGCAGCGCCGCGAGTCTTTTCGACGTTGCAGCGAGCGGTCCTAACGGAGGCTACGTGTCGCAACCAAACGATGCTCCGAAGGAATCCGAGGTAGAGAAAAATGGACGCGCAAGAACAGCTTAGGTTGGACTTGATGCATGCCCGCACGGACCTGGTCTTCTTATTGTCCGCTCAAGGGCTGGCTGATGCCGACAAAATCCGAAACATGCGGCGACGCGTTGGTCAGCTCCTTGAAGCGATCAGCAAGAATCAACGCCGCATTTCAAGCGAAGCGCTGTCTGTCCGAGCGGCCCGGTAAGGCAATCACACACGCATTTAACCGATCGAGTTTGACGAGGAGATAGAGTCTATGAAACGCAAAAACAAAATATTGGCTATGGTGCCCGCGATGGTGTTGGGAATCGGGTTGGCACTTCCGGCGTTTGCGCAAGATACCGTTCCAGCCAGCACGTCGATGCATCGGGCAGGCGAGGACACCGAAGGAGCCGCGAAGAACACGTATGACGGCACGGTGACGGCGTTGGATGACACGAGAATCACCACAGAAGTGAAAACCGATCTCGCTACAGCCAAGGACCTCAGATCCGGCCAGATTCACGTGACCACGACGGCCGGCGTCGTGACGCTTGATGGACTGGTACACAATTCGGCCGTGGTGGCCCGCGCCGAAGCGATCGCGAGAAATGCAAGCGGAGTACGAGGTGTTACCAACGATCTGCGCGTGTCTCCCTCAGTGCCTCTTAACTAGGAGAAGTCAGTGCTCGCGCTGATCCATGTCATCGTGCCCGACGGACCATGGTGAACAATATGCGTTTGACGATAGTAGCCGGATTGATGGTGGGCGTGTTGCTGGCGATACAGTCGGCGCACGCCGCGCATGCCAACGTCAAAGTCGGTGTGGCAAGCGCTAGTCTCGTCCACGTGATCGCGCCATGGTACATCGCAATGAATGCGGGAATCGTGCCTTCCCCTGTTTGACCAGATCACCGGTCGCGCCGGCCACATCCTCGATCGGAACGGTCCGATCGACGCGGTGCTGATAGAGCACGCTTGAGCAGCGCGCTTTATTTGGGTCCGAATACCTCGCTGGATTCGTCGACAATTTCCCTGAGCAAAACTGAATGAGAGCCGGTCGGGATGATCGGCGTGCGACTCAGTGCGTGCATTTTTATCGCCCGTACTCTCCGCATCCCACGAATGTCACACCCTTCCAGTTCAGTCTTTAAATTCCGTTGACGTTCTCGGCATGCGGCGTTTACGGCAGTCGACTAGCTTTGCAGCCTAACCGTTAACCTCGGAGGAGCAAATGAACAGAAAGCTGAAGAGCGCCATCGCTTTGGGCGCGCTGGTGCTCGGAACGATGTCGGGCGCGCCGATGCAGGCGATTGCAGCGAAGCGTCCCAGCATCAAGCATGTTCTGCTGATCAGTGTCGACGGCATGCACGCAATCGATTATCTGAACTGCAGCGCGGGAATTGCGGGCGTAAACGGTGGCAATCCGTATTGCCCCAACCTAGCGGCGCTGGGAACCAGCGGGGTCAATTTTCTCAATGCGCAGACTTCCAGGCCGTCGGATTCGTTCCCAGGGTTGATGGCGCTGGTGAGCGGCGGGACGCCGCGCACAATGGGCGTCAATTACGATGTCGCTTACGACCGCGCGCTCAATCCGCCGCAGAATGACACCGGCAATGGGTTGTTAGGCAGCGGCAGCACTTGTCCGACAACCCCCTCCGGTACGAGCACTGAATACGACGAAGGCATCAACATCAATGTTCCGGGCATCGCCGGTCAAATGTTTCTCAACGGTGGCGCGCCGAGTGGCGACGGCGGGATCAACTCGATCGATCCGACCCGCCTGGTCCGCGACGCAAACTGCAACCCGGTCTATCCGTGGAATTTCATCCGCGTCAATACGATTTACGGAGTTATCCACGCCGCCAAAGGTTACACGGCGTGGTCTGACAAGCATCCCTCGTATTCGGCCGTGGGCGGCCCGAGCGGTAGCAGTACTGACACGAATTTAGACGACTACTATTCACCGGAAATAAACTCCGATGTCGCAAACTTTGCGGCCGCGGCGCCGACACAGCTCCTTCTGCCCGAATACATCTCTGGCGGGAAGGCGACCCTGCCAGACCAACTTGAGTTAACCACCTCGCCGACAAATGATGATTACACCGGGAGCTTTCAGAACATCCAGTGCTATGACGGCCTCAAGGTGATGGCCATCATCAATGAGATCGAAGGCATGAATCACGACGGCACTGCCAAGACCAAGGTGCCAACCATATTCGGGATGAACTTTCAGGCCGTCAGCATCGGCCAGAAGTTGATCTACCAGCACGGCACCCCACCCACGGTAGCGACGGGATACAGCGTGACCGGCGGTTACGTCGATTCGATCGGTACGCCAAGCGCTTCGCTGCTCCAGGAAATCGAGTTCATCGATACTTCGATTGGGTCGATGGTTAACGAACTGAAGACGCGGAAGCTGATAGATTCGACGCTGATCATCATCACCGCCAAGCACGGACAGTCTCCGGTCGATTCCAGCCGCTATGTCAGGGACGGGTCTAACGATCCGGCGACACTCCTCGGCTCATGCCTGCCGGATTCCGAGCTGAACCAGATCGGACCGACGGAGGATGACGTAGCCCTGCTCTGGCTTGAAAAAACATGCAAGACTGCTACCGAAGTGGAGGCGCTCGAGACCATGTCTCCCCCAGGCAGCAACATCGCTGGAATCGGCGAGATTTTCTCGGGCCCCGGGATTAACCTCTTCTACGATGCGGGCGATTCGCGCGCACCAGACATCCTAATTACTCCTAATATCGGCGTGACCTATTCCAACAGTAAAAAGAAGCTCGCGGAGCACGGTGGTTTCTCGCATGACGACACCAACGTGATCCTCCTCGTGTCGAACCCGGACTTCGTGAGTTCGACGGTTTCGATCCCGGTCGAGACTGCTCAGGTGGCTCCCACGATACTGGAGGCTTTGAAACTCGATCCCTTCGATCTTCAGGCGGTGCAACAGGAAGGCACCGTAGTACTGCCGGGCCTCGACCTCTAAACCGCGGACTCCCGCCTTGATCCTAGCCTAAGTGGGCGCCGATTCGGCGCCCACTTCTTTTTACTACCAGCCAACACTATCTCCGCATTCTCAGACTGCGATGCCGATGCCGCGGCTGTGCTCCGCAAAATTACCGGGTGGCGGCCAAGGACCGGGCATTGTGAAGGCTTTCGTGTCCGGTCAGACTGCCCGCGGTTTTTGTACTGATCGGAGAAGCGCTCGAAATCCGCGCGTGTGCGCGATTTTCGACCACGGGGCCGAACCGCTCGCCTTATTCACGTCGCGGATCGACCCGCACATGCGCGCCGGCCCGAGCATTCATGGAATCGAGAAGCTTGGCGACCTGCACAACCATCTGTCGTCCCTGGCGCATCATGAACTTTTCGCGCTCCAAACGCGCCAGATGCTCGGTAACTCTTGGCCGCGAGGCGCCGACCAAGTTGGCGATGTCCTTATGGCTGAAAGCTACGCGCAGCAGCGTGCCGCGCGATTCCTCGACTCCGAAGTCCGCGCACAGCTCCAGCAGCGCGATGGCTATTCGTTCGTGCAGGCCAAGGTTGAGAAAACTCGAGCTGCGGAGCAGGAGGCGGTACCATTGCTTCAAATCGTTGCTGTGAAATTGCTTGAAGGCGGACTCGGGAGCATTTGGGGTAATGCCGCCGAAATCGGCCCAGCTCACAGTTCCAACGCGGCAATCGTTGTAAGCCTCGCATTGAAAACCAGAGTGACTGAGCGGCAGCACTGGAAATTCCGGAATCGGTCCGGGCGCCAGCAGCGCCACCGTGACACGCTCGTTGCGCGCACTGCGGCAGGTGATTCGCGCAATTCCCGCCAGCAGAATGTGAGCACCCTGGGCCTGCGCAACGTCGCGCAGAATCAGCGCGTGTCGTTTGTAGTTGGAAAGCGAGAGGGCACTTGCCAGAAGTTTAAGCTCAGATGGAGAAAGCCACGACAAAACCTTGAGTCGGCTCAGTCTGTCGAGGTCTGTTTCGCGGGAAGCTCTTTTCTCATTCAAAATCGCACCGCCCAGGATCGGGCGTATACACCGTTGGCGCTAACAACGGATAAGCCTGAAGCTTGAGCATTTTCTAGGCCAAATAAAGTTAGGTTCAAGGCCGATTCTGTAACAAAAGGAACAAAGCCTCCGTTGTTTTCTCGCACCGATTGTCGTTACATCCGGCGACTGCGCTCGACGGCTGCGATTCGACGTGCGCAAGCTAGACTTAAGCGACACTGGAGCGCTTCAATCTTCCTACCCATGGCACCACGCTCGTCACGCGGCAGATCCATCAGGCAAAGAGGGGCCAGGCCTCCTCAACCTCGCGCAGTCAGCGCTCAAGATTTAGGAAAATTGGGAGGGCTGGCGAATCTTTCCTTACGCAAATTGGAAGCCCTGCGGGCCAGGATGAGGATTCGGCAGTTTTCCAGACACTCGATTGTATATAAGGAGGGGGAATCCGATGAAGCCGTATACATCGTGCTTTCGGGAATCGGCCGGCTTGTCTGCCTGAATCGAAAAGGGAAACGCAATCTGCTCGAGGTGCTGGGACCCGGCGACGTGATCGAGATTCCGTCGTTATTGCCCGATATTCATCATAAACTCAGTTTCGAGACGTTCACCGACTGTCGAATCGGGCTAATAGACCCAACCGCGCTGGTGGAGGGCATCGTTGGCATTCCATTCCGCGAGTTCAACGAGGCGCTCAATTTGACGGTCGGCCGATGGTGGACGCTGCTGGAGCGTCATTCAAACTTTCTCAGTCAAACCGTTCGGGAGAAAATCATGCTGGCCTTGCTCGACCTCGGCCGCAAGTTCGGTCAGCGAGACGACCACGCGATGATCGTAGATCTGGGTCTAAGCGGTCAGGACATCGCGGACCTGGTGGAGTCCTCGCGGCCGAAAGTGAGCGAGTGCCTCAAGCGTCTCGTTGCTGAAGGCGTGGTGACGCGCGACCATCGCCGTTTCATCATCGACGCGGCAAAAATTCAGGCTAGCCTGCGATCCTGATGCTGGTCGCGAGGATTGAGGACCGAGCACGAAGACATATTCACTTGCATCCAAAATCTGATAAGATAAGATGTCGTTTGGTAAACGTGTTTACTCGCCGACATCTCCAGTTGATTGCTCCAATTCTTGTCGCGATGAGCATGGTGGCCTTCATGCCTCGCATTCAGCGACCGCATATACGCCTCTCCTCTGTGTCTATAGAGAATACGACTCTCGGCGGAGCACAGAGATTCACCGATGATTCGTCAAGGCTACCCGACCTCAAGGCTGCCTACGAGGCGAATGGCGTTCCACTACCGCAGGACCCGAAAATTGTGCCGGAAGATCAGGCCCTCACACCGTTACTGACGATCAGATTCACGTTCCCATCTTTAAGACCGATCATAAGACGCAGCAAGCTGCTCCCGTCGCGCGCGGAAAACCAAGACCCGCTCTAGGAAAACTTAGACTCGTGATTCGCTGACACGCGAAGAGTTTCGCGGGCGATAGTGGTCAAGTTTGAAATTCATCGGCGCTCTGCCGGGGATTGGGAGTTTGCATCGTGCCAAGTTTCTCGCTGCGCAATCCGTACATAATCATTGTCGGAGCGCTTGTGATCATCATTCTGGGTGCAACCGCGTTTACGCGGATGCCCACGGATGTCTTTCCGGACATCAAAATTCCCGCGGTGGTGGTGGCTACTTTCTACCAGGGTATGCCGCCGCTCGATATGGAAGACAACATCACCTTCCGCTACGAGCGATTTTTCACTCTGGGCAGCAACATCGACCATATCGAGTCGCGTTCGCTGTCGGGCGTGAGCATCATCAAGGTGTTCTTTCAGCCAGGCACCGACGTTGAGTCTGCGGCGGCGCAGATGGGAACCCTGGCGATGGCCGATCTCGGAATCATGCCCCCGGGCACGCTGCCGCCGCTGGTGCTGCAGTATGACGCGTCTTCGCTGCCGGTGGTGCTGGTCACGCTTGAGGGCAAGGGTTACAACGAGACTCAGCTCGAGGATCAAGCCCGTTACAACGTTCGCAACCAGCTCGCGACCGTGCCGGGTGCGTCCGTACCGATTCCCTTCGGCGGCAAGTTTCGCCAGGTGATGGCGTATGCGAATTCGCAAGCGCTGCAAGCGCGTGGCCTTTCGCTAATGGACGTCGTCCATGCGCTCGACACGTCCAACCTCATATTGCCCGCGGGCGACGTCAAGATCGGGTCCAAGGATTACTACATCTACTCGAACAGCATGATCGAAAAGGTGCCGGATATCGGCCAGGTGCCGGTGAAGGTCGGACGTGGTCAGGCGCCGGTGCTGATGGATGACGTTGCGAAGGTCGACGACTCAGCGCAGATTCAATACAACAAAGTGCTCATTAACGGGCAACCGTCGGTATATGTCCCGGTTCTTCGCCAGGCCGGCGCTAATACCATCTCGGTGGTCGATGGAATCAGCGACCTTCTGCCGAAGGTGTTCGGACTTCCACCCGGCATGAAACTGAAAACCATACTCGACCAGTCCATTTACGTCAGGCAGGCGGTGGCTAGTCTCGAACACGAGGCCATATCCGGTTCGGTTTTGGCCTCGCTCGTGATTCTGATATTTCTCGGTAACTTCCGATCGACCTTTGCGATTTTCCTGTCCATTCCACTTTCCATTCTGGCCGGTGGATTCGGTCTCTTCATGAACGGCTCGACCATTAACATCATGACGCTAGGCGGGTTCGCGCTTGCGATAGGCCGGCTGGTCGATGACTCGGTGGTTGTGCTCGAGAACATCAATCGCCATCTGGCAGAAGGCAAGGAACCGCACGCCGCCGCACGCGAAGGAGCCGAGGAAGTAGCACTTCCGGTTCTAGCCTCGACGATAACCACCTGCATCGTCTTCTTCCCGGTCATGTTTCTGTTCGGGGTCGCCAAGTATCTTTTCAGCGCGCTGGCGCTGGCGGTGGTGTTATCGATGGCCGCGTCGTACCTGGTCTCGATGAGCATAATACCGCTGTATTGCGCACGCTTTCTCACCACCGAACAGGCGGTCGCGTCGGAACACGACGAAGCAGTGGGAGTGTTCGGGATCTTCAATCGCGCCTACGAGCGCTTTGCGTCCGGTTACGAACGGCATCTTGAAAGAGCGCTGAACCACAAGGCTGTGGTCATCGTGGGGGTTTCGATTCTGTTCATCGTCAGTCTCGCGATGTATCCACGGCTCGGCACTGAGTTGTTTCCCGAGACCGATGCCGGAACCTTTACGATCAATTTTCGCGCACCGGCCGGTACCCGTATCGAACAGACCACCGAAATGGCGCGGCAAATCGAAGCCATCATTCGCAAGGTGATTCCGGCAGACGAGCTCGACATGGTCGTTTCGAATATCGGAATTGCCCCCAGCATCTCGGCCATTTACTCGCCTAACGCAGCCCAGGATTCAGCTTTCATGCAGGTTGCGCTCAAAGCCGGTCATCGACATCCGACCGAATACTACGTTACCCAGTTGAAGCAACTGCTCCCATTACAAATTCCGGATGCCCGGACCCTGTTCTCGTCGGGCAGCATAATCGACTCTGTTCTCAATCTAGGCATGATGGCCTCAATCGACGTTCAGTTTGCCGGTAAAAGCTTCAGTGAGCTCAATAAGACGGCAAAGGAGCTTCAGGAGAAAATCAACGGTCTGCCGGAGGTTTCGCAGAGTTTCATCGCGCAGGAGTTGGAATACCCGACACTAAATATCAAGGTGGACCGGGTGAGAGCAGCGCGCCTCGGCGTCGCACAACAGGAAGTTATACAGAACGTGATCACCGCGCTCGATTCAAACCTGTACATCAAGCCGTCAATTTGGATCGACCACGCTGACAACGACGACTACTTTCTGACGGCGCAGTACCCAGGCGCCGAAAACGGATTTGATTCTCTCGAGGTACTGCAGAACATTCCTATCGAGACAGTGAACAGGGAAAGCGGGCACGCGCAAAGCCTCTTGCTAAGAGACGTGGCGACGATTTCTCCCGAGTTTCACCCGTCCGAAGCCGATCATTACAGCATTCAACGTGTCGTCGATCTGCTGGTCGCGCCCAGCACCTCCGATCAAGGTGGCACGCAGGAAAAGATTCAAAGCGTAGTAAGCAAGATGACTCTGCCTCCGGGAGTCTCCGTGAGGTACCGCGGCGCAGTAAGCTCGATGCAGAAATCCTTTGCGAGTTTCGGCTTCGGACTCGCGCTGGCAGTGGTATTGCTCTATTTGGTGATGGTGGCTCAATTTCGGTCTTTCCTTGATCCGCTGATCATCATGTTCGCGGTCCCGATGGGATTGATAGGAGTAATTTGGACGCTTTGGTTAACAGGGACTACACTTAACATCGAGTCGTTCATGGGGATCATCGTGATGGTCGGAATCGTCGTGTCGAATTCAATCTTGCTCGTTGACTTCGCCAATGAACGGCGTCGCCAGGGACAGGAGCTAAGGCGTGCTGCAGTCGAGTCGGCGCGCATAAGAATGCGGCCAATCCTTATGACCGCGTTGGCGACAGTCGCTGGTCTTACGCCAATCGCGATGAAGCTGGGCGAAGGCTCGGAGGCTTCGGCTCCTCTGGCAAGGGCGGCCGTCGGTGGTCTAATCGTTTCCACCGCGCTCACGCTGTTCCTGGTGCCTTGCGTTTATGAGTTCTTCTACAGGCGAATTCAAGGCGCGGCGGCGGCACAAGCGCCTATCGAGAACTGACGCCGATGTTTAGATCGCAAATCAGACTGGTAGCTATCTTATCGATCGCCTTTTTATGGGCGGGCGGGTGCGATGCGCCTGTAGCGCCGATGACTACGACTCAACGAGCGACGGTGGACGTGGTCCATCCACGCCAGGGGGGAATAGCTAAAGCGATTGAATTACCCGGCGACGTCGTAGGTTTTTACGAAGCTGCGCTTCACTCGAAGGTCACAGGATACTTGAAGAGTATCAGCGTCGACAAAGGCGACTCGGTCAAAAAGGGGCAGGTACTCGCCGAAATCGAAGTGCCGGAACTGCAGTCTAACCTGGTGCGCTCGCAGGCGAGCCTCGAAATCGAGCGGATAACCTACGATCGACTTAAGAAGGTTCAGCAAAGTGATTCACGGTTAATCTCACAGCAAGACGTCGATATGGCTTATGCCAAGTACCGCGAGGCCCAGGCTGCCGTCGCGACCCTGCAAACTATGTTCGAGTATACAAAAATCATCGCGCCTTTCGACGGGGTAATTACGGGGCGATTCGCCGATCCTGGAGCGCTGATCCGCGCTGGCGGGGGTGACATAGGAGTCGATGAAACCTCGGGATTGATTTCCCCGGGAGCTACCGAAGGTGCCGGCGGACACCGCGAAGGTGGTGGCCCGCTTCTCACGCTTGCCGACATAGATAAGTTGCGCATTTACATCTACGTCCCGGAAGCATCGTATCCGTTCATTCATATAGGTACTCCAGCGAGCCTCACGTTCGAGGAATTTCCTGATCGAATATTCAAAGGAACGGTTACCAGGTATGCGTCGTCGCTCGACCTTGCAACCCGGACAATGCTGACGGAAGTCGACATAGACAATCCACAGCGTCTGATCTATCCGAGAAGCTATGCGCACGTCACTATCGAGCTCGTGCGGCATCTTGGAGCTCTGAGTATCCCCGCCTCCGCGATTCAGGGAGCGGGTGACTCAGCGCACGTAATGGTCGTGAAGGAAGGACGCTTGGTTGACGTTCCGGTCAAAACCGGGATCAACAATGGCGCCTACGTCGAAATAACTTCCGGCCTGTCCGCCAAATCTCTGGTGGTCACGACCTATAGCAATACTCTCACTTCCGGACAGCAGGTGGAATGTCGGATCCAGAATGGAGACGTGCACGCCGTATCGGCATCGGCTCAAAGCTCCGACTGAGCCGAACAAACTGTCAACGCGAAATTGAAGGTGGAACAGTTAGGTAGTCTAACAATGAAAGCTTCAAGAATGTTGCTCCTGTCCGCATGCGTAGTTCTGACGGCGTATCGAGTTGCAAACGCGGCGAGTTCTACAGCCGTATTACTCGGTGATACTCAAGCTGCGGCGTCAGCCGGGACGTCAGCGACGCCGTTAAAGAGCTGGTCGGTAGGGACGCCTTCTCCTATAAGCCCGTCGAGATCTGTCCTGACCGCTCAATCCCAGCCGGATAACTCAAGAGGGGGGCCAATTCCGCCGGGCTCCGAGTTGACCCTCAAGCAGGCTATCACGATAGCTCTGAAATATCACCCGAGACTTCAGGAAGCAGAGGATAACACCAGCGCCGCACAGCAGCAGATTGGGCAGGCTCGATCATACCTAGGACCACAACTATTTGGCGCCGCACAATATCTCCGCAGTACAGATAACGGCATTGGCAATACAACTTACTACAATGCAGACGGGGCGTTTCCGCGAATAAGCGGAACGAATCACAACCTTCCATCGAATGACACCTCGCAAAGTTGGGACACCAGCAATAACTACATGGGCGGCGTCATGCTTTCCCAGTTTCTTGTCGACTTTGGCCGCCGCCGTGGATTTGTTTCGGAACGCCGGTTCGAGGCCGCTGCCGCGGCTGCCGATCAAAAACTGACCGAGCTCGATCTGATCTTCGAAGTGTCTCAGCGATACTTCGCCTTATTGCAGGCGCAACGATTGATCGCGGTTTACGAGAAAGCAGTCGAACAACGTCAATATCACCTGCACGAGGCCCAGGTTAAGGCTAATGCTGGCTTGCGGCCACAGCTCGATACCTACGTTACCGAAGCCGAACTCGAGCGTGCTCAACTGAATCTCGTCGATGCGCGCAATGATGACGAAGATGCAAAAGTTGGACTTGACAACGCTTTGGGTTTAAGTGACTCGGCGCCGGCCTACGAACCGGCGGATATTCTTACTTACTATCCGGTCACGGATTCGCTGCAGTCGTTGCTCGACACCGCTTTGCGGTCGAGACCCGACCTGACGGCGCTGCAGGATCAGGCAAAGGCGATGGGAGCCCGAATAGTAGAGTATCAGAGTGACTACTATCCTACTGTAAACGCTGTGGGCGGCTACTCGGCGCTGGGAACCGGAACTCCTGCAGCAAACAATTTCAACGCCGGAATCGTAATCACCTGGCCAATCTTCAACAGCTTTCTTACCAGCGATCAGGTCTCAGAGAGCAGGTTTCGGCAGCACGCGATTCTTCGCGCAATCGAAGACCTGCGGCAGGAAATAATCCTGCAGGTCCATACTGCGTTTCTGAATTGGCAGGCTTCTCTTCAACGCATCAACCACGCGGAAAAGACGCTTGCTGCCTCGAGCGCGGAACTGGAACTCGCCGAGAAACGCTATCAAGCAGGCCTGACAAGTATTATCGAACTGGAAGATGCGCAACGCAGCTACACCGCTGACGATGCCGCATACGCCGACGCCCTTTACGGATTCTCCATTACCAAGGCAGCCGTCGACAGAGCAACGGGCCGATCGCTGGCGGAATTCTGAGGACACAAATTCAGGCAAGGCTATGCTGAATTACAACAAGATAATGTGTGCGTTCGAATTCGACGGAAATTCAACAGCCGCACTGCTTTTGTCGAGCACGCTGGCAAAGGAAAGCAACGCGACCCTCTACATCCTGCACATCGCCAGAGTGCCCACGCAGGACATGGACGTTCCGCTGCCGTTTGACTCCCATCCGCGCTGGGAAAAGGAAGCCAGGTCCAGGCTCGCACAGATAGTCAAGCAAACCCTCAAGCCTGAGGTTCAATGTGTTATCGAGGTAAGAACGGGTGTGCCTAACCTTGATATCGTGCGAGCCGCGCGCGATCTCGGAGTAGACTTGATTGTAATGGTGACGCACGGGCGCACCGGGCTTGAGCACTTCGTTTTGGGCAGCGTCACTGAGCACGTCATTCGCGAAGCTCCTTGTCCCGTGCTCGTATTACACCACACCGCTCCGACAACGGGGCCTGTTTAACGTTACTGATCTTCGAGACTGGGCGGATCAGCAAAAGAAAAAGCCGGCGCGAGCATTTTGTATGCTCACGCCGGCCGCACCGATTCGTAACTAGTATCTGAATTCCAGGTGCACGAAGAATGCGTGGGTGTCGCGCGGCACCGCGAACGGAGTCGCTGCTATCGCCGTGCCCTCGTTCGTCTTCGGGAACGCAAACTGGTCATGGTAGTACTGGATTGCCTGTGCGTCGAACGCCACGCGCAGATACTTGTTGATAAGCCACTGCACGCCCAGGTCGTAGCGTTGGAAGTCAAGTGGGTTCAACGTTATGCGCGTGTTAGGCAGAAACTGCTGGTAGAGGCCGAAGAGCGTAAATGGCGTGTGCGGGATGTCGACATGGCCCAGGAAGTCCCAGCCCATCTGCACCGCCTGGCTGTTCAGAATGCCGCCGACCATCTTGTTCCAGGCTGTAAAACTGCTGGGGCCGGTAGTGGGGATACCGATGGCATCGGCAGGTCCGCTGCCCGAATACAGGTTGCCGGCGCTGAACGCATTGTGGCCGTAATCCCACTCGCCGACGATACCCCAGCTCTCAGCAGTGTAGTGCGCCAGCGCCGCGGCGCGTGCTATATGGCCGCAAGTGCCGTTGCTGCCGGGGATGGAACTCACGTCTGGCGTGCAGGTGTTCTTGTAGGCGTAATCGTAGAAGCCGGTTAGACCAAGACCGTCGTACCGTGAGCTGGCGCCCAACGGATTGATCGTCACGCGTCCCATTACCTGCTTGCTTGCGCTCTCTTCGATGGCGTGGAAGCTGGCGTTGTTGTACACGCCGATGTCGTAGTCGGCGTACTGCTCCTCGTTAAACTTGATCGGCCCCTTCATTGCAATGCCGACTTGAGTCGAGCTCAAGCTCAAGTAGTTCCAAGGTGTCAGGGCGGTATAGCGGAAGCCCCAGAGATTTTCTTCCCAATCGACGAGCGGATTCTGCTGCTGGCCGAAGGTGAATTTGTCGTCACGCATAGCGCCGATTTTCAACACTTTCTGGAAGAATGTGTTGTAATCGAGGTAAGCATACTTCAAGCGAAAACCGAGATTTCCATCCTGGGTCTGGGCAAATCCGGTGTTGGCGCCGACCTTGTCGCCGCTGCTCGTCGTGCATGGGATCGTGACTTTCGTTGGTTTGGGGGGAGTGCCGGTGTCGACGGTAATCGTCTGGGACTGACAGCTGCTTCCCGTGTTGATCTGCACGTACATGTTGGGCGTCACGCGCATCGAAACGTCGTCAACCGGCGTGAATTTGAAATCCAGGTAGGTGCGCGTGATATCGAACGAGTTGAAGCTATTGTTGCCGGGACCGTCCCAAACCTGCTGAGTCAGGAACTGCGGGCCAAATCCGGCATGTGACCAGTACCCGTAGTCCGCGTACACCAGCGTGCCGATCGAGATCTTCTTGAACCACCGATCGCCGAACTCCTGCGCGAAGGGCTGAATCTGGGAGACCTGCTTGGCCATCTCGGCGTTCCACTGCTGCTGCTGGGCCTGCCGCGCCGCTTCATCAGCCTGCATTGCAGCGCGTTCCTGGTCCAGTTGAGCCTGGGTCTTCTCGGCGACTCGTCGCTCGACCTTGCGTTCGATCTCCTCGGTCGATCCGGCGGGGATGTACTCGCCGAGCCTTACGCAGTTCCTGCACCGCTTGGTGAACACCTGCCCGCTGGCGGGATCGGTGTACAGCGTGATCGCCCGTCCGTCCTGGCCCCGAGCGGGCATCGGTAACATCGCGACGGCGCTGAGCGTCAACGCCGCGCCGAGCATCGACAGCGCAACCATTCGTATCGTTCGTCTCATCATCGTCCTCCCTGGACTCTCCTATCCACGATGCGAAAGCTCTCGCCGGCTAAACGTTTTCAGCGAGAGCGTGCTAAGACGCCAACGACTGTCGAGTGCAAGAAATCGGCGTCCTCCCTCCGCGGCACCGGCAAAGTAAAGAGGCGTCGTTACGACATGATGAGTCGGATGTTACGAATGTGCGAATTCTTACGCAGAAAGGGGTCGAGGATTAACGGAAATTCACAGGCTGGAGGGGGAGCGAGAGGCGAACACGACGCGCGGTACTCAGATCAGGTTAGGATAACCTGTCCCATCTGCGTGGTGTCGTAGTCCACGTTTTCTTGGCCCGGCAACCCGCCTTCACCGCCGTTTACGCAGATACCAGGGCACATTGACGATCACGATTCGGTGCGTCCCCTGCGTCAGCAGACGAGCCGCGAGAATCTGCGCGCGCTGGTTGTGTAGAAAATATTGATACCATTGCCTTTCGACGAGCTCCGGCAGCAGCACCGCGATGGTGCGATCCGGATTGTTCCGCTCGATCGCCAGGACGTGATCGATGATCGGCTGCACCACGAGTCGAAACGGAGACTTGAGCACCGTCAGCCGCGGGACTGCCTGCTTCGCCTCACGCGCCGGCTCTTCCACGCGCGACGGCCAAACCGCCGTGAGCGAGTTGGTACTGTCTTCGCTTTCGATATGCAGCACTTCGACCTCGCGCGACAGCGTCATCGCGAGCCGCAGTGCGTTCTCGGCGACCGAACTCCATTCGATGATCGGCACTATCACGATCGGTTCCTGCAGATTCTCGAGCTTAAGATTGCCGGGCGCGGCAATTTCTCGATCGATTCTTTGATATTGCCGGCGGACCGCGAGCATCAGGGCGATCAACGACGGCACCAGCAGCACCACCACCCAGGCGCCCGCCATGAACTTGACGACCGCCATGACCAGTACCGTGACGCCGGTGGCGGTTGCTCCCAGTCCGTTCACGACCATGCTGGCACGCGCGCCGCGCTCCTGCTTCTTCCACCAATGCGCGACCATCCCGCTTTGGGACAGGGTGAAGGCCAGAAATGCTCCGACGGCGAACAGCGGAATCAGCCGGTCGGTGACGCCGTCGAACACGAGCAGCAGGACTCCGGACAGGATCGCAAGGAGCCAGATGCCCTCCGAATAGACCAGCCGCCGCCCCTGGTTGCCGAACGAGCGCGGCAGATAGCCGTCCTCGGCCACCGCGCGGCAAAGTCTGGGGAAGTCGGCAAACGAAGTATTCGCCGACAGGCACAACACCAGCAGAATCGAAGCGATGCTCACCCAGTAAAAGATTCCGCGGCCGGCGACCGCGCCGAGCAATTGAGACAGAACGCTCTGGTATTGCGCGGTCCCCGGTTCGGTCGCCCCGACGTGGTAGGCATGGGCGAGATACGCGATGCCGAGCAGCAGCACCATAAGTATGACAATGATGATCGTGAGAGTGCGGCGCGCGGCCGGCACGACCGGCTCGCGGAACGCCTGAACGCCGTTGCTGACCGCCTCGACGCCAGTCATCGCCGTGCAACCACTCGCGAACGCGCGGAACAGTACCCACGCGCTCACGGCTTCGGTGGCCTTGCCCAGATGCGCCGGCGAAATCACGGGATGCGGGTGCCCGCCCGCGGAAATCGTCGCCAGCACACCCCAGACCACCAGCGCGCAGAGGCTCACTATGAAGACGCAGGTCGGCAGCATGAACAGCTGGCCCGCCTCGCCGATGCCGCGCATATTCACGAAGGTCAGCAGAACCAGAACGGCAAGGCACAGTGTGAGCGTGTAAGGCTCGAGGGCCGGTACGGCCGAGATCAACGCGCCGATGCCGGCCGAGATTCCGACCGCGACATTCAGCACGTAGTCCGTCATCAGAGCGGCGGCGGCCAGCAGACTGGCGTTGGCGCCGAGGTTTTCGCGGGCGACCGTATAGGAGCCGCCGCCGTTCGGATACGCCGCGATCGTCTGCCGGTAACTGACATAGACGATGCCCAGCAGAATCACGATCGCGACGGTGATCGGAAGGATGAGCGTCAGTCCCGCAGCACCGAGCGGCAGCAGTACGGTCAGTGCCGCCTCGGGGCCGTATGCGGCGGAACTGAGCGCATCGAGACCGAAAGTCGGCACGCCGCCTGCGGTGCCGATGCGTTGCTCGCCTGCCTCGTTGGAGGCAAGACGGCGTCCAAGAATCGTATCGAGCAGTGACATTCCGGGGGCCGCGAGTTTGCGCGGAAGAGCGCCCGGTTATCTTATATGAGATAGCAGCGTCCCGCGCGATGTTCTCGAACCACTCCAGCCGCACTTGAGCGGTGCCGGAATCGCCCGCGTCTATGTCCGCAACCGCCCACTGAAAAGTCATATAATGAGGATAATGGATCAGGACTACCTGCGAGGCGCCAACTGAGCGCGACCGCTGTGGACTTCGACCTCGCGATTGTCGGATCATGAAGGCCAATCCACTGCCAAGGACACAAAGGACACAATAGATGAGCTCGATCGTATCGACCGGCTGCGGAAAACTCGACGGTGATGAACAAGACGGGCTACTCGTCTTCAAGGGAGTGCCATTCGCGGCGGTTCCTGACGGCCCTCGGCGATGGCTTCCTCCCGAGAAACCGGCGACGTGGACCGGAGTTCGCGATGCCCGGCGCTTTGGCGCGGTCGCTCCTCAAAACCCGGTCACCAACCAGGCTCTCGCTGCGATGAAGATCGAGCAGGCGCAGTCGGAGGATTGCCTTAATCTAAATTTGTGGACGCCGGGACTCGACGGCGCGCGGCGACCGGTGATGGTCTGGATTCATGGCGGCGGATTCACTATCGGCGCCGGCTCGCAGGAGATTTACAACGGTGCGGCGCTCGCCAAACGCGGCGACGTGGTCGTCGTCACGATCAATTACCGCCTCGGACCGCTTGGGTTTCTGCGGCTGAGCGATGTCACCAATGGACGAATACCATCGAGCGGCAACGAGGGCTTGCTCGATCAGATCGCGGCGCTGCAATGGGTCCGCGACAATATCGCCGAATTCGGAGGCGATCCGGACAACGTCACGACATTCGGCGAATCCGCCGGAGGAATGAGCGTCGGAGCGCTGCTGGCGATGCCGTCGGCGCGTGGCCTGTTCCACAAGGCGATCCCGCAGAGCGGATCGTGCGACACCATTTCATCCATAGCGCGAGCGAACCGGACGGCGGAGAGAGCGCTGTCGAAGCTGGGTGTCTCCCGCGGCGACGCTGAAGCGATACGCGCGTTGCCGGTCGCTCAGTTGCTCACCGGTGTGTTCGGCGCGGACGGCAAAACGCCGGATCGCGAGCTGGGGATGGCATATCAGCCAGTGGTGGACGGCAGCGTCGTGCCGGGCGAGTTGATCGAGATGGTGGCGCAAGGCTCGGCAGCGGGCGTCGCGGTGATGGTTGGGTCCAATCTCGAGGAATGGAAATTGTTCTCAGCGATGGATCCGTCGGCTCAGAAACTTGACAAGGCCGGATTGCTTGCGCGGATGAGCAAGCGGCTGACCGCGGACTTCGCGAGTTCTGTGATCGCAACTTACGAGCGCGCGCGGGCATCCGCGGGCGCGTCGATTACGGCGCCTGAACTATACTCGGCGATTGAGACCGATCGCGTCTTCCGCATGCCGGGCGTGCGCCTCGCCGAAATTCACGGACGGAGCGAACGCCGCGTCTTCAACTATCTCTTCACCTGGCGCTCGCCCGCGATGCGCGGGGCGCTGGGGTCGTGTCACGCGCTGGAGCTGGGCTTCGTGTTTGGCACCAACCATGTGGCCGGGATGCGGCGCTTTGCGGGCGAGGGTCCGGCGGCTGAAAAGCTCGCAATCGTGATGCAGGACGCGTGGCTCTCGTTCGCGCGATCGGGCGATCCCGGCTGCGCGAGCCTCGGCGCGTGGCCGGGCTACACCGAGGCGCGCCGCGCAACGATGCTTTTCGGCGAGACCAGCAGCGTCGCCGATGCGCCGTTTGAAGAGGAGCGCCGCGCCTGGGACGGGGTTCCCGAAGGGATTCTCGGCGCGCTTTGAGAGTTGAGTTTGCTCACGCGGTGATGAACTCGCGGAGAACTTCGAAAAATCGCTCCGGCTGATCGGCGACGATACCGTGGCCGGCGTCGGCGAATCGTTCGAAGCGCACCAGGTTCGGTGGCAGCGCCGCGACGATTTCCTCGGAGCATGGCACCGGTGTCATCGGGTCATCCTCGCCTACCATCACGAGGGTCGGACATTTGATCCGATGAAGTTCGGAAAGGAAATTCATCGTCTCTCGCTCGCCGCGGCGAAACTCAGCCATCAAGCGCGGATTCCATATTGTGCGCGCGTCGCTGTCGCGGTCGTTAGGACTGCGGCGATAGAGCGGGCCGCATAAGCGCCGAAACTCGCGCGTCGCATCGCGTGTGGGATCGTCGAGAAACGCTTGTGCCGCCGCACCGGCCTCCGCTCCGGCCAGCCTTTCGAAGGTTTTGACCTGTATCTCTTTCTTGCTCGGTGACGCCGCGGTGCTGCAAAGAATCAGCTTTGCGGGATGATCGGGATGGCGCAGCGCATAAGCCATCGCGACGTAGCCACCGAAGGACACGCCCATGACGATTGGCTGTTCTATCTCCAGCGCGTCGCACAGCGCCTTCACGTCATCTCCCCATTGCGAGAGTTTCCATCGGGCGGAGTCGTCGCGCCCGTCGCTGCGGCCGTCGCCGCGATGGTCGAAATAAATGACTTGCGCGACGCCGGCGAGGCGCGAGTAGGCGGGCTTGAAGATGGAATGATCAGCGCCCGGACCGCCGTGCAATAGCAGCAAGGTCGGCACCTCGCGCATCCGCGGACCGTCGGGCCGCAGCTTGGCGCCTTCGACATCGAAAAACAACCTGCAACCGCCAATATCAACCCGCATCTTCAGCTGCCTGAGCGGTCGGAGTTCCTGACGACTTTCCCGTCCTTCATTACAAACATCACGTTTTCCGTGACCCTGATATCTTCGACGGGATCGCCCGGCACCGCGATGATGTCGGCGCGTTTGCCTGCTTCCAGGGTGCCGATTTTGCCGGCGAGACCGATTAGTTCGGCATTTACGGAGGTGGCACTCTTGAGCGCAGCGATTGGGCTCATGCCAGCCTTTACCAGCAGCCCCATCTCGCGGGCGTTGATGCCATGGCGGCAGACGCCGGAATCGGTGCCAAGCGCGATGGTCACTCCGATCTCGAGTGCGCGCTTGACCATCCCGGGCGCCGCTTCGATTGCCTGGCGGGCCTTGACCGCCAGCTCGGGGGGCATCCTCTCCAATCCTCGCCCGAGTTGATGTTGGACGAGCAAAGTGGGCACCAGGTAAACCCTGCTGGCTTTCATCGCTTCGAGCGTTTCATCGCGCAGAAAAGTGCCATGCTCGATGGAATCGACACCCGCTTCGATAGCGTCGCGAGCCGCGGAATCGCCATGACAGTGGACCGCGACCCGTTTGCGCAGGCGATGCGCTTCATCGACCACGGACGTCATTTCATCGAGCGTGAGCTGCGGCGTGTCGACCTCGTCGGCCAGTGACATGACGCCGCCCGAGGCGCAGAACTTGATGACGTCGGCACCGTACTTCACGTTGAAGCGGACCGCCTTGCGAAGGTCGGCCGGGCTGTCCGCAATACCGTCAGTGTAGTCAGACTCACGGCCGATGGCGCGGAAGTGCAGGCCCGCATTGCGATCGGAATGGCCGCCGGTCGCGCCGATCAGATTGATTGCCACCAGCATCCTGGGACCCGGCAGCAGACCCTTGGCGATCGCGTTGCGCAGGCTCACATCGATAAAGCTGTCGGGATAGAGGCATCCCACATCGCGCACAGTGGTGAAGCCGCCCTCCAGCGTGACGCGGGCATGGACCGCGGCCTGGTAAGCTTTCTCTGCGACATGAGAGCGGAAACGATCGATGAAGAACTCGCCATAGGATTTCATTCCAACTGTCAGATGAGTGTGCGCGTCGATGAACCCGGGGCACAGGGTAACATCGCCGAGCTCGATCATGTCGGCGCCGGCAGGAATTCGCAGGCCGGGTCCGGATGCGGCGATCTCTTCTCCTTCGATCAGGACCACGCCACCGGTTTCAATCCGATCCGACTTGCCATCGAAGATCCTTGCGGCTTTGAGCGCGATAGTCATTTGATTCGCACCTTCACACGGGCTACCGCACCCGTTGCATTTTTCTTCGGCCGCGCGCGGCAATTGGGCGGTGCGATCGTGAGGGAGCTCTCTCCTACCAGCTTATAGCGGTCGCGACAACGAAACTTCACCAGGGACGCGACGCGCTTGAGCGCCTGGTTGAGCCTGGAGAGATCAGCAGTATCCTCCCGCACGACTAAAATTCGAAATGGAGAGAAATTCGTAAGTAGCCGGATTTTCAGCTCGCTGAAATACCTCTCTGCCCGCTCTTAACTCGCCCGATCGATACGCTATTTCGCTTTTCCCCGATTTCACGACGCGGCTCCGATCGCTCCACCGGTCTGCGTCATTTCCGCCGCGCTGAGCAATCACGATGGACAACAAAAAACAATCTCTCTCAAAAGTGGTCGCTCTCAGTGAGAGCCGCGATTATCTGTGTCTGCCACCGTTCCACTTCACGAAATCGCCAAGCAGCTCAGTTGGATAGAGCGAGTGTCTCGTAAACGCTACCGGCCCTTGCGGATGATACGCCCCATACATCGGCGCGGTTGAAAACGCATTCGGCATGAATGTCGATTACGCGATGCTCACGAAACAGTATGTCGGCGATTCCAACTTGCCGGATGCGGCGCATCGGTATTCACCAGGGCACGTCGCTGGCGTCGAGCGGACCGTAATAAGAGGACGCCCAAATGAGGATTCGATCAGCACGTCGTATGTCGAACGATTCAACCTTTCGAGTCGGATGCAGATGCGCCGGTTTACTCGGCTCACGAATGGCTTTTCAAAAAAGCTGAACAATCATCGCGCCGCCGTCGCGCTCTGGATTTGTTTTTACGATCTCTGCCGGGTTCACGAAACGCTGCGCACGACGCCCGCGATGGCGCTCGGAGTGACGGATCATATCTGGACGATTGGCGAACTGATTGCAGCGGCGCTCGAATCGACAGATGTTCCGCCACTTCCAAAAGAGCCAGAAACCACGCTGCGACCGGGTACGCGGCGATTCAGATTGATTGTTGGGCGGGGCGGAAAAGGAACGAACAAGCCGCATGGCTGATTCACTTCCGGATAATGATCATGGAATTCAGCTGTGAAGTCAGTTGGTCAGCGCTCGCCTGAGCGTTTGCGAGAGCCACGTGCGCTTGTTGAGCATCAGTCCGACTCGACATGGGCGCATGCGGCACCAAATGCTTTGCCCATCGCTCAGCATAATTTTTATATGCTGCATCTTTGATAACCGCATCTTGCTTGCGGAATTCGAGTTCATCGTAGGCTAGCGTAATTTTCTGTGCCAAATCTTGACCCGCAATTTTAGCCACAAGGTCAATATAGTCCTGTCTCCAATCAGTTTTCAGAGCATTGGATTGGTTAAGCCTATCTTGGAGATCTGCCGTTTCGCGGGTCAACTGATTTATCGTTGATTGGTCTTGCACCGCTTGAGTTGTGAGTTGTCTGTTCTGACTGCTCAGGTTTGTGACTTGGCTATTTTGCGTTGCCGGAATTACGATGAAATGCCAACCCAGATTCAACCCAACGTAGAGGAGAAGCCCTGAGAATGTCGCGACGAAAGCGTCTCTGACAATCTTCATCGAACCGAGCCGTTTGCGTTCGGGCGTTCGTAGTCGCCTGAAAATTTCAAGTCCGAAAAACAGAGCGGCAAGAACAAATGCGAAGTTGAGGTCGTGTTTGGTGGCGTCCGCCTCAAACAACGCAAGCGCTTGCCACCACACCGATCCGTAATATCCTGCAACCATTTGGAGCGTGGACATGGCCAATCAATACCCTAAACAATGACGTCCAGCACTCTGTCGCTAGTGGCATCAATTCAGGCTCCAAGTGGCGTCTTTTGGCTGAATGACGCCAGTACCCTCCACCGGCGACCAATTGCATCTGATCGCCAAGCCTGTCAATAAGATAGGACGTAATTAGCACCCAAAAACACGAATAAAGATAAATGGTGTTCCCCAAAGGAAACCACAATTGACCCCGATGTAGAGGCGCGGTTCTCGCACGGCTGCCCGCAACGCGACCTCGTGAGCGACGGCGCCCGGGGAATGGACGATGAATCGCAACCTCCAAAAAAGAAATCCTGGAGAATTTAATGGCCGATGAGTTTGTTGTTCCTGAAGAGGAGCGGGCTGGGCAAGCGGTCCGCCCCGATGGCTACTTCGATCTGATTCGCAGGCTCAGCCATCAATCGGTAGTGAAACATTTCGACGCGTACGCGGACATTGACTGGGACAGTCCTGAGTTCCGCATCGATCACGACGATTCGCGATGGGAACTCGAACCGGACGACGTGCTTGGGGCGACCGAATGGTACCGCTCGCAGCCGGCAGGAATCCGGTCGCGGATCGGTCTTCGCATGTTGGCCAACTTCATGAAGATCGGCGTGGTCTTCGAGTACGTGCTCAAGCGCGGCCTGCTCGATTTCGCGAGCCGGCTGCCCAGCGGATCGCCGGAATTCCGCTACTGCTACCACGAGACCATAGAAGAGGCGCAGCACTCGCTGATGTTCCAGGAGTTCATCAACCGGACCGGCTTCAGACTTCCTGGACTAAGTGGGATCGAACGCAGGTATGCGGATTTCGTGGTCAAGTACGCTCGCAAGTTCCCGGAATTGTTCTTCGTCTTCGTGCTGGCTGGCGAAGATCCGATCGATTATGTGCAGCGCGAGAGTTTACGCAAGAAGCGGGAGGACATTCATCCTCTGTTTCGACGAATCATGCAGATTCACGTCACTGAAGAGGCGCGGCATATGAGTTTCGCGCGTCACGCCCTGCGCAACCGCGTTCCGGAGCTGAGCAGAACCCGCAAGGCGCGGCTGGGGCTTTGCGTGCCGCTAATCCTTGGTTTCATGGGCAAGATGATGATGGAGGCGTCGCCGCGGATAGCGCGCGAATACAACATCCCGCGCGAAGTCGTGGACGCCGCGTACAGCAAGAATCTGATTCACCGTAGGCGCATCCACGACGCTTCGACCAAGCTGTTTGGCCTGTGCGAGGAATTGGGCCTGGTGAACCCATGGTCAGTCCGTTTGTGGAGAATGATGCGAATCTTGCCGCAAACCGGGGCGCTCACAGTCGCTACTACCCACTGAGTACGGCCGACAACTCGAAGGGAATCATTCTAACCCAGGTAGTTAGTCAACCGCAGCGATTTCGGGTGTTCTCTGCCCGATTTACGGCCTAAAAGTCCATGTCTTCTTTCGGGTTTCCTCGGAATTCCCTACTCAACCGAACAGGGAATTATTTTTGAGGAACAGGGAATTTTTTCGACGTAACAGGGAATTTGATCCACAGAACAGGGTAAGGCCTTGCCAGGCACAGCCTTGAGCGAAGGCTATCCGAAGGCGATCGAAACCAATGTATCCATGCGGATAAAGTATTTAGAAAGCACAGGTGTCCGCAGTCCGCTCGAACACTTCGTCGGGATCACCTTGATGAGAAATTGGCAAGCGGCCAACGTCGGCGGCGGTCATGGGACGCAACCGAATGGATTTGTCGAAATCGGCTGCCGATTTGGCGGATGCCTACACTATCTAACCTTTGCCGCGCGTTCGACCGTTGGAGCCAGCCGCCGCACGATCTCCAGCGTCTTCCCGGCCGCCATTTTGATTGCATCGCCTTGCGAAAACAGCACGAGCCGATGCGCCCCTGCCTCGCGGTACAGCTTGAGGTCTTCCAGCGCGATCCCATCCTCTGCCGGAGCGACGAAGGCGCTGATATTCAAAGTGTCCGGATTGCGCCCGCGCTCGCTGGCGACTTTCCTGAGCGCATCGACGTCGCGTTTGAAGCTGGCTGGCCTGCCGGCGATCGGCACCCATCCATCGTACGTGCGCACCACCCGATCTAGCGCCTTGGGTCCGCGCGCGCCGAGCAATATTGGCGGGCCGGGTTTCTGGATCGGCTTGGGATCGCACCGGACCGCGGGAAACTTCACCAGCTCGCCTTGATAGCTGGATTCCGGCTGAGTCCATAGCACTCGAATAGCTTCGACGGTTTCGCGCAACCGCTTCCAGCGGGTTCCAAAAATCGTCCCCAGCGCTTCTGTCTCTTCTCGAAGCCAGCCGCCGCCGACGCCCAGGATGACGCGTCCGCCCGAGACGACGTCGAGAGTGGCGATGGTCTTGGCGGTGACGATTGGTTCGCGCTCCGGCAGCAGGCAGATTCCGGTGCCAAGCTTGACGCGCCGGGTAACCGCCGCGGCAACACTGAGCGCGATGAACGGATCCATCCAGCGGCCGTAGTGTTCGGGCAGTGTGCCTGCGCCGCCGCCCGGCAGCGGCGTCTTGAATCCGATCGGAATCACAGGATGCTCGGGAATGAAGAACGACTCGTAGCCGAGATTTTCGACTTCGCGCGCGATTTCCGCGATGTCTCCGGACTCCGCAGTCGCTGCGATCATAATGCCAATGTCCATGGTTCCTTCCCCTGCTGATTTCTGGCAAGTGTTATCACGGCGTAAATTCTTCGACCACGCCCTCGAGCGTATCCAAATTGCGGTGCGCCCACTTCTAGCCTCCCAAGTTCGCTTACGCTAATTAATTACTCTTAGCAGGATTTTTAGATAAAAAGTTACTAGCCGTCTGCGTTGGGGGAGTATGAAGCAAAAATTGGCGGAGGTGATTGCAGGGATCGCCTTGGCGATGATCTGCTGAGTCGAGTTCCGAACCTTAGGCAGGTCGCGGTTCGTGGGTTTGATGGCCTTGGCGCAGGAGCTCCGACGACTCAGCCTTCGCTGATTCCAGGTCGCTAGGACGACGCCGCATTGCAGGCTGATTCGGCCTCGCAGGGCGTCAATTCGATCGACGTATCCACTGTGTCGGCAAGCGGGGTCTATTCGGGAACCGTCATGGATAACAATATGGGGGCGGGTACAATTTCAGCAGCAATCAGCCAAATCCACTCAAAGCTGATTGGCAACTGGCAGGACACGTTCGTGCCTCCAGCATTCATAATGGGGACCATAAAATCAAACGGAACTATCAGCATGAGGATGAGGTTTCACCTTAAGGGCAACTGCGGTTATGTCTTTAACGGTGTATTCGAGCACGGCAACGAAATTTCCGGTGACTATACCTTGAACGGATGCAAGGGAATGGCACCCGACCACGGCACGCTTGACATGACCAAACAATAAGCGCGGCACTAAGCAGCGCACGGGAGGAAAGGGGACGGTCGCGTACAGAGACGCACCTGTGTGTGGCGAATTGCAGATTCTGGGGAGATCAGTAATTCGCCAGACACAGGTACCGCGACCCAACCGTCGCGGCTCCCACTGAGCTCGGTCCGAGTCGAAAGCATCAAGGACCGTCAACACCGCGAACGCCCAAACCCGATTGCACCCGCAAAACTTTCTCGTGTGCGGTCCTCGCTCTAAATCATTTCGGAGTTCCACTTTGGCGTCCTATTCACGTTCGCACCGATTGCAGACGGAATACAAACACCAGCGTACCCTCGACACTGTCGCTGTCCCAATAAACAGTTTCAGATCATACCTCGCCGAAGAGGATTCCTCGACGAGCTGAACGCGCAGCATCTGGATAGAGGACAAGAAGCGCCGCAGCAAACGCGGAGCGGACCGGAAATGGCTCAGATTCTCTGCGCGATGCTGATGACGTCCGCCGATAGCCTCTATACCACTGGGCTATTTTGTTGAACCGCTCGGTTAGGCTGCCGACTTCCTGCTGATTGCCCTTACGATGTCAGCAGGCAGAAGGCAGAAGGCGCGGCGACACGTTGAGGGCATAAGACACGCCATTGACGCGTCCTCTAATGTTGATCACGTCGCCTTTCCGATAGAAGCTCAATTCGTGATTTTCACCGAGATCGACGAACATCTATGCGTTACCCGCAACCGCCGACTGCGTCTTTCCTCCCAACAATACGCTTATCTCGGTTGCGAGCAGATGTAACTGTCTGAGTTCCTCCTCCCTGTCTCGCTTCCGGGCTGCGGAAACGGCGCGGGCACGCTCCTCTTGGTTCTTACGTTCCGCTTTGCGATCTGCCTGCTCGCTGGCGCTAATCATCTCTGACCACTATATCGGCAATCTCAACCTAGAGATTTCGATTTGGACAGGCCGATTCAGATTCGCACCAAGGCCAACCTGTTTGCAAACGCTAAGGTCGAGCCCGCTTTAAGTCCTACGAATTTCCGACCGCGCCGCAACGATCTGTTCTGCCTCGCCTTGAAGTGAGCATCGACAGATTTAGCGCTAAGCAGGGATTCTGATGAGCGCGGGGTTAAACTGCCATCCGATTTCTTGCGGGCGATCAACGTGTTGACATAGCAGCGACCGCCAAATCCGTGTTACATGACAAGAGCAACTCGAAAGGAGCTCTCCCGATGCCGACCAACAAGAGAACCTCTCCGGCGCGACGCAAGCCCGTCCGCCGAGTTCGCAAGACCTCATCCACTGCGTCCAGGGCCTCCAAAGCTGCCAGGAGCTTTTCCGCTATAGCGTCGACCCAACTCAAGCAGTTGCGGAAAACGGTCGATCAGCTCAAGGCTCGACTCGAGAAAGAAGCCAGGTCCCGATCGGCCGATTCGACCATTGTTGGCGAGGCGAAGAAGGCCCGCCAAACCCTGATGGAACAAATGAAGGCGCTGCGCGATCGGGGTAGAAGCTTGACCAAGGAACTGAAGAGAGCGACGAGCGATACCAGCAAGCTCGAAAACGCGCGTCAGCAAGCGGTCGTCAAGATTTCCGAGTTGCGTGCTGAACTCGCGCACCGGACCGAGGAGCTGAAACACAAATCAGAAGAACTCGCCAGGCTGGCAATGGAATCCGCCGGGCGCGCCAAGGACATCATCATGAGTGGAGGATCGTCTGAGGCGAGCGAGTCAGCTAGCGTCGAAACTGATCCAGTGACCAAGGAAACCGAAAAACGAGAGGAGTTGCTAAGCGAGTCTTTGATAGAGCGCGAGCTTCATCCGGAACGCAGACGATAACCGACATTCGAGGATAACTCCATGGACCGAGATCTCGAAGACGTGAGGGTTTTCCTGCCACTGGGACCTGCGATCAAGGTTCTAATGGTCTGGCCGCGCTTTCCGGACTCCTTTTGGAGCCTTGGAGAAGTGATGGAAATCGTCCCAGAGCGCTCCCTCGTTCCTCCGCTCGGGCTGATCACAGTGGCGGCGCTTTGTCCCAAACAATGGGAAATCCGTCTAGTTGACCTCTCATTTGAAGAGTTGATTGATGAGGACCTACTCTGGGCCGACCTTGTGATGGTCAGTGCGATGGAGGTCCAGCGCGAAGAGGTGCGTCAAACGCTCGAACGCGCTTCCAAGCTAGGTCGGCGAACCATGGTCGGAGGCCCATATGCCAGCAGCGAACCCGAGGTATTAGTGACTCTAGCTGACCATGTGGTCGTGGGTGAGCCGGACGAAATCTTCCAGGAGATCGCAACAGATCTCGAGGCCGGCTCAGCCCGCAGGCTGTACCGTGTTACGGAAAAGCCGGACGTCAGTCGCACCCCGGTGCCGCGTTTCGATCTGTTGTCACTGGAGAAATACAGTTCCATGTCGGTGCAATTTTCGCGAGGCTGCCCATTCACGTGTGAGTTTTGCGACATCATCACGCTCTACGGACGCCGTCCGAGGACGAAGTCCCCTGCGCAACTGATTGGAGAACTCGACGCGCTTTTGCAGCTCGGCTGGCGGAAAGAAGTATTCGTTGTCGACGACAATTTTATCGGAAATCACAAGGCGGCTTTGGAGCTCACCAGGGAGTTGGGACGATGGCAGCGCCGCAACCGGTATCCCTTCGGGTTCTTCACAGAAGCTTCGATTGATCTTGCTTCGCGGTCGGAACTGTTGGAGGCGATGGTCAAAGCAAATTTCTGTCGTGTGTTCATTGGGATCGAAACGCCGTCCGCGGAGTCGCTAAAGGAAGCAAAAAAATTTCAGAATCTCCGTCGCGACCAGTTAGATTGCATACGCGTTATTCAACAGCACGGGCTTTGGGTGATGGGTGGCTTCATCGTCGGTTTTGATAGCGATCCACCGGATATTTTTGACCGACAGATTGAGTTTATAGAGCATGCCGCTATCCCTTGGGCAATGACCGGTGTCCTACAGGCACCGCCTACCACTCCGTTATATGAACGCATGAAAAGTGAGGGACGACTCGTTCAAGCTAACCCCGAACCCAGCAACTTTAGCCCCCCGAACTTTCGGACAGTGCTACCCCTATCCGAACTGCTCGGCGGCACGAAGCGGATGCTGCTTACGCTGTACGACCCGAGTCGCTTCTACAAACGTGTATTCGATTCCCTGGAACGCTGGCAGGTTCAACCGGAACAGAAAGCTCCCGACCATTCCTTGCTGTACCTGTTGAGGGTGGTGTTCAAATCCGTTTGGAGGCAAGGCGTACTGTCCGGCTATCGCCGGGCTTACTGGCACTTTTTGGGACGGCTCATGATGCGCTGGGGATCCAACCCGCAGAAGAGGCGGCTTGGGTTCGAACTTGCGCTCTCCGGGCACCACTTCATCCGCTATGCGCGGCAAATCGCCGAGACTCTGGAAGCTGAAAGCTGCCGGGCAATTCAGCTCAAACGTCCGGAATTTGTGCCCCAAACCGATGGACAAGCACCGAATCTGGTGCGGATTGACAGCGTGCCGGGAGAATCCTAGCTCCCAAACTGGTTAGCCACCGCGGACGCGCGACGGAAGATTCTGCATCCAAATGTCATGCAGCACCCCACCGCAGGTTGGCTCTCCCGCCAGATCACGGAGGCGTTTCCGAGGGACACCGCGCCCCGGTATTTGCTGCGCGACCGTGACGCATCGTATGGCTCGGACCTCCGCTGCCGGGTCGAAGCGATGAGCATAACGGAGGTCGTTACGGCGCCACGATCGCCTTGGCAGAACCCATACGTCGAGCGCGTGATTGGTTCGATTCGCCGCGAGTGCCTGGACCATGTAATTGTGATCAACGAGAGCCATCTGCGCCGCGTCCTGTTCTCGTACGTCGATTACTATCACCGGTCGCGGACGCATCCGCCGCTCGACAAAGACTGCCCGGATGCTCGCCCCATCCAACCGCCGAACAGCGGCAAGGTGATCGCAATTCCGCAAATCGGCGGGCTTCACCATCGCTACGAACGCCTCGCCGCCTGATCCGTTTTGAAGGCTGCGCAATCTCGAATAGTCGCCCCTGTGTGACGGCTATGCCATGCGTGCCGAATCCCGATCGCGAAACATCTACTGCCCAGACTGAACAACGCCATCCGGGATGGTCGGGCGTCCGACTCAACTCTTGCATTTCATCACACCGTACTCGCCGCAGCCCACGAATCTCACACGAGATTGGAGTTTTGCGCAGCCACAACGACCGGATAGTAAGCAGCAGTCGGATCAGAAACACGAACATTCGGCCGCTTCATTACCATACGCCCACCCACGCGTCATCCCGGATGAGGTTTTCGGGACGCACAGGCAGGAGTAATGGACAGGAGTGACCCGCACCCATTGCTTCAGTTCGCGCGGTCGGTTTCGGGTTTGTACCAATCCGGCGCAGGGCCGGAGATGGCTTCGATGGCGGGAACGAAGGTGCGGTCGAGCTCGGCGACCAGTGCGGCTAGATTGTCGACTATCTGGCGAAATCTTTCCGGATCGCCCATTGGGTATTGACCGCCTACCGCTGCGCGGCGGCTGACAGGAAGAAAGAGAGTCGCTTTGAATCCTGCGCCGTTGACCAAACCCAGGACGCGGAAAATTGCCAGCACCAGGTTGCTCCAGGTGCCGACGTCGAGCATCAGCTCTGCGGTCAGATTTCCCGGCGTGCGCCGGCGCAGCGTGAAAGTGCCGGACTCGCCGCGGCAGTCGTAGCCCATCGGGGTGAAGGCGCGTACCAGCTCGGGCTTCTTCGGCCCGGCGGTGACGCCGGTGGTGAAGGCTTCCTGGTTTGGCGGCAGATCATGCGGCAGCTGTGCGCTCTCGACGATCTCGGCGATTCGTGATCGATAGTCTTGCACCACGGCGCGGATCGACGCGGCTATCTCGGGCGCTGCCGTATCGATAGTTGGCCTATGCTGTGCCGGAGCGCTGACGAGCGGGACCTGAACCGTCTTTTTTACCTTGCCGCATGCGGCCAACACCGCGGCGATTGAATCCGGAAGAGGAGGCAGTTTCTTGGCGGCGGGATCGGCGTCGACGATGATTAGAGCCGAGACGGATCGCATGCGTCCGTTCACCCACCACCTGTCGCCCACCGAGATGCCGGGCATCGGCATCTGATCGACCAGCGTCGCACGAAGCTCGGCTCCATCGGAGAATGCGGGAACCGGGAACTGAATTCCTATGCTGTGAAACGGGAAGCTGCTCGGTACGCCGCGGGCAATCTCAAGCAAGATGGCGAAGTCGATTGTCTCAGCGGAGGTGCCCGGACTGGCGCGATTCGAGATCGCTTTCACAGCCGCGACGGCAGGGGTTGGCTGAAGGCTCTTTGTGAATCGCTCTAGACTTGGGAAACGTTTGAGCACGCGGTCGACGCTCGACACGCCGCGCGAGTCGGCCAGCACGAATTGGACATGAGGTTCGCCGAAATCCGCAGCGATGATTGCCGCATGAACGCGCTCGAGGACGTGGGCCAGCGGCTCTTTTCTGCTGGCAGCAAATGTCGTGAGCATGGCAAGGTGCATGGCAATTTTCCTCTTGCAGCTTTGGGTGCTGTCTTAATTCGACGTTCTCAGGCGTGCTGAGCGTCTCCACCGGACGCGGCTCCGGCCTAGCGTAAAATACAATAGGCAGCACGGTTCCTTGACCATTACCCGGTGCCACACTCCGCATGGCACAACAAAGGCCTGCCCGGGTTGCAGCGAAAGACAGCGTTCGCCATTTTTTTCGTCGAGAACTATGTCGACTGCACCCTCGACAAGATAGAGCAGTTCGTCGCCGTCGGGATGCATCTCCCCTGCATGTGGCGGGTTCCTGGTCATTCGAGCCTCACCCGCGAGTCTGCCCTCGACGCCGGGATGAGCGCGACCTCGTTGAACGACCGTTTCGATCGATCCCGTGGGTGTGAAACGAACAGGATTCTTCGACAGGTTGATCGGATTCTTGAGTGGCTTCGCCATCGTCTTGGCTTTCATGCCGCTTGCTCCTGCGCCACGGATTCAAGCAATTCTTCTACCGACAATAGCGTATTGTTGCGTCAATGCTCTCTCGTTCAAACTGACCACTTCCGACTTTTTCGCATATCCCCGGCGCGATGTGAGGGTATGCTGAGGGGTGGTGCTCAGGGTCAGGACCCATAAACTGAAAAAACTCGGATGACGACTTCTAGCCCAGGACGGACCTCAATCAGCCGGTCGTGGCTTGCCGGTGTAAACCGCCAATTGAGCGTCGAAAGCCCGCTTGTAGGCGGGCCGCGCTTCGCCGCGGGCGACATAGGCGGCCAGGTTCGGATATTCGTCCAGAATGCCCGATAATCTCAACCTGAGCAGGACCGACACCATCATCAGGTCGCCCGCGCTGAACGCACCATCGAGCCAATCGGCATCGCCCAGGCGACCGGAAAGTTGGTCGAGCTGGTCGCGGACGCGATCCTCGACCAGAGGCAGGCGCTCCACATACCAGGTCTTGTCGCCCTCCAGGAGCCTGGCGGTTTCGCGTCCAAGGATCTGCGGCTCCACCATGTGTGTGGCGAATTGCTGATTCTTGGGAAATCAGTGATTCGCCACACACACGCTCAACGGACTACGACGACGCTGAGCTTTGAATCTCTGCGCCGCTGGCCAACTTGGTCGCGCAGGTGCGGGGTCCTGCCAGTTGATAGCTGTAGAGCAGGGCACGCCGGTTTGCACCCCCTCCGGTGCCGAAGACGGCCACAAAATAAAGAGCATCTGCTTTTCCTCTGCGCATTTGAGATTTGGTGAGTCCCGGGCAAACCTTGAATTGCTCTGCCCGAATCAGGAGTCGAGCAGCGCGGGATCGAAACGGATCGAAACCTGTGCGGGTGAGTGCACGGCGTGCAGAGGATTCGACCCTCAGACCGTCCACATGTGTAGCGGCCGGCGTTGATCCGAAGGGCGGATGGCCCAAGGCGCATGACGTGATGATCGAGCAGGGCGAGTTCTATGGCGATCCCGATGACAAGGGAATGGTGTCGGGTGACAGCAAACGCATGATGGATGAACGGCCGGACTTCGTGGTGTTCAACGGCGTCATCGACAATCCGCAGCTTTCTCGAACGCGATCACTCGCGGCTCGATCGACTGCTCGTTCGTGCCAGCCGCGATCCCGAGAATATCGATGTGGAGACATTCAACGAGTTTCGCCGGGGACTCCAGCGCCGATAAGTTGCCGAATGCTTCCGCCAGCGTCCAGTAAAAGGCCGGCCGGTTGCCCGCTTGAAGATGACGCTCGCCCGCGTCGTACACAGCATGCACGCTCCGGGTACGCAATAAGGAGGGCCTTGGTGTATCGCGCTCAGCGGCTCGGGCTCAAGTACCTCCCGGCGTCGACGGTGATGTTCGGCGCGATGATCGTCTTCGGTCTGGTTGCGTCGATCTACTATGTGCGTCCCCCTCAACACGCTTCGGCCAGCTGCCCTCGTCGCGCGACTTTCATTGACCGCGCGCGACAACCCGGAGCCGCATTCAAGGACGAAGCATCTTTGGGCCGAAGAAAGCCAGCCAAACCGCCGTGCCCGCGATCCATACGGCGGCCGCCCATCCGAGGTGAATGTAGTAGGTGTTACTGGCGTCGGCCGCCAGCCTTGCACTCAGCGCAATCAGGAATGCCGCGCCCAAGATGATCACCGCGGGCGGACGACCGAGAGCGAGTTGCTCCATGTCCAGATGGCTCATCGCGACGTGGCTGCCTACTTCAAAAACCAGCAGGCTAAAGCCGCCAATAAAGAGGATGTGCATGGCCGGCACGCGATAGTCGGGCCAGATTGCCGAGGCGATCAACCCCACCGGCATGAGCAACACGGCGAGCCACACCAGCTTGCGATGCGCACCCGGCTTGCCGGGCAAACGCATGGCGCCGCCGCCGAATCCCAGCCCGATCGCTACTACCAGCGCGCGCAGCAGTGGACCGCTCCGTTCGAAGCCAAACTGCTCGAGCAGCAAGCTCAAGAAGATCGCAATTCCGGCAGCCGCGTACGCCAGTGCTTTCCGGGTTTCGCGAGGCGCGGAACCAAGGTCTGGTGGTGGAGAAGCGCCGCCTATGAGCGGCAGAACGAGACTGCCAATGCCGATCGCAAGGCAGAGAAATACCCCCTGCTCGACCAGCAGCACACCGAAATAGCCGGTAGATGGCAGCACGGTGTTCGCGTCGGCTGCGGCGATCAGGACTGCGCCAGCCAGACCCTGCAAGGCGGCGATCGGCAGGAGTACGAAGGCGGCCGGCGGTTGGCGGCCCGCCTCGCCGGCCAGAAATCGACGCAGCGCAAACTGGATGAGCAACACGAACAGTGCCGCGTAGGCGATTTCGGCTAGAATCCACGAATCGATAATCGCTGCGCCAGTTGTGACAATCAGTCCCGCCGCAAATGCCGCCATCTCCATTCGCCCGACTGGTGGCGATTGCGTTCGGCGTGGCAGGGCCGTGAGAAGAAACCCTATGGCAAACGCCATCATGAACGCCTGCATTTGCACCAGGCCGTGAAAGCGGCACGAGTAGGTCGTCGTGACTCCGGTGGCGTACAGCAGCCAGTGGCCTACACCGATCCACGCAAAGAAAACGCCTAGCGGAAAGAACAGCCGGAACGGTTCGCTCCGCCAGCGCGAGATGGCCGCAGCCGGCGAGGGCGAAACGCTTTCGGCATTTTCCAGCAGCGTCACGAGCGGACCACACTGTACCCACGAACTGAGAACATCCGGTCGCGGTCGTGACCCACGCTGCTCCTATTCATGCAGGTATTTTCTCGGTAAGTTCGTCCCTCGACCAGGTTGCGGTCCATGACTTCGGAAGGGGATGCGGAATGTAAGTAGCGCCCTCGTTTTGAACATTACCAAAATACTCGGCGAGCGAAAGCTTTTCTCCCCTCCTCTCAATCCGGCGATCGCACGTCGAGATGGTCACCCGGGCGGGCTTCCTGCTAGAACAGCATCAGGAAACATCATTTCCCGAATCGACCAGTCAACTTCTAGAGAGCCTCACGACTAGTATTTCATCTTTGTGACGATCTGGCGCTGTTGGTATTCTCCGCGGTGTTGTTCTTTCGGCCATAAGAACCTGAATAGACAGGTCCACATGATTTGCCTGAGAGGGCAGCTCGCGCATCATCCGCGGCCATAAAACGGCCGCGCGGCAACTTGGTTACATGCGGGTGCTTCGATGCGGCGGACTTGAAGGACGCTAAGGCGCTGCTCGCCGAGCCAATTCAGTGGCCGTCTGCGACGGTCAAAACCGCTATTAAAGGACGTTCAGATTATCCGAGCTTTGTTATCTACGCGCTGCACCAAAGCTGGACGGGCTGTAGTTGTCGATCATTGCGAATGCAGCTTTTTTAGACACATTGGAACCGCCCATCCTAAGCCAAGTGGCAGAACAGAAGACGGAGTGCATTTTATGACAAAGATGGGCCCTGTTGACGTCGCGCGATTTTCTTTGGATCTCCATCGGGACCTTTCGGTTTCCCTCAGAGCACGCGAGCCAGGTCCGCCGGAGCGAATCGACGGTGCGACGGCTTTGTCTCAGTGACTGGGGATGCGCCGCACGGCGGAGAGGTTCACCCGGACAGCGACGAGATCTTGTATGTCATCACAGAAAAGCTGCGCGTCATAGGAGAATCTGACCCCAACGCGATCACCGAGCTAGGCACAGGCGACGCGTGAATTCTCCGAAAGGGTGAATGACACCGAGCAATTATGATCGAGCCCGCGCAGCTCATTCACATTACGCCAGGACCGCGAGGTGACTACCTCCTATTGCACTCGTCTCGCGGAATCCGATTGAATCGGAATCGTCGCGGACATCTCCTGGTATCTTATTTGATGTAGTATCCTGAACGCGCGATCGCCCATCTTTGTCGTACTCTCCATCGGGAGCTACGGGCAGACTGGTCAAGTATTGCGCGCTTTTCAGCTTTCTTGAAAAGAGCGCGCCCATTGGCTTCCGTACAGCGCTGACTTTCTGTGCCCATTGATCATCGGTGACGGCGTTCCTGAAGAGAGAGCTGGCGTTGCCAGCTTTGCTTGTAATCACCATTGTCGACGAGCTTCAGCCACCGGTCAGCCGCATTGGTTCCCTGGTCAACCTCAGCTTGATCAGATGCTCCCGCCGTTACAACGACGTTGAAGAACAGAACGAGTAGCGAGCCAAAGATGACCGAAGATGTTCTCAAGTTTGATTTCTCCTTATACAATGGTTTGCTTCGTCAGAGATCTGCCAGAAAAGTGTCAGAGGCGGGTAGTGTCCTAATGTGATTTTGCCAAATCGGCTAAATGGCGTCAGACGCGCCGCGTCATTGAAACTTCGATCGATTCCACAACGTCAAGGACTCCGAGTCAGAATCCTGCTCTGAACTTTGAGTGTGACTGAAAGCAATCGCTTGATTGCGAAGGACAGCTCGCGCCTAACTCGGGATGACGAAAGAGACAGCGGGGGAAAAAGATCCAGGGTTCTTTACGGCAGCTGCGTTCCTGCCTAGAACTTCTTCCCGGCTCCGCTAGCGGTGAGGTTCAAAACCGGGGCAGCGCAAGTCGTAGGACCGGCCGGCGGGCCTTCAGCATAGGTTCCAGAACCCACGCCATCGAGGGTGATGGTGAAGGTGCTATCGCCCGTCTTTCCGATGATGGTGAACGAGACATCCGTCAAGGCCGTCACAGCGCAGGCCGCGCCGCGTCCGACAAAGGCGGGCGTAAATGTGCCGTCGGCTTCAAAGCCGCCATTGCCCTTGTCCAGTATGGTGTAGGTTCCTGAACCCTGGAAGTTCGGCGACGAGCAATTTGTGGCGCCAATGTTTATTCCGAGATTGTGAATGATGATGCTGCCGTGGCCAAACTGAATCAGACCATCATATAACGCGGCGGGAACTGTCCCACTCACGCTGCAGTCGCCGCTGGTAGGCGCGCCAAGAGCGGCCTGTCCGGCGGCGCTCACTCCCCATGTTCCCGCGAGTGGATCGGACTGCGCATCTGCGCCATTGGCTCCAAATAACGCTGCTAGCGCAAAACTCAAGACGAAAACTGTGGCCTTCATCGCAGTCACCTGCTGCCGAGTCTGTTTAATCTCTTACGCGGAATTTCCATTTTCAATCCTGAATCGGATTAGCACCGACACCGGACGTTTTGCAAATGCGAGGTTCGATCCCGGTTTTAAGTGCAACGGGCTTTCCACGGCCCCGCAACGAACCAGTTCTGCCTCGCGTTGCATAAAACACCCTAAACTGACGGTCTTCCAACCGAGTCTTCAGACACTTATCCCTTTCCCCGCTCCATCTCGTCACCGAAATCTCCTCCGCTCTGCGGGCCGCCTATCCCGCCGGCGACGGCAGCATCGCGATCCTCCGCAGCATGCTTGCGAAGATCCGGCGCGTCAGCATGACTCTCCGCCAGCAGCAACCAGTAGTACCGGGCATGCATTATCAAACGTTGTCGCATCGACTCGCGATTGACTTGTGAACCTGGCTTTGACGACTCTATTCACTTTCTTGTCGTGCGAGACCTCTTTTCATCTCGTCGAACGCGAACGTATGAGTTGTCTGCACTGCAAGGGGCGGGTGATCCGATTCTGCGCGGCGCAAGCTGCTAGCCTTCAAATCCATCCCTTACGAGCGAGCCACGTCTTCACCACTTGCGTGAGCGCGATATATGCAACCAGTGTCAACAGCAATAGCGGCCAAAAGAGCGTGGGCAGCGGGACAAATCCCAGCCACAATCCGATCGGCGAAACCGGGAGCCATGCCCCGATCAGCATGATCGTCGCCGAGGTCGCGATCAGCGGCCAGCTCGCGCGGCTCTGCAGGAACGGAATCTTGTTGGTACGGATGACGTGGATGATGAGTGTTTGTGTCAGTAACGATTCGACGAACCAGCCGGTCTGGAACAATGCCGCCGCATAAGTCGAATCGGGATTCAAGGCTGTGGCATGTGCAAATCTTGCGGCTAGTTCTGGCGGCGGCACCAGACCGAGGTGGTTGCACTTGAACAAAAACCACATGATTGAATATGTAGTGTAGTCAAAAACCGAGCTAATCGGGCCAATGAAAAGAATGAACCTAGCTATCTCGTCCATATCCCACGGGCGCGGCTTGGACACCTGTTCAGGATCCACCTCATCAGTGGGAATCGGCACTTGCGAAAAGTCGTAGAGGAGATTGTTGGTCAGGATCTTTATCGGCGACATCGGGAGGTAAGGCAGCCAAAGGCTGGCGCCGAGTACGCTGAACATGTTGCCAAAGTTCGAGCTCGCACCCATTCGCACGTACTTGACGATATTGGCGAAGACTTTACGGCCTTCGATCACTCCTTCCTCCAGCACCATCAAACTCTTTTCCAGCAAAATAATGTCGGCGGCCTCCTTGGCGATATCCACCGCGGTATCCACCGAGATCCCGACGTCCGCTATACGGAGGGCCGGCGCATCGTTGATTCCGTCGCCCATGTACCCAACCACGTGACCCTTGCTTTGGAGGACCTTGATGATGCGCTGCTTGTCGGCTGGTGAAAGCCGGACAAACAACGTCGTTTTTTCAGCGGCGTCGGCCAGCTCGCTGTCGCTCAGCGCTGCGACCTTTGCGCCAGTCAGGACGGCTTCCAGCGAAAGGCCGACCTCCTTGCCGATCTTGCGGGAGACCAGCTCGTTGTCTCCAGTTAGTACCTTGACCGCAATTCCATGTTTCTGTAGAGCGGCGATCGCGGGGCCGGCGGTTTCCTTGGGTGGATCGAGAAATGCGATATAGCCTTTCAGGATCAGGTCCTTCTCGTCCTCTTTGTGATAAGCGGGTTTAGGCTCCAAATCGCGATACGCAATTGCGATGACGCGAAAGCCATCGGCCGACAACTGGTCGTATTCCTCCTTGAGAGCCGCAAGCAGGAGCGGATCCATCGGCAAGATCTTTCCATCTAACTCGAACTGCGTACACTTGGTGAACACCGACTCGGGCGCTCCTTTGCAGATGAGCCGATGCGTCCCGCCGGGCTTGTCAACGATGACGGACATCATTTTGCGACTGAAGTCGAAGGGAATCTCGTCTATCTTGACATAGTCCGCAGTCGCCAGCTTTTGATGCAGTTCCTCATACTTCAGAACCGCGCGGTCGAGAATGTTTTTGAGCCCGGTTTGGAAATGGCTATTGAGGAATGCCAATTCCAATACGCTGTCGTCGTCTTTCAGTGCGACGTCGCAATGCTGCTCCAAAATAACGCGATCCATCGTCAGCGTTCCGGTTTTGTCTGTGCAAAGCACATCCATCGCACCGAGGTTCTGGATCGAGTTGAGCCGCTTGACAATCACTTTCTTGCGCGACATCAGAAGCGCGCCCTTGGACAGGCATACACTCACAATCATCGGAAGCATCTCGGGCGTGAGTCCTACGGCTACGGCCAGCGCGAACAGGAATGCCTGGCCCCAGTCGTGCTTGGCAAATCCATTGATCAGGAAGACCGCCGGCACCATCACGCCCATGAAGTAAAGCATCAGCCAGGTGAAATTCGTCAGGCCCTGATCGAATCTCGTAGGTGGCGGACCCTGCGTGATTGCGCTCGCCATGCTGCCGAGGTAGGTCTTGCGGCCGGTCTCGACGACCGCAGCACTCGCCGAACCGCTTTCGACACTCGTGCCGAGAAAACAGACGTTCCTCAGTTCCAGCGGTGGCCTGCCGGCAACCTCGTCAGGAGGATCAAACTTCTCTACCGGAAACGCCTCCCCCGTCAGGCTCGCCTGCGTCAGGAACAAGTCCCTGCAACTGAGCAGACGAATGTCCGCGGGTATCATGTCACCCGCCGCGAGCCGGATCACGTCACCAGGTACCAGTTCGGCCAACGGAATTTCGCGCTCTTTACCGTCCCGGATCACAGTCGCAGTCACGTGAATCATAGCCTTCAGCTTGGCGGCTGCTGCATCGGCGCGTGCTTCCTGGAAGAATCGAAGCGATACGCCGAGCACCACCATGATCAGCATCAACACTCCGCCAGCGTTGTCGGATCTGCTCTGCGCCGTCGCGAACGTAATTGTTGCCAGCGCTGACAGCAGGATCACCAAGGGGTTCAGGCACGCTTTGATAAACAGCTTGAGGCGCGGGAACCGCTGCTCATCGCCCACCGAGTTTGGACCATACTCATTCAGCCGCCGCTGAGCTTCCGCTTCAGTAAGACCGTTTTCTGCCGTCTTTAGTTCTGCGAACAGGTCGCCGTGATCTGCCGCGGCGACTCGCGTCAGCCGGGGCGATACCTCGATGCCGCCGTCGGCGTGCTTGAAGTTCTTCGGCAGAAGCGAGCTTGACACCTGAGTCATCGACGTGCGGGGAAGACTGGATCGACAGTACTAAGGCTACAATTCCTCTGATTGATCCATTGCGCTGGGGCGTAGCGGAACATCTCCGCAACTTCAGCGAAGTCTCTTCAAAGTTACGGAATTGTTAACTTAGGCGTTATTAGTTGGAAATTGTCACCCACGGCACTACGGACAATGAGAACTCAGCGGCTCAGCCTTCACACGGCAATTTAGTCTAAACTATAGTTTTTTCTTTTAAACCTCAACTGAGGGTCCCTGATCGAGTGCCGAATTGAATACTTCGATTCGATACCCGGCGAAGTTCGTTGCGCAGATACTTGGGCGTACCTAATGGTCTCATTAGCAAGTCCGGCCAGAACCGCGAAGGTAATGGGTAGTGCATTGGACGATCTTTTTGCTCGCCGGCCCTCGGTCCGACGCCTATGACTTCCAGCGTGCAGCTCTCGCTGGACTATTTGCTGTTGATGACGTGCTTGACGTGCCTATTTTGCCTGGCGGTGAGATCCAACGGTGCGGCACAGGAATCTCCTCCAGCCGGAAGCTCGATCGATGCTCAAATGCAGACCTGGAACTGGCACGTTCAAAACACGGACATCGTTCAGGGCTATCCTCCCTTTGCGGCGAAGTATTACGGGCCAAACAGCCTGCCCAGCGGAGGTCAAGCGCGCGAAACCGTTTCGCTGGATTTGATGGCCGGTGTCCGGCTGTGGCCGGGTGCTGAGGCGCACGTTGATGGATTGATGTGGCAGGGGTTCGGCCTGGCCGACACGGAGGGCGTAGAAGGCTTTCCCAACGGTGAAGCCTATCGCCTTGGCACCAGAGTTCCCGAAGGCAACTTGGCGCGTCTGTTCATTCGGCAAACGATCGGCTTTGGTGGCGAGCAAGAGGACGTGCCCGATGACGAGCTCACACTCGCTGGAAAACAGGATATTTCCCGGCTCACGCTCACCCTCGGACGGATGTCTGCCGGGGATATTTTCGATCGCAATGCTTACGCCAATGATCCGCGCACGCAATTCATGAATTGGGCATTCGTGAATAACGAGGCGTGGGATTATCCAGCGGACAGTCTCGGATATACCACTGGACTTACCGTGGAATTGAATCAGCCGAAATGGACTTTGCGCTATGGATTTTTCCAGGTGCCACGTTACCAGAATAGTCTGACCGCAGAAGACCAAATTCTGAAATGGCCATATGTAAGTTCGGCGCAAGATGGGCGGGTTTTACTTGCTTGGGGAATGGTGACCGAAATCGAGCGCCGTTACAGCGCAAACGATCATCCGGGGACGATTCGACTGCTTGCCTATCTCAATCGAGCTGATAGGGGTAGTTACCAGGAAGCGGTTGATAGTCCAACCCGGCCTGCGGACATCAGTGCGGCGAACAAATATCGCGTCACATATGGTTTCGGTCTGAACCTCGAACAGGAAATTGTAAAAAGCGTCGGAGTCTTTTCCCGCTTGGGCTGGAACAACGGACAAAGTGAAGCGTGGATGTTCAGCGACGTGGATTGCGCCGCTTCACTGGGTTTAAGCATCAAGGGTGAATCCTGGCATCGGCCGGAAGATACTATTGGATTGGGTGGAGCCTTTAGCGGTATCTCCAAGGCGGAGCAGGAATTTTTCGAGGCCGGTGGGTTGGGCATTTTGGCGGGCGACGGCCATTTGAATTATGGCTGGGAAAAACTCCTCGAAACCTACTACAATTTTCAAATCTGGAAATCCATTCACGCCACGGTGGATTACCAATTCATCAGCAACCCAGCATTCAATCGTGATCGCGGACCGGTGTCAGTCTTCGGCTTAAGACTCCACTGGGAATTCTAATGTTTGTCGCGTCGGGCGAGCCGAGCCGAAACTCATCGACACCGGGACCCTGAGCTGGACTTTGGCGGCAACCAGTTTTGTTCTCGGCGAGATGACCGGACAGCGTATCGGGTACGCGGGGTTTTACGGGCGCCACGAATTCCCGCTATACCTTTCCGGGCGATATCCAAAGAACCTCAATCTATGGTTTTTAGAAAGATTTGGTACATGCCTAAATCCCAGCACAAGATTGTCGAGCCAGCCCGCGAAATTGATGTAGTTCATGAAACCGATGTGCTTGTTGTCGGCTCTGGTCCAGGGGGGCTTGCGGCAGCGATTGGCGCAGCGCGTGCCGGCGCGAATGTAGCATTGGTTGAACGCTTCGGCTGCTTCGGGGGCAACATTACCGTGGTGGGAGTCGAGGGCATGGCATGGTACCGCCATGAAATGACGATTGAGGCCAACGGCTTGGGCCGTGAGATGGAGGAGAGGGCGAAGGCGATGGGCGCGGCAGTGCCAGAATCGCAGTCACTATCCTACGAACTCGACTCAGAAGGCTTTAAGGTTGTGGCTGATCGCATGGTTGAGGAAGCCGGGATATATCCCATGTTGCACCGGCTGTTCGTCGCACCCATTATGGACGGGGATACGATCACTGGCATCGTTACGGAGTCAAAAGCTGGGCGCGAGGCAATACTGGCAAAACGGGTTGTCGATGCCACAGGCGACGCTGATGTCGCCAAACGCGCAGGCGCTCCCGTTTTTGTGACGCCTAAAGAAAAGATGATGGCGGCTTCCGTCATGTTTCACCTGGCGGGTGTTAACAAGCAGAAATTCATGGATGGTGTGAGAGCCGACCCCCAGACCTACAAGGACTGGGGCGGTGGGGGTGAATGGAACATAGAAACCGCCGGCAAGGAAGATCGCATGTTTTCCCCCTTCATCAAAACACCCTTTGAAAAGGCTATTAAAGAAGGGTTGTTGCCCGCGAATCTTAACACCATTGCGGGAACATGGGGTGCCATTCACGACTCAGGCGAATTGACGTACATGAACCTCATCCACCTGGACAAGTGCGATGGCACTAACCCGGACGACCTTACGAAGTTCGAGATTGAAGGCAGGCGCCAAACTATGATGGCCATAGATGCCCTGCGCCGTTATATGCCAGGGTGTGAATCTGCACGGTTACGCAATTTCGGGATGACTATAGGTATTCGCGACACGCGCAAGATCGATGCAGCCCATAACATAACCGAAGCCGATGTGCGCGAGCAGGGGAGATTCGAGGATTCCATCGGCATCTATCCGGAATTTATCGACGGCTATGGAATCCTCATTCTGCCGACCACGGGCCGCTATTTCCAGATCCCCTATCGCAGTCTTCTCCCGAAGAAAGTAAAGAACCTGCTCGTCGCTGGTCGTGCCGTCGGTGGTGATCGTGTCAGCCACGCCGCCACACGTAACATGAGCTGCTGTGCGGTTACCGGACAGGGTGCAGGTATAGCAGCGGCCCTGTCTTTGAAATCGAAAACCGATCTTCATCAAATCGACATTGGGCAAGTGCAGGCAGAACTCGACCGACAGGGTGTTCGGGTATTCTGATTGCAATAGAATCTTGAATGTACAGCATTTGGGTCGCGGTGGACCTGTGTGTGGTGAATTGCTGATTCCGGGGAAATTAGTAATTCGCCACAGACAGGGATCGTTGATGGTGGCAATGAGGTATGGGTGGCGAAAGTCAGCCCCTCTGCGAGCTACCCACAAATGGGCCGGATACGCCACCGGAGCATGTTGGCTCGCCTCGAATATCGCGAGCGAGATCGGCTCTCGCACACCGCGCATCTGACGAGCGTCTTTCGAACGGGTTAGTCTAATCGACTTGACACCCCGACATTTATCCGTCCCGATATGCACCTGGAAATCCAGCATTTTGCTTGCCGGTAATTTCCGCAAATGAAAATCTAGCGTCTGGACGGTAAGAGACTGTTCTGCCACTCCGCAAGAGCGAAGGCTTTGCTGGGCGAGGGGAGCCGCTCTTTTCGGAGGAAGAATACGGATGTCAGACAAGCGCACTGAGCCTCTGCCGACCCAGTTGGAAAGCATCAAGTACTTGAGCGAACTAGCCCTTGAATTGCGGGTCTCATGGGACCATTCGACGGACGACATTTGGCGCAGGCTCGACGCCGAGTTGTGGGATCTAACGCGAAATCCCACACTGGTGCTGCACGCCACGTCGGAGGCCAAGCTCAAAGAACTGGCTGGCGAAACGGAGTTCCGACGCCGCATCGAGGATTTCGTACTGGCGCGTCGCCAGTATTCAAGGTCGCCTGGGTGGTATCAATTCGCACATCAAGGCGCGCCCCTCGCTCACGTCGCGTATTTCAGCATGGAGTTCGGGCTCTGCGAGGCGTTGCCCATTTACTCGGGCGGCCTTGGTAACGTGGCAGGCGATCAACTCAAGGCGGGCAGCGATTTGGGCGTTCCGATTGTCGGCATCGGTCTGCTCTATCAGCAGGGCTATTTCCGCCAGACCATCGATGCAAATGGAGTTCAGGGCGCGCTGTATCCCTACAATTCGCCCGCCGAACTGCCGATCGCGCCGGTACGCGATCGTGAGGGGCAGCTCGTCCGCCTCGAATTGGAATTTCCCGGCTATAAGATCTGGTTGCGCGCATGGCAGGCCAGCATCGGACGCGTGACTCTTTTCCTGCTCGACAGCAACGACGGCGCGAATATGCCTTTCCATCGGGGAATCACGAGCGAACTGTACGGCGGCGGCCCTGAGCTGAGGCTCATGCAGGAACTGGTGCTCGGGATCGGCGGATGGCGCCTGCTGGATAGCCTAAAAATCCGCGCTGACGTCTGCCACCTGAACGAAGGACACGCCGCATTCGCTGTCCTCGAACGCACTGGATGCTTCATGGAGCAAACGGGCAAGCCGTTCGATGTTGCACTGACAGCGACGCGCGCAGGAAATCTTTTTACCACGCATACGCCGGTCGCGGCGGGCTTTGACCGCTTCGATCCAGTTCTTGTCAGACGTTACCTCGAACCGTTCATCGCATCGTCTGCCTGGGGTCGCGATGGGCGAATTTCTCGCGCTGGGACGGCGCGATCCGGCCGATGAGAGCGAACCGTTCAACATGGCCTATCTGGCGATTCGAGGCAGCGGCGCGATCAACGCTGTGAGTCGCCTGCATGGTAGTGTCAGCCGCGCAATCTTCAGCGACCTGTTTCCGCGATGGCCGAAGGCGGAAGTGCCAGTCGGGTACGTGACCAACGGCGTACACACGCCGACCTGGGATTCCGTGTATGCACAGCGGTTGTGGGCAGCAGCCTGCGGGAAAGAGCCGTGGGTTGGTACGATGGAGGATGTCTCAGCGAAGATCCGCGCAATGCCGGACGATCTGCTTTGGGGACTGCGGATGAGCAACCGAAAGGCGCTGGTCGAATATCTGCGCGCGCGACTGGTGCGCCAGTACGCGGCAGCAGGTGAGTCGCCCGAGGACGTGAAACTCTCGCAGAGCGTTTTCAATCCCAACGCGCTGACGCTAGGCTTCGCGCGGCGATTCGCGACTTATAGGCGGCCGACCCTGCTGCTCCACGATCCTGAGCGACTGGCACGCATCCTGACCAATCGGCGTCTCCCGGTGCAGCTCGTGATCGCCGGCAAAGCGCATCCTGCGGACGAACCCGGCAAGGCGATGATCCGGCAATGGACGCAGTTCGTTAAACGCCCCGAGGTACGCGGGCGCGTCGTGTTCGTAGCCGACTACGACATGATGGTAGCGGAGCAGCTGGTGCAAGGCGTTGACGTTTGGATTAACACGCCACGGCGCCCGTGGGAGGCAAGCGGTACGAGCGGAATGAAGGTGTTGGTCAATGGCGGGCTTAATCTGTCGGAACTCGACGGCTGGTGGGCGGAAGCTTATGCGCCCGAGGTTGGATGGGCGATCGGCGACGGCAGGGAACACGGCGACGATCCTGCCTGGGATGCGGCTGAGGCCGAGTCACTCTACGAGCTATTAGGGCACGAGGTCATCCCAGCGTTTTACACTCGAAACGAAAAAGATATCCCGACCAGATGGATGGCGCGGATGCGAGAAAGCATGGCTCGTCTTACACCGCGGTTCTCCGCGAACCGGACTGTTCGTGAATATACGGAGACCTATTATCTGCCTGCGGCGGCCGCGTATCGAAAGCGCGAGGCAAACAGAGGTGCGCTCGCCGAGGAAATCGTGAATTGGCGGCGTGATATGAGCGAGCATTGGGCCACAATCCGTTTTGGCTCGCTTGAGGTAGCCTCCGCCGGCGGAAGTCACGAGTTCAGGGTTGAGGTTCATTTGGATGAGGTCGTCCGAGATAACGTAAGCGTCGAGTTGTATGCGGAGCCGACTGACGACAGTCGACCAGTGTCGATCTCTATGAGACGAGGAACGAAATTGAGCGGCTGGGAAAACGGCTACATCTACTCGGCACAAGTTCAAGCCGACCGCCCAGCGTCCGACTACACCGTGCGGATCATTCCCTCGAAGCCCGAAGCACTCGTACCGCTTGAAGCGAATCTTATCGCCTGGCATCGGTCGTAAGAGAATCGCGCCGTCTGAGCCGACCCGCCAACATGCAACCGGCGTGGGCTGAGTCCGATCTCTTTGCACCCGATCACCAAACAAGTGACGCGGCCGAAGTGGTCATTGCGTATGGCTTTACAAAGCTTTGATCGTGACTTCGGGTCCCCTGTCGTGAACCGGTCGCCTGGAGAATCAATTCGGCCGACCTCCATTCACTTCGTTCATTGTGTGTTCGCTTCATTTTTACGGACTATCGCGCTATTAATGACTGCTGCGGCCGGAGTCAGCTGACGCGACGACCCCTAGGGACCCCGTCAAGCAAATCGCTAACTCGAACGATGCCCATTCAAGCGTGGTTAACCCTTGTCCTGCTCGTCGCGATGTTCGCCGTCCTCGTCTGGGACAAGTTTCCAACCTGGTTGGTGTTCACGGCCACCTTGACGGCAATGATGATGCTGAAGCTGGCATCGCCGCAGGCGCTGGTGAAGGGATTCAGCAACGTTGGAGTGCTAACTGCAGCGGCGCTGTTCCCGGCGGCAGCCGGGATGTACTCCACAGGTGCAATCTCGCTGCTGTGCCTGTGCTTAGACGGCCACCGGCGTGGCGAGATTTCCAGTGCCCGTAGGCGCGGAACCTGCGTCGGTGCCAGCGGATAACCGTCTCCGGCTGTACGATGATGATCGCGTCCAGGAGCGATGGGTACAGTCGATACAGCCACACCATCAGCAAGCGATCGATGGTCCACAGTCTCACGCGCCGCGGGAACTTGCGCCGTGGAATTGCCAACTGTTGGCGCAGGATGAGATTCTCGGCCTCGAGCCGCGCTCGCCTCGTGAGCCGCGACCGCATAGCAAGCAGCAGCTGGATCAGTAACGGACCATCGGCCGCTTCCATTACCATACCGCCACGCGCACGTCATCCCGGATAAAGTTTTCGGGAGGCACAGCCGCGAGGTGAGCGAATCGGCCCGTCCACGCGCGAATTTGCCGCCTTCTCCGGATTGTACGTAAACACTACAGACTGTGTGGCGGAGAGGGAGGGATTCGAACCCTCGGTACCGGTTACCCAGTACGCCAGATTAGCAATCTCACTTCCGGCCTGCGAACACTAGGCACCTTAGCAAGACTCCTTGAGACAGAAAACCCTTGCGGCAGTACGACTTGCCGCATCCGGGCAGGTCGAGAAGTGTCTCATCGAGTCTCGCCAGATCTTGTTCAGTCCGGGAAGTTTTCCCCACCCTGTGCCCACCCCACTCGCTTTTCTGACAAACCGCAGGAGAGAGTTCTATGAACTCGAATCCCTATGTCGAAGCCCGTCGCGAATGGGACGAACGTTACGCCGATCTCGTTCTCGGCAAACGCAACTGGCAGATCACCGCCGGAGGACTGCTGTTGCTGAGCCTGATTCTTGCCGCCGGAGTTGTCTGGCAGAGCACCCGCAGCCGGTTCATCCCATACGTGGTCGAGGTCGACAAGCTGGGCTATGGGCTCACCGTTCCCAAACCTCTCATTCCGAGCACGGATCCGGCGCTCGTTGATCGCATGGAGCGCTATGAGGTTGCCAGCTTCATCCGCAATTCGCGCTCGGTGAGCAGCGACCCCAGCGCCGAGCAGCACATGCTCAACGACATGCTGGCGCATGCGAAAGGTGCGGCGGACAAATACCTCGACGAGTACTTCCACTCCGACAACTTCTCGCACAATCCCTTCAAAGAGGCCGAACACCAAACGGTCTCCGTGCAGATCGACTCCATCCTCGAACTCTCCGCACACAGTTTCCAAGTGAGATGGACCGAGCAGGCACGCGACCGCACGGGCGCAGCGCTTGACGCTCCAACGCATTGGGAAGCTGCGCTTCAGACGCAAGTTTCTCCGCCCGGATCTGACGACGCGATCATCGATAATCCGCTGGGATTTTACGTGACGCAGATCAGCTGGGCCGAACAGCAGAGCTAGGTAACCGACGGAAGGGAGGCGAGTTCGATGAAGCGTATTGGCACCGTGGGCAGTTTGGCTTTGGCACTGACGATCGGAGGGTGTTCGGCACAACAGGGACACCAGAATCAATCTCAAGCCGCGAACGTAGCGCCAATCGAGCCTGAAGCCGCACCGCAGTCCGAAGCGACGCCCAAGCCTATCACCGGGGCGGAACTGCTCGCACAGCAGCCCTCGGAGGTTCGGGCAGCGTACAAGGACCACGATCAGAACGGCCAGTGGGCGACGTACAAGACGCCACGATACGTACTCTATCCCTTCAGCCAAGGGCCCGATCCCATAGTCGATTGCGAACCGCTACGAACCACCGACCTGCAACTACAAGCGGGTGAGACCATCACCGACGTTGCGATGGGCGATACGGAGCGATGGATGGCGACGCCGGCATCGTCTGGCGATCCGACAAACCCGACGCCTCACCTCGCTGTGAAGCCCCAGGCGCCAGCGATTGCGACGAATCTGACCATCTACACGACGAAGCATATCTACCACCTGCAGCTACGATCGCGCGGCGGCCACGCCATGCAGGAGGTTGAGTTCTACTACCCAGACGATCTTCTGGAGGCGATGCGTAAAGCCGATGAGGCCGCGGCGCAAAGCACGACAGTTGCGGCAGCAGATCCACCGACGAGTCCGAGCGAGATCAGGCCGATCGCTTCCGTCGATCCGCGTCACCTCAATTTCGATTACGACGTCTCCGGTCCTCAAGTTCCGTGGAAGCCAATCAGGGCCTTCGACGATGGAACCCATGTGTTCATCCAGATGCCCAATGGCATGCGTTCCAGCGACGCGCCCGCGTTGCTGGTCGCGGCGGGTAGCGGAAGCCAGATGGTGAATTACCGCGTGCGCGGCGAGTACTACGTCGTCGATCGCCTCTTCGGTCAGGCAGTAATGGTTTCGGGAGTCGGCCGACAGCAGGACCGCGTGACGATCCAGTACGCGGGCAACGCGAGGTAGGGGCCATGTCCGAGATCGAGGAAAGCAAGCAGCGTCCGGAAGTCGATGAGACCAAGCGGCAGCAGGACGAAGAGAAGATCCGCAACGAAGGCGGCCCACGACTCAATGGCAGGCTCGCCGCCACAGCAGTGGGGCTCATGGTCGGGCTCGTGATCTTGCTCACGTTGGCTGTGCAGTCATCCGGTCCGGGCGCGCAACCTGCGGGTCGTAATGGCACCGACGATACCGCGTCGAACAAGAGCGAAGTTCAGGACCTCATCGCTCATGCTGGCGATCCGACGCCCGCCACATTCCCTGCGCCCGCGGCGGATCCCCCACCAATGGTGATCCCGAGAGAGCAAACCTCGGCGCCGGCGGTCCCTCGCCAACCGAGCAGATACGCGGATTGGGCGCAGGACAAGTACATGAAGGCCCTGGAGGCGCCGGAGATGGTTTCCGCATTCCACAGTGGTGCAGCGCTCCAAATCCCGAGCATGACTCAGACGGGGAATGGAGACGCGGGGAACACTCTCGCGCTGAACAGTTTCCAATCGTCATCCGATTCGTCGTCATCGGTGAGACTTCATCCGCCTGCATCTCTGTACACGGTGATGACCGGCAGCGTGATTCCGGCAGTGTTGATCAGCGGGATCAATTCCGACTTACCGGGACCAATCGTCGCTCAGGTCAGCCAGAACGTTTACGACAGCGCCGGCGGACGATCACTGCTCATCCCCCAAGGCAGCAGGCTGATTGGTTCGTATCGAAGTGCAGCCGGTTACGGACAGAGCCGCGTCCAGATTCAATGGCAGCGCCTAATCTTTCCGAACACCGCGAGCATGGACATACCGCAAATGCCGGGAACGGACGAGGCCGGATACGCTGGCTTCACCGACCAGGTGAACAACCACTACATGCGTACCTTCGGCACCGCAGCGCTCATGAGTCTGATCAGCGCTGGGCAAGCGGTGGGACAGATGGCGGCGTTCGGCGGCGGAATGGGCGGACCGCTCGGTTACTACCAACCAAACCAGTGGGCGATGGCATCGCAGATGGCGGGCTCGTCCGCGAGTTCGCAATTCGGTTCCGTTGGGCAGCAGGCGATCGAGCAAGGAATGAGCACCGGCCCGACCTTGGAGATCCGACCAGGCTACCAGTTCAACGTCATGGTGACCGAGGACCTCGTCTTTCCGGGTCCATACAAGGGCTGAGTCGTACACAAAACAGACAAGCACTTGTGCACGAAATGTACACAGGTGGTCTCGAAAGGAGAGCGGCAATGGGAGTTCTGAAAAAGAAAGAAGAACGGACCGAGACCGTCACCATACGCATCCCTTCGT
>CAWBLQ010000005.1:0-251366 GCA_963789715.1 Binataceae bacterium (SeqCode) | reverse complement strand
AGGCAAGCGCTCTAACCGGGCTGAGCTATGCGTCCACCGGGGCAATGCATTATCGCTTCCCCTCCGCGCGGCGGCAAGTCCCGCGTCGTCATTGAGGGATTTCGGACCTGCGCAATTCGCTGCGATCAAGTTGAACGCGCATACTCGGCCAAGGATATCGAGGGCGTCACGCATAGTCTTGGGCATCGCCTGTCATGGAGATGATCGGGAGTTGAATAGAACACTTAGCCCACTGCAGAGGGGTCAGCTCCGTGCAGTGGAAAATTATCTTCTACCTCCCGCTTTCGAATCTTCTGTTCGGCTTGGGGGGTACCCGCGGGTATTGCGGCGATCGCAATCGCCTGTTTTCTCAAGGACTGCCCGGATGTATACGCGGCGGCTTTGAATCTGAGCGCGGCCTTTCAAGCTCTTTCTGAATAGGGGAAACTTAATCGCAGGACGAGCAGTTACGGGGGAGGCCGAATATGAATCTGAACCTGGCAGGAAAATCGGTGCTGGTTACCGGCGCCAGTAAAGGCATCGGTCGCGCGATTGCGGCTGCATTTGCCGCGGAGGGCGCACAAGTCGCGATGACCGCACGCGGCGCCGAGGAACTGAATCGCGCAGCTGAGGAAGCTCGCAAGGCGGGAGGAAAGACGCTCGCCATCGCGGGCGATGTTACGAAAGATGCCGACCTCAAGCGTATCGTCGATGAAACCGTCGCGCGCTTCGGCACCATCCACGTGCTGGTCAACAATGCCGGCGGCGCTAAAGGCTTCAACGCCTTCGAGCAATCGAGCGATCAGGAGTGGATGGAGACATTCGACCTGAATCTGTTCTCAGTGGTTCGCTTGACGCGCGCGGTGCTGCCGATAATGCGCAAGCAGAAGTGGGGACGCATCATTAACATTTCGAGCGAGTCGGGAACGCAGCCGGACGCGCAGATGGCGCCCTACAACGCCTCGAAGGCCGCGCTCAACAGTCTCACCAAGAGCCTTTCCAAGGCGGTCGCACTTGATGGAATCCTGGTCAACACGGTCTCACCAGCGTTCATCGAAACGCCGCTCATCACGAATGCGATGAAAGCGCAGGCGAAGGCGCGCGGCATCACCCCGGAGGAGGCATTGAAGGGATTCATGACCACTTTCCGGCCGCACATCGAGTTGAAGCGCCCCGGCCGCCCCGAAGAGGTCGCTGGAATCGTGGTATTTCTCGCCTCCGACGAAGCGTCATTCATAACCGGGAGTAATTTCCGCGTTGATGGGGGTTCGGTCGCAAGCGTTTGACTCGATTCCGTACAGCACCGATGCACCGCTAATCATTGCGGACCCTATGCCACAGAATTCTCCTGGTTCTTTTTTCCTTTGCCGACCTGAGTCTGGGGGTTCAGATCCTGCAAATGACCGCTCTCGGTGCCTGCCGTCGGATCGATGACACAGTTGATAAGTGTCGGCTTGCCTGACGCGAGGGCGTCGGTGAGAGCCTTGGTGAGACTTCGCGGATCGGTCACATGGTGGCCAGCGCCGTCGAACGCTTCGATGAGTTTGTCGTAGCGCGCGTTCTTCATGAGAACGGTCGGTGAGGGGTCCTTGCCTCCGCCGTGATTCACGTCGTCGCCGCGGTAGATGCCGCCGTTGTTGAAGACCACGACGACGATCGGGAGATGGTAGCGGCAGATGGTCTCGATCTCCATTCCGCTGAAGCCGAACGCGCTGTCGCCTTCGACGGCGACGACGGGCTTGCCGCTCACGACGGCCGCGCCGATGGCATAGCCCATGCCGATGCCCATAACACCCCAAGTTCCGCAGTCGAGACGTTTGCGAGGTTCGTGCATGTCGATGATGTCGCGACCGAAATCGAGCGTGTTCGCGCCTTCATTGACGACATAGATGTCCGGCTTGTTGTCGAGGACATCTCGGATCGCGCGAAGTGCGCTGTAGAAGTTCATCGGGTTGGGATTGGCGTTGAGGTTGGCCGCCATCCGCTCGGTGTTGTGCTGCTTGCGCTCGGCGATCGCGCCGAGCCATGCGGCTTTCGGCTGGATCTGTCCAGGCTTCAGCGCGGCCAGGAATGCCGACATGGCTGAGCCGATGTCGGCGACGACCGGCGCGGCGATGGCGCGGTTGCTGTCGATTTCAGTCGGCGAAATATCGACCTGCACGAAACGCGTCGTCGGGGACCAGCGCGGGCCTTTGCCTTGTGCGAGCAGCCAGTTCAGGCGCGCTCCGATAAGCATCACTACATCGGCCTGGGCCAGGACAAGGGATCGTGCGGCCGAAGCCGACTGTTTGTGATTGTCAGGCAGCAGGCCCTTTGCCATGGACATGGGCAAGTACGGGATGCCGGTCGTCTCGATGAAAGACCGGATGGCGTCGTCGGCCTGTGAGTATGCCGCGCCTTTGCCGAGAATGATGAGGGGACGCTGGGCGCTCGCGAGCAGGTCGAGGGCGCGTTGGATCGACTCGGGGTCGGGGATGTGGCGGGGCGTTGGTTCGACTACGCGTACCAGCGATCGGGCGACCGCATCGGTGTCGAGGGTCGCAGCAAGGACTTCGGCGGTCAGATCGAGGTAGACGCCACCCGGCCGCCCCGACACCGCCGCGTGAATCGCGCGCGCAACTCCGATGCCGATATCTTCGGGTTTGTTGATGCGGTATGCCGCTTTGGTGTATGGCTTCGCCGCGTTCATCTGATCGAGTTCTTCGTAGTCGCCCTGCTGAAGATCGACGATCGCCCTGTTGCTCGACCCGCTGATCTGGATCATCGGGAAGCCGTTGGTGGTCGCATTCGCCAGCGCCACCATTCCATTCAGAAAGCCTGGGGCTGACACCGTGAGGCAGATTCCCGGCTTCTTCGTCAGATAACCGGAAATCGCGGCCGCGTTTCCAGCTGACTGTTCATGGCGAAAGCCGATGTATCGGATACCTTCCGCTTGCGCGAGACGGGCCAGGTCCGTGATTGGGATGCCTGCTACGCCGTAGATCGTGTCGATTCCGTTGAGCTTCAGCGCATCGACCACAAGATGAAACCCGTCGGTGACTGAGTTAGAATTCTTTTCGTTTGGCATGATGAAACACCTTCAAAAAAAGATTTTGCAGTACTCAGACGATCTTGGCAGTGCGCATCTTGTTGATCTGTTCTGCGCCGTAGCCCAGTTGCTTAAGCACCTCGTCTGTATGCTCGCCCAGCAGCGGGGCGCCGGTGATCTTCGGCGTGAAGTCCGAGAACTTGATCGGGCTGCCGACGGTCAGATACTTGCCGCGCTTCTCCTCGTCCACTTCGACGATAGTACCGCTGGCGCGCAGGGCAGGATCGTTTTCGATTTCCTTCATCGATAGAACCGGTCCGCATGGCACGTCGAACTTGCGCAGTACGTCGACGGCTTCGAATTTGGTCTTGTCAGCCAGCCACTTCTCGATCTCAGCGAAGATGTCGAAAATCTTGTCCTGCCGCGCACGAGCAGTGGCGTAGGCCGGATCCTTCGCCCATTTTGGCTTGCCGATGGCCTCACAGGTCCGCGCCCAATTCTGCTCCTGGATCGTGAAGTAGATGTAGGCGTTCGGATCGGTCTGCCAGCCCTTGCACTTGAGCACCCAGCCCGGCTGCCCGCCGCCGCCCGCGTTACCGCCGCGCGGGACCGCATCGCCAAACTTTCCGTTCGGGTACTGCGGGTACTCTTCCAGGTAGCCGATGTGATCGAGGCGCTCCTGATCCCGCAGCTTGACGCGGCAAAGATTCAGCACCGCATCCTGCATCGACACGGCCACTTTCTGGCCTTTGCCGGTCTTCTCGCGGCCGAGCAGCGCGGTTAGGATGCCGATCGCCAGATGCATTCCGGTATTGCTGTCTCCGAGCGCCGCGCCGCTGACTGTCGGCGGGCCATCCCAGAATCCGGTCGTCGAGGCGGCGCCGCCGGCGCATTGCGCCACGTTGTCATAGACCTTGAGGTCCGCGTAGGGCGAATTTTCGCTGAAGCCCTTGATCGAGCCGAAGACGAGCCGCGGATTGAGTTCTTGAATGTGTTCCCAGGTGAAGCCCATGCGGTCCATCGCACCGGGCGCGAAATTCTCGACCAGCACGTCGGCCTCGCGAATCAGCTTCTCCAGGATCGCTTTGCCTTCCGGCGTCTTGGTGTTCAGGGTCAGCGACTTCTTGTTGCTGTTGAGCGTGATGAAGTACAGCGCATCCAGATTCGGGACGTCGCGCAATTGGTTGCGCGTCACGTCTCCAACGCCGGGCCGCTCGACCTTCAGCACGTCCGCGCCGAACCATGCCAACAGCTGCGTGCATGCCGGTCCGGCCTGGACGCCGGTGAAGTCGATAACTTTAATTCCTTGAAGTGGTAATGCCATGGTCAAATGCTCCTCCGATTCGAAATTACTTTGAGACGGGCGTGAAAACTGGCCGCACAAAAGATGTGCGCTCGATTTTCAGGAGAACAAGGCTGTCAGCTCGCGGCACTGACCACCTTGCCCATCGCGTTCTTACGTATCCGCCGTGACTACTGCGCCTCCTCATCGGACGGCTCTTGCACGACGCCGGCGATAACCAGCGGTTCACGACGGCGCCGCGACAACGTGCGAATCAAGTCACGGTTCATCCTTCCGATGAACTCAAGCGGTATTTCCTTGGGGCACACCGCTTCGCACTCGCCATGATTCGTGCAACTGCCGAAGAGCTCAGCTTTCATCGCGGCCACCATGCTGACGGTCCGCTGGTCGCGCTGAGGCTGGCCCTGAGGAAGCGAGTTGAGGTGAGTGAGTTTGGCGGAGGTGAAGAGCATCGCGGCGGCGTTCGGACATGCAGCGACGCAAGCACCACAACCGATGCAGGCTGCCGCATCGAAGGCAGTGTCCGCGGATTCTTTTGGTATGAGGATCGCATTGGCGTCGGGAGGGCTTCCGGTGGGCGCACTGATGAAGCCTCCCGCCTGAATAATTCGGTCGAACGCCGAGCGGTTGACTATGAGGTCTCGGATCACCGGGAAGGCCCGCGCGCGCCACGGCTCCAGGGTTAGCGCGTCACCATCCTTGAAAAAGCGCATCGACAGTTGGCACACCGTCGTGCCGCGATGGCCGCCATGGGCTACGCCGTTGATCAGGAAGCCGCATGAGCCGCAGACCCCCTCACGGCAGTCGTGTTCAAAAGCGACGGGCGGCTCTCCACGGTTGAGAAGATCCTCGTTAAGACTGTCGAGCATCTCGAGGAAAGATATGTCCTTCGTCACGTCCTTCACCTGGTAGGTGACGAACTTCCCCGCAGTGTGCGCGTTTAACTGCCGCCAAATCTTGAGTGTTAGGTTCATCGCTATTTGTAACTCCGCTGCGCGAGGTGAACGTACTCAAAGGTTAGTGGTTCCTTGTGAAGGACTGGCGCCTGATCTAATCCTTTCCACTCCCAGGCCGCCGAGTAGGAGAAATTCGCGTCGTCTCGTTTTGCCTCACCTTCAGGTGTCTGGCTCTCGACTCGGAAATGGCCGCCGCATGACTCTTTTCGATCCAACGCGTCGATACACATGAGCTCGGCGAGTTCGAGAAAGTCGGAAATGCGGTTCGCTTTCTCGAGCGACTGGTTCAATTCCTCGCCGCCACCGACGATACGAAGGTTGTGCCAGAACTCTTCACGCAGCTCCGGAATCCTGGCGAGAGCCTTGCGCAGGCCGGCCTCTGATCGGGCCATCCCGCACTCGTCCCACATGAGCTTGCCGAGTTCCTTGTGGAATGAGTCGGGGCTGCGGTTGCCCTTGACCTCGAGGAGCTTTTCGATGCGTTGGCCGACGTCATTTTTGGCGGCCGCAAAAGTGGGATGAGAAGTGTCCAAGGGCTCCAGCTTGGTTGTTGCCAGGTAGTCAGGCACGGTGGCCGGCAGAACGAAGTAGCCATCGGCGAGACCTTGCATCAGCGCGCTGGCGCCGAGCCGGTTGGCGCCGTGGTCGGAGAAGTTCGCTTCGCCCGCGACAAACAGCCCCGGGATGGTCGACATCAGATGGTAGTCCACCCACAGCCCGCCCATGGTGTAGTGGGGAGCGGGATAGATCCGCATCGGCACGGCGTACGCGTCCTCTCCAGTGATCCGCTCGTAAATGTCGAACAGGTTGCCGTACTTCTCGCGAACTGTTGGCAGACCGAGCCGTTGGATCGCATCCGCGAAGTCCAGGTAGACGCCCTGCCCGCTCGGCCCGACGCCGCGCCCTTCATCGCAGACCTCCTTTGCGTTTCGCGACGCGACATCGCGGGGTACCAGATTGCCAAAGCTCGGGTAGCGGCGTTCCAGATAGTAATCGCGCTCGTTCTCCGGGATATCCTCCGGAGCGCGCGTCTCACCCTTTTTCTTGGGCACCCATACCCGTCCATCATTTCGCAGCGACTCCGACATGAGCGTCAGCTTCGACTGATGCTCGCTGCTCAGCGGGATACATGTCGGATGAATCTGCGTGAAGCAGGGGTTAGCGAAGAGCGCGCCGCGGCGGTGGGCGCGCCAGATGGCGGTACAGTTGCAGGCTTTCGCGTTCGTCGACAGATAGAAGACGTTGGAGTATCCACCCGTCGCCAGCACAACCACGTCGGCGGCGTGAGACGTGATCCTCCCGGTTACGAGGTCCCGCGTGACAATGCCACGTGCTCGACCATCGACGATCACCACGTCGAGCAGCTCGCTGCGGATGTGCATCGTCACGGTGCCGGCCGCCAACTGCTCTTCCAGGGCCTGGTATGCGCCGAGCAACAACTGCTGTCCGGTCTGACCGCGCGCGTAAAAGGTTCGTTGGACCTGCACCCCGCCGAACGAGCGCGTGTCGAGAAGTCCTCCGTACTCGCGCGCGAACGGCACTCCCTGAGCAACGCACTGGTCGATTATGTTAAGACTGACCGTGGCGAGGCGGTAGACGTTAGCCTCGCGTGAGCGAAAGTCGCCACCTTTAACCGTGTCGTAGAAGAGCCGGAAGATGCTGTCGCCGTCATTGCGATAGTTCTTCGCGGCATTGATCCCTCCCTGGGCCGCGATGGAATGCGCGCGGCGTGGGGTGTCATGATAGGAAAAGCATTGGACGCGATAGCCTTGCTGACCCAGAGTCGCAGCGGCTGCGGCTCCCGCAAGACCAGAGCCCACCACTATGATGCTGTGCTTGCGGCGGTTGGCGGGGTTCACCAACTTCATATCGAAGCGGCATTTATCCCAATTCTGCTCGATCGGTCCTGGCGGTATCCTGGCGTCAAGCATGTTCGCCTCCATTGTCAGTGCACCAATCCTGTCATCACCGCGACCGGGACCGACGCGAAACCCGCGAACACGATGATCGCAACGACGCGTGAAAGAACCTTAAGCGTCCTGGTATTGCGGGCGGTGCTCCAGCCGAGCGTCTGCAACATGCTCCAGATGCCGTGGTCGAGGTGTAGGCACAGTGCGCCCATCGCCACGATGTAGAAGACTGCGAGGGGCCATACCGAGAATCCGGCGACCACGTTCTCGTACACGTGCAGGTCTTTGAACTGTCCTGGCTTGAACCCGACCGCACCCAGCGTGAAATGCATAATGTGAAGGACGATGAAAATCGCGAGGAGCACTCCGCCCCAGCGCATTGTGAGCGCGGCGAATGAGGTCTCGACCTCCTTTTTGGTTTCGTAGCCAACGGGCCTCGCCTTCCAATTCATGCGCGTCAGTTGGTAGGCAGCGGTGATGTGAAGCGTCACGCAGGTCAAAAGGACGATGCGCACCACCCAAAGCGCGTCACCGTAGCCAAGTTCCGGTTCGCCCACGGTGCGCAGAAATCGCGAGTAGGCGTCTATCTCGTCGAGGCCGGCGAAAATCTTCAGATTGCCGAGCATGTGGGCGATCACGAATGCAACAAGAACGACGCCGGTGACGGCCATGACGACTTTTTTGCCGATCGCCGAATCCCACAACAGCGTTAGCCTGTTAGTCGTGATAGGCACGGGCGCTTCTGCCACTTGCCCCGTCCGAGCACCAGACGCACCTGCTGTAAGTGGTAATGCCATGGTCAAAAATGCTCCTCCGATACGAATTTACGTTGAAACGGGAGTGAAATATGTACGCACAAAAGATGCGCGTTCATTATTCTCAGGAGAAAAAAACTGCCAAGGCGCTGCGCTGGACCTTGCCCATGGTATTCCTCGGTATCGCGGAGACCATGTGGATCAGCTTGGGCACCTTGAAATCGGCGAGGCGGGTTCCGCAATACGTTTGCAGTTCCTGTGCTGTTGCGGCACCTCGGAGCACCACCGCGGCCGAGACTTCTTCACCGTACTTAGGGTCGGGCACCCCGAAAACCGCAGCCTCGGCCACCGCAGGATGCTCGAGCAACACGGCCTCGACTTCCGCAGGTGAGATTTTTTCTCCACCGCGATTGATCTGGTCCTTGATACGGCCTGTCAGGGCGAGATAGCCGTCGCTATCGATCGCACCGATGTCTCCAGTGCGAAACCATCCATCAATAAAGGCCGCGGCATTGGCTTCGGGGTTGTTACGGTAACCGCGCATCACGTTCGGGCCGCTTACCACCACCTCGCCGGGAGTGTTCGCCGCCAGATGCCGGCCGTTCTTGTCGACGATCGAAATTTCGGCGCTAAGGCCGACGGTGCCGGGTTTGTGTGGAAGCGGTGGCAGTGGGTTGGATGAGACCTGATGCGCTGCCTCCGTCATTCCGTACGCTTCCAGGACCGGCGCTCCGAAGCGATTCTCCAGCTTGGTCAGAACTGTTGGGGCCAGTGGAGCTGAGCATGATCGGATGAATCGTGGGACGCTGTGAGGCTGCGCGCCGTCGCTGTCCGCCCTTTCAAAAAGCACTTGATGAATAGTAGGCACGGCGGAATACCAGGTCGCGCGATGCTCGCCGAACAGTTTCCAGAACTCGGACGCAGAGAAGCGCGGCGGTACGATTACTGAACCTCCAGAGGCCAAGGTTGACAATGTCGCCCCAATCAAACCGTGACCGTGGAACATAGGCAAAACAACCAGACCGCAATCTGCGGAGGTCAGGTCGTAGTGCGCGGCGATGTTGCACGATGACCAAAGCACGTTGGCGTGGGTAAGCGGCACGCATTTGGGCCGGCCCGTGGTGCCGCTGGTATAGGCGAATAGCGCGACATCGTCCGGACTAGGAGCGTCGACGCTGGTGCGTGGCGCCGTCGGCAGATCCGGCAATTCGACGACACCGCGCGAGTCAACACGCGGTTGCCATATCGGCAAGCCGAGGCCAGCGGTGGTTTCCCTCACCGCGACGTTGGCCCCTTCGGCGACGATTGCATGCGCTCGCGAGTCTTCGAGGTAAAAGCGTATTTCGTCGGGCTTGCAGGCAGGATTGAGAAGCGCTGCGATCAACCTTGCGCGAGTCAGCGCGAGGAAGATGATAAGAAACTCCAGGCCGTTGGGCAGAACCATCGCCACGCAATCGCCTTCTTTTAGTCCGGCATTGCTCAGTTGCCCGGACAATCTCTCAATCTGTTCAGCTAGAGCGCTATAGGTCACGACCACCAACGGAGAGGTCGAGACTATCGCCGGCGCGGAAGAGCTGGGATCTGCGAGCAACTGGGCGAGGCTCGATCGTGTCGTCATACGGCGATCTCGCTGCCTGGCAAAACGACCAACTCGCGGACAGCCACTATTCGGGCATCTTCGATGAAAGCCGCAAAATTTGCAGCGCCGTCAAAGTTGCCGATATCTTCCAAAGACTGCTGGACTCCCGGCGCTTGCCATACCGAACGCGCCATATTCTTCTGCGTCCCATCGCCATAACTCCGTTGGTTCTTACGGGGAGCCGTGAAAAATACCCGCACGAAACGTGCCTCCTGTTTTCCCGCCCTGACGGATGAAGTGCTCGTTGCCGCCGGAGTCAAATCGAGCGGGAGAAAAACTATGGTGAATACAGCGACTCTCGTCAAATGGGTGAGAGATCCACGCAGCGGCGAAGTTCATCTCCCCCGCGAGGAGGTGACGATCATGGGCCTTATACGCAACATGGATCGCACCTTAATGAAGGTGAGATGGCAGGCTGGAGGCGACTGCGTAGTGTTTCCAGAGGAGCTCGCGGAAATCCGTCAAGCCGAGTCCTGAGCTATGGGCTCCATGAAGACGACGGGCCCAGTATCGATTGAGGCGCAACGCCCGACAGCATCGGCGGCCTCTGTCGAGTCGCGCGAAGTCCAGGCGCTTCTCATTGTGCTGAGCGTCACCGCCGGATGCACAGACATCATCAGCTTTCTTGGCCTCAACGGACTGTTTACCGCCCACATCACCGGCAACCTGGTCATCTTGGCCGCGCACTTCTTCAGCGGCGAATCCCAGATCGCGCCAATGCTGTCGGTTCCGGTCTTCATTGCGATTGTCAGCCTGACCAGAGTGCTGGCGTCGAGCTTGGAGTTGAGAGGCTGGGCCTCGCTACACCCATTGTTGCTGCTTCAGTTCCTGTTGCTCGCCGGCTTTCTCATACTCTGTCTGGCAGCCGGCCCGCGGATCGACCCCAATGGGACCGTCGAGATCATAGCGGGCATGCTGGGCGTTTCGGCGATGGCCGTGCAAAACGCACTTGTGCAGATCTCGCTTAAAGGGGCGCCGAGCACGGCGGCAATGACAAGTAACGTGACGGCTTTTGCAATGAGCGTCGGCGGAATGTTGGTCGGAGGTGATGGGGCTGATATTGCAGAGGCGCGCACGCGAGCGGCCCGCATTCTGCCGGAGATTCTAGGCTTCGCCGTCGGCTGCGGATTCGGCGCGGCATACGAGACTGCAATCGGTCTCTGGTCGCTGGCGTTGCCTACTAGCCTCGCTCTGATCGCGTTTGCCATGGGATTCGCGGCCACGCCCGACAGGCGAGGGCGCTGATAAGCCGCCGGTCCTCGTGAAATCGCATAGCACGCCTATCGTGCGGCGATTTTTCACGCCTCCTTGATCGGAGGATGAAGACAATGAATCTGAAATTAGCCCCGAATTACCTGCATTTTACGAGAATTCCGCCTTTCTAGACCATCGAAAATCGTCACCACGGCCCGCAGATTTCATGGGAGGCATCAGGACAATGATTTCGCAGAATTCCACGATTGGATTTATCGGCCTTGGCGCTATGGGACAGCTCATGGCTCGCCGACTTCTGAACGGCTTCAAGCTGATCGCATATGACCACACGAGTTGCAAAACAACGGCGCTCGTTGCCGACGGAGCTGTTTCGGTCCCAAGCGTTCGCCAGCTTTCAAGAAAGTCAGATGTGATCATCTCGTGTCTGCCAAACGACGAAGCGGTGCTGAGCGTTTATCAAGGCCCGGAAGGAGTTCTGGCCTGCGCGAACCCGGGGTGCATCGTGATCGAGATGAGCACCGTCTCGCCGGTTACATCGCGCACGCTCCATCGGATGGGCAGAGAACACGGGATCGAAGTCCTGGATGTCGCGATCTCAGGTAGCACGCCCGCAGCTGAGCAAGGCACCTTGACGCTTCTCGGTGGTGGCGACGCGACGGTATTCGACGACTGTCAACCGATCTTTTCCGCCGTGGCGAAGCAGTATTTCCTCCTGGGGCCGAGCGGTTCCGGGACCACGATGAAGCTGGTGGTCAACGCTTTGCTCGGTGTGAACATGCAAGCAATCGCTGAGGCGGTCGCCTTCGGAGAAAAGGCGGGCCTCAACCGCGAACTCCTGTTGGAAGTACTTGCCAAGACGGCCGTGGTGTCTGCTGCACACCAGAACAAACTTCTTCGTGCTGAGCGCGACGACTATTCACCTCAGTTCCCACTGAAGCTCATGAATAAAGATTTTGGGTTGATTCTGGAGAAGGCGGCCGAACTGGGCGTGCCGATGCCGGCGACAGCGGCAGCGCATCAGATCAATGCGGCCCGGACGGCGAACCATGGTGAAGAGGATTTCTCGAGCGTGATCAGCGAAATGGAACGTCTGGCGCGAGTTCCCCGGCATCCTCAATCGGCCGGCGAGCTTGCAGGATTGAAGAGGCAGTTGGCTCGATGAGCGCTTGAGGCGTCCGGGGAGGTATTTCAGCCATGATGTGGATCGTACGACTGGCGCTGCGCCGGCCAATTTCAGTTGCGGTGATGGCGCTGCTGATGCTGGTGCTCGGCACGCTGTCGTTCTTTCTGATGAACATCGACATCTTCCCGGCGATCAACGTGCCGGTGGTGATGGTGGTCTGGAACTACCCGGGCATGGCCTCCCTGGACATGGAACGCCGCATGGTCTTCATCAGCGAGCGCGCCTATTCGACCACCGTCAACGGTATCGAGCACATCGAGTCCGAATCGATGCTCGGTGTTGGTCTATTGAAAGTTTATTTTCAGCCCGGCGCGGATATCGCGAGCGCGATCGCGCAGATCAACGCGGTGTCCGAGACCATTCTCACCAATATGGCCCGTGGCACCGAACCTCCGCAGATTATCTCGTACAACGCGGCCGACGTTCCGGTCGCGCAACTGAACGTCTCCAGCGATACGAAGTCGGTTTCGCAACTGTTCGATTACGCATTCAACTTTATGCGGTTGCAGCTCTTCACGATCCCGGGGTTCTCGTCTCCTGCTCCCCTGGGCGGGGTGAACCGAGCGGTGATGGTGAATATCGACCCCACCGAGTTGTACGCCAACAATGTCTCGGCCAATGACCTCGGCAGCTCGCTCGCCACTTCAAACGTGATCATCCCGTCCGGCACCGCGCGCATGGGTCATTTTGAGTACAACGTCGATATCAACATGAGCCCGACCAAGGTTGCCGACTTCAATACGCTGCCGGTCAAGATCGTGAATGGCGCGCCGGTTCTGCTCGGTGACGTTGCGTCTGTCACCGATACTCATCAGCCGCAGACCAACGCCGTCAGAGTTGATGGAAAGCCGGCAACGTACCTGATGGTCATCCGGCACGCCGCCGCATCTACGCTGGCCGTCGTCGATGCGGTGAAAGCGAGGCTGCCTTTCATCCGGGAGACGGCTCCAAAGGGAATAAAAGTCACTCTCGCTTTCGATCAGTCAAAGTTTGTCCGCGAAGCGCTGACCGAAGTCGTGCGCGAGGCCGCAATCGCTGCCGTCCTGGTCGCACTGATGGTGCTGGTCTTCATCGGCTCATCGCGCAGCATGTTGATCGTCGTTACCTCCATCCCGCTTGCGATTCTCACCGCGATTGTAGGCCTCAAGTTATCGGGCCAGACCATCAACACGATGACGTTGGGCGGGATCGCGCTCGCGATCGGAATGCTGGTCGATGACGCGACCGTCGAGGTCGAAAACATCCATCGCAATCACGCGATGAACAAGCCGTTGCTGGTGGCGATTCTCGACGGCGCGCATCAGATCGCCACGCCCACGCTGGTCGGCACGCTGTCGATTTGCATCGTCTTCTTTCCAGTCGTGTTGCTGAGCGGCGTGGCACGTTTTCTATTCACGCCGCTGGCCTTGTCGGTCGTGTACGCGATGCTGACGTCATATCTGCTTTCGCGGACCCTGGTGCCGACGATGGCGTCCTACCTGCTGCCGGAACAACACCGGGAGCCCAACCCCGGCACCTTCGTAGGCCGCTTTCTGCGCGGATTCGAGGCGCGTTTCGAGCGCCTGCGCGCGGCGTACGCATCCGCGCTCGAGACGTTCGTCACGCATTGTACTATCGGCCTGGTGGCGGTCGGATTGGTGATCGTCGGTTCGCTTCCGCTTCTATCGATCGTGGGCGAAGATTTCTTCCCAAGCGTCGATGCCGGCATGATGCGATTGCACGTGCGCGCGCCGAGCGGCACTCGAATCGAGCGCACAGAGCAGATGGTGGAGAGCGTCGAAGGCTCTATCCGCAAGATAATCCCGCCCGGCGAGCTCGAAAGCATCAGCGACAACATCGGCGTCCCAACCTCTTACGACCTTGCTTACTACCAGACCGACAGCGTTGCCGGGCAGGACGCTGACGTTTTGATCCAGCTCAAGCCGAAGCATCATCCGACCGCGATGTACGAGAATCAGATTCGGCGGATGCTGCCGGTCAACTTTCCGCAGGTCGAGGGCTACTTTCAGGCCGCCGATATCGTCAGCCAGGTGCTGAATTTCGGTCTGCCGGCGGCGATCGACGTACAGATCTCCGGCTTCAAACTGCACTCCGACTATGCTTTAGCCGCCAGGCTCAAGGACAAGCTGAGCCGTATTCCAGGCCTGGTCGATCTCAGAATCGCAGAGCCGCTGGACTATCCGGCATTCAAGGTTGACGTCGATCGCACTAAAGCGCTCGAGGTTGGAGTAACCGAACAGCAGGTCGCGTCCAGTCTGCTCGCTGAGCTTTATGGCGCCACGCTGCTTCAGCCGAATTTCTGGCTCAATCCGATAAATGGCGTCAATTACAGCGTCATCGTCGAGGCGCCGTATCACTTGATGGATTCGGTCGATGCGATCGCGAACACGGCGCTCACTCCGGGAGAGATCAACAATCCGGCCCGTTCCGCGCAACTGCTCTCCAACGTCGCATCGATCAGGCATGACGTCGATCCAGCGGTCGTCGATCACTACTCCGTCCAGCGCGTGATCGACCTGGACTGCGCAGTGTCGGGTCGCGACCTTGGGAGCGCTACCAATGCGGTGCAGCGCGAGATCGCTTCGCTCGGAAAACTGCCGACTGGCACCCTCATCAATATCCGCGGCCAAAGCCAGGCGATGCGCAGTTCGTTCATTACGCTCGGCGGCGGCATCGTGCTCGCGATTGTCCTCGTTTACCTGCTGATGGCGGCAAATTTCCAGTCGTGGCTGGAGCCTTTCATCATTACGATGGCAATTCCGGGCGCTCTCGCCGGCGTGCTTTGGATGCTCGTCCTGACCGGCACCACGATCAACGTCGAGTCGCTGATGGGCACGATCATGGCGGTTGGCGTCGGCGTCGCCAACGGTAATCTGCTGATCACTTTCGCCAACGAGTTACGCGAAGAAGGACGCGACTCGGTCGCGGCCGCGATCGAAGCGGGACACATTCGCCTTCGGCCGATTATCATGACGGCGCTGGCGATGATCCTGGGCATGCTGCCGATGGCTCTGGGACGGGGCGCGGGTTCCTCGCAGAATGCGCCGCTTGGCCGCGCGGTGATCGGCGGTCTGCTGGCCACGACCCTGATGACTCTGTTCGTGGTGCCGGCAATCTACTCGATCTTCGGCCGCACGCTCATCACCAAACAGCAGCGCGACGCCAGGATCAACGCAATCACAGAGCCCGGCGCGTAGGTGGAGGAATATTCAATGGAAACGAAAAATCGCGGGATACCGAACGAAGAAAAAAAAGGGCGCTGGCGTTTTATTGTCGCAAGCGCGATTGTGGTCGTTCTCGTGTGCGCCGCCTCGGTCGGAATAGTGCTCGCATATCAAATGCGTCTCCAGAGCCAGGCCGATCAAATTGGCGCGCAGGCCGACCGCGGACCGCGCGTGCTCGTCGAGCCGATACACTCCAGCGAGAGCGCGCGCGATTACGAAATCCCGATCACGACGCGCGGCTACGTCGAAACACCCATTTACGCGAAGATACCCGGTTACTTGAAGACTATCTACGTCGACAAGGGTGACCGCGTTAGGAAGGGGCAGGTGATCGCGATTCTCGACTCACCCGAAACCGACAAGGAAGTCCTCGACTCGCTGGCCAATTACAAACTGCAAGCAATCACTTACAAGCGCTATGAGTATCTGCTTAAGGAGCAGGTCGTACCTCAACAGACTGCGGACAACTGGCACGCGTCGATGCTGCAGGCGCAAGCCTACTACCAGCAGAACCTCGCAATGCAGGCCTACGAGGTGGTGCGCGCGCCGGTCGATGGAATCGTCACAGCCCGGTATTTCGACCCAGGCGCAATGATTCCGGCGGCGACCGCGCCCGTCTCTGCCACGAGCAGCCCCGGTTACCCGACCAACACGACGTCGTCGCCGATCGTGGCGATGGCGACGCTGCAGCCATTGCGAATCTATGCCTATGCTCCGCAGCCGCTCACGCCTCTTATTCGTGATGGCGACCACACATCGGTGTCCTTCGATGAATATCCCGGACAGGAGTTCGACGGCACGGTGACCCGTCATCCGCAGGCGCTCGACGAGGCCTCGCGCACGATGCTGGTTGAGGTCGATTTGCCGAATCGCGATCTCAAGCTGATGCCGGGTATGTACGGCAAGCTGCGCCTCACTACCGCGCCAACCACGGGCGGTCTGATCGCGCCGGACGATTCGCTCGTGTTCAAGGACGATAAGGTTTATCTGCCGATCGTTCGCGAAAATCGATTGCACCTGGCAGAGGTTCAACTAGGGCACGACAACGGCGTTGATGTCGTCGTGTCAGGTGACGTTCACGACGGCGATCTCGTTGCAATGAGCGTCGGCCAGGCCGTTAGCGACGACGAGCCAGTTCAGCCCGTCAGGCAGAATGCCGCCGCATCGCTCTAATAGGCAGCATGAGAGATCCAGGGAGAAAAAAATGGAAACCTCGAGAATCCCAGCGGATCTCCAGGTTTAGCGCATAGGCCTGGCACACGCTGTGTCGCTTCTGTGCTGTGGGCGGGCTGCGCCGCGATTTGCGTCTTCGGCACATCGGAGATAGTGGTGTCGTCGAAACGCGCATAACGCCAGCGCGACAGGAGCACATCCCATGGGACGACTACGCCAGGTGAGCAAGGCCGAAGCAACGCCGGAGATCCGGGAACTCTACAAGCAATTCTTCGGCGACCGCGATCCCGTGGCCGAGCCCGGCACTGCCACTGGTACTCCCGGCGACTATTGGACGACGTTTGCGCTCGTACCCGACCTGCTCTTTCAAGCGCGCAACTCGCTGATGGCGTTGATGCAACCGGGACGGAAGCTGCCGGCGAAACTGCGCGAGCTGGCCATTTTGCGCACCGGAATCGTCGGCGAGTCCAGGTTCGAGTATTCGCAGCATCTGAAAGTCGCGCGAATGGTGGGAGTTTCCGAAGACAAGCTGGCGGCCATCAAGGGCTGGGCGACCAGCGGCAAATTCACCGACGTCGAGCGCGCTGTGATGCAGGCGACCGACGAGCTGGTCGGGCGCAATCTGGTCGAGGATGAAACGTTTACGGCGCTGAAGAATAATCTGCCCGACGAACAGATCATGGAGTTGTTTTACGTGATCGGGCTGTGGCGGATGCACGGCATGATCGTGCGCGCGCTGCATCTGGAGTACGACACCGATACGACGACGCGCATGACGGAAGTGCCTGCGCCCGCGGCGGCCGGTAAGGCGTAAGTCTCGCTATGAAGCTGTACGGCGAACTAGCGGACTGGTGGCCGCTGTTCTCGCCGCCCGGGGATTATGCCGACGAAGCCGCGTTCTTCGCGCGCGTGCTGACTGACGCGTCCAGGCCCCCGCCGCGCACGGTACTCGAGCTGGGATCCGGAGGCGGCAACAACGCGATCTATCTCAAGTCGAAATTCGAAATGACGCTCGTCGATCTGTCGCCGCAGATGCTTGCCGTCAGCCGCGCGCTGAATCCGGAATGCGAGCATCGCGAGGGCGACATGCGCACGCTGGACCTGCGACGTTCGATGCGGTTTTTATCCACGACGCGATCGCCTACATGACCAGCGCGGCTGACCTTCAGGGCGCGATCCGGACCGCTCACCGGCACTGTCGCGCGGGCGGCGTCGCGCTCTTCGTTCCGGATTGCGTGCGAGAAAGCTTTGTTGCGGAAACCAGGCACGGCGGTCGCGACGGCGAGGGCCGCAGCCTTCGCTATCTTCAGTGGACCGTCGACCCCGATCCCTCTGACACGACATACCGAACAGATTTCGCGATCATCCTGCGCGATCGCGGTGGCGACGCGCGCCTCGTGCACGATAGTCATCTCGAGGGCATCTTTCCGCGCGCCGACTGGCTACGCTGGTTGCACGAAGCTGGTTTCGAACCGCGCACATTGCTCGACGAATGGGGCCGCGAGCTGATCATCGCGAAACGTCCGCTGTAAACGAAACCCTTCCGCGGCGACAACGGAGCCGTCAGGACCCTGCGCCCCGCCGCCGCGGGTGCGCCCCCGCCGTCGCGGGGGACATCAGCCGGATGACTTCGGCGCGGCCCCATTCCACTTCGGCGCGATGCCGATTGGCCATCGCGGTCAGGTAGTCGTGGATGGGACCGTCGTCGGGCGCGAGCGCGAGCGCGACTTCGGTTTTCCGCGCGGCCCATTCCTGGCCGCGTGACAGCAGGTTCAGGCGATCGCGAATCGAGTCGAGCGCGGCGACTTTGCCGGCGAACGGCCCGACTCCATTGGACGGATTGCCGCCGTTGTCGCGAATCAGCGCCTCCAGTTCCTCGGCGTTGCGCTGTTCCATCGCGCGCGAGCCGGCCAGGAACTTCCTCAGCTCGTCCTGCTTGACGTCAGCGATTAGCGCGTCGAGGGCATTCACTCCGGCGCGCTCGGATTCGAGCAACAGGTTGAGTGCTTTTTCGAGCGCCGCGTCCACATCGCGAACTTAGTAAGCGCAATCCGGAATCGCAAGGCGATAGATCTACTGGTACAGCATCCGAATCGAGGTCAGATCGAGGCGCCTGCCGCTAGTCGATCGCTTCGCGCTCGCTCTCGTCGTCGTATAGCGGTTCGACCAGCTTGAGGCGCGCCGGCGGCCTGCGGAACTTGCGCAGCCAGTTCTCCATGTCGTCGAACAGTGAGAAAGCGACCGGGGTGAACAGTAGCGTGATCAACAGGCACAGCGTCTGCCCGCCGATCACGACCAGCGCGATCGCGCGAACCGAGCTGTCACCGGCGCCCTGTCCAACCGCCACCGGAATCATGCCCGCGACCAGCGCCGCCGTGGTCATCAGGATCGGCCGCAGCCGTTCGCGATTCGCGGTCAGAATCGCCTGGCGGCGCGGCAGTCCCGCGCGAATCAGGTTGAGCGTCTGATCGAGTTGCAAAATCGAATTCTTTTTCACGATGCCGAACAGCAGCAGGATGCCGAGCGTCGAGAACAGCATCAGGTGTTCGCGAAAGACCAGCAGCGAGATCAGCGCGAACGGCACCGCCAGCGGCAGCGACAGCATGATCGTAATCGGATGGATGAAGCTCTCGAACTGCGCCGCCAGCACCATGTACATGAAAATGATCGAGAGCAGGAACGCCACCAGGAAGCCGGTGACCATTTCGCCGTAAATCTTGCTCTGACCGCCGAACTCCGTGATGTAGCCGGGCGGCAGATGAATCTGGTTGACCTCGCGCGTGACCGCGTCCATCACCTTATTCATCGCGAATCCCGGCGCGAGGTTGAAGACGATCGCAATGTTGCGCTGGCGATCCTGCCGATCGATCTGCACCGGGCCCGTCCCGTGCGTCAGCGTCGCCACGTTGTCCAGCCGCACCTGCCCGACCTTGCTTGATGGAATTGTCAGCCCCGCGACCACGACCGGATTGTTGCGGTCCTTCTCGGCCAGCTGCAGCCGCACGTCGTAGGTGTCCTGGCCTTCGCGAAAACGGGTAATCACGTCGCCCTGCACCATCGTCCGCATCGTCTGCGCGATGTCGTCCACCGACACGCCCAAGTCCGCCGACTTTGCGCGATCGATATTGACCTGCAGCTCCGGCAGCCCGCCTTCGTAACTCGAGTCGAGATCGACGATGCCCGGAATTTTTCTGAGCCGCGTCATCAGGCCGTCGGCGTACGTCCGCAGCGTGTCGAGGTCGGCGCCGCGCATGTCATATTCAACCGCGACGTCTTTGTATCCGCTCTGTTCCCACGGCTTGATCGCGTCGACACTGACCCGCAACGCCGGAAACACGTCCATCAACTTGCGCGCGTCGGCCATCACCAGTTCCTGGCTGCGGCGGCGCTGGTCGAGCAGGAACAGCTTCGCGTCAACCTCGGCGACCGTCACGCGATCGTCGCCGTTGGTGTCGCCGACGGTGGTGAACAGGTCGCGCACCTCGGGGATAGTCCGCAGCCGATCCTCGATCTGCGCAACTATCTCGTCGGTATGCGCGAGCGAATACCCCGGCGGCGTGCGGATGCTAACCGCGAATTCGCTCGAGTCGTCGTCGGGCATGAATGTCGCGCCCACAAGTTTGCCGAGGAACGGAATCGAGATGACCAGTGCGATCGACACGGCCACCAGCACCCATCGATGGTCGAGCGACCAGCGCAGCGCGAGGTCGTAATAGTCTTCGATCCACCTGAAAATTCTCCAGTCCTTGCTGCTGTTGTGCTTCGCGCCGCCCGCCGACTTGCCCTTCAAATAGCGCGAACACAGCATCGGGGTCAGCGTGAACGAGACCAGCAGTGACACCATGATCGCGAACGCCATGGTCAGCCCGAACGAATTCAGAAACCGGCCCATCACGCCGTGGATGAACGCGACGGGCACGAAGATGACCGCGAGTGACAGCGTGGTCGCGCTGACCGCCAGCCCGACCTCGGCGGTGGCCGCCTTCGCCGCGGCGATCGGGTCCATATGTTTTTCTTCGATAAACCGGAAAATGTTTTCGAGCACGACGATGGCGTCGTCGATTACTATTCCGACCGCCAGCGTCAGCGCCAGCAGCGTCATCCGGTTGAGCGTGAAGCCCATCCACAGGATCAATGAGTAGGTCGAGATGATCGAAACCGGAATTGCGACCGCCGCGATCAGCGTCGAGCGAATCGAGCCGAGAAAAAAGAACACCACGATCGCCGCGCAGATGCCGCCGAGCACCAGGTGCTCCTGCACGGTCTGCACGGCCTCGCGAATGAAGTGCGACGCGTCGCGCGTGAAGATCACCTCGACGCCTGGCGGCAGCGTGCCCTTGATCGCGTCGTAGCGCTCCCTGACCCGATCGACCACCGCGATCGTGTTCTCGCCCGACTGCTTGCGCACCACCAGCGACACCGCATTCTTGTTGTCCCAGCGCGACAGCGAGCGCGGCTCCTTGACGCCGTCCTCGACCGACGCGACGTCGCCGACCGTTACCGGCCGCCCGTCGGCCTCGCTGACTATCACCTTGGCGAAATCCGGAACCTCGGTGATTCGGCCGAGCGTGCGCAGCATCTCCTCGGACATCCCCTGCTTCATCCGGCCGCCCGGGTACTCTACGTTTTGCCGGGACAGCGCCGCTCCCACCTGCTGAATCGTAACTCCGGTCGCGTGCAGCTTGTCGGCGTCGATATCGACGTGAATTTCGCGCGCGCGTCCGCCGACGATATCGATCGACCCTACTCCGTCGACCGATTCGAGCGGTTCCTGCAGGCGCCGGCGCGCCAGCTCGGTGAGTTCTTTCAGGCTCTGGTAGCCGGTGACCGTGATCGTCACGACCGGCACCGCGTCGAGGTCGAACTTCTGCACCAGCGGCGGCTTGGTTCCGTCGGGCAGTTGATCGAGCACTGTTGAAATCTTGTCGCGCACGTCCTGCACTGCCGCGTCGAGGTCGCGCTCCAGCTTGAACTCGATGATCACGCGGGAGACGCCCTCGAGCGTGTTCGAGCGCATCTCGTCGATTCCGCTGACGGTGTTGACCGCTTCCTCGATTGGCTTGGTGACGCGCGCCTCGGTCTCCTCGGGCGCCGCGCCCGGCAGGAACGTCGTCACCATCACGGTCGGCACATCGACCCGCGGAAACAAATCGACGCCCAGCCGCATGTACGAGAACCAGCCGAGCACCACCAGCACGCCGACGAACATCGTGGCGAAGACCGGCCGGCGCACGCACAGGTCGGCGAGAATCACGACTGCTCCTTGGCGATCACCGCGGTGCCGTCGGCCAGCCGATCGACTCCGCTCACTGCGACGTGATCGCCCTCTTTCAGCCCGCCGGTTATTTCGGTCTGATCGCCAACCACGCCGCCGGTAGTCACCTCGCGCGCACGGACCACTCCTCCCTCGACGACGAACACGCGCGCGACGCCCGCGTAGCGCAGCACCGCGGCGCTGGGCACGAACAGCGCGCGATCGTGGCCGAGATCCACGACCACGTGCGCGAAGAATCCGGGCTTTAGCGCGCCGTCGGGGTTGGCGACTTCGGCCTCGATCAGAAGTGTGCGGCTGCTCTCATCGAGCGCCGGCGCGATGCGCGTGATTTTTCCCGTGTACGAGGCGTCCGGGTTGGCGTCGATCGAAAGCTTCACCGGCATGCCGACCCGCGCTAGCGGCACGAACCGCTCCGGCATCGGGCAGCGCAGCTTGATCGGGTCGGTCGCAATCAGTTCGTAAATCTCCTTGCCGGGCGAGACGTACTCGCCGAGCGAGACCATCCGCTTTTGCACCGCGCCGCTGAAGGGCGCCTTGATTTCGGTGTCGCCGAGCTTCTTGCTGGCCATCGCCAGCGCCTCTTGCGCCGATTCCGTGTCAGCCTGATCGACGCGCAACTGAGACGCCAGTTGATCGAACTGCTCGGCCGAGATAGCCGCCGCGCGCTTCAATGCCTGCGCGCGATTGTAGCGCGCGCTCGAGTTGGCAAGTTTGGCGCGCGCCTGGTCGAGCGCCGCCTGCGCGGTCTCGGCCCGCAGCTCGTATTCGCGCGGGTTGATTTTCAACATCACCTGGCCGGCTGCGACCTTGTCGCCAAAGTCCGCGACCACTTCCGCGACCCTGCCCTCGACTTCCGACGACATCACCGCGTGCTCGCGCGGGAACAATGCGCCCTGCACCTCTGCCGTGCGATCGAGACTCTGCCGATGTGCCGCCGCGACCGAGATCGCGATCGGCGCTGTCCCCGTCTGGTTGTCCTTGTCAACCTCGGCCGCCGCCGGCTGATGGCATCCCGCCAACGCCAGCGCGCCAATCGATACCGCCAGCGCGGCGAAAGCCGAGACCCTGAAAGACTTCAGCTCCATGGAACCGCCGCGATCCCCTTGAGAAAAAGCTCGACGACCGCCTCGGCGTCCGACTCCAGCGGACTCGAGGCCAGCTTTAGCAGCCGCCGCCGCAGCGACCCGGTCAGCATCTCGCCGAGCATGAACGCCGCGAATTGCGGGTCGATCCGCCGAATCGCGCCCCGCTCGATCGCGTCCTGCAGCACCGACGCGACGAAGTCGAGATGGCCCGCATAGACCCGCATGTATTCGCGGCCGGCCTCCGATTCGAGCTCGATATCAAGCGAGTTGCCGATGATCAGCGTCTTCAAAAAATCCTGGTTCGAGGCCTGGATTCGGAACTGTGCCAGGATGAGCTTGCGGATTCGCTCCAGCGGTGGTGCCGACGGGTCGTCCGACGCTATCGTCTCCGCCACCATCTCGCGCAAACCCTCGAGCACCGCGGCGTGGACCAGCGCATCCTTGGTGTCGAAGTACAGGTAGATGGTGCCCTTGGCGACCTTCGCTTCTTCGGCGACGCGATCGACCGTCGTGCCCTGCATGCCGTATCGCGCCATCACGCGCCGCGCGGCTTCGAGGATCTCCCGCACTCGATATTCCTTAATTACCTCTTCTTTTGTCATGTGAAACTGGACAGTCAGTCAAATGAACGTATGGTCAGTCTAAGCAAATCGCCAGATCTGACGCAAGAGCGATACCGATCATGAAAAGGGAAACAAGTGCTGGCGCAGCACGGCGCCGGTCGGCTCAGGTCGCCGACTTTTCGAGCTGGTCGCCGAGAATTTCGGCCAGTCGCTCGGCCGGAAGGCGTCGCAGGTCGGGAATCGCAAAGCCCGACGCCGCCTCATGACCGCCGCCGCCGTAGTGTTGCGCGAGGATCGACAAATCGACCTCGCTGTCGGCGCTCCGCCGCAGGCTGACGCCCTGGCTCCGCAAGTCGAACAGCGCCACCACCGTGCGAGTCTGCCCCTTGTAGAGCTTCGCCGCGACTTCGCTGCTGTAGCCAAAGCAGCATGCCGTCCGCACCGTGATTCCGTTCGCGAGCTTGCGATCGACCATCGTCGCGTGGGCCAACTCGACGCTGCGGCGCATCGCGTCCTGACCCGATTCGAACGCGCTGCGCAGCTTGCGGCTCATCCGCGGTTCGCGCAGTTTCAGAATTTCGCGATACGACGAGATGCCGCCCAGCGTCTGCACGGCGAGCGCCCACTCGGATGACTCGGGAATTTTATGGACCCAGCGGTCGTGATCGTCGGCGATCATCACGAACGGCTGAAACGCGTCGAACTCGGCGCGCTGCCGTTCGGCAAGGTCGCGACCCATTCGTTTGAGAAAATTGAAGGTCAGGCGCGCCGCGGAATATTGTTCGCTCAGAACTTTGCCGGCGAACGGCACCTTGAACTCAGGGCCGTCGGCGCGGGAAACTGCGGTGCGATGATGATCGATCCAGTAAATGCGCGCGCCCCGCTCGCTCAACTTCGCCAGATGCGCGCCGGTCGCCGCTGAATTCCAGGACAAATCGGTGATCCAGATTTCGTTTTCGCTGCCGCCGTCATCCGACTTGAGCGTCAGCTCCTGGAGCACGCGGTCGGCGTCGTTGTTGGCGGCCAGCGTCGTGAAGACTTTATGGCCGTCGTAAAAGCGCGCCACCGCGGCCGCCGCCATCACCCCGTCGAGGCATGACGGCCCGTGGCTGACGATCTGGATCGTGCGGGAAGTTTTTCCGGGCATAAGACAACGATTGTAGAACATACGGTTGTTGCGAGCGAACCCGCGAAACAGCGCCGTGGCCGCGGCTCTACGCTCCTCGCGCAGATACCCAACGGCCTCAGCGCGCTGAGATTCGCGCTGGCCGCATTCTGGGTCGCGCTCGCCGCGCACGGGCACGAGGGACGGCTGGCATTCGCGACCGTCGCGATCACCGCCGCGGGCAGCGATTTCATCGACGGCCGAATCGCGCGGCGGCTGGGCGTCGCGAGCGGCAGCGGGCGATGGCTCGACGGAATAGCCGACGTGACGTTCGTGCTGGCCGCGATTCTCTGCGAAGCGGCCGCCGGCGCGATACCTTTCTACATTCCGGTACTAATCGCGCTCTCGTTCAGCCAGTACGTGATCGATTCGGTCGTGATCGGACAGCCCGCGGTCGGCCCGGTAAAAAGCCGCTTCGGGCATTGGGGCGGGATCGTCAACTACGCCCTCGTGATCGCGCTCGCGATCGCGCCGCCGCCGGCGCTTCCCGGGGCGATCGTACGCGACCTCGCGCCGCTGCTCGCACTCTTCTACGTCGCCGCAATCGCCGAGCGCGCGTGGCTGTTCTACCCCGGCCAACCTCGCCAATGACCTCAAGACGCTTCCGCAAGCGCGCTCCTTTGCGGATTCGGCCGACCGCGTTGGGAGCTCGGAATTCGCCGCGTGGGCGGGAGTCTCGATGGGGCGACGATCGAGTCGTCGGCTGAGATCCGTTCGGAGATCAGATGTAGTAGAGCCAGTCTCGGTAGCGCGGCTCGCGGCCGTGCAGAATGGCCTGGAAGACCTGCTGCACCTTTGCCGTGATTGGGCCGGGGCGGCCGGGGCCTATCTTGCGATCGTCGAGCTCGACGACCGGAGTAACTTCGGCGGCGGTGCCGGTCATGAAAGCTTCGTCGGCGATGTAGAACGCGTCGCGGGCGAAATATTCCTCGCGAACCTCGACTGCGTTGTCGCGGAGAATCTTGATCACGGCGTCGCGGGTGATTCCCGCGAGCACCGAGGTGAGCGGCGGAGTGCGCACAACACCGTCGCGCACGACGAACACGTTTTCGCCGCTGCCCTCGGCGACAAAGCCCTCGGTGTTGAGCAGCAGGGCCTCATCGTAGCCGTTGCGGCGGGCCTCGTAGCCGGCGAGAATCGAGTTGACGTAGTGGCCGGTGGCCTTCGCCGCCGGCATCATCGAGTTGTGATGAAACCTGACGAACGATGAGGTCTTGAGCCGCACGCCTTTGTTGATGCTGTCCTGGCCGAGGTAGGCGCCCCATGGCCACGCGGCGATCGAGACGCGAATTTTATTTCCGCGCGCCGAAAGTCCCATCTCACCCTCGCCGAAGAACACCAGCGGCCGGATGTAGCACTCGGCGAACTTGTTGATGCGCACGACGTCGGCGCATGCCTTGAGCAACTCCTCCTGGCTGTACGGGACTTCCATCTCGACGATGTGACCGGAGTCGATGAGGCGGCGGATATGCTCGCGAGCGCGGAAGATTGCGGAGCGGCCGTCGTCGCTCTTGTAGCATCGCATCCCTTCGAAGACGGCGAGGCCGTAGTGCAGGCTGTGGGTGAGGACGTGAACGGTGGCCTCGTCGTAAGGGACCATCGCGCCGTCCATCCAGATTCGATCGGAGCGCAGATTGTTCGCAGGCATAGTGGACTCAAAAGTAATCGAAGGGCCGAACTTAGTCGATGGGTGCGGGCGGGGGCGGGGCGCGACGTCAGTCGCGGCGCGTGGGATCCGGCGACGGCGGGGAATCGCCGGGGCGATTGCCGTCGTTGCCAGACGGGACGGTGGCGCCGTGCGCGGCGGAGTCGCGCGCGGGGCCGCCGTGGCGCGACCGGCGGCGCCGGCGCCGGCGGCGGCGGCGGTCGCCGGCGGCGGGCGGGGTGCCGGCAGCAACGCCCGCGCGGGCCGACGACGTGGCGGGGCTCGAGCTCAAGGCGTCGGGGTCGGCCAGCAAGCGCAGCGTGCGAGTCGGATCGATCGAATAGGCCGGCGCCGTCATCTCGAAGAACATCCGCGCGTCGGGAAAGTACGGCCGACGCATCAGGCGCCGCGTGCGGCGGGTGGGCGCCGCCAAATTCTGGAACGCTTCGAGGATGAGCCGCATCTGCTCGGTATCGCCGCGCGCGAAGCCGCGCGCGCGAAGCTCGCCGATCAGATCGAGGCGGCGATCTCCGCCACCGCGGACGCCAACAGCGCCGGCCCCATCGCGGTACAGGTCGAGCATCAGGGTGGCGAGCACGATCGAATGCTCCGGAGCAAATCCGCTCGCGATCGCGCGGCCGAGCGCGGCCATGTTGCGGACGATGGGCTGCTCGGCGAGCGTGGCTGCGCGCGGTTTCAAATGAGCCGAGAGCATCGGGATCACATACTCGAGCAATCCCAGCTCCTCCATCAGCACGAGCGCATGAGCGGCCTCGGGCTGCGCGAGCGTTTTGTAGGTCTCGTCGACGAGGCGCGGCACGGAAGCCTTGGCGAGGTCGGCGCGATGGCGCTCGATGGCGGCGCGGGTGGCGGGCTCGATTTCGAAGCTGAGCTTGGCGGCGAATCGAACCGCGCGCATCATGCGCACGGGATCCTCGCGCATCCGCAGGTCGGGGTCGCCGATAGTGCGGATCAAGCGAGCTTCGAGGTCGTCGACTCCGCCGGGAAAATCGATCACGTGAAAAGTTTGCGGGCTGTAGAACAGCGCGTTGACGGTGAAGTCGCGGCGAAACGCGTCCTCTTCGGGCGTGCCGAAAGTGTTGTCGAGGCGAATCAGCGGATCGTCGGTATCGGCGACGGCCTCGGCCTGTTTGCGAAAGGTGGCGACCTCGACGTTCTGGCGGCCGAAGAAAACGTGGACCAGGCGAAAGCGCCGGCCGATCATCCGCGAGTTGCGGAACAGGTCGCGGACCTGCTGGGGATGGGCCGATGTGGCGACGTCGAAATCTTTGGGCTTGCGCGAGAGCATCAGGTCGCGCACGCCGCCGCCGACCAAGTATGCGTCGTAGCCGGCGCCGGCCAGGCGATAGAGGACCTTGAGCACGTTGGCGTCGATATCGCGGCGCGAGATGGGATGCTCGGCGCGCGCTAGTATGCGGGGTTCCAATTGCGTTTGCCCGAGTTCGCCCCAAAGCTAGCACGACCGCGCGCAGGCTTCATCGCCCGGCAGGCGGCTCTCGACCACCGGTGGCGAAAAGAGTTACCCTCGGCGGCTCAGAGGAAACTTCACAAATGGACAAGTTTCTTACCGACGAAGAGCAGCAGCGTGCCGACAAGGTTGCGGAGCAAATTACGCAGCCTGGCCCCCGCTATTCCTCCTTCAGCCGCGGATCGTCGGCCGGCACGCAAATCGAATACGAATACCGCTCAACGAAAACGTTGCCGCTATCGTCCTTCTCTGCTGCGATCACGATCGCCCGATAGTTCTCGCAGCTTTCCTGAGACGTGAAACTATCGACTTGCTCCCATTCCGACAGCGGCGTCTCGCGCTGCAAACCCCGCCGCGCACAATCGATCGAAGGCGCCATCAGGATCCAACCTGTCAACACGGCCCCCGCAATATGCCCGAACCTCATCAGATCGCTTATCGCGATAATTCCGCCCGCCCGCAAGCAACGCCACTGTTCGAACTGCGCGCAACGTGCGGCGCTCTAAACTCGACGCGAGCGCCCTCAAGCGCGACACCAGTCTTCTCGCCGCACGACCTCTAACCAGGGGGCGAAGCAATTCCCATTCAATTGGGTTCCCCCACCTTCTCACTTCTTGCGATGCGTGAGCGCGTCGGGATTCGCTACTCGAATCGGCGCGCCGTTAACGAACGCGGCCACCGCTTCCAGCGTATCGGCATAGAATGCGGTCAGCGCCTCGCGCGTCACGTAGCCCAGGTGCGGTGTGACGGTGACGTTGTCCATGGTGCGAAACGGATGGTTGGGCGGAGGCGGTTCCTCGTCGTAGACGTCGATTCCAGCGCCGGCGATTCGCCCCGCGCGCAGGGCGGCAATCAGATCGGCTTCGACGACGATCGGCCCACGCGAGGTGTTGATCAGATACGCACCGGGCTTCATCAGTGCGAGCTCGCGCGCGGTGACCAGGCCGCGAGTGCGATCGCTGAGGCGGACGTGGATCGAGACGATGTCGGCGAGGCGGAACAGGTCGTCCTTGTCAACGCGCTTTGCCCCGACCGCCAGCGCCGCATCGGCCGTCAGGTTCTGACTCCATGCGATCACCGGCATGCCGAAGGCGCGCCCGTACTCGGCCATCCTCGTGCCAATTCTGCCGAGTCCCAAAAGCCCGAGCGTGCGCCCCGCGAGGTTGATGCCGACTGTTTGCTGCCACCCGCCTTCGCGCATCCGGCGGCCCTCGAGGCTGAAATGGCGCACCGTCGCGATCATCAGCCCCCAAGTCAGCTCAGGTGTCGCGGGAAAGAGGTCGGCGTAAAGCGGGTTGGCGAAATTCGCATGCGAGACGATCACCCCGTGATCGGTCGCCGCCGCCATGTCGAGATTCGGCAGCGTCATCCCAATGATCGTGACGAGCTTGAGATTAGGCAGTCGCTCGAACAGGCTGCGCGGCAAGCTCATCCGCTCGCGAACAGTGCAGAGCACGTCGAAAGGCTTAAGCGCGACGGCGGCCTCGTCCTCGGTGAGATGGCGATCGAAGGCGGTGACCTCCGCCTTGCCGTCGAGCACAGACCAGTCGGCGCACTGAAGCGCAATCTTCGCATAGTCGTCGAGGATAGCGACCTTGATCATGCCGCTGCGTCTACCTACAGACCTTTCAGGAACTCGATGAGGACCTCGTTGGTCTCTTTGGGGCGTTCTTGCTGAATCCAGTGGCCGGCGCCGGGGATTATCACTTTCTTTTTCAGATTGGGAGTGAACGCACCCGCGCCCGCGTAGCCGCCGGGAATCATTTTGCCGACCACGTCATGCTCACCGGCGGCGAACACGGCGGGCTGCCGCAGCTTGGCGCCGTCGAGGAACGGAGTCAGCTCCCAGTTGCGATCGACGTTGCGATACCAGTTGACGCCGCCGCGAAAGCCGACGCGCTTGAACTCACCAGCGAAGAAATCCAGGTCGGCTTCCGTCAGCCACGGCGGCAGCTTGTCCGGCACCATCCCGGTCTCGATAAATTTTTTCGTTTTGGGGAACAGGAATGAGAACTCGCCGGTCCGCGGCGCGTCGCCAGATGCGGAATAGAGGACCATCGCCATCGAGCGGCGCGGATCGGCGTCGAGTTCCTGCTCGACCTTGCCGGGCTCCTGGAAATAGAGCTGGTAGAAATGCTGGTCGCCGGCGAGAGCCTTCATCGCGTCGGTCGGACGCATCGAAGAGCGCGGAAAATACGGAACGCTGAGCAGCGCGATCGCGCGAAAGATGTCGGGCCGGAGGAGCGCGGAGTTCCACGCCACCGGCGCGCCCCAATCGTGGCCGGCGATCACCGCCGACTCGACGCCAAGACTGTTGACCAGCCCGACGATATCGCCGACCAGGTTCAGGATGTTGTACGACTCGATTGGCTCGGGCGCGCTGGTCTGCCCGTAGCCGCGCTGGTCGGGCGCGACGACGCGGAAGCCCGCTGCCGCGAGCGCGGGAATCTGATGCCGCCACGAGTACCACGACTCGGGCCATCCGTGGCACAGCACGACGAGCGGGCCCGCGCCGTGTTCGACGTAATGCATCCGGATGCCGTTGGTGTTGACGAATTTGTGCTGGAGTTCGGGCATGGAAATTACTACTCCGTTCGCGCGCGGCTACGAATGCTTGAGCTTTTTGATTTCCTCAGCCATCTCGGGCACCGCTTTGAACAGATCGGCGACCAGTCCGTAATCGGCGACGGCGAAGATCGGCGCCTCCTCGTCCTTGTTGATCGCGCAGATGACCTTGGAGTCTTTCATCCCGGCCAGATGCTGAATGGCGCCTGAAATTCCGACGGCAATGTAGAGTTCCGGCGCGACCACTTTCCCCGTCTGTCCAACCTGCAGATCGTTGGGCACGAAGCCCGCATCGACCGCCGCGCGCGACGCGCCCATCGCGGCGCCCATCTCGTCGACCAGCGGCTCGAGCACGGTCTTGAAATTCTCGCCCGACTTGAGGCCGCGGCCGCCCGAAACGATAATCCGCGCCTCGGTGAGTTGCGGGCGATCGCTCTTGGTCGCGTTGAACGAAACGAATTCCATCCTGAGCGCGCCCGCGTCGATCTGCGCCTCCTGCTTTTCGACGGGCGCGGCGGTGTCGCCCGGCTTGGCGGCGTCGAACGCGGTGCCGCGCACGGTCAGCACCTTGATCGGCCCGTCGAGTTCGACCGTCGCCATCACGTTGCCGGCGTAAGTCGGGCGCACAAAAGTATGATCGTCGTTGATCGCGGTGATCTCCGACGCCATCGGAGCGCCGAGGCGGGCGGCGAGCCGCGGAAACAAGTCCTTGCCCATCGCAGTCGCGGTGGCGAGAACAAATTCCGCGCCTTCCTTCTTCGCCAGTGCGGCAAGCGCCTGCGCGTGCGCGTCGGCGAGATAGTTCTTCAGCGCGGGATGCGCCAGCGCGATCACCTTGGCGACGCCGTACTTGGCAATTTCGCCCGCCGCGGTCTCGGGCGCGTCGCCGGCGACGACCGCGACGGCTTTGCCGCCGCGCTTTTTCGCCAGGTCGAGGCCCGCGTGCACGGCAACCAGCGTGGTCTTCGGAAAATGTCCCGCCTGATGCTCCGCGAAAATCAGCACGTCACCCATATCGATTCACTCCGCGTTCGCGATCGTAAAAGTCTTACTCAAATGATCTTTGCTCAAATAACTTTGGCTTCGGTGTGAAGGACCGCGACCAGCTCCTGCACCGACGCGACCTTGCGCCCGGCCTGGCGCTTGGGCGGTGCGGCGAGAGTCTTAATCTTGAGCCGGGGAGCGAGATCGACGCCGAGGCTGTCGGCCGCGACCTCTTTCAATTCCTTCTTGCGCGCCTTCATGATGCCCGGCAGCGAGGCGTAGCGCGGCTCGTTGAGGCGAAGGTCGGTGGTGATGACGGCCGGCAGCTTGAACGCGACGGTTTCGAGGCCGCCGTCAACTTCGCGCACGACCGAGGTTTTTTCCGGCGTTATCTCGACTTTGGACGCGAACGTTGCCTGCGGCCAGCCGAGCATCTCGGCGAGCATCTGGCCGACCTGGTTCGAGTCGTCGTCGATGGCCTGCTTGCCCAGGACTATGAGATCGGGCTTTTCGTCGCCGGCGATTTTCGCGAGGATTCGCGCTATCGCGAGCGAGTCGAGCGCGGCGTCGGTCTTGACCAGGATGGCGCGGTCAGCGCCCATCGCGAGCCCGGTGCGGAGTTGCTCCTGCCAGGTGGACTGGCCGACGGTGACGAGAACGACTTCGCCGGTCTGCTTTTCCTTGATGCGGAGCGCCTCCTCGATGGCGATTTCGCAGAACGGGTTGATGACCCATTTCACGTTGTCGGTGGCGATGCCGGTGCCGTCGGGGAGCACGCGGATGGTGGTCGCGGGATCGGGGACTCGCTTGATTGGAACTAGAATCTTCAAAGCTTGATCACTCCACGCATTGGTTCATGCATCGATTGAATCTGAGAACGGACGAGGTTGCCCGGGAATAGAGCCGATGGCCGGGAATTTTGTAACAGCGGCCCGCCAGTCAGTCAAACCATACTAATGGAGGGGGCGCGGCGCAAAGGGCGGCAATTTCGCTCGACGTGCGTACCAAGAGTAAGTGGACGTAAACGTCATCTTGGAGTCTGGACCCTCACCCGCGCCGAAAGCGCGGCCTCTCCCTGACAGAGAGAGGCTAGGAGAATTGCACCCCGCATCTTCTCTTAACACTGAGTACAGGGCCTGTCCTGAGCGAAGCCTAAGGAGGTCACCCCTGCCTATTCATTGTAGCCGAGGCGGTGCGATAGTTCGCGGCCGGCGTTCAGTAGGCTTAGTGCTATTTCGGAGGTGATTCGTTCGGGGCCTATGCGATAGGTGGGGCCGGCTACTGCGACCGAGCCGACCACTGAGCGTGTGTAGTCGCGAATCGGGACGGCGACCGACGATACTTCTTCGATGAACTCGCCCGAGTCCACGGCGTAGCCGTCGCGCGCGACCGCTTCGAGCTGCGCGAGCAGAATCGCGCGATCGACGATCGTGCGATCGGTGAAGCGGCGCAGCGTCTCGGGCAGGGCGGATTTGAGCTGCTCCTCGGCGTCGAAGGCGAGATGGGCCTTGCCGGCCGCTGTACAATGAAGCGGGAGGGTGATGCCGATGGGCGGCGTGATGCGGACGGCGCGATCTTCGGCCTCGGCGGCCTCGAGCGGCACGACGCCGTCGCGGCGGACGATCGCGACGTAAGCGCTTTCGCGGCATTTGCGGGCGACGTCGACGAGGATGGGGCGCGCTTGCCTGACGAGACCCATATGATGGATGTAACGGCGTCCGAGGTGCAGGCACTTGATGCCGAGGCGATAATTTTCGGTGGCTTTGTTTTGTTCGATGTAGCTGCGCGCTTCGAGCGTCGCCAGCAGCCGGAAGACGTTGTTCTTATGCAGCTTGAGGCGCTTGGAGAGTTCCGTAACACCGAGTTCATCGACGTCGCCGAAGAACTGCTCGAGCACGTCGAGCGCATGCGCGACGGACTGGATCACGTAGTTGGTTTTGTCGCGTCTGACCATCGTGTTTTCGGACACCACGCCGGCGGCTCGGCAAGACTCGTGCAGCGCGGTATGTAAAAGTGTTTTACTGTAGGTGACGCGGGCAAAGCATGTCAACGACGCTTCATAAATTTTCGCTAGACCGCGCTAAATAGCTGATATTCAACGATAAAATAAGCTCTCCACAAGGACGCAAAACAGGATTTCAGCATGGCCAGACAACTTCCCGCCGATTTCTTCAGGCGCGTCGACGACGACGATGATGAGGTATTTTACTCGGTGCCGAGGCTCGTCACTCATATCGACGACGGCGCAATCGCAAAGGTCGGCGAGATTTACGCCCAGTTGCTGCCGCAAGGCGGCGCGATCCTCGACCTGATGAGCAGTTGGCGGTCGCATCTGCCGGCGCATATCCGGCCGTCGCGAGTGGTCGGGCTCGGGATGAATCGGGAGGAGATGGAAAATAATCCGGCGCTCAGCGAGATCGTGATTCACAATCTCAATCGCGCGCCGCGGATGCCGTTTGGCGACGACGAGTTCGACGGTGCGGTGGTGACAGTCTCGGTGCAATACCTGACGCGGCCAATCGAGACATTCGCCGACGCCGCGCGCGTGCTCAAACCCGGCGCGCCGCTGGTCGTGACGTTTTCGAACCGGATGTTCCCGACCAAGGCGGTGGCGATTTGGCAGCATCTCGACGACTACGGCCATGGCAAGCTGGTCGGCAGCTACTTTATGGAGTGCGGCGCGTTTGAGAATATGGATTTCATCGACCGGAGCGCGCCGACCGCGCCGCCGTCGGATCCGATCTGGGCGGTGGCCGGATACAAGACGCGCGAGGGAAAGAGTTGATCAAAAATCGTGGCATGCGTCATCTGGCGCTCAAGGTTTCCGACGTCGAGCGCGCGAAGGACTTCTATGTTCGCGTGTTCGGGATGAAGGTGGTGTGGCAGCCCGACGCGGACAATGCGTACCTGAGCTCCGGCTGCGACAACCTCGCGTTGCATCGCGGCGAAGGCAATGGCGGCGGCGCGGATCGGCTGGACCATCTCGGCTTTATCGTGCCGACGATCGCCGACGTTGAGGCGGGATACGCGTGGGCACAGAGCGTCGGCGTCGAGATCGTGCATCCCCTCAAGCACCATCGCGACGGCTCGGTGTCGTTCTACATTCGCGACCCGGACGGCAACGTGATCCAAGCGCTCTACGAACCGGCGATCAGTCCGCAATCTTTTCAGTAAAGTTTTTTCAGTAAAAGTCTGCCTGCACAGGAGAAACGGCATGATGCTCGAAGGGCGCGCGACCGCCGAAGCCACGGCAGCATATGCGAGCCGGTTCCCGGAGCTGCCGGGAAATTTCCGGCCGGCGCTCGGAGTGTCGGTTTCGTCGATCGGAATCGGCACCTACCTGGGCGAGCCCGACGACGAGACCGATCGGGCCTACGAAGCAGCGATCAAGGCGAGTCTTCGCGGCGGGATTAATCTGATCGACACGGCAGTGAACTACCGCTTCCAGCGGAGCGAACGGAATATCGGGGCGGCGCTTGGCGAGCTCGTGGCGGCGGGCGAGGTCGCGCGAGAGCAGGTGGTCGTCGCGACCAAGGGCGGTTACATCACGTTTGACGGCGAAGTGCCGGCCAATCCGCGCGCGTGGTTCGAAGAGCATTACGTGAAGACAGGAATCGTCGCGCCCGCCGACCTGGTTGACGGGTCGCATTGCATGACGCCGAAGTATATCGGCACGATGCTCGAGCTGTCGCGCCGCAATCTCAATCTCGAAACGATCGACGTTTACTATATCCACAATCCCGAGACCCAGCTCGAAGCGATCGAGCGCAAAGAGTTCCTGGCGCGAATCGCGACGATTTTCGAATTCCTGGAAGGCGCGGTGGCCGACGGAAAGATCGGCGTGTACGGGACCGCGACGTGGAACGGCCTGCGGGCGGCGCCCACGGAGCGCGGCTGGCTTTCGCTCGACGAGTTGATGCGAGTGGCGCGCGACGTCGGCGGCGACGCGCATCATTTTCGCGCGATCCAGTTGCCGTACAACCTTGCGATGCCGGAGGCAGTGACGCGATCGAACCAATTCGTGCATGCCGGCAAGGCGACGACGCTGGCTGCCGGGAAGGCATTTGGACTTGCGGTGGCGGCCAGTGCGTCGCTGCTGCAAGGGCAGTTATCGCGCGGGCTGCCGCCGATAGTCGCCAACGCGTTCAGCGGCTTCGCCACCGACGCGCAGCGCTCGATTCAGTTTGTGCGCTCGACGCCCGGTGTGGACGTGGCGCTGGTCGGCATGAAGTCGATCGATCACGTTCGCGACACGCTGGAGACGGCGAGCAAGCCGCCGGCTACGGTCGAGGAGTTGATGCGTCTCTTCCAGCATGGCGACGAGCCTTAGGGGGGAACTTAGAGGAACTTAATTTCAGTGAAACCCACCGTGGGTTTCACGCTTCCTTGGGCAGGGGTGACCCCTGCACCCAATGATAAGAAAAGATGCGGGACTTCGTTCCCCTTAGACAGGTTGAGGGGAGGTGGGTCGCTCTTTTTTGGTTTGAATCGCAAAAGGTATAGACTGGCGGCCGATGGCAACCACACTCAAGCAGTGGGAAGAAGCGTGGAGCCGGCTCATCAAAGCGCGGGAAAAACTACGGTCCTTCGAACACGCCTATGCGATCGTCGGGCATATCCTGATTCTTGACAATACAAAGCCTGGCGACACGATAAGTCTCGAAAGCGGTTTCGGCGAACCGTCACCGCCCATCGAGGTTCTCAAAGCACTTCAGAATTTCGACAAGGCGCTGCGTAAGGAGGATAGCGTATTCCGGCAACTACGGATGTCCGAGATGGCTGCTGTCGCGGTCAGGAGGAAATTCGATTAGCCCGTCTCGTCACGACTGACGGGGATTCAAACGCCCGCTGGAACTCCCGGAACTTGATTGTAGTGAAACCCACCGTGGGTCTCACGCTTCCTTGGGCAGGGGTGACCCCTGCCACCCAGTGTTAAAAGAAGCGTTCGGGAATAAGATTGGCCTGCCCGTAGTCTGGAAATACGCAAGGCAGGCGGGCGAAAGAAAAGCGGTTGCCGGACGAAGCCAAAGCCGTCGATTTCGATCGCACGTTCATCCCGCATATGGATGCTGCGTACAACCTGGCGCGATGGCTGGTGCGCGACGACCACGACGCACAGGACGTAGTGCAGGAGGCCTACCTGCGCGCGTTCAGGTTTGTGGGTGGATTTCGCGGCGGCGATCCGCGCGCGTGGATTCTCGCGATCGTGCGCAATACCGCGTTCACGTGGCTCAAGCGCAACCGGGGATCCGACTCGCCGACTGAATTCGACGAGCAGATGCATGGCGGGTCCAGCGAGGAGAGCGGCCTGGAGGCAGAGGCAGTTCGCAAGGCGGACGGCGCGATGATTCGCGCTGCGCTCGACGAGCTGGCGGACGAGTTTCGCGAGGTGATCGTGATGCGGGATATCGAGGGACTTTCGTACAAGGAAATCGCCGACGCGGCCGACGTGCCGATTGGGACTGTGATGTCGCGGCTGGCGCGCGCCCGCGGCAAGCTCGCGCGTTCGCTGAAGGGGCGAATGGCGCAGGAGCGAATGCCGAAGGAGCGATGACGTTGAACTGCGACGACGCGCGGATTCTGATGCATGGGCATCTCGACGGCGAACTCGACCTCGCCGCCGACCTGGAGGTCCAGCGGCATATCGAGCAATGCACGCGATGCGCGAGCGAATATGCCGCGATGCGCGCGATGCGCACGCGGCTCAAGGATGAGACGTTTCGGTTCGAGGCGCCGGCGGCATTGAAGGAAAGGATTCGCCGCGCGCTCCCCACGGCACCGTCGTCGCAGCCGGCATCGACGCGGGCGGCTGGCTATCCGTCGCGGCGCGGGACCTGGGCGCCACGCGCGATCCGGTTCGCGGTACCGATGGCGATTGGCGCGGTGCTGGCGCTCGCGATCGCGCCGCGCACGATTGGTCCGTCAGTCGACCAGCGGCTCGCGGGTGAAGTGGTCGCGAGTCACGTGCGATCGCTCATGGCGGCGCATCTGATGGACGTCGCCTCGACCGATCAGCACACGGTCAAGCCCTGGTTCAACGGCAAGCTGGATTTCTCGCCGCCGGTGAGCGATTTCGCGAAAGACGGATTTCCGCTGGTGGGCGGGCGTCTGGACTATATCGACGGACGTCCGGTTGCGGCACTCGTCTATCAGCATGGCAAGCACGTGATCAACGTTTTCATGTGGCCGGCCGCGGGCGAGGCGACGAGCGTGGAGAGAATCGAGACCGAGCATGGGTACCACGTCGAACAACTGGTGGTCGCGGGGATGAATTGCTGGGTGGTGTCCGATTTGAATACGCAGGAACTCGATAAGCTCGCAGGATTGATCCAAGCCAAGGGATAAGCGCATTTTCGCGCGCCGCAGATACGCGAACAACTCGATCATTAACGGGTTGCGCAGTCAGGGCGCGAGCGCCGAATCTCACGCTGCAATCTGTATGACGTCCTTAATTGAGAGCGCCATTATCACTGCACCAATCGCGAACAGTACGATTAGAGCGCCCTGCGCCATATCGGTCTTAGCCACGAATTGCCAAAACCCGAACGCCAACCACCAGTCGGCTATATGAATGGCTTGACGCCTGATTCCTGCCGATTTCTTCAACACCTCGGGCACCATCGTGCCCGCCATAATGTAGATAAATACCGGGATAAAGAGGCTGTACGCCGCGGCCAGCACCCGGGGGTCCATCGGTATTGGGAGAATTGTCTTGTGCAGATAAAAGTCGTAAGCGTTTGCTAAGATCTGCTCTGCCAAAAGCAGGCAGATCCCAACCTTGATTCCTGTTCGAGTCCCTTCCGCCAAATCTCCATCGTGTGTCATTGAGGTCCAGGCACTCCTGCGCGACAGGCGGCAATGATTGCGGCCGTTGTACTGCAGGCAAACGGAGGCAGCCAAGGAGCAAGAACAGCAGGGGGCGGAATATACCTCCGACGCTCCGGCGGCGGTAACCATCTGATTGCGCGCGGTTCAGTTTACTTCCAGTCGTTGCGCCGGATCAAAGTGAGGCGCGTTTTCTCTCGCCGCGAAGAGGCGAATAACTCGAGCGTTAGCGGGTTGCGCAGTCAGGGCGCGACTGAAAGAATGCATCGGTTGCCGCCCGTCGATCATGGCGGCCCCTACCTGCCGATGCGCCGCGTCGAGACATTCTTCATCGTAATGGCAATCGCGTTCTATGCCTGGTTCCTGACGCATTATGGGCCGGGGCAGGTGATTGGCTACGTGCGGATGGCCGGCTGGGGGCTGGCGGTGACAATTTCGCTGGAGGCGCTGTCGCGGATCGCGAATACGCTCGGCTGGCGGGTCACGATTGAGGACTATCCGCCGAAGCTCAGGTTCGTCGAGCTGTTTGCGGCCCGAATTGGCGGAGAGGCGATCGACTATGTGACGCCGTCGGCGCAGCTCGGGGGCCAGCTCGTGATGGCGGTGGATGTGCGCGAGAAACTGCGGATGCCGGTGGGGCTGGCGACGGTGGTGGTTGCGTCGCTGGCGGAAGCAGTGGGGCAGATAGTGTTTCTGACGATCGCGCTTGCGATCTCACTGCGGCTGATACCGGTAGCTGCCAACCTCTACTGGTCGATCGTGGCCGGGTTCACGCTGGCGGTGGCGCTGGCGGGCGGCTTCTTTTTCGTGCAGATGAAGCGGCCGTTTTCGCATCTGTGGCGCGCCGCGACCCGGTTCGATATCGCGCGGATCAATACCGACGAAATCCGCGAGTCCGCCGACGAGACCGATGCGGTGCTGCTCGACTTTTACGGGCGCCATCGCGGCCGGTTCGTCGCGTCGTGCCTGTGCTACGCGGCCGCGTGGAGTTTCGGGCCGCTCGAAATTTACATCCTGTTGCGGCTGTTGCATCAGCCGGCGTCATTGCAGATAGCGCTGCTGGTCGAGGCCGTGGGGCTGCTGATCGAGCGCGCGACCTTCGTGATTCCTGCCAAGCTGGTGAGCCAGGAGGGAGGCAAGGCGCTTATCCTGGGGATGCTCGGATATCCGCCGGGAATAGGCTTCGTGGTGGGGTTTCTGCGCCGAATCAAGGAAATGGTATGGGTGTTGTTCGGGCTGTTGGCCCTGATGATACATCGGATGGTCGTGCAGCAGCGCGGTGTTGTGACGGGCGCCGCGGAGGCAAAGCGCGACTCTGTGATGAAAATGCAACGCGCACAAGGAGAGCAATCGCTATGAGGAAATTAACCGCCCTGGTCGCAGGAATGGCGCTCGCAACGGCGGCGCTTCCGGCAGCCGCCGGGGTCGTCATTACGCAGAAGCAGCACGTGACCAGCGGGACCAACTCCCGCGACTCCGAACAGACGATTTCGGTGCAGGGCAACAAGCAGAAGATGGTGTCCGAGCGTCACACGATCATCACCGACCTAGACAAGGGAAAGATGTACGTGCTCGATCCGAAGGCGAAGACCTACTTCGAGATCGAGTTTCCGCCCAAGGGTCAGATGGCGGCGATGATGGCGGCGAGCCGGGAAGCGGCGATGAACTTCAAGAAGGCCGGCACCACGCGCGAGATCGCGGGCTACAAGTGCACCGACTACAACGGCGGCGGCCACATGATGCAGGGCGACTATACCGTCAAGGAATGCTTCTCGACCAGCGCGCCCGGAGCCGAGGAGTTCGCGGCGTTCGAGAAAAGCATGGCGGACAAGCTCAAGAGCGCTAGCACTGCTCAGCCCAGCGGCGAGGTTCCAAGCGGAGTGCCGCTCGCGATGGACGCGACGATGAAGATGGGGAAGATCAACATCCCGGGGATGGCGCCGGAGCAGGCGGCCAAGATTAACGAAATGATGGCGAAGCGGCCGCCGGTCGTGACCAACCAGATCGTCGAGAAGATCGAGGCAAAAAAACTGGCAGAGGCCGACTTCGCGGTTCCCCCGGACTTCACCAAGAAAGAACTCCCGACCGGGCCGAGAATGGGCGGACCAGGGACGGGCGGAGCTGGGATGGCGCCGGGCGCACTCAAGCTGCCACCGGTTGGAGGCGCGCCGGCCGCGGGCGCGTCGCCGGCGGCGCAATGAGTCGTCCGTCTCGCAAGTGAGTTGAACCAAGAAAGAAGAGCGGGGTCCGTCGGGAGCCCCGCTCTTCGCTTAACCTAACGCGAAAACTACATCGTGGCCGACGCGGATGCATTCTCCTTCGGCGCGTTGAGCGCGGCGCACGAATCCCAGAGCCATTTTGCGGTCGAGAGTTCGTCCTCGGCAAACAACCGCAAAGCTTCTTTGGTCGAGAGATCTTCCTTCAACAGTTCGGCGAACTCGCAGATCGGTTTGATGGCGTCCTCAGGCTTGCCGACGCGCTTGGTGAAGCTGAGCAGCTTCTCGTTGTCGGGAATCGACGGGTTGCCCAGGTACGCGGTGAACTTGCGCCCGTCTTCGGTGGCCATCGCACGCGCCTCACCGCCGAGTTCCGCCAGGCGCTGCGCGAAGATCCGCGAGTGATAGGCTTCGCGCTCGGCCACGATGCGAATGCCGGTTCGGATGCAATCGGTGGTGCAAACTTCCGCCCACGCGGCGAATGCTTCGCCGCCGTTGGCCTCGCCCGCGCGAACCTTGTCGAGAAAACTGACGACGGCCGCGCGTTCGGATTTGTAAGTGTGGCCGAATGCCTTGAAACCGCCGCCGCCATTGCCATTGGCCGTCGGCATGCCGGCTTCGAGCCACGCCATCTCGGCTTCGAAAGTCGACTGGGAAATAATTCCGCTGCGATAGGCTCTCAGCAGTTGTTTGAATTCGAAATCGCGGCTCATCGGGGTTTCCTCCACGTTGGTTAGTCCCGTTCTCTATTAAACGAGCGTTCAGTTGCCGGGATCGAGAGCATAAGGCGGCGTTCGCGGAATTGTCAATTGCAGTTTTTTTCTGCCCCGCGCGCCGGCTTTGATGCGGTTATTCCAGCGGTGGCGGAGAAACGCGCTCGCCGCCCTTGAGAATGAGGTACTGACGATCGGGCGCGTCGCACGAGGCGCCGGTCTGCGCGATTCGCGCGCCGTCGGGCGCGTACTGCAGAATGTACGACTTGCGAACTCCAGCGGTGACGTTGGGGCCGGTGCGATGCGGCATCAGCGAGGAAAATACGACGACGCTCCCCTCCCATACCGGAACGGCGAGCGCCTCGGGACCGTCATCCTCTCGGCATACGTAGCCGAGCTTCGACAGGCGATGCGCCAGCGTCCCGCGCAAATGCCCGCCCGGAATCACCCACGGACAACCGTTGTCGAGGGTAGCGTCGGTGAGAGCGACCCAGCACGTCAGGTACGCCTGCGGTTCGACGTAGGTGTAGCCGTTGTCCTGATGCCACGGGAACGGTTTGGGATACTCGGGCTTTTTGTACACGGCCTGGTCCCAGTAAAGGCGCACGTCGGGGCCGATGAGATCGTGACAGAGATCCTGGAACGTGCGGCTCGCCGAGAACTCCAGGCATACGGCGGAGAGTTTGACGAGATGTACGGTGAAGGTGATGCCGTCCGCCTGCGCAATGAACATCCGGCCGTCGGGGCGCGAGCGCAAAAACTCCTCGGTCCTTGCTTCGAAAGGATCGATCGCGTCACGGACCCGCGCGACGGCCGCGAGATCGATCGCATTTTCAAGCACGAAGAAGCCGCGTTCGTTGAACGAGCGCGCCTGCTCGCCGGTGATCAGGCGAAACGGCCCGCGCACCGGCGTCCAGCTGAATCCATGATTCAGCGGATGCAGCGCAGCGACCGAGTCGTTCGTCGACGAGGGTGAGCTCACGGCTGCGGAACCTCCAAGTCACGGCAGATTTTGCGAGCCAGATATTCGTTTATTTCGCGATGTCTCGGCACGGTAGATGACTTGGCAGCCCGACGATTTACATACACCGAATGCGCGCCGCCCTCTCGAAGGAATTCACATCCGAATTTCTCCAAATGCCGCACCAAGTCGCGACGCTTCATGAAACATCGAGTTCAAACGGCTCCCGGATTACCTTTCCTCCTCCGACGGACTCCTCCGCCAGCGTGCGATTTGCGGCCAGTACCAGGCTGACTGCTTCCTTCAGATTTGCCCGCGTCTCAGCCAACGTGCGCCCTTGCGTATTTGCCCCGGGTAGTTCCTCGACAAATCCGACGTATCCCCCTCTCACCTTCTTGAAGACCGCGGTCAGTTTCATTGTTTCGCCTCGTCCGACTGCTGCGGCATCATATCACGCGTCGATCACTTGGTGTTGGCGCCGGTGGATTCGGCCACCAGCTCCGCGAGGTCGCGCACCCGCATCGTCTCCTCGAGCGAGCGCGACTTAACAGCGTCTTCCATCATCGTCATGCAGAACGGGCATCCGACCGCGACGCACTTGGGCTTGGCTTCCTGCAATTGATCGAAGCGCTTCTGATTGATGCGAGTGCCTTCGTGCTCCTCCTTCCAGAAGCAGCCGCCGCCTGCGCCGCAGCAGAAGGTGCGATTCTTCGACTGTTCGACCTCCGCCACCTCGGCGCCGGGAATCGCGCCGAGCGCGCTGCGAGCGCTGTCCCATTTGCGATTGTGGCGCGCCATGTAGCATGGGTCGTGATAGGTGATGCGTTCGTTGATCCCGCCGCGCGGCTGCAAGCGTCCGGCCTGGATCAGCTCGTCGATAAATTCGGCTTCATGCAGGACGGTGTAGTTGCCGCCGAAATCTGGATATTCATTTTTCAAATTGTGAAAGCAATGCGGGCATTGAGTAACTATTCGCCGCGGCTTGTAGCGGTTGAGGGTCTCGACGTTTTGCGCGGCGACCGTCGCGTACAGGTATTCGTTGCCCAGCCTGCGCGCCGGGTCGCCGGTGCAGATCTCCTCGCGCCCGAGGATCGCAAACTTGACTCCCGCCTGTTTCATCAAGCCCGAGAACGACTTGCTGACGCGCTGGTTGCGTTCGTCGTACGAGCCGGCGCATCCCACCCAGTACAGCACGTCGAGCTCTGACGGATCTTCGAGCTCGGCGATCTCGGGAATTTCGAGGCCCTTCGCCCATTCGGCGCGCTTCTCCTGCGCGAGGCCCCACGGATTTCCCTGGTTCTCGATTCCCTTGAAGGCACCCGTCAGTTCGGTCGGGAATCTCGACTCCATCAGCACGTCGTAGCGCCGCATGTCCACGATTCTCTGGATGTGCTCGATGCTGACGGGGCATCCCTCTTCGCACCATCCGCACGACGTGCATCCCCACACCGCTTCTTCGGTCGCGACTTGCGTTATCATGTCGGGGCCGTTCCATGCGGGCGCCTCAGCGCTGTCCTTGCCGCCGGTCTTGCCATTGGCCTTTGCCGCGAGCAGGAACGGCGCCTTGTCCAGCAGATGCTCGCGCTGCTCGATCACCAGGTACTTGGGATTCAGCGTTTTGCCGGTGGCGACTGTTGGGCAGTTGATGGTGCAGCGCCCGCATTCCAGGCACGATCCCATGTCGAGCAGTTGTTTCCAGGTGTATTGCTCGACTTGCGAGACGCCGAAGGTCTCGGCGTTCTCGAAATCCTTGATCGGCGCGAGCCGTCCGCGCGGGCCCATGTTGCGGAAGAACAGATTCAGCGGGCCGAAAATCAGATGACGCAGCTTGGTGAACGGAAAGCAGAACAGCAGCGTGAACACGCACAGCACGTGCACCAGCCACAGCCATCGATGGTAAGTCGCGCCCGCGCCGAGCGCGCCTTCGACGCGTCCCACGACCCGGCCAACGTAGGCCCACTCGGTGAACGCGGGATGGGTGGCGTTGATGCGCGCACCCTCGAGCATCAGGCCCGTGACCGCCGCCAGCACCATCATTGACATCGGGAACCAGTAGCCGAGCCGGTTCTCGAGATTGTCGCGCATTTTTTCCGCGGGCGGCTCGTTCAGCACAGTCGGCTTGCGCACCGCGCGGCGCGCGCCTTCCATCAGCGCGCCGAGAATCAGCAGGATGAAGAAGGTGTCCATCGCGGCTTTGAAGTAGAGGTAAAAATCGCCGTAGTAGAAGTAGAAGTCGAGGCCGAACAGAGCGAACAGGTCGCGCAGGTCGCTGTTGATCAGCACGATGGTCGTGCCGATGAACAGTCCGACGAAGGCAACGTAGAACGCGTAATGCATCCAGCCCCAGGTCTCGCGAATCACGTTGCCCTGGCCGAACGAATCGCGGAGCGCGAGAAGCAGGCGCTCGACCGGGTGATCGAGACGATTGTCGGAGACGCCGAGACTCACCAGCCGGTACCAGCGGGCGCCGGCATAAATGAACCCGACGATCAGCAGCCCGAGGAGAGCGTACATCAGCACGATGAAGGCAACAGGAACGTTCCACAGGATCTGGCGGGTAACTTGCTCGTTCATTTGCGCTCCATCGGAAACCCGGTGGCGAAGGTGCCCGTAACCGACTCTCACGCTTAGCAGGACCAGCATCGATCAGGAAAGAAGAAACCGCGCGGGAAATCGGGATTTTCCTGGAAGCAGGATGGGTGCTGATCGGTTGTGTTCGGCCCTGTTTGGCAACGATTTGGCGACGACCCTGGAACGATGCTCTGCGTCGCTCCGCTCTCAACCTGCTCTGAGGCCATTTGCCTCAAAGTCGTGCGAGCATTAAATTTGTCTTCGTCACGTCGCAGCTTCGCGATTGAGAGGCCATTCATATGGATCGCGACGTATGGAACAGCCACAAATGGTCGAGCGCTCGCGGGCGTCAGATCGAAATCGAGCCCGGCCGGCCGCTTATTCAACATCGTTGTTCCCGATGCAAGCGCGACTTCGTCGAAGACGCATCGACCGGCGAACGATACGGCGTGTACGTTTCAGTATTCAGCTTTCGGAGACTTCCTGATTCGGTTAGCAAACAGTGGCTGGGAGAACTATGTCCCGGCGCGCCTCTTCCCTTCGACATCGAAGTCCGCAGCAAGCTGATCGAGAATCGCGTCAAATAGTTGTCTGCCTTCGCGCTCGATGCCGCCCCGGTTGCCCCGAGCACTTCGCACTCGTCGCGCCCCAAGTCGCGCCTTCAGTATGAGCGCCGAGTAGGCGGTTGCTCTGAGGAGCATCGCGCCAAGGGGCGAGTCCGCGGTCTGACTTGGAGTCGTCCCATCGGCGCCGAAAAGGTGGAGAAGGCCTCTGCGATGGAGCCACTTTGTCGCTGGGCAAAGTTTGTTGGTCGCGCGGCGGTTTGCTAACTCAATCTCCATGAACCTCCGCCACGGTTCGCGACGCGCGAGCGGCAGCACGCCAACTGGCGCTGAAGGCGAAAGCGGAGTGAAATTCAACCTCGCGGCGATAGTTTCCGCGACGGCTCTCGCGCTCGACTCTGTCGACTGGCGGGCGCAGTGTCACTCTGAAGGAAGGACCGATCACTAGATGGGACGGGCAGCGCCGCCGCCCGACACGCGCTCGCTCCTCAGGTATGCACCGGTCTTCGTGCTGCTTGCGGCGGTCATGGCGGACAGCGTTCAGCTGGCCGATACCGATCTGTGGATGCATGTCCGGTTCGGTCAAATCGTGCTTCATACGGGCCGCCTGCTCCGCAGCGATATCTTCTCCTATTCAGCGCCCGGGGCTCCTTGGTTCAACCACGAGTGGCTCGCGGACGTCGTGATGGCGCTGTTTTACGACGCGGGCGGCGTGATCGGGCTCAAGCTGATGAAGTTCTTGTGCGCGGCGGCGATCATGGCGCTGCTCGCGATGGGCACGGCCGAAACCGGCGCGGAATATCCGGTGCAGCTTGCCGTTCTCATGCTGGCCGCGCTAGGACTCCGGCTCCAAATTCAGTTTCGGCCGCAGTTGTTCGATTACATCTTCTTGAGTGCGCTGCTCGCGATGCTCGCCCGCGAAAGCCGCGGCCGCCAGGCGCGCTTATGGCTGGCCGTCCCGATGATGGCCTTATGGGCGAATCTGCACGGCGGATTTTTCATAGGGCTGGCCGTGCTCGGCCTTTACGCCGCGGTGGCGGGCGCGCAGGACCGACTGGCGGGGCGCGGATGGCGGCGCGCAACTAAGCTTGCCGCCCTTACCTTCGCCGCGCTGATCGCGACGCTGGTAAATCCCTTCGGCGTCCGCGAATGGTATGTCGTGGTCGGCAAGTTCAGCGAACCGATCGTGGCCCTGAATCGGAACGTCGAGTTCCACAGCCTTTTTCATCAACTGGCGACGACCGACAGCATGCTTGGCATGTTCTATATCTGCGTCTTCCCCTTCGCGATAACGACGGCTGCTGTGATCACTTTTGCGCTCGCGCCGCGTCGCGACGATCTCGCGCTGATGGCGGTCGCTGCGCTGATGATCTGCGCATGGCTCTATGCGATGCGCAACATGGCGTTCGCCGTGATCGCCTGCACGGCGCCGCTCGCACGCCATCTGCCGCTCGCCATTGCCTCGACGAAAGGTGTGGCCGAGCGGCCGCCGCAGAGCGCGGCGGCGCGCGCTCCGGCCGGGGTCCAGCTGCTCGCCTTGGCGGCGATCGCCTTCATGGCCGCGTTCGGAAAAATTTTCTCCCCGCCGCTGCCGGTTGCCATGGATTTTCCGGTGGGCGCGGTGGAGTTCATGCAGCGCAACCGCTTGTCCGGCAACATCCTATCAACCTACGCGTGGGGCGGTTATATCGTATGGCACGAGGTGCCACCCTCGAAGGTGTTTTTCGACAGTTTCGACGAGCGCTATCCGCAAAGCGTGCAGTATGACTACCTGCGCTTCACGTCGCTCGGCTTTGCCGCCGCGCAAGTGCTCGAGCGCTATCCTCACGACTACGTGCTCGTCCCCGCCTCTTCCGCTCTGTGCCTCTTGATGATGAAGCGCAACGACTGGATGCCCATTTACCGCGATTCAGTATGCGTGCTGTTCGCTCGCGCCGGTTCGGCCGCGGCGCGTATGCCGGGCACGGCGGCCGCCCCACCGAGCGATTTCCCATAAGCGGAGCGCTGCCCGGGGGCGAGGACTCTTAAATCAGACGATCAAGCAGGAATTTAATCCATCGCGGATGGCGGTCTCTGGTGCTCCCGCCAGGCGGGTGCTTGGAGGCGGCTAATTGAGACGCAGTAAGGTGCTCGATACTCGCGAAGGAAAGGCGTGTAAGTTAATCTGATCGGACGCAGATTCAATACCCGAGAGTGGCGCGTGGCTGAGACCGATTACAAATCGACTCTGAAACTTCCGCGGACCGACTTCCCGATGAAGGCGAATCTGCCCAGGCGGGAGCCGGAAACGCTCAAGCACTGGGATGAGATCGACCTTTACGGGCGCCTGATGGAGGCGCGCAAGGAGGCCACGTCGTGGGTGCTGCACGACGGGCCTCCGTACGCGAATGGGCGGGTGCACCTGGGGACCGCGCTCAACAAAATTCTCAAGGACTTCGTGGTGCGGTCGCGCTCGATGATGGGATATCGCACACCGTTCGTGCCGGGCTGGGACTGCCACGGCATGCCGATCGAGCTCAAGGTATCGCGCGAGCTCGGCGACAAGGCGCGCACGATGTCCAAGGCTGAGTTGCGCAAGCTGTGCCGCGCCGAAGCGGAGAAGTGGGTCGATCTGCAGCGGTCGGACTTTAGACGCCTGGGTGTGATCGGCGACTGGTTCAAGCCCTATCTGACGATGGCGCCGGAGTATGATGCGGCGGAAATCGGCGTGCTGCGCAAGATGGTCGAGCACGGTTACGTGTATCGCGGGCTGCGCCCGGTGCATTGGTGCTTCGACTGCCGCTCGGCGCTGGCGGAGGCGGAAGTCGAATACCGCGAGCATGTTTCGCCGTCGATCTACGTGGCGTTCGCGTTCAATTCGAATCTCCAGGACGCGGGCGCGCTGGCCGCGGAAGCCAACGACCGCGCCGAGCTGGCCGCGGCGCACCAGGCCGGCAAACTCGCGGCGGTAATCTGGACGACAACGCCGTGGACTATCCCGGCGAACCTCGGCATCTCGCTGAACGAGACCTTTGACTACGTCGCGCTGAAGGTTGGCGATCGTTACTACGTCGTCGCAGCGCGATTGGCGGACAACGTCGCGAAGGAATGCGGGCTGGCGGTTGAAAAGCGAATCGCGCTCAGCCGCGCGGCGCTCAAGGCGCTCGATGGCCGGGATATTTTTCGGCATCCGTTCCTGCCGCGCGACATTAAGCTGATGTATGCCGAGCACGTCACGGCGGATGCCGGCACCGGCCTGGTGCATACCGCGCCGGGACACGGCTACGAGGATTTCGTGGTGGGCAAGGCGTACGGGCTGGCGCCGTTCGTTCCGGTCGATGGGGGCGGAGTGTTCACGGCGGACGGCGGCGAATGGGCGGGGCAGAACGTCTTCAAGGCGAACGAGTCGATCGTCGAGCGAATCCGCGCAGTCGGCGCGCTGCTGCATGCGCAAAACTTCTCGCACAGCTACCCGCACTGCTGGCGATGCCACAATCCGCTGATCTTTCTTGCGACCGAGCAGTGGTTCGTAAGCATCGACCATAACGGACTGCGCGCGAAGGTGATCCACGCGATCGACAACGTGAAATGGTACCCCGGCTGGTCGCGCGATCGGATCCGCAACATGACGGAGACGCGCCCCGACTGGTGCATCTCGCGCCAGCGCGCGTGGGGCGTACCGATTCCGGCGGTCAGATGCGCGGATTGCGCGGAGGTCGCGCCGCTGCTGGCGACGATGGATCGAGTCGAGGAAATTTTCGCGCGCGAAGGCTCCGACGCATGGTACAGCCGGCCGGCGGCGGACTTCGTCGCGCCGGGCGTCAAGTGTGCGAAGTGCGGCGGCGCGGATTTCACCAAGGAAGAAGACATCCTCGACGTGTGGTTCGATTCGGGTTCCTCGCAAGCCGCCGTGCTGGGCGCACGCCCGGAGCTGAAGTGGCCCGCGGACGCGTACCTGGAAGCGGTCGAGCAGGCGCGCGGATGGTTCGGATCGTCGCTGGTTTGCGCGGTGTCGGAGCGCGGCACGGCGCCGTTCACGAGCGTGATCAGCCACGGGCTGACGATCGACGAGCGAGGCCGCAAGATGTCCAAGTCGCTCGGCAACTCGGAGGACGCCGTCGATGCCGCCGGGCGGATGGGCGCCGATGTGCTGCGCCTGGTGTACGCCTCGCTCGACTACACGGCCGACATCACGCTCGGCCAGACGATCTTCAACGCTGTGTCGGAGTCGTACCGGAAGATTCGCAACACGTGCCGCTTCGTGCTGGGCAACCTGGCTGACTTCGATCCGGCGCGCGACGCGGTTGCGTTGAGTGAGATGCTCGAGTTCGATCGTTACATCCTGGCGCGCACGGAGAAACTCAAGAGCGAAGTGCGACGCGCTTACGAAGCGTTCGAGTTCCAGACCGCGTTCCAGGTCATGCAGAATTTCATCGTGGTCGATCTCAGCTCGCTGTATATCGACGTCGCGCGCGACCGGCTGTACTGCTCGGGCGAGAAGTCGCGCGAGCGGCGATCGGCGCAAACCGCGCTATTCAATATCCTCGACGCGCTGGTCAGGATGCTCGCGCCGCTGCTTCCGTTCACGGCCGAGGAAGTTTACGCGTATCTGCCGGGGACGCGGCTCGAGAGCGTGCATCTGACGACGATGCATCCGGCGAATCTCTCGTGGCGCGATGCAGATCTCGAGGCGCGATGGGAGCGGCTTCTCAAGGTTCGCGATGAGGCGCTCAAGCTGCTCGAGGCGATGCGCAAGGCGGGGACGATCGGCGCGCCGCTCGAGGCCGCAATCAGCCTGGGAACGGACAGCGGCTCTGAGAGCGGGCTTGCGGAAACGCTGAAGCGGTATCGGGAAGAGCTGAAAGATCTATTCATCGTCTCTGAAGTTGCGATTCTCGGCGATGCGGAAGCGGCCGAGATCATGCGGCAAGCCAAGGGCCGCGAGGATTTCGCACTTGATGGCAACGGCAGCTTCGCGCGAGCCGCCGCGAATCCCGCAATCGCGCTGATCGGGCGTCACGCGTCCGGCGTGAAGTGCGCGCGATGTTGGAAGTATTTCGACGGCGGCGGCGAGCAGTTGGACGCGAGATGCCGCGCGGTGGTGGGGGCGTAGCCATTGCCGGAACGATCGAGCGCAACGCCCCTTCCCGACGTACTCGCTGAACGAGGAGAAGGGAAACCACCGGCCGGCGGCGCGCCGCGCAGGCCGTTCCTGTTTTTGATCTGCGCGATCACGATTCCGGTCATCGTACTCGACCAGGCAAGCAAGCTGTTCGTGCAGGCGCACATGGCGCTGTACGAGAGTATCGCGATCGTGCCGAACTACCTGGACATCACGTACACGCTGAATCCGGGCGCGGCCTTCAGCATGCTGGCGGAAGCTCCGCCGTGGGTCCGCACAGCGTTTCTGCTGTCGATGGCGTGCGCGGCGATAATCGTGCTGGCGGTGTTGATCGTGCGATCGGAGCGCGTCTCGGTTAATTCGATTGCCTTCGCGCTGATCCTGGGCGGCGCGGCGGGAAATCTGATCGATCGAGCGATTCGCGGCCGCGTGATCGACTTTATGCGCGCGCACTACTACGACCTGAACTACCCGGTGTTCAACGTCGCGGACAGTGCGATCACGATTGGCGTCGGGTTGATTATCCTCGTGTCGTTCTTCGGCGGCGAAAGCGAGCCTAAGGCAGGCCGCTCCAGTTAGACGGCTGAATTCCGGATCGACGCATTTGACGGCAGCGCGGTGTCGGGTCTAGTTTCGCGAGTCTGGACCGGAGGCGGGTGCGGAAACCTGCGCCCGGATTGGAGCGCATCGCGATGAAAGAAATCAACACAGTTACTGGAACCGCGAGTCCGGAGCAGCTCGGAACCACCCTCATGCACGAGCATCTGCTGATCGGATGGGCCGGATGGGAACTCGACTGCGCCGCGCCGAAGTTCGAGCGTAAGACGGCGCTCAGGAATTGCGTCGAGCGGCTCAAGGAGGTGCGCGACCTCGGACTCGAGACGTTCGTCGATCCGTGCCCGATGGATATCGGCCGCGATGTGAACTTCATGGCGGAAGCGGCGTCGGCGTCAGGCGTGCGAATAATCTGCGCGACCGGCTTGTACAAGGAGGACCTGGGGAACACCGCCTACTTCAAGCAGCGGACGATCGACGACATCGCGTCCGTCTATATCAGCGAGATCAACAAGGGCGTCGGCGACACGGGAATCAAAGCCGGCATCATCAAGTGTGCGACCGGCAAGGGCCAGATCACCAAATACGAGGAGCTCTGCCTGCGAGCGGCGGCGCGCGCGCACAAGGCGACCGGAGTTCCGATCACAACGCATACCGATGACGGCACGATGGGCCGCGAGCAACTGAACATCTTCGCGTCGGAAGGCGCGGACTTAAGCCGGGTGATCATCGGGCATAGCTGCGGGTCGTCGGACCTCGGTTACCACGCGGCGATGCTCGATCGCGGATGCATCCTGGGCTTCGATCGTTTCGGGCTCGATTTCCTGCATCCCGACAAGCTGCGCTTGGCGGCGCTGATTGGACTGCTGGGCGTCGGCTATGAAAATCAACTCGTGCTCTCGCACGACACTGTTGCATGCTGGCTCGGGCGCGGGCTCGATCTGACGCCGGAGACGGCGAAGCTGGTCGCGAACTGGACGCCGACACACGTCTTCAAGAATATCGTGCCGGCGCTGAAGCGGGCGGGCGTAGGAGAGGCGAAGATTCGTACGATGCTGGTAGAAAATCCGCGCCGGTATTTCCAGAATTAGCGGGCCGGCGCGTTAATTTCTTCCAGCCGGGTGATTCGGGCACTCCGACGAACTTAGTCGTTCTGGTTCGCGGGGGCGCCAGACTCCACCGCGGCGCGCCATTTGTCGAGTTCCTCAACGGTAAAGCGCCAATCGCTGCCGACGCGAAACGCGGGCAGCTGATTTTTCTTGAGCATCCTGTAAATCGTGGACGGATGCACCCGGAGGTAGCTAGACACTTCCTGCACCGTCAGGACCCTGCTTTTCATTTCATCGAATCGATCCATGTGGGCACCTCTGCGTTACGCGTGTTTACCCCTTCTTCCCGGCTCTTAACGATGTGCGGGTTGAACCAGCCCGGCGTACGCCACTCAGTACATACTAAACACATCATAGACACGCCAATCATTCAAGTGTAATTTTCGTGACAAATAGTCACCTGGAGAACACCTCTGGTCACGTAGCTTCAGACAAGCGGCGCGACGATTTCGTCAATCGAGAGGCTTTTGGTCAACGAATGACCGAGGCGGTCGAGCAGCACGAATTCGACCGCCCCCGCGACCCGCTTCTTATCGAGACCCAGCGCGCGGATAAATTCGTCGCTACGCCATTGGGGAGGCATCGCAGCCGGCAGTCCGGCGCGCTCAATCAGGCACTGAAGTCGCGACGCGCCGCCCGCCGAGAAGCCGGCGTATTTGCAGGACAGCCTCGACGCCGCGACCATTCCAATGGCGACAGCCTCACCGTGAAGGTAGCTGCCGTAGCCGGCGCTCGCTTCGATCGCATGACCGATGGTGTGGCCGAAGTTCAAAGTCTTGCGTAGATTTCCTTCGCGCTCGTCGGCGCCGACGACGGCGGCTTTGTGCGTCAGCGATCGCGCCACGACTTGCTCAAGCAGGTCGGGCCGGCGCGCAAGGATCGCATCGAGGTCGCGTTCCAGGTCCGCGATCATCGGCGCGTCCATGATTGCGCCATACTTGATTACTTCGGCCAGGCCCTCGCGAAACTCGCGATGCGGCAGCGTCGCGAGCGTATTCACGTCGGCGACAATCAGCCGCGGCTGGTAGAACGCACCGATCAGGTTTTTGGCGTGACGATGGTTGATCGCGGTCTTGCCGCCGAGCGCGGAATCGACTTGCGCGACCACCGTGGTCGGCACCTGCACCAGGGCAACTCCGCGCAGAAAGGTCGCGGCCGCAAATCCCGCGAGATCGCCGACCACGCCGCCGCCCAGCGCGAACACCGTACTGGCGCGGTCAAGGCCGATAGCGGTCATGCGATCGTAGAGCAGCTCGAGCGTCGGCAGAGATTTGGAAGCTTCGCCTGGCGGCACAGAAATTACGGCGGGCGCGAAACCGCTTTTGCGCAGTGCGTCGTCGACGCGCGCGGCGTAGAGCTTTTCGACCGTCGAGTCTGTGACGACGGCGGATGCACCGGGCTTCAGTCCGGCGCCGCAGGCGAGTTCGCCCAGCCGGTCGAGAATACCCGCGCCCACGTGAGCGTCATGCGACGAGGGCCCGAGTTCTATGCGGATGGTACGCATCGCTATGCGGATTGCGGGTTTTGCGGCGACGGCATGACGCGTCGAGCGGCGCGCGCGCCGAAGGCCGAGATGACCTGATCGGCCAGTTGCTCGGCGGTGAGATCGGAGCTGTCGATTTGAACATCGGCGCGAGCGTAGGCGTCCACTCGCTCGTCCATCAATTCCTTGACTCGCGCGAGCATGGATTTGCCGCCTTCGGCGAGTTTCGGACGCTTCGTCTTCGACCTTTCGATGCGGGCGGCGACGACTTCGGGCCGCGCCGTGAGACACACGATCACGCCGACGCGCTTGAGCGCCGCGCAGTTCGACTCGTCAACCAGCACGCCGCCGCCGGTGGAAATCACTTCGGGATATGGGCCGTGGCAATGGGGGCAGCGCCGGCGATCGCCGGTCAGACGCGCGACCGCCTCGCGCTCGAGCTGGCGGAAGTGGGCCTCGCCGTGGTCGGCGAATATCTGCGCGATTTGTTTTCCGACCCGCGCGACGACGACCGTGTCCAGGTCCACGAATTCCCATCCGAGCCGCCGCGCGACGAGCGGGCCGACCGAGCTTTTCCCGGTGGCCATGAATCCGGTGATGATCAGTTTGGGCGTCATCTGCGTTGCGCGCGCCTGCTTAAAGTCCGGCGCGCTCGCCGTTTCAGTAGTTGCGGACCTGCTCGAGGAAGCCTTTGAAGTTGCGCGTAATCTCGGTCAGCGAATCGCCGCCAAACTTTTCGAGGAAAGCCGCCGCGAGTTCAAACGCCACCACCGCTTCCGCGATGACGGCGGCGGCTGGAATTGCGCATACGTCGGAGCGCTCGATCGCGCCGACTGCTTCCGCCTTGGTTTTGATATCGACCGAGCGCAGCGGCCGCATCAGCGTCGAGAGCGGCTTGAACGCGACGCGTACGCGCAGCGGCTCCCCCGTGCTCATGCCGCCCTCGGTGCCGCCGGAATTGTTGGAATGGCGTGTGAAGCTACGGTGCGCCGCGTCGTAGCCGATTTCGTCGTGAAGTTCGGAACCGCGAATCCGTCCCGCCGTGAAACCGAGGCCGAGCTCGACGCCTTTGGCGGCCTGCAGGCTGAGCAGCGCGAACGCCAGGCGTCCGTCCAGTTTGCGATCCCATTGCACGTGACTGCCGAGGCCGACCGGCAGTCCGGTCGCGACGACCTCGACGATGCCGCCGAGCGTGTCGCCGGTCTTTTTGCACTCGTCGATCTCGGCGATTATTTTGCGTTCGGCGTCGGGGTCCGCCACGCGAACTTGCGACGCTTCCGTGATGCGGCGCAGCTCTTCGACGCTCAACTCGGCGGGTGTCTTCGCTTCGGTCGCGCCGATGCTCGCCACGTAGCCGAGCACGTCGATTCCAAACGGCGAAAGAATCTGCCTGGCAAGGCCGCCGATCGCCACGCGCGCAGTGGTCTCGCGCGCCGACGCTCGTTCAAGCACGTCGCGAATGTCTTCGAGATTGTATTTCAGCACGCCGGCAAGATCGGCGTGGCCGGGCCGCGCGCGCGTGACGACCTCCGCCGCGCCGCGATCGCCGGGATCGGCGGACATCTTCTTGACCCAGTTCTTGAAATCGCGATTCTCGATGATGAAGGCGATCGGACTGCCGATCGATTTGCCGAAGCGGATCCCGGAAACCGGCCGCACTTCGTCCTTCTCGATCAGCATTCTGCCGCCGCGGCCGTAGCCCTTCTGGCGGCGTGCGAGATCGGCGTTGATCGCGGCAACATCGATGTCGAAGCCGGCGGGCACGCCTTCGACGGTCGCGACCAGCTCGGGGCCGTGCGATTCACCGGCGGTCAGAAATCGCAGCATCGGTTTATCCAGCATCCCGCGCGAGTTCGTTCGGGCGAGCCTCCATCTCCAGATTCAACCAGACTGGACGCGCCCGCGAAAGCGGGGATCGGCCGGTCAAGTCCCGGGCGCACCGGCGTGGCGACTCGCCGCATCGCGCGCGCCAGGTGTAAGTTGCATGCGCGCAGCCCCTTTGGCGGTGCGCAGAGAGAGTTACGATGCAGGCCAATATTGTGATCCTCGGTGCGACGCGCGGATTCGAGACGCTGACGTATTCGATTCCCGCGGCGCTCGACGGGCACGTCCAGCCGGGGCATCGCGTGCTCGCGCCGCTGCGCTCGCGCAAGGTGACCGGCGTGGTCACCGAGATCGGCGAACGGCTCTCGACTGCGCAACTGAAGCCGCTCCTCGAAGTTCTCGAGCCGCGGCCGCTGTTCGATCGCGCGCATCTGCAATTGATGGAATTCCTCGCGTCCTACTACATGGTTTCGATTGCGGACGCGTACCGCAGCGTGATTCCCGCGGTCGCGCGGGTCGAGTCGAGGACCGCATACAGGCTCGCGACTCCCCCCGACGCGCTGGCGCGCGCCGCGTTCACCCGGGTCGAGCATGCAATTATCGAGACGATCGCGAAAGGCCCGGCAACGGCGCGCCGCCTCGAGAAGGCCGGTCCGCCGAGCGAGGTGCGCGCCACGCTCGCGCGCTTTATCGCGGACGGCATACTGAAGCGGCATGACGCGACCACGGGGCGGCATCGTGACACGGCCGATTTGGTCGCACGACTTGTCACCGGTACGAGCATCGAGGGTGTCCGCGGTTCGAAGCAACGCGAAGTGCTGACGGCTCTTGCCGGCGCCGGCGTCAAGGGCGTGCGAGTCGCGCATCTCAAGGTTCAAATCGACGGCGCAAGCGCGGCGCTGAAGAGCCTCGCGAGCCGCGGGCTGGTCGCGATCGATGCGGCGCCGACGGCAATCAGCGAGGGCGTGTTGGCGGAGTTCGATCTCACCGCGGAACAGCAAGTCGCGCTGGACGCGATTTCGCCGGCGATCGAGCATCGGCGCTACGAAGCGTTTTTGCTGTGGGGCGTCACCGCCAGCGGCAAGACCGAAATTTACCTGAACCTTGCCGAGCGCGCGCTCGCGGCCGGGCGAAACGTTCTCGTCACGGTGCCCGAGATCGCCCTCGCTGACGAAATCGTCCGCTCGTTTCGCGCGCGTTTCGGATCGCTGGTCGGCATCGCGCACAGTGCGCAGAGCGTGTCGGAAAGGTGGGCGAGCTGGATGGCGGCGCTCGGCGGCCACGCGCGAGTGATGATCGGTCCGCGCTCGGTGATTTTCGCGCCGATGCACGACGCCGGGTTGATCGTCGTCGACGAGGAGCACGACGCCTCGTACAAAAACGAGGAAGGGATTTTCTATCATGCCCGCGATCTCGCCGTCGCGCTCGCGGGATTTTCGAAATGCCCCGTCGTGCTCGGCTCGGCGACGCCGTCGAGCGAGTCGTATGCCAACGCGCGGCGCGGACGCTACCGGCTGCTGCGCCTTTCGCGGCGCGTGAACGATCGCGCGATGCCATCGGTCGAAATCGTCGACATGCGGCGCGAAGTCGCCGACGCGCGCAAGCTCGCGGCGACCAAATCCACTAATGGCGCGCCGCCCGTTGAGGCCAAGCCTCACGTGGAAGTCCCGGAGACCGTGCTGCTTTCGACGACGCTGGCAGTCGCGCTGCGCGAAAATCTCGCGTCGGGCGGCCAGAGCATGGTGTTTCTCAACCGGCGCGGCTTTCACAATTTTCTGCAATGCCACATCTGCGGCAACGTGATCGCGTGTCCGAACTGCAGCGTCAGCATGACCTTCCACATGCGCGACCGCTCGATCCGATGCCACTACTGCGGCAACCATGCGGCCGCGCCCGACACCTGCCCCGAGTGCAAAGGCTACGGGCTCAAGGGGCAGGGCTTCGGCACCGAGAGACTCACGCAGACGCTGGCTGAGATGATGCCGGGCGCGCGGATCGAGAGGATGGACTCCGACACCAGCAGTCTGCGCGGGGCCCGCGCGCGAATGCTGGCCGAGCTTCGCGCGGGCGTAATAGATATTCTGGTCGGCACGCAGATGATCACCAAGGGATTCGATTTTCCCGGCGTCACGCTGGCCGCGGTGGTGAACGCCGATCTGGCGCTGAACATGCCCGACTTCCGCTCCGCCGAGCGAACATTTCAGTTGCTGACGCAAGTCGCAGGACGCGCGGGACGCGGCGCGCGCGCGGGCCGCGTGATCATCCAGACGTACGCGCCCAATCACTACAGTATCCGCGCCGCGAGGGATCAGGATTACGCGCGCTTCATGCGCCGTGAGCTGGAGTTGCGCCGCGACCTTATGTATCCGCCGTTTGCGCGCCTCGCGATGGTGCGAATCGAGGGCGTGGAACCGCACTTGGTCAGGCGTACGGCTGAGGCGGTGGCCAACGCTTTGGCGCAAGACTCGACGCCCGACGGATTCCGCGTGCTGGGGCCGGCGCCTGCGCCGATCGAACGGATCAAGCAGCGCTACCGGTGGCAGGTGATGGTAAAATCGCGCGAGCTGAAACCGATGCGCGCCGCGATTGCCGCGATGCGCGGCGAGGTCGGCGCGTCGGCGGAGCGCGACGACATACATCTCGCGATCGATATCGATCCGGTAAGGATGCTGTGAGCGAATGAACGAAACGAACGAACCTCAGCCGATCCATCATGTGCCGCGCGCGCGTCACTCCTTCGACGTGAAGATGACGGACGGCGCGACGATCCACGTTCGCCAGCACGGCGTCGCCGGCGCGCCGCGGCTGGTGCTGAGTCATGGCAACGGGCTCGCGATCGACGGCTACTTTCCGTTCTGGGGACCGTTGCGCGAGCGCTACGAAGTGATCGTCTTCGACTTCCGCAACCACGGGCACAATCCGTTGCACACGGCCGAGGGGCATACGTGGGCTAACTTCGTCGCCGATATGGACGTGGTCTGGCACGCGATTAATGGCGAGCTTGGCCACAAGCCGGCCGCCGGGCTGTTTCATTCGCTGTCGGGCGTTACGGCCGCGATGCATGCGCTCAAATACGGCCGGCGTTTCGACGCGCTGGTGCTGTTCGATCCGCCGGTCTATCCGCGTGAAGGGCATCCGGTGCGCAACCTGCAGCAGTCCGACAAGGAGTCGCTCGCCTCGCGCGCGGCGCGGCGTCCCGAGCGGTACCGCGACCCGATGGAACTGGCGAAGCAGTTCAGCCGCCGCTTCAAAAGATGGGTGCCCGACGCATACGAGCTGATGGCGCGGGCGACGCTGCGTCACGACCGCGCGAGCGGCGATTGGATTCTGGCGTGTCCGCGCGAATACGAGGCGCACGTCTTTTCCAGTGGCGCGAATCCCGATCTCTGGCCGCAGATGCGGCATTGCCCGGTGCCGGTAAAACTGGTGTGCGGAGATCCGACGCTGGACGAAGTGATGCCGCCGGCGTTGATCGGGCGCGCGATGGCCGAAGAGCTGGGACTGCCGTACGAAGCGATCGCGGGCACCTCGCATTTTCTCCAAATCGAGCGTCCCGCCGAGTGCATCCGCGCCGTGGAATCGTTTCTGGCGCCGCTCGGACTCGCCGCGCCAGTTACCCTTTGATAGATTTGTAAAATCGGATACTCGAAATGGCGCTGCTGAAAATCCGCAAATTTCCCGACGACTCGCTCAAGCAGCCGGCCGTTCCGGTCAAGAATATCAACGGCAACGTCGAAGGGCTGATCGACAGCATGGTGCAGACCATGTACGCGGCCCCGGGCGTGGGTCTCGCCGCGCCGCAGGTCGGTGAGTCGAAGCGGATCATTGTGCTCGACACCGACCACGAGCAGCCCGGCAAGCATCTGCTGAAACTGATCAACCCGCAGGTCGTCCAGGCCGAGGGCAAGATCGTTTGGGAAGAGGGATGCCTGTCCGTGCTCGATTACACGGCCGACGTTGAGCGCGCGGCACACGTGTTGGTGCGCGCGTGGACCCCCGACGAGAAAGAGATCGAGATCGAAGCCGACGAGCTGCTCGCGGTGGCGCTGCAGCACGAGATCGATCACCTGGACGGCAAACTCTTCATCGACCGCATCAGCCGGATCAAGCGCGAACTGTACAAGCGCAAGCTGAAGAAGTTAATCAAGGAGGGCAAAGCCGACAGCGTGCGGCCCTCCACGGTGCGGATCTAAAATCGCCGAGTCACTAAAGATCGTTTTCATGGGCACGCCGGCGTTGGCGGCGCACATCCTGGTACGGCTCGTCATGGCTTCGGGAGCCAACTTCAAAGTAGTCGGAGTCGTGACGCGTCCTGACCAGCCGCGCGGTCGCGGACTCGCCACCGGGCCGAGCGAAGTCGGCGCACTCGCCGAGCGCCGGGGAATTCCGACGCTGAAGCCGTCCAAAATCCGGACGCCGGAGTTTTTAAGTGAGCTGAGAGCCTTTGAGCCCGATCTCATCGTGGTGGCGGCTTACGGACGAATTCTGCCGAATTCGATACTCGACGTCCCACGCATCGCGCCCATGAACGTTCACGCATCGCTGCTGCCGCGGCATCGCGGCGCCGCCCCCGTAGAAGGCGCGATCCTCGCGGGCGACGCCGAAACCGGAGTCACGATCATGCGGATCGTCGAACAGATGGACGTTGGCCCGACGTACTTGCAGCGAAAGATTCCGATCGAACCGAATGAGACGCAGGGGACGCTGAAGGAAAAACTCGCGGAACTTGGCGCGGCCGCGATTCTCGACGCGATCGACTTGGCCGCGCGCGGTGCACTGGTCGAAACGCCGCAAGACGAAGCGCTGGCCACCTACACGGCGCAGGTCGAAAAAAAGGATGCGCTGATCGACTGGACGGCGAGCGCCGCGCAGATCGAGCGGATGACGCGCGCGTACGATCCGTGGCCGGTGGCGCGCACTAGCCTGAACGGCGCCGAAGTTCTCATCTGGCGCGCGGCGGTCGAGCACGAAGACGCAAGCAGCGACGCTCCCGGCACGATCGTGAGCGTCAAGCCGAATCCCGTGGTCCAATGCGGAATCGGCCAACTCAGGCTCGTCGAAGTGCAGGCGCCGGGAAGAAGGAGAATTCCCGCGGGGGATTTCTTACGCGGCAAACGCGTGGAAGCGGGAGCGCGATTCGGCGTATGAGCGAAGAGCCGGCGAAAGTGAACCTCGATGCCCGGTCGAGCGCGCGGAGCAACGAAGGACTCGCGTCACGGCTGGCAGCGGCCGAGATTCTGTATCGCGTCGATCAAGAATCCGCGTATGCCGACGTTCTGCTCGGCGGGCGGCTGCCCGATTTTGCGCCCGCCGACCGCCGGCTGATCACGCGGCTGGTGCTCGGGACGCTCGCATGGCAGGGACGACTCGACTACGAGTTGGCGCATCTGACGGGACGCAAGCTTACAGGGATTCAGCCCGCGGCGTTGGCGATTATGCGGATGGGCCTCTTTCAGCTTCGATTTCTTGATCGGATTCCGCAGCATGCGGTGGTGGATACGGCGGTCAGCCTGGCGAAACGAATTCCGGAGGCGCGCAAGGCGTCAGGCTTCGTCAATGCCGTGATGCGCCGCGCGACGCGCGAAACGGCGCCGATGCCCGCGCGGGAGCGCAACGAAAAGAGTTTTCTCGCCGTTGCGTATTCGCATCCGCGCTGGATGGTCGAGCGATTTGTCGATTGGTTCGGCGTCGCTAATGCCGAGCGCTTGATGACCGCGAACAACAACGCCGCGCCCAACGCGATCAGGCTCAATCTGGCGCGCGGATCCCGCGCGGAGATTGTCGAGAAGCTGCGGGCGGACAGCTTCGAGATTGGCGCGTCCGGCCGCGCGCCGGAGACGGTCGTGCTCGACGGTGCGCCGCATTTCGAGTCGCGTGCGTATCGCGAGGGCCTGTTCCACGCGCAATCCGAGGCCTCGCAGATGGCCGTGCGAATGCTCGCCATCCGCGCGGGCGCGACGGTGGTGGATTGTGCGGCGGCGCCGGGAGGCAAGGCGACCCATCTTGCGGAACTCGTCGGCGAGCGCGGACGGGTGATCGCAGTGGACATCAATCTCGGAGGACTAAGGAACGCGCGCGACCTCGCGCACCGCCTGCGGCATCGGAATATCGATTATGTTTGCGCCGACCTGACGGCTGCGATGCCGCTTGCGCCAGCAAGCTTTGACTATGTGCTGCTGGACGCGCCGTGCACGGGAATCGGGACCTTGCGGGAGCATCCGGAGATCAAGTGGCGGCTCAAGCCTACAGACCCGGCGCGAATGGCTGCGATACAATCGCGAATGCTCGAGAACGCGGCGACGCTCGCGGGCCACGGAGGCGCGGTAGTGTATTCGGTTTGCAGCATCGCGCCGGAGGAGGGCGAAGGCGTGGTCGATGCGTTCCTCGCGCGCCACGGCGACTTCGAAATCGATCGCGGCCCGGCGGCCGGCGAGCTGAAAGACGTGATCGACGCGCGAGGCTTCATGAAGACGCGGCCGGACGTCGGCGGACTCGACGGTTTTTTCGCGGCGCGCCTGCTTCGCAAATGAGTGAATGGCGATGGACCTGATTACTCAGTTCAAAACGATGGCGCAGTACAATACGTGGATGAACCGCAGCATCTACGAGACCTGCGGCGCGCTTAGCGACGATGAGCGCAAGCGCGACCTGCACGCCTTCTTCGGTTCGATTCATCGCACGCTGAACCATCTGCTGCTTACGGATCGAATGCAGATGGGGCGATTCGTCGGTGCGGATCGCATGCGGTCGTTCGACGAGGGCGGGCGTCGGATCGAGATTCGCACACTCGATCAGGAGCTGTACGCGGATTTTGCGACGCTGCGCCGCGAGCGGGAGAAAACCGACGCCATGATTGAAGCGTGGACATCTACCAACGAAATCACTCCCGAGTTCCTCGCGCGCGAGATGGTGTACGACGCGATGTCTGCGGCGGGTCGGTATCACGTGCCGACGTGGATTGCGGTGACGCACTTTTTCAATCATCAGGCGCACCATCGCGGACAAGTCGCGACTCTTCTGAGTCAACTGGGACGCGATCCCGGAGTGACAGACCTCATGGCGTTGCACAGGGTGAAAATTTAACGGCACTATCCATAGACGGAGCTGCCTGCGGGAGGAGATCCACTGAAAACAAAAAATTCAAGCGCGGATCTCGCCGACAAAATAGCGCCTTCCATTCTGTCCGCCGACTTCGCGCGCCTCGGCGACGAGATTCATGCGGTCGAAAAGGCCGGCGCCGACCTGATTCATTTCGACGTGATGGACGGGCATTTCGTGCCCAACATCTCGATTGGAATCCCGGTGATGGAATCGGTGCGCAAGATAACCCGGCTGCCGCTCGATGCGCATCTGATGATTTCCGAGCCGGCGCGCTACGTCGAAGCATTCGTGAAGGCCGGCGCCGATTCCATTTCGGTGCATTGCGAGGTATGCCCCGACATCCCCGCGATGGCGAAGCGAATCCGTGACCTCGGCGCGCGCGCGTCGATCGGAATCAATCCCGAGACCGACGCCGACCGGGTGATCCCCTTCGCCGAGCATCTCGACATGATCCTCGTGATGAGCGTGCATCCGGGATTCGGCGGACAGGAGTTTATTCCGGCCGCGCTCGACAAGCTGCGGTACATCCGGCGCGAGTTGAAGCGGCGCGGACTGAAGATCGACGTAGAAATCGACGGCGGAGTGAAGTTCGACAATATCGCGGACGTGAAGGCGGCGGGTGCCAACGTGTTCGTCTCGGGCTCAGGAATCTTCGGCAAGCCTGACTATGGCGAGATTATGAGCGAGATGCGCGACCTGGTCGCGCGCACCCCTCTCAAGATTTAAACTAGTACCCGATTCCAGCGCACTCGCGCGGTATCGCCTCGGATGCTATAACCACTCGTCTGTGTATCCTCCCGATTACGCGCAACCGGAGACGGGGTGTAGCTCAGCCTGGCCAGAGCACTGCGTTCGGGACGCAGGAGTCGCTGGTTCAAATCCAGTCACCCCGATCTTTTCAGTGAATCTCCTCCGCAAAGCCAGACCTGCCCATCGGTAGTGCTGCGGTTTCGCAGCCATCGCAATGATTGAAGCACTCCTGATTGTTGGCGCGTACCTTGTTGGCTCGATTCCGACCGGCGTGATCGTCGGCAGGATGCGTGGCTTCGACCCGCGCGCTGTCGGCTCCGGCAATATCGGGATGACCAACGTAGCGCGCGCCGGGGGTATGAGCGCAGCCGCGATAACGTTCGCCGGCGACCTGCTGAAGGGCGCGATTCCCGTGATGGTGGCGCAGGCGGCGGGCTTTCCGGCAGCAATTATCGCCTGGACCGGACTGGCGGCGTTCATCGGCGCGATTTGTTCGGTGTTTCTCCGCTTTCATGGCGGCAAAGGTGTGGCTGCCGCACTTGGAGTCTGGCTCGCGATCTCACCGATGGCGATTCTGGTCCCGCTGGCGGTGTTCGGCGTGGTTGTTGCGCTTTTCCGAATCGTGTCGTTGGCCTCGATGGGCGCGGCAATCGCGCTGCCGCCGACCGTCGCTGCCTTGGGCTTGCCGAATCACTACCTGCTGCTCGCGATCCTGATGACGGCGCTGGTCATGTTTCGCTTCCGCGAGAATATACAGCGTCTTTCGCGGGGCGAGGAGCCCCGGTTCCAGCCCAAGCGCCGCGACAGCACCGCTTCCCCCTAGTGCCTGCCGATTAATCGGACGCCCGCCAGTTGAGCATCCGGGAGGTTCCGGAGAGTTGAGCCGAGGAACAATTGTGATGCGGCAATGCGTATCGCAACGGCCAGTGCCCGTTGGCATCGCGCTTGCGTTGACAAATACGCTGGATGTTGGCGGAATCCCGCTGGAAGGACTAGGTATCTGTCTATAGACAGCGAGGAGAGAAGCCATGACACCAGCGGAAAAGAAGGAATTAGCCACTGAATTTCTGAGCGAGTTCAAAGACCCCGATCCGGCCCGGCTTGCCACGATGATCGCCAACGATTTTCAGTGGCAGGTCATGACCCGGATGGAGGGCCTGGCGCCGATGAAGGGGCACGAAGGGCTCAGGAATCTCGTCAAGTCGCTGAAGGCGATGATGCCGAGCGGACTCGGGCTCAGAATCGACACGGTCATTTGCGAGGGCGACCACTGCGCAGTGCAGGCGGAGTCGAACACCGTCGCGGCCAACGGCAAGAAATACAACAATCGCTACCACTTCGACATCCGCTTTGACGGCGACAAAATTGCCGAGGTGCGCGAGTATTGCGACACCAATCACGCGCGCGAGGTTTTTTTCGCCAAGTAGGCGGACCTTGTGGAGCAGGCACCGTCCTCACGCGACGGAATTGGGGGCCTTGAACGATCGGCAGCTTGGGAGAATGGTTATTGGAGGATGAAGGGTGGGCCGGCATATGTCCCGCGCGGCCAGTCTGAGAACGGACCGAGAGGAGACTTATGAAGAAGGTTGAGGCGATCATCAAGCCGTTCAAGCTCGACGAGGTCAAAGAGGCCTTGTCGAGTATTGGTGTGCAGGGTCTCACGGTCAGCGAGGTCAAGGGATTCGGCCGTCAGAAGGGGCATACCGAGCTGTACCGCGGCGCCGAGTACGTCGTGGACTTTCTGCCCAAGGTCAAGCTCGAGATAATCGTTTCGGACGAGCTGGCGGCGCAGGTCGTCGAGACGATCGAGCGCGCGGCGCGCACCGGCAGAATCGGCGACGGCAAAATCTTCGTCATGCCGATGGAAGAGGTTGTGCGGATCCGCACCGGCGAGCGCGGCGTGAACGCCCTGTAGCGATCGCGCCGCGGATTCAGGGTCAGTTTTTCTTTCCGTTCCTCGCGATGCCGCGGCCGAAGTCCCACTTGCGGCCCTTCTTGAACTCGCTGACGATTCGCCGCGAGACCACCATGCGATGCACTTCGTCGGGTCCGTCGTAGATGCGTGCGAAGCGCGCATGACGGTACATCCGCGCCAGCGGCGTATCTTCCGACACGCCCATCGCGCCGTGCACCTGGATGGCGCGATCGATGACGTCGTGCAGCACCTTCGCGCCAAAGAATTTGATGAGTGAGATTTCGACGCGCGCCTCGTCGCCGGCGTCGATCTTCGCGGCCGCGTTGAGTGTCAGCAAGCGCGCGGCCTGGATCTCGGCGGCGGAGTCGGCAATCCAGTTCTGGATCGTCTGCTTGTCGGAGAGCGGACCGCCGAAAGCGTGACGATTGATCGCCCGATCCACCAGCAGCTCGAACGCCCGCTGCGCCTGCCCCAGCCATCGCATGCAATGGTAGATGCGGCCGGGGCCGAGCCGCTTTTGCGCGATCTTGAACGCCTGGCCGCGCGGTCCGAGCAGGTTGGTCAGCGGCACGCGCACGTCGGTGTACTTTATCTCGCAGTGCCCGCCCGACGTCTCGCCCATCACGGGCACGATCCGCACGATCTGATAACCCCTGGTGTCGGTGGGAACGACGATCATGCTGAAGCGCTCGTGCGCGGGCGCGTCGGGCTCCGTCACGCACATCACGGTTGAAAACGCGGCGACGTTGGCGCCGCTGGTGAACCACTTGTGCCCGTTGATGACCCATTCGTCGCCGTCCTGCACCGCGCGCGTGCGCAAGCCGGTCGGATCGGCGCCGGAGACTTCCGGTTCCGTCATCGAGAAGCTGGGATAGATATCGCCGTTGACCAGCGGCGCGAGCCAGCGTTTTTTCTGTTCGGGATTTCCGTACAGGTGCAGCATGGTCGCGTCCTGCGCGGAATGGGTGCCGAGTCCGGCGATCGCGTGCTCGCTGCGCCCGACGATTTCATTGACGAACACGTAGGGCATGAACTCGAGTCCGCCGCCGCCGATTTCCTTGGGCAGTCCGAGCGCCCACAGCCCGCGCTTTTTCGCCTCGGCCTGGATCGCCTTCAGCGTGCGCGAAGATTCATCGCCACCCCGCTCGAGAATTTTTTCGTTGGGATAAATCAACTCGCTCAGAAAACCGGAAACGCGATTGCGCAGGTCCTGGACTTCCGGACTGGCTTCGATCTCGGCGACACTTTGCATGGCAGTTCTCCTCGTGCGAAGTCGCTCAGGACTGTATTTCCTCTCCCTGTCAGGGAGAGGATTAAGGTGAGGGTCCTTATGCAGCGCGCTATTTGCGCGCGATTCGGATTCTGCCTCTGCTCTCAACTCCTGCGCAACAGAAATACGGTGGGCTGCGATCAGGCGGTGTGATACGAACGAATGATCACGCTGCGCAGAAAGGAAGTATCACCATGATCGATCTTTACACCTGGACGACACCCAACGGCCGCAAGCCCTCTATCATGCTCGAAGAGTGCGGCCTCGAATACTCGGTCCATCCGATCAACATCCGTAACGGCGACCAGTTCAAGCCGGAGTTCGTGAAGATTTGTCCGAACAGCAAGATTCCCGCGATCGTCGATCATGACGCGGGCGTCTCGATGTTCGAGTCGGGCGCGATACTCGTTCACCTCGCCGAGAAAACCGGCAAGCTGCTGCCGTCGAAGGATCCCGGCCGCGCGAAAGTGCTTGAATGGATTTTCTGGCAGATGGCGAACGTCGGCCCGATGTTCGGCCAGGCAGGTCATTTTGTCAACGCAGCGCCCGAGAAAATCCCATACGCCATCGATCGATACCTCACCGAATCCGCCCGCCTGATCAAGGTGCTCGACAGTCAGTTGGCGCAGACCGAATACATGGCGGGCGACTATTCGATCGCGGACATAGCGACCTATCCGTGGCTCGTGGTTGGTTTCCCAGCGATCAAAGCTGCGAAAGCCGACGTGGTTGGAGAAAGCGCGAACGTCGCGCGATGGCTCGCCGCGGTCGGCGCGCGTCCGGCCGTGAAGAAGGGCATGGAAGTGCCCAAGGTCTAGCTTCGCCCGCGGGCGCTGCTTAGCATTTTTCACTGGCGCCTCTGGCGCAGAATTCTGCGCGACCCGCTCGCGCGAGTACAGCGGCGGCAGATTCAATTTGACAGCGTGCGGCTCGATGCGCTCGAATCGCTGCGACTACGCCCATGCGATACCGCGCGCTCAGCGACGTTCGCGTCGTCGATCTAACTCACTTCATTGCGGGGCCATACGCCACCAAGTTGCTGGCGGACATGGGCGCCGAAGTCGTCAAGGTCGAGCCGCCATGGGGCGAGAGCGGACGGATGCTCGGGCCGCATCGCGCGGGCCGCGAGGATCGCGGCGGCCTGTTCGCGTTTCTCAATCTCAACAAACGCGGCGTCACACTGAACCTGAAGCATGCTCGCGGCCGCGAACTCATCGCGGGGCTGCTCGACGGCGCCGATCTCCTGATCGAAAACTTCGCGCCCGGGACTCTTGCCGCGCTGGGGCTCGCACCCGACGAGCTGATCGCCAAGTTCCCCAGGCTGTCGGTCGTTTCAATCTCGAACTTCGGCCAGGACGGGCCCGAGCGCGACGGCCAGTTGAACGACCTGGCGCTGTTCGCGCGCGGCGGATGGACGTTTCCGGTGGGCGAGCGCGACCGCGAGCCGCTGACGCCGCCGGGCTCGCTCGCGCAGTACGTCAGCGCACTGTACGGCGCCGTTGCCGCGATGCAGGCGCTGGCGGCGCGCGACATGGGGCTCGGCCACGGTCAGCATATCGACGTCTCGATCCTCGAGGCGACGGTCGCCACGATGATCTACGAGACCGTCACCTTTCAGTACAGCGGCATGCTGCGCGGCCGCGAAGGCAAACGCTTCGCGGTCGGCCCGTTTTTGATCGTGACGCTCAAATGCAAGGACGGATACGCCGGCCTGCATTGCGTGACCGACAAGCAGTTCGAAGGATTGTGCGATCTGATGGGGCGCCGCGAGCTGGCTTCCGACCCGCGGTTCAACACCGCGTTGAACAGGATGCTCAACAACAACGCGTTGCTCGAAATCGTCGAGGAATTTTTCATCGGGCGCGAGCGCAGGTGGCTGTACCGCGAGGGCCAGCGCCGGGCGATTCCGCTCGTGCCGATACCGAGCGTGGCCGAGGTGCTGGAGTGGGAGCAGACCCGGGCGCGCAACTATTTCGAGACGATCGACGATCCGGTGCTCGGGACGGTTCGCGTGCCCGGAACTCCGCTGCGGTTGACGTCGCATCGGCCGGAGGCGTCGCGGCCGGCGCCGCAACTCGGCGAGCACAATCGCGAAATCTTCGGCGGCCGGCTGGGACTGAACGATAGTGTGCTCGACACGCTGACCAAAGCGGGCACAATATGAACACAATCTTCGACGGCAAGGTTCGCGTGCTCGACCTCTCGATGGGATGGGCGGGGCCGCTGGCCGGTCAGATGTTCGCGGAGATGGGCGCCGAAGTCATCAAGGTCGAGGACACGCGTCATTTCGACTGGTGGCGCGGTTCGCTTTCGATGGCGCCGCCGGCGATGCAGCCGATCGAGCGCGCCGCGGTCTTCAATACCGCCAATCGCGGCAAGCGCGGCGTCACGCTCGACCTTGCAAGCGCGCGCGGAATTGAAATCCTGAAACGGCTGGTCAAGGTCTCCGACATCATGGTCGAGAATTTCAGCCCGGGCGTGATGGATCGGCTCGGACTCGGCTACCAATCGATGAGCGCGATCAATCCGCGGCTCATCATGATCTCGATGCCGTCGTTCGGGAGCGACGGTCCCGAATGCAACGCGCGCGGCTACGGCAACACGGTCGAGGCGATGGCGGGCGTGACGGGACTGACGGGCTACCACGACGGCGCGGGGCAGCATTACACGCTCAGCAACGCGCTGGGCGATCCGGTCGGCGGATTGCACGGCGTGTTCGCGCTGATGGTGGCGCTGCGCGAGCGCGAACACAGCGGGCGCGGTCAGTTGATCGAGCTGGCGCAGGTCGAGTCGCTGATTCCGTTCGTCGGCGATGCGATCCTCGAATATCAGTTCACCGGCAAGCTGCCGGCCGCGCGCGGCAACCGCCATCGCGAGCACGCGCCGCATGGAATTTATCGATGCGCGGGAAACGACAACTGGATCGCGCTTGCCTGTCAGACCGACGATCAATGGCGGAGTCTCGCGGGCGCGCTGGGGATGGCGCACTTGGCGGACGACAGCCGCTTTGCTGGCACATCCGCTCGCAAAGCCAACGAGGACGCGCTCGACGCGGAACTGTCGAGCGCTCTAGCTCCACTGAATGCAGAAGATTGCGCAGCGCGCCTTCGCGACGCCGGAGTGCTTGCCGCGCCGGTGAATCCGGCGCCCGCGGTGATAGCCGACCCGCAACTCCAGAGCCGCGAGTATTTCGTCGCGATCGATCGCGCCGTAGTCGGGACGCATCTTTATCCCGGCGCCGTCGCGCGCATGCCGGACACTCCGCTACGCGCCGATGCCCCCGCGCCGCTGCTGGGCGAACACAACCGGCAAGTCTTTGCAGAGACGCTCGGCATGACGGACGATGAAATCGCGGAACTCGAGCGGAGCGGCGTGATCGGCTCCAGCCCGCGCCAATATCGCGCCGCATGAAATCCTGTCGAGCTTCCGGGAAGGTCCAGCGCCCCTTTCCCGCTGAAAGTTCGAACAGGGACGAAGTCCCGCATCTTTGTCTTGTCACCAGGCGCAGGGGTCACCCCTGCCCAGGGAAGCGTGAAACCCACCGCGGGTTTCACCATCCAATAAAGTCGTCAGTGCACGTTGTCTTCGGGGACGAAGCCGTGCAGGCCTTTGAAGGCGCCGTCCAGGATTTCGACTTGCGACCCTTTGTCGTCGCTGTTGATGATGCGCACCGGGGTGTTGTTGTCGACTTGTTTAGCGGCCAGTCCTTCGCCGAGGCCTCCGATCATCCCACCGACGCCGCCTTGTTTTTTCAAGTCAGTCAATTTCGTGAACGTATTCTCGTCCGGATACACGGCGACGGTGCTTTCGCCGTTGTGCGCGACCAGCTTGTGTCCGCATCCCACGATCGCTAGCGAAGCTCCGATTGTAAATGCGCAGATGACGAGCGTCGAAATTCGCATCGAAGAGTCCTCCTTCGCAAGCGCGACCGCGCCGGTTGCCCCATATTCTGGTCAGGTCTTCTAGCACGAGCCTTGGGAAAACGGCCATATGCCGTGCGCGAGATTGCGCAAACGTCGGTGACCTGAAAATTGCGGGCAATTCGGGGCCATGATAGGCTTCACGATTCGTGCTCGGCGGGCATGCGCGCCCGGAGCAAGGCGTAATGCGAATCGGCCTGATCTCTGACACTCATATCCCTGAAGCCTGCGAACATCTCCCGGAGAGAGTCTTCGAGGTCTTCGCGGGGATCGACCTCGTGATGCATGCTGGCGACGTTTACGTGAACCGCGTGCTCGACGAGCTGTCGGCAATCGCGCCGGTGATCGCGGCGCTCGGCAACGGCGACGAAGGCCTCGACGGGCATCGCTACCGCCTCGATCCCGACGAGCGCGTGCGCGAGGCGCACCTGGTCGAGATCGCGGGCGTACGAATCGGGTTGGTGCACGCGATTCCGACGCCGGACGAGACGTCAGATGAAGTGTTCGCACGCGCGATGCGCACACAATTCGGCGGGCCGGTGGACGTGGTCGTGCAGGGCCATAGCCACGTCGAGGGAGTGCAGCGCTTCGGCGCGACGCTGGTCGTCAATCCGGGCAGCGCGACGCTGCCGCGCAATCTAGTAGGAGTGCCGGGCACGGTCGCGATACTGGAAATCGGAAGCGGCGGCGAAGTCTCCGCCGAAATAATCAGCCTGGCCTGAGCCCGGCGCAACGAGCGATTCAGGAGGAATTGTTGTCCGCGGAAAACGCAGTGCCCGCCAGCAAAAGCGCGGTCACGATGGAAAAACTGGTCAACCTGTGCAAGCGCCGTGGAATTGTTTTTCCGACGAGCGACATTTACGGGGGACTCGGATCCACCTTCGACTACGGCCCGCTCGGCGTTGAGCTTAAGCGCAATGTCAAGGAAGCGTGGTGGCGCGAGATGGTGCAGTACCGCAGCGACGTGCTGGGGCTGGACTCGGCAATTTTTCAGCATCCGCGGACCTGGGAGGCGTCGGGGCATCTAAAAAATTTCACCGACCCGCTGGTCGATTGCAAAAACTGCAAGCAGCGTTTTCGCGCCGACCGCGTCGAGGGCGGCAAGTGCCCGGAGTGCGGCGGCGAACTGACGCCGGCGCGCAATTTCAACCTGATGTTCAAGACCTTCATGGGACCGGTCGAGGACACAGCCGCGATCGTCTATCTGCGGCCGGAAACCGCGCAGGGAATTTTCGCGAACTTCGAAAACATCGTGGATACCCAGCGCGTCAAGCTGCCGTTCGGCGTCGCGCAGCAGGGCAAGTCGTTTCGCAACGAAATCACCACCGAGAATTTCATTTTCCGCACGCGCGAGTTCGAGCAGATGGAGATGGAGTTTTTCGTTCGTCCCGATCGCGCGGAAGAAGAAAAGTGGTATCGCTACTGGGTCGATTTTCGCTTCAACTGGCACGTCAAGTTCGGTATCAAGCGCGAGCATCTGCGCGCCCGCGAGCACGCGACCGACGAGCTGTCGCATTATTCGAGCGGCACCACCGATATCGAGTTCCTGTATCCGTTCGGATGGGGCGAGCTGGAGGGCGTGGCCAAGCGCGGCAGCTTCGACCTGGATCAACACGCGAAGTTCAGCGGCAAGGACCTAACTTATTTTGACGAGGACACCAAGACGCGCTTTCGGCCGTGGGTGATCGAGCCCGCGCTGGGCGTGGATCGCGCGATGCTCGCGTTCATGCTCGACGCGTACGACGAAGACGTGGTCGACAACGAGGAGCGAATCGTGCTGCGGCTCGATCCGCGTCTCGCGCCGATCAAGGTCGCGGTCTATCCGCTGCTGCGCAAAGCGGGACAGCCCGAGAAAGCGACCGCGATTCGCGACGCCCTGAAGCGTCATTTCACGGTCGCTTACGATCAGGCGGGGTCTATCGGCCGGCGCTATCGCCGCCAGGATGAAGTCGGCACGCCGTACGGCGTGACGATCGATCATCAGACGATGGAAGACGACACGGTGACGATCCGCGATCGCGACTCGATGACGCAGGAGCGCGTGCCGGCCTCGAGGATCGTCGAAGAGATCAGCAATCGAATCGGCTGGACGCGCTAGAGCGTCGCGGGTTCGGCATAAATTCAAAATCTCTCCGCCCGATACGATGCGGAGGCTGCGGAGACGGGAGCAACGGTTTCACATGGGTCGCATTCATCCTGAGATCTACTTTTTCGGTGCAGGCGTGGCGGAAGGACGCGCCGAGATGCGCAACCTGCTGGGCGGCAAGGGCGCGAATCTGGCCGAGATGGCGCGGCTGAAGCTGCCGGTGCCGCCGGGATTCACAATCTCGACCGGGGTCTGCAACTACTTCTACGATCACGGCCACAAGTATCCGAAGGGGCTCACCGAGGGCGTGGCGAAGAGCGTGGCACGCGTCGAGAAGGCGCTCGGACGCAAGTTCGGCGACGCGAAGAATCCGCTGCTGGTGTCGGTGCGGTCGGGCGCGCGGGTTTCGATGCCGGGAATGATGGACACTGTGCTGAACCTCGGGCTTACCGACGAGACGGTGGCGGGACTCGCGGAAATCAGCGGCAACCCGCGCTTCGCGTGGGACTCGTACCGGCGGTTCTGCCAGATGTTCGGCGATGTGGTGCTCAAGCTGAAGCCGGAGAACAAGAACGACGCCGATCCGTTCGAAGAAATTATCGATCACAAAAAGGCGGCGCGCGGCGTCAGCAACGACACCGACCTGAACGCCGACGATTTGCAGGAACTGGTCGGCGAGTTCCGCGCGCTGATTCGCGCGCGCGTCGGGCGCGACATCCCGCAGGATCCGCGCGAGCAACTCTGGATGGCGATCGGCGCGGTGTTCGACTCGTGGCACAACGATCGCGCGATCACGTATCGGCGCATCAACAATATCCCCGGCGATTGGGGCACCGCGGTCACGGTGCAATCGATGGTGTTCGGCAACCTGGGCGACGATTGCGCCACCGGAGTCGCGTTCACGCGCGATCCAGGCACCGGCGAAAAAGGCATCTACGGCGAGTTTCTGCCGAACGCGCAGGGCGAGGACGTCGTCGCGGGCATTCGCACCGGGAGGCAGATCAGCCTGAAGGCGGGGCGCTTATGGGCGTCGCGCCAGGGAATCAGCGAGGCGGAGCGCGTCGCGCATTACGCGACACTCGAGGAAAGCTTCCCGGACGTCTATAAGCAATTTCTCAGAATCTCGGCGCAGCTCGAAAAGCATTTTCGCGACACGCAGGATATGGAATTTACGATCGAGCGCAATCGGCTGTTCATGCTTCAGACGCGCAACGGCAAGCGAACGGCGCAGGCCGCGGTGCGAATCGGGGTGGACATGGCCGACGAGAAGCTGATCGATCGCAAGACCGCGCTCAAGCGCGTCGAGCCCGAACAGCTCGAGCAGTTTCTGCATCCGCGGCTGGACCCGTCGAGCAAAAAGCATGTCATCGCGCGCGGACTGCCGGCGTCGCCGGGCGCGGTCAACGGCGAAGTGGTCTTCTCGGCGGACGAAGCGGTCGTCGTCGCGGACGCCGGGCGCAAAGTAATCCTGGTGCGGCTGGAGACCTCGCCCGAAGACATCCACGGGATGCAGGTCGCGGAGGGAATTCTAACGGCGCGCGGCGGGATGACGAGTCACGCGGCGGTGGTCGCGCGCGGGATGGGCAAGTCGTGCGTCGCTGGCGTCTCGGCGCTGGAAATCGACTACGGCGCGGGCACGCTGTCGGCCAACGGCGCGGTCGTGCGCCGCGGCGAGTACATCACGCTCGACGGATCGGCGGGCGAAGTGATCGAGGGGCGCGTGCCGACGGTTGAGCCCGAGATGCCGGCGTACTTCAAAAAATTTCTGTCGTGGGCGGACGCGGTGCGCAAACTGGGCGTGCGCGCCAACGCCGACACGCCCAACGACGCGAAAATCGCGCGCGATTTCGGCGCCGAGGGAATCGGCCTGTGCCGCACCGAGCACATGTTTTTCGACCCCGAGAGAATTTCGGCGGTGCGCGAAATGATCATGGCGGAGAACGCGCAGCAGCGCGGGCGTGCGTTGCAAAAAATCCTGCCAATGCAGCGCGAGGATTTCGTCGGCATCCTGAAAGCGATGGCCGGGCTGCCGGTCACGATCCGATTGCTCGATCCGCCGCTGCACGAATTTTTGCCGCATTCCGACAACGAGCTGCGCGATCTCGCAGCCAAAATCGGCACCACGTTCGAGCACTTGAAACAGGTGCGCCAGAGCCTGTTCGAGGTCAATCCAATGCTGGGGCATCGCGGCTCGCGGCTGGGAATCAGCTTCCCCGAAATTTACCAGGCGCAGGCGCGCGCGATTATCGAGGCGGCGTGCGAGCTGCGCGAGCAGGGTGTCAAAGCGATGCCCGAAATCATGCTGCCGCTGATCGGCGAGCGGCGGGAGTTCGACATCCTGGCGGCGCAGATTCGCGAGGTGGCGGCCGAGGTCTTCAAGGAACGCGGCATCAAGGTGCCATACACAATCGGCACAATGATTGAAGTGCCGCGCGCGTGCGTGGTTGCGGATCAGATCGCCGCGGTCGCGGAATTCTTTTCGTTCGGAACCAACGATCTGACGCAGATGACCTATGGGATCTCGCGCGACGACTCGGGAAAATTTCTTGGCGACTATATTCGCACCGGCGTGTACAAGAAGGACCCGTTCGCGGAGCTTGACCCGGTCGGAGTCGGCGAACTGATGCGAATCGCGATCGAGCGCGGGCGCAAAGCGAACCGGAAATTGAAGATCGGCATTTGCGGCGAGCATGGCGGCGATCCCGCCAGCGTCAAGCTGTGCCATCGCCTCGGGCTGGACTACGTGTCGTGCTCGCCGTACCGGATTCCGGTCGCGCGGCTGGCGGCAGCGCAGGCTTCGATAGAGGCCGCGCAGAAGAAGGCCGCATTCAAGGACGTGTAGTACTTCTACTCGGTGTATTTTTTCTCGAGCGCCTGGTATTCCGGCACGCCCATCGTGCGCACCATTTCTTCGAAGACGCCCGATCCGGTGCCGACGCTTAGTTTGCCGCTGCGCTTCAGCTCGGTCATCGCGGTGCGCATCGTGTCGAACGCCGCCAGCATCGTGCCGATGTGGATGGTGACTTTGAAGGGATACTTTCTCAACTCGTCGAGGGGCAGCAAGTCGCCATTGTAAATCAGGGGCAGGTCGCCGAGCTTTTCAGCGTAGCGCTTGAGGTCGTCGAGGTTCTTGATTCCATCGACGAAGACCAGGTCAGCTCCCGCCTCGCGGTAGGCGCGCGCGCGCCGCACGACGTCGTCCCAACCGTTGACCTGGAGCGCGTCGGTGCGCGCGATGATGACAAAGTTGCGATCGCGCCGCGCGTCGCAGGCCGCGCGCACCTTCGGCACCATCGCCTCCATCGCGATGACCTGCTTGCCGGCCAGGAAACCGCATCGCTTGGGAAACACCTGGTCTTCGACGTGCAGCGCCGCCGCGCCGGCGTCTTCATACTCGCGCACGGTGCGCCATACGTTGAGTGGATTTCCGTAGCCGGTGTCGGCGTCGCAGATCACCGGAACGTTTACGGACCGCGAGATCGCGCGCGCATTGGCAACCATCTCGGTCATCGTGAGCAGCCCGAGGTCGGGATATCCGCGCGCTGCCGCGGTGCCGAAGCCGGTCATGTATACGGCCTCGAAGCCGGCGGCGGCGGCGAGTTTTGCCTGGATGCAGTCGAATACGAACGGCGCGACGATCATTTCGGAGCCGGCGAGCAAATCGCGCAGCCGCGAGCTTTGTTCATTCATCGGGAAACGCTCCCTCAGACTAGGCGAAGTAATCTTCAGCGCGGATGGCGGGAATATCGAGCTGGTAAACGCGATTGTTGCGCAGGACCTTGAGATTGACGTTCTCGCCGGGCCGATGGTTGCGGAGCGCCTCGTAGAGAACCCGCCGGTCGTTCACGTCGGTGTCGTCGATCGAAATGACCAGGTCGCCCTGCTGCAGGCCGGCTTTCTCGCCGGGACCGCCCGGCATCACGCCCGCGATTACAACGTGCTCGCGCAGCGTGTACGAGAGCACGCCGAGCCAGGCGCGCGGCGCCGCGGAGGTGCGCCGGCCATGTTTGACCAGCTCGTCGCGGACGGCGAGGAAGCTGTCGCCCGGCACGCCAAGAATCGCGCGGCTCAGGTCGGCGAAGTTCAGATATGAAACGCCGACCACCTGCGCCTGAAGATTGCAGATCGGTCCGCCGCTCATTCCGATGTTCAGCGACGAGGCGGTCACGCAGACGCACTTGTCGAGCACGAATTCCCAGACCGCGTCGAAGGGGCCGAGATACGTGATGATGCCGCAATCGGCGCATCGCTTCTCGCCGCCAAGACTCGAGACGGTGAAAGCTTCCTGCCCGACGACGCACTTTTCCGCCGACACGACCTCGACGCAGGGCGTCTTGTCGCGGTCGATCTTCAGCAAGCCGATTCCGGTGCCGTAGTCCTTGCCGACGATCTTTGCCTCGAGTTGCTCGCCCCCAGGCATCGTGACGATCACGTTCTGCGCGCCGAGTAGCAGATAGTGAGCGGTGAGGATCAGTCCGTCGGGGCTGACGATGGCGCCGGTGCCCCGGCGGTCGGTGCCGAGGCCAATCGCAGTCGAGACGTGCGTCGACGGTATATGCGAGTGAACGCCGACCGTGGCGCGGAGAACTTTTTCGAGCAGAAATGGAGGTGCGTTCACGACGGAGGTCCCGCGAATTAGGCTAGGACCGCGGACTCGCGGTTTCAAGCGCGATCATTCGAGCGTGCGGCGAAAAAAAGAGGCGGCCCCGAAGAGACCGCCTCAGATTAGGAGTCGAGCGGGTTTACTTCGCGCTCTTCGCCGGCGCATCCGGCATCGCGGTTTCATTCGCGCGAATCGAAAGCGTCTGCAGCGCTTCGCCGAGGTCGAGCTCGCTGTACTTTTGATTCGAATACAACTCGTCGAGGCGCTTGACCGCCTGATTCGCACTCACCTCGTCCATCGAGAGCTGTCCCGAGAGCTGATGAATGATGCGGCGGGCGCCCTTCCAATGAAACAGATCGGCGGCCGAATTGAGGACATCGAGTTTACCGACGCTGACCCGCATCGCGTCGGAATAGCCGTTGACGTATCCGTCTTTGGCGGCGCCATTGAGGCGGTTCCAGAAGTTGCCATTGTGGGTCACGTCGGAGGAAGCAAAAGCAACGGCCCAGCTAGCCACGAAGCCTAGCATCACGCCGGCAGCGAATTTCTTCATTTCGAGATGGTTCTCCCCGTGACCGATTGTACTCTATTTAGCAAAAGTACGTCGCAAGCTCAAATTTGGTTACATCCCAAATTGGGGTGCATTGGACAATGTATTATCTAATAAAGCGCTATTAACTGCCGAAAGCCCCGCCTGCCCGGCCCTTTGGCCGCCGCTGAGGCCTCCCCGCCATCAACCACAAGGCGAAGTGTAGAACATTTCAAGAGCCGCGTAAATATAGACATTTTTAATTACAACGGGGGTGACCCACCATTGCCAGGATTGAATGAGCGCGCGCGGCGGTGCCATGATCATCCCCGCCCCAACCCCGGCGCGAAGCCGATGTCCATCTACGAACAGGTCCTAACGTTTATCCGCAGGCCCGAGCCGGAATCGTTCGAGCGGCTTGCGCTGGAGGTTTTTCGCCATCAATTCGCGACGGTGGATGCCTACCGGCGCTATTGCGAGGGGCGCGGCGTCGATCCCGGCGCGGTGCGCAGCGTGGACGACGCCCCGGCGGTCAGCAATATCGCGTTCAAGTATGCCGAACTTGCGATTGACGGCGCCGCGCGATCCCCTGATGCCGCCTTTTTTCTCACCAGCGGGACCACGCAGGGGCGTGAACGCCGGGGACGCCACATCGTTGCGCGGCCCGAGATTTATCGCGCCTCTGCGATCGCTCATCTGCGCACCATGCTGTTCCCCGACGCTCGCCGAATGGCGATTCTCGCGATGCATCCGACGGCGGACGCGATGCCGGAGTCGTCGCTGGCGGCTATGGTCAGTTGGTGTATCGAGGAGTTCGCTACGCGCACGCATCTGGCGGCCGGATCGCGCGACCGCGTCGACGTTGCGGCAGCTGCCGCGTTTCTTCGCGACTGCCAGGCGCGGCGCGAACCGGTCTGCATCCTGGGGACCACCGCCGCCTTTGCGGCGCTATTTTCCATGCTTCGCAACGAGGGAATCAGACTTCGGCTCGCACCGGGTTCGCGAATGATGGACACCGGCGGGGCGAAGGGGCAGGCGGTGCCGATGCAATCCTCGGAGGTGATCGCGCTCGCGGGAGAATCGTTTGCGATCGCGCCCGCGATGGTTATCAACGAATACGGAATGACGGAATTGTGCTCGCAGCTCTACGACGCGACGGCATTCAACTGCCCCGGCGAGTCGAATACGCAAGAGCTTACAAAAGACCGCTACAAAATTCCGCCGCCATGGCTGCGCGTCACGGCGCGGGATCCGATCACGTTGAAGCCGATGCCGGACGGGGAAATCGGACTACTGACCTTTTTCGATCTGGCCAACGCCGCCTCGGTCTCCGCCGTCATGACGGAAGACTTGGGATGGATCGAGCGGGGGCGGGTTCGCCTGCTTGGCCGAGTGGCAGGAGGAGAAGCTCGCGGCTGCGCACTGGGGATAAGGCAGTTCGCGGCGGGTGAAGCGGCGCGCAGGACGCCGGACCGCGCGGAGGCTCCGCGATGAACGCGACTACGCAGTCCGTTGGAGCGCAAACGCGGCTGCCCGACGGAGGCCTCGATTCGTCGCGGCTGTTCAAATCGGAAATAGCATCGGCGGCCGCGCGCGTGCGCGGTGCGGGAAGTATCAACCTCGGCGCGGATCGAATGGCCGACGTGTTGGCGCGCGCCTTCGAACTCTGGCGCAACCGGGATTACACGCGCCGACGCGACGCGATCGCCGCAATCGCGCACTCGGCGGGATATTCCGTTGCGCTGCTCGAAAACTCGATCGACGCGCTGTTGAAACCGTTCACCAGCGAGGCGTTGCGGGCGATGGCCGCGCGGGTCTCAGCCGGCGGCGGGATGCACCGGCCAAAGACCCTTGGTTTCATCGCCGCAGGCAATGTCGCCGGCGCTGGAATCCATGAGATTGCGATCGCGCTGATTGCGGGCGCGGCAGTGGTCGTCAAAACCGCTTCGGCCGAGCCAATATTTTTCGCGGAGTTCGCGCGCACGCTCGCTGAGGTCGATCGCGACGCCGGCGCGCGCATCGAGGTTTTACAGTGGAGCCGCGCGCGCACCGACCTGACCGCGGCGTTGATCGCGAACTGCGAGCGCGTGGTGGCGTACGGCGACGACCTGACGATCGAATCGCTGCAGAGTCGGCCCAACGTGATCGGTTTCGGTAGCCGGGTCAGCGCCGCGGTGATCGCGCAGGGCGCGATGACTCCGGCGCGAATCCACGGCGTCACGGAGTTGCTGGCGCGCGACGTCGCATTGTTCGAGCAACTCGGTTGCCTGTCGCTCCATCATGTGTTCGCGGTGAGTCCCGACGGCGGTGCAGCGTGCGAACTGGCAATCCGAATGTCAGCAGCGCTCGAACGTCTGAGGGACTCAATGCCACCGGCGCGCATCCCGTTGCGCGACGCGGCCGAGATACGCGGGGTGCGCGAGCGCGCGCGCTGGCGGCGGATTGCTGGCGAGCCGGTCGAGCTATTTGAAGGTCGCGGGCTTGAATGGACGGTGATTTTCGAGCCGCGCCCATCCGCGTTCGCGCCGAAGTCGGTGGGGGACGACTCATTCAAAGTTTCGCCGGGGTTCAGGACGGTGCACGTGACGGCGGTGCGCGATCTCGGGGAGTTTCGCGATCGCATCGCTGGTATACTGGGACGGATCGAAGCGATGGCGGTCGCTGGCCACGAAAACGAAGCGGCCGACCTGCGCGCAACGATCGGAGCGACCGGCATACCGTACGTGTGCGCGCCTGGTGAAATGCAATCGCCGCCGCTTGATTGGCGCCACGGTGGTGGCGCCTTCCTAGATATGATGGTTGGATCGTGATGAGCGAGCTGGGCAACTTTTTCCGCCAGAACCTGGCGCAGACTTCCGACGCACCGATCGGCCTGGAGATATCGCACGCTGAGGGTGCGTGGCTGGTCACGTCAGACGGGCGGCGCTATCTCGATTTCATCGCGGGTATTGGCGTGTCAGCACTCGGCCATGGCCATCCCGAGGTGCTCGAAGCGATCGCGCAGCAGGCGCGACGCCATCTGCACGTTATGGTGTACGGCGAGTATGTGATCGAGAGCCAGGTGAGCTTGGCGCGGCGGCTCGTCGAGCTTCTTCCGCGGCCGCTCGAGCGCGTTTATTTCACCAACAGCGGGGCGGAAGCTGTCGAATGTGCGCTGAAGGTGGCGCGCAAGTTCACCGGCCGCGCGGGCTTCGTCGCGTTCGACGGCGCATATCACGGTGACACGATGGGCGCGCTCGCGCTGGCCGGAAACCGCGCGATGCGCGAGCCGTTCGGCGCTCTGCCCGGGCCGGTGCGGCATCTGCCGTTCGACGACCAGGGCGCACTTGAGGAAATCGATTCGACGATCGCGGCGGTGGTCGTCGAGCCGATCCAGGCTGAGGGCGGCGTTCGCATTCCGGAGATGGGGTTCATTCGCGCGCTGCGGGAACAGTGCAATCGCGCGGGCGCGATGCTCATCTTTGACGAGGTTCTGACGGGCTTTGGCCGCACCGGCAGGATGTTCGCGCTGGAGCATTTCGGAGTCGTGCCGGACATCGTCGTGATGGCAAAGGCTTTGGGCGGCGGTCTGCCGCTGGGCGCGTTGTGCAGCCGCGACGAAATTCTCGGCACGTTGTCACACGATCCGCCGCTCGGACATATCACGACCTTCGGCGGCCATCCGCTTTCGTGCGCGGCCGGCCTGGCTGCCGTAAACGTAATCGTGCGCGAGCGTCTCTGCGAGCGCGCCGTGACGATTGGGAGAGAGATCGTGCGGCGGCTGCTGGCGATGCGCGTGCCGGAAATCGCGGCGGTGCGCGGACTCGGGATGCTTGTGGGTATCGAGTTTCGCGATGCGGCGCTAGCCCGCCGCTTTGTCGCGGCGACCCTGGCGCGTCGAGTGATCGTGAACTGGACGCTCAACGCGGACAACGTGGTCCGCCTCGCGCCGGTGTTGACGATCATGCCGGACGAGATCGATTTCGCGTTGAGCGCGATGAAAGAGGCGCTTGATGAAATCCGGCGCTGAAGCAGGTTTACTGGCTCATGAAGGGTTCCGGGAGCCGGCGCAGGAAGAATACCGGGGGGCTTGATTGGCGGAGGACAGCAAAGACAACGGCTCATCCGAGTTGACCCGAGCCGCGCCCGGGCGCGCCACTTCGGAGTTCAGCTGGACCGAGGACGACGAGGAGTCGATCCGAGTCCTGAAACTCGGCGGCGCGCTCGGGGTCTTCATGCTGCTGGCGTACCTTGTGTACGATCAGCGGTTGGGGGGAAGGAATGCGCCGGGGACAATCCTGCACTGGCTTATCCTGGGCGCGACCTGCCTGTTCCTCGGCCTGGTCTGGACACGCTCATTCAAACGCCGTTGGAAACTCTGGATGCTCCTGTACAACGTGTTTCTGATGGCGATGTTTTTTCTGATCAGCCGGGAGACGGGAGACCCCGAGTCGCGGTTTCTGTCGGTCATGTTGTGTCCGCTGGCAACCGCGGCGTTCGTGAGTTGGGGCACGCGCTGGCAGTTCGCGATGAATCTCACGGCGGCGCTGAGTTACGCGGTGGGCGTGTACCTGGTGCCGATCGAGACGCCATACGGGATGTACCGATGGATGGGGCTCGTCACAGCGCTGATCTTCGCCCAGTACACCGCGATCTTTATCGATCGATACCGCCGGCGTCTCAGTAAACAAGTGGAAGACCTGGAGGAAGCAGCGCGGTTTCGGCAGACGCAGATCGCGACGATGGCGCATGACATCCGCAGCCCGGTCGCGGCGCTGAGCGGCTACGTCAATCTGCTCGAGGAAGCCGACATCAACCCAAAGGAGCGGGCGGACCTGTTGGGACGAATCGGTTCGACCGCCTGGAGCATGGACCTGGTGGTGAGCAACGTGCTGGACTATTACGAGGCGCAGGATGACGACATTATCGCGGCGCCGGTCGAGCTCGATCCGAACCAAATGCTCAGCGACGTCGCGGAGGATTGCGCCCTGCAGGCGCGGCGTCAACGCCTGAATCTGCGCATCGAGGTCACGCGGCTGCCGGAGTGCAAACTCGATCGCCGGCATTTCGAGCGGATCGTGAAAAACATGCTGGCGTTTGCGATCGCAAGGATAGGAACTGGCGACGTCCTGTTGCGCGCGGGGATGCGAAACGATGCGATCGCGGTCGAGGTCAGCGACAGCGGCCCGTCTCTTTCACCGCCGGAAATGGAGGCGCTGTTCGAGCGCCCCAACAAGAACGGGAATCGCACGGCCGCGCGCGGACTCGGACTGTATGTAGCGCGTGCGATGGCGGAAGCGGCGGGAGGCCGGGTCGAAGCCCGATTCACCGACGGCCGGCGGGGACTGACGCTGGTCGCGGAATTTCCGCTTGAAGCACAACCGCCGAAAGCGCGCGCCACGTGAGCAAACTGCCCGACGCGTCCGCCAAACTCTCCAGCGAATTCGAACTGATCGCGCGACTGAGCGCGGGGATCCGTCTCAGCCGCCGCACGATCCTCGGCGCCGGCGACGATTGTGCGATTGTTTCGCGGCCGCGGGGGCGGACCTTGTTTACTATCGACAGCCTGGTCGAAAATGTTCACTTCGACCTGCGCTGGGGCACTCCGCAAGCGCTCGGCGCGCGCGCGCTCGCGGTCAACTTGAGCGACATCGCGGCGATGGGCGGGCGTCCGACTGCCTGCGTCGTGAACCTGGCCGTGCGCGAGGGAATCGCGGCACGAACCCTCGAACGGATTTACTCCGGGCTGCGCCGTGCGGCGCGCGAAGCCTCCACAGATATCGTCGGCGGCAACATCACGCGCGCACGCGCGCTGTCGATAACGATCGCGCTGCTCGGCGAAGTTGGCCGCGGCGTGATGCGGCGGGATGCGGCGCGTCCCGGCGACGAGATCTTCGTTACCGGCACGCTCGGCGATGCGGCGCTCGGCTGGCGCATCCTGGCGGGCAAGCTGAAGTCTCGCGGCAGTGCGAAAAAAGATCGCGCGGCGAGAAAATATCTCGTCGAGCGATTTATCCGGCCGTGTGCCCGGCTGTATGCCGGGCAACGCCTGGCCGCGCTCCGGCCCGCGCCGGCTGCGATCGACGTGAGCGACGGACTCATGCAGGACCTGGGTCATATCCTCGAACGAAGCGGCGTCGGCGCCGAAATCGACGCGGCGCGAATCCCGGTCTCGGCGGCGTACCGTGCGCTGATGGGCGGCAATCTCCTGCACGCGCTCACCGGCGGCGAGGACTACGAGCTGATCTTCTGTGCGCGGCCCGGCCACAGCGAATCCGCGCTGGCGCGCCGCTTGGGCGTCGGTGTGCGGCGAATCGGCACAATCGTGCGCGGCAGGCGAGTGAGCCTGATTGGTGACAGCGCGCCGATTGCCGCGGGATGGGATCAGCTGCGATCGCGCGGCTAGACTGAAGCGATGATGTTTCTCCTCCAGCTCTCGGTCCTGATCCTCATCGTGCTGAGCGCCACGCTGGCCGCCTCCGAGACCGCGCTGTTCTCGATGGCGCGGATGGAGCATACGCGCGAGCAGATGAGTCTTTCCGTGCGGCTCGCGCTCGACCGCCTGATGCGCCGGCCGCTCGAGTCCTTGATCGTGATCATCGGGCTGAACGAAGCGTGCAACATCTTCGCCGACTGCCTGGCGACGATCATTCTGCTGGCGTGGCTCGGCGATAAATGGGGGCCGATCGTCGCGGCGCCTGCGATGCTGCTGATCGTACTTTTGTTCTGCGACATTACGCCGAAGACGTTCGCCCTTGGATTTCCCGCCGCGGTGACACGGATCACGGCGCGGTCGCTGGCGGTGCTCGCCGATTTTGTCCATCCGCTCGCGCGGCATTTCACGCCGCTGGAGCAAGCGCCGCAGCCGGGTCCGGTCTCCGAGGCTGAGTTCAAGACGCTGCTCAGGCTTGGCGAGAACCAGGGACAGGTTGAACCCGCCGAGCGTGCGATGATTCATCGCGTGTTCGACTTCGGCGCGCGGCGCGCGGCGGAGGTGATGACGCCGCGCGAGCGAATCTTCTCGCTCGACATCGAGATGCCGGTGGCGCAGCTGGTGGCGGAAATCGCGCACGAAAGTTTTTCGCGCGTGCCAGTCTATCGTCACAGTCAGGACAATATCGTCGGAATTCTTCACGCCAAGGACCTCGCCGCGCGGCGCCTGGAGCCATCGCCGCCGCGGGTGGAGCGCCTGGTGCGGCCGGCTTACTTCGTCCCGCCGGGCAAGCTGCTCGCCGATTTATTCGAAGAGATGCGCCGCGGGCGCTTTCAGATCGCGCTGGTCGTCAACGAGTACGGCCGACTGCTTGGCCTGGTGACGCTCGAAGACCTGCTCGAGGAACTATTCGGCGAGATTCGCGACGAGTTCGACAGCGAGATTCCCGAGCTCACCAAAATATCGGACGATGAATGGGCAGCGTCGGGCGCGGTCGCGCTGGGCAAACTGGCGGACGCGCTCGCACCGGCGCGGGTTGTTGAAGTCTATGGCGGCGGCAAGACGCTGAGCAGCCTTGTCCTGCGCCGGCTCGGGCGCGTACCGCGCGCGGGCGAGAAGCTGAGGCTGGGAGAATTCGAGGCCACCATCGAGCGCGTGCGCGGCGCAACCGTCGAGTTGGTGAGGCTTCATCGATGACGCTGGTCGGACTGATCGTCGCGCTGGCCGGATGCCTCATGGTGCAGGCGTTTTTCGCCGCCTCTGAAATCGCGCTGGTTTCAGCGGACGATCTTAAAGTTCGCGCCGGCAGCGAAGGCGGGCACCAGCGCTCGCGAGTGCTCGGCGAACTGCTGGCCAATCGCGATCGGTTGCTGGCGCTGACGCTCAACGGCACCAACCTCGCCACGGTGATTGCGGCAGTCGTGCTCACCAGCTTCCTGCATCAAATCGGGCCGCACACGGTGTATCTCGCGCCGTTCATTCTCACGCCGATTACGCTGCTGCTGGGCGAGTCGATCCCGAAGCTCCTGACGCTGGGAAATCCGCACGCGTTTGCGCTGTTCGCGGCGCGGCCGTTGCGTTTGCTGGCCGCGGTGCTCGCGCCGCTGCTCTACGCGGAGACCGTGCTGAGCAGATTGCTGCGCCGGCTGGCGGGCGTGCCGGCCGACGCCCAGAGCGTTTTCCTGAGCCGCGACGATTTGGCGCGCTTGATGCGCCGACGTCCGAGCGACGCATCCGAGCAGCCGCACGACGCCATCCTGCCCGCCGAGCAGCTGATGATCAGCCGAATCTTTCGCTTCTCGCAGGCCGACGCGCGCAAGGCGATGGTGCCGCTGGTCGGAGTCGATGCGATCCCGGAGGAAACTTCGCTGGCGGCGGCAATCGAAACTGTCCGCCGCGAAGGATTCAGCCGCATCCCGGTGTTCCGGCGTCGAATCACCGACATCGTTGGCGTCGTTCATGTCTTCGATCTTTTGCAAGCGCCCGATCTCAGTCGCCCGGTGAGCGACGTGATGCGGCCGGTCAGTTACTTTCCCGAATCGATGCCGCTCGACGAGGCGCTGGTGGCGATGCAACGCACCGGGGAGAATCTGTCGGTGATCGTCGATGAATACGGCGGCTCGGCGGGAATTCTGACGCTGGAAGATCTGATCGAGGAGATCGTCGGCGATATCGAGGACGAACACGACCTTGGCGAGGAGCTGGCCAAAATAGTCAGTCCGCGCGTGCTGTCAGTCGTCGGTCGCGCGCCGATTGCGGAACTGAACGAGCGCTTCGGCCTCAGGCTTTCGGAGGCGGATGAGTATGCTACCATCGGCGGACTGGTGGTCGAGCGACTCGGGCACATTCCCAAGCCCGGTGAAAAATTGATCGAGGGCGATCTGACGATCACCGTCACCCGCAGCGACGCACGCGCGGTGCGCGAACTGATGTTGACCCTGGCGCATCCGATCCGCCCCGAACTTCTCAAGCGGCGATGACCGAACAGCGAATCCGCCAAATCCTCGACGGTGTTGCCGCCGGCAGCATGACTCCCGGCGCGGCGTTCAAAGACCTCCGCGAGCTGCCGTTTCAGGATCTTGGCTTTGCCAAGCTCGACAGCCACCGGAGCGTCCGGCGCGGGATTCCCGAAGTGATTTTCGGTGAGGGCAAGACGGCCGGTCAGCTCACGGCGATCGGAGGGCGCGTGCTCGCGGCGGGGACGAATTTGATCATAACGCGGCTGGCCGCGGACAAGGCGCGTATCGTCAAACGCAAAATTCGCGCATTGGTGTACCACGCCGACGCCCGGCTCGGCGCGGTGGTGAAGGAGCGCCGCAGGCCGTCGGGACACGGCATCGTGATGGTAATAAGCGCGGGCACGTCCGATATTCCGGTCGCGGAGGAAGCCGCGCTGTGCGCCGAGCTGTTTGGAAATCGCGTGGCGCGCGTCTACGACGTCGGCGTCGCGGGAATCCATCGCCTGACTGCGAACCTCGAAGTGATTCGCAAAGCGAGCGTGCTGATTGTCGTGGCCGGCATGGAAGGCGCGCTGCCTTCGGTCGTCGCGGGCCTGGTGGATAAGCCCGTGATCGCCGTGCCGACCAGCGTCGGTTATGGCGCGTCGATGGGCGGGCTGGCCGCGTTGCTGGGGATGCTGAATTCGTGCGCGAGCGGCGTAACTGTCGTCAACATCGACAATGGCTTCGGCGCGGCGCTGGCGGCCACGCTGATCAACCGCGTCGGAATCGAGCGCGACGGCCGCTGATGGCGAAGCGCACATCAATCACCAGCGGACGCGCGCGCCGCGCGATCAAAATGGGCGAGCTCGCGTCGCAAGTCGGCTCCAGCTACCTGTGGAACCAGTTGCGGCGCCCGTTTCTGAGCGCGCCCGCGCGCGATCGCGAACTGCTGGAAACTCACATCCGCAACGCGCAGCGAATCGTCGAGAGCTCCAAGCAGCTGCGCGGCGCCTTCATGAAGCTCATCCAGATGCTCTCGATTCGCAAGGACCTGCTGCCGGGCGAGGCGCTCGACGTGCTGCGCGCGACGCAATCGAGCGTGCCGCCGATGAGCTATGCGACAATCTCGGAACAGATTCGGATTGAGATTGGCAAGCGGCCCGAAGCGATATTCAGGAGTTTCGACCAGACCGCGTTCGCCGCCGCGTCGCTCGGGCAGGTGCATCGTGCGGTTACGCGCGACGGTATCGACGTCGCGGTGAAGATTCAGTATCCGGGCGTCGAGGATACCGTCGAGCAGGATTTGCAGAATCTCAAGCTGCTGCTGCGGACCCTGCAGGCGCTCGGCCACGACGTGATGCGCCAGCAAATCGACACTGCCGCGGTGTACCGGGAACTCGAACAGCGCCTGCGCGAAGAGCTCGACTACGTGAACGAAGCGCGCAACATCGTGGAGTTCGGCCGGCGTTTCGGCGGCGACGGCGAGATCATGATTCCGCGCTACATCAAGGAGCTAAGTTCGCGGCGCGTGCTGACGATGACCTACGTCGACGGCTATCCGCTGGCGGACGTGATGGGCCCCGAGGTCGATTCCGAGTTGCGCGAATGGGTGGCGCTCAAGATTCACGAGTTCGCGTGGCGGCAGATTCTGGAATTTGGAATGCTGCACACCGACTTTCATCCCGGCAACTACCTGGTGAGCCATCATCCGCGCCTGGGCGTGCTCGACTTCGGATCGATTCGGCGCTTCCCCGAACCGGTGCGCAAGGCCAACGTGCAGGTCGCGCGCGCGATTCTGAGCGGCGACGACAAATCGCTGGCGGCGGCGATGGTCAAGCTGGGCTATCTCGATCGCAGCCAGGATGCGGCGCCGATGGTGAGGATCATTCACATCCTGTTCGAGCCGATGAGAGTGGATCGCGCCGTCGATCCACTCGAATACGATACGGTCGGCAAGGCGGCCAAGGTCGGCGAGCTTGCGCTGGAGAATCGGCTCTACAAGTCTCCCGCCCACAGCGTGTTTCTGATTCGCGCGCTGGTCGGGCTGGAAGGAATCACGCGCGGACTCGCGGTGAAAACCAACTACCGCCGCGTCTTCGCCGATTGCGTCGAGCGAATTCCCGGATGACCGATATCCTCGACGCGCTCGAGCGCTATCGCGACTTTCACTTCAGGCGGGTTGCGAGCCGGCGCGTGACCGGCGAGAAGAGCGCGCTCAAATTCATCGACGAGGTCGGATTCTGCACCGGGTTCACCGCCGGGATGGGCGTGCCGTGCCTGCGCGAGGCGATCGCGGGAACGCGCGAACCCACGATGCCGGAACACATTCAGCACGACTACGCGATCGGGATGACCTGGCGAATCAAGGACGCGCTGCCACAGCGCCGCGCCGTTTACTACGGCAAGGTGATCGCGCGCCGCCCGAGCTTCATCGCGCGCGCGATGCTGGGCGCGTTTCTCCGGCTCCGAATCGAGCCGGGCGGCTATCGCAAGCTGTACCTGCGCGGCGGACTGTCGCACTGCGGCAAGCTCGTGATGGACGCTCTCGCCCGGCGCGGCGCGGCCGAGACTCGCGTGCTGAAATTGTCAAGCGGCTACGCGCTGCCGTCGCGGCGCGCGGTGTTCGACCGCGCGATGGCGGAGCTGCAGGAAACATTTCTCGCGCTCAAAGTGGAGGAGCGCGCCGATCCGTTCAGCTACGTGTGGGACACGATGGAGCATCGATGGCCCGACGCGATTGCAGCGGCCCGCAAGCTCACGCGGACGCAAGCGGCCTACGCAATCGTCGCCAAATATTTCGAGACCGCGGCGTTCGGCAGTGAGCGCGCGATCGCACGGCTGCTCGGCATCGCTCCGGCGCTGGTGGAAGGCGCGGCGCGCCGACTCGAACGCGAAGGCGCGATCGCCCGCGACGTGAGAATCGACGGACGCCCCGGCGCGATCAGCGTGCTTTCCCGCTTCGCGCCGTAGCATCCGGCGCTTGTCTCGGGCGACCGATGCGGTCTAAGAAAGGTGCGAGCAGCGCCCGCGAATACTCGCGACGATTCACTCGGAGGAAAAACCATGCCGCTCGACCCGCAAGCAAAGGCATTGATCGATCAACTCGCCGCTGCGCCCGGCCCCAAGCTGCATTCGCTCGAGCCGGCCGACGCGCGCCGCCTGACTGCCGGCATGTTCAGAGTGCCGCCGGAGCGAGCCGCAAAAGTGGCCAGGGTCGAGGATCGCAAAATTCCCGGACCGGCCGGCGAGATTCCGATTCGAGTCTATACTCCGGACGGCTCGGGCCCGTTTCCGGTGCTGGTATTTTTCCACGGCGGCGGATGGGTGATTTGCGGACTCGATACCCACGACGGACCGTGCCGCGAGCTCACCAACAAGGCCGGCTGCGTGACTGTGTCGGTCGACTACCGGCTCGCGCCCGAGAATAAATTTCCCGCCGGCGTCGAAGATTGCTTTGCCGCGACCAAGTGGGTCGCCGCGCACGCCAAAGAGCTGAACGTCGACGCGAACCGGCTGGCGGTCGGCGGTGACAGCGCGGGTGGAAACCTGTCGGCCGTCATCGCACAGCTCGCGCGCGACGCGGGCGGCCCGAAGATCGCCTTCCAGCTGCTCATCTATCCCGCGACCGAGGCCGAGCTCGACACTTACTCGCACAAGACTTTCACCGACTATTTTCTGACCAAGGACGACGTGATTTATTTCTGGAAGCATTACCTGCGCAGCGCGGCGGACCGCAAAGATCCGCGCGTCGCGCCCGCGCTGGCCAGGAGCCTCAAGGGGCTGCCGCCCGCGCTGATCATCACCGCGGAATTCGATCCGTTGCGCGACGAGGGCGAGGCTTACGGCGAGAAGCTGCGCGCCGCCGGCGTTCCAGTGACCGTCACACGCTACGAGGGGATGATCCACGGATTCTTTTCGATGTACGAGGCGCTCGACAAGGGCCGGCTGGCGATCGACGAGTCCGCCGCGGCGCTGCGCAAAGCATTGGCGAAGTAGCGCCGAACTTCACCACTGCTCGTAATGCACGGCGCGACGCTCGTAGCCTGCCCCGCGCAGCAGGTCGCGCAATCGAATAACGCCTTTGCCGACCCCGCAGATATAGAAGTGGCGCATGCGATCGGCGTCGCCGATGACCCATCGCGCCTGCGCCAACTCGAGCAGCCGATCGTAAATTTCTTCGGCAGGCGCGATAACGGTCTCGTACGAAAAACCCGGCGCGGTCCGCGCGAGCTCGCCGAGTTCAGCGGCGTACAGGACATGCTCGCGATCCGGCGCCGCGTAAATCAAATGGATCTTCGGCGCCGGCGATGATTCGAGCGCCCGCCTCAGCATCGGGCGAATCGGCGCGATCGCCGTCCCCTCAGCCATAAAGCCTGCTTCCGCCGCGGGCGCCCGATCGATGGTGAACGTGCCGTACGGCCCGCTGAAATCGATCGTGTCGCCGACCCGACGCTCGAACATCCATTGGACGCCGCGCCCGCCGGCGACGCGATTGAAGCAAATCTCGAATGGGCCGCGGTCTTCGGGGTCGGACGCGACCGAGTAGGGACGCGAGCGCGTTTCGTCGCCCAGCGGAATCGTGATCGAGATGAACTGGCCCGGGATGAATCGCAGATGCTTGCCGCTGGTGAGCGAGAGAAAAAGCGAGCGCGTGTCCGCCGCGTGATCGAAAATTCTCTCGACCCGCGCATTCAGCGTTGCGCGCTGGCTTGCGCCGGCGGGAGGCGGGGCGCTTGTCATTCCTCGGCTGCCTCGCTGACCTGGTTAATCGTGTAGCGCGGGATCACGACCACGATTTCCGCGTCGGGATCCTCGATGACGGCCTGGCATCCCAACCGCGACGTCGGCGTGAGCCCCGGCGCCTTGTCGAGCAGGTCCTCTTCCTGCTCGCTCGACTCGCCGAGCTTGTTGAAGCCCTGCTTCACGATCACATGACAGGTCGTGCACGCGCAATTGCCGCCGCAGGCATGCTCAAGATGGACGCCGTGCCCGAGCATCACATCGAGAATCGAGCCCGGCCTGCCGTCATGATGAAACGGCGCCTTGGCGGGGTCGAACTCGATCACTTTTTCGGGATCGCCGTTTTCGAATTGGATTCGCAGTTTCGCCATCGGATTCAGGTCGTAACTGAGACTATGCGGTGTGTCGAGGCCGCGAAACCGCCCCCGCATCATCGCAGCCTCCGCGCTTGCATCTTCGCCGGATTTTCGCCATCATCTGATACCGTGTCGTAGAGTAAGGGAGAAGCTCAATGGCGACGCTTACCAAGAGGCAGAAGCAGCTGATTGACTACCTGAACGACTATATCAGCGAACACGGCTATGCACCCACGCTGGCCGAGGTCGGCCAATACTTCGGCCTGTCGTCGCTCGCCACCGTGCACAAGCATCTGCACAACCTCGAGCAAAAGGGGTTCATCAAGCGCCAGCACAATCACAGCCGCGCGCTTGAGGTGGCGGCGTCGGAGAAGCACGAAGCGCCCACAGCGATCCGATTGCTCGGCACCGTAGCGGCGGGCGCGCCCATCGAGGCGGTGGAGAACAACGAAACGATCAGCGTGCCCGACGACTTCATCCGGCGCGACAACACATTTTGTCTGCGGGTGAAGGGCGACTCGATGATCGAAGACGGCATCCGCGACGGCGACTACATAATCGTCGAGGGCCGCGACAGCGCCGACAACGGCGAGACTGTCGTCGCACTGATCGGCAACGAGGCAACCGTCAAGAAGTTCTACCGTGAATCGGGCGGACAGGTCCGCCTGCAGCCGGCCAACTCCAGGATGCAGCCGATTATGGTCGCCGAAGGCGACCTGGCGATTCGCGGCGTCGTGGTCGGCCTGATGCGTCACTATCGCTGAGCAGACACCGAGCACAAGGGGAACTTGATTGTAGTGAAACCCGCCGTGGGTTTCACACTTCCTTGGGCAGGGGTAACCCCTGCACCTCAGTATCAGGATAAGATGCGGGACTTCGTCCCTGTTAGAACCGTCGTCGCGGAAACGCACGACTAAGCGTCGAAGGGATGAGTTCGCTCACGTGCGAATTGGATGAGGAGCTTCGGCATTAGCGCTCGCGATCGGGACTATCACGACGAAGGCCGAGCCCCGGTGGAGCGCGGTCTTGACGATAAGTTTTGCGCCGAGCGCTTCCACATTGCGCTGAACCACGGCCAGCCCCAGACCCATCCCGCGATGACTGCGGATGCTCGAGTGCGAAAGCTGAGCGCAGGTCTCAAAAGCCTGCGCGACCAGCTCGGCTTCGATACCTGGTCCCGTGTCACGGACTTCCAGTTCAACTGCGGCGCCGAGGTTGGCTGAAACGGCAAGGCGAATCGCGATCGTGACGCTGCCCTGCCCGGTGAACTTGATCGCGTTGACCGCCAGGTTGACCAGTATCGACTTAATCGGCCGGCGCCGCGAGCGAAAGACAGCGGGCGCGGCTTCGAGATCGAATCTTATTTCCAGGCCCTTGGAATCGTTGGCGGCTTCGAGCGCCGGTGCGAGGTCTCCGATCAGATCGTGCAAGCGGATCTCCTCTTCGTCCTCCGCCTCCGCCATTGCGTCCGCGACTGAAAAGTCCATCACGTTTTCGACCGTCTGCGCCAGGTCATGCGCGTTGGCGTTCATGCGCTCGATAATCTGCTTGTGCCGATCGTCCAGCGCCGCGCTCACCTCGTCGCGCAGGATGTCGAGATAGCCGAGAATCGCCTGCAGCGGCGAGCGAAGTTCATGCGCAAGATTGGCCAGCGCCTCCATATGCAGGCCCTGCTCCCATTGACCCGCCTGCATTGTCGAGCGGATTCCCTCGCCGGCCGCCGACTCGGCGGTTGTAGCGGGCGCGTGACCATTATTTGACAGATTCGACAACCGCTTCTTTCCGCCTGGCTGGCTTCGCTGAGCAATAAATTTTCAGTGCGAGCTATGCGTGCCAATTGCTATCCACGTTGCAGCAAACGGGCGGGTAGGTGAATTGGAAAATCACCTGGATCGCTGGGAAAAAGTACCTAGAAGGGCGGGAAAGAGTACCCCGATGAAATCCCTCTCGCGCGCGGCGTCTGATTATGGCCGCCGCTCGTTCTCCATAGCACTCAAAACTGCGATCAAACCGACTACGTCCTTGTCCTTTAGATCAATGCGTCCTTACTCTGAAGGCGAACCAATCATACGAAGAACTAACGGAGACCCTATTGTGAAACACTCATTGAAGACCGCAGCGTTGTCTTTTGGTATCGCGGTGCTGTTCGGCAGCGTAGCCGTCGGATTCGCGCAAACCACTGACACCACAAGCTCGACCAGCCAGACCTCAACTTCGGCGCCGGCCCCGGCGGTCGCTTACGCGGCCCCGGTCATGATTGCACCTGCCCCGCCGGTTGTGGTGGCTGCTCCTGTAGTAGTCGCGCCGCCTTCCACCACGACCAGCGAACACCACGCATCCTCATCGAGCGACAGCTCGCCCAATGGCAACTCGAGTGAGCACTCCTCGAGCACCAGCACCAGCAACTACTAGGAACCGGTCTCGAGTGCGGAGCGGCAGACCTGTGCGGTGCGAACCAGCGTCGCGGCGGGCCTGCCGCTTGAATATTGTCAGTTAAGCAGGACGCGCAGGTGGAGGAACAGAAAGAATCTTCGGGCCTTGCGACGCGCCTGCTAGCGTTCGCGCCCTGGATCCTTTACGGCTTTGCTTCGGGCTTCAATCACTGGCGCGTGGCGGCTGGCGGCGGGCTAATCCTCTGCCTTATATATCTGGCCGCGATGCTGCGCCGCGGAAGCTCGATCAAACTGATGGACTGGACCATGCTGACCTTCTTCGCTATCGCGTCAGTCCTGACAGTAACGATGCGCTGGACCATGTTCCCCATCTACAACGCGGTAGTAGTCTGGTCGTGCTTCGCGCTTGCGGCTTGGACCTCAGTCGCGATTGGCCGTCCGTTCACCGCGGCCTACGCTCGCGAAAACGCGCCGCCCGAGTTTTGGGATCATCCGACTTTCATCCGGCTCAATCTTGTGATGACGCTCGTTTGGTGCGGATTGATGACGGTCAACGTCGGCCTTGCCGCGATAGGTGTCATCGTCGGCGGGCTCTTCGGCCAGTTAGGACTCGGATTCGCGATACCGATGGCGTTGTTGATTCTCGGGTTCATCTTTAACAGCCGGTTTCCCGCCCGCTACCTGGAGCGATCTGGATTTCAATTGAGCCCGGCGACTGCGAACGTCTCCCGCGCATAGCTAAGCAGAAGCTAAGACACATCCCTTAATCTGTTCGACTCGGCTCGATAGGTCACGAGCCGGGACTCTTATAAGTTCGTGGCCGAAAGCGTGGTAGGTCTCTTCGTGAACCTTTTCAAACCGCAAAGAATCCTCAAAGCTGATTCTTCTTGCCTGGGTAGGTTCGCAGAATCCCAGGTTCTCGACAAAGAACACCTGCCGTTGGTAGATCCGTTCTTCTCTTATTCGTTCTATCTCATTGGCGAAAGTTATCGAGATGGGAAAGCCAAGCCAGACGCTGAGCGCATAGGTGCATAGCGGCGAACGGTCGTAGAATTGCACCGCTGACGTCAGGTCAGCTGCCTGCATCTGTCGCCACCTCTGCAAATTCGTGATGTCGTCGATGAAAGAAGCGTGTGTGTGTGGTTCAGCAATACCCTGCGCTTGCCGCAGGGCAATAATGTCCGTCGCGGCCTCTTCCACAACCAGGTAGCCCGCAACCTCCAACCATCGTATGATCGAAGTCTTCCCGCACCCGGGCGCACCCGTCAGTACGTATCGTTTCATAAGAAACCTTCTCAACATGAATGGTTCCCGCTCATCCTGAGCGTAGCCGAAGAGATCTCGCGCGTTCATGACGCGCGTCATCAAAGATGCGGCGAGCGAATTGTCGGAGTGGTCAGAGGATCGTGGTGGGTCAGGAAACTTTGTCGGGCTTTACGGTCTCGGCGGCCTTTGCGTCGTCGGTCTTGGCTACCGTCTTGGCCGCATCGTCAGGCTCGTTCATCGCGCGTTTAAAATCGCGAATCGCTTTGCCCATCGCGCCGCCGACATCGCCAAGCTTGCTGGGGCCAAAGATAACCAGAATGATCAGCAAAATGATCAGCAGGTGAGTTGGCGCAAAGAGGTCCATATTTTTCTCCGGGCCGGCCGCCATCCGGTCAGCCACTCAAAAGTCTATATCCTTGACTACCGGATTGCCACGTCTATTCCCGCCGCTCACGCCGAGCGCGCAGGCTCCTGATGCACCGGGGTGTCGCCGTCGAGGTGGTAGCGCTGGACCTTGCGATAGAGCGTCGAGAGGTGAATCCCCAGCACCTGCGCGGCCTTGACCTTGTCGTTTTCGACCTTGTCCAGCACCCGCTTGATATGCTCGCGCTCGAGCTCCTCGAGCGTCAGCCCGGTGTTCTCGATACTCGCCATCACGGGCGACGTGCTGCGCAGTTTGTCGGGCAAATCGTGCGAGTGGATGACGTCGGTCTCGGCCAGGATTGCGGCCCGCTCGATAGTATTCTCGAGCTCGCGGACGTTGCCCGGCCATGCATAGTTGATCAGCAGGCGCATCGCGCCTTTGGAAAAGCGCATCGCCGTCCGCGACAGTGACTTCTCGTACTTGCGCAGGAAATGGTTGGCGAGCAGAGGAATATCGTCCTGGCGATCGCGCAGACCGGGCAGATTGATGTTGATGACGTTGATTCGGTAGAGCAGTTCCTCTCGGAAGCGGCCGGCCTTGACCTCGGATTCGAGGTTGCGATTAGTGGCGCACAGCACGCGCACGTCGAACGCCACCGGATCGTTGGCGCCCAGCGGGTAGGCCTCGCGCTCCTGGAGCGCGCGCAGCAGTTTGACCTGCAGCGCGAGCGGGAGCTCGCCAATCTCGTCGAGCAGGATAGTGCCCTTGTCCGCGGCCTTGAGCAGTCCCACCTTGTCCTGCCCGGCTCCGGTGAATGCGCCGCGTTTGTAGCCGAACAGTTCGCTCTCGAGCAGGTTCTCGGGCAGCGCGCCGCAGTTGATCGGCAGAAAGCGGTTGTTGGCGCGCTCGGAACTGAAATGAATCGCGCGCGCGACCAGTTCCTTGCCGGTGCCGGACTCGCCGGTGATCAACACGCTCGAGTCGGTGCGCGCCACTTTTTCCATGACGCGGAACACGCTTTCAATAGCGTCGCTTTTGCCGATGATGCTCTCGAAGCGATACTTCTCGCGCAGTTCCTGGCGCAGAAACCGGTTCTCCCTGAACAGCGCCTTGCCCTCGAGCGCGTTGCGCATCACCTTCTTCAGGTGATCGTTCGCAAACGGCTTTGTGATGTAGTCGTAAGCGCCCCGATGCAGCGCTTCGACCGCTGACTCGACGCTGGCGTACGCGGTGACGATGATTCCCATCACCTCGGGGTCGAGTTCGCGCATCTTACGCAGCAGGTCGAGCCCGCTGCCGCCGCTGGTCAGGTTAAGGTCGAGGATCGCGAGATCGATCTTTTCTTTTTCGAATATATGCAGCGCGACTTCGGCCGACGGCGCCTCCGTGACCTCGTAGCCCTCGCTGCGCGCGAGCTGCACGATGATCGAGCGCATCAACGGTTCGTCTTCGACGATCAGCAGGCGGTAAGGTCCGCGATCCTGCGCGGTCCATGATGCGTCGTTGTTCATTGAATTCGGTCTTCAGGATGCCGCCATGGCTGCCGCCTGTTGTGCGCGCGCCGCTTCCTCGGCCGCCCCGAGCGTGATCGTCACCGCGGTGCCGCGGCCAACCTCGCTGTCGACGCGAATCGTGCCCTGGTTGGACAGGATCATCCGCTGGCACAGCGATAATCCGAGTCCGACGCCGGCGCCCGCGGGCTTGGTGGTGAAGAATGGATCGAACACGCGTTCCAGATGCTCGCGCGGAATTCCGATACCGTTGTCCACCACCTTGATCAACACCCGGCGCGATTTGTCCGCACCCTGTCCGACGCGCTGGTTCTCGGTGATCACCTTGATCACGGCGCCCTCGGCGGGAGACGCGTCGGCCGCGTTGAACAGCAGATTGAGCAGCACCTGCTGAATTTCGTTGTCGTCAGCGAATGCGCGGCGCAGATCGGGCGCCAGGATCGGCTCAACCCGGATGCCGCTGAAGCGTTTGTTGTAGGTGATGAGCCGCAGCGTCTCGGCGATTAGCCCGTTGAGGTCGACCGGCTTGCGTTGCGCGGTGGTGGGCCGCGCGAAATTCACAAGGTCCTTGAGCGTGCTCGAGATGCGCGTGATCTGTGACAGGATGGTATGCATCGTGGTGCGTCGCTCGGGGTCCTGCTCGCCGGTCAGGATCGATTGAACCAGCGACGAGATCGACGCGAGCGGGTTGTTCACCTCGTGCGCCACGCCTGCCGCGAAGGTGCCCGCCGCGGCTAGCCGCTCAGCCTTGATCAGCGAGCCGAGCATCTCGCGCCGCTGCGTGACGTCGCGCAGGATCATCTGCACGAATTGCTTCTTGCCGTAGGTGATCAGCGCGGAGTTTACGTCGAAGAAGAACGGCCCGACGGGGAATTCCTGGGTCTGCGCCGACCCCTCGCGCAAAACCCGCTCCAGGCTTTCGATGACGCTTGCCTGCAACTCCGACGGCACCAAATCCGGGATCCTACGCCCGATGACATCCATCTTACTATGGTCATGGTCGTGGTCGGCTTCCATTTGATGGAGCCGCAAGGCGGCCGCATTCAGTCCGATCACGACCCAGGTATGCGGCTCGATCTCGTACATCGGATCCGGCGCGTGGTCGATCGTGTTGCGGTACTTCTCCTCGGATTCGCGCAGCAGCCGTTCGCGCGATTCAATGTAGAACTGCGAGACCATCAGGCGCCGCTCGTCGATTGCCGCAACCATCAGGTCGCGCACTCGTTCCATCGCGGGACCGGTCATCGTGGATTTGACATGATCGAGAATGATTTGCTTGAGAGCGATATGGATGGTGTTGAACTGTGACGGCTTGGCCCGCGCGAGCATCCCCTCCTGGCAATGCCTGCGCAGATAAACATAGGTGCAAACGTTATCGGGATCGCGCAGATGGTCGACGAAGCGGATCAGAGAATTGACCATGTTGTCTTTGCGGCCTTCCTGATCGTACTTCGAGTGCCCGTGGATAATGTAGGCGATCGAATCGCCCCACTGTTCGACTATGCCCTCGAAGTGCCGGTCGATCAGATCGGCGGCCTCGGCGCGAATCTGGATGCACTCGGGTGTGCGGCTCCAGATTGTCGGACCCCAAAGGCGCGAAAGCGATTGCTCGATCTCGGCGAGCTGGTCTCTTATCGCTTGTAGTTCTTCGGGGGTCGCCTCAATAGGCGGGTCGTTGGTTTCACGATGTGATTTGGATTTTGACGGTCTGCAGCATCCACAGGCGAGCGATAGTTTCATTTCGATAAAACCCGGTCGAAGGATTTTTCGGGATTGTTCATTTCAATTGACGTATAACATTCGCAAAATAACCAATCTAGCGTGTGCATTGGGGCAGCATACTGCCTGATTTTGCACCGTCCGAACCGTCGCGCCGCGACGCGCCGAATCCGCCCGAGGCGCAAATCGTACAGCGCTCAACCCAATTGGTTTGTAGGAGACGGGTGCTTGCCGAAAAAGCCTCAGAATCGCTTAAGTTTTCCGATGGCATGGCTCTGGCAATTAGGTCCTCATCGAGAGGAACGCCGACATCCATGCTTACCAACTCCAGCCCTTCGCAACGCATCTCGCCACACGGTAAATTCCTTTCCCGCGCAGGACAGAAATTCTTTTTCAAAGCGATGCGGCTCGCTGACGTGAGTGCAACGCTCGACTTCCCACAGAAGATCAAACTCAGAAAGCGGCTCGACGATCTCCGCGGCGCGCACACCACCGGCGTGGTGCTGACCGAGGCGCAGTCGCAACCCTGCCTCGACATCGCGGCCCAGTCGGGACTGGTTGCGATGGTCGAGTTGAGGATCACGGCGGAGGAGCTGACCAGCCGCCGCGGATGGAAATCCGTGGTCTCGCGAATCGCGCATACTGCAAACATTTTTGCCCGTCATCCGGCGCTCGTCGGTTACATCCTCGATTGCGAAATCGGACAGGACGCGCTGCGCGCTGGCGGACTGGAAAACGCGCGGCGGCGGGTGCGCGGCTTCGTGAAGACTATCAAGGGGCGCGCGCCGGAGGCGATGGTTGGAATAAAGGTGCGGCCGGATACGCGCGCACTTTCAATCCTGGAAGAAGATTTTCTCTACGCGGAAATTCCTGCGCTCGCGCCGGTCGAGATTCGCGATTTCGTCGTCGCCCTCCACAACGTCGCGGAAGCGCGGCCGGTGGTGATCGAATTCAGGGATGCATCGCCGGGGCAGGACGAAGCTGTCGCAGTGGCGTTTGGCACGGGTGCGGCTGGCGTGGTTGCTGCGCCGGTTCCTGCCCCGGTTTCTCACGACTGGCTCGGCGTGCGCATGATGCGCGCGTCGGACGTGATGCCGTTCGTGACGCTCAACGGCACCTGCCCGCCGCGGCCGGTGCAGACGCCGATGGTGTCGGTGGTGATTTGCGCATACAACGCCGAGCGCACCATGCGGCCGTGCCTGGAGTCGCTGCGCCGCCTTGACTATCCGAATTTCGAGGTGGTCATCGTCGATGACGGCTCGCGCGATCGCACCGCCGACATCTCGATGGATTTTCCGGAGTTCCGCCTGATTCGCCAGCCCAACAAGGGGCTGAGCGTCGCGCGCAACGTCGGGATGCAGGCGGCGCGCGGCGAAATCATCGCATACACCGATTCGGACTGCGTCGTCGATCCGCATTGGCTGACGCTGATGGTCCGCTCGATGGTCGAAGGCCATTTCGACGGATGTGGCGGCCCGAACTACGCGCCGCACGAGGACGGCTGGATCGAAGCCACCTGCGCCGCATCGCCGGGCGCTCCATGCCACGTGCTGGTAGCCGAGGATCGCGCCGAGCATCTGGCGGGCTGCAACATGATGTTCTCGAAGGCGGCGCTGGCGAAGATTGGCGGCTTCGATCCGCAGTTCACGGCCGCGGGCGACGACGTTGACATCTGCTGGCGGATGCTGGACGCGGGCTTCAAGCTCGGGTTCTCGCCGGCCGCCTTCGTCTGGCACTTCCGGCGAAACACCGTGAAAGCGTACCACGGACAGCAGCGCGGTTACGGACGCGCCGAGGCGATGCTCTACCCGAAATATCCCGGGCGCTTCAACGTGATGGGCCAAATCGCATGGCGCGGCACGATTCCCGGGCTGGCGCGCACAATCCCGGGCGGCAGCCGCAAACGAGTGCTGTGGAAGACCGCCTCCGCAGGTGCGCAGACGCTGTTCGATCCCGGGCTGACGCTGGCCAGGTGTCTTCCGCAGACGCTGGAGTGGACCGTGCTCTCGGCGGTCGCGCTGGTTGCGTCGCTCGTGCTTGGCGTGTCGCTCATTCCCGCCACGGCGATGCTCGCGCTCGGGCCAATCTGGGCGCTCTACTATGCGTGGCATGCGCCGCTCGAAAAATCTCATGAAAGTTTCACCGCGCGACTTCTAATCGCGTATCTCGCTTACACGGGGCCGATGGTGCGAACGATGACGCGCTACAAGACGCGGGCGAAAGCCCTGACCGGACTCGCGAAGGCAGACGGCGTGCGCCAGCGCCCGTCCGTCAACTGGCTAAGGCGTACGGTTCGGCTGGACTACTGGAACGACGAGAGCATCACGCGCGACCGCCTGATCGACAGGATGCTGAAACTGTTCGCGCGCAGCGGACACGGCGCGATTGTCGATGCGGGGTGGAACGACTACGACCTCGAAGTGCGGCCGAATCCGTGGACGCGCGTCGAGCTCAAGACCGCCGACGAAGAGCACGAGGCGGGCAAGGTCACAAATCACGTGCTGGCGCGAGTGAAGCTCACTCGAATCACCACGATAGCTCTGGCGGCGGGCGCGGTGAGCGCCGCGGCTGTGGCTATCGCGGGAATCCCTGAAATCGCGCTGGCGCTGGGAGCGCTCACGATGGCCGGCGCGGTATGCATCGCCGCCGAGATGGTCGAGGCGGGACGCCTCGCACATCGCGCGACCGAGGAATGCGCCACCGAGCTGAATCTAGCACCGCTCGGCAAGCTGATCCGTCAGCCCGCGACCGCGGAAGTCACCACACCCGCGCGCAAACCAGCGCGCGCGCAGCTAGCCCCGCAAGAACGCATCGCCGACTGATCTCAAATTCCATTCGTCCGCGTCGAGACGAGCGAAGAACCTAGAAGGACGCTCCGGCGTCCGACGCTAGTTTTGCCTACGCAAAACTCTCTATATGGACAATGGCTTCGTAGCTGAATGATGCGCGCGACCCCGGATCCCCGCCCACAGCGCGAAGGCTAACATCCAAGCCAAGGTAAGTCCCGCGCCCAGCTGCATGTTCATAGCGCCGCCCGGTTGGGTAAAACCCGTCGAGCCAAAGATCGTTACCGTCTCGACGGCCTGTTCTGCGAAGGCGACCGCGCCCAAGGCGCCAAGCCACCACGGCAGCCCGGCGCGCCCGCGCAACGCCAGCACAGTGACGGGCGCCATCATGGTTGTGGTGGCGCCGGTCAGAACCGGACCGAAGAACACCGCTACATCTAGAACCGTGCGGGCCGTCGCCGGCTCAAGCCGGTCAGCGTGCAGCGCGAGCCCCGCCCAAGTCCACGTAACTACCACGCTCGCCGCCATGTAGGTGACCACGCCGATAAGGAACACGTCGCGATGCGGCGCGGGAAGCAACCGGCGCAATAGACTAAACATGATGGCGAGCGGCGGCGTGGCGACGGTAAGCGCCCAGACGAACAACCGCGCGCTGTGACCGTGCTCGCGAAACCACGCCACCACCTGTGCGCCTGTCTCGCTTGCGCCGGGCGGTGTGCCCAAGGCTACGAGACCAATCGCGTAGAGAGCGAACACGGCCGCTGCCGCTCCCAGCAGCGCTTGCGACCCCAAGCGCTCGCCGTCGCCTGGGATCGGCGGTGTCTCGACCTCTTGCATCGGGGCGGTCCCCTCCCGAGCGTTCATAGGCGCAAAAAGACAGAGAGCGCAAGCAAGGTTGCTGGGTACGCAGAAGCAGAATCCTGAATCGCACGCGACGGAAGTCTGGCTCTGCACAAGGACCCCGCCTTCATCCTCTCCGTTGCAGAACGAGGAAACAGAGCCGGTCTCTCAGGATCCGTTCGACGCGTTCGGTTCTCTAGACGCTGAGCCGCGCGTCAAGGCGGACGCCGCAAGGACTCGCCGACCGTCAGTGCAAGCCGCCCGACGCGCTGATTCTCTCGCCCGTCAGCCATGCCGCATCGTCCGACGCCAGGAACACCACTACCGGAGCAATTTCCTTCGGCTGGCCGAACCGCGCGCCGAGCGGAGTAGCTGATGCTCCGGCAGCTCCCTCCGGGCTATCGACAAAGCCACTCCTGCGATTGCCCTCGGTGTCAATCAGTCCCGGAGCGACAGTATTAACCCGGATATTCCTCGGTCCCAACTCCTTCGCCAGCGCCATCGTGAGCGTATCGATTGCACCCTTGGTGGCGGCGTAGAGAGCGGAATTCGGCACAGGATTTTCGCTCGCGATCGAGCTGATGTTGATGACGCTGCCGCCGCTGCGCGGAAAATACTTCAGCGCTTCCTGAGTCGCAAGAATCGTCCCGAGCACGTTGATGTCGAACTCACGCCGGTACTCCTTCTCCGTGATGGACTCGAACGGCTCGAACTGAAAGACCCCGGCGTTGTTCACCAGCACGTCGACCGAGCCGAAGGCCTTCTTCGTTTCCTCAAACAGTCGCTTCACGTCGGCCGCTTTGGAGACGTCGGCCTGGATCGCCACCGCCTTGCCGCGACTGTTCGTAATCTCCGAGACCGTGCGCTCCGCTCCTTCTTTGCCTGAGGAATAGTTCACCGCAACTGCCGCACCTTCTTCCGCCAACGCTTTGGCAACGGCGGCTCCTATTCCCTTTGACGCGCCGGTAACGATTGCCACTTTACCCGTTAATTTATTCATCTCGATTCTCCATGCAGTCTTCAGGCTGACGTTCGCGTGCTCTTTGCCGGAACGTTAGCAAGTAGTTCGGTCAACCCTTCTGACATCGTAGGATGAGTTAAGATCGCGTCGCGCAAAACCGTATAAGGCAGATGGCCGAGCATTGCCGTCTGCACCGCGACCATCTGTTCGCTTGCTTCAAATCCCATCGCGGTAAAGCCGAGAATCTCGTCACTGTCCTTTGCGATCAGCATCTTCATCAGGCCGCGCGGCTCTGACACTGTTCGAGTCCGGAGCACTTCAGCCATCGGCATCTTGACCAGCCGATATTCGATTCCTTCGCGACGAGCCTCAGTCTCATTTCGTCCGACTCGCGCCAGTTCCGGATCGGTGAACATGCAGAACGGGATCAGGCGATTCTTCGTGGTTCGATTGCCACCGTTCAGGTTGTCGTGAACGATGCGGAAGTCGTCATAAGCGACATGCGTGAATTGCGGGCTGCCCGCGCAATCGCCCATCGCCCAGATGTTATCGCTCGTAGTCTGCAGCCGTTCGTCGACTCTGATGAACCCGTGCTCGTCGAGCTGGACGCCAGTCAGCTCGAGCCCGACTCCATCGGTGTTCGCCGTTCGGCCCGTCGCAACCAGAAGGTCGGTGCCTTCGACGGTGCGTTTGCCGCCACCGTCATTCACTTGGACCCGGACGCGATCGCCGGAGCGTCCCTCGATCTGGCGAGTCTCGGCCTCAAGTAAAACGTCGATTCCCTCGTCGACAAACAAATCCTTCAGCGCAGCGCCAATCTCAGGATCTTCGCGGCTGGCGAGTTGCGGACCGGCTTCGATCACTGTCACCCGCGAGCCAAACCGCCGAAACGCCTGCGAGAGTTCAAGACCCACGTAGCCGCCGCCCAGCACAATGAGGTGTTCAGGCAGTCGGTCGAGGTCGAGAGTCTCCACATGCGTCATCGGTTTCGCGGCCGCGAGTCCCGGCAGTTCGGGTATGGTCGCGCGCGACCCGAGGTCGAGGAACACGCGGTCGCCCGAGATAGTTCTTTTGCCACCGTTATTGAGATCAATCTCCACGGTCCGCGGAGCCACGAATCGAGCGTTGCCCATGATCAGTTCAGCGCCGCTTTTCGTGGTGGCATCGAGGTGCATCTGACGCAGCCCTTCGACCATCAGCCGCTTGCGTCGCTGAACGGTCTGCATGTCCACGCTCGGCGCCCCGGTTTTGAGGCCGAATTCCGCGCCTCGCCGCGCGAGTGAGACGACCTTGGCGGAGTAGATCATGTTCTTGCTGGGAAGACAGGCAACGTTAGGGCACGCGCCGCCAATCGCTCTGCGTTCAATCATCGCGGTGCGACGGCCGGCCCCGGTCATGGTCCACGCGATAAACTTGCCGGATCCGCCGCTACCGAGAACCAGATTCTCGTACTTTTCAATGTTGGGCATCGGTACACCTCCTTCGCATTGCAAAGTGTATCAATCATGGAAGCCCGCTTTGAAGCTTTTTTCTAAAGTCGCGAGCGGCGGGACGAGAAAACAGAATCAGTCTTCTAAAATTTTGTGGATCGATTCGAGATCGCGGCGAACTTCATTCAGCACGCGGCGGGCCTGGCCGTCGATTCCCGGCGACTGCGATGATGCGCGTTCCGCTGACGCCGGCGCCGGCTTCGCGGCCGCTTTGCCGCTCATCAGCGCGTCGAGGCCGAACTCCTTGATGTGCTTGTTGGCGCCAACGATCGTGAAGCCTTCGTCGTGCAGCAGGCGCTTGATGAGGCGCAGCACGTCGAGGTCTTTTTCCTGGTAGAAGCGATGCTTGGTGCGCGTATGTTTGGGTTTCAGGAACGGGAACTGCGTTTCCCAGAAGCGCAGCACGTAGGTCTCGACGCCCAGCGCGCGCGCCGCTTCGCCGATCTTCAAGCCGCGCTCCGGGAACAGCGGCATCGTCGCGGGCGCCTCCGAACTCGGTTTTCGCCGCCGAACCGATGGCTGGCGCGGGCGCGGCATCGACGTCATATCCCCGGCTTGGAGCCGTTGTTGACGCGGTCCTTCAACACCTGGCTCGGCTTGAAGGAGAGGACGCGGCGCGAGTCGATGGTGATCGGCTCGCCGGTCTGCGGGTTGCGCCCGCGGCGCGCGTGTTTTTGATTGACGAGAAAGGTGCCGAAGCCGGAAATTTTCACTTTCTGACCGTGGCGCAACGAATCCCTGATGATCGCGAACACCGCTTCGACCACTTCACAGGCTTCCTTCTTCGAGGAGCCTACCCGCTCGTAGATCAGATCTACCAGATCGGCTTTGGTCATGCCCTGCGGCGTAACGATCCCCCACCCGCTCGCGTTAGGCACGCTTCCTACTGCCGCAACTCCGCCCCTAATCGCATCTGCGCCTGCTCGACCAGCACGGCATGAATGCGGTTAACCTCCTCATCGGTCAGCGTGCGATCCTTTGCACGGTAACGACAAGCCAACGCCACGCTCTTCTTTCCGGCCGCCACCGCCGTCCCCTCGTACACATCGAAGACCTCGACGCTCTCCAGCAGCGACGCGCCGCACTCCCGAATAGTTTTGACTACCACATCCGCCGGGAAATTCCGATCCAGCACCAGCGCCAGATCGCGCCTGATCGCGGGATATTTCGGCGGCGGTTGGAAAGTTTTGCGCGGCGAAAAACCATAGGCAATGAGACTACTCAAGTCAAGTTCGTACAGCGCGCACGGCTCGCTCAGGTCCAGCCGCATCGCCTCCGCCGGATGCAGCTCGCCGATCAAACCGATCGGCGTTGCGTTGTCGTCAAGCGTAACGATAGCGCTGCGCCCGGGATGCAGGAATGGGGTGTCGCTAGCGGCCGGCCCGAGAGCCTTGAACGCGACGCGCGGCGAGATTCCGAGCGCCTCGAAGTATGTCTCGAGGATTCCCTTGATCGAAAAAAATCCCGCCGCCACGCTGTGCTCGCCGATCGCGGAGAGCGCGTAGGGTCCGTAGCTGACTGCGGCGATCTGAAGATGTTCGGTCGCGATATCGCCGCCCATGCGGAAGATCTTGCCCATTTCAAATGCGTGAAAGGCGCGCGCCTCGCGATTCAAGTTGAACCTGAGCGAGGCAATCAAGCCCGGGATCAGGCTGACCCGCAGCTCGCTGAGTTCCGCCGACAGCGGGTTGGATACTTTGACCGGACGCGCCGCGGCTTGAATCCCGGAGAAGCGCGCGTTGTCGGCAGGCGCGACGAACGCGATAGTCGCCGCCTCGCTCAGGCCGCAGCCCAGCATCACCTCGCGCGTGCCCTTGATAAACTCGCGCTCACGATTTACCGGTGCGAGCGCCGCGACGCGCGCCGGGATCATGGCGGGAATGTCCTCGAGACCGCCCAGGCGCGCGACTTCCTCGATCAGATCGGCCTGCTCGACCAGGTCGGATCGGAACGACGGCGGCGTCACCGCGAGCACGCCTTTGGCGCGCGTGCTCACCTGCGCGCCGAGAGATTTGAGACGGCTCCTGGCTACGCCCGGCGCAATCGCGGCGCCCAGCAGCGCTTCCATCGCGCCGAGATCGAGCGCAATCTCGCGCGGCTCGGCCTTGCGCGGCTCGAAGTCGGCAATCGGCGAAGCCTCGCGCCCGCGCGCGATCCGGCGGATCAATTCGGCGGCGCGAATCAATGCGCCGACCTGCCCCGCCCGATCGATTCCGCGCTCGAAGCGGTAACTCGCCTCGCTGCGCAAACCCAGGCGCCGCGCCGTGCGCGCGACGGTCATCGGCTCGAAGTACGCGCTCTCGAGCAGGATCGTCCCGGTCGAATCGCTGACCTCGGAGTTGAGACCACCCATCACGCCCGCAATCGCCAGCGGCTTGTCGCTGTCGGCGATCAGCAGATCGTTCGCCTCGAGCGTGCGCGTGACGTTGTCCAGCGTGACGAACTCGCGCGTCTCGCCGGCGCGGCGCACTACGACCTTGCCGCCGGCGATTTTCCCGTAGTCGAACGCGTGCAACGGCTGGCCGAGCTCGAGCATCACGTAGTTGGTCGCGTCGACGACGTTGTTCAGCGCGCGCATCCCGCTTAGTTCCAGCCGGCGCTTGAGCCACGCCGGCGAAGGACCGATCTTGATTCCAGTCATCGCGAGCGCGGCGTAACGGGGGCATAAATCGGGCGCGTCGATCGAAACCGCAACCGTCAGCCGCGCGCCGTCGGGCGATCCGGCCGAATGCGCCGCGCGCAGCCGCGGCGCGCGCAATCTGGCGGCGAACAATGCCGACACCTCGCGCGCGAGGCCGAGCACCGACAGGCAGTCGCCGCGATTCGGCGTAATTTCGACGTCGAGCACGGTCTCGTCGAGGTGCAAATACGCGGCCACCTCGCCGCCCAGCGGCGCATCCGCGCCGAGCGCAAGAATCCCCGCATGATCCTGTGACAGGCCGAGCTCGCGCTCCGAGCACAGCATGCCCTCCGAACGCACGCCGCGAATGACGGCTGCCTCCAACGGCGGCTCCTTGCCGAGCCGCGCGCCAACCAAAGCCAGCGGCGCGATCATGCCGGCCTTCATGTTGGGCGCGCCGCACACGACTTTGAACTGGCCCTTCGCCCCCGCGTCCACCTCGCAAAGATTCAGCCGGTCCGCGTTGGGATGCTTTTCGACGTTGACCACCCGCGCGGCGAACACGCCGGCGAACCCGGGCGTGAGTTTCTCGACGTTCTCGACCACCAGCCCCGCGTAACTGAGGCGCCGCGAGATTTCCTCGACCGGCGCATCGACGCTGACGAAGTCGCGCATCCAGCTCAGCGGCAGCTTCATCGCACACCTCCGCTGAGCGCCGGGAACTGGCTCAGGAAGCGCAGGTCGTTCTCGAAAAACAGGCGCATGTCGTCGACGCCGAGTTTCAGCAGCCCCGTGCGCTCGACGCCCATGCCGAACGCGAAGCCCTGGTACTCGTCGGGGTTGTACTCGACCGCGCGCATCACGTTCGGATGGATCATTCCGCAGCCGAGCACTTCGGTCCATCCGGAATACTTGCAGACCGCGCATCCCGCGCCGTCGCACAGCAGGCAATGCATGTCGAGCTCGGCGCTCGGCTCGGTGAACGGAAAATAGCTGGCGCGAAAGCGCACCGCCGTCGTGCCGAAAAACGCGCGGACGAATTCGCTCAGCACGCCCTTCAGATGAGCCATCGTGATCCGCCCGCGCTTGTCGACCATGAAGCCCTCGATCTGCGTGAACATCGGCGAGGCGCGCACCGACAGGTCGTCGCGCCGGTAGCATCGCCCCGGACAAACGACCGCCAGCGGCGGCCGGCGTTTTTCCATCACGCGAATCTGGCCGTTCGACGTATGCGTGCGCAGCAGCATCCCGCCGTCCAGGTAGAAGGTGTCCTGCATTTCGCGCGCGGGATGATGCGGGGGAAAGTTGAGCGCCGCGAAGTTGTGAAAGTCGTCCTCGATATCCTGGGTCATCGCGACTTCGAAGCCCATCGACTCGAAGATTTGCAGCATTTTTTCCAGGATGTCGGTGATCGGATGGATATGCCCGCGCGCGATGCGCATCCCCGGCAGCGTCACGTCGAGGCGTTTCTCATTAAGCGACCTGGTCAGCGCCGCGGCTTTGACTTTCTCGCTAAGCGCCTCGATCCGCGCTTCGACCTCGCGCTTGATCTGATTGATAAGCTGGCCAATAGCGGGCCGCTCGGCGCTGGGGACTTCGCGCATCCCCCGCATGATTTCCGTCAGCTCGCCGGATCGGCCGAGCACGCGCACGCGGACCGCATCGATTTGCGCCTCAAGGGCGTCGTCGCCGAGTTCCGCCATCGCGCGGCGCCTGATTTCTTCCAGTTGCTCTCTCATCGTGATTTTCCCCGGACATCCTGCTCAGTCGTTGCAATGTTGCACGCGCCAAAAACAAAAAACCACGTGGGCGAACGGCCCACATGGTCTCCTGGTGCGCGGCGCTTTCGAACGGCGCGGCTCTATGCTGCTTCCAGGCCGAGCGCGCTCTTCGCGGTGCGCACCAGCTCGGTAAACAATCCGTCGCGCTCCTGCGCGAGCTTCGCCAGCATCTTGCGATCGACCTCGACTCCTGCCTTCTTGAGCCCGTTCATCAGGCTGCTGTACGAGATACCGCTTTCGCGGGCGAGCGCGTTGATGCGCGCAATCCACAGCGTGCGGTAGTCGCGCTTTTTCTGCTTGCGATCCCGGTATGCATAGGTGAGGCCCTTTTCGAGCGTCGATCGGGCCTGCCGGTAGAGTTTGCGCCCACCGACAAAACCGGAGGCGAGTTTCAGTTGACGCTTATGACGGCGGCGGGTCTTGGGTCCGCCTTTGGCGCGAGGCATCGGAGTCGAATCCTTCCTTGTTATATATGCGCGTTAGTCTTTTGCGCGGCCGCGCTCACGCGTACGGCATCATCAGGCGCACTTTTGCGGCGTCGGCCTTTCCCAAAATACCTGTCGTGCGCAGGTGCGCCTTCTGTTTCGGGCTCTTGGCCGAGAACATATGTCGGGCATACGCGTGCTTGAATTTGACCTTGCCGGTCTTGGTCACCTTAAAGCGTTTGGCCGCCGTGCGGCTGGTCCTGATTTTCGGCATAACTCTGGTCGCTTTGTTGCCTTAAAATATTATCCCGGCTAGCGCGGCGTCAGCAGCACGGACATGTTGCGTCCTTCCATCCGCGGCGTGCCTTCTGCCTGCGCGACGTCCGTAACCTGCGCGATAATTCTCTCGATCAGCGCCCGTCCGAGTTCCGGATGAGTAATCGCGCGGCCCCGGAACGAAACCGTGAGCTTAACACGGTGACCTTCTCCAACAAAGCGCTTGATGTGATTAGTTTTAAAGTCCACATCATGCTTGCCGGTCGCCGACCCCATCTTCACTTCCTTGATATTGCTGATGGTGTGCTTCTTGGAGTCGTGCGACTTTTTCTTTTGCGCGTACCGGTACTTGTCGAAGTCGGTGACGCGGCACACCGGCGGCGTCGCTGTCGATGAAACCTCGACGAGGTCCAGGCCGCGGCTCTCCGCAACTTTGATCGCCTCGCGCAGCGGCAGGATTCCGACCTGGCTGCCGTCGGCGTCGATGACACGGACTTCCTGGGCGCGAATCAGGTTGTTGACCCGAATCGCGGGCTCCCTTGAGGGCGGGGTTCTGAAATCTCTACGGATAAAACACCTCCTCCGGCTTGGTGGCCGGATGACTTCCTAAGCCGGCACCGGCTCCTTCTTTAATTCTTCGACCAGCGCAGCCAGCGGCATCGCATTGCTCTTCGCGCCGCGCAGCAGCCGCACCGACACCGATCGATCGGCGGCCTCGCGCTCGCCGACTACGATCATATACGGCACCTTGGCCAGCTCGGCTTCGCGAACTTTGAATCCCAGCTTTTCGTTGCGGATGTCGGCGTGAGCGCGGAATCCCTCGCGCTTGAGCAGGCCGGCGACCTCTTCGGCGTAGGCCTCGACCTTCTCGCTGAGCGACAGCACGCGCACCTGCTCCGGCGCCAGCCACAAGGGCAGCACGCCGCCGGTATGTTCGATCAGCACGCCGATGAAACGCTCGAAAGAGCCGAGGATCGCGCGATGAATCATAACGGGCCGTTCTTCGGCGCCTGCTCTGTTGGTATAGGTCAGGTCGAAGCGCTCGGGCGCGTTGTAGTCGAGCTGAATCGTCGCGACCTGCCATTTGCGCTTGAGCGCGTCCGACACGTAAATCTCGATCTTGGGGCCGTAAAAAGCGCCTTCCTTCGGATTTATCTCGAACGCGATTTCGTTGCGCTTCATCGCGTTGGCGAGCTTCGCCTCGCTCATCTGCCATTGCTCTTCGGTGCCGAGATGCTGCTCCGGCATGGTCGCGAGCTTGAACTCGACGCGCTCGAAACCCAGCGCGCCGTACACGTCGCGCACCATCTGGAGATTCAGCGCGATCTCGTCCTCGATCTGATCTTCGCGGCAGAAGATGTGCGCGTCGTCCTGCGACAGCTCGCGCACCCGCATCAGGCCGTGCAGCGTGCCCGAGCGTTCGGCGCGATGCAGCCGGCTGAACTCCGCAAACCGCAGCGGCAGGTCCCGGTACGATCGCTTCTCGGCGCGGTACACGAAGGTATGGCCGGGGCAGTTCATGGGCTTCAGCCCGTAGCCGTGACGCCAGCCGTCGGGACCGGTGTCGATAGTGTGCGTATCGCTGTCGGGATCCGGCGAGAGAAACATATTCTCGCGGAAATTTTCCCAATGCCCCGAGGTATTGAACAGCTCGTTCTTGAACAGCAGCGGCGTCACGACTTCGTCGTAGCCGTAGCGCCGGTACAGCCGCCGCATATAGTCGATGAGCGCGTTGAAGATTATGACGCCCTTGGGCAGGTAGAACGGCGCGCCCGGCGAGATTGGATCGAAAATGTAGAGACCCATCTCGCGCCCGAGCTTGCGATGGTCGCGCGCGCGGGCAAGCTCCACGAGCTTCAGATGCTCCTCGAGCGCCTCCTTGCTGGCGAACGCGGTGCCGTAGATTCGCGACAGCATCGCGTTGTGCTCGTCGCCGCGCCAGTATGCGCCCGCGACGCTGGTGAGCTTGAAGGCCTTCAGGTAGCGGGTCGAGGGGACGTGCGGTCCGCGGCACAGATCCATCCAGTCGCCCTGGCTGTAGATCGACACCTGGTCGTCCGCGATACCCTGGATTATCTCGACCTTGTATTTCTCGCCCATCGCCGTGAACTTGCGGATAGCGTCCTCGCGCGCGACTTCGGTCCGCTGGATCTTGTGGTCGGCCTTCGCCAACTCGCGCATCTTCGCCTCGATCTTCGGCAGGTCCTCGACCGTGAACGGCGCGGGCGGCGCGAAGTCATAGAAAAAACCATCCTCGATAACCGGGCCGATCGTCACCTGCGTGCCCGGGTACAGCGATTGCACCGCCATCGCCATCAGATGCGCCGTGGAATGACGAATCACCTCGAGGCCCTCGGGCGAGTCGGCAATCACCGGCTCGACGGCGGCGTCGTGCTCGAGCTTGCGCGTCAGATCGACGACTTTTCCGTCAACGCGCGCGGCCACCAGGTCGCGGCTCGGAATCCCGTTCAGCACGTCGCGAACGGCAGTGCCAACCGGCACGACGCGGGCTTCGCCGTTCAGGGTTACGGTTACTTCGGAACTCATCAAGCGAAGATTCTAATCATTGCGGGGTACGAAGCGGACTTCAGGCGCATATGAAATGAACAGGCGGGGCGAAATTCGCGCGCGTGGCTGTGGGCTCGGCCCTGGTAGGCACGGGCGGGATTGAACCGCCGACCTCTTCCGTGTCAAGGAAGCGCTCTCCCACTGAGCTACGTGCCTTCACGGGCGAGGAGTATTGATTCGATACGTCAAGCAAACGCTGACGGTAACCGATCTTGCGCTGGCGGGCAACCGAAGCCTCGCGCGGCCCGCTCCATCGCGTCCGGCAGGCGACCGTTGCGGGGCCATCTGCTAAGCTTTCGCGCCGAGCATCGCGCGCCAGCGGGAGAGACCCTACGGCTCAGAAAATGGATCGCGAGCGCATAGTGCAGCTGTTCTTCTTCGGCTTCCTGGCCGTGATGGCCTACGAGCTGTACGAACTGTTGCTGCCATTCCTGAACCCGTTGGCGTGGGGAATCCTGCTCGCCTTCATGGCGCATCCGGCGCTGATCGAAATCGAAAAGTACGTGAGGCGCCGATCGCTGTCGACCTTGATCATCAGCGTGGTCGTCGCGCTTGGCGTAATTCTGCCGGCCATCTGGCTCTCGGGCCGCCTCGTGGTCGAGGCGCAGTCGCTCTACGTGCAAGCCGCGGATTTGGTAAACAGCGGCGGCGTCAGCAAGCTGCACGACCGGCTGGTCAACACTCAGCTCGGCGCGTGGATCGCCAAAAAAATGGGCGAGCGCGGTTACAAGCTGGACGAAGAGCTGCCCAAGCTCACGCTGCAGGCCGCGCAGATCACCAGCGACTACGTGGCCCAGAATGCGACCCAGGCCGCGAAAAACGTCCTCGCGTTCATTGTTGACTTCGGTATCGCGCTGCTCGCCTTCTTCTACATGCTGCGCGACGGCGACTCCTACTATCGCGGACTGCGCGACCTGACGCCGCTGCACGAAGACGACAAGAAGGCGATTTTCGACACCCTGCGCACCACGCTCTCGTCCGTGATGCGCGGCCTGATGCTCACCGCGGTGCTGCAGGGCGTGACGATCGGCCTCGGCATGCTGATCTTCGGCGTGCCGTACTGGCTGTTCCTCGCGATCGCATCGGCGGCCGCGGGGCTGATGCCGATCGGCGGCACCGCGCTGGTCTGGATTCCCGCGACTATCTACCTCGGCTTTGAGTCGAGCTGGTCGGCCGCCGTCGGCCTGGTCATCTGGTGCTCGATCGCGCTCGCCGTCATCGACAACTTCATCAAGCCGCTCGCGATGAAGCACGGCACGGGCCTGCCCACCATCGCGCTGTTCCTGGGGATACTAGGCGGGCTCGAAGCCTACGGGCCGCTGGGCCTGTTCCTGGGCCCCGCGATCATGTCGGTATTCGCAGCCCTGCTGCGCGTCTACAGAAAAGAATACTCAGGCACCCGCAAGGCAGCCTGACCCGATCGAGGGGGCGAGGTGATTTCCCCCACAACCCTTTCTAACAGGGACGAAGTCCCGCATCTTATCTCTTCTTAATACCGGGTGCAGGGGTCACCCCTGCCGAAGGAAGCGTGAAACCACCGCGGGTTTCACATTAAATGAAGTTCCCCATATCCCCATATAGCACCCCCCAATCTCGCCGCTATAAAATGCACGCCTGGAGAGTCGCCCATGAGCGACAAAGAGCAAAACGCGCTTTACATCGTGCGCCGCCTCGTCGATTCCGGCTTTCGCGCCGTTTTCGCCGGCGGATGTGTGCGCGATCGAATTCTTGGCGTCGAGCCCAAGGACTACGATGTCGCCACCGACGCGCGTCCCGAAGTCGTGCAGAAAATGTTCGACCGCACTGTCGCGGTCGGCGCGAAGTTCGGCGTAATCGGCGTGCTGCTCGACGACGACCTGTTCGAAGTCGCAACCTTTCGCGCCGACGCGGAATATACCGATGGACGCCGGCCGTCGTCGGTGCGCTTCGGCGCGCTCGAGGAAGACGCAATTCGCCGCGACTTCACCGTCGGCGGGATGTTTTACGATCCGATCGCCGGCCGCCTGATCGATCTGGTCGGCGGGATGCGCGATTTGCGCGCCGGAGTCATCCGCGCGATCGGCAATCCTTACGATCGCTTCGAGGAAGATCACCTGCGCATCCTGCGCGCCGCCCGCTTCGCCGCGCGGCTCAACTTCACGATCGATCCTGCGACCTGGGCAGCGATGAAGCGCGCGGCGCCGACCATCGCAGGAATTGCGGCCGAACGAATCGGCGAAGAAATCGTGATGATGATGACCGAGGGCGCCGCCGCGCGCGCAATGGATATAATGATGGACAGCGGCTTGATGCAGTTGCTCCTGCCCGAAGTCGTGCGCATGCGCGGATGCGCGCAGCCCGAAAATTTCCATCCCGAGGGCGACGTCTACACGCACACGCGGATTGGCGTCGCGATGCTGCCCGCGGGATGCAGCGAGACCGTCGCCTTCGGAATCCTGCTGCACGATATCGCCAAGCCGAAATGCCGCGCGGTGGTCGGCGACAAGGTCACCTTCTACGGCCATACCGAGGACGGCGCCGTGATGGCCGCGGGAATCCTCGCGCGCCTCAAGCGCTCGCGTGCCGTGCAGGAGCGGGTCGCGTACCTCGTCAAGAATCATCTCAAGCTCTGCATGGCGCCGCGGATGCGTCCGGCGACACTCAAGCGGATGCTCGCCGAGGACGGCTTTGACGAACTGATGGAGGTCGCGTTCATGGACGCGATGGCGTCGAGCTCGTACCTCGGCTTCTGGCATTTTTGCCGCCGCGCGATGACGACGATGACCGCGGCCGAGATTCGTCCGCCGCGTCTGATTGGCGGCGAAGACCTCAAGCAGCTCGGATTCACGCCGGGCCCGCGCTTCAAGGAAATCCTAAAGGACGTCGAGGACCATCAGCTCGACGGCGCGCTCGAAACCCGCGAAGCCGCGCTCGAATACGTGCGCGCGCACTACGACGTAAGCGCCGCCTAGTTGCTTCGCGCCATCGCCATAACCAGGCGCTTCGGCCGCACGCTCGCGCTCGACGCCGTCGACTTCGAGGCGATGCCCGGTGAGATTCACGCGCTGGTCGGCGAGAACGGTGCCGGCAAGACCACCTTGATGAACGTGCTCGCCGGCCGCCTCGTCCCTGACACAGGAGAGGCCATCCTCGACGCAATGCCGCTGCGGGCGGGCTCGCCGCGCGCCGCGCTGGCGGCCGGGATTGCGGCGGTGCATCAGAGCCCGATGCTGTTCGAGCGCATGACGTGGGAGGAAAACCTCGCGCTCGGCGGCTTCGACACCGGCGCCGGCGCCGAGGCGCTCGATCTGGCGGCGGTAGCGGCGCGGGCGCGCGCGCTCGCCGCGAAACTCGGGTTCGATCTGCCGCATGCCCGAGCCACCGTCGAGAATCTTTCCGTCGCCGAGCGCGTCCGACTCGAGGTGCTCCGCGCGCTCAGCTTCAATCCGCGCGTGCTGATTCTCGACGAGCCGACCAGCGTGCTCGCGCCTTCGCAGCTGAGCGCGTTCCTCGACTTGCTGCGTAACCTGCGCGGCGAAGGCCGCATCGTCGTGCTGATTACGCACAAGCTGGCCGAGGCGCTCGCCGTCGCCGATCGAATCACAGTGCTGCGGCGCGGCCGCGTGGTCGCGCGCACCACTCCCGCCGAGACCAGTGAGCAAAAACTGGCCGGGTTGATGATTGGCGAGCTTGTGACTCAGCCCGATACTTCCGCGACGCGGCCGCATCCGGGCGCGCAGGCAGTGCTCGAAATCGAAAATCTGACGCTCGACGATCGCACCGGCCGCCGGATTCTCGATCGGCTTTCGTTTCGCGTCGCCGCCGGCGAGATCGTCGGAATTGCCGGGGTTGACGGCAACGGCCAGACCGAGCTGGTCGAATTGCTGGCGGGCGTGCGCCGTCCCGGAACTGGAAAAGTCACGCTGCACGACGGCTCATCCGGCGCGATGGCGGTGATACCGCAAAATCGCGACCTCGACGGCCTGATCCTCGACATGCGTCTGTGGGAGAACCTGATGCTGTCGCGTCCTTTGCGCGATCAGGTCACGTCGCATGGATGGCTCAACAGTTCGCGCGCTATCGATCTCTGCCGCGATCTGATCGATCGTTTTCGCATTCGCGCGCCCGGTCCCGAAACGCTCGCCGGCGCGCTTTCGGGCGGTAATCGCCAGCGGCTGGAAGTGGCGCGCGCGATCGCGTCGCGACCGCGGCTTATCGTCGCGCACAATATCTGCCGCGGGCTCGATCTCGCCGCGACCGCCGAGGTCCATCGCACGATTCTCGGCTTTGCCGCCGCCGGCGGTGCGGTGCTGCTGGTCTCCAGCGACCTCGACGAGCTGCTCGCGATTTGCGGGCGGCTGCTGATCATCAGCCGCGGGAAAATCCGCGAGACGAATCCCGGCGATCGCGATCCCCAGCGGCTGGGTCTGCTGATGGCCGGAGCCGGCGACTGATGCTCTCCTCGATTGCGCGGCCGTTCGCGGCGCTGGCGCTTGCCGCCGCACTCATCGCAATCGTGCTCGCCGCGCTTGGCGCGTCTCCGCTGGGCGTGTTCGCGGCGCTTGGCGAAGGCGCGTTCGGCAGTTGGTACGCGTGCGTGGACACGCTGGTGAAATCCACCCCGCTGGTTTTCACCGGGCTTGCGATTTCGCTCGCCTTCTCGGGCGCGCTCTGGAATATCGGCGCCGACGGCCAGCTTACCATCGGCGCGATCGCCGCCGGCGCGGTCGGCCCGCATCTCGCCGATTTTCCCCATTCGCTCGCCATCGTGACAATTCTCGCAGCCGGCGCGGTCGGCGGCGCGGCCTGGGGTGGGCTTGCCGGATGGCTCCGCGCGCGGCGCGACGTCAACGAAGTCATCAGCACCATCATGCTTAACTTCGTCGCCGTGCAGGCGCTGAGCTGGGTCGTGCATGGTCCCTTGATGGAACCGTCGCGCGCCTATCCGACCAGCTCGCCCATCGCATCCGCCGCCCAGCTCGAGTTCTACTTCGCGCCGAGCCGTCTCAACCTCGGCATGCTGCTTGCCCTCGTGCTCGCCGCCGCATGCTACCTGCTGATGTTCAAGACCGGCGCGGGATTCGAGCTGCGCGCGATGGGCCGCAACCGGCGCGCTGCCACCTTCTTTGGCGTGCGAATCCCCGCGCTCACGGTCTGGGCGATGGCGCTGTCGGGCGCATTGGCGGGGCTCGGCGGCGCCGTGCAGGTCTCGGCGATTTCCCATCGATTGTACGAGAAGCTCTCGCCCGGATGGGGTTTCGAGGCGATCGCGGTCGCCCTCGTCGCGCGCCTCAATCCGATCGCCATCGTTCCCGCCGCGCTCCTGTTCGGCGCGCTCGACAACGGCTCGCAGGCGATGCAGCGGACGCAGGGCATCTCGCCCGAGCTGGTGCAGGTCATCCAGGGCCTCGTCATCCTCATCATCCTCGCCTTCGATACTCCGGCGTGGAGCGGACTGCGCGAGCAGATTTTCGGCGCGTCCGGCGAAGCGGCCGCGGTGCCTCCGGTTGCGGAGCTGCCCGATGCTTGAGGCATTTCTCGTCTCCGTCATCACCATGGCGACCCCAATCCTGTTGGCGGCCCTGGGCGAGCTGCTGGTCGAGGAAAGCGGCGTCGTCAATATCGGTATCGAAGGCGCGATGCTGTCGGGCGCATTCGCTGCCCTCGCTCTCGCATACTTCACCGGCAGCACGGCGCTTGGCCTGGCCGGCGCGATCGCGGCGGGCGTCGCGATCAATGCAATCTTTGCGGCGCTGGTCGTGAACCTCGCCGTCAACCAGGTCGTCACCGGCACCGCCGTCAGTATCCTCGCGCTCGGCTTGACCGGTGTTTTCTATCGCAAGCTGTTCGGCGTGACCGGCAAGGCGTTCATGGTGACCCCCATCGCCAAAATCCCGCTCGGCCCGCTCGCGCGAATCCCGCTGCTCGGTCCTGTCCTCTTCGATCACAACGCGCTGGTGTACTTCACCTTCATGCTCGTGCCCGCGCTCTGGTACCTCATCGCGCGCACGCGCTACGGGCTGCGGCTGCGCGCTTGCGGCGAGCGTCCCGAAGCCGCGGACGCGCTCGGACTCGGCGTAGTCGCCGCCCGATGGCAGGCGCTGCTCGTGTCGGGCGCGTTGACCGGGCTCGCCGGCGCGTTCCTGACGCTCGCCTACGCCAACACCTTCGTCGAGAACATCTCGGCCGGCCGCGGCTTCGTCGCGCTGTCGGTGGTTATCGTCGGTCGATGGAATTCGTGGGGCCTGGCGGCCGCCTCAATCCTCTTCGGCGCCGCGATGGCGCTGCAATTCGGCCTGCAGGCCCTCGGCACCGTCGTCCCCTACCAGCTATTCCTCGCACTACCCTACGCCCTGACTCTCGTGGTCCTGGCCGCCTTCGGCGGCCAAGCAGCCGCCCCCAGCGCGCTCGGCGAGCCGTATAGGCGTCAGTAGCGCAGTTCCTAATTCTCCCAGAACTCGCGAACCATCGTCGCCAGCAGCCGCGGATGCTCCTCGGGAAAGAACAGCTTGGCGCGCGGCACGCGTACGATTCTGCGCACGCCGCCCAGGTTTTCGCGCAGCCACTTGAGCGACCCCGCCGTATCAAATGCCGTGTCTGCCTCGCCCCATATCACTTGCGCGGGACCCTTGAGCGCGCGCAGGCGCGGCGCAAGCGCGATCATCTGGTCGCGATTCTTCAGCGCGTCGCCGAAGCCGCGCAGGAGTTCACCGCGTTGCGGCACGGCCAGCGGCGCGAAGTAAATCGAACAGGCCTCGGCGTCAAGCGTGGCAGGATTTTCGTAGGTCGCGGCGAACTGCGCCTGCGCGACCTCCGTGTTCGCTGCCGCCATCGCGGCGAGCGCCTGCCCGACTGTACCGGCCGCCAACGCGGCGAATACGGGCTCCAGCATCGGGGTCGGCCATAAGTCATGCACCTCGCAATTGGTCAGCGTCAGCGATCGCACGCGCTCCGGATAAGTGGCGGCGAACACCTGGCTGATTCCCGCGCCGGTGTCGTTACCCACAATATCGACCCGGTCAATCTTCAGCGCGTCGAGCAACGCCGCCAGCATCCGCGCCTGCCCGGCGAATGAAATATCGGCGCCGCCTGCCGGCTCGGTGTAGCCGAGCCCGAGCAGGTCCGGCGCGACACACCGGCGCATCGATGCGAGGTCGTCGATCACGTCGCGCCATTGATAGCCGCACAGCGGGAAGCCATGCAGCAGCAATGCGGCCTCAGGACCCTCACCGCGCTCGATATAGGCCACGCGGGCGTTTTGCGTTTGGGCGAATTTCCGGGCGGAATTGAATTCGGCAGCGTTCATCGGCGGTCTCCCTGTCGTGTTTGCGAACGTAAGGATTGGAAGTTGTGCGTTGCCCGATGCTCGGCTAGGCTCGATTTGCTGGGCTCCATTTGGCGATCGGAATTTGCGTTCATGGCGGTTCTCCTCTGTGGCGATTAAGATACAGACAGCCTGTATGTAACCAATATCGAGTATGACAGTCAAGAGCCGCCAGGCCGAACACTCGGCAAAAACCCGCGCCGCCCTCATCCGCGTCGCCCGCCGCCTCTTTGCCCAACACGGCTACGCCGCTACCCCCACCGAGGAACTCGTCCGCCGCGCCCGCGTCACCCGGGGCGCCCTCTACCACCATTTCAAGGACAAGCAGGATCTCTTCAAGGCGGTCTACGACGAGGAGCAAAAAAAACTCGCCGAGCGCACCGCGCTGGCCGCCGCCTCCGCCCCCGACGCCTGGAGCGCTTTGCTGATCGGCACCAACGCGTCGCTTGAAGCATGCCTGGAGCCTGCCGTGCATCGAATTCTCTTTATCGATGCGCCCGCCGTGCTCGGACTCGAAAAGTGGCGCGAGTCGGACCAGAGCTATTACCTCGACGGGATGAAGACCGTCGTGCAGGCCGCGATGGATCAGGGGCAAATCGAGCGCCAGCCGGTCGATCCGCTAGCGCACCTCATCCTCGGCGCGCTGACTGAGGCAGCGATGCTTGTCGCTCACGCCGAAGACAAGGACGCCGCCCGCCGCGACGTGAGCGCCGCCGTGACCCGCCTCCTCGAGGGTTTGCGCGCGAAACAACCCGCAGCATCATAAACCTTCGTCGCGAATAAGTTGCTCGACCTTGAGGCGGCCTTTGTCCTTGCCCGCTACGAAGTGCTGATAGACATCGTCAACCACGCTGGTACATTGTTGACAATGCGCTGGCCGCGCCGGCGCCTGCCGCGACTGAGGAGGTATCGATGAAACCCTACGGCATGACTCTTCGTCCGATGGTGCCCGGGATATCCACGTTCGTTCAGCTCGCGCGCGAGACCGAAGATGCCGGCTTCGGCGGCGTCTACATTCCCGAGGCGGTCAACGACGCGCTGATGTGCTCGTTGGCGGTGGCCAACGCGACCAGGCGGATCGATATCGCTACCTGGATCGTGAATATCTATCTGCGCGAGCCTGCATTGTGCGCGATTGCGGCCGAAATGGTGCAGGACGCGGCGCAAGGGCGCTTTATTCTGGGGCTGGGCGTCAGTCATCGGCCGGCGCTGGAAGCGCGCGGCATCGAGATGGGCAATGCGCGCGACCGCTTGCGCCACGACGCGGACATCATCCGCAAGGCCTTCAATGGCGAGCTCTCGATGTTCGGGACGAAGTTTCCCAAACCTGCCCATCCGATCCCGATCTACTTTGCGGCGCTGGCGCTCGAGACCTCGAAGCTCGGGGGCGAGATGGCCGATGGGCTGATGCTATACATGTGCCCGCCGGAGCGCATGCGCAAATCGATCGATGCCGCGAACAGGGTCGCCAGGGAGAAGGGACGCGCGCCCGGCAGCCTGACCATGACCTGCGGTGTGCCGCTCTTCCTGCACGATGATTTGAAAACCGCCTATGAGGCGGCGCGGCGCGGACTCGCATTCTACGGTGCGCTGCCGTTCTACAATCGCATCATGGCGAACAGCGGCTTCGCTGATGCCGCCGGGCGCATCATGGAAGCCTCCAAACGGCGCGACTCCAATGCGATGGCGGCTGCGGTCACCAACGAGCTCGCCGATGCGGTTGCGCTGATCGGGCCGGCGTCACGATGTATCGAACGGCTGGCCGCGTATCGCGAGCAAGGCGCCGACGTTCTCATTCTTGCGGCAAATGCGGTCGACGAGGACTACCCGAGTGCGGTGCGCCGAGTGCATAAGACCTTCGCAAAATTGAATTAGCCAGAGGCTCGAAGCGCCAGGCCGGAATGCTGAAACCGGCATTCGCGACGCCAGTCCAGTGCCCTCTCCTTGTCCGAGGAGAGGGTTAGGGAGAGGTGATGCGCTCGGCGGCGGCACTATCCACCGCTCCACCATCAATGGCGAGAGCTTCAGGCTCAAGGACAAGCGCAAAGCCGGATTGCTCGGCGGAACACCAAAAGCTCCCAAACGCTGGAACGGTTATCCGTAGCCGATGGTCGAATTCAGGAATCCGCCCTACAACGCCTCATCGCAAGAACTTCCTGTACATGTCAGGCAGAGAGATATCAAATCGCGCGCACAAGGCCTGGACATCCTGGAAGTCAGTTTCGTCGGCTTCATATTGCGTATGGAACTTCACTGCCCATTCCGCGGATATGCACTTGACGGGGTGTCCGTTGATCATGCCCGTCCCTGTCAGTGAGTCGATCGGGTATGCAATTCCGTAGACGTAACTTCCCCGCGGGTCGAACGTGTAGGAATGCACATCGATCTTCCGGCCCTGAGAATCCGAAAGGACGAAATTGAAGGCCTTTGCGTCTGGGCTCGGAAACTCGCGGTAGCCTCGCGCTTCCAGCAATCCGCGCACGGCCGGTACGTCCTTGTGTTGCACGGCGATGTCCAGATCTTCGTGGGAACGAGTCTGCAAACCGAGCAAGGCGTCCACACCCCAACCTCCATCGAGGTGGAAGTCGATACCGTTTTCCTCCATGAGCCGAACGAACTCGACGACGTCTTCAGCGCTCATTTTGCTCCCCGTCAGCATATTCGGTTCATATCGAATCGGAACGATTCGCACCAACCACACTGACTCGCGATCCTTCTTTCGTCCTCGCCGGCGCATACAAGGATCATTACTTTTCTGTTCAAATGGTTTCAGGCTCGGCGGTGTTGATTATTTCAAAGTATTGCGCCGAAGCTGAAACCCGGCGTCAGTAGCGTGCAGCTCCCGCATGACAACCTTTGTCAGAGCACTCTGCCATAATCCAAAGCATGATCGCCTCAACCGCTTCCCTCAGCCCCACCCATCCCTCAATGACACGCACCCACCCGACGGAAGAAGTAGAAGAAAAAGTAAATGCCAAAAGCGATTTTCGTCTATTGTTCGCCTGTGAATCCGCTCTCCGATGACGACGTATAACTAGATATAGGAGGCACAGAGCTTATGAAACGCAAGATCTTGATGACTTTGGGGGCTCTGTCGCTCGTATTCTGCATGTTTACGACGCAGGGCTGCTACGATGGTCCCGGTTATGGCGGATACGGATACGCCGCCGACCCACCTGCGATGTTCGGTCCAGCATACGTCGGCCATTCGTGGGGTCCGGCATACGTCGGTCATCCGGGCTACGCCTACGCGCATGACGGTTGGGCGCACGGCGGATTTGCTCATAGCTATGCCGGCGGACACGGATATGTCGGCGCGCACGCTGTAGCGCACGAAGCGCACGGCGAATCACATCATCATGGCTGACCACCTAGGGCGGGCATCGAACTTCACCGGCACAATCGTGTAGTCTGAACTTCGATGCCTACGCCTCTATCCGCACTTCGAGACGCGTCATTTCCGATAGCCGACTGCGCGGCTTGCGGCAAAGCGGTGCTGACGTACGTCGCCCTCGACGACGCCGGCGCCGAACGCCGCGTCTGCGTGCATTGCGATACCCCAATCTCCGAAAATGTTAAGTGGGTCTCGCCCGGCGAACTCGAACAGGCGGGATATTATTTTGGCCCGCCGCCTGCCGAGGGCGAAGCGAAAGACGGTTGCAGCACCGGCTGCGGCACTTGCGGCGTCAGGAAGCATTGAGAGCGCCGGTCTGCCGCAGCGCTTCGTACACCACGATCGACACCGCGTTGGAGAGATTCAGGCTGCGCACGCCCGGCTCGAAGATTGGAATCCGATACGCGCGGTCGCTTCTCTCGGACAGGAATTCGCGGCCCAGGCCCGCCGTCTCGCTGCCGAAGAAAAGATAGTCGCCGCGCGCATAGCGTGCGTCCAGGTACGACGCCGCCGCGTGCGTCGAGAAAAATTTGGCGTCCGACGACTCGCGATGTATCGCGGCGAACTGCTCCCATCCTTCGTAAGTGCGCAAATCCACCAGCGGCCAGTAGTCCAGCCCGGCGCGCTTCAGGTAGCGATCCTCGAGCGAGAAGCCGAGCGGCCCAACCAGGTGCAGCCGGATTCTGGTTGCCGCCGCCAGCCGCGCGATCGAGCCGGTGTTCTGCGGAATTTCGGGACGCACCAGAACGATGTGCAGATTCGGCTCGGCCAGCTCCATCGCAATCAGTTGCGATCAGCCCGCGCCGCCCAGCGGATACCGACGGCCGCGAAGATTTACGTAGAAGCCCCCGGCGTCGTCGGATTCGAAGCGCTCGCTGAGATGGTAGTAGGCGGAGCGGATGAAGCGCGCGCGCGCGGCGCCGCCCTTGACCCGCGCGTAGAGCACGTTGTTGGCGCCGACCTCGAGCGCGCCCGGCTCGAGCGGCTCGCCAGTGCCGTCGTTCAGAATCATCATGAAGCCCCCCAGCTCGTCGTCCTCCAGCGCCTTGACGACGTAGGGCGTGTCCTCGACAGTGATCGGCGCGCGTTCCTCGGCGACTTGCAGATAGTAGCTGCCGTCGGGATTGCGCTTGATGCTCTGGCTGAAGAGCAGCGCGATGCGCTCGTTGTCGATGCGCTCGTCGTCGCTGTACCAGTTGCCGTCGCGCCGAAACGAGATCTTCCCCGATTCGACGGTATAGAAGCCCGCCCGCGGCATTATGATTTATTTCTCACGACTGTCGAGAATGATCGTTACCGGGCCATCGTTGACGAGCTCTACTTCCATCATCGCGCCGAACTCACCCGTCTCAACTTTAACATCGCGCTTGCGGGCGAGCGAGAGAAAGTACTCGTAGAGGCGGCGCGCTTCGTCGGGCGCGGCGGCTTTGGTGAACGATGGTCGGCGGCCGGAGTTGGTGTCCGCGAGCAGCGTGAATTGCGAGACGACCAGGATAGCGCCCCCGGCTTGCGCCAGCGTGCGGTTCATCTTGCCGGCGTCGTCAGCGAAGATGCGCATCCCGAGGATTCTATCCACCAGGTGAGCCGCGTCGGCTTCGCCGTCGCCGCTGGCAACGCCAAGCAGCACGACGAATCCTCGCGCGATTCCGCCCACGACGCGCCCGTTGACGCGCACCTCGGCGCGGCTGACGCGTTGAACAACTGCCCGCATAGTTGCGTCATATATATAGAGGCCCGCGATGGCCGCAAGGCAAAATCCTTGGTGGTCATCGCGGGCCGCCGCGTACTATAATTCGAAGCATTAATGATTCCCGTCTTGTTCCACCTGGGCCCGCTGACCGTTTACAGCTTCGGGCTGATGATGGCGCTTGGATTCCTGGCGGCCGACTACGTGATCCGTCTCGAATGCGTCAGGCGCGGCTACGATCCTGAATATTCGTCGTCGATCGTGATCACGGCGGCCGTGATGGGGCTCGTCGGTTCGCGCCTCTACGCGATCCTCGACGATCTGCCGACCTACCTTGCCGATCCCAAGTCGATGATTTTCTCCGGCTCGGGGTTCGTGTTCTACGGCGGCATGATCGGCGGAATCCTCGGCGCGTACCTGGTTTCACGCTGGTACCGAATCGGATTCGCCGCGACGATGGACATGGCCGCGCCCGCGCTTGCGATCGGACAGGCTATCGGCAGAATCGGGTGCCAGCTCGCGGGCGATGGCGACTGGGGGCTGCCGTCGACGATGCCGTGGGCGATGGCCTATCCGCGTGCCATAGTCGGCTGGAACTCCGAGACGGTGCTGAAACTTGACGAGCATTACCGGCTCGTCTCGGGCTACTTCCCCGGCGTGCGAGTGCATCCGGCGCCGGTTTACGAAACTATTCTGTATCTCGGCGTGTTTACGATACTGTGGTCGATGCGCAAGACGTCTTATCCGCCGGGCCGCCTGATTTACTGGTACCTGGTGCTGGCGGGCGGCGCGCGCTTTTTCGTCGAGTTCGTGCGAATCAATCCGCGCGTGTTCTATATGTTCAGTGAGGCGCAACTGATTGCGTTCGCGATGGTGGTCGTCGGGGGAATCGCGCTGATCCTCACGCGTGAAAAAGACCAGGCCGAGAGCGGCCAGCAGCGCGGCGAGAAAGACCGCCGTCCGGCGATGGACGCCGCGCGGGCCTGAGAGCGATGCAGATCAAGGACAAAATACTGTACCTGGTCGCGGGCATCGTCGTCGCGACCGGCCTTGCGCTCGTCGCACTCAGCGGGCATCGCGGCGCGCGCCTCGCCACCAACTCCGAACAGTCCGAGGCGCCGGTGGCAGCGGGCAGCCAGGCGGCGGATTTCAAGCTCGAGACCCTGGACGGGACGACTGTTTCGCTCCAGTCGCTGCGCGGCAAGGTGGTCTTCCTCAACGTCTGGGCGACCTGGTGCGAACCGTGCCGCGAGGAAATGCCGTCGATGCAGACCCTGTACGATGACTTCAGGAGCAACAAGGATTTCGTGATGCTCGCGGTCAGCCAGGACACCAGGGGACGCGCGGCGGTGGCGCCGTACGTCGCGAAGAACGGGTACCACTTCACGATACTGCTCGACCCCGAGAACAAGATCGGCGAGACTTACGACGTCAGCGGGGTGCCCGAAACTTTCATAATCGATCGCAAGGGGCAGATCGTCGCGCACCATATGGGCGCGTTCGACTGGTCGCGGCCCGACGTCAGGGACGCTTTGCAGCAACTGCTCGACTCAAAGCCGGGGTAAAGGGGTATTGTCAACGTAACGGCGGCAGCGTCGCGGGCGTATGCATCACAGTGCCGCATCTGCTTAAATAAACGCCTCACAATCACAATCACGGGCTCGGACAGCAATTGAGTTTACATGATTAAAAGACATCGATGGTCCATCACGTTGGCGGTCTCGCTGGTTGCCTGCTTCCTTGCGCTGCAGGAAGTGGCGGTGCGCCGCGCTCACGCGCTCTCGAACGACTCCTACCAGGAGCTCGACACGTTCGCGAGCGTGCTCGCAATCGTGCAGAAAAACTACGTCGAGCCGGTGACCACCAAGCGCCTGATCGACGGCGCTATAAGCGGGATGCTGGCGTCGCTCGACCCGCATAGCGCGTACCTGACGCCCGACCTGTACCGCGACCTCGAAGTCGAGACGCGCGGCAGCTTCGGCGGTCTCGGAATCGAGATAACGATCAAGAACGGCGCGCTGACGGTGGTCGCGCCGATCGAGGATACGCCGGCGTATCGCGCAGGACTCAAGGCCGGCGACCAGATCATCAAGATCGACGACGACTTCACCAAGGACATGTCGCTGACCGAGGCCGTCAAGCGGATGCGCGGGCCCAAGGGCAGCAAGATCAAGCTGACGCTGCATCGGAACGGCGTGCCCGAGTTGTTCACGGTGACGCTCGCGCGCGACGTGATCAAGATTCAGTCGGTCAAGTCGAAGATGCTCGATGGCGGCTACGGATATATTCGCGTCACCACCTTCCAGGAGAACACCGGCGACGGCGTCGAGAAGGCGATCGACGAGTTCGAATCGAAGGACCACGGCAAGATCAAGGGGATGGTGTTCGACCTGCGCGACAATCCGGGCGGATTGCTCAACCAGGCGGTCAAGGTCTCGGACGATTTTCTCGACGGCGGCCTGATCGTCTATACGCAGGGGCGCGAGGAAAATCAGCAGCAGAAATACTTCTCGCACAAGAAGCAGGGCTTCGTTGACTATCCGATGGTGGTGCTGGTCAACGGCGGCAGCGCGAGCGCGAGCGAAATCGTCGCCGGCGCTCTGCAGGATCAGAAGCGCGCAGTGATCCTCGGCACGCAGACCTTCGGCAAGGGCTCCGTGCAGACCATTTTGCCGCTCGACGATCATTCCGCGCTGCGCCTGACGACGGCGCGCTACTACACTCCCACCGGGCGCTCGATCCAGGCGGTGGGAATCACGCCCGACGTCGATGTCGAGCCGCCCAAGGAAACGCTCGCATCGCTGACCCAGCAAGGCGCGGAGTTCGACGAGAACCCCGAAATCCACGAGGCTGACCTGCCCCATCATTTCCAGAACGGGCAGAAGAAAGACGACAAGAATCCTGCTAATGGCACAGGCGCGGCGCCTGCTCCCGGAAGCGACAAGAGCAGCAAGGAGCAGGGCGCGAAGGGCGCCAAGGCCAAGGAGGAAAAGGACGTGCAGCTCGATCGCGCGATCGAGATCCTGAAACATTGGAACTCGTTCAAGCTCCAGCTGGCCAAGGGGGAGTCGCCGGACGTATCGGGCGCCGCGGATAGCAGCAAGTCGAAAGGCGACTAGACGACGCCGATAAAATCGATCGCATCGCGCCGGGCATCGTGCCGATGTCCGGCGCTTTTTTTTCAGGCCGGCGCCGTTTTACTGTCGTCGCCGGGTAATCGCAAATCGAGCCTGCCCATGATCACCTCGTTCGATGTGATCACGCTGTGGGACAACGACAATGACGACCAGGTTAAATGCCGGAATTGACAACGCATCGGGGAAGACGCACGCTAGCCGCCATGCGATTAGCTGTCCTCTGCATCTTAGCGTCCCTTTTGCTCCCGTCACTGAGCCGAGCGCAGGAGGTTCCGGTTTTCGCGATTACGCCGCTGGAAAGCTCGATCAAGTTCGACGTGGAAGCGTCGGTGGCTATCCGCGGCACTTTTAACAAGTGGGACGCTACACTGACATTTACGTCGCCGGACGTGACGACAGGGGTTTTGGACGTCGAGATTCAGGCTGCCACCGTTGATACCGGAAGCAGCTTGAAGAACAGCAAGCTGAAGGGCAGTGACTTCTTCGACGTCAACAACAATCCGTTGATCATGTTCAAGTCGACGAAACTCGTACAGAGCGGTCCCAACACCTTCGAGGTGGACGGCGACTTTACGATACGCGGAGTTACCAGATCCGAGAAGCTGACGCTTACGGTGTCCGGCAAGGGTACCGGCTCAGGCGTGATTAGCGGGACGTTGTACTTCGACCGCAAAGACTACGGAATGAACAGCGGCATTCCCTTCATCAAAATTGCCGACCGCGTCGAGGTGACCGTCGCCCTCAAGGGGCAGCGAATCAGCGGGCCTCCGTTGGTCTTCAAGCAGTAGCAACTCGGCAGAAGTGCGATCGCGTTCTGGGTGCGTTTCCCAGGAACCACCAATGAAAAGCGCACAGACGCGGCGACTCCTTATCACCGGTACCGGCGCCGGAGTCGGCAAGACCACGATAGGATGTGCGCTTGGATTCGCGATGCGGGCGCGCGGGATGCGCGTCGGCGTGATGAAGCCGGTCGACACGTTCGAATCGCAGGATGCGCAAGCGCTGGCGCTGGCAGTCGGCTCCGTCATGCCGATGGAGTTGATTTGCCCTTGTCGGTCGGCGCATCCACGTACGGATTCGGTGGACCTTGCGCATATCAAGCAATGCTTCGACGAAATCGCAGCGCAAAACGATGTCGTGCTGGTCGAAAGCGCAAACACGATCGATTTCGCCAACCTGGCCGCGACGCTTGAACTCGAAGTCATCGGGGTAGTCGGCAATCGGCCCGGCTGCGTGAATGCGACGATGCTCACGATTCAGCGCTGCGCGAGTCGCGGGCTGAAGGTCGCGGGCTGCATTCTTTGCGATTGCGATCCCACTACAGACACTGACGACGCGTCGATGCGTGAATTATTCGGAGCGTCTTACCTCGGGCGGATGCGCCAGCGCGAGCCTCTGGCCCGCGCCATCGTCGAAAAGCTTGTCTAGTACGCCATAGGTAGCTGCCAACTCGTTCTGATAAGCTACACGGCAATGGAAGGGCAGCTCGATCTTTCGCTGCGCGGCCATCGCACTGGCCTGATCACTGTATCGGACCTGGTGCGGAGGGTGCGCGACGCGCTCGACTTAAGCCTCGGCGAGGGCTGGGTGGTCGGCGAAATCTCAAACGCGCGGCTGGCGCCCTCGAGTCACTTTTATTTCACGCTCAAGGACTCGCGCAGCGCGATCAACGTCGTGATGTTCAAGTCGGCGTTCAACCGAATGCGGTTCAAGGCCGTCGACGGCATGGAAGTGATCATTCGCGGCCGGGTGCAAATCTTCGAGCAGCGCGGCGCGTTGCAGCTTTACGCCGAGGAAATGGAGCCGCGCGGCGTCGGCGCGTTGCAGGTCGCGTTCGAGCAGTTGAAGCGGCGGCTCGAGGCCGAAGGACTGTTCGATCGCGCGCGCAAACGCGCGATACCGTACCTGCCGCGCAGGATTGGAATCGTCACGGCGCTCGGCGGCGCGGGACTCCGCGACATGCTGCGCATTCTGTTCGATCGCTTCCCGGGCGTGCACGTGATCTTCCGGCCCGCCAGGGTGCAGGGCGACGGCTCGGCGCATGAGATCGCCGATGCGATCGCCGACCTCAATCGCGACGGCCGCGCCGAGGTGCTGATCGTTGGACGCGGCGGCGGCTCGCTGGAAGATTTGTGGGCGTTCAACGAAGAGCTCGTCGCGCGCGCGATTTTCCGCTCGGCGATCCCGATAATTTCCGCGGTCGGTCACGAAGTTGACTACACCATCGCGGATTTCGTCGCCGACCTGCGCGCGCCCACTCCCACCGCGGCCGCGCAGCTGGTCGTACCCAGTCTCATCGACTTGAAGGAGCGGGTCGCCTCGCTCGGCGCGTCGCTCGCGAGCGTGATGGAGCGCGAACTGTCGGGCCGGCGCGAATCGATCGACGATCTGGCGGAGCGGATACGACATCCCGGCGGCATCGTCGCCGACGCGCGCGAACGCGTCGCGGATCTCGAGGACGCGCTCGCGCAAGCGGCGGCGGCGGGATTCGCGGACCGGCGGCGCGCCGTCCGCGAATTGCGGCTGCGCCTACGGAGTCCCGACGCGATGGTGCGCGAGCTGCGCGTGGCGACCGCCAGGCTCGGCAACAATCTTGTTCACGGCGCTGCGTCGGCTCTGGAAGCCCGGCGACGTCAGCTCGGCGCGCTGGCCGGGCGGCTGGACGCGCTGTCGCCGCTGAAAGTCCTCGATCGCGGCTACGCGGTGGTGATCAACCAGCGTGACTCGCGCGCGGTGCTCGACGCGGCGACGGTGAAGTTCGACGACCAGCTCGATATCCGGCTCGCCAGGGGGCGGCTCAGCGCGCGCGCGACCGGCCGCACGATCTGAATCCACAGATGGTCACCAAGACAAAAAAATTCGAGGACGAGATCAAGGAGCTTGAAACGATCGTCAACCAGATCGACTCGGGCGAGCTCACGCTCGAAGAATCGATCGGAGCCTTCGAACGCGGCGTGATGCTGGTGAAGGCGCTCAACGGGAAACTCGACGAAGTCGAGCGCAAGGTCGAACTGCTAACGCGGAGCGCCGGCGGCGAACTGCGCACGGCGCCCTTTGAAGCATCGTCAGATGACGAAGACCCTGCCGGCGCAAAGGACGACGACGAAACACCCTTCTAGCAATGGTCCCGGCCCCAAGCCCAGGCCGCGGCGCTCCTCGGCGCCGCTGGTCCGCTTCAGGCTCGATGCCGAAATGGCGCGCCGCGGTCTGGCTGACAGCCGCGAAATCGCCCAGCGCCTGATAATGGCCGGGCGCGTGCGCGTCAACTCGCGGCCGGCCTACAAGGCCGACCTCAAGGTCGATTCGCAAACGCCCATCGCGCTGATGGCGGGCGCGCCGCAGTTCGCCTCGCGCGGAGCCTACAAGCTGATCGCCGCGCTTGAGCATTTCGGAATCTCGGTCGAAGGCAAGCTCGCGATGGACGTGGGCGCGTCGACTGGCGGCTTCACCGACGTGCTGCTGCGCCGCGGCGCCAAGGCCGTGATCGCGATGGACGTCGGCTACGGCCAGCTCGCGCTGAAGCTGCGCGAGGATTCGCGCGTCATCGTGCTCGATCGCATGAATATCCGGCTCGCCTCGCCTGCCGACCTGCCGCATGTGCCCGAGCTGGTGACGATCGACACCAGCTTCATCTCGCTGCGGCTGGTGATTCCGGCGGTGCTGGCGCTGGTCGCGCCGCGCGCCGAGATTGTCGCGCTGATCAAGCCGCAGTTCGAAGTCGGCAAGGGCAAGGTCGGCAAGGGCGGTATCGTCAGGGACGAAAAGCTGCGGCGCGACGCGGTTGCGGGAATCGTGGAGTTCGCCGAGCAGATCGGGCTGGACGTGACGGGCACGGTCGAATCGCCGATTGAAGGCGCGGCTGGAAATCGCGAATATCTCGCGCTGATGAAATTCCCGGGCGAATCCGGAAAATGACGCGGGCATGGGCCGCCGGTCTGGATATGGGTGGCACCAATATCCGATGCGCAGCCGTGTCCGTCGCCGGCGACGTGATCCTGATGGAGCACGGGCCCTCGCTCGCGTCGCGCAAGGCCGCGGCCGTCGCCGAAAATATCGCCGCACAGCTCAGCCATCTGCTCGACACCGCGCGCCGGCGCGGATTTGGATCGCCGCGAGCAATCGGCGTCGCGGTGCCGGGGCCGCTCAACGTGCACACGGGAACCGTGATGCAGGCGCCGCACGTTGCCGCATGGCGGGGATACCCGCTGCGTCGCCGGCTCGAAGCCCTGATCGGACGCCAGGTGGTCGTCGACAACGACGCCAACGCGTGGGCGCTCGGTGAATACTGGCGCGGCGCGGCGCGCGGACGGCACGACGTCGTGCTGCTCACGCTCGGCACCGGAGTCGGCGGTGGACTGATCGTCGGCGGCAGGCTGGTTCATGGGCGAAGCGGGATGGCGGGCGAATTGGGGCATGTCACGGTCAATCCCGACGGTCCGCCGTGCGACTGCGGCTCGCATGGTTGCCTGGAGTCATACGCCTCGGCGTCGGGACTCCGCGGCCTGGTCCAACAGCGCCTGGGATTGCCGCCCGGCGAGCCTCTGCCGGTGGAAATCGTTGATTCGGAAGGGAACTTCTCGGTGCGCGGACTGTCGGCCCAGGCTCGCCGCGGCGACCGGCTCGCGCTCGAGGCGTTCGCGACGGCCGGCTATTACCTCGGAATCGCGATCGCGTCTTTTCTCAATACCTTCAACCCCGAGCTGGTCGTGATTGGCGGCGGCGTTGCCGGTGCGCTGCCATACATGCGCAAAACGATGATGGCGCAAGTGCGCGAGCGAGCTTTCAGGGCGATCGCGTCGCAGGCGCCGATCGTGCGCGCGGCGCTCGGACCGCGTGGTGGCGTGGTGGGCGCCGCCTACGCCGCGCTGCATCCGGTCAGGCGTACCGGCCCGCCTTGATTTGAATCGACGCCAGCGCCAAAAGAGGAATTAGCAACGATACCGACGCTCAAAGTTGGGTAGTGTCCTAATTTTGAAATTCGCTCTAATAGTTCGCCTACCGTCCAGATGTGATGCCAGACTTGACGGTCAAAGTCGAACCTGCGCGGGCGTTTGTGCGACGAAACCAGTCAAAAGCCGTTCGATGGCTGAGAGTTATCGGCGGTCTTACCGGCGGTTTTATTTTCGCTCGGCATCCAGAGGCGGCTGGCGTGACGTCGTGGTGGTGGTTGGCCTTATGGATCATTGGCTTCACTGGATCCTTTTTCACTGGTTGGTTCTTGGTTGAATACTTAGCGTGGTGGTGCAGGTGGTGGAGAAGCTTCTCGGACTCTCGAAAATCAAATTAGGACACTACCCAAAGTTGTTGCATCCTAGACCCTAGGCGGAATCTGATAGATACTGGAATGGGTGTGCATGCAAAGGGGACGACGACCATCATGAGCGCGCGACGGTTCAGGGCAACTTTTTCCAGGCTGGTGCTCGCCGCAATGTTCATCATTGCCGGCAGCGGACTCGCGTTCGCCCAATCCGACCTCAACGAGACCACGATTCCGCCGTCCTCGCCGCCCTCGCGAGTCGTGCGTCCACCGAGCGAGGCCGAACCGCCTGAGGCTGGTGAGACGGAAGATCCTGCGAACGAGTCGGCGCCCAAGCCCGTCGTCAAGCCCGATCATCCCGCGAACATCATTCCGTACACGGTTCGCCCCGGCGATACGATCGGCGCAATTGCGCAGATGTTCGGGATCACCCCCGACGAGCTCGCCCACGCCAACCGGATTCACGTCGATGACGAGCTGCAGGTCGACGAAGTGCTGAAGGTTCCGCATCCCTTCACCACCGAGGTCAACACGCTCAAGTCCCAGGTCGAGGCGCTGAGCACGCAGCAGCAGACGGCGGAGCAGAAGGCCGACTCGGCGGAGGAGCAGGTCAAATCGCTCCAGCAGCAAGTCCAGGAGCTGACCGGCGACAACCAGGATTTGCAGCTTGGCGTCAAGTTGCTGCCGTGGTGGCGCGCGACCTCCGTCAGCCTCGGGATCTTTGCGCTATTCATGTTCGGCGTGGTCTTGCTGACGCTGTTCGAATGGTGGCGGATGAGGCGCAGATTCGTGGCGCTGGCCGCGATGACCGATGCGCTCAGCCGGCTCGACTACAAATACAAGGCGATGTTCGCGAAGGCGGAGTTGCGCTTGCAGCAGCTCTACGGCCGGCGTCGCGGCGGAATTACCGAAGGGCAGCCGCGGCCGCAGATGCCCGAGGAAATCGAAATCGAGCGGCTCAACGACGAACTTAAGCAGATTCTCGAGCTGCATTTACAGCGGCTGGGTGCGCGCTTGCCCGGCACGCGGCGCAAGGGATGGCGCGAGATATTCGGCGGCGGCGACGTCGCCTCGACGGTCGAAGCGCGGTCGTACCGCCGCTAGGCGCGTTGCTCACTTGTGACGTCGCGAGGTGAATCATGAATCGACTGGCGACCTTCGGACTGGGAATTGTTGTGACGATTGGGCTGGCTTGCGTCGCGCTCGCGGCCGACGGCGGTGAGAAATCCGTCACCGGCGATCTCAGGGACGCATACTGCTACGGCACGATGGGCGCGCACGGCGCCGGCCACAAGGCGTGCGCTATCAAGTGCGCGTCCAGTGGAATTCCGGTGACGCTCATCGAAAGCGGAACCGAGAAATCCTACATCCTGCTGCCCGACAAAGACGCGTCACCGCTTCCCCAAAGCGTGATCCAGCACATGGAAGACCACGTGACGGTGACCGGCAAGGAATACGACAAGAACGGCGTGGAATACCTGGTCGTCGAGTCGGTGAAGTAGCCGCGCGCGAGCAACGACCAGCGTGCTAGAGCGCATTCTGCCGGGCGCATCGCAGCTACAGAACTACCATCCGCTCCTGGTGCATTTTCCGATCGCGTTCATCTACGGCGCGGCGCTGCTGTATTTCCTCGCCTCGATCGCTGCGAGCGAACGGCTCAAGTGGACCGCGCTCTGGATGCTGATGCTCGGGGCGCTCGGCGCGGCAGCCGCGGTTGCGAGCGGTTTCTATGCGGCGACGGGCCTGATGGTTTCGCAATCAGTGCGCCACGAACTGCTGCGGAATCATAAGCATCTGATGGTCGCGGCCTCCGCCGTAACCGGCGTGCTGACAGTATGGGCAATCGCGACGCGCCCGATGCCCACCCGAGGCCGCTACCTGTTCCTCGTCGGCCTCGTAGCACTGCTAGGCCTGATAGCAGCAGGCGCAGACCTGGGCGGCGAGATGGTCTACAGCTACAACGCCGGCGGCTCCGCCTGCGCGCAACCGATCGATTTCGGAAAGTAGTCTTCTCTAAGTTGGCTCACCCCCGGCAGGGGGTGAACCATTCAGCCTGCCAGCGCCGTCCGTGACCTGCTATGCTTGACTATGGACGCAATCTGTGAATGTCCGAACTCACCCGACGACATCATCTTCATCTTCCCAGACATGGTTCGGCGCAGAGCGGAGTTCCCGAAAAATATTGAATTTGACGGAACGAAACTACCGTTGGTGGTATGCCCGTCTTCAGACCACAGCTAATGGTATGAATTGCCATTCCCCGCCAGTTTGACAACTCCGGAATTGCCCGGTTGCGACCACAAGGATGCCGCTTTGGGCGCGGTTTCCTGTCTGCTCCGCTTTGCAAGTCTCCTTATGCAGGCATCAATCTCTTTCGGAACCCGCGATCCTTCTTCAGGTGCCACTCGCGGCTCATCGCCTCTTGGCGCGACTCGTGACGCTCCGCATAGAGCAGGAACCAGACGCGGCCCCGCGTCGAGCGCGCGCCGGTGCCTGCGTTGTGCCGCGCGAGGCGTCGCTCGAGATCGTTGGTCCAGCCGACGTACGTTCGATATCCGTCGGCGCCGCGACTACCGATCACATATACGAAGCATTCCATTCGCCAGCCGCCTCGAAATTCGACTATGTTCGATCCGAAGTAACAGCACGCGGAGAATTCTATGGGAAAGGCTAACGGCCGCAAATCTATCTTTATCACTGGCGCCGCATCCGGGATGGGCCGCGAGACTGCGCGCCTGTTCCGCGAGAAAGGATGGTTCATCGGCGCCTACGACGTGAACGCCGAAGGATTGCGCGCGCTCGAGACCGAACTGGGCGCCGACAACTGCGTCGTGCGGCGTCTCGACGTCACCTATAAGGCAGACTACGAGCGAGCGCTTGCGGAATTCGGCGCTGCTACCGCCGGCAAGATGGATATCCTTTACAACAATGCCGGCATCGGCGTGGGCGGCTACTTCGATGAAATCCCGTTCGAGGACATCCTCCGCGTCGTGCGGGTGAACTTCATCGGCGTGCTCAACGGCATTCATTCCGCGATAGGTCTGCTCAAGGCTACACCCGGGTCGCTGTGCTTCACTACATCGTCCTCGTCTGCCACCTACGGGATGCCGCAAATCGCCGTGTATTCCGCCACCAAGCATGCGGTCAAGGGCTTGACCGAGGCGCTTTCGATCGAGTTCCGCCGCTATGGAGTCCGCGCGGCCGACGTCCTGCCGGGTCTGATCGACACCGCGATCCTCCCGCCTGGAACCGCGGAGCGCGCACCCAAGGAAGGAATGTTCCGCCTGATTGCGCCGATCGAAGTCGCCAAGGTGGTGTGGGAGGCTTACAATTCCGACCAGCTGCACTGGTACGTCCCAGCCGAGATCGGCGACCTGGACAAGGCGGCAGGCAACGCACCCGAGCTGGTCCGCGAACAGATCACTCAGATGATGGCTTTCGCCGAAGCGCAAAATCCGGCCGCGAAGAAGTAGCTGAGGCAGGATGCTTTGCACGAAGTGCGGCGCCGACAATGCCGCGTGCGCGCGGTCTTAAAAGGAGATCGCCTTCGCCTTCGTCGCCTCGCCGCGGCTATCGCGTTGATCGTGGCGATGCTGGCAAGCCTCAACCGGCTCGCTTTCGCTGCCGCCGGATGCGGTCCGTTCGGCGACCCTCCGGCACAGGTCGACCGAGGGTGGTACGCCAGTTTCGTGACCGCGCGCAGCTCGGCGTGTCCCGGCGGCACGCGCCTGGGTCCATGGCTCGACGGAAACGGCGACGCGCGCTACGCCTGCCTCTATCAGGCGGCGCGCGCGGGTGAGCGGGAACCCCTCCCAATGTTGGTTTTCCTTCATCCTTCCGAAACGAGCGCTTACTCGGTCATGCTGACCGGCATGGTTGGGCTTACCGGCAAAGGCGTACTCGGCGACGGGAATCCCGGCTTCATTCTGCTTGCGCCACAGGGCCGCTACACGGGACATCGCTATCCCGGCTACGATTCGAACGCGCTGGGGTGGGACAACTGGTACCGGCAGTTAAGTACCGCCGGGGCCGTGAGAGCGGGGGACGCGACTTACGACGAAAATGCGGATGCGGCTTCGATCGATCATTTCGTTGGCGAAATGATCGCCACAGGCAAAGTCGATCGTCGGCGGATTTATGTGATGGGCTGGTCCAACGGCGCCGCGATGGCGCTGCTCTACGCTTTGAACCGGCCGTGGGTGGCCTCCGCGGCCGTCTATTCCGCGCCCGACCCGTTCGCCGCGCTGTTCGACGTGTGCACCCAGACTCCGGTGGCTGCGGCCGCGGCCGGCGACGGCCAGGCGCGGGTGATCAATCCGCGAGTACCGCTGATGCACGTCCACAACGATTGCGACATCGGCGGGATTTGTCCCAACGGCAGCCGGTTCGCTGCCCGTGTGCGCGCGCTAGGCGGCAGCGTCGAGGACATTATCATCGATTCGTCGGGGGTCCGTGTGCCCGCGTGCGACGACTCATGCGGCACCGATGAGATGGCCAATGGCCAGATCGGTACCGTCGCGAGTTTCCGCGGCCTGGCTCGTCACATGCGGTGGCCGGCTCAATGGAACGAGCGGATGCTGAACTTCCTGCGAGAGCATCCGCTCGCTCCCTGAGTGCGCTGCGCGGGTTTCGCGATCGCGCCGGGGCGGGTTATAAACGCCGATGAGAGGATCGGGAATCGCCCGCACAAGGAGCAAGTCATATGGCCAGCGGACACATTTTGAAGGAAGTCAAAGACGGCGTCGCGACCATCACGCTCAATCGCCCCGAGAAGCTGAACGCGTTCTCGGGCACGATGGCCGCGGATCTTTACGGGTCGTTCGCCGAATACGACAAGGACGACGACGTTCGCGTGATCGTCGTCACCGGCGCCGGCCGTGCGTTCAGCGCGGGCGCGGACTTGTCCGGCGGCGGCAACACCTTCGACGCTGACGCGCGCGTCGAGCGCCGCGCTCGCCCGGCGCCTGCGATTCGGCCGTGGAACGTGCGCAAACCGATCATCGCGGCGATCAATGGGCCGGCGGTCGGCATGGGAATCACGCTGCCGATGCAATGGGACATCCGCGTCGCGGCCGAGAGCGCACGAATCGGATTCGTGTTCGTGCGCCGCGGAGTCATTCCGGAGGCGCTCAGCCTGTGGACCGTCCCGCGAATGATCGGATTGGCCAGGGCCAACGAGCTGCTGATGACCGGGCGGATTATCACCGCGCGCGAGGCGCTCGAGTTCGGAATCGTGAGCCACGTGTGGCCCGACGCCGAGTTCATGGCGAAGGTGCGCGAGATGGCGCTCGATATCGCGCAGAACACCGCGCCGGTGTCGGTGGCGATAACCAAGCGCCTGATCTACGGGTTGCTCGCCGAGCCCGAGACCGAGAAGGCGCAGGCTGCCGACACCAGGGCGTTCGTGTGGGCGGGCAAACAGCCGGACGCGTACGAGGGCGTCAGCGCGTTCGTCGAGAAGCGCAAGCCCAAGTGGAAGATGAAGCCCTCGAAGGACCTTCCCGAATTTATCCCGCCGATCAAGTGAGCGAGCCGGCAATAGATGGCAATGGTAGCGGCGACGCGCGGACCGATCGCGCCGCAGCGGATCGCACAGCGCCTCGGCGCGAGTCGGCACTGCTTGCGGCGCTCGCGCTAGCCGGCGCCGCGGTTGAGTATCCGCTTGCGTTCGCGATCAAGTCGCTCGACCGCTCGGACATCGGACGCGCGCTGCCGTTCCTCGGCGTCACGATTGTGCTCGCAGCGTTGATACCGTTATCGCTTCGAATCAGCCGCCGGCTCGGATTGCCCGGCGCGCCATTGATCGCGGCAAAGCTCGCGGGCGCGAAACTGCATTTCTCGATTCGCAGCCTGGTGCGAGTTTCGCTCGGCTACGCGATGCTTGCGGCCGTGGCAGGCGCGAGCGTGCTGGTGATCGTGATCGTACCGCTGATGAGTATTCAGCACAGCGCCCCCGGCATCCAGATTCCGAGTCCGCCGATGCTGACGGTGGCGCCCGGCCGTATTGCAATCGTCGGAGCGTCGGTCGCTATCGCGGCCGCGGTCAGCGAGGAAATCCAGTTTCGACTGGTGCTCTACGCGCTCTTCGGATCGATCGCGGCGCTGATATCGCGCGACTCGCGCGGCCATCCGGGACGCCGCGCGCTTTGGATCGTAACCATCGCGCAGGGTTACCTGTTCGGATTGATTCACCTGGCGCCGCTGGCCGGGACGCTGTTCCACAGCACGTCGCGGCTTCTGCTCGGCGGATTGGTGATGCCGCAGACGTGGGAGGGAGTGGTGTTCGGGCGCTTGTATTTGCGCCGCGGCCTGGAGGCCTCGATGATCGCACATGCGTCGATGGACGTCGCGCTGTTCGCGTTGGCGGCGATCGGAGTTATGCAATCTCGTCTCGGGGCGGGATGAACGCGCGCGCCGGCGACCAAAGGAGAAATTGCAAATGGCGGAAATGGGTATCTACGAAACGATGCGCACCCTGCGCGCCGTCCGGCGGTTGCGGCCCGACGCGATACCGGCCGACGTGCTGCATCGGGTGCTCGAAGCCGCAACCTGGGCGCCCACCGGCGGCAACGTGCAGCCATGGCGAGTAGTCGTGGTGCAGGATCGCGCGCTGAAGGAGCCGCTTGGCAAGCTCTACAACGAGCGCTGGATTGCGTACTCGAAGCAATACCGCACGGCGATTCCGGCCAGCGCGTCGCCGGAGGCGCGCGCGCGGGCGGAACGTACGCTGGCGGCGGGCGACTACCTCGGCGCGCATTTCGGCGCGACGCCGGTGATCGCGGTGTTCTGCTTCAATCCGAAAAACATGGCGATCACTGACGCGAAGCAGGAGCGGGTCTCCGTAGTCGGCGGCGGATCGGTTTACACCGCGGTCGAGAACCTGTTGCTCGCCTGCCGCGCCGAAGGACTGGGCTGCGTGCTGACGACGCTGCTATGCGAGTGCGAGCCCGAAGTGCGCAAGCTGCTGGCGATACCCGATCCGTGGTACACAGCTGCCGCGATTCCGATTGGCTATCCGGTCGGGCGCGGACATGGGCCGCTGATTCGGCGTCCCGTCGAGCAGCTCGCGTACCTCGATACGTGGGGCAAGCAGATTTGAATCTTCGACCTCCGTGCTCAGCCCGCCGAATACACTAACTGCACGTCCCCGGACTGGATGCGCAGGCGCTCGCTTGCTTGAGGAGCGCCTCACCATCGCTGATTATCTTTTTCGCCTGATTCTCATCGATCGCCTGTCCGTTGAACTCCGCTCCCTCGAGCATCGACTTGATCTGTGCAGTCAATCCGTCACGCTGCGTGGTCCATGACGCAATCTGGCCTTCCAGGTTCGTATAGGTCGCGTCACCGGTCGAGTTGCTTTCGATCGCGTAGGTCGAGACGGTCAGCGCGCTTTCCGCTAGCTCTCCGAACGGCGCGTTAATCTGCTTGTAGATTTGCCCGAGCTGCAGCAGCGTCGCGGAGTGCGCGTGCAGGCTGCTCGGCAGGATATTGGGGTTAAGCAGTTCAAGGATCACGCGGCCGTCATGCTCGTAATCGTCGGTCAGGCCGAGCAGGAACATGATCGTCGGCCGCACGTCCACATGGTCCGTGAAGAAATCGGTCGGCTTGGTCGCACCCAGGGTCTTAACGCCGGGCCCCACGATACCGATGAAGGTGCGAGCGATCTCCGGCTGAATGTCGCCGTGGTTCCACGCGAAGCTGGTGCCGACCACCGGAGTGGTGCTGGTGAAGCTCGGCGGCGACTCGAAGAAGAAATTCGGATTGCCGAAGAAGGTGAAAGTCGGCTCACGCGCGGGGTCCGCCGTGGTGTTCATGTGGACCAGCTCTTGCGTCACCGGATCGACAATCGCTCCCTGGAGATCCGGTCCGAGACCCGTACCGAGCAGGCTCTCGCTCATCATGGTATGCGGATTGACCTCGTTCAGGCCGGCCATCGTTCGCTCGAGCTGGCGCACCGAGGTATCGCTCGAGTCCGGCTGGCCCGGCACGTAGACGGTAGCCGCATCGTCGAAATGGATCGCGAACGGCGTCGTGTCGCCGGCGTTGGCAACGACGTCGTTCAGGTCGAGGTCAAGTTCGCCCACGCCATTGGTTCCGTAGGTGCACGGCACATCAGGCACGACAGCTTTCTTCACGATTTTCGCGCCGTCGCAGGTCGAAGGACTGGGCGCGCCGCCGACGAAGTGGTCGCCCTCGTCGGGCGTAAAGACGAACAGCGTGTTGCTCTGATCGATTCCGGCGGCCTTGAGATCCGCGAAGAATTTGCCGAAAGCGGCGTTGTAATCGCTTAGCTGCTGTACGTAGGGCGCTTCGCCGGGCCCGAAAGTTTTCTCTGTGCTCAGCTTCGATCCTTCCTGATTGTCGTGCGCGTCCGCGATGTAGGCGAACACGACTGGAATGCCTTTCTTCAGCATCGTCTCGACCACCGCGAGCGACTGCGCCGGCACCGGATCGAAGCCTATCGCGCTGAACCCGGTAATCGCATTCCCGTTGTAATCGGTGATGCTGCCAAGCGCCGGCGCTATGTACTTGAGCCCGAACAGCGCCTCATACCCGGTGTAGCCGTCCGGCTCGTCGGGCAGCAAGTCCGCCACCGCGTTGTTTGCCGGCGTGCAGAACGAGCTGCCGATAGCGCAATGGATCGATGCGCCAATGAAATCGTTGGTCTGGTTGGAGCCGGTTTCCCCTGCTTGCGAAGACGTCGCGCCGAAAACCTTTTTTACGTCGACAGGCTCCCGTTCCAGCACGATGTTGGCGGTCGAGAAGGCGCCGACATCGCATCCCGCGCGCGTGAACGGCGCCCACGGCGCAGGGACGTTATCGCCCGCAGGCGTCGTAAGCGCGAAGTTGTTGTCCATGGTAGCCGGCGTGATGTCCGACACCAGGTCGGTCCAGTAGAAGAACGACGAAGGAAAGTAAATGCTCGACAAGCCGCTGCCCGGCCCGAATACGCCGAAGCTGTTGGCGATGAAGATTCCATCGTCATCGGAATAGAGGCCGGTCTGCGTGGTGAGGATGTCGTTTGCCGTGTGCGAGATCAGGACCGTATGATCTCCGGCATCGAGCGTGCCGTTCTGCTCAATGAAATTCAGCAGATTCGGCATTTGCTCCAAATCCGACGGCACGTTCGGATTGTCACGGGTGAAGTGCACATTGTCGAATTCGACGTACACAACATGCTTGATTTTCCCCCCGTGAGAGTTGAGCTCGCACGCGGCCTGCGCCGGACCCGCAAGCCCGATCGCCAGCAGCCCGCAGCCAAGCGCGAACCAAAGCGCACCGCCAAACAGTTTTGTTCGATACATTGCATGATTCCTCCCCAACGATGCTACGAACTTCGGCACTTGAAGCGTGCAGCTCCTGGACGCACGAGCAGATACACGCCTTTGATGACGGGGGGCGATCGCGCCGGTTAAAATTTCGGTCGCTTCGATTTAAGAAAGCGTTAAGCGCGAGTCAGGTAGATGACGGTTCTTGTAATCACGGAAAGCGAGACAGCGGATGGATCAGTTACGGCCAAACTTTAGACGCGCGAGGTCCGATTGCTACGCTTTGCCGAAGCTTCCGCTCATGCTCTCCGCTGCACGAAGCTCTCAAACAGGTCTACCGCCGTTTCAGCCCATCCTCGGCGTTTTGCTCCCTACTCCGCTAACGACGCAAGGCAGGAGCAAGGCTTGATGACAGCTCAAGAGGCACTGTGGTTTGTCGGCGGGTGACCGCGTCTTAAGAATCCGGCACTCGCTCCATGCACTTAGGACCCTCGGCCTCCGAGGGCGCTGAGTCCAGGCCGTAGGACACGACTAGCGACGCGAGGACGAGACTCGACACAATGTCGCAAATTGTGCTATTTGGATGTGCTTCAATTTGGATTCTCTTTCAGGGGTGAATCAAAATGCCGCGTGACCTAGTATCGGACCTGGATGCAAGGAAAACACACGATGACCATCTCAAAGGCGCAGGGCGACAGGGCAAAGATGCTGTCGCGATCGTGAAGAGCCTCCGGGCCGACTTGGCAAAAGTAGATGTCCTCGCAGACCGGGTCGTCACGGCGACATTGGGCAAACGAAAGAGCACCGCAAAGGTTGGCGCGCCGCAGTTGCATGAGATAATCGCTAGTCTGCATAAGAAGGGAGTCGACGTTCTGAAAGCTGGACCGCAGAATTTGAGCCCGGCGCAAAAGAAGAAGCATCATGACGGCGTGAACGCGATAACCCCGCTGCTCAAGCGGAGCTCCGACAGTGCCACCGAACTGGGCAAACGCTTGTTGGAGATCCACAACGCTTTTGCGTCCATCAGTCGCCTTTACAGCTAACAGCCTTCAAGAGCCAACATCCTGAAATTAAACCCGGCCACCTCAAGCGCCAGGTTAACTACATATAGGCCGAAGGGGTTCTTCTCTCACCGCACTTGGCCTGATCAATAGGGGCACATGACCCGTGAATCGTCGCAGTCGGAGCCTACCGGTTCCCGAAGCCTCTTTGTGGGTCGCGACCGCGAGAGGCATGAGCTGCTAGCCGGCCTTGACGATCTCTGCGCCGGACGTGGCTGCTTGTTCCTGCTGGCGGGCGAACCCGGCATCGGTAAGACACGACTGGCGGACGAGCTGGCTGCCGAAGCTTCGTCACGCGGCGTTCAGGTAGTTTGGGGACGCTGCTGGGAGGGCGGCGGTGCTCCGGCCTTTTGGCCATGGATCCAAGTACTGCGGACCCTCGCAGAAGCTTGCCAGGCGGGCGTGTTGTCAGAGGTTGGCTCGGCCGCGGACGTCTTAAGCAAGTTCGTGCCCGAAGTCGAAGGTCGCATCGCAGAAGCGGACGCGCCGGTCTTGGCCAAAGACCTATCTCCAGGTTATGCGTGGGGAGCGAGCGATCCCAAGGCGGAGCGCTTTCGCTTATTCGATTCAGCCGCAAACTTCATCAAGCGCGTGGCAGCCGTCGCGCCTTTGCTGCTGATTCTCGATGATTGCCATGCTGCCGATGTAGGGTCACTTCTGCTTCTCCGTTTTCTCGCCCACGATCTGCGCCAAACGCGAATCATGATGATCATCACTTACCGCACGGCGGAAGTTAGAATGTCACCGCCCCTGGCTGAGCTGATAGGCGATCTTCATCGAGATGGTAGTACGATCGAGCTGCGCGGAATCAGCGAGATCGAGGCCCGCAAGTTCATTGAACTAACTTCGGGACAGCGCGCCGATCAGGCGATGGTTGAGTCGCTATATCGAGTGACGGAAGGCAACCCATTCTTTCTAAGCGAGATTGTGCGGCTATGGGTCGCAGAGGGACCGACCTGGCGATCGAAGACCGGCGGATTCGGGACCTTCACAGTACCCGACGAGGTCCGGACGGTTATTCGGCGGCGCCTCGAGTTGGCCTCGGAGCCGACGCGAAGCGCGTTAAACGTAGCCTCGGTAATCGGACGCGAGTTCGATATCGACACGCTTTCCAGGATATCCACGCTGTCTGCCGATCAATTGCACGAGCCGCTGGAAGAGGCGGTGAGAAGCGAGCTGGTTGACCGCATGCCGTCGACTTTGGGCCGCTATCGTTTCCGCCACGCGCTGCTTCCGGAAACGCTTTACGACGATCTTCCGCGACGCCGCCGCCGCCAACTCCATCAGGAGATCGCACAAGCTATCGAGGAGCTGTACCAGTCCGATCTCGGCCCACATCTGTCCGTATTGGCCCATCACTACCTTAGGACTCTGCCCGCGGAGAATCCTGAAAAGGCGATCGACTATGCCGGCCGAGCGGCGCAGCGTGCGGCCGGGTTGTTGGCGTACGAGGAGGCGGCTCGTCTCTACCAGATGGCAATTCAGGCCCTGGAGAGCCAGCATCCCGTAGATCAGAAAAAGCTCTGTGAGCTGCTCCTGTTGCAAGGCGATTCCCTGTACAAATCGGGATTCGCCGAGGACTCCAGGTTGCTGTTCGAGCGGGCTGCGAAAATTGCCAGAGCCCTGGGAAGCGCCGAGGACCTGGCGCGCGCCGCCCTCGGCATAGGTGTACTTCCCAGCGACCCTGGCGTTGTCGATTACGACCGCGTGAATCTCGCAGAAGAAGCCTTGCGCGCGCTGGGAGAGCAGGACAGCGCGCTTCGGGCAATGCTGCTCGCGCGGTTGGCGCGGGAGTTGTACTACTCCGAAGCTCACGAACGCAGAGACGCGTTGAGTCAGACGTCCGTTGAGATCGCTCGTCGCAGTCGGGATAAGCCGACGCTGATTTACAGCCTGATCAATCGGCACGTTGCCGCATGGGCGCCCGACAATCTCCAGGAACGGCTCGACCTGTCCACCGAGATCCTGGAGTTGTGTAACGAACCCGCCACGAAGCTCTGGATACCTCAAGGTCTTTACCTGCGGATCGTTGATCGCGTGGAGCAGGGAGATGTCGATGCGGCAGATCTGGATATTGGGGAGTTATCCAGTTCCACCGAGAAGACCTGGCAGTCACTGGCGTTCAGAGAGCGAGCGCTCGCAATGCGCGCACTCATGTCCGGAAGATTCGAGGAGGGCGAGAGATTGGCGCATCAGGCGCTGGCTCTCGGCCAGGGGATCGAGCGCCGGGCGCATTTTGCTTTCACGCTGTACCTGTGTTCGCTGCGCCGAGAACAAGGCCGCTTCGGGGAACTGGAGTCTACACTCAGGGCGACGATTGCCGCTGCGCCCCAGGCAATCCTCGATCAATATCTGCTCGCGCTCTGTTACTGCGATTCCGACCGCCCGGCAGAGGCCAAGGCTCAATTCAAAATTGCGGTTGAGCTCACCGAACCGCGGCTCGCCAACCGGCCGCGTACGGCCACCTGGCTTGGCGGGATGGTAATCCTGGCTGAGGTTTGTGCCTGTCTTGGCGATCGCGATCGTGCTCCGCGCTATTATGATCTCCTTCGTCCATACGCTTCCCGCAATGCTGTTCTCGACCTGAACGTATGCTCGGGCTCGGTCGCCCGCTATCTCGGCATGCTGGCTACTACCATGGGGCGTTTCGACGATGCGGAAGCGCAATTCGAAAGGGGATTGTCTTTCAATCAGAAGATGAGGGCGCATCCTTTTGTCGCCCGCACCCAATACAACTATGCGGCGATGCTGTTGCTGCGGGATTCCGCCGGCGATCGTGCCCGGGCCGCGGAACTCGCCGGCGCAGCGTTCGAAACCGCTGCCGAGCTGAAAATGGCGGACCTCGCCGATCGGGCAGCCCAGCTCAAGGCGAAGGCCGCGGGACAGCCGCAAGCCGTTGATCAGCGCAAAGTTGTTCACGATGCGGCGCAGGAGCCGACCGTCGCTGAGTTCCGCAGGGAAGGCGAGTTCTGGGCAATCACCTACCGAGGCGAGACGTTCCGCGTAAAGCACATGCGGGGACTCGGGTTCATCGCGGTCCTGCTGCACTATCCTAATACGGAATTCCATTCCCTCGATCTCACGGCCGAAGGCGGAGCGCCGGAACCCGATGCTCCGACATATGGCGGGGCGGTGACTCGAGATGCCGCCGGGGAGGACGGCGGTGCATCGGTCGGACCAGGCGACGCCGGCGAGATGCTCGATCCGGAGGCGAAGCTAGCCTACCGGCGTCGCTTGACTGAGCTGCGCGAAAGCCTCGAAGACGCAAAGGAACTCCGCAACAGTGAACGCGTGGCGGAAATTGAAAGCGAGATCGACGCACTTACCAGGGAATTGGCTCGAGCAGTTGGACTAGGCGGTAGAGACCGGCGGAGCGCGTCGGCCTCGGAACGCGCCCGCGTCAACGTTACTCGGGCGATCAAGGCCGGTATCGAGCGAATCTCCGAGAGCAACGCGGCTCTGGGACGTCTCCTGGCCAATAGCATTAGAACCGGAACATTCTGCTCCTACGTTCCGAATCCTGGACGGTCGGCCGTTGCGCGGCCGGCTGAGACGCCTGCTGCAAAGGTCGATGCGGGTTCGATCGAAGCTCTGGCTGCGGCGGCGGTCGCCGAGCCCCGCGAGTTGCGCGCTCATGCCGCGCCCGATGGAACTATCAGCATCTTGTTTTCAGACGTGGTGGATTCTTCTCCGTTATTCGAAAGACTTGGCGATCTGCGCGCCCAGCAGATCCTGAGCGCTCATAATGCGATCATTCGCGAGCAAGTAGCGCTGCAAAAAGGTTTCGAGGTCAAATCGATGGGCGACGGTTTTATGATCGCGTTCTCCAGCGCCCGACGGGCCGTTCTTTGCGCGATCGGAATTCAACGCGCGTTCGCAAAATATCGTGAGCAACATCGGGACGAGCCCATCCAGGTCAGGATAGGTCTCCATGTCGGAGAGACCATCAGCGAGTCCGCCGACTTCTCCGGCAAAGCAGTGATTCTCGCAGCCCGGATCGCGGCCATCGCGCAAGGCGGTGAGATCCTCGTCTCCTCGACGATGCATGAATTAGCCTCCAGCGCGGGCGATCTTCGCTTCACGGAATCCGGAGAGGTGAAGCTCAAGGGACTCTCGGGAACTCATCGGCTTTACCGCGCGATCTGGTAGAGATGGACCTCAAGCTATGGACCCTCGTCACGCCGTCGCACGAACGACTGCTGGCCTAGTGGTTCCTGCGCACACTGCCCACCGCGCGCCCGGAGAACTGGCCTCACGGCGTCGCCCTTCGGGGGTTTCTAGTGGCATAGTGGCTTCGGCGGACAGTGTATCGGTCGTTCAGAAATTCGGGATGGCTTCAGGGAGAATCATGGCTCCTGATGAAAAGGATCGCTACGGAGACAAACTTCGACAGGTCGGGCGGGCGCGTGAGGACCAGTGGGCAGCCCAACGTGATCGTGAGCTTCTGGCCAAGCTGCGCCGCAAGCACGAGGAGCGAACGGCAACGCAGCGGCAAGGAGCCAAGAAAATATTCAACCATGTCCTGTGCCCGATTGACTTTGAAGTTGGCTCGACAAACGCGTTGGACCTTGCGGGGCAAATGGCGTCTCAAATTGGTGCGGAACTCTATCTGTTGCATGTGTGTTCGACAGTCACGATTCCGATCAGCGACAGGGTTAAGGTCGAGAAGGCGGCCAGGCAGAAACTCGAGGCGATTGCGGTGCGACGTCTCCACGATATTCGCCCCCAACTCCTGGTTACGACGGGCGACGCGGCTGAACGAGTGACCAGTATTCAATCGGGACTCGGCGCTGACCTCATCGTTATGGGCACCCACGGGCGAACGGGAGTTGCCCATCTTTTACTTGGGAGCGTCGCGGAACGGGTGGTCAGGAGAGCGACATGCCCGGTACTCACCGTTCGCTAGGATTGATTTGGCCGGCAGCAACACCAATGTCCGCGGCAAACTATTCAGTGCGCGAAGTTCCACGAGACGGGGTACGATATTGATTCGTGCAAGACGACCAGCCGCGTCTGCTCCTCCACTTCAAAAGCCCCAAATTTACAGTTGGCTTACTATCGGTTCTTCGGGCTTCAGCGATCGCGCGACGATGACTATCTACTGCGGAAAGGAGTGCTGGCGGACTGCCTACGAAAAGCTCATCCGCGCGATGCACAAGGAGGATTTGCTGCAAACGATTTCGGGAGTCTCATATCCGGTGGTTTCGGTGACGACTGGAAGGTTGCAGCATTGCTCAAGATTTGAACGGAGGTAGCTCGAAGAATGGCTTTCCCTTTCAAGACGATCCTTTGTCCTATCGACTTCGATGAGAATTCTATGGTGGCACTCGACAAGGCGATCGAGATGGCCCGCCAGTTCGGCAGCAGCCTTATCGTGCTTTACGTGCTGCCTTTGGTTCTCTCATTCGGGGAATTCCCTCCACCCGCCGCAATGTACGAAGACCAGGAGAAAGCGGCCCGAGCGAAACTCGCCGACATCGCCAAGAAGAAACTTGCTGGATTGAAGTACGAGTTGCATGTTTACGCCGGAGACGTGATCGGAGGCATCCTTCTCGCGCAAGCCAAACACGAATGCGATCTGCTGTTGATGGCGACCCACGGCCGCCGGGGACTCGCCCGGATGTTTCTCGGCAGCGTCGCCGAAGCGGTTGTGCGCAAGGCGAATTGCCCGGTGTTGACGGTTCGACCGGCACCATCGGGCGTGGGCGGAAGCAAAAGGAAGTCCAAGGCCAGAAATGCGAAAGACGACCGAAGGTAAACTGCCGAGTTCTGGCGCGTTCGCTATTCTGCAATCGACGCAACCGCTGTCGTTACCAAGAACGCCGAAAGCCCGAAAATTTCGCGAGTCACCACCGCGGTGCCGCCGACCTGCTCGCTCTCGGAATTGACAATTAGCTCGATGAGATCGGTTCCATCAAGTACGCAATCGACGACACGATCTCATCCTCACCTGCATCAGGAAAGCAAACTCAACCTCTCTCAGTTTGGTCTCACCTTGAGGTCAGCGCCTCGGAACCGCTTATCAGATCGAGAATTTCAGCGGTTACGGAATCCTGGCGGAGGCGCTGCACCAGTTTTGTGAGCTCGCGGGATTTGTTCTGGATGTTCTGATGCGCCGCTTCCATCCTGCGAAAGCGTGTCGAGTTCTCGCTGAAGAATGACTGCATCGCCGCGTTCTCCAGTTCTGCAAATAAATACTCCCCGACTATCTCATCGAAGAGAACCTGCGGCCGGAGGTTGATAAGCGGCGGCAACTCCGTGGAGACCTTTTGCGTGATCGGCACCTCGAGTGGCAGCAGGCGATGCTGTTCGACGCGTGGTAGTTGGCTTCCAGAATGTTGTACGTAGACGACCTCGACGCCCGCAATGCGGCGCTCGCTGAACAACCTATAGAGTTCTGCTGCGACATGGCGGGCAGCGCCGGTGACTCCTGCGCAATGGGTCGCCATCGGCAGCACCAGGTCTGGATTCGCTCCGCGTTCGCGACAGATCTGCGCGCCGCGGGTCCCGACTATGATCAGCACAAGGCCGCCGTCTGTTGCAGCTATGGCGCTTTCGGCCGCGCGCAACACATACTCATTGAAGCCACCGCAGAGGCCGTGCTCCGCGCAGAAAACGACCAGTCCGGAGTTTTTTGGGCGCACCGCCACTTCGATTGCGCCGTCGGGCGGCAGTAGACCTGCGGCTTCGGACAACGCCTCGCGAATCTGCTGGGAGTAGCCGCGAATCGCTTCCAGCGATCTGAGCGCTTGCTGCATTTGCGATGCGGCGATCGCTCGAATCGCCGTAACTATCTCCAGCAACTCGTTGAGCGAGGTAATTCGGGTAGCGGTTTCGCGCTCTTGCGCCATCGAGTTATCGCTTCGGCGGTGCGGTGACCGCCGGATTCAAGCTCTCCACCAGCTCCCTCAGGGCCGTGACAAGCGCCAGGTGCGTCGGCGGCTCCAACTCTCCGACAGTGTTGATTCGCCGCAGGGATTCCGGGGCGTGATCGTTCAGCCAGGGGCCGAGCTTCGCCTGCAGCTCGCTCACTTTGTCGAGAGGAAGCGGTTCGAGCAGCCTTTCGTCGATTGCCACGAGCAACGCCACCTGATGCGCGACCGAAAGCGGCGCGAATTGCGGCTGCGTGAGGACCGCGCGAATTCTCCGACCGTGCTCGATTATCGTGCGCGTGCGCTCATCCACCATCCCGCCGAAGCGCGTGAAGATTTCCAGTTCGAGGAATTGCGTGTACTCGAGGCGGAGATTTTCGGCGAGCTTGCGCGTCGCATGCGACTGCGTCTTGCCTCCGACGCGCGACACGCTCTTGCCGACGTTTACGGCAGGCTTCTGTCCTTCGTGAAACAGCCGCGGCTCGAGAACGATCTGTCCGTCGGTGATCGAAATCAGGTTGGTTGGTATGTACGCGGACAGATTTCCTTCCTCCGTCGCGGCTAGCGGCAGCGCGGTCAGCGATCCGCCGCCGCGCTCGCGGTTGAGCTTGGCCGCGCGTTCGAGCAGCCGCGAATGGATATAGAAGATGTCGCCAGGGTACGCTTCGCGCCCCGGCGGATTGCGCAGCAGCAGCGAAAGCTGTCGATAGATCACCGCATGCTTGCTCAGATCGTCGATAATCAGGAGCGCGTCGCCGCCGCGTTCCGAGAAATACTCCGCCATCGTACAGGCGGCATACGGCGCCAGCCATTGGATTCCAGGCGGGTCGTCCGAGGGTGCGAATACGAAGATGCATCGCTCCGGCGCGCCGTAGCGCTTGACCGCATCGATCACCTGGCTCACGGACGAGGTCTTCTGTCCGACAGCGCAGTAGATACAAACCACGCCGGTATCGCGTTGATTGATTATCGTGTCGACTGCGATCGCGGTCTTTCCGGTCTCGCGATCGCCGATGATCAGTTCGCGCTGGCCACGGCCGAGCGCAAGCATCGCGTCGATCACCAGCAGGCCGGTATTGAGCGCAGTGTCGACGAAATCGCGATCGACAATCGCGGGCGCCGGGCGCTCGACCGGCTCGATTCCCGCCACCTCGATCTCCGGACCTCCGTCCATCGGAACGCCGAGTGCGTTCACCGTTCTGCCCAGCAGCTTGTCGCCCACCGGCACGCTCGCGACTGAACCGGTTCCGCGCACGAGGTTGCCCGCCCTGATGCCGCTGTCATCACCAAGCATCGCGCATCCAATCAGATCGGGGTCGAGCGTCAGTACGATTCCGACGACCGGCTCTCCGCCATCAGATCGTTCGAATAGCAGCAGCTCACCGAGCCGCGTATCCGGCAGGCCGCGCACGCTGGCGACATTGTCTCCCACTCGTTCGACGCGGCCGATCAGGTCGACCCGGGGCTCGGCCTTGAGTTGGCCAAGCCGTCCGCTCGCCCGGCTCATACGATCTCTTACGGATTCAGCCAGCGTGCTCATTGCGATTGATTTCTTTGGCAGCAGTCGCCAGAGCGTCGCGCCAGTTGAAGCGGAGTACTGCGTTCGGGAAGGTGATTTCGGCGCCGGCGATGAGCGCCGGATCGGCTCTGAACCGCATTTCCGCTTTCGCTCCAATTCGTTTTGCGAGTTGTTCGCGCCATTCCGCTTCTTCGCCCGCGTCGAGTGGGTGAGCGGTCGTGATCTCGACAGAGCTCTCTCCCAGATGCGAAGCGAGCGCGTCTCGCTCCTGCGCGGGTAGATGATCCATATAGTCCAGCACCCGGGTCAGGAACGTATGATCGAGCGACGTAACGGCCAGTTCGCGCAGCAGCCGTTCCGCGAGCTTCACGGCGAGCTCGATTATCTGGGCAAACAACTCTTGCGTGGCGGCGGCGCGTTCCTCGCTGAGCCGCGCGGCCGCCTGGCTGCGGATTTTCTCGGCTTCCGTACGAGCCTCGTCGAGCATCTTCTTGCGTTCGTCCACCAGTTGCGCGCGCTGCTCTTCAAGCGCCTTCTGGCGCTCGGCCTCGATCGACGCCAGTTGCGCCTGAAGGTCGTGCTGCATGTTCAGCGCCTTCTGTTTTTCGACTGATACTTCTGTCATGCCGCGCGCAATTTCCTCCTTACGCCGGGCGACGATCGCAGCGACCGGCTTGAACAGAAAGCGCCTGAGCAGCCAGATTAGAATGAGAAAATTGACCGCCTGCAGCGAGAAGGTCCACCAACTGAAATTCATCGCGTGAAAGGATTGGCGAATAGCAGCAACAACGCGACTACCAGGCAGTAGATTGCCATTGTCTCGATCATTGCCAGACCGACGAAGAGAGTGCGTGAGAGGGAGCCCGCAGCCTCCGGTTGCCGCGCGATACCATCCATCGCCGCCGCGATCGCGCGTCCTTCGGCGAGCGCCGGCGAGATCGAACCGACGGCAACCGCGACCACTGCGCCCACTATGCTGAGCATCTGGACCGTCATCTTCTTCCTACCTCCATCACTTCTCGATTGTGCCGATGCCACCACCGATATAGACCGCGGCCAGCACGCTGAATATGTAGGCCTGCACCAGGCCAACCAGAATTCCGAATGCCATGAACGGAATCGGCACCAGCAAACCCGCCAGCGCCAGTACGATCGCAACCACCAGCTCCTCGCTCATGATATTTCCGAACAGGCGCATCGCCAGCGAAAACGATCGCGTCAGTTCGGACAAAATATTGAAAGGCAACATAACCGGATTCGGCCTGAGGTAGCCTTTCAAGTACGCGCCGAGGCCTTGAATGCGAACGCCGAAGAAATGCACCGATAGAAAAACTATTGCGGCAAGCGCGGCCGGCGTTTCGATCGAGGCAGTCGGTGCTCTGACTCCGGGTACCAGCCCAGAGAGGTTTGCCACTACCAGAAAGATGAACAGCGTTCCAAGCAGCGGCAGGAACGGAGCCGCGTTGCGGTTTAGCAGCGTGGCGATCTGCTCTTCGATTCCGAGCACCACGGTTTCGATCATCGCTTGCCATCCACCGGCGTCGACGCGGAAGCCCCGCGTCAAGATCCAGCTCGCGACGGTCAGAGCCGCCATCAACCCCCATGTGGTCACGACGGTGCGGCTTACGGGGACGATGCCGACGTGAAAAAGGACGAGGTTTTCAAGCGGCGAATGGCTCATGGATTTTTCTCGTATGCGGGCCTGTATCGATTGATCGATATCGTCCTTAGTGCGAGGAAACCCGCAAAGCTTGCAAACAAAGGCGCGGCGCCTTGCCGGGCGCAGAACGTGAAGGCCGCGACTGCCGCGGCAATGCGCGAGAGGTGCAACAGCAACGAATTCCATCCGGCTCCATTGTGAGCGTAAAGCCGAACGTTCCACTCTAGCGCAGCGAAATAAGCGGCACCGATCGCACCGCCGAGAATCGCATAGGGCACTGTCCGCAGAACGATTACTTCGATCATTCGGTGCTCATCCTCTTCCAAACCGCCCAAAAGCCAAGTGCGGCGCCGAGAAAGACCAGGGTAGCACTCCAGAACACGCCGCTATCAAAGGTGCGATCGAGCCAGTGTCCAACGAACGCCCCCATTAGAATCGGCGCGACGATCGTCCATCCGAACCGTCCCATCATCGCGAGCGCGCGGCCCATCGGCCATTCTCCATTCTTGAGCCAATACTCGCGCCGGCTATGCGCCTGCTTAACGGCTTCCTCCATTTCGCGTTCGTCCGCCCTGAGCTCGTGATCGCCATCTTGTTGCTCGGTTCCCACGATCAGCTTGCGCGGTTATTTCAGCGACTCAGCTTTAGGCGGTCGATCAGTAGGCCGCAGGTAACGATAGATCTGCCGAATTGCGGCTTGCTCGAGGCCAATCACTCCCGATCTGGCAGAGCGTTCAGCCTCGACATTCTGCTCCATCGCGGAGAGAATTTCGCGACGCAAATGCTCCAGATCGTCGTTTACGACCGCTTCACGGGTGGCTATCTCCACCAACTTGCCGTCGCGGACGCGCAGCACACCACCACGCACGGCGATGTAGTGTTCGACACCGTCGCCCTTGCGCCATCTAACGACGCAGATCGAAAGCGTGGTGAGAAAATCCGCATGACCCGGTTCGATACCAAAAGCGCCGCTTGGATCCTCCGCGCGAACGTGGCGAACGGAACTTTCGTCGAGCGCGATCGCTGTGGGCGTAGCGACGATCAGTCTCATTGCAATCACTCAAGGCTTCGCCTTGCGCGCAACCATCTCCTTTTGCCGAGCATCCTCGAAAGTTCCGACCATGTAAAATGAGCTTTCGGCCCATCCATCGCCTTCACCTGCAAGTATCGAACGGCAACCCGTGATGGTGTCCCCTATAGTGACGGACTTTCCGGCGATTCCCGTGAATTGCTCAGTCACGAGAAACGGCTGTGTTAGAAAACGCTCGAGGCGGCGAGCGCGCCCGACAATGCGCCGGTCTTCCGCGCTCAGCTCCTCCACGCCGAGCAGTGCGATGATTTCCTGGAGCTCTTTGTAGCGTGCGATCGTTCGCCGCACTTCTTCGGCGACCATATAATGTTCTTCGCCGACGACGAGCGGATCCAGCAGCACTGAAGTTGACGCCAACGGATCGATGGCGGGATACAGTCCCTCCGCCGCCATGTCGCGTGACAGGACGACCGATGAGTCCAGATGGCGAAACGTTTCAACCACCGCGGGGTCGGTAAAATCGTCGGCCGGCACGTACACCGCCTGGATTGCGGTCACCGATACGCCGGCTACCGAGGCAATGCGCTCTTCAAGTTCAGCGATCTCGGTCGCAAGAGTCGGCTGGTAGCCGACACGCGACGGCAACCGCCCAAGCATCCCCGATACCTCTGAGCCCGCCTGCACGAATCGGAACACGTTGTCCATCAGGAGCAGAACGTCGCTTCTCATTACGTCACGAAAATATTCGGCTAGAGTCAGCGCGGTCATGCCGACACGCCAGCGCGCGCCCGGGGGCTCGTTCATCTGCCCGAAGACGAGCGCGGTCCGGTTCAGCACACCGGATTCGCGGAGCTCGGCAAGCAGCTCATGACCTTCCCGCGATCGCTCGCCGATGCCGGCGAATACGGAGATGCCCGAGTACTTTTCGACGGTGCTTCGAATCAACTCCATGATCAGCACGGTCTTGCCAACACCGGCGCCGCCGAACATCCCGGCTTTGCCGCCGCGCGCCAGCGGAGCAAGAAGGTCTGCTACCTTGATGCCGGTCCGGAAAACCTCGCGTTTGTGATCCTGATGACTAATCGCGGGCGAGCTGCGATGAATGGGCCACCGGGTTGTGGACTCGATTGGCCCGAGGCGATCGATCGGATCGCCGACCGCGTTGATCAGCCGGCCAAGCACCTTCTCTCCCACCGGCACGGAGATCGGCCCGCCTCGACGAGCGATCGCACCGCGGCAGAGACCCGAAGTATTTTCCATCGCCACAGCGCGGACGGTGTGAAGATCGAGATGCTTCTGGATTTCGGCGATCAGTAGGACCCGTGCGTCCAGCTCGATCATCATTGCGTCATTGATTGCCGGCAGGCGTCCGTGAGCGAACTCGACATCGACGACCGACCCGCGAACGCGCGTGACTACTCCCCGCTCGTTCTCCCAATCTGCGTTCGAATTGTCTGAGTGTTGATCCATGCTCTCGAACCCGAATCCATCAGGTAAACAATATCTACGAAGCCGGAGGCACGCGAGCCACGAAACTGACGACAATATAAGGGCAGATCACTGGATAGCCACATTGATGCGATAACTCGAGAGTCCCGTTTGACGGATGATTTAGATTCGCACGAACACCGGCCGTCTCAAAACGCGGACTTGCAAGCTCTTTGGCGGGACGTTGCGGCAGACTCCAGCCAACGCAGCCCTGCAGGTCGAACGCGTAGCGCATGCGCGCGGTGTGCCGGTGGCGGATATCAAGAGGTTGCTGGATCGTTGCGTTACAGCCCGCAGTCTCGGACTCTTTGGCGAGCCACGGGTGAACGTCCTGGCTCTGAACCTGGCCTTGCAACGAGCTTATCCCTAACCCTAGAAGTATCGGATGATCCGCGGAGATCGCGAATTGTCTCTGAAACACTGTGCGTCTTGCCGTGGAATTAAAGGCGACGGGCATGCCAATCCTCGGCGGGCTGCGTCATGAAGTAGGTCCGGCTTTTGGTTTTGAGTAGGCACAGGGAATCGATTCCTTTACCGCGCGGCATGCGCACAACGAGGTCGATTCACTTCAAACAGCGCATCATTAATCCGGAGTCCATTTCCAGTTACGAATCGCGGGCATGTCTTCGAGATTCTCAACTATGTATTTGCGATGAGCGTCGAGCGCCGCTTTGGTCATCTTGATGAGTTCGCGGGCGCGCCCCTGATATCGCCGCGCGCGACGCAGCATGCAAAATTCCGTGGCGCCCCGTAAGCGTGTAGCCTTCGAGCCAGATCGCCACCTTCGTTGATCGAGCCCGGGACGTTAGGGCCGGCATGACTCGGCACTCCGCCCGGCGTCGAGAATTGGCGAAACAGCAGGCGCATTCCCTCGCTGTTCTCTGAGACCCACGACCGTCAATAAACTCTCCACGCTTTATTTCTGGCCTCTCAGCTGGCTTCAATTGCAGCTGGACCGGGTCGAGTGGAAACTCAGCACTTCGTATGCTGGTTCACTTGTTGTCAGCTGAAAATTGAGCGTGCGAATGCGTTTCTTTACGCGAGGCGTGGGAACTGACAATTTGAATTGACTGAAGGTAGTGGATTATATGGGCAACGCTATCGCTCACCTGATTCGGGTTTTCACTCCCCTCAGGATATTGCCACATCTCCTCTCCCCAGACCGGCATATCGCGAGGGCCATGAGCCCTTACGTCGGCACGGCCGTCCATGAATCGCGCTATCTGGTCTTCGGGAAGTGGATTTCCGTATTTCCGGGAGAGCAGACGCAAGTCTGCTGGCGGCGTAGTAAGTTCATGTTCCAGTGGTCCGTGCCCGTCGCCTTTAACGCCATGACAAGCCGCACAATGTTGTAGATACAATTCTCGACCTTCGTGTATTTCGTTAGCCCAGGCAATCGCCGGTATGGTCAGTAGCAAACTTCCGAGCAGCAGAGTGATATGCACTTGAAGCGCGTTCTTTCTGAAAACTGGTTTCATAGCTTCGACTCCGCAAAATCTTAGATTCAGGCGATTGACAGTATCATATTCAGCTTTTGAACCCTCAGAGGGGGTCGTAGTTGATTTCATACCCCGTGCCAGTGGTTCCTATCCGCAGCGGAAGCAAACGAATTTCCGGATCTGTAACGGAAAGGTCCAGCGAGGGACTGGCAAATGGCTCCTAAGGAGCAATGATCGCACGCGGAGATCTGGCGGTTGAATGTGGTTATGAGCGGATGGCGGAAGTTCAGGAAGAGATTTTATGGATCTGCGAGGCGGCGCATTTGCCGGTCATCTGGGCAACGCAGGTCCTGGAGTCACTAGCCAAGAAGAGTCAACCATCTCGCGCCGAGATCACTGACGCGGCCATGGGAGAACGCCCGGAGTGTGTGATGCTGAACAAGGGACCTCACATCGCAGCCGCGGTCAGCGCTCGACGATATCCTGCGCCGCATGCAGGATCACCAGTCCAAGAAATCGTCGCGCCTGCGCCCCTTGTATTTGGACGCGATGCAAGAATCTGAAGAATTGTAGCTATCGACCTCTCATGAGGTTGCGATGGAAGCGCTCCTCTGAGTTGGATTGGTTCGCTCTAACCGGTGCGCAGAGATGCTTATCTCCCGGTACCGTCGCGGGCGGTGAAGGTTTTGGTCTCGTCGTCGTAGGCGAAAAGCTCCGCGTAGCGCCCCCAGCCGATGACGGCGCGCAGAGTCTTCTCCGTGTCGCTCGGATTTAGATGGTCCTCGAGTTCAGACTCGAATCTGACTCGAGGTGCCGTGTGACCCTCGCGGTCATCGAGGACATGACGGATATGGGCGGCGAGAGGCACAAAACCGATCAAGTGTTCGCGGAAAAGCCGCTTACGCTCCTCGATTCCACTCTGGTTGAATACTCGACCAGCGGCGGTTAGCTTGATAGCGCCCTCTTTGAGCTCGGCGAATTCCAGGATGTGTAGAGCTTCGGCGATAGAGAAGAGGTCTCTTATGTCCAAGCCGAGTGCGCCAGCAATCCTTGCCAGCTCAGCATGCCCTTCGTAAGGCGGTGCGGCTAGCGCCTCAATGAACCCGGCGAGCCGATTGGTCGGGACGGGTGAGAGCGGCTGCACCAATCCGCCGCGGATTTGGCTTTGTACCCCGACCGACTCCATCGTGCGTGAGGTAAGAATCGAATAAAACTCGTCAACAATGTTATGAAACCCGGCATCCAATCGGCTGCGTGGATGCGGCAACCGAACCGGGATCTCGGCCGCGATACGACCGGGATTTGCCGAAAGGACGAGGATCCGGTCGCACATCATCACGGCTTCTTCGATATTGTGAGTTACCAGCAGCACCGACTTGGTCGGAAGCTGACGCTCTATCCAGAGATCGAGAAAGTCCGTCCGTAAAGTCTCGGCCGTCAGGACATCGAGGGCTGAAAATGGCTCATCCATGAGAAGCAAAACCGGCTGAATCACGATCGCCCGCGCAAAGCCAACGCGTTGGCGCATTCCGCCCGAGAGCTCGCGAGGATAGGCGGACTGGAATCCGTCGAGGCCAATCAAATCGATGGCAGACGTTGCCCTGCGATTGGCTTCATCGTGAGCCAGCCCGAGCGCATCCAGTCCGGCTTCGACGTTCTCGAGGACAGTCAGCCAGGGAAACAAGGCAAAGCTCTGAAATACAACCGCTATACCTTCGGCTGGCCCAGACAACGGCTCACCGCGATAGAGCACATCGCCGGAAGTCGGCCTAATAAGCCCACCTCCGATTCGCAGCAAGGTCGACTTCCCTGAACCAGAACGGCCGAGCAAACCGAGGATCTCCCCTTCGTGCAGCGTCAGATCGATGTCGGCCAGCACCGGCAGTGGCTCGCCTGATGGTTTGGCGAAAGCTTTGCAGACTTTGCGCATTTCGATAACGGGACTGTTCGGCTTCCCGGCCATAAATTCCTTAGTCCAGCCGCGTTCGCCGTTGGGCAAAGGCGTACAGCGGCCGCCATAGCAGCCGGTTCATAGTGATAACGAACACGGACATAACCGCCACCCCCAGGGCGATTCGAGGGTAATCGCCCGCTTCGGTCATCCGTGCGATATAAGCGCCGAGCCCTGACCCGCTCAACTTTGTCGGTCCCCAACTGACCGCCTCGGAGACGATGCTCGCGTTCCAGGCACCGCCAGAAGCCGTGATCGCGCCCTTCACGTAGTAGGGGAAGATGCCGGGCAGCATCACCTGTTGCCACCAGCGCCAACCGCGTATTCGGAAGCTGGCGGCGACTTCCCTGAAGTCGGTCGGAAACGCAGTCGCTCCGGCGATAACGTTGAACAGGATGTACCACTGCGTCCCGAGAATCATCAGGGGGCTAAGCCAGATCACGGGATTGAGGGCAAACCTCACGATCAGGAAAACTACCGGCGGAAAGAGCAGGTTGGCCGGAACGCCGCAGCGACGATGCAGGCCCACGACGCGCAGCGGTTTCGGCCCGCCGACTCTTGGCCGCCGGCGTGGCGTAGGTGAACGTGAAGATTAGGGAGGCAGCGAGTGCGGCCAGCATGCGCAACGTCGTGTGCAGGGCATAAGCCGGGAGGGCAGTTGGCGAGAGAGAAATCCTTGGCTGTTGGGCGGTAACGAAAGGCCCCATTATCTGGTGGGTGCCCGATCCGAGGAGAATTACAATCGCCAGCACCAACAGCGTGGCAACCGCATCCCGCCAGGTCGGGATGCGTTGATGCCACGGTCCCCCGATCAGCACCTCGGCGTGCTGCTCCACACTCCCTCACATTTGAGCATTCGCAAGATTGTCACCCTCTGGTCGCCTAACCAATCGGCTGATTTTTATCCATCTTAAACGAAAGAAATGAGAGTGAAACGAGTGCTAGTTTCTGAGATTCTGGATCTGAGAGCTCTGGGCAGCTGCCATGCCAACTGATTCAAGAGAACTGAACAAGACGATCAAGCAATATCTCCGTAACATTCAAGGGGAGGCTGACAGTGTTGCACTCTATCGAGCTTTGTCCGTTGCGGAACACAGACCTGAAATAGCCGAAGTCTATAAGCGCCTTGCCGCGATCGAGCAGGCGCACAAGGAATTCTGGAATCAAAGACTTTCGGAGCTTGGGCACGAGGTGCCTGAGTCCCGTGTCGGGTGGCGCACGAGAGCGTTGATCTGGCTGGCCCGCCGCCGTGGACCCGATTTCGTGCTGCCGGTTGTTAGTACACGCGAGCAGGCTGATGTTGGACAATACGATGCGCAATCCGAGGCCGTCGCCGGCGGACTCAATGCGGCCGAGAGATCGCACGCACGCATCATCCGAGCGGTCGCGGCTTCCATCCCGAATATGTCTATCAGTCCGCTGGCCAACGCACTGCGTGCGGCAGTGCTCGGCGCCAACGATGGGCTCGCGTCGAACTTGAGCCTGGTCATGGGAGTGTCCGGCGCACATCTGGCACCCCACACAATTCTGATCACCGGACTATCGGGACTGGTAGCAGGCGCCTGCGCGATGGCAATGGGCGAGTGGTTGTCTGTCAGCACCTCGCGGGAGAGCCACGTGACCGGGGTTGACGTTGAGGCCAGAGAACCAGCCGAAATTTCCGAAGAGGAGAGGAAGCAACTGGCCGACATTTATTCGGCCCACGGTTTCGGTGCTGACGAGGCTCAAGTATTAGCCAACCGCCTGGTTACTCCCCGAGAAGACTCCGACAGCTATGCGTGGAATGCCGCCATATCGTCTTTTCTTTTGTTCGCAACCGGCGCCCTATTTCCGGTCGTGTCCTTCTTTTTTCTATCGGGCGCTACTGCCGTGCTAGCGAGTATACTAATAAGTTCGGTTGTGCTTTTTCTAATTGGCGCGGCGGCGACACTCTTCACTGGGCGAAGCTTCCTTTTCTCCGGAATGCGGCAACTCCTCGTTGGACTAGCGGCTGCTGGCGTGACTTACACGGTGGGTCACTTCATTGGTGCAGCGTTGTCAAGTTAGTTTCTGCCACGATTTTCCTTTTGAAGATTGCCACATTCTACGGTTCCGCAAGGCATTTCAAGTTCAGAAGACGATCAATGGCTTCATGACGCCGTCGAGTTTTTTGTCCATCACCTCGAATGCTTTGTCGAGATCACTGAACTCAAAAGTATGGCTCGTCATTCTTGTAGGATTGATACGCCCAGTCTGAAGCAGCCGGATTAGCCGCTCCATGCGCAACCGGCCGCCAGGACAAAGGCCGGTGCGGATAGTTTTCTCCGCCATGCCGACGCCCCAATCCAGACGCGGGATGCCGACGTAGTCGCCATTGCCGTGATATCCTACATTCGAAATAGTGCCACCGGGCTTAATCACCTTGACGGCGTTCTGGAGAGTCTGTTCATTGCCCAAGGCCTCGATGGCCGACCCCTTCTCCATTCGTAAGCTTCATGATTCGTGCGGCGGCGTCTTCCCTGGTGTGATCGACGATAACGTCGGCGCCGTAATAGCGTGCCAACTCCTGGCGTTTCACCACAGAGTCGATTGCGACCACCAAGCCGGCGCCACGCAGCCTCGCGTCGGCAATAGACATCAGGCCTACGGGACCGAGCGCGAAGATCGCAGCAACCGTTCCTCCAATCGAATCTCGGCGTTCTCGGCTGCCATGAATCCCGTGGACATCATGTCGCAGCAGTACACCGCCTTCTCATCCGGAACATCGGGCGGAATCTGCGCCATGTTCGCGTCGGCCTCATTGACGTGAAAATATTCGGCAAAGACACTGTCCCTGAGGTTGGCGAACTTCCAGCCTGCAAGTGCGCCGCCTGACCGCGAGGAGTGGCCGGCCTGCGATGCCAGGTCGCCTCAATTGGGAGTGATGGCGCCGACAACCACTCGGTCGCCGGGTTTGAACAGCCTGACTTCCGAACCTACCTCTTAGACGCGCCGACCACCTCGTGACCCAGAGTAAGATTTTGCCGAGCTCCAATCGCTCCATGCACGGTGTGCGAGTCCGACGTGCAGATCAACGCCCTTGTAGTCTTTATAACTGCGTCGTTTGGTCCCGGCTTCGGGATCGGCTTGTCCATAAACCCGACGATGTCCAACTTATGACAAATGCTTTCAGAGGAGCAGCTCTATTTCCTTAAACAGCCGGGTGAAGGCGGATGCGTCCGTGGTTGATCGACAAATGCACTTCAAGCACCAGGTCTCTCAGGTTGTCATTCATACCACCGCGAAGCGCTCTCGCCGCCTCGCAGGCAAGATCGTCGAGCGTGAGCAGACCGACCAGGATTCCGTTCCGATCGACCACAGGAACGCGCCTCGTGCGATGCTGCCGCATGAGCTGAGCCGCTGAATCGAGATCGTCTTCAGCTCTGCAACAAACCGGCTCTCGAGCCATGGCTCCTTCGACCGGCAACTCGGTCAGCGGCTTGTTCTGCGTATATGCGGCCATGCAAATGTCTCGGTCGGTCAGAAATCCGATGGGTCTGGCTTGGTCATCGACCACTGGAACTGCCCCGCAAGGCATGTCCCACATTATTTGGGCTGCCTTATTGAGCGAGTCTTGTGGGCCACAGGTTTTGACCTCACGATTCATGATCTGTTCGACTTTCATTGCGATTCCTCCGAGAACAAACCGGGCTAAAATTGTGAACTTTCAACAGCGATGCGGCGTGAACTCGCCGGGGATTTGGCGAGTTGCTCGTGCCGCTCGACGGTGTAGACTTCGCCTGCCACTTCCGAGAGCACGGCCGACGCGTATCCCGAGCCGGTTCCAATTTCGAGAGCGCGATCACCGACACGGGGTTCGACACTTTCGATCATGAGGGCGACGATATATGGATGCGAAATAGTCTGGTCAGTCTCGATCGGCAAGGGTGTACCCTGATAGAGACCTCGGCGAGCTCTTCAGGCAGGAAAGCCTCGCGCGGCACGCGTCGCATAGCCTCGAGCACTGCGGATTGCGCACTCCGCGCGCCGCAATTTGATCGCGAACCATCCGAAGGCGCTCGTCTGTCAGGTCAATAATCATCGCGTCCTCCTCGCGCTCGCGGAACAGAATGCGGCTGGTAGTGAGCCATCTTTTTATATATGGCCATGACTATCCGATAAAAACGGTCGCCTGTCGCATCGGGATATTCTTCGCGCGCGCGAGCCTTTGCGCGCTCCCATGCGATCTCCTCCTCGGGCGTTCTGACTACATTTACCGGCATTCCTCTGATTCCTCCGAGATCCTTCAGCTACTACCGTGCCAACTTAGGCCAAACAAGTTGCTGCAGCGAGTTCGCTGCGCGGAACTTTCCACCTACGATGATGAGACGCGGAGGTTCCGAAGCCATTAGCCGTTGGCGTCTCTGTATAGTCCAGCGCCCAAAAGAACGACACCCAAGACCAGTGCGCCGTCGCTCAAAGCCAAGGGAACTACGTGCGTGGATTGCTCGGTGTTTTGGATTTTAAGATCGCCCAGTTTTACTACGTCCTTGGTTTCTGAAGTCGTAAGACCGGAATCGCTAGACCCAAAATTCCTAACAACGTCAGCAACGCGCCAAACCAGAGAATCGATTTCATAATGCTGCTCCTTTAGATTTCGTGCACCCGCAGAAATGATCGCAATACGTAACCGAATCGCTCGAGCGAGAGTGGCTTCGAAACGTAGTAGTGGGCACCGTTGGTGCGCGCGTGTTTCTCGTTGCCATCGCTTTGGATGGCGGCGACATAGAGCAAAGAAGTACCCGAGAAGTGTTTGCGAAGTTGCGTGAGCAGCCACCCACGCTCGTTTTCTACAACCGCCTGATCGTCAAGTATTACTATCCGCACATTGGGCTGGGTGAATATCTCGCGACTCCCGTACTCGTCGGCTCCATGGCGAACCAGCTTCCAAGGCCGCTTGACGATTCGTAGTAGGAAGTTCCACAATTCCTCGTCGTCAGAGAGGAGAAGCACGGTCGGCGAGAGACGATTTTCTTGCAAACCGTTGATCACTCTCAAGCTAGCGCTGTCTTGGCTACGTGGCATTGGCGAAAAAACCTGATATTGTCAGTAGAGTTCTGCTCGATATGTAAGGATGGAGCAGCAAATGTGCCAACGCCGCTGCCCGTTTTAGACGGCACAGGGAGCACGAAAGGAGACAGTTTCGCCCGAATGACTCCTTCGGAAACAGTGGAAATGAGTCGCGAAAAGGACGCCAACCTCGTCGAGCCCGCCTACCGGCATCAGCAGACCAGCGAAGAAGCGAATATGGGCCGACCTCCGGAAGGTGGGCCGCGACATTACCACCTCCTGTGGGACGAGGAGCTGGAGGCGCTGCGACCCGTACTCCGACTCGTGCTCGAGCACTTGGAAGAGGTAATAGCGCACTGGTATCAGCTATATGTTCTCCACTTCGGAGATATGCGGAGCCTTTCCGAGCCCGAGTTTCGCGATCTCTTCTACAATGCGCTTTCGCGAAACACCAAGGACCTTCTCGAAGGCGACATGGATCGCTACGCCATAAATACGATCCGAACTGGCGAGCTGCTGTGCGAGCGCAACGTGCCGTTCGCGGAAATCGTCGCGTCTCTTCATCTATACGAGGAAAGCGCCTATACGGCCTTCCCCAAGGATCCGCCGCCGCCACTCGAGATCTACACGACCTTCGACAAGCTCAGCCACGTTCGCATGATCCTGCTGGCCGACGCCTACTTCCGATCCGCATCGGCGAGCGCGGGGGCGCGCATTCAGGCACTCGAACGCCAGGCAACTTTGGTGGCGCGTGAAATCCGCAGTGTCTTTCATGGCCTCGTTGGCTCGAGCCCCGCGATGCGTCGTCTCTACGACCGAATCGAGGCGGCGGCGGGTACTCGAGGCACGATGCTGATTGTAGGCGAAAGCGGGACCGGCAAAGAATTGGTGGCACGCGCGATTCACGAGTGCGGCGCAGTGCCGGCGGCTCCGTTCGTTGCACTCAATTGCTCCGCGATCCCGAGGGACCTCATCGAGAGCGAGCTGTTCGGTTACAGGAAGGGCGCGTTCAGCGGGGCAAATGCCGACTATCTCGGACTCTTCCGCGCGGCCGAGGACGGCACGCTGTTTCTCGACGAAGTGACCGAGATGGCGCCGGAGACGCAGAGCAAGCTCTTGCGTGCTGTACAGGAACGGACAGTACGGCCGGTGGGCTCGACCAAAGAGGTGCCGGTAAATGTACGCCTGGTCGCATCCACCAATCGCGATCCGGAGGAGGCTGTCCGCGCCGGCAACCTGCGGCAGGATCTCTACTATCGATTGCAGGCTGGTGTCCTTAGCGTGCCGCCGCTCCGTGAGCACTCCGAAGATATCCCGCTCCTGGTCGAGCACTTTATTGAGTTCTTCAACGAGAAGCTTCAGCCGCGATTTCCGGTGCGGGGTATCGAGGAAGACGCGCTCGTGGCGATGACGCAGTATTCGTGGCCCGGAAATGTCCGCGAACTGTCCAACGCTATCGAGGGCGCGTTTACTTTCGGCCGCTCGCCAATGATCCGGCTGCAAGACCTTCCGGCCGTGATCGCCGGGAGTCGATCTGCCAGGCCTTCGCTCACCGCGGATAGACCAACGGCGGGACCTGAGCCATCGATTGGCACTTTTGCCGAGGCAGAGCGCAAACTGATCGCCCGAGCACTCAGGGCTACGGAGGGCAACAAGGTACAGGCGGCGGCGCTGCTTCGAATCTCGCGCAAGAAGCTTTACGCGAAGATCGAAAAGTACGGCCTATAACACCAGCGTTGGACTAGCCGGTCGTTGGATAGCTTCGCGACCGCTCAAGTCTGTTTCCGAACCTGCCTCATAATTTTTTGGACATCGCCCGCAATCCGAACCCTCATCTCGCCTTAGGAATTGACGAGCACTCTTGAAAAAATGCCTGGTTTGCCACGTCGTCGAGTGGCGGGTGCAGCGGCGCGACCGGGCCTGAGCTGACCTGCGAGGACGACCGCAATCCCGAACTACTGAAGTTTGCGGACGTGAAGGGCCCGCTGTTTTTCAATTGGAACTTGGAGCATCTCGCGCAACCAAGCGAAGTTTCACCGGGTACGGATATGCCGACTTCAACTTAGCCCGAGGACTCAGGAGTGCTGACGCTCATGTTGCTGAGCTGGCGGGGGCTGACGTCGTGACCAGACTCTTCGCCACGGGTCCGTCTCCGAGTCCGACCTGTGTCCGATCGCACCAGCGAGCAAATTTTGAATGCAGGCTAACGGGCACGATAAACGCGTCAGCCTGATGGCAAGCGAATTGCAGTCTGATCAAGTTGACCGCCACGGAGAACAAAACCATGCAGATTGTTAATTTTATGACTTCGGACCCGGTAACGATCCATCCGCACGATAATTTGTCGAGGGCAAAAAGCATCATGGACGCCGGTCACTTCAGGCGTGTGCCGGTGGTCGAGGACGGGCGACTCGTCGGCATCCTGACTGAACGCGACCTGCACAAATACTCGGGCTTTCTGGAATCGACGCGCGTGAACGCGGCTATGCGCACAGCCGATCTGCTCAGAGCATTTTTAATCGTCGTCGCCGGCACCAGCCAGATCATGAACCTCTAAGAGTGAGGAGTGCGAATGAAGCAGCAGATTACTGGCAACACGCGCAAGGGACTTACCCGTAGCCTTGATCGCCGGGGCACGCGTTCCGACATGAGCCCGGCCGTCGCGCAGAAGGGACGCGCACCCGAAGATCCGTCCGTTTGCGACATATGTGGAAGCGTCTACACGGCCAAAACCTGGCGGCGTAATCGGCCGCTGCCAGCGAAAGTTATCAACGCCGCGGCGTGGACACTCTGTCCGGCTTGCAAGCAAGCGAAGAGCGGCAAGTACTTCGGTCGCGTTCTGGTGCGCGGTCCGAATGCCATCGCCAATCTTGATGCGATCCGTTCGCGGATAGTCAACGTCGAACGGCGCGCCGAGTTCACTCAACCTGAGCGTCGAATTATCTCCAGCCAATGGGACGGCGCGACGCTCGAGGTGCTGACCACGTCGCAAAAGCTCGCGCATCGCATCGCCCATGAACTGCAGAAAGCATTCGGCGGACGCGCACGCTATACGTGGTCTGACCAGAACGGTGCACTCACGGCCATCTGGGAGAGCTCCTGATCATTCGATAAATGCTGGCGGATCGCGTCACTTCTGCTGAAGACTCTCGACGTATCGAGCCATCGCTTCGATTCGCTTCTTCACCTCGGCGTCGCCTTCGGGCGTGAACTCCTGGCCCGGCTTCTGAAGAGTCGTTCCCAGAAAAGGCATCTGGAGTCGTTCGTGCGACGGTATATTCTTGCGGCCGTCGATTGTATCCACGACTTCATCAAAGGGGAATTTTCCGCCATTTTTTTCCGCCAGCTGAGTGAGATCGGGCGGCGGCGGGTTCATCGGAATAATCTGGAGAGTGGGGCCGTTACCCTTACCGTCTGAGCCGTGGCACTCTGCGCAGTACTTTACGTAGTCCTCTTTTCCCGACTGAGCTGCGGCGGCGCTGGCGGTAAGGGCGAGCATGAAAATCAGCACAAGGAATACGGCTAACTGACGTCGCTCCATGGTTGCTCTCGCGGCGTAGTCGTCCGTTATTCTGGTAAGCATCGGCTACTGGCCTCTGCGCGCGACCAGCGCGACGAAGTCGCCCTCGGTCAGGATGCCGATCAGGCGACCATTGTCGACCACCGGGAGGCATCCGATTTTCCGCTCGGTCAAAATTTGAGCCGCATCGACCAAAGAGGCCTCCGGACTGGTGGTGACCACCTCGGTGGCCATCACATCTTTGACCGAGAGTGTGTCGAGGATCTTCCGTTGAGCGTGCTTGCCGTAGCCAAGCGCCTGGGCGAGCGCGTCGCGAAAAAGATCGCGCTGGGTAACGATGCCGACGAGGAGGTCGCCGTCGTCATCGACAACCGGCAGATGGCGAACTCGCCCCAAGCGCATGATCTCGTCAGCGAGTGTGAGCTTGTCGTTGCGCTTGAGGGTGGTGGGATCCGCGGTCATCACGTCGCGGACTTTCAGTTCCTTCATTTTAGTTCCTCCTGATCACTTCACAGATAACCCAGTTGTCGCGCGCCGAGACGAAGTCCCTCGCGAAATTCTGGATGAGCTATCGCAATCAAAGCCTCGGCGCGCTGCGCTGTCGATTTGCCGGTAAGGCAAGCTACCCCGAACTCTGTGACGACATACTGAGTATCGGTTCTCGGATCGGTAGTGGGCCCTTCGATTTTGGGGACGATGCGGGAAATAGCGCCTTTGCTCGCCGTCGAGTAGGCGGCGAGAATCGACTTTCCGCCCTTCGATAGTTGAGAGCCGCGCACGAAATCCAACTGGCCGCCGGGGGCGCTGTACTGCTTGCCCAGGATCGCCTCCGAATTGACCTCGCCGTCGAGGCCAACCTCGAGGAACGCGCTGATCGAGACGACGAGATCGTTTTGTCCGATGATGCTCGGATCATTCACGTAGTCAACGGGACGAGCCTCCATGCTCGAGTTGTCGTTGAGAAAATCATAGAACGGTGCGTCGCCGGCCGCGAGAGTGTACACGTTCTTGTACCGATTCAAGTTTTTGTATTTGTTGGTGACGGCGCCGGACTGAATGAGCGCTGCAAGCGACGGCATCATGAGTTCTGTGTGGATACCCAAGTCCTTGTGGCCGTGCAGGGCGGCGCAGACGGCATTGGGTACGCCGCCGACTCCTATCTGCAGGGTAGCGCGGTCCGGGATCATCCCGACGATGTATTTGCTGATCACCTCATCCAATGGCGTCAGCGGCCTCGCAGGCACCGAGAAAAGCGGACTTTCATTTTCGACAATCGCCGCGACCTCCGATATGTGCACCGTCGAATCGCCGAACACGCGCGGCATCCTGGGATTCACCTCGACGATCAGCCTCTTTGCGATGCGCGCGGTCGGAATAGTGTAGTCGGAGTTGGTGCCGCAACTGAAGAATCCGCCCTTGTCCATCGGCGCGACCATCATGACGAATGCGTCGATTCCAATTTCGCTCAATGTGCGCGGCATCGCGCTGAAATTGCCCGGCATGTAGAAAACGACTCGCCGATTGTCCTGTTGCCCTAGCTCGAAAAGCCGCCGCTCGACGATGGTGGGAAAGAACGGATGCGGCTTGATGACGTTCATGTATTCGTACTTGAGTATCGTGAAGGCGGCGGCCGTGATCGAGTGCGAATAGTAAACGCGAAGCTCCTCGATCTTGCCGGCCTTCACTCGATTCTCGAGCGCTGTCAACAAGGCGGGCGGTTCGCTGACCGCCATGCCCATCGAGAGCGTGCCGCGCGATGGGATCAACTCGACCGCGTCCGCGGGCGACATCAATTTGGATTTGTATTCGGTTTCGTACATGTGCGGTTTGTTACCTAGCCCGCTGCCACTGAAAGAACGTTTAGCGGCTTCCGTGCCATTGCGAAAACCCCTGCCTCGAATAGCCAGATCGGCACAATACGCCGGCTGAGCAATATCGAATGGGGCATCGGGTGACAGCCAGACAGCGTCATTGTGTATCCGATCGCGCCATTCGATATACCGGGAGGACCACCATCGGTTTGATTTTGCGGAGTCGATAGTGGTCCACGAATTGCTTTTGGTATTTATCGACGAAAGTTTCAAGAGCGATTGGGTGACTATTATGGAATCCAGGACCGGCAAGAAAACTAAGGCGTCGCGGCGAATCGCAAACGATGCGCGCCAAAAGAATCTGGTCGAGGTCTTGGACCAGGCTCGCGACGAGACCTTCGCTCGGCTGCGAGTGCTCCGAAAGGAGGAGCAAGAGGACGCGGTGGAGCTGCCCGCCGACGGGCTGGACGTGGCGCGGTCGCTCGAAGACGTGGAGACAGATGCCGGTTTGATCGAGCGCTGCGAATATCGGCTGAGGGACATAGATGCCGCGTTTAGCCGGCTCGAACGCGGTCATTACGGAATCTGCGAAAAATGCAAGCAGGGGATCCCTGTCGAGCGGCTGAAAGCCGTACCTTTCGCTGCGTATTGCCTCGATTGCCAGGCAAAGCGCAACGAGCGGAGGCGCCCCGGTGAGGGCGACGTCGACGAGCCGTCGCGTCATGTATGGACGCCGCCCGGAGAACTGAGGGAGTCGGTTGACGAGTAACGTCGGGAGGAGGAAGCCATGATTCAGCTGTTTCGGAAGATCCTGTGCCCGATTGATTTTTCGGAGCACTCGTTGGCAGCTCTCGATGTCGCGCTGAAAGTGACGCAGCAGAATGATGCCAAGCTGTACCTGTTGAATGTTGCGCCTGTGCCAGCCGGCGCGGCCGGCTTCCAGCCGGTGCCGATGGATCCCTACCCATTGCTTGAGAGGGAAAGACAGGAAGAACTGGCAAAGCTCGCGCGGGAACGGATTCCGGCCGCGGTGCGCTACGAAACACTGGTGATAAGCGGAGACCCGGCCGAGCGAGTGCTCGAGACCGCGCGCGGTCTTGAAGCCGACCTGATCGTGATGGGCACGCACGGCCGTAAGGGATTGAGTCACTTGGTCCTCGGCAGTGTCGCCGAGCGGGTCGTGCGAGAATCCTCGACACCGGTTCTGACAGCGCATGCAACTGCGCGCGTTCGAAAGGCTGCTTGATTTACCCGCCGGCCTTGGGACGGATCGTCAAGACCGGAACCGGCGATTCGCGAACAACCCGCTCCGCAACGCTGCCTAGAAAAAAGTGCTTCAAGCCCTTGTAACTATGCGTGCCCATCACAATCAGATCGATGCCGCTGTTGGCGGCTAGGTTTATAATCTCCGTCGCAGTATTTCCGCTTGCGACGAAAACGTCGTGTGAAACTCTCTTTAGCTTTTTCTGCGCAAGCGCTTCCAACCGGCGGCGGGTCTCTGCTTCGAATTCAGGGTTGGGGAAAATAGGGACGGGCGGCAGCGCGGTGGCGCCGACGGGTGGAACGCCGATCACGGTCAAGAGGCAGACTGTAGCGGAGTTCTGCTTCGCTAGCTGGCAGGCGAGATCAACTGCGTCCATTGAGTCGCGCTCGAAGTCGATTGGGCACAGTATTTTCGAAAAAGTTGCAGCCATCTCTTTCGTCTGCTCTCGGCGCGTCGCAATGGTCACAGCGTACTCCGCTACAGTCCGCTGTCAGGCAGCCTTCTTGCCGGCGTCCGGCTTCTTTTCTTCGACCTGAACCTTGACGGTCTTGGCGGCCGACTCTTTTGGCAAGGGAGCGCTGAGTTCGAGCACACCGTCGTGATGCACCGCGTTCAAGTTCTCTGCCGTGATACCCTCCGGCAGGCTGATCGATCGCTCGAATGAACCGTAACGGATTTCGCGGCGGAATACGGACGCCTTGTTTGACTCGCGCTTTTCCTCTCGCGTCCCTTTGACCGTCAGGATCCCGTTTGCGACTTGCACATCGATGTTCTTGGGATCGACTCCTGGCAGGTCGACGCGTACCACGAACTTGTCGCCGTCGACGGACGACTCTATCGCGGGACGGTTCGACGCCGCGGGCCAAGTCTTGAACTCGCCACGATCGAAGCCGAATCGTTCGAGCAGATCGTCGAACTCGTGACGCAGCCGCTCTAGGTCAGTTGATGGACTCCATTTCTCAAGAAAACCCATTGTTGTTCCTCCACGCGTGTTAGTTTGATTTTGAGCCGTCAGAGGAGAGGCAGCATCAGCCGTGCCAAAAGAATCTGAGCGACTGACCCGGCGTCGACCGTTTCTGATCGCGAACGTGTGATGAAAGGCGCCACCGACTTGCGGCAAGTGGCTCCGAAGGACACACCGTCAGGGGCAGACTATGCAGACTATGATGTAGAGTGCAGTGTCGCCGAAACCTTCAAGGGAAAGCTGCTTATAGCAGGCGGCGATGGTTGCGCGTGAAGCCCCGTCGCAGCGTCGCACCAACGCGTTGTCAGAACTGCGGAGCGAGAATCGTTCCCCGCCCGGAGAACTCAAGAGGTAGCGTAGAGCCGCTGGTTTGACCCAGCGCGAGATGGCCGCCTGTCTCAAGCTCAGCGCCGCGTATGTCGCCTACCTGGAAAACGGAGTCCGATCACCGAGTCCGGCCCTGCTGAAGCGTTACCGAAAATTCATTCTAAGATAGGGCGCTCCAAAAACAGAGGCACGCGTTGGCTTCACCATGAGGGCATATTTGCCAAGCGTGCCTTCGGCCGCTCGGGGGCATAGCCGACGATATTTGTTTAGTAATTCGTGCGCATGTTGGCCATCGGCATTGTGTTACAAGAGGAACAATTGTGACCAATTAGTTTGCTCTGATAGCGTCGCGATCGTAATCTCACAAATCGTGAGAATCTTCTTGCGCGAGGGGTGCGCTTCCTTGCCATGCGCGCTTAACTGGGACATCGATTATTCTCTCAGGGGTCGAGCCGGTCGCGCTGTCAAAGTCCAAAAAAGAGGTTGATGCCGGGTGCCGGAGGCGGACTGCAGTAATACTCCGGCCCCTCATACTCGGGACCGTAGTAGTCGGGTCCATAGCATGGTGCCGGCGCATAGACGTAGGGCTCAGGCGCCACGTAGATGTCGGGTCCGGGTGCGTAATAGCCACCGCCCCAATGTCCGCCGCCATGGTAGCCGCCACCCCCATGGTAGCCGCCACCCCCATGGTAGCCGCCACCACCGTGGCCTCCACCGCCATGGCCACCTCCACCGCCATGGCCACCTCCGCCATGACCGGCAGCGCGAGCCAGACCGGCCGAGACACTACCCATCAGGAGGGCAAACGCGACAGCCGTCGCGATCCTGCCTACCTTAGAGCGCAATGCCTTTCTCCGCTTGGCCAATATTTCCATGGTGCCCCTCTGTCGCCGGAATGACCCCCGGTTCATTATTTGGCGGCTTTTGCTGCGGATGTCTGTGCACGGCTGCGGAACATCGAGTCGGCGATCTTCTTCTGCGCGTCCGACAGGCTGTTGTAGAGAGCCTCGAAGGCTGGAATGAATTTCTTCATTCCATCTTCATGTGCCTGGATCACTTCCGCATAGGATTTCACGACGTCGACTGCGTTCATCGACGTCGCGTCTGCGGCCCGTTGTTTCTGCAGATCTCCCATCGCCTGCGCGTTTTCGCGCATCACATCGACTAGGGCGTCCCATTGAGTCTTCTGAGCATCGGTGATGTGGAGCCTTTTGTGCAGGTCCTTGATACGCGCCTCAACCGCTGAGTTTGCGGCAGGTTCCGGCGCTGCCGACGCCATCGCATCTGGCGCAGCCTGCGCGACTTGCTCGCGAGCCGCGGGCGCTTTGGCGGCAGCAGCCTGGGAGAGATCGCCTGAGGCCGCAAACAACGGATTGGCGAGAACGATAATGCCGAGAAGAATTGCAGCTACGGTAGCTGCTCGCGCGGTTGGGCGCTTGAACAGGATCATGATTAATACTCCTCGATGGTTGTGATTGCCCAAAAAAGTCGAACTCCTGCGCAGTCAACATTTACCTTTACTTCAATTGAATTGTTTCCTTCATCGCATTCGCTTGCCTCACCTAGGATTTCGAAACCCCACGGCGAGTTTCTCTTAACACTTACGAGAATTCCATCCGGATCCGCCGAAAGACGTTCCCTACGGAACACCGATTCGCTGAGTATGTCGAGGACATCGACTCGGCGATGCACCATCTAATACCCGTAAATCGTCCGGGGAAGGATTGGTGCAGGACTTCAGCTCGTTGCATGGCGCAGCGCGATGCGTGCGAAGCGTACCTCAAGGCCGAAGCCGTTGAAGACGGCGGGTTCCTTAAGACGGCCTATGCCTATGATGACCTGTCCAGCGGGATACTGTCTGTCCGAATTGGACGACCGAGCAACGCAATCGCGATACTGGCGCCCGCGTCTACGCCCGCAACCGTCCAGTCAAAAGCATTACAATTAGAATAATGAGTATGATTCCGCCGATTCCGATTCCACCCGCGGGGCCGAAGGCGTAATAGCCACCGCCGCCACCAAACAGCAAGAGTAAAATCAGAATCAGTAGCACAGTTGACATAGAGCACCTCCCTCGGGCGGGAAATTACCAGATCCTGGTCATCTGCCCAACATATTGCGCCCCGGTATCGGGGCTCCGTTGAATATTGATCCAGCTTTTTTTGGCCGCTCTTGGATGAATATGTTGGAGCCTTCCCATTTTTCAAACATGCCTCTGCGCAGCCCGTCGGTGACGTCGTGTCCGCCGCCGACAGCCTTATCTATACGTCAGAGTTTGAGTTTTTGAACAGCGACACTTCACCGACACATCCCATCGCTCTGAAGCTGCGTCCCGGACGGGCACGTAGTGGTGGTCGTCGTCGTGGTCTGCTGCGTGGTCTGTGGGGGAGATTCGAAATCGAAGCAGCCCGCCAGCAACGTCGTCGCCAGAATCAATACGACAAGCTTTTCAATCATGATCGTTTACCCCGACCGCAATAGTCCACCACCCGTCGGTCAAAGGTCAAGGTGTTCATAGTGATCGTAGCTCGAAGTGTGTGACCGGTGGAACAATTGTATCCCCGGCTACCACCTCGGCGGGGGAGACCGAGCCGTTGGACCAGCCCATCAAATAGATCCCGCTGACGATCGACCTTACCCGTGGCGATCATTTCGTCGACAAAGTGATCGATCGAAACTGCGTCCGCGTTTTCGTCGTAAGTCCATCACCTATACGGACCGCTCCAGCGAGAACTCAACTGGCGGTACCTAGGTCGTCTGGGCCGCAACGGAGCGGAAACGCAAAAGTGCAAGGCCGAAGAACAGGCCGCCGATAAGTGCCACCACCAGGAACTGCGGCCAGACAACCTCAAAACCGGCCCCGCGATAGAGGATCGACTGCGCGAAGGAAACGAAATGCGTCGAGGGCGAGGCCTGCATGGTGGTTGAGAGCCAGGGCGGCATGCTTTCGAGCGGCGTATTGCTGCCTGAGAGCATGTTCATGGGTATGCAGACCAGCATGTAGAGCAACCCCAACTGCGGCATCGAGTGGGTCACAGTGCCCAGAAATATACCGATAGCAGTGGCGAAGAAAAGGTAGATTACAACACCCACCATAAAGAGCGGTATCGAGCCGGCGATAGGAATGCTTAAAATCGTGCGCACGACGACGTAGAGGGAAAGGCCGACCGCAACGGTGATCACCAGGCCATTCGCCCAGACCTTGGACATCGCGATCTCAAATGGCGTCAGCGGCATGGCTAGAAGATGGTCCATCGTTCCGTGCTCCCGTTCGCGGATGATGGCCGCCCCCGACATGATAATGGCAAGCATGGTGACGCTGTTGATGATTCCCATCACGCTGGTGAACCACGCGGTCGTCACATTGGGGTTGAAAGCGATACGTACCACCAGATTGACCGGCGAAGGCGGAACCCCTTCGATGTTGGAGAGGAAGTTACTGATCTCGGTCGTAATGATCTCCTGTGCGTATCCCGACCCGAGACCGGCCTGCACCATCGCGGTCGCGTCGACATCTACCTGAATTTCGGGGTGGCGTCCGCCGACCACGTCCTGCTCGAATTTGGGCGGGATGTCGACCACGAAGGTATATTTTCCGCCATTCATCAAAGGGACAATATCCCGCTCTGCTATCAGCTTTGGAGGCTGGAACATTGGCGGCATAAACGCATGCGCGACGCGGCGTGACAGCTCCGAATGATCCTCGTCAACCATGGCGATCGAGGCATTTTGAAGCTCCTGCGAATTGCTCTGCGCCGTGGCGATCACGGCGAAGGAGAACGCGTAAATGACGAGCCCGATGAGCACGAAATCGTGCAGGAAGCTGCGCAGCTCCTTGGTGCCGAGCCAGAAGATATTGGAGATACTACGCACTGCTCTTCAGCGTTCTTGCTTGCGCAGAAGCAGCAAGCTGAGCAGTATCAGAATTGGGACGAAGACCGTCAGCGAAGCCAGATCCGTGCCGAGGTCATCGAAGCCTAGGCCCTTGGTGAACGTGCCGACGATGATCGGGACGAAGTAGCTCATTGGGAAAGCAAATCCCATGATCCGAGCAGCCCCGGATAGCGAAGAGACGGGTGTCATCATTCCAGAGAACTGTGTTGCGGGCAGAATGGTCAAAATGGCGGTGCCGAACAGCGCAGCGATCTGTGTGCTGGTGAACGCCGAGATCAACATACCGTAGGCGGTCGTTGTGGTGACATAGACGAGCACACCCACAATCAGCACGGGAAAGCTTCCCTTCAGGGGCACCTCGAAGATGAACAGAGCCATCAGGAACAGTAACAAAAAATAGACCATGGCGACGGCGATATAGGGCAGCTGCTTGCCGATCAGAAATTCCAGTCGCGTCACTGGGGTTACATATAGATTGGTGATCGAACCGAGTTCCTTTTCCCGCACGATGGCAAGCGCCATCAAAATCGCCGGGAACAGCGCAAGCATCAAGGCGATGGTTGCTGGCACCATGGCATAGATGCTGTCGAAGTCCTGGTTGTATTTGAACCGGACTTCGATATCGGCGGGGGGCGGTGGCGTCGGCACCGTTGTCTTTACGGCGGGATCCGCCAAATACAATTGATGCATCCCTTGCAGATAGCCGCGAATGGTCTGCGCGCGGAATGGCATCGCGCCGTCCACCGACGCTGCGACCCATACGGGTCGGCCGCGCTTGATGTCGCGGCCGAAGCCGGGCGGGATTTCGATGCCGGCCTCCACGCTTCCGTTCTGGAGTCGCTTCTGAAGATCTGTGTAGTCGACGATTGGCGCCTTTTCGACGAAATATGTCGAGCCCCTCAGTTCCTCGATGTAGGCACGACTCTCGGGCGTCTGGTCACGATCCAGGACGGCGAAGGAAAGGCTGTTGACGTCGGTCGAGACCCCAAAACCGAACACGAGCATCAGCAGGGCTGTACCAAATAGGCCAAAGCTCAGCCGAATCGGATCGCGCCACAGCTCCAAACCTTCACGGATCGAATAAGCGAGAAGCCTTTGCAGACTGAACCACGAACTGCCTCCCCCCGGTCCCGAGGTCCGCGGCACTAGCTTCGGCTTGGATGCCGTCGGCTGCCGGGTCGCAGATGCGCTCACTCGCATTGCCTCTTCGAGGTAGCTAATAAACGCGTCCTCGAGCGTGCTGACTCCGCGCGCCTCGACTAATCCTGCCGGCGTATTAGTCGCCAGCACACGTCCCGAATCCATGAGTGATATCCGGTCGCAGCGTTCGGCCTCGTTCATGAAATGAGTGGAGACGAAAATAGTCACGCCCTGGTTGCGCGAAAGGTCGATCAGCAATTCCCAGAACCGATCGCGTTCCAATGGATCGACGCCCGAGGTGGGCTCATCGAGAATCAGTATTTCGGGCGCATGCACGATAGCTACCGCCAGCGAGAGCCGCTGACGGATGCCAAGCGGGAGATCCAGTGTGCGCTGATCGAGATACTTCGCGAGGCCAAAGCGGTCGACCAGCTCGGCGATCCGCACCCTCGCCTTGCTCCTCGGCAGCTGGAAAAGGTGCGCGTGAAGATCGAGGTTCTGTCGAACGGTGAGCTCGGTATAGAGCGAGAATGCCTGGGACATGTAGCCGACCCGATTTCGTATTTCGATATCGCGGGCATCGACCGGCCGGCCGAACAGAAGGGCCTCGCCAGCGGTAGCCGGCAGTAGTCCCGTCAGCATTTTCATCGTCGTGGTCTTGCCGCAGCCGTTCGAGCCGACAAACCCGAAAATCTCGCCGCGCTCGATGGTGAAGTTCACCCGGTCGACCGCGGTGAAATCGCCAAAGCGGCAGGTGAGGTCACGGGCCACGATCACCGGCGCCGTGTCCAGGGCGCGCCGCGGCGGTATGTGCAGCACCTTGTGGCCGCGTCGTTTCTCTGCCGGAAGCAGAGCGACGAAGGCCTCCTCCACTGTCTCTGCCTTATTACGGTGCTCGAGTTCCGCGGGTGATTCGGCCGCCAGGACTTTCCCGGCATTCATAGCGATGAGCCAGTCGAATCGCTCGGCCTCTTCCATATATGCGGTCGCGACCACGACGCTCATACCATGGCGGCGCGAACGTATGAGATCGATCAGTTCCCAGAACTGGCGGCGTGACAACGGGTCCACACCAGTCGTGGGCTCGTCGAGGATGAGGAGATCTGGGTCGTGGATGAGTGAGCAACAAAGGCCGAGTTTCTGCCTCATTCCGCCTGACAGTTTATTGGCCGTGCGGTCAGCAAACGGCGCCAGCCCGGTGGCACTGAGCAGCTCGGCAGTGCGCCAAGTCCGTTCGGAATTGGATTGCCCGAACAGGCGGCTAAAGAACTGGATATTTTCGCGGACGCTGAGATCGGGATAGAGGTTCCTGCCCAAGCCTTGCGGCATAAAGGCGATGCGCGGGCAAAGCGCGGCGCGGTACGCGGCGTTCGCCATGTCCCCGCCGAGGACCTGAACCATTCCGGACTGGATGTGCCGCACGCCCGCGACGAGGCTCAGCACCGAAGACTTTCCCGCGCCGTCCGGTCCGATTAGCCCCACCATGCAGCCGGCCGGAATCTCCAGGGTGACTGCGTCCAGAGCAACCACTTTGCCATAGTGCTGCGTGACCGTATCCAGACGCGCGGTCAGGGCACCGCCGGTCGTCATTTCGGCGCATCACCTTGTAACTGAGGTGGCCAAGCGACCGCGGGGTCGGTACGCACGTAGGCCACGCCCGGCAGCCCACTTCTCACATCGGCTGCGTGCGTGCGCAGCCGCTCGGGATCGATTCGCACCCTGACCCTGAACATGAGCGTGTCGCGCTCGTCCTTGGTTTCCACGGTCTTGGGTGTAAACTGCGCTTGCGAAGCAACGAACGTGACCTTCGCTGGAAACGCATGGGTCGGATAAGCGTCGAGAACGATGCGGGCGTCAGAACCGAGTCTGACCAGACCAGCCGATAGTGTCGGCAAGAAGATATCCATATAGACGTAGGAGGTGTCCAGCATAGTAAATACCTTGCCGCCTGCGGGTAGGACCTCACCCACATTCGCGACGCGGTATTGGATCCGGCCGTCGCGCGGCGCCACCAGAGAGTTATCGGCGATATCGACTTTGTATAGCTCCGCATCGTGCTTTGCAGCATTGAGTGCGTACAACGCCTCGCCGATCCTGTCGACTGCCGCCTTTTGGGCGGAGATAGCGCTAATCAGGGTTTGCTGACGCTGATCGAGCACCTCCTCGGTCATGATGCCCTGGGGCACCAGGACATACGCGCGGGCAATCTCCTGCTGTGCCAGCAGCAACTGGCTCTTTTGTTGATCCACCGCAACTTTCGCTTCATCGAGTGTTTGTTGCGCTTGAAGGATCAGGGCTTCGGACTTGTCCAGCGATGCTTGTAGATCCTGCGTATCCATCAGCGCGAGAACCTCACCTGCCTTGGTCAAATCGCCTTCATCCACGAAAAGCTTGGCTATGCGACCAGCGAACTTCGTGTCGATGTCAATCTCGTCTGCTTCGAGGCGGCCGTTGCTCCAAGCGATACCCGGCGGCAGACCGGTGCGCGGGTGCAGCCACCAGTAGCCTCCTCCGAGGGCGGCGAGCAGAACAAAGAGGAGCAGCAGGCCGGGCTTGAGCCAGTGCCGTTTGTCGGGTTTCCTTGTCGGCGACGGCAAAACCGTCGGCAAGTTCGCTTGTTCCGGAGGCTCGATGACTTTCAGCGCTGAATCGGCTCCTTCGGGGCGGATATCGACCCTCTTGTCTGTAGGCATCACAGATCTCCAAAACCCAAAATAGCTGACCGCAGCCACGCGTACCATTCCACTCGCGCGGCAAGCTGGCGCGGAGAAAGGGAGCGTTGGTTATGGAACATATCCTTCGGTCACTTTTCCAAGGACCGCGATGCGAAAGCGCTCGAAGAAGAGGGCCCGAGGAAGACTGTGCACCTATCGACAAAATCAGCCGTCTTAGTCGACGGGGTTCCGCCGAGCCGACGCACATGCGCCGCTAGCTCGCCCGCATAGTAGCCTTCGTCGTGGCCGACCTTCTTGGGCATCTCGCGCAGTCTAGCGACTATGCCTGCTCGGTGAGCTCGTGTTGCAGAATGAAGTGGACGAGTTTTAAAGACTGAATGTTTGGAAAGCCCTGCAAGCAAAAACCTGCGATCCTACTGCTGTTTTTTCCGCGGGCATGGTTCCTGCTCGGGTATAAGCGTGGAGGCAACCAAACCAAACAAACTCGTATGAAGAGAATAGAAGCAGTAGTCAAGCGCTCAGCGTTGGACGACTTTCACCGATGCGCCAAACAGCTTGGAATCTTCGGATTTGATTTATCTGAGGACCGTACCAAGCGTCGGGACCATCAACGACTCGCTGCAACCGGCGAGTACGCTCCCGACGCCACCTCGACGTTCAAAGTAGATTTCGCGGTCCTCGATGAAGAAACCAATGCCACCATTCACGCCGTTCTCGAATCCGTTCATCCTGAAAGCATCGGAATCTTCAAATTCGATCAAGATACACAGCCGCAAACGTCTATCCAACGCAAATCACCCCAAAAGTTAAAGAGCTTGCCCTAGCTGTCGTTGATTGCGGGAGCCTGCCGCTCAAATGGAGAGTTCAGTCGAGATGGTACCGTTTTCGCTTGTGCCAGAGGGTCGAGATGCAGATACCCAGGGTCGCCGCTGCATCTTCAAGCGTTGGCGCCAGCGCGAGCACGCGCCGGATGTGCTCCTGCTCGATCTGCTCGAGCGTCGACTGTTCGGGCAGGTTTCCGTTCCGTGGAGCGCTCGATTGAAAAAGGATGTCGGGCAGATCATCCTTGCGAAGCGCCGCGCCGCGGCTTAGCACGACTGCGCGCTCGACGGCATTGTGCAATTCGCGGATGTTGCCTGGCCATGAATAGGCAACCAGTGCTTTGCGAGCTTCGTCTGAAAACTGCAATCCGACGCGGCTATTGCGTGCGGCAGCCTCGGCGAGAAAAAATTCGGCGAGCGGCAGAATATCTTCGGGCCGTTCGCGCAAGGCAGGCACGCGGAGGCTGATGACATTCAATCTATAGTATAAGTCGCTGCGAAACCGCTCGGCGTTGATCTCCTGCGGAAGACTGCGGTTGGTTGCTGCGATGATGCGGGCGTCGACTTTGATGGTCTGCTCTCCGCCCACGCGTTCGAAGCGCTCATCCTCGAGGAAACGCAGAAACTTGGATTGCAACGCGGGCGATAGCTCCGCGATTTCGTCGAGGAATACCGAACCTCCATTTGCCGCTTCCAGCCGCCCGGGCTTGTCTTTTATCGCACCAGTAAAAGAACCCTTCATGTGCCCAAAGAGCTCGCTTTCCAGCAGATGCTCGGAAAGCGTTGTGCAATTGACGATGACAAACGGCCGCTCGCGGCGTGAGCTCCATTCGTGGATCTGTCGTGCGAGAACGTTCTTGCCGGTACCACTTTCTCCAGTGAGCAGGATCGTCGCGTCGCTCGACGCGGCAGCGTAAGCGGTCTCTATAAGGGAACGAAATTGAGGGCTCTCGCTTGTCAGCAGCGGTACGCCATCGATCGAATTGCGAAGCGCTCGAACCTCAGTACGGAGCTCCTTTACTTCGAGCGCGCGGTCGACCGCATGCTGAATCTGATCGAGCGAGAATGGCTTGGTGACATAGTCGTAGGCGCCGGCTTTCATCGCCGCCACAGCATTCTGGATCGTGCCATACGCCGTCATCAGTATCACGATGGTTGTCGGAAATTTTGCTTTGATTTGGTTGAGCAGCTCAAGGCCGTTCATTTCGGCCATTCGCCAGTCGCTGAGAACGAGATCGAACGCCCCATCGCGATCCATCAGGCCGAGTGCCTGATGTCCACTTTCGGCTATCGCAATCTCGTGCTCACGGGAACCCAGGAAGCGACCGAGGGCGTCACGGATATTTTTTTCATCGTCGACGACGAGCAGCTTTGCCATCTAGATGCACCGCGAGTGCGGCAGCTGGACCACAAAGGTGCTGCCCTGGGCGGAGGAATCCAAAAAAATGCGGCCTCTGTGTGACTCGACGATTTCCTTGGCGATCGCCAGACCAAGAGCTGCGGGACCGCCTTCAAATCCGTCCGGGGTCCACTGACTATGCTGTTCGAAAATCAAATCGCTGATTTCGAGCGGAATCCCCGGTCCGGTATCGGACACCGTTAGCCGCAGACCTTGCCCCGAGGCATCGGCGGAGACTTCGACCGAACCGCCTTCGGGAGTGTAACGCAGCGCATTGCCGATCAAAGTCGAGAGCACCCAGGAGAGCTTAACTGGATCGCCATATGACTCGAGTCCCGTTCCGGCATGTACGTGCAGTGCGACTTCCTTTTGTGCTGCCTGCAACGAAAACTTTTTCGCGACCGAGGTCACGAGCCTGGCAAAATCAAAGGTGACGTTCCGGACTGCGATCGAGGTGGCTTCATCGCGAGTGACGTTCAAGAGACTGTCGGACAAATCGCGGATGCGAGCCAAATCCTCGACCACTGCATCGACGATTTCGTGCTGATTCGGATCGGACGTTTTTCTCTGAAGCAATTCGATTGCCAGCGACAGCGATGTGAGCGGCGTTTTGAGTTCATTCGATAGCGACGCAATAAGGTTCGTGCGTGCACGCTCCTTGTCACGAAGGTCAGTCATGTCATGAAGAGTGATCATCGTCCCGAACGGAGTGCCGTCTTCGAGCCGCAGCGGCGCAAGCTTGAGGAGATAGGCATGATCGCGGCCACGAACGTGCAGACTTAATTCTGCCTGCTGCTCGCCGCCTGGGTAGGCAAGGGCGCGCCGAAGGGCGGCCCGAACACTCACGTAATGACTATTGTCTTCGTCGAGGCCGAAGAACGAACGGCCCAGAATTTCCTTGCGATCAATACCAAGTATCAGCGCGGCTTGCTCATTGAGATTTGTAACGACCGCGTCGATGTCTATCAGGATCACCGCAAGGTCGAGGCATTTCAGGATTGCCGCCGTTTGGTTATCTCCGTCGATGGCGGTTGTGGATTTCATTCTGGGACTTCGCCCGATATGAGCGAGCACCGGCCTTCGCCGTAGCGTGGTCCTCGTTTTATCTACTGAGACAAATTGACGACGGCTAGATAGTTAGGCACTTCTACGCCGGCCTCACCAGTTCGTCACCTCACGCTGGAGGTGCGCCGAAGTGCTTACGCAGCTCCAGATTCACTTCGAGCACGTTGACCAGGTTCTCCCCGACCAGCCCATTCAATGGAGCGTGGATGTCAGCCCGCAGGATCTGCTCGATCTCGGTGCGAACCTGAGCTTGGTCGCGTTTGGTGTCCTTGGCCCATGCAGAAGATACGCGATCGAGCTGATATTCAGCGTTCTCGAAGGTGATGTCGGGATCCAGGCCCGAGCCAGAGGTCGTAACCATGTCTCCTGGCACATCTTGCAGATCGGCGTCCGCATGATCCTGCCGCCACATGTCGAAGAAGTTAGACTGGATGTCCGAGCCGTCCTTGACGGGCGCGATCGCGGTCTGGCTCTTCCCCCCGGGTAATTGGGTCGTAACCGCCGACGGGAACTTACCGGGATACTGCTTGGAGAAGTTTTCGAAGAACAGCATTGCCAGATCCGACGGTTGCGGCGATGGGGTACCGGGGTTCTGCTTGATCCAATCCGCCACTTCGGCCTTATGGGCCTTGGCCCAATCAGTAATGTAGGCGGCATGCGACGGATCGGCGCTTACCCATCCCTGCGCCGCTCCGTTGTGAGCATCCGCCCACTGCGCGACGATATGCGGCTGTCCACCGAAGCTATCCTGCTGGAACCACGCTTCAATGTCGGGCGCCACCAGTTGGCCCGCCTTCGGTCCGCTCTTGTACTTCACGATCGGACCCAATTGCTGCGCTACGCGATAGCGCAACATATAGTTGGAAGCAGCCAACGCGGATGACGAAGACGCCGACGCGTCATAGGACGCGGCCGAAGGCCGCGGCTGGAAATACTCATCTTTGGTAAACGGCTGCGCGATAAGCAGCGATCCCACCGGCTTGCCGTCGGGTCCGTTGACTATGCTGCCGTTCGCCGTAAATGGGAAAAACGTCTGCCCGATGGCCCATACGACTAGGGGGTAGATCACACAACAAATGACTACTGCGAACGCAAGTAACCATAGACTTTTAGATATATAGCGCGACATCGTCTCACTCCTTCAGTTCACGCCGCTTAGACGGTCAAATGCAGGGCGACCAAAGCCAGGTCAATCAACTTGATACCAGCGAACGGCATTATTACACCTCCCAGTCCCCAGATGAGCAGGTTCCTTCTGAGCAGAGCGTCAGCGCCAAGCGGTATATACTTCACGCCCTTCAACGCGACCGGGATAAGAGCCGGTATGATGAGTGCGTTGAAGATGATCGCAGACAGTATCGCGGAAGTGGGGGAATGTAGATGCATGACATCGATCGCCACGAGCCAGGGCAGGGTTCCCGCAAAGAGGGCTGGGATGATCGCAAAGTATTTGGCGACGTCGTTCGCGATGGAAAATGTCGTGAGCGCGCCGCGAGTCATTAATAGCTGCTTCCCGATCTCTACGACCTCGAGCAGCTTGGTCGGATTGCTGTCGAGATCGACCATATTACCCGCCTCTTTGGCGGCCTGTGTCCCGGAATTCATAGCTAGGCCTACGTCCGCCTGTGCCAGCGCCGGAGCGTCATTGGTGCCGTCACCGATCATCGCGACAAGCTTGCCCTCAGCCTGGTCCTTGCGGATATAAGCGAGCTTCCCTTCGGGTGTGCATTCGGCTACGAAATCATTCACTCCCGCGCGCTTCGCAATCGTCGCGGCAGTCAGCGGATTGTCGCCAGTGATCATGACCGTGCGAACTCCCATCCTATGGAGCCGCTCGAGACGCTCACTTATGGCGGGTTTCAAAACGTCTTCGAGTACTACCACACCGACGACTTGCTTTGCCTCAGTGACTACCAGCGGGGTAGCTCCGTCTGAAGCGACGCCGTCTACGAGCGACTGTAGTTCGTTCGGGACACTCCCGCCCTGTCTCTGGATGTAGCGCACCACCGCATCCGGCGCGCCTTTGCGAATTTGTTTTCCATCGGGCAGGTCGATCCCGCTCATCCGGGTTTGCGCAGTGAATGGTACGAAACGGGCGTCGCGGGCGTTAATTAATTCCGGCGAACCGCTCTGCTCCTTATAAAGAGCGACGATAGTCTTTCCTTCCGGCGTCTCGTCCGCGACCGACGACCATGCCGCCAGGCGACCTACGTCATTGGCGGAATAACTTCCGACGGGGAGGAACTTGGTTGCATGACGGTTGCCTATTGTAATCGTGCCTGTCTTATCGAGGAGCACCGTGTCTATGTCGCCCGCCGTCTCAACGGCCTTACCGCTCTTTGCGATAATGTTGGCTTGCAGCGCGCGATCCATCCCGGCGATGCCGATGGCCGCCAGTAGCGCTCCAATAGTGGTGGGAATGAGACATACCAACAGTGCAACGAGCGTTGGAACGTCGGTGCCGAGGCTCTTCAGCGGCTCCGAAATTCCCACGTAACCCGCCATGTATTGTTCCGCGTTCCACGCCATCGGCCAGAGCGGAATCACAACGATCATAAACGCGAGCGTTAGTGCGGAAAGAACGAGGGTGAGTGCAATTTCGTTGGGCGTCTTCTGGCGAACGGCGCCCTCGACCAAGGCGATCATTCGATCGAGAAAAGACTCGCCACTGGCGGCCGTGATTCGCACCACGATGCGATCTGAGAGAACTCGCGTGCCGCCAGTGACGCCAGAACGGTCTCCGCCGGCTTCGCGAATCACCGGGGCGGACTCTCCCGTGATAGCTGCTTCATCGACGGACGCGATACCGTCGATAATCTCTCCGTCGCCCGGAATCATCTGGCCCGCCTGAACGACTACCCGATCGTCCGGTTTCAATTCGCTCGATGGAACCTCTTCGATAATATCCTTTCCGCGCAGTCGAAAAGCTGGCGTGTCGCGTCGCGCGCTTCGTAGCGACTGGGCTTGCGCCTTGCCGCGCGCCTCCGCCAGTGCGGTTGCGAAGTTTGCAAATAGCACCGTCAGCCAAAGCCAGAAATCCAGCGCTATGAAATAAGTAATCGGAACCTGGCTCGCGGAGGCGCTCACCTGCGCCTGTATTATGAAGAGCAGCGTAAGCGCGGCGCCGATCTCGACCACGAACATGACAGGATTGGCCCATTGGATGTCCGGACGCAGCATTTCGACCGCCTGCTTTAGGGCGGGTCCCACCATCTCGGGCGCGAACAAGTCTATGTGCCGGGCGCGCCTGGGTGTCCAATCGTCCGGAGTCCGTTTCGGCTCCGGCGAGACTACTTCCAATTGCGGCTGTGTTGACTTAGATGGTTCCATTTCTTTTCCTCAACTGATTCCGGTGTCGCTCCGAATCGTGATCATGCGAAGTCACCCTCCGAAAGGTATAGGACCGAAATGATCCGCCAATGGTCCGAGTGCGGCGACCGGCAGGAACAGCAACGCGCCGACGATCACAATCGTGCCGAGCAGAAGGCATCCAAAGGTAAAGGTGTCGTCGCGCAGGGTTCCCGATCCGAATGGCGTGCTTTTCTTGATGCCGAGAAACGCCGCCATCGCAATCGGAGCGACGATAGGCAGATAACGGCCGAATAGGATGACCAGACCACCGCCGATGTCCCACGGAACTGCTTCGGGCGCCGGGTTCGGGTTGCTGTTCAAACCATAGCTCACCCCCAAACCATCAAAGGCGGACCCGTTGTTCGCCGATGATGAGGAGAACTGATAGACGATTTGCGAAAGTCCGTGCGCTCCGGGGTTGCTGGTGGCTTTCATTCCCCAACTGGTCGCGGCGTAAAGCCCCGACGGCTCCAGGATTAAGAACGGATGCACCAGCAGAGCGATCATCGCGAGCTTCACCTCGCGAGCGCCTATCTTTTTGCCCAGATACTCCGGCGTGCGCCCTACCATCTGCCCGGCGAGAAAGACGCCAATGATCAGGAAGAGCAGCAGGTTGATCATTCCAACGCCCTTGCCGCCGTAAATGCAGTTGATCCACATCCCCCAGAACGGGGAAAGTGCGGCTATCGGATTCAGGCTGTCATGCTCGCAATTAACTGCGCCGCAAGTCACATCCACCGTCGTCGCCGCAAAGGTTGCACCGGCCGAGGTCCCGAATCGCAACTCCTTGCCCTCAAGATTGCCCAGATGCTGATCGACCGGCAGTCCGGGAACGGCCGGCATGGCGATGACTCGTTTCCCTCCTGGCGCACCGGCGCTCGCGATTGTAAACGTTCGGCTCACCGGATGGGCCGCGAAACCGGGGTTCGGTTGCATGGTGTCGAAGTAAATTGCCCACACTACGGTGCCGATGAACAAGAGCAGCATCACCGAGAATATGACTATGGCGTGGCCCATGCGCCTGAGCATCCGCCCGTACATCAGCACCAGCGCCATCGGAAACACCATCATGCAAAACGTCGTGAAGAAGTTTGTGCCCGCGTTTGGGTTCTCGAACGGATGTGCCGAGTTCATGCCGAAGAACCCGCCACCATTGGTTCCCATCATTTTCATCGGCACAAAGGCGGCCAATGGACCGATCACGATGGTCTGCTGCTTCGGCTGACCATTATTATCGGTGCCCATCGCGGCGGGTTCGAGCGTCGTGACCTGATACGCGTTCTGGTAGGTCATCGGCATGCCTTGGCTCAGAAACACCATGCTGATCACGAACGCCGCGGGAAGGAACATGTAAACCACCACCCGCCACATATCGACGAAGTAGTTGCCGACGTGCGAATCGCCGCGCAGGGCCCGTATAATCGCCGTCAGGGCGCATAACCCGACCGCGGCGGAAAGAAAGAAATTCGCTACGCAGAAGAAAATCTGGCTGAAAATCGAGAAGGCCTGGTCTCCTGAATAGTGCTGCATGTTGGTGTTGGTTACGAAGGAGAGGACGGAATGGAAGATGGTGGTTGGCGCGAGCATTCCGAGGCCGCGTGGATTAAGCGGCAGCCACGGCTGCAGCGACAGCACGGCATACCCGTAGACGAACAACGCCGCGTTGAAGACGAGCAGCGCAACCGTGTACTGCTTCCAGTCCTGCGGGCCCGTATCCAGGCGCTTCTCGAACCATTCCAGAAAGCGCGGCGGATGATACTTGCCGTCCATGATCTTAGCCATCCAACTGCTGAGCGGAATGGCAATGATAATTGTGAATAGGATTATAGAAACTGGCAAAAGCCACATGGCATTCGTCCTCTTTGACTCTTATAGTTGATGACTAAAACCACTCGGGCCGGATCATGGCCGCGAGTAGATATACGAACACCAGGGCCGCGACGATGGCTGTTAAGTAGGTCATGGGCGCCTCCCTAAATCTTCTCGCAAGCGACTATAAACGCGAAACAAAGGCCGAGGCTCAGCAGACCCAATAGGAATAATCCCGGAAGCCAGATTGTTTCATCCATATTGATTCACTCCTTGCTACGGTATTCAGCAAAAGCTATGCCCAAAAAAACAGCTTGGATTGCCCTGTAAAGTCGCAGCAGCGAAGCCCAAAGCTATCAAAAATGAAAAGTGCAGAACCTTCATTTTGCATTGCCGAGCGGTGAGCTGGAGAGCACGAATCGGGGTCGCGGGATCGGGATGACCACGGTCAAGTGAGCATCACCTGGAGTTTTAACGGTCTCGCACGATAGTGAATGAAGACGCTAAGGTGTCAGAATCTATCGGGTAAGATTATCTGTCGGAGGATCGCTATCTTTAGCCTTATCCCGATCACTCACACCTCGATCCAGATACAACGCAAGTACGATCACAACGACGAGCAGTAATAGGACAATCGGCATAGCCACCTATCAATCTCGCTCGTTCGGTCTATCTTCATTGGAACCTGAATTGGCGGTCCCATCAGCGCGGTCGAAACCGCGCTTGCCCTCGTCATATAGCCACCGCGCAATCAGTGCGTGGCGGCCAACGCCGGGGAGGTTGGAACCGCAGCGATACGAGGCGAACGAACAATGGCCTGACTAGTCAGAACGACTGCTTGCTCTAACCTTAGGATCGCCATACTTTCCGGACGAACACTTTCGGCCAATTCGCGCGCGATTTGTATAGCGACATCGTCCGCAACCATTAGGTCGATCTTGAGCCGTTCGACCAGGTCAAGGACGAACTCACGGCCGCGGTAAAGCCGCTGACGTTCGGGGATGCTTGCAGGGAGCGTGCGACGAACCTCGGTCACGTCGTAATCGGACAAGTTCAAGTCTTTGGCAGCATCCCTGAAGCGGTCGAAGGTGCCCGGATCGATCACTAATTCGATTCTTTTCATCTTTAGCACTCTTGTTTTTGGCCGAACGGATCGGCACCTTCATTGGGCAAGTGCATCAGGTGTGCCGACGAAAAAACCTCATCCTCAAAAAGACTTTCTTAAGCCTTCGGGTGCAGAACAATTAATTTTTAAATGGAACCGGTTTTCATTTTGAAATGTTTCGTCGTCTAACCGCTCTGAGTACCGGGTGATCTAAAACTCTCAAGAGCTGAAATCCTGCGGCTTCGCCTGCGGAACATCGATCGTCTGATTTTGGTCTGGTTCTACCGACTATTCCCATTGGTGTTAGGTGCTGTGGTCATCGTCAAGCCTGAGACTTTGCTCGGTTGGCATCGTCTTGGTTTTCGAGCGTATTGGCGCTGGAAGTCTTGGCGGCGTGCCGGCAGGCCCGGGATTGATCGCGATGTGCGTGACTTGATCCGCCGGATGAGCAAGGAGAATCCGACGTGGGGAGCGCCGAGAATCCAGGAGAGCTGCTGACGCTCGGAATCGACGTCAGCGAATCGACTGTCGGACGATACATGATTAGGACCGGCGGACCGCGGTCGCAGGGCTGGAAAACATTCTTGCGCAATCACGCCCCGGAAATAGCTTCGATCGACCTGTTCGTGGTCCACACCATCTCGTTCAAGCTGCTCTATGGTCTGGTGATTCTTCGCCATGCTCGGAGGCGGCTCGTCAGGATCGCTGTGACCAGCAATCCAATGGCGGAGTGGATTGCTGGTCAAGTGACCGAGGCCTTCCCGTGGGACGAGGCGCCGCGTCACCTGATTCGCAACCGCGATGGTGCGTTCGGGCCGGCTTAAGCCCGGCGCATTCGTGCCATGGACGTCCGCGATCACCTGTCCGTGCGAAACACAGCTCAAGCAGCCGCCGGGGTCTGAAAGAGGCCGTTGCAGTGTTTTCGCCAGCGGTATGATTGCAGGCTTGCGATTTTTGGTGCTCGGGAGCGCCACTGCGCTGAGGCGGCGTGATTCCGGCCAGTCCGGTGTGGCAGCGATGTCGGTTGTAGTAAACCTTGTAGCGGTCGAGCTTGCGTTCAAGATCGCCTTGGTTCCAAAACAGAGTCTGATCGAGATATTCGCGCCGTATGGTCCCGATTAATCGTTCGATGAAAGCATGCGAACGGGGTGTGCCGGGGACGGACTTGATCTCATCAATCTCAAGTATCCGAAGGTTCGCCAGCCAGCGCTGAAAACGAAACAGCGGATCTTTACTCAAGCGCTTCGGTGACACCAAAAGCGTACAGAATCCAAGTATCAGCCGATCCCACGAGGTCAGCTTCGGAGCCCGTCGCTGCGACCGCTTCATGATCAGCAATTGATCTTGACTGCGAGCGACTCAGCCACGACCGAGCGAAGACCACCGCGACTTCAAGCCCCAACGGTCACCAGCAAGTGGCCGAGCAATGTGAATAGCAGTTTCACTCGGAGCGCAAACGGTCTTGCGACGATTCGCAACTGCACTCCGCCATCTTGCTCTGCCAAAATCAGCAATTCGCCACCCACAGGATACATCTCGAACGCTGGAGACGATGGAATGACGTCGCTGACGGGGCCGTAGAAGATCGACTTCTCGCGGAAGTCGAAAACGCTCGGAGCGTCCAGGAGTAGCAATTCCAGACCTTTCTCGCGCTGCAATGGAATTACCTACTGTCTTGCCCTTTTTAGGTTATGCCAGACAGCCGCTAGTCCGCCAATCCTGGATGGCCGGATAGGTATAGGCATTGGCAGCTCCGATGGCCCCAGCCCCGTACCATTCAGCCCTGCTCAAAAGATTCCGTGCGCCCGCAAATCCTTAAAGACGGAATATGCATAGAGCAGAAAACCCAGAGCGAACAGGGGAACGCCGATAAAGAAAAATACCATCATTGTGATCGGCGTGGTCTCGATGATGCACGGGATCGCCAACAAAAATCCGAGACCGGAGCAGATTAGAGCGGTTTCGACAAGTGTTGGCATAGCTCATACCTTTGGCGTGTGAATCGGCTGGTGGCACGTAACGCAGCTCAGCTGACCGGCTAGGATTGGCTTCATCACCGCAACGTGCGCAGGATTGTTCTTCCAGTTGGCGGCCTGACCATGGCATTGCAAGCAGTTCGCGTTCGGGAAAGGCTTAGTGAGCGTAATTTGCTGCGGCATTTTCATCAAACCGTAGTATATCGCTACGTGCCTCATACTGTCCAACTTGGTTCTAATGGGGCCCAAGAAGCCGTAATCGGCATGACAGGTATAGCATTGGTCGTGAAGGATCCAACGATTGTTGAAATGCATCGCGGCTAACGACTTGCTATTTGGGTTGTGCAGATCATCCACCCATGGCGTCATGGTATGACAATCCGAACAGAAGCTTACGTGTTCCGCCCGCTGGAACGACAACGCAAACGTGGCGAGTCCGACCAAAACCGGAGCGACTCCAAGGACAATCAGAAGCAGTAGTTTCTCTCGTGTACTCACGGGGTGAGCTCCTAGCTGTCCACATCACGAACCGAAGTGTTTCACATAGTCGACCAGACCCTTGACCTGAACGTCGCTCAAATCCGGGTTGGGCACCATGGTCGGGGATAGACCTACCGATGCTCCCCCACTCTTGATCACTTTGGCTATCCAATCATCAGTTTTGCCTTTGAGCGCGGTAGCCAAGTCGGCGGGCGGCGGCTGTAGATACTTGCCAGCCGCACCATCGCCATGTCCCTTATCGCCATGACATGAGGCGCAACGCTGGATGTAGAGCGTAGCTGTATCGTCCGCGCTGAACGCGACGATGCTGCGGGACACATCTAAAGCGAACATTGAGCAGGCCAAAAAAAGGACTAGTCGCATATGATGGTTCATGCTGATATTCCCCGCCGTTTAACTCTGAATGCTTGAGTGTGAGCGAAGTGTCATTGCGACTTGCCGGCAGCAGTGCTCTTCGGCATTGAATCTATCCGCGCCAACAGCATATCGATTCTGGCCCGAGCAGCCTCCCCGGGCGCAACCGCGCGAGCACGCGACAGCGCTTCGCGAGCACTGGAGTTGTCATTGAGCATCAGGTACGCCACCCCAAGGTTAAACCGAGCAGGAAAGAAGCCCGGCGCGAGCGCAAGCGCAGCAGCATAGCGGGGAATTGCCTCGTGCGAGTCATGCTGGGCTAAGTACATCGTGCCCAGATCCGTAAGTACCTGCGCGTCGGCGGGTTTAAGACGCAGATAATGCTGATACGCTGCGATCGCTTTGTCGAATTGCCGTTGATCGAAACATACGTTTCCCAGCCCGCGTAAGGCGTCTAGATTGTCGGGATCGAGTTCGAGCACGTGGGCGAACGCTTCATTCGCCTTATCATAGTTGGCCGGATCGAACGCAGCGGACCGGAAAGCCACGTCACCTAACCGGTTCCAAACTTCGATGTCCTTGGGGTGGGCCTTGGCCTGTTTCTCCGCCTTGGCGACAAGCGTGCTGGCGGAGTGGGCTGGACCGTGAACCATCGGCCCCGGCGGTAAGGAGGTCGCCGGATGTCCGGGCGGCATTCCAGATGTTTGGGCAGCGGCGTCTAAGACTGGCGCACGACCCTGGATAGTTGGCTGCATGGCAACTTGCGAACGATCGTGTCTCCCCGCATCCATAAGCCACCATGTGAGGACACCGCCGAGCAAAAACGCGCCACTAACCGCCGCGATCAATGAAGCTGACGACCCACCGCGACGAGGCTGGATTTCGCTGGGCGGCGCGCTTTCGTCCGCGTCAGCGCCATCGACGCGATTGCCGCAAGCAGCGCAGAACTTCGCGCCCGGGGGAAACGGTGTGGCGCACTGTGAGCAATCGGCCATAGTGACTCTTGGACTTTTACGGCAGCGCCGTACCGTCCTGCGACGAGCGCCCTACTTTCATGCTACCGCTCGCGGTGAACTGGCCGGTTTTGGGATTGAACAGCTCAGCCGTGCTGAGCGTGTTGCCAGAGTTATCGATCCCGCCGGCGATGAGAACATAGCCTTTCTTGGGTCCGGAGGTGATCAGCACCGCCGTATGAAGCGCTCGAGCGGTGGTCATGGTGCCAACCTGGGTGAAGGTTGCGGCAACGGGGTCATATACCTCGGCGGTCGCCAGCACGGTTCCGGTTCCATCTTCGCCGCCGGCGATGAGGATGTCCCCGGCATGAATGGGATTGAGCTCGGTCGCAGTATGCAGATAGCGGGGATGCGTCATGCTACCGGTTGCGGTAAAGTTGCCGGCCGTCGGACTGTAGAGCTCGGCAGTTTGCTGCACAACGCCCGAAGCGTCGAGACCGCCGGCAATGAGCACGTCGCCGGCATTAGGTCCGGTTACGAGCAGAGTTGCGGTGTGGTTTTCGCGGCTATCGGTCATCGTGTTGTTGCAAAAACCAGTCGTTGCGTTCGAACCGCCAAGGCCCAAGCAGCCGAAGGTCCCTGCTACGGGGTCAAAAAGCTCCGCCGTGTTGACGATCGAACCATCGAAGCCGCCGGCGATCAGCACACGGCCGTCCTTTAACAGTGTTCCGGTGTCGTGGAAGCGGGTATCGGTCAGCGTGCTTAGGCAGTAGCCGGTATTGGGATCGGCTCCTCCAAGACCTGAACACTCGAATTTGCCGCTCGCCGGATTGTACATATCCGCTGTGTTGACGAGGTTTCCGGTTTCGTCTTCTCCCCCGGTAATTAGAACCTCGCCATTCTGCAGTACGGTGGTCGTATGCGCAAAACAATGGGCGTCAGTCATGCTACCAGTCGTGGTAAACCTGCCGGTTGACGAATCGTAAACCTCAGCGGAGTTGAGGCATATCACGCCGATGCCGTTGCCGCCGGCAATCAGCGCCCCGCCGCCCGGTAGCGGCGCCACCGACGCGAAGAAACGAGCCTGCGCAAGGGTGTTGTTGCACGCTCCGGTAGAACTTGCTCCTCCCAGGAATCCACAGGTGAAGGTTGCAGTCTTCCAGTCGTAAAACTCGGCAGTGGACATCGGGCCGTTGAACTGATCCAAACCTCCTGCAATCAGCACCCCTTGGTTGCTGCCTCCGCTCTGCTTTAGGGCCAAGGCCACAGGGACCACCGAAAGGAGTCCAAAGAACAAAAGCGGCAATGACCACGTGGCGAATGGCCGATTGCGCTTACTTCGGTTTGACGCTCCGGTCATCATCGCGTCGCGACCGCAGTCTTCAGCCGCGCCCTCTCCTGGTTGCTGGTTTCCTTACGGTTCGCTGGGCCATAAACGGCTTGTATCTCGCGCCACAACGCCAGCTGATCGGAGGTCGCGTTCAGTTCATGTGCTGATACCGCGGCCGTGTCGGTCGAAAACGGTGGCAGGCTCCACCACTCGCTGTGTTGTACAGTCAGCAGGGGGATAAATGCCCGAGCGGAGTCCGCGGTGAACTCGGCATGGCAGGTGAACTGATTTAGCGAGCCCTGCGCTCCACACGAGTACGGCAAATTTTCCGCAACTTTCCAGTCGTGGAACCGCTCGGTAAGCCCCACCGGAGTTCCCGTCGTATTGCCCGCGACGCCGACAATATAGGGGGCCATGTGACAATCGATACACGTAACACCCGCATCGAACATTACCTGAAAGATCGCATTTGGATTCGCCGGTGTGTTGTGCGGATTCACTTCGTGACAGTTCAGGCAAAATTGGTTTTCCTGACCCGGTAGAATCGGAAACCAGGAGCTTGCCAGACGCGGGTTCGCGCCGCGAATGAGAGTACCCACTTGCCCACCCGATTCCGCGGTGGGATATGCTTTCAGGATCGCCGGGTCGAGGGTGTTGCTCGGATGGCACGAGCTGCATGTCACGCTCTGAAAGGTCGAAACTGTGACCGGGTCGATCACAGAGCCGTCAGAGAACATTCCGGGTTCGGTCGCGCTGGCCTGAAGCGGCGAGTGGCAGGAGGCGCAGAAAGTGTTGTCGGTCTCGCCGTATGGTCCGGCTGGCTGTATCCAGCCGTAATTGATCGCCGTGCTCGACCAGCCGTACTGTGATTGGGCGTGCCGCGAGTCCCACCAACCATGGCCCGTCCGCTCCCACAGGTTTGTCGTGCTGTTGAACTGAAGACCGGCGGCGCGCGCCGTGTGGTCGTATCCTTCGATAAAGTGGCAGGCGGGACACGAATTGGCATCAGAGTAGTCGTAGCTTGGGCGATCCAGGTTGGTGGGAGGGATCGGTGGCGCGCAGAAACCGCTGGCATTCCATACGAGCATCAACGTGCAGAAAATCGTAGCGACCCGGGCTATTCTCGGGATTGTTAAGTGGCCGCAGACCACAGCCAGACGAGCAAACGCCTCCTGACGTAGCTGCTTTCGTCGCCTCGAGGTAGCAGCGTTGATATTCATCGTCTTCACTACTGCGCTCACATGGCATCAATATTCGAGATCTCTCGCTCAAGTTTCTTGTACTCGACGAGCGTAGGGGCCCCGTGTGCCGTCATTGCAACCTGTGGCACCCCATTGAACGGTGGCAGGCTCCACCAATCGCTGTGCTGTTCCTTAATGAACGGGATGATGTTCTGCGCGTCAGCTACAGTGAACTGGGTAAATTTGTTAAAATGACACCCTGAAACTGATCCTTCCGCACCGCAGGAGTAAGGAAGGTCCGCGCCAACGTTCCAGTTGTGAAACTTTTCCTCGAGCAGGGGTAGGCCGGTGTCGCCGCCGCCGATGGACTGGTAGGGCGCCATGTGGCAATCGATACACCGGACAGGACCACCGCCAGGACCGTGCGTGGTCGTGTACATCGCCTCAAAGGCCGCATTGTCGGTGTTGTGACGCTGCTCGTGACAGTTGAGGCAGAGCAGGTCTTCCTTCGAAGTGCCGTCGGCGTTCACTCCGGGGTCCAGAGTCTGATAGGAGGCGGGATTGTTGTAGCCCTTCCAGAGATAGATTGCGATCGCTCCGCCGTCTATAGCGTTCGAGTCCAACGCGCCGATCTGCGCTGTGATGTTGTCCGGGGGATGACACGTTGCACAGGTTACAGCTTGGAATCGTTGCTGCGGGATAGGACCGGCATTGACAACCGCCCCGTTGTCGAAGCCCGCGCTAGCGGAAGCTTGAAGAGGCGAATGGCATTTTGCGCAAAACCCGTTCTCATTCGAGCCATGTTCGGACTGCGCATGCTCCGAGGCGAGCCATCCGTTGCCGGTCAATTGCCAGGTCTGAGTCTGATCATTATAAATCACGCCCAACGCGCGCGAAGTGTGGTCGAGGCCAAGTAAGAAATGGCACCCGGCGCACGTCTCAGGTGCCGCATAGTCGTAGGTCGGAAGCGACATGTTGGTGGGAAGCGGCGGATAGGTGATGCCGGGAGGAACCGCTGAGGTCTCGGTCGTCGAACCCTTGACCGGCGACCGCCCGCGCGCCCAAGCCGGCGCCGCAAGCAGAAGCACTATCAGTGCTCCCGAGATCAACGAACCCATTCGCCGACCTATCCGCCTTCCAAGGTCTCGCATAAATTCATGCGCGAGCGCCAAATTTGATCTTGCATGAGTGCCGAAGCAGTCGTCTTTCAGAGAGCGATGGAAAATTACGAATTCCTCTTATGCAGGGAAACCATTATCACCGGTACTCCTTAGCGGCAATTGTTCTTTCCGGAACAGTTTCCGCTCGCCATCTGCTAGCGCATTTACGAACCCAGATGTTTCACGTAGTCCACTAACGCTTTGACCTGATCGCCGGTAAGACTGGAAAATGCCGGCATTATAGGCGACTCGCCGACCGCTGGCCCTCCACTTGTTATTGCCTTGGCAATCCAGTCATCGCTCTTGCCCTTCAGTGATACAGCAAAGTCCGAAGGTTTAGGATTCAAATACTGGCCTGCGGCTCCGTCGCCCTTTCCCTTTGCGCCGTGACATGAGACGCACTGCTGACTGTAGATATCCGCCGCCCCCTGCGCGTACGAGGGAGTCACGGCGAAGGCCAGACTGAATACCATCAGTACCGCCGCCGTGGCCGTCGAAGTCCCTAATCGGCCGCGCTCTGCTATAGCACCCCAGCGTTCAAGATGAATCATGGCTTTCGACGTCTTCGTCACGCGTGATGAACGGACAAACGGCATATGGTGATTCATAGCTTTTTTCGATCCTCCTGTGGCGGTCAAAACTTGTATTGCACACTAATATAGGCAGCGTTTCCCGTAAATGGAGTCCAGTTGGTGTTGCCTAAAAATACTGATTGAGGTGACGCCGACATGAACGGCCTAAGCCGGTCGTAGCCGAAGTCATTCTCGCCAAAGTTGCTGAAATAGTAGCCGATATTCAGCGCCATCTTCGGACGGAAGGGATAGCGGTAGTTCACGATCATCTGGTGAAAGCGCGAACCGACGTCCGGGAAGCTGGTCGCAGGACCAAGGGCGGCATCGCCATTTGCGTGCGTTGCATCATTCGTAACCGTGTAGTTGTACTGCGCTTGCAGACTCGAGGCCTTGGTCAATACCCGGTTGGCGGGTATCGTGGCGTTAAAGCCGAAGTCAATTGTATTGCCCTGCTCACGACCGTAGCTGGTCCACGTCTGTCCCGGGCAGAGGCCAGGAGTTTGATCCTCAGGAATAGACGGACATTTCGGCTCACCCACGCCGCCCGGCTGGCGCTGGAATGATTTGAGATTCCAATCCGTCGCAGTCCACGACCAGTCAGCGTGGAAGTTTAGACCCTCGAACGGAGTCCAGTTCATGCCGACCGAAGGGGTATAGTCGGACCAGTGCCGCAGGCCAAAGTCCGAGGACGGATAGGAGTAATCATCGTAGTCCATCTCGGCATAGAGTGTCAGCGGTTTGAGCCACGCGTTTGTTTCGAGCCACGGGTTGGATTCGGCGGCCTGGAACGGCTCGGCGTCTGTGTACAGCGAGAATTGATTGACGTGTACGGAGGCCTCGTCGAAGCGCGTTAGTTGATTGAACTCGGTTAGGCCGCCGTTCTGATCAACAAGACTCGTACGGTTGTTGTTGTAGCCGGGCGAGTCACGATCGGCATACTGGTACGAACCCCGCAGCTCAAGCCATTCGTAGGGAGTCCAATCGAGCACCGGACCATACGATGTCGTGTCTTGCTGCAGCACCATCATGCCGCCGTTGTGATCAGTCTTAATGTTACCGACTAGACTGGCCACCATCGTTTCGGTCAGATTGTAGCTCGCTTCGCCCTGGATGGTCTGGTTGGAAAAGGAGAAGGGAAATGCGGTGGCGCTCCAAAGGCTGGCCGTGTCATTCAAAGATTCGACGTTTTTGAAAGTCACCACGGGATCATGGTTGTCGTAGTCGAAGTAGCTATACGTGGCTTTCAGCCGCAGCCGGTCCATCGGACGGCTGACGACGCTGAAGTTGGCGAAGAAGGGTGACACGTCGCCACCCAGGCTCTGCCGGGGAAGCGCTTGCGAAGGCAAGGCACTGTTGATCGTAAACGGGATAAAGCCCTGGTTCTGAAGCCACCATCCGTACGAGACGCTGCCCATGATGTGCGTATCCATCGGCAGGTTGAGACCGGCGGTAGCCTCGAAAGTGTGAGCCTCATTGTCCGGGTAGGTGAAGTCGCGGCCGTTGCAAGGCCCAACGCCAGCGGTGCCCGAACCCGAATAAACCGGCGAGTCAACACAAGAACCACCGGGGCCGGTCATCTCACCCCAGGTATTGGGATTCTGCCATGTAAGTGTGCTGATCTGATTCTTGAAGAATGAACCCTCATACTGAAGCCCAAGCAGCCATGTTCCGTTAGCCCACTGCACACCTACGCCGTAGTTGTAGGTATCGTACTGGGTTTTCGAGTAAAGCTCGGTGATATTGTAGGAGCCGGGGTTAGGGCCGAACATTTCACCATAGGGGCTGTTCCCAGTCGGGTTCAGGAAATTGAAGTACGCAGAATAGGTCCACTGGGGAGTAGGCGTATAGCGGATGTTCAGGTTGGCGATCCCCTCCAACAGGCTCAGTGATAGCGGCTGAGCGGTCTCGTTCAGCCAAGAAGCGATATTCGGACCCACGGGAGTAGCGGGCGCGGGGGCTGCGGGTTTCGAGGGCAGAGTGAAGATGCCGCCATTTTGTTGGTAAGGACTCGCGGCGATGTCATCGCTGAAAAAATGTGGAATTTCCTGCCACTGCGCGTCGATATCGAGCAAGCCGTATTCGCCGAAATGCAGATCGTACAGCTCGTTGGTTTGGCCGACGTTGAGGGCGTGGAAGTCCGCGAACGTCCGGTCCTCCTTGTCGTGAAGCAGCAGTTTCAACTCGGGCGCTATTATTTGCTGCGCGAGGTCCTGATATTCGCGGAACTTGGCCACGTTAGTGGCCGGCACAGGCTGCAGAAAGGCTCCGACCTCGGCCGAGCCGGTTGCCGTGTAGTTGCCAACGTTGACCTGCGCGGCGACGAACCAGGGCGTCAGTGCGAGAACTATCAGAGCGGTGACGAAAGGTTGGAGTATGAAACGTGAGAAATTCATCGTCCTGTTCCTCCTCGCAACCGTTGCTTCGCTCATCTGGTCAAATCTATGCCGCCGGGTGCGTTTGATCCGTGAATAGCCGAATGACATTGGGTGCAAGCCCGGCTAAAGACAAATACCGTGCCCGCACCAGCGGGAGTGCCCGGATGGAACGTCCCAATGTGGCATTGCTGGCACAAACGCGGTGGTCGCAGTTTGAGCATCGAGCGGTTGATTGCACCGTGCGGGTCGTGGCAGTTCAGGCAATTTTGCACGACCGGCGGATGCATCCATAGGAACGGACCCCGCTTCTCGGCGTGACAGATGTAACAGGTCTCGTTGACGGTGGCGCGCACCAGTTGATCGGGATACGGGCCGCCGTGTGGGTTGTGGCAATCGGTGCAGGTCATTAGTCCCTCGAATAGCGGCATGTGCGAGGGTAGCGTCATTTCCATCTTCTGCTTCAGGTGACAGCGTAAGCAGACTTGGGTTTCGGGGCGAGTGATGATGAAAGGATTCGACTCCATCGCCGATGCAAGCTGAAAACGGGGGCTTATCTGGCGCATGATGGTGTGGCAGTCGGTGCAGCGCAGGCCGCGAAAGGCATGAGTGCTCGCGTGCCAAAAGGCCTGCGCTCCATTGTTGTGGCAATTGAGGCAGACCGCGTTCTGTTGATCGGCCGTTTCCCCGGAATCGGCTCGGAAACTGACCACACCTGCGGTGCTAGGTCCATGCATCACTTCGTCAGGCTTCTCAGCTCGTCCCATAGCCTGCGCCATCGCTCCGACATAGCGACTGCCAGGTCCATGACAGGATTCGCATCCCCGTCCTTGCAACTCATTACGAGGATGCTCGAGCATGATCTTGCCCATCATGGTCTGGCTGAAATCATGGGTTATCCCCTGATGGCAGCCTTCACAGGCTTTGTCGCCCAAGTAACTCGCGGGCGCTGTGGACTGCGGTGAAGCCGCGACGGGCGTGCTCGCTGCGGCTGGTGGAGAAGCGGACGCCGCGGCGGCAGCGCCGCATCGATAGCAGGCAAGCACCATCCCGGCCACAACGAGGATCGCGATCTTTGGAAATCGCTTGAGGAAGGCAGGCATGGGTATGCGTTCGTCCCCGTAAGTCTCTTAGTGCTCCCGGCCCTCCGGCCGATCGCCGCCGAGGATGCGGTGATAGTCGTGGTTTGAATCGTAAGATTGGTTGCGGTGCACGTCCGCGAGCTTGCTACCGAGCCACGATCGCCATTCCTCCATTCCATCGTTATTGCGTGCCGAGACCACTAGCAGGCGCGACTTAGGCATCACCTTGGCGATCGCGTACTCGAATGATTTCACGTGCACGTCTTGCAGATGCGGCAGTAAGTCGGCCTTGGTCAGCACGACCAGGTCGGCACTGCGAAAGATCACCGGATATTTGAGCGGCTTGTCCTCGCCTTCGGTCACCGCCAACGCGACGACATTCAAGCGCTGACCAAGGTCGTAGACCGCGGGACAGACAAGGTTGCCGACATTTTCGATGAACAGAACGTCGCGATCCTCCCAAGCGATGTCATGCAGGCCTCGATGCACCATCGCAGCGTCGAGATGGCAGGCTGAGCCGGTCGTGATAGTCGCGGCCGGGATGCCGGCCGCGCGCAGGCGCTCGCCATCGTGGTCGGTAGCGAGGTCGCCACTGAGCGCCGCGATCTTGACGCCACGCGGACGGAGAGAGCGCGCGGTCGCTTCGATCAGCGCTGTCTTGCCTGAGCCCGGCGAGCCCATGAGATTTATCGCGAGCACGCCGGCAGAGCTGAAATGCTCGCGGTTGTGACGCGCTGCAGTGTCGTTCGACTTGAGAATCCGCTCATGAAGCTCGACCGTGACGACTTGTTCATCGCCACAGCCACAGGTTTGGCACATCAGCTCACCTCCATCTCGATTCTCGTCAGCAGGATTTCATCTCCCTGAGCGAGGCGTGCCGAGCCCCCGCACGCAACGCAGCGAAGCGCTCCGTGCCGGGGAAGCTTGCAGCCGCAATGGCCGCACTCCCATCGCGCCACAACTGACTCGATGGAGAGCGCGGCTTCTGCGCAAACTGTGCGCTCGCGGAAGACCTCATACGCGGTCGCCAGCAGATCGCGATCCACGCCTGAGAGCTCGCCGACGCGCACGCAAACCCGACGCACGGCAATTGCGCCACGCGACCGCGCCGTCGCATCAACCTCCTCTATCAGGGCACCAACAATCGAATACTCGTGCATAAGCGATCCCATCTCACGCGCCGTTGAATTTCGGCGTCCGCTTCGAGATAAAGGCCGCAAGTCCGTCGGCAAAGTCGGCCCCATTGGCGACCCGCGTCAGACTCTCGAGTTCGCCATCGAGATGGCGATCAAGCGTGTCCATGCCGCACGCTTGATTGATGAGGGCCTTGGCCTCCGCCCAAGCCCGCGTCGGTCCCGCGGCAAGGCGCTCAGCAAGAGCGAACGTCTCAGCCTCGAATCTTTCGTTGGGATGTACTGCCGTGACCAGCCCGATTTCCAAGGCGCGTCGCGCATCCAGCCGCGGACTCACGAACACCAGCTCTAGGGCCCGCCTCATTCCGAGCAGGCGCGGCAGCAGGAAGGTCGAGCTCTCAGCGCCCGTGAGCCCTGTTCGGCCGTAAGCCCACTCGAAGCTGGCGCGCTCTGAAGCGATTACCAGGTCGCACGCCATCGCGATTCCGAAACCGCCAGCCGCGGCGATCCCGTCCACCGCTGCGACGAATGGCTTTGTTGCCCGGCGAATCTCGGAGATCGTGCTGTGGATATACTCGACAATCTCCTTCAGCACCTCCCCGAAACCCGTGCTTTGCGTCAACGCCTCTGGTTTGAGGTAGTCGAGTTCGCGCTCATTTCCACCCGCTCGCACATATTTGAGATCGGCGCCGCTGCAAAAGACGCCACTCGATCCGCGAATCACCACTGCGCGGACTGCTTCATCACGAGCGAGGCGCAATCCTGCGCGCCGTAAATCCTGAGCGGTCGCGACGTCAAGCGAGTTGAAGCGATCCGGCCGGTCGATCGTGATAACTCCCACGCCCCCGCGTGTTTCACAAAGAATGTGCGGCGAGGTGCGGCGGGTTGGTTCTTTGACTTCCATGGCCCTGCTCAGCAAATGCGCGGCAACGGTTCGCCTTCAGGTTCGGACAGCAAGCGCCGGCCGAAACCGGTATCAAGGATCACTCGGCCGGCTCGTTCTTGCGTGCACGTCGCGACAATCGCGGCGTTGCGCCCGAGTGGATGCGCACGCAGAGCGCGAAGTACATGCTCCGCTGCTCCCGCATGCACTCCGATGAGCGCCTTGCCCTCGTTGGCCACCATTAGCGGATCGATCCCAAGTAGTTCCGCCGCGGCGCTTACTGCCGCGTTCAGCGGCACGCTTGGACCGTTGATCACGATGCCGACGCCAGCCTTTTGCGCCATCTCGCAAAGCGCGCTGACCACGCCGCCGCGTGTCGGATCTTTCATCGCAACCACGCTGTCTCCACCAGCGTCGAGCGCTTGGCGTACCATCGTGTTGAGAGGAGCTACATCCGATCGCAGGTCGCCTTCGAGAGCAAGTTCGTGCCGGCATGCCATCACGGCGAGTCCGTGGTCGCCTGCGGTTCCGCTGAGAATGATAATGTCGCCTGGCTTGAGTCCCGAGTCGGGAACAACACGCCGCGAGAGCGCGATGCCCGTCGTGTTGAGCACGAGCCCGTCGATTTCGCCGCGGCCCATGACCTTTGTATCGCCGGTCAGGATCCGCGCGTCTGCCTCGCGACAGGTAGCCTCGATTGAGTCGCGGACCCGTTCGAGATCGGCGCGCGGAAACCCTTCCTCGACCACCACTGCGCAGGTGAGCGCGAGAACCTCAGTCGCACCCATCATCGCCAGGTCGTTGACAGTACCCGCGACCGCGAGCCGCCCAATATCTCCGCCGGGGAAAAAGATTGGACTGATCACATGCGAGTCCGTCGTGATAACCAGCCATCGGTCTCCGAACTGGATGGCGGCGCCATCGTCCATGGCGCCGAGGCCAATTCCCGGTCCCGGAACGCCGTCGAGGCGATCGACGAAGACGTCCTTGATGAGCGCGCGCATCGCGCGTCCACCCGCTCCATGCTTGAGCCCGATTTTGTCTTCTTCGTCGTGGACCATGGCGCCAGTTTCAGCTGCCCAAATCGGGCCTGCCTCCGTACTCCAGCCAGATGCGGCAAGTCCCTTCGCTGCTCACCATGCATGCGCCCACCGGATGGTCCGGCAGGCATTTGGTGCCGAAGAGCGGGCACGCGCTCGGCGTTGCGATGCCGGCCATGATGTCGCCGCAGATGCACTGCGCGGCGAAGCGGGGCGGTGCGTACGACCAGAGGCCAGCGAGATCGATCTTGAAGCGGCGGCGTGTGTCGACATGCGCCCATTCGTCGCGCAGGCGCAAATTGCCGTTGGGCACGTGCGCAATGCCGCGCCACCGGCCGCCGATCGACCGAAAGACGCGCCACAATGCAGCTTGAGCGTTGCGGTTTCCCTCGCGCGTAACGCATCGCGGATAGGCGTTGACGACCGTCGCGCGCCGATCGCGAACCAGCTCGAGCAGCCGCGCGAGTCCGGCCAGAATGTCCAGTGGCTCGAAGCCGGCAACCACGACTGGGATCTGATGACGCTCGACGAAGCGCTCGAAGACTCCCCATCCGGTAATCGCGGCGGCGTGGCCGGCGGCCAAAAAACCCTCAACGCGTGTCTCAGGCATTTCGGCGACGATCTCCATCACCGGCGGGATGTACTTGTGGGCGGAAAGAACCGAGAAGTTGGACGGCGTACCGGCCAGCAGGGCTGCAGCGGTTGCGACCGCTGTCGTCTCGAAGCCGCTGGCAAAGAACACCAGCTCTTCATCGATGCGGCGCGCCAATTCCACCGCCTGCGACACGCTGTAGACCACGTCCACGCGTGCGCCGTCCGCCCTTGCGTCTGCCAGTGACTTGACGCTTCCGGGCACGCGCAGCATGTCGCCGTAGGTCGCAATTCTCACTCCCGCAAGCGCAAGCGCGACCGCCTCATCGACTTCGGGCAGGTCCGTCACGCATACCGGACAGCCCGGTCCCATGATCACGTCGAGTGCGCGGGGTAAGCTGGCTCGCAAGCCGAAGCGCGCGATTGCCTGCTCGTGGCTTCCGCACACGTGCATCACTGAGATTGGCGCGCGGCCAATGGATGCGCACAACTTGCCGAGCAGTGCGATGAGCTCGCGTCCCCGCTGGGGATCGCGGAACTCGAGCGCGCGGCCGTTCATCTGGCCGTCATCCATTTTTCTTCCTGCCGCCAGCAGCAATTTCGCCGCGCACGTCGGCCGCCATCAGGTCCTCTCGCTCGACCTCGCGCAGCAATTCCTCGTAGAGGGCGAGAGTCGCCTCTACCTCTGCGGCGGGAATCTTGCGAATAGCGTAACCAACATGATTGAGCACGTAGTCGCCGGGAACGACCGGCTCGTCAACGATGTCTAGCAGGACCTCCTTGCGCACGCCCCAGAAATCGACGGTCGCGACGGAACCTGAGACTACGACCACTCTGCCAGGTACACCGAGGCACATCACAGGCCTCCTTTCGATTCGCGCATGCGCGCCGCGGCGACCATCGCCTGTCCCAGGGCGATTCCACCGTCTCCGGGCGGAACCTCGCGCGGCAAATACACCGGAGCGAAGCCAGCCAAGGCGTCCAAGATTCCCTGCGCGAGCCGCGGATTCTGAAAGCATCCGCCGCTGAGTACGACCGGTACTTGTCCGTGCTCTGCGAGTGCGGCCCGCACCATCGCTGCCGTTCCCTCAACCAGCGGGTTGTGAAAGCGCGCCGCAATCCGGCAGCGATCGAAGCCCCCGATCACCTCCTGGACAATCCGCCGAACCATCGGCCGCAGATCGAGACTCCACGGATTCCCGTTGCGGTGGAGGACAAAATCATAAACGCCGGTCTCAAGAGGATCGGCGAAGTTGTTGAGCATCGTCGCGACCTGCCCTTCGTAGGCGGCACGCTGGCGGGCAAAGAGCAGCGCACCAATCGCGTCGAAGTAGCGGCCGACGCCGTGCGCGCTTGCGGTGTTGAGACCGCTAATGATCATCCGCCGTACAGTCGTCGCCGCGTCTACATCGATCCGCGAGAAAAGCTCGAGCCGCTCGAACGCGTCGAACGATCCCGCGAAGGCGTCCTCGATCAGCGCGAGCGCAAGCCGCCAGACCTCGCGCACCGCGCGATCGCCGCCCGCGAGCGCGACTGGCCGAAGCGTCGCAATCCGGTCGAAACCGGTGAGATCGGCGAGCAGCAGCTCGCCGCCCCACATCGTGCCATCGCTTCCGAGGCCTGATCCGTCGAACGCGACTCCGAGAACCGGACCCGCGAGCCCATGCTCCGCCATCGCACTCGTTACGTGCGCATGATGATGCTGCACTGCGACGGTAACGCATCGCTTGCGGCCCAGCGCATAACGGGTTGAAAGATAATCAGGATGCAGATCGTGCGCGACTATCTCAGGCTTCACGCCGACGAAGTCTTCCATCCTTGCGATTGACTCCTCGAAAGCCTCGTAGGTCTCGAGACCGTCAAGATCCCCGATATGTGGACCGAACCAGATTGAATCCCCGCTGCCGAGGCAGAATGCATTCTTGAGTTGTGCTCCGACAGCCAGCACGGGGCGCTCGAATGGCGGATCGACTGGCACCGGACGCGGCACGTAACCTCGTGAGCGGCGCAGCACCGTCGGAGCGCCCGCGACCACGCGCGCAACCGAGTCGTCACATCGAGTCACGATTCCACGGTCGTGGATCAAAAAGAGATCAGCAATCCCCGCCAGCCGGCGAAGCGCTTCATCGTTGCAGTAAGCGATAGGCTCGTCGGACTGATTTCCCGACGTCATCACTAGTGGTCTCTGCGCTGCTGCGAGGATAAGATGATGCAACGGCGTGTACGCGAGCATGATGCCGACGAGCGGGGTCTCCGGCGCGACCTCGGCAGCAAGACCCACATCTGGATGCCGGCGAGCGAGAACGATCGGCCGTTCGGGCGAGCACAACAGCGCGCGCTCGGCTGGACAAAGAAGGACAAGGCGCTCGGCATCCTCGACTTCGCGCACCATGACTGCGAAAGGCTTCTCATCGCGATGCTTGCGCAGGCGCAGCCTGGCAACCGCCGACGGCGATGTGGCGTCGCAGACAAGATGAAATCCGCCGAGGCCCTTGAGCGCGACGATGAGCCCTCCGCACAAGCCGCTGGACACTTCGTCGATCGGATCGTTCGATGCCAGCTCCTCGCCCACCGCTCCAATTAGCCGCAGACGCGGACCGCACTCGGGGCAGGCGTTTGGCTCCGCGTGAAAACGCCGATTACCCGGGTCTTCATACTCGCGCCGGCACTCGGGACACATCGCGAACGGCGCCATCGTTGTCGCGCTGCGGTCATAAGGGACATCGAGCGTGATAGTGAAGCGCGGGCCGCACTTCGTACAGTTGGTGAAGGCGTACCCGAAGCGGCGATCTGCGCGATCGAAGATCTCGGCGACACATTCGTCGCACGTCGCCATGTCAGCCGCTATCGACACGCGGCGCTCGGTGCGCAGCTCGCTCGCGGTGATCTCGAAGTGAAGCCGATGTTCGAACTTCAGCAGGCTCGCCCGTACAGACTTGAGTCGTGCCGGCGCGGGCGCCTCGGCGATGAGGCGTCTGACGAATCGGTCCAGCGCCACCCGCGAGCCGAATGCTTCGACAGTGACGCCCGCCGCATCGTTACGGACGCTGCCGGTCAGCCCCTCTTCACGCGCGAGCCGGTAGATGAAGGGCCTGAATCCGACTCCCTGCGAAATTCCCGTTATTTCGATCTTGTAGCCCGCAAGTTCTGACGCATACCTATCAGCCGCGCCTGCGTAGGACGCTGAGAAGGTGATATCCGCGACCTGTGACTCCTCGCTGTTCATGCTTCACCCAGCGAATGAATGTACGCCACCAGGTCCCAGATCTGCCGATCGGTGAGAGTTGACCAGGACGGCATCGCAGCTCCCTGGACGCCGTCGTGTATCGCGTGAAAGGTCTGCTCCGCGCTCACCTCATCGGACCATGGTGGGACAGTGAGATTCGCGGGAGGCGGCTCCATACCGACGCTGCGTACTCCGTGCCCGTCGCCGTTCTCGCCATGGCAGATTGCGCAGTTCTGCATGTAAAGTGTGCGTCCTCGCTCTCGCGCCTCGTGCGATGCAAATAGCCCGGGTGGAACCTGCGACGCGCCCGGCGAGCTAACGCTCTTGCTGCATCCGATGATCGCGCACAACGCGCCCACCGCGGCCGCCATAATTCCCCACGCTGTTCTTCGGCGACAGCTCATATCCAAGACCTCGAGCCTCAAGCACTATCGCCTCTACAAGTCTGTCCAACCCCGCGTCGACAGGATCGGAACGCTCGATGCTCAAATCCATTCTTTCCGGCACCAGTCCCAGCAAGGTGACGGACGCGGGAAAGGACTCGATCAGTCGCGCTGCATCCAAGAGATCGGCAACCCCGACCTGGTGAGGAGACAGCCGCTCGCGTACTGCGGGTGCCACCTCGTCTCCGTCGATGCGAACCAACGTACCGGGCTGAGCATTGGCGCGAATCGCATCCACCAGAATCACATGCCGCGACTCGACAAACAGCCCAAGAAGCGCGAGGCCAAGCGTGCCACCATCTTCCACGCGAACCGGTGGGGCAATCTCGTATTTGCGTTCCAGCTCAATCACGGCGGCGGCGCCCAGCCCGTCGTCGCCGAGGAGCACGTTCCCAAGTCCGAGGATAAGTAGTTCGGACAATTCAGGCATCGTGCGTCTCCCGGCCAACCGTGACTTCTCGCTCCTTATAGCCCGAGAACATCGAATCGACTTCGCTTCGTTCGGTAACGGAAAACAGGACACACAAATATACGTGGAGCACCATGAAGATGAGCAGCAGCCACATTCCGATGTGATGAATCAGATGCACAATCGGCAAGCCGCCGAACAATGGAATCAGGAAGCCGAAGGACTGGAACACGGAATTCGGCGCCGCGTACACCGTGTACAGTGCAAGTCCGCTGAGAACCATCACGAACTGGATCAAAAAGACGACGGCATAGGCCAGGCCGGCAGTGCCGGTTTGCCCGGGATACGGCAGCGGATCGCGCCGGAAGTAGCTGAAAAACTTTATCGCCTCCCAGGTGTTGCGCAGGCGTTCACGCGATAGCGGAAGATACTGATCCCAGCGTGCGTATTGGTTGCCCGCAAACAGCCAGTAGATGCGCACAAACAGGGCCAGCGAAAAGACGATCGCTGCGTACAGATGAACTGCGCGCATCGTCCCCATGACGAAGTGATCCCGGGCAGGCCAGCTGACGGCGATGAACGGATCGCCGAGATAGAAGCCCGTCGCCGAAAGTACGAGGATTGAAAAGAAAATGAGCCAGTGCGTTACCCGAACCGGCAGCTCCCACACGTAAACTGGAACCACAGTTTGAGTAGTACCGACAGCTTTGGGCGCTGCGCTCATACAACCTGTACCCGAGCCAGTTCGCGCCTCGTCGCGTCCACAACGTGCACGCCGCAAGCCATGCACGGATCGAATGAATGCACCGTGCGCAGTATTTCGAGGGGCTGATCCGGCTTCGCTACTGGAGTGCCGACGAGCGCCGCCTCGTAAGGACCCGGCTGGTTCTGATGGTCCCGCGGGCCGGCATTCCAAGTGCTCGGCACCACGCACTGGTAGTTCACGATCGCGCCGTTGCTAATATGAACCCAATGCCCGAGCGCGCCACGCGGAGCCTCGTGAAAACCGGCGCCGTAGCAGTCGGTGGGCCAGCTCTCCGACTCCCATTTCGAGTTGTCCTGGATACGGTAGTCACGGCGCGCCATGTTCTCGCCTAGCGCGGCGACCCAGTCACCCATCTTTTCGACCACGACCTTAGTCTCGATGGCGCGTGCCGCCACTCGCCCCAAAGTCGAGAACAGCGCTTGCGGTCCGACGCCGAGGGTCGCCAGCGTCTTGTCCACGAGCTGCTTAACTTGGGGCGGCCGTCCCGACACATACGCGACCAGCATGCGTGCCAACGGTCCAACCTCCATCGGCGCGCCCCCGTAGCGCGGTGACTTGAGCCAACTATACTTCTCCGCAAGCACCAGTCGCTCGTAAGGCGGCTTGGGCCCAGTGTAGTGCGGATCGGTTTCTCCTATAAACGGATGCAGCGCCTGGCTATCGCCGCCCGAACATTCGTACCAGGAGTGGGCCACTTGCTCGGTAATTTTGCGCTGGTCAACCGGCTCGACTTTCGAAAGGTCGCCGCCCCGGATGATCCCCCCTGGCAGGAAAAGAGCTGGATTTTCGCCATCGTCCTCCTGAAAACCGCCATACACCATATAGTTGCCGATGCCCGCGCCGATCGAAGCCCAGTCCTTGTAGAATGACGCGATTGCCAGCACGTCGGGGAGATACACACCGGTTACGAAGTTACGGCCTTCGGCAATCAGCTTGTCGAGTGCTGAGATCGTATCGGCGTTGAGCGCGTTCTGCGAATCTGGATCGACAGGTGTAGCCATGCCACCGACCAGGAAGCTCTGCAGGTGTGGGTTTTTTCCACCCAAAATTGCGTGGATCTTGATGAAACGACGCTGCCAGTCTAACGCCTCGAGGTAATGCGCAAACGCCATCAGATTAGCTTCTGGGGGAAGGCGGTAAGCGGGATGACCCCAGTATGCGTTAGCAAAAGGGCCAAGCTGGCCGCGCTGAACGAATGTGCTGAGCCGGTCGCGCATGCCCGAAAAATAGGTTGCACTCGACAGCGGCCAGTCTGAGATCGACTGAGCAAGCGCGGCGGTCTTCGCCGGATCGGCCTTGAGCGCAGAGGTGATATCGACCCAGTCGAGCGCATGCAAATGGTAGAAGTGGATCACGTGGTCGTGGACCCACTGCGTCGCGTTAATCAGGTTGCGCAGCAGCCGCGCGTTGGGCGGCGGCTGTGCGCCGATCGCGTGCTCGACCGCGTGAATCGAGGCGATCGCGTGAACCGTGGTGCAAACTCCGCAGATGCGCTGGGCAAAGACCCAGGCGTCACGAGGGTCTCGTCCCTTGAGAATGATCTCGATACCGCGAAACATCGTCGAGGACGACCAGGCGTCGGTGACCTTGCCGCCATCGACTTCGGCTTCGATCCGGAGATGCCCCTCGATGCGTGTTACGGGATCAACGACGACGTGGGCCATGGTCAGGGTCCTCCGAACCGCCATCAGAACCCGCGCGCTTGCTTCCGGTATGATGCCGCACGAACTCACCGGCGCCATGAGCGACCGCCGCCGCGCCCACGATTGCCGCCGCGCCCAAACCGATCTCATCGAGGTTGGCGCCCACATTGAATCCGGGAACGTTGGGCAGCCGCCTGTAGAAGGGCGTCATGGTGTCCCAGAAGTTCGGCTCCGCACAACCGACACACGGATGGCCGCACCCGATCGGCCAGTTGGTGCCTTCATTCCATCGCACTTCCGGACAATTTTGGGACGAGGCCGGCCCTTTGCATCCCATCTTGTACAGGCAAGCGCCGTGTCGATGAGCTTCGTCGCCCCAAGCCTCGACGTACTGTCCGGCGTCGAAGTGTGCTCGTCGTTCGCAGTTGTCGTGAATGAGTTTACCGTAGGAGAAGAGCGGACGTCGATACCGATCCAGCGGTGGCCACTGCTTCATGGTCATGTAGTAAACGATCAGCGCCGTTATGTTCTCGGCGTTCATCGGGCAGGCCGACATATTGATCAGGTTCTTGAGGTCCGGCACAGCATCGCCGACCGAAACCGCGCCGGTGGGATTGGGGCGCGCCGCCGGTATTCCGCCGAAGGTGGCGCAGGTGCCAACCGCGATCGTTGCCGCCGCCTGGCCGCACACTTCGCGCGCGATCTGCAAAGCACTTCGGCCTCCGATGGTGCAGTAGGCCCCGTCCGCACCTGTGGGAATCGCTCCCTCCACCAGTGCAATGTATTTTCCCGCAAAGTCGCGAACGGTGCTGTCAAGCGCACTCTCGGCTTGCGCTCCGGCCGCGGCCATCAGGGTCTCGTGGTAGTTTAGCGAAATCGAATCAAGGATGAGGTCACCGACTGTCGGGTGACTCGCGCGCAAAAACGACTCGGTATTACCAGCGCAGTCCTGGAACTCAAGCCAGACCAGTACGGGCTTCGGCGCTTGCTCGATATTTGCGGCAATCATGCTGGCCGCCGTCTCCGGCATCGCCAGCAGCGTCGCCATCGACGCGCAGAATTTCAGGAAATCGCGGCGTGACACCCCGCGGTACGCGAGCTCTTGACCCAGCCAGCTACTATTGGAAGGCATCACCGGTCCCCCAGCTAAAGCAAACCCGGCGGTTGGAACCTCGCGGCGTGATCTCACGCCGCACCTTGGTCAACGAGCGGTCTATAGTCTCGATGGAATTCAATTGCAAACCTCTCGGCGCGCGACGACGTTGGGAAGCTCCTCGCACTCTCCGTGCCATATCAGTTTGTCTACGCGCGGCGTATCGGCGACCCGAAATCTGTCTCATCTGTCGTGCGTTCACTGAGAGACCGCACTAAAGTTGCCGTTGTTTCCAATTGCTCCATCCAAAATCCCGGTGTATCGAAAGGAAGCAAACTCGGCGCTTTACATTTCGGATCGCAATCGTGGATTTGTGAACGCAAGTTGGATACCAACTCAATGAATGCATTGCGGAACCTTACCGCTGTTTCGCGCGAGCAACGGTGGCAGACGTCTTGCTAATTGAGTGCAGGCAGCGTTCGGGAAGTGATCCGGTGACAACGATGTTCGACAAAATTCTTTGCCCGATCGACTTCAGCGATAACTCGATGACGACGCTTCGCGAAGCGGCGAAGCTCGCTCGGAAAGACCACGCTCTGTTGTACGTGATGCACGTTGAGTTTGTACCTATGGGCAATCTCGTTGAAATTGCTCAGGACGTCACACTGTCGACGGAACCTGGCAAGCTCCGCCTCGAGCAGGCCACGCGAAAACTCCTGGCCGGGGTGAGACACGAGGTTGTCGTTCAATTTGGGCGGCCTGCGGAGCTAATCGAAAAGGCCGCTAAGGATCTTGACGTCGATCTGGTTGTGATGGCGACTCATGGAAGGACCGGCATCCACCGTCTGTTTCTTGGGAGCGTTGCCGAACACGTGGTTCGCAGATCAGGCCGATCGGTGCTTAGCTTTGGCCCCGGAACGGCTATTCGAAGGTTAAAGAAAATTCTTTGCCCTGTTGCCTTTGATCCGAACTCTATAGCCGCACTTCGTTTTGGATGGCGCCTGGCCCGGGAATACGGAGCCTCAATGAGCTTGCTCCATGTGGTTCCTGTGCCCTTCGAGCCTTCAGAAGTCCCCGTCGAGCCATCACCGCCCGAATGGGAGCGAGACGCGCGAACCGAGTTAGAGACGGTCGCGGCGCAAAATCTCGGCACCAACGTCGAGTTCAAACTGGTCGCGCGCCGCGGCAACCCGGCTAGCGCAATTCTCGAAGTCGAAAAGGAACTGCGGCCTGACCTGATCGTTATGGCTACGCATGGAAGGACCGGATTGAGTCATTTGGTCTTGGGGAGCGTGGCGGAGCGCACGGTCCGCGAATCGACCGTCCCCGTCCTCACTATCCGGGGACAAAACGGCGTGGCCTGATCGGTATTCGTGCTCCGAGAACCGTGGCGCTTAGTAAGAACGCGTGGTGCATGGAGGCGCCCATGAAAGTTCAGCAAATCATGAATCGGAACGTCAGATTCTGTAGCTCGCAGGATTCACTTAATACTGCGGCACAAATAATGTGGGAGGCAGGATGCGGTGCTGTTCCTGTCGTGGACGAGCAGTCCAGACCCATCGGCTTCTTGACCGACCGCGACGTATGTATGGCTGCCTACACTCAAGGCAAGATCCTGAAGGAGATACCTGTTGAGACAGCCATGGCCCGAAAGGTCGTGACCTGCGGCGCTGAAGATGACTTGAGCAAGGCGGCCGTTCTGATGCAGCAGAACCAGACTCGCCGGCTTCCAGTGATCGATCGGGACGGGAAGTTGGTCGGTTTGCTATCGCTGGACGATCTCGCCTGCGAGGCTGCCAGGGCGCTTCGTGGCGGAAAAAACGACGAATTAAGAAACCTCGTGCTGGAAGTACATTTGTCGATTAATCGCGGCCGCATACTTCTCCGCCCGCCGGTTTAAGGCCAACAGGTACGCGGACCTCGCGTTTAGGCGCACAGCCTGCGCTGCGCGGTCGGGGTCGCTAGTCTCTCAAAAACGTTGCCGGCCCGGCTGTCGGTACCGAAAACCTGAACCGCGCGCTCAAGCGCGAAATGTGCGCATGGTGCCGCACTTGCGTGCCGACAGAAATTAGGAATACAGCAGCAGGAGAACTAAAGCCGGCGCGTCGCGCACCGGCGATGCGCATAACGCAAAGGAGAGTCTGATGCCGGATAAGACGTACAAGATCATCGAGGTTGTCGGCGTGTCCGAGGACAGCGTTCAGCAGGCAGTGCGCAACGCAATAATCAAGGCTCGCCAGACGATACGGAATATCGACTGGTTCGAGGTCAAAAATATTCGCGGCTCGGTGACCAAAGCGGGTGAGCCGACTTTCCAGGTGGAAGTGCGGATCGGATTCCGGCTGGAAGGCGATCCCGTGGTTTGAAAGGTGTGCGTGGCGAATTGCTGATTCTGGGAAAATCAGTAATTCGCCATACACAAGAGGACTAAACAGCCACCGCACGATCGCCCGGTGTTCTGGCCGCACCTTACCGGACGCAAAAGCCTTCACAATGCCTGGTCCTTGGCCGCCACTCCAATAATTTTGCGGAGCACAAGAATGCTCAAATGGCGAGTCGTGCGCCATCATCTCGATTTTCTCTCTTTGAGCGAACAGTGGGTTCTCGTTAATCAGGCGCTTTCAGCCGCGCGCCACCGCGTAACATTGGCGAACGCGGCGGCAGGCCGCTCGACCACGACCTCAAGGCGCCCGGCATAGACCGCACCCTGATCGCCATCGAGAGTAACCCAGTCGCCTTCCGTAAAATCGCGTGGTCCGATGCGGCACGTGCGGGCCGATGGGTCGATCAGGAGGTCAGAACAACCCACGAGACATATCTTGCCTAGCTGCCGGGCGACGACCGCCGCATGAGAGGTGCGTCCGCCCAGCGCGGTGAGGATCCCGGCGGCATTCGCCATCCCCAGGATGTCGGCGGTCGTTGTTTCACGGCGCACCAGTATCGTCGGGTCGCCAGCGCCGGCGAACCGCTGGGCGCTATCGAGATCGAGCGCGATGCGTCCAGCAACGACCCCGATTCCGGCCACGGTCGCGCGCGCCAATGGCGCGGTCTGAGGAAGCAACAGGTGATTGCGCGCGATGGTGTTGAGGTCGATGCCCTCAAGCCGGTGCAGAGCCTCTTTCGGTTGGATCAAGCCTTCCGCGACGAGATCGATGGCAATCTTGAGTGCCGCCCACGGGGTGCGCTTAGCTCGGCGGGTCTGCAACAGGAACAGCTGCTCGTCCTGAACCGTGAACTCAAAGTCCTGCACGTCGCCGAACATCGCTTCGAGGTGGCCGCAGATCGCCTCGAGTTGGTCCCACACCCCCGGGAGCGTCAAACGTAGCCGGTTCGTATCCTCAAGGGCGAGCCGGCCGGCGACCACGTCTTCGCCTTGGCCGTTGAACTGAAAATCGAGATAGAGAGCCTTCTCGCCGGTGGCCGGATCACGAGTGAAGCCAACGCCGGCACCCGACATTCCACCAGCATTACCGAAGACCATAGTCTGTACGGTCACCGCAGTGCCGATCGCGTCATCTATATGATTGAGGCGGCGATATTCGGAGGCCTTCGGCGCATCCCAGGAACGGAACACGGCGTCTGTCGAGCGGGCAAGTTGGTCGGCGGGGCATTGCGGGAATGGCTGATCCGCCAGCTCCCGGAAACGCGCCAGCATAGCCCCGGCCAATTGCCGCAAGGCGCGATGGTCCAGCGCCCGTTCGTTTTCTGCGCCTTCCGTCGCGAGGGCGTCTCGAATCAACGCGTCGAATGGTTCGGTTGGCAGCGCCTGCACGACTTCGGCGAACCCCTGGATCAATCGCCGGTAGCTGTCCCAGGCGAGGCGGGGATTGCCGGTCAACCGTACCAGCCCTTCGACGGTTTCGTCGTTCACGCCCACGTCCAGCACGGTTTCCATCATGCCAGGCATCGAGACTGCCGCGCCCGACCGCACGGAGACGAGTAATGGCCTCCGGGACGACCCGAAGCCGAGGCCGGTCGCGCGCTCGAGGCGAGCGATGCCTTGACTGAGCACGTCACCTCGCCCCATTTCTTCCCGCTGGCGGCGGACTCCACACCACGCGGTTGGTAGGACGAAGCCCGGTGGTACGGGCAGCCCAGCAACCGCCATCCGCATGAGGTTCCAGGCCTTATTGCCAACCTCCGCTGCTTCACCGGCTGGCAGACGCTCGCCGGGCAGTATCACATACAGGGCAGCGCGCTCGGCCGTGGGACTACCTTGCGAGGACATCGGCCAGCACATGGTTACGCAGCAGCAGGCTAGCACGCTTCAGCGCGTCCGAAGCCTCGCCCAGCCCTTGCCGGACCGCTGACAGCACATGGAGTTCGCGGAAATCGCCGGCTTTCTTCAACCCGACCACGGCAGCTGCTCGTTCCGCGGTGTCGGCGTCATGCTCGAGTGCCGCGATCCGATCGATTGCAGTCAGGAAGTCATCCGCGTCGTCGCGCAGGCCGTGTCGCTGGACGTGCTGAGCATGCTCCAGCGCCTTCACCCATTCCTGTGAGGTCTCGGCGAGGATGCTGCCGAGTGCTTGCAGCGAGTTGACCGTCCAATGGTTGTCCGCGGTATTGAGGAGACCGAGCAGGAAGGCGGCTTCCTCCAATTCGTCAGCAGCGTCGTCCGCCGCCTCGATCAATCCGTAAAAGGGCTGTAATTCGGGGCGATGACGGATCGATTCTGCGATTTCGACCACGAGCTGATCTGCTTCGTGCTCCCATCGCTGCGTTCGCTTCGTAAGTCTTTCCAGCTCGGCCGCGTTCCCGCTCGGTCCGAAAAGGCGGTCCCGGATCGCGGTCGCGATCTCGAAGACGAGGCCGGCGTGGTCAGCTACGATCCGAAGCAGGCGCGCCTCCGCCGTATTGAGGTGGTTCAGCAATTCGGCCCCGATGCGATCGTGGATGAGGCGGTCCGATTGACGCGCGAGCAGTCCTTCGGTTGCGGTCTTGAACACGAATTGGACGAAAGCGAAGGCGGTTTCCTCGCCGAGCAAGTCGTAGAGCCGGTCGCCCAGGTGGATCGAGGTTGCCGCTGTAGCCTCGACCGCACGCCAGATCAGGCGCGCACCACCGAGCTCCAGGAACCCACGATGTCCGATGTCGGAATCGGCAGCCCAGCGCAACAATCGCAGCCGCTGCTCGCCCTTGAGAAATCCGCGGAGCTGTTTGCGCGCTCGGTTCCAATCGATGAGGAAGACTAGCCGCGAGCCCAGGTAGTCGAGGTAGGCCACCAGCTCCTTGAGATCTTTCGCTTCGAAGACGCCCGTGGAGAGAAAGAACGGTGTGCCGCCAGCCAAGGCGGCCACTTGGTTGCTCCTCGGATCCGTCCACGCGACGGCAAATCGATCGAAGAGCGCACGGAAGAACTCTAATCGCTCCGCATGTACGTCGCTGTAAGTGAGCTCGACTCTGCTGCCCTCAACATGGATGACGATCACGTGAGCGTCCGTCGTGCCGATGTCGTTTTGGATAATGAGCCGGGGACCGGAGCGGGTCGCTGTTGTCGCCAGCCCCGGATGGCTGAACTTGAGCGGGGCGGTGCGATTGAGCCCTAGCATGAACGCTCGAACCAAATCAGCGTCGCCCTCCCCTAGGTGATAGGCGGCGGCGCCCTCGACATGCTCCTCCGCAAGCCCGGCCTGCAACACATTGAGTTGCTTGTGCAGGTCCATAACCAACAGGTGCAGACTGTCACCCCGGCCGCGGTCCGCGCGCGTTATGTCGTCGATGGCGCGGCCTTCCACCCGATCGTCTTCAACGTTGGGGAATTTATCGAGTAAACTCTTCAGGCGCTCGTTGATCGAAGGTTCGGCTGGAGCGGCCATGATACGCGCATCTTCCGTGATCGCAGCCAAGAGGTGGCGACAGCCGGGCAGGCGATAGGAGAGGCTCTCCTTTTGTGCGCCGGCGACCACGTGATCGAGGGCGCTGTCGCTGATTCCAGCGACGAGCCGTTCCTGCTTCAGCGATGGGGCCGCCTGATCCGGCTGGTCGGCATGACTGCGGGAGACCTGCAGTAGTGTAAAGTAGTATTTCAGCCGGTCATTGGCGGCGAGACCCGCTTCGATCTGGGCGGGCAGCGTCAGCGCGTCCTCCCCCAGCGTCTCGATTATTTGCGTCTTCATGATGGTCTGTCTCTGAAGCGCCGCCGCGGCGCAAGGCGAAGAAACCGATGTAGTCTAGGTAATCTTCGCGGGCTGTCGGGCTTCGCGAACGTCTTCGCCCTCGACCTGGATGCTGTGAAGATGCCGCACAATCGCCGCCATGCAGCCGCAACGCCGGATGGTCACTGTCGGACGCTACCACCTCGTCGGCGTTGGTGAAACACGAAAGCGGCCTTTTTTGCCTGTGTGTGGCGAATTGCTGATTCTGGGGAATCAACGCAATGCGAATGCTGATACGCATCGACAGCTCAAGAAAATGAGGGCTCAGGCCGATGCGATAATGGATGCCGTCAAGAGTGGTGCGCTGGGTGGCCGTGCGCTGGAAGAGGCTCTGCTTTCATATCAACAGATCTGGGACCAGGTTCAATCGTTAGAGAAGCAAACTCGTTCGAATTCTCCGTCGGCATTCAATGAGATTCGATACGATCGCGCGGTTGTCGAAGACTTCATCTCGCGCTTGCCGGAAACTCTGTGCGCCCACGTCGATTTGGGTCGAGAGTTTTTGCAGCAAACCCTGGAGTGCATAAAGATCGCTGATGTCGGTGAACGTGAAATTTCGTGCTCTATATGCAAGAAGGCTTTGAAAAAGTTCACGCCGCAGCATTTGAGGAAGCACGGTTTTGGAATTGAAGAGAGCTACCGCAAATTCCCTCAGCTTGGGTTCAACAGGCGCACCCGTGTGATCATCCAACCATCTGCAGGCGGAATGCTCCATGCAGGTAAGATGCGCGGTTTGATGGTTGCGGGGCAGGGGCTCGAGCTGCTGATTCCTCGTGAAATCTGAGAAATCTGGTTCGCCAGACTGTCGACCTAACCCCCTGCCAAAGGGCGAATCTAGCGTGCCTGCTTTTTCTCAATTGCGGTCAAAACACAACCTTTTGACACGCCTTTTTGCTGACTTACAAAATTCCCTGCTTCGGAGGTTCGTTCGAAGCCGCGATCTCGATTGCTGAAACGTGCCCCAAAATTTAGGGATTATTTGCGGGGGCCCGAAAAATGCAAAGAGTCCACCTTAATCCACTGATAATTTAGGTGCGAAATCCTCGGAAAGCAAAGAAGTTTTTCTTCTGACCAGTGGTTCGAAGTGGCCCCGATAAGGAGCCGAAAATGACTATGAGCTTTGGTTGTCAAGAGATTCCAGATTCGTCCATACAGGCCGTCAACTTAACGCCAAAGTTGGCGAGCGCTTCCGGACCGGGGAGCTGCCAGCGTCCGACCGGGAAAGCGTTCGAGCGCGACGAGGAGGGGATCCGGCACTGGCTGAAGTACCGCTGGCCCCAGGTCAAAAAAAGAGCGCTCAGCGGGAGGTGCACGATCGTCTTCGTCGACGAAAGCCGATTGAGCGAACGACCGCATCGAGTGCGGACCTAGGCACCGCACGGGCGGACGCCGCTGCTGCAGTATCACTTCAATTGGAAGGTGCTGTCGGCCTCGCCGGCATCACCTGGTGGAGCTTTTACTTCCGGCTCTATCCCACGACCATTCGAGCAGCAGGTGGTGGACTTCCTCGGCTACCCGCTGCGTCATCCGCCGGGCGAGCTGTTGATGGTCTGGGACGGGCTGGCAGAGCATCTCGGCGAATTTATCCGCGCGCAGCGGGGTCGGCTCGCGATCGAGTGGTTGCCGGGTTACGCTCCCGAACTCAAGCCCGGTGGAGTATCCCTGTTACTGGAAACACCACCAGCTGCCCAACTTCTGTCCGCGCGATTTCGCCCAGCTCAGCCATCACGCCCGCCGCGCGCTGGCGCGCATGCGCCCCCGGCCCACCCTCGTAATCGCCTTCTGGGAGCAAGCAGAGTTGTTCTTCTTTGTGACTATCTCAAAAGCCAGTCTCGAAAAATCGTCACGGTAGGCGCGCCCGTCTGCTGCACCGCACCCAGCGCGGCTTGTGCCAACGCCACTACCACGTCGATCTTGTGACCCGCCTTCTCCTTCGCAATTCGCCAGCCGCGTGGCGTCTCCAATGCGACAGCGCGCGAAACGGAAAGCCTCATGTCGGCGTCGGGATATACGGCCAGATTGCGCCCCTTAATCAGGTCGTACAAATTCGACGATGCCTGTGTGAGATTTGGCGGCGTCTGCGGGAATTCGACCATCGGCAGCCCGCGCTGAAGTAGCCGCTGCGCACACGAAATCATCTGATAGGGATCGAAACGAACCTCGCGCACTGAGAATCGTTCGCCCAGATCGAGCAGACTGCGCTCCACCGTCGCCTCGAAATCGAGTGGCTCATCCGGCGACGGCTGGAAGATCTTGTGCCAGATCAGTCGCACCCGCTGCGCCTGGAGATCGAAGCTGCACGCCACAATCGCTGTAGAATCTCTCTTGACCGACGCGTCCACACCAACCCACACCGCCAGGTCGCGCTGGGAGACGAGACGGCCGGTCTCCACGACGCACGAATCCCACCACTCCATTGGGACGAAACTGGACTCGGTCGTAACCCAGCGGTTCTCGATCAGCCGCAGATACTGGTTAGGGCGAAGTGTCCCGCGCATCTGCTCACGCCATTCTTCCGTCTGCCACGGCGCGATCAGATCGTGCGTCCAGTACATGAGCAGACCGCCGTCACGATACAGATCGGGCGCGATCATCTCGCCCCCGATCCCGCGCTTGCACAACGATTCGAGTAGTCCCGATTCGCCCGCGAAGCCGGCGTAGGTGACCGTCAGCCGCACGCTCACCTTGCGCGTCGGTACCGGTACCATTTCGTCGAACAGCCGGCGCGACCGTTCGCTCGTATATCCCCACAGCTCGTCGAAGATCGTGATGGTGGGGTTGCCGCCCGCGGCACCGGTGTAATCCGAGGCCAGCGCAATGATAGTGGCGCCCGTCCATTGGAACGAAATCTTGTTCGCCGTGATCCGGGCCGAGCGCCGCAACAGCGGACTCGCCTCAATGATGCGCGCTATGGCTTGGAACACTCGACTTGCTGCTTGCTCAAAATCGTTTGCGACGCAATAGGCCTCGGCGTAGGGACCGCCCAAGCATACGATCACGTACAGCGCGCAGAGAGCGGCCAGTGCAGTCTTGCCGCTCTTCTTGGGCGCACTGAACACGATCTCGGGATAACGCAGTCGCCCGTCCGCTGTCGGTGTGAACGCCTCGCGGATGAACCGCTCCTCAGCCGGATACAGTGCGAACGGCTTCCCTGTCTCTGGATCGGCCAGTGCCCCGGCAAAGAACGCGACCGGATCTCGCTTCCATCTATTTCGGGCGCTCGGACTCAGCGGCGTCTGCATTCTCGTTTTCCTTTTCCGCGCCCGTAGCCGTGGCAAGCTGAGCCGCAAGGTCAACCGCCGCCGAGGTAGCGTTCGCTTTAATCGCCATTCGCGCCGCCGGCGTCATTCCGAGTTCGCGTTCGTAGGCAAGCTGCGCGAGTTTCAAATGGCGGAACTCCGTCAGCAACCGCCGCGGCTCGCCGTTGTCGGTGATCGGGCCGAGTTGCGCCAAAGAGTACCCGACCGAGGCCGACAACAATTCCAAGTCCGCCCAACCGCGACACGCGGGCAAATCGCTGTCCTCAATCCACGGCATCGTCTTGCGCATCCGGAGCACCAACTGGCGCACCTTGCGCGCCCGCACCTTCATGATCGGCGCGCTTTTGGTGTACAACCCGCTGCGCACGTATGGGCGCGGCGGGGTAATGATGGCGGTCTCGCGGTCGCTCATTCTCTCGCCCCTCAAACCAAGTTCACGCAGAGACCTCGGACACTCCCTGGACGCAGACGCTGCAAACCCTCGAGTTTGCGCGCGTTTTCAAAGGCCACAATATCGGTTCAATTCTGCGGCGGTTTGCTTAATTGAGCCACCGAGCGGCATGCGGATTGTTTCTGTAATTCTTGCCGTGATCACGATTGGGGGACACCGATCGTATCGTTCGGACAAACCTGAACGGCGCAAGTCGGCGAGAATGTGAGGAAGCAACCCAACTGTTTCGGTGGCGCTCTTGTTGAGATTCATCGCGCACGGTCCTCGTTGATTTGATAGTCGTGCATGGAAAGGTCTACGCGTTCTAGCAGTTTTTCCACGGTCCGAAGTGGATTGAGAATCCGGCGGCCGATGCGAACGGTCGGTAGCTCGCCGCGCGAGATCGCTAGATAGACCCCGCCCTTAGAAATTCCGAAGGGTCGCGCCGCCTCAGCCACGCTCGGTGTCAATGGCGTGAACGATGGTTTCTTCGCGTTCATGGCGCCCAGTTTTAGCCGTTGCATCTCTAACAATCAAATGAAAAATTCTTGTTATGAAACGTCATAGATTTTTGGACTTGAAGTCCGTTCGCCATCTTAACGGGTACCGAATTGTGAGCCGCGGCAAAGAGCGTTTCGTCGTCCCGGTTGAGCCCAGGGAAACGCAAGAGCAGTACCAGCTTCCCGACGATCTATTCCTTCGCTTTGCCCAGCTTCAGCCGGCGGAGGACGCGATTGCGCAGTTCGCAACGGCCTTCGGCCCGCTCGGTGGCCATTTAGACCAGATCCTCGTCGATCGCGAACAAAGCCGGCGGAAGAAACGGCCAAGCTCAATCGCCGCGACTCTGGTGCGAGGCGAGTCGCTGTCCTCATGGCGCTACGAGATCGCACAGATGCTTGAGGCACTGAAGAGGCTGTCGGTCGCGCGCTCGGGGGTGCGCGAGCCGAAAGCAATACGACCACTGCGAATTCCCACCGTTCGCATCCACGACCCGCGCAATCCAAGAAGCCACCGCACTATCAATGCGCGCGACTTCGACGACGCCAAACACCGGCTTTGGCCGGGCGAGCGTGTCGATCGCCGCGTTCTGCGTGAGTCGAGCCTGAAGGAGCCCGCTATATGGGGAGCGCGCGACCTAGCCGAGATGATTAACCGGCACCTGGCCAACGCGCCGCTACAATGTGTGGTCACTTATCCGTCCACTCTGACTCCACTCGTGGTCCCGCGCACGCTGCTCGCCTCGATGTGGGCGCAACTGCTCGAATCGCTGGCCTATGACAAGGCGTTTCATCAATGCGTCGTCTGCAACCGTTGGATGTCGGCCGAGCCGAAGCCGCGGGCGCACGAACGTAAGACTTGCTCAGCGCGGTGCCGACAGCGATTGTACGTTCAAACACACTGCCGCCGAAAAGCGAGGGCTAGCCGATAAAGATTCAAGTTCGAGATAAAATCTTGAGATTGTCGGCTGTCCCTACCAAAAACTCCGAAGGCTGTAGTTGAGCGTCTGCTGGGAGACCTGGGTATCGGCTAAGGCAGTTACGTCGGGGGGTTGTGGCTGCTCATAATTCCGTATGCTGTGTAAACATTGGAGTATTGCGCCGACCTGGCGCTGTTCCTCGCCTCCGACGAATCGTCCTTCATCACCGGCGCCAACATCGTGATCGACGGTGGCCTCACCACCTGGGTCTGAACTCCAGCGGTCATCCGCTCTCTTGCTTGTTAAAAAGCAGCAAGAATCCACGTTTGACAATTACCCAAGTGCCTGCTTAATAGAATCAAGCAGGTGCTTGATTAAATCAATGGCTAAAGAACGCGACTTGAATCGCAGCCGCGAGCGGATTTTTGATGCCGCGCTGCAGGAGTTCTCTGCTCGCGGTTTCGCCGGCGCGCGCACCAGTGCAATCGCCAAGCGCGCGGCGATCAACGAGCAGATGATTTTTCACTGCTTCGGCAGCAAAGAAGGGCTTTACCGCGAGGTTCTCCATCGTGAGATGGCCAGAATCTCGACCCTGCTCGAGTCCCGCGAGGGCGGCGACTTCGCCTCCAATCTCGCCTTCGGATACGAAGCAATTTGCTCCAATCCCGCGCAACTCAGTCAGCTGCGGATGTGGCAATGGGAGGCGCTCGAAGGAAAAAGCTCGGACCTGATGGCAGAGCGGGAACGGCGCGCATTTTTACAAGCCGAAGCGGCGCAACTGCGGCGTGCGAAGCTCCGCGACGAACTGCCGCAGGACTTGAGTGAGGAGATGATGCTGATGGCAAGCATCGGTCTCCGAGTTGTGCCGGTTGTTCTTCCTCAATTGGCTCGGCTTATCACCGGCCTCAGCGAGGATGATCCGCGATTTCGCCGCAAGTGGAGCAAGTTTCTCAAGACGTTGGGCGAGCGCATCGCAACCAGCGGCCGCTCGGTCAAGAAAGCTGAGCAGCAAAGGTCAATCTCTCAGCGGAGGGTTCAATGGGAAAGCGCGTTAAGGAAGTGAGCCTCGCCGAAGCTACACCGGACACTCGAGCCATCTATCAGCGAGTGTTCGGCGACAAGGATCCTGTCGCTAATCCGGGTACCTCGACCGGATCTCCAGGAGATTACTGGACCACCCTTGCTCTGGTTCCCGACATCTTCAAGCTGTCGACCGAGATCGTCTGGGGGCTGATGGCGCCGGGCCGAAAACTCGCACCAGCGCTGCGTGAACTCGCGATCCTGCGCACCGCGATCGTAGGCGATTGCAAGTTCGAGTACTCGCAACATCTCAAGGTGGCACAGATGCCCGAGGTGGTCGTGATCCCTAAAGAGAAGCTCACGGCAATCAAAAGCTGGACCACCTCAAGCGTATATACATCCGAAGAACGCGCAGTCATGGCGGCCACCGATGAACTGATCGGACGCAACATGATCGAAGACGCAACCTTTGCGGAACTGAAACGCCACCTGGGCGACGAACAAATCGTGGAGTTGTTCTATGTGATCACGACCTATCGGATGCACGGGATGATGCTACGTGCGCTTCACCTCGAATTCGACAACGATACCACTACAAGAATGCAGGAAGTTTCTGCGCCGGCGGCGAAAGTTTGACCAAGGCAAATAGCATCCAAAGCGAATTGAAACGCGGTAGGCACTAACGATTGGAGAGCTACTTTTCGTACCACCAAAGGAGAATCCAATGACCCAACGTTATTTCGAACTTCAGGGATTGAGCCATCTTGCACTGAACTCATCAGATATGGCGCGGACCGTTGACTTTTATGAAAGGCTGCTTGGCATCCCGCTGGTAAAGACGATGGAGGTGCCGGGATCCAGCGGCGGCCAGCACTTCTTCTTCGACGTCGGACAAGGTGAGTGCCTGGCGTTCTTCTACTTTCCAATCATGCCTGATCGCGATGTGCCAGTGGATAAAGTCCTGGGTGGACCGACGTCACCGGGTCTTATGAATCATGTTGCGTTTAAAGTCTCCCAGCAAAACTTCGATAGCTATCGGCGCAAGCTCGATGACCTCGGAGTGAAGTACGTCTACGTGCGTCACGATCTGGACGGCGGCTATTCCATGAATCCCGCCGATCCTTGCAGCGACCAAAGCTTTGCTCTCTCTCTTTATTTTCATGATCCCGACGACAACGTCATGGAATTCTGCGCCTGGCTGCCCGCATACGATCGACTCGGTCGCGACCACGAGCCATTAGGAAAGAGCAGCGCAGTTGGTATCGAACGACCCGGAGACGCACCGCAGGCGAACATTCGCCAGCAGTAAAAGGCGCATGGATTTCGTGAGGTGACGAACCACAATCGCCACTGGCGTGCGACACTGTAAGGGCTGTAGCCGAGATGTGACGAAAGGATCCGCTCATCGTGTTCGTCGAAGAAGGGCGCTTCGAGATCGAGCCACGATTGCCTCGGTAATCTTCGCGCGATTCTTCAGCCGGCTCGTAAACCGCTGATCATCCAGCTGGCGAGGCTCGGGCTTGTTCATCGCACAACTGATCGCATGCTCCTGAATGGACCGGCGACTGGCCAAGAATTCTATCGGACCCCGGTTTGAACTCCGCGTTTGTAAAGCGCTTGGTGTTGGTGCGAATCTGAATCAGGATAAAAAGCGGAACCCTCAGGTTAGAGTGTCAGGAATTCAGTTGAAGCGTAGGTCGATTTAGAACCAAGGGAGCAATCTATGGAATCGCAGACTCAGCGCACCAGTATTACAGAATTGAGTGGCCCCGCACCGATGCCGCTGCAAGCTTACAACCTCGCCAACCTGGGCTATGTGGAAGAGGAGTATCTCCTTCAAGGCACAGCTACATGCTTCAAGTTCATCGGCGAACGCACCGCCGAGGGAAAATGGCGCGTAGAACCGGATCGCCAGGCACCTTTCGTCACGCGTCTCCTCGTGCGACGTCCGGCGAACTCCGCGCGATTCAGCGGAACCGTCATCGTCGAATGGAACAACGTAAGCGGTGGCATCGACGCATCGCCCGATTGGACCCTGCTTCATCGCCATATCGTTCGGCGTGGCCACGCGTGGGTAGGAGTCACGGCACAGAAGGTCGGCGTTGACGGGGGCGGATTGGTCGACGGGCTCCATCTGAAGAAGATTTCGCCCGAGCGCTACGGAGCGCTCGTCCACCCTGGCGATGCCTGGTCTTTTGACATCTTCAGTCAGGCCGGGGCTGCGCTGCGAACTCCTGGTTCATCTCCGCTTGGCAATCTTCAGCCGAAGAGACTAGTCGCGATCGGCGAGTCGCAATCGGCGATGTACCTGATCACCTACATAAACGCGATCGACTCGATCGCCAGAGTTTACGATGGCTTTTTCGTTCACGGACGCGGCATAGCGGGTGCGCCGTTAGACGGCACATCACTTATTCGAGGCGGCGGTGATATAGCCGACCGATTGCGCAACTCACCCGCTGAGCGTATCCGCGATGACGCCCGCGTCCCGGTGCTGGTGCTTCAGAGCGAAACCGATGTCCTTTCGCTGGGAGGCGGGCGCCCCAAGCAACCCGACTCCGAGCGCTTGCGTCTATGGGAAATAGCCGGCACAGCGCACGCAGACACTTACCTTATCATCGCAGGTCCACAGGACGATGGTCGGCTGGCGCCTGAGCGCTTCGCTGAACTTCTCAAGCCTACAAACCACCTGGTAATCGGCGACACCGAGAGTCCAATCAATTCCGGGCCGCAGCAACACTACGTCGGCCACGCAGCAATCGAAGCGCTCGACCGATGGACGCGCGGCGGCGTTGCTCCATCATCTGCTCCACGACTGGAGATCGACGAGAGCGCCACTGCGTTCGTGTCCGACGAAAATGGGAATGCGGCAGGCGGAATCCGCACTCCGTGGGTCGACGTGCCGACCGGAATCCTCTCCGGGCTCGGTCAGAGCGGAGGCGTTTTCGGGTTTCTGTTCGGCACAACCAGACTGTTCGAGGCCGCCAGGCTCGCCCGACTCTATCCGGGCGGAAAGCACGATTACGTGGCGCGGTTCGTGCGGTCGCTCGACGATGCGATCTCGAAAGGCTTCCTGGTTGCCGACGATCGCGAAGAAATCGCAGCAGTGGCAGCCGCCTCCTTCAACGCCTGAGCGTTCGGCTATGCTCCGGTGTGTGGCGAATTACTGATTTCCCCAGAATCAGCAATTCGCCACGCACAGGCTCGTTACATGTAGAGCGGCTTATTGGCTCGATTCGGCATGAGTGCCTGGACCACGTGCTGGTGCTCGGCGAGGCACACCTGCGTCGCATCCTCAAAACGTACGCCGGCTATTACAACCACGTCCGAACCCACTTATCGTTGGACAAAGATGCCCCCAACTACCGACGCTCACAGAGGGTCGGCAACATCACCTCGATGCCGGTTCTCGGGGGACTACATCATCAATACTTTCGAGTTTGAGATTTTGACTATGGACAGCCTACTTGGGGCGGGGGAACGGACAGGCGGAGAGGTAAGAGAAGGGAAGGGACCGAGCGTCTTAGCGCCCGATTCCTCGTCACCGCCCCCGGCACTAATTCTTGTTCCTCGCCTTCTTTGCCCGCGCCGCCCAACCATACCGCTTGCTGAAACACTTCCGACAGCGGTGATCGCGTCGCTTGACGAAGCTCGGGGCCAGATCATCACTCCCACAGTAACGGCATACAAGCTTCTCGGGTTTCGGTTTATGCCCCTTCGTTTTTAGTGGCGCTCGTGCCGACTTGGCGTTTGCAGAATCAGTCTTCTTGGTGTTCGCCAATTTCGCCCGTTCCATTTTTTTCAAAGTCTCCTTCAGCCGTATCGGCTGGCCACGGATGGTTGCTCTGTTGCGCGCACGAAGCGAGCGATGAGCGCTCATTTGGTGAGACCCGCTGAACGATGGAAGGCGATGAGAAGGCGAATGCGACGAGTGCATCCTAACTGGCTTCGGAGGCGAACCAGAGCAATGTGTGTGTCTGCCTGAGAGGAGGAAGGACATGTATGCAAGACAAGAGATTTCCCAAATCGGCGGAGACAATCCCGCAGCGACTCACTTCGCTTAAGTCATGTTCGATCGCCGAGCTTAAGCAGCAGTGGCGGGCGCTCTACAACTCCGAGCCGCCGCTTCGCATAAGCTGCGAACTGCTGACCCGCGCCGTGGCGTATCGAATTCAGGAACGAGTCCATGGAGGACTCAAACCCTCCACCCGACGATTGCTCCTTCGTCTCGCCAACGACGCGCGATCGGGACGGCCGCTTAGACCTGAGCCGGCCTCAGCAGCGCCAGCGGGGACAGTATTGATGCGCGAGTGGCACGGCGTGACTCACGAGGTCCGGGTGTTGGATCGCGGGGCGCTCTACAAACGAAAGCGCTACCTGTGTGTGGCGAATTACTGATTTCCGCAGAATCAGCAATTCGCCACGCACAGGAGTTGCGGTTGCCGGGCGCCAGCGAAGAGACGTGGCTGACGCTCAAATCGCGCGTACTGAACCTCGACACTGCCGCGGTGAAAAAATGGACCCTGAGAAAGTTACAGCGTACGACAGACCGTTCCCCGGTTGTGCCATAAGATTCGGACACAAAGGCACAAAATTGGGCAGGGAATCAGGGCTTTCAAAACGCGGCGTAGCCGAGCACACTGTGACCCTGAGTGCATCAACCTCGGCAGTCTTCTTCGGTTGTTAGCGCGTGCTTGCGCGGTGCCGAGTTGCAGTTGCAGCCCTAGTACATTCACTTCAATAATAGAGGTGGCGACCATTCCGTAGATGCTTCAATCCGCATTGTCTTTCTCACGACTGGCATGTCGGAACCGCGCGAAGCTGGGTCACGAGATCTAACGTGGGACACCATTGCGTTGAAAGTCACTCCGTGCTCGAACCTGACCAACACGCGACCCATCTGGGCAGGACGCACCACGACAGCAGGCAACCAAATCGAATTCCACACCCACACGTTGAATTTTGGCTGATGCTCATCTCCCCGTTGGGGATAACCAAAAACCACCGTACTCACCTTTCGCTATCGCCGAGTTGTGGTTCGCGAAGAGCTACGGGCAGATCGTAGCTGCCCAAATGCATGACTAAGAGTGGAGTCGGAGGAGCTGTTGTCTTTTCAGATGCGATCGGCGTTCCGTCGGCTAGTGAAGCTTCGTCGGACACGAAATGCAGGTCGTTGTCTGGCGTTCCCAATGCTGCAGCACCAAAAGAGATCGTCACGAGGAACCAGTTGCCCAGTGCGAGCAGGCTATATCGAGGCGAGTCGGCGTAGCCCTTCATCGGGCTGCCGCTGCCATCTTTGGAGTAGATCTGATCCAGACTGTTCGCCGTGCCGAGGTTCGTCGAGGCATCCTCCGTCCTCGAGCCGTCGCCTCCGACGTGACATGTCCGCGTGACAGGCTTTGAGGCGAGTTGGTTTCCGCCATGAAGAACAGCGTCGCCGCGGCGCCGATCAGATGAAGGAGCGATCTCTGACTTTCTAACTGTGCCGCCAGTCGAGGGCTCGTGAGCGCGCGACCACCAAGTGTGGGTATACGCGTCGTTGTCTTTGATCGTGGTCTGAATTGCGGAAGTCGTGGACGCCAGGGTTATGTCCTGCGCAAATGCCTTCGAAGTTACGACGGCCTGGGTACACCAAAACATGGCCCAGAGCAGTAGAAGTGGAAAGGGAGGTTTGGCAAGAACCGAAGGAATCCAGTCGTTGAGTTTGGAAACCCTATACGCCTGGTCGGCCTGAGCGTTGATCTCACCAACCCGCATACCGCCTCTTACACCCCGGTTGATTTCAGTGCCGACAGTTAGATGCCATTGACAGCGCCCAAGGGGGCTGCGTCTCAGTGGCCAGCCTGGACCATATTCTCGGGTGTAAAGAATGTCTTGTCGACGGCGCCCATATTGATGTACCAGCCGTCGTCATGGCTGTCTGGGCCTGGTGAATAAATCACGGTCGAAAAACCATCAGTCACATCCTCGTCAACCAGGGCGGTCTCGAATATCCGTTTGAAGGGCCAGATCGCGACCTTGGCGTCGGGGACCGCTCGGTCGCGATACGTGTTAAAAGTCACGATCGTCTTCCAAAGCTGACCTTGCCCGTCAAATTGGTCTGAGGCAGTGATAATCCAGGCTTCCGAGTCGATGTAGAGAATACGCTTTGGAATGAGCACGCTGCCGCCCAGAGCAGAGCGAGGCTTCGCAGTCGCTTCGATCACGTAAAGGTGGCGTAGTTCCCAATTCTCTGGGCAGACCGTGCGGCCGCCGTCGCTGGCGCATGGCTTCGCCGGAGAGTTCCGGGCCTCGACTGATGCAAGCATCTGCTGCTCGCCGAGTAGCCGGTAGTTGAAGTCCTGGATTTTTGCGGCAAAACCGAACATGGAATTGGGATCCAACGTCGAGGCATAGGTCGCGGCGCCCGCGTTATTGCCGGCTTGAACAGAGCCGCCAGTTTTGGAAATTCCAAACGAGTCAGAAAGACTAACGGCGGACAAGCGCCTCAACTTACGCGAGAACGGGCTATATTCCCACACTGCATCTTCGAACCCGGGAATAGCGTAGCCCTGCATGATGATTCCGGCACCGCGCATCTCGGGAGGATCCAGGAACGGATAAGCTCCAGCACGAAAGGCGACGCCCGTACTCAAGACATCGGAGTCCACCGGCACCGGAGCGACCTCGGTCCGGCCGATATACTTATAAAAACCCATATGGCCGATCGAGAAGTGTTCGATCGCATCCGCTGAACCTGCCACGTGACTCTCAATTTCAACCTTGCGTGCATCCACGTCGTCCGTGTACAGCGGTCGGAATGCGAAGTTCCACATGATCTTGGTTGCAGCTTGGGGGTCATTGGCATCGACCAGCGGAAACGGCAGACCGGCAACGTAATTCTTGAGCTCGCCGTCCGAGGTGAGTGATACCTGTGGCGAATATTTTTCGGTGGCGGCCTTGTAGGGCGGCGGCCAATCCAAGTGGCCAGTCGGAACTATCTTCATCGTCATGCCTTGCTTGACGAGGACAAGGTTCCCCGGACTTACCAGAGTCTCGACCTTTGACGCGTTGTGGGGAGTAATAACGTCTCCGGGTTTCACCTGTGCACCCGCAGAGACAGGTGTGGCGATAAAGGCGATCGTCAACGCGAGCGCTGCGACTCTTGCAAACCGATTGAATGTCATATGCGATGGCCTCGTTGAAGTTTCTGAAAACCTTATGCTGTTGTGATTCTTTGATGCTCTGAAAGGGAAAACGTTTCACCAAGAGCTAGAGCGGGTGAGAGTTCCGAAGGGCAGTGGTGGAGAGAGGGCCGTGCTACAAACAGCAGGAGACAGACGGCTAAGCGGCGGTTCTGTGAATGCGCAATAGATGCGGGCGCATCGCGGATTAAGTTCCACCCGCACCCGATTTGTAGCCCGCGCTCTAGCGAAAGCTACTAGCTGCCATTAGGCGACGCGACGAGGTCGTCGTTAAGGTGGTGCAAGGCGGTCCGGTCAACCGACGAGTCGTACTGAATTGCCTTTCCCGTGACCGTGATCTGCGAACCGTCGGCGGAGACCGTCTGATTTTCGTTGACGATCGCATCGATCATGTCAGGCCATTTCTCGAGGGCCATTTTCTTCAACTTGTCGCTGATTCTCGCCTCGTCGATCGCATCGGGCGAGAACTGCTCGGTGTAACTTAACTCGCCGAGCGTTGAGTAGGACTTGCCGGCCGGAGGCGCCCCCGTGGTGACCCAGATATGAGCCGTGTCGACGCGATGCTCGAAAGCCTTTTGCTTTTCCACCTGCGCTGACCGGGCGGCCTCCACCGCAGCGCAACCCGAACTTCCGAGCGCCAGTCCAATAGCCAACAATGTCAGAATTTTCGATGAACGCATGTTCTTTCTCCTAGATCTGAATCACTATTGCGATTCCGCGGAACTCATCGATCAGGCTTCTCTGGCAGCTTTCTTACTGGCTGCGAGCCGATGCCGAACTTGAGTATCGCTGAGAACATTTGAGAGTGTCGCGCGAGCATTGCTATTACTGGCCTGTGAAGCGCGGGACGGCGCGCAAAGGCAAGCATGGTCTTCGTCATAAACGCGTGGCGGCGGAACTGGTGCGCGGATTCGCGCTGGTACGCGAGTAGCGTCTCGCGCGACCCGCCTAATTCGAGCGCCGTGGGAAGTATCCTGCCAAGAGTGAGCGCCGAGACGAGTGCGAGTGACAGCCCTTCGGCGGTGATCGCATCGATATAACCCGCAGCATCTCCTACCAGCGCGAAGCGGTCTGCGATTCGCGACCGCACTGAACGTGCCATTGGGCCCGCGCCTCGGAGACGGGAATCAGCCACCGCTCCTGCAAGGCGGGCCGAAATGGAAGGAAACCGCTCAAAGAGTTTGTCAATCGGAATGCATTGCCGCGTCACGCTCGCGTCGTCCCACAGAAACGCGATGCCCACTCGTTCGGGACCGACCGGAGTGACAAAGGCCTCAACCCCGCCGGTCAGGTGCACTTCGACGAACCGGCTCCACGGCGTGACGCGAAAATGCTGGCGTATGCCGAATCGACGCGGTCCGCTCGAAGTCGCGTGCAATCCGGCCAGTGTGCGCAAGCGCGAATGGAGGCCATCTGCGGCAGCAAGGAATCGAGCTCGCACTAGTCCTACATCGGTTTGTGCAACAATATGGTCTGGCTGAAGACGATAGCCGAGCACACTGGTGCGTTCGCGAATTTCCGCGCCAAGTTGGCGCGCTCGATGCATCATCGCGGCATTCAACGCGATCCTTCGGACGCCCAGTCCGCCCGGTGAGGGCAGTCGGGCCTCGGCCGACGCACCGCCGGCTTGTATGAATCGAATGCCGTCGATCGACGCGCAATGTGCTGGATCGATCGAATCCAGCACTCCCATTCGGTCGAGCGCTAACACCGCCGGCGGCATCAGGCATTCGCCGCAAGCCTTGTCAGGTGGAGTGGCGCGGTGCTCGAATACGATCGCGCTCAGACCGTTTATTCGCGCTGCTATTGCAACGGCGAGCCCAGCGGGTCCGCCGCCAGCGACGAGCACATCGCAATCGAGAGCCGAGGTCATCGTTACTAAGATGCCGGCGAGAGCGATTCGTTTCGAAGGCCGGGAGTGAGCACCCTCGATTGCTCCATTCGATCCTGCAACCAGATAAGGATCGAGCGTCCTACGTCCATGCGAAACCGAGGAGCTTTCCATCGCACGAGCTACGCGCCTGTGTGTAACCTGAGGCCCTCTCGTGGCATCCAAATTGCCCGGGTTAACGCACTTGGTCCTTCAGCTTCTGGTCGAGTGCGCATCTATGTGAGCTTCTGATCGGTCGGAACTGCTTTCAGCCGGGATTTTTGGTTTTGCCTTGCTAAACATGCAGCTTCTAGCTGGCGTAGCCCGCGTCGTATCGACCGACCTTGAGGAGCCTTGCTGCGCTCTAGCTTTCCGCTGGGCAGGCGCAAATAGTCGCGGCTCAACGCGGTGCAGCGATGATTCAAGATAAATGGTGAGCAACGATCTCCGGTCGAACTGGCCACTCAGCTTGCCCGCCCTCGGAAAGCCATTGCTGGCCGGTCACAAGCTCCCCGAGCCACATGTTCCAGCTCACAAAGCGATATCAAAACGCGGGTGGGCAAGCCTCAGAAAGGTGATTCGATAAAGGTTCGTCGTACCGCGGCTGAAGCCGACAGCCGATACGCGAAGATATTTGTCGAAACGGCGAACCGTTTCCTCTCCGACCAGGGTGACTGCTGCGTCCCAGTTTTTCCGTAGTCGATCGCGGAATTCGTGGTTTGTACGTTTGTAGTCGGCGCGATCGTTTCTAATCGAAACGATTTCGAAAATTCCTTCCGATGCGTCAGCGATTTCTCCCAGGCGTGGCAGATCGCTTTCGGGGAAGATATTTTCGGCGACGAATTGCCCCTCGATTCCCCGGTCTACGGCGCCCAACCCTATCGTCTGAAGCGACATCCATCCGCCCGGTTTCAGCCAGCCGTAACAGCGTCGAAAGAAATCCCGATATCCCTTCACTCTCACCTTGCGGCTGGACGGGCGAGCAAAATGCTCAAAGGCTCCAATCGAAATGACTGAGTCATATGCCGCGGCCGGTATGTGGTCGGACCAGCTTTCCACGCGAACTTCAACGCCGGGCAGGCCCATCTCGCGAATCCACTCAGCCTGGTTCTCACTCAGCGTCAATCCGACCGCTAGTTTTACCCCGTGCTCTGTTATCAGTTTCTTCTGCAGCGCGCCCCAGCCACATCCGATGTCGAGGACGCGGGCAGCACCCTCGGAGCGTGCCTGCTGAATGTGGTACTCGAGTTTGCGTTGCTGAGCTGCTTCGAGGGAATCAGACTCATTGTCGTACATGGCGCACGAGTAACAACATTCGCGGTCGAGGAATAATCTGAAAAACTCGTTGCCAAGATCGTAGTGGAATGAAATAGCGGCTTTTGATGCCCCCGGATTGGCTGTCGTCGCTCCACTGATTGGAAGCTCATTACTCACGGCAGCACTCCTCCCGGACAGATTTCGGTTGAATTAATTTTGCGCGCGCATAAGACCTCCTCTATTGCGGCACGTTGGTACCGTTACAGCCCGTCCTGCTTCTCACGCAGTCACATGGGGTGCGGATTCAACGTTCTTGGTCCGACAGCTTCTTGTCTAACTCGCGCAAATTTGAGAGCTTCTGATCGGTCGGAACCTGCGCATGCGGTTCTTGCTCCGACGCTATTTGCTTCTGGTGCTCAACGTGCATCTCGCCATCGATCTTTCGCAGCGCCTCTTGCGCAAGGCGCCGTATCATCGGATTCCGATCATCTGCCACAATTTTGTTGAGTAGCGATGTCGCCTTCTCACTTCCTATCTCGCCCAGCGCGAATATGGCAGTGCCGCGCCCGCGTTCGTCTTGGGGCTCCGCCATGAACAGCATGATCGGCAGCGTGCCTTGCGCGTCGCCGATTCGGCCCAGCTCCGCTACTAGATGAAGTTTTACGATTTGTTCCGTAGATCGCAGAAACAGCATCGACGACATCGGCGCTACTGCCGCATTGGCCTCGCGCGCACCGAGGATGTCGATGGCCTTCAGCTTCACGCGCAAATCCTCATCGGCCATCGATTGAGTTAGGATCTGATTGACCTCGGGATCCTGCAGATCGCGCAGCTTTGTCAACTCGCTCAGGCGCACATTGGGATCCGCATCTTTGAGGCCCAGCTTTACGTCTTTGATGATCTTGAACGGAGTCTCTTGTGACGCGCGACTTGCAATATCGTCTACGCCGGCACGAACCTGACCCTGGTGCGATAAAGGATCGCTGCTGAGGGCGCTACCAAGGCCCTGGCCTCCGTATTGCGCAAATGCCAAATGTGCAAGTGCCAGAACGGCAATTGCAACGGGGAAAAAGAGTTTCAGGGTCTTGGTCATTTGCGCTAACACTAGAGTGACGTGGCGCAATTGCGATCAGATGATTGGGCACGGTTCGAAATATCCGATAGGAGCGCAGAGTCTCGCTCGATGAGCCTCTTGAGTGCCTGGCGAGCCCGATGGAGCCGCACTTTGACTGTGTTCGGTGTGATCGCAAGCGATCGTGCAGTCTCGTCGGTGTCCAACTCCTCGATATCGCGCAGCAGAAGAACTGATCGGTATTTATCGGGTAGCCGCTCGATGCAGCGCCGCACCATATCACGCGAGTCGCGACGCTCGAGAATCGCCTCGGTGGCGTCGGTCCAGGTCGCTGGATCGTCAATCCACTCACCGTCCTGGTCGAAGCGCGGCAGTAGGGTTTCTATCGGCTGCTCGCCCCGGCGTCGCTTGGATCGCAACTGCACCAAGGCCGCGTTCACGACGATCCGATGAAGCCAGGTAGAGAACATAGCGTCACCATTGAATTTCGCGAGCGCGCGAAATGCGGAAGCGAATGCCTCCTGGACGGCATCCTGCGCGTCACACTCGTTGTTCAGAAATCTGCGCGCCGTCGCCAGCATACGGCCGCCATATCGCTGAACCACCAAGCCGAAAGCGTCTTCGTCACCGGCGCGTAGCTGCGCGAGCAACTCCCGTTCGTTTGCGTTGCCCGCGTAGTTCGACTTTGGCGATTGCGGTGAGTGATCCTCGACCAGCGTACGCACCAGCTCCGAGCATTCCTCTAATGTGCAGCCTCTCTTAATGAGATCGCGCACTAGGGTAACGCCCTCACTGTCCGCAAACGTCACAGCCGACAGATCGAGCTCGATGTCATTTCCGCCGGCAAGATGCTGGTCGCATACTCCAGCCAATTCGACGGACGAGGCCTTGTTTATCCGGCCCTCGACGATAACTCGAGTTGCGCTGTTCTCACGGGGAACAACAGTGATTCTGATCATGGCCTCGATTAGAGCAAGGCCCAAGCCACGACTAGGATCGCAACGATTCCGGGGATTTACGCTATTTGAACACCGCGAGCCGCGACGCTGGCCCGCGATATCTCGCAGATCTACGAAACCCCTTGTGTGCTCCGCTGAACGCCGAGCTTTTTCATTCGGCTGCGAAGTGTGCTGGGATTGAGGTTCAGCAAGGCCGCTGCGCCGTCAGATCCTTCAATTCGCCAGTTGGTTTGCATCAGAACTTCGAGAATGTGATTGCGTTCCACCTGATCAATGCTTTGCGGCGAAGGAGCCCTGGGACTCTGTTCCTCCGGCACGGGCCGCGGCGCGGCGGCTTGTGCGCTGGCGATAACTGCGATCTCTGGTAAAACTCCGGAAGGAACCTCAAGTTCGATTCCCGGCGACAGGATTACCGCGCGCTCGATCACGTTTTCGAGCTCGCGAACATTTCCGGGCCAGCTGTAGTTCATCAGCCGTTCCATTGTCTCTCGCTGGATGCGCGTAATCTTACGCCCGATTTTCAGGCTGAAGCGGCGGACGAAGTAATGCACGAGCGGCGGAATATCTTCGCGACGTTCACGAAGCGGCGGCAGTTGAATTGGAAAAACGTTTAGTCGGTAGTACAAGTCCTGCCGGAAGGTTCCTTCGGAAGCAGATCGGAAAAGATCCCGATTGGTTGCTGCGATCACGCGCACGTCAACCTTGATGAGATTCGACCCACCGACCCGTTCGAACTCTTGCTCCTGGAGAACACGCAGCAGCTTCGCCTGCAAATCCGGAGGCATGTCGCCGATCTCGTCCAGGAAGATTGTTCCGCCGTGCGCGAGCTCGAAACGGCCGATGCGGCGATCGATCGCGCCGGTGAAGGCTCCCTTCTCATGACCGAACAACTCGCTTTCGATAAGACCAACCGGAAGAGCGGCACAATTCACCTTGACCAGCGGCCGACTCCTGCGCTCGCTGTTTGAGTGCACGGCGCGTGCTACCAGCTCCTTGCCGGTGCCGGTTTCGCCCAGTATCAGCACCGACGAATCCGTGCTGGCGACGAGCTTTACCTTGTCGATCACCTCGGCGAGAGCTCGGCTATGCCCGACAATCTCCTCGAAGTTGTGCGTTTCCTTGATCTCTTCAATCAGGTACGTGTTTTGAGCTTCGAGGCGCGCCTTCTCGCGCTCCATGAGCACGCGATCCGTCACATCGATAAACATGGTGCGCGTGTAACTGCCGTCGGGAGCCGGCCTTGACCAGCACTGGATCCACACGGGGTTGCCGTCGTCCTTGCGGCGCAGCTCAAGGACGGTGCCGGTGGTGGCGGTGCCACGCCCCATTGAGTCGAGCCACCCGCTTAGGCGGCGCTGGGCATCGGGATTATCGGGCGCCAGAGACTTCCCGGTCGTTCCGGCGATCTCCTCTGGCTTGAGGCCGAGGATCCTCATCGCCGTGCGGTTAGCCTCGATAAACCGAGAGTCTAGGCCCTCATGCACGTAGGCTATCGGCGCCTCGTCGAACAAGTCGCGAAAGCGTTCCTCGCTGTGCACCAATGCCTCGTTCGCCCGGCGAAGTGCATCCTCGGTCCGCAGGCGTTCCAGCTCGGCCCGCGCTCTGGCGGCAAAGATTCGCATGGTCGCAAGTCCGCGGGGCCCATCCAACATCGGCTGGTCCGACAGGATCGCCAGGTGGCCGACGACGGTTCCGGCCGAGTCAACCAGCGGAACGCCGCAATAGCTCTCGACACCCCACTTCTTGAGGCCGAGGTCGGCGGGGAAAAGCTGGCAGATCCGTTCGGGATGATGAGAGGACTGGCCGTTCAGGACTGCCGCGCACGGAGTACCATCGAGGGGAGACTCGAAGTTTTCTATGAAATTTCCACGTCCCCACACGGCATGCGTCCGAAACCGCAAGCGATCTTCCAGCAGCTCGGAGACAAAGGCGTATTCGCAGCCGAGCGCAGATGCCAGGTGCTTGACGAGCGAGTAGAAGAAACGATCTCCCGTTTCGGATTCCACTCCCTCGACGATCTCTCGCAGGGCCGCGTTTTCGGAAGATGTTTCGGTCGTGGATTGCTTCGTCCCCATCAACGAGAACTCCAGCTCGATAGTCAGCGAGTTTGCTGCCGGATCGATTCTAGTGCCAATCCGCCAGTACGCCAACAGGAACAATGAAACCCCACCGCCTGAGACGCATCTAAGGTATGGAACAATTTGGTACTTTCAACGGTTCCGCTGCGGAGAGATGAATGGATCAAGCCGAAACCCATGCCCTCGGATGTGAGGGACCGGAGCCTGAAACGGGCTCCAATCGCGCCTGCCGCGTCCTTATACTCGGCGGCGGTTTTGGTGGCATATACGCCGCGATTGAACTGGAACGTGCGCTCCGCAGCCGCGATGACGTAAACATTACCCTAGTGACGCGCGACAACTACTTTCTATTCACTCCGATGCTGCACGAAGTCGCGGCGAGCGATCTCGAAATGAACGCCATCATCAATCCTCTTCGCAAGCTGCTCCGGCGGGTAAAGACCTTCACCGGGAATATAGAAACCATAAATATGGAACGACGATGTGTCGCGATCTCCCATGGCTTCGACCGTCATGTCCACGAACTCTCATACGATCATCTGATAATCGCGCTCGGTTCAAGCACGAATTTCCTTGGCCTGCCGGGGCTCCAGGATGTAGCGCTGACTATCAAGACCCTCGACGACGCGATCGAATTGAGGAACCGTCTGATTACGCATCTTGAGGAAGCGAACTCGGAGTGCGCGGCCGGCGAGCGGCAGCCTCTGCTCACGTTCGTGGTAGTGGGCGCTGGTTTCGCGGGAGTCGAAACGCTGGGCGGGATCCATGACTTCCTCCGCGAGGCAATCCGCTTTTATCCAAACCTGACGCCGGAATTTGTCCGCACGATTCTGATATCGTCCGAGGAGTTCATCCTGCCGGAACTCGGCAGTAAGCTCGGGGCCTATGCGCAGAGAAAGCTAGATGCCCGCGGCGTTGAGATAATCACACGCACGCGCGTCACGGCGGTTCGCGACGGTCTGGTCGAACTCTCAGATGGGCGGACGATTCCCGCTACCACGCTGATCTGGGCAGCGGGCAACGCGCCGAATCCTCTCGTCGCAGGTCTACCTGTTCCGAAAAGCGGCGGACGTATCCTCGTCAATGAGTACCTCGAAGTTGACGGATTTACCGGCGTTTGGGCTCTGGGCGACTGCGCGTCGATTCCCGACCGCAAGACCGGAGGATTCCATCCCCCAACCGCTCAGCACGCGATTCGCGAAGGCAGATGCGTTGCACGCAACGTCGTCGCGGATATCGTCGGAGGAAGGAAGAAACCATTTCGATTCTCGACCTTAGGCCGGCTCGCCGCAATCGGCCGGCGCACCGGGGTGGCAAACGTATTTGGCTTGAATTTTTCTGGATTTCTTGCCTGGTGGCTTTGGCGGACAATTTATCTGTTCAAGCTCCCACGGCTCGAAAAGAAGATGCGGGTTGCTCTCGATTGGACATTGGATTTGTGTTTCGCGAAAGATTTCGCGTGCGTTATTGCCAGACATCCTCTGAGCATGACAGCATCGAAAGGGCCTGATGAGAGGGAAGCAAACCGTGCAGCGTAGTGAATTGACTTGCCGCGAGTTCGGCGGCCTGATTCGTAGATTACGAGACGATGAATTGAGTGATGTTGATCGTCGAACATTCTTGCAGCACCGGGCGGAGTGCGTCCGATGCTCGGACTATCTGAAAGGATATGAGCTGACAATTAGCGCGGTTAAGCGGATAGCGGAAGATTCGCGCGATTCCAGCGAAACGGTGATGCCGAAATCTCTTGTCAACAGGATCCTGGACAACAGACTCAAGAATGGAAGTGGTTCGTAGGCTACGCCGCTTGGTCGATTCGATGGATGATTCCGTCCTCAATCCATCGCAACAAAAGCGCCGCCGCTTCTTGCGCCGCTCCAATCTTGGGCAGGTCAGCGAAAGTTTCACATATTGCCGCGAAGGGCTCGCCCGATATCACCTTCTGGATCGCCGCTGACTCCCGCTCGTCCATAGGCGCATGAAAGACTCGGTAGTCATTTGCGCGCCAGACACGGAGCGAAGTCTCGGCCGCTGACACGTCCATGGATGTGCCACCGGACCAAAGCTGATGCACTGGGTATTGAGCTTGCAGAGTTTGGACTGCAGGTATCACCGAGAAGCACAGAGTCGGCCACGCATCTGCGGGAACTGATATAAAGTCCTCGATCGCGGCACATTCAGCATCGGGCGCGTCAAAAACCTCGATGCGGGCCCATTCCAGTTCGGCGAGATCGGCAAGGCACTTGGGCGTCTCTGTTCTGTGCCGGAGGAATTCAGACAGCGCGTGGCCCAGGTGACGCACCGACGGCCACCGCGAAGGAAACGCCTCAAGATAGCTCTTGACGATCTCATCAAATTGCGCGGGGCCGACCAGAGCGGCTACGCGAGGGAAGTCTTCGCGCAGGACATCGCGGAGCCGCAAAAAGTAAGCGTCCGCGTAAACGCCGATTCGTGTTTTCCGATCGCTATCGTCGTACCCGCGAACCAAGCGGACAAAGGCGGGTGCAATCGAGTCTCGGCCGGGCTGGACCGCTACAGATTCCCAGAACAAGCGCTGCACTTCATATAGAGATGGAGCTGGCATTGAGTACCTCGCCCTCAATTTCACGCGCGCGATTTGCTTCGGCCAGGAGTTCTTCAAATGGAGGTATCTGATCGTCCCATTCCACGAGTGTTGATACCCGTCCGAACCGTCGCACCGCCTCGCGATAGAGGCGCCATACCGGTGTCGGAACGGGATGGTCGTGAGTGTCGATCAGCAAATCTCCCGAGCTGCTGTGACCGGCCAGGTGAATCTGCCCGACCCGCTCCCTGGGAATTCCCGAAAGATATTCCAGCGGAGAGAAGCCGTGGTTGATTGCGTTGACATAAATGTTGTTTACGTCCAACAGAATGCCGCAATCGGCTTCCTCGGCGACGGCAGAAACGAACACCCATTCCGGCATGGACGAAATTGAATAGGTTAGGTAGCTGGAAACATTCTCCATCAGGATGCGGCGTCCAAGCCGGTCCTGAACCTGGCGGATTCGAGCGGCAACGTGCGCCACGGCTTCTTCAGTGTAGGGAAGCGGCAAGAGATCGTGGGCAAAGCGTCCGCCGACGGCGCCCCAACAAAGATGATCGGAAACCCACGCCGGAGCGAACCGTCGAATCAACAGTTCGAGTTCGGTCAGATAGTCCTCTCTCAGAGGATCGGTTCCGCCGATATTGAGCGACACGCCATGAAGAACGACCGGCGCAAGTTCGCGGGCCTTCTCTAATATCTGCAGAGGCCGGCCGCCGGCAATCATGAAGTTTTCCGAGATTACTTCGAACCAGTCCGCGCGCGCCGTCCTGTCCAGAACGTGCGGGTAGTGAATGGTCCGAAGACCGACACCGTGCCCTAGATGGGGTAAGAAACTCATGGATTTGGCAGGACCCCGGCGGCGACGCCGAGGTCCCCCAGGTTGCTCTACTTGCTGTCCGGAGCTGCGACGGTACCGCCCTTGTCCTTGCAGTCCTGCGTGGACGTTTGGACGAAGCCCTGTCCTTTGCAGGCGTTCTTGCCTTTGCAGTCATTTTGGGCAGATTTGCATGACGACTGCCCCTTGCAGCCGTTGGCACCGACGCACTTCACCTGATCGGTGCCCGCGCTCGTTTGGGCGCGCGCATTCACGGCACCGGTGACCAACAGCATCGCCACTGCACTGGCGATCAGCGCATTCTTCGCGTTCATTTTTTTCTCCTCCTAAGGAGTGGTTTAGTATAGGGCTTTGATGTCCGCCGCGAGTAAAAGGTTTCACACCGATCTCAGTGGGCCGGCGGTACACTTCCGAATGGGGTGCCTCGCCTTATACGGCCGCGCCAGCATGGCGCGCCGTGAGCGAATGATCCGGGGCGCTCGCGCAGGAGTCACTAGTCGATAGAATCGCAGCGCCGGAACTTGCGAAGAAGCGAAGACCGGAATCCCTTCCGTATTCCAGCAGCTCGCGGCCGGTCGAGAACGACATGATGCTGTGCATGAATAGTTGCATTTCGTCCCGGCCGGGCTCGAGGTGCAGCAGTTCGACGCGGGGGTTTGACCGCAGAGCATCGATTGCCGTCCCCAGCGAGTGCGCCCGCATCAGACGCATCGCCTGCTCCCCAATCCATCCAACGCCCTTCTCGGATAGGCGCGCGCAATCCCCTCCGGCAGTGGGAATGCATATCCGTGCGCGATCATTGCGAATGGGCACCATCGGATTTACGAACACGATCCCCGTCGCGCCTCGTTCTATGGCGATCTCAAGCGGGCAGACTTCCGAGACCCCGCCATCGACAACATCTCGATCGCCGATGCGAATCGGACGGAAGAACACAGGGATCGCGCATGAAGCGGCGACCGCACGGCAAATGTGCGAATCTGCGAACTCGCCCGCGCCAAAAACCAGATGCTCGCCGGTATCGATGTCCGTCCCGGTAACAAAGAGTTCCCGCGAAAGCTTGTCGAACTGGTGGCTGTACCCAAGCACTGAAAATCGGTCGCAGAGTGTCTTTTCGAGCGCTTCGGTTGAATAGAAGCCGGGCGGATGATGCTCTTGAAAGTCCGCAAACATCTGTGCAAACGAGGGCCGTTGTTTGGCCCGAAGCGCGCGTCCCAGAGTTCCGAACGTCGCGCGCGCGAACTGACCCATCATCCGCAGCGGCCCGCCAGAGCCGACCCCCAGGATGTCGCGAGACTCAAAGTAGAAAAGATTCCCAGCCTCATTCCGGGTCATCGCCGCGAAGATCTCCGCCGCGTGAGCACCATTGGCGAGCAGGGCAGCCAGCACCGCGCCGGCGCTGGTCCCGACATAGACATCAAAGTCGTTCGACAGGGCGCGGCCAGCCAGCTCGTCAAGTGCGGTTAAGACTCCGACTTCGTAGAGAAAGCCCGTAATGCCACCGCCCGCCAGCACCAAAGCGGTCTTTCTGCGGGGCTGATTGGGCTGCGTTGATGTGGAAGAAGGCATCATTGTTCGCCGATAACGTATCAGCGGTCTGTCGGCTGCAATTCCGGAAACTTGACGACCGAGATGACCGCCAGGAACTGCTCGAAAGTCAGACCCAAGTTTCGAAACCCGCTCTGGCAAAACACGAAAGCGTAAAAGTCGATAATTTGATCAGGGATCCTCGACGGGAGCTCCGGCAGGTTCGAAGATAGAGGGAATGCGCGCGCGTTGAAGGAAGAGGCAGCTTGGAGCCGTGGTGAGATTCGAAGCGTTGTACGCTCTTCGACCCCGAAGGTTCCTGTCAGCTCTGCGATTCTCTCTCCGTGATAGACGTGACTTTGATGCCTTGCCGAATGAAACGTTTCATCCCGGCTGCTATGGGTTGGGATACATCTCTGCCGAACAGGATCTGTAACCTCGGCCGCCATGCCGCATCTAATTAGCGCGAATGGAGGCGTCAGCAGAGTGAACTACAAAAGGCTCGTAACGGCAGCGGCTGAACTCTTCGATCGGCTATCGGCTGCCTGGTGGATTCCCGCCCTCCTGATGCGACTGTTCGTCGGTTACTTCTTCATGGAGACCGGATGGGCAAAGATTCACAACCTCGACGCGTTCACCACCAGGTTCGCGGGATGGGGCATTCCTTACCCCGCGTTCAACGCCGCACTGTCCGCGTACACGGAGTTCCTCGGCGGCGCACTGACGATCCTTGGCTTAGGAATGCGCTTCGTCTCGATTCCTATGATCATCAACATGATCGTCGCGATCCTGACTGTAAAGCTAAAGAATGTCGGTGGCCTCGATGATTTCGCCGAGCTCGATGAACCGCTGTATGCGCTGAGTTTCGTCTGGCTGTTCTTTTCGGGAGCCGGATGGCTGAGCATCGATGGTCTTATCAAGTCAGTTATCAGTTCATGGCTACAACAAAACAAGTCGAAGAGCTTGGCTGAAGCTCCTAATGACGAGGCCAGCCTGGTTGAAGATCCTGGATTGCTCACTGGACACGATAGTCATTGAAACAGAGCAGACGGCCCAACACTTTCAAGGAGGTTCGGAGAATGCTTCGTAAAGTAATTAGGACGACGATGCTAGGCGTGGGAATGTCCATGCTTGCGGCGTCGATGGCGATCGCGACGGCGAGCGCCCAGGTTAAGCCCGGAGATGTGATCACTCCCGAAAATGCCACCAAGGTCCAAAACCTAGTCTCGCCGGGGGTCTACTACATGGTGCGACATGGGATGCAGATGAACATCGTGCCGACCGAGCGAGTCGAGTGGCCACCGCCGTATATGGACGCGACCGAGAAGTACTCGTCGCAGGTCAGCCTGACGGCGGACCATCGCAGCATGGTGGGTTACGTCGCCGGCCAGCCCTTCCCGCTGATCGACGCGAACGATCCGTACGTTGCGGAGAAGATCATCTGGAACAACGTGTTCCGGCCGATCCAGAGCGACGATTACGATTTGCGCTACTTTGACTGTCAGAGCGAGTATGTTCGCCCGGGCAAGGAGCAGCAGATAATCGACAACATCGAGGTCGGCCACTACGCGGGCTACAACCTGGTCGGCCGCACCGAGGTGGAGCCGTTGCCGGTCGACCCCGACTTCAAAAAGACCGGCCGGTTCTGGCTGTTCGCGCTTTACCCGGTGCTCGCGCCCCAGAGTGCGCGCGGAACAGGAATTATCCGCTTCCGTTACGCTGATCCGAAGCGTGGCGACGATAGCTGGGACTGGAATCCCGGCAGCCGCCGCGTTCGCCGTTTGAACGAAGCCATCCTAAGCACCGCGACCGACGCCCAGACCTTCGACCCGGATCACTACTCAGGCTTCAACCCGAAGACCGAGCAGTACGACTACAAATTTCTGGGCGAGAAGGAATTGCTCGCCTCGGTGCACGCGGCGCATTCGCCGGAGGTGACCTGCGCGACCGACGGCGGCGCCTCGGCCTGCACGGAGAACTGGGAGGCACGCCATATGTACGTCGTCGAGGCGACGCCACGGCGCGATTTTAACAATCGCAGTGCGCTCGACAAAAGGACTATCGTGTACCTGGACTCGGAAGTGTGGTTCGAGCCCTACATCGACACCTACGACCAGAGCGGCCAACTGTGGCGCACGCACATCTACTGGCTGGCGTATCGTGACCGGCCCGTGCCCGATGCGCGCATAGCAATCTACCCGTTCAAGCGGGAGTTCGTAGTGGGCGCGGCCTCGATCGACACGCAAGGGAATTTCTCGACGATGTGCTATCTGCCCGGGCAGCATACGCCGGAGCACGAATGCTGGTACATCAATCAGGGTGCGGTCGACAAGGAATTTTTCACGGTTCGGGCCATGGAAGCGGCCTCGCTCTCAGGCCAATAGAGGCCCCGGCGGTCGAGTCTCAGGGCGCGGGGCGAAGCGGCGCGAGTCGCTTCGCTCCGTGCTGAAAAACACGGCGATGGATTTCAGGAACTTGAGATTCGTAATGGGGATGGTCGCTGCTGTGTGTTTCTTCAGCGCTGCGTCAGAATTGAGTCCGACTTCAGCGAACTCCTCTGAGACTTCCGCTCCAACTGAGTCACTGTCTATCGGCGGTGCCGCGATCGATGTGGGAATCGAACCCGGCGATCTCAGTTTGCCAAACACCCGGGTACTGGGCTGGGTCCGGCGATCGGCTTGCGCCGTAACCGAATACTACGGTGGTTTTCCCGTTCGAAACGTGGACGTGAAGGTCGTGCCAATCGACGAAGGCAAGGGCGTAATCTTCGGCAAGACTGTGCTAGTCGATCAAACTCTGGTGATAAGGGTTGGCTTGTCCAGGTTCGCCACTGACTCAAGCCTGCTCGACGATTGGGTGATGACGCATGAGATGGTTCATCTCGCGTTCCCTTCCGTTCCGGACGAGCACCACTGGATCGAGGAGGGCATCGCCACCTACGTCGAGCCGATCGCGCGCGCTCAGGTCGGCGATCTTTCGCCGGAGACAGTCTGGCGCGAACTCGTGGACGGCCTTCCCAAGGGATTGCCTGCCCCCGGCGATCGAGGCCTGGACAACACTCACACATGGGGCCGCACCTATTGGGGCGGTGCGCTGTTCTGCCTGATGGCGGATGTCGAGATTCACCGGCGCACCAATAATCGATATGGGCTCCAGGATGCATTGCAGGGAATCGTCCGCGCCGGGGGCAGCATGGAACACGACTGGCCCCTCACGCGGGCTCTGAAGGCCGGAGACGATGCCACCGGCGTACCGGTCCTCATAGAGTTGTACGATCGGATGAAAGCAACCCCGATAACGCCCGATCTTCCTGCGCTGTGGCATCAATTGGGTATTCGGCCTTCCGGCAATTCCGTCGTGTTCGATCAAGGCGCACCGCTCGCCTCTGTCGTGCGGTCGATTATGGCGAAGCGATCAGACCCTGGCTCGGCCTGCGTGCAGGTAGGAGCCCATCCAGGCGCGACCGCCGATTCCATGAGCGTTCTGGAGATCGAAGATGCTTTTTAACGCCGGCGCAGATCGAACATATTGCTTAACCCTCGCGACCGGCTGCGAGTTTTACGCTTGAGAGGTACAGTCACTATGCGAAGCTTTCGTGGACGATTCGGTCTTGTTCCTTGGATTGTCAGTGTCGCAACCGTTGCTGCAATCGGATTCGGCTTCTTTCGTAAAGCGGTCGCGTTCTCGGAGACGAACGGTGCGTCCGATAGCGCACCAGTCGTGCTCGAGCTGTTCACATCAGAGGGATGCTCAAGCTGCCCACCTGCCGACGCGCTTATCAGTGACCTCGGCTCCTCGACGAAATCCGTGATTCCGCTCGCGTATCATGTTGACTACTGGAATCACCTTGGCTGGTCGGACCCGTTCTCGTCGCATCAATGGTCTGAGCGACAGAGCGAATACGTTCAGGCGCTGAACCTGGACGACGCGTACACACCGCAAATGGTGATCGGTGGGCGGTGGCAGTGCGCCGGTTCTGACGGGGGAAGTATTGCGCACGCGGTGGCCGCTGCGCGTTCGACCTCGCCGCGGGTTCGCACAAGCATTCAAACGAGCCTCGCTGCTGCAGGGTCTCGAAAACTTCAGGTTAAAGTTAACGCGCAATTGTTGAGCGCCGCGGGGCCCGGACGGCTCATGGTAATGCTGGCGATTTACGAGAATGGTTTGGTCAGCAAGATTGGCGCAGGCGAGAACGGCGGGCGTGAAATCACCTACGATTACACCGTGAGGAAATTGCTGCCGGCATTTGAACTGGACGCGACGCAGCCTGGCTCTTTCGTCCAGGAGATGACCATTGACCTCGACCGTTCATGGTCACTGGACCATCTTGGTGTCGCGGCGTTCATTCAGGACCCTACGTCGCTCAGAATTGAGGGCGCTAGCGCGGACTACCCCGTCGCTAAGAACTGATGCTCGACAGCACCTGGATGGGCGCAACGAGTGTCGCTGCGACCGGCGCGCCCATCCTAACATCCAGTGGGTCGGCGATCTCATCTGGACCCAAGCGCACAAAATTCTGTGCTGGGCCGTAACCTTCCGCCAGTTTCGCCACTCTAATTACCGAGGTGTTAGTCAATGAGGAAACTTTCAACAATTTTTGCCGCCGGAACCGTGGCGTTGACTCTGTCGTCGCCGGTTTTAGCCGGCTCCGTCGGAATTTCGAGGAGTTACGCTGTCGTTCAGCCCAACGCCCAAAGGTTTGCTCAATTAGAGCAGGCCTCGGAGGCTGCACGGCGAGAAGCCCGTGAAGGAAATAAGAACAACCCGGCCTTCGCACAGAAGAACTACGAAATCGATCAACTCGTGCAGCGCATGCGAAGCGGGCAGCAAGTCGCTCAAGAGCAGGTTGACCAAGCGCTTCAACCGGTTTGGATTTGGTAACGAGCGCGACGCATAGAGACGACGCCGATCGACTTATCTGCTCGCTGGCGGAGTCATGCTGAATCCTAATCACGGAAACTGTTTCGCCAAAATTGGACAGGCGGCCTTCAATCCGGCGCACTTCGTACCGGCATCGGTCTCTCCCCCGACAAGATGTTGCAAGGCCGCCTGTTCTTCCTTCCGAACGATACACGTCGTTGCCGGCTCGGCGCCTATCACACTGTGCTTACCAGTCAACCACCCCGCGCGATCCAAGCCGGCCAACTACAGCCGCGGCGGCTCAATGCGCACAGACGGCGATGGGGGAATAACTACGAAGACTCAATAGCTTCGGCGGCCCGCAATGAACCGCTTTTAAATCCAGCCAGGGGGCGGATGAGTCTCGACCGCGACACAGTTTGCTACTTCAAATGGAAACGGCTCAATGAAATCCAATTCAGCTCCAGGTCTCGCAGGTCTGATCGGCGAAACCCGCATGTTCGGAGAGGTCACGGCCTTCGTTCTTCGCGGTCTCTTGCGCCGGGCGCTTCCCAACATGCGTCGTCATGGGCAGCGGGGAGTTTTGCTGATACCCGGTTTTGGTGCAGGTGATCTAACTCTGAGTCCGCTCGCCGACAGACTGCGCGAGCTTGGCTACCGAATTTTTTTCTCCGGTATCTGGTGCAACGTGGATTGCCCGGTTCATATGCTGATGTGGCTGGAAAAGGTGCTGCGCAAAGCGAGTCGCAAGACCCGCGGAAAGATCGTCATTATTGGTCATAGCCTGGGCGGCATCTACGCACGCGAACTTGCCTGCCGGTTTCCAGCCCTGGTTGAGCGGGCGATACTGCTGGGTTCGCCGGTGAAAGCGCCTCTTGAGGGCTCGAATACATTTCTGAGGCCGCTGTTTGAATGGGCGCATAGGCGATGCGCCGGCAGGCTTGCAGCCGGGTTTGTCCCGGAAGTTGAGATGAGTCGGCTTCCTCCGCGCGTTCCGGAGACTCTCATCTACTCGAAAACCGACGGTATAGTTCAACGGCAGAACTGCGTCGAAACAGGGGCAGATGTCGAGGCAATTGAGGTTAAGTCCAGCCACTGCGGGCTTCCCTTCGACCCACGGGCTTTCGAAGTAATCGTCGACCGGCTCGCGCGACACGCTGAGCGTAGCCGTCTTGTAACGGCCAACGCCGCAAGGCCAAGACATCTCCATTTCCACCGATTTCGCACTTCGCTGGCTGCGATCAAACGTCTGCAACATGCTGCGTGATGCTCATAAAGATGTGACGCGCTCGTGTGGCGCATTTAGCGTGAAGACAATGAAGTACAAGCGGCAAAACGTGCTTCTCGAAGGTTCGATGGCTGGCATGCTGGGCACTGCGTCTTCATCTCAGTTGGTGTCATTAGTTGCGGAATAAAGCGGCGGCTACAGTCATTGTGGTGGATGACGACGACTCACTGCGTCGCGCGCTGCGAAGGCAGTTGCAGGTTTTGGGATTCATCGTGCGCGACTTTCATAGCGCGGAAGAGTTACTGAGCGGCGACCTCCCGACTGGCAACGCTTGCCTGTTGTCGGATGTGTATATGCCGAGGATGAACGGGATCGAATTATGCCGGAGTCTGGCTGCGTCAAAATGGCACTTGCCGACCATCCTGATGAGCGGCAGTGATGATGAGCGGACCAGGAAGAGGATGCGCGAAGCTAACCCGATCGCGAGCTTGGCAAACCCTTCAATCAAGAAAGCCTGCTGCGCGCGATTCGGATGGCACTTCGGGACCATGAAGAAGACTGAAAGGTCGCCAGAATTTATGAAGGAAATCTGATGGAAATACTCCGCACGGCTGATGAGCGCTTTTCGAATCTGCCCGGTTACCCATTCAAGCCACATTATTTGGAGGCCGACGGTCAGAGAATCCACTACGTTGACGAAGGGCCGCCGAGCGCAGCGCCGGTGCTGATGCTCCATGGCGAGCCGTCATGGTCATACCTGTATAGGAAAATGATCCCCGTTTTTGTCTCGGCCGGATTGCGCGCTGTCGCGCCGGACTTGGTCGGCTTCGGACGCTCCGACAAACCAGCGAATCGCCAAGACTACACCTATGAACGGCACGTAAACTGGATCACTAGATTCATCCAGAAGCTCGATCTTCGCGGGATAACTCTGGTGTGCCAGGACTGGGGAGGACTGATCGGACTGCGCGTCGCAGCAGAGCATTCGGAGCGATTTGCGCGTATCGTCGCGGCGAATACGGGATTGCCGACTGGTGAAGGCCCAATCGGTGACGCGTTCATGGCATGGCGCAAATTCTCGCAGGAGACCCCTACTTTCCCAGTCGGGCAAATCGTCCAGGGTGGATGTGCCAACGCCCTTGCTCCCGAAGTTGTCGCCGCATACGATGCGCCCTTTCCCGACGAGCGCTTCAAGGCTGGTGCGCGCCAATTTCCTATTCTCGTTCCTATCGCGCCCGACGATCCCGCGGTGCCGGCAAATCGCAAGGCCTGGGAGGTCCTCCGACGGTGGGAGAAGCCATTTCTGACTGCCTTCAGCGATGGCGATCCAGTGACGAAGGGAGGAGAGCTTTTGCTCCAGTCAGCGATCCCGGGAGCTCGCAATCAGCCTCATGCGACGATAAAGGGAGCGGGTCATTTTCTGCAGGAAGATAAGGGTGAGGAACTGGCACGCGTGATCGTCAATTTCACGCTTAACAACAGCTAATCCGGTGTCGGCTGTTCACTGACCCAATCTG
>CAWBLQ010000004.1:0-377328 GCA_963789715.1 Binataceae bacterium (SeqCode) | reverse complement strand
ATTTTTCTTGCGATTCAAAATAAGAAATTTACGATCGGTCAATTCATCTCGCACATGGTGTCCTTGAACAGTCTGGAATCGATCACCGCGGCGCTCTCGACCTTGCTCGATGCAGACTTTCTTCAACTCCTCAAGGAGGTGGAACTCACATCCAAACACTGGAACGCTCAGAGATTGCCAGTTCATCGAATTGCGGAAGATCCGGGTCCAATATTTTCCTCTGTGAAAATTCTGGTAGAAATTCGCAATGCTATCGCGCACGAGGGGTCTCGTTCCGTTCACGCAAAGATCAAAGATATTGCCGAATACTGTGACCGGACAAAGGTCTTCTTGATAGCCGCAGAGACTTATTTTTTCCGCCTTCTTCATCCCGGCGAGCCCGAAGCCCCAAACAATTTAGAGAGGAAAGCATACGCTCATGAGCAACTGCTAAAGGCGGAAGATACTTTGGCGAAGTTGCTCGACGAGTATAAGAACCATCTGACCAGTCTCTCCGAACGATACACACTCAAGGGCTACGTCGAAAATCGCATCTCAGAGATAGATGACTTTCATAAGCGGTGGAGAGAGTTCGCCGAATTGAAAGCGAGATTTCACGCGAACGAGTATGCAGGCGGGACCATCTGGGGGCTGATCTATACGCACGACTTAGAGGCTTCCACATTGGCTAGAATCGAGGAGTTGCGAGAAGCACTGAAAAGGTAGGCGCGTGGCTACGCTCACGCGCGACTATTCCCTGCTATCGCCGTTTCTGCGCGAGGCGCTTGCCGCGAGCGCATCCCGATCCTTGAACGCGACTATCGCAAGCGGGCAAGGCTTCGCCTAAAGAGACCCTTCATCCACGGCCCGGCGAGAGTCGCCGTTGGGTTCTGCTGCGAGTCGTGAGAGCTTGTCCGCTTATCGCGGATTAGAGCACGTTGCTCGCGCCCGTGGCTTTGCGCGATGCGCCCGCTGCCTGCTGCTGATCGATTCAGCCCGCTGGCTTAGTGGCGCCTACTCGCCAGCCTACACCGACGACCGTCGTACCGTGCTCTACGACCGGCTAAATCCGCCGAATCCGCTATTAACGCAGGATGCTGGGTTGACCGGGGCCGAGCCTCAAGGTTTGGCAGCGGCCAGCATCACCTCGTCGGCGTCTCGCAGGAGCACGTCGATGGACTCGAAACCGGCGTCTCCCAAAACCCGGACCCAACCCGATACCGGCATGCGGTCGCCTATCAGATGCGAATCTCGCGAGCCCAGGAGCTTCGTGTGATCGTAACCAAGAATTTCGTTCGCCCGGCTCCAGAACCGTTCCCAGTTCTCCCGGCTGTAACGGCTCGGCTGCCGCGACTTCCATTCGGCGAATCCGGCGGCGAACGTCGGCTCGGTGCAGGTGGGCTCGACGAACAAAAACACACCGCCGGGGCGGAGCAGTCGGAACACATCTTTGCACAGTTCAGAGACGCGTCGCGGGTCGAGCCAATGAAGTGCGTTCGCGGTCGCGACCACATCGTAGTCGCGTTCCAAGCCCATCCACCAATCAGCGTCCCACAAGTCGCGTACGAAACTCTGACCTGAAACGCCTTCGCGCCGATTCGTCAATAGGCATATCGAGATCAGGAAGACGTCGCGATCGAGGCAATCGATCCGTGACTCAGGATAACGCGCGCGAACGGCTCGCCCGACGTCCCCAGGACCGCAACCCAAATCCAGAACACGAAGAGTCGCGTCTTTGGAAAAAGGAATCGCCGCTGCCATCAGGTCGAGGTCACGGCGCTTCTCGGCTCCTTGCTCGGTCCGCCACAAGTCCAACAACTCGTCGAGATTCTCATTGCTGAGCTTCTTCTCGATCTGACGCTGCGTAAGCGACATCGAAATACCCTTCCCTGGCTGGTCTTTCTCCCGCGCGGTCTCGGTCCACGGGGCTTCCAACCGATCCTCTTAACCGCGCTGCCCGCGAAAAGGTTACGATCCAAATCGACGATCTGAGTGGAGCGGGCGACCGGGGTCGAACCGGCGACGTCCAGCTTGGGAAGCTGGCATTCTACCGCTGAATTACGCCCGCTCTGGCGCGAGTTTAGGTGCTGCCCTCCGGACTGTCAATTGAACTGTTAGCCTACTCGCCGCGGAGATCTCGCGCGTATAGAATGGAACTGCGCGATTGACTTTGTTGCCCCCGATCGAGCAAAAGCTTTCACCTATGGCTCCCCGCTTTCCGGCCAATCCAGCGCGCGCAGCTCGACCTGCTACAGCTCGAGCCGTTCTGTCGCTCATCGTGGGATGGCCGGCTCTCGCATCTGTCGGATGCTTTTTCCATTCCACGGTCAAGCCCGTACCTCCGACCCAGCAACAGGTGGCCGCCTACGCCCAGCAGCAGACCGCGCTGCGAAATGACGTGAGCGTTCCCAACGAAGAACCGCGGCAGCGTTGCGATCAACTTGCCATGGCCACGCCGGGCGTCGAAGAACTTCGGACCAACCACGGCTCGATCGAGAGCCGCCAGTGGAGGCTGATCGCCAACGGCGCCGCGCCGCGGTGGGCCTTCGTAAGAGCTAACGACGGCGCCGCGGACGGCTGGGCGCCGAAGCCGGGACTCGACAAGCTCGGTTTCCAGCCGCCCCTCGAGCCCACTCTCAATTCGGCATCGAGCGTCTTTCTCGCCTACGCTCCGGTCCAGGGCGAAAGCCTCGCAGACAGCCAGAAGTCCGCCACTGTACGGGAGGTTTTCGGCCCCGCGCAGGGCGACTTTACGTGGCGCGGACGAAAGTACAGCTACACTCTGACGCGCGAATTGCCCTGCTTTCCTCTGCCGCAGTAAAAGTCGCGAATGGCTGAATCGCGGAAGCTGACGCGCGAATTCTACGCCCGCCCCGTCCTGATTGTGGCGCGCGAATGTATCGGTAAAGTTCTGGTCAATCGCACTGCCGACGGCATCGCGGCCGGCCGAATCGTCGAGGCCGAGGCATACCGCGGCCCGCTCGATCTTGCCGCGCATAGCGCGCGCGGCCTGACCAAGCGAACCACCGCGATGTACGGACCGCCGGGCTACGCGTACGTGTATCTGCTGTACGGAATCAGCTGGGCGATGAACCTGGTGACTACCGCCAATGGCAAGCCTCACGCAGTACTGATTAGAGCGATCGAGCCGCTGCGCGGCATCGATTTGATGGCGCGGCGTCGGCGCAAACCGCCGGATTCCCGCGAACTGACTAATGGCCCCGGCAAACTGACTAATGCATTGGCTATTACGGGCGACGACTATGGGCGCGACTTGTGCGGCGGAGGCCTGTACCTGGAAAATTGCGATCTTCCGGTCGGCCGGATCGGCCGTTCGCCAAGGATCAACGTCGATTACGCAGGCCGCTGGGCATCGATGCGATGGCGCTTTTATGAACGCGGCAACCGCTACGTCTCAGTCGCGCCGCGCGACTAGCCGGCCGCGGGCATGAGGCGACTGCGGGAAATTGCGCAACGCGGCTGTTTCGCGGTCTACTAGCCGCGATGCCGACGCGCGCGCGAACCCCTTTTCCGATCGCGATCGTAACCGACTTCGGCTATCGCGACCATTACGTCGGTGCGATGAAGGGCGTCATCGCGTCGATCGCTCCTGGCGCAGCCGTCATCGACATCACTCACGGCATCCCCGCCCAATCCATCGTGGCCGGCGCGATCGCTCTGCGCGAGTCCTGGCGATACTTCCCGCCGCGCACGGTCTTCCTGGCGGTGGTCGATCCCGGCGTCGGCACCGCGCGTGCGCCGATCGCCATCGAGACTCGCTCCGGCGCCCGCTTGGTCGGGCCTGACAACGGTCTGCTGTGGCTCGCCGCGAACCAGGCTGGAGTCAAGCGAATCGTGAAACTGACATCGCCGCGCCATCGTCTTACTGACGTGAGTGCGACTTTTCATGGCCGCGACATCTTCGCGCCAGCTGCGGCGTATCTATGGCGTGGTACGCGGATTTCCGCGCTCGGCCCCGCAGTCCGCTCGATCAAGCAACTCGACTTGCCGCGGCCCGTGGCAACTGCGCGCGAGTTGCGCGGTGAAGTGATCTACGTGGACGGCTTCGGCAATCTGGTGAGCAACATCGATCGCGGGACGGCCGAAGAGTTCGGCTCTCGCTTTCGCCACAAATCCCTTTCAGTTAGGATCGAAGACGGCGCGGCGATGCAGTTGCTCGGCGCTTATGGTGACGCGCCCAAAGGTGCTCCTCTCGCGACATTCGGAAGCTTCGGCCTGCTCGAAGTCGCGGTGCGCGAGGGCAATGCTGCCGCGCACTTCGCTGCCGGACCGGGCTCATCGGTATCTTTAGTTGCAGTCGAAGGCCGCAATTAATATGGACGAAATAGTCACACACAAGGACGCGCCCACGGTCCTTACCGATATTCCGCGCTACACCGCGCCTGCCGAACCGGCCGATCGCGCGCTCGAGCCTCCGCGAATCCCGGCGCTGAACGTCGCGCTGTTCCTGCTGACGCTCCTGACCACCACCACCGCCGGCGCGTACATGAACGGCGAGGAGGTCTCCATCGCGCATCCGTTTCTCGCCGTCGCCGCGCTGCGCTCGGGACTTTCGTTCTCGATTCCGCTCATGATGATTCTGTTCGCGCATGAGATGGGCCACTACCTGACCTCGCGCTACCACAGCGTCGACGCATCGATGCCCTACTTCATCCCGGCGCCGCCCTCGCTGTTTATCATCGGGACCTTCGGCGCGTTCATCCGCATGCGCGCGCCCGCGCGCACCCGCCGCGTCATGTTCGACATTGGCGCCGCCGGTCCGTGGGCGGGCGTGATCCTGGCGATACCCGCCGTCATCATCGGCCTCTACCTATCCGACGTGACGCCGCTCGACAAATCCGCCGGCGGTCTCGAGCTCGGCAACTCGATCCTGTTCCTCGGCCTCTCGCACCTGGTGCTCGGCGTCGATCCTTCGACCGTCAACGTGAATCTCAATCCGATCGCATTTGCGGGATGGCTCGGGCTGTTCGTCACCACGCTGAACCTGCTGCCCGTCGGACAGCTCGACGGCGGCCACGTGGTTTACGCGCTGTTCCCGCGCCGCCATCGCACGATCTCGGTGCTGTTCGTCATCACGTGCGTGCTGATGGTGCTGGTGCCACTCGCGCTCGGGCTCAATTTCTGGTGGGGCTGGATGTTATGGGCTGTGCTAGCGGTAGCGCTGGGCTTGGGACATCCGTCCACTATCGATCGCGACACCCCGCTGAATCCGCGACGCGCTTTCGCCGCGTGGGCGACCGTCGCGCTGTTCATTGTCACCTTCAGCCCGGTGCCGCTCGCCTTCGTGCAACCCGAGGCGCCTTTGCCGACAGCGCCGAGCGAACATTCTCAGGAAATTATCCATCACGCGCCCAACTACGACGAGATGCTGCGTCAAATCGGCCACGCTAAAATCTGAGGCGCATCTCATCTATTGAAATTAAGAGGAACCGAATTGACCGAAGGCGCGAGCAAGCCCAACCCGCAGACCAGGCCCCATCGCCCAAGCTGGGACAATTACTTCATGACGATCACGCGGGAGGTCGCCGAGCGCTCGACTTGCCTGCGCGCCAAGGTTGGCGCCGTCATCGTTCGCGACCGCAGCATCCTGGCGACCGGCTACAACGGCTCGCCGGCGGGATTGCCGCATTGCACCGAGGTCGGATGCCTGATTTACGAATCGCGCACGCCCGACGGCGAGGTCGAGCAGAACTGCTATCGCACCATCCACGCCGAGATCAACGCGATCTCGCAAGCCGCTCGCAACGGCGCCGCCATCCGCGACGCCGACATCTACGTCACTCACACGCCCTGCATCCACTGCCTCAAGGTGCTCATCAACACCGGCGTCCGCACTGTGTACTACGCGCGCCCGTACAAGCTCCACACCGTCGCCGAGATGCTCAAGGGCGCGAGCATCAAGCTCGTCGAGGTACCCGCCGAGGATTCCGCCGCAGGCGCAGCATGACTTCCGACAACCCCGCCCCGACTCCCGCCTGCGGGATCTGCGCGATGATCGATCGCATCAAGTCGGGCAGCTTCCGCGATTTTATCGCCGAGCTTTCGAGCTGCTACGTGATCCTCGGCGATCAACAGCTCTATCGCGGCTATTGCGTGCTGCTCGCGAAGCTCCACGCGACCGAACTCTACCTGATGCCCGCCGACGCCGCGCGCTTGCTATCCGACGAGATGCGCCTGGTAGCCGAGGCCATCGCCGCGGTCGTCCAGCCGTGGAAGATGAACTACGAATGCCTGGGCAACTCGGAACCGCACGTGCATTGGCATCTGCTCCCGCGCTACGAGACGGACGAGATGCGGCGCGGACCAATCTGGCTGCGGCCCGAGTCCGAACGAAAGGTAACGCTGGACGAAAATGACCGCCGCGCGCTCATCGGATCCATCCGCAGCCAGCTTGCCATCCGCTTCCACGACACGCGCATCCCGACCGCCTAGTAATTCAACGCTGCTCACGAAAACGAAATTTCCGCGCACCGCTCTCGCGCTCGCCTTCCTCATCTCAGGATGCAAGCCCGCACCACTCCCGGACGCATCAAGCCCCGCCGCTCAGCTTTACGTCAATCGATGCGGCAATTGCCACGCGCCCTACAATCCCCATGAGTTGACCGCCCAGATGTGGGACACGCAAGTCACGATGATGGAAGTAAAGATGCAAGCCGCCGGGATGCCCCCGCTAACCACTGACGACCGCGAGTCCATCGTCGATTACCTGAAACGCAACGCCGGCACCCAATAGCTATACCGCGTGATTGTTCCGCTTCCCCGCCAGATGCTAAATCCTCAGCCATGGCCGACGAACTCCTGAGCATCAAGCTTTACTACGACTACAAGAGCCCCTTCACGTACCTCGCGATGCGCCCCGCGTACGCCCTGATGGAGTCGCATCGCGTCCGCCTGCACTACATCCCGCACGAACTCAACGTCCGGGGCGCATTCGGCGGCGAGCTCGACCAGCGACCCGAGCGCGAATGGCGCAAAGTCCGCTACCTCTACCTAGACGCGCGCCGGTACGCGAACGCCTGCGGTTTGATCGTCCGCGGACCGCAAAAAATCTTCGACTCGAAACTGGCTCTGATGTCCGGCTTGTGGGCCGACCGGCACGGGCTCTTCCGCCCCTACTCCGACCGCGTCTTCGAGCGCTTCTTCAAACGTGAACTCGACATCGAAAACGCCGGGGCACTCGCCGCCGTCATGAAGGAAACGGGCCTCGACGCCGACGGTTTTCAACGTTACGCGCTCCACGACGGCCCCGTCGAACTGTCAGAGGCATTCACCGCCGGCGATCGCGACGGCGTCTTCGGCGTGCCGACTTTTATCGTCGACGGCGAACCGTTTTGGGGCAACGATCGCGTCGAATGGGTCGTCAAGAAACTCGACGCGATGGGCTTGCGTCGCCAATCGATACGCGCGAGGTAATCTCGTCGATGAAACCAATTCCAATCGGCGCCAGAGGAAGCTACGCGAAGACCGTCGCCGCCGCCGACCTCGCCAGCCATCTCGACGCGTCGCTGGCGGCTGTTCTGTCCACGCCGACGATGGTCGCGATGATGGAGCAGGCCGCCATCGAAGCGATCAAGCCGTTTCTCGACGCCGGCGAAAGTTCGGTCGGCATGTCGATCGAAGTCAGTCACACCGCCGCGACGCCGCCGGGCCATCGCGCTCGCGCCGAAGCCGAAGTGACCAAAGTCGAAGGCCGCCGCCTCGAGTTTGCGGTGCGCGCCTTCGATGACGTCGAGCAGGTCGGCTCCGGGAGCCATCGACGCGCCGTAATCGACGCCGCCAAGTTCAACGAACGGATCAAAACCAAGCAGAAAAACTAGCGCCGCACGGGGCACGAACATGGCTAACGAAATTTTCGACCGCAAGGAAGTCTACGTCGGCCGCGATTTCGGCGGCATCACCTACGACATCACGCCCAGTCAGGTTGCCACCTACATCGCCGGCACCGGCGACGACAATCCATGGTACCGCGGCCCGTCGCCGCTCGGCGGTCCCATCGCTCCCGCGCTGATTCTCTACGACGCGGTGTACCGCACGCTCGGATGGTATCTGCCGAACATTTACGGCAACCTTCACGCGCGCCAGGAATGGAACCTGTTCGCGCCCGTTATGGTTGGCGAGCGGCTCACGACTCGCTCCGTCATCGTCGACCGCTACGTCAAGCGCGACCGCGAGTACGTCGTGAACGAGGTCCTGGTCGGCAACGCGTCGGGACAAATTGTCTCGCGCAGCCGCACCCATCAGAGCTTCCTGCTGCCCGAGCAGACCAGGCAGGGTTTCGTCGTCGACCGCGCTCGCGAGAAAGATTCGTCTCGGTCATTCAAAATCGGCGAGCGCGGCGGCGATCCTATCGACGCTCCGATGCGCAAGATCACCGAAGATATGTGCATGGCGTTCTCGGGGCCGGCGCACAACTATCATAACGACAAGCAAAAGGCCGTCGAGCTGGGATTTCCGGAAATCGTCGTGCAGGGGATGCTCTCCGTATGTCTCGTTGCCGAAATGATGACCCGGCGGTTCGGACTCGGTTTCCTGTACGGCGGCGGGATGGATCTGCGGCTCGTCAACGTCGTGTGGGGCAACGACGTCACCGGGCCGAAAGGATTGATCGTTGAGCGCCGGCCCGAAGGCGTCCGCTCACGCGCCGAAGTCGAGGTCTGGTGCGACAAGGCCGACGGCACCAAAACCATCGTTGGTAGCGCTAGCGCGCTCGAACTATAACGCCGGCACGCTCGCGCCCTTCGAATCGTGAGCGCGAAATTATTGCTCGTCGCCGTGGCCGCTGGTCTGTTCGCCGCGGGATGCGCCAATCGATGCGACTACGCCGAAACCAAATGCCAGTACCAGTGCAATCGCGACTACCAGGTGTGTGAACTGCACGGCAACGACGAATTCTATTGCCAAAATCAAATAGGCAGTTGCACGGCGTCTTGCTACGCCGCCCACAGCACTTGTCATTCGTGGCTGTGGCTGTGAGTATTGAATTGACTACTGCGCAGTAGTCAGTGCTTCGACATCCGCGATCGATTTCGGCGTCGACGCCGTCATCACTTCATGACCGTCTTCCGTCACCAGCACGTCGTCCTCGATTCGAATCCCGACTCCGCGAAAACTCTCCTGAACTTCATCGTCGTCCGGACCGATGTACAACCCCGGCTCGACCGTGAGCACCATCCCGGGCTCGAGCACTCGCGACGCGCCGTCCACCCGGTACAGCCCCACGTCATGCACGTCCATGCCGAGCCAGTGACTCGTGCGATGCATGTAGTAGCGCCGATACGCGCCCTTCTCGATTATCTCCTCGGCCGACTCCGGCAGGATTCCGAGCTGCCGCATGCCGTCAACCAGCACGCGCAGAGCGACTTCGTGCGGATCGTCGAAATGCGCGCCCGGCTTGATCGTCTCGATCGCCTTGAGCTGCGCGTCGAGCACCACTTCGTACAGGCTCCGCTGCAAGCCGCTGAAGCGCGCGCCAACCGGCGACGTTCGCGTGATATCCGCCGCGTAAAACTCGTACTCGGCACCCGCGTCGATCAGCAGCAGCTCGCCCGTCCGCATCTCGCGATCGTTGTTGATGTAATGCAGCGTCGCCGCGTTGGGTCCCGACGCGATGATCGACGGATAGCTCGGACCCGTCGCGCCCTGCGAGCGAAACGCGTAGTCGACCTCCGCCTCGATCTGCCACTCACGCATCCCGCCGCGCGCCTTCATCATCGCGCGCCGGTGCGCGTCCGCCGAAATCGCCATCGCGCGCCGCATCGCTTCGAGCTCCGCCGGCTCCTTCTTGAGCCGCGCTTCGTGAATGATGTCGCGCGGATCGATTATTGCCGATGGTCCCACGCCGATTCGCGGCCGCATCGTCTGCGCCCATCGAATCAGTTTCATCACCCGCTCATCCATCTTCTCGTTCAGACCGAGCGGGTAATGCACGCGCTCGCTCTTTTCGAGATAGCGTGGCAAAATCTTTTCGAGTTCGTCGATGACGTAAGCCTTGTCCGCGCCGTATTCGACGATCGCGCCCTCGATTCCCGCGCGCCTGCCCGTCCACGTCTCGCGCTCCTTGTCGCGCGGCCGCACGAACATCACGAACTCGCCGTCTGGATGCCCCGGCGAAAGTAACGCCACCGATTCAGGCTCCGCGAATCCGGTAAGGTAGTAGAAGTCGCTGTCCTGCCGATAAACGAACTCGACGTCGCCCGATCGTACTGCCACCGGCGCGCTCGGCATGATCGCGGTTGCGCCCGGCGCGATCGCCTCCATCATGCGCTTGCGCCGCGCGCGAAAATTGTCGCCGCTCCCGTTAACGCCCATCGCAATTCATTACGCCACGCAACCCCCGCTCACGCCAGAGGTGATACGTTCATGGCAATCCCGCGCGCGGCGCTTCGACTTGCGTGGTTTCGATTCTTCCGCCTCGCGTCGCGCGACACTTTTCGGGATCGGAATTCGGCGCCGTCGCGACGAACAGCGTACGCCCGTCGACGCCGCCGAGCATGCATGCGAACGCGTCCGTCTCCACTTTGATCCGCTCGACGACCTCGCCGCCCTGCTTCACTCGAATCACTTCCGACGCCGTTGGACACGCCACCCAGATCGCATTTTCGGCGTCCAGACAAATTCCATCGGGCAGGCTGTTTCCGAGCTCCGCCCACACACGCCGATTCGCGAGCGATCCATCCGCGCCGATATCGAACGCCGTCAATCGCCGCCCAAACGTCTCACCCACGATCAGCGTTTTCCCATCCGGCGTGATCACCATCCCGTTGGGGAACATCAACTCCTCGGCTACGACACGCGCGCCGCCGTCCGTCCCGGCCATCACCAACGTCGTAGTGCGCGGCTTCTCGTTCGCGTGCAGATCGAATCCAAAGTTGCCGACGTACGCCCGTCCGCGCGCATCGACCACCATGTCGTTGCAATCAAACGGCGCATGCTGGCTTAGGTCCGCCGCCGTCTTCAGTCCGTCGCGATCCAACCGCATCAGCTTACGATCCGTCATCGAGACGACAAGCAGCCGTCCATCTGGCAACCATCCAAGCCCCGACGGCCGCGCCGGCACCTCGCATACAACCTCACGATTCCCCGCCGCATCGACCGCGACCACCTGATGCGCGTGCATATCTGAAAAATAAAATTTCCCGTCATGCCATCGCGGCCCCTCGGGAAACGCCAGCCCGTCGATCAACACTTTCAAAGTCCGCATAGCCATCCGGTTCCTTCGTGAGCTAAGGGATTACACCCCAAAAAGTTCTAACAGGGACGAAGTCCAGCATCTTTATCTTAATATTAGGGTGCAGGGGTTACCCCTGCCAAGGAAGCGTGAAGCCCAGGTGGGTTTCACTACATTTACGTTCCTTCTCTAGTCCAACGCCCCCTTCGCCCGCATCGCTTCCACCTCCGCCGCGCTGTAGCCGAGTAATCCGGTCATCACCTCATCAGTATGCTGCCCCAACACCGGCGCCGCCGACTTCACTTCGCACGGCGTCCCGCTCATCCGCCACGGAATCCCGCAATGCTGCCGCTTGCCGACTTCCAAATGCTCGCGATAGACGAAGTATTGGCGCTCCGTGAGATGCGGATCCTCGGATAGGTACTTGCTATCTGCGCAAGCACCCGCCGCAACACCGGCCGCTTGCAACGCCGTCACGACGTCCGCGACCTTGCGCGTCGCCGTATACTCACTGACTATTGCTTCGAGCGCATCCTCATTCTGTTTGCGCGCCGCCAGCGTAGTGAATCGCGGATCATTTGCCAGTTCCGACTTTCCTATTGCACTAGCCAGTCGCGCCCATTCCGCGTCGTCCGCACAAACAATCGCTACCCATTGATCGATCGTGACGTCGAGGATTTTCTCCGGCAGGTCGAGGCACTTGAAAAGCCCGTGCGGGGCCATCAGTGGATCGCGATTTCCGTTTCGTTCCGGCTCCCGACCATTCATCGTGTATTCGAGAATCCCTTCTGCCAGAAGGTCCATAGCGCATTCCCACTGGCTCATGTCGATATATTGTCCCTCGCCGGTTTTCGCGCGATGGAACAGCGCGCTGATCACTGCGAATGCGCCATGCACACCCGCGTTGGGGTCGGCGTAACTGAAACCCGCATGCATCGGCGGAAATCCCTTATAGCCAGTCAGCGCCGAGAGTCCCGACAAAGGCACCTGCGCGGGCCCGTACGCAACGTACTGACTATACGGTCCGGTATCGCCATAACCCGACAGAGTAATCATTACTACATTCGGATTTACCTTCTTGACCGCCTCGTAGCCGAACCCCATCTTCTCGAGCACGCCCGCCGCGAAGTTGTTAATCACTACGTCGCTCTGCTTTATAAGCCGCCACGCTGCCTCCCTGGCCTCGGGATGCTTGAAATTCAGCGACAGTGATTTCTTGCCCTGGTTGTATTGATTGAAGTAGCCGGACTTGTTGATGCTGTCGAACACGCCGTCGGGCCACGGCGGCAGCATCCGGGTTACGCACGGCCGTGTTTTAGTCTCGATCCTGATCACCTCGGCCCCAAGATGCGCCAGCTGCAGGGTGCAGTAAGGTCCCGCCCACACCCACGTAAAATCGCAAATTCGAATTCCCGACAGAGGAGGTTTCGCCATCGCTAAATCACACCCTTGCGCTTGAGTTCGTCGAGCCGCGCCGGCGACAGCCCGAGCTTGCAGAATACTTCCGCGTTATGCTGCCCCAGCGTCGGCGCCGGCCGCCGAATCTCCCACGGCGTGCGCGCGTACTTGAGCGGCGCGCCGGGATACTTATGCGTGCCGGCAACCGGCTGCGCGATCTCGACGAAAAATCCGCGCGCCTTCAGATGCTCCGAGTGGAGCAGGTCACCCATCGTCGACACCGGCGCAAACGGAACCCGCTTCGCCTGCGCCTTTCGGTACAAGTCCAGCACCGTCTGCTGACCTACCCATTCTTCAAGCAACACTTTGAGCGCGTCCCAGTTCAGCGCGCGCAGCAGCCGATCCTTGAAAATCTCCTCGTTCGCCCACTCGGGATTCCCCATGATTTCGACGAAATTGCGCCACTGATGCTCCTCGATGCAGCACAAGTAAATGTACCCGTCCTTACACTGCATCGTCTCGACCGGCTGGAGCGGCTTCTGCCCCAGGCGCGTCGCGATCATTTTCATATACGGCCAGTACTCGAACGTCATTTCGAGTATCGACGCGATCGATTCCTGTATCGACACCTCGATATGCTGCCCCGTGCCGTCGCGAAGTTGCGCGAACGCGGCCGCCACTGTCGCCGTCGCGCCATGCACTCCGCCCTGGTAGCCCGCCTGCTGTCCCGCGGTCTTGAGCGGCGGCAACTCCGGATGCTCCGGGCCTCCGCCATTGAGCACGCACACGCCGCCCGCGCACCAGATTGTCAAATCCTCGGCTCGGTAGTCGCGATACGGACCGGTCAAGCCGAACGGCAGTATCGACGTCATGATCAATTTCGGATTTGCGCGGCGCATTCGCTCGTAGGTGAGTCCAACGCGATCCATCTCGGGCGGAGTGACGTTGTGAATCAGGATATCGGCGCCCGCGACCAGTTTCTCCAAAATCTCGAAGCCCTCGGGCTGCGTGATGTCGAGCGTGACGCCGCGTTTGTTGGTATTGAGGTAGAGGAACAGCCCGCTGGTTTCGGGGTTCGGTTTATCGCCGGGAAACGGCCCGCGCGTCCGCGCACGATCCCCAATTCCCGGCCGCTCGATCTTGACGACCTCCGCGCCCATGTCTGCCAGCAGCTTGCTGCAATAGGGCGCCGACACCATCTCGCCCACTTCAACGATCTTTAAACTGGCTAAAGCTCCCGCCATCGATACTCCATCTAGCTATCTGACTGTCTATCCGAAGTAGCTATTCATCTCTGCCGAAATTCCGCTCATTCCGGAAACACCTGCCGGAATGGCTTCACCTCGACGCGCGCGAATACTCCCCTCGTCAGGTACGGGTCGCTATTCGCAAACGCAATTGCTTCCGCCTCGCTCTCCATATCGACGACGATAAGACTGCCGCTGCCGTCGGTGAATGGCCCCGCGATCTTCACTTTGCCGGCCCGCACCAGCGGGCGCAGATTCTCGAGATGAGCCGGCCTCACCTGCGGCCGGAGCGCCGCACCGTCGGGTCCGTCATGGCCGATAATCACGAACAGCATCGCATAATCCTTTACCGGAGGTACGCCGGAATGAGCCCGTGTTAATTAGCACGCGAAGCCCCCTCCCGCAAAATCGCCCATTGCTGAACGTCGCGCCGGTTTCGCGGCCAAGACTTAATCGGGCAGCGATGATAGGGTCCTCTGGCAAAGGTGAATCGGGCCTGATCGATTCGGTGGAGGCCGCGCGCCGTTGTGGTGCGCGGAACGGTCAAATGATCTTTCGCGAACTCAATCGCGGCAAGTGCAAAACCTATCTGGCGATTTCTGAGGGAACCGGCAAGGCCGCCGTGATCGATCCGCTGCGCGACAAGATCGATCGCTACCTCGCGGTCCTCGCGTATCACGGATGGCGTCTGGATTTGATCATCGATACCCACACTCATGCCGATCATCGCAGCGGCGCGATGGAGCTGGGCGAGCTTGCCGGCGCACCGGTCGTAACGCATCGGCTCGCGCCGGCGCCGCACGTGCGCATCCACGTCGAAGATGGCCAGGCGCTGAATCTAGGCGACGAGGAACTTCGTGTCCTCCACACACCGGGCCACACGCCGGATTCGATAAGCGTGCTCGCGAAGGATCGCGTCTTCACCGGCGACGTTTTGTTCATCCACGGCACCGGACGCTCCGATTTCGCGGGCGGCGATGCAGGCATTCAGTACGATTCGATAACGCGCAAGCTGTTCACGCTGCCCGACGAGGTCCTGGTTTTTCCCGCGCACGACTATCGAGGACATACACAATCAACCATCGGAGAGGAAAAGCGCTCGAATCCTCGGCTGGCCGGCAAAACTCGCGACGACTACATCAACTTGATGAACAACCTCGGCTTGCCGCTGCCCGACGGCATCCAGGAGGCGCTGCAACCGAACCAATCCGACCTCGATGCGGGCGCGCTCAAGTTCCCGACGCTGTCGCAACTCAACGAGGTCCGTCAGTTGAGCGCTGCGGATTTGCGCGATCGGATCGCGAGTTCCAATCCGCCGATGCTGGTCGATGTTCGCGAGGAAGATGAGTACCGCGGAGAGCTGGGTCATATCGCGGGTGCGCACTTGATCCCGCTGAAAGAACTGCCCGAGCGGACCGATGAGCTGGCGAATGCGAAGAGCCGCGACCTCGTCGCGATCTGCCGAGTCGGGGTCCGAAGCGCTACCGCCGCCGCGATCCTCACCGGTTTGGGCTTCGAGCACGTGTGGAATCTAAAGGGCGGCATGCTCGGATGGAGGGACGCGCAGCTTCCGGTCGAGCGATGATCGTCCCCTACTGCCCCTACACCTGATCCTTGTCCAGTGCCGAGCTCCATTTGCGCGAGGCGCGCCCTTCCCAGCCGCGCTTGTGATACGCGTAGCCCACGATCAGCGGCACCGCGATTGTCGCTTCGCAATACACCATCTGCTCGTAAGTCGTGTCGACCTTGCCCCAGCTGCTGGCCTCCTTGAGCGTGCTGCCCGAGAGCGCGCCGTCGCGCACGTCGGCCACGGTGATCTGAATCGCGTACTTATGCATCGGCACGTCATGCCCCAGCACTTCGGCGGCGACCACGATATCCTGCGCGAAATTTTTCGGCACGCCGCCGCCGATCATGAACAGCCCGGTGCTTTCGTTCTTCACCTTGAGCCGCGTCAGCTCGTAAAAGTCCTTGGCGCTGTCGAGCGAGACCTTGGGCTTTCCATGCCGCGCCGCCTGATGCGCCACCAGTCCGAAGCCCGCCGAGCAGTCGCTGAACGCGGGGCAGAAAATCGGCACCTCCTCGCGGTACGCCTCGAGCACGATACTGGCGGCGGTCTTCGCACCGGTCTCGGCCAGGTACTTGCCCATCTCGCCGACGAATTCGCGCGACGAATACGGCCGCGGCTCCAGGCTGTCGGTGATTTTGTGAATCGTCTCGTCGCACACGCGCAGTTCGTCTTCGTCGATCAGCGTGTCGTAGATGCGATCGATATGCAGTTCGCGCAGCTTGTCGTCGTCGAGCCCGTACTTGAAGCGGTCCTCGGCCATCCAATGCCTGAAACCAAGCGCCTCGAAGAAATCCTGGTCGACGATATTGGCGCCGGTGCTCACGATCGCATCGACCATGTGATTGCGAATCATGTCGGCGAAGACGCGTTTCAGCCCGGCGCTGATCAACGACCCCGCCAGGCACAGGATTATACTGCACTCGCGGTCGCGCAGCATCCGGTCGTAAATCGTCGCCGCGCGATGCAGGTCGCGGGCGCTGTACGCCATTTGCCCCATCGCCTCGACGATCGGCACGACGCTTTCGCGCGTGATATCGACGTGCTCGATCGGCCGTTTGAGAAATTCCGACTTGATACTCATTGCTGCGCCCCGTTGATGTAACGATGCTATCTCCCGATAGTACGCATCGGCCATGTTGTACGCTACTTTAGCCGACCGATTCCGCCCAGCCCCGTCCAGTAGAGCATAAAATTCAGCGTGCCGAGCCCGATCAAAAACGCGAACGCGGCGACATCAGCGGCGGTGACCGGGTAATCGATAAACGTTGTCGGCTCATGGCTGAATCCGAAGCCGCGCGCTTCCAGAGCCATCGCCATGTTGTTCGCCTTGCGCAGCGCGCCCATGAAAACCGGGATCACCACCGGCACGTAACGGCGCACGCGCTCCAGCGGCCCGCCCTGGTTGAAGTCGTAGCCGCGCAGCCGTTGCGCATCGACGATCGTCACGGCCGAGTCGATAAACAGCGGCACCAGCCGAAATGAAAGCGAGATCGCGAAACTGACGCGATACGGCACCCGCATCCGCTGCAGTCCATAGGTGAACTCCTCGATCTTGGTGGTCGAAAGGAACAGCACCGACGCCGCCAGCAGCTCCGCCAGCTTGATCCCCCGCCCCAACCCGAACACCAGCGACAACCGGCTGACATGAAAAACCGGCACGTTCACCAACACCGCGCCCCGCCGGTAGAAAACCATCCACGCAATCGTCGTGGTGAAAACCAGGATCGCGAACAACCATCGCAGCCGATAGAAGTTCGGCCAGGAATCGGTGAGCTGCGCGATCCACAGCATGACCAGTCCCACCGGCACAAGCGCGATCGGATTGTCCACCCAGTACACCGACCAGAACATGATGAACAGCGCGAACACCTTGACCGTGGGATGCAACCGATGAACGAAGGTGCCGCGATCGATGTACAGATAGATCGGCATCAGGCGCGCCCCTTGACCCACGCGACGAATTCGCCGGTAGTCAGAGCCAGCGTGCCGAAGCGGCGGCTCAACTCGGTGATCTCCGGCGCCCGAAACGACGACGACCGCAGCAGTTCGTCCTGCATGAAGAACTCGCGCACGCCGCCGTCGAAAATCTTCGCGCCTTTGCGCAGCAGCACGACGCGTCGCGCATACTCGGCGACCAGCCACGGCGTATGCGTGATGATCACGATCGCGATTCCGGCGCGGTTGAGGTCCCGCACCAGCGCCATCATCCGAAGCTGCTCGCGATGGTCCAGGCCGGTGGTTGGTTCGTCCAGAATCAGCATCCGCGGCCTGAGCACGAGCACGCTCGCCACCGCCAGGCGCTGGCGCTCGCCCTTGCTGAGCAGGAACGGGTCGCTCTGGCGCTCGTTCTGAAGGCCTACCGCTTCGAGCGCTTCGTCGCATCGACGCCGAATCTCGTCGTCGGCCAGGCCGAAGTTGCGCGGGCCGAACGCGACTTCGTCTTCAACCGTGGCGGCGAAAATCTGATGGTCGGGGTTCTGGAAAACGTACGCGACCTCGCGCGCCGTCTCGGCCGGGCGCATCTGCGCGCGGTCCTTGCCGTCGATCGTCACGCGGCCGGTAGCCGGCTGGAGCAGCCCGACGATCTGCTTGGCCAGCGTGGTTTTGCCGGAACCATTTTGCCCGACTATCGCGATGAATTCCCCGGCCTCGACTCTGAGATCTATCGAATCGAGCACGCGCGGCCCGCCCGCGTAGCTGAAGCTCAAATTCTCCAGCCCGATGAATGCGGGGCCGCTCGAGGCGTCAATCGCGCCCCGTTCACGATTAGAGTCGCCAAGATTGTCGGCCGGAGTTGAGACGAGCCGCGGATAGGCCGCCACGATCGCGTCGTAAGCCTGCTCGACGCTTTTCGGTTGCGCGTCAATTCCGAGCAATTCGAGTGCGTGGCCCAGCCCGGGCGGTCGCACGCCGCATCCCGTCAGCAGCTCGGTGCGCGCAAACACTTCGGCAGGCGGACCGTCCGCGGCGATTTCTCCTTCGCGCAGAACCATTATCCGATCGGCGGCGCGCAGCTCCTCGGATTCGTGCTCGATTACGATCAGGCTCAAGCCTTGCGCGCGAAGCCTTCTGATCAGCTCGAAGACCTCCGCCCTGCCTTCGGGATCGAGATCGGTGGTCGGCTCGTCGAGCACGATGACCGACGGGCGCAGCGCCAGCACCGACGCGATCGCGAGCCGCTGCTTCTCGCCGCCCGACAGCGACATCGGATCGCGATGCTCGAAGCCGCGCAGCCCGACCGCCTCGAGCGCCGGAATGATTCGGCTGGCCATCGCGGCCCGCTCCATGCCGACCTGTTCCATCGCGAAAGCGACTTCGTGCGCGACGTTGGTGGAAAACAACTGCGACTCGAAGTCCTGGAAAACCATGCCGACTTTCGGCGCGACGTCGCAGACCCGAAGATGCTCGAGCGACTCGCCGGCGATTCGAATCGCGCCGTGAAAATCGCCGTCCTCGAACTCCGGGACGATCCGATTGAGGCATTTCGCGAGCGTGGATTTGCCGGCGCCCGACGCGCCCATCACACCGATCATCTCACCGGCGGCCTGCATGAAGCTTACCGCTCGAAGCGCGGGCCGGTCGGCGCCGTGATAGATGAACGTTACATCCTGAACCAAAACTGCGTGCTGATCAGGATTCACTGAAAAAACTGAAACATGCGCTTCGGTTTTCACATCATCAACAGGCCCGCGAACGCCAGCAGCAGAAACGGGCCGACTATTATCGCAACCGGCTTGTCGTACGGCGCGACGATCATCGCCGCCGGCAGAAACTTTGGCGCCCAGTACCCGGTCGACAGCAGGTTTCCAAAAATCCAGGCGCCGGCTTCGCCCGCGATCAGCAGCGCGAACCCGGACGCTCGAATTGCCACCGGCTTCAGTTTCACCTCCGGCATCACGTCTGTGTAAAGCATCCGGCCTTTTTTGACCCGCGGATAAACGGCCGCGAGGATGAACGGCGATAGCGCCAGCGCCGATACCATGTTGTTGAAGATGATCACGTTGCCGAGCATCGCGAACGGCCTGATGACCAGCACGTTGTCCGCCCATCCGACCAGGTCGGCGCAGAGCACGCTCGCGGTCAGGCATGCGATGACGTACTTGAGAATTCCGAGCGGCGATCGGCTGATCGGACTCTGCCCGCGGCCGATCAATTCCCAGACTTTGTACGGAATCCAGCCGTAGGCCAGGTTCGCGAAGAATCCGAAGATGTCGCCCGGCGACACGCCGCCAAAGAAATCGCCAATCATGTTTCCGATCGCCGATCCCCACGCGGCCGCCGGCCCGAACAGGAACGAGCACACAACCGGAATCGCGTTGGCGGGGCGCAGCTCGGTCACGCCGGGAATCAGCGGGACAACCTTGAACGGCACCAGCACTGCCGCGTAGAGGGCGGCGGAGATCGCGCACAGCACGACCATCCGCGTGTTGCGCCACATCAGGCGAAGATCGCTCATGACGGCACGCGCGTTGCGAAGCGCCCGCGGCGCATGCCCGCTATACGAATGAAATGATCGACAGCCACGTTCGTCTCGACGCTGACCAGTATCCCGACCCTTCCGACGGATTCAAGCGGGCGACCGACGCGGGAGTGCAATAAATCCGTGAAATCCGCGTCGGCAGCGGATACAATATCGTCGAGATGCCGATCTACGAATATCGATGCGAGAAGTGCCGCCGCGTCACCAGTGTCTTAACGACGCGCGTCACTGAAAGAGTCGTGGCGCTCTGCGCCCATTGCGGCGGAAAAAAAATGAGCCGCCTGATGTCGCGGTTCGCGATGCCGCGCAGCGAGGAATCGCGGATTGAGTCGCTCGCCGACCCGTCGCGTATGGGCGATCTCGACGAGAACGATCCCAAAAGCGTCGCGCGGATGATGAAGCGCATGGGCAAGGAAATGGGCGAGGAGTTCAACGGCCCGGAATTCGACGAAGCAGTCGAAGAAATGGAAAGCGGCGGCGACTTGGGGGACGAGGACTCCGGCAGCGACGACGATATGTAAGGGTCTCCCGACCTGACCCAGTTCGAACAGGGACGAAGTCCCGCATCTTCTCTTAACACTGGGTGCAGAGCCTGTCCTGAGCGAAGCCGAAGGAGGTCACCCCTGCTCTAGTCTGCTTCGAGCATCACGATTGCCGCCGCGGCCATTCCTTCGCCACGGCCCAGTGCGCCGAGTCCCTCGGGGCTTGACGCTTTCACGTTGACGCGCGATTGCTCGGCGCCGAGTGCCGAGGCGAGCCGCTCGCGCATCGCATCGAGATACGGCTTGAGCCTCGGCGCCTCGGCGAAAATCGTGACGTCGGCGTTGCCGAGCCGCCACGCGCGATCGCTCGCGAGTTTCCACACCTCGGCCAGCAGCTCGATCGAGTCAGCGTCCTTGTAGCGCGGCTCGTTGTCGGGAAAATGCCGGCCCAAATCGCCCGCGCCAATCGCGCCGAGGATCGCGTTGGCGAGCGCATGCGCCGCGACGTCGGCGTCCGAATGGCCGCGCAGTCCCTTGTAGTGCGCGATCTCGACGCCGCCGAGCACCAGCCGCCGCCCTGCTTCGAGCGGATGGAAATCGAATCCGTTGCCTACGCGATAACGCGTCGCCATCGATCGAACCCTCGCGCCGCGACGAGTCCGGCGATTGCATCATTTGCGCTGCGCCCGACTGCGTTGACAACCGCTATTTCAGCCGCCAAGCTTTTCCTCATCGCCCCGTCAGGAGGATCGCTCGCGATGCCCGCATTCGCCAAAAATCCGAAATTCATCATCGGCACAATCGTGATCCTGTGGGTGGCGTTCGTCATTTACGCAAACTTTCAGATCGAGATGGTCACGTTTTACCTGCTGCCGTTCAACATCCTGAAACTACAGCTCCGGCTCTCGGCAGTGATAATCGGCGCCGCGATTTTCGGCGCGGTCGCGACGCTGGCGATTCAATGGCTATGGCGCCGACCCTCGAACAGTTCATCGGCCGCAACTGCGCCCACATCGACCTCGGGCCCCAAAAGCAGCACGGTCGCCTGAGCTCCGCGCCTCAACAGCGTTTCACTTGACGGACCGATCAGCAGACCGTCTGCGCGCGAGAGCGAGCTTAAAATCCCCGAGCCCTGGCTGCCGGTCGGAGTCGCGAGGTAGCCGTCCGCGTCACGCTCGAGTTTGACCCGCACGAACTCGGTGAGGTCTTTGGAGATTTTGATATCGACGGCGCATCGCGCACTGATGCGCGGCAGACTGACGCGCCGCATCCCACTCATCTTGAGGATCGCCGGCCGCGCGTAGAGATAGAAACAGACGAGAGTTGAGACGGGATTGCCCGGCAGGCCGAAGATCGGCCGGTAGCCCACCGTGCCAAACTTGAGCGGACGCCCCGGCTTCTGCGCGACGCCGTGAAACAGCCGGCGCATTCCGAGTTCGTCGAGCGCACCGGTGACGTGATCGAACTGGCCCACCGAGACGCCGCCGGTCGACAGCACCGCGTCGAAGGTCATCGCCTCCGCCAGGCGCTCGCGAATCTCGCGCGCGTCGTCGCGCGCGACCTTGAGGATAACGGCCTCGGCGCCGGCTTCGCGAACCGCGCCGGCCAGCGCATAGGCGCTGGAATTCACGACCTGCGCGCCGGCTGGTGCTTGATCGACATCGACGAGCTCGTCGCCGGTCGCGACGATCGCGACGCGCGGCCTGCGGACGACTTCGATCATCGCGCGATTCACCGACGCGAGCATCCCGAGGTCGGCAGGCGTCAGCGTCTTGCCCGCCGACATCACGAGTTCGCCGAGGCGCAAATCTTCGCCGCGCGGCCGGATGAAGGCGCCTCTCTCCGCCGGCGCGAGAAACTCGACCAGCTCGCCGCTGCCGCGCGTTCGTTCGACCGGCACGATCGCGTCCGCGCCCTCGGCGATTGGCGCGCCGGTCATCGTGCGAACCGCTTCGCCCGCGCTCACGCACCGCGCCGGCATCTTGCCGGCGCCCACGGTCTCGACGACGTTCAACTTGACGGGACGCGCGTCGGAGGCTCCGGCAAGGTCGGCGGCGCGCACGGCGTAACCGTCCATCGCGGAGTTGTCGAAGCCGGGGATATCGCGCGAAGAGCTGATATTCTCGGCGAGCACCCGGCCCAGCGCCTCGACGATTGCAATCCGCTCGACGCCGAGCGGGGCCACGTTCTCAAGAACAATTTGCAGGGCCTGGTCGGCGCTAATCATGCGGAGAAGAGGATACGCGGCTTTCGCTCGCGATTGAACCGCGGCATCGCGAATCGTGGCGAGTGGAAAAACTCAAACGAGCTGGAACTTAGAACTCGACGTGCTCGATGCTGGCGTGGGAATCCGCCGAATCCAGGGGGACGCGGACGCTGTACGAACGCTCGTAGGGAGGCACGACGTCGCGCAGCAGGGCCGGGTTGAGCTCATGCAGGCGCTGGAGCGTCGTCCCGTGATTGAGCGCGACGCGCCCCAAAGGAGTGCCGCCGCTGACCGGCAGAACCAGGTAGGCCGGCGGATCGTCGAGCTTCACCGGCGTGATTCCGTAGCTGTCAGCATGATGCGCAATATAGGCGACGGCCATGAAACGTCCCAACAGCCCGCGCGTTCGCCGCGGCAGCCGATTGCCGAACTTCTCGATGTTGGGCCCGCGCAACGACCAGTAACGGTCGATGGCCCGGTCACCGTTGTTCCACGCCACCAGGGTCATTGGCCAGTCGTCGCCCGCTTCGTCGTGCAAGGTAGCCAGGTACTCGGCAGCCGCCTTGGTGGACATGACGGGGTCGCGGCGCTCATCGACGTAGTTGTCGATATGCAGGCCGAAGCGCCTTGCGGTGTCCGTATTGAGCTGCCACGGACCCCTGCCGCGTTTTGAAAATTCGCTTTCAGCGAAAGCCAGGTACACCAAGTCGTCGGGAAGGCCGTAGCTGCGCAGCACCCGGACCATGTCAGGCAGGTAGGCGTGACTGCGGTCGAAGGTATCCTGCAGATGGTCGGGCGAGTTCAGGAAGTCCGACACATAGCGACGTACAGCCTGATTCAGGAGAATCGGGAAAGGCGGAACCGGCTGCGGCAGCGGGAGCACGTAGGGCGACGCGATGGGCTGGGCGCCGGCTTCCGCAGGAGTCTCGAGGTCAAAGCCGTTGCTCTGTCCAACCAGGCTTGGAGCAGCGCTCCCTATCCCCGACGGAGCCTGCGGCCCGTCAAAGTCTTCAGCATGTGCGGGGGTGGATGCCCATCCGGCGGCAATCAAGGCCGCCATCAGCGCAACAAACACCCTATAGATAGACTTCGTCTTACGCATTCTCCCCCGAGAGTGACCCCAACCGTACCGACCGACAGGAGCAGGATCAACCCGTCGGCGGTGGATAAGCTATTAAAAAATCTAATCCTCCGCAGCCGGCCTGATAATAAGTGCTTGCAAATACTCAAGAATCTTGGCGCTGGGAGGCGGGGATATTTGCTACGTCAAGTTTAGCCGCTCGCGCTCTTTGTGTTACCGTTGGTGACCTCAACCGGCTCGCAAGCCACTGACCGGGGATAAATTTGAATCTCTGGCACGACATCATCGACAGCCTGACCGATGCGATCATCGTACTTTCGGCCGCGATGGAGCCTCAGGTGGTCAATCCGGCGGCCGAGACGATGCTCGGGGTTTCCCAGGTAAACGCCGCCACAGTCGCCGACCTCGTACGCCAGAACGACTGGCTCGGCCGGATGGTGGGCGCGTGCCTCGAAAGCGGTCAGGACTTGGGCGACATGGAGACCGTCCTGACCGCGGGACCGCGGGAGCTGGCGGTTCGCGCCGAGGTGTCGCCCCTGCTGAATGCGGAGGGACGGCCCGGCGGAGTCATTATCCTGCTGCACGACCTGTCTCACGAAAAGGGTGCGGTGGAGGCTTCGACGACCGGCGACTTGAACCTGCGCCTCTCTCCCGCTGGCTTGGCGCACGAGGTCAAGAATCCGCTGACTGGTATCAAGGGCGCGGCCGAGCTGATGGCCGGGATGTTCCCCGATGACGGACGGGCGCAGCAGTACTGCAGCGTGATCCTCGACGGCGTCAATCGGATCGCCTCCCTGGTCGAGCAGGTGCTGATGGTCAGCGGGCCGCAACGCCTGGCGCAGGAGCCGGTCAACATACACATGGTGCTGCACCAGGCGATGAGGATGGCGGGGTTGTTCCCGCAGCCGCCCGAAGGCGTCGTGGTACTCCAGGATTTCGATCCCAGCCTGCCCGACGTGGTTGGCGACGCAGGCGCATTGGAACGTACCTTCTTGAATTTGATCAAGAACGCGGCGGAAGCGATCGGTCCGTCGGGCACGATTCGCCTGCATACGCGAATCGAACGGGAGTTCAGAACGACCGCCGAGGGGCGGCGGCTCCAGTTCCTGCGGGTCGAGATCAGCGACAGCGGCGTCGGCATCCCGGAGGATCAGCTCGCGCAGCTGTTCACACCGTTCTTCACCACCAAGCCGGCCGGAACCGGGCTGGGCCTGGTGCTATGTCAGCGAATTATCGCACTGCACGGCGGCCGCCTGTGGGCGAATCGCGGCGGCGTCGATCGCGTCAAAGGCACGGCCACGACGCGCGACGGAATGACCTTCAAAGTAACCCTCCCGATGATGTCCCCCGAAAAACGCCCGCAATGAAATCGGGTGTGCGCCCTCGTGAGCATATGGATACCGGGTGCAGGGGTCACCCCTGCCGCGCGCCGCGTAGGCGTCTTCTCTGCGTTCAGGGGATGAACTAATTCAGCCTTACGCCGTTTCGCCCGCCATGCCACTATTGCCTATGGTCAACAGCCACGATGCTGCACGCTCGCGCACTCGCTCGAAAATCCGCGCGGTGACACCGTCAGCGACAGCGACACCCCTCGCTTTTGCGTAAAATAATTTTTGACGGAACGAAACTAGCCCTAGCGACCAGCGGGACCAAGACCGCAACTAATTGTATATTTCACCTCTTCCGACCGATCGACCCAGTCGAAACCGCAGCGCATCCACTCGCAGCAACGTCGCGATGCGTATATTTTGGGCGACCCTCACGCCATTGGCGACAAGATCCAACTTACTGTTACGATTGTAGCCCGTGAGCACCACCACCATGGGCGCTAACGCATCGAGCCAGAACTTCCCCGAACGGGTGAAGGAGCCCGGGACCGGCGCGTCGATCTTGATCGCCGACGACGATCCCGCAATCCGCCTCGTCTTGCGCCATCGCCTCGAAGCCGACGGCCATCGCGTCGACGAGGCGGCCGACAGCGCCGCCGCCCTGGCCGCCCTGCGCAGCAATCGTTTCGACGTAGCCCTGCTCGACATAATCATGCCGGGCACCGGCGGACTCGACGTATTGTCGGCGGCGCACAGCGAAGCCGTCCGCACGCTGATCATTGTGATCACCGCGGCCAGCACGATGAACAACGCCGTCGAGGCGATGAAGCGCGGCGCTCACGACTACCTGACCAAGCCGTTCGCCAACCTCGATCTGGTCGCGGCTGCGGTCAAGCGCGCTGTGGAAGTCGGCGCACAAGCTGCGGATCTCGACCGCCTCAAAGACGAGGTGAATCGCCAGCTCGTGGGCGGCGAGATAATCGGCCGCAGCGCCGCGATGCAGGAAGTCTACAAGCTGATCGGGCGGGTCGTCACCAACGACGCGACCGTTTTGCTCAGCGGCGAGAGCGGCACCGGCAAGGAGCTGGTGGCGCGCGCGATCCATTTCAAATCAGCCCGCTGGCGCTCGCCCTTCGTCGCCGTCAACTGCTCCGCTATCCCCCACGGTCTGCTCGAGAGTGAACTGTTCGGGCACGAGCGCGGCTCGTTCACCGGTGCGTCAGAGCGGCGCGCCGGCAAATTCGAGATGGCCGACACCGGTACGATCTTCCTCGACGAAATCGGCGACCTGCCGGTCGAATTGCAACCCAAGTTGCTGCGCGTCCTGCAGGAGCGTGAGTTCAACCGGGTCGGCAGCGTCGAGACGCTCAAGCTCAAGGCGCGCGTGATCGCGGCCACCAACCAGAACCTCGAAACGCTGGTCGCCGCGCGGAAATTCCGCGAAGACCTCTACTTTCGGCTGCGGGTGATTCCGATCCAGATGCCGGCCCTGCGCGAACGGCGCGACGATATTGCGGAGCTGACCGACTACTTCGTCTCCAAGGCCGCCCAGGAGATGGGCGCGCGCGCCACCACTATCAGCCCCGAGGCGCGAGTCAAACTCGAGTCCGCCGATTGGCCGGGTAACGTGCGCGAACTCGAAAACGCCGTGATGCGCGCCGCGCTGCTGGCGCCGGGCACCACGATTCGCGCCGACGACATCGAGCTCGCCCGTCCGGGCGGCGCGGGCGGCGTGGCAACCGCGGCGGCCGACGGCGCGACGCTCGGCGACATCATCTCGGGCCGCATTGCGGGATGGTTCGATTCGCCCGGCGGCGAGGAGCCGCGCGATCTCTACCATCGGCTGGTGGCGGAAATCGAGCGTCCGCTGGTCGAGCTCGCACTCAAGCGCGCCGGCGGCAACCAGGTTCGCGCGGCGCGGATGCTCGGACTCAATCGCAACACGCTGCGCAAGAAAATCACCGACCACAAGATCGTATTGACCAAATTCCCCGCCGGATGACGCGGCTCCCCTCGCATTTCTACGCGATCGTCGATCCCGTCGGCGGGCACGATCCCGTCGCGCTGGCCCAGACCATCCTCGACGCCGGCGCGCGGCTCATGCAGCTGCGGCTGCAGGACGCATCCGGGCGCGATTTTCTGGCCGCCGCCCGCGCGATCGCGAAGCTGTGCCGCAAGCACGGTGCGATTCTAATCGTCAACGATCGAGTCGATATCGCGATTCTTGCCGACGCGCGCGGAGCGCATCTTGGGCAGACCGATCTTCCGCTCGAAGCCGCGCGGCGAATCGCCGGTCCCACCGAAAGCAAAATAATCGGAATCTCGACCCACAACGTTGAGCAAGCACGCGCGGCTGAAGATGGCGGCGCGGACTACATCGGCTACGGACCGATATATCCCGGCGGCCTGAGGAACAACGCCGCAGGGTTGGGGCTCGACAACCTTCGCGCGATACGCGCGGCGGTAAGGATTCCCATCGTCGCGATCGGCGGGATCACCGAAGCTCGCGTGCCGGAAGTTCTCGCCGCCGGCGCCGACGCCGTCGCAATCATCACCGACGTAGTGAACGCGCCCGACATCGGCGCCAAAGTCCGCGCGCTCCTCGCATTCGCGCGCCAATGAGCTGGCTATGCGGTGGCGGGTATCGGGGCGGTGGTTTGGCGGGCTTGCTCTGTCTCCAGCGAGCGGCACGAAAGTGTTACCGCAGCGCCGAGGATGCACATCACGACGAAGATTTCGAAGGCGAGCGCGTAGCTTCCGCTCAGATCGTAAATCTTGCCTGCGCCGACCGGCCCGACGAACGCGCCGATCGTGTTGAAGACGCCCGCGATACCGCCGATTGAGCCGAAGCGCTTGAGCCCGAGCGACTCCGCCACCAGCATCGGAACCAGCACCAGCGGCGCGCCGAGCGACAGTCCAAATATCAGCACGAACGGAATCAGCAGGGCGGTTCGCGCCACGCCGAAGATCAGGATCATCCCCACGCAGGCGGCCAGGAAGTTAAACGTCAGCGCGATTCTTGCGCTCACGCGATCGGCAAACAGGCCCATCCCGAGCTTGCCGAAAGCCGCGAACACGTACACCAGGCTCATCATGCCGGCCGCGAATGACGCCGTGTAGCCGAGTTCGGTGAGATATTTGATCAGGTGCAACCCCGCGCCCGCCGCCACCGCCGCAAAGAAGAACTGCGCCGCGGAAATCATCCAGAATGAACGGCAGCGGAACGCTTCGCGCAGTTCGAATCCGGGCAGCGCGTCGCTGGCCTGCGCGACGCTAACGCCCTCGGCCTGCGGCGGCCGCGTCCTCACGACGAAAATGATCAGCGGGACGACGATGACGAACATCGGGATCGCGAGCGCGACGTATCCGGCGCGCCAGCCGCCGCGTTGGATCGCGAAGTTCCCAACCATCGTCATCGCCGCGCCGCCAAGCGAGGTTCCCGCGAACGCCAGGCCCATCGCCAGTCCGCGCCGCGCGCCGAACCAGTTGGCGATCACCAGCGAGCACGGCAGCAGCGTCGACGCGCCGATGCCGACGCCAAGCAGTATGTACGCGCCGAACAGCGGCCCGAATGAATCGACGCGGCTGGCGATGAGAAAGGAGACGCCGGTCATCACGGTGCCGGCAACCATCACCACCCGCGCCTCGACGCGGTCGAGCAGCCAGCCGATTAGCGGAGCGCTAAGCCCGGCCGACAGCGGCAGCGCGGCGCCCTGCAGGGTGGAGAGCTGGGTGCGCGTCCATCCGAAGTATTTCAGCAGATGCGGAAAGAACAGGCCGCCGGTGTTGTACCCGGATCCGAAAACGAACACCAGCACCACGAACAGGCTCGCGACAATGATCCAACCCTGTCGTTCCCGCTGCGTCATCACGTGCTCCCTCGCTGAGACTTATAGCGATACGACGGCGGATCGTCGAGCGCGAAAAACTCCGGCGCCTCGCGCGGCCGGCGGTGTCGGCGATTATTCGAGCGCGGAAGTGGGGATGAAGCCTTCGAGCCCGCTCTTCATGCGGATTTGCATATACTCCAGCGCGATGCCGACGATATGAACATTGTGGCCCTGGTGAACTTCGGCGAGCTTCTTGGACCATCGATTTGGTTTTTCCAGCACACCGGCGTCGTGCGTGAGCACGAAGACTTTGTCGGTCGGTCTGACCAGCTCGACTGCCGACGGATCGATGTAACCGATCTGTCCGCTTTTGAGCTTCACCTGCAGATAGTAGTGAGTGGAGCCCGTCACGATCACGAATTTCTCCGGCGACAGCTGCTCGATATGCTTGCTGCTTTTCGCGGGCGCGGAATAAACCGGCGCGGCCTGCAGCACCTTCAGCCTGGCCTGCGCTGGTTCGATTTCCGGTTCGCGGACGCTGTTCATTCTCGACGCATGATGCGAAGTGGTCTTTGCTTTCGGCGCGGCAGGGATCAGCACCCCGGATTCAGCCGGCGCCGGCGGAGGCATCGCTGAGGATGGAGAACCGACAGGCGCGCCGCCGCTCGAGCCTTCCGCGGGGACGATCGAAGTCGAGGGCACGTCTTCGTCGCCGGCTCCCGCCGCGAACACCGGCGCCGACCACGCGAGCATCGCGACCGCCGCGGCGATCAGAACCGCTGCCCGCACTGAACGAAAACTACGATGAAGCATCTTCCCTTCCTCCCCTCCTCTGCTCACGCAGCTATTCTAGCAGGCTCCGCACACGGTGCATCGCTCGACGTCGCACGGCGGGCTCTGATGCTCATGATGCGCCTTCTTCCGTTCGGCGATCAGAAACCATTTGTGTATGTGATGATCGATAAAGTCCCACGGCAGCAGCTCGTCGTGGACGTAATGACGGGTGACGAAAAAATCGGGGTCGGGCAAAGATGGCGATTCGCCGGCATGGACTTCGCGATGAATCTTCGACAACTCGTGCCAGATGGGTCCCGAAGTTTCACAGCCCGCCGCTTCCAGCCGTTCCAGGATGCCGCCAATTCGGCGATCGCCTCGCGAGACCATCGTCTGGAAATACGCTTCGCGCGGCGACTCCGCGTCGAGTTCGACCTGCCCCAGGCGCGTCAGGCGCTGGCGCAGCATCGCCACCTTGCGCTTGATCGATCGCGCGTCCTGCATCGGATCCCATTGAAACGGCGTCCACGGCTTGGGCACAAACGGATTGAGCGACACCGTCACCGAGCCGATGCGGGTGCGGCGCGCGCGGGCGCGCTCGAGCACCTTGGCGACCAGCTCCGCGATCGCGAGCACGTCTTCGTCGCGCTCCTCGGGCAAGCCGATCATGAAGTAAAATTTCAGGTTGCCGACGCCTTCGCCCAGCATCATCTCGGCCGCGCCGAGAATCTCGGCCTCGGTAAGATTTTTGTTGATGACTTTGCGCATCCGCTCGCTGCCGGCCTCGGGAGCGACGGTCACGCTCTGATTTCCGCCCCGCGCCAGCGCGGACGCGAGCGCGGGCGAAATGCAATCGGCCTTCAGCGACGACGGCGACAGCCGACCGCCGCGATCCGCGACCGCCGACGCGATGCCGGCGACGCCAGGCACGCTCGCCATCTCGGCGCCGACCAGCCCAATCACCTTACGCTCGCCCAGCCCGCGCTCGGCCTCGGCGATCAGAGTTTCGGGCGCGCGGTAACGAATCGGGCGATACATGAAACCGGCCGCGCAGAAGCGGCATCCCCATTGGCATCCGCGACTCGCCTCGACCAGGAACATGTCGCCGAAGACCGATTCCTCGGTGAGAATCAGCGACGAGGTCGTGAAGCGGTTGAGATCGCGAATCAGGCGGCGATTCACCTGCGCGGCGCCGGGGCCGCTGTAGTTCACCGCGGCGAGGCGGCCGCTGTCGTCGTAAACCGGGCTGTAAAAGTCGGGCAGATAAGCGCCCTGGACGGCGGCGAGCTCGCGCAGTTGATTGGGCGATCCGCGGGTCTCATCCCAGCGCGCGATGAACTCCGGAACCATCTCCTCGCCTTCGCCAATCAGAAACAGATCGATGAAATCGGCGATTGGTTCGGGATTGAGAAACACGGCGGAGCCGCCGGCGATGATCAACGGAAAATTGCGGCCGGCGCGGTCGGCGCGGCGAGCCGGAATCCCGGCCATCCGCAAAACGCCCAAGACGTTCAGATAGTCGGTCTCGAAGGAAATCGAAAAAGCGAGGATGTCGAAGTCGGAGAGCGGGCGGCCGCGCTCGAACGAGACCAGGCGCTCGGCGCCGGCGCGGAAGGTGTCGCGTTCGTCGGCGTCGGGCAGGAATGCGCGATCGGCGGCGACCGATCGATCGGATTCGAAGATGTGGAACACGGCCTGGAAGCCCAAGTTGGCCATCCCGAGCCGGTAGGTGTTTGGATAGATGACGCAGACCGAAATGTCGCCGCCAGGCTGGCGCGGGTAGAGCACTTTCTCGCGCGCGATACGCTCGAGCGCGCGCTTACGCGGATACATTCGCCAGCTCCGACATGATCATACAGAGTATCGCCCGGTGGATAGCGCGCTCAAGAGGAGCGGCGAAGGCGCTGGTATTCAGCGCTTCCACGCCATATACGCGAAAAATTCGGGCGGTTCTCCTCTTAGAATGCCTGAGGGCTCCACGGCCAGAATCGCGGCGCGCAGGTCGCGCTCGAAGGCATCGACGCGGTCACCGAGCACGCGGCGGCTGCAGAAGGACGTCGAGTAGAGATTTCCGATCATCGAGTCGATGGTCCATTCGATGTCGAAGGATTCCTGGTAGCTCGCGAGATCTCTGAAACGCGAACGGGCGATGTGTGCCTCGTGGAGGTCCTCGGGCGACGGACCCTGGCGCTCCCAGGGCAGCAGCCGATGGCCGAGGTAGCGTTTGAGCACCGTGTTGATCGCGGCGCGCCACGGCGTCATGGGCGGAGGAGGAATTGGGGCGCCCTCGCCCACCACCGCGATGCCGCCGCCGTCCGTCACGAGATCGTAGAGCGCTTCGAGCGTGCGCGCTCGATCCATCCAATGGAACGAGTTGCCCATCGTGACGAGGCGGAACTGTCCGAGCGCGGGCGACAGGTCTTTCGAGCCGCCGAAGCGCCACTCGATGTTGCTGACGCCGCGTTCGCGTGCAATGCGCTCGCCCTCGGCACGCATCGCATCATCGGGATCCATCGCGACGACTTGGTCGAAGAGATGCGCGAGCGCAAGCGCGACGGGACCGGGGCCGCAGCCAAGATCGAGCAGCCTGCCTGTGCCGTCGAGTCGAAATCGCTCGCGAAGAATTCGGACGAGCGACGGCGGATACACTGGACGACACCGCGAGTAGTACCACGCGGTCCCTTCGTAAAGAGTCAGGTCGTACTTGGCGGTTTCGCTCACTGGGCGGGAAGGCGTCACGGCGCGATGCGGTCGGGGCGCGTGTAGATGTTGAAGCTGCCGTCGCGCAGGAAGCCGACGAGCGTCGTGCCGAGCTCCGCGGCCAGCTCCACCGCCAGCGACGACGGCGCCGACACGGCGGCGAGAATCGGCACGCCGGCTGCCGCGGCCTTCTGCACGATCTCGAAGCTGAGCCGCCCGCTGACCATCATCAGATGATGCGCCAGCGGGACCATCGCATTCGTCAGCGCGTATCCGATCACTTTGTCGACCGCGTTGTGACGCCCGACATCCTCGCGTATCGCGAGCATCGCACCGTCGAGCCTGAAAATCGCGGCGCCGTGGAGTCCGCCCGTCGCCGCAAAGACGCGTTGGCCGGCGCGGAGCCGCTCCGACAGCGCGAGCAGAGTGGCCGGCGCGACGCGTGCGGAATCCGAGGCGGGTGCGACGCGGCGCCGAATCGAGTCGATGCTGGTTTTGCCGCATACGCCGCAGCTCGAGCTCATCACGAAGTTGCGCTTGAGGCGGCTTCGCAGTCCGTCGGCGGGCACGTTCAGAATGACGTCGATGGCGTTCGGTTCGAACGCACCCTTGCGCCCGCGCACGCGCCGAATCTCGTCGAGCTCGCTCGCGTCATCTATGAAACCCTCGGCAAACAGAAAGCCGGCGGCCAGTTCCTCGTCGTGTCCGGGGGTGCGCATCGTGAGCGTGAAACGGCGGCCGGCGAGCCGAATCTCGAGCGGCTCTTCGACCGCGAGCTTTTCGATGCGCTCGGAAGTCCTGCCACCGTGCCATCTGAGCGCGCGATGCTCGCGGATTTCGCCGGCAGAGACCGCGGCCGGATCGTCACCAGTCCGGATGTGTGCGGAATCGGTTTTCATCCCTCGCCAACTTCTTCCGAATCGGGGACGGACTCGGTCGCAATGAAGACAACCGCTTCGCGCACCAGCGGACTCAGCTCATCGCCGCCCTTGGCCACGTAGTCAACAATCTCGCGGCGCATCCGAGCTTCCCAGAAATTGCGCAGATGGTTCGCGACACCCTCGACGGCTTCGTCCTGATCCGGATAACCGGCGAAGTACGCGCCGATATCGTTAGCCATCATGACGAGATGATGAATATCGATAGCGTCAGCAGCTTGAACAGCTTCCAGAGTCTTCGCATATGTTTCCGAGCGTCCGTTGCCGCCGCGCTCCGGCGCGACCTGCACGGCGGTGACCTTGAACTCGGGACAGTTGGTCGCCCAATCGGAGTGCTCGGTCATCAAATCGTTGGTGCGCGACTCCGGATGATGGAACGTGGTGTACACGACCCCGGGCTGGACGCGTTCGGTCAGCAGCGCGCGCAAGCGCGTCTCGCCACGGCGCGCCTGCACCCGGAGCCAGTCGCCGTCGCGGATGCCGCGCAGTTCGGCGTCGCTCGGATGTATCTCGAGGCGATCCTCGGCGTGCATCGCGGCATTCAGCGTGCGCCGCGTCTGGGTACCAACATTATATTGACTAAGTATTCGGCCAGTAGTCAGTATCAGAGGATACTCGGAATTGGTGCGTTCCTCAGTAGGTACATACTCGGTAATCGTGAACCTGCCTTTGCCGCGCACGAAGTGATCGGCATGCATGGTCGGAGTGCCGGCGGGCGCGCCGTCGTTGCACGGCCATTGGACGGAGCCGAGCCGCTCGAGCGTCCGGTAGCTGACGCCGGAAAAAGTGGGAGTCAGCAGCGCTATCTCGTCCATGATCTCCGACGGATGCGAATACTTCATCGGATAGCCGAGCGCGGTCGCAAGCTCGCAGGTAATTTGCCAGTCTTCCTTGCCAGCGAGCGGCGCCGCGACCTTGCGCACCATCGAGATTCGCCGCTCGCTGTTGGTGAAGGTGCCGTTTTTTTCGAGGAACGACGAGCCGGGCAGAAAGACGTGCGCGTACTTCACAGTCTCGTTGAAAAACAAGTCCTGCACCACCACGCATTCCATCGCGCACAGCGCCGCCGCGACGTGATGACCGTTCGGCTCGGATTGCGCGACGTCTTCGCCCTGTACGTAGAGACCCTTGAAGCTGCCGTCCAGCGCCGCATCGAACATGTTGGGAATCCGCAGGCCCGGTTCGGGATCGATATGCACGCCCCACGCGGCATCGAAACTCGCGCGCACCTCAGTATCGGAAATGTGGCGATAGCCGCTGAACTCGTGCGGGAACGAACCCATGTCGCACGAGCCTTGCACGTTGTTCTGGCCGCGCAGAGGATTGACGCCGACTCCCGACCGGCCGATGTTGCCGGTCGCCATCGCGAGATTCGCGATGCCCAGCACCATCGTGCTGCCCTGGCTGTGCTCGGTGACTCCCAGGCCATAGTAGATCGCGCCGTTGGGCGCGGTGGCATACAGGCGCGCCGCCGCGCGAACCTGGTCGGCGGGCACACCGGTTGTCGTCTCCGTCGACTCCGGAGAATTGCGCGGCTCCGCGACGAACTTCTTCCACGCCTCGTATTCATGCGGATCGCATCGCGCGGCCGCGAAAGCCTCGTCGGTGAGTCCTTCCGTCACGATCACGTGCGCGAGCGCGTTGATCAGCGCGACGTTGGTGCCGGGCCGGAGCTGCAAGTGATACGACGCCTGCACATGCGGCAGCCGCACGATTTCAGTGACGCGGGGATCGACGACGATAAGTTTGGCGCCGTCCCGGATTCGACGCTTCATCTGCGCCGCGAACACCGGATGCCCCTCGGTGACGTTGGCGCCGATCACCATGATCACGTCGGCCTGCATCACCGAATCGAAATCCTGGGTCGTCGCCGAGGTGCCGAACGCGGTCTTCAGTCCGTAGCCGGTGGGCGAATGACAGACGCGCGCGCAGGTGTCGACGTTGTTGTTGCCGAACGCGGCGCGCACCAGTTTCTGCACGAGAAAAGTTTCCTCGTTGGTGCATCGCGAGGACGTAATCGCGCCGACCGCGCCGCGCCCATGCTGTTGCTGGATGCGCTTGAGCTCCGACGCGGCGTATTCGATCGCGTCGCGCCACGAGACCTCGCGCCACGGCTGGTCGATCGACTTGCGAATCAGCGGGCGCGTGACGCGATCCGGATGCGTCGTGTAGCCCCACGCGAAGCGGCCCTTGACGCACGAGTGGCCGTGATTGGCGTGCCCGTCCGGATTCGGAACCATTCGCGCGACCAGGTCGCCCTTCATCTCGGCCCTGAACGAGCATCCGACGCCGCAGTAGCCGCAGGTCGTGACGACGCTGTGATCGGGCTGGCCGAGTTCGACGACCGATTTTTCCATCAGCGTCGCCGTGGGACACGCCTGCACGCAGGCGCCGCACGAAACGCACTCGGACGCCGAGAACCGGCCGTTTTGTCCCGGCGAAATCACCGATGAAAATCCGCGCCCGTCGATCGTCAGTGCGAAAGTGCCCTGGACTTCTTCGCACGCGCGGACGCATCGCGAGCACACGATGCATTTCGAAGGATCGAAAGTGAAATACGGATTCGATTGATCCTTCTCCGCGTGCAGATGGTTGGCGCCGCCGCTCCGGTAGCGCACTTCGCGCAGGCCCACCGCGCCCGCCATGTCCTGGAGCTCGCAATTTCCGTTGGCGGGACAGGTCAGGCAGTCCAGCGGGTGATCGGAAATGTACAGCTCCATCACGCCGCGCCGTAGCCGCGCGAGCGCGGGACTCTCGGTGCGCACCTTCATCCCGGCCCGCACCGGAGTGGTGCATGACGCCGGGTAGCCGCGCTGGCCGTCTATCTCGACCAGGCACAAACGGCACGACCCGAACGGTTCCAGCGAATCCGTCGCGCACAATTTCGGAACGTGGATGCCGGCCTCGGCGGCCGCGCGAATCACCGAGGTCCCTTCGGGCACGGCTACGACGCGTCCGTCGATCTCCAGCGCGACGGCTTGCGCGCCGCGGCGCAGCGGTGTGGCAAGATCGTTATCGCTCCGCGATCGCATGGCTGGAGCCGGCTCCTGGCGGCGAGAGCGGCAAGTCCGCGCCGATGAAGTCAACGTCGCGCGGCGTTAGACCGAAGTCCCCGGGAAAATATTTGAGCGCACTCAAAACCGGCAACGGCGTCAGACCCCCGAGCGCGCACAGCGAGCCGAACTTCATCGTGTCGCACAGATCGCGAAGCACCTCGAGATTCTCGCGCGGTCGGCGCCGATTGACAATATCGTCGATCAGCTCGGCGCCGCGAATCGATCCGATTCGGCACGGCGTGCACTTTCCGCACGATTCGATCGCGCAAAATTCCATCGCGTAGCGCGCCATCCGCGCCATGTCGACCGTCTCGTCGAAGACGACGATTCCGCCGTGGCCCAGGATTCCGCCCCGCGCCGCGATCGATTCAAAGTCCAGCGCCACGTCGAGCATCGATTCGGGGAAATACGCGCCCAGTGGTCCGCCCACCTGCACGGCGCGAAGCGGCTTGCCGCTGGCGGTGCCGGCGCCGTAGTCGTGGACGATTTCGCGAAGCGTCACGCCCATCGACGTTTCGATCAGCCCCGGGCGTTTGGCGTTGCCGGCGAGCTGGAACGGTATCGTGCCGCGCGAGTTGCCGGCGCCGTAGTCGCGGAAAAATTCCGCACCGCGCTCGATGACGATCGGAACGGTCGCGAACGAGACCACGTTGTTGATCACCGTCGGCTTGCCGAACAGCCCTTCCAGCGCGGGAATCGGCGGCTTGAAGCGAACCATCCCGCGGCGGCCCTCGATGCTTTCGAGCATCGCAGTCTCTTCGCCGCAGATGTACGCGCCCGCGCCAAGCCGAATCTCAAGCTCGAACGATTTGCCGGTACCAACAACGTTCGCGCCCAAATAGCCATTCGAATAGGCAGTCGCGATCGCTTCGCTGAGTGCGCGACGCGCGTGCGGATACTCAGATCGAAGGTAGATGTAGCCTTGCGTCGCGCCAACGGCGAGCGCCGCGATAGTCATCCCTTCGATCAGCTCGAAGGGATCTCCCTCCATGATCATGCGGTCGGAAAAGGTGCCGGAATCGCCTTCGTCGGCGTTGCAGACGACATACTTCGGCATCGCCGGCGCATCCAACGCGGCCTTCCACTTGATGCCGGTCGGAAATCCCGCGCCGCCACGCCCGCGAAGACCGGACTGCGTGACCTCGGCAACAATCGCGTCGGCACCGAGCTCGATCGCGCGCGTCAGCCCGCGATATCCGCCGTGCGCGACGAAGTCGTCGAGCGAGACGGGATCGATCACGCCCATGCGCGCGAACGTGAGGCGAGTCTGCGACTTGAGCCAGGGGATCTCCCCGGCGACGCCGAGCCGCAGGCGATGCTCGCGGCCGTCGAGAAAGTTCGAATCGAACAGCGATGCTACGTCGCCAGCCGCGACCGGCCCGTACGCGATCCGCCCGGCGCCGGACGCGACCTCGACCATCGGCTCATGCGAGAACATCCCGCGCGAACCGTTGCGCACGATCTTTAGGTCCAGCCTGCGCGCCGCCGCTTCACTTCGAATCGCCTCGGCCACCACGTCCGCCCCGAGCGACACCGCGCTCGAATCGCGGGGAACGTACACGACGGCAGTCATCGCGGCTGCCTCGTCGAGGCGACCCCCGACAGGATTTCGTCGAAGCGCGCGGGTGTGACGCGGCCGTGCAGATCGTCGCCGACCACGATCGCCGGCGAGCACGCGCAGTTGCCGAGACAATAGACCGGCTCGAGCGTGAAGTCGCCGTTGCCGCTGGTCTGCCCGAAATCAATTCCAAGGCGCGCTTGAATATGCGCCGCGAGCGCATCCGCGCCCATCGCCTGGCACGACTCGGCGCGGCAGACGCGAATGATTTTTCGCCCACGCCGCTCGCTGTGGAAATCGTGATAGAAGCTGATGACTCCGTGGACCTCGGCGCGCGAAAGATTCAGCGCTCGCGCAATCGCCGGCACCGCGTCCGGCGGTATGTAACCGATGCGCTCCTGCACCGCGTGCAGCACCGGCATCAGCGCACCGGGCTTGTCGGCCAGGCCGGCGACGATTTCGTCAATCACCCGCGCGTCCCAGGCGGCGCCGCCATTTCTGGAATTGCTTGCGTCCATCGCAGACACTATGGAATCGCTATACCACGATTGATGCTGGCAAACACGGACCCATCGCCGGCGCCGCGTGGCCGGCGATCTTGATCCGCCCGGTTGCATATTGCAACCTGACAGTTGCGCGCGGGCCGGAGGTTCAAATGATTCGCAAATTCAAGTTTGAAGACGAGATGCACGAAAGTCTGCAGTGCGTCCCTATGGCGGTGCGGCGCAAGCTCGATCGGGTCGGCCTGAAAATCGGGCTCGAGCAATGGAAATCGCTCGACCGCGGCGAGCGGCTCGCGATCTGTCATCTCCCCGTCGATTCCGCCGAGGAATGCGACGGGCTCGGAGTGTTCATCCGCGAGGCGATGAAGCGCCGCTTCGGCGTCGAGCCGAAGAGCCTCACCGATGCGCAACGAGCCGCGGCGGAGCCGCCCGCGTCGCCGCCGGCTCGAGCAGTGGCGCACGCGCGCGCGGCGGGCTTCGATCTGAGCGCTGCGGTCTGGTCGCGGCTGGACGGCGACGAACGATTCGCGCTGGCGAAGATGGGCGACGCAGAGGTGCCGAGCCACAATCTGCCCGCCGCGCTGAAAGAATTCGCCGTGCCGGCGATCGCGCAGAGCGATCAGCCGCGCGCGAAGTGATCGAGCAGCGCCCGCCCCTTGCCCAGTTTGAAGCTGTGCTTGAGCGCCGCGGTGACGTAGCGTTTCGCGCCGCGCACCGCCTCCTCTAGGCTGAGCCCGCGCGCAAGATGCGCCGCGAGCGCCGCCGAGAAAGCGCATCCCGTCCCGTGCGCGCCGCCGCCTGCTATTCGCCGGCTCTTGAGCTCAATGAAGCGGCGGCCGTCGTGAAACAAATCCGTCGCGTACGCGTCGTCCTTGCGATGCCCGCCCTTGATGACCACCGCGCGTGCGCCGAGCTTGATGATCTTGACCGCGGCTTCGCGAATCGCCGCGTCCGAATCGATTCGAACGCGCGTCAGCACCTCAGCCTCGGGAATATTGGGCGTGACGATGCGCGCGATGGGAATCAGCCGCTTTCGAATCGCGCGCTCGCCTTTGGGGCCAATCAGCAGCGCGCCGCTGCTCGATACGATCACGGGATCGACCACCGGCGCCGGCAATTTGAGGCGTTCGATCGCGCGCGCCACCGCTTTCACGATCGCCGCGTTGGCCAGCGCTCCCGTCTTCACGGCGCGCGGCGCGAATTCCAGCGCCAGCGTATCGAGCTGCGCCTCGACCATCTCGGGCGATACGGGTTCGACCTCGGCAACCACCCGGCTGTTCTGCGCAATCACCTGCGTGATGACCGAGTAGCCGTACACACCCAGCGCGGCGAAAGTTTTCACGTCCGCCTGGAGCCCGGCGCCGCCGCCAGGATCGCTGCCCGCAATGGTCAATGCTACGAGATGTTTCGAATTGGGAGAGGCCAAGAAATTGGCGCTGATGCGTTGTAAAGATCTTATCTAACAACCCGGCCGAGCGAAAGATCCACGCTTAGTTGATCCGTTGGGGAACCGCGCGATACTTTGCGCTTGAGATTGGACCATTGCGGCGAGGCCTATGGCGGTAAGAGGCGAATCGGAATTTCTCAACCTTCCCTTTCAGGAAAAGCTGGAGTTCCTCTACGGCCTGCCCGCGCGCCAGAAGCGCGACCTGATCCTCTCCGCGCCCGAGGCCGAGCGCCTGGTGCAATCGTTCTCGCCCGAGACGCTTTTCTACACGCTCAAGGAAATCGGCAGCGCCGACGCCGGCGACCTGCTCAGCCTCGCGATGCCCGAGCAGGTCAAGTCGCTGTTCGATCTCGATTGCTGGAACCGCGATCGTCCCAACGTGCATCGCATGCGCGAATGGATCGAGGCGATGGCCGATGGCGGACGGCGCAAACTCGCCGACGCGCTGATGGGGCTCGACATGGAGATGATGTCGATCCTGCTGCGCGGCTACATCAAAGTGCATCGAATCGACGACGCGGCGTCCTCGCCGGACGCGACCGCCAATCGCTTCGCGCAGTACGACGAGAATTACCTGATCGAATTCATCCGCCACGACGCAATTTCCCAGCACATCTCGGATTTCATCGAAGAGGCGTTCGAGCGCGACTACAACTACTTCGCCGGCCTGATGGAGGAAATCTATTGGGGCGTCGAGGCCGAGCTCGAGGAAGAGGCCTACCAGTTCCGGCGCGCGCGCCTGAGCGACCGCGGCTTTCCCGACTTCTTCGAAGCGCAGAGCGTGTTCGCCTACCTCAAGCCCGAGCAGTTTCTGAAAATTCGCGCGGAGTACGAGCCGCCGAGCCGCGCCGATCTGCCCGACGACACGGAAGTGATCGCGCCCGAGATGGCGCCCGCGATTGCGGACGGCGATGTGTCGCTGTTCAACACCGCGCTCACCGCGGGATTCGCCGCGCAAGGCAAACGCCAGCTCCGCAGCGAGATGGCGATGGTCAGCAACCAGGTGCTGGTCGCGCGCGCGGTGGATTTCGGCGACCTTGAAGCGGTGCGGGTCGCGGTCGAGATGACGCACCACTACTTGAACCTGGCGCTCGAGCATCTGGCCGGCGGCGACCTGCAAAGTGCGATCGAGCACCTGCGCGATACTCCGCTGAAACTGCTCTTTCGCCTTGGCGTCAGCCTGACGATCGATCTGCGGTCGAGCACCGAGCAGACGCTTAAGAAACTCGGCCTCTCGAGCGTCAAGGTGCGCGAGATTTCGTACCTCGACTCGCCTTACCGCGAGGCGCTGGCCGGCTTCATGGCGCGCCAGCCGCGCTTCTACAGCGGGCTGGACGGCAGCGGGGCTGTCGAGATGCGCGACTTCAGCAGCATGCGCGATCTGCATCTCAGCTACGCGATTCTCGATCAGATCGATTCGGCCGCCGAATTGTTCCGCGCGATGTTCGCGATCGATATCGCCTCGCCCAACTTCCGCGCGCAAATGGCCGCGCGCGAAATTCGCCTCAGCCAACTGGTGCTGACCGGGATCGCGCGCCTGGCGCTGGACGACCGCCTCGCGATCGATCCGATCGAAGGCAGCCGGCTGACCGCGATGCGCGCGGCGATCATGACCGGTCAACCGGGTACTCTCAGCGACGAGTTTCGCGCCAAGGTGCATCATGCGCTGGCCGCGCGGCTCGACGACGCGGCACTGCGCCGCACCGCCGACTTCCTGAACTCCTGCCTGAACCTCCTCGAAGAGGAGTTCGCCCACCTGGGCGGCGAACGCGAAATCGATCCGCGCTTTATCGAAAGCGTGCTGGTGCGAATCGGTTAAGAGGTCCAGGTGGCAAGCGAGTCATCGAAGGCCGAATGCAAGCAGGACGCGGGTCTGTTTGCGCCCGTGATCGACCGCACGCGATGCGAAGCTAAAGAGGACTGCGTCGAGGCCTGCCCTTACGACGTCTTCGAGGTGCGCAAGCTCGGCGACGACGACAAGCGGGCGTTGCCGTTAATGTCGCGATTGAAGGCGTGGGTTCAGGGCAATCGCCAGGCGTTCGCGGTTCGCGCCGATGATTGCCACGCATGCGGCCTGTGCGTGAGCGTGTGCCCCGAGCATGCGATAAAGCTGGCGCGCGTGGCGAATCCCGTCTAGCGTGCGCCGCCGTCCGCGGCCAGCGTGACCATCCGGCTTGCGCCGTCGCGGCTCAGCGTCAAGGTCACGGCGCTGCCGCTCTTGACGCCCGCGGTTTGGCGGCTGAAATCGTCGAGCGCGTTGACGTCGCGATCTCCCACCTTGACTACGATATCGCCGCGCGCGACGCCCGCCCTCTTCGCCGACGAATCGACCTCCGAGACCAGCACGCCGCGCCCGCCGGGCTGGCCGAACGCGCTCGCCAGGTCGGGAGTCAGTTGCTCCACGGTGAGTCCCAGCGCCCTCGCGGTGTCGGGAATCTTGCCGCTGGCGCCAAGTCCGAGCGTGGGCGCCGACTCGAAAAGCTTGTTGTTCACGTAAATCGGTGCGTTCATGCCCATCGCCAACGCGATCGCGTCGCTGGGCCGGCTGTCGATCGAGTAACGGCCGCCGTCCATGTAAATCGTCGCGTAATAGATCTCGTCGCGCAGGTCGCCGATCACGATTCGGTCGACGCGGTTCCCGGTCTGCCCGATGATCGATCGAATCAAATCATGCGTGAACGGCCGTTCGGGCTTGATTCCGTGCAACGCAAGCATGATCGCTTGCGCCTCACTCTCACCGATCATGATTGGCAAGGTGCGCGACTCGGTCGCGTCGAGCAGCAGCACGTAGTTCGTGCCCGTCTGGTCGTCAAAGCCGACGCGCGCAACCTTGACTCTGACGTCGTCGGGTGAAACGCCCGCAGCAGGGTTGGAGGGCGAACGGCCGCATGAGCAGGCCGCCACGACGGCCGCCAGAAGCAGCAGGCAGAGATGCCTTCCGCCGACAGCCTTCATGCTCAAACCTTACGCGCGTGGTGCGCCTGATGCCAAGGTTCGCGTCAGCCGCGGAACCCGCGCGCGACGACATACAGTTCCGAAGAACCCGGCCGGCTGGCCTTGGTGCGCGTCACCTCGACCCTTTCGAAATGCCGCTTGAATGAATCGACGATGTCCTTGAATTGCGCGCCCATGAAAACCTTCGCGACCATCGCGGCGCCCGGTTTCAGCATCGTGGTCGCGAATCCCAACGCGCAATCGACGAGCTCCCGCGACCGCGCCTCGTCGCGCGCGGCGACGCCCGTCAGTTTCGGCGCGAGGTCGCTCGTCACCAGGTCGGCCCGTCCACCGAGCTCCCGCTGAACGCGCGCGGCGACCGCTGGATCCAGGATGTCACCGACGATCGCGATCGCGCCCGCCGGCGGATTCTTCACCTGCGCGAGATCGACCCCGACCACGCGTCCGCTCGCGCCGGACGCCACCGCCAGTATGGCCAGCCATCCGCCGGGCGCGCATCCGAGATCGACGATTCGCGCACCCGGGCTCACCAGCCGGTTGCGCGCGACTATCTCCTCGATCTTGAAGGCCGCGCGCGACGGCAACCCCATCGCTCGCGCCTTGCGGTAAAATCTGTCGCGTGGTTCGTAAGTCGCCACCGATCACGCGCCTCGACGCTCGCTCGCTTTGCCGCACGCGCCGGAGCCGCTATCCTGAATGCTCCCGCCCGGAAGTTTTGACGCCGCGAAGGTCACCGTGAAGCTCGACGATTTGAATCCTGAACAGCGCGCCGCTGTGCTGGCGCCCGACGGCCCGATCCTCATCCTCGCCGGCGCCGGCTCGGGCAAGACCCGCGTGCTGACCTACCGTATCGCCCACATCCTGGCCGAGCGCAAGGCGGCGCCCGCCGAGATGCTCGCGGTCACCTTCACCAACAAGGCCGCCAACGAGATGCGCGAGCGCGTCGCGGCTCTCGTCGGCGACGATGCGCGACAGCCGTGGGTGAGCACCTTCCACTCCGCGTGCGCGCGAATCCTGCGCCAGGAGGGTCACGCGCTTGGCTACGATCGCAATTTCTCGATCCTCGACGAAGGCGATTCGCTGACCACCATTCGCCGCGTGCTCGACGACGCCGCGCTGGCCGACTCGCCCCCGCTCGAACTTGCGCGCGCGCGAATCGAGCAGGCCAAAAATGAGGCGATCGCGCCCGATGACATGCTCGCGAGCGCTCCGCCCGGGCGCGAGGCTTCGATCGCGCAGATTTACCGGCTCTACCAGGAGCGGATGCGCGCGATGAACGCGATGGACTTCAGCGATTTGCAATTGCAGACCTGGCTGCTGTTCGAGCGCTTTCCTGAAGTCCTCGAGCGCTGGCAGCGGCGCGCGGCGCATCTGCTGGTCGACGAGTACCAGGACACCAATCGCGTCCAGTACCTGATCGTGAAGGCGCTCGCCGCCCGATCGGGAAATCTGTGCGTGGTCGGCGACGAGGACCAATCGATCTACCGCTGGCGCGGCGCCGACATTCGCAACATCCTCGATTTCGAGCGCGACTATCCGGCCGCGCGGATTTTCAAGCTCGAGCAGAACTACCGCTCGACCAAGACCATCCTCGCGGCCGCCGGCGCCGTCATCCGCAACAACACCGAACGCAAGATTAAAAACCTGTGGACCGAAAACGCCGCCGGCGAACCGGTCACATACTTCACCGGCGTCACCGAACGCGACGAGGCCGATTTCATCGCGCTCGAGATTGCGCGGCTGACCGGCGCGGGCGGCTTCAGACCGGCCGAGGTCGTCGTTTTCTACCGCGTCAACGCTCAGTCGCGCGCGATCGAAGAAGCCCTCGTGCGCCGGCGAATCCCCTACTACGTCGTCGGCGGCGTGCGCTTTTACGAACAGCGCGACGTCAAGGATCTGCTCGCCTACCTGCGCGTGATCGCCAATCCGGCCGACGCCGTCAGCCTCGAACGGATGGTCGGCACGCCGCCGCGCGGGATTGGCGCGAGGTCCTTCGAGGCGATCACCGAACTGGCTGCGCGCGAGCGCGTCACGGTGTTCGAGGCGATGGGCCGGCTCGAGACTGACTCCAAGGTCGCGCTCAGAATCGCCAAGCAGGCCGGGATGCTCTATGCGTGGATGCACGATCTCGCCGCGCGCGCGCCGGAGATCAGCGTCCGCGCAATTGTCGAGGAAGTCGTGGCGCACAGCGGCTTCGAGCCCTACCTCGACACGCTCGACGACGCGCCCGCGCGCAAGCAAAATCTCGCCGAGATGCTTTCCGCAGCCAGCGCCTTCGACGCCGAGAAGTCCGGCGGCGGTTTGCCCGAGTTCCTCGAACGCGTCGCGCTGGTCAGTGACAGCGAGCAGATCGATTCCAGCGGCGGACGCGCCGCGCTGATGACGCTCCACACCTCCAAGGGTCTCGAATACCCAATCGTGTTCATCGCCGGCATGGAGGAAGGCCTGTTTCCGCATAGCCGCTCCGCCGACCTCGACGGGGAAGTCGAGGAGGAGCGCCGCCTGTGCTACGTCGGCATGACGCGCGCGCGCCAGTTGCTCTACCTGACCAACACGCTCTCGCGCGAAATCTACGGCGTGCGCCAGGAGTCGCGCCAATCGCGATTCCTGCGCGAGATCGACCCCGCCCTGATTCGCCGTATCGCGCCCGCGCGCGAGACCGCGCCGATACGCCCGCTGTCGCCGCGCGAGCCCTACATCGATTTCGCCGACAGCCAGTTGCCCGACGACGAGCCGGGTCCCGGCGGCGACGGCTTATCGATCGGCGCCCGTGTCATTCATCCGACCTTCGGCCGCGGAGTCGTTCGCAAGCGCGAGGGGCGCGGCGACGGAGCCAAAGCGTGGGTCAGCTTCGAGCGCGGCGGTATCAAGCTGCTGGTGCTCAAGTTCGCAAACTTGAGGTTGATTGCGGACTGATCGCGCCGCTATCATTTCTCCGAAGGCGATTATGCTCGGCGCCGATAGTTTGCGCGAATCTGTCACCGAAGTACCTGGAAGTTCATGAAACGCTTCACTGATTTCGCGATTCGATTCTTCCCTGCCCTGCTCCTCATCGCGTTGGTCGCGATTCCCGCCGCACAGGGCGCGTGGACCGAGGACGAATTCGAGAGACGTCCGCTCTATGCCTACCCGCTGCCCCACGGCAAGGACGACATCATCGGCAATCTGATCACCTACCAGATCCAGAAGGGCGACACGCTGCTCGACGTCGGGCGATGGTTCGGCGTGACGGCGAAAGAAATCTCCAACGCCAACGGCGGACTCGACTGGTGGGCGCCGCCGGCCGGCCGCGTGATCATTCTGCCCGACGAGCACATCCTGCCCGACGCTCCCCGCGTTGGAATCGTGCTGAACATCCCGGAGATGCGGCTCTACTATTATTTTCCCTCGCCGACCGGACCGATGCCCAGCAAGGGCAAGGTGACACCGGCCAAGTTCGTGCCAAAAAGGCACTCGGGCGGAGTCACGCCGTCGGTGGTGTACTCGTTCCCGGTTGGCCTCGGGCGTTTCGACTGGAAAACTCCGGTCGGTGATTTCAGGGTCCGCGGCAAGACGCGCAATCCGACCTGGGTGGTGCCCGAGGACATTTACGAGGAACATCTCGAGCGCGACGGCGAAGCCGAGCACGTGGTCTCCGGCGACGATCCCGACAATCCGCTCGGCCACTACCGCATCGAGCTGACCCTGCCCGAGTACGCCCTGCACGGCACCAACGTACCGTGGGGGGTCGGCATGGAAGTCAGCCACGGATGCATCCGGCTGTATCCCGAGGACATCGAGCGCCTCTTCAACAAGGTGAAAATCGGCACGCCCGGCATGTTCGTCTATCAGCCGGTGAAGTTCGGATGGCGCGGCGACTCGCTCTACGTCGAAGTCCACGACGATCTCTATGGCAAATACGTTGGCCTGTGGGCCTACGCGGAGAAGGAAGCCGAACGGCAGGGAATCATCGACCAGATCGATATGCAGAAGCTCGAGAAGGCTGTCGAAGAGAAGACCGGCGTCCCGACCTACGTGATGCCGGGCCCAGCCCCCGGCAGCGCCAGCTAGTTCGCGGATTCGTCGCGCGTCGAAGGAGGCTCACCATGTCAGAATCTCCCGCATCAGCAACCGTTGTCGCTCAACTCGTGGAGACTATGCGGGCGCTAGCCGGCCCACATTCGGGGTTCCGCCCCGTTCACGCCAAAGGAATCGTCTGCTCGGGAACGTTTCGCGCCGCACCTGCCGCGCGGGGGGTGAGCCGCGCGCCGCATCTGCAAGGGCAAGCGGTCCCAACCGTATTGCGTTTCTCCAATTCGAACGGAGATCCTGACATACACGATGGCATCTCCAGCGCTCGCGCGCTGGCGGTGAAATTCCAGTTACCCGACGGCAAGAACGCCGACATCCTGGCGCTCCACATCGAAGGGTTTCCCGCGCGGACACCAGAGGAGTTTCTAGCTTTTCTGCGTGCGCAACTCCCCGACCCCGCTACCGGCAAGCCTGCACCCGACGCGGTCCCGCGCTTTCTGGAGAGTCATCCTGCTACACGCGCCTTCATCGAACGTCTGACTAAGAAACCGATTCCGGCCAGCTATGGGCAGGCCTGCTATTACTCGGAGCATGCATTTCGGTTCACCGCCGCAGATGGCAGCAGCCGATTCGGCCGCTATCGCTGGACGCCTGAGGCGGGAGAGGTCTATCTATCGCCCGACGATGCGATCAAGCGCAGCGCGAATTTTCTGCGCGAGGAATTGGAGAGCCGCCTGCGAAACGGCCCTGTCGCGTTCCGCCTCCTCCTGCAATTGGCTAACGAAAGCGATCCCACCAACGACGCCACTGCCTTGTGGCCAGCGGACCGGCCCCTGGTCGAGCTGGGACGGCTGGAGGTGACCCGAATCTCCCCGACCAGCGCGGCCGATGAGCGCCGTTTCGTGTTCGACCCGACCAACGTGACCGACGGTATCGGTCTCTCGGACGATCCGATCCTGTTGGCGCGGTCAGCCGCTTACTCCATCTCGTACGATCGCCGCAGCAAGGAAAAGTGAGTGTCCGACGTCATCGGCGTGTCCCCGGGGGAAGCGGAAATCACTTTATTTAATGTGAAACCCGCCGTGGGTTTCACACTTCCTTGGGCAGGGGTGACCCCTGCACCCAGTACCCGGAAAGATGCGGGACTTCGTCCCTGTTCGAATGGGTTTGTAAAGCTAATTGCCCTGGCTTTTGGTTGCCGCTGGATTCGGCGGATTGGCGACGGCGGGCGCGGGCTGTTTTTTCACCAGGTAGAAGTAGCGATGGCCTAGCCCGAACAGGCCCGGCCACTCGAGCTGCCGCACGACCTCCATGCCGGGGATGGGTTCGCTCGCGATCGTGTATTCATCCATCTGCTGCGACGTGATCATCGGGATTCCGGCTTCGAGCTGCATCGTTTCGATTCCATGCTTGGGGTAGCGATAAAGGTCCTCGCCGTTGAGCGCGTAGCCGGCGTCGATCGCTGAGCGCGGAACTCCCTCGCGTTCCAGTTCGTTGCGCGTCGCGACGATCACCCCCATCCCACGCTGGTACGCGTAGGTCCCGCCGAGCGACATCAGGCCCATCGCGAGCGTCATCGCAAATCCCGCCGCCTGTACCAGCCTGCTTCGAGGCAGCGGCGCGAGCGCAAGCACGATCGCGCCGGCCGGGACCAGCACCAGATAGTAGCGGTCGTTGTAAAACCACAGCGGTATCGTCGCCGCCCAATAAATCACGGCCGCTATCACGATTGCGGCGGCCCCGCGATCGAGCGTCCTGTAGATTTCCGCGAACGCTGCGATAAATCCCGCCGCGCCCAAGCTCGCCAGCAAGAGGAACGCATATTGCCAGTCTCCCTCCCATGAAAAACGATTCGCCTGCCCGCGCAGTATCAGCACGTTGTGCCATCCGCCGAAGCAACTGTATTCGGGCGTCACCGGCAACCGATCGTCCATCCACATCAGGACCAGCGCGGCCGCGAAAATTGCCGCGGCGCCCATCGCGATGCGCCGCCATCGCGGCGTCGTGAGCTGCAGAATCGCAAGCGGCGACAACACCGTGCCCAGGTACAGCGCCGGACCGAGCACGCCCGCGCGGAGATAGTTCGCAATCGGCACGAGAAAAATGTAGCGGAAGTGATTTTCGCCCCACTGCATTTCCCACGGCTTCGGTCCCAGCACCGTCAGCCAGATCCACAGCCCCGTGCATACCGTCAGCGCTACGCAGAACGGCGCCATCATCCTGATCCAATCCGCGCGATCCCATCGACGCGCTGCGCGGATCCCCCTTCCGTCGAGCAGCATCGCGCCGACGCAACCTGCTATCACCATTGCGCCGAACGGCCGCACCAGGAAAGCGATCACCGCCATCGCGGCCGCTACCCACAGCCACAACTGCGCGCGCCGTCCTTCCGCCCGGGCAAACGCCAGGTGCGCGGCGACCATCGTTGTCAGGAACGGAATTTCGGTCATGAATGAAAAGCTCAGGAAGGTGAAGCAGGGATTGCAGATCAGCAGCCCGGTCGCCGCCAGCGCCTGCCATCGCGGCGCCCCGCATCTGAGCGCGAGCGCGTGGAACATCAATCCGCACAGCACCGCCAGCATCACGACCGAGATTTCCAGCGACACCGAGTCGCCGCCGAACGCGTGTGCCCACGCCGCGCCGTACACCACCTGCGCTATCGGCATCGCCTGCGAGTAGCCGGCAAATCTGATCTCGCCGGTGCGCAGAAAGCGCCGCACTGCCGAGCCGTACAGCCAGCTATCCACCACCGGCGCGTCGGTCAGCGGATGCAAAATCAAAAGCGCGAAGACGTACCATCCGACCACCGCCGCTGCCGCGGCCCATCCTGCGCGCCTCATCGCCTTCCGCCTTGCTCCGCTTTTGACCTATCCCTTATACTCCGAAACCAGCCCGGCCCGACGGGATTGCGCCGATTTCAACCGAATCACACACGATGCGACAAGTGGCATTTCATCGTCCGTCCATCGGACCCGACGAGGAGCGCGAGGTGCTCGACACGCTGCGCTCCGGATGGATCACCACCGGCCCGAAGGCCAAGCGCTTCGAGAGCGAATTCGCCGCCTATGTCGGCGCGAAACACGCGCTTGCGCTTGCGCATTGCACCGGCGCGCTCCATCTGTCGCTATGGGCGCTTGGCGTCGGCCCCGGCGACGAAGTCATCACCACGCCGTTCACCTTCACCGCGACCGCCGAGATTCTCGGCTACCTCGGCGCGCGGCCGGTGTTTGTCGATGTCGATCCCGGCACCTTCAACATCAACCCCGCCCGCATCGAGGAGGCGCTCGAGAGCGGCGCCCACCGGCGCGTCCGCGCGATCCTGCCGGTGCACTTCGCCGGCCACGCTTGCGACATGGACCGGATTCTCAACATCGCGCGCAACTACAATTTGAAGGTTGTCGAGGACGCCGCGCACGCCGCCGGCGCCGCGCGCCACATGGACGGACGCGGGATGGCGAAGATCGGCACCATCGGCGACCTCACCTGTTTCAGCTTCTATGCCACAAAAAATTTCACCACCGCCGAGGGCGGCATGATCACCACCGCCGACGACGCGCTGGCGGAAAAAATCGCCGTCGCGAGCCTGCACGGGATGAACAAGGACGCGTGGAAGCGCTACGACAAGAGCGGCTCGTGGTATTACGAAATCCACGACATGGGCTTCAAGTACAACCTGTCCGACGTGCACGCCGCCATCGGGCTGGCGCAAATCAAGCGCGCCGACGACTTCATGCGCCGCCGCGGCGAAATCGCCCGCGCCTACAACGAGGCCTTCCGCGCCGACGACGCCCTCCAGCCTGCCTACTGCGAACCCGGCGTCGATCACGCCTGGCATCTCTACGTACTGCGCATCCGCCCCGAGCGGCTCAAGCTCGGCCGCAATCAGTTCGTCGAGCTTCTGCGCGAGCGCGGGGTCGGATGCTCGGTGCACTGCATCCCGCTGCACACGATGCATTACTATCAGCGCAGCTACGGCTACCGCGACGGCGATTTTCCGGTCGCCGAGGATATCTTCAGCCGCTGCCTGTCGCTGCCCGTCTACGCCGCGATGACTGACGACGACGTCGCCTACGTGATCGAAACCGTTCTTGCCATCGCGCGCGAAAACCGCCGCTGACCCGGGAGAACCACTGTGCGCACACTGGTAACCGGCGGCGCGGGATTCCTCGGCTCCCATCTATGCGAGCGCCTGCTCGCTGACGGCCACGAGGTCATCTGCCTCGACAACTTCTTCAGCGGCAAGCGCGCCAACATCATGCACCTGCTCGGCAACCGCAATTTCGAATTCATCCGCCACGACGTTGTCGAGCCAATCCTGCTCGAGGTCGATCGCATCTTCAGCCTCGCCTGCCCCGCGTCGCCCGTGCATTACCAGTACAACCCGGTAAAGACCATCAAGACCTCCGTGATGGGCACCATCAACATGCTCGGGCTGGCCAAGCGGGTGCGCGCGCGCATCCTGTTGACCTCCACCAGCGAGGTTTACGGCGACCCCGAGGAGCATCCGCAGACCGAATCGTACTGGGGCCACGTCAATCCGATCGGCGTGCGCTCCTGCTACGACGAGGGCAAGCGCGTCGCCGAATGCCTCATGATGGACTATCACCGGCAGAACAACGTCGACACCCGCATCGTGCGCATCTTCAACACCTACGGCCCGCGGATGGCGATCAACGACGGTCGCGTGGTCTCCAACTTCTGCGTCGCTGCGCTGCGCGGCGAGGATCTCGAGATCTACGGCGACGGCACTTCGACCCGCTCGTTCGCCTACGTCGACGACATCATCGACGCGCTGGTGCGCATGATGAATCAGGACACGCATATCGGCCCGGTCAACGTCGGCAACCCCGACGAATTCACAATCGCTGAACTCGCCAAACTTGCCATCGAACTCGCGGGCAGCTCCTCGAAGGTTGTCATCAAGCCGCCGCGTCCCGACGATCCTATCCGCCGTAAACCAAGCATCGAGATCGCGAAAAAAGTCCTCGGCTGGCAACCGCACATCGCGCTTCGCGCCGGCCTGGAAAAAACCATCCACCACTTCCGCGAAGTCCTCGGCATCCCGCGCAAATAGCGCGCGCACTCCCGCGCGCCGCGCCGACTTGCGATTAGTGCGATCAGCCGACAAGATAATCCTGAGTCTGAGTCCGCGCGCGAATCTGCGCCGCACCATGAATCGAAGTACAGGACAGGTCTGCACCATTTGGCGAACCGGATTCGCGCTCGCGGTGTCGCTCGCAATAGCCGCCTGCGCCGCGACGCCGCCACCTGCTCCTCCTCCGCCTGAACCCATCGTGTACATGCCGCCCTCGACCGATACGCCGCCGCCCGACGAATGGAACCTGCTACCCGATCCGACCACCGGCCAGGTCGACGTGTACCACCAGGGCGGCTACGTCGGTTCTGTCACCGGCAACGAACCCGCCAACGAAGACCCACCGGTCCCACATCCAGTAGCGCCCCCGGAGAACTGACGCTTCTCCGGGTACCGGGTGCAGGGGTCACCCCTGCCCAAGGAAGCGTGAAACCCAAGGATGGGTTTCACTACAATCAAGTTCCTCACTCCTTCAGCAGGTTGCGCGCAATCACGACGCGCTGGATCTGCGAGGTGCCCTCATAGATCTGCAGCAGCTTCGCGTCGCGCATCAGCTTCTCGACCGGGTACTCCTTCATATAGCCGTAGCCGCCGAAAATCTGCACCGCGTCGGTAGTGATCCGCATCGTCGCGTCGGCGCTGAATGCCTTCGCGTAGGCCGAAATCGTGTTGGCGCCCTCGCCGCGATCGACCAGCCACGCCGCCTTGTAGGTCAGCAGCCGCATCGCTTCGATTTCGATCGCCATGTCCGCCATCATGAACTGGATCGCCTGGAAGTTTGCGATCGGCTGCCCGAACGCGTTGCGTTGCTTCGAGTACTTAAGGCATTCGTCGAGCGCGCGCTGCGCAATCCCAAGGGCGATCGCGCCAATCTCCGGCCGGCTGTGATCGAACGTCGCCATCGCGTACTTGAACCCCTCGCCCTCGCGTCCGACCAGCGCGGCGGCCGGAATCCGCACGTCCTCGTAAAAAATCTCGCCGGTGTCGGCGGCGCGCTGCCCGAGCTTGCCATGCATTCGGTTGCGCGTGATCCCCGGGATGCTCGACGGAAACACGAAGCACGAGATGCCCTTGTGCTTGAGCCGCTTGTCGGCGGTCGCGAAGGTGACATACCAGTCCGCGCGCGATCCGTTCGAGATGAAATGCTTGGTGCCGTTGAGGATGAACTCGTCGCCCTCGCGCCGGTACGACGTGCTCATCGCGGCAACGTCGGAGCCCGCGCCCGGCTCCGTGATCGCGAACGCGCAGAACGTCAGCTTCTTCACCAGCTGCCCCAGGTAGGTCCGCTTCTGCGCCTCGTTGCCCGCTATCAGTATCGGCAGCGTCGCCAGGTCGTTGGCGCCCACCGCGTTCGAGATTCCCGCGCAGCCGTAGTTCAGCTCCTCGACGATCAGGCTCGTGTCGAGCACGCCGAGTCCCGGGCCGCCCAGCTCCTTGGGCACTCCGAAGTTCATCAGCCCCGCCGCGAACGCTTTCTCGCACACGTCCACCGGAAAGATTTCCTTCTCGTCGTATTCGCGCGCGCGCGGAATTATTTCCTGCTCGGCAAACTTGTGCGCGAGCGCTTTCAGTTCGCGCTGTTCGTCCGTCAAATCAAAACCAAGCATCTTGATTTCTCCTCGCTCGCAGCCGTGTCCGGGCGTCGCGTTGCCGCGATCGGCTTTTCACCGTTAGTCGACCCCGCGCCGGATTGAAAGAGCCGCCGCCCCGCGCGTCGATTCGCCTTGAAAAACCGCGCGCGTCCGAATACGACGGTAGTTGAATCTGATTCCTCAAGGAGAGCCACGATGTCGATTAACCTGATTGCGAAACTTAAGGTGCAGTCCGGCAAGGAAGCCGAGTTCACGGCTGCGGCCAAGGAAATGATCGCGACGGTGAAAGCCGCCGAGCCCGGCACTCTCGCCTACGTCCTTCACCAGAACGCTAAAGACCCGACCGAGTTCCTTTACTACGAGGTTTACCAGGATCAGGCCGCCTTCGACGCGCACGGCAAGACCGATCACATGAAAGCATTCGGCGGCAAAATCGGCGGCATCCTCGCTGGCCGCCCCGAGTTGACGTTCCTGACCGAAGTCGCGCGCAAATAGAATCGCCGCGAGGGCGGTTGGGGATGTCCTAGTTCAGCCTGACGCCGGCGGATTCCCTGTGCTAAACATGCGGTATGGACCAGCGTCATCACGCTCCATACTCGCCGGCCTCGCCCGAAATCCGCCGACGCTCGCGTCCGTCAGAAATAGTTTTTGACGGAACGAAACTACCGTTAGGGTGGATCCGTCGCCAAACCACAACCAGTGGTAGGGAACAGCTCGTTCCGCGTTATCCTGGCTTTCCTCATACTTAAAGTAATAAATTAGATTAATCTCAATGCCCTCCTCACTCGCAATCCTCGGCGGCGAGCCCCTTCGCACCCGCCCCTTCCCCACGTGGCCCGTCTTCGACGACCGCGAGCGCACGCAACTCGACGACGTCCTCACCTCGGCCAGCTGGGGCGGCTATCCCAGCCCTAATCGCAAGGCCGCCGAGTTCGCCGCCGCATTCGCCGCGTATCACGGCGCTCGCTTCGCCATCCCGACGACTTCCGGCACCAGCGCGCTCGAGGTCGCACTCAAAGCACTCGGCATCGGCGCCGGCGACGAGGTCATCGTTCCCGCGATCACTTTCGCCGCGACTCCCTATGCCGCCGTCGCATGCATGGCGCGTCCCGTCTTTGCCGACGTCAGCGCCGCCGACGCGTGCATCGATCCCGAATCCGTCAAGCGCCTGATCACCCGCCGCACCAAAGCCATCATCCCCGTCCACTACGGCGCCTCGCTCGCCGACCTCGACGCACTCGCCGACATTTCGCGCGCGCATTCGATTGCGCTGGTCGAGGATTGCGCCCACGTCCCGGGTGCTCGATTCCGCGATCGCGGCGTCGGTACTCACGGCGCTCTCGGCTGCTTCAGTTTTCAATCTTCCAAGCCGATGACGGCGGGCGAAGGTGGCATGATCACGACCGACGACCCCGACCTCGAGCAGCGATGCCAGTCGCTCATCAATTGCGGACGCCGCCGCCCCGGCGACAACTTCGAAGGCCCGCTGATGGGCGCGAACTACCGGATGACGGAATGGCAATGCGGAATTCTGCTCGCGCAACTCGCGCGCCTGCCCGAACAGATCGAGCGCAAGAGCCGCGCCGCCGCGCGCCTGCGCGCAGAACTCGGCGCCATCAAGGGGCTGACGCCCGTCGCGCGCGATCCGCGCGTCACGCGCGAAGTCATCTACGCATTTGTCTTTCTCGTCGACGAATCCGCGCTCGGCCTTTCGCGCAACCGGTTCGTCCGCGCCCTTCGCGCCGAAGGCATCCCATGCGGCGTCGCCAACGATCCCGTCTATCGATCCGCGCTCTTCCCGCGCGAGTCGGCGGCTTATCGCAAAGCATGCGAACTCGCCGGCGCAAACCCCGATACTGTCGCGATCGATTGCCCGGTCGCTGAACGCCTGTTCGAGCACGCGCTCGTCTCGATCCCGCACGAATGCCTGCTCGGCGACGACCGCGACCTCGACGACATCGCCGCCGCAGCCGCCAAAGTGGCTTCCAGAGCCGCCGATCTCGCCGGAACCAAACTGACATGAGTCCACTCTACGCCGGCGCCGCGCGCGTCAAGCTCGATCCGCCCGCGGGCCTCGTGATGCTCGGGTACGGCGGCCGTGTCGGCCGCAACCAGGGCGTGCACGACGACCTCGCCGCGCAAGCGCTCGTGCTCGGCGACGGCGACGCGAAGGTCGCCATCGCCGGCGTCGATCTGCTCGCGCTCGGGAGTCGCATCGCCGACGACATCCGCGAGCGCGCCTCCGCCGTCGCCGGCATCCCCGCCGATTCGATTCTGATTTGCGCCACTCACACCCATTCTGCGCCCGCCTTCAACATCTTCGCGACTCCGCGCGCCGATGCGAAACCCGCCGACGGCCGCGACCTCGAATGGGAGCGCGCGCTGCCCGAAAAAATCGCCGCCGCGATTATCCAGGCGCACGAGAATCTCGAACCCGCGACGCTTCGCGCCGCCACCGCTCCATTCACGCTGGGAATCAATCGCCGCCTGATGCGCCCGAACCGGCAGATCCAACTTGCCGCTAACCGGCTGGGCCCGGCCGACGCTGAAGTCCAGGCGCTCGGCGCGTACCGCCCGGACGGAAGTCCGCTCGCGTTCATCATGAATTATCCATGCCACGGCGTCGTGCTGTGCGAAGACAACCTGCTCTACTCGCGCGACTGGCCCGGCTTCGCGATGGACGAAATCGAAACCGCGGCCAGCTCCGCGGCGGGCTCGCGCCCAATCTCGATTTTCCTCCAAGGCGCGACCGGCAACATCGATCCCCGCAGCCGCGGTAACTTCGAAGTCGCGGAGCAATACGGGCGCGCGATGGGCCGCAGCGCCTTCGACGCGCTCGCGCGCGCGCCCTCTGTCGCCGACGCCAGGATCGCCGTGCGCAGGATCGCGCTAAACCTCGAACTCAAAGATCTGAGCGCCGACCTCGCCATCGCGCGCGATTGCGCCGCCCAGACCCAGGCCTCGCTCGACAACCATCGCGGCGGCGGCGGCTACCAGTTGAAGCGCCTGCGCGACCACCACACACAGTCCCGCGCGGCGCTGAGCGCTCTGGAAGCCCTCGAGGAGCAAAATCGCCGCGACCGCCGCGTTGATCTGACGCGCCGCGATCTCGCCACCGCGATGACCCTCGTCACTGTCGGCAATCTTGCTATCGTTGGCATCCCCGGCGAACTCTTCGTCGAGCTCGGTCTCGCGCTGAAGGCAACCGCGCACTTCGCGCATACTTATGTCGCCGGCTACTGCAACGATCTGATCGGTTACATTCCCACCCGCGCCGCCTACGCCGAGGGTGGTTATGAAGTCGATACCGCGCGAATTGCGGCCGGCAGCGGCGAGACGATGGTCAAGACCGCGCTGGCCGCGCTCGCCGCGATGCGCTCGTAGTCGGGTGCGCGAGATTCAGCATCGAGAGCTTGCAAAGTTGCGCGCGCTCGGCGCGCAAATCGTCGACGTCCTTCCGGCTCACGAGTACAACGCCGCCCACATCCGCGATGCTCTTCACGTTCCGCTCGGCCGCATCCTGCGCGACGCGCCCGCGTCGCTCGACCGCGAACGTCCAGTCGTCGTCTATTGCCGCGATTCCTTGTGAGACCTCAGTGCGCGGGCTGCGGCGCAGCTCGAGCTACTGGGGTTCACCGAAGTCCGTCATTACTTTCGCGGCAAGGCCGATTGGATCGTCCGCGGATTGCCGACCGATCCTCCCGCACCACTCTCAGAGCGGGTCCGCGCGCTTCGCTATTTCGTTAACAACCTGGCGCCCGGCCTGCGTGCATTCTGGATTCGCTATTCGGACCGCGTGCGCGTCTCCGAGTTCACGCGCGACGACCTCGCCCGCCTCGCCCCCGAAGACCCGGTCCCGCCGGCCTCGCCCGGTTCGCCAACCCCGCGCGCCGTCGTGCTCACTCCGGGCGGAGTCCTGCTTGGCTCGTTCGAACAATCCGGCTCCGCGCCGCGCGCACTAGCCGCGATGAATCCCGCTCCGCAAACAATTCGCCCCGACATGACCCCGCGCCTGGCCGCGAAACTCTTGACCTCGCATCCGTACGTGCTGGTGACCACCGCGCTCGGCGGATACATCGCTCGCTACCTTCCAACCTGATCGGGTCGTATCGCTGCTCTGCTATCTCTCGATCACTCCGTCGCCAGAAATATCCAGATGATACGCGACCTCGCGCGCAAGCTCGTCGGGCCGCGCGCGATAATAGTCGACCTGCGGCACGCCCGGGATCGCCGCGATCACTTCCGCAACCGCGACCGTCGTGAAACCGTGCCGCTTGAAGAAACCGCCGGCTTCAGTGCTGAACAAGTACAGATGTCGCGCGCCGCGCGTGTGCGCGGCCTTGCGCGCCGCCGCAACCAACGCGCCGCCGATTCCGCGCCGGCGCATCGATTCATTCACATACAGCGAGCGTATCAGCGCCGCATCGATCTTCGACTCGACGCCAATCACTCCGGCCGCCTCATCGCCGAGGTACGCAACGAGATAGCAAGCGGCCGGCCATTGGATTCCGTCCGTCATCGTGCCGGCCCGCGTGAGCATCTCGCGGACCAGCGCGAGGTCGCGCGTCTGCTCGATTACCAGTTCGCCTGCGCGATGCTTGCGTATCGCCATGCCGCGATCCGGTCGCTACTTTTTCGGCGGCGGGAAGAGTTGCACGCCGGCTTCGTCCACCACCGTGATCGCCTTGACCGGACACGAACGCGCCGCCGAGATGATTATCGAGTCGCCGGCGCCCGCCGCATTGACGACTTCGGACTTGCCCTCCGCGTCGAGTTGAAACACGGCGGGCGCCGTTTCGACGCAGTCGCCGCTGCCGATGCAACGGATCTTGTTTACTGTGATCGAAAGCTTCGCCATTGCTGCCTCCAGGTCGTAGATGAACAATAGAATCGGCACTCGGCGCGCCGCAAGCATTTGGATGTTCCGACACCGTGCGCTGCGCGCGCCCGCAATTGAATCCGCCCGCGGCGCGGCTGATACTCATTCGCGATGAGTCAAATCGCAGGCACCGGGCTCGACGTCATCGAGGTCGAACGCATCGAGCGCGCTCTCACGCGGCCCGCCACCGGCGAGCGTTTTCGCGCCCGCGTTTTCACTTCGGGCGAGGTCAAGTACTGTGAGTCGCGCGGCCGTCCCCGCTACCAGAGCTACGCCGCTCGCTTCGCCGCCAAGGAAGCGACGATGAAGGCGCTTGGCACCGGATGGAACCGCAACGTCGGATGGAGCGAGATAGAAGTCGTGCGCGAGCGCGGCAAAGCGCCGACCATCGCCCTATCGGGCAAGGCCGCCGCCTTCGCGCAGCGCAAACAGATCACGCGCTTTCACCTCAGCATCACGCACACCGCCGCCCAGGCCATAGCCCACGTAATCGCTGAAAGCTGACGTTTAAGCGATCTGGCAATCCGGGCCGCGGCCGGTCTATATTATACCCCCTACGGTATAGTCAGTTGAGGTCTCATCAATGAGTCATACGATTCAGGAAAAAGTCAGGCTGCTCCACCGCGTGCGGCGCGTCCGGGGTCAAATCGAAGCAGTCGAGCGGGCGTTGGAAGACGAGAAGGGATGCGCCAGCGTGTTGCATCTGGTGGTCGCGGCGCGCGGCGCGATGAACAGCCTGATGGCTGAGATTATCGAGGGGCACATCCGAACCCACGTCGTCGATCCCAACCACGACCGCGATCGGAGCCGCGCCCAGGGCGCCCAGGAATTGATCGACGTCGTGCAGGCCTACCTGAAATAGGGTGTCGCGAATGGAACCGAGCGAACGCGCAGAGCAAGCTGACTCCATCGGGACTGACGAGCACGAGGGCGCGTCGAGTTTCCGGCGGATCGAAGTGGTTCGAATTGTCGCGGTTGCGCTGGCAGCCGTCGCCGTGCGGCTTCACGTCTGGGAGCCGTTGCCGGGCGTCAGCGTCATCGGCATTGCGGGCGTCTTGGTCGGAGGCTGGCCAATCTTCAAAGAGGCGTTCGAGCATGTGGCCGCGCGCCGGATGACGATGGAATTGTCGATGGCAATCGCGATCGTCGCCGCCGCCGCGATCTCCGAGTACTTCACCGCGCTCATCATCACGCTGTTCGTGCTGGTGGCCGAGGTGCTGGAGGGAATGACGGTTTCCCGCGGCCGACGCGCGATCCGTGATTTGCTGGATTTCATTCCGCGCACCGTGACCGTGCGCCGCGCCGATGGAGGACGCGAGATTTCGGCCGACGAGCTGAGAGTTGGCGATTCAGTGCTCGTCAACCCGGGCGCACAGGTGCCCGTGGATGGCGTGGTGATCGGCGGCCATTCATTCGTCGATGAATCTCGAATCAGCGGTGAATGGATGGCGGCCGAGAAGCTTCCAGGATCGATCGCCTACGCCGGCACGATCAACCAATCGGGCGCGCTGGAAATACGCGCGGATCGAATTGGGCGCGACACCAGCTACGGGAAAATCATCGAGGCGGTCGAGCACGCGCAACGCTCGCAGGCCCCGGTGCAACGCCTCGCCGATCGGTTGGCCGGTTACCTGGTGTACTTCGCATTGACGGCTGCCGTACTGACGTTCGCGATCACGCGCGACACGCGCTCGACCATCGCGGTCATTATCGTAGCCGGCGCTTGCGGAATCGCGGCTGGAACTCCGCTGGCGATTCTTGGCGGCATCGGTCGCTGCGCGCGCCTGGGCGCGATCATCAAGGGTGGTCTCTATCTCGAGACGCTGGGCCGGGTGGACACGGTTGTGCTCGATAAGACCGGCACGCTCACCTTTGGCCGACCCGAGGTCACCAGGGTGATTCCGGCCGACGGCGCGTCGGTGACGGAGGTGATCGATGCGGCCGCGTCCGCAGAAGTACGCTCTGAGCATCCTTTGGGCAAAGCGATTGTCACGCACGCGCTGGCGGAGGGTCGAATCGTTCAGGAGCCTGATCGGTTCGACTACCAGCCCGGACGGGGTATCACCGCTGTTGTGAATGGCGCGACGATCGTGGTCGGAACTCGCGCACTGATGGCCGAGCGGGGCGTGAACGTGTCCAGCGCCGCGGACCTCGAGACGACGTCCGCAGTCTTCGTCGCGCGCACAGGGCGGTTCCTTGGCACGATCGTCGTCGCCGATGCGATCCGGCCCGAGGCGAAGCACGCGGTCGAAACATTCGACCGTATGGGAATCAGCACGGTTCTTTTGACCGGCGACGCCGAACCGGTGGCGCGCAGCGTTGCGGAGGCGCTCGGTATCGGCGCGGTCGAGGCCAGCCTGCTGCCCGAGATGAAGCTTGCGCGGATCAAGAGCCTGGTGGCAAGCGGGCGCGTGGTCGCGATGGTCGGCGACGGGATCAACGATGCGCCGGCGTTGGCCGAAGCCAGCGTTGGCGTCGCGATGGGTTCGGGCACGGATGTCGCTCGCGAGAGTGCCGACGTGCTGCTGCTCGGCAACGATCTCGAGAAGTTTGGCGAGACTTTGGCGATCGCGCGATGGACCCGGAGGATTGTTGTCCAGAATTTCGTCGGCACGATCGCCGTCGATTCGGTCGGAATCGCACTTGCCGCAATCGGATTGCTGAGTCCTCCGCTCGCGGCGTTCATCCACGTTGCGTCGGAGCTGACCTTCATTATGAATTCGGCGCGGCTGTTGCCTCGGCGTGAGACCGCCGGCCGTGCGCCTGAGCCTCATCGCCCGCCAGACGGCGCGCGGAGACTGTCAGGAGTCCTTCGACGCCGGCAGGCGGCATAAAGGAGCGTCAGCTTCATTCCGTCGACTTTGCAAAGCGGTATCTCGACGCGCGGGACCACGGCCGGCGCCATTCGCTGCTGAATGGATGGCGTGCGAGCGTCGTTTTTGCCAAACTCAACGCAATGTGGGGCAACTGACGCATGAACAAGCACATAAGCAAGCATCCCGAAACCAAGCATCTCGCCAGCGATGTGGTTCATTACCGCGAGTACAAAATTCTGCTGCAACCCGATCGCTTTACAAGTAAGCACGGGTTCCTTGAATTTTGGGAAACCGCGTCCAAGACTCTCAAGAAACTCGATCTTAGAGTAGATGTCGACGAGCACGCATTCGACAGCCAGGTTCGGGAAGTGCTCTTCTATGACACCCCGCAGTTTGACCTCTACAACAACCATTTCATTTTGCGAAAGCGCACCTTCTACGACCAGGGATGGCCGCGCGCTGAACACGAGCTGACCTTCAAGTTTCGCGCCCCTGAACTTAGGGCCGCCGCAGCCGTTGACGTGCGTCCGCAACTGGGAGGACACGACCAGATAAAGTTCAAAGAGGAGTTGCTGCTCGAGCGCGACCGCCTGGGCGGGATGCGCAGCGTCTATTCTCACGGATGCGTGCTCACGTCGCCCAACATCGAGGTCGAGCGCGGCATCGAGGATATAGCTCGCGCTTTTCCGACCCTCAAGCGGATCGACATCCGGCCCCGGACCAAAATGATGCTGGTCAATAATGTAGCCGTCGAGGAAGTGCAGAATACCATGGGCATGATCCACTTCGGGCATCACTTCAAGGGTAAGACCACCATCGCGATTTGGCGCAGCCGGGCGCTGGAAAAATCTCTATCAGGAGAGTTCGCCTTTCAATGCAAGTTCGATCGGATCGATGAGGTGAGCGAGGAGGCGCTCGCGCTCTCGGAAAAGTTCTACCGCAAGGTGCAGCTCGATTGCGCGGAATGGATCAAGCTCGGCGCCACCAAGACAGCGATGGTGTACGGGCTCGGCGAAGGCGGACAACTAACGAACCATGAATGAGGTCGCCGACCCGTTTCCGGGAAGCCACAAGCGCAAAGATCCGTCAGACAAAGCATAGATGACACTCGAGTACGATCTGTTCTGGTCCTTTCGCTCGCCGTATTCGTATCTTGTTACACCGCGCCTGATTGAATTCGAGCGCGAGTACGATGTGAAGGCCAACGTTCGGCCGGTTTATCCGATCGCGGTTCGGATTCCAGGTTTCTTCAAACAGGTGAATCCTATGTGGCCGCCCTACCTGTTTCGCGATTGCTCGCGGATCGCGGAGATGCTGGGCCTGCCGTTCGCCTGGCCCAGCCCCGATCCGATCGTCATGGACATGAGCACTGGCGAGGTGGCAAAAGAGCAACCGTATATCCATAGGCTGACGAGGTTAGGCATCGCCGCCGCCGCTGCGGGCAAGGGACTGCCGCTGCTCGCGGAGGTGAGCGCGGTGATCTTCGGCGGTGTGAGAGACTGGCACCTCGGCGACAATCTCGCCCGCGCGGCGCAGTGCCGGGCTGGAGCTTGCGAAACTCGACCTGGAAATTGAACGCGAGCCGGAGCGTTATGAAGCCGCGATCGCTGACAATGAATCCGCGCAGAAACGGGCCGGGCACTGGGGCGTCCCGCTGATGGTCTTCAACGGCGAGCCGTTTTTCGGGCAGGACCGCTTCGATCTGCTGCGATGGCGCATGCAGCGAAACGGACTCCTCCGCCGCCGCTAAGGGACCGGTGTTCGCGCAAGTCCGAATCGGAATTCGAAATGGAAATCCCGGCCAAGAGAAAATCGAGCTTCGCAGTCTCCGACACCTCTGATCATCTGGACATCCTATATATAGGCACGCTACCGCCACACGCCGGGGGCTCGGCCATCGTCGGCTACCAGCTCTTGGTGGGATTGGCTCGCGCGGGCCATAGCATCCGAGCGATCGCGCCGATCACATCCGAAACTCTGGCCGCGGGCGACAGATTCTCCGGCTGCCATCCGGAGATCAGGATCAGCCGGTACCTGGTTCCTTTTTTCAACAATTCTCCTGACCAGCCGATGACGCGGGATTACCAAAGCGCCGAGACTTCGGCGATTGCCGGAGCCTTTGCGGCCGCGATTTCGCAACGGCGTCCAGACCTCTTGATCATCGGTCGCGAAACTTTCGCCTGGCACCTGCCCGATCTCGCCAAAAGTAGGAACATTCCATCGATGCTCCTGGTGCAAGGAACCGGCTTGTTCGGGATGGCGCATTCGTTTTCATCTGAGGATCGCGATCGCCTGGCCGAACAGTTCGGAAAAGTCGACCTGATAGTGGCGGTCGCCAGGCATATGGAAGGCCCGATGCGCGAACTCGGATTGCCCCGCGCCACGGCTATCGACAATCCGGTAGACCTTTCAAGATTCTTCCCCGCGCCCAAGGACGCAGATCTGATGACGGGTCTCGGGCTCCGCGCGGATCACTTCATCATCGCCCATATTTCCAACTTTAAGAGGCTCAAGCGCACGTCCGATATCGTGGAGTCGGCTCGCGAAGTTGTCCGGCGCGAACCGCGCGCAACCTATGTCGTTGTAGGTGACGGCGATTGCCGTGCACAGATGGAGGCCGAGTGCCGCAGGTTCGGCATTTTCGATCGCTTCCGTTTCGTCGGGTGGCTCGATCATGAAAGGGTTGCCGATTACATAAACCTTGCGGACGCGGTCGTGATGCCTTCGGAGACTGAGGGAGTGGCCCTCGTCTATCTTGAAACCCAGGCTTGCGGGCGGCTGCTGATCGCGAGCGATATCCCGGGCGCGCGCGAGGCGGTTACTGACGGGGAAACCGGGCTGCTGTTTAGAATGGGCGACGCCGCCGACCTGACGAGGAAAATTCTGTTGGCGGCGGATGACCCGGCGCTGCGCGAGCGAATCGGGCGCACTGCACGCGCGCGGGTCAAGGTGCATGACCTCGAGCATTTCGTCGCCGCCTATGACCGCGCCGTCCGTGCGGTCGTCCAAAAAAGTCGCGCGCTGTGAAAGGAGCCTGTGTGCGCAACACGAACTCCGATTTCTGGGCGATCACGTCCTATTTCAATCCGTGCCGCTATCAACGGCGCCTCGCCAACTTCCTGACATTTCGAAAAAACCTGGAAGTTCCACTGGTCGCGGTCGAGTTGTCCTTCGGTCACCCGTTCGAGCTGAGCCCGGCGGATGCCGATATTCTGATTCAGCTGAGCGACGGCGACATGCTCTGGCAGAAAGAACGGCTGCTCGATGTTGGCCTTCGCAGTCTCCCCGACGAGTGCGATTTTGTCGCCTGGCTGGATTGCGACGTTGTGTTTGAACTACACGACTGGCCGGACCGGGTGAGGCGCGAGTTGAGCAAGGTTTCCCTGGTCCAGCTATTCCGCGAGTGGGGACACTTGGCGCCAGGTTACCCAGGTTTTCGTTCTAACAGGACCGCGTTGTATCGAATCGACGAATCTATTGCCGGGAGAATTGCCACCGGCAAGTCGATTGAGGATTATCCGGACGACCCAACCGGTCTAAGGCGCGGTTACGTGATCGGCGGAGCTTGGGCGGCGCCTCGGGATCTGATGCAAAAGCACGCATTCTACGATGCGTGCATAGTGGGCGGCGGCGACAGGGCGATGCTGTCGGCGGCCACGCGCGACCACGATCGTTGTATCATCAAGCTGCAGATGAATACCCGCCGAGTCGAACATTACCGTTCGTGGAGCGAACCCTTTTCTGCGGAAGTGCGCGGAAAGGTCGGTGCAATCGACGGCCGCGTGTTGCATCTGTGGCATGGCGATCTGGAAAATCGAAGATACCGGCTTCGAAATTCTGATTTCGCGCGATTCGAATTCGATCCGTTCAGAGATCTAACTCAAGGTCGCGGCGGTGCATGGAGATGGAGCAGCCCAAAGCCCCAAATGCATCAATTTGTCCGCGACTACTTCTTTTCCCGAGAAGAGGACGGTCCTGCTGACGGCCCGGCAACGAATTTGAACTTCAGCGCGGCGGCTCCGAAGTAGAGCGCATCTCAGCCGGATCGATTTGGTCACCATGAATGGCAACTTCACAAGAACCATCGAGATGGCGTCGCGAGGCCGGGCCTTATGATTCCGCGACGTGTTGTGTATGTCGTCAAGTACTTCGCAAAATTTTCCGAGACCTTTATCGCGTCCGAATTGGTTGAGTTGCAGCGGCGCGAGATTGAAGTCCGCATCCTCGCTCTTCACAAGCCGGAGGCTCAGCTACGCCACAGTTTCATCACTGATGCCGGACTGGATCGCGCGACCACTTACGTCGAAAAATTCGACGACGTTCTCGAGAAGTTCAGGCCGGACCTGATACACGCCCATTTCGCGACCGAAGCAACCACGGAAGCACGCCGATTGGCCGCGAGATTCGCGGTGCCGTTCACGTTCACCGCGCATGGCTACGACATCTATAGCAAACCGCCGTCGGATTTCAGGGATCGCGTATGCGCCTCTGCGGGCCTGGTCACGGTGTCACAGGCAAACGCGCGATACATCTCGAACAATTTCGATGTACCACTCGACCGGATCGATATCATCGCTCCAGGTGTAGATACGTCGCGATTTCGTCCCCGGCGCGTTGGCGATGACTTCCCTGAATCGTTCAATGCGAACGGCGTCGCAGTGTCTCCGCTGATCGTATGCGTCGCCAGGTACCATCCGGTAAAGAATCTCGTCCTTCTTCTGCGCGCATGCTCGATTCTCAAAGATCGAGGCGTGGATTTCCGCTGCGTAATGATCGGCGAAGGCAGCGAGCGGGAAGCAATCGAGAGCGTACGAATGGAGCTGGGGCTCGATAAGGTCGTCGAGCTGGCAGGCGCCGCGGAACAAAATCAGGTGATAGGATTCCTGCAGCGCGCAACCATCTCGGTTCTTACCAGCGATCGCGAAGGGATGCCCGTGAGCCTGATGGAGTCGGGCGCATGCGAAGTGCCGGTGGTCGCAACCAGCGTCGGCGGAGTCCCCGAATTGATCGAGCACGAAGTGACGGGCTTGCTGACACCGCCCGGGGATGCGGAGTCATTTGCCAACTGCGCCCAGCGTTTGTTATCTGATCGGGACCTTCGGCGGAGAATGGGTACCGCGGCGCGCCGAAGAATCGAAGAGAAGTTCTCGCTGCCCCGGCAAATGGATCGAATGCTGGATATGTGGTCGCGGTGCGTCAGAATTTGAAATTCGAAGCGGGAGGAGAAATCCGTGCTGTGGGCAATAACCAGTTTCTTCAATCCGGCGGGTTACAAGAACCGTCTCAGCAACTACCACAGGTTTCGGTCCCGCCTGAACGTTCCGCTCGTGGCGGTCGAGTTGTCGTTTACCGGCAGATTTGAACTGCGGGACTCCGACGCCGAGATCTTGATTCAAATCTCCGGTGCAGACGTCATGTGGCAGAAGGAGCGCCTGCTGAACATCGCCCTGGGCGCGCTGCCAGCCGAGTGCGACATCGTGGCGTGGCTCGATTGCGACGTCGTTTTCGCGTCGAACGATTGGCCCGAGCGAGCGCGACTCGCGCTGAAAACTTCTCCAGTCGTTCAGCTTTTCAGTGAGCGCCACGATATGGCCGCGGGCGCCTTCGACTCGTTGGGGTTGCCGTCGGTGGAAAAGAAGGTGCGCGGGATGGCCTACAACTTCGTGACGGAACGCCCCTTGCGGCCGGAGGATTCTTGCACGCCGGGCGCTCTCTATCTCAGGTCCGGAACAACCGGACTGGCTTGGGCGGCATCAAGAAGGCTGCTTCAAAAGCACGGATTCTACGACGCCCGCATCATCGGGAGCGGTGACAGGGCGATTGCTTGCGCCGCGATTGGCAAATTTGAAGACGCTGAACAGGGGCGCGAGATGAATTCACGCCAGCGCGAGCATTACCGCGCCTGGGCCGATCCCTTCTTCGCGGACAGCGGCACGCTCGGCTTCGTCGAAGGTCGCATCTTTCACTTGTGGCATGGAGATTCCCGAGATCGTCAATACGATCAGCGCCACCTGAATCTTGAGCGGTTCGAGTTTGATCCCAACCAGGATATAGCTATCGATTCGAATCGCGTGTGGCGCTGGAATAGCGATAAGCCGGAAATGCATGAGTTCATGATCAGCTATTTCGGATCGCGCAGAGAAGACGGTCGCATGCCCAACTGAGTTCGAAGCTGTAACGAAATTCGTGCTGTGGGGGATCACCAGTTTTTTCAATCCGGCCGGCTATAAGAGCCGCCTCGCCAACTATAGGCTGTTTCGGTCCCGCCTGAGCGTTCCGCTCGTGGCGGTCGAGTTGTCGTTTACCGGCAAATTTGAACTGCGCGAGACCGACGCCGAGATATTGCTTCAAATCTCGGGCGGGGACGTCATGTGGCAGAAGGAACGGCTGCTGAACGTTGCTCTGGGCGCGCTGCCAACCGAATGCGACAGCGTAGCGTGGCTCGATTGTGATGTAATCTTCGCGTTGGACGATTGGCCCGAGCGTGCGCGTCGCGCGCTGAAGACTTCCTCCATTGTCCAGCTCTTTAGTGAGCGCCTCAATCTTATAGCGGGCGCCGTTAACGACTCGGCTGGGCCGTCGTCCGTCGAAATGAAGGTGCCCGGGATGGCCTGCAAGTTTGCGACTGGGACGTTGCGGCCCGAAGATTTGTGCAGGGCCGGTTCTCTCCTTCTCGGGCTCTCTACCAACGGACTGGCCTGGGCGTCATCAAGAAGCCTGCTCCAAAAGCACGGATTCTACGACGCCCGCATCATTGGGAGCGGTGACAAGGCGATTGCTTGCGCGGCGATTGGCAAATTTGAATACGCGGAACAGTCGGGAAACATGAACTCCCACCAGCGCGAGCATTACCGCACCTGGGCATATCCATTCTTTACGGACGCTGGCGGCAAGCTCGGCTGTGTCGAAGGCCGCATTTTTCATTTATGGCATGGGCATTTGCGAGATCGCCAATTCGATCAGCGCCACCTGAATCTCCGCCGGTTCGAATTTGATCCCTACAGAGATATAGCCCTCGATTCGAATGGCGTGTGGCGCTGGAATAGCGACAAGCCGGAAATGCATGAGTTCATGATCCGCTATTTCGGATTGCGCAGAGAAGACGGTCGCACGCCCAACGGACTGCCAATCATCGATCAACCATAGTCCGGACGTGGCTCGCTTCCGTCGAGTCGATCAGGTGCGCGATACCACACGCCGCCCGCTGGAGTTGAGTGGAACGGAGCTGATCATTTGAAACAGAAATCCGCCGCCATAGGAAACATGACAGAGCGGGAACAGGACGAGGAACAGAAAAAACGTACGCGGCTGGCGCAAGTGCAGCGCCGCCCACGCCGAGGCGCCAAGCAGGAGCCCGAGATAGACGAGCAGCGGTCCATGATAGATTTGATTGTGCACCAACAGCATCGAAACCAGATAGAGGAGGAAGATTGCGGGGGTGATATACGCCAGCGAGAGCGAGGACGGGGCGACCAGCGTGTTCTGCCAGCGCCCGCGCCCATAACGGAACACCTGGGCAGCGAATTCTCTCAGGTTCGAGCGACGGCGGTGATATACGATCAGGTCGGGATCGTGCAGCATCCGGGCCCCACTCGCGCCGAGTTCCCCGAGCAGCACGTTCTCTTCGTTACAGACCAGATGTTCCTTGAACGGCTCCGGCAGCTCGGAGACTAGCGGGCGGCGCAACGCCAGATTGCAGAGAATCAGCGCGCTGTCGTCGGCCGGGCGCATGCCCCCGCGCCGGCAGAATCGATCGCGAACCGTCGCCGCACCAAACCAAGAGCTGAACACCTCTCCCACGCAATGCTGGAACGTAGCACTGTCCGGCGGCGTGAGGTTGGGGCCGCCGACCACCATCGCGTCTGGCCGCGTCGCAAATGTCATCAGAGCGCGCGAGAAAAGGTCCGGAACCACGGTTACGTCGTCGTCGAGAAAATAGACTATCTCACCGGTCGCTCGTGCGAGCGCACTGTTGCGGGCCGCCGCGGGCGAGGTCCGCTGGATTTCGACGATGTTGAGCCTCGCATCCCGCGCAGCGAAGGACTCGAGCAGCTCGCTGGTCGCCGGTTCGCGGCCGTTGCAGACTACGACGATCTCCGCGTCACTTGGCAAATCCGCTCCCAGAACGCTCGTCAGGCATTGCGAGAGCTCGCTGAGTCGCCGATAGGTTATGATGACGATACTTATGGACAAGGACCCGGGAGATGTAAGTCGAGGCGGCGTCATGGTGCACAACCGCAAACAGGATTGGCGGTCGCGGGTGCTTCCGCGGCTGGCTTGCGCGCGAGTTCTTGATCGCGGCCAAGGCAATCGAGGCGGGTGCCGATAGCGCTCACGCCCACTTTTGAATCCGTCCGGCTTCCGCCGCAGCAAGTTCGACGACTGGCTCGTAGAGCGCAGCGCGCGCATCCCAGGAGTGGTTTTCAACCATATACTGCTCGACGCCATGGTTATGCGGCGGTTCAAAGGCCATCGAGAGCGCTGCATCGACCAACGCCTCATCGTTCTGGTAGTCAACCAGCGCGCCCAGACCGGTTTGCTCGATCAGCCAGCGGTTGGGGACCGGCCGCTCGCAGACCACCGGCAAACCGGTTCGTAGATAGTAGTAAATTTTGCTGCTCTCATTGTCCTGCACCTGGCCCTGCGCCAGCACGAGACCCACTTTCGCGAACCGCTGCCAATCCCAGATCTCGGCGGCGTCGACCGCACCGAAATGAAGCACCGCCGCAGGATCGAGATAGTCGGTCTCTCCGGTGCCCATCGCGACAAGTCTGATTCCGCGGGTTCCAAGCGCTCTGCCCAGCCGGTTGAGCCGATCCTGCCAGAGAAGATTGATCTCAGGCTGATCCTGTCTCAAGTAGAGATTGCCGGTGAACAGCGCGACCGGCTCGGTAATGCCACGGGCCAGGTAGGGATTACTTCGCGGCGGCGGTATCTCCGCATCCACGCCGGTCGGGACCATGTACAAATTGTTGTCCGCGCCGTGCTCTCGCAGCCACAGCGCGGCACTGCGATTGGTGAGCACGGTCACGACCCGGCTGCGGCGTGCGAGCGCCTGCTGAGTGCGGAACAGCCGTTCGCGGATCTCGCCAAAAAAGTATACCCCCTCAGCATCCGTGGGTCCCACCACCGAACCGAGCTTACTCACGATAAACGGATGATCGCTGCCGTGCTCGGCTGCCAGCGATTCGAACCCGCGATGAAAGAACGTCTTGATCAGGTCGTACTCGTGCCACCGAACGCAGCTGAATGGAATCTCGCGGAGCCCGGCCTCACGTACTGTCGGCGCCGAGCGCAGATTGATGATGATATCGACGTCGTGCCCGCGGCGGGCCAGGGCCTCCGCCATGCGGTAGAAGCGGATATCGGCCATATTCGCGAGCTTAAATTCGTCCCGCTGATTATTCCTGTAGACGCAGGCGATCCGAATTCCGGTGCTCGATGCGCGGGAGTGGCTCGAGCTCTGGTTAAATGTAGTCATCGAAGTGCGGCTCCGACCGCGCGAACGTCATCACTCCCAGCACCAGCGTCAGCAATGACGCGAGAGAGGTAATGCCCACCAGCGTGAAACGCGGAAAGGTCCCCTGGATCAGCGTCTCCCGGTAGATCTCGATTATTCCAGCCATCGGATTGAGCAGGTAAAGACTGAGAAATCGCTTGGGAACCCAACTGAGCGGATAAAAGCTCGGGGTCAGATAAAACATCGCGCGCAGCAAAGGGTCCATCAGGTATTCGATGTCTCGGTAGAAGACGTTTAAGCTCGAGGTCAACAATCCAGCGCCGGTGAGAAAGACCGCCTGCAACACCATCACTGCAGGCAAATACAAGATGTACGCGGTGAAGCGCACCGAGGTCGCCGCCATCAGCACGAACAGGACGGTCAGCGAAATCAGGAAATGGATCCAACTCGCAATGATCGCCGAAAGCGGGATCAGTGCCCGGGGAATTAGAACCTTCTTCACCATTCCGGAGGAGCGCGGGATGGATCCAGTCGCGTTGCTGAGGCCCATCTGAAAAAACGTCCACGGCAGCAGGGCCGAAAGCACGAACACCGGATAGTGCGGGACGTCGACCCGCATGAAGAGTCGAAACACTACCACCATGATGACCATACTCAGTACCGGGTTGAGCACGAACCAGATGACTCCGAGAATAGTGGTCTTGTAGCGTGCGGTAAGCTCGGCCCCCACCAGGTTCCTTAGCAGGTCCCGTCGCCCGGCCAGCGCAGCATAGCGAGCGGACCAGAAGTCTTTCCACCTCAGCTCAGCCGCCATTGCGCTTTCTCTTCCTGAAGCGAAAGGCGCGATGTGTCGCGTGACGAGACTTTGCGTCCCCCGTCTGCCACTCGCCCCCTAGCAAAGTCTTTACCTCCCTCGCGAATCGCGCCAGATTATGCTGCTGCTGTTGATGCATAGCAAGCGAAATACGCGAAAAAAATCCGGCGCACCTTGGCTGGCTGCGGCGATGCGGCGTAGTTTTCAGGCGAGCATCGTGGTGCCGCTGCTGGACCAGCGCGACGAATGGCTAGAACAAAGCCTGCGATCCGCACTCGAACAAAGCGCGCGCTGCGAAGTGATCGTCGCGCATTCGCCCCGGGTCCGGCAGTCCAATCTCTATCTGCTCGCGGGCCTGATGCACGAGTTTGACAATTTGGTATTAACGCCGGAGAAGCCCGGGCGTGGATTTTCCGGTGCGATCAACGCCGGGATTGCGCTGGCCAGCGCGGACCGAATCGGCCTGCTGTTGTCCGACGACTGGTTAGAGCGCGACGCGGTCGAGCAGTGCCTCGGTCACCCGGGCGACATCGTCAGTACCGGGCAGACCTCCTACGCCGCCGACGGCGCGACCGTGTTTGAGGAGATCAGCAGGGTTCCTTGTTGGCGCACCTTCGAAGATCTCCCAAGCCTCGAGCGAAAGGCGAGTTACCTCAGCCACTTCTTTCTCTTTCGCAAGCACAAGTTGCAGGAAATCGGAGGAGCCGATGAGGACCTCGGGGATATTGCGGGCGCTGGAATCGATGACTTCGAAATGATCTGGACTCTGCTCGAGCACGGAGCGACGGTGAGTATCGTCGAGCGAAGCCTGTACAATTACCGCGACCATTCCGACGAGCGGCTTACCCTCAGAAGGCGAGAGGATTCATTGGCCGGGCTCGAGCGAATCTTGAGCAAGCATCGGGTCACGCCGGCTGACCGCGCGCGCATCGTCGCGGCGCACTCGCGCTGGTATGGAGAACCAATTCATCGCGTCCACGATCGGCTTAAGGCCCGCGGCTGATTAGCCGCACGACACGATGAAGGCTGGATACGATCTAACTCTCTTCGGTGAGAAGGGCTTTCGTGCGCGAGAGTTTTTCCCGCACGAAGTAGTTCGCGTTCCCAAGCAATACCCAAACACGCTTCAGAAGCTTGCTATACGTGGAGTCCGGCCGGAAAGGGTGGCGGCCGGCGCCTGTTACCAGGTCAACTTGTATGCGACGCAAATCGAGGACTTCCCGGTCCAACTGTTTCGCGATCGCGCCGTTAACTGGCATCTTCAGCAACTGGGACGGGACGGGCTGGTCGCATCCGCGGGCATGTTCGTTGAGGGTGACCAGGGATATCTGACGCTGCTTCAGTCCGATCTTTGTCAGCAGATATACCGCGACCCGAAACTGAATCTGCAGTGCGGATCCAAACTCAACAACCGCTTTCGCTATTGGTACAAGATGCTGCTGAACGCGGTCCTGGATTATGCCGAAGATCTTGGACTTCACGCGGTCCAATCCCCCACTGCCGCGCATATCGTCGCGGCCACTCCCAAGCGGGTGGTGCCCGATTTGTTCGAGCAGATATACGATTTCGTGGCCAGCTCTTACGTGTGCGCGCGGCGCTCGGAAGGCGCGGCGGAGTATTGGCGCCTCGAGCTGCAAGCCAATCGGAACCGCATCGCTCGATTGGCCACCAAGCCGGAGCGCGCGTTGCAACCAACCCGGATCATATGCCTGTATCACGACATCGAGCAGGACGTGGATACCGAAGTGTCCAAGTCGGAATGCGCGGCTGCGCTAACGCAGATGCTGGAAGTCGAACAAGCGCGAGGGGTTCGCGCGACTTACAACGTGCTCGGAACCATCTACCGTGAGATTGCTCCCTCCATCCTGGCGGTTGGCTCTCACGCGCTTGGGCTTCACACTTACGATCACAATCTCGATGACCCAGAACAGCTCGGCAAGGCTCGTAAGGTAGATCTGCAGGTCAAAGGGTACCGCCCTGCGCGCTCAATTATCACGCCTGAGCTCAGCTCCTACCAACTGTCCTACCATAACTTCGAGTGGCTGATGTCTTCGGCCAGAAGCCTCGGCCTTGAGGAGCCCGCGCTTGATAGAGGGGTGGTCAGGATTCCGGCCCATCTCGACGACTATGATCTGGTTAAAGGAGAGAGCTATGAGAATTGGATGCATCGCTTGCGCCGCGAGGTAGAGACCAGGCAGTTTGTGTCGGTCGGATTGCATGACTGCTATTCGAAGTACTGGATCAAACACTTCAAACACCTGCTTGAGTACTTACAGCATGCAGGCGAGCTGTGGAACTGTGATGATCTGTCCGATCGGATGTATCTTGCTAACGCGTGCTGAAAGCGAACTCACGAAACCCGCTCGCAGTTCAGGGTGCCAGCACGGACTCGACCGAATCCGCGGCGCCGGCCAAGTCCCGACCCACAACCAACCGATAGCAATCGGTTCGGCTCAACAAGCGCAAAGCCGCCAGCAACCGCGATGAGGCGATCGATCCTTTCCGAAAAATGTCACTGACTCCACCGCGCAGGAAATATTCCAGCACCTGCGGCAGACCTAGCCCGAAAACCAGGTTTGCGGCCAACGCCGGAAGCGCCTGGGCCCGGCTCATCGGCGCGATGCTCGACTCGGCGCCGCTGCTGCGAGCGCCCACGATGACTACCTTTGGCGATGCTCGATCGATCACGCGGTCGCGGAAGTAGCTCAGATCGATCAGGGTTTTGGGACCGTGATTGCGGCGATTGAAGGTCCGCAGATGTTCGGGACCTATCCCTTCAACTTTGCCGCGAACTCCCATCCTGGTAGGGAACGCGAGCAACTGCCCTTTCGCGAGCAGCGGCGTATCGTCAGAAAGAATCTTGACAACGGGCCGCTTGAGCAGTTCCAATGCCAGCGTGGTTTTACCACCTGCTTCAGGGAGTAGCACCAGCGCACCTCGATCGGCGATGGCAATTCCGAGCGCGTGAACCCGGTGAATTCCTCTTCGATCGTGGACCTCGCCCACCCGCGACAAAGCCATCAGATAGGTCAGCTCGTAAAGAAGGTCGGAATCGCGGCTCCAGAGCTCGCCCTGCTCGTTGGCGAAGTCGTATTTCCCAAGCGCCTGTCCGTGGTAGTCGTTGTAGCGAACCTCGTGATCGTCGTAGCTCAGCGCGTTGGGCGTGATCCCGCTGGCGATTCGGTCGGGAATGCGGTTCCAGGGCGGGTCATCGTCGTGGGCAACAATCTTAATCGCTCCGCTCTGAGCGGGGGCGAGAAAATATGCGAAATCCCTGGTCAGGCTGTCGATTAAACGGGGAACCCCACTCATCAGGGTGAGGCCCGTACCATAGATGTCGAAGCTCGCCTGTGTAAGGCTCCGCAGGGGTTCAGCGGATGTGCTCTCACTTGCAGATTCAGCTATGCCAGCGGCTGTCATCGGGCTGGATTCCATGGGCACTAATAAACCGCGCACTCAACCAAGATCAATCGATTGCGGTCGCCTCCTTCCTGCCGGTTCTCCGGCTGAATCTCGTCAACCAGAAGGCTACAACGTTTTTCTCCATTTCCGCGCCCCTCGGCGAAAACTCACTCAATCCTGCGATCGCCCAAAAGACCTCGAGCAGCAGTGACAATCGCATATCCCTGAAAAAGCGCAAACAATGGAATCACCGGGACAATGAAGCGTTTGCTTCCAAAGATGAAGAGCGCCGGCAAGATCACGCATGCAAGCAAGAGTACGCCGGCTTCAGGCTCGTCGCTGAGCTCGCTGCGGCGGATGCGAGTCATAGCTGTTATCAGACCAGTGGCAAAAACTGTCACGCTGATCAGATCCAGCACGGAGTACGAGCCGATTGGACCGCTCCTGAAGCCTTCCGGAGGAAGCGCCCAAATGTCGCGTTTGATCCCAAACAAGTATAAAGCCCGCTGCCCGATCAGCCAGAGCCACTGCCCAGGCATCCATAGCACGAACTGCCAACCACTCGGTTCGACGATATCAGGATATGGAAAGCTGTATCCAACTGCGTTCGGGTTGTTTGCCACCTGAAATCGAAAAGCGCTCCCTTCCATCAAAAATACGGGACGACCCTGGTCTAAAGATTGCGCTAACGACCATCCTGCAAGCAGCACGATTGATGTCAAAAGGATAATCCCGTTTCGGCGCAAGTCCCCAAGCGACTGGCTCTTTCTCCGAATCAGGGAGTAACTAAACGGAATCAGAAGCAACGCCAGGTATCGCATCTGAATCAGAGAAATGAAAGCCAGCACAGAGCCCATTCCAATGCCGTAGAACCGCGACATCTTTGGCGAGCTGGACTGAGCCCACATCAACATCGAAAGAAACAGCAACATCAAAAAACCTGTCAGCACTTCGTACTGGATCATATTGCAGTAATATCTCCAGGACTCGGACAACAAGAACAGGGCGACCGCGATTTGTGCCACGGCAGGCTGAAACCAGCGGCGTCCAAGCCGGTATAGCAGCACCGCCGATGCGAAGAACATTATTAGGGACAGAATCTTTGAAGCATGAGTCACGGCATTAAGTGAGCCGAGGGCCGCGAAGAGACACCTGAGATAGATTTGGTAGCCAGGCGAATGGTAGAGATCACGTAACTTGAACAAGGTGGCCCACCTTGCGCCGGCCGCCCCCTCCAGATAGCTCTGGCCATCAATCGTCAGGATCGGATGCGGCCAAGGCTTATCCCACAAGAGCGTCGTGAACCCGACAGAGAGTACGCACCCTGCTGTGCCAAGAGCGATGCAGAGGTATTTCCATGCCTTAGCCATCACCTCACCGTAGTTTCGGGAACCGGACTGACTCTCAGCATCCAAGCCGAGTTTAATGTGCGCGTTCACCGGTGTCAGGGTCGAGAAAGAGACGCCCCGTGCGATGTCCCCCGGTGAAGTCGAACAGGTTGCTGAGCGGGCCAGCGATTGCGTCGTAGGAGCCTCCGCCTATCCTGCCGAGTGACCAGTTGTCTTCGACGAAGCGCGTTATCGAAGTCAGGTCGGTGATAGTATGGTCAACGAAATTGCGCCTCGAGTAGGGTGAGATGACCAGCAACGGCAGTCGCGGCCCGTAACCGCATCGCAGCTCCGCATCGCCAAGCGACGGGTCACCCGACCCGCAAATGCCGGTCCCGTTGAGAGCGTCGAGCACCGACGTGGAGCCGTTGAAGATCGGGCTCATCTGATGATCATAGTCGCCGTCGCTGTCGTCGAAGGCGATTATGATCGCCATGCTTTTCCACTGCCGCGTCTTCTCGAGTGCGTTGATCGTCTGGACCAGGAACACCTGCTCGTCCAGCGGATCCGAGATCCCTCCCGCGTGCCCGGTCTGATAGCGCTCCGCCTTGACATAGCTGACCGCGGGCAGGTTGTCGGCCTTTGCGGCGACGAGAAGATCGGCCAGGTCGTACTCGTGGTTCGCCGGGCCGGAATGCCCTATCTCGGAAACATTGGCGGGACGAGTATGCGCCAAGTTGCTGGTCTGCGGATAATACTGAAACGGCGTGTATTGGCCGTTGTAATCTTTAACGAGCAAACCGGTTACCGGATTGAGATGGCTGCGGTTACATCCTGTCGTGCCGTTGGGATTGACCGTCTGCAGATTGAAGCCGCCCTCGAAGGAACCCCAGCTTATCCTGTTCGCATTCAGCAGATCGCCAAGGTTCGTTCCGGACATTTGAACCGTTTGACTGGCGCTCGTGAAGCAAACGTCGCCGGTCGGCTGCGCATTGGCGACGAGAGTGCCTTCCAGGACGATCAGCGGGTTGGGCGGAGTCGCGATAGCGCCGTTGGTCTGGCCCGAAACCAGATTGATATGCCCCAGCAGGGTACTGCCGAAAGTAGTCCCGTAAGAATTATCGCTCATCGCAAAATGCTGCGCGTAGTTCCACAACGCAGTCACCGTGTTGCCGTCGAAATAGCCCATAACGAACGCGCTGCCATGACCGTAATCCGGGCAACCAGGAGGCAGCTCGGTAAAGGTAGGGAATTGGTCCATCAAGCCCATGTCGAACTGCTGCTGCTCGGCCATATAGCCGTTGTCGCCGTCGCAGGTAAAGGCTTGCGAGCGATCGTAGCGGAACGGATTGACGCCATTGGGATTGAAGTTCAGCAGCGCGGGGGTCAGTCCGTTAACGGACGGAGTGTCTCGACCGGGAACGAACTCAGGCTCGTCTGGAGGGTTGGTGGCGTTAGGATAGGTTCCGAAGTAATGATCGAAGGTCTCGTTTTCCTGGAAGATAATCACCAGGTGCTTTATTGGTGTGGCGGTCGGAAAACGATCAGCTTCGTCGGCGCTGGCTCGCGTCACCAGCAGGCTCGCGACAAGTCCGATCGCCGGCGCAATTGCGCGCAGCACCCCGGTTATCGATCGATGCATTTGCAGTCCCTCCCCTCGCGCGCCTGATGGTACGACGCGGTTCCGCACTCTTATCACGTTGCGGAGCAAACTGCGCGGGAAAATCAGGTCGTCGATTGCGGGGGTTACGAACGGTGCTGAAGCTGGCGAAAAAATCCAATGGCGGTTTACCGACTCTCAGCGAATTTGCCGGGAGGCGAGCCGCGACCTGAGTATGTCACTCACGAGGAACAGATCTGTGAGCAGCGCGCGAAGATGGATCGACGCATTGAGATTGTCGACCAGTTGAGAGCTGATTGAAGGCTGGGCCAGCACCAAATCTATAACTGCCAGCGAATCTCGCGCATCGCGGTCGAGCACAGCAAGGAAGGTCTGATATTTTTCGGCCGGCTCAAGGCGTTGCTCTTTGACAACCTTCGAACACTCCTCAACCAGCCCTGCGATAGCTGTCGCGGCGCGCCGCAGAAATTCGCGAATCCTTGCGCCCGGCTTGCTGCCTTCATCGCTCGGATGTCCCTGCGCGGCGTAGGCCAGCATGAATTCGTAGCACTCTTCAACGGTGTTGCAATGCTCCCAGATTTCCGCCGGCATCGCTCAGTCCTCACCCTTGGAACCAACGACCGGCTGCGCCGCATTCGAGGGACCAACAACCCATCGCCCGGGATCGTGCTCTTCCAGATAAAACTCGCGACTCATCCAGCCGAAGATCATCGACTTGGTGATCTGGCGTTTCTCGGGGCGAATCCCGAAATAGACATGCACCATGATCAACGCGATCAGTCCTACACCCGCCAGACCGTGCAGCACGTAGATCATGCCCCAGGTCATATCGCTGAATAGATATGGATTGCGGACAAAGAAGATCGTGCGCACGCGAAACATCATGAAGACGCCGGTGACGATTGCGGACAGGCCGGCCACGATGATTGCGCCATGATAGAGTTTGTTCTCCAGCGGATACTTTGCGAACTTCCTGGGCGGGGGAGCCGGCTGTCCTACAAACCGGATAACTCTGTGGTAGGCGTCCGTCATGTCGATTCTGTCGGGCCAGATCGACCAGAAGTCCAGCCAGAACGACGCGTGGAAGATGTGAAAGAGAATCGACAAGGTCAGCACCGTGCCTGCAATCCAATGGTAAGTCACCCAGTTAAACTGGACGCCCACCTTGGGAAGGAAGGCCGTAAACAGCAGCGTCAACATAGCGGCCGCCATTATCCAGTGGAACACGCGCGCGACGTGCGAGTGCCGCGGCACGCGTGCTGGTATCGCGGACGGGTCTTGATGCGGAATTTCCGGCGCAAACTGCCGCGGCTTGGCGAAGTACCTCAGATAGGTCGCGTGAACTACGAAGAAGGCGAGCCCTGCAATCACCGCTACCCATATCAGGAACCACGCGATGTGAATGGGAACGTTCAGCCCCCAAGGATCTATTGCCCACTCTAGGAAACCCATGTCGCTTGCTCCACTCCGCAGATAGCGCGCTTCACCAGGTTTCTCATCAGCGGAATCTTGTAGGCGTTGAATTGCAGCGGGATCGCGCCTTCGACCGCCAGCTTCCCCGCTATCTCCCCGGTGTCAGCGTTCGGCGGCATGCCGTACACTGCGCTTTCGACAGCCTTCAACCGAAGCGGACGAGCGGCGGCAGCGTTCACCGCAATGCGGATTCCCTGAATCCTGCCGCCGGATAGAGTCATAGCCGACGCGACGTTCAGCAGCGGGAAGTCCCACACGTTCCGGTCCCGTACCTTCTCAAAATAAAATTTCGCACCAGCCCAGGTGGACGGAATTCGAATTGCCGTCAGCAGATCGCCGGGCTGCAAGATGTGCAGCCGCGTAATATCGATGTCCGGACCGATAAAATAATCTTCCGCATCCACGACGCGGTCACCTTTGCGTGTGCTGATCGCGAATTTGGCGTCGAGCGCGATTAGTGCTGGGGCAGTGTCCGAAGGATTAACCGCGACGCAACGATCCGCGTGCAGAATCGCGTGCTCGCGATTGCGGCCCTCAGGTGTGTCGGCATAACAGATGTTTCCTCCCGCGCGATAGCAGGGCCAACCGGCGCGGTAGTACCAGCATCGAGCGTCCTGCGATAGGTTGCCGCCGATGGTGCCCTGGTTCCGGATTTGCGGTGAGGCCACTAACTCCGCGCTAGCCACCAGCAGACCGTACTTCTCTCGAATCACGGGATGCTGCACGATTTCGGTCAGAGTGGTCATCGCGCCAATCTCGACGCCATCGCTGGTGGCGCGTATTCCTTTGAGTTCCTCGACCCCGCTCAAGTCGATAACCGTTTTCGGTCTCTTGATGCGATCTTTGAGCCAGTCTGTCGAGGCCTCCAGCGAGCGCCCAGCCGTCGCTTCCGTTCTGTTCGAGCAGCCGCTGCGCTTCGGCGATGGAGTTTGGCTGAAGCAGCTCGAATGACGGCATGACATCCCGGATTACAGCCATAACTCTCTCCAATTAAATGTAAGCCATCAGCGGATGTTGCATCGGACGTCCGGCTTCGAGCGAGGTCAGGATGGTGTCCAGGTTGACCGGTGCGCGCCGAAAGATTTCGTCTCCGAGCGCATCCGACAGCGCATTCAGGATAGAGGCGCATCCGCCGCCAACCGGCGGCTCACCCACGCCTCGCGCGCCCACCGGCGTTTCCGGATCGGGAATATCGAGCGCCGCCCATTGCATATTTACCGGCACATCCAGAATCGTCGGAGGCTTGTTCTGGTAAAATCGCGTCGAAAGCATCGCGCCGTAGTGGGGGTCGTAGACCCACTTCTGGCCGATCGCATGGCCCATACCCAGAACTGAGCGGCCGAGCACCTCGCCGCCGAGCGGGCGCGGATGAATCACCGAGCCAACGTCGGCATATGCGAGGAAGTCCACGATGTCATACTTGCCTGTCTCGACATCAACCTCGACTTCGGCGAAGCTCGCTACATAGGAAAACGTCTGGCCGTCGCGCGGATAGTTATCTTTGGCCGCCGCCACCAGCCCATGGCCCGCGACCGCCGCGACGGAGGCTTTCGTCAATTTGTGCAGCTCAGGCGCCGCTTCGTGGCCGTCGTAGATGCCGCCGAGTTGAATAGCGCGTTGAGCCGCCTGCGCCAATGTCATGCCGCGGCCATCGCCCCTGCGGAAGACGCGCTCGTTGGCGACTTCGTATTCCTCTGGTCCGCCGCCGAGGCTCTTCGCCGCGATCTCCTGCAGCTTCTTCCTCGCATCCATTGCGGTAGCGTACGCGGCGCGCGTCATCGCGTGCGTCGTCTGGCTGCCGCCGGATACGCAGGTGAACGGAAGGTTGCTGGCAGTGTTGCCCCAGACGACGTCGCACTTTTCCCATGGCACACCAAGAACTTCCGCACCGGCGCGGTGGACGTCGATCACCGACTCAGTTCCCAGGTTGCCGATTCCCGACTGAAAAGTGACGCGGCCATCGGGCTTGATGATAAGCAGCCCATCGAAGCCGATCGTGCCGCCGACGAAACAGCTGAGCGAGACGCCAACACCGCGCACCTTCGAGCCGATCCGTTTCGGAGTGCGCGCCACCCGCTCCTGCCATTTGAATTGCTCCGCGCCACGATCCAGGGCGTCCTTCAGAAACGCGCTGGTCGCATGCAGTCGCGTTCCATTGATCGGTGCGCCGAATGGCGCCTTGCCTTCAGGACAGTTGATGCGCCTGATCGCCACCTGGTCGAGCCCGAGCTTGCGCGCGGCCTTTGCGATAATCGGTTCGATAATCATGATGCCCTGCAAGCCGCCTGGTGAACTCTGCGCGCTGCGGGGCGGAGTGTTCGTAAGGATTGTCGCTCCGCGCCAGCGCATCGCCTCCGGCTGATACAACAGTGAAACGATTCGGCCGGATGTGGGGACATCGCCTTGCGCGTCGTAGGGGCCGTTGTTGGAAATAACGAACATATCGAGGGCTACGATCCGTCCCTCCCTGGAGAAACCGGCTTTCATCCGACCCATGAGACTGGGCCGCGCGCGGCCGATGAAAGTCTCCTCCTCGCGACTGATGCGCATCATCACCGGCGCGTTCGCCTTCTTTGACAGCAGCGCAGGGATGATCAAAGACACACCGGCCGTGACTTTGCTGCCGAAGCCGCCGCCGGTGTATTCGCTGATCAGCACGACTTTGCCGCGGTCGATATTCAGCCATCGTGCGATCGCAGGCACGGTTTGCGCGGTGCTCTGGGTGCCCGTGTAAACGAAGACCTTGCCATTCTGCCAGTAGGCCATCGCGCTGCGCGTTTCGAGCGTCTGGTGGCTGGTGTCCGGTGTCACGAACGTTTCGTCCAGGATGAGCGTGGCATTCCTGAAGCCCGCTTCGAGGTCGCCGTACGTCCATTGGTCGGGCGTCTTGCCCATCGGCAATTGACCGTCCTTTGCGTTCGCGAAATCCTCGTCAGTCCACTTGAGCTCGCCGATGGAAGGCGGCTCAGTTGGTGGCACTCCGGGCGTGGATCCTCGCGGCATGACCCAGATGTTTCCGTCCGTTCTTGGATTCGGCCCGCCCGGCCGCAGAGTCTCGAGCGGATCGATCACGAACGGCAGCGGCTCGAGATCGATGTGAATCTTCTCGATTGCGTCCGCGGCGGTGAGTTCGTCAACCGCGGCGACGGCGAGGATCGGCTCGCCCTGGTACACCGGCTCCATCGTGAGCCCGCGTTCGCTTTTCGGATTGGCTTTGATCACTGTGCCGTTGTCGGTGACAGTGTCGGCCGGTGGCGGGAGGTCGTCCGCCGTAAGAATTGCTCTGACGCCGGGCATCGCAAGTGCCTCGCGGGCGTCGATGTCCCGTACGCGCGCATGCGGCATCGGGCTCAGAAGCAACTTGCAAAACAGCATGCCGTCTGCGTGATAGTCCTCGGCATATTTCGCTTGTCCCGTGACCTTCGCATACAGGTCAGGAGTTGCGTAATCCTTGCCGATCAGCCTGCGCCCAACGCCGTATACGCGCTCGGGCGCCGTTGCAGGATTCACATCTTTGCTATCAGACATGGCTGACCTTCCTCATATTTTCTGCCCCGCGCATCAGCGCGGTGAGGATCTTGTCATAGTCCTGGCAGCGGCACAGGTTTCCAGAGACGCCCTGCGCCATCTCGGTCCGGGTGGGGTTGGGATTCGATTTCAGGAATCCCACCGACGCCATGATGAAACCGGGCATGCAGAACGCGCATTGGAACCCCTGTTCGTCGACGACCCCCTGCTGTATCGGATGCAGAGTTCCGTCTGCATTCGCCAACCCTTCGATAGTCAGAACCTTGCGGTCGCGCACCGTGTGCGTGAGCACGGAGCATGCGTAGTGGGGCACGTCGTCAATCAGCACCGTGCATGAGCCGCACTCGGCCCGGTCGCAGCCCAGTTTCGTGCCCGTGAGGCCCAGCTTATGCCGCAGCGTCCATGCGAGCGTCTCCTGCTTCATAACGTCCGCGCGCCGATTCTGCCCATTGACGTTGATCGTAAGCAGCCGTGCACCTGCGACACCGACACCGGATTGAGCCAGCAGCGTGGACGCGCGGAATAGATATCCTGCAGAAGAGACGGCCGCGCCGCCGACGATGACCCCCTTGATAAAGTCGCGCCTTGAGATCGCCCCTGGCGTGCTTCCGTTCAGCTTTGGGTCGACAATGTCGCTCATCCGAGAAGTACCTCCCGCGGCATACAGCTAGGCAAATTACATCCGTACTCATTCCCAGATGGCATTTACAAAAGGTCCCGCCTGAGTCTCCAGCAGAGTCACATCAGATAAGGCGTGAAAATTGGCGGCACAAGTGTATCTGAGTGGCATGATCGGAGCCGTCACGATCTGTGGTTTTGCGGCGAAGGCGTGGCGAAAAACCTCCAGTGCATAAATTGCTTCCGAAAAATGCCCTCTGCTCGGCGGCGCAATCCCACCATGACGCCGATTTTTCGGCGCAGACTAGCCAAGTTCAAGCAGCCAGCGTGCGATTCGTTCACCGACGACCAGCGCCGGGAGGTTGGTGTTGGCGCGCGGTATCACGGGCATGATCGACGCGTCGGCGACGTAAGCGTTGTCGAGCCCGTGAATTCTTCCGCGCGAGTCGACCACCGCGGACCGATCGCTGGCCGGGCCCATCCTGCATGTCCCCACCGGATGGTAGTAGTGGAGGCAATTGGACCTGATGAACGCCTCGACGCCGGCGCGGGTCGCGATCGCGCTCCCCGGTGAAAGCTCCGTGCCCACAAGTCGGGACAGCGCAGGTTTCGAGGCTATCTCCCGGGCGATCGCGACGCCGTCGGCAAGCACGCGCAAATCTTCGTCCTCGGAATCGGATAAGTAACTATGGTCGATGATGGGCGGCACGGCGCTGCTCCCGCTCGTCAGGCTTAGCGCACCCCGCGAGCGCGGCGTCATGCACGCCACTTCGAGTGTCCATCGCCAACCGGTTTCAGTCGTGCGGTCGGGTCCGCCAACCGGATAGATGTGCAGATCAAATCCCCGCGTACATCGCGAGGACCGCGCCTTGGCGATCGTCTGCTCCTCCGGCATCCAGTGGTCGCGCGCGAATGCGGCCATCATCTCTTCGAGTTCGCGCGTGCCCTCGTAGCTGAGCGAGACCCGCGGATGGTCGTGCAGGTTGTGGCCGACTCCGGGCAGGTCGTGCTCAGGTGTGATTGCGGCCGAGCGAAGTTCGGAGGGATCGCCAATCCCGGAGCGAAGAAGAATCGCGGGAGAGCCGTAGGTGCCAGCAGCCACGATAATGCGGCCCACTTCGAGGCGGACCGGACCCTCGCGTCCGGCTACGACGACCGCGTTCACTCGTCCTGACCTGATTTCGAGGCGGTCGCACACGGAGTCGCCAACGATCGTCAGGTTCGATCGCCCGCGGACCGGATCGAGATAGGCGAAGGCGGTGTTCCAGCGGACGCCGTTGGCGATATTCACAGGACTCGGCGCCATGCCCAGGTTCTCATCGAGATTGTTAAGATCAGCGACACGCGGGATTCCGGCTTCGGCCGCGGCGTCTAACGAGGCGTGCTGGAAAGGAGTGATCTCCTCCGGCTCCGGAATTCTAACCCGCAGACGCTCGGAGGCAGCGCGGAACAGCGGGCGCAGTCCGTCCGTGGACCATCCCGGATTTCCGAGCGCGGCCCATCCGTCGTAATCGAGGCGGCTGCCCCAAATCGCGGCGCATCCGTTATGCGACGAGCATCCGCCGATTACACGAGCGCGCTCGTAAGTGACTACCCGCGGCGCGTACTGCTTCCCGCTGTCGTAGCCCCAGTCGTGCGTGGTCGGTATCGCGCCCGCATCGGTGAGTTCTGCCGGCCATCGTCCGGCGGCGAACGAACCGTAGTCCGGACCGGCTTCCAGCAGCAGCACATGCTGCCCCGAATGTTCCGCTAGAAGAGCCGCGACCGCCGCTCCCGCGGTGCCGCCACCGATGACGACGGTATCGGCGAATTTCGGCGGCGGCGTGCCTGCTGACTGCTGTTCCGGTTGTCGCGCCATGAGTCGCACCCTCGGCCAACGGGCGTCCCCGAGCCTACTCCAGCTACGCGCCACTCAGAAGCCAGTTGAGCGGCTCCGCGCTGCGCTTTTGTCGACGACTATTGACACATGGGGGTTGGCACGATACGCGGTGGCCTTGTGGACTCTCTTGGAATACCGATCCGACGATCAGGTATCGAATTGTGGTCCGAGCTTTCCGCATTCGGTCTCTTCAGCCGCTTCTCCGCCGAGGAACACGACGCGTTCCTGAGGGCCTATGACTCCGAGGCTGCGATGCGCGTCGCACGGTTTCCTCGCGGCGAGCTCATCTGCGCCAAGGGCGAATATGAACTCGATCTCTGCTTCATCCTGAAGGGTAGCGTCGACCTGTTCGAAATCAACGGCCCAGTCAGGACCAAGGTCGGAGCGCGCGGAGCGGGCGAGTTCTACGGTGAAATGGGCGCCCTGGGCGGACTGCCGCGCACGCTGGATATCGTTGCTGCCGAGGACACCGAGATTTTCTATCTTCCCCGCCATTGCCTCAAATTCATCGAGACCAACGATGAGGCGCGCGCGATTCTCTCCGCGCGATTTCGCGAGCGCGCCATCCGGGTAATGGTAAGCGAGCTCGAGCTGTTCAAGGGCGTCCAGGGCGAGTTCATCGATCGCCTGATTGCGAATTGCGAGATCAAACACTACGACCAGCGCGGGATTGTGCTGCTCAAGCAGGGCGAGGCCGGCGACAGTCTCTACGTTGTCCGCGACGGCTACGTCCAGGTCGTCCGCGAACGCGAGGACGGCACGCGGCGCGTGCTGGCGTATCGGCGCGCGGGCGAATATTTCGGCGAGATGTCGCTGGTGGACAGCGGCCACGTCCGCAACGCCAGTGTTTTGACCGCGGGCAAGTGCGAAGTGGTCAGGATTCGCGGCGAAGACGTCGCGGCGCTCATCCGACAGTTTCCCGAAGCCGAAGCGCAGGTGCACGCGACGATCGAACGCCGCCTCGAGGCCGAGAAACAGCTCACGCCGGAGCTTTCGGCGATTCTGAAGGACAGCGGCCAGTTCGGAGTGATTCAAGCCGACGCGTTGTTGGTGATGGACCTGGACCTGTGCGTCAAATGCGACAACTGCGTGACGGCATGCGAGTCCCTTCACGGCACCAGCCGCCTCATCAGGACCGGAATCCAGCTCGGAAAATATCTGATCCCGGCTGCCTGCCGCCATTGCGACGATCCCAAGTGCATGAATAGCTGTCCGACGGGTGCGATCAAACGCAGACCGGAAGGCGAGATCTACTTCCAGTATGACATGTGCATCGGATGCGGTAATTGCGCAATCGCATGTCCCTACGACAACATCGCGATGATCGAGACCGGCAAGTTCGACGCAGCGCAGGATCGAAAGGCCGAAACTCTAGGTCGAGAATTCTTCCGGCCTTACCCGGTTCCTTCGCACGCCGTCGAGCACAATCTATGGAGCCGGATCTTCGCCAGTCACGAGCAGGGCGGCCACGAACGGCTCGCGCCCAGTCTTTGGCAGCGCATCCTCGGCCGTAATCAAGCGTCGGAGCAGCAGTCCGAATCAACCGCCGAATCCGGACCAAAAGCCGCAACGCACATTCCCACCGCTTATCCCATAAAGTGCGATCTCTGCGACGGGCTCCCGTTCATGGGATGCGTTCACGCTTGCCCGACAGGCTCCGCGATGAGAATCAGGCCTTCCGATTTGTTCCCGGGTGCGACGCTAGCCGCAATCTCCGGACACGATCGCGTTAGAAAAGTCATTGGTTCGAACGACTAGCCGATGGCTACTCAAGAGGCTCGAGCCGACCTCGCAAACCGGCCAACCTTGGCTGTTCGCGCTCGCCGAGGGCGCGCGCTGCCCGTCCGTACCTGGCTGTGGCTGACCATCTGCTTGCTCGCGGCTGCCGGCCTTAACGCAGCTACGTCGACGTTTGGACGTGAGATTGGAGAATATTGGTCGGGCTCGATTGCGCTGGCCAGCTTCATCGCGATCGCCTGGTATAGCGTCCGCAAGCGCAACATCTGGTTCTCCGTCCGCGTGTTGCAGTTCACCGGAAAGATCTTTCCCGCCGCGATTCAGCGCCGGCTGGTCATTCTGGATCGGCTCGAAACATGGCGGGCGTTTCATTTGACGCTCGGCATGCTCGCGTTGCTTCCGTTGTCGTGGCACGTAAGCACTGCCGCGATGAGCCCGCTTGAGGTAGTGCTCGCAACGCTGGTGGTGTTGCTTTTTGTCAGCGGAATCTTTGGCGCGATACTGCAGGACAAACTTCCACACTCAATGACGCGACTCGCCGAGCACGAGGTTCGGCTGGAGGACGTCGAGTCCAGGGTAAGTGCGGTGTACCGCGAGGCGGAGGAGAAAATCCTTGGGCACGACGACAGACTTATCAAAGCATACATCAGTTACATCAAGCCTATACTTCTCAGCGATCGATCGGCGTCGCGGTTGACGCTGTTGATGGCGACGGTAAAGGGAATCGACGCCGGTCAGCAAGCCTGCGCCGCGGCGGCAGAAAAGACCGCCGAATCGGGTGACGAGAAAACCTATCGCGAACTGCTGGCATTGGCGGCCCGCAAGGTGAATCTCGATCATAACTCTTTCAATATCCATCTCAGCACGGGTTGGCTGGATCTTCACATACTCTTATCCGTGCTGACATTCGCGCTTCTGATATTTCACGTCGCAGGGGTTCTGTATTTCGGCGGAGTATGAATCGCCGGACCCGACTGATAGTCGCCGGGATATTCACTCTCGCCCTTCTGGCGGCGCTGCTCTCGTTTCATCGAAGTTATTCGCCCGGCCCTCTCCTTGAAGGTCATCAGCCGTTCGGCGCCAATTGCGCCGCCTGCCATCAGCCTTGGCGGGGCGTTCAATTGGCCAGCGCTGGATGCATCGATTGTCACGGGAACATCGATCGAAACGAACACTTCGACGCCAAGCTTGACGACAAGGATTTCGGCCTCGTCGCCGCCGAGCATATAGCCGGACTCAACGATCGCTTGGCGTGTCTTTCCTGTCATACCGATCACCAGGGGCGCAACGTGGATTTGGCTGCCACGTCCGGGACAAATTGCGCCTGGTGTCACGCGCATGACTCGATAAAGGACGTCAGCTCGCACGGTCATAGCTTGCGGGTTCGCTGGAAACCGCTCCAGAATTTTCTCAAGGACTTCAATCACAAGGAACATCTCGAAGACGCACTCAAACACTTGCGGGAAGCAAGGGAGAGTGCGCAAAAGATGCGATCTCGCGCACGCAAGCAGGCTGCCGTGAAGTCGGCTGAGGAGTTGGCCAGCGTGCTCGATCGCTCGGGACAACATCTCAATTGCCGTTCGTGCCATCTGGTAAGCGCGCCATCGAATGAAACGCCGGAAGAATTTGCGATAGTAACCGCTGGATGCACGGTCAGCACCTGCCATTCGAGTTGGCAGGACGAAGACTTGAAGCTCGCGAGTGTGCAGCCGGTTGCGCCGAGCCAATCTGTCAGCCCTCCTCCCGAGCCGGCAACCATCCCGTTTGTTCAGTCGGTTATTTTCCGTCCCATCAACGCGATTTTTGTGCCTCATTCCGCGGGCCATCTCCGCGCCGAGTGTGCCGGATGCCATCTGCATATCGAGGAAAGCGAAAAGCCGCGCGATTCGCACACCAATGAGATCGCGAAGTGCTTTGGCTGTCACGCGCACGAGCCGGGCACGTCTGCTGGGCAGGTCGCGATGTCAATAGACCGCGATGGCGTTATGAACTCGAGTCGCGCCGAGGCGGCTGAGGTCGAGGTGCTGGAGCTACCGAGAGAGAAAACTCTTAACGCATGTGCTGATTGCCACGCGTTCCACTCGTACTATCGAGGTGGCAGTCTGATCAAAGACTTCCCGTCCAAGGCGCCGACGATTCGACCTCATCAACCCCCCGCTCTGCAACTTGCGGCTTACACGATCTCGGTGCACGGCTTGCGCGACGGATCGCTGAGCCTGGCGCTGCGAAGAGTAACTCTTCGTCCGTGGTTGGTCGCGATTCTCGCACTCGCGACGATGACGTTGATCGGAATAGGTTATTTCCGTTATCTGCCGGTGGAAACGCATCGCGAGGTGGTTTCGAATTCCGGTCCGCAACGAACCCCGGAGATACCCGCGCTCGACGACACTTACGAGAGCAACCTATCCCGCGTTTATGTTGCCGGCGAAGCTAGTGGAAGAACGTCCTCGATCAATTTTGTCATGCGCTCGGGGTGTCAGGTGATTACGGCGATTGCCAATGCGATTCGCCATGAGAAGACCGCGGTTGAGCCGGGGGTTTACGACGTTGCGATAGTTGGATGCGGTCCGACGGGAATCGGCGCGGCATGGACCGCAAAGTCAAATGAGCTGAAATATTTGGCGCTGGAGAAGACTACGGCGGCGAGCACGATACGAACCTATCCGCGCGGCAAGTTTGTTCAGGCCACTCCGATCGAGCTGGATGAATACGGCTCGTTCTACATGCAGGGCGACAATACGAAAGAAGCGTTGGTCGAACATTGGGAGGAGATGCTCCGTAAGATGGAGCTTGAGATCAACGAGCGTGAGGAGGTTGCTGCCATAGTTCGAACGGGCGAAGTGTTTGAAATCGCAACGCAGTCGGGCAAACGGTTCAAAGCGCGTTACGTAGTCTTGGCAATCGGCGTGCGTGGCACGCCACGCAAGCTGGCGGTTCCGGGGGCAACGGCCGATCGCGTTTTTTACAGTCTGTCCGAGCCCGAGGAGTTCAAAGATAAGCGGATCCTTGTCGTTGGTGGAGGAAACAATGGCGCTGAAACAACGCAATTGCTTGCGAATCCCGTGCTGCGCAACACCGTCTCCTACTCTTTCCGCGACGCGGCTCTCGGTCCGCCGACATCCCCTGAGAACGCCGTAAAGGTCAGCGATCTGCAGCAGCGAGGCCAAATCACTCTGTACCCGTTGAGCGAGGTGAAGGAGATCAAGCCCGGCAAAGTCGTCCTGGCTCCGAGAGCAGGAACGCCGCGCAAGCAGCAAACGACAGACCAGCGGGCTCAACCACCCGCACGGCGTGGCTTCTTCACCCGGCTGACCGCATTGTTTAGACGCCGCACGCGCGAGGAGCGCGCGGCTGAGACACCCCCTTCGGCCGGCCAGGCACCCGATCCCGGCGTAGTAAAGTTGACGGAGCCGATTGAGATCGAGAACGACTTCGTGTTCGTAATGATTGGCTTTGAGTTGCCGACAGCGTTCATGAAGTCGATGGGGATTCGCATGACTCGAAAGGGTTTCTGATCACCTTTCTGTCGGCAACCATGCCAGGAACATTTCGGCAAACAAGAGGGTCAAGTCCCGCCTCAGTTGACGAATCAGATGGGCGGGATGTTGTCCCTCCAATGTTTGAACTTCTGATCGTTGTGGACGTCGAAGGGCTTCTCGCTCGCGCGATAGCAGGGTCGCTTGGAGGTATCCACGACGTGACAGCCGCGGCAATTCTGCTCGCGAACGTCCATCTTGCGCATGTCGATCAGACCCAGCGCCACCGCCGCCTGCATCTTCGCCGGGTCATTACCAATCTCGCCGTGTTTGTCTCTCGGCGCGTAATCGGCCGCAGCCCCGTGACACGCCTCGCATGACACTCCCTCGCTCGGATCCGGCGGATTGTTGCCGCCGGCGCCCGTGGCATGACAGTTCAGGCACATCGCGCCATCGGCTTGCGGATCGGCGACGCTCGCCTTTTGTGCGGCCTGCTTTCCCCAATCGGAAGTTAGCGAATCGAACGCCTTGTGATGAGGATCCTTCATCCAGACGCTGACCGGATCGGATTTGGTGCCGCCGGGGCCGATGATGTCGAGTTTTTCGTGCTGCGCGTCGTGGCAGTCTTCGCATTTGCTTTCGCCGACGTACGCATGGCCGTCAGCGGACACGACGGCGGGCATGGAGACAAAAAAAGCGGTGGCAACGGCGATAAGAAAAAAAGCGGCAAGGTTACTCGTTGGTCTTTTCATGTGGACCTCTCTTCCGAGCTACTTGGTTAGCATTCGCTGATCGTTATAAATTGGGCTGTCGCGGAAACTTGAAGAACGGAAGCGTCGTGCCTCTATATTCGATCTGGTCTGCTCTGATGGACGGGTCCGGGAGATAACCTGCCGCGCCGGCATTTGCCACGTAGTCGTCCTGATCTACACCATCGCCGCTGATGCCGAGTCCGCCGACCAGTATCCCCGACTTGTAAAGCGGAGTGCTGCCCGGAAACGCGGTGATGCCGTCGCCGTTGGTAACACCATTGGGAAAGCATGGTACGTTTGAGGGTTCCATCTCAAACAGCTCCTGCTGCTCTCCATGTAGCGGTCCCGGCGAAGTTCCGTCAATGCCAGGCGGATAGAAAGGCTGGGCGAGGAACCCGATTGTTCGCGTCGTGAAGGCAATCTCGCGATCGGCACTAACTCCCAGTGAGTGGCGCAACTGCAGGCCAAGAAGCTGATCGGGATCGCTGAATGCTGTTACGGTGCGGCCTTTCTGCACGACAATATCCAGGCTGAACATGGTCGCGTCGTTGGTTCTAAAGACGCCCAAGACAGTGCCGTCAAGATCGGTTACTCCGACCTGCATTCGCGCCGGTACACCTATCGGCTGGCGAATCGCGGCGCGGGTAACTTTGGCCATGGCGACGGATTGTGTGATTAACGTCGTCACGTCGTCCGCGGTCAGCTTCACCGTACCCGGCATCGAGCTATCCATGATCGGAAAACGAATCTCCCCTGGGACTCCAGCAAACACTGCCGGCGTGACCGGATGCTGCGGACCCTGAGTGGGTTTGATCGGGAAACTCGGGAATCCGGGCAGGCTGGAAAATGGAATCAAGGGGAGGTCCTTCGGAGGCGCCTGGGTAGTCCATGGCAACTGAAATCCGCCAAGGTAAATCTGATTAGCGGTGATTTCGGTACTTGGGCTGTATTTCGAGTCACCCGCCAAAGCTATCTTTTCGTCTTCGGGCTGGGTTGCGCCGTCGACGCCGATTCCTCCGGCAATTTCGTGATTTACGTACAGCGGGATGCCGCCCAGCGCCCCTGTTGTGCCGTTAGCTTGCTCTGTGTCGCTACACGGCAACTGAGAAAACTGCAGTCCGAACAATGGCGCTTGTGGAGTGTTAGAGATGTTGGGAGGGAAATGAATTCCGACCAGCGTTTGTGCTGTGAGGGTCGAGAACGCATCCTGGTCGCTGCTCAGAAAGGCCGCAGTTCGCGCTTTTTCCAGCGCAGTTCGTTCCGCCAGCGTCGGATTGCCTGGCAGGGTAGCAATTTCGTTGATGATGTCGACATCCTTGCTGCCGGTCGGAGCGCTCGGCATGTCCCACACGCCGAGATTGTTCCCCTCACGGTCGCTTACTGCGACAACCACATCCACCTTATCGTGAGCTGCTCGAGTCACGGCCGCGGAAATGATGTTCTCAACATCGCTGACTGCCAGGGGTGCCGTGACCAGCACCTCGAACGCATTTGCGCGACCACCGATCGGCAGGATCGTGTTAACCGCAAGGAGCAGAACGACGATCGGCAACCGACGAGCGCCGGCGTGCCACTTACCGGCTTGATCTTCTTCGACCATTCATTGCTCCGAAACCTGCGGAAAATGACCGCAGACTCATTGCAGTCGGAAAAAACTGAATCCCCCGGAACGATTCAAATACAATACACGAAAGGAGTCCGCCAGAGTCAAGCCGAGTCTCCGCTCCCCGGCGTTTGACACTAAGTAAAGCTCTGGAATAAGTTCCGCCTGTTTTGACTTACAGTCGGGCTCCTGCGGCGGTCGCTATCTGGCGATCCGCTATTGGCTCTCGAATTCTGCGCCGCCTGAGCGTTGTCGGTCTGCTTGTATCTGTCATAGTACTTTCTCCGCGTGCTGTTCTGGCGAACGACCAGCAATCCGCTGAGACTAGCTCCAGTTCGAATCAGAATGGCGCCGCGCCTGCAAAGAGCACAAGCTCGCCAGATCCAGTCAAACCTAATTCGACCGATGAGAAACTTAAGGCGCAGGCTGCTGAATGGAGCGGCGCGACCAACCCGATGGCGCCGCTGGGCTTTGCGCCGCGGGTGTTTCAGCCCGCCGTGAAGTCCGCTCCAAATCAGGATTTCATTCCCATCCCGGATCGATGGCGGATCGGATTTCCCGATTGGGATCGCTATACGCTCAATGTCCCCGGAGAATACCCCTATCAGCTGGGTCACTGGTGGGATCCTTACGACCAGAACGTACTGAAAGGCGACTATCCTATCATTGGCGACCATACGTTTCTGGATTTGACCGGAGTCAACAACGTGGATTGGGTGTTCAAGCGGCTCCCCGTCGCCAGCGGAGTCAGCACCGAGAGCCCGAACAGTCCAAACTTCTTCGGCAGCGGTGACGAAACTTCGGTTCAGGAGAATCTGATATTTTCGTTCGACCTGTTCCATGGCGACGCGGGCTTCAAGCCTGTTGACTGGGAGTTCAAGTTCACCCCCGTCTTCAACCTCAACTATCTGGACACTAACGAAAGAGGCATCGTCAATGTCAATCCAGCCGATGGGACCACGCGCACCAACGGTCACATCGGCGTGCAGGAGGCCTTTATATCCTACAGGCTCGCCGACCTCAGCCCATATTTTGATTTCCTTTCGGTGACCGCGGGAATTCAGGGTTTCACCAGCGATTTCCGCGGCTTCATCTTCTCAGATGACGACCCAGGCGTCCGGCTGTTCGGCAACTTCGAGTCGAACCGCGATCAATGGAACCTCGCTTACTTCAGGCCTCTCGAGAAGGACACCAACAGCGGACTGAACACGATATTCGTCGGCCGCGATCAAAATATCGGCTTGTTCAACTTCACCCGTCAGGACTTTCTCTTTGACGGCTACAACATGCAGCTGGACTTCGCCTACAACAACGACAACGGACACATCCTTTACAACGACAACGGCTTCCTGGTGCGTCCCTCGTTGATTGGAACTGTCCGGCCGCATGCTGTCGATACGTCCTATTTCGGATGTACCAGCGACGGCCACATCGGCCGAATTAACGTGTCGCACGCGTTTTACGAAGCCTTTGGGCATGATGGCTTCAACGACATCGCCGGGCACAAGGTCAATGTCAACGCGCAGATGGCAGCATTGGAACTCTCGTACGATCACGATTGGCTGCGATTCAGGGGCTCGTTCTTCTATGCGTCGGGCAGCGGCAACCCGCACGGACATACCGCCAGCGGATTCGACACCATACAGGACGATCCAAATTTCTCCGGAGTCCCGTTTTCCTACTTCGACCGCGTGGGCATCGGCTTGGCGGGAACACAGGTACCTCTGATTAATCCGCTGAGCCTGGTGCCGGATCTGCGCGACAAACTGCAGGGACAGGCCAACTTTGTGAATCCCGGCGTCTTGCAGTACAACACCGGACTGGACGCCAAGATCACTCCTGAGCTGTCGGCGTTTCTAAACCTAAGCTATATCCAGTTCGACAAGGTTGCCGTGCTGGAATCGATACTCCATCAAGGTGACCTGAGTCACGACGTTGGCTTTGACTATAGCATCGCGTTCCGTTATCGGCCGCTGTTAATTGACAACATCATTCTCACTGCCGGTTTCTCGGTCTTGACGCCTGGCCATGGGTTTCGGGACATCTACCAGGCGAACACGCTCTTCTCGAGCTTCATGAATCTCACGCTGGTTTACTGAATGCCGGGAGCGACTCGAGAGTGACACCAAGGCTGGAGCACAGTACGCGGTTGTCACGGAGCAGGCTGCGCCGCCTGGGTCTCCTGGCGTCGGCGATCATGGCCACTACTCTCCTGTACCTGGGATGCAATCGCGCCTATGACCCATCAAATCCCGGAGCAATGCTCCCTGAGCATCCGGTGCCAAACCGCAATGCTGACGCCAAGCCGATAATCCCGCCGGACATTTCCGATCAGACGCAGGCTCAAGCGGACGCGAAGAGCGTCGGATGCAAGGCGGCGGGTTGTCACGCAGGAATTGAGGAAATGCACCCCGACAAACTCCCAATCGGGTGCATCGATTGCCACGGCGGAGATCCAAAGGCCACGAAAAGGGAAACCGCTCACGTACGACCTCTTTACCCCGAGGATTGGCCGAAGAGCGGCCAAAATCCAGTGCGCTCCTATTCGATGTTGAACAACGAGTCGCCGGAGTTCGTGCGATTCGTAAATCCAGGCGATTTGCGCGCGGCGCGGATGAGCTGCGGGAGTAAGGGATGCCACGTCGACGAGGTCGAGAACGTCCGCAAGAGCATGATGGCGACCGGCCCAATGCTGTGGGAGGCGGCGCTGTACAACAACGGAGTTTACCCGGAGAAAATCGGGCGATTCGGCGAGGCATACTCCGAGAACGGCAATCCCACGCGCGTCCAGACCCTGCCCCCTCCCACTGAGGAGGAAACCCTCAAGCATGGGATCGTGCCCTACCTGGATCCGCTCGCCCGCTTTGAGATTTCGCAGCCTGGCAACGTCCTGCGCGTCTTCGAGCGTGGCGAAAATCGACTGAGTATCAGAGGGCTAGGCACCAAAGTACGGACGGACCCGGTGTTTCTCAGTCTGCAGAAGACGCGCTTGCTTGATCCGACGTTGTGGTTCCTGGGCACCAACGATCATCCCGGCGACTATCGGTCGAGCGGCTGTACCTCGTGCCATGTCGTCTATGCAAACGATCGCGACAAGGAGCACTCGGGACAATATGCAGAGTTCGGAAATAGCGGCCGTAGCGCGTCGGCGGACAAATCAATCCCCAAAGACGTATCCGGCTATCCGATTAAGCATCAATTGACCAATTCAATTCCGTCTTCCCAATGCGTCGTTTGCCACGTGCATCCGGGTACCACAGTCACTAACAGCTACTTCGGCACCATCTGGTGGGACAATGAGAGTGACGGTGAATTCTTCTATCCCAAGAAGGCCAAGCATCCGAGCGCGGACGAAGAAGCCGTTGACCTGATGGCGAATCCCGAGGGAACCAACCCCAAAGGCCTATGGTCTGATTCCAAGTTCCTGCAAGGTAGCTCAGAGCTGAATCCTAAACTCAGCCGGGTGCAGCTAGCTGACTTCCACGGTCATGGATGGCTCTTCAGGTATGTCTGGAAGCATGATACCCACGGCAATCTGCTCGACAGGCACGATCATGTAATTCCAGACAACCGCTTCAAGTGGCGGCGCGCGGTTAAGCTGCAGGACATCCACAACGAATACGGGATGCAATGCGCAGACTGCCATTTCGTCGGCGACGCGCACGGAAACGGCAAGCTATACGATGAGGTGCGCGGCCCGATCCAGATCCGATGCGAGGATTGTCACGGTACCTATTCGAAGTACACGACCTTTGTCGCCACCGGAAACGGAGCGTCGGGGCAACGAATCAATTTTTTTAGAGATTCTGACTCGAAGAAGACGCCATTCGGACAGCGCTTTCGAGTCCGGCACAGGGCAGGCGGTGTAATTGAGGTCGAGCAACAGTCAACCATGAAGCGCGACAAGTGGCCGGTACCGCAACTGGCGCTCATCGACAATCCCGCCTCGAAGGCGTGGCGGAGCGCCTGGGAAGAAGCGGCCTATGCACACACGATCCAGAAGGACGGCAGGACCTGGGGAAAGATCGACGTGTCCGACCAGGACCTGGCGCATCCGCTTGATGCTATGGCATGCCAGACCTGCCACTCGTCGTGGGTGCCGAGTTGCTTCGGCTGCCATCTTCCGATGAAAGCGAACATGCGCCGGCCGATTCTCCATTACAATGGCGACATGACCCGCAACTGGACCAGCTACGACTTTCAGACTCTGCGCGATGACGTCTTCATGATCGCCAAGGACGGCGCGATCACTGGCAACAGGATTTCGCCGGCGCGCTCGTCATGCGCCGTGCAGGTCTCTTCCTACAATCCCGAGCGCGAAGTCATCTACACGCAACAGGTTCCAGTTTCCGCGGAAGGCTTTGCCGCGCAGGCATTCAGCACAACGGTGCCTCATACCGTCCGCGCGGTCGAGACCAAGCGATGCACCGACTGTCACATCTCGGCCGACAACGACAACAACGCGAAGATGGCGCAATTGCTGATGCAGGGCACCAATTTCGTCAACTTCATCGGAAGGTTCTGCTGGGTCGCCGAAGGGACTGATGGGATGGAAGCGGTGGTCGTTACCGAGCGCGACGAGCCACAGGCCGTTATCGGGAGCCATCTGCACGAATTGGCATACCCCGACGAATTCAAAGCCTTCGTCCATGGCAAACGCCTCCTGCGCGATTCATTCGAGCATGCCGCAGTCCTCGCGCCCGGGTGGAAGGGCCCCGCGCCGGAACTGCACGGCGAGTGCATGACAATCCAGAATCGCGGGGAGTATCTCTTTACCGCGCAGGGCAAAGGCGGTTTCGTCGTTTACGACATCGCGAATCTTGACAACAAGGGATTCTCAGAGCGATTCACCACGGCGCCGGTATCGCCCCTGGGACAGCGGACATACGTATCGACGAAGTACGCGACCGCCGTGCTGCTGCCAACCACGCTACTGATAGATCCTCAGCGTTCGCAGCGCGCAGAGAACCTGGAGCAGAAGCCCCCGCTCGCCGCCGAGTACGCGTTCGTCACCGACAAGTACGAAGGTCTCATCGCAGTTGACGTAATCACGCTGGGCAATGGCAATCCCCGAGACAACTTCTTCAAGCGCGGTCCCGGATTCAATCCAGCTGGAATCCTGGACGGCGCGTTAGGCGGTACGATCGCGGGCAACTACGCGTACGTACTGTGCGATCGCGGAATCGTCGTCGTTGACATCTCAGATCCCGCACAGATGAAGGTCGTTGGCGAAGTGAACGCTCCGCACGTCGTCAAACCGCGCGCAATCTCGGTGCAGTTCCGCTATGCATTCGTAGTTGACTCGCAAGGACTGAAGGTCATCGACGTAACCGAGCCAACCAGTCCGCACCCCGTCGACGCCGCGGCGATCGCGCTGTCCGATGCACGCAACATTTATGTGGCTCGCACCTACGCATACGTGTCAGCCGGCGCGCAGGGGTTGGTGGTCGTTGACGTGGAACGCCCCGAGCATCCTCGAATCGACCAGACCTATAATGCCGACGGCAAGATCAATGATCTGAACGACACCAAGATAGGCATGACCGACGCAACCGTTTTTGCCTACCTGGCCGACGGGAAGAACGGACTGCGCGTGCTCGAACTGATCTCGCCGAATGATTCGCCCACCTACCAGGGGTTTTCGCCGCGACCATCTCCCAAGCTCATCGCGACCTTCGCGACGCGGGGGCCAGCGCTCGCGATTCCCAAGGGCCTCGACCGCGACCGCGCCGTTGACGAGAGCGGCAACCAGCTGGCCGTGTTCGGCCGCCGCGGAGCCCGTCCGTTCACGCTCGAAGAAGCCAGAAAGCTCTATCTGCGAGCCGGCCAGGTTTACACTGTGAGCGACAAGCCAACCGCCCGCGAGAACCGATAGCTGCTCGCGCAACTTGGAGTACTTCATGCCCGCAACGGCGTCATGTGACACTGGAAAGCTGCTGTGCCGATCGAGTTCAGCCGGTTCGAGACTCGTTGTTGCCGGTGCCTTTTTCGCCCTCCTCATATGCGGTTGGATAGCGCTGGCGCAAGCGCAGAGTTCAGCCGGATCAGTAACCGCGCTCAACGGAACTGCGAGACTTGAGCGAGCCGGCAATCGACTCGACGTGGCGGTGGGAACGGTGGTGGATATTGGCGATCGGATAACTGTCAATTCCGGGCATCTCGCGATAACTCTAACGGACGGCAGCGTTCTCAAGGCAGGCTCAACAAGTGTGCTGGTAATCGATGAGCAACTGCTAGGGCCCGGTGGCGCCGTGGCCTCCACGAAGATTGGTTTGTTCGCGGGAATCATGCGCTCAATCGACAGGCGTACCGCCAGCGGCAATCCGCTCAACTTCCAGGTCTATACACCGAACGCGATCCTTTCGGTTCGCGGCACCAAGTTTGACACTGCCTACTCGTCGGGCGCCTCTCGGGCAGGTTTCGGCGACTGCACCCGGTTTACTGACATCAAGACTTACGAGGGCCGCGTAGGTGCGCGCAATGCGGCGCGTCCGTCGTCTGCGGAGACGTTGATTGACGCGGGGTATGAAACAACCATCGCCTGCGATTCGCCGCCGCTGTCACCGGGACCCTTGGGCATGACGGGCATTCCGTTCGGCGATGTGGATACGTTCCTCGGTGATGCCCCAGGAATGGCAATACCGCCGCCGGCCCCGCCAGCGCCGCCGGCCCCAGCGCCTCCGCCCGTCACCGCGCCTCCGCCCCCGGTCTCCTAGAGCAGCACGTCATTCGGCTCGTTCATCGATGGACCTCAAAAAGTGGATTCAAACCGGCAAAGCAGGCCGGACACTTTTACTCGGCATTGTCGTCATCGGCGCAGTCTTCGCGATCAATTCACGTGAACCCGCGGCGGTAGAATTTGCCGAACTCGAAGCATCAGATCTTAGAATGCGACCCGCGCGGGCGGGACCGAAAACGGACCTCGTCGCGATCGCAACAATCGATGACGCGAGCATCGCAAGCTTAGGACATTGGCCATGGCCGCGCGATCGGATCGCGCGGCTGGTGACAGCGCTTTCGGATTACAAGGTTGCTGTCGTTGGCATGGATGTGCTTTTCACCGAGCCGGACGACTTCGATCGAGACCATCGAGAAGTCGCTCTCAAGCTGGCCGCCAAAGGAGTGGGCGAATCGACCATCGCGGATTCGCTGGGCCCTAGCAACGACGCCGCTCTTGCGGATGCAATCCGTCAACAGGGTTCTACCTTTCTCGGCTACGCGTTTGAGAGTCATCGCTTCGGCGCTTCGCCGCCTTCAGCTGTTCCTGCTGGATTCACCACCCACGTCCAGACGCCGCCGCCGATGGCTTACGATCTACTGTTGCAGGCTCCCGGACGACTTCCTGATTTACTCAGCGCTCGCGCGTACGAGCCGCCAATCCCTGCGATGAACTCGGCCGCGCGCGGTACTGCTTTCGTTGACGCCGACAGCGACTCCGACGGTGTCTTGCGCGCGCTGCCCACGGTCATACGGTTTCACGATCGCTTTTGCATGCCGCTTTTCCTCGCCATTGTAAGTTCGTACCGCGGCTATGTGCCGCAGATTTTGGCACTTACCAAATCCGGGGTCGGCGGTGTGATGCTTGGCAAAGTGCATGTGCCGGTCGACGAGATGGGACGCATGCTGATTTCATTTCGCGGTCCGTCGGGAACTTTCCCGCGTTACTCTGTCTCCGACGTCATGACGCATCGCGTACCAGACGCGGACCTGAAGGGTAGGATCGTCTTGGTGGGCATGACTGCACACGGTTTGGGTGACCGGGTCACAACACCCGCCGGGGGCGATTTCCCGGGCGTCGAGGTCCAGGCTAGTGCGATTGACAATCTGCTCAAAGGTGACGTGGTGCGCCGCACACTGGTTACAGAGGGTGAGTCGCCGCTGGCAGCCCTAATCTTAGGAGTCGCGATAAGCCTGGCCGTGGGCTGGTTAGGCGCATTCGCAGCGGGAGCCGCGACAATAGCTCTCGTCGCCAGTTTTTTGTCCTATGCTCAGTATCGTCTCGCGAGGGACAGCATACTGGTTGGCGTGGTTTTGCCAGTATCTACTGCGATAGCTGTTTACGCGATCGTTACGAGTTACCGATACATCACTGAGGGCATCGAGAGACGGCGCCTGCGCGGAGCCTTTGTTCACTACCTGGCACCGACGCTGGTGGACAAATTGGCGTCAGATTCTTCCGCCCTCAAGCTGGGCGGCGAAGAAAGGCATATAACCGTGATGTTCGCCGATTTGACCGGTTTTACGGTCGCGTCAACCGAAATGTCGCCCGAGGCGCTCACCAGCAAGGTAAATCGTTATTTCAACTACATCGTCACGCCCATCGATCAGACCGGAGGCTACGTTGAAAGGTTTCTCGGCGATTCAGTTCTTGCGTTGTGGGGTGCGCCAGTCTCGGATCCGAAGCATGCAGTCAACGCGGTCCACGCCGCGATTTCGATAGTCGAGAACGTCAGACTCGCGTTCGAAGAAGATGCGGCCCAAGGAGTGCATGGCTTTACGATCAAGGTGGGTATCAACAGTGGCCATGCGGTCGTCGGCAACATCGGCAGCAAAGACCGCTACACCTACACGGCGATGGGCGAGGATGTAAATCTCGGCGCGCGCCTGGAGAGTATGCCTCCCTTGTATGGTTGCACGATCATCGTCGGCGAGCATACCGCTCGGCTGGCAAACGACGACTTCCTGATGCGTGAAGTGGACCGGGTGCTGGTCAAGGGCGCGGCGCGACCGATGGCGATCTATCAACCCGTAGCAGAGCTTCGGAAAGCTACGCAGACACAGCGGGAAATTGTCGCACGCTATGCAGATGCCCTGGAGAAATATCGGTTGATGCGCTTCGCAGAAGCGATTGCGACTTGGGATGAATTGACCGCAAAGTTTGAACCGGCGCCAAGTCCTTCGTCGGTCATGTCGGCACGCGCCCGTGAATTCATTGTTCATCCGCCCAGCCCATCCTGGGACGGGGTGCAGGTATTCACCAGCAAATGAGTTGCGGGTTCACCTATCCAACGACACGCGATCGTGGCGGACCGATGAGGAGTAATATGCCGCAATTTCGGCGGACAGCGCCGACAACGATCCGGCACTGTCCGCCTCTGTTCGACAGTCTTACTTTTCGCCAGCCCACTGAAGGCAGCCGGCTACGAACCTAAGACGCGTTCCCCTACTAGCCGACCGGCTGCTCCACGTACATCGCGGAACTGACCAAATCGGCGGCCGGTTCACGGTCGCCTTCAACTTCCACCAGGAACGCCCGCCACTCTGGATCGGCCTCGAGTTTTCCGGCGTACTCTCCGAAGCTCTTGTAATTGGGTGTCTCGATCCCGATCGCGATCGTCCCCGGCTCGCCGCCGGTGGCGGTGTTCCATTGCCGTAGCTTTCCGCCGTCACGGTTTACGATCTTGTTGGCGCGGAGCACGTTCTTCATGAAACTCTGCAGCTTTCCGGGTCGTGGGCGGTAGACGAAGACTTGTAGTATTGTGGACATCGCATAAACTCCCGCCTCAAGCCATCCAGCTTGAAGCAATGTAAATGTAGCGGAAGGGGTTGGTTTAGCGGGACGTGCGTTGAACAACGCGCGTCGTGCTAGCTCAAGGCGGACTCGATCCCTATATCGATCCCGACTTCGACAGCCTTCGCTCAATCGGTGTCAAAGTCAAGGCCCAAGAATAGCGTTCGCTCGGGACCATACCTCCGAGCAATACCCGCGTGAAAAAATCATGATCCACCGCCGACCAAGCCACCGCTCGCACACAGTTCAAAACGCACTCGTTTCATGCGGGATGCCCGACAGAGTACTTCAAGTGCGCCAGGCCAGAAGATCGTTTGCAAATCTGCGCATCAGGCGGGCAAGGTCCCGAAGGTCTTTCTTGCTCCAGTCAGCTAGCAGGATCGACGCGACGCGTTCACGCGCGGCGTCCAGAGCGTTCGTCATCGCGCGCCCTTTCGCCGTGATCGTGGCTTCGTGCAACCGCTTGTCGCCTTTGGATGCGCGGCGCGCGACCAGCCTCAGGCTTTCGAGCTTTGCCACCTGGCGGCTGACGGTCGTGTAATCTCGTCCTACGGTGTCGGCCAGTTCGCCCACACCGATCGGTCCCTTTCGCTCGACGCCGACCAGCAGTGGAAACAGCGCCCGGTCCAGCGAGATGCCGGCTTCCCGGATAAGCGCCGTGTCGCGCTGTGGCCTGTTCATCATCCCGAGCAAGTCGATGAGGGAATGGTGCAGGTGGCGAATCTCTTTGCTCATGGATTTAGCGGGCCCGTTTCCGATTGATAGTTTACGTCCCATTATGCGTATAATACACATAATTGAATTGCAATGCAGGAGTTCCCGGATGAAACAGCAGTTCAGGACCGACGTTCTAATCGCCGGCGCCGGCGCGGCAGGATTGACGCTGGCCATCGATTTGGCTCGCCGCAACGTCGCGTTTCGCTTAATCGACAAACTGCCCAGCCCGTTCGCGGGCTCGCGCGGCAAAGGAATACAGCCGCGCAGTCAGGAAGTGTTCGAGGATCTTGGCGTCATCGATCGGCTCCTGGCCGTCGGCGGAACCTATCCGCCGCAGCGCGAATATCGGGAAGACGGTACTTATGAAGACTCGCCGGTGACGGAATACCATCGAGCCACGCCGGACGAGCCCTATCTGATCCCGCTGATGGTGCCGCAATTCCTGACCGAGGCGGTGCTGCGCGAACGCCTCGCGGAACTCGGGCACCGTCCGCATTTCGGCTGCGAGCTGACGGCTTTCGAGCAGGACGCCGAGGGCGTGACGACTCATGTCATGTGCGCTGACGGCGAGGAGAGCATGCGGGTCGGCTATCTCGTCGGCGTGGACGGCGGCAGGAGCTACGTGCGGCACGCGCTGAACATCGAATTCCCCGGCATGACCCTGGGCGTCAGGGCCCTGGTCGCGGACGTTCGGCTGGAAGGCCTCGGCACCGACGCGTGGCATCGGTTCAACGAAGGCTCGATGGAACAGCAGACGTCATTCTGTCCGCTGCGCGGAACCGACATGTTCCAGTTGCAAGCGCCGATTCCGATGGAGGGCGATATCGATCTCTCGCCCGCGGCGCTGACGGCATGGGCAGCCGCGCGCATCGGCCGCAGGGACATAGTGATTCGCGAGGTGCAGTGGGCGTCGGCCTTTAACATGAACGCGCGCATGGCCGACAAATACCAGGTCGGGCGCGTCTTGATTGGCGGCGACGCCGCCCACATCCATCCGCCGACGGGAGGCCAGGGTCTCAATACCAGCGTGCAGGACGCGTACAACCTGGGTTGGAAGCTCGCGGCCGTCATCAACGGGGCGCCGGAGAAACTGCTCGCGACATACGAGGAAGAACGCCGCCCGATCGCGGCGGAGATGCTGGGCCTCTCCACGAAACTGCTACAGGCCGCCAGGGATCGTGCTGGCAGGCGTCGCGGTCGCGAGACGCAGCAGCTCGATCTGGGCTATCCCGAATCGAGCCTGTCTCTCAACAAACCGGCGCGATCCCCGGAACGCGTGATCGCGGGAGACCGCGCCCCGGACGCTCCCATAAGAGGCGCAGCGGGCCAGCCCACGCGGCTCTTCAAACTCTTCCAGGGTCCGCACTGGACTTTGCTCGGCTACCATGTTGACCGCGAGGCGATCGCGCCGCGCCGCGGCTTGCACATCCACACGGTTGGCGTGCGCGGAGACATAGTCGACGAGAGCGGCTACGTTCGCGATGCCTACGGCGTCTCGGCGGGCGACTGGGTGTTGGTCCGGCCGGACGGCTATGTCCGTGCGATAGTGTCGTCTGGCGAGATAGCGGCTTTGCGTCGATATCTAAACGATGTCGGTATCGCCGCATAGCAATTGTGCGCAAAAGGCAATTCCTACCTTGGCACTGTTGGGCGGGGCATGGGGCGGGCTATGATGCGCCAATGACGCAAGCCACTGCGCCCTGCAGAAACCAGCTCAGGAGCATCGCGCGACGAGCGATGCTTGAACGAGGCCTGCTGCCGGACTTCTCCGCCGCGGTTCTGGCAGAGACCGGCTCCATCACAAACGCGGCCGTCGCGTCGGATTCATCGCTGAGAGACCTTCGGCGCCTGCTGTGGGCGTCGATCGACAACGATGATTCGCTCGACCTCGATCAACTCTCGGTAGCTGAGCAACTCCCGGGCGGAACAGTAAAGGTTCTAGTCGCAGTAGCGGACGTCGACGCGATCGTAAAGAAGGGCTCGGCGATCGATGACCACGCGCGGACCAATACTACCTCGGTTTATACCGCCGCCGAGATCTTCCCGATGCTTCCGGAGAGGCTTTCGACCGACCTCACGTCGCTTGCGGACGGCAAGGAGCGGCTGGCTATCGTGATCGAGATGGAGGTTGGCGCCGACGGCGCGGTGGGGAAATCCGACATCTATCAGGCAGTGGTGGTGAATCGCGCGAAACTCGCCTACAACGGGATCGCCGCGTGGCTGGATGGAACCGCGCCCGCGCCGGCGCCGATATCCGCCCTGCCGGGCCTTGACGAGAATCTCCGCCTCCAGGATCGAGTGGCGCAGGCGATGAAAAAGCGGCGGCATGAACAGGGCGCGTTGACGCTGGAGACTATCGAGCCCCGCCCCGTGTTCGATGGCGATTCGCTGAGCGATCTGCGAGCAGACCGGAAGAATCGCGCTACTGAGCTGATCGAAGACTTCATGATAGGGGCGAACGGCGTGACGGCGAAATTCCTGGAGCAGAAAGAGTTTCCGGCGCTGCGACGGGTTCTGCGCTCGCCCGAACGTTGGGCGCGAATCGTCGAGCTGGCCAAGGACTTGGGCGAGCGTCTGCCGCCGCGTCCCGATTGCCAGGCACTCCAGCAGTTTCTCGAGAAGCGCCGGCAGGCGCAGCCCGAGCGCTTTCCGGACCTCTCGCTTTCAGTGGTCAAGTTGTTGGGCCGCGGCGAATACGTGCTCGAGCTTCCCGGGCAGCCTGTAGCGGGACACTTTGGGCTCGCTGTGAAGGATTATACTCATTCGACGGCGCCGAACCGGCGCTTCCCGGATTTGCTCACGCAGCGCCTGTTGAAGGCAGCGCTTTCCGGGGCGCCGACGCCGTACCGCAACAACGAGCTTGGCGAACTGGCGCGGCAATGCACAGAGCAGGAGGACAACGCGACCAAGGTGGAGCGACAGGTGCGAAAGTCGGCGGCCGCGCTGCTGCTCGAATCGCGCGTGGGCGAGCGGTTTGACGGGATCGTGACGGGAGCTTCGTCGAAGGGGACCTGGGTGCGAATCGACCATCCGGCGGCGGAGGGAAAAGTCGTGCGAGGATACAGGGGCCTTGATGTTGGAGATCACGTCGTCGTCGAGCTGGTCGACACCGACGTCGAGCGCGGCTTCGTCGACTTTGTGCGGGCGGGAAAATCATGAAATCGCGCAAGCTTGATCCGCTGCCGACCAATCCGCCGCTCGCATACAAAGACGAGAAGTTTCTCGATAGCGATGAAGCCCGTCCGATCCGGATTCTTGCGGAGTATCTCGAGCCGCTTCGGATCCTTTGCCGCGAGCAGGTGCATGAGACGATCGTATTTTTCGGCTCGGCGAGGCTCACTGCCGACGGCCCGCTCGGACGCTACTACCAGGAGGCCCGCGAGCTTGCGCGACTGATCACGACCTGGTCGAAGAGTCTTCGCTCGCACGCTCACCGGTACGTGATCTGCTCGGGAGGCGGCCCTGGCATCATGGAGGCGGCCAACCGCGGCGCCTCGGAAGCTGGTGGAAGGAGTATCGGGCTGAACATCGGGTTGCCACATGAGCAGCGGCCCAATCCCTACATCACGCGCGCGCTATCCTTCGAGTTTCACTACTTCTTTATGCGCAAGCTGTGGTTCGCGCATCTTGCACGGGCGCTGGTCGTTTTCCCCGGAGGTTTCGGCACGCTCGACGAAATGACGGAGATACTGACGCTGAAGCAAACGCAGAAACTGGATCGCCCGATCATCGTGCTGCTCTACGGCTCGCAGTACTGGAAAGAGATCATCAACTTTGACGCGCTGGTGCGGCACGGCATGATCAGCCCCGAAGATCTCAAACTGTTCAGGTTTGCCGACGATCCAACCACGGCGCTCGGCCTGCTGCAGAAGGGGTTGAGCGTCCAGCCCGAGGAAACGCCTCCGGCCTTTGCGCACTCGTGCACGCCTCCAGCTCAACGCTAAACGGAGGCGCTCGCAGCCTCAGCTTGGGAACTCCTTGAACTGTGGCTGCTTGTCGGCGATCTCGTACCAGGGGGCCTTGGAGCCGACGAACATGTGGCTCGAGGGCTTGACCCCCGGATCGTCTTCAAGTGTGCCCATCGCCAGGTAGAGATCACCATTTGGATCAGTTGATCCGCCGCCCAGTGTCGAGCCGCAGTTCTTGCAAAATAGACGCACGCCCTCGGCCGAGGATTTGTAGCGTCCTATCTGGTTCTCGCCTTTGGTCCACTTTAGCTTCTTCGCCGGCACTACTATCGCCGGAAAGAAAGCCGCGCCAGTCTGTTTGCGGCACATCGAGCAATGACAGTTGGCCGCCTGACCCTCGCCCGGCTTCATGTCGATCTCATACCGGACATTACCACACAGGCATCCGCCCTTGAGCGCCATGATTCCGTCCTCCGTTCTCTTGACTTTCCTGGATATAGAACGTGGCCATCGCTAACGCAACTGGCGATGTTGGTGAAGTTTCATAGTTGAAACCTCGCTAAGCGATGCTTTAGGCGCTAAGTTGTGTACCACCGCTACCATGAAGCGACCAAGGGAGACTGCACTATCGCGGACAACACGATGACGGCACGAGCCATGTTGATGTGGAACGCAGTCTTCATCAGCGTCCTCAACACTTCGATTTCCTGTCATGCAACCACTCGCAACGAGTCCGATGCCTCGAGTCGCCTCGTGGCCCTCGCCACCGCGCAATTCCCGAATTTGACCAAGGCCGAGCGCGCCATGCTCGTGTTCGTCGACGTCAAGAATCGCACGCAAGGCGATTTCGCCTTTGGCGGCTCGAATGCGCTCCTCAATGATCCGACTAACGATCTCGCGAATGCCGATAGTTGGACGCACGATCGAGATGTTCGCGCCGAGATGATTCGATGGCCGTGCGCCGACCCCGATGCGTCGCGGCTGGTCGATCCGGGCGGCATCCGCCTGCTCGGAGCGCGCATCACGGGCCGACTCAATCTGTCACGGATTCACGTCCCCTTTCCGATCGTTCTGCGCAACTGCGCGATACCCGAGCGCATAACTCTCGCGGCGGCCCATATTCCTTCGCTCGGTTTAGGCGGCAGCCATATCCGCGAATTGGACGCTCCCGGAATTGACGTTGAGAACGACCTCAAGCTCGACTCTGGCTTCAAAGCTGATGGCGAGGTCAACCTCTACGAAGCGCGAATCGGCGGTTCATTTTCAACCTCGGGCCACTTTAAGAGCTCAGCGCTCGATCTTGATCTGTTCGATCCGAAAAATGTTGACCGGCGTGCATTCTATGCCCTGCAGATGCGGGTCGGAGGCAGCGTGATCTTCCGCGATGTTCATATGAACGGCGGCGTCGAACTTAGCGGCACCACAATCGGCGCTGACCTCATCCTTGACGGCAGCTTTGTTAGTCCCGGAAAGACAGCGATCGATGCTTCCAGCACCGATATAGCCGGCAACGTCATTGTTGGATACGGGGTGCCTTTCCTATCCGATGGGTTGGTGAATTTTGTCACGTCGAGAATTGGCACCGACTTCTTTGTAGCGCAGGCAACATTTTCCGGCGCAGCCCGCGAGCCCCACGGGCTCGACGCATCCGGAATGTCCGTGAAGAACACGCTGGTGTGGACCAACGTGGCTCTCCCCAACGGCGGCTTTCTGAATCTGACCGGGGTCAACGCAACAGCGTTGATCGATGACGAATCAAGCTGGCCCGCGCCGGGCAATCTTCTGATCGACGGTTTCACCTACACCGAATTTTCCGAAACCGGCCCAACCAACGCGCCTGGCGACGCCGACACCCGGCTGCGCTGGTTGCGCCTTCAGCCCGGGTTTCATCCGCAGCCCTATCATCAACTCGCCAAGGTCTTGCGCGAAAGCGGCGACCAGCCGGGTGCGATTCAGGTGATGATCGCCAGCGATGACGCGAGCTATAGCCGCTTCGGTTTGCCGGGCCGGATCTGGGGCGCCTTTCTAAACACGACGATCGGCTACGGCTATCAGCCGCTGCGCGCAATCGTGTGGTCGTTCGCAGTAGTGATTTTCGGATCGCTCGTCGTAGCGATTGGCAAAGGCGCCGGTGTCATGCGTTTCAAGTGGCCGGATCGCACACCTCCACCGTCCGGAGATCCGATGGTGGGACTTCATCCGATGCTCTACTCGCTCGACGTGTTTGTGCCGTTCGTAAATCTTCGTCAGGAGCAGCACTGGTGGCCCGATGAAACCGCGTCCGGCGAGTGCACCATCTTCGGCCTGAAGATTCCGGTTCGCGGCGCCGTGTTGCGCTATTACCTGTGGCTGCAAGTCATCGCGGGCTGGCTGCTCAGCGCGATCTTCATCGCAGGCGTCACCGGCTTGATTCACAACGACTGATAATCACCCTGATAAGGTCAATCCGCTTCTGACAAATCCCTGCTCGTCGTGCGATCCTCGCCTTTCATTCCCAGCTGAACCGTTCGGCTTTCTGTCGAAGCCACGGAAGCTCGACTTCGAGGATGTGATTCGACCAGAGTTTTATCAAACTCATCGTGATGTCGCCTGCGGGCCTAGGCGCACTCGGCGACGATACGTGGTTCCAGACGATGTGCCCGAGCGAGGTCGTGCATGACACGGCTACACATCTGAACGCGGGAACCGCCAGCAGCACAACCACCATCACATGTATCGTGAGCATGATCGCGATCAGAGCTCGCGGGCCAGCGGCGGCGAAGTGATGGATGCAGGCGAAACCTTCGAAATCCGGGTGCCACGCTTTGACAATTGGGGAGGTTATCGCCATGGCCGCCTTTCCTGTGGTGCGTCCTCACAGGAAAGGGCGTTAAACTGCACGGAACGAGGCAGTTCGGCCCGAACGAACGGAATTGTTCACCCATTGGAGTGTGTTCAAAACGGTTTGGGTAGGGACTGGGCGATAGCCTGCCAATTGGGTAGCGCTAATCGGCGGTTGCCGCCGCCCAAGGTCAGCTTGGTTCGATAGGCCGCCCACCCGACGGCCACGCACGTGTGCGCCCTCAGAGCTGATGACACCGCCTCGGGGTAGATTGCTCCTTGCAATACAGCCGGAATTTGGTTGAATTGAATGAAGAACACAGCCGCCGCGTCTGCCTCCAGCTCCCAACTTGACAATCCGGGTCTCGGCAACTTGGCGAGATTATGGCGAATCCGCACGATCAACGGCCTGTCAACGCCGGCAAGGTATCGGCAAACGGACGAAGCGGTTTCGTCGGTCGAACCCGCGAGCTTCAGGATCTGCGAGACAGCGTGGATGGCGCTCTGTCAGGCGCGGGACGGCTTTACTTGATCGCCGGAGAGCCCGGGATCGGTAAAACTAGGCTTGCCGATGAGCTTGTACGCTATGCGAATGAGCGCGGCGTTCTGGCTATTTGGGGCCGCTGCTGGGAAGGAGGTGGAGCTTCGGCGTACTGGCCATGGCGACAGATCGTACGCGGCTGCCTGCGGACCGGTGACGCGTCGCGCCTGATCGCTGAAATGGGATCGTGCGCGCACGATCTCACCAACGTTGCACCCGAGGCTCGCGAGTATATCTCTGAGGGCCATGAAATGGCGCCGCTGCCGAGCGACCCCGAGCAGGCGCGTTTTCGCTTGTTCGATTCGGTCGCCACATTCCTTCGGCTGGTGTCCACTTATCGGCCGTTGGTTGTTTTGCTGGAGGATCTCCACGCGGCCGATTTGCCGTCGTTGCTGCTGCTGCGATTCGTCGCACGCAATCTCAGCGATGCAGGCATCCTGATGGTCGGCACCTACCGTGATGCCGAACTGCGTCAGGCCACAACGCAAGCCGAGCTGCTGGGCCAACTCGCCAGCGACAGTCTGCGGATCTCGCTGCGCGGGTTGAACGCCGACGAGGTTCGAGAGCTACTGAAGATTGAGCACGGAGAGAAAATCGCGGACGAGACGATTTCCGCGGTTTATCAGGCTACCGACGGGAATCCACTCTTTGTCCACGAGATTTCACGATCGACGCTGGCTCAGGAAGTACTCGAGGCGAAGCATACCGGATCAAACACCCTGCTCATTCCCAAAGGCGTCCGCGCCGCCATAGAGCGGCATCTCGCGCCGCTTTCAAACGCCGCAAAGCAGGCCCTCACGACCGCGTCGGTGATCGGGCGTGAGTTCGAGTTTGCCGTCTTGCAAAGAGTCGCGGGAGTAGAGGTGGAAGAGCTTATCGACGCGATCGCGGAGGCGAGGAACGCCGGCTTGATAATCGGACTGCCCGACAGGCTTGGACGCTATCGCTTTTCTCACTCGCTGGTGCGCGACGCTGTTTATGAGGATATGCCCGCGGCCTCCGTCGCACGGCTGCACACGCGGATTGGTGAAGTTCTCGAAGAAATTCACAGGGGCGACCCCGACGTCTCTTTATCGGAGGTCGCCCATCACTTTCTGCAGGGAGCGGCTGCCGGCGGAGATCCGGCCAGAGCGGTCGAGTACACTAAGCGCGCCGCAGAATACGCCGCCTCGACGCTGGCGTACGAAGAAGCCGAGCGGCTCTATCAAATGGCGCTGCGCGCCAGCCGCCATCAGCAGGTTCCAGATGAAGCACAGCGTTGCGAACTTCTAATCGGTCTCGCCGAAGTACAGGATCGCGCAGGAAATATTGCGACGGCGCGCGAAACCTTCAAGACCGTGGCGGACTTGGCTGTGCAGGTGAACGCGCCTGAGATGCTGGGGCGGGCCGCCCTCGGAATCGGCACGATGGCTCCCGATTTTCACGCCGTGGATACCGAGTCGGTCACGCTCATGCGCCGGGCGCTGGACGCGCTCGGCGAGAATGACAGCGCGATCAAGGCCGAGCTGCTCGCGCAACTCGCCGTCAAATTGTACATGTCACATGATCGCCGATACCGGGAGGAACTGATCGCGCAAGCGGTTGCCACGGCTCGCAGCATTGGCGATCAGCGCTGCCTCTTGTTTGTACTCAATGCAAAGCGCCGCGCTCTTTGGGAAACGGAGAACCTCAAGGAACGGCTGGCAACGATGACCGAAGCGTTGCAACTGGCGCAGCAATGTGGCGATCGCGAGGAGGCTTTACGCGCGCTTCATTTGCAAATCGGCGATCTGACCGAGCTAGGAGATCTGGATTCTGCCAGGGCGGGCCTGTCGACGTTTATTCGAAGTGCGCAGAAACTCAGACAGCCCTGGTATTTATGGGTCGCAGCCTACCTTGAGGCCAGCCTCGCCTTGCTGGAAGGACGACTTGAAGAGGCCGAAAGGCTGGCCAATGAGGCATTGATGCTTGGGCAGAATCTGGGTTCCGCCGATCCTATGTACACATACTCCGCGCAAGTGGCGGTCCTGTATCGCGAGAAGGGCCGCTTGAATGAAGTCGAAAGTTTGTTTGCGAGCCATGCAGAGCGCAATCCCGGCATCCCGGTCTTTCGATGTACGACCGCGTATATCCGGGTCGAGTTGGGACAGGACACCGAGGTGAGACGGGAATTCGACTATCTGATGAGCGCCGGCTTCGACGCACTACCGCGGCGCGGCGTGGACTGGCCCGTCGTCGTGATGCTGCTGAGCGAGATTTGTTGCCATTTGCGTGACACGTCCCGCGCACCGATCATTTACGAACTCATGCTGCCGTATGCCGATCGTAATCTGACCTCATTTCATATTGTAGCCTTCGGCTCAGCGGCAACCTCCCTTGGCAAGCTCGCAACCCTGATGGAGCGATTCGACGCCGCTGCCGATCACTTCGAACATGCCTTGCGTTTCAATGATCGCATAGGTGCAAGGCCCTGGCTCGCAGATACCCAGTACGAGTACGCGCGAATGCTACTACGCAGAAGTCAGCTCGGGGACCGCGAATACGCGGCCCGCTTGCTGTTGCTTGCAGCCGCGACCGCCGAAACGATCGGGAGCGTCCGCTTGACGTCGAAGGTCGCTGCGCTCAGAGCCGAGCAGAAGTTCGACGCCACCCAGGTACGGTCGGATTCCGCCGCGAGTGTTCCTATACGGGGCGAGCCGCCTGCAGCAGCGACAACCAGCCGACCGGCGCCCGGAGACGAGGAGCCGGCGCCGACTCGCGGAATCGACGGAGCGGCGGAATTCAGGCTTTACCGAGAAGGCGACTACTGGACGATCGTCTTCGGAGGAAAAACGACTCGCCTGAAGCACGTCAAAGGTCTCTTGCACATACAAACCCTTCTCAGCAGTCCGGGCAGAGAGTTTCACGCCCTCAACCTGGCCGGCGGCGGTTCGTCGCAGCTGGACACCGGCCCGGGTTCGGCGTCCGCGGCGGCTATTCTGGATGCGACGCGCGTCGGCGAGCTTAGTGTCGTCGCGGACTTGGGAGGCGCCGGCGAAACCCTCGATTCCGCGGCCAAGGCCGCGTACCGGCAGCGGTTGACGGAACTCAGGGAGGAACTGGCCGTAGCCGAGGAAAATGGAGATGTCGATCGCGCCTCAAATCTAGAGGATGAAATAGAGGCTATAACAACCGAGCTGCGCAGAGCTGTGGGCCTGATGGGTCGGGACCGGATGGTTGGTTCGGTCACGGAACGCGCACGCCTCAACGTAACGCGCGCGATCAAAACGGCCGTCGAAAGAATCGCGGAGCATGATGCTGACTTTGGTCGGCTTCTCGCTCGTACGATCAGAACGGGGACCTTCTGCTGCTATATTCCTGATCCCGCGAACCCTCTCTAGGGTATTCCCAGCCTTTCGTTATTTCTATCAAGCCCTTGGATAGCCAACGTTCGCAAGCCAATTATTTTAGGCTGCCGATTTTAGAAAGATTAGTGCTCCGTTCCAGATCGTAAGGCGTTACGAAATCCGGAAATGGACCCAGCGGGTCTTTTTTCTTTGCCTCCTGATAGTTCGCCCAGAGCCCCGTAGCCTGTGCGTGCAGTGGGGGAGCAAGGGCGGATTTCAAAACTTGAGGGACCTTCAGCAGATACCGGGAATCTTTCTTGGACTGAGACGCGTTCAGATAGCATCGGTACACAAGCTCGGAGCAAATCATCTGCACGCGCTGCTGCTTTACAATACCATCCAGCAACAGAGCCGCCTCCTCCAGGATGTTCTGCAGGACCTTGTCTCCGATTGAACGATCAACACGACGGGTGGCGGTTATTCCCGCGAGCAAAAGCAGCTTGTCGTATGCGTAGCTGCCGCCTTTATCCGCGAATCGGCCAGCCCAGGCTGTAACTGGCCTGGCATCGAATTCTGGAGATCCAAGCTCGTCGCCCTTCTGGTCGTGTAGTCGCCAAACATCGACTCGCTTTGCCTGCGCGATGCTCGTCGCCAGACGGTCCTTAATAATTCCCTTACCTGTTGCCTCCACGACCATACTGCCGTCATAGACCGATGCGTGATTGTAGCAGCCGCCATCCAACTCGACGATCAGCTCATCCACGAGCCAATTTGCGAAGTCCCACGGTGGTGGATCGAAGCGATAAAGCAGCACATCGCCCGCACGAAGATCGGAGGCCGCGAGAACTGTGGCACTCTGGGGGTTGCATGGTGTGGCCAGTTTTTCCTGGCAATCCGCCTTGGTTGTCGCAACCAGCAGGCCAAGAAGTAGCGACACGAGACACGGCATCCACTTGCTCGCTTCGGTGCCGCGCCCAAGCCTGCAAGGAGCAATCAGCCGAACAGCTTTGCTCATATCTTATCTCTCCCGTCGCACCGCTTTCGTTTCAAAATACAAAATGCGCGCCCGTAGCTCAACCGAAAGTTTACTTTTTTAACCACTCCGTCCTTTGTTGTCCTAAGCGCGCGAGCCCGCTATGCAGTACGATGGGCTTCCGATGTGTGGGTTGCTGTTTCCGGCGTCATTGAGTTGCAGGTGGCAGGGTGGTAGAAAAACACACCGCGAGGGAAATCATGAAGAAAACCGCGAAGCAACCGGTTATTACTGTAACGCCCGGCGACCAACCCGATCTCGCTAAGGCCCAGGTGCTGTGCGATGCAATGAAGGGTAACAGCGTATCTGATTGCCGACAGGCAGGCACTCGTCTTGCTGTTATCCTGAAAGCAGGCACCAGCGCGCAGCAGCGTCGGGCCATCATTGCTGCCTTTGTGGCGTTGGGCTACGAGACCATGCAACAGATCGAAGCAGCACAGGGAGTTGTGATCGTAAGAGTCAACGGGCAACACACGCTCGACGATGCCAGCATACTATGCCGAGACATAAAGGGCGGTCGTGTCGTCGATTGTGCAATGACGGCCAGTCCGCCGAGCCTTTCGATTATTCTGAAGGCGAACACTAAGGACGAAGATATAGCTTTTATTGCTGAACCGTTCGATAAGCTGGGGTATAAACTTGGCTAGTTGGAATTGCTATCAGAGACGCCGTGACGCGGGATAGTTGCTATTCCTTGTCTAGTGGCTGGTTTTGTGCGACCGGCCCATTGGATTGATTCGCAATGATTGCCCGGCAAAACTCCTGTGAACCCCCTAACACCTAGCTGAATAAAGTTTTCCCCTAACCTAAGGGCTGTCTCTTCTCCTTAAGCAAGTAAACGCGCTTCGTTTCCTGTTCGCCTCGCGGCGGCTAACGGATATTTCTTCTATGAGGGCTAATCTACCCGCTTCTCATATCAAGATCGTGGCCATCAATGACACGACCTGGGGGTTCAGAAAGAACTGCGAGAGACCCCATAGTGAGTAACGCGGGACCTGTAACAGATGTTGCCTTGCCGATGCGCAAGGCGCCGATAGATGTCATGCGCGCGGCGAGCATGCTCTACATCATCGGATTTTGGCATTTGCTCGACTATACGAAAGTTGCGAGATGGCACTATAACTTTGTCACCTATCGCCTCACGGTTGGAGCGCTTTCCCTTTTCGTCCTGATCTCTGGCTTTCTGACAGGGCGCAAGGACGGTGGTCTCGCCCGAGGCGAAATCTGGGGATTCTATAAGACGCGCTTCTGGCGCATCTATTTACCCTTCGTGATCGCCTCTGGCCTGTTTCTGGCGGCAGGCGTGAGCGATACCTTTGCGCTCGTCAAGGGCATTACCCTCGTCGCCATGCTCCTCGCACCGCCGCCGTTTACACTGTGGTTCGTAAACATGATCGTTCTCTTCTATCTGATTGCCCCGCTCCTCATCGGCTTGCGTAGGAACGAGTTGGCTTACATCGCCTTATGCACCGTGATCGTCGGAGCCATGATTCTGTATCAAGCGGAGACGGGAAGGATAGATATGCGCCTTATCCTCTATTTCCCTTGCTTCGCTGCCGGCATATTTCTGGCCGCCGGGTCGCTGCCGTCATCGACGCTAAGCCTCATCGGCCTCCAACTTCTCGCCGCTCTGTCTCTCGTGCCTACGCTGGCACGTCCCTCCTGGAGTTTGGAGGGCGATCTATGGGCAGCGCCTTGGGCGCTTTTCGGCTCTATCGCAGTCTTTGCTGTCGTCATGCGCGGTGGTCGGAATCTAAAACCGCTTGCGATTCTCACCCAGTTCAGTGAGGCGAGCTTCTTCATGTACCTTCTGCATCGTCCGCTCTACCTTTGGATGCACACCGTTTGGTTTCCGAGTACCGAGAAAGCGCAGGTTCTTTATCTGTTGTTTGTATGTCTGCCGATTGTCGGGATCGTGGCATGGCTCTGCCAGAGAGCTTACACAGGATTTTTGCGAGCGTGGGGTTCGAGTCGCGGCGCCTAATGGATAAAGAGGTTCCTGGTGCCGCGAGAAAACCGGACGCAAGCTCGTATGGCTGCGACGGATTACCTATACAACGGAACAGGGAATTTTCGAAACCGAACAGGTTCTTGCGAAATAGCGGCGCTGCGGGATGCAACGTCTGCCAACCTCAAGGAGCGCTCGCGTACGCTCTACGGCACCGAGGAACCGCGGCGCATCAGCGCGACCCGCTGATCCATGGCTCGGCCGCGCGCGCTTGAAGGCGATCGCGAATGCTGTCAATAGACGGCAAGCGAATTGAACTACCGGTCGATTTGCCAAACGTCCGGGCGCGTTGACGAAACGGGGGCGAGCCCGAATGAAAAATTGGAGCTGCGAACCATGGCCGAGGAAAAACTTCACGACATCGCGATCGAGCGCAACCTGCTGATTCCAGTGGGCAACGAAGCCGAACTAAGCGCCGACCTCTATCGTCCGTCCGGCGATGGCCCGTTCCCGACATTGATCTCCTTCTACCCGTACCACAAGGACGACTTTATCAGCACCATGACGGAGGCTCCGCGCCGTTACTTCGCCGCCCGCGGCTACGCGCATCTGTTGATCGATTTTCGCGGCTTGGGCGGTTCAAGTGGCGTTGCATGGGAGGCGATGGATCGCGGCGAAGGACGCGACGGCGCGCAGGCGGTCGAATGGGCGGCGCGTCAGGGCTGGAGTGACGGCAACGTTGGGATGTGGGGGTTGTCGTACGGCGGAATCAGTTCGCTGAAGACCGCTTACGAAAATCCGCCGCATCTAAAGGCGATCGCGCCGATCCAGGGCAGCGCCGATATCTATCACGACTACATCTACCCCGGCGGATGCCGCACGATGCTCGGCGGCTATGGCGCGTGGGGATCGTTTATGCTTGCGATGAACCTGATGCCGCCCACTAACGCGGACGCCGCCGGTCGATGGTACAAAGTCTGGCGCGACCGTCTCGAACACGGGCGTCCATATATCCTGGAGTGGGACGCACATCCGGCGTTCGACGACTATTGGCAGTCGCGTGTCGCAATAGCGGAGAAGATCAAAATCCCGACGTTCATCATCGGCGGCTGGCGCGACATTTTCCCGGAAGGAATGCCCGCGCTCTATCCGCGCCTGGCCGGTCCGAAAAAACTGCTGATGGGTCCGTGGATGCACACCCTGCCCGACCTCTCGCCGTTCGAACCGATCGACTATCTCGCCGAACTGAAACGATGGTTCGACTACTGGTTGCGCGGCATCAAGAACGGGATCGTTGACGAGGCGCCGGTGACGATTTTTGTTCAGCGCGCGAACCAATGGCGACACGAACGCGAGTGGCCGATCACGCGCTCCACGCCGCGCAAACTGTTTCTGGCGCCCGGCGGCGGGCTCTCAGAGCGGTCGCAGCGCGAGGAGCAGGGCGAGAACTACACTGCCAACCCGACCGTCGGCACGACGGCGGGACTCTGGGATCCGATGGGTCTCGGCGTCGGACTGCCGCCCGATCAGGGCCCGGACGACCTGCTGTCGGCGACCTACACTACCGAGCCGCTCGGCGGAGACACCGAAATTTCCGGGCCCGGCGAGGCGACGGTATTTGCTGAACTCAAGTCAGGCGACGATCTCAACCTGGTCGTGAAGCTTTGCGATCTCGATCCATCGGGCGCGTCCGCGTTGATCACAACGGGATGGCTGAAGGGAAATCTGCGCAATTCTCACAGCAAGCCAGCGCCGCTTCCGGTCGGCGAAGTCGCCGAGTTCAAGATCCCGCTGTGGTCCACTTCGTATAGCGTGCCCAAGGGTCATCGGATCCGCGTGAGCGCCTCCTGCTCTGATTTTCCGCGCGTGTGGCCGACCACTACCAACCCCGAAGTGCGGCTGTATTTCGGCGGCGGCCGCGCCTCGAGCGTGACGATTCCGGTGGTCCCAAACGTTTCTGCGAAGATCCAGGGACCGCCGATGCGCAGGCCGCTATCTCCTCCTCCGCCATTGCCTATGACACCGGTGTGGCGGATCGAGCGTGATCAGGTAACGGGCGCAGTGTCGGTGACCACCGGCGAGAAGACAGCTTTCGCACTCCAGCAAGGCGGAAATGTCGCTGTCAACCACGTCGCCACCGCGCGCGTCACAGCGTCGCGGCCCGACGACGCCACCGTCGAAGGCGAGACCTCGTTCACGATGCAGGTACCGGTGATCGGCAGCGTCGCCGTGGTCACCACGAGCTGGGTGTCGCAGCACGGGATGACGCTGACAGGCAGAATCACCGTCGACGGCCGCGTGATATTCGACAAGCGCTGGGAAAAGTGAACGACCAACGGAGTGCGATTTCGCGATGCCGCTGGCGCTGAAATTGAATCCGCCGTTTCGAGCCGGCCATATCGGCAGCCTGCTCTGGCCGCGTGAGCTCAGCGATGCATTCGGTGTGCATCGCCGCAGTCCGCTCGACGACGCGCAATTTCGTGCTGTCGTCTATGTATCGTTGAACGAATGCAGGAGTCTTCTGACCGAGCGCGGTTCTACCGCGCTCGGGTCGAGTTTCGTGGCCCCGATGAAGCGCATGAGCCGCGCGATACCTTGTGCGAGCGCATCATTGAACGCCTGATTGCTCGCCATCTTGCGATCCTCAAACCAGATCCCGCACACCACAAGTGTGTTGCTTGAGCGATCCAATTTGAGATCGCTTCGCGCGACGAACGCGTCGTCCCACAGAATCGGTAGCGCATAGTATCCGTACTTGCGCTGAGCCAGCGGCACATACACCTCCCACTTGTAGTCGAAGTCAAACAACGCTCGCGCTCGCTCGCGCGCGGTGACAATGTCCAGCGGCGAAAGAAAGGTCACTTCCTCGCGCGTGGTCGTATCGCAGGGTTGCCACGCGCGCGGCGAGCGGCCGGCGCCGACCTCGTGGAGATTTTTTGCGTCACTGGCAAGCGCGTAGTGGAGGTCCTTAAAGCCTTCCACCTGCACCGCGACGATGTCGCCATCGGCCAGCATCTTCTCGCGCACGCGAGCCACCTCCCTCGCCGTTACAGGCCGCCGGAGCACCCGATTGAGCACTGGATTTCCGATGTCGCCGTCGTTGGCGCCTCCGCTCAGGCGATGAAGTCCATGAAAAGCGATCGTTTTTCTAACGAGGAAGGCGTCAGCCTCGTTATCACTCGACTCCCGGAGGAGGTGCGCCGGAGCGACGTCTTCCGCAAAAGCGTACACGCGCTCGAAGCGCTCGCGATGATGGATCATGAGTTCGCCAGTGCGCCAAAGATAGTAGAGAGCAACGGCGCTGTCCTTCCGTCCGCGGTAGCTGTCAATTCTGCGCCGCGCCTGCATCTCGAAGTCCCGATTGCTGACCGTCCCTTTGGCGCGAACCACCGAGCGCATCTCTTCGATCGCTTCGCGATGGCGGCGTCCCAGAGCACGGCGATAGGAGTCGTGAAAAACGAGGCGGCCGAAGCGGGGATCGTCACGTTCCCGGCGCATTACGACGCGCCAATGCGGCAACTCTTCTATCGGGCGCACGGCGAGCCATCCGCCCCAATCGAAAAACTTCCGCTCTTGGTAGCATAGCTTCTCCCACATTCCCGGGGAGTAATCGATAACGCGGCTGTGGAGCGCGAGGTCCTGGCTGCGAGCGACGATTTGGAGCGGATCGAGTTGCAGATACTCCATCGCGCGCATCGCGCGTTCAGTGCCGCGCTTACCCTTCCATCGGCGGCCCGGCCACAGACCCTGTCTGCCGAGAATGAATCGGCGAGCCACGATGCGCGAGAGCGTAATCACCGCGGAACTCTATCGCGTATCGCCGGCAATTGGCTGGAAGAAAGCAGACGACCTCTTAGATGTATGGAAGCAGCGGAGTATCGGCTTCGAGCAGCATCGCCCCCGCCATCGCGAGCGTTTTGCGTTGCATAACGATATGCTGGCAAACCGTCTCCGCGTCGCGCAGCGCCCGATCGAGCGGGCTACGCTCGGAATAGATCGAAGCTGATCCCAGCGTGTCGTAAAGCATTCTTACAATCTCGCGCGCGGCCTGCGCCGCATTCACCCGCGACAACCACGCGTCTGCGCGCTCCCGAATCGTGGGCCGCTCATCGTTCTCGAGCCGTGTCCATTCCCGTTCCATCGCGAGGAAGACGTAGGAGCGAGCAGCGCCCAGCGTCATCTCCGCGTCCGCGATCACGCCTTGAATGCGGCCGCTGTTTCTCAAAGGACGGCCTGAGGGTATCTCCACCCGGTTTTTTATTGAGTCGACCGCATAATCGATCGCGGCGCGGGCCGCACCGAGCGACACCCCAGAAACCTTGGGCAGGAAGTTCGTGGAGCGTCGCCACAATACTCCGGGGCGGCGCGCGGGTGGACGGATATTGCAGAGGAATCGTTCCGGGACGAACAGATCCTTCACGCTATAGTCGCAACTGCCGGTCCCGCGCATCCCGGTGGTACGCCAGTTGTCCACCACCGCCACGTTTGAGGCCGGCGTCAGGAACCCGCAGGTCACTGGCGTACCCTGGCCCTTCTTGACCGGCGCGCCATTTTCATGGAGCACGCAGGCAAGCTCGACCACCTCCGCATGCGTCACACCGGAACCGAATGACCACTGGCCGGTGACTCGATATCCGCCCGGAACGCGCTCAGCGCGCCCGGATGGTGTTGCGCTGCCGGCGGTCGCCATATCGAGGCGAGGGTAAATCTCTCTCGCTGCCTCGTCTTCGAGGAACCCCGCGAAAAATCCGGAGTCGCATCCGATCATCACGCACCATGCGGCGGAAGCATTGGCTTTGGCGAGTTCCTCGATGACTTCGACTTGCTCGGCGGGACGCATTTCCGGACCGCCCCATTCTTTCGGCATCATCAGGCGAAACATTCCCGCGTCCCGCAGACGCCTAACCACTTCGCCAGGAAGCCTGCGAGCTTCTTCGATCTCGGCGGATTTCTCGCGTAGATAACCGCTCAGGGCGCGCGCGTTTGCATAGATGTCGGCGACGCTCATCGGAGTGCTGACCGGTTCGTTTCTCTCGTGAGTTACTGGTGATGACATCGCGAACTCCTCGAGCATTGGAATTTGTCATTCGCGGATCAGGTAGCAAAACCCGCAGCGATCGGCCATCGCCGTTTGCTGTAAAACGGAGAGAAAAGCCCAGATCAGGCGATTTCTTGTGCTTACGTCCATAACGAGCGTTGCCAACGAGCACAATGCAGACAGATGAGACGGCGCTGTGAGACCAGCTGAACGAACGATCGAGGTGGTCGCAGATTTGGCAGCTTCCTTTCGTGTCTCTCGCCGGACTGGACTTTCTCTTTCGAGCCTATTGGCAAGGTCGGAATAGCGCGCCCGCTGGCTTATCGCTGGTTCAGTCCTTCTTACCAATCCGGGCCCGCGCCCGTTATGCTCGGAAATCCGGTATGCGCCATCAGGCCGCCATCTGCCACGATGCACGTGCCGTTGACGTACGAGGATTCATCAGAAACCAGAAACAGCACTACATTGGCGATCTCGTTCGGCTCGCCGTAGCGACCCATCGGGATTGCCTGCGCCATTCTCGCCGCCAGTTCGGGTGATGCATTTCGCGATTTCACGATCGGCGGCGTCAGGATGGAGCCTGGGCACACCGCATTGCATCGGATGCCTTTGCGTGCGTACTCGATCGCGGTTGCACGCGTCAGGTTGATAACGCCGGCCTTGATCGCGTTGTATGCGCCCAGCCCGTAGTCGGCCGCCAGACCTGAGACCGATGCTGTATTGACGATCGCGCCGTTGCCGCGCGGGACCATCACATTGAGCGCACATCGTGTCGCGTACCAGTACGACGTCAGGCCGATATCTACGCTCTTGCGCCAGTTCTCCAGCGTCATCTCGCCGATGCGCCCGGTGTAAAGGCGGATCGCGTTGTTGTGCAAGATGTCGAGATGGCCGAATTTGTCGACCGCGAACTTGACCATGCTCTCGATCTCGGGCGGATTGCCGACATTCGCTTTGAGGGCTTCTGCTGCGCCACCGGACTTTCGAATCTCGGCAGCTACGCGATTGGCACCCTCTTCATTCAAATCGACCACGACCACGGCGGCGCCTTCCGAGGCGAGCCGTTTTACTGTTGCCTCGCCGATTCCCGATCCGGAGCCGCTGACCAGTGCAACCTTTTCTTTGAGTCTCATCGCAACTTTCCCCTTGCGGTTCTCGCGGCTCATCCCCCGAATCAGTTGGTTGATCAGCGCTCGAATCTCGATGGAGTTAGAAACCCATCCGGCGCTCTCCTTCAGGCGCATGCGGGGAGCAATGGAAGTGCCACATCTTCCAGACCGGGTTACCCTCGTGATCCTCGCGGACGAACACCTCGGTGGCGCGAAACGGAATTCGCATCACACTGCCCGGCCCGCTGAGCAACGCCGATTCGGAATCCGAACTTGGCAGCACCTTGACCGTGAAGGTCGACTCCGCGGTCAGAAATGCCATATCGCCGCGAATGACCAGCCTGAGGTCGCGCGGCTCAGCCATCGAAGGCTCACCGGCGTCGCTCTCCGAGAGCGGCGTCATAACGTGGCCTAGGTATTTCCAAAGCTGCACCCATTCGTCGATCGCGTAATAAGTGTGACCATTCAGGTTGAAGCCATGAAATTTGTCGCCGCCGACAAACGCCTCGCACATCATCGCGACGCTGAAATTGCGATTCGCGTCCCACCATTTCTTCGAAACAGCGAGAATCTCCTTGCGATCCTGTTCGATATCGCGCAGCGACGCTCGTATTGCAGGTTTCGCTATCCTGCGAGCTTTCGTGCGCTTTGAAGGCTTGGCGCGCTTTACGACTTTCGCCGATTTGGATGCCCTCATCTTCTTTCGGAGTTTCAATGCCATATCCGCTTCCTCCAACTAAGGTCGGCTACCGGTGGTCAAGTCGATACAGTCCCACAACAGCGGTTTCCTCCGGCGAGATTTACTACGCTCGATGCAGCTCGACAAGCCGCCTCGGACATGGCTCAACTTCCGCGCCGTCACTTTCGTTGGCGTTGCCGATGCGCTACTTCAGATGGGCGGGCAACGACAGGTCCTAATTCGGCGGATAAACCAACTCCGACAGCGATTCCAAAGTCCGCACAGCCCGCCGCTCCGGTGGTTGTGTCCTCTGATGACGATGACACTACCGGCAGGAAGCGCCATCGAAAGTCCGGAAACCGGCAGTGCACTCATCTGATTGCGCGCGTGAATGCTTAGCACACTGCTGCAGTAATCTATCGGTGACCGCCTCACTTTCGAACTCGGTGCCAAGTGTTCCACTGAATCCCGCAAAGAGATCGTAAAGCTCGGGGAGCGTGCGAATCATCAGGGCGAGCAGATTCGGAAGACGCGCAACCAATACGAAACTATTCGAACTCGCGGTGGTTGGGCTCGCCGTCGTTGTATCGCTCGTACTCGAGTCGTCCGTATCGGTTTCGGAACTCGTACTGGTAACATATTGATGATCGATTTCGCACTGGACGCAGAGCGCAACCAAGGCAAGAAACTGAAGCTGCTCGATCCGGAGAAGCCAAGCTGGCGTAAGGTCTAGATTCGAACCCGGATTTCCATTCGATACGGTGCTGCGCAGACAGCGTGCTAGGCAATGCGCTTAGTTTGAAACATCTCGCCCGGCTTCGGCATCACGCCGGTGAGCTTCATTTGCCGAACCGCCTTGCCGATTCCTCGGTCGATGCCGACGGGCCAGCGGCGCTTTTGCGGATCTTCGACTTTGACGGTCATGCGCCCGATACGCTCGATTTCGATCGTCCCGGTCTCGCCGTCCTGCATCGGACCGAGCCCCTGGTGATTCGTGCCGCAGGCAAACACGTCGCCGACTTCCAGGGTTGCGATCTTCGAGGCCCAGGCGATGATCTCACGAATCGGATGTTCCATGTCATCGGTGTTGTAGTCCTGGCGTAGCTCTTCGTTCTCCCAGAACTTGACACTCAGTTTTTGTGGGTCAGGCACTTCGTCACGAGTCACGATCCACGGTCCCATCGGGCAGAACGTATCCGGCGACTTGTCGATGAAGAGCACTCCGCCGCCCAGACCACGCGCCGATACATCAACGATGCAGGTATAGCCGAAGACGTAGTCGAGTGCCTCCGCCTTGGAAATATCCTTGCCGCGTTTTCCGATCACGAACCCAAGTTCGGCCTCGTGATGGAAAATCACCGCGTCGATGGGCGGCAGCTTGACCGTTCCGCCCGGGTCCAGGATCGAGGAGGGTGACTTGAGAAAGAGGCCTAGCGGCGGCACCTTGCCTTGGACGTTCTCACGATAGTTGCCGAGGCCGAAGAGCATCTTACTGGGCCGTGGCACCGGCGCTCGCAGTTGCACTTGTGCCAGCGGAAGCCCTTGGCCGCCGGCGCCCTCAGTGATTTTGGCACGCAGCCGATCAAAGTCAGCGATGAGTGCGAGCATGCGATCGGCCGGCGGCAAGCTCATTACTGCGGGACCAACAAAACCGCTGATATCGATAATCCGGTCGCCATTCACCACGCCCGGCACATAGTCGTTGAATAGAGCAAGCTTCATATTTTCCTCATACGGTTAAAGATTGACGACTGTATTCCTATCGCGACGCTCCACTGCATCATGGCTAGCCTAGCGGTCCCTGGAAGGTCTGATCCACGTACGTATCCGACAGCGGTTCCAGCACTTCGGGCCATGCCCCTTGGACCGGACGGCGCAACTCCTGGGGCCGAGGCTTACCATCCCATCCTACCTGCTCCATGTAGTAGTACAACTGCAAACAATGCCCGTCCGGATCTTGTACATGCGCCGCATAGTCAATGCCGGGATATAACTCCGGAGGGATGCGCTCCACTACTTTTGATCCTTTTTCCTTGAAAAAGCGCACCGCGCTGCGCAACTGCTCATAGCTGCCCACCTCTATTCCAAAGGTCATGCAGGTGGTATGGGCGCTCAATTCCAGTTCGTCCCGCAACTCCTTAGGAAATAGTCCGATGCAATGATGTTCTGTCCCCGAGCGAAGAAACACACATCGCCGACCCTTAAAGCAAACTTCCTCGGTTTTCACAAACCCCAGTAGCTCTGTGTAAAATGCTTCAGCTCTGTCCAGATCGGTCACGAAGAGTCCTACCGGACCAATGCGGGTGACCTTAAACGGGCGCGGCAAGAGTATCCCACCCACATTGTACGTATTTGGCAGATCTTCCTTGGGACGGTGCCCGGAGGTGATAGCAATATCCTTTTGCAAGGCATCCTCTATCTCCATTGCCTCGGACATCTGCGGCAGCGAAGGCGCCTCGTCAAAGCGGCGATAGTACATGGCCATTGGCTTGCTGTGACGGGTCCAGCCAACTTGCTCGATACCGTAGTAGAGTTCAATCGTGTGGCCGTCAGGGTCGCAGAAATAGACGTGCCAGTTGCTACCGGGCATATCCCGCCCTACCCGGCGGATCTTGATCCCCCGCTGTTTGAGGAACTGGTAGGCATTAACTACCTCTTCGAGCGTGCCGACCTGCCAGGTGATCTGATTGACCGTGATGTCGGAGGACCCGGCATCATCGCCCATCATGGAGCCCAACGCCTTAGGAGCAAGGAGGAGCGCATGGTGATCAGAGCCATGGCTGGTAAAGACGACTCGTGGGTCTGGGAGGCGGGCTAACGCCGGCGGCACACCCCGGAGCTTGCTTAGGTCCATTATATCGGTGACACGAAAACCTAAAAGCTCCGTGTAGAACCTGACGCCCTCTTCCAGCTGAGAGAGGTTAAAGCCGAAGTGTCCGAGCCGCCGGATCTTGAAGGGGCGGTGCAGGAGCACTCCCCCGACGTTATACTTTCCGTTGTTTTGATCCATACCTCACCTCTTCTGAGCGTTGTCCTACGCGTTCACCGGGGAAGATGAGCCGGCTTACGGGGCTCATCCCAAAGTCGGATCCAGGATGATCTTTCCGCACGTCTGTTTCTCTTCTACGAGCCGGTGGGCAGCTGCGGCCTCGCGCAGTGGCATGATTCGATCGATTTGGAGACGAATCTGACCAGCAGCCGCCAGCTGCAAGGATCGCTCGACATCCTCTCTGCGTTCGGCGCCGATCCCGCTCATGATTTGCAGGCGGCGAGAGTAGAGCCGTTTCACATCCAGCGTGACCTTGCCGCCACCGTGGGCGCCGACCGTCACCAATCGTCCCCCGGCCGCAAGGCAGTTAAAGGCGCTCGGCCAAAGCGTTGGATCGCTTATGTTTTCAAAGACAACATCGACGCCGCGGTCCTCAGTGATCCGCATCACCGCTTTGGCCAGGTCTTCCTGCCGGTAGTTCACGCCAAAGTCAGCACCGAAAGAGCGGGCCACTGCGACCCGTTCGTCCGACCCGGTTCCAGCAATGACGCGGGCGCCCATCATCTTGGCTACCTGCACGAGACAACTCCCCAACGCTCCGGCCGCGCCCATCACCAACGCCCACTCGCCTGCCTGGAGTCCCACCGTGCGAGCCTCGCCAAAGGCCATGGGAAAGTGCCGCGCAATCACAGTGGCTTCAGCAAAGGAGAGACCCTCGGGAATAACAAAAGTGTTACGGGCGGGCACGACAACGTACTCTGCATAACCGCCCCAGCGGTGAAGGCCGACGAGGCGGAGCTGACGGCAGATCGTCTCGTTTCCTGCCTGGCACGACGGACAGGAGCCACAACCGAACGTAGGAATAATGGTTACCCGAGAGCCGGGTTGCGGCTGCATGACACCCTCACCGACGGCAGTGACCACGCCTGAGGGATCAACGCCCAGAATCTGAGGTAAGACCACGCCATACCCACCACCGTCCTGGCGCACTTTGAGATCGAGAGTGCGATTGACGGATACGGCATGAACGCGCACCAGCACCTCACCTGAATCAGGGATGGGAGTCGGCACTTCCTCACAGCGCAGCACATCCGGACCACCAAATTGTCTGAGAACAACTGCGCGCATCCGTGGAAAAATATTCTATTTAATATTGAAAATCAACCAAAGCTTATGACAATATGCAAGCCATAATGGTAGAGACTGCACCGCAGACACGTTCCGATTGGGTTTATGAACGGCTCAAGCACGCCATCATCACTGGCGAACTGCCGCCTGGCGCGCGCCTGGTTGCTGCCGAGTTGGCCCAGCGCTGGGCGCTCAGCCCCACGCCACTGCGTGAGGCCTTTCAGCGGTTGGAAGGCGTGGGCTTGGTGGAATTAACTTCCCAGCGCGGCGCCCGCGTGGCGTCCACCTCGGTGGCGGAAGCAGAGGAGGTCTACGAGCTGCGCTTGATGCTCGAGCCTTGGGCGCTGCGGCGCTCGTTGGAGCAGAGCGATGACGTGCACCGTGCCGAGGTTGCCGCGGCCCACAAGCGCCTCTTCGAGCTGCTTAGCCCTGTTCCTTCTTCTGACGATCGCCTGATATTGGTGGCGCACCGCACTTTCCACGCTGCGCTGCTGGCACGATGCCCATCGCTGTGGGCGCGGCGACTAACCAGCTTGCTGGCCGAGCATTCGCAACGGTATCTGCTCCTGAACGCTCATTATTCAGAGCACGTCAGCGAGTCGATGGCCGAGCACGAGCAGCTGCTGGAGGCAACGCTCACCGGCGACGTCGAGCAAGCGGCGCGGGTGCTCGTTGCCCACCTGCAGGGAAGCTTGGGCACGGTACGGGCCGCCCTTGAAGCGCGCCAGCAGACTGAGCGGACCGATCTTTTGAACCAGGAGAACATACGATGACGGCAGAGGAACGACGCGAATTTGTCCGCGCGCATCGCACGTGCGTGTTTGGTTACGGTCGCAGGCACGATGGTCCGTCGATGACGATCGTCTACTACGTGATGGACGGGGACGACATTTTGGTCTCGACGATGGCTGAGCGCGGAAAGGCGAAGGCGGTCAGGAGAAATCCCAAAGTCTCGCTTTGCGTGCTGGATGAGAAATGGCCACCGACCTACCTGCAGGTGTATTGCGACACGTCATTGGAGACTGACGTCGAGGCCGCGACGGATCTGGCGATGAGAATTGCGAGTGTGATGGCGGGCCAGCCGATGCCTGACTCGGTGCGGGGACAAGTTCGGCAAGGTGTAATCGCTGAGAAGCGGGTGGTCTTGCGCCTTCGACCGTATGAAACATTCGAGACGCCGCCTCGGCATGTATACGCGGCCAAAGATATCGAGGGTCTTACGCATAGTCTTGGCCAACGTCTGCCGTGGAAATGATCGGGAGTTGAACCGATCTCAACCCACTGCGAAGGGGGCGACCAGCGGTTGACCGCGATAGCTCAGGGCCGCAAGCAAAAAGGACTGGAGCGCGATCTTCGAAGTGGCGCGCCGGATTGCGCCGGGAGATTGAAGCCTCGTAAGACACGCCAAGATTGGCAACACCATCGGAAAAGGAGAAATCGCCATGTCGCTTAGCCCGTTCGTGCCGACTCCCAAGTTTGAGGACTACAGAGAACGTTTCAAGGACCACTTTCGGCTTGAACGCCGCGCAGACGGGGTTCTTCTGGCGCAGGCACATACAATGGGCGGATCAATTCAATTGAGCGTGGAAAATCATCGGGCACTTGGCCAACTATTCAAGACCGTCGGCGCCGATCCCGAGAACGAAGTGCTGATTCTCACCGGGTCGGGCGAGCACTTCATGATGGCCATTGATCCGGAGGGCTTCGCCCTCGAACGGCAAAACCTCCAGCACTGGGCCTACGAATACGGCTACAAGGATGGGCGCATCAATGTCAGTTCGCTGATCAATGACCTCGAAATACCGACGATAGGCGTATTGAATGGTTCCGGCGGCCACGCCGAAATCTGTCTGATGTGCGACATTACGCTTTGCGCCGAAGAGGCGATCATTTTTGATCCCCATTTCAACATGGGATCGGTCCCGGGCGACGGCATCCATAGTTGCTTTCAAGAACTGCTGGGCGTGAAGCGGGCGGCCTACGCGCTTCTCACTGGTCAGCAGATCGACGCCAAGCTGGCGCTCGAGTACGGATTGGTCAACGAAGTTCTTCCGAGGGATCAGCTCTTGAGCAGGGCGTGGAAGCTCGCCGACCATATCATGAGCCAACCACGGGCCACCCGGCGCCTGACGACTCAGATACTTCGGCGCCCTTGGAAGAAGCGTGTCGCCGATGACTTGGACGGCGGCTTCGGCATTCAGATGTTCGCACACTTGGCCAAGAACGAGGCGATCCACGACCCCGCCCACGCCGCATCTGCAGCCGCCGCCGTCAAGAAGGTAACTGAATGAAACGCGAAGCGGTCAACCGCTGGCGCGCTTGAGTCCCTGGGAAAGCCCGAGCCAAGCGGACGCGACGAGAGAAGCCCTGAACCTGGATATTTCGACGGCGAGCGCGCGGGAAATCACCGGCAGGCGTTGGTCAGGACCGCGATTCTTCTGGCTACGATGGCCCTGCGATGGAGAACGGCCCATGGAGCGCACTGAGCTCCGGTTCGACGCTGTGTGGTCTATACGCGCAAAATCTTCCCAGGAAGGACTGGAGTGGGACTTCTATTCGCGAAGTCGGCTACCCACCGCAGTGACAACAGCTCGGCCGCGGCACTATCGTCCGCCAGAAACATCGTCCGATTCACTACATCAGCTTCGCCTTTTATCTTCCGGCAAAGCAAGCAAGAACGTTGCGGGTAATTTGCTGAGCTGCTGGATTGACGCGCGACGGGCCCGGCGCCCAGGGGCTAATCCGGCACAGTCCGAATGACCATTGCAGCGTTCCAGTGGCGAATACCGTCGCACCGCTTGCCGCTCGATACACCGTCATATCCGAATACTGAGTAGTGCCGTCCACGTGACGATAAGGCGAATGCGCGAGTCGCACTATCCCCGCGGGGGCATTACCGTACATCCGATCGGCTTCATAGCCGACCAGCCCGCGCAGCCGGTCGCCGCGCCTGAGGCCGGTGTCGTCGAAAACCCAGGATGCGGCCTCGTCGATCAGGATGTCGGCGTTGACCGGCTCTGCCCCGTTGTGCATCACGCCGATGAGCGAGTCTTCGGGGTTTCCCGGCAAAGATAGGTGTGGGTCGCGCCAGCGTGTGGTCAGGAGATGGTGCGTCGACGGCTGAGCGGCAGCAGGCTCGCGGCTCGCTTCGGATGCAGGAATATACTGACCGATCTTGTAGCAGACGATGGTGCGATCCGGCTCGGCGGTCAGCGGGCTTTGTTCGAGTCTTATCTGCCAGTAGCAGGTGTTAGCCGAGAAGAAGCCCAGGCTCACGCCCCGATCGCGCGCTCGTTCAACGTGTTGGCGCATCTCCCATGACCAGTACTCGTCGTGCCCCACCGACAGGAACCCCTTGTGCCGGTGCACGGCAACACCCTGGTGGGTATCGAGGTTGGTCGAATAGACGACGTCATAGCCCTCCTTCTCGAGGAAGCCAATCATGTCGAGCTCCCAATAGAGGACCAGGCCCGCGCCGTCCGAATCGTCGTACGGGCGGTTGAACGAAACCTTTACCGCCGGGGATTGTCCCGTGCTGTTCGATCGATACAGCGACTTACCGCCCCAGGCGTTATAGGCTTGATAAGTTGTTACAGTACTCTGCAACATCAGATCGGATTCGCGGCCGTCGTTGCGAACGACGAAGACGATGTATCGCTCCCTCAAGCACGAGAGTCCGATGAGTTTGACCAGATATATTCCGCTTATCCAGTCGGCCGGAACTCTGAATACGTAGGGATCGCGCCACTTGCACTCGGTCATTCCGGTCTGGGGGTCTGGCGATGCGATTTGTTGGGAGAGTCCGCGCAGCTTGATCGACGGTGTCATCCGCCGCCCGCCGAGGCCGCCGTAGTATCCCATTCTGAATACACTGAGGGTGTATTCGCGATCGGCGGTATTGACGAAGAAGCTAATCTCGCAGCCCGCATCGACGCTGGTCAAAGAAGCGTAGCCTTCGATTTCGCAATTGCTCGCGGGGTTGCGGAGCTTCCAGTCGCGGGTACCCGGCTGGCGGTTCTCAATTTCTATGTGACTAGCGGACATTGGTGACACGATTCGACCGTTTCGAAAGTGCGTGCCATTCCGAGCGCTCGCCGGGGCCGAGGCGAGCGTAACCCTCGATCATCTTCCGGATCCGCTCCGCCATCAGATCACACTGCCGTGCAGCATTGAATCGCTCTTCCACGATTCTTCGTCCTTCGAGGCCGTAGCGGCGGCGAAGTCCGGAATCCGCGGCCAGGCTGCCAAGCGCATCGGTTAGCCCTTCGATGTCGTCCTCCTCGACCAACAGACCGGTGCGCTGATGCTGCACGGCCTCCGGAATGCCGCCGTGACGAGTCGCCACCACTGGCAGTCCGGTTGCCATCGCCTCAAGGATCGCGTTGGGAACTCCTTCGATCTGACGATCCTCGGGGATGAAAACGCTGGTCTGGAGCGCGATATCGGCGTCGGCGAATTCGCGCGCGAGGGCCTCGACCGGCATCCGACCGCGAAAACGAATCGAGGCGCCCAGACCCATCCGCTCAACGAGCGCGACGAGCTCCTCGCCCAGCCGCTGCTGCCTGGCGTCTATGGCGCCACCGACAAAGTCCAACGACGCGCCCGGAAAGCGCCGCACGAATTTAGCGAAGCCGCGAATCGCCATAAGGTGGCCTTTCTGTCGCCGGAACATGCCGGCCATAACGATCTTCACCGGTCGCCCGGTTTGCAGCCTGCTCGCCACCGGGTAGCCAGCCAGCTCAACGCCCAGGTGATGCAGAAACGTCCGCTCCGGCGGCATCCCGAATGCGATGAGCCGCTCGACCAGGTTTTGCGACACCGCGACGAAAAACGCGCCGGGTGCCTCGCGCAACTCGGCATAGTCAACTCCGTACTTCGTCCCGTTGAGGTGGATGTTCGCGTCGTCACCATGGAAGAACGTCAGGACCGGAACCTCGAGCAGTCGCGCCAAGCCGAGGGCGCGCGCGCCGCCCAGCAGATGACCGATTATCGCGTCAATCGGTCCGTAGCGATTCGCGATGGTCGCGGCTAGCGATGCAGTGACCTCTCGATTCTTGAGCTCCCTGATATCCTGATCCGCAAGTAGCTGGATTCCCGTTTCCGCAGCCAGCCGATCGCAATCGGTATCGTCCTGAAAATAGCCAGAAATTCGGCCGCTCACTACGATGTTGCGAAAGTGTCGAGTGAGACCACGCACCGTGCGCCAAATCCCGGGATGATGGCGGGGACCAAACGGAAACGCGCTGAGGTGGAGCACGGTTGGGAGTGCGCTGGGCGACGGCGGCCAGCCTCCGGTGGTGGTTTCGGCCATGCTTGCCAGGTCTATCCTAAAGTCTCGCGCGGTGGCGGAGCCGGAACTTCGGCTTCCGAGGCCGAGTTGGGCAAAATGTGCAAGAAGGCCCTCTGTCGCTCAGCAGGCTTGGCCGATGCCGGACCCCGGCGCGCTCCAACCCGGGGTGCGCAGGCCGTCGTCCGGGTGCCGGAGACATCAGTGGCGGTCGTCGTGGTAACGGAGGAGGTGGCTTTTGTAGCGGACGGAACTGCATCGGAGTATCGCGATATTGGTAGTATTTGCCGTCGAATCTGGAGGTTGAAGTAGTATGAGGTCTACACAAAAGAACTTCAATAGCTTCCCAGGAACGTGCGGGAACCGACGTGAGGGTCCAGTTGCCACAAGCGCGAAGCCTTCTACCGCGGTTTGCATGGACGCCGGTCAGACTAAGGCCGGCCTGAACCTTGTCGAGGGCGGCTGTCTGGTCTAGAACCTGCGTCGGAGGCCTTACTTACAGCCATCGGTTAACAGCGTTGTATAGTTCGTCAACCGAGATTGACTCCATGCAGTGCGGGCGCTCGTCGCAATCAGCGAGATAGCAGCGGCTGCAACTCAGGGGAGTCACGATCTTTTCGCCCAAGCCGAAGAGGTCGATCTCCGCGTCCGAGGTTGGCCCAAAGAAAGCTATGACGGGGCGTTGCATGGCTATTCCGATGTGCATGGCCAAGGAGTCGCTTGTGACCAGCACACTACACTGCCGAATCAGCGACGCGAAGGATACGAGACTCAGTTCCGTCGGCGCGGCCACAACGTCCGGGCTGCTCGCAGTACTAACGATGCGGGTGTTACGTGAGGCCTTAGCCGGCCCCCCTGTTATTATGACCCCGAGATGCAACTCCTCAGCGAGCCTGCGAGCCAGTTGCGCGGTCTGGTTCTCTCCCCAACTCTTGAACCGCCAGCGCGAGCCGGCACCGGTGTTAAGAGCGATCACTGGTTTCCGCAAGAGCCCACGTCCGCGCATCCATTGACGCGCCCACTCTTCCTCACGCGCCGGTATGGAGAGGCTCGGCCGCTCGATAGGCGGGGGCAGCGCGAGGCCGGCGTAAAATATCTCGCCGTAGGTTAGCGAATTTTCGCGCTTGAGTCGGTTCGCGCGTCGCAGACCGCCGTCTTGGTCTGAACGCAGTCGCCCCATGCCGAACCAGTATTCAAGGTCCGTAGTATAGCGCAAGCAGCCGTTCTGGTCCTCGTACCCTCCGGACAGCCGGTTATGGGGTAGCTCGGTTGCGAGGCGACATAGTTCGCGATCATCGTCGAGCGAGACAACCCAGTCATAGTAACGATGGCGCCAACTATTCGTGCGTAAATCATTAAGGTCAACGGCCTCATTAACGTCAGGATGGTTCGAGACCAGGGGCAGCGCCTCACTTGCCGTGATCCAGGTCAACTCCAAAGAAGGGTGAAGTCTTCTAAAGCCCGGTAGAAGCGCTGTAGTCCTGAGTACGTCACCCAAGGCCCCAACTTTGATCAATGCAACGCGCATTTCGCCGGTACTGTAACAGTTCAGCGACTACCTAGTCCTAACGCTAGCCAGGGCCTGAGCGCGGGCGAGGACCGGAGATGTGTCGGCGGATTCGCTCCAGGACTATACCATCCTGCACCTCGATCGCGCGATGGTCTGGCATGACCTAAAGCCCGCGCCACCCAGCTAGAGGGGACTGCGCGAATAGCTGTGGGTAACGTAGGGCGCCCGGAACGGCAATCGCAACAGAGAATAACGCTAGAAGTGCGCAGGTAACACGGGCAGGACGGCCGGCCGTTCGCATCGCCAGCATCGTTGCAATCGCCAGCCACGGCAGGAAGGGTACCCAATAGCGCGGGCCGTAACAATCTCCCGGGCCAAACCCACAAGCTGTAAGAGCTACTGTATAGAGCGCCACAGGGATTGCGATATAGCGCAAGAGTCTGGAATCCGGCGAAAAGGAGCCAAGTGATCGCGCGACCGCGGCGAAACCAAAGAGTGTCCACGGAGCGAAAGCGAGGATCCCGTGCGCCGGGTCGAGAAATGTGTCGTAAGGCTTGTTAATTTTCAAGAAACTCCCGAATCCTAAATGAGCAACCGTCTTATGCAGCCAATAGTTGAAGGCTAGGAACACGAAGGCGAACAAGCCCAGCACCAGCGCCATTTTAATCGCATCCTGGCGGCGTCCTTCCCGAACCTGGTCAAATATGAAGCAGGCTCCGACCAGCCCGAGCGGTGGTTTAAGAATCGCGACGCCTGCCGTGGCGAGCGCGGCCAGGAGCGGGCGATCTTCCATAAGCGCCCACAAGGCCAGGATCAACGAAACACCGACAGTCGATTCCCTGAAGTACGCACGCGAATAGGCCAGCCATGGGCTGGCTGCGACAAGCAGCAGTGCTGCGAGGATTGCAGAGCCGCGTTCCATCCCGATGCGGCGGGCGAGGCAATAGGTTATCAAGGGTCCGAGAAACGAGATCAGCGCCAGGACGAACCCCACATCTGTCTCCACATCGGTAATCTCCGGGTGAAACGGCGCTATCGCCAGTGCCATTAGAGCCGGGAATGCCACCGGATGCGCCGGGGTTTCGTAGACATCGGGGGAGGGTGCGAACTCAGGGGCGGGATTGCGATGCCATAGTCTCCCATCGCCGATGCCGAAGGCGTAGTGGCCCGTGCGCCTGTTTACGACCGCCGTGTGATGATCGAGCTGGACTCCCTGGAATCGTGCGCCCGCATCCAGCGCTCCTCGGGCGACGCTTTCATATTCGTCCTGCAACTGAAAATCATGATGGAACAGCAGGCGGTTGATCGTGATCAGGTAGTGCGGTTCATCACCTCCAACCGCCCCGGGAGCTACAACCAGAAAACCGGTACCTGGAATGAACTCCAGTCTCGTCACGAGCCAGATCAGCACGAAGACGAGACTAAAAAATAGCGCGACTCCCGCACTACGCCACAGATCATGTCCGACCAGTGCCGCCCCTTGCGCATAGGTGCCCGGCGCGCTCCGGTCAGTTCCTCGCGACCGCAGACTTTGACCTTCACACGATGCAGGCGCAGACGGCCCGGGACGACTTATGAAGAGCCAATCCAGAACTGTGAGCAGCGCCAGTAAAAGGACTCCCGCGATTGCCGACTGAAAATTAGCGAGCTCTTTCAATAATGAACTGGAGGTCTCAACTACCACCCTGCTGTCAGGACGCCATACCGGGCGCGGGTAGGGCTGGCCGAAATCGAACTGGTCGGCACTCGAAGGTGGCACGCTATAAATCCTGAACAGGCTGACGTCCCGGAAGGACGCGATACCGGTGCCCGGCCAATCCGGGACTCCACATCCGATCTCCACGGCGTCCTGCGCGCGGCGAACCTTGAAATACAAACCCTGCCGTGTCCAGGTTGGCGCGTGCCGGGGGAGAACCCAGGATACGCCGGCCTGAGCGACCTTCAGCGCCGCGGGCGTCTGCTGATCGTCAGCACCGGTCAGGACCTCTGCTGTCAGGTAGTACCAGCCGGCCCCGAGGTTTACGGTCTGAACCCAGTAGCTTTCATCGCCGTCCTTGTTCTTTGTTATTCGCAACTCCGGTAGCTCCCCTTTCTCATGACGCCATTCGAAGACACCGGACTTCCAATCGGGTGTCGTGTGCCAGCTATCTGGTTTGCTGCCGGCGCCGGCAACAAACCTGCCATTGAGTAAGAGGTTGCCGCTGTCGGCGGTTGGGCGGGAATTGCAGGAGGCAAGCAGGATAAGCAGCAGGATCGGGTAGGCAACCGCTCCACACGCGCGAACCCGAATGTTGCAACTCGTAGCCATTACCGAATCTTGCAATCGCGCTCGGAATCGCGCCTCAAAACCGAATAGCGGGCGAAAGCCATCTCACTCCCTGTCGTTGCCGAGAATCAGATCCCAACATAAAACACCTTCGCTGCAAGGGGTAGCGCCCGTGGAATCTCTACGTGAAGCCGAGCGCCAGGTCGCCGTGTGGTCCCGCGCAGGCATTCTCTTTCTGCTCGCTCTGGATTACCTTCTTCGAGATGTGGCCTTTGCCCACCCCAAGCGGAGGCCTTTGCCGCTGCCCTCGCCGTCATGGTGACCGACCGGCAGAGAGCTCCACGGATGGGCCGGGCCGGCCGGGAACACGTAGCCGGGAAGTTCTCGAAAGCGGCCTTCGGCGTGCAGCGCGAACAGATCGTGGAGGAAACGGTTGGCAACTCCCGCAGCTTCGGGCTTGAGTAGCTGCCCATTGGAGGGTCGGAACTCCCGCTTCCCCGCCATCCGAGCCTTGGGCGTGTCCTTCGCGATGTTGCCCCGCGCGATCCGGTGGCGGTGGGCGATACTCGTACCGATCGCGTTCTTGCGCGGCACGCTTGAGGCCGGCGCGGCCGCGGCGGTGTTTGCGCTGATCAAGATCATGAGCGATCCGCCTTCGATTGGGCGCCTGCCGGTCCTTTCAAGGGTAGCAACGATGCTGTCGTGGCACAGCGCCCAAACCCAGATCGTCGGGTTGACCGGACTGGTTGCGCTCTTTTGTGTGGTCAAGAACCTGTTTGCGCTCGGCATGGAATACTTCAGCCATAAGGTCGTGGGCGAATCGGTGGTGGCGCTCAAAAGTACGATGATGAGGGGCTATCTCGGGCTGGCCTATCCGTTCCATTTGCGCCGCAACTCCGCCGATCTTGTCTGGAACGTCGACACCGCGGTGGACCGCGTCTGCGGGGAAGTGATGTCAGCGGCGGTCGCTGCGGCGTCGGAAATTTTGGCCGCCGCGAGCGTCGCCGCGGTGCTGCTGTATACTGCGCCGAAGATCACCCTGATCGTCGGATGCCTTCTGGGCGGCGGACTCGCCCTGCTGTTGCAGCTCACGCGCGCGTTGGCAAGTCGCTACGGATACGGGCGGGACCGGCTTTCACGGGCCAGCCTGCGCGATCTCCAGCAAGCCTTCGGCGGAGTCAAGGAGATCAAGGTGCTCGGCCGCGAAGAGTTTTTTGCCGGCGTGCTCGAACAGAAACTGCGCGGCATCCTGAAACTCGGATACCTAGCCAAGACCATGGAGACCGGCGCGCCGCTGTTCACCGAGACCCTGTTTGTGGGTGGGGCGCTGGTAGTCATCGCGATGCTGCGCGCGAAGGGTGCGGTCCGCAGCGAAGGGCTGCCATTGCTGGGGCTCTTCTCCTATGCCGCTTTCCGGATCGTTCCGTCCGTCAACCGGATCGCGTGGCGGGTCAACCAGATTCGCGGCGCCGCGCGCTCGGCCAACAATCTCCACGACGACTATCGGCTCATCGCCGACCTCGAGCGCGGCAACGGGGACGGTGATGACGGAAATGCTGTGATGCTCCGCAGGACAATCGAATTCGAGCGCGTGTCGTTTGCCTACGCCGAGGCTGAGCATCCGGCGCTACATGAGATCTCGCTGACAATTCGCCGCGGCGAATCAATCGGGGTCGTCGGACCCTCCGGCGCGGGCAAGAGCACCCTCGCCGACCTGCTGGTCGGACTGCTGTGTCCCTCGTCCGGGCGCATTCTGATCGACGGCCAGGACCTGTTCGATCGGCGGTTCGCGTGGAAGCATCGGGTCGGCTACGTACCCCAGTCAATCTTTCTGCTCGACGACAGCCTGACCCGCAACATCGCGTTCGGCTTCGCCGACGCCGAGATCAGCCTGGAGCGCGTACGAGCCGTGGTCCGGATGGTGCAACTCGAGCAGTTGGTCGCCACGCTGCCGGCTGGCCTCGACACCGTTGTCGGTGAACGCGGCGTTCGATTCTCCGGTGGCGAACGGCAACGCGTCGGGATCGGCCGCGCCCTCTATCACGATCCCGACCTGCTGGTATTCGACGAGGCCACTTCCGCTCTCGACCAGGCAACCGAGGCGGAGGTCACCCGCGCGATCGAGTCGCTGCAGGGCCGTAAGACTCTGCTCGTGATCGCCCATCGCCTGGCTACCGTCAGGCATTGCGATCGGCTGGTCTTCATCGCCGGCGGCCGGATCCGCGCGTGCGGCCGCTACGACGAATTGATGCGCGACGTCGACGAATTCCGCCGGATGGCGACCGCAGGCGAAACTCGCCCCGCTGGCTGAGCAGGCCGATTGTTGAAGCGGAGTGCAGCGGCATGGCATCAACCGGAGCCAAGTTCGTGATCGGCACACCAACCGTGAGGCGCAACCGCGACTATCTGCTCGAGCCATGAACGAAGAGCCATGAATTTCATTGCCGGTCCAAATGATCTGCTCTTGATCACTGGCGCTAACGGATTCGTTGGGCCCTGGGTTGTTCAGAGCCTTCTGAATCTTGGCTTTCGCAATCTACGCTGTTTCGTCAGACCCACTGGCGATCTAACAAAGCTCGAAGCGTTTCTGGGAGAAAAGAACGATGCACGAGTCGAGGTGGTGCGTGGAAACCTTCTTTCCCTGAACGAATGCATCGCCGCCACCAAAGATGTGGCCGTCATTTTCCATCTGGCGGCCGGCCGAGGCGAGAAGTCCTTCCCTGATGCGTTTCTCAATTCAGTGGTGACCACTCGCAATTTGCTCGAAGCCTCGCTCGTTCACCAGTGCTTGCGGCGCTTCGTCAACATCAGTTCGTTTGCGGTATACGACAACATGGCAAGAGCTGGATCCAGCCCCTTGGATGAAACTTGCCCGCTCGAACAGCCCGCGCAGCGCCGCGGTGAAGCCTATTGCTTCGCTAAGGTCAAACAGGATCAGGTGGTGATGGACTACGCGAACAGATTCTCCATTCCTTACGTCATCGTACGGCCAGGATATGTCTACGGTCCCGGCAACCAGGCTATTTCCGGGCGCGTCGGGATCGATACATTCGGCATATTTCTGCATTTGGGTGGATCCAATCCAATACCGTTCACCTACGTGGAGAACTGCGCTGACGCGATTGCACTGGCCGGTGTCACCCAAGGCGTAGATGGCGAAATATTCAACGTCGTAGACGACGAATTACCCTCCAGCCGCCGATTCCTCCGCATGTATAAGAAGAACGTCAAACCGTTTACATCGCTTTACGTTCCGCACGTAGTCAGCTATTCGCTGTGCTGGTTGTGGGAGCGGTATTCGGCGTGGTCCGAAGAGCAATTGCCCCCGGTTTTCAACCGTAGCCGCTGGTATGCGAACTGGAAAAAGACCCGTTACAGCAACCAAAAGTTGAAAGCACGAGTGGGATGGACCCCGAAGGTCTCGACCTCGGCCGGACTGGAGCTCTTTTTTGAAGGCTGCCGCCAGGGAGCGCCGCGTGCTTAAGGTCGGCATCGTCGGGTGCGGAAAGATTGCGGACAGTCACGCGTCCCAAATTAAGCGGATCGAAGGCTGTGAAATCGTTGGAGTCTGCGACCGGGAGCCGTTGATGGCGCAGCAACTCTACGAGAGATTTCCGATCCGGGCCTACTATCGCGATGTGACAGAACTTCTCGCGCAAGCTCAACCTGACCTGGTTCACATCACGACGCCGCCCCAGAGCCACTACGACATCGCAAAAACGTGTCTGGAATGGGGATGCCATGTTTATGTCGAAAAGCCGTTCACTGTGCATGCGTCTGAAGCTGAAACGCTCATCGGGCTCGCGGAAAGAAAGGGTCTGAAGATTACTGCCGGGCATGACGATCAGTTTCGGCCCGCCGCGCGACGGATGAGAAAGTTGGTCCAAGCCGGCTTCCTTGGTGAAGGGCCGGTCCACATGGAGAGCTACTACGGCTATGAGATCAGCCGCTCTGGCTATGCGGGTGCGCTGCTAGGCGATAAGCAGTATTGGGTTCGCAAGCTTCCGGGCAAACTACTCCACAACATCATCAGTCATGGCATTGCGAGGATCGCGGAGTTCTTGACCGCGGATTCGCCCGAAGTCATGGCCTATGGATTTACGAGCCCGCAGTTGAGGAGCATGGGTGAGTCCGAGATCATCGACGAGTTGCGGGTCATCATCGCCCAGGAGCAGCGCACAACTGCGTACTTCACCTTCTCGTCACAGATGAGACCCTCGCTGCACCAGTTCCGCGTCTATGGCACGAAGAACGGTCTCGTTATCGATCAGGATCAGGAGACGCTGGTCAAACTTCGAGGCGCCAAATTTAAAAGCTACGCAGAAACGTTCGTACCGCCATTGATCATGGCGGACCAGTATTTGAAAGGCCTGTTCACGAATCTCAGAATTTTTGCCGCACGCGATTTCCACATGAACTCCGGAATGAAATACCTGATCGAAGCGTTCTACCGGTCCATCGTCGACGGCGCTCCCGATCCGATCCCCCACCAGGAGATTGTACGGACGGCAAGGATCATGGACGCAATCTTCGCTCAACTGGAACCGAAACATCTAGAACGTGAAGCACACCTTCTTCAAACAGTCCAGAAATAAGCTATAACCGACAGCATTGAGATCGGCGTTAAAGGAAAACGTTCCTGAGGCCCGCGGCAGGCGACCAGTCGCATCGCGGCTACGCAAGCCAGTGGATTGGGGAAGGCAGGCCGTTCACGAGCGGCCAGCAGGTGCTCTTCAAGATCGCAAAGGATCCGCTAGGTACACGGCTGGGCGCTTTCCTTGGACGTTTCAGCATCGACGAGTTGCCGCAGATCGTCGACGTGTTGCTCGCCAGCCTGACAATTACGGGGTGGCATTCCGTTCAACCGACAGCCTCCAGGTAGTTCTGCGCCCAGTTCGCGCACATCTCGAGCGCAGTTCGATTAGCCTCCCGGGCCATCGAGGCGCGGCGCTCAGGATTCTCGTAGAGTCTTGCGATGGCTCCAGCAAGATCCTCCGCGCTATCAGGCGCGAAGAATTCAATCGCGTTGCTGTCGAAGTACTGCGTGATCGGATCGAGGCGCGCCGCCGCGATTGGCACGCCGAGCATCGCAAACTCCATCAACTTGACTGGTAACATAATCTGATTTGCGGCGTTGTTGCGAGGCGGTACCAAGCCGACTGAACAATCGTGCAGAAGGGGAGGAAGTTGTTCGATTGGAAGCGGGCGCTCGAAACGAATCAGAGAGTCAAGCCCTAATTTGCGACTGAGCCTTTTGGAATCTTCCAGACCGTCGCCCCGGCCGATCAGCAACAGTTCGATTTCCGGTATCTTATGGCGCAGGAGATGAACCGCCCGAAACGCGATTTCTAACCCATGGCGCGCCGCGATTGTGCCGTGATAAACGAGGCGAAACTTGCCCGGACGCTCGAGTGGCTGGTGGCTGTAGCTGAAGAGACCTGAGTTAGGGGCGTTCAGCACGACACGCAGTTTGCGAGCTGGAATCCCCGCCGCCTGAAGCCTGCGCGCGTGCAGATCATGCGTCGCTAACACCCGGTGAGCAAGCCATGCACTGACCCGTTCCTCGAGCATCAAAAATCTCTGGCCCAGAGAGCCATTGGGCCGCCCAAATTTGACGTTGTAGAGCTCAGGCAAAGGATCGTGCACGTCCAGAACGATTCTGGCGCCCAACAATCTTGGTATCAGCACGGACAGCACCAGGAAATCAGGCATGTTGCAGGCGATCGCGAGATTGTAGCGACGCCGGAAAGAAAGCGAAGCCGCCGCGACCGCCGCCTTCGTGAAGAAACCCAAATAACTGTAAACGTACCGCAACGAGCTGCTGCCCCGATAGCGCGGTAGCGCGATACCTAAGAGGTTCACCAGGTCGCCGGACGCCTCCAAGTCTTCGTCCAAGCAGATCACATCCACCGCGTAGCCGTTTTCTGTCAGCACGCGAACCTGATTCTTGACTCTAGCGTCGCTGCGATAAGTGAGGTAGCCGACGATTAGGGCGGCGGGCTTCTTCGCGGCCTCTGCCGGGTCGGAACCCCGACCGGCGTGAAAACACTCGACTTTCGAAGATCCTATACTCAAGGGATCGGCCCAACGTTCGGCATGTCTGTGATCCTTGCTCCCGGTCTGCCTCTCGCCGTCGCAGGCAAACTCGAACTCCAGATTGCGACCGCGCCACTATCTGCTCGCTCAACCATGAACGGGATCGAGCGCGAGAAGCGAAACGCCGCGCTGCGCAATATAGAGGCTATCGCTACAGCCTTCAACCCGAGCCCGCGGCCCTTTTCGTTGTACCTTCCCTACGGTCTTTCTTGCAGATCGTCGAGTTTACTTATCCGCCCCTCAAGAGGCCGTTTCAGACCATCGGGCCGCGTCCATCCAGTCGGCGAAGGTCTTACATTCGGATCTGATTTTCGGTAACGACAGCTCGTGGACTTGCCTTGTCGTCAGAGTGTAGCTTACATTTCACTGAGCTTGATCAACCATGCGGAACGTACTCGAGCGGCCCCCCGGTTCCCGATGCAACCCTCCGATCAAGCGTTTTCTCGACATTGTTCTGGCCAGCGCGATCATGGTCGCCGCCAGCCCTGTAATCTTGCTGACCGCGCTTGCGATTTGGCTGATCGACGGGAGGCCGATTCTGTTCCGCCAACTTCGCGCCGGAATGAACGGCTGCCCGTTTGAACTGCTCAAGTTCCGCACGATGAGGCCCGCCGCGGGCGACAAGTCGCATCGCGACTACGCAAGCCGGTGGATCGAGGAAGACAAGCCATTCACGAACGGCGATCGGATGCTGTTCAAGATCGCCAAGGATCCCAGGGTCACGCGGCTAGGCGCTTTTCTGAGGTGCTTCAGCATCGACGAGCTGCCGCAGATCGTCAACGTGCTGCGCGGCGAAATGAGCATGGTCGGTCCGCGCCCAGCTATCCTCTACGAAGTCGAGATGTATCAGGACCGGCATCGGCGCCGTCTCGACGCATTGCCGGGCGTGACCGGCTTGTGGCAGGTGAGTGGACGTAATCGTCTCTCCTTCGATGAGATGGTAAGCCTGGACATCGAATACATCGAGCATTGGTCGCTCGAGCGCGACCTCAAGATTCTTGTCCGCACTCCGATCGCCGTTCTCCGCGGCGGCGTTTGAGTGCTATTTAGGTGCTTGTGAGGGGGACTGCGGCCAGACCGGGACCGAGCGAAGAGCTGAGCGGAATCGGCGTGGTCGGGCTCGGCTATTGGGGGCCAAACCTGGTTCGTACGCTGCGGGAGCTGCGCTCCTCCAGGCGGTTAGTGGCCTGCGATATCGACCCCAAATCTCTCCTGCGCGTGGAGCGTCTTCACCCGGGTGTTGAGGTAAGCGCCCGCTTCGACGACCTGCTCGAGGATCCCGAAATCGAAGCCGTGGTGATCGCGACGCCGGCGAGCACGCATTTTACGATCGCGAAGCACGCGCTGGCGGCGGGTAAGGCGGTGCTGGTTGAGAAACCTTTCGCTACGTCGTTTGCGGATGGCACGGAACTGGTGAGGATCGCCCGCGAGCGCAAAAGCGTGCTGATGGTCGGGCACATCTTCGAGTACAGTCTGCCGATCATCAACATCGCCGATATCGTCAGGTCGGGTGAACTGGGTGAAATCGTCCACATCAACTCCGTCCGTACCAGCCTCGGTCTTCTCCGGCACGACGTGAACGTCGTCTGGGACCTTGCCACTCACGACGTCTCGATCGCCATGAGGTTGATGGGCGGGATGCCAACAGCGGTTGGATGCCAGGGCCAGAGTCATTGCCGGTGCGGAGTCGAAGACGTGGCTATGCTCACGTTGCGGTTTCCGCCCAACGTACTCGTTTTCATCCACGTGAGCTGGCTCGGTGCGCTCAAGACTCGCCGCGCCACTATCGTCGGCTCGAAGAAGACGCTGCTCTTCGACGACGCCGCGGTTCACGACAAGATCCGGCTGTACGACAGAGTGGTCGCTCCCAATCCGCTCGACGGTGATTACGGCAAGTTTCGGAGATTCGAGCCGCAAAAGGAGGTCGCGCCAGCGCGGCTCCAGGAATCCCGGCCGCTCGACGTGGAGTGCCGGCATTTCGTCGACTGCGTACTGACCGGAAGCACCCCGCGGACCGACGGACTTTCGGCCCTTCGCACGGTGAGCGTACTTGAGGCCGCCAACCTCTCGCTCCGGCAGCAAGGCGCGATGGTACCGATACGCCCGACCGAAAGTGTAGCGTGATGGCGGCCCGACGGAAGCTTCCTCGCAACGTTGCGGTCGCCGATGACGTCAGACTTGGCGCGAATGTGCGGCTGGCGCCGTTCGTGAACCTCTATGGATGCGAAGTCGGTGACGAGACCAGCATTGGCGCCTTCGTCGAGATCCAAAAGGCGGTTAAGATCGGCCGCCGCTGCAAAATCTCCAGCCACAGTTTCATCTGCTCCGGCGTCGTAATCGGCGACGGCGTGTTCATCGGCCATGGCGTGGTGTTTATCAACGACCGCCATCCACGTGCGCTGAACGCCGACGGATCAATCCGAAACGATGGTGATTGGCGCCTGGAGCCAACCGTAGTGCGGGCCGGAGCGTCGATCGGCAGTGGCGCAGTGATTCTTTGCGGCATCACGATAGGCGAGCATGCCTTGGTCGGGGCGGGAGCTCTGGTGACGCACGATGTCCCGGCAAACGGATTGGTGCTGGGCCAATCCGCGCGCGCGTTGGCCCGTACTCGATCAGCGCGGGCTTGGCGGCTGCATCCTGCGACGCGCAAGTGACGGACCGCAATCTCTGGGCCTCAAGCACGCCGAAAAGAGCGGATCTGCGAGGGGCTGCCTAGCGATGCGATGGTTCTGGTACGCGGCCACGAAGTGAACGGTTTCTGCCCACTACTCGGTTTTGACGCGCGACTCCGAGCGCGATTACAAGATTCGGTTATCAGGGGGTTGAAAGAGGCTCTGACTTGAGCTGCGCAGATGATCGCCGCAAGCTCCAGTTGCCGAGCTGGCGGCGGTGGAGCGCGCACGATCCGCTGGATCAGCGGGCGATGGAGCAGACGGTGCTGGAATTTCTTTCAACTTGAAATCCCGGAAGGGGTGAAGCCAAGTATACCGGGCATGAACATTTGCCGCAGCGAAGTTAAGATCCAAGGGCGACTGTGCCGAACTGCGCACCTCGACGCGGATGGCTACAAGTTTCTGGACGATCCTGAAGCGGCGCTCAGCGGACTGCGTAAATCCGGGATGAGGATCGATCTCTTTACGTTCATGCAGAACTTGCCAGAAACGACTCCGAAGTACGCTTATCCAATGGAATGGGACAACATGGCTGTCTTGAAGATCTCCACGTTTGAACACTGGTGGACCAGGCAGATTCGGAAAAATACGCGAAACAAAGCCAAGCAAGCGGAAAAGAAGGGGGTTGTGATCCGGGAAGTTGCCTTTGACGATACACTCGCGCGGGGAATCTGGGAAATCTATAACGAGTGCCCTGTTCGGCAGCAAAGGCGGTTTCTACATTACGGGAAGAGTCTAGAAACCGTGCGTGAGTTGAGTGCGACTTATCTTGATTCGAGCATCTTTGTCGGAGCTTATGTAGACGACGAGCTGGTTGGTTTCATTAAATTGGTGGTTGACGACACCGGGACTCAGGCCGGAATGATGCACATGATCTCGATGATCCGGCACCGGGATAAGTCGCCCATGAATGCGCTGGTGGCACAAGCGGTACGTTCTTGTGCCGACCGACGTATCTCCTACTTGGTTTGCGAGAAGTTTGCTTACGGGAAAAAGACGCAGAGCACCCTGAGCAGGTTTAAAGAGCGAAACGCATTCGAACGCATAGACATACCGCGGTATTACGTGCCCCTGAGTCACTGGGGCTCGCTCGCTCTGAGCATGAAGCTACACCATCGACTGGTCGATCGTCTGCCAGAACCCCTGGCGGCCAGGCTGCGCGAACTGCGCGGTGCCTGGTACCGTAGATTTCAACCGGAATCCGGCGTGAGATGGCGCTAGAGCTGTCCATAACGCGTGGGCGCGAGAAAGGGGTGCGTTTTTGCGTCCAACCCTGCCCTTTAGATTGCTTTCGACGCGATGCAGAAAGGGGCCTCGTGAGCTTCGAACAGTCCCGGTTCGACGACGCTGACGACTTTTTTCACGCCCGACTCAGGTTCAATTGAGAGCGGAATCAATCCAGGAGAACAAGTATTGCCCGGAATCGTCGGCGTTATCACAAATCGTCCGGAGGCGAGTGCAGAGAACGAACTGCACCAGATGCTGGAATCGCTCCGTCACGAATCCTTTTATACCGCAGGCACTTGGAGTGATCCCGAGCAGGGCGTTTATGTTGGCTGGGTGGCGCGGGAGGGTTCCTTTGCGGCCCCAATGCCACTGCAGAATGAGCATGGCGACGTCACCCTCGTTTTTTCCGGAGAAGAATTCCGCGAACCAGGGACTATCGAGGCGCTCCGTGCAGCTGGCCATGCGGTCGAAACAGATGGCCCAAATTATTTAGTGCACCAGTATGAAGAGGAACCGGACTTTCCCAAGCGATTGAATGGTCGCTTTCAAGGCCTGGTCGCCGACCGAGCGCGCGGGACGGTGAAGCTGTTCAACGACCGGTACGGTTTGCAACGGATCTATTACCATGAAGCGAACGATGCCTTCTACTTTGGAGCAGAGGCAAAGGCAATCCTGAAGGTGCGCCCCGAGCTACGCGTCACCGATCCGCGCGGTATGGGAGAATTCATTGTTTGTGGTTGCGTGCTCGAAAACCGAACGCTCTTTTCCGGCGTCCATGTCCTCCCCCCTGGAGCGGCCTGGTCCTTCCGCGGTGGAACTCTCGAGAAGAAGGCCACCTATTTCGAGCCGCGAGAATGGGAACAGGAAGAGCCGTTCACACGGGAGGCATACTTTGTCAATCTGCGTGACGTTTTCGTGCGCAATCTGCCACGCTATTTTGATGGTACCGAGAGGGTTGGGGTTTCGCTCACCGGCGGGCTGGACACGCGCATCATTATGGCATGGAGCAAGGCACCACCGCGGTCTCTGCCGTGCTACACATTTGGCAGTATGTACCGGGACAATGAGGACGTGCGCCTGGCGCGCCACGTGGCAAAGATTTGCGGCCAGTCACACCAGGTGATCACTACCGGCAGGGAATTCCTCTCACGGTTCTCCCGCTACGCCGAGCGCACCATTTACCTGACGGACGCGACCGTGGACGTTGGCCATTCGCCGGATCTGTATGTGAACGAGAAGGCTCGAGAGATAGCTCCGGTGCGTATGGTGGGAACGTTCGGCAGCGAAATGCTCTTGCATGCGGTAATGTTTAAAGCGGTGGAGCCTGTTGGAGGGCTTTACCAGACGGAACTCTTGCCGCAGATTCATGCAGCCAGAGAGACTTACGACGCAATCCGCCAGGGCCATCAGGTTACATTTGTCGCTTTCCAACAGTCGCCCTGGCATCACTATGGTGTGCTTGGCTTGGAGCAGACCCAGCTAGCCGTCCGCACGCCGTATCTGGATAACGATTTCGTCAAGACCGTGTACAGAGCGCCGGGCCCGGTTGCGATCAACGAAGAAGGCAGATTGCGACTGATTCGAGAGGGGAATCCCGCCCTTGCGAATCTGCGCACCGATCGCGGCATCGGCGGCGTGAACAGCCTCTATACCCGCGCCACGCTCGAGTTTCTATTCAAGGCTGAATACGCCTACGATTACGGCATGCCGCAGTGGGTTGCGCAAATGGACCATATGTTAGCCGCGTTTCACCTTGAACGTCTCTGGATCGGCCGCCACAAGACCTTTCATTTTCGAGTGTGGTATCGCGATGAGCTGGCAAACTATGTCCGTGAGATGCTCCTGGACCGACGCTCTCTCGCACGTCCCTATCTCAACCCGGAATCAGTCCGAACCATTGTCAAGGGCCATCTCAAAGGCAACCGCAATTACACTACTGAGATTCACAGGCTCCTGACGTTGGAACTTACGCACCGACTCTTACTCGACTCGTGATAAACCGCCGCGCGAAGCCGACTCCGATTTGGCCAACAGGACAATAAATGAGCTGCAGCTCGTTGGCCACCCTTGTCTGCGCGATCGGCGTTCTGGGACTTTTTTATCTGGATCGCGACAAGTCCGTCCAGACTTCCAAAGCGCTTTGGATCCCGGTGATTTGGCTGTGGATCAACGGTTCGAGGCCCGTCTCCATGTGGCTCGGGATTACCCCGACGAACAACAGCGCTAGCAACCTTTTACAAGGCAGCCCGATTGACCGAGCGATTTTAGCGAGCCTAATGGCCCTTGGCCTCATTGCTCTGTTCCCCCGCCGCGGCAGGATCACTTCTCTGCTCAAGGAAAGTTGGCCGATCCTGCTGTACTTTTCCTTTTGTCTGGTTAGCGTGCTGTGGTCGGACTTTCCCCGCGTAGCGTTCCGGCGATGGACCAAAGGAATTGGCGACCTGGTGATGGTGCTCATTGTTGTAACTGACACGTGGCCCAATGCGGCGTTAGAGCGCCTGATTACCCGCGTCGGATTTGTTCTGATGCCCGCTTCTGTACTTTTGATCAAGTACTACCCGGACTTGGGCACATACCACGACTGGAGCTATGCGGGAAATTGCGGAGTGACGACTGACAAGAACATGCTCGGTGTCACCGTTTTCGTCCTCTCACTGGGTGCATTCTGGCTGGTCCTTAAGCTCTTGCGCGATAGCAGTCAGCCCAACCGTGCCCGGCACTTTCTGGCTCAGGGCACGCTGCTGGCTTTCGGCGTATCGCTTTTGGTCATGGCCCATTCCGCTACCTCTGCGGCTTGCTTCGTCCTTGGGGCTGGGTTGATGCTTGTGGCCAGTTGGTCTGTTATAGGACGCCGCCCCGCGGCGGTGCATGCACTCGTTTTTGCCGTTTTCCTTACGGGAAGTCTCACTATATTTCTTGGTGGCTATGCCAACGTTGTGCATGCAATGGGCAGACGGACGAACCTCCATGAGCGAACGGAAATCTGGCACACCTTAATTCCGCTGGCACCCAATCCGCTCGTCGGCGCCGGCTACGAGAGCTTCTGGCTCGGGCCGCGTCTGGAAGCGATGTGGAGCGCCTTCCCAGGTCATTACCTAAACGAGGCACACAATGGTTACCTTGAGACCTACCTCAATCTCGGTTGGGTGGGGGTGGGATTGATAGCGCTGATTCTGATTCATGGCTATCGGCGCGCCGTGTGCACCTTTCGCACCGATCCAACCTACGGCGCCCTCCTCCTGGCCTACGTCTTCACTGCGGCGGTTTACAGCATCACCGAAGCCGGTTTCAGGCTGTTGGACCCGGTATGGATATTCCTCCTCTTGGCAGTTGTCGCTCCGAGTGACGCTCCCGGCCTTGGGGGAGAAGCTCAAGGCGACCCAATCTCAGGGTTGCCCGCTGAATTTGATGTTGCTTTGCTGACAGGAGGCCAGGACCGGCCATACGCGGTTGGAATGGCAACGGCAATGGCCGCGCAGGGTGTTTGCATGGAGATTATTGGTAACGACCTGGTGGACAGCCCTGAATTCCACACAACCCCGAAGCTGAAGTTTCTAAACCTGGGAGGAATACAGCAATCGGAAGCCAGCTTTCCGAGGAAGTTGTTGCAGCTGTGCAGCTACTACGTGCGATTGATTCGCTATGTCACGTTTGCCAAGCCTACACTGTTTCACATCCTGTGGAACAACAAGTTCGAGTCGTTCGATCGAACGCTTCTCATGCTTTATTACAAACTATCCGGGAAGAAGGTCGCGCTAACCGCACACAACGTTAATCAAGACAAGAGGGACTCGAGCGATTCGCCGTTCAAGCATATGACTCTGACAATTCAATATCGGCTCGTTGATCACATTTTCGTTCATACCGACGAGATGAAGAGCGAACTCTGCGGGGATTTTGGTGTCCGAGCGCAAGCTGTTACGGTCATACCTTTTGGGATCAATAACGTTGCTCGAGACACCGACCTCACTCCTTCGGAAGCAAAACGGCGGCTAAGCATCGGGGAGGAAGAAAGAACAATCCTTTTCTTTGGAAGAATCGTGCCCTATAAGGGTCTCGAATACCTGTTGGCTGCATTTCAAGAGATTCTTCCCAAGGATCCGTCCTACCGGTTGGTCATCGTCGGCGAGCCAATGAAAGGCTGCGAAGAATACTACAAGCAGATCCTGCAAACGGCAAATGGGACCGACATTCGAGATCGCATCGTTGGCAAGTTCGAATTTATTCCAAATGAGCACCAAGAACTGTACTTCAAGGCGGCGGATACTTTGGTGCTGCCGTATAAGAACATTTCGCAAAGCGGTGTGCTGTTCCTGGCATATCGTTTTGGAACGCCGGTCATCGCCGCTGACGTTGGTTCCTTTAGACAAGATATAATCGAAGGCCGGACAGGATTTTTGCATCGGCCTGGTGACCCTGCGGATTTGGCCAGAGTTATCGAGGTGTATTTCGGTAGTGACTTGTACAAGGGGCTGGAGCAGCGTCGACAGGAAATAAAGGACCTCATGCAAGCCCAGCATTCGTGGGATCTGGTCGGCAAGTTGACCCGAGACGTGTATGAGGGCCTGCTGCAGAAATAGCTACGATAGACTGCCCTCCGACGTTCAGCGCCTGCAAACTGGGGAGGTCCGGAGGTCACGAATGCGTGATCAATCAGAGCGAGCGACATACGTCCTCATCACTCCCGCTCGTGATGAGGCAGAATTCATCGAGAATACGATTCAGTCCGTGATCAAGCAAACTGCGCTACCTTCCAAGTGGGTGATTGTGAACGATGGCTCGACGGACGATACGGCAGCCATCGTAGGCCGATACGCCGCGACATTCAGGTGGATGGAATTGGTCAATCTTCCTGCGCACGAGAGCCGAAGTTTCGCAGCAAAAGTCCGGGCATTCAAAGCGGGTGAGGAGAGATTGAAAGGCATCGAATATGACGTGATCGGCAACCTCGATGCAGATGTCACATTGGATGACGATCATCTTGAATTTCTTATGGATAAGTTCAAGGAAGACAGTCATCTTGGAGTAGCGGGCACGATTTTCAAAGAGCCAGGCTATAGCTCGGACATCGATAGTTTCGAAGGGCAGAATCACGTTTCCGGTCAGTGTCAGATGTTCCGGCGCCAGTGCTTCGAGGAAATTGGCGGATATTGCCCAAGCAGAGCCGGAGGCATTGACTGGATCGCAGTCACGACCGCTCGGATGATAGGTTGGAAGACAAGATCATTTCGAGAAAAGTCCTTCTTTCATAATCGAATTCTAGGGACGGCTGAGCGCGGAGTCCTAGCCTCACATTTCATGTATGGCAAGCAGGATTACTACTTGGGTGGGCATCCGGTGTGGCAACTGTTTCGGTGCTTATATCGAACCGCAAAGAGGCCTTATCTACTTGGCGGAATAGCCTTATTTGGCGGATATTTGACAGCCGCACTGGACGGTACAGAACGGCCTGTCTCCGACGAACTCATGAGATTCCATCGCAAAGAGCAGATGGCAAAATTACGATTGATATTAGCTGCCCTTTCTAGATTCAAACGGATTGACGCTTTCGAGATCGTGCCAATCGAGCAACCATCGCGTCTGGCTGCAGGATCGGAGACAAGTGCCCTGCCAACTGAGAGAATCTGCAATGCTCTTTCCCGTTTTATCGATTGGCTCGATCATTACGGAGAAGCTTCCTACGATCACCAGAGTTATTTTGCGAGTGATCTTGGACGAAGTGCAAAGGCACTTTACTATACAAGGCCGCTGATCGGAAAAGTGGCTGTCTTTCCGATGGTAGTCAGCGAGGCATTTGTTCCTTCAGCGCGGCGGCTCTTCTGGAAACCTCAGCGATTCCCGATCGCCGATGCCCACTACGCCATGGGATTCGCTTTCCTCGCGCAGGCTTCCGGGCGGCATCAATACTATCGTAAGGCCGTTCATTTCCTCGAGATCCTCCAGGAAACCAAGTGCCCCGGCTATAACAACCATTGCTGGGGATATCCATTCAACTGGGAGACACGCCGCGGTACAATCCGCGCAGGTACGCCTCTCATAACGACGGTTCCCTATGTCTACGAGGCGTTCAGGGAAGTCTATCAGATCGATGGCGATGCGAAGTGGCGTCAGATCATGCAATCGGCTGCCCAGCATGTTCTTCTGGACTACAAGGATTTTGACACGTCGGATACTGCCTCTTCTTGTTCTTATACGCCTTTCCCTGAAAACTCCGTCAGTGTCATCAACGCGAACGCCTACCGAGCGTTCCTGTTAACGAGCGCGTCAGTGGACTTCTCCGAGCAACGGTACTGGAGAGTTGCTGAAAGAAATCTGAATTTTGTCCTCGAATCTCAAAATGCGGACGGCTCTTGGTACTATGCCAACGATAGCGAAAGAAATTTTGTCGATCATTTTCATACCTGTTTCGTACTGAAAGCACTTGCAAAAATCGAAGCACTCACGGGACACCCAGGCTGTACCCAGGCGATTGAACGCGGCGTTGCTTACTACACCAGGAATTTATTTGATGAACAAGGCTTGCCCAGACCGTTCTCCCGTGCGCCTCGCCTGAAAGTCTACCGGCGAGAATCATACGATTATGCCGAGTGCATCAACTTAGGCACATTGCTTCGGGGCCGATTCCGAAGGCTGGACGACCTCTTATCGATCGCTGTTGACCAGATCCTGGCCCTTTGGCAAAAGCCGGATGGCTCCTTCCGAAGCCGTCAACTCCATTTAGGCTGGGACAACACACCTATGCACCGTTGGGCTTCCTCACAACTGTTTAGAAGTCTCTGCCTTATTCTCTGTCGGAACACTCCGAAGTCAGGCTTGGAATACCTGAAACCAACCTAGGCGAGTTTATGTGCGGGATTTGCGGACGATACAACTTTGTAAGTCAGGCTCCGGTCGAGCGGCAGGACCTCGAGAAGATGACCAGGACCATGGTCCACCGAGGACCCGATGATGAAGGTTATTACCTGGAAGGAGCGCTGGGTCTCGGATTCCGGCGTCTCTCAATTATCGACCTTGCGGGCGGTCATCAGCCGATGTCGGATCGGGAAAAAACCGTCTGGGTGGTGTTCAACGGCGAAATCTACAATTTTCCGGAACTCAAGCGCGAGCTCGAAGACTTAGGGCATGTATTCCAAACTCGATGCGACACGGAAGTCATTGTCCTCGGGTATAAACAATGGGGCGACGAAGTACTGAATCGACTGAACGGCATGTTTGGATTGGCGATCTGGGATACGAGACAAAAGAGATTGGTGATTGCCCGAGATCCGTTCGGCGTCAAGCCAGTGTACTACAGGGTCGACAAAGGCCAGCTCTATTTTGGCTCGGAGATCCGCTCAGTTATCGCGACGGCAGATAAGAGGCCTGAGGTTGATCCCGTTGCGCTAAATTTGTTTCTCCGATATCGCTTCACGCCCTCGCCTCACAGTCTGTTTGCGGGCGTGAAGAAGCTGGCCCCGGGAAGCATGCTGACCTTTGAAAAAGGCGCTTTTTCGCTGCGTCTCTGGTACCGGTTTAAACCTGTGCCCTTTTCAGCCGTGAAGTCCGTTGGCGAAGCCCGCGAAGAGTTGCTCGAACTGTACAAGCGATCGGTTAAAAGGCACCTGCTTAGCGACGTGCCTGTTGGATTGTTGCTGAGCGGCGGTGTCGACTCTGCGTTGTTGCTTGCGCTCATGAATCTAAACGGAGAATCGTGGCGCACGTATACGGTGGGCTACGGGACCAGCTTCGCTGATGATGAGCTTGCGGATGCGGCGGAAACAGCCGCGGGATTTTCCTCGAAACATACGGCCGTGCTGCTGGATAGAGAAGCCTTTGAGGAAAAGCTTCCCAGAATTGTTTCCTGCATGGAAGAGCCGGTCGCAACATCCTCGATCGTCCCCATGTATTTCGTCTGTGAGCGCGCCCGGGAGGACGTGAAGGTTGCATTAATCGGCCAAGGCCCGGATGAGCTTTTCGGTGGTTATAACCGTCATCTTGGCATACGGTATGGCCGATTGTGGAGAGGTTTGCCGAAGTGGTTGCGTGCCTCCGTCGCCTCGGCCATCCGCGGGTTGCCGCGGAATGAGACCCTCAGAAGAGGCATTCAATCGCTTGATGTCCCTGACCGGCTAAGAAGGTATCAGCACGTTTTGTCGCTTCTGCCCGGTTACAGAATCGATAAACTATTTCAGGACGGAATCATCGGTCCTGCCACAGGCGACGAAATCCTTACGTGCTGGCAACACTTCGCGCCGCTTCTGAGTGAGACCGATGAGCTTGGCGGGTTTCAGTTCCTGGAATTGCGATCCACTCTTCCTGATGAACTCTTGATGTACGCTGACAAGCTCTCCATGGCGCATAGTCTCGAGGCCCGAGTACCTTATCTGGATAAAGAGATCGTGGAATATGCGGAAAGACTGCCAGCAAATTTGAAGGTGCGAAATGGATCGCAAAAATGGTTGCATCGCCAGGTGTGCCAAGATCTGCTTCCTGCTAAGATTCTGAGAAGAAAGAAACGCGGATTCACCGCGAATGTCGTGGATGACTGGTTTCGCACCGCGAGGCGGCAGAAGATGGACGAGATTTTGCTGGACTACGGTTCTCTTATCTATAGGTACCTGCGCCCGTCGGCGGTGTGGGAGATGCTCGAGCAACACCGCACAGGGCACGACGACAACCACAAGATTTTGTTTAGCCTGGTTGTTTTTGAAGAGTGGCTCAGAGCCCAGGGTTTCGGGAGATAGTAGAAGCGCTTCCAGGCCGACGCTCAATCCTTCGGAGTGTGCCCCGCATAATTTTTCGGAGGGCGGCCAATGACCTCGCATCGTGAGGTTTTTTGCATCCGGTGAGGTCCGAGCCGAACAGGCGCGGTCGTGCGTGGGCTTGTTTCTACTCCTCCGGTCGGCGATGTGAGGTCGCCTGATCGTCAACCCGGTCCTCCTCCGTGTAGGTCATTACGCGGCGCCCAGGAACCGTGCGCACCGGTCCGGGCTGGTAGAGCAGGCACGAAAGAGGACCGTAGCAGAAGGTGTGCCTAGTCAAAAACCTAGACCTGGACGTAGTGATGGTGGAGCCCGCCAAGGATCGGTATCGCGGTGATACGGCCGATCTTCTGCGGCCCGCGAAAAATCCAGAGCATCTTTGTCCATTGAGAGATTGTCAACGCCGGAGCAAAAGTACATCAACAGGCCGGAGTAAGAATGCATCAGTCTGGGCCGGCGTTGGTTTGAGTTCCTGCAGGGGGAGAGCGAGGGGGATTTTCCCCCTCGCCCGTACGAGGAACTCCGGGTATTCGAGCGACTGATCTGGGCGGGTTCTTATCGAGGTATATCGACAAGCACGGTACCGGGCTCACGCGGTGCAATACTCCTCGTGCTGACATCGTGAGCGCTTCGGTCCGAAGAGATCGTCTTGGAGAGCGACAATGCATACCGTTCAGGCGCAATGCCACTGCGGCAATATCGTGATAGCGTTCACGACCACGCTCAAACCGCACAACGCCGGTGAGGTTGGATCCTGATTATCGAGGAGGGTTTACTATGAGCGAATTGGCAAAACGAGGGCTGGGCCGGACGGGCCTTGAAGTTACGGCACTGGGCTACGGCGCGATGGAGCTGCTAGGGGCACCACGGGGTCCGGAAGTCTCCGACGAAACAGCCCAGAGAGTACTGAACGCGGTTTTGGACGCCGGCATCAACTTTATTGATACGTCCATCGACTATGGACGCAGCGAAGAGTTGATCGGACGTTTCATCGCGCATCGGCGTTCCGAATACTTTTTGGAGTCCAAATGCGGTTGCTTGCCCGGGATGCCGGGAGTGTACGTCGTCAGAACCTATTGGACAAGTTGGCATTGGAATTAAGAGAGGATCTGGTCCATCTGAGTTGAACCTTTGGCTGCGGTTGAGTGATGCAGCCGGCGTCGGTCTTCGATGGTTTTCAGTTTGACATTTTCCCTCCGTGACAGAATCGTTGGACCGCGGCCAAAGTAGACGTCGACCGGGGTGAGGTTGTTGAGACTTTCGTGGTAGCGGCGTAAGTTGTAGTAACCGACGAACTCGGCCAGGCGCGCCTCGAGATGACCAGGTAGGTAGTAGTTCTCGAGCAGGATCTGGTTCTTCATCGAGCGCTGGTAGCGTTCGATCTTGCCTTGGGTCATCGGGTGATAGGGGTTGCCGCGTGTATGCGTCATGCCGTGCTCGGCCAGCCAGGAGCCGAGCTGAGCCGACACGTACGACCGCCCGTTATCACTCAGCAGACGCGGCCGATGCCGAACGCGGACTCGCTCCAACCCGGAGTTGCGCAGGGCCATGGCCAGCGTGTCGGAGACGTCGGTCGCGGTCATGGTAGTGCACAGCTTCCAGGCCAGGATGTAGCGCGAGAAGTCATCAAGCACGGTCGACAGATAGAACCAGCCCCAGCCAATCACCCGCAGGTAGGTAAAGTCGGTCTGCCAGAGTTGATTGGGTGCGGTGGTGGGCTCGGCGGACGTGTCGGCCGCTTTGAGCAGGATGAAAGCCGGACTGGTGATCAGGTCGTGGGCTTTCAGGAGCCGGTAAACGAGGCTTCCGAGACGAAGTACTGTTGCTGGTCGACGAACGAGACGGCCAAATCGCGCGGCGACAGCTGGGGCTCCTTGAGAGCGAGCTTCGAGCACCGCCTCGGTAACTGCAGCCGGGAGCTTGTTCCACACCCGCTGCGGCGCCGGCGTGCGATCCGCAAGACCCTCAGCCCGTCCAGCGCGATAGCGATCGTACCAGCAATAGAAGGTGGAACGCGGGATGCCGATCTGTTCCAGGGTGCGCCGCACCGGCAATGACGACTGCTCGACCAGCCGGATGATCTCCAGCTTTTCGGCGGCCGCGTACCTCATGTATCGGACTCCCCATCCGCTAGCACGCTTTTTTTGAGCAGGCGGTTCTCCATCATCAGCTCGGCCAGCAGTTCCTTGAGCCGATGGCTCTCCGCCCGCAACCCTTTGACCTCGTCGCTGGTCGCTTCACGCGCGGTATCGCCGGCCAGCCGCTTCTTGCCCGCCTCCAGGAAGTCCTTGGACCAGCGATTGTAAAGGTTCTGGTTGATCCCTTCCTTGCGGCACAGCTCGGCCACGCTATCCTCGCCGCGCAGGCCGGCGATCACGATCCGGACCTTGTCCTCAGCCGAGAAGTGCCGGCGGGTCGCCCGCCTTATATCGCGTACCGCCTTCTCCGCCTCATCCGACTGCGTATCGATTTTCGATCCCATCTCTCCGCTCCTTCCGCGGTTAAAGATGAGCCAAAAATCCTCTCTTACTCAATCGCCTCAAACTGTCCAACTTGTGCTGACGGGGAACAGTACGCGATATTTTCGATTTCCCCACAAAGAACGAGAAAATCGTGGACTGCTTGGCGGAGAGGGGCGGATTCGAACCCCCGAGACCCTTCACGATTCAATGGGCAGAATTCGGCCCGAGCTTGGCTCACTATTCGCCGCGAAAAAAACATCTGCGCTGGAGAGATATTGTTCGCCTCTGCTTCGGCTCTCCAGGTTCGATCTCTTCGCTCTGTGGAAGCGCTAGATTTGGTGACGTCGAACATCAGACGAGGATTCAAATTTTTTCGAAACTCTCCTGCTGGCAGGCAGTCAGACGATTCCGAATTGTTCGATGGGTCGTTCGAGCTGTACTCATCGAAAGGTATCGGTGAGTTTACCTTTTCAATACTCCCTCCTGGATCAATCGATCCGCATGACCCCACGGCGTGGCTCCGCCGTTCCGTATGTTGTCGACGTTAGCGGCACGCCCATTTCGGCCAGCGCGGCCTTATGGTGCTTCAGCGGCGTGCGCATCAGGCGATCCTCGATGGGCTTGAGCTTCTCGAAGCTCTCCAGCTTCAACAGCCGCTCGACAAACGCAGCGGTTCGAGGCCATCGGGCCGTATCGACCTTGAACCGTGAAAATTCCACGTTGCGAAAGAAGCAGGCGATACTGATGTCGCCAATGGAGACGCTGCCAAAGATGAAGCCCTCGGCCGGAACCTGTGTCTCCAGGTAGTCGAGTACTCGTGGCATGTCGTCCCGAAGAGTCTTCTCTACCACCGCCGTATCCGTTTGTTCGCCCCACACGGCAGGTTTGATTGCGACTTGGTTGAACAGCTGCCAGATGAACACCTCGCCCATGCGCGAATCGGCGTATTCTTCGAGCCATCGGGAACGAGCGCGATCAACGATGTTGGCGGGATAGACAGCAGGCTGAGGATAGCGGTCCTCGAGGTACTGGCAGATGACAGATGAGTCGGCCAGCGTGACGTCCTTATCGATAAGGACTGGAATGCGCCGCAGCGGGCTCATTTGCGAGAAACGATCATCGCCGAAAAACGGAACGATCGGATCGATTTCGTAGGGAATGCCCTTCAGGTCGAGCACCACCAATACTTTGCGGACATAGGGCGAAAGATAACCGCCAATGATCTGCACAGGTTGCGCCATAACGCCTCCGTCCTCAGCTCGCGCCTGAGGCATTGTTATTTCTTCATCATCGCGGACAGCGCCGCCAGTTGTTCGCCGAGCGTTTGCCGGATCGAGGGACGCTCATTCACTTGCGCCCACCATGCGGCCAATTTGGGTCGGCCATCGGCTGGGCTTTTGGCGCCAAACTGCGGCAGGATGTTGACCATAAGGAAGATGGTCGACGCCAAGGCAGCGTCAGCCAGCGTGAAGATATCGCCAGCGGCCCACGGACTTCCCATCATCTGCTCCAGCTGGTCGAGGCGATCACTGACCTGAGCGAGCTTTTGCTGAACGAATGTATCGTCGAGCTTTTTGCCGAACAGTTGAGGCAGCAAGGCCCGGAATGGGGGATCGAGGTAGAGGTCATTCAGGCGGCTGAAGTAGCGAACCGCGGCGCGGTCGTGCGCCTCTTTTGGAAGCAGCGGTTTTTGCGGATACCGATCTTCAAGGTATTCGTTGATAGTCTCGGATTCCGCGATCACGTCCCCATTGTCGAGCTCGAGCGCCGGAATTTTTCCGAGCGGGTTCACCTTCCTGTACTCGGCCGAACTCGTTCCGCCCGGCGGTTTAAGGAACTCGATGTCCAACCCGTTCTCCCGGATTGCGATCCGGGTTTTTGACGCGAAGTTGCTGAGGTCGCCGCTATAGAGCTTCATATAATTTCCTCACGGACCAGATTTCGATCGTCTAACTGGAAAATAAGGGCATTCAAGATGATCGTCCATTGGCAATATTGACGTTTTTGATATTGTTCTTGCCATGAAGATCGACGTGCTGGTCCTCGATGGCGTCTTCGATACGGGCATGGCGACGGTGCTCGATGCGTTTGGCACCGCGAACGAACTGGCCGAAATGTTTGGCCTCACTTCATTGCGCTTTGACGTGAGTACCGTCGGCGTGCGGAAAACCGTGCGGACTTCGCAAGGTCTGGGTGTGCCGGTGGTTCCAGTTGCGGGTCGCATTGCGCCGGACTTGGCGATCGTGCCTGCCCTCGGTTACAAAATGCCTCGTGCGCTTTTGGCCGCGTTGGCCCGGCCGGACGTGAGTGACGCCGGAGATACGCTCCGACGGTGGGCCGACGAAGGCGCGATGACGGCAGCCGCTTGCATCGGCACATTCGTGCTAGCTGAATCTGCCCTGCTCGACGGTCAGGATGCGACCACGACGTGGTGGTTGGCGCCGCTGTTTCGCCAACGCTACCCGAAAGTGCGCCTCGACGAATCGCGCATCATCGTTCCCTCGGGTCAGTTGGTCACGGCAGGGGCGGCGCTGAGTCATCTTGATTTGGCTCTGTGGTTGATTCGGCAGGCCAGTCCTGATCTCGCCGCGATGACGACGAAGTACTTGGTCGTGGATACGCGTCCCTCGCAGGCGGCTTACATGATTCCGAGTCATCTGGCGCATGTGGATCCCGTAGTGGAGCGCTTCGAACGATGGTCGCGCGAGCGGCTGGCGGAGGGATTTTCTCTGGATCAAGCGGCGCGCGCGACGAGGACAAGCAAACGCACCCTGGCGCGCAGGATGCACAAGGTCCTGGGAAAATCACCGCTATCGTATTTCCAGGACTTACGAATAGAACTCGCCGTGCATCTGTTGAAGACGAGCGATGAAGGCGTCGAGGAAATTGCCTCGAGGGTTGGCTACGCCGACGGGGCCGCATTACGCGTGCTTCTGCGCCGCCGACTGGGGCGCGGCGTGCGCGAGTTGCGTCCACACTAGTGCCATCGACCTGATGCACAAGCGCAATGTGTGTCCTGAATTGCCGAGTCCAAAGGAAAGGAGCGGACTTTAAGTCTCGCGCTACTTGTGCCTAGTCAAAACCTAACCCCGGACGAATTGATGATGCAGCCCGCCAAGGATTGGAATCGCCGCGCTTTTCGGCAGGCTCAGTCGTTCAGCCACGGCCCTACAACATAGCTCAAAACGAAAAGGGGCCGAGCTTCTTCGAGTCCGGCACCTCATCTCGCGTCCTAGCCAAGCTACTTCTTGACGTTCGCCTTCCTCGCCCGTGCTGCAGACCCGTAGCGTTTACTGAAACACTTGCGGCATCGGCGGTCGCGCCGCTTGATGAAACTCGGTGCCAGGTCATCGCTCCCCGCAATAGCGGCAAGCCAGTTTCTCCGATTTCGACTTGCTGCCCGTCTCCTTCCGGAGCGGCCGTGCGGACACCGCTTTTTTCCGAGCAGCTTTCTTCGGGGCCGATCTTGAGAAGTGTCCGATCTCCTGATGCCCGCTTCCGTTCGCCAGTTTCGCATGTTCCATTCGCTTAAATCTCCTTGAGCCGTAAGGGCGCGCAGGGATGTTTGCTCTGGTCGGCGCATGAAGCGAGCGGTTTCTTCGAGTTTTCTCACGTCATTCGGGGGAAAGGGAGATGCCAGCTATTGGCACGCACCCACGGTCTGCACGATCGAGGCGATTGGAAGGCGAATGGGACTGCCGAAATCGCAGCCCAAAAAGACCAGACCCGGATATTGCCCGAAATCTCCCGCCGCGCACGACTGGCTCTGTGCCGGGAATCGAGCAATGTGTGTGGTACCCATAGAGGAGCCGGCCACATGAAAAACTCGATTCTGAAGGGCGATCTAAAGAGTCTGGCAGCGGCACTGGATGATCTTTCCTTGCTCGATTCCGAGCAACTCAACGCGCGATGGAAAACCCTGTACGGCTCGGATCCACCCGACCGGCTTCGCCGTCCTCTTACGGTCCAGGCTTTGGCTTTTCGTATTCAGGAGCAAGCTCTCGGCGGTCTGAAGCCTGTTACTCGCCTCCTACTGCACAGCATCGGAGACGGCGCGGAAATAGACCGCTCAACAGCCGTCGAACCGAACCGCCCAGTCAAAGCAGGCATGGTGTTGATCCGGGAGTGGCATGGCACCAAGCATCAAGTGACCGCGTTGAAAGACGGATTTATGTTTCACGGGAAGCGCTTTCAATCGCTCTCGAAGATCGCCGGTGAGATCACCGGCACGCGGTGGTCGGGTCCACTTTTCTTCGGCCTGAAGAACTCGCACCGGGAGCTGCAACATGGAACCCGCTAAACCACAGACCCTGCGTTGCGCAATCTACACGCGCAAGTCCTCAGAAGAAGGATTGGAGCAGAACTTCAACTCGCTGCACGCTCAGCGCGAAGCGTGCGAAGCGTTCATCAAAAGCCAGGCGGAGGAAGGCTGGCGGCTGATCAAGACCCACTACAACGATGGCGGTCTCTCGGGCGGGAACATGGAACGCCCCGCGCTTCAGAGTCTGCTCGAAGACATCCGAAAGAAGTTGGTCGACGTGGTGGTCGTCTACAAGGTCGATCGGCTGACCAGATCGCTCTCGGACTTTGCCAGGATGGTCGAAGTGTTCGATGCGCACGGAGTTTCGTTCGTAGCCGTTACCCAACAGTTCAATACCACCTCGATGGGTCGGTTGACGCTCAACGTCTTGTTCTCGTTCGCTCAGTTCGAACGCGAGGTCACCGGAGAGCGGATCCGCGACAAGATCGCTGCGTCAAAGCGCAGGGGTATGTGGATGGGCGGTCTCGTCCCGCTAGGCTATGAAGTGCATGAGCGGCAGTTAGTGATTCAGCCTTCTGAGGCGGAAACCGTACGGCAGATCTTCCAGCGCTACTGCGAACTGGGCAGCGTTCGACTCCTCAAGAGTGACCTCGATCAGGCCGGAGTCCGCTCCAAAGTCCGCGTTGCCCAGAACGGAAACAAATCGGGCGGTGAGTCGTTTTCACGCGGGGCGCTCTACACGCTCCTAGGCAACCCGATTTACATCGGCGAGGTCGGACACAAGGGAAGGCGGCACCCAGGTCTGCATGAGGCCATCATAGAGCGTGCGGTGTGGGACAAGACAGATGAACTGCTCCATGCTCATGCGGCGCGCGCCCGCGGGAAGGGCACCAAGTCAATCAGCAGCCTGCTCGCTGGCAAGCTCTTCGACGAATCGGGTAGGCCTCTGACACCAAGCCATGCGGTCAAGGGCAAGAGGCGCTATCGCTACTACGTTTCCCGCGCCCTGTTGTCGAGTACAGTGGAACGGAGTGAAGGTGGCTGGCGAATTCCGGCGGCAGAAATTGAGCGCAGCGTCGCAGCCGCCACGCGATCGATCCTCGAAGATCGTACCGGCATCGCAATGGAGCTCGACCGCCCGGAATGGAATGCAAATCCGACAAAATCGATTCTTGATGCAGCAAGCTCATGGAGCAATCGCCTTAGATCCGAAGCCGAAAGCGGCCGAGGCGCTCGGACTTCTCGTCAATCGAGTGGATCTATGTGGAGATGGAATCCGAATTTCTATCAAGTTGCCCGTCGGATCACCTGAGAGGTTGCCGGGTCAGGCCCCAAATCACCTCTCGCTAATCCGTATGATTCCAATTCAGATGCGCCGGCGGGGGGGTCGAGATGAAGCTCATCATCGACAGGGATCCCAAGATTTCACAGAAGGTGGAGCCTGCTCTCGTCAAGCTGGTAGCGCGCGCACACCGGTGGTTCGACGATCTCGTCTCGGGGAGCGCTCCTTCGATGGTCGCGATCGGCCAGCGAGAGAAAGTCGGAAAGCGTCATGCGAGCGAGATCGTCGGGCTTGCATTTCTCGCTCCCGATATCGTCGAGCAGATCGTCAATGGTGTCCAGCCGCCTGAATTGACCGCGAAGACACTTCTTCGAAAATCTGCTCGCCTTCCACTCGATTGGGAGACACAGCGCAAGTCTCTCGGATTCTCCTCCCCTGCCTGATCCAATCCGACGGTATCGACCTCTGGACTGGGATTCTCGACTGTCCGGTCCCGTACCGAATCGATCTCTAGCCACTCGAGGATCAATTCCTTTTTGGGCCGCGCAACAGCCAAAGTCCCCCTCAAAAAATCGAAGGTGAGAGAATCTCGACAAATGGCAGCCCATCACGGCAAGCTTCGGTTTCTCCGGGACTTTCGGTCCATGACTCGCCGCACACGCGCGAAATTCAGAAGGGTTACCGCAAATTTCTCTGCCGCAGAGACCCAGGAACGGAGGGGGTGGGATTCGAACCCACGAGGGACTTTCATCCCTGCCGGTTTTCAAGACCGGTGCCTTCAACCACTCGGCCACCCCTCCAAGCCTTGTAAATCAAGCACTTACAGGTTTCGCAACTTCGATACTACTCTCTTTTTGTCCAATTTCTGTCCACTTCCGCACGCCGCCGGCATTCCCCAAGATAGTCTTGCTCAAACGACCAACCGCGCCCGAGTCCATCGTCTTGAAGTAGTGGCTGTAAATCCGCAGCGTGATCGCCGGGCTCGCATGGCCGAGCAGCGCCTGAACCTCAGTAACCGCGGCGCCAGCCATAATGAGCGCACTGGCGAAGGAGTGACGCAGCGAGTGGATGTTCACACGTCGTAACTGTGCGCGATCAAGAGCGGGCCACAATCCGTATCGCAAAACGTTCGATCGGCGGAGCGGCCGTCCATCAGCTGCAGGGAAAACGAGGTCGTCCGCGGTTGGCGGGCACTGGAGTTTCCACGCCCGCAGCGCGGTTAGCAGTTCAGCAGAAATCGGAACCTTGCGCACACCGGCCTTAGTCTTGGGCGGAAAGTAGCGCGGCCGAATCTCCTCTTCTTTGAGCCGCGCCCAAGAGATGGTGCGCCGAATGCGAATTGAGGATCCGTCCCCGCTCTTGGTCATCTCCACGTCGCTCCAACGGAGTGCGAACAGTTCGCCGGCGCGTGCGCCGGTCACGGCCGCCGTCATAAAAAGCGCTCGATAGAGACCCGGTTTTGTGGCGCTAAGCATGGCGCTAATTTCATCCGGATTTAGAATCGCATCCGGATCAACCGTGTCGTCGTTGCTGTCACTCTCCTTTTCGCCTGGACGGAGTTCGCGCGCTGCCATAAACACGCGCTCAATTCGATCGACCGGATTCCGGACTGTCTCATCTCGGTTGATAGCAGACCGAAAGACCGCCCCGACGATCCGGATGATGGCGTTGATCGTCCGAGGCGCGTAGCCGTCGCCTCGCATATCGTCGCGCAACTTCTCAATGGCGCCGACCTTGATCCGATCGAGTCTCATGGTTCCAATACGCGGAAGGATGTGTTTGTCGAGCCGCGACCTTAGATCGGCGACGTGTGCCGGACGGCGATCCGTTTTCGATGCGTACCAAAGCTCGGCCGCCGCTTTGAACGTCGGTATCTTCGCCGGCGCGACGTACTCGCCGTGCGAGACCTTGACCTTCGTGTTCGATTGGTGGAGTTCGGCATCCCCCTTGGTTCGAAACTCGAGGCGTATACGCTGGCCGCGGCTGCCTTCCGGTCTGTAATCAAGCAGCCACCCGCATCGACAATCGCCGCCCGGACAACCAGGTGCATGACGTTTCTTGATCGACATTGCTGTTACCCCTTCCTGCTTCGGTGAGGCTGTTTGGCGAGGAACTGTATTAACCTGGCCGCGCTTTCCCGGACGCCCATGAGTCCCAGCTCCCAACGCGTCACAGTGTTGCGCGCGACTCCGACTTTCTCGGCCAGCTCGGTTTGCGTGAGCCCGAGCCGAAGTCGAATCGCCCTGACTTCCTTGCCTGTCATGCTACGTAGCGTAGCATGAGGCCGTCTTTAGATCAAGACTTGCGAGCCGCGATCGCGGCTTGAACATCGGCCGGCTTGAACCGCATATAGCGCCCGACCTGGACGATTGGAATCTTGCCCTGACGCGCTGCGCTGCGGACCCAGGACTCGTGACACTTGAGCAGCGCCGCCATCTCTTTCGCGTCGAGCAACGCGTCGGCGCCGTTATCGCGCCGGCTGATCTGCTCCGCAACCAGTCGTGCGGCTAACGCCGACTGCACCGCTGCCAGCTTAGTGAGTTCGGCGGGAATTTGTTCGATGGGCAGCGTCGAAGCCCAGATCGGTTCAGGAATCATTCACTCAGCATAATGTCGCCGCCGCGTGCCTATTCCGCCCCGGTTATGTGGTGTGACCTCAGATCACCTCACGCCCGTCGCATTTGTCGTATTTACGACTTTTTCCGTTCCGCTCTACGCGCGCACATAGCTCTAAGGGAAAAACCCGTAAATGCGTCAAATGCGTCATATCAGCAGAAGGGTTCTAGACCAGAGTAAACTTCTCGCAGGAACAATTCTCGGCCCTACATCTCTCAAGTTTGTGAAAGCGGCTGCTGTCATCATCCCAATGGTGGAGAGCCTCGTGCCCACACGTGCATCGGTCGTAATTGTTGGCAATCTTGTGTTTGCGCCTGAGCTCCGGTTGTCTGTGAAGCTCAGCCGAGCAGTCCTTACAGAATTGCTTCGGTCCCCAAATGTCTACGCTCGGGAAGGTTTCATGAATCACTTTAACCTTCTGGCATTCATTGCACCTTCCTTTTTTTGATCCGCCTCTTCTTAGTGATGCCCTTCTTCTCATAAGAAACCGCCTTTTTCGAACGCTGTTTCCTTATATCGGCGCATCGTACGCGAACGGTCAAGCGCGAAGCCTCACTGTGCGAATACGATGGTGGGCATCCGCCCATATCCGCTGGACGCTTCATTTTTCGGCCTCAGCTTGACTGTCTGGCGGTGTCGCTCGAGCGCGCCCTGGACACAGTTGGACTCTCGACCGAAAAAAGCCAGCGCAGGCGTGGAGTTTTTCGAGGACACAGGACTAAATAACCGGTGTCACGGTCCGCGCTTCACCTCGGAAATTAGGCACGCGGCATCCGTGCTACACCGCGAGCGTGGACGGAAAAGTTGTCGAATTGCGGCAGAAGCGGCAAAAGACCGCGCCGGCGATATCCGAGGCGCCTGAGGCCGATCGGGCATTCGCTGACCGCCTCTATCACGACTGGGCGGACGATCTATTCTTCGTTGCGGGGATAGGTTGGCTGGTCTGGGACGGCCGGCGCTACCGAGCTGACGCCACCTCGCAGATCATCGCGAAAGCGGATGAGACGATCCGTCGAATTCACCTCGACGCCTACCGCGAAGCGAATCCCGATCGTCGTGAGGCGCTGGCTAAACTCGCGACGCGGTATTCGAAAATCGAGCGGGTGCGCGGCGGCCTCACGTTCCTGCAGGCGCGGCGCAGCGCGACCATAGGGCAGCTCGACGCGGACCCCTTCGCGCTCAACGTCGCGAACGGCAAAATTGACTTGCGCACTGGGGAGTTGCGCCCGCACCACCGCGCCGATCTGATTACTAAGCTGGTGCAGATCGAGTACGACGCGGCCGCGACGGCGCCGCGCTGGTACAGCTTTCTGACCGAAATTTTTGACGGCAATCTTGAGCTGGTCGAATACCTTAAGCGGCTGGTGGGCTATTCGCTGACCGCGGATCAGCGTGAGCACCGACTGCCCATTCTGGTCGGGCCAGGCTCGAACGGGAAATCGACGCTGGTGAAGGTCTTCTTCGCGCTGGGCGGCGACTACGCGATGGCGGCGCCCGCGTCGCTGCTTTTGAAAAAGTACAGCGATGCGATCCCGACTGACGTTGCGGGATTGCGCGGTGCCCGCGTCGTGGTCGCATCAGAGACGCCCGAAGATGGCCGGCTCGATGAAACGCGCGTGAAGTTGCTCACGGGCGCGGAGGGCAAGATCACCGCGCGCTATATGCGGCAAGACTATTTCGAGTTCAATCCGACTCATCACCTTTTTTTACAGACGAACCATAAGCCTCGGATCGTCGGGACCGATTTTGCGATCTGGCGGCGGGTTCGCCTGCTTCCATTCGATGTGATCTTCGAGGAAGTCACGGCCGACAATCCTACGCCGACGCATCCGGCGGATCCGTTGCTTGATGAGAAACTCCGGGCTGAGTTGCCCGGGATTCTCGTGTGGGCGGTCGAAGGTGCAAAGGAATGGTTCGAGGGTGGACTCCGCGATCCGGCGTGCGTGCTCGAAGCGACCAAGACTTACCGGCGCGAAGAAGACGTGTTAGCCGACTTCATCGAATCGAAATGCGTGATCGGGCCCAAGCATTCGGCGACTGTTGGCGATTTGTACGCTGCCTATGGGGCGTGGTGCGAGGCTGACCGTATTCGTCCCTGGTCGAAAAACAGATTTTCACGCCGGCTCAGCGGCGCTGGGTATCTCTCCGATCGTGAAGAAGGCCGCGTAAAAATCGGGATCGCGCTGAAAGAGGTTAAGTCATGAGTGTTCCCTGTTTCCATTGCCGAGGCCGGGGAACCGAACCGACCGCGCTCGAGATTTTTGACGGCTTGGCCGCAACGTTGCGGTGCTTGATGTGGCCGGATGATCGGATTGCCGAGCTGCGGGCCGAGTTGCGCGACGATGAGGTGCTGAGCGGCATGCCGCGTTGGGGTGGAGTGGACTTGATCGATTCCGTCGGCGCGCGTCGGACGATTGACAGGTTGAGGAAATAAAGGAAAGCCGCCGGTTGGCGCCGGCGGCCGTGAGCTAGAACAGGATGCGTACCAACCTATCACCGAACCGCGTGCCGTGCGCTTGCTGGCGCTTAGCCCGCGAGCTGGACGGCGTGATCGACTTCTTGAATGCGCGGCACAAGGTGGAACTGACTTTCGAAAACATGAACCGACTGTTCGTGCCAACTGCTGGCGGTCTCTGCGAGATGCCGAACGCCTTGCATTTCGAATTGCGCCGTCACCGCGTTTTCGGCGAGTGCCATCTACCGGCGCGCACGGCGACGGACACGGAATGCATTCGATGCCGCGCGCTGCCACTTGATCGCAATCACTTCCGAGCCGTTTCGAGCCCGCTCAGCGTCGGCGGCCCGATGGTGCTGTGTCGCGACTGCGAGCTTGAGCTCGGGCTGAACCTTCAGCCTGGCTGGCCTCGCTGCGATTCCTGCGCTCGCCCCTTCCCGACGACGACCGCGGGTGACGCGGGCTTCGGTTCCTGGATTACGCCTGTAGCAGACGACGAAACGCTATGTCGGGGCTGCCACTTGGCCGAAAAATATTCAGACGATCACACGGCGATGATCGAACACACGCTCGCGACTGACACGTTGCTGCTCGCGCGGGGCGCCGTGGAATTGGATTTCAAGCGCACGCGATTCGGGACCGACATCTTGGATCAGGCATGTACTTGGCTCTGGAGCGGCGACGGCCTATTCGAGCTGCTGCGCACGGGAGAGGTCACGCTTACCGAAGCCGCGACCGTCATCCGGCGCCGCGCCATACAAATCGGAATCGAATCGCCGGCGCGGAGACCCGCGGAAGCGGCGCGGGCTCGCCTCTGGCGCGAGGAGCGGCGGTCGGCGTGACTCCCGAATTTTTTATGGCACGCTGCACTTTAGGTACCTTCCGGACCGATGAATACCCTAAGCACCGAAACCCCGCTGTTTCTTTCGCTGCCACGGGCGGCCGATGTGATCGGTTGCGACGTGCGGCGAATCCGCGACGCTGTCGAAAAAGGGCAACTACCGGCGCGGCGAATTGGCGCAAGGCTCATGATCCCGCGCAAGGCGATCGAGCGACTGGTCGAGGCTGAATGAAATGGCGAGAAAAACAGACGAACTGTTCGAAGCCTACCGAGCCCTGATCGACGAGCATCTAGCGATGCGGAAGACGCTCGGCGCTGCGATGCGCACGTTCGAGCGCGAGTTTCGGGCCTGTCGGCCCGAGGACGAAGCGTCGCTCACCAGTAGGTTCCGCGCGATTCTGGAAGCGCTTCACGCGTCGGTTGCTGCCGCCGGCCCTATCGCTGCTCAAAAGTTGGAGTCGCTGTGAGTAGCCTGACTGAACTTTTCATCAAGATTTCAGCGATCGATCGAGCCTCGAAGCCGCTCGCGGCGATCACCGGCCAGATTGAGAAGCTGAACAAGGCCGGGGCTGCTACTCGCGCAGCGGGCGCGCACATGATGGCTGTGGGTGCCGGGATCGCTGCGATAGGCGCGGGGATTGGCTATGGGCTGCTGAAAACGATCGAAGCGGCTGATGTCATAGACAAGCAGATGCGCCGGCTCGAGACGGTCGTGCCTGCGGGTGCGGCCGGGGTTCAGGAGCTAGCGGCCGCCCACGCCGCCGCGGTCGATGCCGCGACGCATCACGCTATCAGCGAGGACCAGGTACTCAAGCAGTTGTACCTCGGCAAGTCGGCCGGCTTCGACATGACGACAGCGATCGCGTCGATGAATTCGGCGTCCGCGCTGGCCATCGGGCTCGGCGGCGACATGGAGGAGACGCAGCGGACCCTCAACCTGGCATACATCAATTTCAAGGATCCGGCGAAATCGGCGGAGCAAAACTTCAAGGCGCTCGGCGACGTGATGGCGTACGCGACGCGCCAGTTCGATTACAAGAACATCGAAGAACTGCGCTCGCAGATGGAATTGGCGACGCCGACCGCTCTGGCGGCCGGCATGGGATCGCCACAGGGCATGAAGGACATGGTTGCGATTCTGGCGGACTTCACTCGCCACGGCCTGACCGGATCGATCGCTGGCGCCGCGTTCGAGGAATCGCTGCATGGCGTCCTCAAGATGTCGAAGACGCTCGGGATCGCGCTGGTCCATAACAAGGAAGGCGGCCTCGACTACATGAAGTCGCTCGAAGCGATCCGCACCCATTTCATCAGCCTGTACGGTTCGATGAGTGCGATTCCAACCGGAGCGTTGGCGGAGATTCAGAAGACCTTTGGAATCCGTGGCCTCCGCGCGCTGCTGCTGGATCCTGCCGAGATGGAGAACATGCGGGGCCAGCTAGACAACGTGGCCGGAGCTGCGGCAGGCGCGCAAGCGATCATGGAGAAGACGCCGAGCGCGCAATGGCAGATTCTCACGCAAAAATTCTTCGCGCTCGAGGAGCTGATAGGCAATGCGCTGACGCCGACCGTGGTCAAGTTGATGGGATACTTGTCGCGCGCGCTTGAGGTGGTTATCAATTTCGCAACGGCTCACCCGCAGATCGTGAAATTTGTGGCTCTGTTCGCCGCGATGGCGACCGGACTAGCCGTTGTAGTCGGCGGCGCGATCGCGCTGGGCGGCGCATTGCTCGTCGTGGCGAGTTTCGGATCGACGATCGGCACCGTCATAGCCGCGATTACGGGCATCGGACTCGCTGTAGCCGGTGTCGTGGCCGCGATCGCCACCTTTGCGCCGAAGATGCTCGAGAGCGGCGCGCACCTGGTCAAGATGTTGGCCGAGGGCATTGCGTCCGCCGCAATGTATCCGGTCCATGCGATCGAGGACGTGGTCAAGAAGATTCGAGCCTACCTGCCGTTCTCGCCAGCAAAGACCGGACCGTTGAAGGATCTGCATCGCGTGAGACTCGTGGAGACGATCGCGGAAACCATACAGCCTGACGTGGCGCTGAGGGCGATGCGGAGGACTGCGGCCGCGATCGCAATGTCGGGCGCGCTCATGATGCCGAGCACGGCAGGTGCCGCGGCAGGCGGACCGTCCGGAGCCGTCACAATCAACATCACGGTTCAGGGCGACGTTACCGAGAAGAACATAAGCAGCCTAGTCGATCGCATTAAACATGAGTTGCAAAATCGCGACCGGACTGCGTTCTGACGTGTCATTTGGAGAAGGAACAATGGATATAGACTTCGATCTATCAAAGCACTTTCACGCGGCCGTTGAGCGTATTGATCAGCGCGAGCTGTCCGACGCACTCACGCCCGAGGTTCGGGAAAATATCCTGACGCAACGGCGTGCGGTCCTATATGGACGTGTGCAAGATGCGCTCTCTGACTTTCAGCTCGATCGATTGCCGGCAATCTTGAGGAACTACCAAGCCTCCCTTCGAGAGGCGGTCATATTTGAGCGAGAGCATGGATCGCTCAGACCACCGCCGACGCCGGCCGATGAAGTAAGGCGGATTGCCGCTGCTGGTTTGTGGGAGCGCTACCGCTGGAATGGCTTCGAAACCGGGACGCTTGCGCTCGTCCTTGAACCCGGCGAGCGCGTCGAGAAAGTCGGATTCCGCGAGATTAAAACGAGCAAGAGGACGATCGCGCGGCGCGATTCGATATTCGACTCGCAGCGGCCGAATGGTTATAGCCGCGAATTTTTCATGAACAGATGCACGTCCGAATCGGAGATCGCAGAAGCTGAGGCGGCGGACCGGCGAGCGGCGGCCGAAAGCGAGCGTCCGCGGTGGAATGCATCACCCGAAAGTGGCGCTGGTCCACACACGGTGCCGCGATGAGCGGCCTTTGTGTCGGGGGAATTTTCATTGAACTCGGATCAAGAACAGAAAGAGGGAATGGAATGGAAACGATGAGTCTATCTACTAGCGAGCGCATGGTCGCAACGCGTCTGGGCGTGCCGCTCGAGGAAATCGCGGCGATGAAGCGAAACCCAATCGTCGGGAAGGCGCTTCACGGTACCGACAATTCCGGAAAACCCTACCCGCCCGGACCGGCAGACGGACCGCCAGGCTCGAAACCGTTCTTGCGGAGCCGCCAGCCATCACCGTTTCCGGACGCGCCGAAGAAATTTGATGCCGCGCCTGGCGGCGGACGGACTACCAAGCCGCGGACCATGGTCGAGCCCGAGAATAGCGACGCCGAGGACGTGCGGGATCCAGCGGGAATCATCGGCCGGCCGATGCGAGTCATTTTTCCGAACCGCGCCTATGCGGACGGAAAATGAATCAAGTTTGCCGAAGCGTGGGACTCGCTCCCCGCGAGAGGCCGCCGGAGTCGTTGCCCCGGCGGTCCCCTTCGGCAAGTCAGAGCGGCGCGGCCTTGTTCCCCGCGTGAGAGCGGGCTGCTCGTTCGGCCCGCTCTCGGCTCTGGCGACCAATTTGTGAGGTAACGATTTGAGTGTGGAAGTATCAGTGCCACGCCGTCCGACGCGTAAGCGCGATCAGCAAAGGCGTCGCAAGGTGACAACTCTGGTCCGGCTCAGCGGCCGTGATGATCCGAAGTATCGTCCGGGGTTTCAAATGGCGGCCGAAATTCTTTTGGTCAAAGAGCGGGTCTATTTGAGTTTGAAGGACCGTGAACTCATAAACGCGGACGGGTCGGTGATCGGTGCGGTTGAGAGTTTCCGAAGACTTTGCGACAGCGCGAGCGCGGCTTTGAAGGCCTTGGGTCTGCTTCCTAGCTCCGTTCTGCCCGATGACCGCGCCGGATCTCTCGATGCGGTGTTCGAGCGGATCTCGAAAGTGCGGAAGACGCGGGAAGGGGCTGGGAACGATGAGCAGAAGCCCGCAGCTTGACCACGCCCGTGAGGATCTCGCCGCGTATGCCGCCGCGATGTATCCGCGATTCGAGCTGCCAGCGCACTTGCGCATCCTTGTCGGAGTGCTCGAGCGCGTCGAGCGTGGCGAACTCGATCGCGTGATCATCTGCATGCCGCCCAGGCATGGCAAGTCGATGACGACCAGCCAGCTTTTTCCGGCGTGGTATCTTGGGCGCAATCCGACTAAATCGATCATCGCCAGCTCATACGGTCAGGAACTTGCCAGCGACTTCGGCCGGCGTACAAGAAATTTTGCGAGCGAACGATTGCACCGTCAAATCTTTCCAGACTGCGTAATCGCCGACGACAGCGACAGCGTCCATCGGTTTCACACGACTGCGGGCGGTGCTTACTACGCGGTCGGCGCCGGCGGACCGCTGACAGGTCGCGGTGCTGACCTGCTCCTGATCGACGATCCGATCAAGTCGGCAGAGGATGCACGCTCAGCCGCGTTCCGCCGTTCCTTACAGGACTGGTACGAATCCGTCGCTTACACCCGACTCGAGCCAGGCGGTGCCGTCGTTCTGATTCAAACGCGTTGGCATGAATCTGACCTCGCCGGCTGGTTACTGAAAGAGCACGCAAGCGAAGGTTGGAAAGTGATCTCGCTGGCGGCAATCGGTGAGACGAACGAAGGTTGGAGGAATAAAGGTGATCCATTGTGGGGCGCGCGATTCCCGCTCGAGACGCTCGCGAGGATTCGCGAAGCGATTGGAACCGCGGCTTGGACCGCACTGTACCAACAACGGCCGGTTTCTGAGGAAGGCGGAGTCTTCAAACGGCAGTGGTGGCGCGAGTACGCCGGCGTCGTCGAGTGTCACAGAACAATCTTCTCTCTCGATTGCGCCTTCAAAACCGGACAGGCCAACGACTACAGCGTGGTCGCGGTGGTCGGCGAGGCTAAGGACGGCTATTACCTTCGCCACGTCAGCCGTGGTCGGTGGGAATTTCCCGAGCTCAAGCGCCAGTCGGTAGCGCTGGCGGAAATCTGGAAGCCGCACGCCGTGCTGATTGAGGATGCCGCGTCCGGACAGTCGTTGATCCAGGCGCTCAAGGCTGAAACTCGATTGCCGATCCTGCCGGTCAAGCCGATGGGCGACAAGCAGTCGCGCGCGCATGCGGTGTCGCCGCTCGTTGAGAGCGGGCGCGTATTCGTTCCGAGTGAAGCACCCTGGCTGGCGGACTTCCTCGATGAGGCGACATCTTTCCCGAGCAGCGCGCACGATGACCAAATCGATGCGATCGCGCAAGCGTTGAGCTACCTGCGCGGCAAGGGCGGCCACGAGTACGCGTTCATCCCGGTGCCGCGCAACGGCGCTACGCTCTACGTCGGCGCCGGCGAGCTGAAACAGCAGCGTCTCGATGCGATCGAAGACGGGCGGGCAAAGTATTCGAGGGAGCGGCTTAGGGCCAGACATGGGCGATGGGCGGGCATCTGAACCGCAAGGGGCGCCGCACTATGATCGAGCGGGCGATCTGTCCCGTGTGCGAGATCGAACCGGCCCGCGTAGTCGAATTTGTGTGTTATGTCGCGGGGTGTCCGGGACGATTGCTCAAATTGAGGAAGACCAAGCGCGAATGGTATTCGCGCGGAAAATTCAGGAGGGAACACAGTGAGGCTTTTCATCAGAAACTTAGCGTGGGCAGCCACGGCGCGAGAGTTGAGGGATTTGTTCGCGGATTACGGGCCGGCCGAAGCCGAAATCGCCGCCGACCTCGACACGGGGCGGTCTAAGGGTTTTGGTTTCGTCGAGATTCCCGACGAGCGTCTGGCGCTGCGTGCGATCGAATCGCTCAACGGCACTGCGTTCATGGATCGACCGCTGACGATTCAGGTCGCCAAGACACCACGGCGGCTAACAATGTCGTTTCGGGACGACAAGCGATTCGCGAACATCGCCTAGGTCCGAAAAAGGCCGACGCCATCTCGACGCCGCCCCATTTATAACGAGGGCGGATGATTTAGGCGGACACTCCGCTATCGCGCGTTTGCCATTGCGACTTGACCGGCTGGAGAACGGGACCATGCGCCCCACGCGGCAACGTATTGATCCCAGTATCGTTCCTCGATCGCGCGGATAAAGTTCTTGCTGGGCTGGATTAACACCCTGATCTGTACGCCGGACATTTCGCTGATCTTCTGAAGCCGCGCCTCCGGTGCCCCCTCACAAATCCATCGTCGAATGGTGCTCGGCGACACACGAAGCGCCTCAGCGGAGTCCGCGATCAGCTCATCGTGGTGCGCTTCGTTGATAGTGCCGAACGCGACGGCGAGCCAATTGAGTTCGGGATGGGGATGCTTCAAGATTTCGGCCAGGGTTGTTTGTTTCATCGCTTCCAAGTCCTCCTGCGCCGAAAAAATACATCCATGCCGGCATGGATGTCAAACTGACTTGTATGCTCGGCACGTCGACGGATAGCATCTGCGCTGCTGTGGACTCTCTACGCGAGCATCAGCGGAAGGCGGCGCAGGCGCGATGGGCTAAAGTTACGCCTCAACAGCGCGCAAAGGCGGCGGCGCATATGAGCCGGGCCTACTGGGATGCAATGTCGCCCGAGGAACGCTCGGCCGAGATGAAGCGACGGGCGAAGAAGCGGCGGCGGAAATAGAATGTCGAACCCGGCGGTGCAACACTGGGAATAGCAGCGGACCACATTCAGTGACGATGAATTCGTCAGGTGTTATATACTAAACCATGCCTCGAAATAACCCACTTCAAAGACTGAACGAAGCGCTGCGCCAATTCGAAAAAGCCAGAGAAATCATACGTCGCCACAACATCGAAGGCGAAACTGCGCAGGCCACGGCCGTTGCGCTCGCGACGACGTGGCAGAAGCTCAGATTCGTTTGTATAGCACCTGCTCGCAGGACTGGGCCGGGTGACCCGATCCTGGACGCGGACTACGCCCTGCTTGATGCGCGACGTTCGTTCCAAGAAAATCACCCCGACGCGCCCGCAGATTTTCTTGAGCGCTTGGAACAAGCCCTTGCCGCCTCTGAATCATCCTTGCCGACAGCCGAACTAAGCGAGGGGGCTCAGTCCATCCTCCGCCAGCTTGGTGAGAACATAAGCGCTGTTGACCGCGATCTGGTCCAAGTCGCGCTCGCTAAACTCAACACGATTCAGCTGATAATGGACCGACTTTTATAAGGTTCCCCACACAGATGAACCCTCGCCACGTTGCTGCGCTCGCGCTTGTGGCCTCGATCGTAACGGCCATCGCCTTGAGCGGTTGCTGGGCTGAGCACAATCAATATGAGAGCACACTCGCCGCTTCGTGTGACGCTGGTCAAGCGAGCGCGTGCGTGGAATTGCAATCTGACCTTGCGAGGGACCGGGACACTTGCTCGCCGCTCGCCGTTTTGCTTGGCAACCGCTGCGGTTCTGTGGCTAGGCAATAGGTGAGCGCGAGCGTGCTCGCGCACTTTGAGATTTCTGATCGACGCGACGACTTATTTTTTTGACGACCATGGCCCACGGAACCCCAGTTATGGGCCTGTGAATGGACGCGGACATTCGCGCTTGACTCAAGCGCACACGCGTCTTTAGGCTTTTCTCTCTACTTCTCGTGTGTGGGGTGTGGGGTGGATGTTGGATTCTTTCGACGTCGACGAAAACCAGAACGAGCGCTGCAGGTCGCTCTATCATGCAGTGCTTCGATGTGCGCTCGACGATCTGCGCGCGCTACTACTCGACGCGCCGATTCCGGGCGATGACAACGAGCACCCGATGACACTCGAAAAGCGTAAAGAGCTTTTCAGCGCCACGGTCCATTTTTTTCTCAATCCGAAGCCGTCTGTCTGTTCGCTGGACACTATCTGCGATGCGCTCGAGAGAGACGCCGACCGGATCCGTTCTCGGGTGCGCGAAGCGCTAGACCTCGGCGGAGAAATCGGTGCGCCAAGTCGCCGGAGATTGACCAAGGATGAAATCGAACAAATATTGTCGGGCCTGGCCGCCGGCGAAAGCTCGACGCGCCTGGGGCGGCGCTTCGGGATTGATCCTGCGACGGTGCGAAAGGTCAGAATTCGGGATAGGAAGCGATCTGCCGCTTGCGCTTAAGCGGCTCGTTCTATAGTCTGTATTTTGCTGGTCGGTGACCGATCGGCAAAACAAAGCGGTGTGATGCCGCGAACCGGCCGAGAAGGCCCAAAAGGAGTCCATGATGGACCTGTCACAATTACTTTCCGATTTTCAGCAGAATGCTCGGCAGCTCAACGAAGCGTCGGACTCGATAAACACGATTATCACCGACATTGAGCAAAAGATGGTATCTGCCAATGCCGGGCTGCAGTATTGGTTGGAGGAAGATACGCTGAATGTCACGGAGCCAAAAGTTCACAAGGTTCTAGACGAAAGCGGCGATGTAAAACTCTTCGCCCAATGGTCCGAAACGCATCTCGGCTTCGTGAAACTGACCAACGAAGGCTGGCATCTCGCTTTCCGGGAGAGAACAGCTAGCGCGAGCGAAGACGAAGATGGAAAAGCCGGGGCCCCGACCTATGAGACCGTCAAGGTTGATGCCCTCTGGAAGGCGCCGCGCGACATCAGAATCAAGGCCCTTGAATTGATGCCGAGGCTGGTCTACCACCTCAATGAGGCGGTTGCCATCGCAGTGCGGACGATCCAGCAAGCGAAGGAGAGCGTCTAAGTCGTCAAACTAAAGCCGATCGGTCACATCTGCGCCCGAGCTGGTTAGTTTACCCGGTTCGGGCGCTTTTTTTGGAGATTCAGCGCTTAGTGGTTGACATTACCTGGCGGCGGAAGCGTCTGCTTATCTTCCTGCGAAAGGTTTGAGTAGAGCCGTTCACAATTGTCATACTTTCTCTGCCACTCGGTGATTCTCTGATGAAGATCGTCTGCCTTTGGCAAATCAGAAAGTAGAACGGGCTTTGTAGTCACCTTCCTCATTCCGATGCCAATAACTTGGCCCCCTCCGGTGCTGAATGTTATTTTTTGCCAAGCCCGGCCGCTGAGTAGTGATGCGATCTCTTCTAGCTTGCCTATCCGTGACTGCACTTGATTTGTTTCTTGAAGCAATTCTTTGTACGCTAAACGATACGTCTCAGCTGGATTATTATCTGCCATGATCGACCGCACTCCTCTTCCCGAAGATTTTATGCTGCCAGCTCTAGCCTCGCTAGTGTCCACTCACTGTCCACTTCGCGGTTTCTCGACGTAACCGGGCATCATCTCGACTGGAAAAACCCGTTGATTTTGCTACGTGGCGTCACTCGCCGTAACTGAGTAAACGTGGCGCGCAATTTTTCAAGACCGGTGCCTTCAACCACTCGGCCACCCCTCCAAGCCTTGCAAATCGAGCATTCATACCGGTTGATGGATTCCTGGTGGACCTGCATTTGTCAACCTTGCACTTTTTTCGATCCTAAAATCAGCGCGCCAGTTTGTCCACGGCTCCGCTATCTTGAGCCGTGAACAAGTGCGAGTAAATCCTGAGCGTGATGCAATACCGTCCAGAGAGAGTCTGCTGGCTTCGAAACGTATTCAAAGCTTGGCCCGGCTGTCATCTCTCCTTCGCCGACTGGAATTTTCATCAATTCAACCGCTTGATGCTTGAGATCGTACATACCCGCCACAGCCCGCGTCAGGCGTTGCGGATTGCCGTTCAGTGCGGTGTCTAGTTCATCGAGCAAGGCCGTGTAGCTGCGATTGAAGGCATGCGCTTTCCGCCAGAGCGCGCTGTCGCGGGGGTAGTTCGCCATCTTCGGATTGGGACGCATCGGGTAGACCTGGTCCCATTGAACGATCAGTTGCTTTCCGGATGGTCCTGAGGTCAAGGTGTCATCGGCCGTTTAGCGCTGTTGCCGGTATATTTCGTCGAAGCGGAAATAGTGCGCCGGTTCCTTCACTTCCCCAAACTTCTCGTGATCGCCATCCCATATGGTGTGATCGACGCCTTCGCCTTGCCAGGTTATTTCTCCCAAGGCCAGGAGCGCGGAAGGCAAATCAGTGACGGGAGTGACTACGCCGGCTCCGCTGGAATAGTGTTCGGGCGTTACCATAGAGCTTGACCAGGAGATCGATAGCGGGTGTATTTGGTCCACCGAATTGCCAGCCCTCGGGAGCATTGGGACCGAAGTCACCGAGTTTACGAGATCTCTCGGGGGCCGCCATTCCCATCTGAAACTCGCGGGGAAAGGCGGTCAAGGTTTCGCGCGGCAAACCGAGTTTCTCCATGCCGCTGCGGGTAAATGCGATGTTCGTCTGCGAACCAGGAACTTCGTCCTCGCGTCGGCGGCGCTTGGCCGAGCTTATCTGACCCGCGATGGCGGTGAGCCACCCCTTCGCCGCCCGCGCATCTACGATCTTGAAAAACAAGAATCGCGAATGGTCGAGATGACCGTAGGCGTTGAGCACGAGGCCCTGGATGTCGTGAAAATCGAAGCGGTCCGCTGTGGCGCCAATCATAACAATTTCAGCAATCGCTCAACTTCGGCCTCGCTTCTGGCCGCCGCCAGATGGTCACGAATGTCCAGGTCATTCATCAAGTCGAGCACTGTCTCCTGCGGATAAGCGCTGTAGAACACCGGGGTGTATTGCATATGTTGTCTGGCCCAATTTGCGAAACCGTTGGCGCTTGCCGCGCCTCGGCCGATCAGCCATTTGCAGGGAGGATAGTTTTCAACATTGCCGTAAGCGCCATCGAGATAAAAACCAGCCGTGTCGGTGAAATTGCCGAGATACTCCAGCGCACTGCCATCGTAGCCGGTCAGCAGCAGAATTCGCCGACCCTCGTCGAGCCAGACCACGTGCGCGAAGTGCAGGGTGAAAACGCCGCCGAAGCCGCCGCGCAGCAGAATCCGCTGAAACATAATTCCTACCGCCGCGACCGCGGTACGGATTGTGAAACGCCGAATCGAATTGTCCTTGACTATACCGATGGTGGCGAGGTGATTCTGTGTAAAGAGATCCTCCATCGCGTAAGTGCGCTCATCGGCCGAGGAATCCGGCTGAGGCGCCATCTTCTGCTCATGCACTTCGAGGTAACGCACTGCGAGAATCCAGATTACGAGCAGCGGCGACAGAATCACTCCACCCAGGAGTCCTACGAGCCCGGCCAGGATCGTGTTGCGCTGCGCAACCCATCGATAGCTCGAAAAAGTAACTGGAGAAATCTCGGGCTTTACCGGGGAGTCGCGCTCCAAATGCGCCACTATCCGATCGCGGATCTCGACAGAGCTTAGACCCCGAAGCGAATTCTTCGCGCTTTCGCCGTCCAGGAAGCGGTTGATCTCCTCGCGCACCGCGATCGCATTTCGAATGCTCGACACAGTCTGGCCGGACAGACCTACGAAGAACGCCGCCGCAGGCAGGCTGTGCTGGCGCAGATAGGCGATAATCGTGGCGTCGGTGCGCGCCGATTCTGCGGGATACTCCTCGCACCTGGCGTAAATCGCGTCGATTCCAGCGCGGCCGTGGCCGACCAGAGCGTGAAGATACTCGTCCGCGGTTCCATCGAAGTTCGATTCGAAGATAAGGGTCGCTGGAAATCTCGGATCTTGTGCTGCGATTACGATTCCCGCCATGTGAAGCGACGCGATCTCCGCAAATCGAAGGTACTCGTTCTTCTCAACGTCGTGTCCGATCTCGCCGAGCAACCGATCGAGCGCGTCGAGATCGTCCGGCTTGATGCGGGTGACTATCGTTAACGTGCACTGAGCCAAGGGCAGTCCCTAAACACCGAGTTGGGCGAGAATCGACTTTGCGCGGCGCCGATCTGCAATATCGGTCTCCGGAATCGAGGCGTAGGCAGGCGCCAACGCTTCGACTGCCTCGTCGCGCCTGCCCTGCCTCGACAGCACCACGGCCAGGCTTGCGGCGGCGCGGAGCTCCCATAGCTTAGCGCCCGAGCTGCGAGCCGTGTCGATTGCGATTCGGAAGCATCTTTCCGCCTCGCTCGCATCGGCCGGATTGGATAGCAACGCGACTTCACCGCTGACTCTGTGCAACTCGGATTCAAACAAACGCTCACCGGTGTTCTCCATCGCTGCGAAGCCTTCAGCCAGGGCCTTGCGCGCCTCGTCCGCCTGGCCGGCTGTCGCATAGCTCTCCGCCAGCCAGCAGTAGCTTTGCGCGAGCGCGGCGAGAGCACGGGCGGCGTGCACAGTGGCGAGACCTTCCAGCATCTGCGCGATACCCGGAGCGGATTTGCCCCCGAGCGCCAGCGCATAGCCGTGCTGTATATGTGCCCAAGACAGGGCCAGCACGAACCCCTCCTGTTTCGCGAGGCCGATTAGTTCCTCCGACCGTACCTTCGCTGCACGCGAGTCGCCAAGCACTGCGGCCAGAACGCCGGCTCCGATCAGCGAGTTTGCGAGCGCGACGGTTTGCCCGGACTCACGGGCGGCCTCAACCGCTTCGTCGCTGACTCTGAGTGCGGGTTCAGGACGCCCGGTGAGCGCGAGCACCTGCGCCAGCCAGGTGCGGCAAGAAGAACGGGCCTGCGCCAGAAATGCGGGCAGCCGCTGAGTGGAACTAAAGACCGAAACGCCCTGGGCGCAGTGTTCGAGCGCGCCGCGCAACTCGCCAGAATAAGTCATCGTTATGCCTAACGATGTGTGGGCCATCAGGATGGCAGCCGGTTCCTGCCTGCGCTCTGCGATCGAGAGCAACTCTTCGCCGAGCTCTTGCGCGTCCTTCAACTTGCCGCCGAAGTTGTGAAACACCCAGAGTCCAAACAGAGCCGGGACCAGCTGCGCGCTGTCACCCACCAACAGGCACAACTCGCGCGCGCGCTCGAAAGATCTCACGACACCCTCGGCGGCGTAACCTCCGGTCGACATCAGTGAATTGCCGAGGCTGATCTGCAGCGCAAGCTCCAGTTCCGCGGTCGCCGCGTCCGCGGGTAACTGGCTTACCGCCTCCAACCAGCCTGCGGGCATCTTCGGGATCCAGTGATTCCAGAAGATCCATTGAACCCTGGATGTCGGCGAACAGCACCGTGATGGTTTTGCGTTCGCCATCGGCGACGCTGGGATCCTGAGCAACCGGAGCGGCTGCCGGGAACTGCGATGAGCGCGGGCTGTCTCCGGCAAGGCGCGTTCCGCATTCGTGGCAGAACTTCGAAGACGCCAGATTTTGGGAGCCGCACTTGGAACAAGTGCGCGTCAGCGACGCCCCGCATTGCGAGCAGTGCTTGCTGGAACCCGGGTTCTCCGTCGCGCAAGTCGGACACTGCATGTCAGACTGCCACTGCCGCTGTGGCCGGGGGACAGGGGCTAATGAGCATCAGATCAGTTACGTCAATGCCTAGATCCGCGACACGACCCAGTTCGCGAGATGCCCCAGACGCCTTGTTCCGACTTGGCATTCGTTCCCCGCCACTTCTCGTGCAAGTGGGTCGGAAGCCGGTAGAAGTCGCGCTCGGCGCCTCCCTCCATCTTTATCAGGTCCTCAATGATGCTCAGGATGTGATGGCGAAAGATCATCGCTTGCCAATGGGAACTCTCGAGGTCGCGATCAACGAACTTGGCAAAATTCACTACGATGCGGGCCAGCTGCTTTTCCAGTTCGCTGTCATATGCCGAGGTAGTCGGCAACATCCTCCTGTATGAAAAGCCGCATCGGCCCGATCGATTGGAACGCCAAAAGAAAGGTGGTCCCACTTCGTCGTCGGGTCGTGACGGATCGCGTGGCGAACCGCGGCGTGCATCAGCCGCACTTTCTGTACCGTACGGATTCCCCGGCCACGAGGTCCCAGCCCTGCCGGCTCCATCACATCGACCACCATCTGCATGGTTCTGAATAGACGCCGATTCGGGCGTTTAGCAAGGTAGGCCGTCTGATGAAGGGCTTTGACCCCCTTGCGCGCAGCATAAGCGTCGGGCAGCGCATAACATCCGAGCGTGATCAGAATTTCAGGACCGTGGTCGACGAAAAGCGTTTGAGCCGCCTCGATGAGTGACGGATCCGTAAGCGGTCCCGCTGCGGTCTTTTCTATAAAGCTCCGCAACACCGGCGGTAGCAAGGAAGGTGCAGGCTGAGCGTTGGTCATCCGATGCGTCATGAAGGCTTGAGCGGCCTTTTCTTGACCGCCGGCGAACACGGCCTCGATTGCATCATCTGCGAGTGGGTCGCCAATAGGGCGCATCGCATCCAGCATAGCGTCGTTCCAGCGGAGCGAAGTCTCATGGCTTATCGATCCTTGTCGCCGCTCAGAACCTTATGTATAGGATTGTGCCTGGGCAGCCCGGCTCAACGTCGCACGGACAGGGCCGGGCTGCAAACGGAAAATCATTTCGTCGCGACGGCTTCATCCTGCCACAGCTTGATACCGCCGAGCAGGCCCTCCGTATTGCTGACCACCTTGACGTTCGGCGGCAACTTGAAGTTGATCGTCGCCGCGTTGCCTCCTCCTATATACAGCCGGTCGTAGTTGAACGTCTTCGCCATCTCGTCAATCGCCTCGCGTAGGTGCTTGTTCCACTTCTTCTTGCCCTTCTTCACGAACGCCCGGTTGCCCAGCTCGTCTTCATAGGTCTTGCCGTTTCGAAACGGATGATGCCCCAGCTCGAGATGAATCCGGTGCCCGTCCACGAACAGCACCGACCCAAACCCGGTGCCGAGCGTGATCACCAGCTCGTCGCCGCGGCCGGTGACGCATCCCAGCCCCTGCACGTCGGCATCATTGGCAATTCGTACCGGCAGCTTGAGCTTCTTCTTCAGCGCCGCCTCGAGCGGGAAGTTTTCCCATCCCTTGCCCAGGTTCGGCGCAGTGTAAACGACGCCATTTTTGATCACGCCCGGAAATCCCACCGACGCCCGGTCGAATGCGCCCGCCATCTCCGCCAGCTCCGCGATGATCGCGATTACCTTCTTTGGCGTCGCGTTACTCGGAGTCTTGATTTTTTGCCGTTCGGTTATCATCCTGCCTTTTTCGTCGAGCGCCGCCGCCTTGATTCCCGTTCCGCCAACGTCGACTGCGAGCGTGATTATCGACCTGGCCGCTAGCGGCGTCTCGGGCGCGGGCGGCTTCGCAACCGCTGCCAGCTTCGCGACTGCTTTTCCGGCCCGACCATTCGCAAGTGGTTCTTCTTTCATGTGCTCACTTCTTGGTTGATTGCCGCCGACGATGCGCGCCTGAATCGCCGCGAGCGATTCGTTGGTTATATACCAAACCGCATTTGCACGCATTCTTGTGGCGTGTGCTGGTCGCGGCGTGGTAGTTCAGGCCTCGCGTATCGATCCGAGGACGCACTTTTTGCAATCGCGAATAGCAAATTACTTCGGGCTGGAGCTCGCCGGCACCACTTTTCGGCGCGAGGTGCTCGCGGGCGTCACCACCTTTGTCACGATGTCTTACATAATTGCCGTCAATCCCGCCATTCTGAAAGCCGCCGGCATCCCCGAAGGACCTTCGATGGTCGCGACCGTGATGACCGCTGTGGTCGGAACGCTGGTGATGGGCCTGTACGCCAATCGTCCGTTCGCGATCGCTCCCTACATGGGCGAGAACGCCTTCGTCTCATACACGGTCGTCAAGCTGCTCGGCTTCAGTTGGCAAACAGCGATGGCCGCCGTGTTTCTCGCGGGCGCGATCTTCACTCTGCTAACCGTCGCGCGCGTGCGGACCTGGCTGGTCGAGGCGCTTCCGCCAGGCCTGTCCTACAGCTTCGGCGTGGGTATCGGACTGTTCCTCAGCTTCATCGGACTCAACGAATCCGGCATCGTCGCGATCGGCGTGGCGGGCGCACCGGTGAGGATCGGCAACCTTGCCGCGCCGTCCGTCGAGATCGCCGTGCTCAGCTTCGTGCTGATCGCGCTGCTGATGGTCCGCCGCGTGCCAGGCGCAATCCTGCTCGGGATCCTGATCTCGGCCGCGATCGCATTTGTCACCGGCGTCGCAAAGCCGCCGTCGTCGTGGCTCAGCCTGCCGCCGAATCCCGCGCCCATCATGCTGCAACTCAATCTGCGCGGCGCTCTGAGCGTCGGATTTTTCGGCGTACTGCTTTCGCTCTTCGTGATGGCGCTGGTCGACACGATGGGTTCGCTGATCGGAGTTTCCGCGCGCGCCGGATTTCTCGACGCCGACGGCACCTTGCCGCATATCGAACGCCCGATGCTCGCCGACGCGATCGCAACGATGTTCGCGGGCCTGGTCGGCACCACCACTTCCGGCGCGTACATCGAATCCGCCGCCGGCGTCCACGTCGGCGGACGCACCGGTTTGACTGCCGTGGTGGTCGCCGCGCTGTTTGCGATGTCGCTGTTCTTCGCGCCGCTGGTCGCTGCGCTCCCCGCCGCCGCGTACGCGCCAGCGCTGATTGTAGTCGGCGCGATGATGATCGCGCCGGTCGTCAAGATCGACTTCGACGACTACACCGAACTGATTCCCGCCTTCACGGTGATTGCGTTGATGAGCTTCACCTACAATATCGGCGTCGGCATCACGGCCGGCCTCATTCTCTATCCCCTCTTCAAGCTCGCCGCCGGACGCTATCGCGAGGTCCACGCCGGATTGTGGGTGCTATGCGCCCTCTCGATTCTGTTTTACGCCTTCTATCCCTACCGATAGTGAAGACGCCAGTTCATAGCCCGCTGTCTGCGCGCGACCGCTAGGCGGTCCGATCTCCGCCAGCCGGCGCAGGACTCAGCGAGCCGGGCACGCGCGCGATGTGCTCGGGCGTCAGCCGCAGCTTGCGAGTCTGCTCGTTGAAGAGTTGCGCATAGACGCCGGCGCGCTTCACGAGCTCGGAATGCGACCCGAACTCGACGATTCTCCCGCGGTCGAGCACCACGATCACGTCCGCATCGACGGCGCTGGCGAGCCGATGCGCGATCAGGAACGACGTTCGCCCCTTCATCAGGCGCCGCACCGCGTCGTGAATCAGGTTCTCGACTTCCGAGTCGAGTCCCGACGTGGCTTCGTCGAGAATCAAAATCGGCGGATTTTTCAAAAACACGCGCGCGAGCGCGAGGCGCTGACGCTGGCCCGTCGAGGGCCGCACCCCGCCCTCGCCTATCATCGTATCGAGCTTGTCCGGCATCGACTCGACGAAGTCACGGATGTTGGCCTGCTCGAGCGCGCGCCATACATTCGCGTCCTGCGCGCCGGGGCGCCCGTATTGCACGTTCTCGCGAATCGACGCGCTGAACAGAATAGCGTCCTGTGGAACGATCCCGATCGAATCGCGCAGCGACTTCAGCGTCACCGTCGAAATGTCGGTGCCGTCGATCAGGATTCGGCCCGCGGCCAGCTCGTAGAATCGCGGGATCAGGCTCGCGAGCGTGGTCTTGCCCGCTCCCGAGCGCCCGACGAGCGCCACCGTAGTCCCGGCCGGCACCGTCAGGTTCACGTCGTCGAGCGTGATGCGAATCTCGCCGCCGTCAAGCGGCTTGTAGCCGAAGCGCAGATGCTCGATCTCGACCAGTCCGCTCTTCACCTTGAGCGCCGACGCGCCGGGCCGGTCATGCACCTCGGGCGACTCGTCGAAGAACGCGAAGATCCGCTCGATCGCCGCCAGCGCCGTCGCCACTATGATCGACAGCTCCGAAAATCGCTGCAGCGGCAGGTACAGCGCGCCCAAAAACGCGAAGAACGCGACCACCGTTCCAATCGTCATCTGGCCGTGCATGATCATCAGTGCGCCCGCCCAGATTACGATCAGCGGCGCGCCGCGCGAGATGAACTCCGTGAACATCTGATGCGTCGACGAAAGTTTCACGCTCTCTATAGTCAGGTCGTACAGCTCGGTCGTCCGCTGATGGAAACGGCGCGCCTCGTCGGTCTCGCGCGCAAACGATTTCACCGTCGAGATGCCCGCGACGCGTTCCTGCAGCTCGCCCGAAAATTCCTCGACCACTTCCTGCAGGTCGTGACTCGTCTCCTTGATTCGCGGCGACAGAATCCTGATCACCGCGACGTAAAACGGAATGACTATCAGCGAGATCCACGCCAGCCGCACGTTGAGATAGAACAGCAGCCAGATTACGAAGCCCAGCGACACCCCGTCCATCCAGATGTTGATCATCGCGGAGCCGACGAAATTCTGCGCCATCGAGATGTCGGAAATAAATCGCGAGACCACCGCGCCCGAAGTCGTGCGATCGAAAAATGAATGCGACAGCCGCTGCATGTGCAGGTACAGCGCGTAGCGCAGGTCGAAGATCAGCCGATGACCCGCCATGCTCGCCCAGTAGTTGCGGTAGTAAGTCGCAATCGCCTGCACCACGAACAGCGCGAACAGCGCCGCCGTCAGCGCTTCGAGCTTGGCCGCCGATCCCGCACCCAGGTGAATCGTCGCCGCAAGCCGGCTGCACCACCGGTCGATCATCTGGTTCAGATGTTCAGGATGGGGCTGCGGAACCAGCAGGACGTCGAAGACGTATTTGAACGCGAGCGGAAACGCGAGCGGCAGCGTGAACTTCAGGATACCCATGACGGACCCGCCCGCCACCAGCCACAGATGAGGCCGCACGTAGCCGAGAAAACGGACCAGCGCCGTCCTCGGCACGAAGCGATCGAAGAGTCGCTCGAAAAAACCGCGACTGCGTTGGTCGGGTTCGTCGGGAGCGCCGGTCGGCTCGCCAACGGAACAATCCGGCGTCTCCGGCGCGCCGGCAATCACTGCAGAACTACGATTTGGCATGCCCACAGTCTAGCAGCGCCGCACGATCCGGAAAATACGTGCGGGCCGACCGGGCCTGGTTCTTATCTTATACAGCGCGCGATTCTCTTTCGCGCGCAATTCAGGATTCTTCGTCTGTCGAATTATGCAGCCGCCGAAATGCGATCGATCATCGCCGGAATCTTACTGCGCTTGCCGTGCCCCGCGAGCCCCGCCGCCGCTATCCTCTCCATGTACTCGCGCACCACCAGCCTGATGAACTTCGCCGTCGCGATTCGGCCCTTGTCCACTTGCGCCTTTTCGAGTCCGCCGCCGCAAATGATGATCATCGGCTCGAGCAGCTCGGGACTCCCAATCAATCCGAGCAGCGCGTGCTCAGTATGCTCGAGGTACCCTTCAATCGCGTTGGCCTCGAGCGGGCGATGCTTCAAATGATACCGCAGTTGCCCCAGTCCGTACGCCACCTGGCGTCCCGCGTCCTGCATCGCGTAGCGCATGATCAGGCGATCGACCCTGGTCGGCGCGAACGCCGCCACCTGCCGATACAGCACCAGCAGAAATCCCGCCAGCGACAGGTTAATCGACACCGAGCCCTGCGGAAACTGATCCGCCCACAGCCATTCCTTGAGTCCCTGCTCCGCCGTAGCGCTGGCACGCCCGAGTTCCCCGCCGCCGAACAGCGCGCGCTTGCGAAACACCTCGAACAGCCGCGACGCGTCAAGCATCTGCGCGCACATCCAGCTCTTCTGTTCGAGAAAGTCCTGATTGATCAGCGCGACCCATTTCGACGGAAAGTCCATCGACACGATCTGGCATTCCTGCAGAAACGTGTAGAGTTGTGCGCACGCCATCTGGAGCTCTGGCGCGATCGGATGCGCGTGCAGCTCGTTCCACGGGATGTCGATCGCCGGGACCCATCGCCGCGCCTTGTCTTCTTCGTAAAGTTCCGCAACGTTGTCCGACCACACGTCTGACTTGCGATTGACGACGTAGCCCATGTCCGGCAGCTTGCCGACCTTCTCGCTCCCGCGCGACACCATCGACTGACTCTTGCGCACGTCCTCGGGAATGATCGTGTAGCCGTAGCTGCCGATGTCGAGGTCCTGGTAGGTGAGTCCGCGTTTCGGGTCCGACGCCCGTCCCGCTATGTGCTCAGTCTTGGCGTCGTACCAATGCAGGCCCAGGTTTCCCGCCATCACCTTCTGCGCGGCTTGGAGGACCGTTTCGTCGACCGTGTAATCCTTGTCAGCGTAAAATGCCACCTAAGCTTGCCTCGCTATGACTCTCACCTTCTTCACAGACTTGCTTCGTGCCCGCGCGCAGTAACCTAACCCGCAAACCCTTCCCGCGCCGGACAAGGAACCGGAATCAAATCTAGTTCAGCTTGATTCCCGCGTTCTCGGCCGCGGCCCGTCCCATCTCGTACATCAGGTACAGCTTCGAACGTTCGCGACGCTCCGGCATTCCGCACTTATCCAGCCGCTCGAAATGCTCCTGCATCTGCTTGAGATTGAACTGGGTCGTGATGCGAATACCCTGTTCGATGTTTTCCTTCTTGAGTCCGCCGCCCGCCAGAATGATAAATGCCTCGGTCAGCTCGGTCGCCGCCGCACCGGCAAACGAGATGTTCTCGGCTTCGTCCAGATGCGCATGCAGCACTTCGCGCTTCTCGGGAAAATGCTCGAGCACATATTTGAAATGCTGCATGCCGTAGCCGACGTGCCGCGCCTCATCCTGCATCACGAGCCGGAAAATCTTCTTGTCCACATCCGTCGGCGACAGGTATTCGCTGAAGCGGAACAGCGTCAGCACGTTGCCCTCGGCCACCAGGTGCAGCGCCACTGACATTTCGCTGAACGAATCTGCGTCGCGCAGATGCTTCAGCGCCATCTCGTTGATCGGACTCGCCTGCATCAGGCCCCAACCGGTCGTCAGCGCGCGTTTGCGGAACACCTCCGCGTGACGCGCCTCGTCCATCGCCTGCGCCGCGATGAACGAACGCACCTCGATAAAGTCCGGGTTGAGCCGCGGCAGCCACATCGCCGGCGTGTCGGTCGCGATCATTTCCACTTCGGTTAGAAACGTCATCAACTGCGACAACGCCTTGCCGGTCACCTCGGGCAGCTCGACCCCAGCCAGCCGGTCCCACGGAATGTCGGTGGTGGCGTTCCACTGCCGCGACACCGCTTCCTCGTAATAGCTCTCGGTGTTGAAGGCCCATAGCTCGCTCTTGCGCGAGACCCATGGCTGCGCGTCGGGCACGCCATCGGGAATCTCGGCGCCGCGCGGCGCATAGGATCGATTGTTGCGAACCTTCTCCGGAATGTCGGTATAACCGTAGGTGCCGACGTTGAGATCACGATACGTCAGCCCGCGGCGCGGATTGGCTTCTTCGGGGCTGATCTTCTCGGTCGCCGACTTCATCCACGACAGGTCCATCTCACCGGTCCTTATCGTGTATAGCCACTTGTCGATGAAGTCCTTGTCCTCGGTGAAGTTGGTGGTCGAAAGGTATGCCATCGTCGCCGCGCCTCCGCGCCTAGTTGAAACTCACTTCGAGCTTGCTCGACAGATCGAAGAATTCTTGAATCGATTCCATGAACCGGTAGAGTTTGTCGTGACCGTCGGGATCGTCATAGACGATCTTCAAGCGCTCGCCGAAATGCGCGAGCGTGTTGATGTCGTGCGATGAGTCCGCTTCGCCATTGCGCCGGATGTTTTCGATCATCTCGCGCCACACTTGCGAGTCGCCCTCGATTTGGAAATCGACTTTCTTCAAATCGATCGCCGGCACTTCGCTGACATTCTTGAGGTCGAAAACCTCGAACTCGAGCACAAAGTTGCGCGCCTTGCCGTTGACGCCGACGCTGACGCCGAAAGTCGTGTCGATAAATCCCAGCCGCCGGAATTTTTCCTCGTTTGCGGCCATCTGCGCCTTGAGCGCCTCGAAGTATTCGGTCGAAGGAAAGCTAATCGCCATAAAAACAATGAACCCTGCCGGTCTGCGATAAATTGATCAACGCTGAACGAATGTTAGGGTCAAACGCACAAACAAGGCAAGCCAAACGGCGTTTTTGTTAGGCGGTCGGGTCATTTTTCAGCCCGGCGCGCGCTGACAAGAACAGGGTCCGGCGCCTGCTCGAACCCTCCGGTGGAGTAAATTACCACAACGCCGTGAACGATCTAACGCGCCGACGCTTGCTTGTTGGCGCCGCCTGTCGCCAGTTCGTCATCGATGAGTTCTTCGAACTTCTGAGTCGGCTGCGCCCCGGTCAGCGGCCGGCCGTCGATAAAGAACGCCGGGGTGCCGTCCACACCCGCTTTTTCACCCGCCGCCTGGTCGGCCTTGATCAGGCTGTCGTATTTCGCCTTGTCGAAGCACGAGTCGAACTCGGGGCCATTCATCCCGAGCGTCTTGGCAGTCGCCTTCAGATCGGCGGGTGCCAGCTTGCTCTGATCGGCGAACAGCGCGTCACGGAATTGCCAGAACTTGCCCTGCTCGTTGGCGCATCGCGCGGCCTTCGCAGCGTCGAGCGCGTGCGAATGGAACGGCAGCGGGAAGTCCATGTGTACCAGGCGAATCTTGTCGCCGTATTTCGCCTGCAACTCCTTCAGCGTGCCTTCCGTCTTCTCGCAGAACGGACACTGAAAGTCGGTGAACTCGACGATAGTGACGGACGCATCCTTGCCGCCGCGCGCCGGATGGCCGCTGCTGTTCACCGCGACGCGCTGGGGCTCGAGCAGAATCTTCACCGGCGCCTCCTTGCGCAGGCGTTCGAGCAGCGCCTGGCGGTTCAGCATCGCCATCAACTGCGGTTTGATCTTGTCGTACGGAGCCGCGCCGGCCTGCTTGTTCTGATCGTAAAACTTCTTCGCCTCGGCATCGGTCACCGCCGACTTCCCCGAGTACTCTTTCTTGAGGTAATCATCGACGCTCAGCTTGTCGCGCTGGGCGGCCTGCTCAACCAGATAGTCGTCGGTCATCGACTCGAGCGTCTCGCGCCTGAGATCGAAAGTCTTGTCGGCGATCAGTTGATCGATGCGCTTCTCGAGCATCGCGCGCATCTGTTCGAGCTGCGGCTTGACCTTCGCATCGAGGTCCTTCTCGCTAATCTTGTGATCGCCGACCGTCGCGACGACCGCGTTGGAGTCGTCGGCCCACGCCGGGCGCGCGGCAATCGCCGCAAACACAACCGCGGCCGCGGCAATAGCGGAAGCAAAACGCCGCGCCGATTCAAGGCGATTTCGCGCTTTCTGTTTCATGTTCGGTAGCATCGAATAAACTTCAAACTCCCTCATTAATGGTAACCGCAAATACTATCATGTGCCGCCAGCGATGTCGCGCTGCATAAAAGCGCCATTTGCCCGGATCGGCGCGACTCCGCTACCCTGCCATTTACCTTGAAACCCAATATCGCAGCCTCAATCGGAATGCTGGCTCTGGTTCTGTTACTCTCTCCCGCCGACGGACGCGCGGCCGGCAACGATAACCGACTCAGCGTCTTTGTGGATTGTCATTGCTCCGATCCGGTCGGCGGAGACTTCTGCTCCGACTTTAAGGACAAAGTTAAGGATTCGGACGCCTATCGGCTCGTCGATCACACCGACGCATACGGCATCGGAGTGCATCTCTGGTGCGTGGACCTGTTCACGGGACTTCCGGGCGTCGCCAGCAAGCTAACCGGGACGATGTCCGCAGTGTCGGTCGCGTTCACGATCTATTCCAATCGGCTGCCGGGCGAGGTGTATGAAGATTCGTCTGTGTTTCGAGTCGGCAGTGACGCCACCGACGAGATGTCGCAAAGAATCCTGTCCGCCGTGGGTCAGCTGGCGACCGCCAACAAGACGGTCTTCGAGCACCTCCGCGCAACTCCGAAGCCGGTGGCGACTCCCACCCAGCAGGTTATACACTAGCGCTTCGAAGCGCCCCGGTTTTCCAATATTTGTTAACTCGCGCGAGAGTGGCGGAACGGCAGAGGCGCCGGACTTAGGATTCATTCTAGGCACGGAACTCTCTTCCCTACCTGTCAAATAACGTCCGCGACTTCTACGATTTTCGGCAAGTCTGTCTCTCGGCAGGGGACGGCTTTTACCGCCTTTGGTCAACGAACGAGTCAAAGTTCAGTCCAAGTGAACGCGTCTTCACGACGTTCTGGCGCGGAGACGAATCGATCCGCCTGTCGACGTGGAGCCCAGTGACGACAAGTAAGGACTTGATCGGTGGTTGAACGCGAAATTCGCGATCGAATCAGGGAGTTGCGCCGCGCCAGGGCGTCCGAACTTATCTCAAAAGTCTCCCCCTTGCGGTGGGTCCGAAATGGTTCAGATCCGCGATAGAATCAAAGAACTCCGGCGCGTCAAAGCCTCGGAACTCGCACCTAACCCCAAGAACTGGCGTCGGCATCCGAAGGAGCAGTCAGCCGCGATGCGCGGGTTGCTGAACGAGATCGGCCACGCTGGTGCGCTGCTGGCCCGCGAGCTCCCGGACGGCAAGCTCCAGCTCATCGATGGCCACCTGCGTCTCGAGACGACTCCGAAGGCGACGGTCCCCGTGCTGGTGCTCGATGTCACCGAGGCCGAGGCCGACAAGATTCTGCTGACGTTCGATCCGATCTCCGCAATGGCGCAGGCGGAGAAGGCGCAGCTCGAAGCACTGCTCGCAACGGTCAGGACCGAGGACAAGGCCATCGCCGCGATGCTGGAGCGCGTGGCCGGCGAGAGTGCGTGGCAGGTTGCTGATCAGCGAAGGATCGTCGACCCGCCCGCGCAGATCGACAGGGTAGCCGAACTGCAGGCGAAATGGGGCACAACGGCCGGACAAGCCTGGCAAATCGGCGTTCATAGGATCGTATGCGGGGACTGCCGCGACGAGGGCACCGTGGGGCGGTTGTGGCGCGACGGTGGGCCGAGATTTCGGATGATATGGACCGACCCGCCCTATGGCGTCGACTACGCTGCCAAAAACGCTTACCTGAATCGCGCCGACCGCGGCAACAGAATCCAAGTCCCTATAGAAAACGACGAATTGACCGCCGCCGAAACCGGCCTTCTGTTTAAGGCGGCGCTGGAGGTACCGAAGAGTTGGGCGCAGACGGGTGCGCCTCTTTATGCGACCGTCCCCAGCGGTCCCTTGCTCATTCACTTCGTTCAAGCGTTCACGGCAGCCGGGTTCACCTTCCGAGCTCAACTAACCTGGGTGTAGCAGCATTTTGTCATCGGAATGGCCGACTACCATCATCGCTACGAGCCGATCCTGTACGGCTGGCTACCAGGCGCGGCGCACTATTTCGCGAACGATCGCGGCCAAGATGACGTATTCGAAGTCGACAAGCCCCATATCAGCGATCTCCATCCGACGACCAAGCCGGTCCAGCTAGTCGCCCGCATGGTCCGCAACAGCAGCCGAGAAGGCGAGTTGGTCTACGATCCCTTTTGCGGCTCGGGCTCAACGCTGCTCGCAGCGCACCAGCTGCAACGTATCGCGTATGGCGTCGAGATCGATCCCGGCTATGTCGCCGTCACCCTCGAACGCATGGCCGCGCTCGACCTGAAACCGGAGCTCATCGATGCCGCATCGTAATTCAGACGGCACGATCCGCAATAACAACGCGCCGCGTCAGCTAAAGCCGCGGACGGTGATCGCCCGCTGGCTCGAGGCTGAGACGATCCGACGCAAACAGATGGGGCTGTCCTTCGAGATGATCGCAGGCCAGATCGAGCGCGTGGCACGCGGCCAGGAGCAGCCGCTGGTGCCGTTCTCTCCAGGTCAGGAATTCCCGCCGGGCTATACCGTCACCTCGCGCAGTCTTAACCGCGCATTTACCTGCGCGATGGCTCGGATGCCTCGCCTTGCGGCCGAGGATATGCGCGCGCTAGACACTGAGCGCTGCGAGGATATCTACCGCGGCTTGGCGCCTGGAATCATGCGGGGAGATCCACCCTCGGGCAGCACCGCGATCAAGGCGCTTGAGCACAAGGCTAAATTGAACGGTTATTTGCTGGAGGACGCGCCCGCAAGTAACGTGGGCTTGAGCATCCACCTTCACCTCGGGGAGACGCGCTGATGGGAATGATCGCATCGCTCTTTTCAGGCCCTCCGAAGATGCCTGTGATCCCTGCGCCCAGCCTGAAACCGGAGCTGATAAGCCAATGAAGCGAAATCCAGATGGAACGTGGCGCAACGCCCGGCACGCCATCGTCGTCAGCAACCGGATCATAGTAGCCCATTGGGTCACTGCCGAGATTCTGCGCTGCAAACTGACGGGTCTCAGCATGGCCGCGATCGCGGTTCACATCGGCCGCGTGGGCCAAGGCCACGAGCAGCCCCTGATTCCGTTTCCCGACAACATCGTGTTCCCGGCCGACTACAGTATCAGCGAAAGCGCCGTCTTCAAGGCTTATCACAAAGCAATGGACCGGCAGCCTGCGATCAATGCCGAAGTGTTCCGGAAGGAAGATACGGCTCGCTGCGAAGACATGTTCATGAAGCTGCAACGCGGTATCAGCAACGGAGATCCACGCCACATCGAAGCAGGGGTGCGTGTGCTGGCTCACAAAGCAAAGCTCAACGGGTACGCAATCGAACCCGAGCAAAGCTCAGGCCTCACGTCCTTCAATATCAGTATTAATTTGGGACACGAGAAAAAAGTAACGACCGGCGCGCCACGCAAGCAAGTCATGGAGTTGGTGGCTACTGTCTTAATCCGGGGTGCAGTGTCTGAAAGACCTTTCTGCAAATCCCACCTCTGCTTCGTTTCGGAGCGGGACACCATCAGGCGTCTCAATCTTAATCCAAGGCCTTAAAACCGGACTTGCCGGGATCGGAGTAGCGGCTACAGCGCACGCGCGGCTTTGGTGGCGGTCGCGCCAATGCTTCGGTTGGATCGCGCGAAGTGCCGTAGTACGGTCAGACGAATCCAAGCCCTTAGGAGGGATTCAGCGTGGGGTCATCCATAGCCGTCTCGGGTCCGCTGCTTGGCATAGCGTTCGTCGCAGGAATCGTCGTTGGATGGATGCTGGCGAACGTGACGCGCACCAAGGAGACGATTCAGCTTTCCGCCCTGCCACCGGGGACAGACCTGAGCGCCGCCGCCCGGCGGTTCGCGAAGACAACGGTTCGCATCATGGAGCTGAAATGCAAATGCGGCACGGCGTTGAAGTTTCGCGGTCCCGTGGAACCGGGCTACCAGCCATACCCGAGCGGCGGTTCCTTTACCTGCTCAGGCTGCGGAAAGGTTTATGACCTTAAAGAGATCCGCGACCTGGAAAAGGGTGCACAGACTTAATGAGCGGGATTTCCCTTTTTCGCTTCCTAAGTTCGACTAAACAGTGGTCCGTCTGTCACGGAGTGCACGACCGTATGCGCGTATCTGAGGTACCAACGCACTGGATTCCATATCCTTTGCGCCCCGAATCGCGTAGCTGAATCAAGCCCTATCTCGCCACTTGTGCTCAACATGGGCTGTTCTCCGGCCAACTCTTTCGCCCATCAAAAGCTGATCGGTCGTGGGAAGGACCGCGACGGGAGCTCCCTGAAAGCAGCACGCAAACGTGCTCCGAGGCGCTCGCGGCCGCGGTTTTCTCGCGCGCGCGTAGACCAGCCGAACAAACCGTAGCCGACGATTTGACCAACTATTGAGACCCATAGTGGGGCGTGCCGCCGTGCCCGCCATGGACTTTGGGATAGGCAAGTGTATTGACGCAACAGCCGCGCGACCTTAGCTTCGAGGTAGCCCAGTTTGGAGCATGCCGATGAACCGCCACCACGAATCGAGGACGGCCCTCACAATCGTCATCGGGATTCTCGCGATACTCGGTGTGACGTCAATGGCGCGCGCGGACGCCGCCGCGCTGATGAATAGCGTGAACGCCGCGCTGCACAGTAATGATCGCCTCAACGGCGCCAAGTCGTACACGGCGGCGGAGGGCGTGGTCGTTCTTTACGGCACGGTGTTCGACGACAAGGATCGCGCGTTGGCTGAGCAGGTCGCAAGAGGAGTCCCGGGCGTCAACGACGTCATTGACAACCTGCGAACCAAAACCGGCAAGTGGTACCAGGAAGAGGTGAAGATCAACTCCCAGCTTCAGGTGAATGGCTTCAACGACGTACAGGCTCGAGTGGTCGGACCCTACATCTATCTTTCGGGCCAGGTTACCGGCCAGGCCAACAAGGATCGCGCTGCCCAAGTGGTTTCATCGGTATTTCCGAACAAGCAGATCAGCAACATGATCTTTGTGCAGCCCGGATCGGTTTTCTAAATGCGGCTTATGCGGATCGTTCACGCGCGCGAGGCTGCCAAGCTCGAAGTCGTTCTCGCCTCCGACAATGAATACTCGCTCGAGCAGTTCAAAACGTGCGGCCATATGCGGGTAACTCACGCGCGCGAGCTGACCACCACGAGGGCGAATACCGGCGGAAAGTACGGTCTTTGGTGGACTGAACTACTGTGCAGGATTACTCAGTTTGGACGGGCGGACGGGCTTTCAACCCGGCACTTCACGTCGCTAAAACAGGTTCGAATCAACCCCAAGGCACTACCGAAAGAAATCGCCCGCACGAGAATCTGCCCATGCCATCGCGTGGCGACAGTCCAAGTTGAGACCAAGTCGCTGAATATCCATTGATTCACCTACGCGATTTTAAGGCGCAGCGGATAGCTAGTCCGTTGCCTTAGCGGGCCGCCGTGAAGCTGTCTCACCCTGTGGTTTCTCGAAATCTAGTCCGGGCGAATTCGTTGGTGGTTTCGAACGCGACGCTGAGTCGCTTTATCAACGCGCCGATCGCGATCCGTGAGGAAGCGCTAAGTCCGGACCATCCCGACCTTGTGTTTTGAACGGGTCGAAGAGCGGCATCTATGCCAGCGTTTAAACGGAAATTCGTGCCAAATGATGATTCGGATTTATTATTTTTGCGAATGGGTGATATATCGTTCTGAAATCATTTGGCAACGTTGAGCTAGTTCAGCCGGTGGAAATTGCCAATGTGGTCAGGAGCGCCGCGGGGAGGGATCCATGCCAGGCTTGAATCGACGCTTTACGTCGGCGGCGATTGCATTGACTCTTCTATTCCTTGCAATGTCGGGACTATCGCGCGCAGCGACGATCACGGTGAACACTCTACTCGACCCCAGCAGCGAAGGTCAGTGCGGCCTGCGCGACGCGATTAATGCGGCCAACCATCATATCGCCTTGCGAAAGACCAGAACGTGATCGTCGCGACGATTAAGCGTCACCGTGGTGGGAGTGGCATAGGGCACGGGATCGTTATCGACAAGAACCTGTGCGCCAGGAGGATCAGAATCGATCTGGATATCCTGGCTGCTGCCGTGAGAGAGCGTCGCGCACTAAACCTCGATCGGGCTGCGTCCATGTCCCAGGGGCTGGCCGTCGATCGCGAAGCGAAGGCGAGCTGGCGATGTAGTTCAGCTCGAGCGCCAGCAATTCGGCATTCCAGCCAGCGTTCTCGGCCAGCTTGTTATCGGCGAGGACGTAGGCGCGAATCTGCGCTTCGGTCAGGTCGGCTAGCGGGATGGTCGGCAGCATCTCGATCCCGAGTAGCTTCGCGCCCTCGATCCGCCCGTGGCCGGCGATTACTCTGCCTTCGGAATCCGTCAGGATTGGGTTCACGAACCCGAATTTTTCGATACTCTCGGCGATCTGACGTATTTGCTTAGGCGAATGGGTGCGCGGATTGGATGGATGTGGCTTAAGCGACGCCAACAGGCACGTGCCTGACGCGAAGATCCTGGATAGTGCATTTTTTGACAGAGCCTCACTATCAATATCGACTCCGAGTAGCCCACCTGCCGAGTCAGCTGAGGCTCAGAAAGCCCTCGCACCGAAAGCGGCCTATGTATTACCTCGGTACTGGCAAACTAACAGAAGCCGTCGCTCCTGAACCGTCCCTTCTGTAATCCTGTCGCTACCGAAAACCTCGTCCGGGGTGACGAAGGGCGATGGCTGTGCTAGTGGGGGGCGCAATGTTTGCGTTCCTGACCAATCTCTTCCTCGTCGTACGATCCCGATTGAAATCACGGGGGAGACTGGAAGCTGAAATTCTGGTTCTGCGGCAGCAGGTGATCGGCCTGAGCCGCAAGTCGAGGTCTCGGGTGTGGCTGAGAAACATCGACCGGCTAATCTTCGTCTGGATGTACCAACCGTTCCCCTCGATTCTGAATGTGATCACCGTGGTCAAGCCGGAGACCGTGATCCGCTGGCATCGGCGCGGCTTTCGGGCCTATTGGCGCCGGAAATCCCGCCGACGTGGTGGTCGCCCGAGAATCGACCGCGAGATCCGCGACCTCATCCGACGGATGAGCAAGGAGAACCCACTGTGGGGCGCGCCGCGGATACACGGCGAGCTGATGATGCTCGGCATCGAAGTCGCCGAATCAACCGTGGCGAGGTATATGACGAGGCAGCAGGGTCCACCTTCCCAGGGTTGGAAGACCTTCCTGTGCAATCATGCCGCAGGAATCGCGTCTATCGATCTGTTCGTAGTGCGAACGATCTCGTTCAAACTGCTCTATGGCCTGGTGATTCTTCGCCACGCCCGAAGGCGACTGGTAAAAATCAGGGTGACGAACAATCCGACCGCCGAGTGGATCGCAGGACAGGTGGTTGATGCCTTTCCATGGGACGAAGCTCCGCGTCACCTGATTCGCGACCGCGACGGCGCATTCGGTCCAGCCTATACTCGCCGCATTCGCCCAATGGGGATCAGGGATCGCCCTACGGCACCACGCTCGCCGTGGCAGAACGGCCACGTTGAACGGCTGATCGGATCGATACGTCGCGAATCACTCGACCACCTCATCGTGTTCAGCGAAGCGCACTTGCGCGCCGTCCTGAAGGCATACACTTCGTACTACAATGAGGTCCGGACCCATCTCTCACTAGATAAGATGCTCCGGATTTTCGCGGGACGCAGAAGATCGGCCGTATCGCGGCGATACCAATCCTCGGCGGGCTCCATCATCACTACGTCCGGGTCTAGGTTTTGACTAGGCACAGCGTGGGATCCTGACGTTGTCGAAATAAATCTCGCCCTGGTTGAGCCGGCGCTGGCCGAGCTTGTTGAGCGGCTTGCCCTTCGACACGCCGGGCAGGTTGAGCGGAACGAATGCGATACCGCCGCCCCCCATGCCGGCCTTGCGGTCGGTCGTCAGGTACAGCGCCGCATGAGTTGCGATTGTGCCGTTCGAAACCCACGCTGCCTTCTGCACGTTGATTACGTACGAGTCGCCATCGACCCGCGCGACGACCTGGCCGGTAACGCGCGGATTGTGAAACTGCGGCGTACCCGGCGCCAGTTCATCGGAGCCGTGTTGAGGTTCAGTGATCGCCCAGCATCCGATCATGCTTCCTTCGCGATCGGCTACATAAGGCCGAACGAATTTCTCGTAGAGCTCGGGATTGCCGCTCGCGGCGGCCGCGGCAAAAGGGAAGCTGGCGCACAGAAGGCTCAACCCCAGATCCACGGCGCCCCACGACATCTCTTCGATCAGCACGTGCAGTCCGAGCCCATGCAGTCCCATTCCGCCGATCTCTACGGGAAGGCCCGCGACGTGGTAGCCCAACTGGTATGACTGCTTGAAGACCTTTCTTAGCGGTGAATCGAGCGCAACCACCTCGCGCGGATCGGTCATTCGGTCGAGCACCGCGGACGCCGGGCGAAGGAATCTTTGGCGAAGCGATGAACGCTTTCCTTGACGGACTCGATGTCTTTAGGGATTTCGAGGTTCAGCTCGCGGTAGGTCTCCATTTTTTTGCTCCACACGGTCGTGTTCGGCGGATGAAGACGAACTGCGTACGTCGTGCCTGCGATGAATGATCGTTCAATGACGAGTTTTCATTCGCGAGGTGTATCCGATCGCTGCAATGATTCCTTTCGGGACAACTCAAATGGCGGCGTTCGCCTGGCCGAATTCGCGTCGCGGGTCTATAAACTAACCGTCGCATGGTCCTTGCGTGCGAATGGGCAGATAGTACTTCGCGCAGTAGAGGGAGATTCACCAATGGCAAAGATCGACGGCGGCGAGATGCTGGTACGGACGCTCGAGCACGAGGATGTTCACGAAATTTTTACGCTGCATGGTGGCCATCTCGATGCGATTTACGCGGCCTGCAGTGCTCACGGCTTCCGCGTGATCGATACTCGTCACGAGCAGGCGGCGGCACACATGGCTGACGGATGGGCTCGCACGACGGGGCGTCCGGGCGTCGCTATTGTGACCGCGGGACCAGGCGTCACCGACGCGGTAACGGGGGTGGCCAACGCGTTCATGGACTCGATCCCGATGATTCTGATCGGCGGGCGAAGTCCGCTCGCCGACGATGACAAGCTGCCGCTGCAGGCCGTCGATCAGATGGGCATCCTGCGGCCAATCACCAAGTGGGCGCGCAGCGTCACGCATACCGAGCGGATTCCAGAGTACCTGGCAGCCGCATTCCGTCACGCGACAACCGGCCGTCCCGGGCCGGTATTCCTGGAATTGCCGATTGACGTGCTGTTCGCACGCGTCGATGAGGAGCGAGTCGAGTTTCCGAAAGATCGGCTCAAGGAGTCCGCCGGTCCCAGCAGAGCCGCGCTGGCGCAGGCGCTCAAATGGCTGCACGAGGCCAAGCGCCCTGCGATCCTTGCCGGCGGCGGAGTATGGTTCGCGCAGGCGGCTGCGGAGCTCACACGCTTTGCCGAGTTGAGCAACACGCCGGTAATGACCAACTCGAAGGCGCGCGGCTCGATCTCCGAAGAGCATCCGCTATGCTTCGGCGGCTTCGGCGCGATTCATCCCGCGATCCATGCGAAAAGCGGCGGCAGCGCAGACCTGGTAATAATGCTCGGCACGCGAATCGGGATGTTCACGGGAGGACGCAACTCGGTGATTCCGGGCGACGCTCGCGTAATCCAGGTCGATATCGAGCCCGAGGAGATCGGGCGCAATCGGAATATCGAGCTCGGCATCGTTTCCGATTGCGGCGAATTCCTGCGCCAGGCACGCGAAGCGGCGAAGGGCGCGAAGTTCGATCATCATGCGGAATGGACCGAGCGGCTGAACGCGGTGCGCAATGCGATGCGTCATCGCTTTGACGAGGCGCTCAAAGACAGGCCCGGGCCAATTCATCCGGCGCGGATGGTGCATGAGATCGCGAAGACCTTGAGTCCCGACGCGATCGTCGTCGCCGACGGCGGCGAGACCGCCAATTGGATGTCGAACGCGTGGACGGCGCGCCACCCGGGACGATTCCTGACCCACGGTTATCTCGGATGCCTTGGAACCGGCATGCCGTTCGCACTCGCATGCAAGGCGGCTCATCCTAACGCCGAAGTCTTCTGCATTGTCGGCGACGGATCGGCGGGGCTCAATTTTGCGGAATTCCATACCGCGGCAAAGAACAACTTGCCCATCTCAGTTGTAATCAACAACGACCAGCAATGGGGGATGTCGAAGCATGGGCAGGAGCTGATGTGGGGAAAAGGCCGCAGCATGGCCACCGAACTTGGGATGGTTCATTACGAACGCGCCGCCGAGGGTCTGGGCGCGCGGGGCGAACTGGTCGAGCGTGCGGCGGATATCGCGCCTGCCCTCAAGCGGGCACTCGCTTCCGGACGGCCCGCTTGCCTTAACATCGTCACGGACCGCGATGTAATCGAGCCGGGCACTCTCGCGATGTACAGCGCCGGCCTTTCCCGGGCCGCAAAGGAAAAACCCAAGACCGACGCTGGCAGCGAAAGCGAAACTACGCTGCCCTATTACGGCAAGCGCAAGCTGGATTGACGCGCGTGGGCGGAAGCGAACGCCGCCGGTGTCTCCAAAGAATTGCGCACTGGTTCCATCGGAGACATTTTTTGCGGCGCTAGAAGCCGCTTACCTGATAGCGTCCGCAATTCGGAGGCCAAAACTTTACGAAAGGTCAACCTGCAGCCCCGGACGTATGGGCCTTGCTCCTTTTTCGATAGGCGTTTCAGGCAGAAAAAGAAAGGAAAATGGACAGACGGAAAAACGCGACTCGCACCGATCTCGATTTGTTGAATCGATTGGAACCCTTGTCGTTTCTGTCACCCGACGCCTTGCGCAAGCTTGCGTTCGGCCTTAATACGGCAAACTTCAGAAGGGGTGCGCTTCTTCCGGAAGAGGAACTCGCAGCAGGTGTCCACGTTCTGCTAAGGGGAGTAGCGAAGATCACGTGCCTGAACCTGGCGGGCCAGCCTGTAACGATAGCTCTAGTCGCGCCAGGTCCAATCCCCCAGTTTGTTTCTATCCCAGTCAGCCGGTGGCTTTTTCGATGCGAGGCTCATAGCAATTTCAAGGTCGGCAGTGTGAGCTGGGACCAATTCGACTTCATCACCAGGGAAACACCGAGATCTGATTTAAGAAAATTCCACGAAAAAAATCTGATGCTATGGTATCGGTTCTTAGGAGGGAGCCTCGACCTTCGCGAGCGCCTCTTATTTGCCCTTCTTCAATTGTGTTCGATATTTGGAGTCGCAGAGTCACGGGGCACTCTGTTGCGAGTCGGCCTCAGCCAGAAGGACTTGGCCGGTCTGGTGGGTGCGTCACGGCCAAGAGTCACCGAACGCTTAGCCGAGTTCGAGCGTCAGCATCTGCTTATTCGTCAAGGTCGCCAGATGATTGTGCGCTTGGATAAGATCGAGAATTCGATCGGAGTACCAACGCGTAAGACTAATGCTTCACTTGCGAAAGCTAGTGCACAACCGCGTTTTCTGAATGTAAACCAACTCTATGGTCCTGGTTCACTGGCAAGGGCGGCTTCTTGAACCTACTAGGACGTGAACCATCTATATTTGGTTCAATCTTAAAACCGGACACGACTAGCAAGGTCATCTCGATAGTTTCGAACTACGGGCACGAAAAAGCAGTCATAAGGTCAAGTTCTGGTCAAATAGCCGAGTGATTCGATGCCTTGCGACACACGTCTTTTGACTTTTAATGAAATGCTGAGGCTTGCGACGGAGCAACTGCCAGCAAGCGACGAACATACCACGGAGTGCCGAACACAACTTGAAAGAGCAAAGGCAAACGTTCAGGCCGCCCAAGTGAGCTTGGACCGAGCCATCTTTGACGAAGCTCAGGCACGCCAGGCATACATCGATTGGCGGAATTATCTGAATACTCTTCCAGGCGACTGTTCGCCGTCGATGCGGGAAAAATCGACCGGCCTCTTCAACGCGCATGTGAAAGCGCAGTTGGGTACGTTGTCAGCCCGCGAGACTGTCAGCAGTTCTGAAAAAACTCTGAATGAAGCAACCGCCGACGTTACATTTGCTCAGGATGCGCAGAGGAAGATAGCAGAAGAGAGGAAGCTTATCGCAAGTGAAATTTCTAAATTGAGCCGTCCGAGTCGATGAATTATGCCGACGAAACTACGCTGCCCTATTGCGGCAAGCGCAAGCTGGATTAACGAGATGGCGGCAGGTGCGGAGGATCGAGCAGGGCGGCCGAATGCAGATAGGTTTTGGCTTCGCGAATCGCGCCCGCGAAACATGTCGACCCGTCGAAATACGGAATCTTATAGTGGCAGCATTCGCGTCGCAGGTATTCGCTGAAGGTGCGAAGCTCGCCAATCAGGTCGAGTAGACGGGCATCGTCGAGTTCCTCCGTCCAGTCGGTTCCGTCCGCGGCATGCTCCCGAATTGCGCGCAGCTTCTTTACAGGATGCACGTCCACATAGCCGATGAAACATGCCTTGATGCCGGCGTGGGTACTGTGACCGAATTCAATCAAATGCTTGGGTAAAAGCACGTCGCCTTCCAGCAGGAGATCGTCGCTGCTCTGCACTACATCGCTGGCGACCTTGCGAATCGTCGGCCATACTATTTCCACCCGCTTTAGCGCAGGATCGCTCACCCGCATTCCAAGTTCAGGGGACGCGCTTGCCAAACTGGCGATTAGAGTGTCAATCGAGAAATACGGGACTCCATACTCGGCGAACATCCGTCGGGCAAGTGTGGTTTTCCCGGAACGCGGGGCAGCACCGATCATGTAGAGCATCGCCTTTACCTCGACATCGCGCGGAACTGCTGAAATTTTTTAAGCAAGGTCTTTGCCAGAGCTCGGGCATAAGAAAAACGTGCGGACCGAGAAGGATTTGAGTCCGTGAGCGTATCTACCAAAGGGTCGATAATGCATCCGAAAGAGCCACGCGTCGTTCGCTTCGCACCATCGCAAAGGCTTCTTCGTGCAATCGTCCCGCCGATGGGGTGGCACAGCCTCTGCTTTAAGTAACGTCTATCTTGGGGAAATAAGGTCTTCGTCCCGGCTGCCTACGAGCGGGTAGTGGACCGCGCGATCCAGGTGTGGGGCGCGGCGGGAGTCTCGGGCGACCTGCCGCTCGCCGCCATGTATCAGGGCGCCCGGACGCTGCGGTTCGCGGACGGCCCGGACGAGGTCCACAGGATCCTGATCGCGAAAAACGTGCTGGCACGGTATCACGGTGGAGAGAGCTGGGACTTTGGAAACTGACCGCGAGCGCCGCCACCGGTACCGCACGAGGAGACGAACGAGGCGATGAGTGTGAAGATCAAAACAAGAGTTAACGTAGTCGCGGCCTCGGCCGTGTACTTGTTCATGGCGATGGGTGAAGCTTGCGCTGCAAACAAGCCCGTTCCTGGATGCGATCCAGATACGTTCCGCGACCAGAGCACGCCCCAGATCATGATAAATTCCCAGCGGCTCTGCTGATTCAGCCGACAATAGGGCGAATAACCGTTCAGCCGACCGTCAACAAACCGAAGACGAACATTTTACCACTCTTCCTCGTGGAGTTTCTTGACCTGATGATCGCGCGTCTGCAGGTACGCGTCTTGAACGGAGCCGTACAGATCTATCGCATACCGATCTGCTTGCTCGAACTGGTTGAGATTCAGTGAACGGTAATTCACCGCTTCAATCGCGCGCTGCCCGCCGGCCACTGCAATCGAGACGTACCATGGAACGAAGTAGCTGATAGGGTCCATCGCACCGTCGGCGACGAGGCCGACCGTGTCGCCAACCGTCGAAGGCCCGAAGAACGGCAGCATCACGTACGGGCCGGTCGGGAGGTTGTAGTAGCGAATGGTCAAGCCGAAGTCGTTGGGGTGCTCTTTGAGTCCAAACCATTCGTCGGCGGGGTCAAACAGGCCCGCCACTCCGACCGTCGTGTTGATTCCGAAACGGGCGGCTTCGCCGCCGGCCTCGGCCAGCTTGAGCTGAAACAGGTTGTTGGCGAAACGCGGGATGACTCGGACATTGTCGAAGAATCTGCCGACGCTCTGGCGAACGGGCGTCGGCGCGATGTCGGCGTATCCGGTGGCGACGGGGCGCAGCACCCAATCGTCGAGCTTGAGGTTGAATGTGAACATCGGCTCATTAAATCCCGACAGCGGATCGGAATAGACCTGATTGTTCTCGCCCGGCGGGGTCTGCGTGGCCGCAGCCGATTGAGCGGCGGGGTTCTGTGACAGCGGAGCCACGTCCTGGCTAAGCGCCGGAATCGCAAACGAGACTGCTGCGAGCAGGGACAATGCGAGCATCGTCCAGAGTGGTGCTGCTCTATTGATTTGTTTCGAATCAGATTTCATTGGCTCTCCTGCCGTACTTGGTTAGCTAAAACCTTCAGTCAGCCGCATCTTTGATGCGATGTTTGCCGAGCTTGTATGAAAGGTCGCTTCGTGACATTCCAAGCCGGCGTGCGACTTCCGCCTGAGCGCCGTCGGCAATTTTCAGCGCGCGCTGAATCACCGCCTTTTCCAGCGAGGCAAGAAAGTCTCGAAGGTTGTGCGTCTCAGGCATCATCTCGGCGAGATGGTCGGGATTGAGGTCGGCGGAACTGCGGGGCGCAACGCCGTTTGCGCTGCGGGGCGTTGACACCGGGAAATTCACCGACGTGATTTCCTCTTGAACTGAGAGAATGCAGGCGCGCTCGATGAGGTTGCGAAGTTCGCGGATATTCCCGGGAAAATCGTAGCTAAGGAGAGTGCGGATCGCCTCGGCGCTGATTCTGCGAGGCGGCGTCTTAAGATCGCGCGCCGCTTGCGCGAGGAAGAGGACGCAAAGCTCGGGTATGTCGTCGCGATGATCGCGCAAAGGAGGAACCGTCAGCGGCACCACCGCCAATCGATAGTACAGGTCCTCGCGAAAGCGGCCCTCCTGCACGAGCTTCTTCAGATCTCTGTTAGTCGCGACCAGCAATCGCACATCAGTGTGCCGGGGCTTGGTCGATCCGAGTCGCGTGACCAGCCCATCGGCCAACACCCGCAGCAGTTTGGCCTGTGCCGGCAGCGACATTTCGGCGGCTTCGTCGAGAAAGAGGGTGCCTTCGTGCGCAGCCTCGAAAACTCCGTCGCGCGCGCGGTCGGCACCAGTGAAAGCTCCCCGCTCATGTCCGAACAGTTCGCTTTCCAAAAGCGTTTCAGTGAACGCCGCACAATTGACCGCAACCAGGGGCTTCTCGGCGCGCGAGCTGTTGCGATGAATCGCGCGGGCGACCAGCTCCTTGCCGGTTCCGGTTTCTCCAGTGATGAGAACGGTAGCGTTGGTTGGTGCAACGCGCGCAATTTTTTCGCGAAGCTGGCGAATCGTCCCACTGCGCCCTGTGATCTCCGACGAGCCTTCGAGGCGCACCACCGTGTCGCGAAGCCTGCTGTTCTCACGCACCAGCCGCGTGTGCTCCATCGCGCGCGTCGCGGATGCGAGCAGAACTTCAGGAACGAAGGGCTTAGTGATGAAATCAAACGCGCCGCGACGCATGCTCTCGACTGCAAGTTCGATTGTCGCAAACGCGGTAAGAAAAACGACGGACAAGGTCGGATCGTTCTCCCGCGCCGCCGCGAGGACGTCCAATCCTTCACCATCGCCCATTTTCTGGTCGGTTATAACAGCGTCGAATGTATGCTCGGCAAGGGCGCTCCGCGCGTCCTTGACGCCGGCCGCCTCGACGACTTCGTGATGCTCCTGCTTAAGATTGGAAATGAGAATCCGCCGCAAATGCGGTTCGTCATCTGCAATCAGTATCTTCCCCATAGTCCGTCCCCTATCTGAGAGATTGGCTCCCGGAGTGCACCGGTATCTCAATCGAAAAACATACCCGCCGCGGTTCATTGATTCTCAATACGATGTCGCTGCCGTGGGCTCGTGCGATATTGCGCGCGATCGCGAGTCCAAGTCCGTTGCCGCCCTGCTTGGTGGTAAACAGAGGCTCGAAAATGCGCGCCACAACGTCAGCGGGGATCGGTCCCTCTGGATCAACTACGTCGATTCGTATATTGCCGTTTCCGTTTTTCTGAGCGTCGAGTTTCACCAGGTCGCCTCTATCGCACGCATCGATTGCGTTCAGCACCAGGTTCAGGAGCGCCTGATGCATCTGGGTCGCATCGAAATCTCCCTCGAGATTGCTGCCAACAGCGACATCGATCGTTACGCCTTCGTTGGCCGCATGCGCGCGGGCGACGGTAGCGACGTAGTTCAGCGTGTCGGCGAGGTTGACCCGCGCGAGCTGCACGGGGCGCGGACGCGCATAGAGCAGGAAGTCGGTGGTGAGCCGTTCGAGACGATCGGCCTCCTTCGCCGCGATCGCGAACATTTCCTCTCGTTCTGTTTCGTGCTGACCCGGCCGGGTGGCGGTAGCCAATGAGCTCGAAATCATCGCAACAGGATTTCGGATCTCGTGCGCGATTGCCCTGGACAATCTGCCTATCGCTGCCAGCTTCTCTTCGGAGAGCAATTGTTGACGGGTGCGCTCGAGTTCCTCGAGATTGCGCACGAAGCTTGCCTCGCGCGCGCGAAGATTGTTGACCAGCAACCACACCAGCACTCCCATCACGCTGTAAATCACCGACATCGCGCCCGCTTCTATGTACTCGCCGAATTTGAGCCCGTACGCGCCCATGAAGCTAATGAAGTCCGCCAGCACGATCACCGCGATCGTGGCGCCAAGGCCGAGCCTGAAGGCCGCTTCGAGTATGGGAAGAAGCATCAGCGCGTAGTAGGCAGTGTCTCCTCTGATGGTTAATGACGTGAGCACCAACGCCAGTATCGAGTTGAATCCAAGAGACCAGAACGTGAGTAACCGGCGTCTGCTCTGGGAAATTCTCGCGTTCTTCGTGCGAAGCCAGATGAAGTAGACCGCCTGAATTGTAAACCCGGCACCTAGGACGACGATGACGGATTGGGAAGGCCTACCCCGGACGATCTTTGAGATTGCTTGCAGCGCAAACAGCGCGCCAATCAGCAGGAGGTTGAGGGCAGCAAAGACGAATTCCTGCCGTTGAAAGGAATCGTGATCCTCTACGGCGAAGTCGCCCGCACCAATTGTGCTCGCCAGGGAACTAAGCGCCCAGAGATTCCCGCTCGGTTTATGGTCCGTCATTCTTGTTCAAAGGTCGCGAATCGTCGCATGGCTTGTGAGCAAACGCGATACCACTATTCAAGATTAAAATTCGTTAACAATCCGCTTAATTCCGAGGGCTCCCGAAGGTATCTTCGTTCAAAAGTTTGTACGTTCGCCTTCCACGCGTTCAAATCTTTGAACGAACTGAAGTCGTTGTCGAGGCACGCAGATGAGAAGCCGTGCTATTGCCTAACGATACTAGCGTAAAGCAATGGCAGGCCCTTTGCTACGTCCGTCTGCTGCCTTGCTTCACCCGAATAACAACGCCTCCACGCGCGGGACGACATCGTACATCGAAGATCCGTCGAGACCGCCCGTTCAGAATGCGGGCGAGTTGATTGACCCGGACGCGTCGACCGAAAAGTGAGCGAGACAATGCCCTCAAGGATGCGTGAGCACGCATATCGGATATATCTCGAATTCCTCGAAACGGCGGAGAACAAGCGGCGCTGGAATATTTTCAACGACGTGCCGTGGGAGAAACTGGACTCCGGTAAGGCGACTGACCAAGTCGGCGACCGCGTTGAGATCTTCTGCACAGAAGAACTCTACGTGCCTGACTACAGTTCCAAAGCACTCGATTTGACGCGCTCCATATTTGGGATGGCCTGGTTTCAGACTTGTTGGGCTTTTGAAGAGTCTCGGCATGGATTGGCCTTTCGAGAATATCTCATTCGCTCGGGTCTTCGCTCTCCGGCGGAGTTCGAAGCCTTAGAGACGGCGATCTTTTCAGCGAAGTGGGAATTGCCTTTTCAGACCGTCCGCCAAATGACGTGTTATGGCGCTCTGCAGGAAGGCGCAACCTTTACGGCTTACAACCTGCAGAGAAACAAAGCTCGCGATGCTGGTGATGAAGTGCTGGAGGCAATCTTCTTTCATATCGCCCGGGACGAGGCCGCACACGCCGGCTTCTATCGGTCCATGCTTCAGTTAGAGCTGGGCGACGACCGAGAGGAGACCATCGCCGACCTGGCTTTTGTTCTTTCAAGATTCAAGATGCCTGGCGACGGCTTGATTCCGAATTATCGGAGCAGGTTATTGAACTCGGGTGCCGGGATAAGCCCTCGATCGTTTCTAGTCCGAGTCGTCTGGCCGCTGTTCACGACGTTGGAAATCAGTCGTGAAGAAATGAAGAGCGCAATAAAAAAACACGCTCCTGTGACGGAGTCGAACGAGCGCGCTGAAATTAGCGTATGAGTCGTTTGGAATCGCGGTTCGATCAAATTTCGGAAAGCCAACCTCTATCGGGGAGCGTGTCCAACGAAATAGTCGCCCGGGCACCAAGGAGAATCGTTCCGAGAATTAGACCGAAATCGAACAACATGGTTAGCCCTGTAGGGCATGAATCGCGTGATCTCAGTCGGCGGGTTTCTCCGCGTGACTTCCCGGAGCTTATGGATGGTGACTGCAGTTATGAGGATTTCCGTGACTGCCTGCGGAGTCTGGAGAAAGCGAATCGCTGGCTGCTGGGCTATCGGCCGACGCTGACGTGGCTGGAGCGGCTACCGCGCGGCTTGCGTGAGCCGATGCGCATCATCGACCTGGGCAGTGGCGGTGGAGATCTACTGCGGCAGATTGCGGGCTGGGCACGGAGACGGGGCATCCCTGTGCAGTTGACGGGAATCGACTTGAATCCTCATGCGGCGCGCGCGGCAGCGGAGTCCACGCCGAAGGAGCTGGGAATTAAATGGGTGACCGGCGATGCCAGAGTGTATCGGCCGGAGAAGCCGATGGATATCGTCGTTAGTTCGCTGCTGGCACATCATCTAGAGGACGAAGAGATCGTCGCGCTGCTGCGGCGGATGGAAGCGACCGTGCAGCTGGGTTGGTTTATCAACGATCTGGAACGGGCGGAGTGGAGTTATCGGATGTTTGGGTTGGTGCGGTGGCACCCGATTGTGAGGCACGATGGGCCGGTGTCGTTCCGGCGAGCCTTTCGGAAGGATGATTGGGTACGCCTGTTGGCTGCAGCTGATGTTCCGCGGGAGGTGGTGACGGTAGAACATTGGCGCCCGGGACGCTTGTGCGTGGGGCGATGGAAGTGAGGTCGGTGATTCTGAAGCGTCTCGTTAGACTAAGAGATGTAAAGCATATCGCTCGGACTGCCATCGTGGCGCACCTCATCAGGTCTAACCATCTGAGAGGCGAATAATGGCATCTTCCATCCTGCCTACACTCAGTGCCAGCCGTTCGAGATTCAAAGCCGTTCTCTGGATCTTTCTTGGTGTCACGACGCTCTTTGTCTTCATCACGTCAGAGGTCCTTCTCTTCATCGATTACCCCATGTACCATGCCTACCGCCTGCAGGTCATAGCCGACCGCGGACTCCTCATCCCGCACACGCTCTGCGGAACCTTCGCTCTGCTGGCCGGCCCTCTGCAGTTCTCGTCGCGCCTTCGGCAGCGTCACCTGAAGCTCCATCGCGTCGTAGGCCGCGTGTACTTCATTTCCGTCATCATCGGCGCCTTTACCGGGATCGCCCTTGCCACCGGACGTCCCGGGCTGCCTGGGACCGCCATGCAAGGCGCTGCATGGATCATCTGCACTACCGCTGCCGTGATCGCCGCGCGTAACAGACAGATCGCCGTCCACCGCCAGTGGATGGCCCGCTCCTATGCGGTCACGTTTGTCTTTGTCTCGAGCCGCGTGCTCAACCTTGTGCCCGCCTACTGGAGCCATCTAGGCGATGTACTGTCGGCGGTTGGCGTCATCGCCTTCACCCTCGCCTCCATCGTTTTGGTCGACCTAGGGCTCAACTGGAACGAACTCACCACGCGCTGCGGTCGAACGGTAGCGCATGGTCTATCTCCCGAAGCTGGCTCCCTTCAGATCCGAGCTGACTACAGGCCCGTAACCACCCAGCTGTCCAACGATCTTCACCACAGTTAGAAATACGGAATCCAGTTACTTATTGATGGAACATCCGTGAATCAGGAGCAATGCCTTGCAAGACGAAATTCTCGTCATCGGTGGTGGAGTGGCAGGCTGTGCCGCTTCCATCGCGCTCGCCCGAAAGGGACGAAGCGTCACGTTGATCGAACGCGAGCCCACGCCGCGCCATAAGGTGTGCGGAGAATTCCTAAGCGGTGAGGCTCTTGAAGACCTGCATGCCCTTGGCATCGACGTGGCCTCTCGTGGCGCGGTGCCCATCGATTACGTTCGCCTTGCCGCAGCCAGACGCGCCGCGCAGGCTCCGCTACCTTTTCGCGCAGCCTCGCTCACGCGCAAGGCGCTCGATACAGCGCTCATTGCCGAGGCTGTCACCGCCGGAATCCGCGTCGAGCGCGGTCGCAGTGTGCAATCGCTCCGCCGCGCGACCGCCAACCTCTGGCAGGCTACGCTCGACGACGGCACCACATACGAAGCTCCAACCGCCTTTCTCGCCACGGGCAAGCACGATCTGCGCGGCCACCGTCGCCCGAAGGACCCTCACCAATGGGTCGCCTTTAAGATGTATTATCGGTTGTCTGCCGCCCAGACCGCTGACCTGGCGGACGCCTCCGAGTTGATGCTCTATTCCGGAGGCTACGGCGGTATCCAACCGGTGGAAGACGGCATTGCGAATTTCTGCTTGGTGGTGAAACGCTGGTATTTTGCAAGTGCGGGTCTTCGCTGGGAGGGCCTCCTTGCGAAGATGAAGCAGGATTGTCCCCACCTCGCAATGCGGCTTGACGGTGCCGAGCCGCTGCTCGACAAACCGATCGTTGTCACTCATATCCCTTACGGTTACATCCGTCGCACAACGGAGGATGGGCTCTACTGCATTGGCGATCAGGCAGCCGTCATCCCCTCGTTCACCGGTGACGGCATATCCATCGCGCTGCATACTGCCCGCCATGCCGCCGCTGCGTATCTTGCAGCGGAGCCGGCGCAGGTCTTTCAGCCAAAACTGCGCTCCGCAATGCTGCTCCAGATGCGTCTTGCCGAGGTCGCCGACCACGGCTTGAACAACGCACTCGCGCGCGCTGTGCTGCCGTTCTGCCTCAGCGTCTGGCCCGGCGCTATGCGCGTAACGGCCAGGCTCACGCGTGTCAGCCAGCCCGCCGCTATTGCTCCACAGGCGTTCGCCAACTGAAATCGAGCGACGCCAAAACAACTCTCGGTAGTCAATGAGTCCGGCAAAGGCACCACTTCTCGAGGCGATCGAGATTTCGAAGAGTTACGGCGCGCGGCTTGCGCTTGACAATGTCAGCCTCGCAGTAAGGCCAGGTGAAATTGCCGCCTTGCTCGGACCCAACGGCGCGGGCAAGACCACGACGCTGTCGATTCTGGCTACTCTACTTAAACCCGATAGCGGTCATGTTCTTATCAACGGTAAGCCGCGAAAGAGCGACCCGACTGGACTGGGACGGATGCTTGGGCTGGTGCCGCAATCGCTCGCCCTGTATCCCACGCTTAGCGCGGCGCAGAACGTATGGCATTTCGCACGCATGCAGGGACTCTCCCACAACGACGCAATAGAGCGTTGCAAGCACGCGCTCGACGAGGTGAGCCTCAGCGATCGTGCTGACGATCCTATGCACTCATTCTCCGGTGGGATGAAGCGCCTGCTCAACCTAGCCTGTGGAATTGTTCATCGTCCCTCTGTCTTGCTGCTGGACGAACCTACGGTTGGCGTCGATCTTCAGTCGCGCGAACAGTTACTGGCGCTGATTCGGCACTATGCCGATGCGGGCGCGGGCGTGATTTACAGCACTCATTACATGGAAGAGGCAGAGCGCATTTGCGATCGCGTGCTGCTAATCGATCGCGGCAAACTGATCGCAGAGGGCGATCTCGAAAAGGTGATCTCACTCGGAGGCAGCCGGCCTCGCATCGAGCTGACCTATCGCGGGCAGTTGCCGGATGGCCGCTTTGGCAGCCTTGCCGGGGTGCGCGAAATAGGAACCACCGTCAGCGAGGGCAAGGCGATCCTCGAGATGAACAGTTTCGCGCAGGTCGCGGAGGTGCTGCACGGACTTCGGACCCTGGATGTGAACGTCGTCGATTTCAACCTGCACAGCCCAAATCTGTCGGACGCATTCATCGCGCTGACGGGCCGCACGCTGCGCGACCAGGTCCTCTGAGCGTATCGCTATGCTTCGAGCAATCTGGCTAACCACGCAAAACGAGGCGCGGCTCCTGGTCAAGGACCCGATTGTGCTGTTCATGCTGTTGTTCGCGCCGGTCGTAATTATCACCGTCGCGGGATACTCGCTCGGCAGTCTGTACGGTGGCTCGGCGAATTCTTTTCGGCTACCCCTGGTCGACCTCGATCACGGAAAAGTGGCCCAGGGAATAATTGAGACTTTGCGCAGAGAGCACGGCGTCGCTTTGGAGGTGCTCGACGATCCCGACGAAGCGCGACGCCTTGTAAGCCGACGCGATCGGACTCCTATAGCGATGTTAATTCCTGCGGGAACCAGTGCGGCGGTCGCCGCGGGCGGCCAGCCTCGGCTGATTCTATTCGTCGATCCCGTCAGGCGAGTCGAGGTCAACGCATTCGAGCTTCGTATCGACGAGTTATGCCGAAGGATCACCGAACAAGCGAGAACGGCGGCCCAATCGCAAATCGAGTCCTTCGGAGAGGCTCAGGCGATCATGCTCCCGGGAGATATCGGATTCGTCGAGAAACCTGCGATCGAGGGCGAAGCGGTGACGGTGAACGCCTTCGATCAGTACGTACCCGGATTCGGCGTCACGTTTCTCCTTATAGGTATGATGCTGGGAATCGCGCTGACGCTCTTCGATGAGCGCGATTGGGGGACCTTGAAGCGCCTCCAGGTCAGTGGTGCGCCGCTTACAGGTCTGCTTCTGGGGAAATTATTCGCGCGGTTCATCGTCGGGATCGCACAAATGATCGTGCTGTTCGCGGTCGGATGGGCGCTCTTCGGAATCTCGCTTGGGCGCAATCCTCTAGCCTTGATCATACCGACGGTCGGGATCTCTTTCGCGGCTGCAGCGCTGGCACTGGTGGTCGCATCTATTGCAACCGCGCACGACTCGGTGCCGTCATTGGGCGTGACCATCAGCATTTCGATGGCGGCGATCGGCGGATGCTGGTGGCCGCTGGACTTCGAGCCCGGATGGATGCGCGAACTCGCTCGATGGCTACCAACGACATGGACGATGCAGGCGTTCAACGATTTGATGATTCGCAACCAGCCGCCGTCCGCTGTGTTGCTGCCCTTGGCGGCAACCATTGGCATAGGGGTGATCTTCATCGTGGCAGGACTTCTCCGTTTCCTGAGTCTCGATAACTAGAAAGTATGCGGATATTCAAGATTCAACTCCCGATGGTGCTGCTAGTAGATCTAGCTCTCTTGTTTGTGGGCTGTTCAAGTTCGCAGCAGACGGCGGCTCCCGAGACGACCGCTCAACGTTCCACGAACGCAGTTAGTACCGATCCGCAGGTGAACGCAATCCTTGAGCAATCGTGTTACGAGTGCCATTCGACCGGCGGAAGCGCACCCTGGTACGCGTCGGTTTCACCGACGTACCTCGCCGCCAACTCGGCGCGTGGGGTACTGAATTTTTCCGATTGGCAAACTTATGACGGACAGAAAAAAGCCGATGCACTAAAGAATATCGAGCAGGACGTCAGCGGCGGTTCTATGCCGCCTGGAGACTACACGGCGCTCGATCACTCTGCGCGCCTTACCGACGACCAGAAGCAGGCGCTGCTGAAGTGGGCATCGCAGCCCGCACTGCCTGCACACTGACTCACACTACCAAATAAATCGTTGTAGTGAGTAGACAATGAACTTAAAGGAGGCAAAAGACTCACCGACCCTCGAGTTGGTGCATGCCTCAACCGGCTTCTGGACCGAAGTTGTGAGCATGGCGCGCCGCGTCATAAATGTCATTAAAAGCTGCGCCTTCGCATACCTGCTGACCATAGCAGTCTCCGTTCATGGTGCGGCGTCGGCGGAATTGCGGTCTGGAACGCTTGAACTCGACCCATCAAAGACACTGATTGAATTTCGTTTGCCGGGCAACCTACACACTACACACGGAACTTTCAAACTTGAACGAGGAATCATCATCGCGGACCCCGCTACTGGAAAAGCTGGCGGTTCCATCGTCATCGACGCCAGGAGCGGCGACACGGGCATCGGCGCGCGTGACAATGAGATGCGAGAGAGTGTCCTCGAGGCTCAACTGTATCCAGAGATAACTTTCGACCCTCAGCACTTTACTCTAGAACTGACGAGGGGAGGTCAGTTTCAAGCGACGATGCAAGGGGTGCTGACGCTCCACGGGGGGAGACATAATGTCGCTCTCACGGCACAAGGTCAGCTCGTCGGAGACAACCTGACTGCCACAGCACACTTTTCAGTTCCGTACGTCGAATGGGGTATGGAAGATCCGAGCGTCCTATTTTTAACTGTGGCGAAGCAAGTCGACATCGACATCGCGACTACGGGCCATGTGGTCTGGACACCTCAGGTGCCCCGAAGTTCCGACAAGTGAGACCAACGCGAGCTTCTTGTGTCCCGATTCATCCCTAAGACCGGTCTGGTTCTATCGCTCGTCGGCGGATTCGCAGCGTTGACTATCCTCGCCTGTCTACTCCGAAAGTTGATCGGACCCCTGGTGACGGCGCGGTTTGACGCCCCCATCATTCAATACGCGGCCGCACATCGGGTCGCCGGTCTGACCAGCGTGATGAAAGCTCTAACCACGGCAGGTAACCCGCTATATCTTTCGATCACTGTTCTCGTTGGGGGCGCGATACTGGCGTGGCTGACCCGAAGTTGGAGACCGCTGCTGGTTCTCGCTATCGTCATGTTTGGCGCCGTATCCCTCGACCATCTGGTCAAGCTGGCGGTCGCCCGAACTCGACCAGCTTCGCTGTATTGGGCGGTCTCGGCAACCGGTTCGTCTTTCCCTTCCGGTCACGCCTCGGAGTCCGCCGCAGTTTACCTGACTCTCGCACGTATGTTTGCCGGCACTGAGACGAGGTTGGGTGTCAGGACATTGACCTATGCGATAGGAATCGCAGCGCCGCTGCTGATTGGTGTGTCGCGGGTGCATCTAGGAGTGCACTGGCCGACGGACGTGGTCTGCGGTTGGGCGCTAGGCTGTCTGTGGTCGGCGACCGTGCTCGCCTCGCTTGCCTCGAGCTTTACCCAATAGATCCGTTGGCATCCATGAACGCGATCTGTTGGGCTGCAACCCGCCGTTCATGACTTGCTTCCCCTGCTGCTGCGGCCCTTTTTGCGGGTCCTGATATGTTTGTAATCCGTTTGCTAGCGAATTGCGACACTGGCGCAATTGCGGCCGACGGACCGGACCGGCAGAGTCTTTGAAGGCTGACCTCGCAAAGAAACCCTCCGAAGTGGGACAGCTGATCTCGGATGCCGCGACAATCTGAGACCCTCCTGGTTCATTCCGCTGCGAGTGCGCCGATTCTCTAGACTTCCCTTACCGCCGCGACAGAGCAATGACTGCTGAGGACGGCCAAGGGCGCTGAAGCTGCGGCCCGAAAAGGAGAATTCACTGGAACACGGATACCACCAAGAAGGTCGCACAGCGGTCTAAGCTGTCATTGCCGGCAACATCGAAAGCGGAAAGGTTGGTCTGCAGATATTGCGGCAGCGATGATCTCGCACCGTCCTTCAGAAAGAGACGCGACGCTCGATGCCGCGCCTGCTTCAAGAAACGCTACGGTTTGGCCGCTCGGGGTAAGAGGGCCCGACGCTCTCCGAAGGCGAAGGCCGCGAAGTAGATTTCAGCATCCAGTGTGGGTCGCAGCGGGGGCCAGACTCGTCGAAGAGTCGGCCCCGCTCTCATCTAAATCACGCTACAGGACTCTGGCTCAAAATAACCGCCCTTTCCAGTGCTAATTCCTCAAACATTCCGCGTAGTTACGTCACCGAGCGAACAGTGGATTTGTGGCGCAAACAGAGCGCACATGGACACCTGAACAGGTATCCATGGGACAAACAACTGCGCCGGAACGAAGGAAAAGGCAGCACAGAATTGGCAGCGGTTCAGAAGAGCTGGCGCAGGAAGTTACTCACCTTCTCGCGCTCGACGTACCAGCGCTGAGGCTGAAATGGACGGCGGTATTTGGTGCCAGTCCGTCGCCCAATCTGAGCCGAGTTCTGTTGGTCCGGGCAATCGCGTACCGGCTCCAGGAACGAGCGTTTGGTGGTCTCAAACCATCCACTCAGAAGATCCTCGACCGCGTTTGCGACACCCGCGGCGAGATCGCTCAACATATTCCGAGACCGCGAGTCGGTGCCGGAACCGTACTGATCCGGGAGTGTCGAGGCGTCAGGCATCGGGTCACGGTGCTCGACCACGACGTCGTCTATCGCGGTCGGCGTTACCAGTCGCTCTCGGAAGTAGCTCGCGCGATCACCGGCACACACTGGTCAGGCCCGCTGTTCTTCGGTCTGAAGAATCAGGCCAAGGAGGCGGTACGTGGCTAATACCTCGATCAAACGGTGCGCAATTTACACCCGCAAGTCCTCAGAAGAAGGGCTGGAGCAAGATTACAACTCGCTCCACGCACAGCGCGGGGCCTGTGAGGCATTCATCAGGAGCCAGGCGGGTGAAGGGTGGCGGCTGATCAAGACCGCATACGACGACGGCGGCTATTCAGGAGGCTCGATGGAACGACCGGCGCTGCAGCAGCTCATGGCGGATATCCGCGAAGGGTCGCTCGACGTTGTGGTTGTGTACAAGGTCGATCGGCTGACCCGGTCACTGGCTGACTTCGCGAGAATGGTCGAACTCTTCGACGCCCAGCGCGTCTCCTTCGCGGCCGTCACTCAGCAGTTCAACACCACCACCTCGATGGGCGGCTGACCCTTAACGTGCTGCTATCGTTTGCGCAGTTCGAGCGAGAAGTGATCGGTGAACGCATCCGCGATAAAGTCGCCGCGTCCAAGCGCAAAGGAATCTGGATGGGAGGCAGACTCCCAATTGGATACGACGTCCGCGAGCGCAAATTGGTGGTCAACGAAAGCGAAGCCAAAGGCGTACAGCACACTTTCGAGCGCTACCTCGAACTCCGCAGTGTCCGACTCCTGAAGAGAGATCTGGATCGGCGGGGAATTGTTTCGGCCGCCAAATCGTCGCGGAAGGGAAAGATCAGGGGCGGCAAGTCTTTCTCACGCGGAGCGCTCTATAGTCTGCTCTCCAACCCGATTTACGTGGGCGAGATCCGACACAAAAGGCCGTAGCGCGGGCTCGAAGATGGTCGGACGACTTGCTCTCGGGCCGGGTTGAGTCAGTTGACGCGCTGTCGAAACGGGAAGGGCTCGACAAGCGCTCCGTGCTGCGGCTGATTCGGCTCGGGTTTCTTTTCTCCGAGAATTGTCGAAGCGATCGCTGAAGGCCGGCAGCCTCCCGAATTGACTGTCATTGCGCTCGTCCGACGGCTCGACCTGCCGCCGCTCTGGAGCGCACAGGAACAAGCCCTGCGGATCCGCTAGCGTCGCTTTACTCGCCAGATGCTCGGAAACAGAAGAGAAGAGTTAACCGCAGCCACACTATTTGCGCCGCTTCCGACCCGGCCAGGGCAGCACGCCATCCAGCTCGGCCAGACCGGACTCGTCCTCCTCTCGCCTTTGTCGACCCCAGCAGAGTGCAAAGCGAGATCGCGCTGAGGTTGTCCCGGGAGCTGACCGGCCTCAAGTTCCCAAGTCGATTTCCCCGAGGAGCTGTCGCGGCGCGGGACCGGGTTGAATCCGAGCTTCCAATCACAACCCGCGCAGACCCAATAAACGGAGTCCGCTGTACGCCCGACGAAACCTTCACTTCCCTTGGCCGCCCGCGGCAGTCTCTCATGGAACCTCTGGCGTAATCGCGTCCCCGTTCTCTAGAGAACGACGTGCTCTAGCGTGTGTGGTGCATAGAGTTGTAACTGTCACGATGAATGGAGTCGGCGCGCGAAAAGAGAGTGCGAAGCCTGAGGGCGCTTTCGGACATCTCCTGGCTGAGGGTCGATCAGCTCGATACCTTGGCCGCCGCGCTGACTGTGACCGGCCACGAAATGCGGAGCACCATTTTCTCTGAGAAATCCTCCTCTGAATCCGCCTGGATTTTGCTTTCTGGGGTTGCTCGCATAACGTGCGTCAACCGCAAGGGCCGGCGAACGACGGCGATCATCTTGTCGCCGGGATTGATTCCTGCGTTTCCTGCGTCAGTCAACGGAATTACCTACAACTCTCGCTGCGAAGCGGTCACAAGTTGCCAAGTCGGAACCATAGGATTGAATAGCTTCATAAAGATCTGCCTCGGAATCGGATCGACGGCATTCAGGCGGATAGCCGCCGGTTTTACGGGACGATGGGACCGGGTGCACTTGCGTTGCTCCAACTTAATGGGATGTACGTTGGAAGAACGCTTGGCGCTTGTTTTGCTCGATTTGATTGAAAATTTCGGCGTCCCTAACCATGACGGCGGAATGCGATTGACTGTGCCGGTGCGGCACCACGACCTTGCAGAGCTGGTTGGAGCAACACGGCCGCGAGTATCTGAGCATTTGCGCGAGTTTGCCCAGAAACACCTGGTATCTCTGCAGAACGAGTATTTGGTGCTAGACCCCGAGGGGCTGAAGAGCTTTCTGAAAGAGGGAAAACGTGAAGGATTCTCCGAATAAGTTTCGTAAATCGTTCTCTTCTTGCAATAAGATTTCAAATCCAGGCGCGGGCATGGTGCGAGGCCCTGGGGTTTATGGGGCGCCACCCGGATCCGCGGGGGAACGGAATGGTCGCCGGCAATGCGATGATCGAGACTTCCGTACGGGAGAATCTCTATGAAATGCGTTCTGTGCTGTCGGACGTCGATCGACATTAAGATTGATCAGTTTCCGCTCAGCCCCGAAGCTCGTGAGATGCTCAAGAGGAAATTCGGCATCAACCCTGACGAAGCCCTCGCTAACAGCGGAGTCTGCCGTGAGTGTCTGGCGTTACCGTTCACCGAACGAAACAAGCTGGCTGAAAAGGCCATCAAAAGCGAACTGGACGAACATCGACGCCAGGAGATTCAAGATACCCTCAAGAAAAACAGGAATTGAAATCAGCACGCTACCGTTGATAGCTCTGAATCGATTCCACTCGCTCAATCGCTCAAAGTTTGCTTCGGTTGGAATTTTTCGCACAGAGGATGCTCTCCGACAGCGACATTGCTCTCGAAAAAATTTCGAGGATGGACCAGGTATCTATCCGTTTTCGGTAGCTCCTTTGCGTGAGCGATGGCTATGGTCCCCAGACGAGTTGATGGATGAAGCGACGCCCTAGAAAATCTTCTCTGCTGCAGGCGACTGATCCGGAAGACAAAACCAGACAGCTCCTAGCCGCCTTTCCTCTGCCGGAGCAACGCATCATCGGGATGCGCTTCGGCATCGATAGTGAGGTCTATCCAGTAAAAGAGATCGCGCAACTTCTCAGACTGTCGGAGGCTGAAGTACACGCAGTTGTGGATAAATTTCTCCTGAGATTCAGGCAAACTGGACCGACCTAAACCCGCAAGCGGCGCAGTTCCAGCGCAAGGAGTAAAGCAACGACGATTCACCACGCACGTGGGATGATCCGTCTCTGGAATCACGAAGCTGCCTTGGGTGCTTCGTTTCGCTTTTGCTTTTAGGGATAGATTGTGGGCGAATGGACGCTCTACATTAAGCCGGTCAGGTCTAAGCTGCCCCGAAGGTGCCGCCATGTCAGCTGAAGTACTGCGAGAGTTAATTATTAGACTGGCTGAGCCAGATAGGCTTGAGATCATCCGCGAGGCAGAGATAAGTGATGACAGACCGGCGCTTTTATGCGGAGAAGCGGAGGAGGGACTTCCGGAAGACGCCGATTCTTGGGTGACTCAAAATGGCGCCAAGATCCTTCCACACCTTTTACGAAGAATCGATCCTTCAGACAATGAGATGGTCCAATTAGTTCAAAGCGGAATGTTGCCCTTTGACCGTAGTCTGCTGGAGCCGCGCGAATTTCTTGTCCGATTTAACCACCCGGCGATGCGCGGTGGCGGCGATGGTGGGCTACCACTTTCCGAAGTCGCTGCCACCTCGTTAGCGCTGACCGAACTCATTACATCGCTTATGGCGGCAAATCGCTCGTTTGGCGCGGAAGCCGTGATGCCGACTGTGCGGGTTGCCGCGGGTTCAGTAGACTTTCTCGCAACGGGGCCTGGCATAGTCGTCGCTGGGTTGAGCCTACTCGCTACATGCGGGGGCGGCGTGATTTCTGCTCCTGTAACAGCGGGAACAGCGGTCCTCGCTGGTGCCATAGATCTGACGTTGAATTGGCAAAAGCGAACTTCCGAAAAGGGAAGAAGCGACGCCGAGAGAGCAAAAGTCGATGCCGAGAGGGGAAGAGCTGACGCCGACAGGTCAAGGGCCGACGCCAAAAAGATCGAAGCGGAGACAATCGGCCTAGAACTGGAGAATGAGATCTACAGGGTCCGACTAGGCAACTTGCCGCCTAAGGCGGAGGACCATCGGGCGGAGAAGGCTGAAGCCCCACCAGCGTCATTCTTCGTTCCTTTTGCGCTGATTGAGCGAAGCTCCCAAGAAAATAGTTTGGCGGCAGCGCACGGTGTTCATCTAATCAATCGAGGACTGCCGTCGCTATTCGGAATTCTGCGAGCCATGCCTGGACTGCTGATCACCGTCGAGAATATCGCGAGGCAATAACTAGCATCGCCCACTTCGTTCGTGAAAGTGCTTTGGTTCTTCTGCTCTCATCCCCGGATCGTAATCTCAACGGCCTCCGGCCTCACATTGTAGTAAGCAGCTAACCCTCTCTTCGCGTTGTCGATATCAATTTTAGTCGATGTTCCCGTCTGCGAAAGTGAATTGGCTTCGGATCCATTAGCCCTCTTTGGCATTGGTCTGAACTTGATCTCTGCCAGGCTGATTCCGAGCTTCGCGAAAGTCGTGTAGCGTACCGGATTTCTCCAGTTTTTCCAGACCTCTGGTTTGTTGATTAAGGCGTATTCGTCGAAAGTCAGCATCCAACGACGCGGCGTGTCAGTCGACGGAACCACAGGAGAAATACGTCCTATCATGAATGCCGTGTGGTGTAGTTCCTTTCCTCCCCAGTCGGCGTCTGGGTTCCTGCAGAGCACAGCGTAACCGCAGCTTTTCGCCTTCGCAGGATTAAGCCTCCATGACTGAGTACCGCCAATATCGAGACAGGCCTGTGCTGACTTGGTCGTGAATAGTGCGACTACGTCATCTTCCATATTTCCTCTCCATCATCCAGTGCGGGTAGTTCGGCTGGTGGTACCCCACCACCTCGGGAAGAAAATACCGATCATCTATATGGACTTGGAAGATGAGGTTGTTCCGTAGGGCACGCGCCTTCAAACCTTACTGTCTGACGATTTGCGCTGATATACCGGAGAGTGGCCAGAGGCGAGCGGAACGGCCACTACGTGGCGACCATTGATCGCTGAATTACCGCCTGCTCACGCGCGGTTGACCGATAATTGAGTGTCCGAAACGATTGACGAATTTAGGGCGAATTTACCATGGACGTGGCAAAATCGCGCCCGCCTAGGTTTTGCCGGATTCTGGCCATTCCCGGAGGCCTAAAGCGTTCTCCGGGCATAAGTGTGATTGCAAGTAGCACGCACACGCGCGCTTTTCGACGGATTCTCCCAGATGTCCAAACCCTCGAGCGAGGCAGCGCTGACCAAAACTCGCGGGCTTAAACTCCCCAGGCGTAACGGCCCTCCGTTAAGAGAGCGGACACTCGAGTCAAGCCGCTAGCGCGGTGTGAGCAACACCACGGGTATGTCGCGTTTCGTTCCGGCCTGGTACTTGTCATAGTCGGGCCACTGCGCTGTCATGATCGGCCACACGCGCTTCTTTTCTTCGGCCGACGCAGGCCGTGCCCGGACCGGAATCACTTTGTCCCACACCTGGATCTTCACATCGGGGTGGGCAAGCAGGTTTTTATACCACCCAGGATGGTCGGGCGCGCCACCCTTCGAAGCTATAACCAGATAGTTGTTGCCGTCGCGCCCGTAGATCAGCGGGAACTTTTTCGTCTCGCCCGATTTCCGCCCGATCGTGTGCAGCACCAGACAGCTGGTGTTGTTCCAATCGTGGCCAATCTTACCGCCGGTCGCCTCGTAGCGGCGGACGTGCTCGTCTCCGAACAAGCTGTAGTCAGGCATGGGCATAGACTGCCACCTTGGCAGCCCTCACACCACCCCGGCGGGTGCACACGCGATCACCTTGTAGGTCGATCGCGCGCGTGGGTAATCTGGCGTTCCTGCCGCAGGCGAATCTACGGCGATGATCCGCGGACCCGGCAAAATCGGGCTCGGATAGGTTTTGCCCGATTCTGGCGATTTCCGCCGATCGAGGCGTACTCCGGGTCCGCGCGCGATCGCGAATCGCGCGCACACGCGCGGATTTCGATCGATTCTCCGACATCTCTGAAAACCCGGAGACTGAAATGTGGAGCAGAAGGGATTTGAACCCTCGACCCCTACGTTGCGAACGTAGTGCTCTCCCAGCTGAGCTACTGCCCCATCCAAAGTCCGAGGCGCGATTACTATTGTGAGATAACCGACTTCAGGTAGGCTCGCAACCTGTCCGCCAAGTCGGGGCGCTTCAGCCCAAAGCCGATTTGCGCCGAGATGAACCCGACGCGATCGCCAAGGTCATAGCGGACGCCCTCAAACTCGTAGCCGTAAATCTTGCGACGCGCGGTCAGCGCCATTAGCGCGTCGGTCAACTGGATTTCGCCGCCGGCGCCCGGCTGACCCGCGGCGAGCAATTCGAAGATGTCGGGGGTCAGCACGTAGCGGCCCATGATCGCAAATTCGCTCGGCGCTTTTTCGGGCGGCGGTTTTTCGATCATCCCACGGAGCTCGTAAGTCCGCTCGCCGACCGCTTTCGCGTCGACGATGCCGTACTTCGAGATCTCGCTGCGCGCAACCTTGAGCAGCGCGACCACCGGCGCGTCGCGCGTCTCGGCTACCTCGAGGAGCTGGCGCAGGCACGGCCGCGGGCTGTCAAAAATGTCGTCGGGAAGCATCACCGCGAAAGGTTCGTCGCCGACCGCCTCGCGCGCTTGCAGCACCGCATGGCCGAGGCCGAGCGGACGACGCTGTTCCGCGATGGTTATCCGCGCAGGATTGTTGCTCCGTCGGACGAGTTCAAGAATGTCGCGTTTGCCGCGATCTTCCAAATGGCGCTCGAGTTCCGCGTTGGGCTTGAAGTGATCGACGACGGTCGTCTTGCCGGGGCTGATGACGAGAATGATTTCCGTGATGCCGGAGGCGACGGCCTCCTCGACGACCACCTGGATCGCCGGGGTGTCGACCACCGGCAGAATTTCTTTGGGGATCACCTTCGACGACGGGAGCATCCGCGTGCCCATCCCGGCCGCGAGAATGACCGCCTTGGTTACTTTCATAGCTATGCGATTTTCCGGGTTGGCTGCCTGCTCAGCTCTTCGACTCGCGCGCTTCCTGCGCGGACTTGCATGCGATGCAAAGCGTAGTGACGGGGCGCGCCTTCAGCCGTTCGATCCCGATATCGCCGCCGCATTCCTCGCATTGCCCGTACGAGCCGTCTTCGATTCGCGCGACCGCCTCGCTGATTTTCGAGAGCAGCTTGCGCTCCCGATCGCGCATCCGCAGCAGGAAATTGCGATCCGATTCGAGCGCGGCCCGGTCGGTCGGGTCGGCGTAGGCCTCTTCCGATTCGTGGTTCATGGTGCCGACCGCGCGCTCCGATTCATTGAGAATGTCGCGTTTGCGGCCTTCGAGCAGTTTTCTGAAGAGCTTGAGGTCTCTTTGCCTCACGGTTTGAACAATCCGTCGCGAGCCGAGTTTTTGATTCTATCGACGCCCTGCTACCATGTAAAGGCTGCGCGATGAAAACGGCTTATCTCGACGCGTTCTCCGGACTCAGCGGCGACATGATCGTCGGCGCAATCCTCGATTGCGGCGCGGATTTCAACGAATTCGAGCGGGCGATCAAGTCGATCCCGATGGCGGGTTACCGGCTCTCGACACGGCGCAAAACTCTGAGCGGGATTTCGGCGCTCAAGTTCGACGTCGCCGTGACCGAGCCGCAGCCCCAGCGCCACTTAGGCGAGATTCGCGCACTGATCGACGCGTCGTCGCTGGCTGCCACGGTCCGGCATCGTGCGATCTCGATCTTCGAAGTGCTCGCGCAGGCCGAGGCGAAGATTCACAACACTACGCCCGACCACGTTCACTTTCACGAAGTCGGCGCGGTCGATTCGATCGTCGATATTGTCGGTACAGCATGGGGATTCGAGCAGCTCGGCGTCGGCGACGTGCTCGTGTCTGCACTGCCGATGGGCATCGGATTCGCGCGCTCACAGCACGGAGTCATTCCCGTGCCGGCGCCGGCGACGGCGGAGCTGCTTTTGGGATTCCCGCTGAAAATCGGCGACGGTGCTCATGAGATGGTCACGCCCACAGGCGCGGCGGTGGTCCGTTCGCTGGCGCGTCCGGCGCAAATCCCGCTTGCATTCGAGGTCGAGAAAATCGGCTACGGTGCTGGCGCGCGCGAGCTGGAAGATCGGCCCAACCTGTTGCGGCTGATGCTCGGGCGCGAGCGCGTCGCGTTCGACAGCGACGAGATGATCGAGATCGCCGCGAATATCGACGACCTCAGCCCGCAGATTTATGACCACGTCATGAATCGCCTGTTCGACGCTGGCGCGCGCGACGTGACGCTCACGCCGACGATGATGAAGAAGAGCCGTCCGGCGGTGACGCTGGGTGTGATTGCGGAGGCGACGCGCCGCCACGCGATCGCGGAGATTATTTTCGCGGAGACCTCGACGATCGGACTCAGGTTTCACTCTGTCGAGCGGCTGAAATTGCATCGCGAGATTCGCGAGGTCGAGACGCGATGGGGCCGGGTTCGCGTCAAGACCTCGGGCGCGCACGGCCACGAGCCGACGACGATCTCGCCGGAATACGATGACTGCCGGAGAATCGCCGCGGAACACAAGGTAGCGCTGCGCGTCGTCATGGAGGAAGCGCGCGACGCGGCGCGAGCGCGCGGATTGAAGGATCCCAGCGAAAGCGAACAATGATTTCCCAACGCCTGCATATCAACGAAATCTTTTACAGCATCCAAGGCGAATCCACTCACGCGGGCCGACCATGCGTGTTCGTGCGGCTCACCGGATGCAACCTGCGATGCAAATGGTGCGACACCGAGTACGCCTTCTACGAAGGCCGGCGGATGCCGATCGCCGAGGTCGCCGATATAATTCGCGGCTACCGCTGCGACCTGGTCGAAGTGACCGGCGGCGAACCGCTGCTGCAGGAAGGCGTGTATCCGCTGACGGATGCGATACTTGAGTCCGGCCTGAGCGTGATGATCGAGACGTCGGGCGCGGTTGACGTCGGCCGGCTCGACCCGCGCGTCATCAAGATCATGGACCTGAAATGTCCGGGGAGCGGCGAATGCGAACGAAATCTCTGGAGCAACCTCGAGCATCTGACGATGCGCGACGAGATCAAATTCGTCGTCGCCGATCGTGCCGACTACGAATGGGCCAGGGACGCAATCGTCACCCGCGAGCTGGCGCGGCGCGCGGGCGCGCTGTTACTGAGTCCCGTGTTCGGGCAACTGGAGCCGGCGGCGCTCGCAGGGTGGATGCTCGAGGATCGATTGCCGGCGCGGATGCAATTGCAGATGCACAAGCAGATCTGGCCCGGCATTCCCCGCGGCGTCTGATCGCGCGCGAGCTGCCGCGGTCATCGCGTCGGCGCCGCGGAATGCTGCCGCTCGGGATCGCCCGACATCAATTGCTGCGCTTTTCGCAGCGCCGCTTCGGTCTCGCGCAGCAGGTCGGCGAACACCTCCGCCGCCGGCTTGATCTCGTGAATCAGCCCGGCGCCCTGCCCCGTCGGCATGAACGTGCGGTTCGGATCGACGTCGGCGCCGTCGCGCCCCGTGTAGTTCATGACCCCGTTGCGCGACGAAGTCTGCGCTTGCAGCGGGAACGGCTGAATCTTCGACGGGTCCTTCTCCCACTCGAGCGCATACTCGGTGCGGATGACGCGGCAGGTCTTGCCGGTGTACGCGCGCGTGCGCAAGGTGGAGTCCTCGTGCGCCCTTACGATCGCGTCGCGATAGCCGGGCGCCGCCTGCGCCTCGGGCGTCGCGATAAAGCGCGTTCCAATCACGACGCCCTGCGCGCCGACGGTGAGAGCAGCCGCGATCTGCCGTCCGTCGGCGATTCCGCCCGCGGCCAGCACCGGCAGCTGCACGGCGTCGATCATCTGCGGCACCAGCGATAGCATCCCAATCTCGCCGGTGTGTCCTCCGGCCTCGGTACCCTGCGCGACGACCACGTCGGCGCCTGCATCCTGTGACTTGACGCCGTGATGCACCTTGCCGCACATCACGACGATCTTCATCCCGTTGTCGTGCATCACCTTGACGAATTCCTGCGGTACCGAGAGTCCGGCGACGAACACCTTGACCTTTTCCTCGATCATCACGGGCACGTGCGGGCGCATCATGTCGGGAATCGGCGCGAGCAGATCGACGGCGAACGGCTTGTCGGTCAGCTCGCGCGTCTTGCGGATTTCGGTGCGCAGATCGGCGGGGCTGAGCGAAGCGGCGCCGATTACGCCCAGTCCGCCGGCGTTGGAAACCGCGGCCACCAGCTTGTGCATCGCGACACCGCCCATCCCGGCGAGCAGAATCGGATACTTGATTCCAAAGTAATCGCAAATCGGCGTCTGCAGCATCGATGAAGTTCTCCAGTAGTGAGCCGTCTATGCGACCGGCTCCTGATGACTTCTTTAGTCTGCCGGATAAGGCGCGATCAAGCGCGTCTGTGGCCCCGCGCGCTGACCTGATGCATAATCGCGTTCGCGCGCGGAGAGGTGGCCGAGCCCGGTTTAAGGCGCACGCCTGGAACGCGTGTAGACTCGAAAGGGTCTCGGGGGTTCGAATCCCCCCCTCTCCGCCACACAGCTTGGCATGTTTACCTACATTATGGAGAAGCGACGAAATCGGCGCGTAGGGCGCGAATTACGCGCGGCCGTGGAATCGGAGACTGCCATCGGCCGCGGCTATCGCCGATACACCACGATTTGTCTCTGTAGCGATATATTTCGGTGCCACGAGGAAAGTGCGGTCGGGCGGTTGATCGCGTCGAATGTCTAATCCGAAAGGAGCCTTTGCTGAAGGCGGCGAAGCTCGGGTGCTGAAAGCGTGATGACAATGCTGGAAGGGAGATCACGCGATGGACAGAATGGAATCCAGCGATTTTGTTACTGTCCTGTCCAAAAACAGTTTCAGGTCCATCAGAATCTATAGGCTTACGAGCGCCGGTAACGGAGCGCTTCCACGAGCAAGGCAAACGCGGGGGTGAGTTGGCGGCGGCTCGGGTAATACAGGTTGTAGCCCGAAAACGGAGGGCACCAGTCTTCAAGAACTCGCTTGAGACGACCTTTCGCGAGATAGGGCTGCGCCAGGTCTTCGGGCACATAGGCCAGGCCGAATCCGGCCAGCGCCGCGTTAAGCATCTGGGCCGTGACGTTAAAGACGAGCTGGCCTTCGACGCGCACTCTCAGTTGCCGCTTCCCTTTTTCGAACTCCCAGGCATACAGGCCGCCGCGGGTGGGGAGGCGCAGATTGATGCAGTTGTGACTGATCAATTCCCGCGGCGTCTTTGGGGATGATCGCCTGGCGAGATACGACGGAGCTGCCACGACTGCCATGCGCTCGTCCGGCCCTATCCGCACCGCGATCATATCCTTCGCCACGAGCTCGCCGAGACGCACGCCTGCGTCATAGCGCTCGGCGACAATGTCGACCAGGCCTTGCTCGACGATGATCTCGACGGTGATATCTGGGTATTCGCGCAGGAGTTTCTGCATCTTCGGCCAGAGCAACTTGCCGGCCGCGTGATCGGGAGCCGTGATCCGAATCCCGCCGGCGGGCTTTTGCCGAAGTTCGCTTAGGGCCGCGATCTCGGAATCGATTTCGTCGAATCGTGGCCCCGCGGTCTGAAACAGGCGTTCGCCCGCCTCGGTCGGCGCGACACTGCGCGTGGTGCGAGTAAGCAGCCGAAGGCCGAGCCGTTGCTCGAGTCCGCGGATGGTGTGACTCAGAGCCGATTGAGATACGCCGAGCTTTGCAGCCGCCCTGGTAAAGCTCCGCTCTCGCGCAACCGCGACAAAGGCGCGGAGATCGTTCAGGTTGTCGCTCGGCATTCATGAATCCTACTCATAGGTTCATGCCAATTCTACCTCCTAGTCGCATGCCGGCGCGCTTCGTAAATTCATTGTCGAGAGACGGAGAGACTGCCGACGCCGTCGAAGGAAGAGACGAGTGGAGATTAAACGAAGCGGTTCACAGCCTTCACGCAGAGGACCGGCCGAGTACTTCACCGGCTCCGTCCGCATCGACTCGCTGTTCGAGGCACCCGAGCCGGCACGCGCGCTCGGCGTGAGTGTCACGTTCGAACCCGGCGCGCGCACGGCGTGGCATACACATCCGCTGGGGCAGACCTTGATCGTGACCTCCGGATGCGGCTGGACGCAATGTTGGGGTGGACCCAAGGAAAAAATCAGGCCCGGCGATGTAATCTGGTGTCCGCCCGGCAAAAAGCATTGGCACGGCGCGACTGCGACCACTGCCATGACTCACATCGCGATTCTGGAAAATCTCAACGGCAAGACGGTCGACTGGATGGAGAAGGTAAGCGACGAACAGTACGAGGCCGAGGCCTCGAAGGGGACGAACGATGCAGAAACGTAAACTCGGAAAAAGCAACCTGGAAGTGTCGGCGATTGGGTTCGGATGCATGGGGATGAGCCAAAGCTACGGACCGCCGCCTGGAGACAGACAGGAGATGATCTCTCTCATCCGCAAGGCCGTCGAACGCGGCGTCACCTTTTTCGATACCGCTGAAGTCTACGGCCCGTTCAACAATGAGGAACTCGTCGGTGAAGCTCTTGCGCCGTTTCGCGATCAAGTGGTGATTGCGACCAAATTCGGGTTCCAATTCGGTCCCACCGGAGTGGTAGGTCTTACCAGCCGGCCGGAGCAAATCACACAGGCCGCCGAGAGTTCGCTCAAGCGGCTCAAGGTCGAGGCCATCGATCTTTACTATCAACATCGAGTTAACCCGGCCATGCCGATCGAAGACGTGGCCGGAACGGTGAAGGACCTGATCAAGCAGGGCAAGGTCCAACACTTCGGCATGTCTGAGGCAGCGGCGCAAACGATCCGTCGTGCCCACGCTGTCCAGCCGGTCACTGCGGTACAGAGCGAATATTCCCTGTGGTGGAGACGCCCCGAAGAGGAAGTAATCCGGACTCTAGAGGAACTCGGGATCGGCTTTGTTCCATACAGCCCGCTGGGCAAGGGTTTCCTCACCGGCAAGATCGACGAAAGCACTACGTTCGACAGTTCCGATATGCGCAACAACATTCCCCGCTTCGATCCGGATGCGCGCAAGGCGAATCAGGCCGTGGGCGATCTGCTCGCAACGATCGCGAGGCGGAAAAAGGCGACACCTGCACAGATCGCGCTCGCCTGGCTGCTTGCGCAGAAGCCGTGGATCGTTCCGATTCCCGGCACCCGAAGGCTCGAGCGCCTTGACGAGAACATCGGAGCGGCCGCGGTCGAACTCACGTCGGACGATCTCCGTGAGATCGAGAGCGCGGCCTCGAAGATCACAGTGCAAGGCGCCCGCTACCCGGAATACCTGGAGCGAATGACCAATCTCTGAACGGACCGTCATCGCAATCAGCAGTTTGAATTGCTTCGGAATACGCCCCCGTCGATCTCGATCGGATGATTCCGAAGACGTCAACGCAGGATCGCTGTCTTCAACGGCGCGAGCGAGTATCCAGAGTGTTGCGGACTAGCAGCGGCGCTTTCGCCCGGCCCGCTGTTCGCGTCCGTGATGATGACGGTTTTTCCTGCGATTGTTGCTCGTGACTATCTAGACTTCGCATTGTCCGACGACCACGCAGCGATCGGCCGGAAGCTCGGTGCTGGACTCTGAAACGTCGAATTGTCTAGTCAGAAAGGAGCCGCTGCTGCGCATCCCATTCGACCGGGAGACGAGCGTGATCCTTCAAGCGCTCGGCAGAAAGGCTCACGGATTGTCGCCCGCCACAGATCGATTCAACTATCGCCGGCGCCAGGAGTCCGAGCGGGACCACGTGGCGTACCTAGCTGTCGCTCAGACCTTCTCTCTCCGCGATCTGCTTGGTTGATACCACTCGTCCGGATGCCAGCTGATTGAACCACAGGTAGCCTCGCACCAATGCTCGAAGCAGAGCAGGGTCCGTCCGGGAAGCTGTGACCGCTTCTCCCGAGATCACCAAGCGGGTCTCGACGCCATGCCGTCGCAGCTGCATAGGGACCAAGCGGGTCATTCGGAGGGTTGCTCCGCGATGCGGGAATTGATCAGGCCGCAACATCGCGCCAAGGTTCAGGGTGATCTGCATGCCCGCTTTAGCTCAACTCGCTCGATTATTGTTTCGGACTCTTCCATCATCCCGATCTGTCGGAAGGATTTTACTTTGCTGTCGATTGCCTCGACCGCCTGCTTCAACTCCGATGCAGAAAGGCCCCAGGTTTTGAGAGTGGAAGCCAGCGCGCCGCGATCCGAGAGAATCTGCAGCGCGGCGGTGGTCACGGCTTCTTCGGTTCGTCCGGCCGGAAGGCGCCACCCACGGTCGTCCGGCTTGTTGGATCCTCTGACGAGCTTGCGCGAGACGAAGTAGCGGTAACGGAGCTCTCCTTTTTTTGCCCAGCAAGAATAGAGCGGCTCGCTGTTCTCATCGAATAGTCTGTCCATGAGCAGACCGGTGCTTCTATTGATTGACCCTCCGCGCGGGTGAGCCGCTTTTTTATTGAGCATTTCCTGGACTCGTTGCCATTTGGCGAGCTCGATTATCGGTTCATGCTGACCCGGATAGGTCACTTTCTTGTGTCGGATCTCGCCAACATCGGGTTCGCCAGCAGGTAATACAGGGCACCACGACCGAACCGGAATCCGCCGTGACGCACACACCCCCCTTCGAAACCGATCGCTTCGAGACAATCGACCTGCGGTCCAGCTCATCTCTGACCCGGCGGAGGGTTTTGAACTCAAGATACAGCTCGAATATTAGCCGCAATGCCGTGGGATAGTTTTCAGGACCCATGCGGATTTTCCCTCGGCCCCCGCGGCTCTCCTTTCAATGCGGCTGGCCCACTCATATGCTCCGGCGGCCGGAGATAACAAGATCGCGTTGATAATATAGGTTCCGAAATTAAAAGGACCGTACCAGTCCTGTATTTGGCGCCAGCCGTCTAAGATGCCCTTGCTACCGATGAACGCCCCACAAACTGCAGCCAAGTTGATCGCCAAGACCAAGCCGAGCCACACTATGCGAGTCTGAGCAGGATGCGCGCGCCAGGGGGCTTAGCTCGAAATGCCGCGCGTTTCGCAGTGCGGCGCGATTTAGCTGCGGCGCGCGTTTGCGGGCTAAGCCAGCTCGCGAGTTGGGCGAGGACGATCGCCACGGCGGCAAGAGCCAGCCCGCCCAAGAAAAAAGGCCGTCCACAAATCATTGACTAGATTCCAAACGGCTGCGAGTACGTGCCACACGTGGAGACGGCCGCAGCCATCGGCCGGCAGATAACGGACGCGCGCCGACCAGCTTGCGGGGCGATATAAACTACCGCGATTGCGACCGTATCATGGAAGCCAAGAGGATCGCACGAAGCTGGATATTAGAGTCGGAAAAACTGAGGCAGGGGTGGGCCGCTAGACAGGGGGCCAGAGAAGGGATGCGAATCTCGGTAGTCGCTACCGTAGTGCTCGTTTTGTTGGGCGGGGCTGTGGCAGGTCGCCCGCTCGAACCGTTTTCTTTTTTGCCGCACTAGTCATAAAAAACCCAGCCAAGCCTTGCGGCCAGCCGGGTCGAGTTCTTCGTTCCCGCGTCGGTTACAGATTTTAACATGGTCGCAGCAGAACGCCAAATAGGGTTGCGCCGTCAGTCGAAAATAAATTGCGCTAGACTGATCGAGCCTTAAGCTGGCCTTGATCCCGAAAGCGCGGGAGGAGCAACCGCGCTGGCATTATACCTTCGCCGATGGCATGTTAATGCCTACACCGCTTTCACGGGACGGGGAGGAAATTTCGCCATGAAACGTGTATGGATATTAGCGCTATTAGTGTCGATTGGCGTGGGCATGGCCGTATGGGCAGGCATGGCCGCGGCAGAGTCCGAAGAGGCCGGGGAGGAAGTGCAGAACTATTTCAGTAATGCCCACACCAGCGGCGGACAGGGCTTCGTCAACGTCACGGCGCCCTTCGAGGGGAATATGACGGCCAGCAGCCCCGTGGAGCAAGAGGGCGAAATTTGCGCGATGTTCTACGTGTTTGATACCGACCAGGCCATGCAGGCCTGCTGCGGATGCCCGATAACCGCCGATCAACTGTTGACCCTCAGCATCAGTCAAGAAATCGCGCCGAACCCAACGGCGAGGGGCACACTCGTCCATGACGGTTCGATCCGTATTCTGGCGACCGAGCCAAATGCCACTTTCAACCCACTCGTCAAGACTCCCCCATTCGAGAATTGCGACAGCGGCAACGGCATCTGCTGCGATCCTGCGGCTGCGATAACTCCCGAAAATGAACTGGTGGCTTGGGCAAATCACATACAGAATACCCAGATCACCGAACAGAATTTCCAGGCCGACACTCCGGATGCGACGGAACTCGCTTCACTGCCGGACGTCTGCCGCTTCATAACAGAAGCAGGTAGCGGACAAGGCATCTGTACCTGCGCCTTCGTACCGGGACCGACCCCGACCGCAACTGCGACCGCAACTGCAACTCCGACGGCGACTGCAACTGCGACCGCTACTGCCACCGCGACAGCGACGGCAACTGCCACCGCTACGGCGACTGCGACCGCGACTGCAACTCGGACGGCAACTGCAACTGCCACCGCTACTGCCACCGCGACAGCGACGGCAACTGCCACCGCTACGGCGACTGCGACCGCGACGGCAACTGCAACTCCGACGGCAACTGCAACTGCCACCGCTACTGCCACCGCGACAGCGACGGCAACTGCCACCGCTACGGCGACGGCAACCGCGACGGCAACTGCAACTCCGACGGCAACTGCAACTGCCACCGCTACTGCCACCGCGACAGCGACGGCAACTGCAAGTGCCACCGCTACGGCGACGGCAACTGCCACCGCGACGGCGACTGCAACCGCTACGGCGACTCCGACGGCGACACCGACGTTGTCGGCGAATCAGCATGGCGGTACGGACAACGGCTCGAACGGAGGCCTTACCATCGCAGTTCCGGCTGGAGGCTCTCCGCCACAGTTGAATCAGCTGGCCATTGTCGGGGTTAACATATTCGCCCCGTCAAGTGGCGAAACGATAATTCCTCCGTCAACGACTAACCCGTGGCACCTGATTAGTTCCCTCACGGCAGGCACGACCCCCGATTGTGGTACCGCACCTTGCTATCTGCAGAACCTGTACTGGCACGTGATCGGTCCCGACGAGACCTCGGTGGCGCCTTCGTTCTTGTTCACCTTTATGCAGGGCGGTATGGCCTCCGCTGCCAGGGCGACCGGAGTTGGGATCGTATATGAGGGCTCTTGCACCCAAACCACGCCCACCGCGTGCTTCTCGAATGCCGGATCCCCGATCATCGGCAACACGGCGGCGACCGGAACGGCGAATGATAGTGCCACCGTTACGGAGACTACCGCGACCACCGTTCAACAAGGCGGTGTCGCCACTTGCGCCTTTGGCACGTATAATCCATTTGCCTTCGTTGGATTCACGATTGCGCCTACTACACCTACGCTGCTGGCCTTTGTCGACGGTGACGAAGGTACGAACGCCGGCCTGGATTTGTACAACAGACAGGAGACAACCGCCATCACCACCGACGGACCGTGGCAGGCGACGCTTCCCTCCAGCAACACCGGTGACAACATCGCCCAGTGCATCGGCATAATACCGATCGGGTTCTAGCCGCTTCGGCTTAACGACCGCTGACAACCGCCGCCCGCAGGAAACTGCGGGCGGCGGGATTGCGTCAAAGCTTGGCAGCACTTGGACTGCGGTTAAGCTCAACTGCGCGAGTCTTGACGCGATGGCGGATCGGAGACCTGGCAACCGACGCATGGCTAGTCACCTCCGGGCCGCACCGCGACTTTGCCCGCTCGCGCTCCGAGATGAAAGGCTCGTCGCAGTACGGCCAGCTCGTAGTTCGTCGATGGAGACGCTGCGCGCGGGCCAAGCTGCTCAAATTGCGTTTGGGTCAGGCGCGCCGGGGTTCCGCGTAGCGCGGCCATGAAGCTCACCGGCCACAAAACCGAGGCGGTCTATCGACGCTACGCGATCACCGATTCTGCTATGCCGCAGGAGGCGGCGGTGAAGCTCGCGGTTCTACACGCATCGGAAGCGAACAGACCAAGTCACGAGATCCAAAAGTGTGCAAGGTCAGCTCATGAATCGGCCAAGGGCTGATGGTTAGTCCCCTTCAAAAACCCTTTGCATTTCAATAGTTTTACCAGCGCGCGAGAGTGGCGGAATGGCAGACGCGCCGGACTTAGGATCCGGAGCCGCAAGGCGTGGGGGTTCAAGTCCCCCCTCTCGCACCACCTATTCCATTTGCGGGGCGCTCGCGAGATTGCGAGCGCCCCGTTGTATGTATGCGTCCTATTGTTCGGGCACCAGTTCGACGCGACGGTTCTGCGCGCGTCCTTCGGCAGTGTCGTTGGTCGCCACGAAGTCGGTCTTGCCATAGCCGTGCGGATGCAGCCGGCTTTCGGAGATTCCGTCCTTGCCCAGGTAGTCCACGACGGCATCCGCGCGCCGCTCGGACAACCTCAGGTTGTATTCCTCGCCCCCGATCCAATCGCAATAGCCGTTCACGTCGATGTCGACGTCGGGATTGGCCTTGAGAGTTGAGGCGGCCTCGTCGAGCACGGCGGCGTCGCCGGGGCGGATATTCGACTTGTCGAAATCAAAGTGTACTCCGCGCAGCACCAGCTTCTCCTTCACTGGCGGAGGCGGCGGTGGCGGCGGCGGAGCCGGTGGAGGCGGAGGAGGAGGTGGCGGAGGCGGCGGCTGGACGATCGGATCGCACAGGTAATGACCCGCGACTCCGCCAATCACTGCGCCGATTCCCGCGCCGGCGACAGCGCCCGCAATGACTCTCGAGGGACCGCTGCCGCCCTTGACGCCTTCGCCGATACCGAATCCCGCTCCAGTGCCAATCAGCGCGCCCGCAGTGGCGCCATACACTGTGCACCAACCCAGCTCGCGTTGCTGCGCGCATCCGCTCAGAAGCAACGCGATGCCTGCCACCGCTGGCAACAGAAACGACGAAATACGCGATCGAATGTTCATGTCCCCTCCCACCAAGGCGATCTACCGCGTGCTGCGTGGCATCCGCGCAAGCGGACACCTGCGCCAAACGAACGGCGTCACCCTAATTCAGAGACATGTCGGAACAATTAGTTGCCGGTTAATAGAATGTGACGTGAACCACGGCGCACGAGCCGGCAGACTACTGATGTCGTCGAGATTGTCTTTTCCACGAATTGTAACTGTCCGAGCGGGGCAGGCGATGCGACGCTTGCTCCAGGCGTGAGAGCCCAGCTCATCGCTGGCAAGTCGCCATAAAGTGGCGTGGAGCAGAACGGATGAACCTGCACGGTGCATGCTCCAGCTCTTTTACCCTCTTGCGCCCGGTCATTTGCATCTGAGTTTCCCCAGTGGCATCTGTCGCCACGCCTTTGCCCAACTGGTCGATAACGGGAAATCGCTGGCAATCCGGGCGTCGGGCAGCGGGCGGCGCATTCGCGGACACCTGCGTCGAGGAGGGACTATGCGCAGCAACAGCTTCGTGCGGCCGCCTATACTCGGTGTATTAGCGATCGCGCTTTGGTGCGGCGGTTTCATTTTCACTGGATCCGCCGCTGCGCAGAGCATCACCTGCACGGGTGATGAGGCTCTTGGCCCCGACGGCTTTGGCGATACCCTGCATGTCGTTCTCCGCCACCGGCCCCCAGGGACCCAGCACCGCCAAGGCCACGGCTAGCGATAGCCCCACTGAAAGCGCAGCAGGCTCCACCGCAATCAACAACAGCTCGGCAACCTCGAATGCCAGCGACGGAAGCGAGGCCTTCGCGACTGCCTCCAACTCAAGCAAGGCACAGAGCGTCGCAAGTGAGGCAGCGATGCCTCGGCGGCTGCCAGCAACTCAAGCACTGCCGATGCGGCAGCCGCAGAGGGCAGCATCGCCACCGCCACCGCCAGCGGTACGGGGGGCACTTCCGAAGCGACAGCGTCGCAGGGTAGTTCCGCGGTTGCAGAGGTGACCAGTAACGGCAATGCCCTTGCGGACGCAGTCGATGGATTCTGATGCGGAGGCCTTTGTATCAACCGCAAACGGATTCGCCTGCGCTTACGCGCCCGACGACTCCACAGCGATCGCAAGCGACACCGGAATGCGCTGGCCCCAGCGCGGCGGTGGTAAGTTCGGCCGGCAGTTGCGGGAATGTCGAGAATAGCCCTTGTGCCTTGGAGTTGCACAACTATTTCAGCAACGCCAACACCACCGGCGGTCAGGCCTTCGTCTACGTCACATCCCCCTTCGAGGGAGATCCGACGTCCACCTCCGCGGCTGTGCAGGAGGGCGAGACTTGCGCGATGATCTACGTCCTTGATACCCACCAGGCGCTGCAGGCCTGCTGCGGATGCCCGGTGACTGCCGACGCTCTGTTGACCCTAAGCATCAGCGGCAATCTGGCGTCCCATCCGCTGGCGACCGGGCAACTTGTCCACGACGGCTCGATCCGGATTATCCCGAGCGCGCCCAACGCCAGTCTATCGGCGGTACAGACTCCCCCGTACGAAGGATGCGACGCCGTCACCGGCATTTGCTGCGATCCAACCGCGCTATCCACCGGCCATCAACTGATCCCAGCCTCGAAGCTGCTGGCTTGGGCTAACCACGTGCAAAGTACCCAGATCACAGAAACACAGTTCGAGTCCGTTGCGCCGACTGCGGCCGAAGTCGGCAACGGACTGCCAGCAACGTGCGCCGACACCGTACGCCTGGGCAGCGGCCAGGGCATATGCACCTGCCCCAGCGGCGGTTAGCGTTCTGTCTCTTCACTCACGCGAGCTTGGGGCGAACCTCAGCGTCGAAGCGATCGATAAACTTCGCGAGCGGCTCCCCGGTGAGCGGGCTTATCAGGATCTCATCGACGCCAATCGCGGCGAAACGATTCAGGTAGTCGGCGATTTCGGCGGGCGGCGCCAGGATACCTTCGACGTAGCCTCCCGTATCGGTCCATTTCGGCGCGAAGCCCAGGTACACGCGATGACTTATCGCGAAGCCGTCCAGGCTGCGGCCGCGGCGCGCGGCAAGCTCGCGAATCCATCCGATACGCTCGGCGACCTGCTCAGGCCTCATCCGCGTCCCATGCCATCCGTCGCCAAGTTCGACGGCGCGGCGGATGGCGCGGCGACTGATGCCTCCCACCCAAATCGGGATAGTGCCTGCAGCGGGACGCGGCCCGAAGCGCATGCCGGTAAGGTCGAAGAACTCGCCATGAAATTCCGGAACGGCCGAGGACCACGCTGCCCGCATCAGGGAGATAGCCTCGTCGGTATAGGCGCCGCGTTTTTCGAACGATACGCCGAGCGCGCGAAACTCAGCTTCCAGCCATCCGCTGGCGAGTCCCGCTACGACCCGGCCCGATGACAGCCGGTCGAGCGTGGCGAGTTCCTTGGCCAGATGGATGGCGTTGCGATACGGCACCACGATCACGCTGGTCGCGAGCTTGATCCGGCTGGTCAGGGCAGCGGCGTAAGCGAGCGTCGCGACAGGTTCCAGAATTTCAATCGGAGGCAGGCGGCCGCCCGACTCGGGCACTACGAGATGATCGCTGACCCAGATTGATTCGTAACCGGCCTGCTCGGCGCGCCGGGCCGCGTGCGCGATTTCGTTCTCGCCGGCCGCGGCCGCGCCTATTTGCGGCAAATGAAGTCCGATCTTCGTGGCCCTGCTCCGCCCGCTTCAGTCTGCCTCGTCGCCCGAGAGTATCCCGACTATTCCCCGCGCGGTCTGAAAGTCAACGTGCATTGAGCTCATGCAGAGCTTCCACGCGTCGGCATCGTCGCGCTTGGCGATCAATGCGAGCAGTTGCGACTTGAGCGGCTCCTTGATTTGTGCCGTAGCCGCCTTGGCCTTTGCGCGACCGGCCGCCCGACTCTGCTGCTGCTTGGCAAACCTTTGCATCCCAAGTTCCGTCGGGCACGGCTGCGCCTCGTACCAGTTTCCGTCTTCCTGGCCGATCATTCGGTTCACCGTGGCGGTACCGCCGTCCTGTGTGTCAAATTCCATTCCCATCAGATAAGTGGGGCGCATTGGAAAGGTGACGTACTTCGACGGCTTCGACACGCTATCCAGCTTGGTAACAATCAGGCGATAGTTCTTGTTGATTGGGAGACCGAACTGCTTCTTGATCCGGTCGTCGAGAAATTCCTGCCTATCCTTATCCTGGCCGACGCATTTCAGCACGGACGGCGCGATCAGCCGCTTCATGGCGGCAAGATCTCTCGAGTAGACCGCGTCGACCAGCTTGCGCGCGAGTTCCTGCTGCTCCGGTGTACCCTTCTCAGCCTCTTTCTGGGCCGCTATTTGCCCAGCGGAAAGGGTCGCAGCCCCTTGCGGCACGGCAGTCGCCGCGCTCATCTCTCGCGGCGATTCATCGGGTCTGGCGGACTGCTGCGCGAATGCAGGCATGGCGAGCGCCGCCGCGGCAACCAGCACAAGCAAGGCAAATATCGTTCGCAAAGACTTCGGCATCTCACTCCTTCAGCGCAGGCGCGCGAGCCGCCTCGACTAACTTTCACGATGGCGAGATTAATCTTTGTCGGGGATCGACTTCAATTGCTCGAGCCATGCGCTCGCCTCGCTGTCCGAGGGCGCGCGCCAGTCGCCGCGCGGCGACAGCGATCCGCCCGAACCAACCTTGGGCGCGTTGGGGATACAACTGCGCTTGAACTGGCTCAACTGGAAGAACCTGTACAGAAAGGTATGTAGATGTCCCTTGATCGTCGCGATGTCGTACTGGTTGCGGCGATCGCGCGGAATGTCCGGCCACTCGCCGGCCTCCTTGTCGCGCCACGCATGGTAGGCCAGGAACGCGACCTTGGACGGCGGGAATCCAAAGCGCAGCGTGTAGTAAAGGAAAAAATCGTGCAGCTCATAGGGGCCAATCGTCGCTTCGGTGTCGTGACTGGGATGTCCGTCCTCCGACGTGCCGGGAATCAGCTCGGGGCTGATCGGAGTAGCCAGGATTTCGAGCAGCGTGGAACTGGTTTCGCGGCCGAGGCTTTCGGTTTGCGCGAGCCATCGAATGACGTGCTGGATCAATGTCTTCGGCACACTGGCGTTGACGCTGTAATGCGACATTTGATCGCCGACGCCGTAGGTGCACCATCCCAGCGCGAGTTCGCTCAAGTCGCCGGTGCCGACCACCAGCCCGCCGCGCAGGTTGGCCAATCGAAACAGATGGCTGGTGCGCTCGCCCGCCTGCACGTTCTCGAAGGTGACGTCGTAAACTTCCTTGCCTTCGGCATAAGGATGCCCGATGTCCTTGAGCATCTGCATGCAACTGGGCCGGATGTCTATTTCGTCGGTCAAGCAGCCGAGCGACTTCATCAGGCGGCGCGCCTGCTCGAGCGTTCGCGCGCTGGTGGCGAAGCCCGGCATCGTGACCGCCAGAATATTTTTTCGCGGCAAGCCGAGACGATCCATCGCGCGCGCGCATACCAGCAACGCGTGTGTCGAATCGATCCCACCCGAGACGCCAATTAAAACACGCTCGAGGCCGGCCGAGCGCAGGCGGGTCGCGAGGCCTTGAACCTGGATGTCGAAGACTTCGGCGCATCGCTCGTCGCGCGTGGCGGGATCCGAAGGCACGTAAGGGAAGCGCTCGTAGCGCCGCTGCAGCGGCATCTTCCCGCGTCGCGGCAATTCCGTCGCAAATGAAATCCGCCGAAAGCGCCGAACCCGCTCGAGCTCGCGCTGCGCCGTGTCGCCGAACGTGTTCTGACGCATCCGCTCCTGCGACAGCCGCTCGAGATCGATTTCCGCGCACACCACTTGCGGCTGATCCTTGAAGCGCTCGGACTCGGCGACGAGGTTGCCATTCTCGGCGATTAACGCATGCCCGTCCCAGGCGAGATCGGTCGTCGATTCGCCCGCGCCCGCCGCCGAATACGCGTACGCCGCAATACAGCGCGCGGACTGGCTGGCGACCAGTGCACGCCGATAGTCGGCCTTGCCTATGGTGATGTTCGACGCCGACAGGTTGAGCAGCACCGTCGCGCCGGCCAGCGCCGCATATGACGAGGGCGAAATCGGAACCCACAAGTCCTCGCAAATCTCGGCATGAATCGTCAGCAGCGGCTGCTCCTCGTGCTGAAAGATAAGGTTGTTGCCGAACGGGATGCCGCGAATCCCGGCGAGATCTATCTCGTCGCGCGTCGCGGCGTCGGCCGAGGTAAACTGCCGCGGCTCGTAGAATTCGCGGTAGTTCGGAAGATTGGTCTTCGGCGCCACGCCGAGAATCCGTCCGCGATGAATCACGATCGCGCAGTTATATAGATGATGATCGATCTGGAGCGGCGCGCCGACCACGCTGACAATGGAAAGCTTGGCGGTCGCCTCGACCACCGCAGCGATTGCGTCGAGGCATGCGTCGAGCAGCGCCCGCTGCTGAAACAGGTCATCGCACGAATACGCCGTCAACCCCAGTTCGGGGAACAGCGCGAGCACCGCCTTGCGCTCGGCGGCGTCGCGGATGAGCGCGATGGTGTGTTCGGCGTTGAAGGCGGGATCGGCGACGCGAACCGACGGCACTCCAACCGCGATTCGGACGAAATCGTGATTGTAGAGATTAAAAAAATTCCCGTTCCTGGTCACGCCGCATCCTCCTATAAGAAGACTGTGCCGATTGTGGCCGCCCGGTACAAGATTGCCTCAGACGGCCTATGGCGTGCGTTGAGCGTCGCACCGGCACGGTCGTGAAATGCCCGCAAATTAAAGATTCCTTTATCTTTCAGCTACTTAGCTCGGGCGCGCCTCGGTTCCGCGCATTGAACAAATTGTTCAATCGAATGTAACGCCTATTTGGTGAATGGGCTAACGAACAGGAGGAACGGCGATGCTTTCAACAGAGTACCACGAACAGTTCGCCTCGACTGACGACTCTCAAAATACGTCCGAGGACCTCAAAGCCTGGTTCGGCTACCACTTCGACGATGTCGTGGTCTTCGCCCTCGTCGCCGTCGCGGTCTTCTACATCGCAGCCGCGAGCTGCTGGTTCATTTTGTAAAGGCGTCAATCCCCCGAGCGCGCCCTGGCGGGGAGTCCCCGTGATGAGCGGAGCCCCCGCCAGGAAATTCAACGAAGAAACCGACTCGGGGAATAACAGTTTACGGTGAGCGAAAACCCTTGGGTGATTCGATGAACTACGAGCGAGCAACATCGGAATCGAGACCGAAGCACCGCCGGGCGCCAATGCTGGTGGTAGTGACTGTGGCGGTACTCGCAGCTGCGGCGCTGCTCGCAGTATCGCATCTGGCGGCCGGGTCGAGTCGCGGCGCGATCGCCCCGATGCATGCGATATGGACCCGCGTCGCGGCGCCCGGAATGAAGTTTCCCGCAGGCTGGCCGACCGCGCGCCAGCTCAAACTCTGGATCGGCGTCATCAGCGTCTGCTTCCTGGCGCGACTCAACTACCGCTTCGTCCAATCTCTGTAGCCTGAACTTCGACTCCTCCCTCCCCGCCGGCGCGTTCCCAAAAGGGGGGCACGCGCCGGCGGGTGTCCGATTGCGTGCGCCAAGTGGGCCCTCGTCCGCCATTGTCCAACGAGCCAATCATTGCAATAAGAGGATAGCGACTCCCGCGCCCGCACCGGGTCGGAACGCCGTCGAAGGAGGAATCGCGATGCCAACAGAGTCAGCTCGTGACTGCAGCGGAACCAGGCGCGTCGTGCCCGCGAAATTCGCGCATGCCGTGCTCGCCACCAAGCAATTCCAGCCGATGGTCGATTGGTACACCACCGTGCTCGAAGCCGAGGTCGTTCACAGCAATGGCATGCTCGCGTTCCTCACCTACGACGACGAGCATCACCGCATTGCAATCGCCGCTGTACCGGGACTTGCGGACAAACCGCGGCACTCGGTGGGGCTGGACCATCTCGCCTACACCTACGCGAATCTCGGCGACCTGGTGTTCACATACGAGCGTCTGAAGCAGGCCGGCATTATCCCCGTCGTGACGATCAATCACGGACCTACCACGTCGATGTACTATCGCGACCCCGACGGCAACCGCGTCGAGCTGCAGATAGACAATTTCGATTCGGTCGAGGAGCTGAAGGAATTCTTCCACAGCGACGCGATGCAGAAAAATCCGATCGGCGTGAGCTTCAACCCCGACGAGCTCGCGCGGGACTTTCACGCCGGCGTACCCGAGTCGGAACTCAAGCGATACGACGCCGCAAAGGGGCTCGATCCCGCAATGATGCGGCGGCTGACGGGCGTCAACCAATAGTTCGAAACGAACCTGAGAATCGAAGCGGCAGGAGTCGAATGAAACTCGCGACCTTCACCCATGGCGGCGCGACGCGGATTGGCGTCGTCGTCGAAGACTCTATCGTTGACCTGGCGGCGGCGGAACCGGAGCTGCCGCGCGACATGACCCTGTTCCTCCTTGAAGGTCAGTTAGCAATCGATCGCGCCGCGGGCGCGGCCCGGAAGTCTGCGCACCGGATTGCGCTGGCCAGCGTCAAGCTCGAGGCGCCCATCGCGCGCCCGCCGGAGTTTCTCGCCATCGGGCTCAACTACGCCGACCACGTCGAAGAAACGAAGATGAAGCGTCCCGAGTTTCCGATGTTCTTCAATAAACAGTCGAGCTGCGTGACCGGACCGGGCGATCCGATTCATCTGCCGCGCGCGTCATCGGCGCTGGATTACGAGGGCGAACTCGGCTTCGTGATCGGCCGGCGATGCCGCCATGTGCCGCGCGGTCGCGCCCACGAAGTAATCGCGGGTTACGTGATCGTAAACGATGTGAGCGTCCGTGACTGGCAGCGCCGCTCGCCGACAATGACGCTGGGCAAGTCGTTCGATACGCACGGTCCCGTCGGCCCATGGATTGTAACGCCGGACGAGGTTGGCGATCCGCACCAGCTGGACCTGCGCACTTTCGTCAACGGCGAACAGCGCCAGCATTCGAACACCCGCAATCTGATCTTCGATTGCTTTGCCCAGGTGGAGACGCTGTCCACGGTTTTCACCTTGCTGCCCGGGACGATCGTTTCCACCGGCACGCCCGGCGGCGTGGCTGCCGCGATGAATCCTCCCAAATGGCTCAAGGCGGGCGACGTGGTCCGAATCGAGATCGAAAAGATCGGCAAGCTCGAAAACAAGGTTATCGAGGAACCCGCCAGCACCGATTCGATCTGAGCGCCGGGGTCGCCGCGCCGCCAGTAACCCACGCAGCGGATGCACACAGCACGACCGCGCGCGTGCACGGCGTCCAGCCAGACCAGCTTAACCGGGAGAATCGAATGAAAATTTACGACTTCAAACTCGCGCCCAATCCGCGCCGCGTGCGCATCTTTCTGGCGGAAAAAGGAATCAGCGTCCCATTCGAAGAAGTCGACATTTTCAAGGGCGTCAATCGCCAGCCTGGGTTCCTCGCCAAGAATTCGCTCGGCGGAATTCCGGTGCTCGAGCTCGACGACGGCAAGTTTCTGGCCGAGAGCGTCGCCATCTGCCGCTACTTCGAGCTGCTCCATCCGGAGCCCGCACTGTTCGGCAAGGGCGCATTCGAACAGGCGACCGTCGAGATGTGGAATCGGCGGATGGAACTGGCGCTGTTCGTGCCGGTCGGAATGGTCTGGGGGCATTCGCACGAGCTGACCCGCACGCGAATCAAACAGATTCCCGAAATGGGCGAGCAAAGCCGCAAGGTCGTCGAGCAGCGTTACCAATGGCTCGATCGCGAGCTCGCGAGCAAGCAGTTTATCGCCGGCGACAAGTATTCAATCGCCGACATCACCGCGCTGGTCGTAATCGATTTTGCGAAGTTCAACAACATTTCGATTCAACCGGACCAGAGGAACCTCGCGCGGTGGCATCAGGCGGTCTCGTCGCGTCCGAGCGCGGCCGCATAGCAATGGCGCGTCCGAGCCCGATTGACAGACTGCGGAAGATCTGCCTCGCCCTTCCCGACGCCACCGAAAAGGAAGCGTGGGGCGAGCCGACCTTTCGCGTGCGCGGCAGAATGTTCGCCATGTATGCCAACAATCACCATAACGATGGGCGCGTCGCGGTCTGGTGCAAGGCGCCGCTGGGATTCCAGAGCATGATGGTCGACGAGGAGCCGCAGCGCTTCTTTGTGCCGCCGTATGTCGGCGTCAACGGATGGGTCGGGGTGCGACTCGATCTCGCTGTGGACTGGAAGGAAGTCGCCAGTGTCGTCGCGCAGGCTTATCAGATGGCGGCCGAGAAGCCTCTCGCGCGCGCAACCCGTGCGAGGAAGTTCAAGGCCACGCGCCGCTGATTCTCAGTCCACGCGTCCGTGTATTCCGCAACTCGGCGCGATACCCATCCGCTCGTAATAGCGCTGGTGATACTCTTCGGCGCGGTAGAACTCACCGGCTGGCACGATCTGCGTCACGACCCGGCGCGCGAGCTTGCCGGATTCGTCGAGCCGCCGCTTCGATTCCTCGGCGGCCTGCCGCTCATGTTCGTCGGAATAAAAAATTATCGAGCGGTATTGAGTGCCGACATCAGGTCCCTGCCGGTCGAGCGTCGTCGGGTCGTGAATCTGCCAAAAAACCTCCAGCAGCCGTTCGAACGAGACCCGCGCCGGATCATACTCGACTCGCACGACTTCGGCGTGTCCCGTCTTGCCACTGCAAACCGCCCGATAGTTGGGCTTTGGCAGCGTGCCTCCCGCGTAGCCGACGGCCACGTCGACGACCCCCTCGACCGCGCGAAAGGCCGATTCGACACCCCAGAAGCAGCCGGCGCCAAATACCGCAGTTTTGTTCGTGTTCGCCATTCGCCTACTTAACGATGAGTCGCGGCGCGAATCAATCCTCGCAGGGCCCCGTCGAACCTGCCGCCGCCACTGTGCGATCCTCCAAACCTGTGCCATTATTCAGGCGATATGACAAGTATCATGGCGCATCGCCAGCTTTGGAGATCGGCGCAATCTGCGCGTCTGCTGTTTTGTAGAAGGCGCGAACAAGTGGCTTTGCGCGCGTTGTTCGCGCTCGCGGCTTTGCTCTACGTGTGGGTCCCCGCCGGGGCCGGCGCCGCCGAAATCAAGATCGCTGCGGCGTCAGACCTGACGTTCGCGTTCAAGGACGTCGCCGCCCGCTTTCAAAACCAAACCGGCAACACCGTCAAGCTCACGTATGGTTCATCGGGGAATTTCTTCGCGCAGATTCAAAACGGGGCGCCGTTCGATCTGTTCTTTTCCGCCGACGTAGGCTATCCGGAAAAGCTCGAGGCCGCGGGCCTGACTGCACCCGGCACCATCTACGAATACGCGTGCGGAAAACTCGTGATGTGGGTTCCCAACGCGTCGAAGCTCGACTTGAGCCGCGGCCTTGCGACGCTGCTCGATCCGGGCATCCGGAAGATCGCGATCGCCAATCCGCAACATGCGCCGTACGGGACCGCGGCGGTTGCGGCGATGCGCCACGCGGCTGTGTACGACCAGGTCAAAGGCAAGCTCGTGCTCGGCGAGAATATCTCGCAGACCGCCCAGTTCGTTCAATCCGGCAACGCCGACGTCGGCATCCTTGCGCTCTCGCTCGCACTCGCGCCGGCGATGAAGGTCAGCGGGCGTTACGTCGAAGTTCCTCCGGCGGATTATCCGCCGCTCATCCAGGCCGGCGTGATTCTGAAATCGTCGCACAACCAGGATCTCGCCAACCAGTTTCTGAAATTTCTCAAGGAGCCTGAGACCGTCGCGCTGATGGAGCGATACGGTTTCTCGATTCCCAGGGACGTCGCCGCGGCGCACGGCGACAACAAAGTGTCCGCGCCGCACTGACCATCGATGGAATGGAGCGCGATTCTCCTGACGTTACGGCTGGCGCTGGTAGTTTGCGCGATCTTGCTGGCGGTTGGAACGCCGATCGCATTGTGGCTGAGCTTCACCCGCTGGCGATGGAAATTTTTCGTCGAATCTGTCGTCGCGCTGCCGCTGGTGCTGCCGCCGACCGTGCTAGGCTTCTATGTGTTGGTCGCGATGGGCTCGAACAGCCCCATAGGCCGCTGGTATCAGTCTTTCATGGGCCACGGCTTGCCATTCACGTTCGAAGGTCTGGCGATCGCGTCAGTCATCTATAGCCTGCCGTTCGCGGTCCAGCCGATGGCGGCGGCGTTCTCGCAGGTGGATCGCAACCTGATCAACGCGTCGTCGATTCTCGGCGCCTCGCGGATTCGCACTTTCATCCGCGTCGTGCTGCCGCTTTCGGTCGGTGGCGTGGTCACCGGTTTCGTGCTGAGCTTCGCGCATACGCTCGGCGAGTTCGGCGTGGTGCTGATGGTGGGCGGCAACATCCCGGGCGTAACGCGGACGGTCTCGATCGCGATTTACGACCATGTGCAGGCGCTGGATTATGCCGGAGCAAATCGCATGGCGATGCTGCTGATGGCGTTCTCGTTCGTCACGCTGTCGATCACCTATTCGCTCAACCGCCGAATCTGGGCGGTCTGGCCGCTGCATCGTTAGCATCGCGCAAGCGGCGGTCGCAAAATCGATGACATCCGGCAAGAATGGAGAAAGCGCGCGCCTGGCGGTGCGCATCGCCTATCGGCTCTCGAACAGCTTCGCGCTCGAGGCTGCGTTCGATGCGTCGGCGGGTTTCACGATGCTGCTGGGGCCGTCGGGCGGTGGCAAGACGACCCTGCTGAATTGCATTGCGGGATTCGCGCGGCCGGATACCGGCCGGATAGCGCTCGGTGCGCGGGTGCTGTTCGATTCAGAAGCGCGCATCGACATGCCGGTCGCGCAACGTCAACTGGGATATGTGTTTCAAAATCTCGCGCTGTTTCCCCATCTGACGGTCGCGCAGAACATTCAATACGGTATCGTGAAGATGCCGGCCCAGGAGCGGCGCGCGCGGATGATGACGATGCTCGAGTCGTTTCGAATCGCGCACCTGGTCGCGCGCAAGCCCGGCGAGATTTCCGGCGGTGAGCGCCAGCGCGCGGCGCTCGCGCGCTCGCTGGTGACGAATCCGGCGGCGCTGATGCTCGACGAGCCGCTAATCGCGCTCGACAACGCAACCAAATCCAAAATTCTCGACGACCTGCGCGCGTGGAACGCGGCCCGCGAAATTCCAATCCTGTACGTCACGCATTCGCCCGAGGAGGCCTTCGCACTTGGCGAGCGGGTGGTAGTGCTCGAAGGGGGACGCATCCTGGCGCAGGGGATGCCGCAATACGTCCTGTCAACGCCGCGCCACGAAACGGTCGCGCAGGTAGTCGGCTTCGAAAACGTTTTTGACGCGACGGTGAAATCGATCTCCGAGACTCAGGGCACGATGCTGTGCCAGTTGGACGGCAGCCCGACTCAACTGGAAGTGCCTCTAGGTCATGCTGAGGTCGGCGCGCGGGTAAGAATAGCAATTCGCGCCGGCGATATCATTATTGCCGTCGAGCAACCGCACGGTCTAAGCGCCCGCAACTCTTTCAGGGGACGAGTCCTATCGACGCGCTGCGACGGCGTAAGGGTAGTGGTAATGCTCGACGCGGGCGCAAAGTTCGAGGCACACCTGACACCAGCCGCAATCGACGAGTTAGGACTGGAAGGTGGAAAGGGAGTGTGGCTCGTGATCAAGACCTACTCATGCAACTTGGTCGAACCTTCCTCGCGGTAACCATAAGACCTGGTCGGGCGATGTCGGAAGGACACCGCTTGTGTGCGCGAGATCCTTCGCTTCGCTCAGGACAACGGAGAAAGCTCCAAGGGGCGGGACTCGGAGCGCGATCAGAATTTGAATTCGGCCTTCAGCCGCTCCGCGACGAACATCTTTAGCAGCGACTGGTAGGGTACGTCGCGCTTGTTGGCCAGGAGCTTCAAGCGATCCAGCATCGGCTTCGGCAGGCGGATCGAGATGGTCTGGGACGACGGCTTCAGGTTCGGTAACGTCGCGCGCCTCGCCTTGCGCCAGTCGATATAGTCGGCCGAGTCGTGCGACACCCAAAACTCGCGTTCGGCATCTTCGGTCCTGAATTTTGGCACAGCTTTTTTCATGATGATTGATAAATCCTTCGTTCCTTGTGGCTCATGGCGCGAGCCGAAATCACGCGGATGAGACGGCCGCGGATTGTGAACGCCACGAACAGAAGCCTGGCCGCATCGGTTTGCCCCAACGCATACCGCCGTCCCTCCATCGCCGAATGTTTCTCATCGTCACCAACGACCAGGGGATGATTGAAGAAGACCTCCTCGCATTCGGTCGGCGCAACCTGATGCCGTTCCCAGATCTTGCCTGCGTTCCCAGCGTCCCACTGAAAGCTTTCGCACTCGGCAAATCTCTCCGCCCATCCCATCAAGTACTCATTGTATATGGTTGGCACATACACTGACAAGCTGCGGCTCGCAATGAGAAAGATGGATCCCTCAGCGGGAGAGCCATTGTCTTAGTATCCAGTTTCGGGTCGGTCGTCGGACAGTTGCCAAATAGGCGTCGGCGGCCAGTTTTATTGCCTGGGCCTGGGTAGGATAGGGATGACTGACGCGGGCCAGGGCGCCCAGGCCGAGACCGGCGCTCATCGCCAGCGAGATCTCGCTTATCATTTCGCCGGCGTGGCTGGCGGCGACCGTGGCGCCAAGGATTTTGTCGGTTCCTTCCCGCACGTGGATTTTTACGAAGCCTTCGTCCTCGCCATCGGTAATTGCCCGATCGACGTCGCTCATCATCACCGTGAAAGTCTTGACCGGGATCCCCTTGGCGCGCGCCTCTTTGACGTACAGTCCCACGTGCGCAATTTCCGGATCAGTGTAGGTGCACCACGGGATTGCCAAAGCACTCAGCCTTTCGCGGCCCGAAAAAAGCGCGTTATGGACTACAAGGTCCGCGGCGGCGGCTTCGATGTGCGGGAATTTCTTTTCAGAGCATACATCACCGGCCGCATAGATTTGTGGATTGCTGGTTTGCAGGTAGTCATTGGTAAAAATTCCGGCCTCCTTATCGAACTGCACTCCAGCTGCCTCCAGATTCATACCTTCGACGTTGGGCGAGCTACCGATGCCGACCAGGATCTCATCGACGGTCAAGGTGAACTTGTAATCGTCGCTGGCAAGGTCGACGATCTTTTGATTTCCTTCGGTGCGTACGTTTAGGGTTTGGGTGTTGAGATGGATACCGATTCCGTCGCGCGCGAGGGCGTCGGAAAGAATCTGCGCCGCATCGCGCTCCTCGTTGCCGAGAAACATCGGATCGTCCTGCGCGATGCTCACTTGCGAACCCAATCGACAAAAGGCTTGCGCCAGCTCGCATCCGAGCGGACCACCGCCGATGACCAGCAGGCGTCGAGGGCATTCGGCCAGGTCGAAAACACTCTCATTAGTAAGGTAACCGGCTGCGGCGATACCGGGAATCGAAGGAAGCCTGGGCCGCGCACCGCTGGCGACCAGAGCCCGCTTGAAGCGCAGGCGCTTGCCCTCGACCTCGATCGCATCGCGTCCCGCAAAGCGCGCCTCCGCGAAAAATACGTCGACGCCCATCGCGCTCAGCCTGTGCGCCGAGACTCGGCGGCTGATGCGAGCCCGCACGCGCCGCATTCGCTCCATCATGGCCGGAAAATCCACACTGATGCCGGTGGGCACTCGTGCGCCAGAGTTTTCCGCATTGCGCATCTCGGCGTACACGCGGGAGGTGCGAATAATCGCTTTGGAGGGAATGCATCCCACATTGAAGCACGCGCCGCCGAAACGATCGCGTTCGACGAGCGCCACCTTCGCACCAACTTTAGCGGCATTTAGGGCCGTGAGAATTCCCGCCGGCCCAGCGCCGATTATTGCCAGGTTGTATCTGTCAACCGGCTCGGGATTTCGCCAGTCGGGCGGATGAACGTTCAGCAGTTCTCTTTGGTTATAGTCATTCGATGACTCAGTAGATGATGATTGTTCCTGCCGCATCGCACGTCTTATATAGTCAGTAGGTTAGTCATTACAACCATCCGCCCCGAAAGTCCGCATTACGCAGTCCCGCTCCGATGTACGGGCACTGACGCATCAGCTTCCATATCAGTTGCGAGCGATAGTTTTCGATCATCAATACAACAATACCCTGGTCGAGACCGAAATAGCCCTCGCTTACCCAGCATCTGGATCCATTGCGAGCCAAAGTCGGGTTGAACCCGCTCGGCAGCCGGTATTCGCTTACGATCTCCGGATAGTGCTCGCAAAAATGCCGAATCGCAGCCAGCGCCATCGCGGGCTCAAAAACGATCGACGCAAGCGTCGCGGACGGAGCGATAGTTCCGTCGTCCGCTCCATACGGCACGCCGCGAGCGGTGTAGCCGAAAAAGCGGCGCTCGACTCCATCTATTTTGAGACGCTCTGGGCTGGGTCCGTCGCCGGCGGAGAAGCCCCAGCAGTTCTCGCCATAGCCGCGAAAATCGCGCGGATTGCGCAACGCATATTCGCGCTGAATTTGAGTCGCTTGACGGCTGTTTTCGAAATAGTCACTGCCTTTCTCGCGCATGAATCGATCTTGAATACCACGGAAATCGATCCATGCGTGCGAGAACTGATGAATGAAGAGCGGACCTGCGTATAGAAAATCGTGGCCGTACAGATTTTCCCATTGGTAAGTCGCGGTCCATCCTGAATAGCTACTGGCGGGAATCGGATGGGTCGGAGAGGCTATAGCCAGAATATATAGAATACTCGCCTCACTGTAGCCCTCCCAGCCGTAATGGAGGAACCCGCATTCCGGCTTCCATCCCTGTGAGAGAGTGACTTTGCCACTCTGGGCCCATCGCCAATCGACGCGGCGATATAGTGCGTCGGCAAGTTTCCGAATCTCAGTCTCGCTCTCAGTGTTCTCAGTAAAATAGCCACTCGCGATGAGTATTCCGGCCAGCAGCAAAGCAGTATCGATGAGAGATAGCTCGGACTGCCAGACCCGTCTGCCACCTTGCATGTCGAGGAAGTGATAGTAGAAACCCTTGTAGCCGGTTGCGTTGGGCGCCGCGCTCTGCGGGCTCTTCGAGAAGAACCGCAGAGTGACGAGAGTGCGCTCGACGGCGTCGTCGTGCGTCATCCAGCCGCGCTCTACCGCGACCGGGTACGAGGACAGCGCGAAGCCGACGACTGCAATACTGCAGGGCGACCCGGTCACCGACCTATCAGCGACCAAGCCATTGGCGGGGTTATAGGCGCTGAGAAAATAACCGAACGCCGCGCGCTGCAGGCGATCGAGCAGGCCGTTGTCGGATAACGTGGAGGGATCAGTCACTATGGGCCTGCGAAATGCGGTGCGAGTGGGAGTGATGGCTCATAACGCGACGGGATTCGTGCTTCCTGCGGGATCCGAACCCACGGCCCCAGGATCAGGATCCCCCGCAATGGGATATCTCGAATCATCTCAGATCAGACTGCCTGAGAAAAATCAAGAGTTTTCTGAGCCGCGTGGACGGCTCATGAATTGGACGATCTTGGAGAAATTTGGTAGAAAGGAGGCAGGCGGGGAAAGGAAAATAGGAAGAATGACGGAAATGATGACGCGACTCTCAGGTTTGGTGGTGATCGGTGCGATTATCGCTATTATCTCTGCGACTCCGGAGCGGGCGCGAGCACAGGTAATATCAACGCCTCCGGGAGAGGGTCCGTACCATGGAACCTTCGAACGAGGAATGTCTTCTACGATGTTCTGCGGTAAGGACCAGGAGACCTGGGTGCGAGGCTCAGGTTCGCTCGATAAGGGAACCGGTAAGATCAGCGAGACAATACAACTGGAAACTAACTCGAGTAAGGCCGGGCCCAAGGGAATAGTGACCCTCACCGTCAAGGACGCGGATGGGAAAGTGCTCGCCACTGCGACGTCCAATGAAATCGGAATGGGTGGGAAGCGGGCAAGTAAAGCCGAATATCACAAGTTTAACGGAACAGCTTCGATGCCCATCGCGGCCGCGCAAAAGGCCGCCTCAATCGAAGCCGCCGCACGCTGTACTGGCAGCTCACAGCACTTCGTGGGCGTCGATCCTGGTGCCATAATACATACGATAACGGTCATGTAGCGCGAGTGAGAGGGGCGGCCAGCTACGACGTGCTCGGGGCTGGCCTCCTGTGTGCTGGTCTGCAAACGTCCAAGTGCACCCAGCACGAACCTCTATCGTGATATAAGAATCCCTGACTTAGACTTCGTACTTCAGCCATTCGACGCCCCGCTTGCGGCAGGCCGGGTTTTATTGGCGCCCCCTGCGGGATTCGAACCCACGGCCCCAGGATTAGGAATCCTGTGCTCTATCCATCTGAGCTAAGGGGGCACCTCGACGGTCAGTAAAGTTACGCCGATGCGCGGCGCGGACCAAGAGTCTTTGGTCATTCGAGACAGTAAGCCAGCGCGGCGATTGGCGCCAGCGCCAATTACCGCCATCAGCCGAACCCTGCGACTCTCGATTCGAGCCGCTGAGCTCCTAGTGTCAGGAGGAGGTAGGACGAGAATCCGCGCGGCAACGCGCGCGCTCCCAAGCGCCAGCCACCTTCTGAAGCGTTCAGCGTTCGGATCGGCGTGGTTCAATATAGCGAAATCCCAAGCAAATGTTCTTCTATTTTCCCAAATTTAGAAACGTTGGGCTTGACATAGCCATAGGCACTTATGCTATCTAGGCAAAGCGACGCCTAGTACGCTTGGGCGGTTGTGCTAACGGTTACGCCACTGTCAGCCGGGCCGGGAGGAAATTTCGCCATGAAACGTGTATGGATATTAGCGCTATTAGTGTCGATTGGCGTGGGCGTGGCCGTGTGGGCAGGCATGGCTGCGGCAGAGTCCGAAGAGGCCGGGGAGGAGGTGCAGAACTATTTCAGCTTCGCCCACACCACCGGCGGACAGGGCTTCGTCAACGTCACGGCGCCGTTCGAGGGAAATTCGACGGCCAGCAGCCCCGTGGAGCAAGAGGGCGAAATCTGCGCGATGTTCTACGTCTTTGATACCGACCAGGCGATGCAGGCCTGCTGCGGATGCCCGATAACCGCCGATCAACTGTTGACCCTCAGCATCAGTCAAGAACTTGCACCGAACCCGACGGCGAGGGGGACACTCATCCACGACGGCTCGATCCGCATTCTGGCGACCGAGCCGAATGCCACATTCAATAGGCTCGTCCCGCCTCCGGCATTCGAAAATTGCGACACCAGCAACGGCGTCTGCTGCGATCCTGCGGCTGCGATAACTCCCGAGAATGAACTGGTGGCTTGGGCAAATCACGTACAGAGTACCCAGATCACCGAACAGAATTTCTCGGCTGACACTCCGGATGCGACGGAACTCGCTTCACTGCCGGAGGTGTGCCGCTTCATCACAGAGGCAGGTAGCGGACAAGGCATCTGCACCTGCGCCTTCGTGCCGGGGCCGACCCCGACCGCGACTGCGACCGCGACTGCGACTCCGACGACGAGTGCGACCCCGACCGCAACTCCTACCGCGACCCCAACGGCAACGGCGACCGCAACGGCTACTGCCACCGCGACCGCAACGGCGACTGCGACCGCGACGGCGACTGCGACCGCGACTGCGACCGCAACGGCAACTGCCACGCGACGGCGACTCAACCCTACGGCGACTCCGACGGCGACACCGTCGATGTCGGCGAATCGAATGGGGATATTCGGACAACGCTCGACCGGAGACCTTACATCGCTGTTTCGACTGGAGGCTCTCCGCCACGTTGAATCAACTGGCCATTGTCGCGATTGACATATTCAACCCGTCAACTGGCTATACGATAATTCCTCCGACATCGACTAACCCGTGGCACCTGATCGGTTCCCTCACGGCAGGCACGACCCGTTTCTCGTACCGACACCTACTATCTGCAGTACCTCTACTGGCACGTGATCACTGCCGCGGAGGCCTCGGTGGCGCCTTCGTTCTAGATTCACCTTTATCCGGTATGGCCCCGCCGCCAGGCGACCGGAGTTGGGATCATATATAAGGGCTCTTGCACCCAAACTATGTCCTCCATGTGCTTCTCAATGCAGGGTCCCCGATCATCGGCAACCCGGCGGCGACCGGAACAGCGACTGCTAGTGATAGCGTTACCGAGACTTCCGCGACCCTCGTTCAACCAACGGTGTCGCCGTTTGCGCCTTTGGCACGTATAATCCATTTGCCTTCGTTGGATTCACGGTTACGCCTACTACACCTCGCTGCTGGCCTTTGTCGCGGTGACAAAGGTACGAATGCCGGCCTGGATTTATACAACAGACGGGATATCCGCCCTCACCACCGACGGACCGTGGAAGGCGACGCTTCCCTCCAGCAACACGGTGACAACATCGCCCAGTGCATCAGCATACTACCGGTAGGGTTTTAGCCGCTTCGGCTTAACGACCGCTTACAACCCCGCCCGCAGAAACTGCGGGCGGCGGGATTCCGTCAAAGCTTGGCAGCGCTTGGACTGCGGCTAACCTCAATTGTGCGAGTCCTGACACGACTCCGGAACTCGCGCGGCAGCTTCCGCACTCGGACATGGTCGATGCCCTCCACTGCCTGTTTCGATGGCGCACGTTTATGCTATGGTGCGCACCAGTTATCATTTTGTCGGCCGATTCGATTCGGCTGGAGTTAGAAACCATGATGCATGGAAGGATGCGGACGATGACTCAGGGCACGAATGGGTCTCATTGCCGCACATGGGTGCGCTGAGGTTTATGGAGCTCGCTCGTCAGCTTTCGCTCGTGACCGCGGTGTTTGCGATTGGGGCACTCCTGGCAGGGACGGCGGACACCAGTTACGCGGGGGCGCCGACTCTGTCAGACACGGTCGTGGTTTCGAACTTCGGTGTTCTGTTTGCAGGCAGCTTCGAGACATTTGCCGCAGGTTCGAAAATGAGCTCCCGGCCTCAGTTCCTGGTGATTGGCTGCAAAAAGGAGAAACCAGGCGTTCCTACGCCTTGTGTTGACAACACGTTTCTCAGCCTGGGCAACGGAGCTGGCGACGTCGCTCAAAGCTCGCTTACCGGCGATATCGCCGTAACGGTTCCCCTCGGTGTGCCGGGACTCTGTCCGGCCGGCTGCGTGGGCGTATGGGCCCCTGGTGAGAATGGCAACTCTGCGCCTATCCAATTTCTGGGTGGACCGGCAGGTTCAACGGTTGTGAGTCCGCTGCCATTTCCGGTCCTCAACAATGAAACCGGGCTTTCCCTGGATCAGGGCGTTGCGTACAACAATCCCTTCCGCGTCGAATCCGATGCGACGAAGAGTGTCACTAGCGGCTTGCAAGCGCCGGCGATAACGGTGACCGATCAGTTCGCAGTTACCAATTTCGGGCTGGCCGTGATCGCAAGCACCGAATTTCCAACCGAATTATGCGAGACTACGCCCACCATCGGCACCATCACCGAATTTAACTCCGGTGACACTGGCAACGTTGCTCCGACACCTAATGTTCCAGTGGTTGTACTTACTCTTCCTGCTCTTGCAGGTCCCTTTATTTCGAACGCGACAATCGGGGGATGCGATACCGCGCTGGATGGTCCGATAGGCGCGGCCTTTGACGGATTAGGCGACCTGTGGGTCGTCAATGAAGGCCTTGCCGGAATCGGCCAAGGTCCCCCGGGGTTCGTTGTCGAGTACGCTCCGGGCGCGTTTGGCGATGCGTCCCAATCAACTTCGTCGGTCTGTTGGACGTGACCACCGATACCCCTCCTTTCACCGATCCGGTCTATATCACGACTACCTTTGATGGAGACACGATCTTCGTGACCGATGAGGCCGACAACAGCATCGACATCTTCGACACCAGCATTCCTTTCATGGACAACGAGATCGGCGTCATCCACGGGGGAAAACGAAACTCAATCGACCCCAAGGAATTGCGCTCAGCAGAGACGGCAATCTGTACGTCGTAAACAACAACAAAAATACGCTGCTGGAGTTTGAAGATGTCGATACGGCCGGTGGCGACATCGCCCCGACGGTGGTCATTGCAGGGTTCCCTCGGGATTGAACTTCCCGGTCGGCGTTGCGCTGGAGGGGTTCACAGGGCCTACGGCCGCGCCCACGGCGACCGCGACCGCCACCGCGACAGCGACCGCGACCGCGACGGCAACCGCCACGGCTACGGCTACGGCGACGGCTACGGCAACCGCAACGGCCACGGCAACTGCCACCGCTACGGCAACTGCCACCGCTACGGCAACTGCCACCGCCACGGCCACCCCAACTGCCACCGCTACGGCAACCGCAACTGCGACTGCTACCGCGACTACGACCGCCACGGCGACTCCGACGGCGACACCGACGTTGTCGGCGAATCAGCATGGGAACTCGGATAACGGCAATCTCGGAGGCCTTACCATCGCAGTTCCGGGCGGAGGCTTTCCACCCGCGTTGAATCAGTCGCCGTTGTCGGGGTTAACGTGTTCGCTCCGTCACCTGGCGAAACGATCGTTCCGCCGTAAACGGTTGACCCGTGGAATCTGATTAATTCCAGCACAGCAGGCATGCCCGGGGATTGTAGGGCACAGGACCTTGTTATCTCCAGAACCTGTACTGGCACGTGATAGGCCCGACGAGTCAGTAAGGCGCCTTCGTTCCTGTTCTCCTTTGCGCAGGGTCGGTGTAGCCCGGGGGCTCCCCAGTCGACCGGAGTTGGGATTGTATATGAAGGCTCTTGCACTCAAACTACGTCGCCCAGTCCGTGCTTCTCAAATGGCGGATCCCCGATCATCGGCAACACGGCGGCGACCGGAACGGCGAATGACAGTCCCAGCGTTACGGAGACTACTTCGATCGGCGTTCAACAAGGCGGTGTCGCCCTTTGCTCCTTTGGCACGTATAATCCAAACGTCTTCGTTGGATTCACGATTGCGCCTACTACGCCCACTGTGATGAACTTCGTGGACGGTAACGGAGGTACGAATGCCGGCTTGGATTTGTACAACCGGCAGGAGACAACCGCCGCCACCACCGACGGACCGTGGGAAGTGACTCTTCCCAGCAGCAACACCGGTGACAACGTCGCCCAGTGCCTCGGCATAATACCGATAGGGTTCTAGCCGCTTCGCTAACAACCGCCGCCCGCAGGAAACTGCGGACGGCGGGATTCCGCCAAGGCCTGACAGCGATTGGGCTGCGGCTAAACTGGAATTGCGCGAGGTCGGCACGATACCGGGATTCGTCCACCTACCTCGCTTCTCCAAGCGCACTGGACCCGCCGACAGACCAGAAGGCGACTCGACGGGCGACGACTGCAGGAAATCGCGCGTTGAAATATTTATTGTGCCGGAAATCCTGCCGCCCCGAGCTCCTTCGGAGTTCGGACTTGCCCAAAAGAGTCCAACCTCTAGCTGGCGGCGGCCAAGTGAAAACTTGTTCTTGCAATGGCTGGACTTCGATGTTATACGTCCCGTCCGAACAGTCAGCGAACGCGGGGGAGCCTGCCAAAAAGGTTTCGCGTTCCCAAGCTTGATGCCGCCGGTTCGGCGATGAGTTACGCACCGAACAGAGTGGTGAAAAGTCTTCAAAGCTATGCCTGAGCTGCATGGCTGGGCGGACGCGTGTTTGCGCGATTCCTCATGGTCCGCTTCCTTCGCGGGCTTCGCAGCAACTCCGAATTCCCTCATGCTTGACGACTTTTCGACACGCGGGCGTCGGGCAATGCGACGGAAGAAGACGATCATGAAGACGGCCAATCATTGGATCCGGGTCACTGGGTGGACTGCGTGCCTGTTCGGCGCGTTGGCAATGGTTGCGGTGGCGATCTGCTTTACCGGCACACCTGTAGCGGCTGAAACCTCCGTAGAACCAGCCCGGCCCCGGATTCTTCGCCGAGCGACGACTCGTCAAACAGTACGGGTAACACGACCAGTTCTGGAGTACTCGACAACGCGGCCGCCCCGGGCGCACCTGTACCCCTTTCCCCGGAGCAGATAAACCAGGCGCGCTCGATGGCTGCGAATGGTCCCCTTCGCCGGAGTCGATGCAGCGTCTATGCGCGGGAGTGGCCGCCAGGCACTTGACCCCCACCAGGTAGACTCCACGGCGGCGTCGATGGGGATATCGGGGGGGCAGATTGCGCTGCCAAAGACTGTGTCGCCGCTGCCAGCATGGCGCCGTCGGCGGCGGGTAGTCCGTTGGACTTCAAGCCTGAATCAGACTCCGCAAGGTCCGGCTGGCACTGCGGCCAGGACGGCTCCGTCATCAATCGAGCTCTCCTTTCGTTCGCTCGCTTCCCCATCGCAACAGGTGCGCAATCCGACTCCCGCGGATCTGCACCAATTCGGCTACTCCCTGTTCAGCGGCCCGGTCTCAACTTTCGCACCGCTTGGTGACGTGCCGGTTGGTGCGGACTACATCCTGGGTCCTGGCGACGGACTCGATTTGCTGATGTGGGGCCGCGTTAACCGCACCTCGCATCTGAAAGTCGAGCGCGACGGCAGTGTATTGATTCCGGAGATCGGACCGGTGGAAGTGTCTGGCCTGACTTTCGAGCAAGCGAAGAAGCTTATCGAGAGCCGTGCCGAACAGATCACCGGCGTGCAAGTGGACGTGACGATGGGTGCGATCCGCACCATTCAGGTGTTCGTGATTCGCAAGGTTCGCACCCCGGACTCTTTACGATCAGTGGTATTTCGCACGTCTCCAACGCCTTGGTCGCCGCGGGTGGCGTCAGCAAGATCGGCACGCTGCGAAGGATCGAGCTGCGGCGGGGCAATCAGCTGATCCAGCAAATCGATCTCTACGACATGCTTCTGCACGGCGATACGTCGGCCGACGTGCGCCTCGAGCAGGGCGACGTAATTTTCGTCCCGGTGATCGGCAGTGTGGTAGCGGTGACCGGGGATGTGAAAGACCCCGCCATTTACGAGCTGCGCGGCCCGGAAGATTTGGCCGCTGCCGTCCGCATGGCGGGCGGAGTCGAGGCCTTCGGCTATTCGCAACGCTTGCAGGTTGAGCGCATCGATAACCACGACCATCGGGTGGACATCGACGTGGGATTGTTGAAGCGGCAGTTCAGCAGTTTCGGGGTACGCGATGGCGATCTGGTCAAGGTCTACACCGTGCTACCGGAGCACAACAACGTCGTGACACTTAGCGGCAACGCACGACGCCCCGGGACTTATGAGTGGCGGCCCGATATGCGGGTGTCAGGATTTAATCAGCGAAGGCGAGGGCGTCGCCGATCATACCTATTTTGGCTATGCACTTATCCGCCGGATCGAGGGTCCTGATCGCCGCGTCCCTATCCACCGGTTGACCTCGGCGCTGCGCTGCGTGACCCCACTTCGCAACAGGCCAACCCAGGCCTTCAGGCGCGCGACGAGTTAACGATTTATGCCGAGACCGACATCGCCAATCTCCCCCATGTGACCGTCAGCGGCGCCGTCCGCAAGCCGGGCAGCTACGTTCTGAGCTCGGGAATGCGCATAAGCGACCTCGTTTATGAGGCCGGCGGCATCAAGGAAAACGCCTCCCTTAATAAGGCCGAGCTCGCGCGCACCAAGGTCGTCGATGGCACGGCGCGGTTCGTGTATCAGGACGTAGCACTCGGTAGCGCGCTCGATGGCATGGCGGGCGAAGATCCGGAGCTCGAGACCGGCGATGAGCTCTTCGTCGCCGAAGCGTCCAACTGGCACCAGCCGTGGACCGCCTGGTCGAAGGAGAAGTGATGCGGCCCGGCCCCTACGTGATTCGCGAAGGTGAGCGGCTGGATTCTTTGCTGGAGCGTTGCGGCGGACTGAGGGCTGACGCCTATCTACAGGCCACGGTATTCATCCGCCAAGCGGTTCAGGAGTTGGGGCAGAAGGAACTCGACGAGAGCCGCCGCCGGCTCCAGGCGGACGCCGCGCGACTCTCGATTATGCCGAAGCAGCCCAGAGCTAACAACATGATGCGCAGACCCTCGAGGTAATGCAGCGGGTGCTCTCTGACACCCAGGCGCAACAAGCAACCGGGCGCGTGGTTCTGCACTTGAAGTCACTCGACCGACTGCCCTTCTCGCAGGACAACATCGTTCTCCAGCAGGGCAACAAGTCACAATTCCCAAGCGTCCTTCGACCGTGGAAATCCTGGGCCAGGTCTTCAATCCCAGACCATATCGTCTACGAACGGAACCGCACGGTGAGCGACTACCTGCAGCGCTCGGGCGGACCGACGCAGTGGGCCGACGCCGACCACATTATGCTGATCCGCGCCAGCGGCGACGTCGTCACCGACCAGAGTGTGCGCCATAGCGGGAAAGCGGCGTTGTTTCCGCTGCTGCCCGCCATCTCGGGCGGCCTGATGGGCGTCGAGGTCGAACGCGGCGACACAATCTATGTGCCGGAGACCCTGCAGTACGTAGACAAGATACAAGAAACCAAGGACATCACGCAGATCGTCGTCAACGCCGCGACCTCGCTCGCGGTGCTTGGAATTCTCGCGACCAATCTCTAAGGCGAGCATGAGTCGCAGCCCGATTATTCTGGTGGCAGCGCTGGGCCTGATGGCGATGGCCGGTACGGCCTACTCGGGCGGCTTGCAAACCACTGCGGCTGGAAGCGAAGGGCCGATCGACGATCGTGCGCTGATGGGCGCCGTGGGCGCGATGTTTCGCATCGATCCCGACCTGCTCGCGGCCATCGCCGTTGCCGAGTCGGCCGGACGCGTCGACGCGGTTTCGCCCCGCGGCGCAATCGGGCTGATGCAGTTGATGCCCGCAACCGCAGAGAAGTTTCGCGTCGACGATCCTTACGATCCGATCGATAGCGCGCTGGGCGCGGCCCGCTTCATCGATTTCATTCGTCAGCGTCAGGCCGCCGCTCTGCCCGGAGGCAACCTCGCCGATCTTCTGGCGGCGTACAACGCCGGCGAAGGCGCCGTCGAGCGCTATGGCGGTATGCCGCCCTATGACGAGACCCGCGAATATGTCCGCCGGGTCTTGTGGCTGTATCTGGCGGGCATGCTACCGCCGCGCGACGCGACGAAAGTATCAGCAGCAAAGATCACACTTCCGAAGATCGGCCCGCGCGTGCTCGTAAAACGCGATGCCGACGCTGATGCGCGCGCCCGCCTGGCCGAGCTCCGTCACGAGCGTGCCGAGGCTCTATTGGCGGCACCGGCAACGTCATCCCTTCCACGCTGAGCCTTCGCATGAAATTCGTCCATGCAGTTCTGCTCGCGAGCCTGATAATCGCGATCGCGGCGGACGTGCGGGCATCCACGTACGTCGTGCAAATCCCGCTCGACAGCCCTATCTACGACCAGCTCGATACCCTTGACGGCCTCGGTTACCTGGACGATTACCTGAGCGAAATACGGCCCATCAGCCGCATCGAGGCGGCCCGTCTCACCCGCGAGGCGGAGCGCGATCTGGACGACTCCGAACGCAACGATCCGCTTGCGCGCGAGATGATCGCCTCGCTCCAGGAGCAGCTCGCCGAGGAGATCGGTTGGCTGCGCGCCAACCGTGAGGACGACCTGCCCACGATGCTTCAGCCGCTGTCGCGCCTGGAAGGCCAGGGAATTTTCTCCAGCGGCGGGTCGCGTCACTGGAATACCAACGGCGGCAGCGCCGACCTTCAGGCCGTCGAAGCCACGCCGCTGCTGCCGAACAACGACGGCCTGCCGACAGGGCGCGGGCACCAACGAGGTCCTCCGATGGTCAGGATGGGCGCGGCTTCGGCGGTTTTCTGAGCGGCTATGGCGAAGCCGCGGCCGCCGGCCCGGTGACGCGCGATCTCTCCAACATGGATCGGCTGCGGCCGCTGGGCGCCGAGCTCGTGCTGAGTCTCGGCAACAAGGCGATCTCGTTTGGGCAGCAGGAGATGTGGTGGGGCACGGGCCACTTCGCCGCGCTTTCACAGAGCAACAATGCCGCCCCGTTCCCGGCGCTCAGGCTCCAGAACGTCCACCCTTCGCTACTGCCCTGGTTTCGGAAGTACCTCGGCCAGTTCCGATACAACGCCTTCTTCGGCCAGCTCGACGGCGATCGCACCTTGGACGCATCCATGGCTCAGCGGCCAGGTCTTCGCCTTCAAACCGATGCCGAACTTCGAGTTCGGCGTCGACCACGTCATCATGTTCGGCGGCCGGGGCAACGATTCCTACAGCTTGGACGGGCTTTCTCGGCCGCGCGACCGCCTTCAATACCGGCAATCCCACTTCGGGGCAAACACCCACTCGCAAGCCGGCATCTGGCTGAAAATCCGCTTTCCGGAATTGCGCGGCTTGCTCGTGTACCAGGAAATGCTGGGCGATGACAATCTCACTGCCGAGATTCCGGCATCAGCCGTTTCAACCGTTCCTGGCGTTTCTTACCGGGGTGGACTCTATCTGCCGTACGTCACCAGCGACGGCCGCACCGACCTGCGCTTCGAGTACGCAATCCTAGAACCCAACTACGCGACTCACGGCGACTCGCTCTATTGGACTAACAATGGAAATCTGATGGGCGATCCCATGGGCCCCAACGCGAGTGAGATTGACTTGCAGCTCGGGCGATGGCTCCGCAAGGACCTGAAGCTCAGTGGCGATCTGTTCTTGACCGATCGTGCGCCGACTATCGGCGGCAACACTCCCTATCCGGCTTCGATATACGGGTCGAATCTGACCAAAGAGCGCAGCGGGGGAGTCGCCTTCGACGTGCTAAGTATCCCGGCGGAAGTCAGCAAGACTATTCCAGGCCTGGCGAGAGTAACGATTCCGCTGCTTGGCAAAGCATCTATTCCGGCCCTGGGCTTGGCCCGCGCCGAGTTTCGTTTGAGTATGTTGACCATCTGAACTACGGCAACACCGCATCTTTCCGCACGATGCTTTCAATATCGATCGGCCTTCAGCCCACGCACGACACCTACAGCTGGCAATAACACCAGGCGATCCAGAAATTCGTGCGCTAGACCGCTCCATCAAATAGCCACAATTTAATCCATGTGTGGAATAGCAGGAATCCTCTGCGCCAGACCCACTGAGGCTTCCGCGGCGGCGCTCGCGCGAATGGTCAGTGCTATTCGCCATCGCGGCCCGGACGCCGAAGGGGTTTGGACTGGCCGCGCGGGACAGCATCACCTCGCGATGGGGCATACCCGGCTGGCGATTATCGATCTGAGCGACGCCGGCACCCAACCCATGTTCCTGCCCGATGGGAGCCACGGAATCATCTACAACGGCGAGGTCTACAATTATCGGGAACTTGCCGAAGAGCTGACGGCGCACGGGATAGAAATGCGCAGCCAGTCCGACACGGAAGTGATTTTGTGGGCACTTGCTGTGTGGGGCGAAGCCGCATTCGCGAAATTCAACGGGATGTGGGCGTTGGCCTGGCTCGACCGGCGCGCCGGCCGTCTCACGCTGTCGCGCGACCGGTTCGGGATCAAGCCGCTATATATCCATCAGAGCGCCAACGCCTTTTATTTCGCCTCCGAAATCAAGGCGATCCTGGCCGCTTCGGACGCACGATTTGCGGTTAATTCGCAGGTTGCGGGGCGCTTCATACAGCAAAGCCTGCTCGACGCGCAAAAGGAAACTTTTTTCGACGGGATCGAAGCATTGCCCCCCGGTCACAACCTGAGCTTCGACTTGCGCGAAGAGAGCTGGTCGCCCAGAACGTGCAGCTATTGGACCATGCCCGAGCAGAGCAGCCTGAACGGCGATCTGCGCCGCGACACAGAGACCCTGCGCGAAACCTTCTTTGACGCGGTGCGGATTCGTCTGCGGAGCGACGTCCCGGTCGGCGTGCTGCTGTCCGGCGGCGTCGATTCCTCCTCGATCGCGGCCGCGATGCGTCACGCGTTGGGGCAGGATGCGAACCTGCACGCAATGTCGGCCAGCTCTGACCGTCCCGAATTCGACGAGAAGCCCTTCATGGAACGGATGGCTGACCATCTCAGGTGTCCCGTTCATTACGTGGAGCTCAAGCGCGATCCTGCCGAATGGTTCAGGCTTCTGACCGAGGTGATCTTTTCCAACGACGAGCCGATCGGCAGCTTCTCGCCCGTAGCGCACTATCTGCTGATGCAGCAGGCGCGGCAACTCGGCATCACGGTAGTTATGAGCGGTCAAGGTGGTGATGAACTGCTGTGCGGTTACGCCAAGTTCCTGGGCTTTTACATTCGCGATCTGCTGCGCAGCGGGCGGCTGCCCTCAGCCGCTCAGGTGCTGTTCGGCTTCTGGAAGCGCGGCACGGTGCTTTCGCAGTTCGAATGGAGCGAGGCCAAGCGCTACCTGCCCGCGCTGATGCGGGCGCGCGAGATAGACATCCGCGGCCCGCGGCTCAAGGAACTGGATTTTCGGCTTGACGTGGGCTTGGGCAGTTCGCATTTGCCCGAGCGCCAGCGCGACGATCTGTACCGTGCTTCTGTTCCGGCGCTGGTGCATTACGAGGATCGCAGTTCGATGGCGTTCGCACGCGAGATCCGGCTGCCGTTCCTGGACTATCGCCTGGCCGGCATGCTCGTGCCGCTGGCGCCCGAATTCAAGCTGCGAGAGGGCTGGACCAAATGGATCTTCCGCAAGGCGATGGAGCCATACCTTCCGGCTGCCATCGTATGGCGTAAAGACAAGCAGGGCTTTATCAACCCGGAGAGCGAGTGGCTCAAGCATGAACTGCGCGGTCAAGTGCTCGAGCTGCTTAGCGGCGAGATGCTGATCGCGCAACACGGTCTGATCGATCAGGCCGCGCTGCGCAGGCGCTATGCGATGTATTGCCGGCAGCTGCAGGAGCGAGGTGCGATCAACTTCAAGGACATCTTCAATCCTGTAGTTTTGGAGCTGTGGATGCGCCGCTTCGAACGCAGCTTGCTGCTCAACTAGGGCTGTGAAGTCCCTGCCAGGCGCCCCAAGGGCTCGCGACGCGTGCGCCCGCACAACATATTCCTTAAAACGAGTTAGCCGGGAGGCAAACCAATGATCGAAAAAAGTACGGCGAGCGTTGACCGCAAGGCCGCCGAGACTCGATTTCACGACGAATTGCGTGGTGAGCGGTCCGGCGACGAGCGCCTTCACGCCAATGACAAATACTATTCGGTCACCAAAAGCAGCGAGCAATTTGTTGTTGACTGGTTGGGAGAGCGTTGTCGAGGCAAAAAGGTCCTCGACTACGGTTGTGGCAACGGCGAGTTCACCAGGCTCTTAGCCCAGGGAGGAGCCGACGCTTACGGCATCGACATATCGCCGGTGTCCGTCGACATAGCCCGAAAAGCAGCCGAGCAGCAAGGACTTGCGAAATGTGCCACCTTCGAAGTCATGGACGCGGAAGCCACTGAGTTTCCGGACAACTATTTCGATTATGTGCATGTCGGCGGCGTCCTGCATCATCTCGATCTGATGCCGGCGTATCGAGAACTCGCCCGAATTCTGAAGCCCAACGGGGCGGCAATTTGCGCAGAAGCACTGAAGCATAATCCTATATTGCACTTATACCGCAAACTCACGCCGCACTTGAGGACGGCGTGGGAGGTCGAGCACATCTTAGGGAGGTCCGAGATCTATTCAGCGACCAGCTACTTTGAGGAGGTGCGCGTGCTAAAGTGCTTCAATTTGTTGAGCATAGCTGCGGCGCCATTGAGAAATACTCCAGCTTTTAAGCCAGCGGTCCGGATCTTGGAGGGTATTGACGACGTGCTACTCCGTTTGCCCGGGCTCAAGTGGCAGGCGTGGATAGTGGTCTTTCTGTTGGCCAAGCCTAAGCGCGCCCCGCTCTATGAAGCGATGGCCGGTCAAGGCGTGACGACCGAAATGCCTTTGAGCAGAAAGGGTATATGAACGCGATCGAAGCTCAAGAAATCCACACCCGTAGAATTGTCGAAAAAGGCGCTGACCGCGACGACCTGCTGCTCAACCGCGGGCTTCTCTTCCAATCTTTGGCCAACCAGCGCTCGATTTGCGAAGCCCTGAGGCCCGTCGCCGATCTGCGCTCAGTTCGTAACGCTGCTCTCCTTGATGTCGGCTGCGGCGACGGCGCGAGCCTGCGCCATTTGGTGGAACTGGGCTTCCCGGCTCAAATGATGCACGGAATCGATATTCGTCCTTCCATTATCGAGCGAGGACGGCGCAGGCTTCCGGCTTGCACGCTGATTGTAGCGGATGCCTGCAAGATTCCTTACCCTGATGCCACTTTCGATCTGGTAATCGAGTCAGGAATGTTTATCCAGGAAGTGGCGGAAACACCGATCCGCGCGAGCATCGCTCGCGAGATGGCACGAGTCACCAAGCCCGGGGGATTTCTCCTGATCGTCGATTGGCGCTACGCTCGGCGCGGGTATCAGGCGGTGACGCGGCGACGCTTGCGTTCACTATATCCAGGTTGTGATATCGTTCGCAGCGCGGGCGGCGCGCTTATCCCACCCGTAGGACGCGCCATTTCCACACTGTGCCCTTCACTGTACTTCCTGATTCATCGATGGTGTCCGCCGTTGATTGGTCTCAAGGCCACCCTGCTCTGCAAACCTTCTGGCTGAGCAGTCACCGCAAATGCGCAATGGGTATTGAGACAAACCTCAGACTGCTACAGCACAAGCGCCTGCGAGACTTTGGAGAGAAGTCCGGGGAGTCTGAGCGATCACGGCGTTTCGCCGATATGATCAAGCGCCTGTTCGACCTGGGTTGTTCCGCGATCGGTCTGGTCATTCTCGCCCCGGTAATTGTCTTGCTCGCTATATGGATCAAGCTCGAAGACGGCGGGCCGATTCTATACAGCGGCACGCGAGTAGGCCGCTTCGGCCGCCCATTTCAGATGCTAAAGTTCCGCACCATGGTGGTAAACGCTGAGCGGCTAGGCGGTCCCTCCACTGCGGATCACGATCCCAGGATTACCCGGTGCGGGCGTTTTCTCAGAAAACGCAAGCTCGACGAAGTTCCTCAGCTGATTAATGTACTGCGCGGAGAAATGAGTATCGTAGGACCTCGTCCCGAGGTGCCCTTTTACGTCAACCTATTCAGCGACGAGGAAAAGGCAATCCTAAGCGTGCGGCCGGGAATAACCGACTGGGCGTCACTATGGAACTCTGACGAAGGCGCCGTTCTGGACGGAAGCGCGGATCCCGAGCGGGCCTATATGGAGAAAATCAGGCCGGAGAAAATCCGGTTACAACTGGCGTATGTACGTAACCAGTCCTTCCTGGTCGATCTTGGAATAATCGCGCGAACGGTGCTTACGGTTCTCGCGAAAAGACGGCCGCAAGGCCTCCATGCAGCGCATTAAGGGGCCCCGATGCAACACAGCGATCTGCCAATCTCACTGCTGCGCCGGCTGTATCACACTATGGTTCTCATCCGCCGTTTTGAGGAGGCCGTCGCCGACCATGTGACTGCGGGCGAAATAAAGACCCCTGCCACCTCTATATTGGTCAGGAAGCCGTAGCGACCGGCGTCTGTTCCGTACTCGATCGCGAGGACTACGTATGGGGAGGTCACCGGTCGCACGGACATTACATTGCCAAGGGCGGTGATATCCGCGCTTTGATGGCAGAAATCTTTTGCCGCGCGACTGGATGCTCTGAAGGACGCGGAGGCTCGATGCACATCTGTGCTCCGGAGGTCGGGATACCGGAACCGTGCCATTGGTCGCCGCTACGATCCCACTGGCAGCGGGTGCGGCGCTGGCATCGAAAATACGCAACGACCGGCGCGTCTCGGTTTCTTTTTTTGGCGACGGCGCAACTGAGGAAGGTCACTTTCACGAGACCTTGAATATCGCGGGGCTGTACCGGTTGCCGATGTTGTTTGTCTGCGAGAACAACTTCTATTCGAGTCACCTGCATCTGTCGGAGCGACGCGTATGTGATAACATTGACAGCGCAGGGCAATTGCATGGTGTCGCGTCCGCCCGAGTTGACGGCAACGATGTTCTCGCAGTACGGGACGCCGCGATGCACGCCGTCGATAGAGCCCGCGATGGCATGGGCGCCACTCTTATTGAATGCCGCACTTTTCGCTGGCGCGGGCATGTAGGCCCTTCATGGGACATGGACGTAGGAATCAAACGAAAAGACGACCTTCAGCAGTGGATGGAACGAGACCCAATGCGGCTCCTGCGCGAGATGCTGCTGGCCCGGGGGGAATCGCCCGCAGAAGTAGATGCAGTGGAGACGGAATGCAGTTACCTGATCAACGAGGCGGTTGGCTATGCAAAGAATTCTCCCGAGCCCGATCCAGGTCAAGTACTTACGCATGTCTTCTAAACATTAATGCGAACGCTTAGTTATGTCGGTGCACTGCGAGAAGCTCACGCGCAGCTTCTGAGTCAGGATTCTCGCGTGTTCATCATCGGACAAGGACTGTGGAGCCCGTGGTATGCGGGCGGTTCGATGCAGGATCTCGAAAAGGAGTTCGGACGCGATCGAGTGATCGATTCCCCGGTTTCCGAAAATGCAACCACGGGCCTGGCGGTTGGTGCGGCGCTGGCAGGAATGCGTCCCATAGTATTTCATCCCCGAATGGACTTCATGCTTCTGGCTGTCGATCCAATCATCAACCAGGCGGCCAACTGGTCATATATGTTTGCGGGCAAGGTGAAGGCGCCACTGGTAATCCGGGCAGTAATCAATCGAGGCGGTGAGCAAGGCGCGCAACACGCGCAAGCGCTTCAGGCGATGTTCATGCACATTCCCGGTCTCAAGGTAGTAATGCCTGCTACGGCGTATGACGCTAAAGGGCTCTTAATCGGCGCCGTGAACGATGGAAATCCGGTGCTGTATATAGATGAGCGCTGGCTCTATGCAGAAAGCGGACATGTGCCGGAAGAGATGTACAGCGTACCGATTGGGACTGCAGCTGTCCGGCGCCAAGGGCGGGATGTTACGATCGTTGCCACGTCGATCATGGTGAAGGAGTCGGTCTTGGCTGCGGAGGTGTTGTCACGCGAGGGAATCGATTGCGAAGTGATCGACCTGCGCTCAATAAAGCCCTGGGACCGCGATACGATTTTGCAGTCGGTAGCAAGAACGAGGCGATTGGTTATTGCGGACGCCGCATGGCATACCTGCGGAGTGGCAGCGGAAATCGCCGCCACTATCGGAGCTGAGGCATTCGGCCTTCTGCGCCACGCGATCCTCCGAATCACCCTGCCAGACGCACCCGCGCCCAGCAGCGCGGCACTCGAGGCTTTCTATTTCATCGGGGCCGCGGATGTAGTGTCAGGGGTGAGGCGAATGTTTTGCGGGTCGTCGAAGAAAGGACCATAGGATGGCGTACAAGGTACCCTTCATAGATCCAAAGCTCCACTATCAAAATCTGAAGGCCGAGATCGATGGTGCTATTCAGGATTGCCTATGCAACGGCGATTTGATTTACCGCCATCAGCTCCGAGAGTTCGAGAAAGACCTGGCCGAGTTTGTCGGAGTCAAGTACGCGGTAGGCGTAAACAGCGGCTATCACGCCCTGCTGTTTGCCCTGATGGGGATCGGCGTTGGTCCGGGCGATGAGGTCATCACCGTCGCTCATACCTTCGTCGCGACCGTTTCGGCGATCATTCATTGTGGCGCCACTCCAATACTGATCGACGTTGCTCCCGACTACAACATAGATGCAGACCGGATTGAGGCGGCGATTACACCAAGGACCAAGGCGTTGCTGCCAGTGCATCTGAACGGGCGTGTCGCCGCGATGGATCAGATCATGTCGATCGCGCGGCGCCACCGCATAAGTGTGGTGGAAGACGCGGCGCAGGCGCTGGGCGCCACGTTCAACGGCCAGATGGCGGGCAGTATAGGAGCCGCGGGTTGCTTCAGCTTCTATCCTTTCAAGGTATTGGGCGGCTTCGGCGATGGGGGTGCGCTCACCACGAACGATCCGAAGTCGCGCAGATGGCGAGCCGGCTGCGCTATAACGGGGAGGATCGCGAGACCGGAGAGTATCACTACCATGGCCAGACCGCGCTGCTCGACAATGTTCAGGCCGCGGTGTTCAGTGTGAAGCTGCGCCACCTTCCGGTTTGGCTGGAACATCGGCGTGAAGTCGCGGAACGCTACCGGCGCGGTCTTGAAATTCAGCGATCTGGCGTTGCCGCATTTTCCCGAAGCCGCCAGTGGGACATCTTCCAGAACTATGTCATTCGGACCCGGGCGCGGGATCCTCTGCGCGAGCACCTTCGCGAGGCGGGCGTCGAGACCCTGGTCCATTGGCCCAAGCCGATGTGGGAGCATCGTGGGCTGGGGTTGAAAAATCCCGGACTGCCTGAGACCGAGGCCATTTGCCGCGAGGTTATCTCGCTGCCGATGAGCGCTGAAACCACCTTTGAACAAGTGGATTACACAACGGGGCAGATCCGAGAGTTCTTTTCCAGGCGCGGGCCGGATCGGAGTTAAAGTGGCGCTTGGGTTGAGTCAGCGCGCGGAGCGGATTACGCAGGCGGAAATCCGGGTGATGACTCTTGAATGCGAGAAGCTTGGCGGCATCAACCTCGCCCAGGGCGTATGCGATACTGGCGTGCCGTCTCCTGTGCGGAGCGGCGCGCAAATCGCGATTGATGAGGGAATTAACAGTTACACGCGGTTCGATGGACTGGAGGAGTTGCGGCGAGCCATTGCGGTGAAGCTGCGCGACTTCAACGGTATCTGTGCCGATCCTGAGACTGAAATTACGGTAAGCTCGGGTTCAACCGGCGCCTTCTATTGCACCTGTCTTGCTCTGCTGGATCCAGGGGACGAGGTGATACTGTTCGAGCCCTACTATGGATATCACCTCAACACGATCGAAGCGGTCGGAGCGACCGCCAGTTACGTCAGGATGCATCCCCCGGACTGGCGCTTTGAGTTGCGCGATTTGGAGCGCGCAATCACTCCGCGTACCAAGGGGATCATGATCAACACTCCGGCCAATCCCTCGGGCAAGGTATTCGACCGCGGCGAAATCGAATCGATTGGTGATATAGCGTGCCGCCATGACCTGTTCATATTCACCGACGAAATTTACGAATATTTCGTGTACGACGGCCGTCGACATCTGAGCCCGGCCTCGATCTCGGATTGGCTGATCGGACGATCACCATTTCGGGCGCATCCAAGACCTACAGCATTACCGGTTGGCGAGTCGGATATAGCGTCGCCCAGCGGCGGTGGGCCGAGATAATCGGCCACATGAACGATCTGATCTACGTATGTGCGCCGGCGCCGCTTCAGTGCGGTGTGGCCCGCGGTATGAACGAACTGCCGCGCTCCTACTACGACGACTTGCTGGTCCACTACACGGATAAGCGCGAGCGGATTTGCCGCGCCTTGACTTCAGCCGGGCTGACGCCCTGCGTTCCCCAGGGCGCCTACTACGTGCTGGCGGATGTCTCGCGATTACCGGGTGCGACCAGCAAGCAGAAGGCGATGCATCTGCTGCGCGAATGCGGGGTGGCAGCGGTTCCGGGAGAGGCCTTCTATCACGCTGGCGGCGGTGAAAACCTGGTGCGGCTATGCTATGCGAAGGATGACGCCGAGTTGGACGTGGCCTGTCGGCGCCTTCAGCGGCTGCGCTGAGGTGATAGATAATCAGGAAACGATGACGTGCGTAGATAATCCGTAGGCGCGTCGGGATTTGGAGGGTAGAGAGTCAGCAACCGGCACGAGCACCGAGGTGGCGCGATGGAATTCATGCTAAGATTGCACGGTGGGAGGCGAAAATTCCGCGATGGCTCACGCGTCATCCGTAGCGCCTGAGGCACGGGCTCAACCGGCGGAGCGCCGAGCCGGCCACTTCCAACCGCCGCGCTTGCCGGCGTTGGTTGTGCTGGCTCGCAGTTGGAAATTGTTGGCGTGTGCAACATCGGTTGCTACGTTGGGTTGCGCTTTCCTGGCGATGTTCGTGATGACCAAGTGGTATCGGGCGGAAGCCGTGCTGCGCCCGGTATCCGAGGTGATGCCAAACCGGTTGGCCGTCAGCGAGCGTCCGCTCAACGTCTCCTCTTTGCTCGACCAGGTTGTGCCTACCTCTCGGGCTGAAGAGCTCATGACGACCGTCGAGAGCTTCCAATTCAGCTTGGCGATGGTCAAAAACCACCATCTCGAACGGGCGTTGCGAACGAAGCATTGGCTCCCGTGGAATCGACACCCCGATCCATCCTGGGAGATATATCGAACGCTGCAGAAACGCTTCAGCTGCGACTATTCGATCAGCACCGGGAACCTGACGCTTTACTACCAGGATCGCGACCGCACGATGGCGCAGACGATACTCGGCTTCTACATTGATGACTTGAGAGCAAAACTTCGAGAGGAACAGGTCGGCACCACCACCGCGACTGCGAAATCACTAAGAGACGAGGCGGGATCTACTCCCGACACTCTGCTCCAGCAGCAGCTTTTTCAGCTCATCGCCGAACAGTTGCAACAACAGAAGCTCGCCATGGTGGATGCTAATTTCGCCTTTAAGGTAATAGATGCTCCGAGGGCGTCGGATAAGCCGTATTCTCCGAGTGTGCTCCTGGTCAGCGGTCTTGCGTTTGTGGTGACGTTGTTCATTTCCTGCCTCATCATACTTACTCGGGAGCCATGGACCTATGGAGAAGGCGAGCGCGAGCTGGCTCTGGCCTCCGGCCGCGAAACGCGCGGAGACGCGGCCCGCTAGCCATCATGATTACCCCCGGGTTTTGAAAAGTGCACCGTCGCCTGGTCCTCATCGCCGGCATCAGCGAGCCGCCGGGTCCATTCCGCCTCTGACAACTGGGTCCTGAGTGTTGCGCAAGGAAAGCATTGATTCCGCACAACCGCCCCGAGTGCTTGGCGCGGGAAGGGAGCTCGCTCCCGAGCCTGAAGCAAACGGCGTGATGACGCACCTGCTGACGGGTTCTGCGGCGGTCGCTCTGATCTGGATTGCGGGCGCGGGCCTGCAGTACGGCTCGCAGGTGCTTTTCGCGCGCTGGATGGGAGCGCCCGAGTATGGCAACTACGTCTACGCGATCGCGCTTGGGCAAATCCTGGCAATCGTCAGTGGACTTGGGCTGCCTATCGTACTGATGCGGTTTGTACCCGGCTACGTGGCGAGATGTGATTGGACTGGACTACGGGGAATAGTGCGGCGCAGCAGGCAGCTCACCGTCGCGGCCGGCATTGCATTGGCGGCGCTGCTGACTATTGTCTTGTCGATCGTACGACCGGGCAGCCTCGACATTGTAGTGCTGTTACTCGGGACCTGGCTCGTCCCGGCCGCAGCCCTGTCGAATCTGGAAAGCGAAATCAGCCACTCTCTCAACCGCGTCGCTCTTGCCTATCTGTTTCCGGTTCTGGCCGATCCTTTGTTGTGCGTGGGATCCGCGCTGGCGCTGAAAGGTATGCGCGGGCATCTCAGCGCGACCCTGTTGATGATGGCGAGATACTTTTCTCTCTTCGTCACGCTGGTCCTGCAGTTTGCTGTTTCACAAATCGTGCTTCCGATGGCAGCGCGGGGATCGAAGCCAAGGTTCGAGACCGTTCTGTGGCTGAGAGTGTCCCTGCCGCTCCTATTGGTGACCGGGTGTTACGTTGTCTTGTCTCGCGCCGATCTCCTGACGCTGGGCCTGTTCAGGCCGCCGGGGAGGCTGGCCTGTATTCAGCAGCGGCTAAGACCGCAGGGCTGGGGAGCCTCGTCCTGGGTGTGGTCAACGCGAGGGGCGGGCCGATCCTGTCAGAAGCGTGGAGTCGCGGCGATCTGACTGGATTCGATTTGTTGGCCCGGACCATCGTGGCGTGGGCGGTCTGGCCATCGCTGGTGGTCGCGCTCGTATTATGGACGGGAGGCAGTCGCATTCTGGCGATGTTTGGACCAGGATTCTCGGCAGGATACAGTGCCTTGGCGATTCTGGTCGTCGGGAATCTGGCTAATTCGGCGGCCGGGCCGGTCGCCATTCTGGCGATAATAACCGGCCGGGAACATGCCGCCGCCAGGATTTTCGCATGGGCGACTCTCGCTGATCTGGCACTATGCGTTCTGTTGGTGCCGCGGCTCGGTCGGTAGGCGCCGCAATTGCAACCGCGGCGAGCATGTGTTTGTGGAACGCGTGGTTAAATCGGGTAATGAGCAGAGATTTGGGATACGGCTATCTGCGGGATTGACCGACTGGCGAATCCTCAAAGCCGCGATTCTCTTCTTCCGACCAACTTCTCATGGAAGCCGGCCGAGTAGTCTTTATTGCCGGCGATGGCCGCAGCGGAGGTACTCTGCTCGGGCAGATACTCGATGGTTTGAGTGACTCGGTCTATGTTGGCGAGCTCAGGAACATCTGGCACGAGGCCTTCGAGCAGAACGAACCATGCGGATGCGGCGAGCGCTTCCGGCATTGCGAGTTCTGGCGTGCTGTGGTCGAGAAGGCCTTCGGCTCGTTCGAGCGGTTGGACGTGAGAGCGATGCTGAGTATGCACAAGTCGGTGGCTCGGGAGCGGTATACACCGATGCTGATGCTGCTGAACCGGGTCCCGGCGGAACTGCTCGGGAGTAAACTGCCACGGGCCTACGAGGATGTCCTGAGCAGATTATACGGCGCTATCCGCGAGGTGGCGGGAAAGAGCGTCGTGGTGGACTCAAGCCGCGAAGTGTCGCAAGCGCTGGTGCTGGCTCGAATTCCGAGCATCGATTTGAGGGTGCTCCATCTGGTGAGGGACAGCCGGGCGGTCGCGTTCTCGAATTCACGCCGTAAACCTCAATTTGGCGACGACATCGCCTCGCAACATCGCAAACGCATGTTGATTTCGAGCGCAAGCCGGAAACTCGCATTGGACGAGGATGGCATCCGCCGGATTCTCCCCCGGCGAGGGGCTGTGGCAAGTGCGCTGCTGTGGACTTGGCGCAATGCGTCGGCTTCAGGGATACCCCACTTGAGGCGCCGCTCAAGATTCCCTATGCCCGGTTGCGGTATGAGGATCTGGTGCGAGATCCGAGAGAGGCGATAGGGCGCGCGCTGGATCAGCTGGAGCTTGGCAGACCCGATCTCTCGATGATTCAGGATACCCACGTCAAACTTGGGATTAATCACGCAATCAGCGGCAACCCGGTGAAGTTCAATTCAGGTGGTGTAGACCTTAGGATCGATGATGAGTGGCGTGCGGCGATGAGGGAACGCGACCGGCGGACGTTACCGTGCTAACGAGCCCGCTGATGCGCCGGTACGGTTACGTGATCTGAGCTGCACGGCTACGTAGCACCCAAAACGTCAGGGCCTTGTAATGGCGAACGTTGAAGGCAGGTCGCGGCCGAAATGGTCGGCAGATGAGGTCACGAAATACTATCGCGAGGTCCATGTTCGCGCCCTGAGAGACAGCCGTGACAGTTTGGCGCCGGTCATAAATCCTGGTTGGAGCGATTGGACTAATCGGGCTATTGACTATGCTCACCGCCAAGGGATGGCGAGGGCGCTGCGTTATTTGAGTAAGCAGTTCGCCGATTGGTCCGGCCTGCATGTGCTTGATCTCGGCTGCGGCAGAGGGCGTTGGTCGCGGATGTATTCGGCCCGCGGAGCGGAGGTTGTCGGCTTGGACATATCGGTGGATGCGCTGAGGGCATTGGCGGCTGAATTGCGCACCGGACATTTCGTGTGCGGCGACGTTTCTATGCCACCGTTGGCCGACAATTCCTTCGACCTGGTGAACTCGGTCACTGTCATCCAGCATCTCCCATATGACCGTCAGGGCCCTGCCTTGCATTCCGTGGCCCGAATGCTGCGCCCGGGCGGGTACTTTGTGATGCTCGAAAATATCGATGACTTCCGTTCTCAGTTTGTGTATCCAAGGGCGGCAGATGATTGGATGGCTTTGGCAAGCCAATACCGGCTTTCGGCGGAATGGCGATCCGGGAGTAACTTCGATATCCCCCACCGCGTGCTATCGCGGGTGAACCGGCTTTTCACCTATGGTGCAAATGGCAGAGCTGCCGAGCGATGGCAACGGCTTGGTCGTACCCAGAGCACTCTGGAAAAAGGCACGAGAACAATAGCGGCTTTGGTTACCTTTCCCACCGAATGGGCTTGTCAGAGGATCCCTCTTGCGTCTGCCACCCATGTTGTCGCGGTATTGAGAAAGTGTTGAATGCCTGAAGATTGCAGCGCTGAAGCGACTTGGGACTAAGCGCGCGCCGATGGACGCCACTTGGCCACTTTCTGCAGCAGTCGTCGGCTTAATCATCCTACAGGCGAGCTTGGCCCGCGATCAGCTTGGCAGCTGGCTGGCCCCAGGAGCTTTCTTCGGCTTGATGTGGGTGGTGGTCGGCATCTTAAGCCTTTCGATTGCGCCCGAATTTCGGATCTGGCCGGGGATCCTATGGATACTTTTCATGAGTTGTACCGCGCATCTCGGTGGTCTGCTGGTCTGGAACGGCGAGAGTTCCTCGTCTCGGCCAGCCGTCTATGAGGGAGTAGCGTCGCACGGGCCACCTCTGCCGCTAGCACTCCCGCTTCTGCTCGCTTCAACAGTCCTGGGCACGGCTGGGGTGGTGTATCTCGTCTCGGCGTCAGGCCAGTCGCTGCGATCGTTTTTGTCGATCAGCGAGGCGAGCGCGGTCATCATGCATTTCTCGGGGTCGAGATACAGCGATCCGGAGTACCGGGAGCCGGCCGCGTTCCTGGCTTTGAGCGTTTTTATCTATCTCGCTGGCTACCTGGGAGGCATGATTTTCGCACGCGGCGGCTCTCGTCTCCAGAAGCTGGCGGCGTTTGGTGGAGTAGTGCCGGCTCTGTTCGAAACGTTTGTGCTCGGTGCTAGAACCTGCCTGATAGCATTCGTGATCTGCTGGATTGCCGCCTATTGCGCGACGTGCGCGTATATTGGCGAGCGGCGCCTGTGGCGCAACTGGCGCCGCGCGCTGACCACGATGGGTCTGGGTTTAATAGCGCTCACGGGGCTGTATGTGACGGTGCACGCGATACGCATGGGCGCCTTTGTTCCAGGTCCAATTTCCGTGTCGACGCAAAGTGAAGAAGTAATATTGAAGTACAGCGCCGGCGCTGCCAAAGTGCAATTCGTGGGTTACGCAGCAGCATTTTCCAAGTGGTTCGGTGAGAACTGGGACGTGTGGCAAGCGCCGAGTCTGGGCCTTAACGGTTTCGACGGGCCCGCCGGGTGGCTTGGATACCGAGTCGAGCGAAATCCTGAACCGATTAACGTATCGCCTGACCCGAACAGCGACACCACAAATGTCTTCAGCGCGCTGCGCCACATGGCGTTCGATTGGACGCTGCCCGGGTCGTCAATTTTTTTTCTAACTCTCTCTGCCCTGGCGAGCTTTGCGTATCTTAAGGTATGCGGGCATCAGGCGGCGGATATTCCGCTGACTGTCTTGTACTACCAAATCGCCCTGTACGTGACCTCGTTCGTGCTACGCAACACCGTGATCGACGCGGCATGGGTGTTGTTCGCTGGCTACCTGTGGCTGGTTTCCGCGCAGAATTCAGAGGCTACCTGTCCGAGTCCTGACGACGAGCTGACTCGGCGACCACCAGCGCCGTCCAACCACCGGCCGTCGTGTCGATCATCATCCCGTGCCGTAATGAAGTTCTATGCATTTCGGCTTGCCTGACTTCCATTCTGGAAACGGCTATCCGCTCGATTGCTTGGAGGTGTTAATTATCGACGGCATGAGCGATGACGGAACGCGAGACCTTCTGCGAGAGTACTCCGCACGTCATCCCTTTATCAGAGTGGTGGACAATGTTGCGAAGGTAACCCCGTACGCTCTTTATATAGGAATTCGCGAAGCAAAGGGCGCAGTGCTGATGCGCATGGATGCCCATACGGTCTTCGAAAGAGGCTACATCGCGCGCTGCGTCGAGGTGCTTCTGAAGTACGGAGCCGACGACGTAGGTGGTACGCTGCGCATCGTCCCGCGCGCTGACACATTTGTGGGCATAGCGATTGTAAGGCGCTAACGAACAAGTTCGGAGTGGGGAACCTGCGCTATCGATTCGCGCGGCCTGAAAAACCCGAGCCGGTCGATACGGTGGCGTTCTTCTGCGTCAAGCGCGTGCCGTTTCAGAGAATCGGCTTATTCAACGAGAAGTTGGCGCGTATCCAGGATATGGAGTTCAAGCGCCGTCTCGCGCGTAGTGGTTGCAAGATACTGTTAGTGCCCGGCGCTTTCGCGGACTACCAGGCCCGGTCTGACCTCCGGTCGTTTTGGCGGCACAATTGGTCCGACGGAGTGTGGACCGTCCTCGCATTCGCCGACTTCGATTTGATGCCCGTGCGCTGGAGGCACCTGGTGCCGGCGGCATTTGCCGCCGCGTTGGTGACAACCCTCATCATGGCATTGACTTTGCCGGCATTCGCCTGGCTGTTTGCGGTTGTTGTTGGCGTCTACCTGATGGCCGCGTTGACAGTATCGATAAGGATCGCGATCGCGGAGAAGAACCCAGCGTAGTTGTAGCAGTGCCCGCGGTGATCGCCACCATGCATCTGGCCGCGGCATTGGTTCGCTGTGGGGCGTAGTCGTACTATTTAGTCGGCGACGCTTTGGGCACGCCGTCCGCCTCGCAATGCGCGAGGTATGGCCATGAATGCTCGAGGATTGCAGCCACGTCTGTCGTGATTGGCTGCCTTAAGGTGTGGCTCAGCACGCTGGCGGCGATAGGTCAGACGCCGGCTTGATCCCACGCGGTCCGCGATCACTACATACCCGCGCGCTCCCTATCGATTCAAAAACGACGAGCTAAAGTAATATGTCTATCTTCGAACGAGCTCTAGAAAAATTCCAGCGTCGCGACGCCGTGGTCGGAATCCTCGGGCTTGGTTACGGAGGATTGCCGCTCGCCTGCACCTTTGCCGAGGCTGGATTCAACACGGTCGGTTTCGACATCGACTCCGCAAAGATCAAACGGCTGAGAAATGGCGAAAGCTATGTCGGCAACGTGCCGTCAGAGCGCCTTGAAAAATTGGTCGCCTCGGGTCGGCTCTCCGCCACCGACAGCTACCAGGAGCTGGCGACCTGCGACGCCGCGATAGTTTGCGTTCCCACTCCACTGGACGATGCTCGTAATCCGGACCTGAGCTTCGTGGTTAGTACCGCGCGCGAAGTCCGCAGGTTTTTGCATCCCGGACAGCTGGTGGTGTTGGAGAATACGACCTATCCGGGGACCACCGAGGAGGTTGTGCTGCCAATCCTTGCCGAGGCAGGCCTCAAGGCTGGCGAGGAGTTTTTCCTGGCCTTCTCCCCTGAACGAGAGGACCCTGCGAACAAGGACTATCGTACGCAGACCATTCCCAAGCTGGTGGGTGGGCTGACCTATCATTGCAGAGAAGTTGCCTGTGCCGCCTATACCCAGGTCGTCGAGGTCGTGGTCCCGGTTGGCAGCACGCGGGTTGCCGAGGCGGCCAAGCTGCTCGAAAACATATATCGCTGCGTTAATATCGCGATGGTGAATGAGCTCAAGTTGCTGTTCGATCGAATAGGTCTCGACGTATGGGAAGTGATCCGTGCTGCCTCCACCAAGCCATTCGGCTTTGCGCCTTTCTATCCGGGTCCCGGTCTCGGTGGTCATTGCATACCTATCGACCCCTTCTATCTGGCCTGGAAAGCTCGGCAACATGGCTTTACCACGCGGTTCATCGAGTTGGCCGGGGAGATTAACAGCTCGATGCCGGAATATGTGGTTGATAGGTTGACCGAAGGACTCAATCTTCAGGGCAAAGCGCTCAAGGACGCGGCGATTCTCCTGCTGGGAGTCGCCTATAAGCGTGACATCGAGGATTATCGCGAATCGCCGCGTTGAGCATTATCATTCAGCTCAATCGCCGCCTCGCGCGTGTCAGCTACCACGATCCGCACGTGCCCCATCTTCGAACACGGTAATGTGCATACCCTGTCGTCGATCGGCCTAACGAGCGAATTGGTTCGCTCGAGTGACGCCGTCGTCATAGTTACTGACCACAGCGACGTCGATTACGAGATGATCGTGAGGAACGCTAAATTGGTGGTTGATACGCGCAACGCCACCGCGCGTTTCAGACAGCCAGGCGATAAGGTGCCGCTCGCCTGACCCGAAATCGCCGCGCAGCGGAGGTGTTGGGTCGCCGCGTGATGACATTCCCAGGGCGATCCAGATAGTAAAGAGACCGCGATCGAGTGGAACTTCGCGGTCACCGACGCTCAAATGAGAATACTTTTCGTCGACATTGGAGAGAGGTCTTTTCAGGCGATCGATTTCCGCCTCCTCAGAGAGCGAACGAAGGAAGAGCGATAGACTTTCGTTGGAAGCGCGATATCCTCGCTCGATACGCGACGGGGTCCGATGGTGCGCACCTCGCGTTCGGTTGGTTCGCGAGCCATCACACTTTTTTGCCCGCTGTGCTGGGAAACCTGACGGAAAGCTGGTTCCGATCGCAGCATCCGACTACGACATCCGAAGGAAAACGACTGCATTAAGTTAAGCGTTCTGGCGAAGTTGCTCACACGGGGCAGAATGACACAAAATAATGAGCATTTTGTAATCTCGCCAAGGCACACTTGTCCTTGTTCCTTCCCATTCTCGGTGTTGCTCGTGCTGCAAACACAACATCAAGGCAAAAGCCCAATAAATCAAGGATCGTACTCATGGATTCGATGTGCCTCCGCCGGTCGAGCTGCGAAAGGATAATATCATATCCAATTATTATTGGTGATTTCTTTTGCCCCGACAACTGGATTCCGGAATACATCGTAAGTTTGCTGCGGTCGCCGCCAGACTGCCCCACATACCGTTTTTCCTGGTGGGAAAAGCTTCGCCGGATGGATTTCTCGATTACGTGCGATCGGTGGCGCCGCCGAACCTGATTCTTACCGGCTACATCGATGAGGACGAAAAGGCGAAGCTTCTTGCGCGCACGGCAGTCTATGCGCAGCTTTCGTGGCGCGAAGGCTTTGGTTGCTCGCTGGCCGAGGCGATGCTCGCGGCTTGCGTTCCGGTGGTCACGCAATCCAGCGCTCTGCCTGAAGTCGTTGGCGATTGCGGTTATTACACGAAGTACGGCGATCTGGACGGAATCGCCGCGGCCATCTCTGTTGCGTTGAACGACTCGTTGCTCGGGCATAGAGCGCGCGACCGAATAGCCAGCCTGTTCTCGATCGATCGAAGGCGCCAGGCGCTCAACAACATCATTTCGGATCTAAGCGACCGAGCCGAGCGTTTCGGGTGACGGCGTCGCGTACCGCATAACCTGCACTACTTTTTGCGTAGATCTGTTGTGGCTCAGGCTCGCAAACTCGTGTAAAAGCGGATCGGTGAAGACAGACCGACGGGAGGGAACAGGCGTTTGACGGAGGGAGATACAAAGGCACCGTTCTTCATTTCGGCGATTAGTAGCCCGTTTGACGACTATCAGCGCGTTATACTTCTGCTGATCGAGGCAATTCTCGTCGCCAGCTCTTACTACGCTGCGTTCGCTCTTCGTTTCGATGGCAAAGTCCCGCCCGCACAACTGACTGCCTACCTTCGAACTGTACCGTGGCTGCTGGTGACGAGGTTCCTGGTTGCATTCGCCTTTCGAATGCACCATCGAGTCTGGCGCTATACCGGTCTGCGGGACCTGATTAATCTGGCCGCCGCGGGAGTCGTCGGAACCCTGTTGTTCGCGACCTTCGTGGCGCTTGCGATCAATTGCCCCTGGATACCCCGAACGGTCTACGCCATCGATACCATCGTAGTAGTCGTACTGCTTGGCGGCGTGCGCGCTCTGCGGCGGATCTTGTATGAACGGGACAAGCGCGAGCCTGGCCTGCGCGTGCTTATCTTCGGCGCCGGCGACGCGGGTGAGTTGATCGTCCGCGACATGATGCACAACCCCGAGTACGGATACAGCCCGGTCGGGTTCGTCGATGACGATCGCATGAAGGTCGGGCGCATGATTCATGGCATTCGCGTGCTCGGCACACGCGCCGAAGTGGCGGACGTCATTTCCGCGTGCACCCCTCACGAGGTGCTGATTGCGATGCCCAAGATGGGACCGGAAACCATCCGCGGCATCATGCGCGTCCTCGAGCCGTTTGGGCTGCCGATAAAAATTCTCCCCAGCCTGCCCGGCGTGCTCGAGGGCCGGGTCAGGATGGGTGACGTGCGCAACGTTGCGTTGGAGGACTTGCTTTGCCGCAGACCCGTGGGACTGGACCCGGCTGGCCTGCGCGGCGTTATCGAAGGACAGAGCGTCCTGATCACAGGGGCGGGAGGTTCCATCGGCTCGGAATTGTGCCGCCAGATATCGGCGCTTAAACCGCGAATGATGGTCATGTACGAGCGCTATGAAAACGGCCTGTATAGCATCGAACAGGAGCTCCGCGACCGCAATCCGGGATGCCGGATTGCGGCGGTCGTTGGCGATGTATGTGACGGTGCTCGACTCGAGGAGACCTTCAGAAAATTCGACGTGAAGCTGGTGTTTCACGCTGCCGCGCACAAGCACGTGCCGCTGATGGAACTCAACCCGTGCGAGGCAATCAAGAACAACGTGCGTGGCACCCGCGTACTGGCCGAGGTTGCCGCGCGTGCCGCGGTTGATCGGCTGGTCCTCATCTCGACCGACAAAGCGGTCAATCCGACCAGCGTCATGGGCGCTTCAAAGCGAACGGCCGAGCTCGTGGTCAAAGCCATCGCCGAGCAAACCGGCCTGCGGCTGGGAGCGGTGCGCTTCGGCAATGTGCTGGGCAGCAACGGCAGCGTCGTTCCCAGATTTCTCGAACAGATACGCGCCGGAGGCCCCGTCACGGTGACGGATCCGGCCATGCGGCGTTTTCTCATGCTCATCCCGGAGGCGGTGCAGCTCGTCCTGCATGCGGCGACGCTGATGAATCCCGGCGCGATCTACCTGCTCGAAATGGGCGAACCGACGCGAATTGCCGAGATGGCCAAGCAACTGATCCAACTATCGGGACTGGTCCCCGACCGAGATATAGCGATCGAGTACGTCGGCCTCCGCCCCGGTGAGAAACTCTGCGAAGAGACGTTTGCGGCCGATGAAAAGGTCGAACCGTCAGGCATTCCAGGCATCTTGCGGGTTCGCGGAGAAAGGGAGTCCCACCGACGCTCCTTGCTGCAGCAAGTCGAGATGCTCGAGAAGGTGGCGGCGTCCGGAGATGCGGACGGCGCGGTTCGGATGCTCCGCGAGATCGTTCCCTCCTTCGACGGACTTGAGCGGCGGCACGAAGCGGCAGACCCCTTTGCTGCGCCGGCATCTGCGCCCGCCGCAGCTCCGGAACATGCTGCCAATGGGGCCGAGCCGGCGGCTCTGACTCTATTGATTGAACCTCTGCCCTCCAAGTAAGCGCGCCCGCTCCAGGCCTGCGTTAGACACTGCCTGCTTGAAATTTACGGTCGAAGTTACACCTGATTCTATGCGGTCCGGTGGTTCCCACGGCGCTAACCCGAGGCTTATCAGCGATGGTCTTTGATGGTCTCTGAGTGGTCGCGATCCATTCCGCTTATGTTTGCCGCCGAAGCTGCCGGCCAGGTTATTTTCGCGCCGATCGGATTCGCTTGTCCCATTAATAGGCTGAAATGAGTAAACACTCATTGACGGGACCAAAAAAGTGCTGCTTGCAAAGACAAATTCCCCTTGTCTCATCCTTAAAACTTGTGCTAAACGACGACAGGACTGAAGACGATACTGGGGACAGCGCAAAAGTTTGGCGGGCGGGGGGTTTCGCTCGAATAGAGGCCGTTTACTTGGGAAGAGAAATTCCGCTTGTCTTTCGCTTGGACTTTTTGCTATAGAGCACCTGACTTGGAACCAGAGCCGAAACAGAACGACCTTGAAGTGCTACTAAATGTTTGCCGGGGACCGCGGCTGGTTTCCTGACCTCTGACGCTTGGAGTCGCAGGACGCCGGGGGAGATGGGCGCGCGAGCGCGCCGGCGGTCTGTAGGGTTTTTAAACGGAGATCCTATGGGAAGGGAGGGCTTTCAACTTATGACCACATAGTTCCGTCTCGTGCGCGATTGGAATTCCTTTGTCATTGGCTTGGAGTTAGTTGGAGTTTGAACGATCAGATCGGAGTCAGAAAGATCAGGGAGGAATACAAAATGCTTTCAGGTAAGAGAGTTCTGAGTACATGCACGGCGATCCTGCTGGCAGTGGCCGTCGCGTCCTTCGCGTGGTCCAGCATCGCCGCGGCGGAGGACGAAGAAGCCGGCGAGGAGTTGCAGAATTATTTCAGCAACGCCAACACCACCGGCGGCTCGGCCTTCGTTAATGTCACCGCTCCCTACGAGGGGAATACAACGGCCACCAGCCCCGTAGTTCAAGAGGGCGAGATGTGCGCGATGTTCTACGTGTTCAACACCGACCAGGCGATGGAGGCCTGCTGCGGATGCCCGATCACCGCCGATGGTCTGTTGTCCCTCAGCATCAGCGGCAATTTGGCGCCCAACCCGCTCGCTTCAGGGGGCATTCTCCATGACGGCTCGATTCGTATCCTCGCGACCGAGATAAACGCGAAGATCACCGGACTGGTGGAGCCTCGAGGTGTGAATTGCGATGACACCACCGGTGCCTGCTGCGATCCTACCGCGGACGGCGGCACCGAACCACTGATTCCCGAACCGGAACTGGTCGCATGGGCGAACCACGTGCAACCTACGACGATCACCGAAACCGTGTTCCAGACCACTAGCTTGGCTTCCGATCTCACTAGTTTGCCGTCCCTATGCAAATTTACCGTAACGGCGGGTAGCGGACAGGGAGTTTGCACCTGTGGCACCGGTGGATTTGGTATCGAGTAACCGTGGTCCAGGAGCGTATAGTGTGCGTCATTCAGAGTGGAGGATGTCGATCGGCTGTTCGATTGACAATGCATGTTGCCCGCTAACTCGGCGGCAAAAGGAGAGTCAGTTATGTTTAGGAATGTAGCAATCATGGGCGCGGCGCTGGCAGTGCTGGCGTCCGGGGGCCTGACCTTCGGTGCGACTGATGGTTTAGCCCAGACTGATCCGTACGCAATCAACTATTTCGTTAACGCAAATACCGCTGGTCCAGCCGATACGGTGAGAGTCGTCGATCCCGACGAGGTCGAAAACGAAGTGGCAGGCGCCCCGGTCTGCGCCAACATCTTCGTGTTTGACACCATAGAGGAACTGGCGGAATGCTGTGCTTGCCCGATCACGCCAGGTGGACGTCTTGATTTTAACGTCAACACCAACCTGACCACCAACCCCTTGACCGGAGTCACGCTGTTCAATGGCGTCATCAAGATCATCAGGACCAATTCCAACCCGAACTATCCGGCGGAGGCTCCTGTCGCGTTGCAGTGCGACCCGACCAACGGTGCCACGACTACTTTGAAAATCGGGGGTATCGAACCCGAACCTCGACGAATTCACCGCAGCCGACGCCTCTCTGCTTTCCTGGACCACTCACGATGAGGTCCGGGGCGTTCCGGGCTCGACGGCTATTTCGGAGGAATTCTTCCAGTCGACGGACGAAGGCGCGAATACCAGCACCGAGTTTCTCGGTGGTGACCTGGCTGTCCTGCAGTCGGAGTGCGCCAGCGTACAGATCGCCGGAGACGGCGTGTTGGGAGTGTGCACCTGCCCGGCCGGTCCGGTTCCTTGATTGTCCGCTTTGGGGGAGGACGCGCGGCCGCTCGCGTGTTCTCCCTCTTCTCTTCGCTCGCATAGCCGAGGGCACCAGCGGTGGCGTGTCCTCGGCTTGTCCGGTACCTAAATCAAAATACAGTGAGAGGGTTAGCAGTGGTGAGTTTCCGAGGATTTATATTGCTTGCGATCCTGTGTGCGCTTAACAGTCTGTGGACCGCTCCGGCTCTCGCCAACGACTCGTCGGTCGTTGCTCGGGTGGCCGGACACCCGTTGACGCGTGACGAGTTGGAGCAGAAGGAGGCCGCCGACCTGCTCCAGGCCCGCTACAAGTACTACCTGGCTGAAAAAGCCGCGCTCGACAACCTTATCAATCAGGAATTGATCGAGAACCAGGCGCACCGGGAAGGCCTCACCGTCGAGCAGCTGATCACCAAGCATGCCGACCAGCAGGTGAAGACCCCAACCGAAGACCAACTGCAGGTGTACTACGAGGGACTGCAGAGCGACCAACCGTTTTCTGTCGTGCGCGGGCAGATTCTGGACCACATTCTCCAGCTCCGCCGCAACAAGGCGCGCCTCGCATATGTGCAAGAGCTGCGCAAGAAGGCTGACGTTCAGATCGCGCTCGAGCCGCCGTCGGTCTCGATCGCAGCAGTCGACGCACCCACTACCGGCCCCTCCGATGCTCCGGTCAAGATTGTTGAGTTTGCTGACTATCAGTGCCCCTACTGCAAAAAGGTATCCCCTGAACTCAAGCAACTCGTGGAAGGGACCTTCCCCGGCAAGACCTCCCTGACTTTTGCGGACTTCCCGCTACCCATGCATCATAATGCGGAAAAAGCGGCTGAGGCTGCGCGATGCGCCGGAGCCCAGGGTAAGTATTGGCAATATCATGACGTGCTCTTCAACAGCCAGAGCGGGCTGGAGGTCAGCGACCTCAAAGCGGACGCCGAGACTCTCAAGCTTGATCCGCAAAAATTCAACCAGTGTCTCGATTCTGGAGCACAAGCGCCAGCTATCGCAAAAACGTTGGATGAGGGCAAGAAACTCGGCCTCACGGGCACGCCCAGCTTTGTCATAAACGGCCACTTCATCAGTGGCGCGACGGACTATGAGACCCTGCGCGGCCTCATCGAGCAGGAGTTGGCATCCCCCGAGAAGACCGCCGCGAACAACTCGTAGTAGCTGGCCGCGGCTGAACCCGGTGGCGAGGTCGCGAACTCCTGGTATGCTGCCGGCTGGTCTCGAGCAGGAATTCAACCTTGGTCGAATCGCCTTCGGCCGCCTTGCGGCCGTTCGCGTGCTCAGCTCGGTTGAAATTCGCTGGCTGATTCATGCCGCGCCCGAGAGTCTGTCGGACATTTCGCTGAAAGGAAAATAATGAGGCCGACTACAATTGCTTTTGCCTCTGTCATGGCACTTGGCTGGGCGGCGGCTGCTGCGGCCGGCGTAGTTATCAAGGGCGAGGAGACCGCCACCCACAGCGGCCCCCACCCTGGCGTGACCTCCACGCTCTACACCGTGACGATTGAGGGAAAGCAAGAGCGGATCGATCTGGGAGGAGATTTCGATTTTGTCATCGACCTCATAGCGGGCAAGGTCCTTATGCTGAGCGGGGAAAAAAACGCGTATTACGAATTGCCGTTCCCGACTCCCTATACCATTGGCGCACTCATCATGAAGTGGGCGCAGCTGCCGATGGTCAAATTTAAGAAAACCGGGAAACACCTGACCCTCGGTGGCTACGGCTGTGATCAGTACACAGGCACGCGCGAGACCGCGGACGTCACGTATTCGGCAGAAGCGTGCTACTCGACCGATCCTCCAGGTGCTCAGGACTATACTGCGTTTGTGAAAAGCGCCGCGGCGAAAGCCGGGAAATTCTCGCTGGTGGCCCCTGACGAAATTCCCAATGGAATTCCAGTTGAGCTGAGCGCTACGATAATTCCGAAACAATTCGAAACTGCTCCCGTCCAGAACCCGCCCGCCGGCTCGAGTCAGAAACCGCCCACACCGCAGAAGCCGCCCGAGCTCCGATTGAAAACCGTGATAACGAACGTCGCCGCGCGGTCAATCGAGGCCGCGGAATTTCAACCGCCTGTCGGCTTCAAGAAAGTGAAGCCGCCCAGGGGCCTCGGAGTAATGCTTTCCCGCTAACGCCCGGCCTGCGTCCGGCGCACTCCGCATCCTTCCGAATTCACGCGCGACCGATAGCATCCTGCCCGGGACATCGACGCTGGCTCTCTTCGAATGCCGCCGGCGCCGACACTCAGTTTTTGCTGTCATCGTTTGACGATATGGTCGGGGGCGTCGACGGCAAATCCTTTTTAGAAGCAATAAGGACGGACCACCTTGAAGGCGGCGCTCATTCCACCTGTCCGGACGCGCCATCTCCTCATGGTGCCTTCACTGTACTCCTTTGATTCATCGGTGGTGTCCGCCGTGATTCGGTCTCTACGCAACCCTACTCAGCAAATCTTCCGGATGAGCCGGCCACAGCAAAAGCCGACCGCCGCGGTCGTGTCCGTCGGCATTCGCAGCAACGTGAGTCGGACTCATGCCTTGCGCGATCAAGCCAGTGTCTATGGAGAGATCCAGCTGAGCCGTGACAAGGGCGTCAGAATCAGGGCTAGAAGCCGACTGAAACTGACCCTGGCGGTTGGATTGGGCGTGGTCTGGATCATCGTGCCGATTTACGAGCCGCTGGGTGCAAACGCACTTGCGGACGAGTCCGCCAAAGCTACACGGAGCCAGACGGCAGTGCAGTCGCCCAGCATGCAGACGATGCTGCTTTCCGGGCCGAAGCTCTCGGGATCTCAGCCGGATGAGCTTTACCAGCCGCGCAGCAGTACCGCCTCTATTACCTGCTCCGCAACCGCGGGAAGCGAGGTCTTGACCGACTGTTCCCCGGGACCCGAGGACTTTCACGAAGGGGTGCCGGTTGCGATTCCGAACGGAGGGCCGCGGAATTCGCTGGGTCCGCCAATCTCGCATCTGAAGGCAACCGCGCTGACTCTGCCAGGAGGCTCGCTCGGGACCGCGTCCTATCGCTATTGCGTAACCACCACCGACGCAGATCTCGGCGAGAGCGCGTGCAGTTCCACGGTCAGCGTCGATGGCGCGGCGCCGCTGGGTAGCTCCCGATGGAATCAGATTACCTGGGACAAAGTCGCAAAGGCCTTCGGCTACCGTGTCTTTGGCTGCACTGGTCGCAACTGTGAACCAGCATATTCGGGCTTCGTCTACCAGGCGTCGGCGGCGAAAGATTGTGAGGGAGGCGGCAGCTGTTTGGGCTTTCCCGACTACGCTGAAAGTAGCTCCAGCGCCGCAAAGCCTCCGCCAAGCGCCACGCGCGACTGGGTATACACAACAATTCGATACGCTGATGCCGGCAAGTCGATAACGCTGGCAGCGAAGCTGTCAGTCAGCGGGCGAGTCAAGGTCCTCCACGACGCAACGGCGTCAATCAATAGGGCTCTGGCCACCGTGGCTGCACCATCCGGTCAGATCCCAGCGGGCGGTCGCTTGAGGATTGCAGTTGGGAATTACTCACTCGTCAGGCCGCTGATTATTCCCTCTCAAGTTACTCTGGAAGGCGACTGCGGCTCCACCGAATACGATACCGGGGAAGTTGCGCCTGGCTTTGTCTATGGTACGACAATGACATGGAACGGGCCCGATCGCCTGCCCGCGATCATTGTTTTCAATGGACTGAACCAGACCCTCCGCTGCATCAATCTAGACGTAAGAAGGGCGCAGGGTGGCGAGTCCGAGTCGAACGGCATGACCGGTATCTACATCGATTCAGACACCCGAGAGCTGGGCGGTACCGACAAAACCGCTGTCGACCAGGTCGCGGTCGACGGCGCACATCTTGGAGTACAGATCGGAGGGTACATAACCGTTGCCAACCAAACACCGCAGACCGATGAGTCCGAGACCGAGGTTCACCGGCTACATTTAATTACCAGGAACCGCAACGACCCCGACGCAATTGGTCTCATCATCGAGAGCTCCAACGCCGGCTTTGCGAGCAGCTTCTTCGGTGTCACTTGCGTAGGCAGCCTCAGCAAGTGCTTTGACGTCAAGAACAGCGGCACACTCTATCTAAACTCACTTAACTGCGGTCTCGGCGGTCCCGATCGGATCTGTCTATTGTGGGAAGCGGGAGTGACCGGAACGGTGGTGAACACCATCGACGACGACATGCCCCCGGCGACAAGTCGCTCATTGCTTGTCCCGTACACAAGTCAAGCGGCTTCCCAATTCTTCACTCTCAACTTGATAGGTAATCAGTTCAATCGCAATATCGAGGTCGACGGACCGATGACAATTGCTTCAATCGGCAACACCGCTGGAAGCAACTCCTCAACGTGGGAGATCAACAATCCCGCGTCGACGGTTCACTCGATCGCCGACGGCATGAAATGGCGGATCGGCCCGTCGGGGGGGGTGGTGGATCAGCCGGCAAGATTGGGTGCCGATGGCGAGTCAGGTGCTCTTTCGCCGGCGGTCCCCGCAAGCGCCCTGTTGAGCTCGCGCCACGACGCCATGGGAGGCGCCGTCCCTGAAGGATCGATGCTTCTCAGAGCGACCACGGCTCCATTTGATCCGGGCGTGATTCCTTCCAATACCTGCGCGGTACAATCCGCCACAATTGTGAAAGGAGCGACTGCGTCGATGGTCTGCGGCACCAGCCCACAGAGTAACCCCGGTTCCTCGTTCGTATGGGACTGCTTCCCCGGTAATACCAGTGCCACTGTCAGGTTGTGCAACATCGGTAGCACGGAGGCAGCGCCATCTGCGACCTCGTTTAATTTAAGCCTCACGCGCTGATACGGCTCAGTCGCCGCGTGTGGAATAGCGAGTTCAGATGCACCAGTCTTCAAAGACCGACGAACTATCTACATTGATAGTCATGATGGTGGCAATCATCCTCGTCACCATGTTCTATCTATGGAGGCTATGGCTTCTCCAAACATTGACCATTAACCGCGACGAGTTCGAGCACATGCACGCCGCGTGGCTCATATCGAGGGGACTCATTCCATATCGCGATTTCTTCGAACATCACACGCCGGGATTCTGGCTTGTGCTCGCCCCGCTCTATCGCTGGTACCCGGTCGAGCAGAATTTTGACACCGCCATAGCATTTATCTTCATGGCGCGCCGACTTAGCATGCTGTTCGCCGGGCTCTGCCTGGCCCTTACCTGGGTGCTGGCACGAATGTGGGGTGGCACCCGCGTCGCATGGCTCGCAGTGGTTATCCTCAGCGCTTATGTCGCATTCATGTATAAGACGCTGGAGGTTCGGCCCGACGTGCTCGCGACTGCCTTATGGCTCGGATACCTTGCCAGTACCTTTGCAGCTTTCGCAGAGCTTGGAGCCCGCAAGCAGGCGTCGCTGTTCGCCCTAAGCGGCCTTTTGCTGGGTGGTGCCTTTATGTGCACGCAGAAGATCCTGGTTGCGTCGCCGGGAATTGTCCTCGCGATGCTCTGGTACCTGGTCGCGGGTAAAGATAAGCACCTGCACCGACTCGCGAACTGCCTGTGGCAAGTGGCTGGCTTCTGCGTCCCGATTCTCGCTACGCTGGCTTTCTTACAGGCTCACGGCGCCCTCCGCGCGTTTGTCCATTACAATCTTGTAACGGACTTGACCTGGAAGAGCGGACTGCCGTTTCCCGGAGTGCTACCTATCGTCCTTAGCCAGAATACGGCAATGGTCTCGCTTGGGATCGTGGGACTTCTTCTGGAGGCATGGCGGCAGTTACGCGACTTGGCCTTTACGCGTGACAAGTTCCTGCTCGTTGTCACGCTCGGGGCAATCGCTGGATTGGTCGAATTACCCGAAGCCTGGCTCCAGTACTACCTCAGCTTTTTGCCGATGCTGGCGATCTACGCCGCCGGTCTTCTCGACTTCGTCGTGGATAAGGTCTCGCGGCTCGCGAGCGCACAGCCCAATTCCGCCCTTCCTCAATCCCTGGCAGGTAGCGCGCTCGCGCTCGTGCTGCTAGCTCTGAGCGTGAGTCCCGGCCTGGAGATGCGCAATCAGTTCGCGATTCAGAGAAACGCGGGGCAGTTGCGCCAGCTGCGATGGGTGATGCTCCATAGCAGTCCCACTGATACCGTCCTGGACTGCTGGTCAGGCCTTGGGGTCTTTCGACCCAACGCGTATTTCTTCTCGATGCTATACGACCAGGTGCTGACCACGAGCGATCGCGAACAGCTCGCAGCCGATCTCATGTCGGGTCGGATGGCGCCGAAGATGATTTTCCCTAGTCATGATCTGCTCTGGTGGGTATCGCCCAACGTTCGGACTGCGCTGTTGAAGAACTACATCAATGTGCCGGGACAATTTATCTTTCTCCGAATCGCAAGTGATCCGACGGCCGGAGGATCGTCTGAAGCCGCTCCTCGCTCGTCCCAAGCCTATGAAACCGGCCAGGCACCCCGCTCATTATCGAAGAACTCCCCTTGAAAGCCTTAGCCTCGGTCGCCTGTTCGGTAAGGACCACCGCCGTTCTTAGCCCTCGTGGATATCTTGACAGTTAGTAGAACCACTAGCAGTATGCGCGCGCTGGGAAGACCTGGTGACATAACGGCGCCGGGCCGTGGATTTCGCTCCACACCAACCTCGGAAGGACGCCGCACCCTTGATGCCAGGGTAAGTGCCGCGATGCTTGCGGTGATTGTCTGCCTGATTGCGCTAGTCTCGCTTAAGAGCCTTTCCAACGGGTTTGTTTTCGATGACTTGGCCGGGATCCAGCGAAACCCTCTGATTGGCCAGTGGTCTTTCATCTGGAAGTCGTTCTTTCATGACGTTTGGTGGTTTAGGAATCCTGCGGACCTTCCGCAGTCCTCCTACTATCGGCCTTTGCAAAACCTCTGGTTTGCCCTGGGATTTCATCTTTTTGGCCAGAGTCCCATCGCCTGGCACCTGGCCAAGATTTTACTGCACTTGGTTGTGGTCCTACTCGCGTACCGTGCCGCCGTAGTCTTAAGCGGTGACGTGACAGTGGGGCTGCTGGCCGCGTTGCTCTTCGGTGTTCTTCCCGCTCATGCTGAAGTGGTGGCATGGATCTCGGCCATCCCGCAGCCCTTCGCGGCCGGATTTGAATTAGCTGCCTTCTCTCTGGCTGTGCAGGGTCGAGAGCACCGCCGCATGAGGCTCGGCTCCGTGGCATGCTTCGTCGCGGCACTTCTGTCTTTCGAAGGGGCTATCGTATTCCCGGTTCTGCTGGCTGCGTACTTACTCATCTTTGGGGAGCGGAGCGAGCCCGAGGGTGAGCCCCACGCCGTGACGATATGGCGAACGCTGATGATATGCGCCCCATACCTTCTAGCATGCGTTGGGTATCTCGTCGCACGCTACCTGGTACTGGGTCTTCACGGGATCGCCGACTTCAGCCGTGGCGTAGAGCCAAAAAATGCGCAACGACTCGGTCAGGTGCTCGCCACGATGCCCGAGGTCACCTTGTACTACATCACAATGCTGGCCGTTCCGTGGATGGCGGGGCCGGCCCATCCCCTGGACTGGGTTTACACCTTTTCTACGCGGCGCTTCTACGTTCCGATGGCGCTCCTCATTTTCCTTGCAACGGGTAGCTGGCTGGCGGTTCGCAACAGTCCGCGCCAAAAGCTCTACATCTTCTGTGCAATCTGGTTCTTTGTCTCGATCGCACCTATGATGAACCTGGAAGGTGTATGGGACCTTGTACAGGATCGCTATCTCTACCTTCCCGCCTTTGGCTGGTGCGTGATCGTAGCCGACTGCCTTGTCCGCTGGAGCCGTTCCGGCAATCGGTTACTTTGGTCGAGTGTGGCGGCGCTGACACTGATTGCGTGGTCCTTCTGCTTTTGGAAAGTAGAAGGTTACTGGAAAGACCAGCTGACCATGTACAAAGAGAGGACCATAATAGCTCCGCTGAATGTTCGTTGGCATTACAACCTCTATACGGAATACCTGCACGGCAATGATTTCAAAGGCTCGGAGCATGAACTGGAAGAGCTGCTGCGGCTTAAACCGTCGAGTCGTAAGTATCACTTCCTTCTCCATGTAGTGGAAGAACGTTTGCGCAACGGCGCCCGCTCGCGAGCCGAGTTCCTGAAGGCCATGCCGGATCAAGTAAGGCGCGAGGTTCAGCCTGGTCCAGATGAAAGCCAGTCGGCCGAAACCGGGCGCCCGGAAGATGGCGGCGAAGTCGCTATGCCCGCTGCGGTGCCTCCGCCCGCGTCCGCTCACTGAGCGGTTCACGCGCGCTCCACTCGCTGCATTGCCGCATTTCAGCCCAGGGGTGGGATTTCGCGGGGGCGCGCTCTGTTGTACAAGTCACTAGTCCGATTCCGATTTTGGTTGAGCGCTCGGTCGCCGACCCGATCGCGGGATGAAACTAAACATGGCAGATGACAAAAACTCTCTGAGATCCAACAGCAGCGTCCTCGTCGATGGACCTTCGCGGGCGCCCGCCCGCGCGATGCTCAAAGCCGTCGGCTTTACCGACGAAGATTTGACCAAGCCGCTGATCGCAGTCGCTCATACCTGGATCGAAATCATGCCCTGCACCGCGCATCTGCGCGATCTCGCCCAGCACGTGAAGCGCGGAATTCGCGCCGCCGGCGCCACCCCAATCGAGTTCAACACCATCGCCGTGTGCGACGGAATCTCGATGGGCACGCACGGCATGCGCGCATCGCTCATCAGCCGCGAAGTCATTGCCGACTCCATCGAACTCACCGTCCGGGGCCATCTGTTCGACGGCGTCGTCGCGATGTCGGGTTGCGACAAGACAATTCCGGCGACTGTGATGGCGCTGCAGCGGCTCGACTTGCCCTCGCTGATGATTTACGGCGGCTCGATCCAGCCGGGGCGCTTCGGCGATCAGCAGGTTTCGATCCAGGACGTGTTCGAAGCCGTGGGGGCCCATTCGGCGGGCAAGATGAAGCTCGAAGATCTCAAGCGGCTCGAAGACGTCGCGTGCCCTGGAGTCGGCGCATGCGGTGGGCAGTTCACCGCCAACACGATGGCGACGGCCACCGAGCTCCTGGGAATCTCGCCGATGGGCTCGAACAGTATCCCGGCGACGGATCCGAAAAAACCCGAGAGCGCTTTCCAGGCGGGGCGGCTCGCCGTCGATTTACTCAAGCGCAACTTGCGCCCGAGCCGGATAATCACCAAAAAGGCGCTCGAGAACGCGATCGCCTCGGTCGCGATGACCGGGGGCTCGACCAACGCCGTGCTGCACCTGCTCGCCATCGCCCACGAAGCGGGAATCGCGCTCAATATCGATGACTTCGACCGCATCAGCTCGCGCACGCCGCTGCTCGCCGACTTGAAACCGGGCGGGCGCTTCCTCGCGACCGACATGTACCAGGCCGGTGGCATTCCGCTGATCGCAAAACGTCTCAAGCAAGCCGGCTTGCTCCACGAAAACGAAATGACCGTGACCGGCAGAACGATTGGCGTCGAAGCCGACGCCGCGCTCGAGACCGCCGGACAGGAAGTCGTGCACGCGGTCGCGAAGCCAATCAAGGAAACCGGCGGCCTGGTGATTCTGAAAGGCAACCTCGCGCCCGAAGGATGCGTGGTCAAGGTCGCGGGGCATGAGCGCATGACCCATCGCGGGCCCGCGCGCGTTTTCGATTGCGAAGACGACGCGTTCAAGGCCGTCTCGGCGCAGAAGATCAAGCCGGGCGACGTCGTCGTCATCCGCTACGAGGGACCGCGCGGCGCGCCCGGGATGCCGGAGATGCTGGGCGTCACGGCGGCCCTGTCGGGACAGGGCCTCGGTGAATCGGTCGGGCTGCTGACTGACGGACGCTTTTCCGGCGCCACGCACGGCTTGATGGCCGGGCACGTCGCGCCGGAAGCTGCCGTCGGCGGACCGATCGCGGCGCTCCGCGACGGCGACCTGATAACCTTCGACATCGCCAAACGCAAACTCGAAGTCGCGCTGAGCGACGACGAACTCAAGACGCGGCTGATGAATTGGAAACCGCCCGAGCCTCACTATAAGAGCGGCGTGATGGCCAAGTATGCGCAGTCGGTATCGTCGTCATCCCGCGGCGCCGTAACCAATTGAGGAATTCAATCGCAAGACCGGGGCCGGCGACCGCGCGCGCAGCGCGCCGCCGCCGGCCCCGCGCCACCGCTCTGGCAGCGCTCGCGATGCTCGCGATGCCCGCCGTCGTCCTGCCCGCGCGCGTCGCGCGCGCCCAGGACGACTGGCACGTCGTCGAGCGCCATACCACCTCGTCGGCGCCGGCCGACGCTCGCCCCGACGTCGCCGCGCCCGCCGCCCCGGCGGGCGCCGGCCCCCTCGTCGCCTGCGGCGAACCGGCGCGTCCCGCCGGCGAGCCCTACAGCACCATCGTCGCCCAGCTCAACGATATGTGGGGAACCAATTTCTCCGCCTACCAATCGATCAGGCCGGGCTCACCGCACGCTCGAAGCGGCGGATGTATCTTCTACAACGAAGAGTTCCTCAACAGCCTGCTCCAACAATGGATGAGAATCGACGACCCCGATACGGTTCGCCCGATGCTCTATGCCATCTTCGCTCACGAGATGGGCCATCTCGCCCATGGCGACTTCGATCCCGCCAACGAGAACGTGCCGATCAAGAACAAGGAGCTCGCCGCGGACCAGTTCGCCGGCTACTCGCTCGAGCGGATGGGCATTCGGCGGCTCGATCCGGTCGAGGTGACGCGTTACTACCAGCTCACCGGCGACGACTTCGTTGGCGCCGCGTCGGGCCACGGCAACGGGGTTGAGCGCACCACCGCCTTTCAGGACGGATGGCATCGCGCGGAAATCGGACTGTCAGAGCAAGGCACCCAGCCCGCGGGCGGTCTCGGCGAACCGTGAGCGTCTCCACCCTTTCGAATCCAGCGCAGACCGCGGACCGCGCGCTTCGCCCCGAGTCCGACGCCATCGAGGCGCGGGCGCTCGGCTTTCGCTACGGCGATCGCCAGGCGCTGCGCGACGTCACATTTTCGATCGCGCGCGGCGAGATCTTTGGCTTCCTCGGACCCAACGGCGGCGGCAAGACCACCCTGTTCAAATTGCTCTCGACCCTGGCGCCGATTCAATCGGGTGGCGCGCGAATGTTCGGCCACGACCTCGCGGGCGAGACCGTCGCAGTGCGGCGACGCCTCGGCGTCGTGTTCCAGCATCCGAGTCTCGACGGCAAGCTGACGGTCGGCGAAAATCTCGCGGCTCACGGTCATCTCTATGGCATCACCGGCAAGCGGCTGCGCGATCGCAGCGCCGCGATGCTCGACCGGCTCGGACTGTCGGCGCGCGCGCGCGACCTGGTCGAGACCTTGTCGGGCGGACTGCAGCGCCGGGTCGAGCTGGCCAAGGCTCTGCTGCATGAGCCGGAGTTGCTGCTGCTCGACGAGCCCAGCACGGGGCTGGATCCGGCGGCGCGCCGCGAGTTTTGGAACTACCTCGAGCATCTGCGCGAGCGCGACGGCGTGACGGTGGTGCTGACCACGCATTACATGGAAGAGGCCGAGCGATGCGACCGTATCGGGATCATGCATCAGGGCAAACTGGTCGCGCTGGCGCCGCCGGGTGAGCTCAAGTCTGAAGTCGGCGGCGACGTGATCGTGATCCGGACGGGCGCGCCTGAAACCCTGCAGCGCAAGATCCTCGCGCGCTTCAAGCTTAAGGGTCAACTCGTGGACGGCGCGATTCGCATCGAACGAATCCGCGGGCATGAACTGGTTCGCGACCTGATCGACGCGTTCGGCGAGGAGATCGAATCCGTTTCATTCGGCAAGCCGACTCTCGAGGACGTCTTCGTGCATCTGACCGGGCATCAGTTCTTCGCGAACATGGCGCAAACGGAATAGGAAGAGAATGGTGGAAATTTTTTTTCAGGCCGCAACCCTCTGGCAGCGCGAGGTCATCCGGTTCATCCGCCAACCGATTCGCGTGATGAGCGCGATTGCGACGCCGCTCGTTTTCTGGCTGCTACTCGGCGCGGGACTGCAAGCGTCGTTCAAGCCGAGCGGGATGCCGCCCGGCATCGGCTACGTGCAGTACTTTTATCCGGGCGTGATCGTGCTGATGCTCCTGTTCACCGCGATCTTCGCGACCGCCTCGACTGTGGACGATCGACGCCAGGGATTTCTGCAGGGCGTGCTGGTCGCGCCGATCTCGCGCGCGACGATCGTGCTGGGCCAGGCGCTTGGCTGCACGACGTTGTCGCTGATGCAGGGAGCGATATTCCTCGCGATGGCGCCGCTGGCGGGAATCCGCCTGAGCATCGAAGCGATCGCGGTTGCGCTCGCGATGATGGGGCTGATCGCGTTTGCGATGACGAGCATCGGGCTGGCGATGGCGTGGCGGACCGAGTCGACGCAGGGTTTCCACGCGTTCATGAACATGTTGCTGCTGCCTCTCTGGATGCTGTCGGGCGCGGTCTTTCCGGTGGCCGGCGCGCCGGCGTGGTTCCAATGGACGACGCGGCTCAATCCTTTGACCTACGCGGTGGACGCGCTTCGGCAGGGACTCTATCTCGCGGAGCCGGCGTCGAGCGGCGCGACGATGCCGATGGGATCGTCGGTGGCCATCGCGGTCGCGTTTGCGGCGTTTGCGTTTATCCTGGCGACGCGCGTCGCGCGGACAGCGTCGGCGATTTAGCGCGGCGGCATGCGCAGCGCGCCGTCGAGGCGAATCGTCTCGCCATTGAGCATCTCGTTCTCGACGATGTGGCGCGCGAGCGCCGCATATTCGTACGGCTTGCCCAGCCGCTGCGGAAACGGGATCTGCGCAGCCAGCGCTTTGCGGTTCGCCTCGGGCAAGCCCGCGAGCATCGGAGTCTCGAAAGTTCCCGGCGCGATGGTGCAGACGCGGATGCCGAGCGACGCGAGGTCGCGCGCCACCGGCAGCGTCATCGAAACCACGCCGCCCTTCGACGCCGAATAAGCAACCTGCCCGATCTGTCCGTCGAACGCGGCGACCGACGCGGTATAGATGATCACGCCGCGCTCGCCGTCGGGACCGGGCTGATTCTTTGCCATCTGCGCCGCGGCCAGCCGCGTCACGTTGAAGGTGCCGACCAGGTTCACCGTGATGACCTTGGTGAACAGGTCGAGCGAGTGCGGACCGTCCTTGGTCACGGTGCGCATCGCGCGGCCGATCCCGGCGCAGTTTACCGCGATATGAATCGAGGCGAACTTTGCGACCGTCTTCGCAATCGCGTCCGTCACATTGTCGGCGGAGGCGACGTCGGCCTCGACGAAGAGCGCGTTTGCGCCGAGCGACTCGGCGACCTTTGCGCCGGGGGACGCGGGTAAATCGAGAATCGCGACCCTGGCGCCGGCGGCGGCGAATTCGCGGACGGTTGCTTCGCCGAGTCCGGAGCCGCCACCGGTCACAAGCGCGACCGCATTTTTGAGATTCATATCAACCTCGCGGAGAAGGGTGCAGTAAACGCGACGACGTTATGATTGCGGGCGCGATTATGCAACCGGCCGCAAAAGGAAGAGAGAAAAGGCTTCCAGAAACGTCTGTGAAGCGAGTACCTGCACCGCGGCGTCGGAGCATTCTAACTTGCCGCGGAGGGCAGGAGCGAGAGGAATCGAGCTGGAAGACAGTACCTATGCGACCAATCGAAGTCTCCGAAGATCCCCGCTATCGTTCTGCCTCCCGAGAGGCGCGCTCCCTGCTATTGCAGTTCGCGGCTCCGAGTTACGCCCGACCGCCGAAACACTAACGCCCGAAGTCTGCTATACCGCGGCATCCCCAGCATTCGCTGGGCAATGCTGTAGAGCAGTTGTGCACCCCTGCGCCGGAGTAGATCCTCGCCATGGCAGATACGAGCGAATTCCGAACTTTTCGTGTCTCGATGGATAGCGATCCGTGCGAGCTTGAACGGATCGCTGTAGCGATAATTGACTCCCACTCGACTCGTGGCCACTGACTGGTAGCCGGCCTGCCGCGCGCGCTGCACGACTGCCCTGCTCCACACTCCGTTAGGGCAGGAAAAGTGCGCGACCTCGGCTCCCGTCACATCTTCCAGTCGTCGCTTCGATTCGATCAGTTCGAATTCGAGTTGCGCTGGAGCGAGTTGGTCCAGATAGGCGTGCGACATTGAATGACTGCCGATCTCGAATCCGCTGTCCGATAGCTGACGCAATTGGGTCCTGGTCAGGTAACCGGACCTACCCAAAAAACCCGCGATCACGAAGAACGTCGCGTTGAACCCAAATTCCATAAGTGCTGGAGCGGCGACAACCCAGTCCGTTTCGCATCCGTCATCGAAGGTGATAGCCACGCCGCGCCGCGGCGAGCCGGCGTCCTGAAGCGCCTGGGTCACGCTCATCGCCCGCAGCTTCTCCTGCGCGAGCCACCGTAAATTTTCTCTGAAGCTGTCTTTCCCCACGGCGTAATGAGCATAGCCCGGCTCGCTGTTGCACAGGCTACGCCCTTGGACTTGCAACTCATGGAACATCAGGTACGCGATCCCAGGACCTTTCATTAGAAAACTCGACGCAGCTGACGCTTGAGAGAAGCGGGAACTCCGATACCCACCCGGCGACCGAGTTTTGTAGCACGATTGGCGCTTCGCCTGATCACGTCGTATATTAGGTGGACATTGCGAAAATGAGTCAGTTGCGCGCTCGTGGCCTTTCCATCCGCCCCCAGGCATAGGTCAGCTTTACGCCCCGAGGCCTTCCCCGCGCGTAACGAATCAATGATTGCGCGACGCTCCAGTCGTCCTTCGCTGAGTTCGGCAAACAAATCCCGGAATTGAGCCCTCCAGTGAAGATCGATTCCGTAGAAAGCCCGCAACTCCTGCTTCCGCTCCCGCAGGCATCGCAATAGTTCGAAGACCGCGGGGCGCGGCGCGTAGCGTCCGTCATATTTTGCATTCCAGGCTTCGATTCCATCAGGCAACACGGTGAATGACTTGATCCTGGCAAACGCACTTTCCCAGGGATGCGCGATAGCAGAGACTCCTCCGGCACGCGCGATTTGCTCAAATACCCTTTCCGGATCGTCCGTGTCCGCCAGCGATTCCGAACCGTAGCCGAGGACATGCATGCCTTCGCGGCACGTATATTCCAGTCCTGGAATGACGAGAAGGCTCTGATCGGAAAGCATTTCGCACTCGTGGCTGTAAGCTGCGAGTTTCTCCTCGTCGAAATACTCGGCATGGTCATTCATGCAGATAAACTGACAACCGCTCGCACCGAGCGCGGCGCGCAACTCAGCCAGCGAAAATTCACCATCCGAGTAGGTGCTGTGAACGTGGAGCACACCTCTAAGCATGGTTCTTGTCCGCGGCGGCACCGTTCTTTCTTGCCTTCAGCGGCGAGGCCATCTCGCGCAGTGCTTGAAGCCAGTCACCGAGTTCCGGAAGAGGATCGTCGAGACGGAAATTATCATGGTAGGTGCCTTTCACGGGCGTGCTGAACTCGATCAGTGTATGCCAGCGTTTCGGAAATTCCGTCGGATATTCTCTCGGCTTACCACGCCATACCCTGATCAAATGCGACACGTCGCCCAGCAACCAGCGGCATCGCAACCCGGCACGATAGGACGGTGGCCCCTCGGGCGTTATACTTTGAGCCATCTTCGCAACCAACACCGGAAAGTCCACTCCGGCGGCGATTGCGAGCGCGAGCGATCCCCAGAAGCGGCCATTAACCTCCATCAGGACAGGCGTACCGTCTGGCCGGAGCTTGAACTCAACCATGGCTACTCCACGCCACGCCAGTGCCTTTAACAAGCTTCTCCCCGCGCGCCGCAGCTCGACACTCGGCTCGATGCTTACACGCAGCGCGCTGCCCGAACCAGTGGGGATCGCATCGCGCAAGCGAAGATGGGCAAACTCGGCGCACACGTCACCGCTGCTCGCCAGAGCACAGTAACCGGCGCCGGTACCCGATATGAACTCCTGGACCAGAACAACTTCGCAACCACGGCGCAACTGTTCGTACCCGCGAAGCAGTTCCTCAGGCTTCGTCGCATAGCGCGCCCGCCGGGTCGCCCGAAATCCTCCGTCGCGGCGCGGTTCCATGGAGAAACGTGGCTTGAGCACGATCGGGTAGCGCACTCGTTCGGAAATGACGCGGGCTTCGGCACAAGAGTTAATGACGAACGTCTCTGGGACGCTGACTCCTATCGATTCGGCAAGATTGCGCACATAGTCCTTGTCGAGGGCTCGAAGGATCGTCTCGTGCGATGCGAGGAGAAACAGGCCCCCGGCATCCGCAATCTGCTTACGATACAGCGAAATTGGCAGCGTAGTTCGGTCGGTCATGGGCATGACCAGCGCGCCCGGCTGATTTGCGATTCTTGCGACGAGTTCGGCTACAAATCCCTGGGGCTCCCTCTCAGGCTCAGGGTAACTAAAGCTTTGGTGGCAATGACGTGAAAGTCCTGCCTTCGACCAGCGCGCGGTCGCACCTACCTCAACCTTATAGCCAGCTCGGCTTAGCGATCGGACGGCGGCAACCGCCTGGTTAGTCTCTCCGTCCAGCACAAGGGCCGTGGGTTCCGAGATCTTCACGGCCCGCTTACCCTATCGATCCTCTGCTCGGCGGTTGCGCGCTTGTTGTACAACCGCAACGCTGCCCGGTTTGCCGCGCAGAGCTTGGGCTGGTTGGGGTCCCCTTCGGCGACCAGACTAGTCTGGAGGAACTCGGCCCGACTACGGCCGCTTGCGTGATGAACCCCAAATCGATTGGTGGCAGCGATACCCGCGGAGGAATTCTTCGAGCTGCGAGTCTTTGGATCGCTTGCAGGCGAAAGTATTGGTATTCATAGCGGGATTGTCAAGTTTTTTTCTGCGATAACGCCTGGCACGGCCGCCGGACTGCGAAGGCCTCTCTTTGCGCCTGCCGCAGGCCAGGCCTCAGTCGGTCTGGTCTCGTTTGTAGCCCCACCAACCCGAGAGAGTGATGGCAGCCAGCACCAAAATCGTGGCCGGCACCGTCCAGGGGTTGCTGGCAGGCCGCTGATATGGCCGGGGCACCGCCGACGCCGCAGGCGGCCTCGCAAGTTGCGCACGCTGTGCTAATAGCGCTTCGAAATCGATCTGAGCTGCTTCGCGCGGTGGCGCCGAAGCCCTGGTCAGGACAATGCGCCGAAAGTGCACGGTGCCGGGCGATGCGCCTACCATACACACGATCCGGACCTCGCGGGGCTTCCCGATTTTGAAGTACAACACCCCGCTGTTCCAATCCGAGGAACTGGTCACCTTGATCGGCAAGCCACAGGTGCTACCGCTGGCGTACACGCCCATCAGCACGTCGCCGTGGGGATCGATCTTCTCCGTCCGCAGCTCGCCGGCAAGACGGTACCAGCCCGGCGCCAGATTTACAGTCTGATTCCAGGATGCCATATCGGCCTCAGCTCCGGTGATCTGCAACTCGGCGGGAGCACCCGGAGGACGGGACCAGACCAACGTCTTCGAGTCATGGCGCAAGCTGTCGGCCCGCCAGTAAGCGGGAGTGTTGAGCGTGCCTTCCAGCAAGTCGCCGTTGCGCAGAAGATTTTCGTCTGCCGTCCCCGCTCCAGTGCAAAACAGCAATGCCACCAGAAGGATGATCGAACTTTTCACGCAGGATCTAGGCTTCACTGAGAAACCGCCCGATTCAGATCCAATTGGCCAACCCTGGGCCGTGGAACCACATGCGCTGCCGGAAGCTGGCCGGTGACAACGGCGCGCCGGTCCAGACCGGAAAGAAATAAACAAACAGGACGAGGACGGTGGCGACAAACACGATGGAGACAAACATCCCGGCCTGGCGCGGGCTGTAGTGTCGCAAGCCGATGTACACGCCCGCCAGCGCTGCCGCCATTCCCATACTGTAAAGCGCGCCCGCGCCGAACACCAACACCGCGATCAGCGGGGCGAGAAGCGCGACTGGCTCCCACCTGCCTGGTTCACCACGCGCACAATCCACGACGGTCGAGGCCAATGCGAAAAAACCCAGGTACAGCGACGGCATATAGTGGTAGACAAACAGGTAGCGACCGATGGGAATCCACATTGCCAGGTATACCCCGTATCCAATTGCGACGAAGGCCATTGCCACGTCACGCCGCACGATCGCTTTGAACGCTGCCAGTGGAACCGACGCCAGCACTCCCCACCAGATCACGGGGTTGCCAAGCGCCCGGATCGCGAGCACGGGAGCGTCGGCGAAGAAGCGTTCGCGGCTGCTCCAGTACAGGATGGAGCGAAGCATAAGCGGCCAACTCCACCACCGCGAAGCGTAAGGCTGATCGCTGGGGAGCCTTATTTGAGCGAGAAATTCTTGATGGTAGTAGGTAATCTGATCGCCGACGCCGTGCCACCACCCGAACCAATAGTTCGGGATGAAAACCGCGAAATAGGTCAGCGCGCTCAACCCACCTACCAGCGCCAGCGCGCTTGCGAAATTGAGTATCAGCATGCGGGCCTGGGACCTGACCGATGTACCAGGTGACGACCAACTTTCGCCCAGCAGCGCGACAAACACAAAGACCATCACCAGCGCGAAAGTGACCGCCGGGATCAGCAGCTTGGAAGCAAGGCCAAGACCGAGCGCAAGCCCCGTCAGGGCGAGCGCTCGGCGCTGAATCGATTTACTGCGGCTCTGCATGAAAGCGAACAGCGCCAGGTACCCGCAGGCTGCGAAAGTCAGATAGAAGATTTCCCAAAGCGCGGTCCGCGAGTCCACGAAGAACAGGCCATCGCAGATCACGAAGCCCGCTGCCAACCCGGCTGCGATTCGCGATCCGCAGATGCGGCGACCGAGCAGGTAAGTTATGCCCACCAGCGCGGTCCCGAACAGCGCACCGGGCAAACGCCAACCCACCGCGTCATCCCCCAAAAATTTCATGCTCAACGCCATCAGGAGGCTTGAAAGAGGCGGATGAGTATTCCTGGAGGGTAAACCTGAAATATAGTCGCGCGCTTGTGCGACCGTATAGATCTCGTCATAGACGAGGCCCGCGGGCAGCCAAAAGTACCACAAGCGCGTGGCCAACGCGGCTGCCGAAAGCGCGCCGATTGCTGCGGAATCGCGGCGCAGCCATCGCGGCGGTGGGGAACTGCCGATCATCGACCAGTCATAGGTCCGGGCTTCGCTCGCAGTTGCAGGTTTTCGTGGATCATTGCCGGGCGTGCGCGGCCTGAATTGTATCGAAATGCCTCTCCATGCGGGAGAGGCGGATTTTTTCGACGACGGTGAGCCGGCGGGAACCGTCGCGCCGCCGCATACTTAACGATCACGGCGCGGATTGCAGATGGACGGGGCGCGGGGTGTCGAGCAGGCGTTTGGCGGTGGCCACCGCGTCGCGCGAGCCGGCCAGTTCCAGGATGTCACCGGGGCGCAGGATTTCGTTGCCCGTCGGCACCACCACTTCAGAATCGCCGCGCCCAATCGCTACTACCACCGCCCCACTGTTACTGTGCAAGTCCAGCTCGGCCAGGCTTTTGCCTACACCCTCGCTGTCGGGACGCAGCGGAACCGGTGTGATCATCCCGATGCCGGGCACCTCGTAACACTGCCCGCCTTCGGCGTCGCCGTGGGCGACACCGAGCGCGATTCGGATCAGGCGGGTGGCGTTGCGAATCTGCCCCTGCATCTGGCGCGCGCTGCGGCTCACGACCACGATCAGCAGCACGATCGTGACTACGATGATTCCGATCCCTTCGACCGGCTGCATGAATGGTTGGACGATCGCGAGCAGCGGCACGGCGGCAACCAGCAGAATCGTGGCCTGCAGCAACTCGATCAACGCGTTCACCGCCGGCGCACCACTGGGCGGAAGGTCGGCGAGGGCGCGCGACGCGAGCGCGGTCGCGAGCCGCCGCGACGCGAAATAAATCCCGGCCGCCGGTGCGGTGCATAGCAGCAGCGCGAACGCGTCCACGTACAGGCCGGCGCTGAAGTACGGCAGATGTTCGAGGCGCGCCACTGTTGTAGTCACATCGAGTAGATCGAATTCGTTGAGGATCAAAATCGCGCCGATCAGGATGGCGCTCGAGACGATCGCCGCAATCGGCCAGCCGATGGAATTGGCGTCGCGTGCAGGCTGACCCGCGTTGCGAATCTGCTCGAACCATGAACTGTACAGCGCCTCGAGAACCTTGAGCGGGTGCGGCAGCCGCGCGGAAACGAATTCGGCGACCGGGATCGAGCCGCGAATCATGTAGGGCGTCAGGAAGGTGGTGACGACCGAGACCGCGACGGCCAGCGTGTAGAGAAAATCGCGCGTGGCGCCGGCCTTCAGCCCCGCGCCGGCAATGATGAACGAGAACTCGCCGATCTGCGCCAGGCTCATGCCGGCTTCGATTGAGGTCTTGGTGCCGACGCCGCTCAAAAGCGAGGCGAAGGTCACGCCGATAACCTTCCCGCCGATCACGGCGCCCGTGAGCACGATCAGCGCGGGCCAGTGCTGCACAATGAGTTCAGGATCGATCATCATGCCGACCGAGACGAAGAACACCGCGCCGAATATGTCGCGCAAGGGCGCGACCAGGTGTTCTATCTGTGCGGCTTGCCCGGACTCCGCTACCAGCGAGCCTGCCAGGAAAGCGCCGAGCGCGACCGAATAGCCGGCGTGCTCGGCGAGAACGGCGAAGGCGAAACAAATGCCGACGACCGCGACCAGGGTGGTCTCGGGCCGGCCCATCCGCACCACCAAGCGCACGAACGGCGGCACGACGATGAATCCAATGCCGACGAATGCCACCAGGAACAGAACCAGGCGCGCGATCGTCACCGTCATCAGCGACGCCGACACGCTCGCGCCCGACGCCAGCGTGGTCAGGATTGCGAGCTCGACGACGGCGGTAAGATCTTCTGCAAGTAAAACGCCGAACACGAGTTCGCGCAGGGACTCAGAGACGGGAGTCTCCTCGTAGGCCTTGGCGACGATGGTCGTGCTCGAAATCGAAAGGATCGCGCCGGTGAAGATGCTCTCGAGCGGGGTCCATCCGAGCGCACGTCCGCACAGGTAGCCGAGCCAGATCATGATGCCGACCTGGAGCGCGGTGATGAAGCCGGAAGTCGGGCCGAGGCGAATCAGCTTGCGCACGCTGAACTCCAGGCCGAGCGCGAACATCAGCAGGATCACGCCGAACTCGGAAAGGGTGTGGACGCGCTCGGGGTTGGCGAGCAGTGGCGGGAAGTAAGGACCGACGATCAAGCCCGCGATCAGATAGCCAACGACGACGGGCTGGCGGATTTTCTGAAAAATGATGGTGGTGATCGCGGCGACGCATAGCACCATCGCGAGATCTTCGAGAAACGTCTGTGAAGCGAGTACGTGCATAGCGCCATCGGGAATCTTAACTTGTCGCATAGGTTGGGAGCGAGGAGGACAGAGCTGAAAGGTAGCGCCCTAATTGCGATCGGAGATGCCCCGGATAAAAGCTGCCGCCGGGTATCGGACGACAGGCGGCATCAGCGCTCGTCCGTCAGATGGCTCAGGCTCTCGAAACATACCAGCGACAAACCCTTGGCCAAGGCGGTCAGATGGCGAACTGCAGGTAGCCCTATCGCCCAGTGGTGTGAGGTTCGATTCGCGCACCTTACCTGATAGGAGGTCAACTTTACCGCTCGCTGCTTGCGCTCGGCGACCACGGATCTGCCAAAATGTAGCGCCAAACAGCGGCGGTATAATTCGTCAATTGACGAATAGTTGATATTTCACTATTGGTCGGACGAAATGTTTCAAAGAGGTAAATCATCGTCAGCATCGTCAGCATTCGAACAAAGGCCCTGAACAGCATTTCGGCCCGTCCTTGGAGTCAAAAACGCTCTAATAGGGCAAAATAGCGTCGCTCTTAGGGCGCTGACGGTGCTGACGATGCTGACGATCTTTCTGGAACCAGTGAAGCCGATTTGACCGATATAACGCGTCTGCCCTGATGGTCCGCACGATTGAAATAGATCTCGATCCCGGCGCAGCGTAAACTTCCCGCCATACGCCGGAGAGCGCTACTTAGCGCGTTCGGCGCCTTGGGCCACCGCCGGGAGCGCCGAGTGCTGTCGCCGGCCAGTTTGCTCAAGAGAAGTAGAAGCTCGCTGGAGGTACCGCAGAATCCGGCCCGAGCCACCTCCCGAAGGGGTTCGTAAACCGGCGATGCCTCGAGCGCGAGATTGCGCGCCTCGGCGCAATTGGCCCGGTAGGCTGTCAACGCTTCCCCTCTTTCCAGCCCCAAAGCCCCCTCACACGCATTTACCCAGAGTGCGAAGTCGGCCATCCGCGGCGGTTGATCGAGCCTGACGTTGGGCAGGTTCTTGAGTCCGGCCACTGCGGCATCGAGCAGTGCGCCCAGGATTCGGGGCCGTACCTCCTCGAATTCGCGCCAGAACTGCGCTTCGTTGCGGCGTAGCGCGGGCTTCATGTCGAGAAACTCCACGATCAGTGCGCGATCGAGAAAGTCGGGCCGCGCCGCACCCAGGTCGGGAATCGCATTGAACACCATCGGACGGGTGGCATCGAAGATCGCTTCATCATGATCGCTATAGAGTTCCCGGCCACCGAAACCACCGCCGGTGGCCAGTCGACAGGCTGCGTCGGCGAGTTCCTCTGGAAGGTGGCTCAAGTTGTCGAAGCAGACGAGCCAGGAGTTTCTTGCCGCCGCGGTCAGATCGCGAACTTCACGGGGTACGCCGCGCAGTGCCCCGGTGCGCGGGTCGATCAGCGCGCTGATTATTCTGCACGCGGTGGTCTTTCCCGCTCCCTGCTCTCCCTTGGCGACAAGGATCGGGCAGGGCACGCCGGGACGCAGTGCCGCGACCAGAAAGGCCTTGATGAGCGTCCAACCCTGGTGGTCGACGTTGAGGAAAGGCCGGAGTTCATCCAGGCTCCCGCCGGGCTCGGGTGCGGGCAGGGGCCGGGAGCCGCGGGTGCGATGAAATCTCGGCGGCGGTCGATTTACTATCCGCCAATCTTCAGCGTCGATCTCGACCGCCCGCCATGCGCGGTCGCCAAGGTCGAGATAGAGTTTGCAGCGGTGATTTGCGACCCGCAGATTGATCGGAGATTCCTCACCGTCGAACAAAGCTTTCGCCTCGAACAGCTCCTGCGTGGCACGGATGGCTTGTGCGCCGGGGCTATTGCCGGTCTCCCGGTAATAGGTACGCAGCAGGAAGAGCTGGAACGGGCGGGAGCGAATGGGGTGATTCTCGAAGTGACCATCGACCCGAACGGATGCCCAGCCGTGCTGGTCGGGATCGTGAAAGAACTCGATTCCAGTCTCGAGCACAAGTCCGATCAGTCGGTCCGCAGCGGACCCGCCGTCGCCGTGATCCAGGGGCAGCGGCTCGCCGAGCATATGTTCGATGAGGTCCGATTTTTCGTATTTCTCGAGAATCCCGCGCCAGCGTTGCCACGTGAGCGGATCGCCGCGCCTGATTGCTGCAAAGGAGAGTATCGCCTCGGTCGAGACCAGCCGCTCCGGGTCTTCTGCGACTACTGGCTCAAGTTCGCGCAGGAACAGCAGGGCCAGCTCGACCGCGATGCTGCGCGATGATTCGCCTGCCGCACTCATCTCTTCAGAACCCTGGAATCAGCTTCCTGGACTTGCCCCGGTTACAGCGTCGGCACAGGGTCTGCAGGTTCGATTCCTCGGTCCTGCCCCCCTTGCTGACCGGAACAATGTGATCCATCTCCAGCTTGATTGCCCTCCTGCATTTCCGACATCGCCCTCCGTCGCGCACCAGCACCGCCGCGCGCATGCTGTCGGGCACACGGCGGTTAGCAACGCGGTCCTGCCAGGTCGGCTTTTCCATCGCTGCGAAGTCGAAGAAGTCCGCGAACGCGGTCAGGTCCAGGGGCTCGGTCGCCCCGATCATCCGCTCCAGCTTCACCGGACTGTTGGGCAGGAGATTGTTCATGCGGGCCGAGAGCAGCAGCAGGCATATCAGGTGGGCCTTGCGGGCGTCGGGAAGCTGACGGAACCGTAGGTCGTTCAACAGATCGTAGGGCAGCTTAATCTCTCTGCGGGTGCGCTCGAACTGGCGGAAGTTGCGAAATCCGAAAAACTCCTGCATGACGGTCTATCGTTGGTCGGGCCCGATGAAATTGATCTTCACGACTGGGACCTGTGGTTTACGGTAGGGTTCGAGGTTGACTCCGCGCAGCTCGGGCACCGCAGAGTAGTCGACCGCGCCTTTGCGCGAGCTCTTCAGGACTTCGACGCCACAGCCCCATGTCCGCCTCGCTGTTGCCATACGCTTCAGCACTGCACGCAGTTGGTGCTCCTCGGATGCCGCGTTTTCCAGCCGGACCCTGGCTTCGCGGTAACGCAGCGCGGCGTGACGCCAGTTTTGATCCGCGCTGAGATCAAGTTCCTCTTTGGCCGATTCGGGCCAGCGGTTTTCCGTCACCAGCTGCCAGAACGCGGCCTCCGTCTCTACCAGCCTCTTCGCGTATTCCGGGTCGGGGCGTATCTCGACCAGGATTCCGTCGCTCCCGTGGAAGGACCAGTAGTGCGCCTGCTCCGCTCCGGAGACCTCCAGTTGATGCTGCAGCTGCGCGTGGTACTGGGAAGGGATACGGCCTTCCTGGGCTGATGCGCGGTCGCGCAGGTTAAGCGGGCATTTGATCTCCAGCAGCGTGGAGCCGTCGAAGCTCAACCCGTCCAGTGATGCCCGCATCCACTCGAACTCTTCGTGGACCAGGCACAGTGGCTCCATCTGGATTCCGATTCGTCGTTCGTACGCGCGACGGGCGAAACGCTCCAGTTCGCGACCGCGTCGCGCTGCCGGACCCGCCGGACCTTCCTGCACACGCCCGGTCTTTATCGACCAGAGTGTTCTCGGGGTCTTGAACGGTGTCTCGCCCATGATGACCGGAGCGTCGCTGGCCCCGATCCCTTGCATCCGCCAGCGGTGCCATTCGGCAGTGTTCTGCTGCAGCCGCTCAATCCTGGGCATGAACGGTCTCCTGGTTGTTGCGTTTGGCCAGTTTGCGATTCAGCACTTCGACCGCGCGTCGGTAGTTGGTTTCGGTCATCTCGCCCAGTGAAGCGACCTTGTAGTACGCCAGTACCCGTTCCAGCTCGGTCCCGGTCTCGGCGATCAGTTTCTCGAGTTCACGAATCTCTTCGGCGCTGATCAGGCGTTCGGGATTTGTGCGAGCGTCCGCCCTCTCATCTTCCGGGTCGTCGCCGGTGGCCAGCAGGAACGATTGCAGCAGGGCGTACTTCAACGCTCCGGTCATCGCCTTGTACGGTGCCTTGTCGCCGGGATCGAGCCCCTGCCCCGCTACCTTCGCGATGATCTCTTCGCCGCTGTCGACGTCGGCAAACGTGTAAGCCATCACCACCCGCGCCATCCGGGTGGCCTCGCCCCGCCCAGTTGCCGATTCGTAGGAGATCTCTTCGAGTCGGGGGATGACAACCACCCCCAGTTCGGCGAGTATGTCTCCGACCGAGCCGGCTATATCGGCGGCGGTAACGTAGCTGTAATTGAAGCGCTCGTTGTGGCCGCGCTTCTGCACGTAGCCGATGCGCCGGCGGACTTCTGCCAGCTTCTGCCGGAGGTTCAGCCGCACCGAATCTTCGGAAGCGGCGACGTTGGAAATCGAGGAGCTCGTCTCGACGGCAGGCGGTGCCTCCGCCGGGCGCGCCTCCGGCTTTGCGCTCACCATCTGCTGCGCCTGTGGCTTACGACCGCCGCCTCGATTCTTCTTCAGGAGCCGCTTGGGGCCGCTGTTTTGTCCGTTCCCCTTACCTCCCTTCAGCGCAGCCTCCAGTAGTACCTCTAGTTCGGTGTTCTCCGTCCCGGGGAGATGCTCGACCGCGATTGGCTTCGTCTCGCCTTTGTCTGCCAGCTGATAAACGTTTCCTTCTTCGTCCACGTAGATTCCCTCCTGCTGATTGACGCTCGTGAGCGATCGGCCGAGCAGCGTTTGGGCTTCGGCGCGGTCTGCCCTGCGCACCGGCAGCCACTTCTTTGCCGCCCCGGTCGGACCGTCTTTTTCTTCGACGACGCAGAGAAAATCGTCCCTATACTCCACTGTTGTCTTCATCATGCTGCCTCCATTGCGAATTGATTGACCGCTGGTGCTTTCGGCCGTGCCAAGTCTGGTTCCCTTATTCGGGTGAGCGCGCTCAAGTGCACTTGAGCTTCTTGTGCCTCCTATTAATTCCTCTTTGAGGATATTCACTCGCCTTCATCAAATGTAATATATATAGGACATTTTCGGTCTCAAGGTCAAGATGTCGATTTTATATATGGGCCAAAGTCAGGGCGCTTTAGGCTACGCGCAGTTGGTAGCGTAAGTGTCCTATGTATATTACTTTATGAGTTTTTAGAAGTTCGAGGCAGCGTTTGAGTACCATCGAAGTGATGCCTAAACTGCGCTCGATGGGTCGGAAGAAAATCTCCGCTCGACCTGCGGGTAAACGGACGAACAAGCCCAATATGGTGGCCGCGGCTGTTGAACTCGCCGGCGGCGCAGCCGCAGTGGGTAAGCTGTGTGGAGTTCGCCGGCAGTCCGTCTATTGGTGGATTAAAGAATGGAAAGTGGAGAGGTTGGTCGATGCACTGAAGCTGTCGCGCGCTTCCGGCATTCCGATTGAGAAGCTGGCTGGCGAGTCATTCGATGAGTCTGACCACGAACCGCGACGCGGAACCGACCCGGCAAAGCAATCATGAAAACAGCCGGAAGCGGGCACAGGGAAGTTGACCATTCCAAAGCAAGGTCCGATACATTCTTCCTTCTCGATCCTGTCGACAAGTAATCGATTAATGTCCATCGGTCCTAGCTCCTCCGAGATGCCCGCCCCGTGACCACGAATCCCCGTTTGAGACTCACCTCGACCCGCTTGACGGCAAGTACCGCAGGCACAGAAAAAACATACGAGACCCTCACCGCGCGGCAACTTGTATCCTGCAGACCGGTCCACCAATAACAGATCCATCTTCCTGATCTCTGGCGGCAGATCCTGGTCAGCTTCGAGCAGCATGAGCTCCTCATAGGCCGCGAGCAGCCGATCAATTTCATCGAGGTTCAGGAAGCGCGTCCTGCCGCGGGGTTCCCGGAGCGCTTTGAGGCCGGCCAACACCCCGCCTTGCGAATCAAGGAACGGGTTGCGGCTCAGTATTCCCACACGACCGCGCGGCGCATCATTGCTTGAGCACGGTCATTTCACGGTCGAGCGTTGAAGGCGACGGGGCAATTTCCTTGGCCCCCTTGCACCTGGGGCACGCCGGCGCTTCGCATTCATACCGCCGGCCCGCTGAAACCTTCCCCTTGCCATCGCATCGAGGGCACCTCTCAGGCGTCCGGCGCCACCGTGGGTATCCTTCAGCGTCCGCCGCCGTGGTTGCCCGCAAAGAGCCGGGGGAAAGCAGGGATGACGTACTTGTCCAGGATTCCGAACCAGTGCAGTGGTAGTCGTAGCCGCGTAAGAAGGCGCGCGCAAACCGCTATGAGCACCAGCTCTGCCACGGGCAAGCAAAGCGCAGGCAATCGAGGTCCATTACGATGATGGCGCTCGCGGATTGACGCCGATCCCTCTAGGGCAGACAGACGGCGTGCGCGGTTTTTGATCGAGGCAGGCCATCAGCGGCGTCAGGACCGGGCGCGCCTGGGTGGTCTCTTGACTAAACGATCGCGCAATGCGGGAATTGGGGTGGCTCAAACTGTGTCGTTGAACTCTGTAAGGCCTCTGGCGTTGGTTCTCGTTTGCGTTCTATTTCTCGTTTCGTGTGCAGGTTGCCGCAGCTTGGACGGCAGGATGCAGCGTCAGGTGGGCCAGCCCCGCGACAAGCTGATAGAAGAGTTCGGGTTACCTCGAAGAGAGATGAAGTTGACGGATGGAAGAACAGTCCTTTGGTTCGGACCAGGGGCGAGCGGTAACGTTCGCGTTACCGGCTATAGACTTGATATGTGCCGAGAGATTTTTCACTTGAACCGGAATGGCATCGTGACTTCGGCATCCGCTCACGATTGCGTTGGGGTCTGCATAGGACCGTACTGTTGGTAGGACCGTGTACGGATCCGTTTCTTACACGCCCCTACGCGCGTGCGAGGTTGGCGCCTGCGAGTACTAGGGAACAGTCCGCGGTGCTTCGCGCCTCGTGCGTCGCTTTCGCGGCGAGATACTGTGCAGATTTTCACGGCCGCGCAGGGAGTTAAACGGGAATTCCGCGCTGGCGTGGCCCAGCATGCGGTTGATTATCCACTGCCTTCGCCTACGCGCGTTCCAGCGTTATTACCGCGCTATCGAGCCCGCGTCGGCCACCGCGGGACTGCCGAGCGTGATGCACGAGGTTTCCTCAGGCTTGCGCGAAGCCCAACGGAGAGAACAAACATATGACGACCGTGCCCAGACTTTGCCCGTTTTCCTGAGATTCGACAGGATTTTGCGGGTACCGACCGAGCGAGGGTGCGCCTTGTGCGTGGGTCTGTCGAATCCGGGAAAAGGCAATCTGGGCGAATTCGTTTTGAGGCCCCGCTATTGCCATCAAAGTTCGGCACCCAGAGGTTGCCTAGGGCGTCGATTGCGACGCTGGACGGGTCGTTGAAGTTGGCGCCGCTCGGAGCGAATTTGCCAACCAAACGGCCGCTGGAGGTCAACTCGGTCACGCTATTGTTGCCAGGGTTCGGCACCCAGACGTCGCCGGCAGTCCACTAATCCGAGCTCTAATCCCCTGCCGGTAGTATGCTTATGCACTGGGCAGCGTTGTCACCCGTATCGCTATCTGGAAACATCGCGGTCCACGGCCCTTGGCTGCCGGATATCCCGAACTGCTGGTAAATAGCCAAGCCGGCATTCCCACCAGTGTCAGCGCTACCGCCACCGGTGCCCAAATCATTAGGCGTAATCGTGCCACCGCTAAACAAGCCCGGAGCATCGGTCGTATTTGTCGAGCCAAAGGCGCAAACGGCGACACCGTCGGTTGGAACGCTGAGAGCAGAAGTCTCGTCAACGCTGTTACTCGCAGTCGCCGTTCCAGTCGTTTCAGCGCTGATCGGGTTCCCCACGGGGGATCCAGAGGGGCACATAGAGGGCGTAGTCTCGGCGCAAGTGCCGTTATATATGACTCCAACTATGGTCGCCGCGGCTGCGGAACTAAACATGAATCTTGGCTTGAACGTCAACATCGCGGCCTCGATAGCGCTGATCGCGTGGTAGTAGAGGAACTGCGTATAATTGGAGCTTGGTGAAACGCCAGTACCAATTTCCACCCACGGGTTTGACGATGTCGGCGTAGTTATCGTAAAGCCCCCTGGCGGGCTGAGTACGCCAATCGAGACAATGACCAGTTGATTTTCCGTAGGCTGCCCGCCGATCGAAACATCTATTGAATCGTCTGTTCCGGCGGGGTTGTTAGAGTTAGCCCCGTTCGGACCCGTCGACGGTGTCGGAGTCGCCGTAGCGGTGGCGGTTGCCGTCGCCGTAGCGGTTGCAGTGGCGGTTGCGGTCGCGGTCGCCGTTGAGGTCGGCCTCCGAATCGGCGCCGCGGCGCAACTGGGGCAGGAGTCGCACGCCTGGAGGAGCAAAGCCGCAAGCGCGGCAAGTACGCAAATTGCGGTTAAGGTCGCGCTCTGGCGCATCTGCATCGCGTCTCTACTCGAACCAGCAAACTGCTTGTACATGCTGATCTGGCCGTACTGATGAGAGCTGCCGTAGCCGGCCTGCGCGCTGACGCCTATCTTCCACGGCCGGTAGTAAAGGCCGAGGTCGGGGCCGTCCTGGCCCTGCCCCTGCGTCGGGAAGCCGCCGAAGCACATCGCTCCGCCGATGCCGCCGCGGATCATATACTTCTCTGTCGAAAGCAGAATCGTCTGCAGATCGATTTCGGTGCTGGTGACGCCATTTTGAAAATCATGAATCGAGCTGAAAGATCCATTGGGCGGACATACCGCCGGACGGAAGCATAGTTCCGCTCTGCCCGGCGGCTTGCTCGACCGTGACGTACTGCCAATAGCCGTAAGCTTCGTGCTCGGTCTCGCGATACAGGTGTCCTTCGATCTTAGCGCGCGAATAGTTCACCATCGTGGCGACGCCATGAGCCTCGTGCGGCTCTAGTACGTTCGCAACGGCAGCGCTTGCGGCTAGTGCGATCGCCAGGTACGTGGCCGCAAAACCGAGCGTCCGTCGAGCGGCGAGAAACGCTCCGAGCGCGAGCGTGGCGAGACACAGTGAAATCGCAATGTGAAAGTTGCCAAGCGCGTCGCCGGCGACGCTGGCGATTGCGGCCACGTCGATCGGCGCAATCCGGTCAACCGGGATTTCCTCATTTGCTTTCAACACCCGATTCCTAGCCCTTCACCGAACTCAGCGTCAAGTCGCGGCCCGGCTGACGATCGCCGATGGCCCGGCATCCGCAGGTTAGCCGGGTTCGAGCCCCTCCACCGCATCGCAGACCGACTACCCCTGCTCTTGGGAACGGATTCTTCACACACTGGTGCCTGCCTTGCTCGCCCCGAAGCCATTTTGTCGCCAACCAACAATTCCGTTAACCAGCCAGCAACGGCAGCGCCGCGATTTTCCGCGGTATGCCGGCAAAAAAGCCGCCACGTCAGATGGCTCTCGGCCAAAAGCAGCTAGCAGTAGCCGGAGTACTTTATCAAACGGCCGCCCGGTCTTCACCAACCGCTGCTGCAAGCTGGTCAGCGACCAGTTGCCGATCCGCGCCGGCAGCACCAGTCGCCGCCAGAGGTTGCCGAGGTCCTGGGCGATCAGAGTGAGCCACAGCCGCACCTCATTGGCGCGGAAGCGGCGTCACTTCACCGCCCGCTTGCCTTTGGTCCACCGCTCTGCGGTGCCGCGCTTGTTGTAGAACCGCGCCAGCGCCTTGCTCTCCGCCATGGGGTTGGTCGGGATGGAGCCAAGGCGGGAGAATAACTCTTCGAGGTGGAACTCCACTTTGGCTACCACCCGTCGCGCCTTGTTCTAGCTGGCCGCAGGTAGAGAAAGCCCTTGTACCGAACCACCGGCTTGTGGCCCAGCCTTCCCACTGTCCGGCTCAACAACTCCGAAAGATCCCGCTGCAGAATATTGTTAACAGGAAGCAGATAGCGTCGTTCACGTCGCGCTCTTCCAGTGAGGCGTAGAGCTTAGGCTTGGCGAAGGCCGTATCGGCGCGGAAGACTACTTCCTTGCTCTGCGCCTGTTGGCGTTCGATCTCGGGCAAAAGCAGTTCCTCCCGCCCTCCGCGCTAGGCACGTTTCCGGGGCGCAGTTTGGCGGGGAGGCAACCGCCTTCTCGATTGAACAGTAGCAGCGGGTGATAACAAGTGGATTCGAAGTGGCCGTTGCAGGCGCTTTGCTCCTGCTCGCCGTAAACCAGTATCTCGCTTCTGTCTATATCCAGCACCACCCCGCCGGGATGAGTCGATGGCCTCCGCCTTGCCGATCAACTCCCGATTGAGCGCAGCCAGGCCGGCAAGGTTTTCCTCCTGCGTCAGCAGTTCAGTCTCAAACGACTGCAAGCGCGAGGTCGACGCCTGCCCCGCGCTCCCAGGTCTTCTGTGAGCCGATGAGCCGGAAGGCCGGATCTTGGGAAAGGTGCTCGGCGTCTCGTTGACATCCTCATACCCCCCAAGCGGCTGTATATCGACTACCGCATCAGGCCGGCGGCAACTGGGTTCTCTTGCGCGGGCGCGAATCGCTCAGTGCCGTTGCATGAGCCCGCACAATGCCAGACGATCGCCAAAGCTCGTGCACCAGAATCAAACCACCATCGGAAGTCATTCGCGCACCCTGGAAATCCACCCTCAACGAGTTGTTGAACGATAACTCGCAGGGCCGTTCTTGTGTCTCACCCACTGGCTGACCTCCAACCGCACCGTCCCGTTCGCATCCAAACCCAGGGCTTTGCCACTGTTTTATCAAATTGGTACTTGACTTAGAAAATGGAAATCCGAGCTAAAACATGATCCCCCAGAAGATTGGACAAGTGGATCAATCACCGGAGCGTATCCCTCCTCAAGCACGCTCTTCGTCTATCGCGCGCTCCCGGGATCTCAATTGAAGAATTCGTGGGTGACGAAGATTCGGAGTCGTGACTCTCTCAACTCAGGACGCTCCATTCGCCCGCGACGCGCTACCTGCCAGGTTTCCGCTTCGGCAACGGGCAACAAATGGAAGCGACCGGCTCCCATGCGATGCGCCGCCGCGGGCTTTGTCGCGACATGAGAAAACGGTTGATGGTCGAAGTAATTCCCGAGATCTAACGATGAGTCCCTGTTGTGACGGAAGGGCTGCGATGCTCCCAGAATTCGCGACGATCCGGTGTATATGATAATGTTAAGTGCGGTCACGAGAGCAGCGATGAGGAAGCTACCCAAGTAAGGACGGCGCCGCCTATCAGCGGGACGGCTCGGAAAAGACTCAATGCTCGCCCGCGGGCTGCCGTTTGAATGCCCTGAGGGCTGTGGCTCAAAGATGGGGAAACAGACAACATACCCACACCAAAAATCAGGTCGGTTCGGGTTCTGTTCGTGGCTTGGGAAACGGCCCCATGCACCTAGCCAAGGTATTGAGCGCAGCCGCTTTGTTCGCGAGCTTGACCAACTCCGTCCGGACCCGGCGGCCGCCTTTGACCGACTCCCGGACCTCGAGGCGCTCGATTACGCGGAGCGCGTCCGCGGGAATCTTGTGGAGCGGCAGCAGGTTCCCTTTGCGGTCCAAGAGGCGGCTCATGTCGAAGTTGGCGATAGCGATGAGCTCCGTCCTCACCTTCTCGGCCGTGACCTCGGATCTCCGTTGCACGCGGTCTTGGAGGGTGCGGACCTTGTCGACAACCCTTTCGTTCTTAAGCAGCCGGTGGGCGTGCACTGCAGCCGAAGAGGTGGCATAGCCGGCGCGGATAGCAGCCTTCGTCCCATTGCCGTCTTTGAGGTATTCGAGGACGAAGCGCTCCTGACGGAGATTGAGTTTCGCTCTGACGATGCGCATGGCGTTTCCACTGGGGAACCGAAGCTCTTTTTCTTTGAGAATAACTTATCATTTCTTATCATTTTAAAAACCCGGGCGCAAGTCCCGCGACGAAATTGTTCCCTAATTCCGGACAGTTACCGAGGAAATCCAGAGGATTCGACAAATGGCGGGAGGGTAAACTGTGATCAAATTGGACTGTGATCAAATTTTGCCAAACAAAGCCATTTGAGGGATGGCAGATCCCAAGCTCCTCACCCGCAACCAGCCTAAAGGTTTGTCCGCCTCACGCCGCGTCGAAGAAGAGGAACGGCGTTCAGGAGGAGGCGTTCGCGACGCGGGGCAGCACCTTGGTCCAGAAGAGCTCGATCGTTTTCAGCAGGCGATCGTGGGGCATCAGGCCGTTGTACATCCACGCGAAGACCCATCGGATGGGCAGGCGTTTCAGCAGGTGCTCGACCTGGCGCGTGACGGTGTCCACGGTGCCGACGAACGCGAGGCCGTTGGACCATAGATCGGCGGGCTCGCCGGTTTTGGGATCGTCGAGGCCTTTGGAGAAGCCGAACGGCTCGAACCATTCGTGGCCGCAGAAGTAACCGCTCTCGCGCCAGATTGCGCGCGCCTCGTCGTCGCTGTCGGCGATCACGATGTCGCGCAGCACGCCCATCCCTTCGCCGAGCGGCTTGCGCGAAACTTCCGCATAGACTTCGCAGAGCTGATGCTCGAGCGAGGGATGCAACGGCGGCAGGATCGCGGTCACTCCCTCCTGCGCGCACCATCTGATGCTGCGCTCGGACGACGCGAACGGCTGGAAGATCGGCGGGTGCGGTTTCTGTACGGGCTTGGGCACGACGGCGACGGCGCGGACGATTCCGTTGTCGACGCCGCCGCCCCATTTCGCGGTCGCGTCGAGCGTCCACGGCGTCTCGCCGGGCGGGATGCGCCAATACTTGCCTTCGTACGAAATGAAGTCCTGGGTCCACGCTTGCTTGATGATGCGAAAATTTTCCTCGAAGGCCGCGCGATTGGCGTTGTCGATCTCGTCGTGCTGATGGGGCAGCGCGCCGTGAATTCCGTGCGTCTGCTGCGCCATGATGTCGACCCATCGCCGCTGATAGCCGCGCGCGAAGCCGGCGTTGGCGCGGCCGCCGCTCATGTGATCGAGCATCGCGATGTCCTCGGCGACGCGCAGCGGATTTTGCGACGGCAACACGATGCCGAGCTGGCCGACGCGTAGCCGCTTGGTCTGCATCGCGATGTACAGATCGAGCAGGACCGGATTGTTGCTCAGCTCGAAGCCTTCGACGTGAAAGTGATGCTCGGTGAAACTGATCGAGTCGTAGCCGAGGTCGTCGGCCAGCCGCGCCTGCGCGCTGATGTCGTGCAGCATCTGGTCGTAGAGATGACCCTGCAATCCAACGCGCTCTTTTTCGATTTCGGCTTTGCTGCCGACCGACGGTAGGTAGAAGAGCGATACTTTCATGGTCACCTCGTCACCGATGCGTCCGTACCGACTGTAGAACTCCTCGAGCGAAAACGGCAAACGGCGGGAGCTGGCGTTGCCTTTGCGGGCGTGCGCGGGGCGGCGCTATACTCGGCCCGCCAAGCGGAGCGCGCAAGCATTCCGGCGATCGGCAAAACTCATTGGAGAGGTTAAATCGATGTCGCAACAGCAACTCCAGCAGATAATCCAGATGCTCAAGGCGCAACCGATCGCGGGCCGTCCCACGGTGCAGGAGACGCGCGCGAATTTCGAGCAGATGGGAGCGCTGTTTTCCGTCGCGGCCGACGTCAAGTGCGAGCCGGTCAACGCCGGCGGCGTCAAGGCGGAATGGGTGACGGCGCCGGGCGCGGACGCGGGGCGCGCGGTGCTTTATCTGCATGGGGGCGGTTACGTGATCGGATCCATCAATACGCATCGCGACCTGGCGGGACGAATTTCGCGCGCGGCGAAAGCGCGAGTGCTGATAATCGACTACCGGCTCGCGCCGGAGCATCCGTTTCCGGCGGCCGTCGATGATGCCGTCGCGGCGTACCGATGGATGCTGGCGTCGGGGCTGAAGGCTTCGCGCATCGCGGTGGCTGGCGACTCGGCGGGCGGCGGACTCACGGTGGCGGCGCTGGTTGCGATCCGCGATGCCAAGCTCGCGAGCCCGGGCGCGGGAGTATGCCTGTCGCCGTGGGTCGACCTCGAAGGACTCGGCGATTCGATGAAGACCAAGGCGGCGGTCGATCCTATGGTGCAGAAGGAGGCGCTGGTCGAGATGGCGGCGCACTACCTGGCCGGGCAAAATCCGCGCAGCCCGCTGGCAGCGCCGCTGTATGCCGAACTCGCGGGCCTGCCGCCGATCCTGATCCAGGTCGGCACGGCGGAGACTCTGCTCGACGACGCGACGCGGCTGGCCGAGCGCGCGCGCAAGGCGGGAGTGAAGGTCACGCTCGAGCCGTGGGAGAATATGATCCACGTCTGGCAGATTTTCGCGGCGATGCTCGACGAAGCACAGCAGGCGATCGACAAGATCGGGGAGTTCGTCCGCGCCAACGCCGCGTAAGATCGGAGAGTCCATCGGCGATCGGGTGGCGGCGTTTGACTGGCCGCGGATCGAGCACGATCTCGACGCGCAAGGCTACGCGGCGACCGGCACGGTTTTGGGCGCGGCCGAGTGCGCGGAATTGATCGCGCTCTACGGAGATCGCGATCGCTTTCGCAGCCGCGTCCTGATGGAGCGGCATCGCTACGGCGTCGGTGAGTACAAGTATTTCGCGCGGCCGATGCCGCCGATCGTCGAGGAGCTGCGCGTCGCGATGTATCGGGAGCTCGCGGCGACGGCGAATCGATGGGCCAAGCGATTGCGCTCTCGCGATTCGTATCCACCTTCGCTGGCGGAGTTCTTGGAAGTCTGCGCCGCCCATGGACAGACCAGGCCGACGCCGCTGATCCTTCGTTACGAGCAGGGCGGCTACAACTGCCTGCATCAGGATCTGTACGGCGAGGTTGCGTTTCCGCTCCAGTTCACGTGCGCGCTCAGCCGGCGAGACCGCGACTTCGACGGCGGAGAACTATTGCTCGTCGAGCAGCGGCCGCGCGCACAATCGCGCGGCGAAGCAATCGCGCTCGATGCCGGCGAAGGAATAATTTTTGCGAATCGATACCGTCCCGCGGCCGGCTCACGAGGATACCATCGCGTGAACACGCGTCACGGCGTGAGCACGATCAAATCGGGCGTTCGCTATGCGATGGGCGTCATCTTTCACGACGCCGCGTAGCGCCCGCTCGCTAATTTCCGCGGCGAACGGTCTAATCTAGTGATGGTCGTCGGCTGGACACTTGCCGTCGTTGCATTCGCAAGTCGCACCCTGGTTATCCGTACGCCACTGGCCGCAGAAGTCGGAGCAGGCGGTCAGGTTGTCGTCGCTGCCATAGAAGCCTTTGCATCCTGCTGCGGCGGTTGGCGTCTTTGGATTGCTGAAGTCGGCGTGACGATCGCGGTCAGCCGCAAACGCCAGTCCCACCACCGCGATCGCAAACAAGCCCGACATCATTATCTTGCGCATCGAATCGTCCCCTATGCACGAAGCCCCCAAGCTGCGTGCGAGAATCGTTTGACGGTATCAACACCCCGCCCTATTTCACAAACTGAGCGTGTTACCGAGGGAACCGCTCGCGTCGGTCATTGAAGGTCGCGTTGAAGGAAGGCGGCATGCTCTATCCGTCGAGCTTCACGGTTGCGCCGCCGGCTGGTCCCGCGCAATCTGCGACTCGCTAGCCGCGGGTTCGTATCGGCTTAGCGGGATCAGTAGCGCGAACGAGGCGAGCGCAACTGCGAGCGCGGCCGTAATCGCAACGCGATAGCTGCCGGTGCGATCGATGATCAATCCCACCAGCGGGGGACCGGCCATCGCGCCAAATCCGCCGCTGGTGTAGAGCGCGCCGAGCACCGTTCCCATTCGATTCGTGCCGAACAGATGAGCGATGACGGCGGGCGAGAGTGCGACGTAACCGCCGTATCCCGCGCCCATCACGAGTGCGAACACGACCATGCCCGGATAAGAAGCCGCGGCCAGCCAGATGCCGTAGCTGAGCGCGAGAACGAGAAAGCTCGCCTGGTAGAGCCGCACCACGCCGGCGCGATCGGCGAGGCTGCCCAGGCCCATCCGGCCCACCACGCTCGCGCCGCCGATGATGCCGACGAGGGCGGCGCTGGCGAACTCACCGGCGCCACGGTCGTGCGCAAACGACGGCAGATACACGAACGGTACGAACAGCACCATCGAAACTGTCACCGACGACGCATACAGAAAGCCGAAGGCTGGACTGCGAAGCGCGTCGCGGAGCAGGACTCGCGACGGCGTCACGTGGACGGGAGGGCGCTCGACGATCCAGGCGCATCCGAGCAGAAGCGCGGTGGTGACGATCGCAAATGCGACGTACGTCGCGCGCCATCCGAGATAAGAGATCGATGCGGCGGCTATGGGCGCGCCGCACACCGTGCCGAATCCTATTCCCGCCACGGCGATCCCGAGCGCCGTGTTGCGCCGTTTTAGAAACCATCCGCCGACGACCGCGACCATCGGAACGTAAGCGCACGCGACACCGACGCCGACCCCGAGTCCGTACGTCAGGTAGCCGAGCCAGAGACGATCGATCATCGAGGTCAACGCGAGACCCAGGCCCATGACGATCGCGCCGGTCGCGACTACGATTCGCGGGCCGAATCGGTCCGAGAGATGGCCCGTGACAGGGCCGAGGAAGCACCACACCAGCACCGTGATCGAGAACACCGCCGAGGTTGCGCTGCGGCGCGCGCCGAACTCCGCCGCCATCGGCTTGAAGAACGCGCCGAAGCTGTAGGCGACGGCATACGCAGAGCACATCGCAACGAAGGCGGCCGCTACCATCCACCACGCGCGCGGAGAGTCGAACAGCTCTAGACTCGGGATCGGCTCGCGCGATTCTGCCGCGCCGGATGCGCGGGGATCAGTGATGGCCTTCATGCTCGAGGGCGGCGCGCGCAGCTTTCAGTTCCTTGCGCTTGTCGGCGTTGACGACGGGATAGTGGAGATTCAGGTCTTCGAGCGCGTGAATGATCGCAGCGGCCACCACTAGGTGCGTGTACCATTTCTTATCGGCCGGAACGACGTACCAGGGCGCATGCGGAGTGGCGGTGTGCCGGATCATTTCCTCGTAGGCCGTCATGTATTCGGGCCATCGTTCTCTCTCCGCGATGTCGGCGGTGGAATACTTCCAGTTCTTGGTGGGCTCGTCGAGCCGTTTCAGAAAGCGCTTTTTCTGCTCCTCCTTCGATAGATTGAGAAAGAATTTCCGGATGACTACGCCGTTGCGCGACAGGTAATGCTCGTACGCGTTGATGTCGGCGAAGCGTTCGTTCCAGATGTTCCTGGTGACGAGCGACGGCGGTATCCGTTCGCGCTCCAGCAGCTCTTTGTGCACGCGAACGACGAGAACCTCTTCATAGTAGGAGCGGTTGAAGATTCCGATTCGGCCGTGCAACGGAACGCACTTTGAGGTCCGCCACATGAAGTCGTGATTGAGTTCCTCCGCCGAAGGCTGCTTGAACGAAAAAACCTCGCATCCCTGCGGATTGACGCCGGACATCACGTGCTTGATGACGCCGTCTTTGCCCGCCGCGTCCATCGCCTGGAAGATCAACAGAATTGCCCACCTGTCCTGCGCGTAGAGCTTGTCCTGCAGATCGCTTAGCCGCTCGATTCCGCGCGGCAATTCCTTTTCGGCGAGCTTTTTCGATTTCAGACCGCTGCTATCTGCCGGGTCGAAGTCCTTCAAGCGAAACTTGTGGCCGTTATCGACGCGGTATGGCTTTGAGAAATCGGGCAAGGCTGACATCGGAATGCGCTCCTCCGGGCAAGTCGCGGGTTGATTGCCAAACATTGCGGCAGACCCGCACCACCGTTACACCACGCCATGCTACGCAGTCGAGCGCGAGTACGGCGACCGAAAACGCGATTGCTCGGCGCAGTTTGCGTCGTCAGAAGCAGCGCCGTGTTGAAGCCTACATTCTGTAGCGGATACGCAACTAGCAGTTGCATCACTGAGTCTGTCGTATGATGCCTAAAATGAAAAACATGAATGAAACGGTGAATAAATCATCTTGGCACAGCATTGGCATTGTCATGCCCCAGAACGATGCGACAAGCGCCTCGCTACTTCAGCGTGGTGGGGGGCAAAGACCGGGCAAGCGCGTGAAATAGTCGGGGACGGTGAACTAGCCCGCTTCCTCACTCTTAAGGAGGACTAGTCTGATGGTTCTGATTCTTGTGTTGCTTCTAATCTTGAGTGGTGGAGCCACGTACTACCGGTATCGCAACAAGGCCCCATACGGGGGACTAGTGCCGGCTGTGGCAGTGATGCTGCTGATCGTGCTCCTGGTCAAAGCCAGCCACTTACACTAGGTTCCAAGGGGCTTGGATGCTCGCCGCGGCAATCCCGTAGAACGCGGCCGTTGGCTGGTGTCTCAAGCGAGGTCGGGCTGAAGGATGGCGCGCCATGAGGGACTTGAACCCCCGACCTGATGATCCGTAGTCATCCGCTCTAATCCACTGAGCTAATGGCGCGTCGGAACCCTAGAAATTTTCATATCGCGGCCCCGCGAGCAAGCCGCAGGTCAACCTGGCGATACGGCGTCCTCGCCCTTAACTTCTAACAGGCGCGAAGCGCCGCATCCGTCATTCTCTTAATACCGGGTGCAGGGGTCACCCCCTGCCGCCCACCGCGCAGGTGATTTAATTCTGCGCTGCCGGGATCCAGACCGACACCGTCGTGCCTTCATGCACCTTGCTCTCGATGCGCAGCGCGCCGTGATGCAACTGCACGATGTGCTTGACGATCGCCAGGCCCAGGCCGGTACCGCCGAGCTCGCGCGAGCGGGCGCGATCGACGCGATAGAATCGCTCCGTCAGGCGCGGGATATCCGCCGCCGCGATTCCCTCGCCCGTGTCCACGACGACCAGTGCGACGCCCGGCTTCGCGCCCGCGCCGTTGGCGTCCGCGGCCTCGCGAGCCTCGACCGTGACGCGGCCTTCGCGTGGAGTGTACTTGATCGCGTTGTCGATCAGATTGAGCATCACCTGATGCAGGCGGTCGCGATCGCCGGCCACTTTCGGCAATCCCGGCGGGCAATTCACCTCCAGGCGCAGGCCGCGGCGTCCCGCCTGCTCCTGCATCAACTCCGCCGCCTCCGACAGCACGCGCGACGGCTCGAGCTGCTCGATCTTGAGCGGAGTGAGCCCGCGCTCCAGGTCTGAGAGCGAGACCAGGTCGTCGAGCAGACGCGCCAGCCGCCGCGCCTGTCGCTCGATGATGCCGAGAAAGCGCGTCGAGGTATCGCGATCGTCCACGCCTTGAATGAGAGTCTCGGCGTAGCCGTACAGCGCGCTCAGCGGAGTGCGCAGCTCGTGAGTGAGATTCGAAATGAAGTCGGCGCGCAGTGTCTCGTACGACTTCAGCTGCGTGATGTCGTGGAAGACGAACACCCACGCCGCGCCGCGCGAGGTGCGAATCTGCGCGGCACTCGCGCTCACGTAAAGCGGCGCGGGATTCTGGATCATGATTTCCGCGCTCATCACGTCATTGTCCGTGGATCGCATCGAGCGCCCGGCAAACTCCTGCAGGCGCGGGTCGCGGCACAGCTCGACGAACGGCCGCTCGCGATAGTCGGTGTCGGCTCCCAGGGCGAAGATGCGCCGCGCGGAGCCGTTGAGCAGGATCACCTCGCCGCGCGCGCCGGTCACGACCACCGCTTCGGCCATGCTGCGCAAAATGGCCTCGAACTCGTCGCGCTGCTCGGCCAGCGAGTCCACGTCGGCGACGATCGAGTCGGCGGCGTCGAGCAAATGATGTTCCGCGCGGCCCATCACGTCGCTGCCGTCGGGAAGCAGATGCGGCGGTGGACGCCGGTCCTGCAACGCGGCGGCAACCGCGTCCAGTCTTTCAGCGCGGCGCAACAGCGTGCGTCCGATCGCAGTGGCGGGAATCGCGCCCAGCGCCAGCCCGAGAATGATTGCGACGGCGGCCCAAGCCGGCGACACGGCTCCGGTGGCTGCGAGCACTATTAGGAGTACGGCGGCGGGTGCGAGACCGATTCCTATCGCTGCGATCAGTCCGGCGGTCGGTGATCTATCCAAGCGCTTCGGGGTTGAAGCGGTAACCCACGCTTCGCACCGTGAGGATCAATTCCGGATTGGCATCGTCGCGCTCGATATGCTGGCGTAGGCGGCGCACGTGCACGTCGACGGTCCGCGGTTCGACGAACGTGTCGCGGCCCCACACCATGTCGAGCAGTTGTTCGCGCGTGTACACCCGCATCGGATGCTGCACGAAAAACTTGAGCAGTTCGAACTCGCGCAGCGCAAGCTCCCTGCGCTTGGCGTCGACGAACACCTGGTAGGTGCCGAAGTCCATTCGCAGCCTGCCCTTCTCGTACGCGCCGCCGCCGGAGTCCGGCTCTGAGAGCGGATGCGCGCGGCGCAGCAACGCCTTCACGCGCGCGACCAGCTCGCGCGGGCTGAACGGCTTGACCACGTAATCGTCGGCGCCCATCTCCAGCCCCAGCACCTTGTCAACTTCGGTGCCCTTGGCGGTGACGATCAAAATCGGAAGATGCGCGGTCTCGCGCTCGCTACGCATCTGGCGGCAGACCTGCAGCCCCGGCATTCCCGGCAGCATCAGATCAAGCACCATCAGGTCGGGCACCCGGCGCTTGACCTTCTCGAGCGCCTGCGCGCCGTCGGCGGCTTCCTCGACGATGAAGCCCTCTTGCGCGAGGTTGTAGCGGATCAGCTCGCGAATGTCGGCGTCGTCCTCGACGATCAGCACGCGGTAGCGAAGTCCGCGTTGCGCCTCGGAGACCGCGTTTGTGGCCTGGCTGGTTTGATTCATCGCTTCACCCCCTCCACCGTGTAAATCAAGTTCCCCGCTTCTTGGTTTCGACGTGACGGATCATTTTGCCCTTGACCATGAACGTCACCATCTCCGCGATGTTGGTCGCGTGATCGGCAATCCGCTCCAGATACTTGGAAATGAACAACAGCCGCGTCGCCGACGCTATCGTATGCGGATCCTCGGCCATGTAGCTGAGCAGCTCGCGATAGACCTGGTAGTTGAGCAGATCGACTTCGTCATCGCGCGCGATCACCTGGTCGGCCAGGTCGGTGTCGTCGCGCATGAACGCGTCGATGCTGTCCTTGACCATCGACTGCGCGATCTCCGCCATCCGCGGCAGGTCGATGTAGGGCTTGAGCTGCGGAACTTCGTTCAGTTCGAGCGTCCGCTCGCAGATGTTGACCGCGTTGTCGCCGATTCGTTCGAGGTCGGTCGTGATCTTGAGTCCGGTGGTGATAAACCGCAGGTCGCTCGCGGTCGGTTGATGCAGCGCGAGCAGACGGATGCACTGCTCGTCGTTATCGTTGTCCATCCGATTGACTTCTTCGTCGCGCTCGATGACCTCGCGGGCGTGCTCGCTGTCGCGATTGACCAGTGACTCGACGGCTTCGGCGATCTGCCGCTCGACCAATCCACCCATCTTGAGCAGACCGGCGCGCAAGCCGCGCAAATCCTCTTCATACTGCCTGTTGGTATGCTGCGGCTGGGTGCTATCCATTTTCCTTTACCCCGGTATCAGCCGAATCGCCCGGTGATGTAGTCTTCGGTTTCGCGCCGGGTGGGGTTGGTGAATATCTGCTTGGTCTCGCCGTATTCCACCAGGTCGCCGGTGTACATGAAGGCGGTCATGTCGGAGCAGCGAGCGGCTTGCTGCATGTTGTGCGTCACTATGACGATAGTGTACGCCGACTTCAGTTCCAGCAATAGTTCCTCGATGCGCGCGGTCGAAATTGGATCGAGCGCGGAACACGGCTCGTCCATCAGTAGCACCTCAGGCTGAACCGCCAGCGCGCGCGCCACGCACAATCGCTGCTGCTGTCCGCCCGACAGGCTGCCGCCGGGACGCCGCAGCCGGTCTTTCACCTCGTCCCAAAGCGCCGCCTGGCGCAGGCTTCGCTCGATTACCTGGTCGCGCTCGGCGCGGCTCACCTGGACTCCGTTGAGGGTCAGCCCCGCCGCGACGTTGTCCTCGATCGACATAGTTGGAAAGGGCGTCGGCTTCTGAAAGACCATCCCGATTCGCCGCCGCACCTGCACCGGATCGACCTCGTCGCCGTAGATGTTATTCCCGTCGAGCATCACCTCGCCGGTCGCGGTCGCGCCGGGCACCACCTCGTGCATCCGGTTAAGACATCGCACCAGCGTGGACTTGCCGCATCCCGAGGGGCCGATGATCGCGGCGATGCGGTCTTCCTCGAACGACAGGCTGACGTCGTGCAGCGCGCGATTCTTGTGGAAGTACGCATTGAGCTTTTTGACGACCAGCTTCTCAGCCATGACTACCTTGGCGCTTTCGCCGCCCCGCCCGTCACCCAGCGCACGCCCAACTCGAGCGCGAGAATTATCCCCGTCAGCACCAGCGCGCCCGCCCACGCCTGCCGCTGCCAATCGGCAAACGGCGAAATCGCATATGTATAAACCTGGACCGTCAGCGTGTTGATCGGATGGAACAGCGACGTCGACCAGAACCGGTTGCCGAATGCCGTGAACAGCAGCGGCGCCGTCTCGCCCGAGACTCGCGCCACCGCCAGGATGACCCCGGTCGTGATTCCCGACAGCGCCGTGCGCGCGACCACCGACAACGTCGTCCGCCAATGCGGCACGCCCAGCGCCAGCGACGCCTCGCGCAGTTCGGGCGGCACCAGCAGCACCATCTCTTCGGTGGTGCGCGTGACCAGCGGAATCATGATCGCCGCGAGCGCGACCGAACCGGCCAGCGTCGAGAACCCGCCGAACGGCCGCACGATAACTGCGTAGGCAAAAATTCCGACCACGATCGACGGCACTCCCATCAGCACGTCCGCCGAGAAACGCACCCAGTTGGTGAACTGGCTCGCGCGATTGGCCGCCAGATAGAGACCCGCGCCGACGCCGATCGGCACACCGATCAGGCACGCGATGCCTACGACTTCAAGCGTGCCGACGATCGCGTTGGCCATCCCGCCGCCCTTTTCGCCCACCGGCGCGGGCATGTGCGTGAAGAACGCCCAGTTCAGACTCGCGACACCCTTGGTCAGCAGATAGCCGAGCACCAGAAACAGCGGGATCAGCGTCAGGATGGTCGCGCTGACCGTGATCGCCATCATCGAGTCGCTTTTGAACTTGCGATAGCGATAGCTCGTCTCGCCGTGAAGATTGCTGACGCCGGCCGCCATTACTTGCCCGTCTCCCGATAGCGCCGCTGCTGCACCGCCAACACCAGCGCGCGCGCCACGACGTTGAGGACGATCCCGAGAATCAGCAGCACCAGGCCAAGTTCGATGAGCGCGGCGACGTAGAGGTCGGAGGTCGCTTCCGCGAATTCGTTGGCGATTACGCTGGCAAGCGTCGCCGCCGGCTTAAACAGCGATGTGGAAATCTGCGCCGAGTTGCCGATTACCATCGCGACTGCGATCGTCTCGCCAAGCGCGCGACCCAGTCCCAGGATGATCGCGCCAATCACGCCCGTCATCCCGTACGGGATAACCGCCGTCTTGACCATCTCCCACTTGGTCGCGCCGAGTGCGAGCGCCGCCTCGCGCTGCGTGTGCGGCACGACGCGAAAGACGTCGGTGCAAACCGACGAAATGTACGGGATGATCATGATGGCCAGAATCACCCCCGCCGAAAGCATCCCGACCGCCACCTTCGGCCCCTGGAAGAATGGCAGCCAGCCAAAGTAGTGCGCCAGCGGCGGCTCGACGTGGTCGCGAATCCACGGACCCATCACGAACACCGCCCACAGCCCGTACACGACGCTGGGAATTGCCGCCAGCAGATCGACCAGGAAGCCCAGCCGATGGCTCAGCCAGTCGGGCGCCATTTCGCTCAGGCATAGCGCGACGCCCAGGCTCAGCGGCACCGCGACCGCCAGCGCGATAAACGATGAAACAAAAGTCCCGTAGATAAACGGCAGCGCGCCGTATTGGTCATTGACCGGATCCCATTCTGTTGTGACAAAAAAATGCAGACCGAACGCCCGAATCGCCGGAAAGCTGTCGGCAATCAGCGCAACCGCAAGTCCGGCCAGCAATGCGAGAATCGCCAGCGCGAGAATAAATGTCGCGGTATTGAAGATCCGATCGCCGAACAGGCGCACATGCACGGGCGCCATCGTGCGCTCGCGCCGGACCGCCGGGATGCTCTCGGCCATCGAACCTTCTAATTCCGACAAGCGATCTCTTCCTTCAGAATTTGCCCGCTCTATCACGTCCGGAGCCGACCGCAACGTCGCGACCGAACTATCGTCGCACTTATATGATACGCACCGATTGTTGCGATAATGTTACGGAGACTCGAAATCGCAGTGAACCGCGAATCAACGGCGAAATCGCAATAAAACATCTAGCTTTTGAGCCTCGCCGACTATCTCCCCCTAAACCCGTTCTAAAAGGGACGAAGTCCCGCATCTTCTCCTGATACCGGGTGCAGGCGTCACCCCTGCCCAAGGAAGCGTGAAACCCAGGCGGGTTTCACATTAGATTTTGCGTATCCGTTCCACTCCACCCATATAAGGCCGCAATACCTCCGGTATCGTCACGCTGCCGTCCTCATTCTGGTAGTTTTCGAGCACCGCGATCATAGTCCGCGGCAGCGCCAGCCCCGAACCGTTTAAGGTGTGTACCAGCTCGGGCTTGCCGCCCTTGGTTTTGTACCGAATCTTCGCGCGGCGCGCCTGGAAATCCGTGCAGTTGGAAACCGAGCTGACCTCGAGCCACTCGCCGCATCCCGGCGCCCACATTTCCAGGTCATAGGTCACCGCGCTGGCGAAACTCAGATCCGCCGTGCACAGCTCGACGACGCGAAACGGAATCTTCAGCCGCCGGCAAATCTCCGCGGCGTCTTCCACCATCTTGTGAAATTCATCGTCCGACGTTTCAGGACGAACCAGCTTGACCATCTCGACCTTGTCGAACTGATGCCCGCGCTTGATGCCGCGCACGTCGCGCCCGGCCGACATCTTCTCGCGCCTGAAACACGGCGTGTAGGCGGTCATATAAATCGGCAGACTGCTCTCGTCGAGGGTTTCGTCGCGATGCAGGCTGGTCAGCGGAACCTCGGCGGTCGGGATAAACCAGAAGTCGTCCTCTTCGTCGTGGTACATCGTGTCCGCGTTCTTCGGCAGATGCCCCGTGCTAGTGGCGGTCTCGCGACTAACCATCAGCGGCGGCATTATCTCCAGGTAGCCCTGCTCCTTCGTCTTGACGTCGAGCATCCAGGCAATCAGCGCGCGCTGCAGCCTCGCGCCCGCACCGCTCAAGACATAGAAACGCGTTCCCGACAGCTTCACTCCGCGATCGAAATCGATGATTCCAAGATTCTCGCCCAGCTCCCAATGCGGGAGCGGCTTGAACGCGGTGAACTCAAGCGGCGTGCCCTCGCTCTTGATGACGCGGTTGTCAGCCTCGCTCGCGCCAACGACAACGTACGGCCGCGGAATGTTGGGCAGGGTAAGCGCTAGCTCCTCGACAGTCTTCTCCGCGAGACTGAGCTGCGTGCCCAAAACCAGCAAAGGGTTGCCGGCATCTACCGCTTCGCCGGCGGAAAGTTTGGCGAGCTTCTCTTCATCCGCCTCCTCCGCGCGAATCTTCGCGATCTCGGCCGCACGCTCCTTCGGCGGAAGCTTGCCGACTTCCCTCGCCCGCCGCTTGCGATCGGCTCGCAGTTGATCGACTTCAGCCTGAAGCTTCCGCCGCTTCCGATCAGCCTCGAGCAGCCGATCGACTTCGCCGGAATCGACCCCCCGCTTGGCCAGCTCCCCCTTCACGAAATCGGGACGTTCACGAATCAGCTTGATATCCAGCATTCAGAATGCGTTCCTCAACAGTTCAATTTCCAGCCGCTTGCTCGACGCGTCAACCGCCACGATGTCAAAGCGCATCTCGACTTCGTCCGCGCGATAACGCGTCGCAAAAACTTCCGCCGCACGCCGCATCCGCTTCTGCTTGCGCTCATCGACGGCCTCTTCGGGCGCACCCGCCGCACGGCTTCGCCGGGTTTTCACCTCGACGAAGACCAAGGTGTCGCCGTCGACCGCAACGAGATCGATTTCCGCTCCGGCCGCCCGAAAATTCCTCGCGACGATCCGGTAGCCATTGCGCCGCAGATGCTTTTCCGCCGCGCGCTCACCGCGGCGGCCAAGCGGAAGCTGCGTTCTAAAGGCAGCCAACCACGCCCTGGCCCGGTCGATCGACTCTCGCGCCTTCATCTTATCCAACGCGCCCCCACCCTCGCGAGGCTAGAAGCCCGCGTCGACCGCCGCAAGCGAATCGGTTCGCGATGGCTCCTGTTCGGATTTCACCCGGGTTGGGGATGATCTAGTTCAGCCTGCCCCCGACTGATTTGGCATGCTATTCATCCGGTATGTACCACTGCAAAGTTGCCCGCCACTCGCCCCGCTCTCCCCAAAATTGCGGCGACGTCCGCTCCCCAGCGAACATTAAATTTGACGGAACGAAACTACCGATAGAGGGGAACCGTCCCAGAAACCACAACTAATGGTATGCGCAGCGCCCTCCTCTCTCCAAATCCGGTTCCCCTTCATAAAGGGGAAGGGGCTAGGGGTTAGGTTCCGAAACGTTCTCGCCAGCGCTCTTGCGGCACGGCCCTGACATGGATCACGCGGAATGTTACGATTTGCGGGAAATCACCATGGCTGAAACGAAGATAACCCTCGAGCAAGTGCGCCACGTCGCGCGCCTCGCCCGCCTCGAATTGTCGCCGGAACAGGAAGAGCGCCTGCGCGCCGACATGGACGAAATGCTTGCCTATGTTGATAAGTTGAACGAGCTCGACACCAAGGACGTCACACCGACGACCCAGGTCGGCGAGGCCGGCACGCCCATGCGCGACGACGAAGTGACCAACCAGCCCGCCGCGGAGGCGATGCTCGCCAACGCACCGTCGCGCGAGCGCGGTTACTTCAAGGTGCCGAAAATAATCGAGTAGAACTTTTAGTAGACAAAATTCTCTGCATGGCATCGGAACTGAACAAACTCACGATCGCAGACGCGTCGTCAAAGCTTCGCGCGCGCGAGATCACCGCCACCCAACTGACGCGCGATTGCCTCGCGCGCATCGAGGCCGCCGAGCCCCGGCTCCACGCGTTCATCACGGTGTGCGAGAAGGAGGCGCTCGAGCAAGCGCGCGCGGCTGACGCTCGTCTCGCCGCGGGCAGCGCGCCGGCGCTGTGCGGGATTCCCCTCGGCATCAAGGACATTTACGCGACCAAAGGCGTTCGCACGACCTGCGCGTCGCGAATCCTGGAGACCTTCGTGCCGCCGTTTGACGCGACCGTGATCGAGCGCTTGCGCGCCGACGGCGCGATCTTCATCGGCAAGACCAACCTCGATGAATTCGCGATGGGCTCGTCGACCGAGAACTCCGCCTTCGGCGCGACGCTGAATCCTCACGATACCGCGCGCGTCGCCGGCGGCTCGTCGGGCGGCTCTGCCGCCGCGGTCGCGGCGCATGAATGCCTGGGTTCCCTCGGCACCGACACCGGCGGCTCGATTCGCGAGCCGGCTTCGTTCTGCGGCGTGGTCGGCATCAAGCCGACGTACAGCCGCGTCAGCCGCTTCGGCGTGGTCGCATACGCTTCCTCGCTCGATCAGGTCGGTCCGTTTGCGAAATCGGTGCGCGACGCCGCGATCATCCTGCGCACCCTGGCCGGTAAGGACCCTCGCGATTCGACTTGCTCGGCCCGTCCGGTGCCCGACTACGAACGCGCGCTGACCGGCGACGTCCGGGGACTCCGCATCGGCGTGCCGCGGGAGTATTTCGTCGAGGGGATGCAACCGGAGGTCGAGAAGTCGGTGCGCTCCGCGCTCAAGAACTACGAATCGCTCGGCGCCTTGACAGTCGAGATCTCGCTGCCGCACACCGGCTACGCAATCGCCGCGTATTACCTGGTCGCGACCGCGGAGGCGAGTGCGAATCTCGCCCGCTACGACGGCATCCGCTTCGGGCTGCGCGTCAACGCCGAGGATAATATCGCGCTCTACGAAACGACGCGGGCCAATGGCTTCGGCGCCGAGGTCAAGCGCCGGATTATGCTCGGCACTTTCGCACTGTCGGCGGGCTACTACGACGCCTACTATCTGAAGGGGCAAAAGGTGCGGACCCTGATTCGCAACGACTTCGATCGCGCGTTCGAGAAGTGCGATTTGATCGTCACGCCGGTTGCGCCGACCACCGCGTTCAAGCTCGGCGAGAAGATGAACGATCCGCTGACGATGTACCTCTCGGACATCTTCACCATTTCGGTCAACCTGGCCGGTCTGCCCGGAATGTCAGTTCCGTGCGGCCACGATTCCAACAACCTGCCCATCGGCATGCAATTGATCGCGCCGCCATTCGCCGAGGAGACAATCTTGCGCGCGGGTGACGCATTCGAGCGCACCGGCGCATTCAAGCCGCGCACACCCGCGGTCTGACGGACATTTTACGATGAATCGTGAAGCATACGAAGCGGTCATTGGGCTCGAAGTCCACACCCATCTTCTGACCCGCTCGAAACTGTTCTGCGGATGCTCGACGACCTTCGGCGCCGGGCCCAATGAAAACGTCTGTCCGATATGCATGGGGATGCCGGGCGTGCTGCCTGTGCTTAATCGGCGCGCGGTCGAACTGGCTATTCGAACCGGGCTCGCGGCGCATTGTACTATTGCGCCCTACTCTATTTTCGATCGAAAAAGTTACTTCTATCCCGACCTCCCGAAAGGCTATCAGATTAGTCAGTACGAAACTCCTGTCTGCAAGGGTGGCTATATCGATTTGCCGGCGACTGAGAATGACGAGCCGCGCCGAGTCCGGCTCACGCGCATCCATATCGAGGAAGACGCGGGCAAAAACATCCATCACGAGAACGCCAGCTTGGTCGATTTCAATCGCTCGGGAGTGCCGCTGATCGAGATCGTCAGCGAGCCGGACCTGCGCTCGGCCGAAGACGCGGGCGCCTATTTGCGCCAACTGCGGGCGATACTTCGTTACGTCGACGCCTCCGACGGCAAGATGGAGGAAGGCAGCTTCCGCTGCGACTGCAACGTATCGATCCGCAGACGTGGCGCGACTGAGTATGGCGTCAGGACTGAGATTAAGAATCTCAACTCGTTTCGCTTCGTCGAAGACGCAATTGAGTATGAGGTCGGGCGCCAAATAGCTATTGTCGAATCGGGCGGCAGAGTCGCGCAGGAAACTCATCTGTGGGATCCCGCGCGCAAGGAAACTCGCCCGATGCGCTCGAAAGAGTATGCGAATGACTATCGCTATTTTCCCGAGCCGGACCTGCCGCCGCTGATTGTGCCGGCCGAGATGGTCGAGCAGGTGCGCGCGTCGATGCCCGAGCTGCCGGCCGATCGGAAAGCCCGCTACGTGCGCGAGGGCCTGACGGAATATGAAGCGGGCGTACTCATCGCCGATCGCGGCGTCGCCGACTACTTCGAAGCGACGCTGCCCGGCCTCAAGAACCGCAAAAGCGCCGCGAACTGGGTGATGACCGAAGTGCTGCGCGTTGCGCGCGACTCGGACAAGCCGTTCCGCGAAGCGGTACCGGCCGCGGCCGAAGTCGGCGCGCTGCTGCGGATGGTCGAAGCGCAGAAGATAAGCCTGAACGCCGCAAAGACCGCATTTGCCGCTATGGTAAAATCTGGCAAAGGAGCGGACGCGACGATTGCAGAGCTGGGACTCGCACAGGTTTCGGATGAAGGTGCGATCGCGGCGGCCTGCGACAAGATCATCGCGGCCGAGGCGGAAAAAGTCGCTGAGTATCGCGCCGGCCGCGATAAGCTGTTCGGATTTTTCGTCGGCGCAGTGATGAAAGCGATGGGCGGGAAGGCAAATCCGAAAGTGATCAACGAAATCCTGCGCGCAAAACTCGCGGGCTGACTACCACGCTGCCTACTTCCGAATGTATAGCTTGTACTTCACCCCGCCGGGCGTTGTTTCGCCTTCGGCGAAGGCTTGGACGCCATTCAGCCAGGCGTATTTGCCCTTGGTCGAGGCGGCAAAGACAGGCGCAGTGCTTATACCGGACAGGCCGCCCGCAGTCATCTTCGCGCGGCCAGTATAAGTCATGTAGATATTTTCGCTTTCGCTGTCGTCCGTCTTCAGCACGAGTCGCACGTCGATGACGCCGACGCCGTCGGAGCGCATCAGGAACCAATCGGCGCCGCTGGCAAGGACGGTGCCTTTCAGGCGTGGGCCCTCGAATTTGCCGCCGGTGACGTGAACGATGACGCGGGTCCCGTCGGGGGTGTCCGGAATGACTATTGGCGGCGCGATTTCGGCCGTGATTTCGAAAAGCGGCTCGAGTTCCATCTTAGCTACCTCGTCCCTGAACCTGAATTCCAACTACTCAGTTAAAGCCGAAGGCTCGGGTTGCGTTGTCCCACAGGATCTTCTTCTTGCTCGAGTATGGAATCGATTGTTTCAACAGCGCGTCGATGCCCCACGGGAAAGTGCCGTCTGGATGTGGATAGTCAGTGTCCCACAGGAAGTTGTTGTCGCCGACTATATCGAGAGCGGCCTTCATGGTTGGTTCGTCGCCGCGGAACGCCACGAAGAAGTTACTTTTGAAATACTCAGTCGGGCGTTTGCTCAAATACTCGTGCTCCGAGTTGCCGCTGAAATCCCAATGCTGTTCCATCCGCTGTAGCCAGTACGGTACCCATCCGCCGTCGGCTTCGACCTGGACGACGCGGAGCTTGGGTAGTTTTTCGATGACGCCGTACCAGATGAGGCCCGCCATCGCAGCCATCGCTTCGAACGGGTGCGACAGGATATGGCCGGTGACGTGAGTGTCCATCCGATCGCCGAACGACTCGACCGACGCGGAGCCGGAATCGTGGGTGGAAATCGGACGGCCCAGTTTTTCGACCTCGGCCCACAGCGGCAGGTAATCGTCATGGAAGATCGTCCGGCCGCGGACGGGATTGGGGCGAACGTAAAAGCTGATCGCGCCATTTTTCGCGGCGCGATTGGCTTCCTTGATCGATTCGCCCACGTCCTGCATGGGCAGAATGGCGGACCATTTCACACGGTCGCGGGTCTTCGAGCAGTAGTCGGCGCTCCAATCGTTATAGGCCCGGCAGCACGCGGCAAGCAGTTGCGGGTCGCGGAATTCGCGGCCCAGCATCTGGCCGGCCGCGGTCGGATAGACTATCTGGACATCGACGCCCTGCTCGTCCATGTCCATGATGCGGCTTTCGGGGCTGAAGCCGAGCTTGGCGGCGCGCTCGAAGCGCTTCATCGCCTTGCGGACCGCGTCGAGGAAGCCGGGCGCCGCCATCGGGTATTTGCCCTTTTCGCGGGTAAAGGGCTCGCCTTCAACCAGGAACGTGCGGCGGCCGGATTCGGCCGCGACACCCATTTTGGGAGCTGCCGATTTGTAGCGGTCGTCGATGTATCGTTCGAACACATAGTCCGGTTCCATCAAGTGAGTATCTACGTCGGCGATCTTGAATCCGTCTTTCATGGTAATTCTCCAAATACTACTTGATTAGCTGCCAGATAAGCGTTGAGCCGGGATGACCTTACTCATTACCTAGTCGCTCGGGATAATCAGCGCCTTTACTCCGCGGCGCTCGCGCAAGAGGTCGAATGCCTCGAGGCCGTGAGAAATAGAATAGCGATGCGTAACCATCGGACGTAAGTCCACGGCGCCGCTCGAGACCATCGCGATCGCGCGGCGCCAGGTTTCCGGTGTGCGGATGCGGGAGTTGATAATCGTGACGCCGTGGAAGAACAGCGCGCGCAGCTCGGCGGACTTGAGATCGCGCGCGGGCCATCCGACTTCAATGAGCTGACCGCCGCGGCGGAGCAACTCGCGCGGCGAATCTATTGCACCGGCGGCGTCAAACACGACGTCGGCGCCGTCCGGCGGGAGCATCGCGCGCGCCTGCTCGATCCAGTCGCGATCGCCGGCAGAGACAGTCTTGAATCCCATCGCGCGCGCCAGCGCGAGACGATCGGCGTCGACCGCCAGCCCGGTCATTACTATGGATGTGACGCCCAAGGCGCGCGCGGCGAGCGCGATGCTGAGGCCGATGGGGCCGGGACCTTCGACGACCGCACTGTCGCCGGCTTTGAGGCATGACTGTTCGACGGCGTGAAGACCGGTGCCGAAGGGCTCCAGCAGCGCGGCCTGTTCGATGTTCATGGTGGAGGGGACCAGGTGCGCGTTCTCGACCGGCGCGACGGTGAATTCGGCGAATGCGCCGGAGAGCGTGCTGGGCGCGGAGCAAAGATGGAAGCGGCCGGCGCGGCACGGACCGCATCGCCCGCAATGGCCGAACGGATCGAGCGCGACTCGATCGCCGACCTTGAAATTGGTGACGCGCGCGCCGACCTCGACCACTTCGCCGGCGGGTTCGTGGCCGAGAATCACGGGCAGGCGAGCGACCATGCGCTCGGCGCCGAGTTCCCAATCGACTATGTGCAGATCGGAGCCGCATACTCCGCACGCGCCCACGCGAACGAGCAGCGTGGCTTCGGCCGGCGCGGGCACCGGAGCGTCGATCACTTCGGCGCCGGGGGCGGGACGGGTCTTTGCGATCGCTTTAATTTGCGGAGCCTCTGAGCACCTTACTTCAATACGACGGCGCGCCGGTTCACGTCAAAGAGCAATACGCGCAAGGAAATTTCGCGCCGACGTTCAGCTTACTCCCAGTGGCGGAGCGGGGCGCCGCGATAACGCATGCGTGGACGAATGAGGCGGTTGTCCGCGTATTGCTCGAGCGCGTGCGCGATCCATCCCGAGGCGCGGCCGATGGCGAAAATTGCGGCGGGCATCGAGCGCTGAAAACCGAGCATGCGCACGCAGACGGTGAGGTAAAAATCAAGATTGGGGCGCAAGCGCTCGCGCTTGGATACCGTGGTTTCAACCTTCAGCGCAGTCTCGAACAGGCGACGGCCGCGCCGCTTCGCGATCGCCTGCGCGACTTGCCGCAGCAGCGCGGCGCGCGGATCGCCGTCGGGATAAATGGCGTGGCCGAAGCCCGGCGGCAGGCGATGGTCGCGGGTGAAAACGGCGAGGCACTCGTCGACGCGCGCGCCTGATTCGAGCTCGGCGAACATTGCCTCGATCCGATCGCACGCGCCGCCATGAATCGGTCCGCTCAGCGAGCACAGCGCGGAGAGTACCGAGGCGAAGAGGTCGGCGCCGGTGCTGGCGACGACGCGGGCGGCGAAAGTCGAGGCGTTGAGCTCGTGCTCGGCGCATGCGATCAGCACCCGATCGAGTGCGGCGACCTCCCACTCGGAGGCCGTCGAGCCAGGCACCCAGCCGAGCAGGCGTCCGGCCATGCCGGGACCACCGGGCGTTCCGGGTGCCGGGGCCTGCGCGAGCGCGAGCGGAAGTTGGCTGATGATGAGCTTGGCGCGATCGATTCGAGTGCGCGGCGGCTGACGACGATCCCACGCGGCGAGAATGGGCATCACCGCCGCGAGCCGCAGCAGCGGGGGCGCGTCGTCACCGGCGGCGTCCAGCGCGTCGGCAACGGAGGGCGGCATCTGGGCGCCGTGAATCTCAGCACGCAGCGCAGCGATCTCCTCTGCGACAGGGCGCTCGCCGCTCCACAGCAGGAGGCAAACTTCCTCGAACGATGCGTGCGCGACGATTTCCTCGATCGGATAACCGCGATAGGCGAGCTTGCCCTCGTTGATCGAACTGACCGCGGACTCGGCGACGATGACGCCGGGCGCGCCGTCGTCGATGCTCTTGGGTTGCGCGACGGTGACCCACGTCGATGCGGCGGGCAGGCTGCGTCCACGGCGCCCGCGCTCGGTGGAGACGACCCCGCGCAGCGCCTCGATGTCTGCGCGCCGATAGAGCGCCTGGCGGCCCACCTTGCGGCGGTAACTTTTCAGCCAGCCGCGGCTGACATAGGCATAGAGGGTGCCGAGCTTGACGCCCAGTTGGTCGGCCGCCTCGTTGGCGGTCATCATGCCTGCGCGTTCGGAATTGCCCGCACGTTCGAAGTTGCGCGTCACCACCATCTGAATCACGCCATGCGCGAAGGGGCGCCGTCAAGTGGTTGCGAATCAACTTGCGTCCAGATAGGCACAGTTATATACAGTCAAGCTCACGGGGAGGAACGGCGCAATGAGCTCGGCGGAAGTGCGATTCAAGGAGTTGCGTGCGGATTTTGGAAAGACCGCGGGCGATTATGGACGTCATCGGGCAGGGTTCCCCGACGAATTCTTCGAGCGGCTTAAGACTTCGGGAATCCTAAGAGCGGGAATGCGCGCGCTCGACCTCGGCACGGGCACGGGGACCATCGCGCGCGGGCTGGCGCTTCGTGGATGCGAAGTTACCGGGCTCGATCGATCGGCGCCGCTGATGGAGCAGGCGGCGGACCTGGATCGAGACGCAGGCGTCGTCGTCGCGTACGTGAATGCGGCTGCGGAAGATACCGGCCGGGAGCGAGCTGAGTTCGATCTCGTAACGGCGGGACAATGCTGGCATTGGTTCGATCGTCCGCGCGCCGCCGCGGAGGCTCGGCGGGTGCTGAAGCCCGGCGGCCGGCTCGTGATTGCGCATTTCGACTGGATTGCGCTGCCGGGCAACATGATCGAGACGACCGAGAAGGTGATCGAGAAACACAACCCTAAGTGGAAGCTGGGCGGAGGACTGGGAATCTATCCGCTCTGGCCGCGCGACATGGCGGTCGCTGGCTTTGTAAAAATCGAAACGTTCTCGTTCGACCTCGACGTGATCTACACGCATGAAGCGTGGCGCGGGCGGATTCGCGCGAGCGCGGGAGTCGGCGCGAGCCTTGCGCCGGAAGCAGTCGCGGCGTTCGACGACGAGCTGCGCGCGACGCTGGCGGAGCGATGGCCCGACGATCCGATGCGCGTGCTGCATCGCGTGTTCGCGGCGATCGGCGTCGCACCGTAGCTCGCTTTGACGAACCGCGGTGAAGGTCGGCTATAGTCGGGTCCAAAGAGAGGAACCTGACTATGGATTTTGGAACGTTGATATTCACCAAGCCGGAGCGCGCGATCACGGACGTCAAGTACGCCGAAGAGCGCGGCTTCAGTCACGCGTGGATTCCCGACTCGCACATGATTTGGGGCGACACCTACGCGTGCATGGCGTTGGCGGCGGTCAATACGAAAAAGATCAAACTCGCGACCGGCGTGGCGATAGCGTCGAACAGGATTGCGCCGGTGACGGTGCATTCGATCGCCACGATCAACCAGCTCGCCCCGGGACGCGTGATTTTAGGATTCGGCACGGGACATACGGGGCGGCGCGTGATGGGACTTCCGCCGGTCAAGCAGGCGGATTTCCGCGAGCAGGTGCGCGTGATTCACGATCTGCTTCACGACGGCGAAGCGATCTACAACACCGAAGGGCTGACCCGAAAAATCAGATACCTGCATCGCGATCGGCGCTTCATCAATCTCGACGACCGGATTCCGCTCTACGTGGCGGCCAACGGTCCCAAGACGCTGGCGCTCGCGGGCGAGTTTGGCGACGGCGCGATCACGACGGGAATAACGGACCCGGAACGAGTCGGTGTCGTGCGAAAAAGCATCCAGGCGGGCGCGTCGAAGGCGGGTCGCAGCGCGGACAAGATGCCGATCGTCTCGCTGACTCATATCTGCGTGCTGAGGCCGGGCGAGAAACTTGATTCGCCACGGGTGAAGGCGATGACCGGGCATTGGGTGATGGCGAGTTTTCACGCAATCGCGGCCGGATACGCGCGCTCCGGATATCTGCCGGAGGCGGTCGCACCGGTGTACAAGGCCTACGAGGAGTACGTGGCGCGAATGAAGACGCCCGCCGCCGAGCGCTACCTCGAGTTGCACATCGGGCATTGCACCTACGTCGCGCCGCTGGAGCAGAAGTACGTCACGCCGGAAGCGATCGCGGCGACGACGATAGTCGGTACGAAGGAGGAAGTCGTCGAGCGGCTGCGCTCGCTGGAGCGGGCGGGTCTGTCGCAGGTCTTCATCAATCCGCCGATGGACGGCTACGACGATTGCATCGACGAAATATCGCGCGACGTGATCGCGCGGATGTGAATGAGCATCGCACTCGATCAGTTGGGTGCGACTTCGGCGAGCGCGATCGAGCCGGCGGCGATCGCGGGAACGTAGTAGGCCTCGGGCGAACCCCACACCGTCGCCGGACGCGGGCGCGATCCAACCGCGAGCGGGTGCTCGAACACCTGCGCGATGTTCGCGTTGACGCGCAGACAGTTGGGCGCAAGCGGCTCGGCGATTTCGCCGTCGCGAACAATGTAAGAGTCGCCGGTGACGGTGCAGGTGAAATCTCCCGCGCGCTGGCCGTTGATTGGATAGGTGTACCAGATGCGGCCGACGTAGATTCCGTCGCCGACGGCGCGCACCAGTTCGCGGTCGCTGACTCCGCCCCGCGCACGCATCACGACGTTGGTGCCCGCCGAGGAGGGACTCGCGTCGAAGCGCCGGCCCCCGCCCTCGCCGAACCGGTAACCGCTCAGCGGCGCGAAATCGACCTTCGCGGGAGCGCTGGCGCCGAGCTTTTCCGCGCGATGCTCGTCGGTGAGGAGGCGGTGGGTGTCGTAGAAATTCGAGAGCAAGCCGACGAGCTTGCCGTCGCGGATCAATTCAACACGGCGAGTTGGTATTCCTTCGCAAGTGATTCGCCGGCGAATCGCGCCCGCGCTCAAGGCCGGGTCGTCGGCGAGGCTCAGGCGTGAATCCATAACCGACGCGCCGAACTTTGCGTGATACGCGGAGTTGGCGGCGTGAAACGAACCGGTCGTGAGCGAGCCCATGACCATGTAGTTGAGAATCTCGGCGACCGGCTGCGGTCCCAGCACGACGCGAAATTTTCCCGCCGCGGGCCGAGCGCCGTGAGATAGAGCAAGCGCGCGGCGGACGGCGTCGCAACCAAGCACGCGGGCCTCGCGGCGCATCGCCGCGGCGCAGTCGCCGAGCGCGCTCGCAGTGCCCTTGGCGTCGAGCGATTCGACTATAGCGGTGACGGAAGCGTTGAAGTGCGCGCTCTCATCGGTGCGGACTTCAGCGAAATTCGAATTGAAGATCGCGATTCGATCGCGAATCACGGATACGTCGCCACCGATGATCAGACCGGGAGTCTCGCTTCGAGACGCGTCCGCGCGCTTCGCGAATGCAGCAAGAGCGCCGCCGAGCACCTCCCACGCGGCGGCAGCGATCGCGCCGTCCCCCACTCTCGCCAGATCGCTCTTTTCAGACGGCGCCAGCTTGCGGCTGAGCGGGGCGGCCGCGAAGCTAGGAAACCGCGGATCGACGACGGCGGCACTGCGTGCGCGGCGGATCGCGTCGCGGACGGCGTCGGCGGTGAAATCGCCGGCTTCGAATGCGGCGCCGACTTCGTGCGGGTCGCGGCGCATCGCGACGCGCACCTGGAATCCGTCGGCGTGAAGCGACTTGAACTCCTCGAGCCCGCGGCTGGGAATGTCCGAGGTGTAGCTGAGGCGCGCGATTCGATGCTCCGCCGTGGCGCAATAGATCTCGTAGCTCGAGAGGTCGCTCTCGCGCGCGAGAATCCGCGCCGCCTCGCGGACGAAGGCCTTGATCTCGGCAGGCGTGCGCATCAGTTGCCCGCCAGGCGCGCTCGCGAGCGCAGCGTTGGTCCGCCGTTGGACATCCGCTTGACCTGCATCGGCTGGCCCTTGCCGCAGTTGGGGATCGCGATAAGCCGCAGATCGTTGCCGACCGCGTCCACGTTGGTGAAGAAGCTCTTCGAGTCGGCAATCACGCTGCCGGATCGGTAGAGGCGTCCGATTCGGCCGTGATCGATTTTGTAAACACGGCGCGCGGAGATTCGAAAATTTTCGCGCGACTCGGAGATCGACGGGATCTGATGGCCGCAGATGTAGTAGCCGTGCTCGACGCCGGCGATGATCTTTTCGGGCGGCGTTTCACCAGGCAGGAAAAAGGTGTTGGACATTCTGATCAGCGGCACATGCCATCCTTCGCTCGCACGCGCCGAGCCGTTGGGCTCCGCGCCAAGCACGGCGGCGGTCGCGCGGGAATTGAGGAAGCCGCTGAACATGCCGCGCTCGATGTGCATCACGCGGCGCCCGCGCGTGCCTTCGTGGTCGTAACGGTAGTGGCCGTAACCGTCGAGGCTCGGATCCGAGCAGGCGGAAAGCAGCGGCGATGCGACCGCCTTGCCCAGCTGGTTGTCCGCGAGCGAGCGCAGGAACCAACTGCGTCCGGCGTATGCGGCTTCCATCTTGAGTGCGCGATCGGCTTCGCATGGATGGCCGATCACTTCGTGCGAAACGAGCGCGTTGAAATGCGGGTCGGTCACGACGACGACTTCGCCGTCGGGCGGCTTGAGCACGGGCGCGGCGGCAAGCTCACGCGCTTCGGTGGCAAGGTTGACGCAAAATTTCGCGAGGCCCGGATTCGGCATCAGCTCGCCCCGCCAGCCATCGCTCAGGCACTCGAGCCCGCGTTGCTGGCCGATCGAGTCGTAGCTTTCCTGGTGGCCGTCGCCGATTTGCGCGACGACGTAGCAGTCGCCCTGCGAAAACGCGTAGGCTTGCGACACGACCGTGCCGGCGGTATCGATGAAAATCTCGCGGCGAAACTCAGTCATCGCGGCAACCGCCTGGAACGCGATCGCGTCGCCGAGTGCAGCGACTTCCTGGGACGCATCGAGCGAAATTTTCTTGAGCTCGTCGGTCGACAGCGTGCGCGGGTCGCGGCGAAAGCTGGCGTCGACGTCGTCGCGGATTTTTTCGCGACTTGGAATTGGCGCGACAAGCAGTCCTTTGGCACCGTCGCCGAGCTGTGCGATGAGCTCGGCTTTTTTTCGCGCGCTGAAGCGTGCGCGATCGTAGGCCTCGCCGAAGCCGCGGCGGATTTCGGCGACGAGCTTGGCGGGACGCTCCGCCAGCGCGCCAATCTCCGCGCCGGTTTGCCCATGACCGACGGGACCCGCCCGGTCGGCGACATGAACCGAAACCGCGTATGCCGCACTCTCGCTCTCGGAGCCTTCGCGCGGCTCACCATTCACGGCGGAGCCGGAACGATTGAAGACTGCTTCGAAGCGAAGATCGGCATACGCGACGCCGCGCTTCGAGCGTGCGAAGCGTGCCAGGACGCCCTCGCCCTCGCGGCGCAGGTACTCGATCGCTTCGAACAGGTCGCCGCGCCCCATCAACCGGACTGCATCTAGATGATGCCTTCGTGCTTGAGCTCTTCGAGCTGGCCTGCGCCCAGTCCGAGCAACTCGCCATAGACGTCGGCGTTGTGCTGGCCGAGCAGCGGCGCGGCTGTCACTTCGACCGGCGAGTCTTCGAGGCGCACCGGACATCCCGGCATCGTGAAGTCGCCGCGCACGGGATGCTTGAAGGTAACGATCATGCCGCGCTGCTTTAGATGTGGATCGTTGAGCAACTCGACGCTGTCGAGCACGGCGCCACACGGAACGCCGGCCTCGCCGAGGATGCGCATCACCTCGAACTTGGTGTGTCGCCCGGTCCATTCATTGATCATCGCAGTCAGCGTCTCGACGTTTTTCGCGCGGTTTTTCCCTGCGTGGAAGCGCTCATCGCTTGCGAGCTCGGGATGACCGATCACTTCGCACAGGCTCACGAACATCTCGGGCGAGGTGCACAGAATGTAGCAATAGTCGTTATCGCCTCCGGGCGCGCATTTGTAGATGTCGCCGGGACCGCCGCCGCCGACGCGGTTGCCGGTGCGCGGCGTGGCTTTGTGCGTGACGTAGGTGCCCATCATCGGGACGCGCACGAAGTTCAGCACCGCTTCCTGCATCGCGACCTCGACTTTCTGTCCCTTGCCGGTGCGTTCGCGCTGGATGTACGCGGCGAGCACGCCGACGGCCGCATGCATGCCAGTACCGGTGTCCCCGATGGTCGGTCCCGGCTTGAGCGGGGGCGAACCGGGAAAGCCGGTCAGCGCCATCGCGCCGCCGGACGCTTGCGCAATCATGTCGAAGCTTTTGTACTTGCTGTAGGGGCCGTGCGTGCCGAAACCCTTGATGGTGAGGTAGATGAGCCGCGGATTTATTTCGCGCAGTTTATCGTAGCCGAGGCCGAGTCCTTCGAGCGTGCCGAGCGAGAAATTTTCGGTGAGAATGTCGACCTGCTTGACCAGGTCGATGAACATCGCGCGGCCCTTCTCGCTCTTGAGGTTGAGTGTGATGCCGCGTTTGTTGGCGTTGAGCAGGATGAAGTAGTACGAATCGACGCCCGGCTTTTCGGTCAGCAGCCAGCGGCCCTGCTCGCCCATTTTTGGCGACTCGACCTTGATGACGTCGGCGCCGAGCCACGCGAGCATCTCGGTGCACGAAGTGCCGGCCTCGAATTGCGTCATGTCCAGAACTTTGACCCCGCTCAGCGCCTTTTCCATTTTCGATTTCTCCTGCCGCTTGTAGGCTATCTGATCTAGCGCCAGCAGCGGCGCGGCGGCAAGTGTCGCCGCGAAGCGGCGCGTCGGTTACGTTGCGGGGTTAAGTCTTTGGCTCCGGTCTGGTAGAAATCATGATGAGCCGATCGATGGATCGCCTCGCACGCAATGCCAGACACCGCACTATCGAAGCTCGCACGCATCCGCGAGGAACTGAACCGGATGTTCCTCGAGCGAACCGACTTGATCGACGGCGCAATCGTGGCGATGCTGTCGGCGAATCACGTGCTGATAATCGGCCCGCCGGGAACGGCGAAATCGATGCTGGCCGACGAACTCTGCCGCCGAATCGAAGGCGCAAACTACTTTCAGTGGCTACTCACCAAGTTCAGCACGCCCGAGGAGATCTTCGGCGCGGTCAGCTTGAAAGGACTCGAGCAAGACGACTACCGGCGCGTCACCGCGCACAAACTGCCCGAAGCGCACATCGCGTTCCTCGACGAAATCTTCAAAGCCAACTCGTCGATCCTCAACGCGCTGTTGACGATCATCAACGAGCGCATTTTCCACAACGGGCGCCAGCGCGTCGCGGTGCCGCTGATCACGATGTTCGGCGCGTCCAACGAACTGCCCGACGAGGACGAGCTGACCGCGCTTTACGATCGCTTCATGCTGCGTTTCATGGCCGACTACATCACCGAGGAGCACGGCTTCATCCGCATGATGGCGGGCGGTCCGGAGCGCGCACGCACGACGCTTGAGTTTGCTGAGCTCGACGAGCTGCGCGCGGCGGTGGCGGCAGTCACCGTGCCGGGCGCAATACTCGAGGCGATTGCACGAACCCGGCGCGAACTCGCGCGCGAGCAAATCGTCGTCTCGGATCGGCGCTGGAAAAACTCGCTCGGCATTTTGCGCGCGCACGCTGTCGTCATGGGACGCAGCGCGGTCGCCGAAGACGATCTAATGTTCCTCGCGCACGTGCTGTGGAAGGATCCCGAGGAACGGCCCAAAGTCGCCGAGGCCCTCCGGCGAATCGTCAAGGGCTACGAGGACAAGCTGCAGGAGCTGGTGTTCGAGAGCCGCGAGCTGCGCGAATACGCCGAGGGCGCGTGGGAGAGCGAGGAGCTGCGGCGGCGCGCGCTGACCGAGGCGAACGCGAAGCTCGCGAATATCGCGGCACGTTTCGACGTGCTGCTGAAGGAAGCGTCGGACGCGGGCCGGGCCGTCGCCAACGCGGAGCGGATGCGCGTCGAGGTCAAGGATATTCAGCAAGCCGTGTTCCGCAGAAGCGTCGGCGGCTAGAAAATGCCGATCGAAGAATCAACCCCGGCGATCGTGCTTCGCGCGCGCGACTACGCCGAGTCGGATCGAATCGTCACGCTGCTCACGCTGCACGCCGGCAAGCTCAGCGGAATCGCCAAGGGCGCCAAGGCGTCGCGCCATCGCTTCGAGCGCAAGCTCGAGCCATTTTCGCACGTCGTCCTGCACTACCGCCGGCGGCCACACGGGCAGTTGGTGTTTATCACGCGGGCCGAAGCCGCCGACCTGACGCAGCACGTGCTGGACGACGACCTCGCCAAGATTGCCCTCGGCAGCTACATGCTCGAACTTACCGACGCGCTGACGACCGAGGAGAGCGAGGCGGCCGACGCTTATCGCGTGCTGTCGGAAGGACTCGGCGCGCTGAGTACGCGGTTCGCGGACGCGGCGCTGCGGCAGGCTTTCGAGATGCGGCTGCTGGGATGGGCGGGATTCGGACTCGAGTTCACGCGCTGCCGCATCTGCGCGAGCGTCAACGGCGACCACGGCGCGACGGTGTATTTCGTGGTGTCGCGCGGCGGCATCGTGTGCGCAAAATGCCGGCCGTCGCTGGCGGAGGGCGCGATCAAGCTGTCGAGCAGGGGCGCCGTAATCCTCGCGCGACTGGCTCGCCTGCCAATGAACGACTCGCCTGGCTCGGAGGCGGCCGGGCCGGACGGCGCGCTCGCGCTGGCGCGATTCATCGGCTCGATCGTGGATCGGCGGCTGCGCAGCCAGGAATTTCTCGATTCAATTTTGCCGGGCGCGGGCAAAGCGTGAAGATTATCCGCCCGTTTCGCGCGCCGGAGTTTCGCCGTACACCACTTCGGGCTCGCGGTAGCGGCCGCCGTGATGCTCGATTACCACGATGCCGCAGTTGGGCGGCACGTGAGCGTTTTCCCATTTGCCGGTAACGTGCGCCCACACCGCTCGCATCACGCCGCCATGACTGACGACCACGATCTCGTCGTCAGGATATTTTGCGGCGACGCGATCGAGCGCCGGCGCGACGCGGCTGCGCACGTCCTCGTGACTCTCGCCGTTGGGCGCGCGCCACAGCCATGAGCGCTTCGGGTCGAAGCTGGGATCGTTGGCGATCGAATCGTACGGCTGTCCGGCGAGGTCGCCAAGACTCATCTCGCGGAACTCCGCTTCATATTCGATCGGGATGCCAAGTTCCGTGCCGATGATGAGACCGGTCTCGCGGGCGCGCGCGAAAGTGCTCGCGATCACCAGGATCGGCTGAAACTTCAGCTTGATTCTCAACGCAGCCTCGAGCGCCTGGCGGCGTCCGAGGTCCGTGATCTTCGCCTCGCCCGACGTCGTGAAGCGCCGAATCGCGTTGCCTTCGCTCTCGCCATGACGAACCATTATCAGCTTGCCCATAGGGTCGAAATTTTCTCCGAAAATTCAGTTTGGTGCGAAGGAAACGATGCCGCTCTTCAGGTTTTTGGCTTGTCGTCGCCGCCACCCGCGGCTTTCGCAAACGCGCGGAACGGTTCGAACAGATCGATCGGCAGCGGAAAGACCGTGGTGGAATTGTGGTCGGTCGCGATCTCCTTGAGCGTCTGCAGATAGCGAAGCTGGAGCGTGATGGGGCTCTTGCTCATGATCTCGGCGGCCTCCGCGAGCCGCTGCGCGGCCTGGAACTCGCCTTCGGCCGCGATCACCTTGGCGCGGCGCTCGCGCTCGGCTTCGGCCTGCGCCGCGATCGCGCGCTGCATGTCCTGCGGCAAGTCGATATTTTTCAGCTCGACCAGCGTGACCTTCACGCCCCACGGCTCGGTTTGCGAATCGACGATCTCCTGGATGCGCGCGTTGAGCTTGTCCCGCTGGCTGAGCAACTCGTCGAGCTCGGTCTGCCCGCCGACGGACCGCAACGTGGTCTGCGCCAGTTGCATCGTGGCGAACAGGTAGTTTGCGACCTCCGTCACCGCGCGCGAGGGATCGACCACCCGAAAATACAGCACCGCGCTGACCTTGACGGTCACGTTGTCCTTGGTGATGACGTCTTGCGGCGGGATGTCCAGCGTCACCGTCCGCAAGTCGATTCGCGCCATCCGCTCGAGCACCGGGATCACAAAGATCACGCCCGGCCCGCGATAAGGGGTGAGCCGGCCGAGGCGAAAGACCACGCCGCGCTCGTACTCGTTGAGCACCTTGAGCCCGCTCAAAACGAAAATTGCTCCGATGAAGATGACTATGCCGACTCCACTCGCCATCGCGATTCTCCTTCGCCCCCACGCGCGCGAGGCTTGTCGATACGCTGCGCTATCTTGCGAACCCTGCGAATCTTGGCCGCCTCACGCTACCTTCTGCACTTGCAATTCCAATCCGTTGATCGACTTCACCCGCGCCCGAGCGCCGGCGCCGAGCGCGTCGTTGCTGACGGCGCGCCAGATTTCGCCATGCACGAACACCTTGCCCGGCGCGCCCGGAGCGATCGCCTCGCGCACTTCGCCGACCTCGCCGACGATGCCTTCTGCGCCTGTGGTCGATCGGCTCCCGCGCTCGCGCGCCACGATGTATCCGATGCCGAGGATGATCAGCGTCAGAGCGGCGGAGGCGCCGTATATGATGTTGCGATCGACCGCCAGATCGGTCTTCGACGTGTCGATCAGAAATAGCGAGCCGATGACGAACGCCGTCACGCCGCCCAGACCGAGGATTCCGTAGCTGGTGACGAAGGCCTCGGAAATCAACAATCCAACGCCGAGAAAAATCAACAGGAGGCCGGTGAGATTTACCGGGAGGACCTGGAACGACGCGAGCGCGAGCAGCAGGCAAATCGCACCGGCCACGCCGGGAAAAATCACGCCGGGATGCGCGAACTCGAAGTATAGGCCGATCAATCCCGCCATCAGCAGCAGGTACACGATGTTGGGATCGGCCAGCACGTTGAGCAGTTGCTGGCCGTGCGTCATCCGCACGCGGCGTACGACGGCGTCGGCCAGCGCGAGCGTCACGGCGCGGCCCTCGACCTGGACCTTGCGGCCGGTGGCTTGCGTCAGCAGGCTGCGCAGGTCGGGCGCGACGATGTCGACGACGTTCTTCGCGAGCGCCTCGCGCTCGCCAATCGCGACGCTGTGGCGCACGGCCTGCTCGATCCAATCTTCGTTGCGCCCGCGCTGCTCGGCAATCGTGCGCGCAAAGGTCGCAGTGAAGTTCTCCATCTTCTGACCCATCGCGCCCTTGATGTCCTCACCGCCCTCTTCGACCGGATGAGCCGCGCCTATCGTCGTTCCCGGAGCCATCGCCGCGACGTTCGCGGCCTCGGTGATGAACACCCCGGCGGACGCGGCGCTGGCGCCCGACGGCGCGACATAAACGATCACCGGTAGTGGCGCGGCGAGGATAGCCTTGACGATCCGTTCCGCGGAGTTGAGCAGTCCGCCCGGCGTGTCGATCTCGATCACCAGCGCGCTTGCGCCTTCGGTATTTGCCGACGCGAGCGAATCCTCGATGTAGGAAGCGACCGCCGGATTGATCGATCCGTCAATCGTGATCAGTTGCACCCACGGCGGATGCGCAGCCGATTTCGCCGCCACGTCGCCGGGGAAGGTTCGCGACGCGATCGATCCAATCGCAATCGCCAACGACGCGACGAGGACCAGTCTTAAGTGCAGCTTCACGACGCGGAACCGCCGCGGCGCGGAATCGGCATGCCGAGAAATCTCATCACTTCCTGAATATCCGCCCATACCAGCCGCTTGTCGCCCGGGGTGCGAAGCAGATACGCCGGATGAAACGTGGGCATGAATCGAATTCCGCGAAAATCCTGCCAGTTGCCGCGCAGTTTGCTGATCGGAATCTTGACCTTGAGCACCGCCTGCACGGCGAACGTCCCCAGCCCGACGATCGCACGTGGGCGCACGAGGTCAATCTGGCGAAACAGAAATGGCTCGCACGCCGCCACTTCGTCGGGCTCAGGATTTCGATTGTCGGGCGGACGGCACTTGATCACGTTGCAGATGTACACGTCAGCGCGGCGGATACCCATGCCGCGCTCGATGATGTCGGTCAACAATTGACCGGCGCGGCCGACAAATGGCTCGCCGCGGGCGTCTTCGTCGGCGCCGGGCGCCTCGCCAACGAACATCAGCTCCGCGTCGGGATTGCCAACGCCGAAAACGAGATTGGTGCGGCGCGGCGCGAGCTTGCATCGCTGACAATCGCCGATGAACTCGCGCAACTGGTCGAGCGTCGAAGTTTTTTCGAGTCCCGGATATTTCGAGAACAGCTCGACGGCCATGGGTGAGGCGCCGGTCTTGCTCGATTCAAGCGCCGCGCCGGCTACGGGAGCGGACGCGCCCGGCGCCGAACGCGCCGCAGTAGATGCGGGAAGTCCTTCCATCCCCTCCTCGCGCAACTGCTCCACGTAGTCGCGAATCGTTGCGACCAGCGTGCGGCGATCCGGCGGCGATGAAGCGTCCATGCGAAGATTATCTGACGGCGCGCAGGCGTGAGGATTTGTCCGCACGACCGGACTTCCGCCGGGCGACGCGGATTGCGACGATCCGATCGAGGATAAGGTCCGCGACCGCATCCTTGGACATCTGCGGATGGCTCTGTGAGCGGCCGTCGGAGCCGATGAGCGTGACGATGTTGGTATCGACCTCGAAGCCGGCGCCCTCCCGGGTCACATCGTTGGCGACGATAAGGTCGAGGCCCTTGCGTTTGAGCTTGGCGCGCGCGTTGGCTTCCAGGTCGTCGGTTTCGGCGGCGAATCCTATCAGCACGCGGGCGCCCTTCTTCGCCGCCAGACGCGGCATCTCGTCGGCAATCGATTCCATCTCGAGTCGCAGGCCGCGCGCGTCTTTCTTGATCTTGCCGCCCGCGGGATTCGCCGGGCGGAAATCTGCGACCGCCGCCGCCATCACCAGCGCTGTCGACCACAGGAAATTGCGCGACGTTTGCGCAAGCATCGCGGCCGCTGTCACCGTGTCGATTCGCTCGACGCCGTAGGGCGTCGCGAGCGCGGACGGACCCGCGACGATTCGCACTGCCGCGCCGCGGCGCCACGCCGCGCGCGCGATCGCAAAGCCCATTTTGCCCGACGACCGGTTCGTGACGAATCGCACCGGATCGATCGGTTCCTGCGTCGGCCCCGCCGTCACCAGGAAATTTTCGCCGGCGAGATCCTGCGCGGAGAGCATCCTCTCGATTTCCGCAACGATGATCGCCGGGTCCGGCAGCCGGCCCTTGCCTTCGTAACCGCAAGCGAGTGCGCCCTCGCCGGGATCGATTATCACCGCGCCGCGCGAGCGTAGCCTCGCAAGGTTCTCGGCGACCGTCGGATGTTCGTACATGTGCACGTTCATCGCGGGCGCGAACGCGACTTTCGCGCGCGTGGCAAGTAACACCGTCGTCAAAATATCGTCGGCGATGCCGACGGCCGCTTTGGCGATCACGTCGGCTGTCGCCGGCGCGATCACGATCGCGTCGGCACTGTCGGCGAGCCGAATGTGCCCGATCTCCGATTCCTGCGTCAGCGAAAACGTGTCGGTGGCGACCGGATTCGCGCTGAGCGTCTGCAACGTGAGCGGAGTGATGAACTCGGTCGCGTTGCGCGTCATCATGACGCGGACGTTCGCGCCCGAAGTGACCAGCAAGCGCACGAGTTCCGCCGATTTGTAAGCGGCGATTCCGCCGCTCACGCCGAGCACGATCGTCTTGCTGTCAAGCACGCCCATCGAGCTTTGATTCTAGTGCGGCGCGCCCGCGAGCGAAACGGCCCGGGTCGCCACCGTCAATCGTAGTATTCGAGCCCGAGATGCGTAATCAGGTCCTCGCCGCGCATCCAGCGCAGCGTGTTCTTGAGCTTCATCAGCTGGATGAAAATGTCGTGCTCGGGATAGATGTTCGGCGCGTGCATCGGCGCTTTGAAGTAGAACGACAGCCACTCCTGGATGCCGCGCATGCCGGCGCGATGCGCCAGGTCGAGAAACAGCACCAGGTCGAGCACCAGCGGCGCCGCCAGGATCGAATCGCGACACAGGAAGTTAATTTTGATCTGCATCGGATAGCCGAGCCATCCGAAGATATCGATATTGTCCCAGCCCTCCTTCGAGTCGCCGCGCGGCGGATAGTAGTTGATTTTCACCGAGTGGAAGACGTCGCCGTAAAGCTGCGGATGCAGCTCGGGTTGAAGAATCTGGTCGAGCACCGACAGCTTGGTCTCTTCCTTGGACTTGAACGATCCGGGATCTTCGAGCACCTCGCCGTCGCGATTGCCCAGGATGTTGGTCGAGAACCATCCCGACATCCCGAGCATCCGCGCCTTGAGCCCCGGCGCGATCAGCGTCTTCATAAACGTCTGCCCGGTCTTGAAGTCTTTGCCGCAGATGGGGAGGTTGGTCTCGCGCGCCAGCTCGAGCAACGCGGGCGTGTCGGTGGTCAGGTTGGGCGCGCCGTTCGCGTACGGGATTCCCATCTTGAGCGCGGCGTACGCGTAGATCTGGCTCGGCGCGATTTCCGGGTCATTGCCGGCGAGCCCGGCCTCGAACGATTTCAACGTCTGATGCACTTCCGCCGGGCGATGGAACACCTCCGTCGATCCGCACCACACCATCACGGTGCGCGCGACGCCGGTGCGTTTCTGGAACTGCCGGATGTCATCCATCAGCATCGCGGCCTTGTCCATCTTGGTGCGCGCTTCCTTCAGATTGGGGCCGCGGATGTTGCGCACGTAGTCCTGGTCGAAAACTGCATCCATCGGATGAAGTTTTTCCAGCGGCTCGCGCACCTGCTCCAGCAGCGCTCGATCGAGCACCGCCGCGTTCAGCGCGGCTTCGTACGCGCTGTCTTCGTAGATGTCCCATCCGCCGAATTCGAGATCTTCCAGCCTGGCCAGCGGCACGAAATCCTTGATCAGCGGCGTGCGTCCCTCGGTGCGTTTGCCGAGACGGACCGTGGCGAGCTGCGTCAGAGATCCGATCGGCGCGCCTAGCCCGCGCTTGACCGCCTCCACTCCTGCGATGAACGTAGTGCTGACCGCGCCGATGCCGGGAAGCAGAACGCCGAGCTTGCCGTCCGCGGGCGCGATCGGGACGGGACCTTTTGTCGTCAAACTTCAGGCTCCTTGGCGTCAGCCCTTTCGAAACCGCGACGGGAATTCGGCGCCGAAGGTTTGGTCCGGATGCAGCACGCGCGCGCGCTCGATAAGCACCTCTTCGGTCTCGGGGATGTTGGGGTCTGGGATGCAGCAATCGACCGGGCATACCGCCGCGCACTGCTCCTGGTCGAAGAAGCCGACGCACTCGGTGCATTTGCTGGGAACGATGTAGTAGATGTCGTCCTTGATCGCGGGCGTCGTGGCGCCGTTGAGCTCCCACGGCGCGCCGCCTTCGTAAATCGCGGTGTTAGGGCATTCCGGCTCGCACGCGCCGCAATTAATGCACTCTTCAGTTATAAGCGTCGACATTTCCCAGCTCCGGGCACGGCCGTGGATTCAACCAAACGACCGAACGGCAACAATATCGGCGCGCGCCAGATCGAGCAAGTATTTCATGATGTTGGTAGTCAGTCGGCCGCGGCGTTTGCGATTCGCCGCGCCAGTTCCATGAACGCCACGCTCGCCGGATGCGCCGGGTTGGCGATCGTTATCGGCATGCCGTCGTCGCCGGCTTGTCGCACGTCCGGATAGATCGGAATCCTCGCGAGCAGTTGCGTCCCCTCTTCCGCCGCCATCCGCTCGCCGCCGCCGTAGCCGAACAGTTCGTCGCGCTCGCCGCATTCGGGACAGACGAAATAGCTCATGTTCTCAACCACGCCGAGAATCGGGCAATGCACCTGGCGAAACATCTTGACCGCGCGCGTCGCGTCGAGCAGCGCAACGTCCTGCGGCGTCGTCACGATCACGGCGCCGTCGAGCGAGACCTGCTGCGCGAGCGTGAGCTGCGCGTCGCCGGTGCCGGGCGGAAGGTCGACGACCAGGAAATCCTGGCTGCCCCACAGCGTGTCCTTCAGGAATTGCCGCACCGCGCCCATCACCATCGGCCCGCGCCAGATGACCGGCGCCTTTTCGCCGAGAAAAAATCCGATCGAGATCAGCTTCACGCCATACTTTTCGATCGGGAAGAAGTTCTGCCCGCCGGCCGACTTCGGCCGCTCATCGCCGACGTTGAACATCATCGGCACCGACGGCCCGTAGATGTCCGCGTCGAGCAGGCCGACGCTGAGCCCCAACCGCGCCAGCGCCACCGCCAGGTTCGCCGCCACCGTCGATTTGCCGACTCCACCCTTGCCGCTGCCGACCGCGATTATGTGCTTGGTGCCCTCCAGCCGCACGCGCCCGGTTTTCTCGCCAAGCTCGGCTTCAACTCGACGCACCCGCAACTCGACGCTGGGCACGCCGAGGTCGTGGGTAAGCGCATGATGGATTTTCGCCGCCAACTCGCGGATCACCTCGTCGCGCTCGGTGACCTGCCGAATCGTGATCGTGTAGCCGCCGTTTTGACTCGGCTGCGTATCCTCGACGATTCCCAGCGCAACGATGTCGGCGGCGTAACCGGGATACTTTACGTGCCCGAGCGCCTCGATTGCCGCATCTTTGGATACCTGTCGTGCCACTAATACAATTATCGCAGATGCATTAGCGCGTCGAAAGCATCGGTATCGACACGGTAGTGGGCGGTCTTGAATTCAAGGGCTAGAATACGGAAAACCGGGCTGAGGTTATGCCATGAACGATACAGTCGATCACGGCGTTCGCTTTGGACGAATTGCCGCGATGCTTCCCGTTAGAGACATCGAGCGAGCGTGCGCCTTCTATACAAAAGTTCTCGGCTTCACGAAGACTTTCGAGAACGGCGATCCTGTCGGCTTCATGATCCTCAAGCGGGATCAGGCCGAGCTGCATCTCACGTTACAGCCCAACCACAATGCAGCCCGGTTTAACGTGGCGCACATGATCGTGTACGACGTGGATGCGCTCTATTCGATCTGCCAGCGCCACGGGCTGCGCATCGTCAAGAGCATTCAGAACAAGGACTATGGCTTGAGAGCCTTTGTGTTCGCGGACCCGGACGGTAACCGCATCGATGTCGGGCAACCGATCTGAGTTCGCAGACTTCTTCAATATGAGCTCAGCAGGATCGAAAGCAATTTATGCCCGGATGGTTTTGCCTGGCTGAGCGGAAGTTTTGACCAGCGTGACATCTCCGGAAATGACACCCCAAGAGCCTGCCGCGCCAGCCCGCCGATGGTATCCCGAAGCGATCGATAGCTGTCCGGAATGGAAGCTGGTCGCGGCGTTGGCGGCGGCCGCTCTTGCGATCCGGCTCTATCTCAGCCTGGCCAATTTCTGCATCGCCTCGGACGGAATGAAGTACCTCCGGATGGCGCGAGATTTCGCCGCCGGCCGCTTGCTGAGCGGTCTCAACTCGAGTTTTTCGCCGCTCTATCCTTGGCTCATCTCACGGACATCGCCTTTGACCGGCAACCTCGAGCTCGCCGGCAGCCTGATTTCCGCCGCCTTCGGCACCGCGGCAGTGGTGCTGCTCTACTATCTGATGCGCGAGATTTTCGCCCGGCGCGAGATCGCCGCCGGCGCGGCGGCGATCGCCGCGATTCATCCTGGCCTATCGGCCTATGCGGCTTCCGTGCGCACCGAAGCCGGTTATCTATGCCTGATGACTGCCACGCTATGGCTGTTCGCCAGCGGGCTGAATCGCCAAAGCGCGGCGCGCTTTGCGTTTGCGGGGCTGCTCGGAGGCACGGCATACCTCTACCGGGCCGAGGGAATTGGCCTGCTGCTCGTCGGCAGCGCGTTCCTCATCCTGGGCGCAGGCGTCTGGCGGCAATGGAGTTTCGCGCAGGCGGCGATGTGGACGGCATGCTTCGCGGTCCCGTTCGTCCTCGTTGCATCGCCGTTTCTGATCTACCTGCATCTTTCCACCGGCCATTGGCTCATTAGCCGCGACTTGAAGGGCCGGGTGATGGACGCTGCGGCCCACACCCTCAATTTCGGCTTCGATCTTTTGATGACGCCTTACTACTTCGTGCAGGCGATCGAGCCCGCGGTGGCTGCGCTGCTCGCAATCGGGCTTTGGGTGCGCGGGCGCGCGATGGTGCGGAACTGGCGCGAGAGCTGGCTGGGCGTGGTCGTCATCTTTTACGCGCTGGTCTTCGCGTTTCTGGTCACCGGCCCGCGGTTCATGATCCATTTGGTTCCATACACTTTCGGATGGGCGGCGATCGGGTTTGAGTCGCTGTCACTTTGGCTCGCGCGGGTGCGGATTTGGAGCCGCCCAGTCCCTGCGGCAGCACCGGCCGTCCTGCTCGCGATCCTCCTGCTTCCACGCACCCTCTGGCCGATCGGTTACGATATCCGGGCGTTCCCCTACGCCGCGGCCGATATCCGCCGCACCGGCGGCACGCCTCGCGCGGTCGCGGTGAGCGATTGCCGACTCGCCTACTACGCAGCGGCAGAATGTGTCAGCATCCCGGTCGAGCCCAAGCCCGACGCCTGCGGATGGCTGGCGACCGCGCCCCGGGTAGGCTACCTGATGCTCGCCAGCCGCGAAGAGCCGCACTGGGGCGATGTCAGCAGCGCGCGATGCCTCAAGCTGATGAAGCGGTACCCGCGGATCGGATCAAGTTATTTCGATCTCTTCGAGGTGAAAAGCAACTGAAGCCCGCGCAGAGTTCGGCCTCAGCCGCCGCATTTCTCAGTGACCGGCAAGGTGCGACCAGCCGCTCAAGCCTTGGTCGCCTTCAGCGAGAAAATCGTCGGAATCGGGTCGTCCTCGATGTGCCAGAGCCCGTCGCTGCCCAGCTTCATGAACGGAAAATGCCGATGGATGCATCCGGCGAACTCGTGCAGAAACTCGATTCGCAGTCCCGTCGCCGCTATCGCGCTGACAACGTCGCCGAGCCGATACATCCATAGGTGCGTCGCGGAAACGATTTTGCTTTTGTCCGAATAGTCCGGCCCCGGCGGGTCCTCGCGCATCGCCGTGTGGAAGTACGAAATCTCGTATTCGAGCCTGGTCGTTCCCTCGTCGTTGGGGCTCATCTGGGTAAGCGGATGAAACTCCGCGATATAAAAAAATCCTCCAGGCTTGACGAAATTTGCAGCGATCTCCGCCCATCGCTTGACGTCGGGCAGCCAGCACAACGCCCCGTACGACGTGAACACGATGTCGAATTGCTCGTGCAGCACCTCGGGAGCGTCGTAAATGTTGGATTGCAAAAATCGCGCGGGAATTTTCAGCTCAGTGCTGATTGAGCGAGCGAGCCCGATCGCCCGATCCGAAAAATCCACCCCGGTGACGTTCGCGCCCAGACGCGCCCATGACATGGTGTCGAGCCCAAAATGGCATTGCAGATGCAACAACGACTTGCCGCGAACATCGCCGACCTCGACCAGCTCGATCGGCTTGAGCACGTTCTCGCCCGCCTTGAACTCCGCCAGCCGATACCCGCGCGAGGCAGCGTGAATCTCGGCCATCTGATTCCACGCGTCGAGATTTGCTTTCAGCCGCTCGTCCATCGCACCCGTCTTCGCACGCCCGCGACGCTGTGGCCGCAACTCATGCGCTAGGGGCTCTCCTGGCTGTAGTCCCACGAGACCATGTGCGCCGGCTTGAAGCTCACGACCACCACCTTGGTGCCCTTGAGCGATTTCGCGTATGCCTTGCCGTCTTTCTTGCCCAGGTACTCGACCGCCATCCGCTCCGTGCGCTTGTCATCGATCTTTTCCTCGAGCGTCGCGCGCCCTTTCAGCACCACCGTCTTGTACGGCGCCTTCTTGGTATCGACCACCAGCGTGACGCGCGGATCGCGCACCAAGCATTTGTATTTGAACGACTCTTTGCCCGTATGAAAGACGACTTGCCCGTCGACGTACTCGTACCACGTCGGCACGGCATGCGGCGCGCCGTCGGGCGCGGTAACCGCGACCACCGCGACGATCGGTTTCTTCAGCAGCTTCTCGATATCCTTTTTCTTCATCGGCTGTGGACGAGGTCTCCTGCAGCGGCCCGGCAAGCCTACTTGCCCTTGAAATTCGGCTTTTGCTTTTCGCGGAACGCGCGCATACCCTCGCGCACGTCCTCGGACGGATTGGTGATCATCACATTGAGCGCAGCGTCCTCTAGCGCATTCTCCAGCGTCATCTCGCGTTGCTTGTACATCATGCGTTTGGCCAGCCTGATTGCCAGCGGCGGTCCGTCCGCGAGCCGCCGCGCGAAGTCCTGTGCGCGCGCCTCGAGCTCCGCGTGCGGCACCACCTCGGTTACCAGCCCGAGTTCGAGCGCCGTCTTCGCGTCATAGACTTCCGACAGCAGCGTCATCTTGAGCGCGCGGTCAAGTCCCATGAACCGCGGGAAAAGGTACGCTCCGCCTTCATCGCAGAGCAGCGCGAACTTGAGCGCCGTGTCTCCCAGCCGCGCCTGGTCCGACGCAATCCTGAAGTCGCACGACAGCGCCAGCGTCAGGCCGCCCGCCACCGCCGCTCCGTTAATCGCTGCGATCACCGGCTTGTCGAAGCGATGCAACGACAGCACCAGCTGATGGAATCCCTCGCGCATCTCGAGCATATGGCCCATCGGATGCCCATGGAATCGCGAGCGGCTCTCGGGCGCGCCGCTGATATCGCCACCGGCGCAGAACGCGCGTCCGCTGCCCGTGATTATCAGCACGCGCACGTCGTCGTCCTGGCGCGCGAGGTCGATTGCCGCACACATTTCCTTGACCATAGTCTCGTTGTAGCCGTTCATCTGCTCGGCGCGGTTGATAGTGATCTTCGCAATGGCGTCGCGTGAGCCGTAGATGATTGTCTTGAATTCCATCGTGGTCTTAGCTCCTCTAGGTGACTGATCTGATCCTAACCTCTCCTTGTCCGAGGAGAGCTCGGCGCTCGCCGAAGGTGGCGCCGGGTGAGGTGCAACGCCGGAATCACGCAGCCTCCTAGTTAGTGCTCGAAGTCAGAAACGTGGGCCGTCGTCGAGCACAGCACCTCTCCCTGACTCTCTCCTTGGACAAGGGAGGGGTACTGCACGCACTGGGTTCGCGAGTTGCCCCGCTATCTACCCTTGAACGTCGGCGGACGCTTCTCGAGAAACGCCTTGACGGCCTCGCGATGGTCCTCCGTCCGCCCGGTCATCGTTTGCCCCCACGCCTCGCGGTCGAGCAGCTCGTTGAACTCGTGATTGAGCGCCGCGTTGAGATTCGCCTTCATGTACGAGTAGGCAATCGACGGACCGTTGGCGATTCGCGACGCGATCGCATGCACCTCGTCGCGGAACGCCGCCGCCGGCACCACTCGATTCGCCAGCCCGATTCGGAGCGCCTCGTCCGCGCCGATCACATCGGCCAGGAAATACAGTTCGCGCGCCTTGGCCGATCCCACCAGATGCGTCAGCGACCAGGTGCCGCCGTAATCGCCCGAGAAACCGACCTTGGCGAACGCGGTGCCGAAACGCGCCGCGTCCGATGCAATCCTGAGGTCGCACGCCATCGCCAGGCTGAGCCCCGCGCCGGCCGCCGGCCCGTTGACCGCCGCGATCGTCACCTTCGACATCTCGTGCAGCATCAACGACGCCTCTTCGCCGCGACGCAGGCCGGCGACGCGGTCCTCGATCGTCTGCGCCGGGCCCGCCCCCGCGCCCTCGTTGCGCTCGCGCATCCCGCCGATATCTCCACCGGAGCAGAATCCGCGCCCCGCTCCGGTCAGCACGACGGCGCCGATTTCGGGATTGGTCGCGGCGCGCGACAGGTTGTCCACCAGCGCGCCCATCATCTCGGCGCTCATCGCGTTGAGCTTGTCGGGCCGATTCAGCGTCAGGTAAAGGACGCGGTCTTTCACTTCGGTCAGCAGGTCTGCCATTTTTTGGCCTCCAAACATCCGGGTGCGACTCTGGTACTACTGCACGTTCGCCAATCTGTCGAGTGCCGCCGCGACCGCCTGCGTCCCGTCGAGATCGTGACCCAGCGCCGCCGACGCGTTGAACATCGACGCCATCAGCGCGAGTCCCGGCAGCGCCAGCCCCGCTTCACGCGCCGCCTCGACGACTAGCCGGAGATCCTTGCGAATCAGCTTGATAAAAAACCCGGGCCGATAGTCGCCCGCTATAATCCTGGGCCCGAGATTCGACAGCTGCCACGACCCAGCCGCGCCCGCGCCAATCGCGTCGACCACTCGCGACGCGTCGAGACCGCCGGCCTTGGCGAACTTGATCGCCTCTGCCGCCGCCTCGAGATTGATCGCGACCGCGATCTGATTGGCGAGCTTCGTCATCTGGCCGGCGCCCGACGCACCCATGTGCGTGACCCTTTTCCCCATCAACTCCAACAAGGGACGCACCCGCTCGAACGCCGCCGCATCTCCGCCGGCCATGATTGCGAGCGTGCCGTCGCGAGCGCCAACGTCGCCGCCCGACACCGGCGCATCGAGGTAATCGACGCCGACGGCTTTCAGCCGCGCGGCGATTGCGCGTTCCGCCGCGGGCGAAATAGTGCTCATGTCAGCCACCAGCTGCCCCGCTTTCAACGCAGGCTCGATCCTGGCGACGGTCGCCTCCACGTCAGGCGTGTCGGGCACCATGATAAACACGACCGCCGCGCCCGCGACGCAGGCAGCCGCGTCCGCCGCGACGATCGCGCCGTCGCTCGCCAGTGCACGAGCCTTCTCGGCCGACCGATTGAAGACGCGCACGCGATGGCCGCCGCCGATCAACCGTCGCGCCATAGGCGCTCCCATTATCCCGGTCCCGATCCATCCGATTTCCATGGCGAATAACTCCGTTTATCATTGGGTGCAGGGGTCACCCCTGCCCAAGGAAGCGTGAAACCCACGGCGGGTTTCACTAAAATCAAGTTCCTCCTATCGCTGTCCGATCCACTCAGCCGGCGCGACCGCGCGCCATCGATCGCGAATCGCTTCGTACTCCGCCGCCGCCAGCGGTCCGGCGCCGGCGTGCGCGATATTCTGCGCGATACGCTCGGGCCGGGTCGTGCCGACAATCGCGGTACTCACGCCGGCCGTGCCGAGCGTGAAGCGCAGCGCTATTGCGGCCGCGTCCTCGACGCCGCCGCGCAGAAAATCGTAGTCGAGCGCCTGCAGCCGATCCCAATACGGCCGCGTGTACCAGTCGCCGGGCGGCTGCTTACCGTGACGCCAGGCCGCGTTGGCAATTGGGCGCTTGACGATCACGCCCATCCCGCGCGCGGCCGCCCTTGGGATCACGCGCTCGATCGCTTCCTGGTCCGCGATGCTCACCGAGATCTGAATCGTGTCGAACGCGCCGCTTTCGACCGCATATACCGCTTCGTCCGAGTCGGCGCTGCATCCCACGAACCGCGCCTGCCCGCGCGCCCGGGCCTTATGCAGAACTTCGATCACGCGCCCGTCCTTCAGAGCCGCCAGCGGCGGGCTGTGGAACTGGATCACATCGACGTGGTCGGTGCGCAGATGCTTGAGGCTGCGCTCGATACTGCGCGCCAGCATCGCCGGTTCCCAATCCGGCTGCGCGTAACCGCCGGCGCGCTCGGCCGCGGATCTCAGCGGCGCGTGCCCGCATTTGGTCATCAGCACGACTTCCGCGCGCCGCCCGGCAATCGCCTTGCCGATCAGTGCCTCGCCGTCCGCGTAGCACTCGGCCGTATCGATCACGTTGATGCCGGCGGCGAGCGCGCTGTTCAGGATTTTATCGACGGTCTTCTGCGCGACCGCCTGATAGCCAACTTCGGAGCCGCCGAAGCCAAGCGCGCTGACCCGAAGCCCGGTCTTGCCCAGTGCGCGATATTCGATTGCCATAAGTTTGGAAGACTACGAAGACCGCACGAGCGACGCAAAGAAAAAGGGCCGGACGACGACGTCCGGCCCTTCAAGCATTGCAAACTGTGAAATCCGCTCAGGCGGCCTGCTTGGTCTCGATCGCCAGGCTCTCCTCCGCGATCGATCCGCGCTTGGAGAAAATCACCGCGATCGACAGCGCGACGATCGACAGCACCACCACCGCCACGCGCAAAAGCGTCACCCCGCCGAGCGCGACCGTCGTGAACGGCGCCGCCAATATCGCAACCAGGTTCATCACCTTGATCATCGGGTTCAGCGCCGGACCCGCCGTGTCCTTGAATGGATCGCCCACCGTGTCGCCCACGACGGAAGCCTTGTGCACATCGGTGCCCTTGCCGCCGAGGAACCCGTCCTCGACTTTCTTCTTGGCGTTATCCCAGTTGGCGCCCGCATTCGACATGAACACCGCCATCAACTGGCCCGTCAGGATCGTCCCGCCGAGGAACCCGCCTAGCGCGCCCGCGCCCAGGCCGAACCCGACCAGCAGCGGCGAGAAGATCGCCAGGATTCCGGGACCGAGCAGCTCCTTTTGCGAGGCTGCCGTGACGATATCGACGCACGCGCCGTAGTCGGGCAGCTCCTTGCCTTCCATGATTCCCGGATGCGTCCGAAGTTGCCGGCGCACTTCGAACACGATCTGGTACGCCGCGCGGCTGACAGCCTTGATTGCGAACGAGCTGAACAGGAACGGCACCGCGCCGCCGATCATCAGGCCCACGAACACAGTCGGCATGTTGATTTGCACGCCGAGCGCGCCGAGATGCGCCTCGTCGATGAATGACCGGAACAGCGAGACCGCCGCGAGCACCGCGGTCGCAATCGCCAGCCCCTTGGTCAGCGCCTTGGTGGTGTTGCCAATCGCGTCCATCCACGAAAGCGTCTTCGACGCCTCCTCCTGATGGATTCCGCCCATCTCGAAGATGCCGTGGGCGTTGTCGGTGATCGGTCCGTAAGTGTCCATCGCCAGGATGAAGCCGGTGGTGGTGAGCAGGCCCAGCCCGGTCAGCGCGATTCCGTAAAACTGCAGCGCGAGCGACTCGTGGAAAATCGCCATCGCGCCGATTATCGCCGCCGCGATCACCAGCAGCGCCCACACCGACGACTCGAGTCCCTCGGCCATCCCCGACAGGATCAACGTTGCCGGCCCCGTGCGCGCCGCCATCGCCGTTTCGGTCACCGGGCCTTTGTCCGGATGCGTGAAATAGTTGGTGAGCCACAGCGTCACCACCGCCAGAATTATTCCGAGCGACGCGCAGCACGCAAAGCGCCAATCCGTCGCGCCGGTGCGCGGGTCGTCGAGGTAGAGATAATTCACGACGAAGAATCCGGCCACCGACGCCAGCGCCGAGGTCATGTAACCGATATTGATCGGGCGCATCGGGTCGAGCATTTTGCCCGCCGGCACGCGCACCGCCATGATCCCGATGATCGAGGAAAACACGCCGACGCCGCGCAGGATCAGCGCGAACATGATCAGCTTGACCGCGAACGCCCCCGCGTACTGGCCGTAGGCCGCGATAAAGTCCGACTCCTGCAGCGCGTACGCCGCCAGGATAATCGCGGCGACCAGCGTCACCTCGTACGACTCGAACACGTCGGCCGCCATCCCGGCGCAGTCGCCGACGTTGTCGCCCACGTTGTCGGCAATCGTGGCCGGATTGCGCGGGTCGTCCTCAGGCAGGTCCTGCTCGATTTTCCCGACCAAATCGCCGCCCACGTCAGCAGCCTTGGTGTAGATTCCGCCGCCAACGCGCATAAACAGCGCCGCCAGCGATCCGCCGAAGCCGAAGCCCACCAGCACCTTCATCGCGTTTTCGCGGAACACCAGGAAAATAATCGTCGCGCCGAGCAGCCCCAGCCCGACCGTGAACATCCCCGAGACTCCGCCCGCCTTGAACGCCAGCTCCATCGCGTCCTTGAAGCTGGTCAGCGCCGCGTTGGCGCTGCGGACGTTGCCCTTGACCGCCAGCCACATCCCGACGTAACCGGCGCCATAGGACGCCGCCACGCCCATCAGAAATGCGATCGAGATGCCGAGCGGCAGGGTCAGGCCCTGGTACACGTTGCGATACATGAGGAACAGCGCGACGAAGATCGCGGCGACGAACCAGATCATGGTTTTGACCTGCCGCCCCAGGTACGCCATCGCGCCGAGCTCGATCGCGTCGGACACGTCGGTCATCGATTTGGGTCCGGGGTCGGCCGCCAGCACCACGCGTATCAGCACGACTCCGTAGGCCAGCGCGACCAGCGCCGAGACCAGCACCAGCCACAGGATCATGACCTGTCCGCTGGTTAAAGTGGGCAGAACGATATTAGCTTCGCTCATCGCAATCCGAGTCTCCTGAAAAAGCCGAAGTTTGATTAAGGGCGGCGCCCGCTGTGCAACTGAATCAGTTAAATAAGCCGATAATAGCCGCGCGATCTCCCTCTGAGTATCTGGCGCAGTCTAGGTTTTCCTGAATACGAAGTCCAGTTATCGAAGGGTCCCCGATGTCCGATCGCGGTCATAATTCACCCACACAAAACCCCAACACGATATTTGTGGAGCGAAGCGAAAGAATTGCCTCGCCCTGTCAGGGCGAGGCCGACGCTCGGCCTCGAGCGGCGGGTGAGGGTCCAAATTCCAGGATGCCCTTCTGCGCGCTGTCGCGAATCATTTCGAGTGCATCGGCTGATTCCGAGGCGAACAACGCGAGCGGATCGAAGGACGACAAAAGAGAGCATCGCGGACGATGCGAAGAACCTAACCCCTAACCCCTTCCCGCGCGGGAAGGGGAACCAGATATGGCAGTGCGGGATCAACACTGAGCATGCTGCTCTCTTTCGAACCCCTTCTAACAGGGACGAAGTCCCGCATCTTCATTTTCTGCCTCACTGGGTGCAGGGGTCACCCCTGCCCAGGGAGGTGTGGAACCCACGGCGGGTTCCACATTAACTGTCCGCGTCCGCGCGCTCTCCATTGATTCCCACGACTGCCGTGTGTTTATCTGTAAAAGTTAAACCCCATGAATGTAAATATCGAAGAACCAAACAGCCTCCGGCGCAAACTTACGATTGAAGTCGAGCCCGACGAAATCAAGCACGAGCTCGACCGCGCCTACAACGAACTCAAACGCGGCGTGGTGCTCAAGGGCTTCCGCCCCGGCCATGCGCCGCGCAATCTGCTCGAGCGATTTTTCGGCGAGCAGGTCCGCGGCGAGGTAGTCCAGAAACTCGTCGAGGAATACACCAAAAAGGCGCTCGAGGAGCACGACCTCAAGCCCGTCGTCGCCCCCGAAATCGTCACCGAGCAGACCGACCTGCAAAAAGACCTCGCGCTCAAGTTCAGCGCGACCTTCGATCTGCGCCCGCAGATCGAGGTCAAGGATTACGAGGGCCTCAAGGTGCCCGAGTCCAAAGTCGAGGTCACCGACGCCAAAGTCGAAGAGGCGATCGAGCGATTTCGCGAGCGCCAGGCGACGCTCAAGAAAATCGAGGACCGCACCGTCGTGCAGGACGGCGACTACGCGCTCGCCTCGATCGAGGCCTTCGAGGACGGCAAGCCGCTGTCGAGCACCAAGGCTGACGACCGGCTGGTCGAAGTTTCCGAGCGTGCGCTCGCCCATGGCGTGTTCGAAGTGCTCAAGGGCGCCGAGCTGGGCAAGCAGATGAAGGCCTCGAAGACCTACGCGGCGGACTACAGCCAGAAAGACCTCGCCGGCAAGACGATCGAATGGCGCGCGACGCCCAAAGAGCTCTACCGCCGCGAGCTGCCGACCGTCGACGACGACTTTGCCAAGGACCTCGGCGACGAGAACCTCCAGGCGTTCCGCAACCGCGTCCGCAGCGAGCTGCTCGCGCACGCCCGGCAGGAGGCCGACGCGCGCGCGCGGCAAGGACTCCTCGATCTCGTGATCGAACGCAATCCGGTCGAGTTGCCCGAATCGCTGGTCGCGCGCGAACGGGCCGCGATGGAAGCCGAGCTGCATCAGACGCTCGAAGCGGGCGGCCTCTCGCACGAGGACGCCAGCGAGCGCGTCAAGCAAAGCGCCGACGACCTGAAGACCCGGGCCGAGAAGCGCGCGCGCACCGCGCTCATCGTGGACGCGCTCGCCGAGCAGGAAAAGATCGAGATCAACGACGAGGAGCTCGGCGAGCGAGTGGCGGCAATCGTCACGCAGAGCGGGCGCAATCGCGACCGCGCCGCCGAGTTTTATCGCAAGGAAGAGAATCGCGAGGGCCTGCGCCAATCGATGCGCCGTGAGAAGGCGCTCGACTTCATCCTAAGCCGCGCCAAGCGCGAAGATGCACCGTCCGAACCGGATGCAGAGGCACAATCCAAGCCGAAGTAGCACCGCCGGGTTAGGTCAGCCCGCATCGTTCGATTCCCGGACGCCGAAATTTTCTTGCGTCATCCTGACGGAAGCGAGCAACGCGAGCCGAGGAAGGATCTCGGACAGCTTCGCGCAAGCGGGAAGCCGGTTCCGGTTTTGCGTTGCTGCATCCGATGAGAATCCGAAGGCTTGCGCGACGACTTCGGCCCAGGACCGCTTCGCGATTTCAAAACCGGTGCCGGCTTCGCTGGCGCGAAGCTGTCCGAGATCCTTCCCTCCGCTCGCGTTGCTCGCTTCGGTCAGCGACTGTGTTGAAAGTCAAGGCCGGGGCACCAGGTAGTGCCGTCACGAAACATCGCGTTGAGGATGACCAGCAGTTTGCGGGCGCAGGCGATGTACGCAAGCTTTTTGCTTTTTCCGCGCTCTAAAAGACGGCGATAAAAGGGAGCCACCAACGGGTTGCAGCGGGTGGCGCTGAGCATCGCCATGTAAAGCGTACTGCGGACGCCGGCGCGGCCGCCCCAGATCATGCGCCGGCCCTTGAACTTGCCACTGTCGTGCGCGTGCGGGGCGACCCCGATCAGTGCGGCGATCTGGCGTCGTCCGACCTGTCCCAGTTCTGGAACTTCAGCGATCAACGTACGCGCCAAGTGCGGGCCAATGCCCGGGACCTGCTGCAGAATGGCGATCTTTTGCTGATGCGCGGGTGAGTTCTTGATCGTTTCGCGCACTTGCTGCTCGAGCTCGGCCAGGCTCCGCTTCAGCGCGCGGATGGTGGCCACGATGCTGCGCTTGACCACCTTGCTCGCACGCTGGCGGCGGTTGGTCTCCGCTACCAACATCCCGATTAGCTGGCGCCGCCGGCGCACCAAGGCCTTGAGTTCGACCTCCGCCTCGGTCGGCAGTTGGGTCAGCATAAGCCGCCCATGGCTTTGCGCCGAGTGTCCGAACTGCGCCAGTACCTGCGCATCGAGCCGATCGGTCTTGGCCAGTTGCCCAAGACTGCGTGCGAATTCGCGCACCTGACGCGGATTAACCACTGCCACCGCAACCCCGGCCGCACACAACTCACTCACCAGCAGGTCTTCCGGTCCGCCGCTGGCCTCGATCACCACCGCCTGCGGCCGCAACTCAACCATCCGCTTCAGCAACTGTTCCACTCCCGGCGGGTCATTGCTGAGGCTGAAACTATCGCCACCAGGCCACAGCGCCACATCCAGCCGCGCCATCGACACATCCACTCCCACCATCATCTCACCCGGGGCCATCGCTCCTCCTTTATGGGCGCCTTCCCTTCCTTGCGCACGATGCGGCCTCTTGCGGGCCGCGCGACTGTTCGGGTTGATACGCCCTATCCGGGCGCGCGGGGATCCGCGCTGACGATCGGATTAGCTCCTTCCGCGAATGACGTCGGTCTCCCACGCGCATTTGCTCCGCTCTATTCAATTCCGCTTCATCAACCACATACAAGGATGACGGACTTGGAGGCTCGCGTTGCGAGGTATTCCCCCACGCCACTTTCTAACAGGGACGAAGTCCCGCATCTTCATCTTCTCAATGGGTGCAGAGCCTGTCCTGAGCGAAGCCGAAGGAGGTCACCCCTGCCCAGGGAGGTGCGGAACCCACGGCGGGTTCCGCTACAATCGTTCCGATTCGAGCCCAACCGCTCGCTGTTTCGCGTTTCGACGGCACTTCGCGGTTGCTCCCCCATTTCCGAGTGGTTACAATTTGAAGGCGTCAGCGGCCTTCACTCAATTCGTCGGAACCTGGCTGTGGCGCGGGTCGGACTTATGAGCAACCTGGTACCGATGGTCGTCGAACAGACCGGGCGCGGAGAGCGGGCCTACGACATATACTCTCGCCTGCTCAAAGACCGCATCGTTTTTCTCGGCACCGAAGTCAACGACGACGTCGCCAACCTGATCACCGCTCAGTTCCTGTTCCTCGAATCCGAAGATCCCGAGAAAGAAATTAACTTCTACATCAACTCGCCCGGCGGCTCGGTCACGGCCGGGATGGCAATTTACGACACGATGGAGTTCATCCGGCCGCCCGTCTCGACCCTGTGCCTGGGTCAGGCGGGCAGCATGGGCGCCATCCTGCTGCTGGCGGGCGCGAAGGGACGGCGCTACGCGCTGCCCCATTCGCGAATCATTCTGCATCAGCCGCTCGGCGGGATGCGGGGACAGGCGAGCGACCTTGAAATACATGCAAAGGAAATTCTGCACGCGCGGGAGGACATCAACAACATCATAATGAAGCATACCGGACAGAATCTGCGTAAGATCGAAAAGGATACCGATCGCGACTACTTCATGTCGCCGCAACAAGCGGTTGAATACGGACTGATTGATGAGGTAATCGTTAGCCGGAGGCCGTCCAAGTGAGCCGCGGGAGGCAGTATGGCCAAGCATGACGACCGCTCGGGCAACCTGGTTTGCTCGTTTTGCGGCAAGAGCCAGGACGAAGTTCGAAAACTGATTGCCGGCCCGACCGTCTACATTTGCGATGAATGCATAGACCTTTGTAACGACATAATCGCCGAGGAAACCGACAGCGAGGAAGCCTTCAGCCAGAGCTCCGCGGTGCCCAAGCCCGCCGAAATCAAGCGGGTCCTCGACCAGTACGTGATCGGACAGGAGCGCGCCAAGAAAATCCTCTCGGTCGCGGTCCACAATCATTACAAACGAATCGACTCGCAGATGGTCACCGGCGACGTCGAGCTGCAGAAATCCAACATCCTGCTGATTGGCCCGACCGGAGTCGGCAAGACCCTGCTCGCGCAAACCCTCGCCCGCTTCCTGCAGGTGCCGTTCACGATTGCCGACGCGACCTCGCTGACCGAGGCCGGCTACGTCGGCGAGGACGTCGAGAACATCATCCTGTCGCTGCTGCAGAACGCCGACTACGACATCGAGCGATGCCAGCGCGGCATTGTGTACATCGATGAGATCGACAAAATCGCGCGCAAGGGCGACAACCCATCGATCACCCGCGACGTGTCGGGCGAAGGCGTTCAGCAGGCGCTGCTCAAGATAATCGAGGGCACGATGGCCTCGGTGCCGCCCAAGGGCGGCCGCAAGCATCCGCAGCAGGAGTTCCTTCAGGTCGACACGACCAATATCCTGTTCATCTGCGGCGGCGCGTTCGTCGGACTGGACGACATCATCCGCCGGCGCATCTCGGGCAAGACGATGGGCTTTCGCGCCGACCTGACGCATCGCGATCCCAAGACGGTCTCCGAGCTGCTCTACGAAGTGCAGCCGGAAGACCTGCTGAAGTTCGGCTTGATCCCGGAGTTCGTCGGCCGCCTGCCGGTCATCGCGACGCTCGGCGAGCTGGACGAGGAAGCGCTGGTGCGGATTCTGACCGAGCCGAAGAACGCGCTGGTGCGCCAGTACCAGAAGCTCTTCGACATGGAGAACGTCCACCTGAAATTCACCCAGGGTGCGCTGCGCGCGATCGCGCGCGAGGCGCTCAAGCGCAAGTCGGGCGCGCGCGGACTGCGCGCCATCATGGAAGCGATCATGGTGGACCTGATGTACGAAATCCCCTCGCAACCCAACATCAAGGAGGTGTTAATCTCGGAAGAAGTGGTTACTCAGAAGGAGCAGCCGCTGCTGGTCTATCAAAAGACCGCCGAAACCGCATAGCCCGGGAGACTCGAGATCTACAAGATGCTTTTTCGCAACGACAAAAAAGATAATCGCGACGCAACGACGAACGTGGTGCCTTTGTTCCCGTTGCGCGAACTGATCGTATTCCCCCACGAAGTCTATCCAATCTTCGTCGGCCGCCAGAAGTCGATTAAGGCTCTGGAAGCCGCCGAGGCGAAGAAGACGCCGATCCTGCTGGTGACCCAGAAGGACCCCAAGGTCGCCGAGCCCGCACCCGCCGACCTCTACGCGGTCGGCACGCTCGGCGTGGTCGTGCAGTTGCTGCGCCTGCCCGACGGCACCGTCAAGGCGCTGGTCGAAGGCAAGAAGCGCGCGCGCGTGATCCGCTACGTCGCCGACGAGGAATATTTCCAGGTCGAGGCGGAGGAGATCGAGGAGGTCAGCGACCGCAGCACCGAGGTCGAAGCGCTGATGCGCTCGGTGGTCTCGACCTTCGACAACTACGCGCGGCTCAACAAGAAGATTCCGCCCGAGATGGTAACCTCGATTGCGGCGGTGGACGACCCCGCGTTCCTCGCCGACAAGCTGGTGGGACATCTGGGGATCAAGCTCGAAGACAAGCAGGCGTTGCTCGAATCGACCAACCCGGCCGAACGGCTCGAGAAGATTCTCGGCTACATGCGCTCGGAACTGGAAATCCTCGAGGTCGAAAAACGCATCCGCTCGCGCGTCAAGAAGCAGATGGAGAAGACCTCGAAGGAGTACTACCTCAACGAGCAGATGCGCGCGATTCAGAAGGAGCTCGGCGAGAAGGACGAATTCAAGAACGAGATTCAGGAATTGGAAGAGAAACTCCGGCAGAAAAAAATGCCCGCCGAGGCGCGCGAGAAGTGCGAGCGCGAGATCAAAAAGCTCAAGATGATGTCGCCGATGTCGGCCGAGGCCACCGTGGTGCGCAACTACCTCGACTGGTTCCTCGCGCTGCCGTGGTTCGAGTACACCGAGGACAAGCTCGACATCAAGGAAGCTGAACGCGTTCTCGAGGAAGATCATTACGGGCTGGAGAAGGTCAAGCAGCGCATCCTGGAGTACCTGGCGGTCGAGACGCTGGTCGGCCAGATGAAGGGCCCCATCCTGTGCCTGGTCGGACCTCCGGGCGTCGGCAAGACCTCGCTGGGCAAGTCGGTGGCGCGCGCGACCGGCCGCAAATTCGTGCGCGTGTCGCTCGGCGGCGTACGCGACGAAGCCGAAATCCGCGGGCATCGGCGCACCTACATCGGCGCGCTGCCGGGCAAGGTGATTCAGTCGATCCGCAAGGCGGGATCGTCCAACCCCGTGCTGCTGTTCGACGAAGTGGACAAGATGTCAACCGACTTCCGCGGCGATCCGTCGTCGGCGCTGCTCGAAGTTCTCGATCCCGAGCAGAATTGTACCTTCAACGATCACTATCTCGACTGCGACTACGATTTGTCGAAAGTGATGTTCATCACGACGGCGAATACGCTCGACCGCATCCCGCGGCCGCTGCAGGACCGCATGGAAGTCATCCGGATTCCCGGCTACACGGAAACCGAGAAGCTCAACATCGCCAAAAAGTACCTGTTGAAGAAGCAGCAGGAGGCCAACGGGCTGCGGCCGGAGAACATCGAGGTATCCGACGGCGCAATCCAGGGCATCATCCGCCACTACACGCGCGAAGCGGGCGTCAGGAACCTCGAGCGCGAACTCGCCTCGATCTGCCGCAAGGTTGCGGTCGAAGTCGTCAAGACCGATCGCAACGCGCACGTCAAGGTTTCGAGCTCGAGCCTCGGCAAATACCTCGGCGTTCCGAAGTTCCGCTACGGCACGGCGGAGACCGTACCGCAGGTGGGAGTCGCGACCGGGCTGGCGTGGACGGAGCTCGGCGGCGAGCTGCTCAGCGTCGAAGTGACGATCGTTCCGGGACGCGGCAAGCTGACCATCACCGGGCAGCTCGGCGACGTGATGCAGGAATCGGCGCAGGCTGCGCTTTCCTACGTGCGTTCGCGCGCGGAAGTGCTCGGGCTCGATCGCGGCTTCTATCACCGGATCGACATTCACATTCACATTCCCGAAGGCGCGATTCCCAAGGACGGGCCGTCGGCCGGAATAACGCTGGCAACCGCGCTGGTCTCGGCGCTGACGCGCTCACCGATTCGCAACGACCTGGCGATGACCGGCGAAATCACGCTGCGCGGGCGGGTGCTGCCGATTGGAGGACTCAAGGAGAAAGTGCTCGCGGCGCATCGCGGCGGTATCAAGACGATCCTGATGCCCAAGGACAACGCCAAGGACGTCGAGGAGATCCCGCCGCAGATCATGAAGGGCATCACCTTGATCCAGGTCGAGCATATGGACGAAGTGCTCAAGCATGCGCTGGTGCTGACCGACCCGGATACGTTCTTCAAGCCGGGTAAGGGCGACAGCGACCTCGCGTTCCTGCGCGAGCCGGAACCGAAGGTCCCGATGACGCCCGGAGACGAAGACGATACGAGTGTATCGACGAACCTGTCGTAGGTTCTGAGCGGGGGATACCGCGACTTCCGGTGAGGACCCGGAAGCGCGCGGCTCAAATATGCGGTCGCGGAAACTCCGGGACTGCCGAAGGTTACATATGACCAAGGCCGAACTCATAGAGGCGTTGTCGAACAAGCTTCCCCTCAACAAGGCCGATGCCGAACGCGCAATTAACATCGTGCTCGACGACGTCATCGCCGCGCTGCGCCAGGGCGAGCGCGTGAACATCTCAGGTTTCGGCACTTTTTCGGTGTCGGAACGGCAGGCGCGCACCGGGCGCAATCCAAAGACCGGAGAATCGATCGAGATTGCGGCCAGCCGGTCGGCGAAGTTCAAGCCGGGCAAGCAGTTGAAGGACTCGCTCAACGAAAGCGTCGGCGCGGCGCCGGCCTCGTCGTCGCCGGCGGCAGGTTCGTGAGCGATTCGCGCAATTCTCGCGACTAACCAGGTTCAAGCAGGCGGCCACGTGCGTCGATGACACACGTGGCCGCCTTTTTTTGCTAACATCTCGGGCGCGGGCGGTTAGCTCAGTGGTAGAGCATCGGCCTTACAAGCCGGGGGTCGCAGGTTCGAAACCTGCACCGCCCACC